>NZ_OZ409834.1:0-3135659 GCF_979258095.1 Frigoribacterium sp. AC394 | reverse complement strand
TCGCTGGTCAACTACCGGCTGTGGTTCGCCGGCGCCCTCGTGTCGAACATCGGCACGTGGATGCAGCGCACGGCGCAGGACTGGCTCGTCCTCACCGATCTGACCGACGACGATGCGACGGCGCTCGGCATCACCATGGCGCTCCAGTTCGCGCCGCCCATCCTGATGGTCCCCATCACGGGGCTGATCGCCGACCGGTTCGACCGGAGACGGCTGCTGATGGTGACGCAGCTGAGCATGGGCCTGCTCGGACTCGCTCTCGGCCTGCTCGTGCTGACCGACACCGTCGAGCTCTGGATGGTCTACGTCTTCGCGCTGCTGCTCGGCGTCGCAGCCGCCATCGATGCGCCCGTGCGGCAGAGCTTCGTCTCCGAGCTCGTCCCGCCCGGTCATCTCACCAACGCCGTCAGCCTCAACTCGGCCTCGTTCAACGGCGCCCGCCTGATCGGCCCGGCCGTCGCGGGGGTGCTCATCGCGACGATCGGCACGGGATGGGTGTTCATGATCAACGCCGGCTCGTTCGCGGCGGTGCTGCTGTCGCTGCGGTTCATCCGGGTGGCGCAGCTCGAGCTGAAACCGGTCGTCTCGCGAGCGAAGGGCCAGATCAGAGAGGGGTTCCGGTACGTCCGCGACCGGCCCGACCCGCGCAGAGGCGACCGTGATCAGCGATAGACCCCTCCCCCGGGGCCCTTCAGGGGTCTCAGGCGAAGAACACGAGAGGCCCGCATCCCCTGGAAGGGATGCGGGCCTCTGTCGGTGGGGCGATGCGGTCAGCTGCGGACGCTCACACCGGCGAGCGTCTTCTTGCCGCGACGCAGGATGGCGCGTCGACCGACGAGCAGCGTCTCGACCACCAACGCGTCGCCATCCGTGACCCGCTCGTTGTTCAGGTAGACACCGCCCTCCGTCGCAGCCCGTCGGGCCGCGCCCAGGGATGAGACCAGACCGGTCTCGACGAGCGCGCGCGCCACGGTGGTGTCGGGGTCCACCTCGGCGGACGGCAGCTCGGCCATCGCGCTGACGAGGGTCGACTCGTCGAGCGCGCCGAGGTCGCCGTTGCCGAACAACGCGGCGGCCGCGTCGATGGCCGACCGGGCTGCGGACTCGCCGTGGACCAGCCGGGTGACCTCCCATGCCAGGGTGCGCTGCGCCTCCCTGGTGAACGGACGCTCGGCGACGACCGTCTCGAGCCGTTCGATCTCGGCGCGGTCGAGGAACGTGAAGACCTTGAGTCGGGACACCACGTCGGAGTCGTCGGTGTTGAGCCAGAACTGGTACATCGCGTAGGGGCTGGTGAGCTCGGGGTCGAGCCACACGGCGTTGCCCTCGCTCTTGCCGAACTTCGTACCGTCGCTGTTGGTGATCAGCGGTGTGCCGATGGCGTGCACCGCGACGCCCTCGGTGCGACGGATCAGCTCGGTGCCGCTGGTCAGGTTGCCCCACTGGTCGCTGCCGCCGGTCTGCAGCACGCAGTCGTACTCGCGGTACAGCTCGCGGAAGTCGAGCCCCTGGAGGATCTGGTAGCTGAACTCGGTGTAGCTGATGCCGGCGTCGCTGTTCAGACGGGCGCTCACCGCATCCTTCTTCAGCATGGTGTTCACTCGGAAGTTCTTGCCGATGTCGCGGAGGAACTCGATGGCGCTGAGCGGCGCCGTCCAGTCGAGGTTGTTGACCACGCGCAGGCCGTTGTCACCGGAGGCTTCGAGGAACTTCACCACGTGGGCGCGGATGGACTCGACCCACTCGGCCGTCTGCTCGGGTGTCTTCAGCACGCGCTCGGCCGTCGGACGCGGGTCGCCGATCAGACCCGTCGAGCCGCCGACCAGACCCAGCGGTCGGTGACCGGCCAGCTGGAGGCGGCGCATGGTCAGGAGCTGCACGAGGTTCCCGAGGTGGAGACTCGGCGCGGTCGGGTCGAAACCGCAGTAGAACGTGATCGGCGGCCCGGCGAGCAGGGTCTTCAGGGCGTCGGCGTCGGTGGAGACGTGCACGAGGCCCCGCCAGACGAGCTCGCTCCACACGTCGTCGAACGTCGGGTCGTTTCGCTGGCCGGCCAGGACGTCTGCCGTCGATTCACTGGTCACTCAAGAACGGTACCAGCGTCAGCCCCGCCGCCCGGTGCGCCTGGCGGCCGATCGGTAGACGGACACCGTCGGATCCCCCGCGATCCAGAACCGCCAGGGGCGGCTCTCGTGCCCGCCCTCCCCCGAGACCCCGACACGCGGCCCGGTCTCGACGACGGGTGACGGACCGGATGGGAAGCTCGAGCGACAGCCGGCCTCCACCGAGGCGGGTGCCGTCGTCGGCGAGGTCGACTCCGAGAGCCGACCCGAACCTCCCCGGCCCCCTCGCGAGATCGACCGCGCCGCGCGACGTCGTCCGTCTCGTCCGGGCCGTGTCGACGCCCTCCACGACCTCCCCCGACCGCAGGAGGAGACCCGACGCCTCGCCGACCGGGCCGCAGACGAGGTTGACGCAGCGGTGGATCCCGTACGACAGGTACACGTAGACGGTGCCGGCCGGACCGAACATGCTCGAGTTCCGAGCCGTCCTCCCCCGGTGGGCGTGCGAACCGGGGTCGTCGCCGACCCCGAGGTACGCCTCGACCTCGGTCAGCCGGACGGCCACGTCGCCGAGTCGGACGACGGCCCCGAGGAGGCGCGGCGCCACCTCGAGGGCCGCCCCCGACAGCAGCCGGGTCGCGTCGTCCGCCGGGGTCGACCCCATGGGACTAGAAGAAGTCCTGGCCCGTCGTCACCACGATGACGACGACGGCGACGAGGACAACCACGCTGACCGCGACGACGACGGGCAGCAACCAGGCCCGCCCTCGTCGCGGCTCGGACGGGCGTCGATCGCTCACGACGCCCTCGGGTCGAGATCGCGGGCCAGCCCGGCGACACGCGCGGTCAATGCCTCGAGCTGCTCGGCGACGCGCTCGGGTGCCGTCCCTCCGGCGCCGCGACGACTCGCGATGGAGCCCTCGACGGTCAGCACCGGGCGGATCTCGGGGGTGAGATGCGGAGACACCGACGCGTACTGCTCATCGGTCGGCTCGTCCAGCTCGAGTCCGTGCTGCTCGCAGAAGCGCACCAGTTCGCCGCTGATCTCGTGAGCGTCACGGAAGGCGACCCCCTGACGGACGAGCCATTCGGCCACGTCGGTGGCGAGCGAGAAGCCCTGCGGCGCCAGCTCGGCCATGCGCTGCTCGTCGAACTGCAACGTCGCGACCAGACCGGTGAACGCGGGCAGCAGGACCTCGAGCTGGGTGACCGAGTCGAAGATGGGCTCTTTGTCCTCTTGCAGATCGCGGTTGTAGGCCAGGGGCAGGCCCTTCAGCGTCGCGAGGAGACCCGTCAGGTTGCCGATCAGTCGACCGGACTTGCCGCGCGCGAGCTCGGCGATGTCCGGATTCTTCTTCTGCGGCATGATCGACGAGCCCGTCGAGAACGCGTCGTGCAGTCGGACGAAGCCGAATTCGCGCGTGGACCAGAGGATGATCTCCTCCGACAACCGAGACAGGTCGATTCCGATCGACGCGGCGACGAAGGCGAACTCGGCGACGACGTCACGACTGGCGGTGGCGTCGATCGAGTTCTCGGTCGTGCGGTCGAAGCCGAGGTCGCGGGCGACCTGATCAGGGTCGAGACCGAGCGAGCTGCCGGCCAGGGCGCCGGCCCCGTAGGGCGACGCCGAAGCACGGCGCGACCAGTCGCGGAGACGCTCGAGATCGCGCACGAGAGGCCACGCGTGGGCCAGCAGGTGATGCGCGAGCAGGACGGGCTGCGCGTGCTGCAGATGCGTGCGCCCGGGCATGACCGCCGTGGGGTGGGCCGACGCCTGAGCTGCGATGGCGTCGACGAGGTCGACGACGAGTCGCGCGATGGTGGCGGCATGGTCGCGCAGGTACAACCGCACGAGAGTGGCGATCTGGTCGTTGCGGCTCCGACCGGCCCGCAGACGGCCGCCGAGCTCGACCCCGGCGATGCCGATGAGACCGCGTTCGAGGGCCGAGTGGACGTCTTCGTCGGAGTCCGCGGCGACGAACGTCTGATCGGCGACGTCGGACTCGAGCCGGTCGAGCGCGTCGAGCATGGCGGTCAGCTCGTCGTCACCCAGGTAGCCCGCGGAGGCCAGGGCGCGGGCGTGGGCCCGCGACCCGGCGATGTCGTACGGCGCCAGCTGCCAGTCGAACTGCGTCGACCTGCTCAGCGCGGCGAGCTCGGCCGACGGCCCGGAGGCGAAGCGGCCGCCCCAGAGGGCGCCCGCCTCGCCTGCGCGCTGGTTCGGCGTCGTCTCGTCGGCCACTACTGCTGAGCCAGATCGCGGCGGGCCGAGATCTTGCTGGGCAGCGACCAGATCTCGATGAAGCCCTTCGAGAGCGACTGGTCGAACGTGTCGCCGGTGTCGTAGGTGGCGAGGTCGAAGTCGTAGAGGCTCGAATCGCTCTTCTGACCGGTGACGACGGCACGACCGCCCTGCAGCTTGAGACGGATGTCGCCCGACACGTACTTCTGCGTGTCGTCGATGAAGACGTCGAGCGAGCGCTTCAGGCCGGAGAACCACAGACCGTCGTAGACGAGGTTCGACCACTCGGCCTCGACGCCACGCTTGTAGCGGCCGAGGTCGCGCTCGATGGTGAGGGCCTCGAGGGCCTCGTGCGCCTGGATGAGCGCGACGGCCCCCGGAGCCTCGTAGACCTCACGGCTCTTGATGCCGACCAGGCGGTCCTCGACGACGTCGATGCGACCGACGCCGTGGGCCCCGGCGAGCTCGTTCATCTTCTCGACGATGCCGAGCGGCGTGTACGCGACGCCGTCGATGGCGACCGGGATGCCGGCCTCGAAGGTCACGACGACCTCGTCGGCGGGCTTGATGACCGAGGGGTCTTGCGTGTACTCGTACAGGTCTTCGATCGGCGGGTTCCACGGGTCTTCGAGGAACCCGGTCTCGACCGCGCGGCCCCAGACGTTCTTGTCGATCGAGTACGGGTTCGCGGCGCTCTGACGGATCGGCAGGTTGTGCTGCTCGGCGTAGACGATCGCCTTGTCACGGGTCAGCGCGAGGTCGCGGACCGGCGCGATGCTCGTCAGGTCGGGTGCGAGGGCGGCGACGGCCGCCTCGAAGCGCACCTGGTCGTTGCCCTTGCCGGTGCAGCCGTGGGCGACGCTGTCCGCGCCGAGCTCCTTCGCGACGCGCGCCAGGTGGCGGGCGATCAGCGGACGGCTGAGGGCGCTCACCAGCGGATACGTCTTCTGGTACATGGCGTTCGCCTTGAGGGCGGGCATCAGGTAGTCGCGCCCGAACTCCTCCTTGGCGTCGACGACGACCGACTCGACGGCGCCGCAGTCGAGGGCGCGCTGACGGATGTCGTTCATGTCCTCACCGCCCTGTCCGACGTCGACGGCCAGAGCCACCACCTCCTTGCCGGTGGCGTCGGCGAGCCAGCCGATGCCGACCGAGGTGTCGAGGCCTCCCGAGTATGCGAGGACGACGCGTTCCGTCATGGTTCTCCTTGGTTCGTATGTGGGGTGCGGGGCCGGTGGCCCGGACTGTGCCGGGCCACCGGGTGTTCGGGGTGCGGTCGCGGGGCGACCGCGACTGCTCGGAGCCTGTGGGTCAGTGCTCGAGCAGCCAGGTGAGCAGGGCCTTCTGGGCGTGGACGCGGTTCTCCGCTTCGTCCCAGATGACGCTGGTCGGGCCGTCGATGACCTCCGTCTCGACCTCGTAGCCGCGGTCGGCGGGGAGGCAGTGCAGGAAGATCGCGTCGTCGTCGGCCTCGGCCATCAGTGCCCGATCGACCTTGAAGCCGCCGAAGACGGCGACCCGCGCCTCCTTCTCGTCCTCCTTGCCCATCGACACCCAGGTGTCGGTGACGACGACGTCGGCCCCCGCGACCGCCGCGTGCACGTCGGAGATGACCTGCACGGAGCCGCCCGTGCCGGCGGCGATGCGCTCGGCGTCACGGACGACGGCCTCGTCGGGCTGGAAGCCCTCGGGGGCCCCGATCCGCACGTGCATGCCCGCCGTCGCGCCGGCCAGGAGGTACGACTGGCCCATGTTGCAGCGGCCGTCGCCGACGAAGGCGACCGTCAGACCGGCCAGCGTGCCCTTCTTCTCGCGGATCGTCTGCAGATCGGCGAGCAGCTGGCAGGGGTGGAAGTCGTCGCTCAGCGCGTTGACGACGGGGACGGTCGCCCCCTCCGCCATCTCCTCCAGACCGGACTGCGCGTAGGTGCGCCAGACGATCGCGGAGACCATCCGCTCGAGCACACGGGCGGTGTCGGACGGAGTCTCTTTGCCGCCGAGCTGGCTGTTGGCCGTCGCGATGATCAGCGGGCTGCCGCCGAGGTCGGCGATGCCCACCGCGAACGAGACCCGGGTGCGGGTCGACGACTTGTCGAAGATCACGGCGACCGTCTGCGGGCCCTCGAGAGGGCGACGCGACCACCGGTCGGCCTTGAGCTCGTCGGCGAGGTCGAGGACCTCGAGCAGCTCGCTCGGGCTGAGGTCGTCGTCGCGGAGGAAGTGGCGGGTCATGCGAGACCTTTCAGGACGGGGGCGAAGAGGGCGATGAACTCGTCGATCTCGGCGTCGCCCACGATGAGCGGCGGCGCGAGTCGGATGCTGGAGTCGTTCGGAGCGTTGATGATGAGGCCGGCGTCGAGCGCGGCCGCGGCGAGCTCGGCCGCGACGGGCTGCGTCAGGCCGATGCCCACGAGCAGACCGCGCCCCCGGATCTCGCCGATGAGCGGCGAGTCGAGTGCTGTCAGCGCGGCCCGGAGGCGCTCGCCCTGGATGACCGCGTTGACGATGAGACCAGAGTCTTCGATCTCGCGGAGGACGGCGTTGGCGGCCGCGGTGGCGAGCGGGTTGCCGCCGAACGTCGTGCCGTGCTGCCCGGCCTCGAAGAGCGCGGAGGCCTCGCCGAACGTGACCAGGGCCCCGATGGGCACGCCGCCGGCGATCCCCTTGGCGACCGTGATCGCATCGGGGACGACGTCGAACTGCTGGAAGGCGAACCAGGAGCCCGTCCGACCGACACCCGTCTGGATCTCGTCGAGGACGAGCAGCGCGCCGTGGCGCGTCGACAGCTCACGGGCCTTCTCGAGGAACCCCTCGGGCAGGTCGAGGACACCCGCCTCGCCCTTGATCGGCTCGACGAACAGGGCGGCCACGTGATCGTCGAACGCCGCCTCGAGCGCCTCGACGGTGCTGTCGATGTGCTCGACGCCGCCGACCATCGGCTCGAAGGGCTCGCGGAGCGCCGGCTTGCCGGTCAGCGCCAACGACCCCATCGTGCGACCGTGGAACGAGTTCCGCAGCGCGAGGATGCGCGTCTTCGACCCGTCGCCGCGATTGAGACGGGCCAGCTTGAAGGCCGCCTCGTTGGCCTCGGCCCCGCTGTTGCCGAAGAACACGCGACCGGCGTCGCCGGCACCCGTGATCCGCTTCAGGCGCTCGGCCAGCTCGAGCTGCGGCTCGGTCGCGAAGTAGTTCGACACGTGGATGATCGACGCGGCCTGGGTCGACAGGGCCTCGATCAGGGCCGGATGCGCGTGGCCGAGCGCGTTGACGGCGATGCCGGCCAGGAAGTCGAGATAGCGCTTGCCCTCGACGTCGAACACCGAGCAGCCCTCGCCGTGCGACAGCATCACCTTCGGAGTGGACAGCGAGCCCATCAACGAGTCGCCGAATCGGCGCTGCCAGGTACCGCCTTGGGTCTGGATCATGGTCACGACTGTCCTTTCTTCTCGGTGCCGTCGTCGACGGCGGGGGTGTTCGTGGAGGTGACGACGGGCGCGCCGTACGACGCCGCCCGGTCGTCGGGGATGACCTCGGTGCCCGACCCGCGCTGGGTGAAGACCTCGAGGAGGATGGAGTGCGGGATGCGCCCGTCGATGATGGTCGCTCCCCCGACGCCGCCGACGACCGACTCGAGGCACGCCGTCATCTTCGGGATCATGCCCGACTCGAGCGACGGCAGCAGATCGGTGAGCGCCGAGACGGTGATCGCCGCCACGAGCGACTCGCGGTTCGGCCAGTCGCTGTAGAGCCCCGGCACGTCGGTCAGCATGACGAGCTTGGTGGCGCCGAGCGCGATGGCGAGGGCGCCCGCCGCCGCGTCGGCGTTGACGTTCAGCGCCGAGTCGGGGTGGGCCTCGTTCGTCGCGATCGACGACACGACCGGGATGCGCCCCGCCGCGATCTCCTCGAGCACCGCCCGCGGGTCGACCTCGGTGATGTCGCCGACGTGACCGAGGTCGAACGTCTCGCCGTCGATGACGACACCGCGGCGCCGCCCCTCGAAGAGCGTGCTGTCTTCGCCGGACACCCCTCGCGCGAGGTCGCCGTGCTCGTTGATCAGGTCGACGATCTCACGGTTGACCTCGCCGGCGAGGACGTCGCGGACGACCGAGATCGCCTCGGTGCTCGTGTACCGGTACCCCCCGCGGAACTCGCTCGGGATGCCTGCGGCCGCCAGCGCGGCCGAGATCTGCGGACCCCCGCCGTGCACGACCACCGGGAAGAGCCCCGCGTAGCGGAGGTAGACCATGTCCTCGGCGAAGGCCCGCTTGAGGGCGTCGTCGACCATGGCGTTGCCGCCGAACTTGACGACGACCACCGTGCCGGAGAAGCGCTTGAGCCAGGGCAGCGACTCGATCAGGGTGGCGGCCTTGACGGCCGCGAGCTCCTGCTCGTCGCTGTGCACCACGTCGGAGACGGCCATCAGCTGGAGTACGCGCTGTTCTCGTGCACGTAGTCGTGCGTGAGGTCGTTCGTGAGGATCGTCGCCTCGTGGCCGCCCGACCGGAGGTCGACGAGCACGTGGACGGCGCGAGCCGTCAGGTCGACGGCGTCGCTCGGTCGATCGGGCGCCCCCGCGTGGCAGACCCGGACGCCGTTCATGGAGACGTCGACGTCGTAGGGATCGAACTCGGCCGAGGTCGTCCCGATCGCCGCCAGGACGCGGCCCCAGTTCGGGTCGTTGCCGAAGACCGCGGCCTTGAAGAGGTTGTTGCGGGCGATCGAGCGCCCGACCTCGACGGCGTCGTCGTCGCTCGCGGCCCCGACGATCTCGATGCGGATGTCGTGCGAGGCGCCCTCGGCGTCGGCCTGCAGCTGCTCGGCGAGGTCGGCGCAGAGCGCCGTCACCGCAGCCCGGAACTCCTCTGCGTCGGGGACGACGCCCGACTCGCCGCTGGCGAGGAGCAGCACGGTGTCGTTGGTCGACATGCAGCCGTCGGAGTCGAGCCGGTCGAAGGTGACCTGCGTCGCGGAGCGGAGCGCGTCGTCCAGCCCGCCGTGGTCGACGTCGGCGTCGGTCGTGAGCACGACGAGCATGGTCGCCAGACCCGGTGCCAGCATGCCGGCCCCCTTCGCCATGCCGCCGACCACCCAGCCGTCACCAGCCACCACGGCCTGCTTGGGCTTCGTGTCGGTCGTCATGATCGCCGTCGCCGCGTCGAGGCCGCCGTCGGCGGTCAATGCCGACGCCGCGGCGATCGAGCCGGAGAGGACCTTGTCGCGGAAGACCTGGTCGCCGACGCCGATGAGACCCGTCGAGCACACCACGACGTCGCCGGCCGACACGCCCAGCGCCTCGGCGACCGTCTCGGCGGTCGCGTGCGTCGTCTGGAAGCCGAACGGGCCCGTGAAGCAGTTCGCGCCTCCTGAATTCAGCACGACGGCCTCGGCGATTCCGTCGCCGACCACCTGCTGCGACCAGAGCACGGGGTGGGCCTTCGCCCGATTGCTGGTGAAGACCGCCGCCGCGCTCTTGCGACGACCGCGGTTGACGACGAGGGCGACGTCGGGTCGACCACTCGTCTTGAGGCCCGCCGTGACACCGGCGGCGACGAATCCCTGGGCTGCGGTGACGCTCACGGTGCCACTCCGTTCACGGTGAGGCCCGCGGTCTCGGGGAGACCGAGGGCGATGTTGGCGGACTGCACCGCGGCGCCCGCGGTGCCCTTCGCCAGGTTGTCGATGGCGCTGACCACGACCAGCCGGTCGGCGTCGACGTCGACCGCGAGTCCGATGAGGGCGGTGTTGGCGCCGACGGTGTCGGCCGTGCGCGGGAACTCGCCCGCGGGCAGGAGGTGCACGAACGGCTCGTCGGCGTAGGCGATCTCGTACGCGGCGCGCACGTCGCTCTCGCTCACGCCGGGAGCCAGCGTGGCCGTCGAGGTCGCCAGGATGCCCCGCGACATCGGCACGAGGACGGGGGTGAACGAGATGCTCACCTCGGTGGCGCCGGCGACGCGGAGGTTCTGCTGGATCTCGGGCACATGGCGGTGGGTGCCGCCCACCCCGTAGGCCGACGCCGAACCGAGGATCTCGCCGGCGAGGAGGTGCGGCTTCAGAGCCTTGCCCGCGCCCGAGGGCGCGACGGCGAGCACGGAGACGATGTCGGTGCTCTCGACGAGACCGGCACGGACCGCCGGAGCGAGAGCCAGGGTGATCGCGGTCACGTTGCAGCCGGGCGCCGCGATGCGACGCTCGCCGACGAGCGCCTCGCGCTGCCGCGTGCCGTCGGCGTGGACGAGCTCGGGGAGACCGTAGGCCCACGCCCCGTAGAACTCGGTGCCGTAGAACCGGGCCCAGTCGGCCTCGTCGGTGAGGCGATGATCGGCACCGCAGTCGACGACGAGCGTCTCGGCGGGCAGCTCGGCCGTGATGGCCCCGGACTTGCCGTGGGGCAGGGCGAGGAACACGACGTCGTGACCGGCGAGGTTCTCGGCCGTCGTCTCGACGAGGGTCAGGTGCGCGAGCGAGCGCAGCTGGGGTTGCAGTGCGATGAGCGGCTGCCCGGCGTTCTGGAACGCCGTGACGGTGCGCACCTCGAAGTCGGGATGCGCGGCGAGGAGCCGGAGCAGCTCGCCGCCGGCGTAGCCGCTGGCGCCGGCGACGGCAACGGAATGAGGCATGGGTCCACCCTAATGTTCGATTCGGTCGAGGATCGGGGGCGGCGACGCCTGGCGAGTGTCAGTCGCGGAGCGCCGCCCCGAATCGCTCGCCGGCCAGACGGACGGCGCCCTGCTTGGCCTCGGTCGCCTCGGCGGCCGTCAGGGTGCGGTCGTCGGCCCGGAATCGCAGGGCGAAGGTCAGCGACTTCGAGGCGTCGGGCAGCCCCGCGCCGCGGTAGTCGTCGACGAGACGGACCGTCTCGAGCAGCGCACCGGCGCCCTCGCGGACGGCGGAGAGGACCTCGCCCGCCGAGACGTCTTCGGCGACGACGAGGGAGAGGTCTTGCGTGGCGGCGGGGAACGACGAGATCGGGGTCGGCTGCAGCTCGACGTCGGCGAGGGCGATGACCCGGTCGAGGTCGATCTCGCCGACGGCGAGGACCCGGGGCAGATCGAGGTCCGCCGCACGCTGGGGCAGCAGCTCGCCGGCGTGACCGACGACCTCGCCGGCCACGACGACCTCGGCCGTGCGACCGGGGTGCAGCGACGGGTGCGAACCCTGACGGAAGACGGCCTCGGCACCCGCTGCACGGACGGCGACGCGGAGATCGTCGAGCACGTCGGCGAGGGACGCCGGGAGGGCGGCCTGACCGGGCTGGCGGTCGATCGCCTGGCCGAGCGCGAGCACGGCCAGGTGCCGGGGCTGACGCGGGATGCTCGCCTCGAGCGACGCGAGCACCTCGACGGAGGGTCGTTCGGCGCCGAGCGGCACGCTCTCGGTGCCGTAGGCCCGGTCGGCCTCCGGCAGGAAGACGGTGCCGGTCTCGAACAGCGACAGGTCGACGAGCCCGCGTGACGAGTTGCGTCGGGCGATCTCGAGCAGACCCGGGACGAGCGAGCGACGCAGCTCGGGCGCGGCGACGTCGAGCGGATTGGCGAGCCGGACACCGGGGCCGCCCGCACCGTCGAGACCGCCGAAGGCGGCGTTCTGCGCGGAGCTGACGAACGGGTAGGCCGCTACCTCGGTGGACCCCGCGGCGGCGAGCGACGACGACACCTGACGGCGCAGCTTCTGCTCACGCGTGAGACCCCGCCCGGGAGGGGCGACGGGCAGCACGGACGGGATGCGGTCGTAGCCGGTGATGCGCGCGACCTCTTCGACCAGCGACGCGGCGTCGACCAGGTCGGGACGCCAGGACGGCGGTGCGACCGACCAGCCGTCGGCCGCCGGGACGACCTCGGCGCCGATCGACGTCAGCGCGTCGACGATCTCGGTCGACGTGTAGTCGACCCCGATCAGGCGGGAGGCGCGCTCGGCCCCCAGGGAGATGGCCGCTCGCGGAGCGGTCGCGTCGAGCAAGGAGCCCAGAGCGTCGGCGGTGCCGCCGCCCCATTCGACGAGGAGGTCGACGACGCGCTGTGCGGCGGGCGCCGAGACCCGGGGGTCGACGCCCCGCTCGAAGCGGCGCGAGGCCTCGCTCGGCAGCTTGTGCCGACGGGCGGACCGGGCGATCGAGATCGGGTCGAACGTGGCGGCCTCGATGAGGACGTCGGTCGTCGCGGTCGTGATCTCGGTGCGGGCGCCGCCCATGACCCCGGCGAGCCCGACGGCCCCGGTCGAGTCGGCGATGACGAGATCTTCGGGGTGCAGCGCACGCGTCTTGCCGTCGAGGGTCTCGAGCTGCTCGCCGGGCTCGGCGCGACGGACGGTCAGCCCGCCGTCGAGGGTCGCGAGGTCGTACCCGTGGATGGGCTGACCGAGTTCGAGCATCACGTAGTTCGTGACGTCGACCGGGAGCGAGACGCTGCGGACACCGGCGAGACGGAGCCGGGAGGACATCCACGGCGGGGTGGCGCGCGAGGCGTCGACGCCTCGGACGACCCGCGTGACGAAGGTCGAGACGGCGGCGGCGCCTCGGACGGGAGCCTCGTCGCGGACCTCGACGGAGAAGCCGTCGCCCGGTGCGACCGAGACGGCCGCGGCGGGGTCGCGGAACGTCGCGCCCGTGGCGTGCGAGTACTCGCGGGCGACGCCGCGGATGCTGAACGCGTAGCCGCGGTCGGGGGTGACGTTGATCTCGACTGCGGCCTCGTCGAGCCCGAGGAGCGCGATGGCGTCCGTGCCGACCTCGGGGTCGAGGCCGAGCGACGAGAGCAGGAGGATGCCGTCGTGCTCGTCGCCCAGACCGAGCTCACGCGTCGAGGCGATCATGCCGTCGGACACGTGACCGTAGGTCTTTCGGGCGGCGATCGGGAACGGACCGGGCAGCACGGCACCGGGCAACGACACGACGACCTTGTCGCCGGCGACGAAGTTGTGCGCCCCGCAGACGATGCCGCGGACGTCGTCGGGACCGACGGCGACCTGGCACCAGTTGATCGTCTTGCCGTTCTTCTGCGGCTCGGGCACGAGTTCGAGCACCTGGCCGACGACGAGCGGACCCGTCACGTCGCCGACGTGCACGTCTTCCTCTTCGAAGCCGACGGACACGAGCGCCGCGTGGACGTGCTCGAGGCTGACGTCGCTCGGCAGGTCGACCCATTCGCCCAGCCAACTGATCGGTACCCGCATCAGACCACCATCCCGAACTGCTCGCTGAAACGGACGTCGCCCTCGACCATGTCGCGCATGTCGTTGAGGTCGTTGCGGAACTGCAGGGTGCGCTCGATGCCCATCCCGAAGGCGAAGCCCTGGTAGACGTCGGGGTCGATGCCCGCGGCCCGCAGCACGTTCGGGTTGACCATGCCGCAGCCGCCCCACTCGACCCAGCGCGCCCCGCCCTTGGCGTTCGGCTGCCAGACGTCCATCTCGGCGCTCGGCTCGGTGAAGGGGAAGTAGTTCGGACGGAGGCGGATCTGCGCCTCGTCGCCGAACATCGAGCGCGCGAGGTGCTCGAGGGTGCCGCGGAGGTTCGCCATGGTGAGCCCCCGGTCGATGGCGATGCCCTCGATCTGCGTGAAGACCGGCGTGTGCGTCGCATCGAGCTCGTCGGTGCGGAACACCCGGCCGGTCGCGACGTTGTAGACCGGCAGCTGCTTGGAGAGCAGCGTGCGGATCTGCACCGGCGACGTGTGCGTACGGAGCAGCAGGTGCTCGTCGACGGGATCGACGAAGAAGGTGTCTTGCATGGCGCGCGCCGGGTGGTCGGCGTCGAAGTTCAGCGCGTCGAAGTTGAACCACTCGTGCTCGAGCTCGGGGCCCTCGGAGACCTCCCACCCCATGGCGACGAAGAGGTCGACCATGGTCTCCTGCAGGAGGGCCAGCGGGTGACGCGACCCCACCCGGCGACGAGACGGCAGGGCGGAGACGTCGACGGTCTCGTCGGCCAGCCGTGCAGCCTCTTCCAGCTCGACCAGCTCGGCCTCGCGGGTGGCCACGGCCTGGTTGACCCGGCCCCTGGCCTGGCCGACGAGCTTGCCCGCCGCGGCCTTCTGGTCGTTCGGCAGATCGCGCATCCCGGCGTTCATGCGCGCCAGGACGGACGCCTCACCCGTGTGCTGCGAGCGTGCGGTCTTGAGCTCGGCGACGGACGCCGCAGTCGAGATGGCGACCAGGGCGGAGTCGACCGCCGACGCGACGGCGTCTTCGGAGATGGGGACGGTGTCTGACACGAGAACCAAGCTTAGCGATCGTCGGGAGGCGACCCGCACCTCCTCGGCGCTCCGGGGAGGTCGGAGAGGTCGGAGGGAGGACCGGGTCAGGTCGATGTCGTCTGCGAGCCGCCCGTCGTCGCGTCGACGGACGGACGCCCGGTGCGCGCCAGCAGGCCAGGGCCGCCGAGCCCGCCGCCGCGGGGTTTCTTCATCACGCCGCGGCGACCCGTCCGCCGGTCGACGACGCGCACGACGTAGGAGAACGCGAGGTTCGTCAGCAGGTAGACGACCAGCACCACGGCGAAGAGGGTGAAGGTGTAGTTGCTGCCGTACGAGGTGCCGAGACGGTTCAGACCCCGACGCGTCAGCTCGACGTAGCCCACGATGTAGCCGAGCGACGTGTCTTTCAGGAGCACCACCAGCTGCGCCAGGATGATCGGCAGCATCTGCCGGAACGCCTGCGGGAACTCGATCGCGAAGCGGGTGCGCACGGGCGAGAGGCCGATGGCCAGACCCGCCTCGCGCTGCCCCTTCGGCAGGGCGGCGATGCCCGAGCGGAGCGCCTCGCCGATGAGGGCGCCGTTGTAGACGGCGAGTGCGGCGACGACCGCCCAGAAGGCTCCCGTCGAGAAGACGAGGAGGATGAACAGCATCATCAGCAGCACGGGCATGCCGCGGAAGAACTCGAGGACGATCGTCGTGGGCACCCGCACCCAGGCGGTGCGCGCCGTGCGGAGGAACGAGAACAGGACGCCGATGGCCACGGCCAGGACGGACGCCACCGCCGCAGCACGCACGGTCGCGAGCCAGCCGCCCGCGATGTTCCGCCACAGGTTGCGGTCGAGGATGATGTCCCAGCGCGACGGGTCGAGCACGCTCGCCGTGACGGCGCCGTTCGCGCTGACACGCGGTCGCCCGAGCAGGTAGACGAGGTACGCGACGAGGGCCAGCACCAGGACGACGCCGACCACCGAGATGATGCGCGACGCGCGGCGGGCCTTGGGACCGGGGGCGTCGTAGAGGACGTTCGTGCTCATCGCAGGACCGCGACCTTCTTCTCGACGAGAGCCGCGACGCGGCCCAGCGTGATGGTGACCACCAGGTAGAACACGGCGACGGACACGAGCGTCGTGATGACCGCGTCGCCCCGGTCGTTGGCGATGAACCGTCCGGCCGCGAACAGCTCGGCGACGAAGAAGCCGCCGGCGACCGAGGTGTTCTTCGTGAGGGCGATGAGGACGTTGATCAGCGGCGGGATCACCATGCGGATGGCCTGCGGCATGATCACGAGGCTGAGCGTCTGGCCGAAGCCGAGGCCGATGCTGCGGGCCGCCTCGCCCTGCCCGACCGGCACGCCGTTCACGCCGGAGCGGACCGCCTCGGCCACGAACGGCGACGTGTAGAGCGTGAGACCCACCACCGCGAGCGGGAAGTAGCCGATCCCGACGCCGAGGTAGGGCAGGACGAACGCGCAGAAGAACAGCACGAGAGTCAGGGGGATGTTGCGGATCGCCTCGGTGTAGACCGTCGCGAAGACCCGGAACGAGGCGACCGGCGAGATGCGCAGGGCCGCGACGACGAAGCCGATCACGATCGCGCCGACGGCGGACAGTGCCAGCAGCTGCAGCGTCGTGACGAACCCGCCCCAGAAGCGGGGCCAGTTCTCGGTCACGGCATCGAAGCCGGGGATGACGTCCAAGGGGTTCACCGGGACTCCAGGTCAGAGGGCTGCCGAGAGGGCAGGAGGCGGTGGTGGGCACCGCGGGCGGGTCGCGCCGCGGTGCCCACCGGGGTGGTGACTAGTAGTGGTCGATCGCCGGGGGCTCGGGCGTCTCGAGGACGGCGCCGGCCGTGGACTCCCACAGCTCGTCCCAGGTGCCGTCGTCTTCGGCCTCTTCGAGGGTGTCATTGATGAACATGCGGAAGTCGGTGTCGTCGAGCGCCAGGCCGATGCCGTAGGGCTCCTCGGTGAAGGGCTCGCCGACGACCTCGAACTCGCCCTCGTTCTGGTCGGCGAGACCGGCCAGGATCACGTTGTCGGTCGTCACGGCCGCGACCGCGCCGGTGCGGAGGGGCTCGAGGCAGTTCGAGTACGTGTCGGTCGCGATGATGTCGTCCGTGTACTCGGCGATGTTGGCCTCGCTGGTCGAGCCGCTGACCGTGCAGACGGCCTTGCCCTCGAGGTCTTCGGCGCCCTCGATGCCGTCGGGGTTGCCCTCGAGCACCAGGAGGTCCTGACCGGCCTGGTAGTAGGGGCCCGCGAACGAGACGACCTTCTTGCGCTCGTCGTTGATCGTGTAGGTCGCGATGACGAGGTCGACGTCGCCGTTCTGGATGAAGGGCTCACGGTTGGCGGACACCGTCTCGACCCAGGTGATGCCGTCGGCCGGGATTCCCAGCTTGGCTGCGACGAGCTTGCCGATCTCGGCGTCGAAGCCCTGCGGGTTGCCGGAGCCGTCGTCGAGGCCGAACAGGGGCTGGTCGAACTTGGTGCCGATGGTGATCTCGCCGGCCTCGGCGAGACGGGCCATCGTCGTGCCGTCTTCGAAGTCGGAGACCTCTTCGACCTCGACGGCGCTGTCGGGGGCGGCCGAGTCGGTGCAGGCCGACAGGCCGAGCACCGTGACGGCTGCTGCGGCTACGGCTACGAAACCTCTACTGAGTCGCATTCTGTTCTCCTTGCTGTGTGACCCGGACGCCGATCGGCGGACGGGGGCTCCGGGGTCGGGCCGCAGGACGGACGCGGCGACGACGGGGTCTGTCGATCAGTGGGTGAGGATCTTCGACAGGAAGTCGCGCGCCCGATCGGACGTCGGCGCGGTGAAGAACTGCTCGGGGGTGCTCTCTTCGACGATCTCGCCGTCTGCCATGAAGACGACCCGATCGGCCGCCTTGCGCGCGAAGCCCATCTCGTGGGTGACGACGATCATCGTCATGCCGTCTTTGGCGAGCTGCACCATGACGTCGAGGACCTCGGTGATCATCTCGGGGTCGAGCGCGCTGGTCGGCTCGTCGAGGAGCATCACCTTCGGATCCATCGCGAGGGCCCTGGCGATGGCCACCCGCTGCTGCTGACCGCCCGAGAGCTGCGACGGCATCTTCTGAGCCTGGTTCGCCACGCCGACACGCTCGAGGAGCTCCATCGCCCGCTTCTCGGCCTCGGCCTTGCTGCGCTTGCGGACCTTGATCTGGCCCAGCGTGACGTTCTCGAGCACGGTCTTGTGCGCGAACAGGTTGAAGCTCTGGAAGACCATGCCGACGTCGGCCCGCAGACGAGCGAGCTCGGAACCCTCTTCGGGGAGGCGGGTGCCGTCGATCGAGATCGTGCCGTCGTCGATCGTCTCGAGTCGGTTGATGGCCCGGCAGAGCGTCGACTTGCCCGAACCGCTCGGCCCGATGACCACGACCACCTCGCCCCGCGAGACCGTCGTCGTGATGTCTTTCAGGACATGCAGTTCACCGAAGTGCTTGTTGACGTGGTCGACGACGACGAGGGGTTCCATGCGACCACACAAACAGGTGGGTCTGACGGGCGCAAATTCACAGCGGATTCGTAACGCGATCGAAACGACACGCGCGGACGCCCATCGGGCCGACACGCGCCTCCTTCAAGTCAGCTCCGCTGTGCGAAGGCGCTCTCGTAGAGGCAGACGGAGGCCGCGGTCGAGAGGTTCATCGACTCGGCATGCCCGTAGATCGGAACGACGACGGCACGGTCGGCCCGCTTGAGGTCGTCGTCGGTCAGCCCTCTGGCCTCGTTGCCGAAGAGCCAGGCCGTCGGGGCCGAGAGGACGCCCTCGCTGCGCACGGCGAGGAGGTCGTCGCCCTTGACGTCGGCGGCCAGCACCTGGATGCCCGCCTCGGCGCAGCGCGCCACCACGGACGCGAGATCGGCGCCGACGGCGACCGGCACGTGGAAGAGCGAGCCCGTCGTGGCGCGGACCACCTTGGGGTTGTAGAGGTCGACGCTCCGACCGGTCATGATGACCGCGTCCGCGCCGGCGGAGTCGGCCGCACGGATGATCGTGCCGGCGTTGCCCGGGTCGCGGACCTCTTCGAGGATGGCTATCAGACGGGGGCCGCCGTCGCCCGTGTCGGCGAAGACGTCTTTGACAGCGGTCGGGAACTGGCGGCAGACGGCGACGATGCCCTGAGGGGTCACCGTGTCGGACATCGCGGCGATGACCGCCTCGCTGACGAACTCGATCTCGAGCTCGGCCTCGCGGGCGGCCGCACCCACCTGCGGATGACGCTCGAGCGCCGTCGGCGTCGCGAAGAGATCGACGAGCAGTTCGGGCCGGAACGCGAGGGCCTCGGACACCGCCTGGGGGCCCTCGAGCAGGAACGACCCGGTGTCGGTGCGCGCATCGCGCTTGGCCAGCTTCGCCACGGCGCGGACGCGGGGCGATCGGGGATTGTCGAGGAGGGAGGTGCTCACTCCCCCACTATGCCTCACCCGGCCTCTCGAGCCGGGACGCACGACGGCCCGGACGGTGAGACCGTCCGGGCCGGGGTGGTGCAGTGGCGCTGGCGACTACGCGGCAGCCTTGGGGGCCGAGGTGTCGGCGGGCAGCGCGGCCTTCGCGGTGGCGACGAGGCCGGCGAAGGTGGCGGGCTCGTTGACGGCCAGCTCGGCCAGGATGCGACGGTCGACCTCGACGCCGGCCAGGGACAGACCCTGGATGAGGCGGTTGTAGGTCAGGCCGTTCTGACGCGACGCGGCGTTGATGCGCTGGATCCACAGACGGCGGAACTCACCCTTGCGGGCGCGACGGTCGCGGTACGAGTAGACGAGCGAGTGGGTGACCTGCTCTTTGGCCTTGCGGTACAGGCGCGAACGCTGACCGCGGTAACCCTCGGCACGCTCGAGGATCACACGACGCTTCTTGGCGGCGTTGACCGCTCTCTTGACTCTTGCCATTTTCTTGTTCCTCTACGTTCGTGTCAGCGGTCAGTGACCGAGAAGCTTCTTGGCGACCTTGGCGTCGGCGGGGGCGAGCACCTGGTCCTGGTTCAGGCGAGCCTTGCGCTTGGCGCTCTTCACCTCGAGGTTGTGTCGCATGCCGGCCTGCTGCTTCATGATCTTGCCGGAACCGGTGACCTTGAAGCGCTTCTTGGCGCCGGAGTGGGTCTTCTGCTTGGGCATGTCTTACTTACTTTCTTCTGTCGGTTCCGCCGGTGCGTCGGCCGGAACCTCGTCGGACGTCGGGTGCTTCGGCGCCTTGTTGGCCACCTTGCGAGCTTCTGCCTCGGCCTTGGCCTCGGACTTGTTCTTGTGCGGCCCGATCACCATGACCATGTTGCGGCCGTCGATGGTGGGGGTCGACTCGACGCTGCCCCACTCGGAGACGTCTTCGGCGAAGCGCTGGAGGAGACGGACACCCTGGTCGGGACGCGACTGCTCGCGACCGCGGAACAGGATCATGGCCTTGACCTTGTCGCCGCCCTGGAGGAAGCCCTCGGCGCGCTTGCGCTTGGTCTCGTAGTCGTGCTTGTCGATCTTCAGACGGAAACGCACCTCTTTGAGGATGGTGTTCGCCTGGTTGCGACGAGCCTCCTTCGCCTTCTGCGCAGCCTCGTACTTGAACTTTCCGTGATCCATGATCTTGGCCACGGGAGGCTTCGAGTTGGGGGCCACCTCGACCAGGTCGAGCTCGGCCTCTGCTGCGAGACGCAGGGCCATGGCGATGGGGACGACACCGACCTGTTCTCCGGCAGGTCCGACGAGGCGGACCTCGGGGACGCGGATACGGTCGTTCGTACGGGGATCGCTGATGCGGAACTCCTCTGTCGTTGCTTCGTCACCCGCCGGACCGGTGGTCACGGCAGGGAAAGAGGAGTTTCGCGACGCGCTACGCCACCCGAGCGTTCTGCTCTGGCAGTGCGACGGAACATCGCTGCACCCTGGCTGCCGAGCCTCGGGGAGGATCGGCGGGGTACCAACAACCCGGTAACCTAATCGAACGGTCAAGCGCGGGTGGGAGAATCTCCACTTTCGCACCGAAGCAGATGCTTCGGAGCCTCGACGAGCTTAGCAGAGGATCTTCACGTGAGCCACACCCCCGAGCACTCCCCCGACTTCGCCTTCTCCGCCCCCGGCGACGAGGCGCGCGACATCGCCGACGTGAACGCCGTGGAGGTGATCAACACCGTCGCCGTGCACCTGATGAGCGCGGCCGCCGTGAAGGTCGGACTCGCCGACGACCCGCGCGCCCAGACCGACCTCGACGAGGCCCGCAAGCTCATCACCTCGCTGGCCGGCCTGATCACGGCCAGCGCACCCGAGATCGGCGACCAGCACGCCCGCGCCCTCCGCGACGGGCTGCGGTCGCTGCAGCTGGCCTTCCGTGAGGCGTCGGCGTTCCCCGACCCCATCGGCCAGGGGCCCGGCGAGAAGTTCACGGGGCCGGTCAACTAGACCGCGCCTCCAGGCGTCTGACCGCCGGGTCGGACCGCGGCGGGCGTGCAGCCGTGGTCCGTCAGACGGAGACGACCTTGACGGCCATGCTGTCGACCCGGTCGGCGATGATCGGGTCGGCGGCCCAGGCCGTCTGGAGTCGACCGAGCAGAGCCGTCAGCGCCTCGCGGTCGAGCCCGGCACGGACGCCCAGCTGCACGACGATCTCGGGGCCGCCCAGCCGGGCGCCCTCGTAGCCGGGGGCGATGACCAGGCCGGCCAGCGCCTCCTCGTCCTCCCCCGCGTCGAGGAAGGCCCGCAGCACGGTCTCGTCGGCGTGACTCGGCAGCCACGGCAGGTCTTGCGCGACCGCCCACAGGGCCGGCCGGCGCAGAGCGAACGCCGTGGGCGACCCCGGGTCGAGCACGAGCCGGTCGGTCGACTCGGATGCGGCCGCCAGAGCGATCCGCCGGGCGTCGGCCGGCACGGGACGCGCCGTGGCGCTCCAGACGGACAGCGCCGCCACCGAGGTGAAGGCGGGCAGCACGTCGCGCCCGTCGGGGCCCGCCACCGTCACGATGGACAGCTCTTGAGTCTTGTCGACGCGTCGCCCCTGCTCGTCGAGGTCCTCGTCGCCCGCGACCGCCACGAGGGGGACGAGCAGCCGCGCGGGGCGCAGCGCGTCGACGACGGTGCCTTCACCGACCTCGCCGAGATGGAACCGCTTGAGAGCCTCGAGGAGGCGCGGGTCGGCCGAGCCGTCGTCACCGGCGAACGCCGTGTCGTGATGATCGAAGGTGCGACCCTCCCAGGGCCGACCGGCGCTGTCCGAGCCGGGCGTCGACATCAGTCGGAGGCGACGTCGAGGGCCGCGGCCAGCGTGAAGGCACCCGAGTAGAGCGCCTTGCCGACGATCGCACCCTCGAGCCCCTGCGGGACCAGCTCGCGCAGCGCGACGAGGTCGTCGAGGCTCGAGATGCCACCCGAGGCGATCACGGGACGATCGGTGCGATCCATCACCTGACGCAGCAGATCGACGTTCGGACCCTGGAGGGTGCCGTCTTTGGTGACGTCCGTCACGACGTAGCGGGCGCATCCGGCCTCCTCGAGACGGGCGAGGACCGTCCAGAGGTCGCCGCCCTCCTCCGTCCAGCCACGGGCGGCCAGCGTCGTGCCGCGCACGTCGAGCCCGACCGCGACGGCCTCGCCGTACTCGGCGATGACATGCGCCGCCCACTCGGGGTTCTCGAGGGCCGCCGTACCGAGGTTGATCCGCTTGACACCCGTGCCGAGGGCGTCTTCGAGGGAGCGGTCGTCGCGGATGCCGCCGCTCAGTTCGACGTTGATGCCCTTGACCTGCTTGATGACCTTCTTGATGACCGACCGGTTGTCACCGCGCCCGAAAGCCGCGTCGAGGTCGACCAGGTGCAGCCACTCGGCGCCCTGGTTCTTCCAGTCGTCGGCCGCCGCGACGGGGTCGCCGTATCCGGTCTCGCTGCCGGCCTCCCCCTGGGTCAGACGGACGGCCTGCCCCCCGGAGACGTCGACGGCCGGGAACAGGGTCAGGCTCGGAGTCGTGCAGAAGTCGCTCATGTCGTCTCTCTCGCGGCGGGGCCGCGCGGATCGCGTCGGGGCCCCGCTGAGCGCGGGACCGGAGTCGGGTTCGGGAGGGTCAGAGTGTGCCGAGCCAGTTCGAGAGCAGCCGGATGCCCGGCCGCCCCGACTTCTCGGGGTGGAACTGCGTGGCCCAGAGGGGTCCGTTCTCGACGGCGGCGACGAAGCGGCCGCCGTGGTCGGCCCACGTCACGTGGGGCTGCGGGAACGGCGGGATCACGTCGAGGGTCCACGACTGGGCCGCGAACGAGTGGACGAAGTAGAAGCGCTCGTCGGCCACACCGTCGAAAAGCGTGCTGCCCTCGGGGACGTCGACGGTGTTCCAGCCCATGTGAGGCAGCACGTCGGCCTTGAGCTCGTCGACGACACCGGGCCATTCACCCAACCCGCCCGCCGTCGCACCGCGCTCGACACCGCCCTCGAAGAAGACCTGCATGCCGACGCAGATGCCCATCACGGGTCGTCCGCCGGCCAGACGGCGATCGATGAGCTCGCCGCCGCGGACGGACTCGAGCGCGCTCATCACGGCACCGAAGGCCCCGACGCCCGGCACGAAGAGACCGTCGGCCGCCTGCACCCGGGCGCGATCAGCCGTCAACTCGACGTCGGCCCCGGCGAGCTCGAGGGCCTTGACCGCCGAGTGGACGTTGCCGCTGCCGTAGTCGAGGACCACGACGGAGGGACGGACCGTCACAGCGCGCCCTTCGTGGAGGGGATGCCGACCACCCGCGGGTCGGGCTGCACGGCCTGGCGGAGGGCTCGCGCGAAGGCCTTGAACTCGGCCTCGGCGATGTGATGCGGGTCACGCCCGCCGAGCACCCGGATGTGCACCGTGATGCCGGCGTGGAATGCGATCGCCTCGAACACGTGGCGCACCAGGGACCCCGTGAAGTGGCCGCCGATCAGGTGCAGCTCGAAGCCCTCCGGCTCACCGCCGTGCACGAGGTACGGGCGACCGGAGATGTCGACGACCGCCTGCACCAGGGCCTCGTCGAGCGGTACCAGGGCGTCGCCGTACCGTGCGATGCCGGACTTGTCGCCGAGCGCCTGACGGAGCGCGGTGCCGAAGGCGATGCCGATGTCTTCGACCGTGTGGTGCGCGTCGATGTGCGTGTCACCCGTCGCCGCGACCCGCAAGTCGATCAGCGAGTGCTTCGACAGCGCCGTCAGCAGGTGGTCGAAGAACGGGACGGACGAGTCGATGCTCGACGAGCCGGTGCCGTCGAGGTCGAGCGACAGCGCGATGCGCGACTCGCTCGTCTCACGCTCGAGGGAGGCCACGCGGGTAGGGGTCTGTTCGGTCACGAGGAGAGCCTAATGTCGCGCAGCGCCTCGAGGAACGCCGTGGTCTCGGCCTCGGTGCCCGCACTGACCCGGAGGTGGTGGGGGATGCCGAGGTTCCGCACGATGATGCCCCGGGCGAGCAGACGCTCGAACACGTCGCCCGGATCGTCGACCCCGCCGAAGAGCACGAAGTTCGACCAGGTCGGCCAGGGCTCGTAGCCGAGCTCGGTCAGCACCCGGACGATCCGGTCGCGCTGGGTGGCGATCTCGCCGACCATGGCGAGCATCTCGTCGGCGTGGGAGAGCGCGGCGATCGCGGCCGCCTGGGTCAACGACGACAGGTGATAAGGGAGGCGCACCAGACGGAGCGCGTCGGTCACGGCCGGGTGGGCGGCGAGGTATCCGACCCGCGCCCCGGCGAAGGCGAAGGCCTTGCTCATGGTGCGCGAGACGATGAGTCGAGGCCGGCCTTCGAGAAGGGTCAGAGCCGTGGGCTGGCCGACGGGCATGAACTCGGCGTACGCCTCGTCGACGAAGACGATGCCGTCGGTCGCGTCGTAGGCGGCCTCGACCGTGGCGAGGTCGAGGGGCGTGCCCGTCGGGTTGTTCGGACCGCAGAAGAACACGATGTCCGGTTCGGTACGACGGATCTCGGCGACGGCCGTCTCGGGGCTGATGGTGAAGTCGACATCTCGTACACCCTCGACCCAGGTGCTGCCAGTGCCCGCCGCGATGATCGAGTGCATCGAATACGTCGGAGGGAAGCCGAGGACGCTCCGCCCGGGGCCGCCGAAGGCCTGGAGGATCTGCTGGATGACCTCGTTAGAGCCGTTCGCCGCCCAGATGTTGTCTCGTGTCAGACCGTGACCCAGGTAGTCGGCCAGGGAGTCCCGCAACTGCGTGAACTCACGGTCGGGATACCGGTTCACCTCGAGGACGGCCTGCGCGATCGATGCGACGATGTCGCGTGCCACGTTCTCGGGAATCGGATGCGTGTTCTCGTTGACGTTGAGAGCCACGGGCACCCTGGTCTGAGGTGCACCGTAAGGCGTCAGGCCACGGAGGTCGTCGCGGATGGGGAGGTCGTCGAGGCTGAAGGACACCGCTCCATGGTAGGTCTCCACCGGACGGAGTCCCGAATCGTCGACCCTCGGCTGACAGCGGTCGCGCCCCCTGGAAGTCTCTGGAGACGGAGCCCCGATGGGCGGCCTGTCAGTCGGAGTACTGAGCGGGGACGGCGAGCGACTGCCCTGCCGCGACCTCGGTGCTGCTGAGGTTGTTCAACTGCACGATGTCGCTGATGACGTCGCGAGGGTCTTTGGTGGGTGCGATCTCGGACGCGACCTGCCACAGGGTGTCTCCCCCGTCGACCGTGACGTAGTCGAACGACGCGGCACCGGCGGTGTCCGACGCGATCGCACCGGGCCCGGCGAGGAGCACGCCGCCGACGACACCGGCGACGAGCAGGCCGACGGCGGTGCTGACGACACGACGCCCCCGGCGGGTGATGCGCAGCCGGACGCGCGGGGGCGAAGAGAAGGAGGCGACGGCGTCGTCGGTGGAAATGGGAGTGGTAGTGGTGGTCGTGATGGCGCTCATGAGGTGGTCCTTTCACCGCTAGAGGAGACGTCCGTGTTCGTGCCCGGCGATCGGCCGGGAACACCGGGCACGAAGACGTGTTCCGAACATATCTTCGATCAAGGTCGATTTCAACCCCGATGTTCGATTTCTCTGGCGTGGATCGACGACACACTCGAACATGTGTTTCGCCGAAGACGCCGCATCGGATACGGTTTCGATCGGTGGTCCGAGTAGAACAGCGACCACCGACATCCACGGCAGGAGACACATGAGCGACGCGCAGCGCACCCGGTCGACCGAGACGGGCTCGGTCACGCGCAAGGAGCTGACGGCCAAGCAGACGTCGATCCTGACGGCCATCCAGCAGAGCATCGGACAGCGCGGCTACCCGCCGAGCATGCGTGAGATCGGCGACGCCGTCGGCCTGAAGTCGCTGTCGAGCGTGACCCACCAGCTGAACCAGCTCGAGCTCGCCGGTCGCATCCGACGCGATCCGAACCGGCCCCGCGCCCTCGAGGTCCTCTCGACCGAGGCGCCCGCCCTCGCACCCGTGACGAGCATCCTGACGACGAGCGACGACGGCGACACGGCGCACGTTCCGATGGTGGGGCGCATCGCCGCCGGCATCCCGATCACGGCCGAGCAGCAGGTCGAAGACGTGATGCCCCTCCCCCGCCAGCTCGTCGGCAAGGGCGACCTCTTCATGCTGCGGGTCGTCGGCGACTCCATGATCGACGCCGCCATCTGCGACGGCGACTGGGTCGTCGTCCGGCAGCAGAACTCGGCGGAGAACGGCGACATCGTGGCCGCCATGCTCGACGACGAGGCGACGGTCAAGGTCTTCCGTCAGCGCGACGGCCACACCTGGCTGCTCCCCCGCAACAGCGCGTTCGAGCCGATCGTCGGCGACCATGCTCAGATCGTCGGGAAGGTCGTCGCCGTGCTCCGGTCGGTGTGACCCCGACTCGACGAACGACGAAGCCCCCCGCCACTCGGCGGGGGGCTTCGTCGTGGTCGACTCGGTCCACTCAGCTCGAGACGGCCTCGCGGTCGACGAACGGGGACAACCAGGCCACGTCGCTCGGGTAGACCCGGGCGTGCACGCGCGTGCCGGCCTCCTCGTACTCCGTCTCGACGACACGACCGGAGTCGTGGAGGTGAGAGACGACGTCGCCCCGGTCGTACGGCACGAGCAGCTCGAGTTCGACGTCGGGGGTCGGAAGGGTCGAGGCGATGCGCTCGAGGAGCTCGTCGATGCCCTCGCCCGTCCGGGCCGAGACGAAGACCGCGGTGGGGACGAGGCCCTGGAGCACGAGTCGCTGGTCGGGGTCGACCAGGTCGCTCTTGTTGAACACCACGATCTCGGTGATGTCGCCCCCGTCGACCTCGCTGACGACCTCGCGGACCGTCGCGAGCTGCGCCGCCGGGTCGGGATGCGAGCCGTCGACGACGTGGACGATGACGTCCGACGCCGCGACCTCCTCGAGGGTGGAGCGGAAGGCCTCGACCAGCTGATGCGGCAGGTTGCGGACGAAACCCACCGTATCGGCGTAGGTGAACGGCCGACCGTCTGTCGTCGAACTCTTGCGCACCGTCGCGTCGAGGGTCGCGAAGAGGGCGTTCTCGACGAGCACGCCGGCACTCGTCAACCTGTTGAGCAGGCTCGACTTGCCCGCGTTGGTGTAGCCCGCGATGGCCACCGAAGGCACCTCGTTGCGGTCTCGGTTGGCCCGCTTGGCGTCGCGCGCGGGCTTCATCTCCTTGATCTGCCGACGGAGGCGCGCCATGCGCGTGTGGATCCGTCGCCGATCGAGCTCGATCTTGGTCTCTCCGGGGCCGCGGCTGCCCATTCCGGCACCCGCGCCTCCTACCTGGCCACCGGCCTGCCGCGACATCGAGTCGCCCCAGCCGCGCAGTCGGGGCAGCAGGTATTCGAGCTGAGCCAGCTCGACCTGCGCCTTGCCCTCCCGGCTCTTGGCGTGCTGACTGAAGATGTCCAGGATGACGGCCGTCCGGTCGATGACCTTGACCTTGACCACGTCTTCGAGGGCACGACGCTGGCTGGGCGCGAGTTCCGTGTCGGCGATGACCGTGTCGGCGCCGAGAGCCGCGACGGTCATCCGCAGCTCTTCGGCCTTGCCGCTGCCGAGGTACGTGCTCGGGTCGGGGTTGGGCCGACGCTGCAGCAGCCCGTCGAGGACTACTGCGCCGGCCGTCTCGGCCAGAGCCGACAGTTCGCGGAGGGAGTTCTCGGCGTCGGAGAGCGAGCCCTGCGAGTAGACGCCGATCAGGACGACGTTCTCGAGTCGGAGCTGGCGGTACTCGACCTCGGTGACGTCCTGGAGCTCGGTCGAGAGCCCCGCCACGCGACGGAGAGCCTGGCGATCGTCGCGGTCGAACTGGTCGCCGTCCGAGCCGGTGTCGTGCAGAGAACGGGTCTGGATCGCCTGCGCAGGCGAGAAGACGGTGTAGGCGGAAGCCCGGGACGCCGCACGGTCGAGCACGCGGGCGACGACGTCGTCACCCTGCTCGGAACGCTCGGCATCGAGCGGGTTCGTGGGGAGGTCTGTCATCGGAGTGATACTAGCCCTTTCGTCAGGCAGTGAGCGGGGAGCCGATTCGGCCGCCCGTGGGGATTGTCGATAGGTTGTGGACCATGGCGAGCGAGCACTACTTCTCTTCGGAACCGGAGAGCCTGATGCGGCGTCGGACCATCTCGGTGACCCTCGCGGGCCGCGAACTCGACCTCACGACCGCCGCCGGCGTCTTCAGCCCCGATCGGGTGGACGCCGGGACGGCCGTCCTCTTGGCCGACGTGCCCACGCCACCGACCTCGGGTCACCTGCTCGATGTCGGATGCGGATGGGGGCCCATCACCTTGAGCCTCGCGTTGTCGTCACCCGACGCGACGGTCTGGGCCGTCGACGTGAACAGGAGGGTGCTGGAGCTCGTGCGCGAGAACGCCCGGGCCGCAGGCCTCGAGAACGTCAACGCCGTGGAGCCCGACGATGTTCCCGCCGACCTGCGGTTCTCCACGATCTGGTCGAATCCGCCCATCCGCGTCGGCAAGAACGAGCTGCACGGGCTCTTGACCAAGTGGCTCCCCCGACTGGAGGTCGGGTCGGACGCGTGGCTCGTCGTCCAGAAGAACCTCGGCGCAGACTCCTTGCAGAAGTGGATGAACACCGAGCTGGACGACGTCGTCGACGTGACCCGCGCCTCCACCAGCAAGGGCTACCGCGTCTTGACGGCCCACCGCCGCTGACCACCTCGGCAGGCCCGACGACTGCGGTCAGATCTCGAGCGCCCCGTTGAAGACCAGTTCGGCCGGACCGCTGAGCGACACGTGCTCGCCGTCGTCCGTCGGGACGACCAGGACGCCGACCGTGCCACCCGGGACCTCGACGCGCCACTGATCGGGTGCCCCGGCACCGGCCCAGTGCCGCGTCGCGAGAGCCGCCGCCGCCGCTCCCGTACCGCACGAGAGGGTCTCGCCGCTGCCGCGCTCGTGCACGCGCATGCGGATGTGGCCGATGCCGTCGACCACCAGGGGGTCGGCCGGGACGACGAACTCGACGTTCGCGCCCTCGACGGGTGCGGGGTCGAGGACGGGGAGGTACGAGAGATCGAGCGCATCGAGCTCGTCGTCGGTCGCCAGCGCGACGACGACGTGCGGATTGCCGACGGACAGCGACAGACCGGGGCGGGCCGCATGCAGCTCTCGCGCCCGCACGGTCGGCGACTCGTCGGAGAGCGACCAGAGGCCGAGATCCACCTGGAAGCCCGTCAGGCTGCGCTGGACGTGGCGCACCCCCGCCCGCGTGCCGATCGCCAGGGTGCCACCCGGCTCGAGCGTCGCGAGGCCGCGGTCGGTCAGGTAGCGGACGAAGACACGGATGCCGTTGCCGCACATCTCCGCCGCGCTTCCGTCGGCGTTGTGGTAATCCATGAACCACTCGGCGGCCGGGTCTTCGGCCAGGGCGTCCTGGCCGTCGGGGAGATGCTCGGACCGGACCGCACGGATCACGCCGTCGCCGCCCACACCGAAGTGACGATCGGTCAACGCCCGGATCGCCACGGGGTCGAGGGGGAACTCGCCGTCGGGGTCGGAGAACAGCACGAAGTCGTTGCCCGTGCCCTGGCCCTTGGTGAACTGGAGAGTGGTGGTCACGCGTCGAGTGTATCGAGGGCCGCCTCGACGCCCCCGGGGTCGCCGGACCGCACCCAGCGGACGTCGGGGTACCGACGGAACCAGCTCACCTGACGACGCGCGTAGCGGCGGGTCAGAGCCGCACTGGTCTCGATGGCGTCGGCCTCCGTCAGCTCGCCGCGCAGCTGGGCGGCCGCCTGCGCGTAGCCGATCGCGCGACTCGCCGTGACGCCGCGCTCGAGACCGTGCGCGAGGAGACCGCGGACCTCGTCGACGAGGCCGTCGCGCCACATCCGCTCGACCCGGGCGTCGAGTCGCTCGACGAGGGCCTCTCGGTCGTCGTGCACGCCGACGATGGCCGAGGGGCGCCAGCGGGCCGCCTCGTCGGGCAGGCGGGCCGAGAACGGCTCGCCGGTCAGCTCGCCGACCTCGAGAGCACGGACGAGACGGCGGATGTTCGTCGAGCCGATCTTCTCGGCGGCCAGCGGATCCCGGTCGCGCAGCAGCCGGAAGAGCGCACCCGGCCCCTCGTCGTCGCCGACGGCCTCGTAGCGCGCGCGGATGGCCGGGTCGGTGCCCGGGAACCGGAGGTCGAACAGCACACTCGACACGTAGAGCCCCGAACCGCCCACGAGCACCGCCACCGCACCCCGCCCCTGGATCTCGTCGATGACCGCGCGGGCCCGCCTCTGGTACCACTCGACGCTCGCCTCGTCGGTCACATCGAGCTCGTCCAGGAGGTGGTGCGGTATGCCGCGCCTCTCGGAGACCGACAGCTTCGCGGTTCCGATGTCCATGCCCCGGTAGAGCTGCATCGCGTCGGCGTTGACGATCTCCGCCGGGCGACCGCTCGACCGGAGCCGCTCGGCCAGGTCGAGGGACAACGCGGACTTGCCGGTGCCCGTGGCACCGACCAGGGCGATCAGCATCTCTCGTCGACCCGGCGGTCTCAGCGGAGACCGTCGGCGGCGTCGTAGATGGGCGTCGTCGACACGCGCAGGGTCGGCAGACCCAGCGACACCCTGGGCGCCCCGGAGGCGCCGGTCGAGCCGGTCGCGGACGTCGGCACCCCGCACGAGTCGGCCTGGGCCCGGTCGTAGGCGTCGCCGGCCCGCGTGCGACGCACGTCGAAGACGGAGCCGATCGACGACTCGGCGAGGAGATGGAAGGGAGCCGCCCCGGTCACGTCGACCGTCACGACGTCGCCCGGTCGAGGCGCCTGCACCCCCTCGGGGACGTCGAGGTGGACGAGACGGCTGTCTTCGGCCCGACCGGAGAGTCGGTGGGTCTCGGCGTCCTTCCGACCCTCGGTCGCCGAGATGAGCACCTCGACCCTTCGGCCGACGAGAGCGCGGTTCTCGTCGAAGGAGATCCGGTCTTGGAGGGCCGTCAGCCGCTCGTACCGCTCTTGGACCACCTCCTTGGGGATCTGATCGGGCATCTCCCCCGCCGGCGTGCCGGGTCGGACGGAGTACTGGAAGGTGAAGGCCGAGGCGAAGCGCGCCTCCTCGACCACCCGGAGGGTGTCGACGAAGTCGGCCTCCGTCTCGCCCGGGAAGCCCACGATGATGTCCGTCGAGATCGCCGCGTCGGGCATCGCGGCCCGGACCCGGTCGATGATGCCCAGGAACTTCGCGCTGCGATAGCTGCGTCGCATCGATCGGAGGATCGCATCGGAGCCCGACTGGAGGGGCATGTGCAGCTGCGGCATCACCGCAGGGGTCTCGGCCATGGCGTCGATGACGTCGTCGGTGAAGGCGGCCGGGTGCGGGCTGGTGAAGCGGACGCGCTCGAGGCCGTCGATGGCGCCGACGGCACGCAGGAGCTTGCCGAAAGCGAGGCGATCGCCGAACTCGACCCCGTAGGAGTTGACGTTCTGACCGAGCAGGGTCACCTCGATGGCCCCGTCGTCGACGAGGGAACGGACCTCGGCGAGGATGTCACCCGGACGCCGGTCTCGCTCTTTTCCGCGGAGCGTGGGCACGATGCAGAACGTGCAGGTGTTGTTGCAGCCGACGGAGATGGAGACCCAGCCGGAGCTGACCGAGTCGCGCTTGGCCGGCAGGGTCGACGGGAACACGTCGAGCGATTCGAGGATCTCGACCTGCGCCTCGTCGTTGTGGCGAGATCGTTCGAGGAGCGTCGGCAGCGCCCCGACGTTGTGGGTGCCGAAGACGACGTCGACCCAGGGCGCGCGCTCGAGGACGGCCTCTTTGTCTTTCTGCGCGAGGCACCCGCCCACAGCGATCTGCATGCCCTCCCGCCGCCGCTTGACGCCCGCCAGCCGCCCCAATGTGCCGTAGAGCTTGTTGTCGGCGTTCTCGCGGACGGCGCAGGTGTTGATGACGACGACGTCCGCTTCACCGTCGACTGCCGGCACGTAGCCGGCGGCCTCGAGGGACCCGCTGAGACGCTCGCTGTCGTGCACGTTCATCTGGCAGCCGAACGTCCGCACCTCGTAGGTGCGACGCGCGGGAGCCGCGAGGCTGTCTGCTCGGGCTTCGGAGACCGGGGCGTGGAGAACCGTCGACATAGTCGGAGAGTCTACGGCCGCGGCCCCGGTCGACCGATCATCGGAAGCGGACGCCGCCCCGACCGCGAGGTAGAGCCTTCTCGACAGCCCGACGGATCGTCTCGGACCGATAGCCGCGGCGCATCAGGTACCCGTTCAGTCGCCGCTCTGCGGTCGCCTGATCGAGCCCCTGCAACGACGTGGCGCGCTTCAGTGCCCACTCGTCGGCACGCGACTGCTCGTCGTCGTCGTCGATCTCGGACATCGCCTGCTCGATGAGCTCGGGCGCGATGCCGCGGCTGCGGAGCTCGCTCGTGACAGCACCGCGACCGAGGCCTTTGCGCTCGTGCTTGCTGCGCACCAGGTTCTCGGCGAGCTCTCGGTCGTTGAGGAGACCGACGCCCTCGAGCCGCTCGACCTCGTCGCTGACGACCTGCTCGTCGAGGTCACGCGCTGCCAGCAGCGACGACATCTCGGCGGACGAGACCCCCGGCGCGCGAGGGCATGCATGCTGATGTTCTCGGCTCGGCTCCGCTGCGCGTCGAGCCCCTCCGGTTCTGGTTCGGGCTCGTCGTCATCGTCGACCGTGTCGAGCGCGTCGACCGCTCTGGGCCCGGACCAGTGTTCGGTGATGGCTGCCAGGGCGGCCGCAGTCGACCGGACGGCGTCCGACTCGGCCGGGACGGAAGCCGGCTTCCGCTTCGGAGCTCGAGCCGAGGCCGACTCGTGCCACGACTCCGGCTCCGGCTCCGAACGGGTGCTTGCGAATCGGGAGACGTCGTCTACGCCGTGGCTCGTCGGCTCGGCCGCGTCATCATCTGCGGGCGACGCGTGACCGACCTCGTCGTCACTCGGCGCCGCATCGGCCCACTCGTCTTGAGGAGCACTGCCGCCGGCAGCCGGCCTCGACGCCCCTCGACGGCCGAAGAGCGGCGTGACCGGAGCCAAGTCGTCCGTCGAGTCGCCGTCGCCGGACGTGGTCATGCGCCCTTCCGTGCGGCGATCTTGGTCTCGATCGATGCGACGGGCTCTTCGACCACCTTGGCGCCACCGACACCGAGCTTGGCGAGGATCTTGTGCTCGATCTCGTCGGCGATGGCCTTGTTGTTGAGGAGGAAGTTGCGCGAGTTCTCTTTGCCCTGGCCGAGCTGGTCGCCCTCGTAGGTGTACCAGGCGCCGGACTTGCGGACGATGCCGTGCTCGACGCCGAAATCGATCAGGCTGCCTTCTCGGGAGATGCCGACACCGTAGAGGATGTCGAACTCGGCCTGCTTGAAGGGCGGCGCCATCTTGTTCTTGACGACCTTGACCCTGGTGCGGTTGCCGACTGCGTCGGTGCCGTCTTTCAGGGTCTCGATGCGGCGGATGTCGAGACGCACCGAGGCGTAGAACTTGAGCGCCTTACCACCGGCTGTCGTCTCGGGGCTGCCGAAGAACACGCCGATCTTCTCGCGCAGCTGGTTGATGAAGATCATCGTGGTACCGGTCTGGCTCAGACCACCAGTCAGCTTGCGGAGCGCCTGAGACATCAGTCGCGCCTGGAGCCCGACGTGCGAATCGCCCATCTCGCCCTCGATCTCGGCCCGCGGCACCAGAGCCGCGACGGAGTCGATGACGATGAGGTCGATGGAGCCGGACCGGACGAGCATGTCGGCGATCTCGAGGGCCTGCTCACCCGTGTCGGGCTGGGAGACGAGGAGCGCGTCGATGTCGACGCCGAGCTTTCTCGCGTATTCGGGGTCGAGTGCGTGCTCGGCGTCGATGAAGGCCGCGATGCCGCCGTTGCGCTGCGCGTTGGCGATCGCGTGCAGGGTCAGCGTGGTCTTACCGGACGACTCGGGGCCGTAGATCTCGACGATGCGGCCACGGGGGATGCCCCCGATTCCGAGCGCGACGTCGAGCGCGATCGAGCCGGTGGGGATGACGGCCACGGGAGCACGCTCGTCGCTGCCGAGACGCATGACCGCGCCCTTGCCGAACTGGCGGTCGATCTGGGCGAGTGCGGTCTCGAGGGCCTTCTCGCGGTTCTCTGCTGAGGGCATGATGTTCTCCTTCGTGGTGGTCGTCCGTGCGCCTGTAGGCTGTCGCGTCGCCGCCGACCGGTGGGACAAGGTCTTCGTCGCTACGACAAGGCTGGTGCCGCCGGTCACTCCGGCGGCGGGAACGTCGATACGAGAACGCTACGGACGGCCACCGACATCGGAGTCGACGCCGGCCACCGAGGTGGAGTTCTCGGACCGATCAGGTCCTGGGGAGGACGCTATCACCGGGGCGAACACATGTTCGACTTCCGTGGCGCGGCGTGTCGAACATCCGCACGATCACGGAGCGACGGGCGGAGGTGCGACCGCAGGCCTCAGCGACGAGGCGCCGGTAGGCCGACGCCATGCCGTCTCGACTCCGGTACGCCCTCGGCGTCGCAGAGTGCGAGCCAGACGTCTCTCGGCGGGACGCCCTGCACGAGAGCCTGCTCTGCGGTGAGCTCGCCCACGGCCGACATCACGAGATCGCGCATGAGGATGCGTCCGTACGCCTCACCGAACTGATCGACGACGGCTCGGTGGAACTCGCTCTTGCGCATCAGTGGAGGGTACCTCTCTGTCGACGAGGCGACGCGCTCTGCTGCGCCGCGCCTCCTGAGCGACTCGGGGAGACGACGAACGCCCCCGTCGGAGGACCGGGGGCGTTCGTGACGGGGTGGGGACTCAGCGCACCGCGAGATCGGTGTCGAACTCGGCGACGAGCTCGTCGGGGAGCGTGTCGGGGATGGGATTGAGACCCTCGATGACGGCCATGCGATCGCCGACCTCGCGCATGATGACCGAGATGGGCGTCTCGAGCGCATCGGCGACGGACGCGAGGATCTCGGAGCTGGCCTCTTTCTGACCACGCTCGACCTCGCTGAGGTACCCGAGGGCTACGCTCGCCTTGCTCGCGACCTGGCGAAGGGTCCGGCCCTTCTGCAGACGGAAGTCGCGCAGGACGTCTCCGATTTCTTGACGAACCAGAACCATGGGACCCTCCTCCGAACGGACCCCCACCCTGACGGACTGTCGAGGGGTGGGATGGTGATACTAAAGCGCAGTTGGCTGTAACTGTAACCAGCGGGGACTGTGCGACCCTTGTGAACCTGCGAGATGTAACGAGACCGAAACGCGGTCTATTCCCTCGTGTCGACCAACCACGAGTGCAGAGCCATGAGTGATTCGGAGACGGTGCCCCGTCGGATGGCCTCGCGGCCTCCTGACAGGTCGAGTGCCACAGCCCGCGTCTCGTCGCTCCAGGCGAGACCGACGAAGACGACACCGGGATCGTGGCCGCCCTGCGGATCGGGGCCGGCGACGCCCGTGGTCGCGAGGCCGATGTCGGTGGGGGTGCCGTCGGTCTCGACCACCCGGCGGACTCCGGCCGCCATGGCCTGGGCCACGTCGGGGTCGACGGGGCCGCGGTCGGCGAGCAGTCGGGCGTCGACGCCGAGCAGGGTGTGCTTCAACTCCGTCTGGTATGCGACGACACCGCCGCGGACGACCGCGGATGCACCGGGCACGGCGATCAGCTCGGCGATCAGCAGGCCGCCGGTGAGCGACTCGGCCACGCCGATCGTGAGCCGACGACGCGTGAGCTCGGCGACGACGTCGCCGGCGAGGGTCATGAGGGCCGACCGTGCTTCGCCGCGACCCTCAGGTAGTCGAGCCCGGAGACCAGGGTCGCCACGACCGCGGCCGTCATGAGGACGCCGTTCACCCAGTGCATGCCCGCCCCGAGGAGATTCCAGAGAGGGAAGAGCGCGAGGGTCACGGCGACGGCCTGCAGGACGGTCTTGAGCTTGCCGCCCCGGGACGCGGGGATGACCCGATCGCGGATGACGGCGAATCGGAACACGGTGATGCCGATCTCGCGGATGAGGATGAGAGCCGTCACCCACCACGGGAAGCTCGCCGAGGATCGAGAGGGAGACGAGGGCGCCGCCGATGAGGACCTTGTCGGCGATCGGGTCGACGATCTTGCCGAAGTCGGTGACGAGGTCGAGACCGCGGGCGAGCAAGCCGTCGAGGCTGTCGGTCAGGATGGCGACCACGAACAGGGCCGCCGCGGCGATCCGGAGCGAGCCGTCGGCACCGTCGTCGATGAGGAGCCACGCCATGAACAGCGGTGCCATGAGGATGCGCACGACGGTGATGATGTTGGCGATGTTGGCGGTGCTCGCCGGACCGGGGCCTCGGCGGGCCACCCGGCCTCGGAAGGGGAAGGTCGCGCCGCGCGGGGCGCCGTCGCTGCGGTCGCTGTCGGTCACGTCAGTCTCTCCCGGTCAGGTTCCAGGCGTCTTCCGACCCCTCGTCGTCGTCGACCTCGGCATACCCCCGCGTCATCGCCTCGACGGGGTCGTCGGCGATGGCCGCCCCGGCTCCGCCTCGGCCGGTCTGTGTCGGACCGGCATCGCCGCCGCCGCCTCGGATCTTCGTCAGGACACCCGACAGCTGCTCGGTCGTCACGAGGACGTCGCGGGCCTTCGACCCCTCGGAAGGACCCACGATGTCGCGGGACTCCATGAGGTCCATCAGGCGCCCCGCCTTGGCGAAGCCCACTCGCAGCTTCCGCTGCAGCATCGAGGTCGACCCGAACTGCGTGCTGACCACCAGTTCGACGGCGGCGAGCAGCAGCTCGAGATCGTCGCCGATGTCTCCGTCGATCTCCTTCTTCTCGACGACGGCCGCGACGTCCGGTCGGTAGTCGGGACGGGCCTGACGAGTCACGTGCGCCACGACCTGGGCGATCTCGCTCTCTTGCACCCAGGCGCCCTGCACGCGCATCGCCTTGGAGGCGCCCATCGGAAGGAACAGACCGTCACCCTGGCCGATGAGCTTGTCGGCGCCGGGCTGGTCGAGGATGACGCGGGAGTCGGTGACGCTCGAGACGGCGAACGCGAACCGTGAGGGGACGTTGGCCTTGATCAGACCCGTCACGACGTCGACCGACGGACGCTGGGTCGCGAGCACCAGGTGGATGCCGGAGGCGCGGGCCAGCTGGGTGATGCGCACGATGCTGTCTTCGACGTCACGCGGCGCGACCATCATCAGGTCGGCCAGCTCGTCGACGACGACGAGGAGATAGGGGTAGGGCTTCAGCGTGCGAGCGCTGCCCGCAGGCAGCACGATCTCGTCGTTGACCACGGCGCGGTTGAAGTCGTCGATGTGCCGGAACCCGAAGCTGGCCAGGTCGTCGTAACGCATGTCCATCTCTTTGACGACCCACTGCAGCGCCTCGGCCGCCTTCTTGGGGTTCGTGATGATGGGGGTGATGAGGTGCGGCACGCCGGCGTAGATCGAGAAGCTCGACGCGCTTCGGGTCGATGAGCACCATGCGGACGTCGGCGGGCTTGGCGCGCATCAGCAGCGAGGTGATCATCGAGTTGACGAAGCTCGACTTGCCCGAGCCGGTGGCACCCGCGACCAGGAGGTGCGGCATCTTCGCGAGGTTCGCGACGACGTAACCGCCCTCGACGTCCTTGCCCACGCCGATGGTCATGGGGTGGGTGCTCTTGGCGGCGGCCGACGACCGGAGCACGTCGCCGAGGGCGACGATCTCTTTGTCGGTGTTCGGGATCTCCACCCCGATGGCGCTCTTGCCCGGGATGGGCGACAGGATGCGCACCTCGTTCGAGGCGACGGCGTACGCGAGGTTCTTGGTGAGCGCCGTCACTCGCTCGACCTTCACGCCAGGGCCTAGTTCGATCTCGTAGCGGGTGACCGTCGGACCGCGCTTGAGACCGGTGACCTTGGCGTCGACGTTGAACTGGTCGAGCACCGAGGTGATCGAGGCGACGATGGCGTCGTTCGCCTCGCTGCGGGCCTTGGCAGGCTCGCCGACCGCGAGGGTCGTCACGGCGGGTAGACGGTAGGGCACGTCGTCGGCGGACGGGTCGACCGACTCGAGCGACGGAGGCGCCGGCTCGTCGAGGTCGGGGGCGAGGAACGCGGAGGCGGCGTCGCTCTCGCCCTCGGCGGGGACGGCCTCGGGGGCGGGGACGGGGACGGGGAGGACGGTCGTCGCCGCGCTGGGCTCGGGGTGCAACGGGATGTCGATGCCCTGGGCGCGGACGGCGTCTTCGGCCCGGTCGAGATCGGCCAGGAGGTCGGAGGAGAAGATATCGGTCTCGGCCGTGGCGGGAGACGCCTGGGGAACGGGCGGCGCGGCCGGGGTCGTGTCGAGCTCTTCGAACGCCGGTCGGCGCTTCTTGCGGCGGCCGATCACCTCGGTCGGAGCGGTCGAGGCGGCCGGACGGACGAGCGGGGTGTCGTATGCCGGGTCGTCTTCGCGCTGCCCGGGATTGCGCCGCCACCAGGGCAGTGACTCCGGCTCGCCGTCCGCCACGGCGGACTCGGCGGCGGCGGTCGCCCGGTCGTCGACGGTCTCGCCGAAGAGGTACGAGTAGAGCTCGCCGAGTCGACGGCCGATGCGGTTCGGCGGCGTCTTGGTGATGATCAGGATCGAGAAGGCGAGCAGGACGACGACCAGCGGGACCGCGACCCACTCGGTGGCCAGGGCGACGAGCCAGGATGCGACGACCCAGCCGAGGACCCCTCCTCCGGTGGCGAGGGCCGGCATGCCGTCGGAGGCCTCGGGCTGACCGCCGAAGATGTGGCAGAGGGCGCTGATCGACACGAGCGAGAGACCCAGCCCGATGCCGATGCGCGTGTTGTCGTGAACCGAGGAGGGATGCCGGAAGAGCCACCCCGCGAAGAGGATCATGATGACCGGCAGCGCGTAGGCCACCCGACCGAAGAGACCGCCGAACGTGTACGCGTCGAAGCCGATCGCGAGGGGGCTGGTCGGGTTCAGCCACTCGACGACGCCCCCGGCGATTGCCAGGAGCACGAGGAAGAACGGGACGCCGTCTCGGCGCTCGCTCTTGTCGAGGGTCTCGCGCCCGAGCAGCCGGAACGCGGCGCCGGTCATGTGGGCCAGCCCCATCCAGGCCGCCGCGAGCGGGTTCGGCCCCTCTCGGACGGGCGCAGGAGCCGGTGTGGTGGGCAGTTTCTTGGTGGCCTTGGTCGCGTCACGCGCCGAGGACGCACGCGAGCCCGAGCGGGAGCGCGGGGTCGACTTCGTGGGCGTGGCCATGGGCTCCACGGTACCGCCCACCACCGACGCCGGTCGGATCCGGTCGCGTGTGTCCGGGTGACCGACTCGGAGGCGACCTCAGACGGCGATGACGACCGGCACGATCATGGGTCGGCGGCGATGCTTCGTGTTGACCCAGCGACCCACCGTCCGTCGCACGACCTGACTGAAGGCGTGGGTGTCGCGCACGCCGTTCCCTGCCGCCTCGGCGAGGGCCGCGACGATCTTCGGGGCGACGTCGTCGAAGACCCGGTCGTCTTCGGCGAACCCCCGCGACTGGATCTCGGGCCCGACGACGACCCGGCCCGTCGCGGCGTCGATCGCCACGAAGACCGAGATGAACCCCTCTTCGGACAGGATGCGTCGGTCTTTCAGATCGGCCTCGGTGATCTCGCCCACGGTCGAGCCGTCGACGTAGACGTAGCCCAGGTCGAGCTGCCCGACCACTCGGGCGGTCCCGTCGCGGAGGTCGACGACGACGCCGTCCTGGCCGAGGATCGTGTTGTCGCGCGCCACGCCCGTCCGTTGAGCCAGCGCGGCGTTGGCGTACAGGTGCCGGTGCTCGCCGTGCACGGGCAGGACGTTCTTCGGCCGGAGCACGTTGTAGCAGTACAGCAGCTCGCCCGCCGAGGCGTGCCCCGACACGTGCACCTTCGCGTTGCCCTTGTGGACGACCTTCGCCCCGAGCTTCGTCAGCCCGTCGATCACGCGGTACACCGCGTTCTCGTTGCCCGGGATGAGGCTCGACGCGAGGATGATCGTGTCGTCGGCGCCGATCTCGATCTGGTGCTCGAGGTTCGCCATGCGGGCCAGCACCGCCATCGGCTCGCCCTGCGATCCCGTGCTCATGTAGACGATGCGGTCGTCGGGGAGGTCTCTGGCCTTCTTCGCGTCGATCAGCACCCCGTCGGGCACCGTCAGGTACCCGAGGTCGGCCGCGATGCCCATGTTGCGGACCATCGACCGCCCCATGAACGCGACCCGGCGACCGTTGGCGTGGGCGGCGTCGAGCACCTGCTGCACGCGGTGCACGTGACTCGAGAAGCTCGCCACGACCACGCGCCGCGGAGCACGCCGGATGACGTCGTCGAGCACCGGTCCGATGTCGCGCTCGAGAGCGGTGAAACCGGGCACATCGGCGTTCGTCGAGTCGGGGAGGAAGAGATCGACCCCCTCTTCGCCGAGCCGGGCGAAGGCGCGCAGGTCGGTGATCCGCCCGTCGAGAGGCAGCTGGTCCATCTTGAAGTCGCCGGTGTGCAGCACAAGACCGGCGGAGGTGCGGATGGCGACCGCGAGGGCGTCGGGGATCGAGTGGTTGACCGCCACGAACTCGAGCTCGAACGGCCCGAGCGTCTCGCGCCCGCCCTCGGCGACCGTGAGGGTGTACGGGCTGATGCGATGCTCCTTGAGCTTCGCCTCGATCAACGCGAGCGTCAGCTGCGAGCCGATCAGCGGGATGTCGGCCCGCAGCCGCAGCAGATACGGCACGGCGCCGATGTGGTCTTCGTGACCGTGCGTCAGCACGACGGCCAGGATGTCGTCGAGACGGTCGCGGATCGGCGCGAAGTCGGGGAGGATCAGATCGACGCCCGGCTGGTGCTCTTCGGGGAAGAGCACCCCGCAGTCGACCACGAGCAGCTTGCCGTCGATCTCGTAGACGGTCATGTTGCGGCCGATCTCGCCCAGACCGCCCACCGGGATGACGCGGAGCGTGCCGTCTTCGAGCGGCGGCGGGGTCTGGATCGTGACGGGCATGAGGTCCTTCGGGAGTGGTGGGGCTCGTGCCCCGGGATGTCGCGGCGACCGAGGAGGCGCGGCTCAGCGGGTCGTGCCGTGCACCTTGGGCAGGGCGCCACCCGCCGCGGCGTTGCGATCGGGTCGGAACCGGCTGAGGTCGAGCCCCGGGATGGCGCCGACGTGCGCGAGCTCGTCTTCGATCAGGGCGGCCTCGCTGTCTTCGGGGCCGACGAGGGGCAGCCGGACGCGGGGGCTCGAGATGCGGCCCAGCCCGTGCAGGATGTACTTCGCCGCGACCGTGCCGGGCACGTGCGTCATCACCGCGCGGACGAGCGGTTCGAGCATCTGGTGGGCCTGGGTCGCCGTGTGCAGGTCGCCCGCGTTGACCGCGTCGATGATCGTGCGGTACGGGGCTGCGGCGATGTTGGCCGTGACGCCGATGAGGCCCGAGGCGCCGATTGCGAGGTGCGGCAGCACGTTGGCGTCGTCGCCCGAGAAGTAGAGCAGGTCGGTCTGGTTCAGCACCCGGCTGACCTCGGAGAAGTCCCCCTTCGCGTCTTTGACCGCGACGATGTTCGGGTGCTTGGCCGCGCGGAGGATCGTCTCGTACTTGATCGGGATGCCGGTGCGACCGGGGATGTCGTAGAGGATGACGGGCAGATCGGTCGCGTCGGCGATCATGCGGAAGTGCGTGAGCACACCGGCCTGAGTCGGCTTGTTGTAGTACGGGGTGACGATCATGACGCCGTCGGCGCCGGCCTTCTCGCTGGCCTTGTAGAGCTGGATCGCGTGGGCGGTCTCGTTCGACCCGCCGCCCGTGATGATCTTGGCGCGCCCGGCCGAGACGGACTTGCCGACCTCGACGAGACGGAGCTTCTCGGGGTCGGTCAGCGTGCTGGTCTCGCCCGTCGTGCCGGTGACCACGATGCCGTCGGCCCCGGCGGTGATGCAGTCGTCGATGTGCTTCTCGACGGCCGGCCAGTCGACCTCCCCGTCTGCGGTGAAGGGGGTGACGAGGGCCACGAGGACCTGACCGAAGGGGTTGATGATGTTCGACACGGAACCAGCGTACTTGCTCTCGTCGGCGGCGAGGCGGGGACGGGCCGGAGCGCCGTGCCCGCCTCTCGGCGGTCAGGGCGCGACGCGACCGTTCGTGCCGAACGCGGCGTACGTGAGCGGCATGAGCCCGCCCAGATGTCTTCCATCTTCTCGGCGCACATCTCGATCTCTCGCTGAGGGAACGACGGGAAGTGCGTGCCCTCGCGCTTGGTCCGCAGGCTGAGGAAGTTCATCAGCGACCGGGCGTTGACCGTCACGTACATGGACGAGTAGATGTTCAGCGGCAGCACGATGCGAGCGACCTCGCGGGCGACCCCGGCGTCGAGCATGCGCTTGTACGAGGCGTACGCCTCGCGCGAGGTGCGCTCGGTCTCGGCGCGGACGAGCTCGCTCTGCTCGGGGGTGCCGGGCAGGAAGTCGTAGGCGCCGGGCTTGCCGACCTGCTGCAGGTTGCGCTGCGCGGACGGGACGTAGAAGACCGGGTTCAACTCGCGGTAGCGGCCGCTCTCCTCGTTGTAGCTCGCCATGCGGTGACGCATGAACTCGCGGAACACGAAGATCGGCGCCTGCACGTAGAAGGTCATCGAGTTGTGCTCGAACGGCGAGCCGTGGCGGTCGCGCATCAGGTAGTTGATGAGCCCGGCGCCCTTGGTCGCCTGGGCGCCGTCGGCGGACGCCTGCGCGCCGTCGAGGGTCAGCTCGCCCATGGTCGAGACGCGGGCGGCGAAGAGGACGTCGGAGTCGTGGGCGCTCGACCGGACCAGCTCGACGGTCACGTCGGAGCGGAACTCGACGGCGGATTCGGGAGTGGACGGGGCGAGGGGTTCGGCATCGGTCACGGCGTCGACTCTACAACCGGTGACGGGGTGCTCCGAGGGCGACCGACGGACCCGCGCCGCGCCTCCTCGGCACCCGGTCGACACCGAGGAGGCGCGCCTAGGCTTTCGAGGAGGGCGCGGTCGCGCCTCGCCGCCGATCGAGAGCAGGACCCATGAACGACGCCCCCCGGACGGTCCTGATCGCCGGAGCCTCCGGCCTGATCGGCACCGAGCTCGCGACCCAGCTGCGCGCCGCCGGTCACACCGTGCTGTCGCTCGTCCGCGGCGAACCGCGCGACGACACGCAGTTCACCTGGATCCCCTCGGCCGGAGTCGTCGACACGACCCTGTTCGATCGAGCGGACGTCGTCGTGAACCTGTCGGGCGCCTCCCTGGGCCGTCTGCCCTGGACCCGCGGCTACAAGCGCGAGATCGTCGGCTCGAGGGTCGACGCCACCCGGACTCTCGTCGCGGGCATGCGCGCCGCGTCGACGCCGCCCACGGTGCTCCTCAGCGGCTCGGCCGTCGGGATCTACGGCGACCGCCCCGGCGACCGCCTGACCGAGTCGAGCCCGCGTGGCACCGGGTTCCTCAGCGACGTCGTCGCCGAATGGGAGCGGACCGCGCTGACCGCACCCGACGGCGTGCGGGTCGCGCTGATGCGCACGGGGCTCGTCGTGGGCCCCGGCGGCGCGCTCGCGCCCCTCCTCCCCCTCACCCGCTTCGGTCTCGGCTCGCGGCTCGGCACCGGCGACCAGTTCTGGCCGTGGATCAGCCTGCACGACGAGGCGGCCGCGTTCGTCCACGTGATGGACTCCGAGCTCGACGGCCCGATCAACCTGGCCGGGCCCACTCCGGCCACGAGCGACGCCCTGACGCGTCGACTCGCACACGACCTGTCGAAGCCGTACGCCCTCACCGTGCCCGAGTTCGTCATCTCGACCGCGATGCAGGAGGCCGGTCGAGAGCCCTGCTGCCCAGCCAGCAGGTCGTGCCCGAGAAGCTGCTCGCCGACGGCTTCGTGTTCCGTCACCGGACGGTCGACGAGGCCGTCGACGCGCTCGCCGCCGGTCTCTGACGGGCGACGACGAGGCCGCAGCTGAGGAGGTGCGGGTCAGGCCCTGCCGCGCCGACGCAGCGTGATGGCCCAGCGGATCGCCTGCCGCGCCCGACGTCGATCACCGCACGCATCGTAGGCGAGACCCAGCCGGAACCAGGCGCGGTAGTCGTCGGGGGCCTGCTCGACCGCCTCGCGGTAGGCCGGGAAGGCCTCGTCGGCGGCGGCACGGTCGTACCGGCCCGAGGGCCTGCGCGGCACGTCGTCGACGGGCAGCTGGTCGGCGGCGCCCAGCTCGCGCACGATCGCCTGGGTCGCCAGACCGAAGCGGATCTCGGCCACGAGGGCGAACACCCCGAGGAGCGGCAGGACCACGAGACCCACGCCGAGACCGACGGCGACCGCCTCGCCCGTGGCGAAGAGGGCGACGGCCCGCTGACCGACCAGCACGATGTAGAGCACGAGCAGGGCGGCCATCACGAGGGCCGCGACACGGCCCTTCACCGGCGGGCGCGCATCGGTCGGCGGTCGCGCGTCGGTCGGTCGATCCGCATCGGTCGGCGGGCGCGCATCAGTCGAGGGGCAGGACGCTGTCGAGCCCCACGACGACGCCGCTGACGGTCGGCGCGGCCGACATCGCGACGAGCAGCCCCTGCTCGTAGGCGCGCTGGGACAGCGTGTCGTGCGTGAGCGTGAGGGTCTCGCCCTCGCCGCCGAACACGACCTCCTGCTTGGCGACGACCCCGCGGAGGCGGAGGCTGTGCACCGGCACGCTCGCGACCTGCTGACCGCGGGCCCTCTGATCCGACGAGGGGGCCGAGACCGGCCCGAGATCGCGACGCGCCTCGGCGATCAGCTCGGCGGTGCGCACCGCCGTGCCCGACGGGGAGTCGACCTTGCCCTGGTGGTGGGTCTCGACGATCTCGACCGACTCGTAGAACCGGGCGGCCATCGTGGCGAACCGGGTCGCGAGCACCGACCCGAGTGAGAAGTTGGGGACGACCAGGACACCGGGGCCGTCGACGTCGGCGACGATCGTCGAGAGGCGGGCGATGCGCTCGGCGCTCCAGCCCGACGTGCCGACGAGCACGGGGATGCCCGCCCGCACGACGTGCTCGACGATGCCGGGGCTCACGGCCGGGTGCGTGACGTCGACGACGAGATCGGCCCCGACGACGCGGTCGAGATCGTCTCGGGACGAGAGCCCGGCGTGGAGCTCGAGGTCGGGCGTGCGCTCGATGAGATCGACGATGAAGCCCCCGAGCGTGCCCGTGGCCCCGACGACGGCGATGCGGGAAGTCATTGGTCAAACCTACCGGGCGACGGACCGTCGAATACGATCGGGGGATGCCTCGATTCCGCGAGATGCCCGTGAGCTCGACCCCCGCCTCCTCGTTGCTGTCGGAGTACTTCGACGAACGGGCCGCGACGTTCCCGGTCGCGCAGGGCAGCTATCACACGGCCACGCCCGTCGACGCGACCTTCACTCCCCCGGCCGGCGTGTTCGTCGTCGCCGTCGCCGACGGGGCGACCGACGAGAGCGTCCGCGACGCGGGAGGCGTCGGCGACGTCACACCCGACGGCGACGACGCGCTGGCCTGCGGCGGTGTCCGCCGACTCGAGCCGGGCGCCGACGGTCGGGTCCGCTACGAGGTCAAGCACCTCTTCGTGCGACCCGTCGCCCGCGGTCGGGGTCTCGGTCGTCTCGTGCTCGCCGAGCTCGAGCGCCGCGCGATCGACCTCGGCGCCGAGCAGCTCGTGCTCGACACGAACGACAGCCTGGAGGCGGCCGGCGGCCTCTACCGCGCAGCGGGCTACTCGCTGATCGAGCCGTACAACGACAACCCGAACGCGACCGCCTGGTACGGCAAGACCGCCCGCTGACCGGTCGGTCGAGCGATCGGACCGTGGGCTCTGACCGACCGCTCGGACCGTTCGGTCAGATCGACTGGTCGACGGGCAGGCCCGTCCGCAGCTCGACGGGCAGATGCCCGAGGTCGTTGTGGGTGACCAGCTCGGGCGGCTTCGCCGAGCGCACGCGGATGATCGTCAGACCGGCATTGGCCTGGTTGACGCCCATCCAGCGCCAGGCCGGCGCCCCGAAGACCTCGCGGACGAACCAGCCGATGACGAAGTTGTGGGTGATCAGCAGATCGTGCCGGTCGTCGCGCGCGGGCGTCAGCCACTCGGAGACGGCGTCGGCCATCTGCGCCTGACCGGCTTCGATCTCGTCTTCGGTGACTCCGCCGAAGAACGGCTTGTACGCCGCCGGCATGTCGGGGGTCGGCCCCGACGGCACGCAGTCGAAGAGCAGCGTCGACGGCTGGGATTCGAGGGCGGGCAGTCGCTCGGTCATGATGCGCGCGGTCTCGGCCGCCCGCTCGAGGGGCGAATGCCAGGCCGCGTCGAACGGCACGCCGCCGAGGCGCTCGGCGATGAGTCGCGCCTGACGCTTACCGCGCTCGGAGAGCGGACCGTCGGGCAGCCCGTGCTCGGCGTCCTGCTGTTCGCCGTGGCGAACGAGATAGAGGTAGTGGGACACCGTCGTCTCCTGGTTCATCGGATGGCGGACGACGTCGGGACCGTCGCCGCTCGGGTGGGGAGCGTCGTCTCGTCGACCTCGCCGACGACCACGGTCGACAGCGGGCCCGAGCGCAGGGCGGCGGCCAGGTCGCGGACGTCGTCGGTCGGCACGGCCGCGAGTCGGGCCAGTGAGGCGTCGAGATCGACGAACTCGCCCATCGACAGCTCGGCGCGACCGAGGCGGTTCATCCGGGTGTCGCTGTCTTCGAGAGCGAGAGCCGCGGCGCCGCCCAGCTGACCGAGCGCACGGCGGTGCTCGTCGGCCGTGATGCCGTCGGTCGCGACCTCGTCGAGCTGCTCGAGCATCAGGCGGGCCACGTCGCCCGCGTTGGCCGGCGCGCACCCCGCGTAGAGGCCGAACAGACCGGCGTCGGAGTAGCTCGGGGCGAACGAATACACCGAGTAGGCCAGACCGCGGCGCTCTCGCACCTCTTGGAAGAGCCTCGAGGACATGCCGCCGCCGAGCACGGAGTTCAGCACGGCCATGGCCGAGCGGCGGTCGTCGGTCACCGGGAGGCCCGGGAAGCCGAGGAGGAGCGTCGTCTGCTCGAGGGGTCGGCGCACGATGACGAGGGGCTCGCCCTGCTGCGGCGCCGTCTCGGCGCCGGTCGCCGGACGACGGGGCACAGGAGGAGCGGTGTCGGTGGACCAGTCGGACCGTCCGATCGCGGCCTGGAGACGCTCGACGAGGTGATCGTGGTCGACGGCGCCCGCGACCGTCACGACGAGGTCGCGCGGGCGGTACGTGCGGAGGTAGTGCCGGTGGACCTCGTCTCGCGAGGCGCTCCGGATGCTGTCGGGCGACCCGCCGATCGGTCGACCGAGCGAGTGGTCGCCGAAGACCGACTCGAAGAGACGCTCGCCGCCGACGTCGCTCGGGTCGTCGTCGGCCATCGCGAGCTCGTCGAGGATGACGCCGCGCTCGGTCTCGAACTCGAGGGGATCGAGGACAGACGAGGTCACCATGTCGGCGAGGGAGTCGACCGCGTCGTCGAGGTCGACGTCGCGGACCCTGGCGTAATAGCAGGTGCTCTCTTTGCCGGTGGCGGCGTTGTGCTCGCCCCCGACGGACTCGAAGGCCACGGCGATGTCGAGGGCCGACCGGGTGGGTGTGCCCTTGAAGAGCAGATGCTCGAGGAAGTGGGTCGACCCCCGGTCACCGTCGCCCTCGTCGCGGCTGCCGACGGCGACCCAGAAGCCGACCGTGGCGCTGCGGGCCCCGGGCATGCTCTCGCTGAGGATGCGCACCCCCGTGGGGAGCACCGTCCGCCGCACGAGCGAGCCGCCCGCCGCCTCGAAGGAGAGCTCGACCTCGTCGAGGGGCAGTGCGACCGGTCCGTTCATCGTGGTGAGCCTACCGCCCGCCCCTGACACCCGAATTGGGGGACGGAATGCGGACAAACAGACGGGTTGGTCTGTCCTCATCGGTGTTACAGTCGTCACACCGCAGTCGACCCGTCCCCCCACGAGAGACGGCTGCGGCGGCTGGTCGGACATCATCGCAAGGTCCGGAGCGCGCGTCCCCCACGCGGCTCTAAGCCGATATGTTCCAAGGAGCCACGCTGTGACGGTCGATTCCCCCCAACCGGCCGTCCAGCGTCTCCCTGGCCGACCCCGCGCCGACCAGAAGACGCCCGGCGCCCGCGCCCGCGTCCTCACGACCGCCGATCGCCTCTTCTACGACGAGGGCATCCGCGTCGTGGGCGTCGACCGCCTCATCGCCGAGTCGTCGGTCACGAAGGCGACCTTCTACAAGCACTTCGGCGCGAAGGACACCCTCGTACTCCAGTTCCTCGCCGTGCGGCACGATCGCGACGTGGCCGCTCTCGCCGAGACCGTGTCGTCCGCTCCCGACGGCGTCGCCGCCGTCCGCAGCTTCGTCGACGCCTTCGCGACCCGACTCCAGGAGCCCGGCTTCCGAGGCTCCGCCTACGCCAACGCGGCGGCCGAGTTCAGCGACCCGACCCACCCCGTCCGCGTCGCCATCAGCGAGCACCGCGAATGGCTCACCGACGCGCTCGTCGAGCTCTTCAAGAACGCCGGCCACCCGATGCCGGGCGACGCCGCCGACGACTTCCAGCTCGCACTCGACGGCGCCGAGGTCGGCGCCTACGCCGGCGACGCCATCGCCGCCTCCGCTTCGTTGCGCCGCACCGCGGACCGCCTGCTCGACGCCTGACGCGCGCCGCGCCTCCTCGGCCCTCTGCCGGCCGCTCCCCCGCTCACGGCACGCGATCCCGCGCCTGACCGGAGGCGTGTGCAAATCGCGACCGTTTCGCCTCGCGAGGGGCCTCAGGGCGCTGCTGGTCGGAGTTTTCGGCCCGATTAGTCGTGTTCGGTACGCCTGAGCGACCCGCGCCGGTCGGGTTCGGTACGTCTGAGGGCCCCGCGCCAGTCAGGTTCGGTACACCGACGCGCCCCGCGCCGATCGCCTCGGGCATCCGACGTCATCCGTGCTCCTCGGGGTGTGCAAATCGCGACCGTTTCGACCCCAGAAGGGGCTTTCGGGGCTGCTGATCAGTGTCTTCGGCACGATTGGTCGGGTTCGGCACACCCGAGCGAGCCGCGCCGGTCGGGTTCGGCACACCGAAGCGCCTCGCGCCGGTCGCCTCTGTGAGCCGACGCCGGAAGCGCCGGTGCACCCCGGGAGCGGACCGTGCCCGAGGCGGACCGCCGTCTTAGGCGGAGACCCGATCGAGGTCGAGCACCTGGAGGCGCGTCAACTGGACGCGGACGGCCTGCGCCAGCTCGTACACCTGCTTCGCATTCGTCGCGCTCGCGACCGGGGCCACGACGTTGGGCTTCGTGAGCAGCCAGGCCAACGAGATCGCGGCGGTCGACACCTCGTGCACCGAAGCGATCCGATCGAGCTCGTGCAGGATCCGCAGCCCGCGTTTCGTCAGCTGCTTCGAGAGATCCGGACGACGCTGCGACCCGGCGAAGTCGGCCCGGGTGCGGTACTTGCCCGAGAGGAATCCGCTCGCCAGGGCGAAGCGCGGCATCACACCGAGACCCAGCTGTCCGGCCACTCGGGCCAGACCCTTCTCGTACTCGCCGCGGTTCAGCAGGTTGTACTGGTTCTGCAGCGCGACCATCGGCGCGACCCCGAGCATGCCCGCGGCGATCCGGGCCTCGTAGAGCCGGTTGCCCGAATGATGGGAACCGCCGAAGTACCGGACCTTGCCGGCGCGGATCAGGTGGTCGACGGCGAGCAGGGTGCGCTCGAACGCCACCTCGGTGTCGTCGACGTGGAGGTACAGCAGATCGATGCGGTCCGTGCCGAGGCGCTCGAGCGAGGCCTCGACGGCGCGTTCGACAGCCTTCGGCGTGAGACCCGGGTTGTCGGCGCTCTTGCCGACCTTCGTCGACACGACCATGTCGTCACGTGACCGGCGATCGCGCATCCACGATCCGATCATGATCTCGCTGCGCCCACCGGCGTACGAGTCGGCGGTGTCGACGAAGTTGCCGCCGAGATCGAAGTAGGTGTCGAGGACCGCGCGCGTCTCGGTCTGGTCGGCCGTCCAGCCGAAGACGTTGCCACCGAGAGCGAGGGGGAACACCCGGAGATCGGACGTGCCGAGTCGACGGCGCGGCTGGATGATGCCCAGATCGACCGGAACGGTCGCCTGGTCGACCCCGGCGGCGTGCTGCGGCCCGGGGCGGGCGACCCCGGAGCGGACGGCTTCGGAGCGGACGGCCGCGTCGGGCTCGGCGGCGGCCGCCTGTGCGGTCGTGGCCGTCGAGTCGGTCACCGACAGTCCTCCTCCGCTGGCGCACCCTCACCCGTCTGAGCTGGACGGTTGCCAGGGTCTGCGCCTCATCGTCAGAATACGACCCCGACCCTCATCGTGCGCGCCGCCGCACCGAATCGTTACGTGACGAATCGTCCTATTTCGATTCGAGCCTGAGACGACTCGCTCGTCGGCCCCGAACGCCGACGAGCCCGCCGCGACACGAGGTCGCGACGGGCTCGTCGGTTCAGGCGGGTGCTACGCGTCGACCGACTCGTCGGTCGACGTCTCGGTGGCGCCGCTCGAGTCGGTGTCGGCCGACTCGGCGACGACCGGAGCGAGCGAGAGCTTGCCGCGGTCGTCCGTCTTCGTGATCTCGACCAGGATCTTCTGGCCGACTCCGAGCACGTCCTCGACGTTCTCGACGCGCTTGCCACCGGCGAGCTTGCGGACCTCGCTGATGTGCAGCAGGCCGTCCTTGCCGGGGAGGAGCGAGACGAAGGCACCGAACGACGCGATCTTGACGACGGTTCCGAGGAACTGCTCGCCGACCTCGGGGTTCGTGGGGTTCGCGATCGCGTTCACCTGGGCACGAGCAGCCTCGGCCGACGGGCCGTCGACCGCACCGATGTAGACGGTTCCGTCTTCTTCGATGCTGATGTCGGCGCCGGTGGTGTCCTGGATGGAGTTGATCGTCTTGCCCTTCGGGCCGATCAGCTCGCCGATCTTGTCCTGCGGGATCTGGACCGAGATCACGCGGGGCGCGGTCGGGGCCATCTCGTCGGGAGCGTCGATCGCCGAGTTCAGGACGCCGAGGATGGCGGTGCGCGCCTCCTTGGCCTGCTTCAGCGCGGCGTCGAGGACGGCGGTCGGCAGACCGTCGAGCTTCGTGTCGAGCTGGATGGCGGTGACGAACTCGGACGTGCCGGCGACCTTGAAGTCCATGTCGCCCAGGGCGTCTTCGGCGCCGAGGATGTCGGTCAGCGCCGCGTAGCGCGTCTGGCCGTCGACCTCGTCGGAGACGAGGCCCATGGCGATGCCGGCGACGGGGGCCTTGAGGGGCACACCGGCGTTCAGCAGCGACAGGGTCGAGGCGCAGACGGAGCCCATCGACGTCGAACCGTTCGAGCCGAGGGCCTCGGACACCTGACGGATGGCGTAGGGGAACTCCTCGCGGCTCGGCAGCACCGGCACGAGGGCGCGCTCGGCGAGGAAGCCGTGCCCGATCTCGCGACGCTTCGGCGAACCGACACGGCCGGTCTCACCGGTCGAGTAGGGCGGGAAGTTGTAGTGGTGCAGGTAGCGCTTCTTGGTGACCGGGCTCAGCGAGTCGATCTGCTGCTCCATCTTGAGCATGTTCAGCGTGGTGACGCCCATGATCTGGGTCTCGCCGCGCTGGAAGATGGCCGAGCCGTGCACGCGCGGGATGACCTGGACCTCGGCGTCGAGCGGGCGGATGTCGGCCAGGCCGCGCCCGTCCATGCGGATCTGCTCGGTGAGGATGCGGTCGCGGACGACCTTCTTCGTCGCCGACTTGTAGGCGGCGCCGACCTGGCCGTTGGCCGTCTCGGGCAGCTCGCCCGCGGCGACCTTGGCCGCGATGGCGTCCTTGACGGTCGCCTTGAGGGCGTCGTCGGCGTCCTGGCGCTCGATCTTGCCGGCGATCTTGTAGACCTCGGCGAGCTCGGTGCCCGCGGCGACCGTGACGGCCTCGAGGACCTCGTCGGTGTAGGGCAGGAAGACCGGGTAGTCGGCGATCTCCTTGGCGGCCTGCGCGGCCATCGTGGCCTGGGCCTCGACGAGCTGCTTGAGGAACGGCTTGGCGGCTTCGAGACCCTGGGCGACGACGGCCTCGTCGGGCTTCGTCGCACCGCCCTGGATGAGACCCCAGGCGTGCTCGGTGGCCTCGGCCTCGACCATCATGATGGCGACGTCGTCGTTGCCGGCGGCGTCGGTGACGACGCGACCCGCGACCGTGAGGTCGAAGACGGCGTCGGCCAGCTGCGAGGCCTTCGGGAAGGCGACCCACTGGTCGCCGATCAGCGCGAGGCGCACACCGGCGATGGGGCCGGAGAACGGCAGACCGGAGATCTGGGTGGAGGCGCTGGCCGCGTTGATCGCGAGAGCGTCGTAGAACTCGTCGGGAGCGATGCTGAGCACCGTGATGACAACCTGGACCTCGTTGCGGAGACCCTCGACGAACGAGGGACGCAGGGGCCGGTCGATGAGACGGCAGACGAGGATGGCCTCGGTCGAGGGGCGGCCCTCGCGACGGAAGAACGAGCCGGGGATCTTGCCCGCGGCGTAGGAGCGCTCTTCGACGTCGATGGTCAGCGGGAAGAAGTCGAAGTTGTCCTTCGGCTTCTTGCTGGCGCTGGTGGCGGACAGCAGCATGGTGTCGTCGTCGAGGTACGCGGCGACGGCTCCCTGGGCCTGCTGGGCGAGACGACCGGTCTCGAATCGGATGGTGCGCTTGCCGAACTTGCCGTTGTCGAGCACGGCTTCGCCGAACTTGATCTCTGGACCCTCCATGTGGGGGTTTCTCCTCTTTGTTTTGAATCGATGCCCCGTGTGGGCCTCGATGTCGTACCGGGAGCGGGCGGCGTGGACGGCATGAGGACATGCACGTGCAGCAACGCGACGGAGGCGGTGGCACGTCTGGCCAACAGTGAAGACGGTCGGACCCCGCCTCCGATCGCGACTCGATGCGTCGATCGGGGCATTCCGCCTGCCACCACCGGTGACCAGCAGCCGTACCGGCCTGCTCCGAGCGCGATCCTAGCACCCGGGTGTGATCGCTTCACGGAGCCGGAGCGGGCGGCGCGCCACGAGAACGAGGAACGGCCCCCACCCTGCTGAGCAGGACGGGGGCCGTCGTCGAGACGTTCGGAGCGCGAAGACTAGCGGCGCAGGCCGAGACGACCGATGAGCGTGCGGTAGCGCTCGATGTCGACCCGGGACAGGTAGCCCAGGAGTCGGCGGCGCTGACCCACGAGGAGCAGCAGACCACGACGCGAGTGGTGGTCGTGCTTGTGCTCTTTGAGGTGCTCGGTGAGGTCGAGGATGCGCTGCGTCATCATGGCGACCTGGACCTCGGGGGATCCGGTGTCGCCGGGGTGGGTCGCGTATTCTTCGATGATCCGGGTCTTGACGTCAGGTGCGAGTGCCATAGGTGGATCCCCTTTCAGTTCGTTGCGCGGTGCCCGTCACCGGATGTGCGAGCTCTCTTGTTCCGCGGCCGTTCAGACGGCAACCTGAGGAGCCTACCAGACAGGGGCGGCAGACCGGGCCCCCGCGGGTCGGCGCCGGCGGCGACGGGGCAGGGCCAGACCCACGAACACGGCGCCGATGGCCGCGCCCAGCGTGTTCATCACGAGGTCTTGCGGGTCGGAGAACCGGGTGGCGGACAGATAGGCCGCCTGGTACCACTCGATGCCCACGGTCGCCGCGAAGCCGACGACGATGCCGACCCACCAGAACCGCCTGGGCAGCAGCAGCGCCGGGAACATGCCCATCGGCACGAACATGGCGACGTTCGCCGCGGCCTCGACCCGGGCGAAGGTGATCCACGACGTCTCGTCGTGCCGGGCGAAGAGGTCGAGGGCGCGCCACAGCAGCTCGGTCGTGCCGGGCCCGTAGACGCTGGGGCGCAGCGTCATCCACGCGACACCCGCCAGATAGACGAGGGTGAGCAGGAGGAGGACGGCACGACGCATGACTCCATGGTGACGGACGCGACCTGGGGATCGGGGCCGCGTCGGCGGAGTTCATCCTCCAGGACGACTCCGGGCGGGCGGGTGCGGGGCCGGCGTCCCGAGGAGGCGCGGTGCCAGGGAGGCGCCCACCGCGCCTCCTAGGCTCGTCGCGTGGACCTCGTCGCCGAACTCTGGAGCCGCGTCACCCTCGTGGCGCAGCCGCTCCCCCTCCCCTGGCTGCTCGCGGCCGTCGCCGTCGGCCTCGCGGCCGTGCTCGTGCCGGGCGCCTGGCACACCGTGCGGCACGCCGTGACCGTCGTGCACGAGGGCGGCCACGGACTCGCCGCAGTGCTCACGGGGCGACGGCTGTCGGGGATCCGCCTGCACTCGGACACCTCGGGGCTGACCGTGTCGCGCGGACCGCGCACCGGCCCCGGCATGGTGCTGACGCTGCTCGCGGGCTACACCGCGCCGGCGATAGCATCGCTCGGCGCGGCCTGGCTGCTGTCGGCCGGGTACGCCGCCGGGCTGCTCTGGGCGCTCCTGCTGCTGCTGGCGCTGATGCTCGTGCAGATCCGCAACTGGTTCGGACTCTGGGTGGTGCTCGTCGGGGCGGCGATCGTCGTCGCCGTCACCTTCTCCGCCTCGCCGCCCTGGCAGAGCGCCTTCGGCGTCGCCCTGACAGCCGTGCTCGGCTTCGGCGCTCTGCGGACCTCGATCGAGCTGCAGCGGAGTCGCCGCCGCTCGCGCACGACGGGATCGGACGCCGACCAGCTGGCCGCCCTGACCCGCGTGCCCGGGGTCGTCTGGGTCGGCGTGTTCGTGATCGTCGCCCTCGAGCTTCCAAAAAAAAAAAAAAAAAAAAAAAAAAAAAAAAAAAAAAAAAAAAAAAAAAAAAAAAAAAAAAAAAAAAAAAAAAAAAAAAAAAAAAAAAAAAAAAAAAAAAAAAAAAAAAAAAAAAAAAAAAAAAAAAAAAAAAAAAAAAAAAAAAAAAAAAAAAAAAAAAAAAAAAAAAAAAAAAAAAAAAAAAAAAAAAAAAAAAAAAAAAAAAAAAAAAAAAAAAAAAAAAAAAAAAAAAAAAAAAAAAAAAAAAAAAAAAAAAAAAAAAAAAAAAAAAAAAAAAAAAAAAAAAAAAAAAAAAAAAAAAAAAAAAAAAAAAAAAAAAAAAAAAAAAAAAAAAAAAAAAAAAAAAAAAAAAAAAAAAAAAAAAAAAAAAAAAAAAAAAAAAAAAAAAAAAAAAAAAAAAAAAAAAAAAAAAAAAAAAAAAAAAAAAAAAAAAAAAAAAAAAAAAAAAAAAAATTTTTTTTTTTTTTTTTTTTTTTTTTTTTTTTTTTTTTTTTTTTTTAAAAAAAAAAAAAAAAAAAAAAAAAAAAAAAAAAAAAAAAAAAAAAAAAAAAAAAAAAAAAAAAAAAAAAAAAAAAAAAAAAAATTTTTTTTTTTTTTTTTTTTTTTTTTTTTTTTTTTTTTTTTTTTTTTTTTTTTTTTTTTTTTTTTTTTTTTTTTTTTTTTTTTTTTTTTTTTTCTGGCATGGCGGCGGCGGCGGCGGCGGCGGCGGCGGCGGCGGCGGCGGCGGCGGCGGCGGCGGCGGCGCCGACATCGCGCTGGTGCTCGCGCCGACGGGCGAGACCGTCACCGCGCCTCCCGCCTTCGACTGGCCCGACGAGTACCGCTGACGCCCTCCGCCCGGCCTCACGCGGGGCCGGGAGCGGCGGGCCAGCGGACCGGGACGGGGAGACGTAGCGGCGTCGCCTCGGCGGGCGCACCCGAGGCGAGCGCCGCGATCAGTCGTGAGGCGGCGACACGGCCGAGGTGCTCGCCGTCGACGTCGATCGCGGGGACGCCCTGCAGACCGAGGGCGTCGACGACCATCCGCTCGGAGCTGACGACGGGCGCCGCGGGGACGCCTGCCCCTCCGCCGCGGAGGACGAACATCACGCCGAGGCCGATGGCCGTGGCGTAGGGCACGACGGCATCGGCGCCCGAGGCCACGACGTCGGCCGCGGCCCGCACGCCGGCCTCGAACGTCGCCGGGTACGGACCGAGCACGGTCAGCTCGGCCCGGCCCCGTGCGGCCGCGACGACCGCGGCCGTCCGCTGCAGGTTCTGCCACGAGCCGTCGGGGCCGCCGAGGTAGACGATGCGCCTGCGGCCCTCGTCGGCGAACCGCGAGACGAGCGACCCGAAGGCCGTGGCCGTGTCGGCGACCACCGAGGAGGCGCCGGTCACCTCGCGATCGACCAGCACGGTGGGCTTGTGGGCGATCGCCGCCCGCACGACGTCGTCGGGCCCACGGGGCGCCACGACGATGAATCCGTCGACCTGGTGCGACAGGCGCTCGAACGCCGAGAGCTCGGCGACCCCGGCGAGGGGATGCACGGCCACCGTGAGCTGCAGGTCGGCCTCGCCCGCCTCGGCCTGAGCCCCGGCGATGATCGGCGTGAAGAACGCGTTGTCGAGCGTGGGCACGACGACCGCGACGACGCCCGTGCGACCGCGGGCGAGCTGACGGGCAGCGCGGTTGGGCACGAACCCGAGCTTCTGGGCCGCCGACAGCACCCGGGCCGCGGTCTCGGGGGCCACGAGCTCGGGGCGGCTCAGCACCCGCGAGGCGGTCGCCTTCGAGACCCCGGCGAGCGTCGCCACGTCCGCGAGCGTGGCCAGTCGCCCCGGGCCGCTCATAGCCCGCCCCCGCCGCTCGCGCGCCACCCCGTCGTCATGCCGTCAGCCTAGGGCGTCGGCTGAAACCGGTCTCGCAGGGGGCGCCACGGGTTTTACACGTTGTTTACACGGACGGGACGGTTCGGGCGCTGCGCGCCCCTAGGGTCGATGTAACCGGTTGCATCGCTCGGACCCTGAGCGGTGATCCCGACACCGGCCGCACCCGCCACACCGATCGGAGGCACCCCCGTGACGTCCCGCAAACCCGCGCTGCTCCTGCTGCTGCCGGGTCTCCTCCTGCTCGTCGTGGGGTTCGCCGTGCCGTCCCTCGCGATGCTGTTCGCGCCTCCCGGGGTCACCGCCGTCGAGATCGTCGGTCGCCTCGGCGGGATGCTCACCGACCCCTACGATCTCCGGATCATCGGTCGGACGGTCGGGCTGGGCCTGATCGTCACGGCGATCTGCGTGTCGCTCGGGTTCCCGATCGCGTACCTGCTCGCCCGCTCGACGTCGCGCTGGTCGGGCGTCCTGCTGGCCCTAGCGATCTTCCCCCTGCTGCTGAGCAACGTCGTCCGCACCTTCGGCTGGCTCGTGCTGCTCGGTAAGAACGGCGCCATCGGGCAGCTGCTGACGACCCTCGGACTCGTCGACGAGGCACCGCAGCTGCTCTACACCGAGCTCGCCATCGTGCTCGGCCTGACGCAGCTCTTCCTGCCGCTCGCGATCATCTCGTGCTACTCGGCGGTGGCCCAGGTCGATCCCGGTCTCGACGACGCCGCGCGCGGTCTCGGCGCGAGCCGCATCCGCACCTTCTGGAGCATCGTCGTGCCGTTGTCGCTGCCGGGGGTCGTCGTCGCCGCGACCCTCGTCTTCGCCGGCTCGGTGACGGCGTACACGACGCCCTACCTGCTCGGGGGCTCCGGTCAGCGGATGCTCGCCACCCAGCTCTTCTCGTACTCGAGCGTCACGATCGACTGGGCCGGCGCCTCCGCCACCGCCCTGATCATGACCGTGCTCGTCTTCGCCGTCTCGGGGCTGTCGACGCTCGTCGCCCGGAAGGGAGCCACCTCGTGAAGACCCGCCGCCCCGTCGCCGGTTCGCTCGCCGTCGCCGGCTACGTCGTCATGATCGTTCCGATCCTGTTCGTCGTCGCCACCGCCTTCACCTCGGGCAGCACGCTGAGGTTCCCGCCGCAGGGCTTCTCGCTGCGCTGGTTCGAGGCCGCGCTCGGCTACGACCCGTTCGTCGCGGCGCTGCTGTCGAGCCTGCAGCTCGCGCTCGTCGCCACCGTGCTGGCGCTCGCCGTCGGGGTGCCCGCCACGCTGGCGATCCACCGCGGCAGACTGCCCGGCAAGGGGCTGGTCGAGGGGCTGTTCCTGTCGCCGCTCATCGTGCCCGAGCTCGTCGTCGGGCTCGCGCTCTACCAGCAGCTCGTGATCGGGTTCCGGCTCGACAACTTCCCGGTGCTGCTGATCGGGCACACCGTGCTGATGCTGCCCTACGCCGTTCGGGTGACCGGGGCCTCGCTCGCCCTCGCCGACCCGGCTCTCGAGGAGGCCGCCCGCGGTCTCGGCGCCTCGCCCCTCCGCGCATTCTTCACCGTGACGCTGCCCCTGCTGCGACCCGGGATCTTCTCCGCCGCGCTGCTGAGCTTCGTCACGTCGTTCAACAACGTGCCGCTGTCGCTGCTGCTGCAGAGCCGCGACTTCCGCACCCTTCCCGTCACGATGCTCGACTACGTGCAGCAGAGCTACGACCCCATGGTCGCGGCGATGGCCACGCTGATCCTCGCGGGCACCGTCGTCATCGCCGTCATCGCCGAACGCACCGTCGGCTTCGCCAAGATCTTCGGAGGCATCAACAGATGAGCACCGCAGCAGAATTCGTCGCCGTGAGCCAGGTCTTCGGCGACTTCACCGCCGTCGACTCGATCGACCTCGCCATCTCCGAGGGCAGGCTCACCACGCTGCTCGGCCCGAGCGGCTGCGGCAAGACCACGAGCCTCCGCATGCTCGCCGGCTACTCGGCGCCGACGTCGGGCACGATCAGGATCGGCGGGGTCGACAGCACCCGCACCCCGCCCGAGAAGCGCGACCTCGGCATGGTGTTCCAGTCGTACGCGCTGTTCCCCCACCTGTCGGTCGCCGAGAACGTCGGGTACGGACTCAAGCTGCGCGGCGTCGACACCGCCGAACGCCGTCGGCGCGTGATGGAGACCCTCGACCTCGTCGGGCTCGCGCACCTCGCGGGCAGCAAGCCGAAGAAGCTGTCCGGCGGTCAGCAGCAGCGCGTGGCGCTGGCCCGGGCCATCGCGATCCGCCCGAAGCTGCTGCTGCTGGACGAGCCCCTGTCGAACCTCGACGCCCGGCTGCGGGTGCAGATGCGGGCCGAGATCCGCCGCATCCAGGGCGAGACCGGTCTCACCGTCGTGCTCGTCACCCACGATCAGGACGAAGCGCTCGAGATGAGCGACGACATGGTGCTGATGCGCGCCGGTCGCATCATGCAGCAGGGCGCTCCGCAGCAGGTGTTCCCGAACCCCGCGAACCGCTTCGTCGCCGAGTTCCTCGGGTACGAGAACTTCGTCACGGCCGCCGACGGCACCTCGCTCGCCGTCCGGCCCGAGCACCTCGCGGTCACCCCCGGCGGCCCCGCAGGAGGCGCGGCGCACGACGGTCTCCAGCTCGCCGGCCGCGTCACCGACGTCGCGTACCGCGGAGTGGATCTCCTGGTGACCGTGCAGGCTGTCGACGCCGCCGGGGCGGACGTCCGACTCGTCTCCGACGTCCGCAGCACCGGCGTGGAGACCATCGCGATCGGCGACCCGGTGACCGTCTCGGCGCCGGTCGGGCGACTCGTCGCGGTCGCCGACTGACGCCCAGGGGCTGCGGGGTCGACCCGCGCCTCCTCGGCTCCCCCTCTCTGCTCTTCAGCGTTCCCCTCCCGACCGGTCTCACCGAGACCGCCCCGAAAGGACACGACCATGACCACCACCATCCGCACCCGCCTGGCGCTCGTCGCCGGCTTCGCCGTGACCACCCTCGTGCTCGCCGGCTGCTCGTCGAGCGGCGACGAGCCCGACGCGAACAGCATCACCGTCAGCACCTTCCCGTTCGGGGTGGAGGAGTTCCAGGAGGCGGTGATCGACCCGTTCACGGAGGAGACCGGCATCGAGGTCGTCGTCGACACCGGATCGAACTCCGACCGCCTGTCGCAGCTGCAGCTCGCGGGCGGCGAGCCCGAGGTCGACGTGATGCTGATCTCGGACTACTACGCGGCGCTCGGGCAGGAGGACGAGCTCTTCCAGCAGGTCGACGCCTCGGCCGTCCCGTCGCTCGACGAGATCGCCGACTTCGCGACGGAGGAGGAGTACGTCGGGCCGGCCTACAGCTACCAGCTGAACGGCACGATGTACTCGACCGACGAGCTGACCGCCGACGAGGCCGCCTCGTGGAACCTCTACGGCGACGACGACTTGTCGGGCCGGGTCGCTCTGCCCGACATCTCGGTCACCGCGGGCCAGCTGATGGTCTCGGGCGTCGCCGACGAGTACGGCGACGGACCCTACGACATCGACGCCGCCCTCGAGCAGCTCGGCGAGTGGGCCCCCGGCGTGCTGCAGTTCTACAGCTCGTCGACCGAGGTCACGAACCTGCTGACCCAGGGCGAGATCGTCGCGGCCGACTCGCTGAGCGGGTTCGCGACCGACCTCGTCGCCTCGGGCGAGCCCGTCGCCTGGACCGCCCCCGAGACAGGGCGCTACATGGCGACCAACCGCGCGATGATCCCCACCGGCGCCGAGAACGTGGACGGCGCGAACCGCTTCATCGACTACCTGCTGTCGGAGGAGGCGCAGACCGCGTCGGCCGAGATCGTCGGCGACCTGCCCGTCAACCCGTCGGCCACGGTGCCCGACTCGATCGAGGCCGTCGTGGGCGACATCGCCGCCGACCCCGTCGCCGCCGGCTACTCGACCCTCGACCCCACCGAGCTGGTGCCGACCCGCTCGGAGTGGGTCGACCGCTTCGCGCGCGAGGTGACGTCGCGCTGATGGGTGAGACCGCACTGCCCGGGGCCTACCTCGACCGGCTGCCGAAGACCGATCTGCACTGCCATCTGATCGGCACGGTGCGGGCCGGCACGTTCGCCGAGCTCGCCCGCCGCGAGGGACTCGCCCTGCCGGCCGAGCCCGAGCGCATCTTCGCCGACATCAACTCGCTGCCACCCGACCCGGCCCTGTACCGCGACACCCGGATCCCGGTGCCGCAGGGGCGGAGCGCCGACGAGCCCGAGGTGTCGTACTCGCTGTTCCAGGCGTCGAACTGGGTCGTCGAGGTGCTGCGCGACGCCGACGACCTGACGCGCATCGTCTACGAGGCCTTCGAGGACGCCCACCGCAGCAGCTCGACGCGTCATCTCGAGCTGTTCTTCGACGCGGTGCCGCCGCACCTGGAGTCGCTCGGGTACGCGGGCTCCGTCGAGGCGTACGCCGAGGGCATCCGCATGGCCGAGCGCGACTTCGGCATGACCGGGCGGATGATCCAGGGCATCGATCGCAGCCGGAGCGGTGAGCACGCGTTCGCCCTCGTGCGGCAGGTGGTCGACAACCCGCACGAGTACGTCGCGGGCATCGGTCTCGACAACCTCGAGACCTCGGGCCCGCCCGAGCGGTTCGTCGACGCCTACCGGCTCGCGGGCGAGGCCGGGCTCGGCCGGACGGCGCACTCGTCGGAGCACTCCCCCACGGCCGTCAACACCGTCACCTGCCTCGATCTGCTCGGCTGCGACCGCATCGACCACGGGTACTACGTGCTCGAGGACGACGACGTCGTGGCGCGGATGCGCGACGAGCAGGTGGCCTTCACCGTCGTCTCGACCACGTCACGTCGCTCGTGGCGACCGTGGCGACGCGCCTCGATCGAGGCGATGCTCGCCGCGGGCCTGAACGTCGTGCCCGCGTCGGACGACCCGGGCATGTTCCCGACGACCCTCGCCGCCGAATACCGCATCATGCACGAGCAGATCGGCGCCACCGCCGACCAGGTGCGGGCCATGGCCCTCGCCGGGGTCGACGCGAGCTGGCTGCCCGCCGCAGAGAAGCAGACGCTGCGCGCGGACTTCGAGCGCGAGATCGCGGCGCTCGACCGCGAGTTCGCGCCCGCCGGCTGACGCGGGTCGCCCTCGTCGGCCGGTGAGGGTCGCCCTCGTCGGCCGACGAGACGCGCCTCGTCAGCTGACGACGGTCAGACGCTGGGTGGGGCGCGTCATCGCCACGTACAGGCTGGCGTTGCCCCGCTCGGCACCGGTCCGGATGCGCTCGGGGTCGACCACGACGACGGAGTCGAACTCGAGGCCCTTCGCGGTCGCCGGGCTGAGCACCGAGACCGGCTTGGTCAGCGAGGCCGTGCCCGCGGCGACCAGGCCGGGCAGCGCCGCAGACAACGCGTCGACGAGCGTCGCGACGGCCTGCGCGGGGGCGACGACCGCGAGGGTCCCGTCGCCGTCGATCTCACGGTCGGCCCGGACGGCCTCGACCGTGGCGCGGACGAAGTCGTCTCTCGAGGAGGCGCCGGTCACCTCGAGCACCGGCCACTCGCTCGAGCGCACCGACCTGCTCGGGGTGATGCGCAGACCGGTCGCCTTCGCGACGTCCTCGGCGTACTGCACGATCTGCGTCGGGGTCCGGTAGTTGACCGTCAGCTCTTCGAGAGTCCATGGGGCGCTGGTCGGGGCCTCGGTACCGCGACGACGACGACCCAGGAGGCTCTGCAGGGCGCGGTCCCACGAGTCGGCCGACGCCGGGCTCGACGCCTGCGCGATGTCGCCGACGACGGTGAACGACCGCAGCGGGCACCGACGCGACAGCAGACGCCACTGCATCGGCGAGAGCTCCTGCGCCTCGTCGACCACCACGTGGCCGAAGGCCCAGGTGCGGTCGCCGGCCGCCCGCTCGGCCGTGGTCATCGAGGCGGCCCGCTCGGCGAATCCGCCCGCGATCTGCTCGGCCGACACCATGCCCTCGACGCCCATGTTCTCGATCGCGCGCTCGGCGTTCTCGATGTCGCGCTTGCGCTGCTGCTTGCGCGCCAGCTTGTCGGGGTCGACGCCGGCCTGGAACTCGCCGAGCAGCTCGGCCGCCTCGTCGAGGAGGGGGACGTCGGAGATCGTGAACTCCGAACCCCGGGGGCGCTGCAGCAGGGCGCGCTCGGCGGGGCTCCAGCGCGGGGTCAACGACGCCAACCAGTTCGGCCGGGCGTAGAGGTCTTCGACGAGCTTCTCGGCCGAGAGCGGCATCCACGCCGTGTTCAGCAGCACCCGCACGTCGTACGACTGGCGGATGTCCTCGCGGAGCACCGCCTCGTCCGATTCGTCGACGGTCGTGCCGTGCTCGCGCATCTGAGCGACGAGCAGCCGGGTGAGGGCCGTCAGGGCGCCCTTGTTGAACGTGACGCGGGCCTCGTTGTGCGGCTTGCCCCGTTCTTGGGCACGACGCATCGCATCGCCCACGAGGTCGGGCTGGACGACGAGGCGCTCGCCGTTGATGTCGATCGTCGTCGACTCGGTCGGGCGCACCTGCCGCGAGCGGACCGCACGGCGGATCAGATCGGCCATCTCGGCGCGGCCCTTGACGGCCGCCGTCTCGGGCGCGTCGTCGAGCTGGGTCTCGAGGCCCGGGTAGAGACCGCCGAGGCTCGACAGCACGACGCCGCTCTCGCCGAGCGACGGCAGCACCTGCTCGATGTACCGGAGGAACGACCGCGACGGGCCGACCACGAGCACACCCGAGCCGCGGAGGCGCTCACGGTGCGAGTAGAGGAGGTACGCGGCGCGGTGCAGCGCGACGGCGGTCTTGCCGGTGCCCGGCCCGCCCTGGACGACGAGCACACCGTCGAGCGGCGCGCGGATGATGCGGTCCTGTTCGGCCTGGATGGTCGCCACGATGTCGGTCATGCGCCCGGTGCGCTGCGCGGTGAGGGCGGCCATGAGCGCGCCCTCGCCCTGCAGCTGCACGTCGTCGCGGTCGAGCAGGTCGGGGTCGAAGACCTCGTCCTCGAGCCGGGTGACGGTGCGCCCGTCGAGGGTCAGGTGACGCCGGGCCCGCACGCCCTGCGGCGTCGCCGCGGTCGCCTGGTAGAAGGCGGCCGCACCCGGCACGCGCCAGTCGAGCAGGATCGGGTGGTGCGACCGGTCGCGGAGGCCGATGCGGCCGATGTAGCGGTACCGACCGCCCTCGCCGGCCTCGGCCGGGGCGTCGACGTCGCCGCTCTGACCGAGCTCGTCGGGCTCCTCCAGCTCGAGGCGCCCGAAGGCGAGCCGCTCGTCGACGGCGCCGAGCTGCGCGATCGTGTCCTCGTAGAGCCGCGCGTACGAGTCGCGCTCGCTGCGGCTCTGGTGATTGCCCCCGACGGTCTCGCGCCGCACGGTCTCGAGACGCCCTCGGGCGTCGGCTTTCAACTCGTCGAGTCGCGAGTAGAGCGTGCCCACGTAGGCGCGTTCGCGGTCCAGCTCAGAAGACAACAGTCACTCAACCCTTCGGGAAAGTCGGCGTGTCAGTCTACCTGCCGCCGGACGACCGAACGCCCCCGCCGGGTGGCTGGGGGCGCTCGGTCGACGCGGCGGAATGCCGGTCAGAACTCCTCGTGGCTCTCGGGGTCGCCGTCCCACAGCCGACCGCGCTCGAGGCCGCTGATGGCCTCGACCTCGGTCGCCGACAGCTCGAAGTCGAAGACGTCGAGGTTCTCGCGCTGGCGACCGGGGTCGGCGGACTTCGGCACCGGGACGGCGCCGAGCTGGACGTGCCAGCGGAGCACGACCTGCGTCGGGGTCTTCCCGTGCGCGGCGGCGATGTCCGTGATGGCCGTCTCGCTGAGCAGCTCGCTCTGCTTCGCGAGGGGGCTCCAGCTCTCGGTCACGATGCCCATGCGCTCGTGGACGGCCCGGAGGCCGGCCTGCGGGAAGTACGGGTGCAGCTCGATCTGGTTGACCGCCGGCACGACGCCGGTCTCGTCGGCCAGCCGCTGGAGGTGAGCCTCGGTGAAGTTCGAGACGCCGACGGACGAGACGAGGCCGTCCTCCTGCAGCTTCACGAACGCACGGAACGAGTCGACGTACCTGTCCACCCGCGGCAGCGGCCAGTGGATCAGGTAGAGGTCGACCCGCTCGAGGCCGAGGGTGCCGAGGCTCTCGTGGAAGCTCGCGATGGTCTCGTCGTAACCGTGGTGCCGACCGGGCAGCTTGGTCGTGATCACGAGCTCGTCGCGGGGCACGTCGACCCGTCGGACGGCCTCGGCCACGGCGTCTTCGTTGCCGTAGTTCAGCGCCGTGTCGATCAGGCGGTAGCCCGACTCGATGGCCGTGGCGATCTGCCCGGCGCCCTCGGCGCCGTTCATCCCGTACGTGCCGAGCCCGAGGCTCGGCAGGGTGCGACCGTCGTTCAACCCGACGGAGGGTGCCGGGGCCGCCGTCATCAGCTGACGCCGAGCAGGTCGATCACGAAGATGAGGGTCTTGCCCGAGAGCGAGTGACCGCCGCCGGCGGGGCCGTAGGCGAGGTGCGGGGGGAGGACGAGCTTGCGACGTCCGCCGACCTTCATGCCGGGGATGCCCTCCTGCCAGCCGAGCACGAGCGCCGCGAGCGGGAAGTTGATCGGCTCGCCGCGGCTCCACGACGAGTCGAACTCCTCGCCGGAGTCGTACTCGACGCCGAGGTAGTGCACGTTGACGGTCGAGCCGGCCGTCGCCTCGTCGCCGTCGCCGACGGTGATGTCGACGATCTGCAGCTCGGTGGGGGCGGGGCCCTCGGGGGCGTCGATCTCGGGCTTGATGCTGGGGTCGTGAGTCATACCGACCATCCAACCACCGACGGACCCGACCAGACGAAGGAGGGTCGACCGCTCGTGTCCTCCCTGCGAGGCTCGAGTGGTCGACCCACCGTCCGTTCGCACCGAGATCTGCTCATCGATGCGAACGAATGGACGATACCTCCGCTCACGGGCCGCGCAAAATCGACGATGATGGAGTCTTGTCCACTCCTCCCGGCGCACCGCGACGACCCCTCTTCGTCGACCTGACGCCCCTCCGCGCGAGCCCCGCGTTCGCCCGGCTCTTCGTCGGCAACACGGTCAGCGGCATCGGCACGCAGCTCACCGTCGTCGCCGTCGGCCTCGAGGTCTACGACATCACCCGCTCGACCTTCGCCGTGGCCCTCGTCGGCGTGTTCTCGCTCGTGCCGATGATCGTGGCGGGCCTCTACGGAGGGATGCTCGCCGACGCGTTCGACCGCCGGAAGGTGGCTCTCGTCGCGGCCGTGTTCGCCTGGCTGTCGACGGCGGCGATCGCGCTGCACGCCTGGCTCGGGGTCCGCGAGGTCGCACTGCTCTACCTGCTCGCCTGCGTCAACGCCGTCGCCGGGACGATGATCGCGACGTCGCGGGCGGCGATCGTTCCCCGCCTGCTGCCCCCGCGCCTCCTGCCGGCCGCCGCGGCCCTCGGCGGCATCGGCACCGGCCTGATGCTGACCGTCGGCCCCGCTCTGGCCGGGGTGCTGGTCGCGGGGGTGGGTTTCCCGCTCACGTACAGCGTCGACGTCGTGCTCTTCTCGTTCGCCTTCGTCGGCATCCTCACGCTGCCGCCCATCAGACCCGAGGGCGAGACCAGCCGACCCGGTCTGTCGTCGCTCGCCCAGGGCCTGCGGTTCCTGCGGAGCTCGCCGAACATCCGCACCACGTTCGTCGTCGACCTGATCGCCATGACCTTCGGACAGCCACGGGTGCTGTACCCGGTCGTCGGAACCCTGGTGATCGGAGGAGGCGCGGTGACCGTCGGAGCCCTCACCGCCTCCTACGCCGTCGGCTCGCTGCTCAGCAGCGTGTTCTCCGGCCGTCTGGGGCAGGTGCGACTGCAGGGCCGGGCGGTGAACCGCTCCATCGCGGTCTACGGCGCGTTCATCGCGGCGTTCGGGGTCGTCCTGGCGCTGACGCCGATGCGAGCCGGCGGCGGTCTCGGCGACGGTCTGGCCGACGCCCGACCGGTCGCCCTCGCCGCAGCCGCCATCGCCCTGGCCGGGGCGGGCGCGGCCGACAACGTCAGCTCGATCTTCCGCTCGACGATCCTGCAGGCCGCGGCGCCCGACACGATGCGCGGCCGCCTGCAGGGGATCTTCATCGTCGTCGTCACCGGCGGGCCCCGCCTCGGCGATCTCTTCGTCGGACTCGTCGCCGCGGTCGGCGTCGCCTGGCCCCCGCTGCTCGGCGGAGCGCTCGTCGTCGTCCTGCTCGGGGTGGTGGCCCGACTGACGCCGTCGTTCCGTCGTTACGACGCGACCGCGCCGACGCCCTGAAGGCGCGCGCGGCGGGACGACCGGCGCGGTCGGCGAGGGAGGTGCGCGGTCGTCACCACTGCGGAGGCAGCGGACGCCCCCACTGGTCGTAGTACACCGGCTGCCGCCCCCGGTCCGCGCCGTCGTAGCCGCTGCCCATCGGGCGCCCCGATCCGTCGACCCAGGGCGTGCCGTCGGGCCGCGGCGCGTGATCGGCGAACGCGGTGACGGGCGCCTGCAACGCGGCTCGGCTGGCGCCGAGCGCCTGCAGCAGCTCGGCCTCGTCGCGGCCGGCTACCGCGTCGCGCTCTCGGCGCCCCTTGAGCATCCGCTGCCGGGTCGACGCCAGCCGGGTGGCGTCGGACACGAAGCGCTTCATGGCGGGGCCGAGGCCGTTCGCCGCGGCCCAGCGGCGGGCGCGGCGACGCCCGGCGGAGGTCGAGAGCATGGCGACCTCGTCGGCGCTGAACCAGCCGACGGCCGCGTACTCGGCGAGGCGGGCGTGGGTGGTGCGGCGCTCGCTTCGGCGCAGGAAGATGACGAGCCCCACCATGGCCACGAAGATCGGCACCTGCACGAGCAGGTAGTAGGCGAAGAACGCCCCGCCGACGACGATGAGCGCGCCGTTCCAGAGGGCGTGCAGCGCGATGGCCGGGACGAGACCCGCGAAGAAGAAGCCGATGGCGCCGAACGGGCCCGTGCGGCGGACGGCGTAGCCGAGGGCGACGCCGGTGCAGGCCGTGTACATGACGTGGGCGAAGGGCGACATGATCGCCCGCACCAGGAACGTGAACACGAGCCCCTGACTGCCGGTCGCGAGGTCGTCGGCGACCTGCACGGCGAAGTACTGGATGTTCTCGACGAAGGCGAAGCCGGCCGCGACCGTGGCGGCGTAGACGATGCCGTCGACCGGGCCGTCGAAGTGGCGGCGGAAGATCCAGAGCACCAGCAGCACCCCGAACCCCTTGGCCGCCTCCTCGACGAGGGGCGCCTGCACGACCGCCCCGAAGAGATCGGCCGAGTCGCCGTCGGCGAGACCGAAGACCGCCCGGACGTTACCGACCACGATGTCGACCACGAGCGCGGTGCTCACGGCGACGGCGGCGCCCCAGAGGAACGCGAACAGCAGCGCGACCCGGGGCTCGGGCTCCCACCGGTCGACGAGCCAGATGCCGACCAGCACGATCGCGAGCGGCACGAAGGCGAGCAGCGCGCCGGCCGCGATCAGCGACGGGCGGAGGAAGATCAGGAAGTACACGACCACGGCGAGCGCGAACACCCCGATGACGGTGAACCCGACCGCGAGCGCCACCGTGCTCGCGACGCGGGGCCGAGGAGGCGCGGGGCGACTGAACACCGGCTGCACCGGGTACCACACCGGCTGCGGGTTCGGCGTGACGATCGACGACCTGGGGTGGTCATGGCCGCGGGGATCGTTCCAGGTCATGCCTCGACCTTAGGGGCAGCCGGGATCGGCCGAGCTGCCGGGGCGGGTCACGGGCCGGCGGTATCCTCGGGGGATGTCGTCGACCCGGTCCCTGCCCGAGGACCCGACGATGCTCCGCTACGTCGTCATGCGGGTCTGGCACGACTTCCTCCGGCACCGCACGATCGATGCGGCGGCCTCGCTGACGTTCTTCGCCCTGCTCGCCCTGGTGCCCACGGCCCTGGCGCTCGTGTCGGGCGTCGCCCTGTTCGTCGACGACGGACGTGACGCGGTCGAGGAGATCCTCGTGGTCGCGAGGTACATCCTCACGCCGAACGCGGTCGAGTCGCTGCGCAGCCCGCTCGAGCAGATGCTGAGCCTGTCGAGCCCGGGGCTCGCGTTCGCCATCGGCCTGTGGCTGACCCTCTGGTCACTGTCGGCATACGCCACGGCGTTCGGTCGGGCGATGAACACCGCCTACGAGGTCGAGGAGGGGCGACGCATCTGGAAGTTCCGCGGCCACATGATGATCGTGACGCTCGTGCTGATGGTCTCGCTCGCGCTGATCGCGGTCATCCTGCTGGTGACCCCGACCCTCAGCGACGCGGTCGCCGGTCGTCTCGGCATCGGCCGGCCCTGGACGGACCTCTACAACGTGCTCAAGTGGCCGGTGCTGGCCGCCCTCGCCGTGCTGTCGGTGGCCGTCCTCTACTTCTTCACGCCGAACGTCCGACCGCCTCGCCTGCGCTGGGTGTCGTACGGCGCCATGGTGGCGCTCGGCGGCTGGGCGCTCGCGACCGCGGGCTTCGCGACCTACGTGCTGACGGTCTCCAACTACGACCGCTTCTACGGCTGGGTCGGCGGTGTCGTCGTCGTGCTGCTCTACGCGTACATCAGCAACTTCGTGCTGATCATCGGGGGCGAGCTCGACAGCGAGATCCTCCGCATGCGTCAGCTGCGGCGAGGGGTGAAGGCCGAGGAGGTCATCCCGCTGCCGATGCGCGACACGGCGCGCAATCACATCCTGGCTCGCAACCTCGCCTGGGACATCCGGGTCGGCAGGGCCATCCGGGAACGGTCGCTGCGCGAGAACGGCGGAGTGCTCGACCCGGACGAGCTGCGGCGGCTGCACCTGCGCTCCGAGCACGGGCAGGCGGCGGCAGACGCCGAGCGGGAGCACGCGGCGGAGCGCTCCGAGCAGACAGACACGACCAGCCACGCGCCCTCGACCCCCTGATCGGAAGGCTCCGGTCGGGAGGCTCCGGTCGGGAGACTCCGGTCGGCAGGCTCCGGTCGGGAGGCTGGTGTCCGCAGGAGGCGCGGTGCTGGTCCGACCGGCACCGCGCCTCCTTCGCCGCCGTCGCCTTCGGCCTGCCGCGCCCGCCTCAGCCGGCGGTCTCGTCGGCGGGGTTGCGCGCCCCGGCCGAGTTGGCCGCCCGGGCGACCGCCGCGGCGGGGTCGTCGACGTCGATGATCGGGATCGAGCTCGTGACGGCCTCGAGCCCCGAGAGGCGCGCCGGCGACAGGACCTTCTGCACCTGCGCCTCGCTCATCAGGCCCGCGGCGACGACGAGCGCCGAGATCGAGCCGTTGGTGGTCAGCGCCGTGTGGGCGATCGCCGCGGCGGCCGCGTAGCCGATGTAGGGCGTGAGCGCCGTGACGCTGCCGACGTTGGTGTCGACCTGCTGGCTGAGCCGCGCACGGTTGGCCTCGATGCCGTCGACGCAGTTGACCCGGAGCGTGCGGCAGGCGTAGGTCATCCACTGCAGGCTCTGCATCACCGAGTGCGTGATGACCGGTTCGAAGGCGTTCAGCTGCAGCTGACCGGCCTCGGCCGCCATCGTGACGGTGAGGTCGGCCCCGGCCACCGAGAACGCGACCTGGTTGACGACCTCGGGGATCACGGGGTTGACCTTGCCGGGCATGATCGACGAGCCCGCCTGGCGGGGCGGCAGGGTGATCTCGCCGAGGCCCGCCTGCGGCCCGGACGACAGCAGCCGCAGGTCGTTGCAGATCTTCGAGAGCTTGATCGCGCTGCGCTTGAGGGCGCCCATCAGGGTCATGAAGACGCCCGTGTCGCTCGTCGCCTCGATGAGGTCCGGTGCGGTGACGAGGTCCATGCCCGACAGCTCGCCGAGGTGGCGGCGGACGGCCTCGGCGTACTGCGGGTCGGCGGTGATCCCGGTGCCGATGGCGGTCGCGCCCAGGTTGATCTCGCCGAGCAGCGGCACGACGTCGCGCAGCCGCTGCACGTCTTCGCCGAGGGTGTGGGCGAAGCCGACGAACTCCTGGCCGAGGGTCATCGGCACGGCGTCCTGGAGCTGGGTGCGACCGACCTTCAGCACGTCGTGGAACTCGGCGCCCTTCGTCGCGAACGACGTCGCGAGCAGGTCGAGCTCGTCGAGCAGGCGGCGGAGCGTCAGGACCATGCCGATCTTGATCGACGTCGGGTACGTGTCGTTCGTGCTCTGGCTGCGGTTGACGTCGTCGATCGGGTGCAGCCGCGCGTAGTCGCCCTTCGCGTGACCGAGCAGCTCGAGCGCCCGGTTCGCGATGACCTCGTTGCTGTTCATGTTGGTCGACGTGCCGGCGCCGCCCTGGATGACCCCGACCGCGAACTGGTCGTGCAGGGCCCCGCCGCGGATCTCGACGCACGCGCGCTCGATGGCCTCGGCCTTGGTGCGGTCGAGCACGCCGATCTCGACGTTGGCGCGGGCCGCCGCCTGCTTGACGAGCGCGAGGGCGATGACGAGGTCGGGGTAGACCGAGATCGGCCGTTGCGAGATCGGGAAGTTCTCGAGCGCGCGAGACGTGTGGATGCCCCAGTAGGCGTCTGCGGGGACCTCCCGACTGCCCAGCGAATCGGTCTCGGTGCGGGTGGCTGCTGCTGTCTCGTGCGTCACGGGTGGTGCGCCTCCGGTCGTCAGTCGGGCCCGGTCGTCGTCGATCGGGCGGTGACCACGACTGTACCGGCGCGGGCACTCGCGGGGCGGCGGGCCGAGGAGGCGCGGGGCGGCTCCGCCCGACGGTTCAGCTGTGGAGGGCGGGCACGATCAGGTAGATGCCGAACAGGACGCCGAGCGCGCAGACCACGAAGCAGGCGTATCCGCCGATCGTGCGCACCCGTGTGCGGTCGTCGACGGCGAGCAGGCGCAACCCGAACGAGTAGAGCGACACCAGGGCGGCGGCGGAGAAGAGCGCGACGAGCGCGACCACGACGAAGGCGGACCAGTCGATCATGAGCGCACCTCGTCGTCGGGGGTGGAGCCGCCACGCGTCGCGGTGGGGGCCGGTGGATCGTCCATGCGGACGAACGGCGCCTCGACACCGGCCGCAGGCGTGTCGACGCGTCCGCGGCGGTCGGCCCGGCGGGCCCGACGCCGCGAGAGGACGGACGTCGCGGCGACGTCGACCTCGATGGCCGAACCCTGGTCGTGCGGCCGACGGCGCGAGACGATGAAGATGCCGGCGATGACCGCCGCGCCGACGACGGCGTCGATCACCAGGCCGGGGAGACCCCACGACGCGACGAACGCTGCGACGGCGCCCACCGCGGCGGACGCCGGGAGCGTGATGAACCAGGCGACGACGATCTTGCCGGCCGTGCCCCACTGGATCTTCGAGCCGCGGCGGCCGAGACCGGCGCCGATGATGGAGCCGCTGGCGACCTGCGTCGTCGAGAGGGCGAAGCCGAGGTGGCTCGAGGCGAGCACCGTGGCGGTCGTGGACGCCTCGGCCGAGAAGCCCTGCGTGGGCTTGACCTCGGTGAGTCCGCCGCCCATGGTCTGGATGATGCGCCAGCCCCCGGTGTAGGTGCCGAGCGCGATGGCGAACGCGCAGACCACGACGACCCAGAACGGCGGGCCCGAGTCGGGGGCGAGCAGGCCGCCCGCGATCAGCGTCAGGGTGATGACGCCCATGGTCTTCTGCGCGTCGTTCGTGCCGTGCGCCAGGGCGACCAGCGACGAGGTGAAGATCTGGCCGTAGCGGAACCCGCCGCGCTCGCTCTTATCGTCGCGCCGTCGGGTGATCGTGTAGGCCAGGCGCGTCGCCGTGTACCCGACCACCCCGGCGATGAGCGGTGCGAGCAGCGCCGGCAGCACGACCTTCGACAGGACGACGCCGAAGTCGACCGCGCCGAGCCCGGCGCCCACCAGCGCGGCGCCGATCAGGCCGCCGAAGAGCGCGTGCGACGAGCTGGACGGCAGACCGCGCAGCCAGGTGAACATGTTCCAGACCACGGCGCCGATCAGCCCGGCGAAGATCATCTCGGGGGTGATCAGGACTCCCCCGTCGCCCTCCCGGATGATGCCGCCCGAGACGGTCTTGGCGACCTCGGTGCTGAGGAACGCGCCGACGAGGTTCAGCACCGCGGCCACGGTGACCGCGACCCGGGGCTTCATCGCCCCGGTGGCGATCGGCGTCGCCATCGCGTTCGCGGTGTCGTGGAACCCGTTGGTGAAGTCGAAGAAGAGGGCCACCGCGATGACCAGGACGACGATGAGCGTGATATCCACCGGCTGAGTGTCACAGCTGGGTGAACGGCGGTCAACTCGGAGGTGGCCGGGAGGTGTCTCGCGGGCGGTCCCGAGCGGTGGCCTTCGGTCGTCAGACGTGCGGCACGAACTCCTGCCAGGCACGGCGGCGCTCGCCCCGGGGATCGTGCTCGACGCGGTCCCGCACGTCGATGATCAGGGTCCGACGACGGAACGGGTCGTAGGTGGGCCAGCCCTCGACCGACCCCGTGCGGACGAATTCGAGCCACCGTGCGCGGGTCCGCGCCGAGGCCCGCACGAACGCACGACGCCCGCCGAGCAGGCTGAGCGCCCAGCCGAACGGGGAGCGCATCCGGTCGTAGACGCCCCAGAGCTCGAGCCCGTGGAACGCGTCGAGACCCGCGACCCGCAGGATGCGCGTGGTCGCGTCGAACCGGTAGAAGCGGACGGGCTGGTGCACCGCATGCCGCTCGGCCACCTTGACGCTCGGGAACCAGAACGCGAAGTCCCCGCCGAAGTCGAGGGCGGCGGGGCGCGACGGGAGCCCCGGGTAGTGCTTCTTGATCTCGCGTCGCGACTTCTTCTTCGTCGCCGCGAAGATCGCCCGGATGCGCGGCTTGGTCGTGGCGAGGATGTCGCGTCGCCCCGTGAAGACCGAGCCCTCCCGGTCGTTCGTCCCGATGATCAGCGGCACGGGATGCGCCCGCCCCGCCTTGAACGCGTCGAGGGGGCGCTCGGGCAGGAACGCGCCGTCGATGACGGGGCTGAAGCAGATCGTTCCCGGGTCCTCGTCGGGGATCCTCAGCTGCAGCTGACTCGCGGCCCGGACGATCGCCCCGGTCGGCGCGACGGCGAGCAGCTCGGCCGCGTCGTCGACCGAGGTCGACTCGAGGTCGTCGTCCCGCAGGGCGTGGGTGAGGATCTCGAGGAACTCCCCCGCCCAGCGCCGGGTGACCTCGGGCGGGTAGACGGCGTTCGGCGGCGAGCTCTGAGCGATCACCCCGGCGAACAGCCCGCGAGCGCGCGGCACCGTCATGAGAGTCGTCACGGCGTTGCCGCCCGAGCTCTCGCCCGAGAGCGTCACGCGATCGGGGTCGCCGCCGAACGACCGGATCGCGTCGCGGATCCACTCGAGGGCGGCGACCTGGTCGCGCAGCCCGAGGTTCGACTCGAGCGGGTGCTCGGGGGTGGCCCAGTGCGTGAAGTCGAGGTAGCCGAACGCGCCCAGCCGGTAGTTGAAGCTCACGTAGACGATGCCGCCCTCGCGGACGAGCGTCTCGCCCTGCCTCGGGTGCTCGCGCGACGATCCGACGCTGTACGCGCCTCCGTGCACGAAGACCAGCACGGGCAGGTCGTCTCCCGCGGCGCTGCCGTCGGGCGCGATCACGTTGATCGTGAGGCAGTCCTCGCTGAGCGGCGTCGTCGCGTCGACGCCGACGAACTGCACTCTGTCCTGCGGGGCGGCGGGCCCGAACCGGGTCGCGTCGCGGACGCCCGCCCAGCCCGGGGCGGGCTCGGGGGCTCGGAACCGGAGGGGCCCGACGGGAGGCGCGGCGTAGGGGATCCCGCGCCACGCGACGACGCCGCGCTCGCGGAGTCCGCGGACGGACCCCTGCGGGATCGTTCGGACGAGGTCGTCGACGGGGGCGCTCACCCGACGATGCTACGAGGGCGGAGGCGCCGGCTCGGCCGCGTTCATCCGACGTTCTCCTAGCGGCGCGCTGACAGGATGGAGGCATCTCCTTGCAGTCGCTGCATTCGACGCGGCTGCCCGACACGACGGGACGGTCGCCTCCGCATGGAACTCGCCGAGCTGCTGATCATCCTCACGGGCTCTCTGATCGTCACCGCCTTCGCCCGCTGGCGCGGCCTGCCGGCCCCATTGCTGACCGTCGGCGTCGCGCTGCTCGTCTCGCTGATCCCCGGTGTGCCCGACGTCGAGATCGACTCGGAGCTGATCCTGACGGTGGTGCTGCCGCCGCTGCTCTACTCGGCCGCCCTCGACGTGTCGCTGCTCAACTTCCGCGAGAGCCGGGCCCAGATCGCACGGCTGGGCGTCGGCGCCGTCGTCGTCACCGCCTTCGCCGTGGGCGGCGTGGCGTACCTGATGATCCCCGACATGACCCTGCCGGCCGCACTGCTCGTCGGGGCCGTGGTCGCGCCTCCTGACGCGGTGTCGGCCGCCGCCATCGGGCGGAGGCTCGGCCTGCCCCGCAAGGTGATGACCGTGCTGTCGGGCGAGAGCCTCATCAACGACGCGGCGTCGCTGACGCTCGTGAAGGTGTTCCTCGCCATCGTCGGCGGGGCCAGCCTCACGGTGTGGGACGACCTCGGCATCTTCGCTCTGGCGATCGGGGTCGGGGTGGCCGTCGGTCTCGTGCTCGGCTTCGTCGCGCACCGGGTGCGGATGCGCATCGACGACCCGGTCATCGAGAACGTCATCGGACTGCTCCTGCCGTTCGTCGCCTACATCACGGCGGAGGAGCTCGGCGGGTCGGGCGTGCTCGGCGTCGTCGCCGCCGGGCTCTACGTCGGCTTCAACTCGCCGCGGACGGGCTACGCGACCCGGCTGCAGGAGCGCCCGTTCTGGTCGGCGGCGGACGTCGTCCTCGAGGGCTTCGTCTTCGCCCTCATCGGGCTGCAGCTGCAGGCCGTGGTGCTCGACGTCGCCGACAGCGAGCGGGGTCTCGGGCAGAGCGTCGGGGTCGCGCTCGCCGTGCTCGCGGTCGTCGTGCTCGTCCGGCCCGTGTTCGTCTTCGGCAGCCACTACGCCGCGCGCGCCGCCCGCTACGTGTTCCTGTCGCCACTGCTGCGGAGGCTCCGCAGGGTGCCCGCGCTGCGCAGGGCCCGGGCCGCGCCCGCTCTCCGCGCGGTCCGCTACCGGCCGCAGCCCCGCATGGACTGGCGGCAGCGCACGGTCATCTCGTGGACGGGCATGCGCGGCGTGGTGACGCTGGCCGCGGCCGTGTCGATCCCCGCCGTCACCCAGTCGAGCATCGCGGTTCCCGCCCGAGACACGATGTTCCTGATCGCGTTCATCGTGACCGTGGGGACCCTCCTGATCCAGGGGCTGACCCTGCCCGTCGTGATCCGCGCCCTCGGGGTCCGCGACGAGACCCAGCGCGACCGTGACCTCGCAGCCGAGCTCGAGATCTTCGCGACCAGCACGGAGGAGACGATGGCGTACGTCGAACGCCGCCGACCCGTGTGGGAGGAGCGCTGGGGCGCGGAGCTCACCGACCGCGCCGTCCGCTCGACCACCACGCGTCTGCTGCGTCAGAACGAGGCCCTGCAGCGCACCGCGGTCGACGACGCCGACGAACGCGAGGCGAACGGCCCGACGGACGACCAGGCCCGCAGGAGGCGCGAGGCACCGCACGCGATCGGCACCATCCGTCGGGAGCTGCTGGCCAAGCGTCGCGAGGTCGTGCTCCGCGAACGCGACGCGGGCAACCTCGACGAGGAGGTCATGCGGCGGGTGCTGCTCGGGCTCGACGCGGAGGAGCTCGCCATGGACACCTCGGCGCTCGCCAGCACGAGGTCCTGAGGGCGTCGACGGGCGGAGACCGCGGCGTACCCTGGAGGACGGCGGACGAGGCGAGAGCAGGCGGCAGTGACGGACACGACGGCGGGATCGACGACGGGCGGATCGGCGGGAGGCGCGGCGGACGACGGCGCGGGCGGCGCGGACCCAGCCGGTCGGGCCGGGCCCGGCCGCTTCCGTCGGTGGTACTCGACCCTGCACCCGTCGCTGCAGCTGATCGGGCTGCAGCTCTGGCTGCCGCTGTTCTTCATCGTCGGCTTCTGCCTCTGCTACATCGCGGCGTTCCATGCGCCGCATCCGCACGACGTGCCGGTGGCGATCGTCGGCTCGTCGTCCGAGCTGCAGACGACCCTCGACGAGCGGCTGCCCGGCGCGATCGAGCTGCGCTCGTACGACGACGTGGCGGAGGCGCGGTCGGCCGTCACGAGCGGTCGCGTGGCGGTCGCCTACGATCCGGGCGACGACGCCCTCTACACGGCGAGCGCGCACCAGTACCAGGTCGCCGCCCTGATCCCGGCCATGCTGACGCCGGTGATCGAGGCGGAGGGGGCGGCGGCGCCCGCGGTGACCGACCTCGCCCCGCTGCCCGCCTACGACGAGTACGGCACGGTCTCGCTCTACCTGATGCTCGCCTGGTGCATCGGCGGCTACATGGTCGCCATGTTCATCGGGCTGATGGGCGCGCCGCTGCGTCACCGCACCCGCACGACCGTGATCGTCGTCGGCGGGGCGGTCATCTCGCTGATCACGAACGTCCTGGCCGGGCCGGTGGTCGGCGCCGTGCAGGGTCACTTCCTCGAGCTCTTCCTGCTGGGCTGGGGATGGATCATCGCGATCGGCCTCGCCGTCAACGGCATCAGCTACTTCGTCGGTCGGTTCGTCGCCCTGCCCGCGATGATCGTCTTCGTCTTCCTGTCGATGCCGGCCTCGGGCGGGGCCTACCCGTCGTGGTTCATGCCCCAGCCGTTCGCCTGGCTGAACAACGTCGTGGTGGGCAGCGGCATCACCGAGATGCTGAAGCGGGCCCTCTACGACGTCGGCCCCGGCTACGGTCGCGGACTCACGATGATGCTGGCCTACGCGGTCGCGGGGGTCGTGCTGATGGTCACCGGCAAGAAGTGGTGGGAGCGACGTCGGATCCGCCGCATCGTGACGGGTCGCACGACCATGTTCGCGGACGCCCAGAACGCGAACCGCGACTTCCTGGTCGCCGAGCGCGACGAGGTGCTGCGACGCCACGGGCTCGTCTCGACCGACACCGGCACGATCAACACCGTCGGCGTCGACGAGCGCGGCGACCTGGACGACGGCACGTCGGGCGACATGTTCCTCGGTTCGCCCGGCGGCCTCGAAGACGACACCCTCGACACGCGGCCGATCCCGACGAGACCCCGCCGGTAGGCTGACCGGTCGTGAACCGATCCGCCCTGCACCGCCTGCTCGTCGCGGTCGTCGTCGTCCTGCTGGTCGCCGCCGCCGCCCTCTACGTCCTGAGCGTCACGCTCGCACCGGGCGGCCGTGACGTCGCCGGTCTCTTCGTGGGCTACGCGTGGGGCGCGGTCGTGCTGGCCGTGCTGGTCGGCGTGGTCGACTTCTTCGTCCGCTCGAGCGGCTCCCGGTCGCACCGCGGCGAGCGCTGACCCCGGCCGATCAGGCGGACGGAGCGCCGACGGGCGGCATGCCGTCGGGCAGAGGCCGATCGGAGGCGACGCTCGCGAGGTCCTCGCCGAAGGTGAACTCGTGCGAGACGGCGCCGCCGGCGAGCACGGCCGGGAGCCACGCGCGCGCGTCGCTCCACATCTCGTCGAGCGGCAGATCGTCGAGCGCGAACCAGGCGGGGGCGAGCTCGTCGCTCTCGACGGGCTCGCCCGACCAGCGCGTCGTGACGAAAACCGTCGAGCGCTGACTCCACGACTCGCGGTGCGGGAACAGATAGAGCAGATCTCCGCGGCGGTCGAGGTCGCCCGGCTGCACGACCACACCCGCCTCCTCCGCGATCTCGCGGACGATCGCGTCGAGCGCCGACTCCCCCGCCTCGAGCTTGCCGCCGAGACCGACGTACCGCCCCGTGCCGAGACCGCGCTTCTTGCGACCGAGCAGCACCTCCGTCCGCCCCTCGACCCTGCGGAGGAGGTAGGCGACGCACACTCGGTAGACCATGCGCCGAGGCTAGCGGCCCCGCGACCGTCGAGGCGCTCGCGCGTAGGCTCGTCCGCATGCCCGAGACACCCGACGCGCCCCGAGGGGGCGTGCCCGAGTTCCGTGGGGCCGGTCGCAGCCTCGAGGTGCTGCGGGCCGAGGCGCACGACGAGCTCGCGGCCCTGATCGAGCTCCGGTGCCGCAACGGCGAGGACCCGTGGGACGTCATCCCCGGTCTGCCCACCGTCGACGAGCAGGTCGTCATCTCGATCCGCGCCGCGGCGCGAGGCGTCGACGGGGTGCCCGTCGCGGGCGGGCTGGGCACGACCGACGAGCTGAGGTTCCTCCGGACGGTCGCGCTCTGGCACCCCGAGCTGTCGCGCGCCGTGTGGTCGCTGATGGGCCGGATCGACGCCGCTTCGCACTGAGCGCCCACCGCGGCCTTCAGTAGGGTTGGCGGATGGCTTCCGTCCCCGCGCCCCGCGCTCCGAAGAGACCCGTCACTCGCAGCCACCACGGCCACGACTTCGTCGACGACTACGAATGGCTGAGGGCGAAGGAGGACCCGGAGGTCCTCGCGCACCTCGAGGCCGAGAACGCCCACACGACCGCGGAGACCGCGCATCTCGCGGGTCTCCGCGAGACCGTGTTCGACGAGATCAGGAGCCGCGTCCAAGAGACGGACCTCGGCGTCCCCGTCCGTGAGGGCTCGTGGTGGTACTACTCGCGGACGGCCGAGGGCTCGCAGTACGGCATCCACTGCCGGGCGCCCATCGCCGGCCCGGACGACTGGACTCCCCCGGTCTTCGGCGCCGACCGCCCCGCCGAGGGCGAGCAGGTCCTCCTCGACGGCAACGTCGAGGCCGACGGACACGACTTCTTCTCGCTCGGCAGCTTCGACGTCTCGCCCGACGGCCGACTGCTGGCCTACGCGGTCGACACCGAGGGCGACGAGCGCTACACCCTGCGGATCCGCGACCTCGAGTCCGGCTCCGACCTGGACGACGAGATCGCCGACACCGCCCCGGGCGCCCTCTTCGACGCCACCGGTCGCTACGTCTTCTACCCCACGGTCGACGAGTCGTGGCGCCCCGACACCATCTGGCGTCACGAGGTCGGCCGGGCGGGCGACGACGCCACCGTCTTCACCGAGCCCGACGACCGCTACTGGATCGGCGTGGGCCTGACCCGCAGCCGCCAGTACCTCGTGATCGACATCGGCTCCAAGATCACCAGCGAGACCTGGCTGCTCGACTCGAGCGACCCGACGGGCGAGTTCCGCGTCGTGTGGCCGCGCCGCGAGGGCGTCGAGTACGAGGTCGAGCACGCGATCGTCGCGGGCAGCGACCGCCTCCTGGTCGTCCACAACGACGGCGCCGAGAACTTCGAGCTGGTCGACGTGCCGGCCGACGACCCCACCTCGATAACCGACCGCCGCGTGATCATGCCGCACCGCGCCTCCGTCCGGCTCGAATCGGTCGACGCGTTCGCCGGCCACCTGGTCGTCGAGTACCGTCGCGACGCGCTGCCCCGCTTCGCGGTCGTCCCGCTCGACGCCGACGGCTACGGCGACGTGACCGAGGTCGCGTTCGACGAGCCGCTCTTCGCCGCGGGCGTCGGCGGCAACCCCGAGTTCGCCCAGCCCACCGTGCGGTTCGGCTACACCTCGTTCGTCACCCCGTCGACCGTGTACGACCTCGACGTCCGCACCGGCGAGCGTCGCCTGCTCAAGCGGCAGAACGTGCTCGGCGGCTACGACCCCGCCGACTACGAGCAGTCGCGCGAATGGGCCACCGCGGCCGACGGCACGCGCGTGCCCGTCTCGCTGGTCTGGCGCCGTGACGCCGTGCCGACCTCGGGCCCCGCGCCCGTCCACCTCTACGGCTACGGCTCGTACGAGCACAGCATCGACCCGGGCTTCAGCGTCGCCCGCCTGTCGCTGCTCGACCGCGGCGTCGTCTTCGCCGTGGCGCACGTGCGCGGCGGCGGCGAGATGGGTCGCGCCTGGTACGAGGGCGGCAAGACCTTGACGAAGAAGAACACGTTCACCGACTTCGTCGACGTCGCCGACCACCTCATCGCCGAGGGCCGCACCACGCCCGAGCTGCTCGTCGCCGAAGGCGGCAGCGCGGGCGGCCTGCTGATGGGCGCGGTCGCCAACCTCGCGCCCGACCGCTTCGCGGGGATCGTCGCCGCCGTGCCCTTCGTCGACGCGCTCACGAGCATCCTCGACCCCGATCTGCCCCTCACGGTGATCGAGTGGGACGAGTGGGGCGACCCGCTGCACGACGCCGAGGTCTACGAGTACATGCGCGGCTACAGCCCCTACGAGAACGTGCGCGAGGGCGTCGCCTACCCGCGCATCCTCGCCGTGACCTCGCTCAACGACACCCGCGTGCTCTACGTCGAACCCGCCAAGTGGGTCGCCCGGCTGCGCGACGTCGGCGCGCCCGTGCTGCTGAAGACCGAGATGTCGGCCGGGCACGGCGGCGTGAGCGGTCGCTACGAATCGTGGCGCGAGCGCGCCGTCGAGATCGCGTGGATCCTCGACGTGCTCGGTCGCGCGTAGGCCGCCGACCCGAGCATGCCGGCCCGACCCGCGGACTCCGAGGAGGCGCGGGTCGGCCGAGCGGGCGGACTCCGAGGAGGCGCGGGTCGGCCGAGCGGGCGGCCGCCGCCAGGTCAGCCCTCGGTCCCGAGGCCCCTGGCCAGCTTCGACCGCGACGACGAGACGACGGCCCCGGCGGCGAGGACACGCTGCTCGACCGCGTCGAGCAGACCCTCGCCCGGCTCGCCGTCGACGCCCGGCGCGAGCTCGACCTCCCACTCGCGCCAGCGACGCTCGGCGCCCGACGCGAGCCGCGTCGCGGTGACCACGTCGTCGGCGACCTCGGCGAGGGCCGAGTCGTCGCCTGCCAGCAGCATCAGCACCGAGCGGGTCGTCGCCAGCCGGAGCACGGGGCGCACCGCGCGCCCGCCGAGCACGCCCTCGACCAGGGTCAGCAGGTCGTCGGGCACCGGCTCGTCGGCGGACCCGAGCGGCCAGTGCACCTCACGGCGGCCCGTCGTGCCGGCCTGCGGCGGCAGCTTGAGGTGCCAGCCCTCGTCGCCTCCGCCCTCGCGCCTCCTGAGGGTCGTCCGGGCGGCGACGAGCACGTGGTCGTCGGTGTCCCAGTAGGTCGCCACCAGCTCGACGGCGGGTCGCGGCTCGGTGCGCCCGACGACGAGCCCTCCCCCGGCGACCCCGCCCAGGTCGGGGACGACGGTCGCCTGGTCGACGTCGTACTTGCGCTCGATCTCGGTCTGCTCGGTGCGGCTCATGCCTCCAGTTGTAGCCGGTCGCCGGGTCGGGGGCGACCGATCCGCCGCGCGAGGGAGTCGGGACGACGTCGTCGAGCCGCGCGCGCCTCCTCGGGGGCCCTCGCCGCACCGGCTCGCGCCGCGCCTCCTCGGGGGCCGGCCCGCGCCTCTTCGGGGCTCGCGCCGCGCCTCCTCGGCCGGGCCTCCTCGGGGGCTCGCGCCGCGCCTCCTCGGCCGGTCGGGCGTAGGGTCGTCGCATGAGCGACGTGGCACCGAGTCTTGCCGGATGGATGGCGCGACAGCGCTGGTACGCGACGAAGGGGCGGACGCCCGCGTTGCGGGTCATCGGGTCGTACGAGTCCGATCTCGGCGACGCGCTCGCCCTGACGCTGCTGATCATCGACGAGGCCGGTGACACCCCCGTGCTGTACCAGGTGCCGCTGGTCAGCCGCGACGCACCGCTTCCCGGCGGCGACGCGGCCTTCATCGGCTCGGCCGACGGCCGCTACCTCTACGACGGGCCGCACGACCCCGCCTACGCCCGCGAGCTGCTCCGCACGATGACCGACGAGGCGCGCATCGACGGCGCCGACGTCTCCGTCGAGGGCACCCGCATCGTCGACCCCGGCACGGTGCGACGCTCGCGCGTGCTGTCGGGCGAGCAGTCGAACACCTCGATCATCTACGACGTCGAGGGCGGACCGGTCGAGCACGTGATCGCCAAGGTCTTCCGGGTGCTGCACCACGGCGACAACCCCGACGTCACCACCCAGGCGTCGCTGACCCGCGGCGGCTCGACCCATGTGCCGTCGTCGTTCGGTTCGCTGCGCGCCACCTGGACCGACCCGGGCCGCGACGGCGGAACCGCCACCGGTCACCTCGCGTTCTCGCAGGAGTTCCTGCCCGGGCTCGACGACGCCTGGCGCGTCGCGCTCGCGGCCGCGGCGGCCGGCACCGACTTCACCGCCGAGGCGCACGCCCTCGGAGTGGCCGTCGCCGAGATGCACGCCACCCTCGCCGTCGAGCTCGGCAGCGTCGCCGCGGGGCCCGACGAGATCGACGGCGCCCTCGTCAGCATGCGCCGACGCATCGCCACGGCGGCCCGCGAGGTGCCCGAGATCGCCGAGCACGAAGCCGCCATCTCGCGCGTCTACGACGCAGCCGGTCATCTCGCCTGGCCCGACCTGCAGCGCATCCACGGCGACCTGCACCTCGGACAGGCGCTGCTGTCGCCCGAGCGCGGCTGGATGCTGATCGACTTCGAGGGCGAACCGCTGCGGCCCATGCCCGAGCGCTCGCGCCCCGACCTGCCGATCCGCGACATCGCCGGGATGCTGCGCTCGTTCGACTACGTCGCCGGATCTCTCGCCCACGAGTCGACGCCGGTCGACGCCCGCGAGTGGGCCCACGACGCCCGGAAGGCCTTCGTCGACGGCTACATCGCGTCGTCCGGTGTCGACATCCGTGCGGCCCGCGCGCTGCTCGACGCCTTCGAGATCGACAAGGCCGTCTACGAGGCGATCTACGAGAGCCGCAACCGGCCCGACTGGATCAGCATCCCGCTGACCGCGGTCGCCCGCCTGGCGGCGCGGAGCACGCCGGCCGTCGGCTGACGGTCGCGCTGGCCGGGCCGGTCGGGCCTGCGGGGTCTGCCGCATCTGCCGCGCCTGCCGGGAGCCGGGTCTGAGGGGATCCGGGTCTCTTGCAGGCTGGCACCGCGCCTCCTCGGCGTGCCAGACCCGGCTGGCACCGCGCCTCCCCCGCGTGCCGAACCCGACCGGCACCGCACTTCCTCGGCGTGCCGAACCCGACCGGTACCGCACCTCCTCGGCGTACCGAACCCGACCGGCACCGCACCTCCCCCGCGTACCAGACCCGACCAGAGTTGGCCGACACGCCGGTATCAAGCGGCTCTGCGCCACCGATTCGCCCGGTTCGGTCGCGAATCGCACCGGTGCGGGGGCGAGCTTCGGCCGAGCCGAGGAGGCGCGGCGATGGTCCCAGCCTCCTGACGCACTCGACGAGGTGACGCGAAGCGGCGCCTCGGCCCGCCCGAAGCGGCCTTTCGAGTCACCTCGATGCACAGGGGCCGCGGCCCCCGAAACGAGGTGACGCGAAAAGGCGCCTCTGAGCCCCGGAGGGCCCGATTCGAGTCACATCGATGGGGGCGGGGGGGGGAGCACGGCGCGCGGGGCGGCGCGGGGCGCGGGGCGGCGCGGGGCGCGGGGCGGCGCGGCGCCTCGGCTCCCCCACGCCCGTTCGAGTCACCTCGATGCGCTGGGGCCACCTCCCCCGAAACGAGGTGACTCGAAACAGCGCTTCGACGCCCCGAAGGGGCCGTTTCGAGTCACCTCGACGCGCAGGGGCGCGCGGCGCGGCGCGCGGCGCGGCGCGGCGCGCGGCGCGGCGCGCCCTGGCGCGCGGCGCCTACGGCCGGGGGATGTTCCGGAGGTTCGACCGGGCCATCGCCACGGCCTCGCCGGCGCCGCCGTTCATGACGATCTTCGACAGGGCGAGCGAGAACCCCTTGACCTGAGCGCCGCTGATCGTCGGCGGCAGAGACAGCGCCTTCGGGTCGGTGGCGATGTCGACGAGGGCGGGTCCGTCGTGCTCGAACGCCGCCTCCAGTGCCGTGCGGAGGTCGCGCGGGTCGTCGACGTGCACCGCGTGGATGCCGATCGCCCTCGCGACGGCCGCGTAGTCGGTGTACGGCACGTCGACGCCGAAGTCGGGCAGCCCGTCGACCAGCATCTCGAGCTTGACGAGGCCCAGCGTGCTGTTGTTGAACACGACGATCTTGACCGGCAGCCGGTACATCTGCGCCGTGACCAGCTCGCCCATCAGCATCGACAGTCCGCCGTCGCCCGAGATCGACACGACCTGCCGCTCGGGGAACGCCATCTGCGCTCCGAGCGCGTGCGGCAGCGCGTTCGCCATCGACCCGTGCAGGTACGAGCCGAAGATGCGTCGCTCGGGCGTCGGGGTGATGTACCGGGCGGCCCAGACGTTGCCCATGCCGGTGTCCGCGGTGAAGATCGCGTCGTCGGCGGCGACCTCGTCGACCAGAGAGGCCGCGTACTCGGGGTGGATCGGCCGCATCCCCTCGACGTCCTTCGTGTAGGCGCCGACGACGCCCGACATCAGCCGGTCGTGCTTCTTGAGGGTCTTCTCGAGGAACCTCCGGCTCTTCTTGCGGCGGAGGAGGGGCATGAGCGCACGGAGGGTCGGCGCGATCGCCCCGTGGACGGGCACGTGCACGTCGGCCCGACGACCGATCACCTCGGCCTTGACGTCGACTTGCGCGATCGTCACCTCGTCGCCGTCGGGCAGGAACTGCGGGTACGGGAAGTCCGTGCCGAGCAGCACGAGCAGGTCGGCGTCGTGGATGCCCGCGTGGGCCGCCCCGTAGCCGAGCAGCCCGGTCATGCCGACGTCGAACGGGTTGTCGTACTGGATGACGTCCTTGCCGCGCAGACTGTGCCCGATCGGCGCGCCGATCAGGTCGGCGAGCTCGATGATCTCGTCGTGCGAGCCCCGGCCGCCCTCTCCGACGAACAGCGCCACCGTCTTCGCCCGGTTGATCGCGTCGGCCAGAGCCTCGACGTCGGCTGCGGCGGGGACGAGCTCGGCGGCACCGACGGTCACGGGGGTGGGCACGCGACCGGCGGCGTCCAGCTCGGCGATGTCGCCGGGCAGCGTGATGACGCTGACTCCCTCGCCCGCCAGGGTGTGGCGGATCGCCGATGCGACGACACCGGGCGACTGCGGCGCCGTCGAGATCATCTCGCTGTAGCCCGAGCACTCGACGAAGAGCCGGTCGGGGTGGGTCTCCTGGAAGTACCCCGAGCCGATCATCGAGCTCGGGATGTGACTCGCGATCGCCAGGACCTTGGCCCGGCTGCGATGGGCGTCGTAGAGGCCGTTGATCAGATGCAGGTTGCCGGGGCCGCACGACCCGGCGCAGACGGCGAGCTCGCCGCTCATCTGCGCGTCGGCGGAGGCCATGAACGCGGCGGCCTCCTCGTTGCGGACGTGCACCCAGTCGATGCCGCCCTTCGCCGATCCCCCGGTCCGCCGGACGGCGTCGACGATCGGGTTGAGGCTGTCGCCGACGATGCCGTAGATGCGCCGGACCCCGGCGGAGACGAGCTGGGCGATGATCTGGTCGGCGACCGTGTCGGTCATGGGGTTCCTCCTCGTGGTGTGCTGATGCGGCTCCCAGCCAACTCCCCCGCCGTTCACCGCCGACCAGGCTTAGGCTCGGATCATGAGTGACACCGCCACCGCCTACGTCCCCGCCGCCGGATCGATAACGATGTTCAGCACCTCGTGGTGCGGCTACTGCGCCCGTCTCAAGCAGCAGCTCGGCAAGCAGGGCATCGCCTACACCGAGGTGAACATCGAGGAGGTGCCCGGCACCGCCGAGATCGTCCAGAGCGTCAACGACGGCAACCAGACGGTGCCGACCATCATCTACCCCGACGGCTCGACGGCGACGAACCCCTCGCTCGCCGACGTGCAGGCGAAGCTCGGACTGTAACCGCGCCTCCTTCGTCCTCCCGACGACCCGACGGCTGCCCCGCATCGATGCGAGGCAGCCGTCCGTCGTTCCGCAGGCGGACCCGACCGGAGCCGAGGAGGCGCGGTGCGGGCCGTGCGGATCAGCTCTGCGCGCGCGGGGCGAAGAACTCGATCTGGTTGCCGTCAGGGTCCTTCACCATGAGGGCGTGACCGAAGTCGGCGTCCTGCAGGTCGGACTCGATGCCGACGTCGGTGGCCTGCTGCTGCCAGGCGACGACCCCGTCGCGGTCGGCGACGGCGAGACCGATGTGGTCGAGCCCGGGGGTGGTCGGGTTCGAGACGTCGGCCGAGCCGTGCGTGTAGGCGGTCACGCCGAGGATCTGCCCGTTGCCCACCGGGAACAGGTGGCGGTCGAGACCGTCGAGCTGGATGCGTCCGACGGGCTCGGCGCCGAGGAGCTTCTCGTAGAACGGCAGGCTCGTGTCGAGGTCGGACACGGTGATGGCGACGTGGGCGTAGCCCTGGATCTCGGGCATGGTGTGCTCCTAGGGGTCGAGTGCGGGTTCAGGCCCCACTGAACCCGCGCTCTCTGGGAGGCGCCCCCCGCACTGCGCGCAGGGGACAGCGACCGGCTCGCTGCCGGTCGCACCACGCGTCAGCCGCCGAGGGCCTCGGTCAGCATCGCGATCAGGGCGTCGAGCTGCACGTCGGTCGACGCCGAGAGCTCGCTGTCGTCGCCGTCGAGGGCCCGGGCGGCGAGCCCGGCCTTGCTGTCGATCAGCTCGGCGATCTTGGTGTCGATCGTCTGGGCGGCGATGACGCGCCACGCGGTGACCGGCTCCTCCTGGCCGATGCGGTGCACGCGGTCGATGGCCTGCGTCTGCTCGGCGTCCGTCCACGACAGCTCGGCGAGCACGACGTTCGAGGCGACCTGCAGGTTGAGCCCGACGCCGGCGGCGGTCAGCGAGCAGACCACGACGGCGACCTCGGGGTCGTTCACGAAGGCGTCGATCTGGCGCTGGCGCACGGCCGGCGTCTGGTCGCCGCGGATCGAGGCGTACTTGATGCCGCGCTTGGCGAAGGTCGCCTCGGCGGTGTCCATGACGTCGATGTGCTTGGCGAAGAAGACGACCTTGCCGACGTTCCGTGCCAGCTGGGCGGTGTAGTCGGCGGCGAGCCCGGCCTTCGCCTGCCCGATGCGGCGCACCATGCTGAAGACGTTCTCGCCCGACGACGACGAGCGGCTGTCTTCGAGCTTCCCATCGGGCGACCTGGCGGACGAGGTCGTGGTCGACGCCGTCGACGCGGACGCCGGAGGTGCGGGTCGACAGGGCGGACCGGTACCGCTCGACGAGGCGGCGGGCCAGCTCGCGCTCCGCCTCGCGGATCGAGCGACCGACCTCGTCGTCGAGCTCGACGGGCAGGTCGGCGACGCGGCGGGCCGGGATGTCGGCAGCGACGTCGACCTTGCGGCGGCGGACGATGCCCATGTCGATGACGATCTCGCGGGCCGACGAGAAGAAGCCGGGGTCGGCCGGGGTGAGACCGGCGTCTTCGAGGCGTTCGAGCAGCTCGGCGTTCGGCTTCTTCTCGCCGATCCAGCCGAGGAACTCCCAGATGGCGCGGAAGTCCTCGATGTCGTTGATCAGGGGCGTGCCGGTGAGGGCCATCAGCAGCGGGTGGGCCGTGCGCTGACGGATGCGCTGCGACAGCTGCATCACGTGGCGGGACCGCTGCGACTCCTTGTTCTTGATGAAGTGGGCCTCGTCGACGATCATGCCCTTGAAGCCGAGCTCGCCGAGCCAGCCGACGTGGCGGTCGAGCACCTCGTAGTTGACGATGACGACGTCGGCGAACGCGTCGAGGTTCTCGCCGTCGCCGTGGATCACGGTGGCGCTGCGCGTCGGGGTCCAGAGCTGGACCTCGCGGGCCCAGTTCGTCTTCACGACGTTGGGGACGACGACCAGCAGGGGGTAGGCGTCCGCCGCCTGCGCGGCGAGGAGGGCCTGGGCGGTCTTGCCGAGACCCGGCTCGTCGGCCAGCAGGTAGGTGCGGTGACCCTGTCGGGCCGACTCGACGAGCTGCGCCTGGTGCTGCATCAGCGTGGCGCCGGCCGGGGCGTCGACGGTGGTGGGGTCGGGCAGCGGCATGCAGGCGGGGCCGCCGCCCGCGCCGTACTCGAACGACTTGAAGAGGGGGCCGAAGAGCTCCCAGTTGGCGAGTCGCACGGGGTGCGCCTCGCGGGCCACCTCGGCCAGCGAGAAGTCGGGCGGCAGGAACGGGTTCGCCAGCTGACGCGAGATGACCGACTGCGGCACGACCTGACGCTCGGAGGCGACGGGGGCCGGGGCCTTCTCGGTGACGATGACGAGCTCTTCGGGGGCGAGCTCGAGACCGGCCGACATCTGCAGGTCGCGTTTCAGGGCCTTGGCGGTCTCGGAGACGACGGCCTCCTCGGCGAGGAGCGCGATCAGCGACGTGTCGCGGGCCGCGGTCTTGGCGAGGATCTGCGCGACGCCGTCGAGGCGCTTCATCTGCTCGGCGCGTTCGGAGTCGCTGATCGCCTTGTCGACCTTGACACGCGCGCGCTCCTCTCGCATGAGCAGCGCGACGACCTGGAACTTGGTGCGCGACGAGGGCTTCACCTGGCCCCGCTGGGCCGCGGCCTCGACCTCGCGCACCGCGCGGGCCAGGACGGGGATCAGCCCGTCGTTGTCGACCTCGCGGCGACGGTTCGAACGGGTGGCGGTGCGTGTTCCGCCCGATTGACGTTGGCCTGGTCGAGCCAAGGCTCCTCCTCGTGGTCGACGCGGGCGTCGACGGTGCTGTGTCGTCGTGGCGACGACGGTGCGAGCAGGTCGGCGCCCGATGCGCGCGACCGTGCCCGCGGTGGGGCTGGACGTGGATGCAGCTGTGGTGTCCGTAGAGAGACGGGTCACCACGCCCCGACGGTACCGACGGGCACGAGCGGACCGGACGAGGACGGGGCCTCGTGGCGGGCCGGGTCGGTCGACGACGCGGGCGGTGATGCTGCGGTCAGTTTACGCGCACGCGGGCGGCCGACGCCACCCGCGCCTCCTCGTGTGTCGCGACGGTCAGTCGCCGGCGTCCGACTCGGCGGCCGGCAGCCGCAGAGCGCCGACGGCGGCGGCGATCAGCTGCACGGCCTTGCGGCGACCGGTCTCGGTTCCGAGGGTCGCCTGTCCGCCGGCGTGGGCGAGCAGCTGCGAGGCGACGGCCGGCGCCAGGCGCTCGGCCCACTGCGGCACGCGGTCGCTCCAGACGCGGGCGACCTCGTCGGCCAGGCGCTCGCAGGCGCGGGCCTCGGGTTCGTCGCCGTTGCCGCGGTGCCACTGGCCGGTGACGACGAGGTGCGCGACGAGCGCCGCCGCGTCGCGGGCAGGGTGACCCACCCCGGCCGTGTCGATGTCGAGCACGCCGGTGACGCGCCACGGCTCGGCCGGGTCGACGAAGAGCTGCTCGAGATGGAGGTCGCCGTGGATGACCGTCAGCGGATCGCCGACCCAGCTCGCCCGGAGCCGGTCGATCTCGGCGTAGACCGCGTCGATCTCGGCGGCCCGCCGCGGCAGCTGCCCGAGCAGCGTGGCGCGGTGCCAGCCGCCGTGGTCGAGCGCGTCGGACTGCGCGGCCGCCACCACCGGCACCGTCGCCGTCAGGCGCCCGATCTCGACGAGCTGGTCGACGAAGCGCGGGTCGTCGGCGAGGGCGAGCACATGCCGCCCCGCCGGCTCGCCGGGCACCCGCTCGAGCACGAGCAGCCCGTCGGCGCGTGAGGCGAGCACGGCCGGCACCGGGACGCCGCTGCTGCGGAACGCCGCGTGCAGGTCGACGATCGGGGCCACGCGATCGGGGCGGATCACCTTGAGGAACAGCGTCGTCTCGGCGGAGTCGAGCCGGATGACGGCGCGCTTGCCCGGTCGGTAGGCCGCGACCGTCAGCGTCGGCGACGTCACGACGATGCCGAGGGCGGCGAGCGACTCGACCACGCGGTCGGGGAACGTGACGCCGGCGAGCGCGGGCAGCATCGGGTCGGCCGGGTAGGCCCAGACGGCGAGGGGCCGCCCGGTGCCGGGGTCGGTGGCGAGCACCGACGAGCCGTCGGCGGCGCGGGCGTCGGTGTCGATGAAGGTGAGCACGGTGGCGGTCGCGCCGAGGGCGTCGACCGTGTCGACCTCGTAGCCGTAGAGGAACCCGGCGCCCGAGGGCTCGACGGAGTGCGGTCGGAACGAGACGACGGTCACACCGGAGTTCGCGAACGCTGCAGGGAGGATCTCCGCCGAGTTGGGCCACACCCCGTCAGTGAACCAGCCCGCGCGACGAGCACCGTGCGCGCAGGGCCGCGGGGTGATCGAATCGTGATGGACCGCTCAGCGCGATCGGTAGTCTGGGCCCGTGCCGTCCCGTCGCGTGAGACCCCTGCCGAGGGGGTTGCCGCGCATGGGAGTGGCGTCGCGCATCCGCCAGTCGAAGCGGACGCCCCTGCTGCAGGTCGTCAAGACGTCGGCGGCGGTCATCGCCGCCTGGTTCGCCTCGGTGGCCCTGCTGCAGCAGCCGCTGCCGATCTTCGCCGCCATCGCCGCGCTGCTCGTGGTGCTGCCGAGCGTCAACCAGTCGTTCGTCCGCGGTCTCGAGCGGAGCGTGGGCGTCATCGCCGGGGTGCTGATCGCCTTCGCCGCCGGTCTCGTCTTCGGCGACGCGACCTGGATCGTGCTCGTGATCGTCGTCGTCAGCCTGCTGGTCGCCTGGGCGTTCCGGCTCACGCCGAGCTCGGCGAACCAGGTGCCGATCTCGGCCATGCTCGTGCTCGCCATCGGCGCGCAGACCCCCGACTACGCGCTCGACCGGGTGCTCGAGACGATCATCGGCGCGGCGATCGCCCTCGCGGTGAACGCCCTGATCGTGCCGCCGGTGCTGCTCGCGCCCGCTCACCTCGCGGTGGGCCGTCTCGCCCGCGACATCGCGTCGGTGCTCGACGAGACCGCCGCCGTGCTCTCCGAGCCGGTCGACTCGGCGCGGCTGCGGGCGGGACTCGACGACGCCCGTGCGCTGCGCGCCGCCCAGGCCCGCGCCTCCTCGGCGGTCACGGCCGGTGTCGAGAGTCTGCAGCTCAACCCCCGGGCCAGCCGCAACCGCTCGGTGCTCGAGGCCGACGGGGCGCTGCTCGACCGCCTGACCGTGCTGGTGAACCGCGTGGTCGGCATGGTCCGCTCGGTGCACGACAACTACGACCCGGGTCTGGCGGACGACCCCGTGGTGCAGAGCATCGCCGAGGACCTCCGTCGCGCGGCGCACGACGTCCGCCTCCTGGCCCGGACCACCGAGGAGGCGCGCCCGGCCGACACGGGCCGGCCCGCCTCGTCGACGCCGCCCGACGACACCCCGGCGCTGACCTCGCCGGTGCAGGTGCTCCGCCCCGACCCCGACAACTGGGTTCTGGTCGGGTCTCTGCTGGAGGACCTCCGCCGCGTGCGCGAGGAGATCATCGGCTGACCGGCGCCGCGCCTCCCTCGGGCTCGCCCTGCACCGCTCGGATGATGAGCGCCTGGCACCGCGCGTTCCCGAGCGGGCGGAAGTGCCCGTCGACCGGGAACTCGAGGTTGGTCGCACCGGGCAGCACGCTGCCCTCGGTGACGTGCGCGTCGAACCGCGACGCCATCGAGGTGATCCGCGCGTTCGCGTCGACCTGGTCGGCGAGGCGGAGGAGGGCCGCGTCGCGCGGCGAGAACGCCCGCAGCGCCGGATTCGGCAGCACCGTCGACCACCGCGTGCCCGAGAACGGGCTGTTGACCGTCACCATGCGGGCGATGCGCCGGTCGACGTCGGTCGAGACCATCATGGTCTTTCCGATCAGACCGCCCTTGCTGTGACCGAGCACGATGACGTCCCGGAGGTCGTGCGCGTCGAGCACCGCCTGCGCCGCCTCGGCGGTCGTCGCGATCGGACGCCGGTTGTGGCGCATCCCCGGCACGACGACCACCGGATGCCCCAGGGCGTTCAGCCGATCGGCGACCGGACGGAGGAACCGCCACGTCTCGTAGACGCCCGGCAGCAGCAGCACCGGGGCCCGATCGCCCTCGCGGTAGGCCCGGGGGACGGACCGCTTCGACGGCGGGTCGAGATGGACCCGCCAGACGAAGACGTAGTCGAGCACGAGGCACCGGACGAACCGGCGGAGACTCACCCGGCGTCGCCCCGGCCGTTCACGGGAGGGGACGTCGGTCATGAGCTCAGGCTAGGCGCGGCGGTGGGCCAGCGCCTCAGAGCTGGCCGAGCAGTTCGCTCTCGGAGCAGGCGAGGCTCTCGACGATCTCGACCGACATGGCCAGGGCGGCGTCCCATTTGCTGCAGATGCTCGCCCACGGCGGCGGGAAGCGCGCGGCGTCGTGCAGCAGCTGCAACGCGAAGTCGCCGTGCCCGGCCCGGGCGGCGGCGCTCGCGGCGTCGGGCAGCGACCCGACGATGCTCCGCACGACCAGCACGCGGTGGTCCCACTCCATCAGCTCGATGTCGTCGAAGGCGCCCCAGGCGCTCTCGATCTCGCGACGGAGTCGGACGATCTCCGTCGACTCCGCGGCCGTGACCGTCGTCCTCGCAACCATGCGCCCCCCTCTAGGCCTGACCGACCCGACTCCGCGGGCCCATCGATGTCGTCCGATGCCGACGGGTATCGACTCGTCCGCTATCGAGAAGCTATCACCCGCGCTCGGAGCTGGGAACCGGTTCCCTCACCGCCCCTCCCCCCAGAACTGGGAGCACGCCGCACATCACCCCGGGGTCGTCCCCCGCAATCTGAGAGGACCCGGCCCCGGGGGTCTATCGTCCACGACGCACCCACCGGTGCGATGCACCCGCCGGTGCACAGACTCCGAAACGAACCCACGACGAACGGGAGACATCATGTTCCAGGGATCCGACACCCTCCGCGACAACATGCAGAAGGTCCTCGTGGACCTCATCGAGCTGCACCTCCAGGGCAAGCAGGCCCACTGGAACCTCCTCGGCTCGAACTTCCGCGACCTCCACCTGCAGCTCGACGAGATCGTCGACGCGGCCCGCGAGTTCTCCGACGAGGTCGCCGAGCGCATGCGCGCCGTGTACCTCATCCCCGACGGCCGCTCGGCGGTCGTCACGAAGAACACCAGCCTCGAGGAGTTCCCCGCCGGGCCCGTCGAGACCACCGCCGTCGTCGACCTGATCGTCGACCGCATGTACGCCGTCACCGAGACGATGCGCACCGTGCACGACGAGATCGACGACGAGGACCCGACGACGGCCGACGTGCTGCACAGCATCCTCGAGCGCCTCGAGCAGCTCGCCTGGATGACCGGGGCCGAGAACCGCCACCCCGAGAAGGACGCCCGCACGCCCAAGACCCGCGATCGTGACGAGTCGGCCGCGGCCGAGGGTCTCGACCGCGTCGGCGCCATCGCCAACTGACCCGACCACCCCCTGACGGCACCGTCCTGGACCGCGCGACCCGCGCCTCCTGGGCGGTGCCGTCTCTCGTCCAGAGGATCGACACCATGAGCACGAGCTACGACCACGTCATCGTCGGCGGCGGAATGACCGCAGACGCCGCGGCGAAGGCCATCCACGAGACCACCCCCGAGGCGACGATCCTGATCGTCAGCGCCGACGTCGACGCCCCCTACACCCGACCAGCGCTGTCGAAGAAGCTCTGGATCGACCCCGACTACACCCCCGCCGACAACGACCTCGGCACCGTCGAGGAGTCGGGCGCCGAGCTGCGCCTGGGCACCATGGTCGAGTCGATCGACCGCGAGGCACGCACCGTCACGACGAGCGACGGCGACACGGTCGGCTACGGCCGTCTGCTGCTGGCCACCGGCGGCAGCCCGACCGCACTCGACCTGCCCGACGACGACCGGGTCGTGTACTTCCGCACCGCGGCCGACTACCGGAGGCTGCGCGAGCTCTCGGGCGACGGACGCCACGTCGCCGTGGTCGGCGGCAGCTACATCGGCACCGAGATCGCCGCCGCCCTCGCCCAGAACGACACGCGGGTCACCCTCGTGTTCCCCGACGACGTGCTCGGCGGGTCGATCTTCCCGGCTCCGATCGCGGCGACCTTCGAGAAGGCGTTCGAGGAGGCGCGGGTCGAGCTGGCCCGCGGCCGTCGCGTCGAGAGCGGCACGGCCGACGACGCCGGGGTGCACCTCGTGCTCGACGACGGGTCGACCCTCGACGCGGACGCCGTGGTGGTCGGACTGGGCATCTCGCCCGACGACTCGCTCGCGGCCGACGCCGGTCTCGACACCGACGACGGCGTCGTGGTCGACGAGAGGCTCCGGACCTCGGACCCGCATGTGTTCGCGGCCGGTGACGTCGCGGACTACCCCGACGCGATCCTCGGTCGGCGCCGTGTGGAGCACGTCGACAACGCGAAGTCGCAGGGCGCGGCGGTCGGCCGCATCATGGCCGGTTCGGACGAGGTCTACGACCACACGCCGTACTACTACTCGAAGGTGTTCGACATCTCGTACGAGGCCGTCGGCACCCTCGACGCCTCACTCGAGACGGTGCTCGACGACAAGGGCGAGGGGCGCGCCGTGGCGTACTACCTCGGTGAGGACGGCGTCGAGGGCGTGCTGCTCTGGAACGTCGAGGGCGCTCGGGACGCCGCCCGCGAGGTCGTGCGCGAGTGCACGCCCGGCGACGTCGAGCTGGCCGGCCGCATCTGACGGTCCCCCACCCGGGAGACGGGCGGCCCGGTCGACACGGGCCGTCCGTCTCCGGACGGGCCGTCCGCTCGGCCTGACGGCTCGTCCCCTCGGCCGGGTGGGCCGTCCGCTCAGCCGAACAGGAAGCTCTCGCGACCGCGGCGGTCGAGCTCGACGGTGAAGAGGCCGCCGCTCAGCGGAGCACGGGCCAGTTCGTCGTCGCTCATGTTCTCGCGGGCCGAGCCGACGAGGAGCGTCGACATGTCGGGACCGCCGATCGCGATGCCGGTCAGCTGCGGCGCCGGGAACTCGATGCGGTCGATGAGATCGCCGTCCTGGTCGAGGTGGACGACGACGCCCTCGCCGTAGATCGCGCCCCAGAACTCGCCCCGTTCGTCGCGCACGAGACCGTCGTGCATGCCGCCGCTCGTGAACGGCACGACCTCGGACAGGTCGCCCTCGGGGCCCCACTGGGCCTGGAAGATGGTCTTCACGCCGGTGTCGGTGAACCACATGGTGCGGCCGTCGTCGTTCCATTCGAGGCCATTGAAGGTCGTGAAGCCGCCGCGGAGGCGCGTCACGGCATCGTCGGGGCCGATCCGGTACATCAGGCCGTCGGGGACCTCGTCGGTGACGTCCATCGCACCGACGACGAAGGCGCCGAACGGGTCGCACTTGCCCTCGTTGAAGCGGATGCCGTCGTGCCGGTGCGGCAGGTGCGCGATCTCGTGCAGGTCGCCGCCCTCGTCGTCGGTCGTGACGATGCGGTCGCCGAGCGCCATGATCAGTCCGCCACCCCGGCGACGCTGGAAGCTCGCGAGGGGCGCGGGCAGCTGCGTCGTGCGGTCGCGCGTCCCGTCGGCGCTCGTGCGGTGCAGCACACCGGGCGTGATGTCGCACCAGATCCACTCCGCGGCGTCGGCGTCCCAGACGGGGCTCTCGACGAGCACCGCCTTCGCGTCGAGGAGGAGGCGGGGCTCGGTCGTCGTTCCGGTGGGGAGGGCCATCCCTCCGGTCTATCAGGCGACCGCCCACCGCGACGCCTTCTGTCCCCCACAGGGCCGCCCGATCGCCCCGCGGCTCACAGATGGCTGCGAGGTCGAGCACGAGGAGGCGCGCCGGGCCACCGTAGACGAGGTGACCGATCTCCTGGACAGACCCGACGACACCGCCGCCACCACCGACCCCGGAGCCGCGCGCGCCGCCGGCGAGTGGCACCGACCCGAGCCCCGAGAAGACGGTTACATCGCCCTGCGGTCGTACGGGGCGATCGGCGACGGCCGGACCGTCGCCCTCGTGGCCCGAGACGGGCAGATCGACTGGCTCCCGATGCCCGAGCTGAACTCCGACCCCGTGTTCTCGGGCATCGTCGACGCCGGGAAAGGCGGTCGCATCGAGCTGCGGCCGGTCGACGACGACTTCGAGGTGCAGCGCCGGTACGTCGCGAACACCAACGTCCTCGTGACGCGCTTCCGTACCTCCACGGGCGTCGTCGAGGTGACCGACGCCCTGGTCACCGGCATCGCGGGTCGACTCCCCTGGGCCGAGCTCGCCCGACGGATCGACGGGGTCGAGGGCTCGGTCGACATGCGCTGGGCCGTCGTGCCCGGCAACACGTTCGGCACGCATCCGATCCGACGGTTCGACACGCTGCACGGGCCCGTCCTGCGCGCGGCCGACATCAACATCGCCCTGGTCGGCTTCGGTCACGGCCGCATCGACTCGACCGAGCCGGGCGACGGCGAGACGCACGGGGGCCCGCACCGATTCTGGGGCGAGTTCACGACGGAGCCGGGGTCGCGCTCGCTCCTGTGCCTCTGCGGCGTCGAGGACGAACCCCTGCACCTGCCCGATCCGCACGTCGTCGACCGGGGGATCGACCGCACCGTCGCCAAACTGGCAGACCTGGTCCGACGAGTTCAACTGGGACGGCCCCTGGGCCGAGCAGGTCCAGCGCAGCGCCCTCGCCCTGAAGCTCCTCATCTACAGCCCCTCCGGCGCGATCGCGGCGGCGGCGACCGCCGCGCTGCCCGAGAACTTCACCGGCGACAAGAACTGGGACTACCGGTTCGCATGGGTGCGCGATCTCGCCTACACGGTGAACGCCCTCGTCCGCTTCGGCCTCCGCGAGGAGACCCAGGCGGCCGTGTCGTGGATGCTCTCGGCTCTCAAGGCCAACGGCCGCACGATGCACATCTTCCTCAACCTCGACGGCACCGTGCCCGACGGCACGCACGAGACCGGATCCGAGGGCTGGCGCGGCATCGGACCGGTCTACAAGGGCAACCCGGCCGGTGAGCAGCTGCAGCTCGGCACCTTCGCCGACATCCTGTCGATCATGAGCCAGTACGCCGACGACGGGAACATCCTCGACGTCTCGACCGGCGACCTCCTCGCGAGCTTCGCCGACGACGCCTGCCGTCGCTGGCAGGAGAAGGACTCGGGCATGTGGGAGCTGGGCGACGAGCAGCACTACGTCAGCAGCAAGATGGGCTGCTGGCAGGCGATCGACTCGGCGCTGCGGCTGACCGAGATCGGTCAGATGCACCCCGACCCGGACGACCTCGAGCACTGGAAGAAGAACCGCGACCTCATCGTCGAGTGGATCGACGAGCACGGCTGGTCGGAGGAGCTCGGGGCGTACGTGATGTACCCGGGCAGCGACAAGCTCGACGCCTCGGTGCTGCTGCACGCCCCCAGCGGCTTCGACCGCGGCGAGCGCATGTCGAGCACCATCGACGCCATCCGCCGCGAGCTCGGGGCGGGGCCGCTGGTGTTCCGCTACAGCGACGTCCACCAGGAGGAGGGCACCTTCGTGGCCTGCGCCTTCTGGATGGCGAGCGCCCTCGCCTGCGTCGGCCGGCAGGAGGAGGCGGTGGCCCTGATGGACGAGCTCGTCGACCAGACCAACGACCTCGGTCTCATGACCGAGATGATCAGCGCCGACGACGGCCAGTTCCTCGGCAACATGCCGCAGGGCCTCAGCCACCTCGCGCTGGTCAACGCCGCCATCACCATCCACGAGCTGAGCACCGACGCGACCGACGACCAGAAGGAGGCCGTATGAGCAGCCCCGCATCCGCCCCCGTCCCGACAGCCGCCGACGACGAGCTCGCTCTCGTCGACGCGTGGTGGCGGGCCGCCAACTACCTCACCGTGGGGCAGATCTACCTGATGGAGAACGCGCTGCTCACGCGGCCGATCGCGCGCGACGACATCAAGCCGCGCCTCCTCGGACACTGGGGCACGTCTCCGGCGCTGAGCTTCGTCTACGCGCACCTGAACCGCGTCATCCGCCGGGACGACCGCGATCTGCTGTACGTCTGCGGCCCGGGGCACGGCGGGCCGGCCATGGTGGCGAACACGTACCTCGAAGGCACGTACTCCGAGCTGTTCCCCGAGATCACACCCGATGCGAGGGGGCTGCAGAAGCTCTTCAAGCAGTTCTCGTTCCCGGGCGGCATCCCCTCGCACGCGGCACCCGAGACGCCCGGTTCGATCAACGAGGGCGGCGAGCTCGGCTACTCGCTGAGTCACGCGTACGGCGCCGTGCTCGACGACCCCGATCTCGTGGCCGTCTGCGTGATCGGCGACGGCGAGGCCGAGACGGGGCCGCTGGCGACCAGCTGGCACGCGAACAAGCTGCTCGACGCCCGTCACGACGGCGCCGTGCTGCCGATCCTGAACCTCAACGGCTACAAGATCGCCAACCCGACGGTGCTCTCGCGCATCCCCGAGAGCGAGCTGCTCGAGCTGATGCGCGGGTACGGTCACGACCCGATCGTCGTCGCGGGCGGCTTCGACGGCGAGGACCCGATGCGGGTGCACGAACGGATGGCGGCGGCCCTCGACCGGGCCTTCGCCCGCATCGACGAGCTGCAGCAGGAGGCGCGCACCGGCGACGGCGGCGAGCGCCCCCGCTGGCCGATGATCGTGCTCAAGACCCCGAAGGGCTGGACGGGGCCCGCGGTGGTCGACGGAGAGCGCATCGAGGGCACCTGGCGCGCCCACCAGGTGCCGCTCAGCGGAGTCCGCGAGAACGACGAGCACCGCGAGCAGCTCGACGCGTGGATGCGCTCGTACCGACCGGACGAGCCTTCGACGACGACGGGCGCCCCGCCGCCTGGCTCGGCGACCTCCGGCCCGAGGGCGAGAAGCGGATGAGCGCGATCCCGGCCTCGAACGGCGGACTCGTGCGTCGCGAGCTCACTCTGACCGACTACCGCCGGCACGCCGTCGAGACGTCGGACGACCGCCGGACGCAGGCCGAGGCCACGCGCGTGCTCGGCCGGTGGCTGACCGAGATCGTGCGCGACAACCCCTCGACCTTCCGGCTGTTCGGGCCCGACGAGACCGTGTCGAACCGACTCGACCCGGTGTTCGAGGTGACCGACCGGGTCTGGTCGGCCGACGTCTGGCCCGACGACGAGCACGTCGCGCGCAGCGGGCGGGTGATGGAGGTGCTGAGCGAGCACCTCCTGCAGGGTCTGATGGAGGGCTATCTGCTGACCGGGCGGCACGGGCTGCTGAACACCTACGAGGCGTTCGTGCACATCGTCGACTCGATGTTCAACCAGCACGCCAAGTGGCTCGAGAGCGCCGACGAGATCGACTGGCGCGCCCCCATCTCGTCGTTCACCTACCTGCTGTCGTCGCACGTCTGGCGACAGGATCACAACGGGTTCTCGCACCAGGACCCGGGGTTCCTCGACGTGGTCGTCAACAAGCAGGCGCACCTCGTGCGCATCTACCTGGCACCCGACGCCAACTCGCTGCTCGCCGTCGCCGACCACGCGTTCCGCACCACGGACACCGTCAACGTCATCGTGGCGGGCAAGCAGGAGTCGCCCGCATGGCTGTCGCTCGCCGAGGCGGAGGAGCACGTGCGCCGCGGCGTGGGCATCTGGGAGTGGGCCGGCACCGAGGGCACCCCCGTCGACGGCGTCGACCCCGACGTCGTGCTGGCCTGCGCCGGCGACGTGCCGACCCTCGAGACCGTCGCCGCCGCCGATCTGCTGCGTCAGGTGCTGCCGTCGCTGCGCACCCGGGTGGTCAACGTCGTCGACCTCATGCGTCTGCAGGACGTCCGCGAGCACTCGCACGGGTTGACGAGCGATGACTTCGACGCGCTCTTCACGACCTCGAAGCCGGTCGTCTTCGACTTCCACGGCTACCCGTCGCTCGTGCACCAGCTGACCTACCGGCGCACGAACCACGACGAGCTGCACGTGCGGGGTTTCCAGGAGAAGGGCACCACCACGACGCCGTTCGACATGGCCATGCTCAACGACATCGACCGCTACCGGCTGGTGCTCGACGTGCTGCACCGCGTGCCCGGTCTGGCCGACGAGCACCCCGAGCTGGTGGCCGACTTCGAGTCGCGCCGCGAGGCCGCCCGGGCGTACGCGTACGAGCACGGCGAGGACCACCCCGACGTCACCGGCTGGCAGTTCGGCGCCTGAGGCGTGCGACAAGCCGCCGCGCCGGGCGTACGGTCGGGCGCATGACGCCGAAGGACGAGACTCCCCCGCAGCTGAAGAACCCCGACATGTACGAGGCGCTCCGCGACGAGGGGGCGTCGAAGGAGAAGGCTGCGCGCATCTCGAACGCCGCCGCTCAGAAGGGGAACAGCGAGAAGAAGGTGGCCGCCAAGGGCGGGAGGTCCGGTTCGTACGACGACTGGACGGTGGAGGAGCTCAAGGGACGCGCGAAGGAACTCGGCGTGACCGGCTACTCCGACCTGAAGAAGGCCGACCTGATCGAGGCGCTCCGCGAACACTGACCCTCGCGGTCAGCCGGCCTTCTTCGGGGCCGTCTTCTTCTTCGCGGACTCCTTCTTCGCGGACTCCTTCTTCGCGGACTCCTTCTTCGCAGGCGACTTCTTCGCCGCGGGCTTCGACGTCGACGACGAGGCCGCCGACTTCTTCGCGGGCTTGCGTGCGCCTCCCGACCGGTTCTTCTCGACCGACTGGCGCAGCGCCTCCATCAGGTCGATGACCTCGCCGCCCTCGCCCTCGTCGTCCTCCGGCTTCTCGCCGAAGGTGGCGTCCGTGTCGAGCGACTCGCCCTCCTCCAGCTTCGCGTCGATCAGCTGGCGCAGCTCCTCCTGGTAGTCGTCGCTGAAGTCCGCCGGCTCGAAATCGTCGCTCAGCGAGTCGACGAGCGACGACGACATGTCGAGCTCCTTGTCGCTGATGCGGGTCTGCTTCTCGAGCGCCGGGAACCGCGCCTCCCGCACCTCGTCGTCCCAGAGCAGCGTCTGCAGCATCAGCACATCGCCGCGCACCCGCAGCGCGGCGAGGCGCGTCTTCTGCCGCAGCGAGAAGTGGACGATGGCCGTGCGGTCGGTCTCCTCGAGGGTCCGGCGCAGCAGCACGTAGGCCTTGGGCGAGGTGCCGTCCGGCTCGAGGAAGTAGCTGCGGTCGAGCATGATCGGGTCGAGCTGATCGCTGGGCACGAACTCGAGCACGTCGATCTCGCGCGACTTCTCCTCCGGCAGCGATTTCAGGTCGTCACCCGTGATCACCACGGTGCGGTCGCCGTCGTCGAACGCCTTGTCGATGTGCTCGTAGTCGACGACCCTGCCGCAGATCTCGCACTTCCGCTGGTACCGGATCCGGCCGCCGTCGGCGTCGTGCACCTGATGCAGCGAGACGTCGTGGTCCTCCGTGGCGCTGTACAGCTTGACGGGCACGTTCACGAGCCCGAACGTGATCGCGCCCTTCCAGATCGATCGCATGCCCGACATCTTTCTCCGCATGGCCTCCGAATGCCCGTCTGCGGGGTACACCCCCTGAGCGCAGGAGGCGCTGTGCGGGCACCGTGGACGGCATGAGCCAATACGACAAGAAGAACCCGGTCGACCTGTACCCCGCCCCGCCGTTCCCGAAGCAGGAGCAGTCGCTGCCGGGCGAGGCCTGGAAGATGGACCCGAAGCCCGACCACGGCGAGACCAGCTACGTCGGCAAGGAGCGCCTCACCGGCTTCCGCGGCGTCGTCACCGGCGCGGACTCGGGCATCGGTCGCGCCGCCGCGATCGCGCTCAGCCGCGAGGGCGCCGACCTCGTGCTCAGCTACCTGCCCAGCGAGCAGAAGGACGCCGAGGAGGTGCGCGACCTGCTCGAGGGCGAGGGGCGCCGCGCCGTGCTCGTGCCCGGCGACATCTCGGACGAGCAGTACTGCCGCGACCTCGTGCAGACCGCCGTCGACGAGCTCGGCGGGCTCGACACCCTCGTCATGGTCGCCGGCCGGATGAAGAGCAACGACGACATCCTCACGCTCACCACGGAGGACATCGACTCGACCATCAAGACCAACGTCTACTCGCTGTTCTGGCTGACCCAGGCGGCCATCCCCCACCTCGAGCCCGGTTCGTCGATCGTGACGACCGGCTCGGTGCAGGGCACGCAGCCGAGCCCCGACAAGATCGACTACGCGCTCACCAAGGGTGCGATCGGCGTCTTCACCGCCGGTCTCGCCCAGCAGCTGGCGCCCAAGGGCATCCGCGTCAACCAGGTCTCCCCCGGCCCGGTCTGGACACCCCTGCAGCCCGGCTCCGACGACGCCGAGACGGTGTCGGAGTTCGGCGGCCAGGCGCCGTTCGGCCGCCCCGGCCAGCCGGCCGAGCTCGCCGCCGCCTACGTGCACCTGGTCAGCCCCGAGTCGAGCTACACCTCGGGCGCGACCATCACGATCGCCGGAGCCATGCCGGCGGTCTGACACCGCGCCTCCTCGGCTCCGTCGTCCCACCACGGCCCGTCCTCCCGCTCGTGCGGGGTGGCGGGCCGCGGTCGATGGGGCGGGTCCGCGTCGTCGGCGGCGGATCGGCGCCGACCCGCCGCGGACGACACGGACCCGCCGCAGCCGGGTAGAACGAGAACCACACGACACGAGGAGGCGCGCGATGGCGGGCAAGGGACGCGGCGAGACGGTCGAGGTCGGCGGGCACCGGTTGCAGCTGACGAATCTCGACAAGGTGCTGTACCCCGACGCCGGCACGACCAAGGCCGACGTGCTCGGCTACTACGCCGCCGTCGCGGAGTGGATGCTGCCGCACGTCGAGGGTCGGCCGGCCACCCGAAAGCGCTGGGTGAACGGCGTCGACGGCGAGGTGTTCTTCGAGAAGAACCTGCCCGACTCCGCGCCCGACTGGGTCGCCCGGCACACCATCGAGCACAAGGACCACGCCAACGTCTACCCGATGGTGAACGACGTCGCGACGCTCACCTGGCTGGCGCAGGTCGCCGCGCTCGAGGTGCACGTGCCGCAATGGCGGTTCGGCCCGAAGGGGGCGCAGCGGAACCCCGACCGGCTGGTGCTCGACCTGGACCCGGGCGAAGGCGTCGGCCTCGCCGAGTGCGTCGGCGTGGCGAAGCTGCTTCGGCCCATCGTCGAGGGCATGGGACTCGAGCTGATGCCCGTGACGAGCGGCAGCAAGGGCGTGCACCTGTACGCGCGGCTCGACGGGAAGCAGACCAGCGCCCAGGTCGGCGAGGTCGCCCACGAGCTGGCCCGCGCGATGGAGGCCGACCACCCGGATCTCGTGCTCAGCACGATGGGCAGGGCCGACCGCCGGGGCAAGGTTCTGCTCGACTGGTCGCAGAACAACGGCAACAAGACGACGGTCGCTCCGTACTCGCTCCGTGGGCGGACGCGGCCGACCGTCGCGATGCCGCGCACCTGGCGCGAGCTCGCGTCGAAGTCGCTGGTGCAGCTCGAGTACACCGACGTGCTCTCGCGTCTGAAGCGGCGTGGCGACCCCCTGGCCGACGTGTCGGCGCACGTGCCGGTGCCGTCGGGCGAGCTGGGCGAGGACTTCCGCAACACCGAGGCCCCCGACCACGACCCGTCCGAGAAGGTGCGCGACCGCCTCGAGGTCTACCGCTCGAAGCGCGACGCGTCGAAGACCGCCGAGCCGGTGCCCGCCGAGGCCCCTGCCTCGACCGACGGCACGAGCTTCGTCATCCAGGAGCACCACGCCAGCTCGCTGCATTGGGACTTCCGCCTCGAGCACGACGGCGTGCTGGTCAGCTGGGCCCTGCCGAAGGGCGAGCCCGACGACCCGGGCACGAACCACCTCGCCGTCCAGACCGAGGACCACCCGCTCGAGTACGGCACCTTCGAGGGCACCATCGCGAAGGGCGAGTACGGCGCGGGCGAGGTCACGATCTGGGACTCGGGCGAGTACGAGCTCGAGAAGTGGCGCGACGGCGAGGAGGTCATCGTCGTGCTGCACGGCGAGCAGCGCGGCACCCGACGCGTCGCGCTGATCCACACGGGCCACGGCGGTGGGCGGGCCGAGTCGAACTGGCTGATCCACCGCATGAAGGACGACTCCGACGGCAGCGGCAAGAGCGGCGGCAAGAGCGGTGGCGGCGGCAGCAGCGCCAGCGGCAAGAACGGCAGCGGCGGCGGCTCGCGCGTCGGCAACTCCTCACGGGTGTCGCGTTCGCGCAGCGACTCCCCCGGGAAGTCGGGCCGCGCCTCCTCGGCTCGCGACGGGAAGCAGGAGTTACCCGCACCCGAACACGCACCCGGAACCGCAACCGCGCCCGACCCGGTCGCGCCGATGCTCGCGACGACGGGCGACGCGCACGACCTGGCCGATGGCGACTGGGCGTTCGAGATGAAGTGGGACGGCATCCGCGCCGTCGCGATCGTGCACGACGGAGCCGTCACGTTCACCAGCCGAAACGGCAACGACCTCACCCCCGCCTACCCCGAGCTGCAGGAGCTCGCCGAGCGGGTCGACAGCGAGGGAGGCGCGGTCCTCGACGGCGAGATCGTGGCAGTCGACGAGAAGGGTCGCCCCGACTTCGGCCTGCTGCAGCGCCGCATGGGGCTGAGCCGCCCGCGCGACATCGCCCGGGTCGCCGCAGACGCGCCCGTCCGGTACCTGCTCTTCGACGTGATGCGGGCCGAGGGCCGGTCGCTCGTGCGAGACCCGTACGACGATCGGCGCGAGGTGCTGACGCGCATCGTCGACTCGGGCGGCGCGATCGACGTGCCCCCGGCGTTCGACGGCGATCAGGAGGCGGCGGTCGCGACGTCGAAGCGGCTCCGACTCGAGGGGGTGGTCGCCAAGCGCCGCGACGCCGCGTACAGCGTCGGGCGGCGCTCGCGGGCCTGGATCAAGATGAAGCACCACCAGACGCAGGAGGTCGTGATCGCGGGGTGGCGGCCCGGTGCCGGGCGTCGGGCCGACGGAATCGGCTCGCTGCTGATGGGGGTCCCCGGCGACGAGGGGCTGATGTACGTCGGGCGCGTCGGCACCGGCTTCACCGACCGCGAGCTCGACGAGCTGCTGCCGTCGTTGCGCGCGGCGGAGCGCAAGACCAGCCCGCTGGTCGGCGTGCCGGCGGCCGACGCGCGCGACGCGCACTGGGTGACGCCGTCGCGGGTCGGCGAGGTGTCGATCGCCGAGTGGACCTCGACGGGGCGGCTGCGTCAGCCCGCGTGGCGCGGCTGGCGCCCGGACAAGTCGCCGGCTGACGTCGTCCGCGAGGGGTGAGGGCGGGCTGTCGGGCCACACCGCCACACCGCCACGAACTCGACATCCCGCCACCGAATGGCATGGCGGCCTGTTGAGTTCGTGGCGGCGTACGGGGACGGCGGGGTATCGCTCGGGGTCCTCCGGGTGTTGAGTGCAGCATGAGCACACCTCCCCCGGCCCCGAGCGACGCCGCCACCCTGCGCGGCCGGCGCGTCGTCCTCGTCGTGGCCGTGCTGGCGTCGTTCGTGGCGTTCCTCGACGGCTCGATCGTGACGGTGGCGCTGCCCGCCATCGCGCGAGAGCTCGCGGGCTCGGGCACCGGGGCGGCCGCCGGCGCCGACCTCGCCCTGCAGCAGTGGGTGGTCGACGCCTATCTGCTGGCCCTCGGCTCGCTGATGCTCGTGGCCGGCTCGCTCAGCGACACCTTCGGCCGCGTGCGGGTGCTGCGGGCCGGGCTGATCGCGTTCGCCGTCACGAGCGTGCTCGCCGCCCTCGCGCCCGACCCCGGTCTGCTGATCGCGGCGCGCGCTCTGCAGGGCGTGGCGGCGGCGCTGCTCGTGCCGAGCAGTCTCGCGCTGATCACGTCGACGTTCAGCGGCCCGGCGCAGGGCCGGGCCATCGGCAGCTGGACGGCCTGGACGGGCGTCGCGTTCCTGATCGGCCCGCTGACCGGCGGGGCCCTCGTCGACACGATCGGCTGGCGCTGGGTGTTCGCCGTCGTGGTGGTGCCCGTCGTCCTGACCCTGCTGCTGATGACGCGCCTCCCCGGCGATGCGCACCGCGGCTCGGTCGGTGCTCCCCCGCGCGTGGACGCCATCGGCGCCGTGCTCGCCGCGGTCGGTCTCGCCGGCCCGGTCTTCGCGCTGATCGAGGGGCAGCGGGTCGGCTTCGGCGCCTGGTTCGTCGTCGTGCCACTCGTCGTCGGCCTCGCCGCGCTGGTCGCCTTCGTCTGGTGGGAGCGCCGCGCCCCCGCCCCGATGATGCCGCTCTCGCTCTTCCGCACCCGCGCCTTCACGGTCGGCAACCTGGCCACCGTCGGCGTCTACTCCGCCCTGAACCTCGGCACGCTGACCATCCCGCTCGTCGTGCAGGAGCTCGCGGGGCTCTCGGCCACGCTCGCCGGGCTGGTGACGCTGCCCACCACGATCGTGTCGCTGCTGTTCTCGACCCTGTTCGGCACCCTCGCCGCCCGGCACGGCCCGCGCCTGTTCATGACCGTCGGGCCGCTGATCACGGCGGCGGGGTTCCTGTGGATGCTGCTCGTCCGCGAGCCGATCGACGTCTGGTGGCAGATCGTGCCGGGCGTCGTCCTGTTCGGATTCGGTCTCGCGGTGACGGTCGCGCCGCTCACCTCGACGGTGCTGTCGCAGATCCCGGCCGCGCAGTCGGGGATCGCCTCCGCCGTCAACAACGCGATCTCGCGGGTCTCGGGGCTGGTCGCGGTCGCGTTCCTGGGCGTCATCGCCGGAGGCGCGCTGACGGTCGACGGGTTCCATCGCGTCGTCGTCGTGGTCGCCCTGCTGCTCGGTGCGAGTGCGGTCGTCTCGTTCGTCGGTCTGCGGGGCGTGGCCCGCACCTCCTGAGGTCCCGCCCGGTCGACGGTCGAGCCGCCCGGTCGACGGACGAGCCGCCCGCATCCGGCAGGAGGCGCGGTGTCAGACCCCGAAGCGGCGCCAGGAGGCGTCCTGCTGGGCCAGGCGCCGGAGCGCGAGCAGCAGCGGCTCGACGAGCACCGTGCCGAGCACGACGTACTGCACGGCGGCGTCGACCGAGTCGACCGGGATGCCGGCGATCTCGGCCTCGGCGACCGTCGCCATGGCCTGCGCGTAGCCGTCCAGCCGTCCGTCAGGCAGATCGAAGCCGGCGGCCTCCAGCCCGGAGATCGCGACCTCGAGGGCCGCGAGGACGTCGTGCGAGCCGGGATCGATCGACCACCCCCAGCCGTCGACGAGGGCACGGGCGCGACCGACGTCGAGCCCGTCGGCGGCGGTCGGGGTCACCGCCCCCTGGGCGACTCCGAGCATCTCGGCGACCGAGTCGTGCTCGGTGTCCAGCTGCTCGAGCACGCTGCGCGCCGTCGCGACGCTGAGCCCGCCGACGCCCACGAGGGCCCGGACGAGCCGGATTCGGCGCACGTGGTCGTCGCCGTACTGCGCCTGGGTGGCGCTCGTGCGCTCGCCCTCGGGCAGCAGACCCTCGCGCAGGTAGTACTTGATCGTGGCGACCGGCACCCCGGTCGTCTCGGCCAGCTGGGAGATGCGCACGGTTCCTCTTGACATTGGATAGCAGGACTCTCCATTATTGGAGAGCCGCACTATCCATCTAAGGAGAGACCATGACGAGAGTCAAGCCGAAGCCGAACCGCACGACGCACGAGCACGACGGCGAGCTCGTGGTGTTCCTGATCGGCATGACCGTCAACCGCTGGTGGCGACCCGACCAGTGGCTGCCCGTCTTCGGCGCCATGACGCCGATGCTCACGGAGCTCATGCGCGACCCCGACAGCGGTCTCGCCGGCTTCCGCGTCACGATCGGCCGCGGCGGGCCGGTGCTCGTCCAGTACTGGACGTCGCTCGAGAAGCTGTACGCCTACGCGAGCTCGCCCGACCAGGCGCACCGCCCGGCCTGGACGGCCTTCAACCGCCGGGCCCGCTCGGCCCCGGGCGCCGTCGGCATCTGGCACGAGACGTTCGTCGTCGACCGCGCCGAGAGCATGTACGTCGACATCCCCGCGTCGGGTCTCGCGCAGGCGACCCGCTCGGTCCCTGTGGGTCCGCGCAGCGAGACGGCCCGCGCCCGCGCGGCGAGCGGTCGCACGCCGGGGTCGACGGGCCCGGCCCGCGCCTCCTGACGTGTCCCCCGACGGGGCAGTCGTCGGCGGTCCGCGCAGGGGCCCGCGCGTAGCGTGACGGACGTGCCGCACTACGCCATCATCGCCCCGATCGACGCCCTCGTCGTCGGAGACCGTCACACCGTCGGGCGCCTGCCGCTGCACGCCACCGTCGTGCCGCCGTTCACCGCCCTGTCGGGGCGCCGCGCGGTCGAGGACGCCGTCGCGGGCGTCGCCGCGGGCACCCAGCCCATCCCCACGGCGATCGGCGCCACGGCCCGGTTCGGGCGCGACCGCGACATGCCCGTCGCCCTGGTCGAGCCCGAGCTGCTGACCGCGCTGCACACCAGCCTGCTCGCCGCGCTCGAGTCGGTCGGCTGGGCCGCGGACGATCCCGACCGGAACGGCGCGGGGTATCGACCGCACGTCACGGCGACCCGGCAGGCGGCGCTGTCGGTCGGCGCCGTGCTCATCCTCGACCACCTCGCGATCATCGACCTCGACCGCGACCAGGCCACGGTCGTCTCGGTGGCGGCCCTGGCCGGCGCACCCGCCTGACCCTGCCGGGGCCGCCGATGCGCCGGGCCCCCGTGAGGCCGGGCGCCTCGGCCCCGCTCAGGCGCGCGTCAGACCCAGCAGCCGGATGACGTCGTCGACCTCTTCGGCCGGTGCGCGCCCCGCGTCGACGACCACGTGCCGCTCGTCGGCCTGCGGCGGCTCGAGCGTGGCGACCTGCGAGTCGAGCAGAGCGCTCGGCATGAAGTGCCCCTCGCGCGACGCCATGCGGTCGCCGAGCATCTCGCGGGTGCCCCGGAGGTAGACGAAGACGACGTTGTTCTCGCGCAGCACGTCGCGGTACTTGCGCTTCAGCGCCGAGCAGGTGATGACGCCCGGCACGCCCGCCATGGCGTGCTCGATGATCCACGACGACACCGTGTCGAGCCAGGGGGCCCGATCGTCGTCGTCGAGGGGCGTGCCCGCGGCCATCTTGGCGACGTTCTCGTCGGGGTGCAGGTCGTCGCCCTCGTAGAAGTCCCAGCCGAGCTGCTCGGCGAGCATCGCGGCGAGGGTCGACTTGCCCGAGCCGGAGACGCCCATCACGACCAGCACGGGATCGGTGGCGTACGGCCCCGAGGAGGCGCGACCCGCGTTCTCGACGACGGCCATCAGACGATCCCGCCTGCCGACACGGGCGTCTCGCTGCTCGGAGTGGTGGGAGCGGCGGGTGCCGCAGCGCTGGGGGTCATGCTGTCGCGTCCTTTCGAGGACGCGTCGTCGCGACCTCGTCGTCAGGGGGATGGTGCGGGTTCGAACGGGCGGCGCCTCGCGCCGGCCACCCGTCGATCTGGCAGTCTTGAGGCGCGAGTCGATCTGATCGATGCTGATAAATCAGATTTATGGAGTCTGCCACAGGGCGACCCACCCGGCAAGGCGCCCTCGCCCCGATCCCAGGAGCTGACGATGACGCCCGGACTCCAGTCATCCCGTGAGCGCGGTCTGCACGCTCAGGTGGTCGACGTCCTCGGTCAGGAGATCGTCGACGGTCGACTCGGCCCGGGGTCCATCGTGAACCTCGACGAGCTCGCCGTCCGATTCTCGGTCTCCCGCTCTGTGCTGCGCGAGTCGCTCCGGGTGCTGCAGTCGCTCGGCATGGTCGAGCCACGCCAGCGGGTCGGCACCCAGGTGCTCCCCCGCGCCTCGTGGGATCTGATGAGCCCCCAGATCATCGTCTGGCGCGGCCGCGGGCCCGAGTACCACACGCAGATGCGCGAGCTGCTCGAGCTGCGACTCGGCCTCGAGCCCGTGGCCGCCCGCCTCAGCGCGGGACGGCTCGACCCCCTGCAGGCGGCGCTCGTCCGCCAGGCGGCCAGCGCCATGGTCGAGGCCGGCGTCGAGGGCGACGGGCGGAAGTACCTCGAGGCCGACATCGCCTTCCATTCGGCGATCCTGCACGGCTCGGGCAACGCCGTCATCGGCCACTTCGCCACGACGGTCGAAGCGCTGCTGCGCACCCGCACCGAGGAGCGACGCTTCACCATCACCGAGTACACCCCCGCCAGCGCGGCGCGGCACCACGCCCTGGCGGACGCCCTCGCCGACGGCGACGCCGACGGGGCCTTCGCCGCCGCGCAGGCGCTGATCACGGCCACCGTGGCCGAGTTCGACGACGAGCGCGAAGCAGCCCCTGGGCTCTGAGACGACGCGCCGGAGGGGTCAGTCGATCACCTGGACGTCGGTGAAGGCGCCCTCCTCGACCAGCTGCGCCGCGCCTCCTGCGGGGGCGATGCTCCAGAGCCCGGGGGTGGCACCGCTGGCGAGCCCGACGAAGAGGACCCCGTCGGCGTCGGCCGCGATGCTGCCGGGTCGCGTCTGGCTCTGCAGAGCGAGACCCGTGGCGGGCACCACCGTGCGGACGCCGCTCGACGAGGTGACGGCGATGTCCTTCGTGGCGAGGTCGGCCGTGCACGGCGGGCGGTTCGCACCCTGCGGCAGGCAGAACGTCGTCGCCTGCAGCGAGTAGAACGAGCCGTTCAGTCCGTACCCGCCCGCGGCGTAGATGGTGCGGTCGGTGAGTGACGGGCTGCCGCCCGAGGTGCCCGAGCCGTCATCCGTCGACCAGAACTGGAGACCCACGGCGCCGCCGCTGTTGGCCTCGAAGTAGTTCGTGCGACCGGCGCCGGCGACGAGGTCGGCGAGACGGGTGGTGCCCTGCGAGAAGATGCTCTCGACCGGGGCGCCGCCGCCGGCCGGGTAGGTGCGCAGCACGCTGGTGTACAGCACGACGACGTCGCCGTCCGCCCGCACCGTCAGCTGCAGGGGCGCCGAGGGGAACGACGCGGCGACCGTGCGACGGGTGCCGTCGACGCCGAACTCGACGAGCGAACCCGAGGCGGTCAGCAGGTACGCGACGCCCTTCGGCGACACATGCAGCTCGTCGGCGCCCGCCAGCCCGGTGGCCAGGGCGACCGGGGCCGCCTGCGTGGCGGGGTACCGGACGAGCGTGCCGGCCGCCGAGTCGAGAACCGTGACGTCGCCGTTCGCGGCCACGTCGTAGCCGCCGGGTGCGGCCGGCGCCGCGGCGACGTCGACGGGCGCCGAGTCGACGGTCGGGAACGCCACGATGCGTCCGTTCGTCACGGCGAAGACGGCGGTCCCCTCGTCCACGGGGGTGACGGGCGCGGTCGCGGGCGTGAACGACACCGCGGCGGCGACGCTCGAGACCGACGCGTTCCGCGCCTTGACCTCGAGACGCGCGTGACTGCCGGGGGTCAGCCCGGTGATGCGAGCGGTCCGCACCGTCGGGCCGACCCGGATCGTCCGCCCGACGGCATGCCCGCCGACCGAGACGAGGGTGACCGAGTAGCCCGCGAGGGCCGGCGAGCCGGTCGACGCCGGGGCCTTCCACCCCACGTCGACGGAGGTCGCCCCGACCGCGGTGGCCGTGACCGACCGCGGGGCGGAGGGGGCCCTGACGACGGCTTTCTTCTTCGGGGAGGTCGCGGTCTTCGGGCCGGTCGCGGTCTTCGGGCCGGCCGCGGTCTTCGGGCCGGTCGCGGTCTTCGGGCCGGTCGAGCCCTTCGTGCTGCTGGTGCTGCTGGTGCTGCTCGTGCTGCTCGTGCCCGAGGGGGCTGCGACGGCCGGGGCCGCCACCCCCACAGACAGGAGCGCAGCGACGGCGACGATGCCGGCGAGTCGGTTCATGGGGGTGTTCTCCTGACGGGTGGCGGGTTCGGGTTCCGCCAGAGGTGACGATATCGCCCGCGGAGCCGGTCCCCCAAGGAGGGGACCGGGTGACTCGCACCCACCCGCGGATGACTGTCGGCCCGCACGACACGTCCCGTTCACCCCGCGGACGCCTCGGCAGGGCACCATGCCCGCATGATCGCGATGAGCGCCCGTGTGACGCCGACCACCGGCAGCGACTCCGTGCGCCTGCTCGAGCGCAGCCTGCGCAGCCACTACGAGAGCCTCCCGATCGCCGCGCACCAGTACCTCGTGCGCTTCTCCGACGGCCCCGTGCTCGTGACCGACGAGCACGGCTCGCTGCGGCTCGACGTCGTCGTGGCCGACGAGCGATCGGCCCGTCACTTCGAGGACTCCCTCCGTTCCGAGCTCGCCATCCGCACGCTCGACGACTCGCTCGCCGTCAGCTGGTCCCGCGACGCGCACGCGCCGCTGCCCCTCCGCTGAGCCCGTCGCCTAGGCATACCCGGAGGCGCCGACAGAGCACCCCGCCGAGGAGGCGCGGGTCAGCCCCCCGCCGCGGCGATCAGCTTCGACATGGTCCGGTGCAGCACCACCAGCTCGTCGCGCTCGACCCCGAGGCGCTCCATCATCCGCGCCGGGATCGACTCGGCCTCGGCCCGGAGGGCCGCACCGGCCGGGGTGAGTGCGATGGCGAGCGTGCGCTCGTCCGTCGACCCGCGCCTCCTCGTCACGAGCCCCTGCGCCTCGAGCCGCTTCACCAGAGGCGAGAGCGTGCCGGGGTCGAGACGCAGCGCCGTCGCCAGGTCTTTGAGGGCGAGCGCGGGGCCCTGCCAGAGGGCCAGCATCACGAGGTACTGGGGGTGCGTCAGCCCGAGCGGCTCGAGCACCGGGCGGTAGGCGGCGACGACGCTGCGGGAGGCCACGGAGAGCGCGAAGCAGATCTGACTCTCGAGGGCGAGCGGGTCGACCTGCGGACGATCGACCGCGGGCGGGTCGGTCTGCACCGCCTGGCTGTCGGACGTGGTCACTGCTCGGCCTGCGGTGCCGGGCAGTGCAGCATCGTCCGCACACCCGAGCGGTCGACGACGTGCTCGTCCATCGGGTGGCCGCAGAGCGGGCAGGCTCCCCCGTGGACGGGCGGCACGAGGGGCGCCTCGTTCTTGAGCCCGAGCTGCGCCCCGCCGATGTACGGGCGCAGGCGCCGGTTGAGCCCCTCGATCAGGTCGCCGAAGCGGCTGCCGTGCTCGTAGCTGCGGGGTTCGCGGTCATCTCGTCTTGGGCTCACGATCAGTTAGCATACCAACGTTTGGTGCCCCAATCATGTCGGGGACGCATGAACGGCCCGCCGCACGGATGCGACGGGCCGCTCTCGATAGCCGACGGGGCGGACTACGGCGTCATGCCCCGCCCTTGGGACAGCAGCTGGTGCGCCTGCGTCGCGAGTTCGCCGCGCACGAGGACCTCGTAGCTGCCGGCCTCCATGGTCTTGGTCGACGCGAAGTCGCGACGCCCCCGCAGGGCCGCATGTCCGACGAAGCCCCAGAGGGCCCCCCAGAGCGCGCCGCCGCCCACGGCGATCAGCAGGATGCCGATGAAGGCGACGTTCGTGGCGAAGAGACCGAAGAGGAGACCGAGGAAGAGCCCGAACCAGGCTCCTCCCCCGGCCCCGCGTGCGGCGGCCCCGCCCTTGGTGAGACGACCGGAGACGTTCTCGACGGTCCGGATGTCGTGACCCACGATGGAGACGCTCTCGACCGGGAACCCCTGGTCCGAGAGCAGGTCGACCGCGGACTGCGCGTCCTCGTAGCGGGAGAACGTCGCGAGCGTCTGCGGGTGACCGGCGCCGGCGAACGCCCCGGTGCCGCGCGGACCGGGCGTGCCCTCGGTGGTCGTCGGTCGCCCGGCGACGGGAGGGACGGCGGGGCCCGCGGGGGCTGATGAACCGGGCGCCTGGGCCTGACCGGGCTGCGGCGTCGTCGGAGTCTGCCCGGGCTGCGGCTCGGAACCGGCCGCGGGCGTCGGCGCGTACTCGCCGTAGGCCGGTCGCGGGCGGGAGTCGGGGGCGGGCGCGGTCGCCTCGGGCCGCGCCTGGGGGTCCGGCTCGTGGGAGGCGGGGGTGGCGTGCGGTTCGGGTGTGCTGCCGGTGCCGGGCTGGTCGGTGCTCATGCATCAGTTCTACCGTCGCGCCCGGAGGCGTGGAGCGAATACGCAGAGCGCTCCCAGAAAGAGATCGGTGGCGACGCCCGGCCACCGTGTGGTGAAACGACGAAAGGCATCCGCTCAGCGGATGCCTTTCAGTGATGGTGGATCTGAGGGGACTCGAACCCCTGACCCCCTGCATGCCATGCAGGTGCGCTACCAGCTGCGCCACAGACCCATGTTCAGTTGTCTTGCTCTTCGTGCCCCTTGCGAAGCAACTCGTCAACCCTACTACAGAAATCGAGTGGTGCTGAACACGGCCCCTCTCGACCACCGCCCCGCGCCTCCTCGGCCCGCTCGGCCCGTCGCGGATTAGGCCCGCGACATGCGAGAGGTGAACGACACGCCGCGATGCGGTGTCTCGTTCACCTCGCGGTGTCCGACGGGACGGGGCGGGTCACGCCTCGTTCTGAGCGGGCTCGGGCAGCTCGATCGGGATCGTGGGGCAGTCGCTCCACAGACGCTCGAGCGAGTAGTACTGACGGTCTTCGTCGTGGAACACGTGCGCGACGATGTCGCCGAAGTCGAGGAGGATCCACCGGCCCTCGGCACGACCCTCGCGACGGAGCGTCTTGACGCCGGCCTCGAGCATCTTGTCTTCGATCTCGCCGGCGATCGCGACGACGTTGCGCTCGCTTCGACCGGAGGCCAGCAGGAAGATGTCGGTCAGGGGCAGCGGCTCGGAGACGTCGAGCGCGACGAGGTCGTCGGCCTGCTTGTCGTCGGCGGCGCGGGCCGCGATCTGCAGGAGCTCGATGGCGCGAGGAGTGGCTGTCACGGATGCCTTACGTGTCGGTGGTGCAGAGGATGACGAGGGTCACTGACCCAGGATGCCCGTCACGAAACCCGCGACGACCACACCGATGATACCTGCTCCGATGATGCCCCCGCCGATGCCGAGGAACAACGGCAGTCGACTCGACTTCGGCTGCGACGCCGCGAGCACGACGGCCCGGGTCGAGGTGTGGGTGCTGATGGCCCGGCTGGCCCGCACGGGCACGGCGTCGGTCTCGGCGTTCTCGGCGTCGCCCTGCTCGAGGAGGCGGTCGATGTCGGCGTTGTCGACGCGGGCCTGCGACCCCGTCGCGCCGAGGCTCCGCGGCAGGTCGATCGACCCGGTGATGATGATCTCGCCGGTGGCGTTCAGCGCCCCGGTGACGTCGGCGATCTGCTGATCGGTGAGGATCAGCGCGTTCGTCTGCCCGGTGTGCGTGCCGAGCGCGCGACCGGGAGCCGTCTCGTCGTCGGGCGCCGCACTCTGACTCGTCCAGTGACCGACGGGCGGCACGAGGCCGTTCGACTCGGGCGCCGACGCGGGGACGGTCGGGACGATGGGGCGCACGGCGGCGGGAGCCGCCGGCGCGGAGTCATCCCGCCGGTCGAACGACGCGGGACGCAATGCGGGGGTCTGCCCCGAGGAGGGGCGGGTCGAGTCGTCGGCATCGCCGTCGGTCGCCGCGTCGACGGGCCCCGACGGGTTCTGACCGGCGGGCGTGGGAAGCGGGGACGAGTCGGCGGCGGAGGTGTCGTGCTCGCCGCCGACGCCCGATGCGCCACCCGGCGCGATGAACTCGTCGACGGTGCTGAGCGCCTCGGACAGCGGCCGGCGCGGCTCGGGGCCGGGAGCCTGGAGCGGCACGGGCTCGGCGGGCCGGCCCGACTGCGACTCGCGGAGCGCCCGCAGCTCGCGGCGCGTGAGGCCGCGCTCGGGCGACGAGACGGAGCCGGGGGCCGGGACGGAGGCCGGCGCCTGGTCGGCTGACGACACGGGGTCGGGGGCCGACGCCGGCGCGACCACGGACTCGTGAGCCGAATCAGGGTTGGCCGAGCTGGGAGCCGACGCGGGCTCAGGAGCCGATGCGGGTGCCGCCGGACTCGGAGCCGACGAGGGCTCGGGAGCCGAGGCGGGCGTCGGGGTCGACGCCGGAGCGGCGGTCGGAGACGACGACGGGGCGACGACGGGGACGGCGCCGGTGATCGCCCGGCCCGCCTCGCGCGCACGCTCGAGGTCTCGAACCTGCCGTCGGGTGAGAGGCGGCTGGCCGTCGGACGAACTCATGCAACGCTCCGATACAGGTGGTGCTTGGAGATGTACTGGACGACCCCGTCGGGGACCAGGTACCAGACCGGGGAGTCTCGGGCGACCCGAGCGCGGCAGTCGGTCGACGAGATGGCCAGCGCGGGGACTTCGAGCAAGCTTACGTCGCTCTCGGGCAATCCGGAAACGGTGAGGTCGTGACCCGGCCGGGAGACCGCGACGAAGTGCGCGAGGTCCCAGAGCTCCTGGACGTCCTTCCAGTCGAGGATCTGCGCCACGGCGTCGGCGCCCGTGATGAAGAAGAGCTGCGCGTCGGGTCGCTGGGCCCGGACGTCGCGCAGTGTGTCGATCGTGTAGGTGGGACCGTGTCGATCGATGTCGAGTCGACTGACCGTGAACATGGGGTTCGACGCGGTCGCGATCACCGTCATGAGGTACCGGTGCTCGCCGTCCGTGACACCCGTCTTCATGTAGGGCTGACCCGTGGGGACGAACAGCACCTCGTCGAGGTCGAACGACGACGCCACCTCGCTGGCGGCGACGAGGTGGCCGTGGTGGATGGGGTCGAACGTGCCACCCATGATGCCGACGCGGGGTCGACGGACCGACTCGGCCGCGGCTCCAGCCGACGACTCGTCACCGGTCGACATCGCGCCCGACGACGACATCGGGCTGTCCGCCGCGACCATGGTGTCCGTCTCTCGCGTCAGTGCGATTCGGGGTGGCCGTATTCGTCGATGGGCCCGGCCTTGTGCTCCTGCGTCTTCGCCTTGCGGGGGCTGCGGTTCGCCACGTCGCGGTAGCTCCACACGACGTAGCCGAGGAACAGGAAGAAGACGCCGAACACCAGCGAGATCACGACCGGGGGCGCCAGCAGGGGCGCGAGTTCTTCGTGGGCCGCGGCGAGCAGTGTGACGTCGAGCATGGGTACTCCGTTTCGAGAGGACGATCCGGGACAGTCTAGCCGCGCACCTGGCCGCTGCCGCGCACGATCCATTTGGTGCTGGTCAGCTCGCCGAGTCCCATCGGCCCTCTGGCGTGCAGCTTCTGGGTCGAGATGCCCACCTCGGCGCCGAAGCCGAACTCGCCGCCGTCGGTGAACCGCGTCGAGGCGTTGACCATCACCACCGCGCTGTCGACCTCGGCCAGGAACCTCTCGGCGTTGGCGTGGTCGTTGGTGACGATGCTCTCGGTGTGACGCGTCGACCAGCGGTCGATGTGCGCCATGGCCGCGTCGAGGTCCGCGACGACGGCGACGGCGAGGTCGAGGCTCATGTACTCGGCCGCCCAGTCGTCGTCGGTCGCGGGCACGACGCCCGCGACGAGCCCGAGGGTCCGCTCGTCGCCGTGCACGGTGACGCCGGCCTCGTGCAGGGCGGCGACGATCGACGGCAGCAGCCGCTCGGCGGCGGACTCGTGCACGAGCAGGGTCTCGAGGGCGTTGCAGACGCTCGGTCGGCTCGTCTTCGCGTCGAGCACGATGTCGATGCTCATGGCGGCGTCGGCCGTCTCGTCGAGGAACACGTGAACCACGCCGGCCCCGGTCTCGATCACGGGCACCGTCGAGCGTTCGACCACCGTGGTGATCAGCTGCGCGCTCCCCCGCGGGACGAGCACGTCGACCAGGCCGCGCGCCGTCATCAGCCAGCCGGCGCCGTCGCGTCCGAACTCGTCGACGGTGACGACCGAGTCGGCGGGGAGGCCCGACCCAACCAGCGCCTCCTGCACGATCTCGACGAGGGCCGCGTTCGTGTGCAGCGCCGCGCTGCCGCCCCGGAGGACCGCCGCGTTGCCGCTCTTCAGCGCGAGAGCGGCGATGTCGACGGTGACGTTCGGCCGGGCCTCGTAGATGGCGCCGACGACCCCGAACGGGACGCGGACCTGGTCGAGCCGGAGGCCGTTCGGCAGCACGCGCCCGCGCACGGTCTCGCCGATCGGGTCGACGAGGGTCGCGACGAGCTCGGTGGCCGCGGCGAGTGCCCCGAGGCGATCGCCGTCGAGGCGGAGACGATCACGCAGCGAGTCCGACAGACCGGCCTCGGCGGCCGCCTCGAGGTCGAGGGCGTTCGCGGCGACGATGCGCGGCTCGGCGGCCACGAGCGCATGGGCGATGGCCCGGAGGGCCGCGTTCTTCGCGTCGGCCGTCGCCGTGGCCAGCACGCCGGATGCGGACCGGGCCGCGGTCAGCTTGTCGACGAACGCGGGGGCGACGACTTCGGAGGGCGACATGCCCCTGATCTTACGGTTTCGCAGCCTCGAAGAACGTGCCGACGTCGTCGCCCGACAGCGCCCGCGAGACGTTCGCCGTCGAGGTCACCAGCACCGGGGTGCCCGCCTCGGCGGCGTAGCGCGCAGCCGCCACCTTGGTGCCCGCACCGCCTGTGCCGACGCCCGCGGCGCCCACGTCTCCGAAGGTCACGCCGGTCAGCTGATCGCCGAAGGGCACGTCGGTGATCTTGACCGCTCCGGGCTCGTGCGGCGGTCGGGTGTAGAGCGCGTCGACGTCGCTCAGCAGCACGAGGGCGTCGGCGGCGATCAGCTTCGAGACGAGGGCCGCGAGGCGGTCGTTGTCGCCGAAGCGGATCTCCTGAGTGGCGACGGTGTCGTTCTCGTTGACGATCGGCAGGATGCGCAGGTCGAGCAGGCGCGACATCGCCCGCTGGGCGTTGCTCCGGTGGGTCGGGTTCTGGATGTCGCCGGCCGTCAGCAGCACCTGACCGGCGACGATCGAGTACCGCCGGAGGCTCTGCTGGTAGCGGTAGATCAAGACGTTCTGCCCGACGGCGGCCGCGGCCTGCTGGGTCGCGAGATCGGTCGGTCGCGAGTCGAGCCGCAGATGCGGCATGCCCGTCGCGATGGCCCCCGACGAGACGAGCACGATCTCCGCGCCCTGCCCGTAGGCGGCCGCGAGGGCGTCGACGAGCGGCTCGATCTGACCCGCGTTGTCACCGCTGATCGACGACGAGCCGACCTTGACGACGATGCGCCGCGCCGACGCGATGCCGGCCCGGTCGGTCACCCGGGGGCCCTCGCGGCGGGTCGCCGACGACGCCGTGTCGCTCATGACTTGTCGTCGCCCTCTTTCACGAGGAAGCCCTCGTCGTCCGTCCAGATGCCCGAGGCGCGCTCGCGCTGCAGCTCGGCGCGGGCCTCGGCCTTGGCGTCCATCCGCTCGAAGTACTCTTCGCGACGCTGGTTGCGGGTCGGGCGGTCGTTCTTGATCAGACGCGGGTCGGTGCCGCGCGCGCTGGTCATCAGCTCGGCGGTCGACGTGAGGGTCGGCTCCCAGTCGAAGACGATTCCGCCCTCGGGTCCGATGACCACCGTCGAACCGGCCTGGGCGCCGGCCTTGAACAGGGCGTCCTCGACGCCGATGGTGTTGAGCCGGTCGGCGAGGTAGCCGACGGCCTCCTCGTTGTTGAAGTCCGTCTGCACCACCCAGCGCTGCGGCTTCTCGCCCAGGATGCGGTAGACGTTGCCGTACGTGCCGCCCTCGACCCGGATGACGAACGGCTTCTCGTTGACGGCGCGCGGGCGCATGACGAGCCGAGGAGGCGCGGGTCGGGCGGCGATCTCGGCTCGGCTGGTCTCGACCACCTCGGCCAGCGCGAACGACAGGTTGCGCAGACCCTCGTGGCTCACCGCCGAGATCTCGAAGACCTTGTAGCCGCGGGCCTCGAGCTCGGGGGTGACGAAGTCGGCGAGCTCGCGGCCGTCGGGGACGTCGACCTTGTTGAGTGCGATCAGCTGCGGACGCTCGAGCAGGGGCAGCTGCCCCTCGGGCACCGGGTAGGCCTCGAGCTCGCCGAGGATGATCTCGAGGTCGGTCAGCGGGTCGCGGCCGGGGTCGAGGGTCGCGCAGTCGAGCACGTGCAGCAGGGCCGAGCAGCGCTCGACGTGGCGGAGGAACTCGAGACCGAGCCCCTTGCCCTCGCTCGCGCCCTCGATGAGACCGGGGACGTCGGCGACGGTGTAGCGCGTCTCGCCCGACTCGACCACGCCGAGGTTCGGGTGCAGCGTCGTGAACGGGTAGTCGGCGATCTTGGGCTTCGCCGCCGAGAGCGCGGCCACGAGGCTCGACTTGCCGGCCGACGGATAGCCCACCAGCGCGATGTCGGCCACGACCTTGAGCTCGAGCAGCACGTCGCCCTGCCAGCCGGGCGTGCCGAGCAGCGCGAAGCCGGGGGCCTTGCGCTTGGTCGACGACAGCGCCGCGTTGCCGAGGCCGCCGATGCCGCCCTGCGCGGCGACGAAGCGCATGCCGGGCTCGACCATGTCGATCAGCTCGGTGCCGTCTTCGGACTTGACCACCGTGCCGACCGGCACGGTCAGCTCGAGCAGCTCGCCGTTCGTGCCGCTGCGGTGGTCGCCCATGCCGAAGCCGCCGTTCTCGCTCGAACGGTGCGGCGCGCGGTGGAAGCCGAGCAGCGTCGTGACGCCGGTGTCGCTGACCAGCACGATGTCGCCGCCGTGCCCGCCGTTGCCGCCGTCGGGGCCGGCGAGGGGTTTGAACTTCTCGCGCTTGACGGAGACGCAGCCGTTGCCGCCGTTGCCGGCGCGGAGGTGCAGGGTGACGTGGTCGACGAATGTGGCCATGGGTGTGCAGTCATTTCAGTTCTCGGGGGCCGGGGATGGACTCCCGGGTCGAACACGTATGGGCGAGCAACGCTCGCCCATACGGTGTGTCGCAGCTGGTGCCGCGCCTCGCGGAGGAGGCTCAGGCGCCGGCGACGATGTTGACGACCTTGCGGCCGCCCTTGTTGCCGAACTCGACGGAGCCGGGTGCGAGGGCGAAGAGGGTGTCGTCGCCGCCGCGGCCGACGTTGGCGCCGGGGTGGAAGTGGGTGCCGCGCTGGCGGACGATGATCTCGCCGGCGAGGACGACCTGGCCGCCGAAGCGCTTGACGCCGAGGCGCTGGGCGTTCGAGTCGCGGCCGTTACGGGTGGACGATGCGCCCTTCTTGTGTGCCATCTGCCTGGCCCCTTACTTGATCGAGGTGATCTTGACGCGGGTGAGGTCGGCACGGAAGCCCATGCGGCGCTTGTACCCGGTCTTGTTCTTGTAGTTCTGGATGACGATCTTCGGGCCGCGCAGATCGCCGAGGACCTCGGCGGTCACCGTGATCTTCGACAGGGCGTCGGCGGTCGAGAGGATCGTGTCGCCGTCGACGTGGAGGACCGGGGCGAGGGTGATGCTGTCGCCGGTGTCGGCCTTCAGTCGATCGAGGGTGACGATCGTGCCGACCTCGACCTTCTCTTGCCGACCACCGGCGCGCACGACTGCGTAGACCATGTGTGTTCCTTAATGTCTCAGGGGATGTACGAGGGGCCGCCTCGTCGCACGGTTCGTGCGGTGGCGGACGGCGGAGCCTGAGCCCGGCGGCCGTTCGTCGCGGAGGGCCGACGACGTGGTCGTGGGCCGATGCGTACCAACCGCTTAGATTACACGTCGGCTTCGGCCGCCGTCAACGCATGCGGACTACCGTGAGCCTGTGACCATCTTGATCGACGACCCCGTGTGGCCGGCCCACGACACCGTCTGGGCCCACCTCGTCAGCGACGAGTCGTACGACGAGCTGCACCGCTTCGCCGCAGCCAACGGCATCCCCCGGCGCGGTTTCGATCACGATCACTACGACGTCCCCCTCTCGCGCTGCGCCGACCTGATCGAGGCGGGCGCCCATCCGATCAGCGGTCTCGAGCTCACCCGGCGCCTCGAGCGCAGCGGGCTGCGCGTGTCCCAGCGGGTCAAGAGGGGTCTGACCGGCTGAGGGCCCGACGGCCCGACCGACCCGGTCACCAGGCGGTGGAGTGCCCCGCGAAGCTCGCGACCACGCCGCCCGTCGAGACGTCGACGATGGTCGTCGTCACCGTGGTCGGCACGGGATCGATGGTGTAGCTGAAGTCGGTCTCGGCCGTCGCCTCGGCCGTCTCGACCGCGAGGTACTGCCCGTTGGGCGAGACGGAGAAGCCCTCGATGGTCGTCCCGACGGCCGACGGCTCGTACAGGGTCCGCGCCTCCTTCAGGTCGTCGACGACCACGAGGTTGCGATACGAGCTCCCGTCAGCGGCCGGGACCGCGACCTGCTGCACGTAGGTCGTCTCGCCCACGGCGACGAGCTCGCCGCGGAACGGCGTGCCGCCCTCGACCGCCGAGAACGGGATCGGCGTCTGCTCGCCCGTGTCGAGGTCGACCCGCGATGACTGAAGCGCCGTCGCCGCCACGAAGGTGCCGCCGTCGAGCGCGACGCCCTGCAGCGAGACGAAGGTGCCGTAGGGCCGAGGAGGCGCGGCGCCGGTCAGATCGAACGCCGCGACGGTCTCGTCCGCCGACTGGACCACGACCGTGGCCCGTCCCGGCACGAAGAACCAGTCGAGCACGGTGATGGGCTCGCCGGCGATGGACTGCACCGCGGTCACGGCGCGCTGGCCCTGGAGGGGCAGCGTGTACAGGGTGTCGGTCTCGGAGCCCTGCGGCCGCCACGAGAAGGCGATGGTCGTGGAGGCGGCGTCCGCGCCGAAGCGGGTGATCAGCCCCGGGCCGTCGGGCAGCGGAAGGGTCTCCACCGCCACCCCGTCGGGCGAGACCAGGCTGAGCGTCGAGGTGGCGCCGTCGTCGGTCACCACCGCGACCGCCGTGTCGAAGACCTCGAAGGCCTGGATGCGCGCGGCCTGATAGACGACGGTGCGATCGGCGCCGCCGGTCAGCGGGGCCCGCTCGATGCGATCGTCGGCGCCGTCGGCACCGTGGACGATGCGGTAGGTCTCGGCCGCCGCGGTGCTGAAGGTCGTCGTCAGGGTGGACGGCTGGGCCTGGTAGACGCTCGAGACCCCGTCGACCGTCACGGTGTACTCGGTGCCGTATCTCAGCCGGTCGGTGAACTGCACGGCGATGACGTCGCCCGAGGTCGAGACGGTGTGCGGCGCGGCCGGAGACACCTCGACCTGGTCGGCGTCGACGTGGGCCAGCACCTGGTTGGCGAACAGGCGCAGCTGCTGACCCGACTGCGCGACCACGGCGGTCTCGTCGATCTGCGTCTCGGTCAGCTTCGGACCCTGCAGGTGGGTCAGGACGCCGAAGATCGTGCAGACGACCGCGAGCACGATCACGACGGCGACGAATCGACGCCCCTGCCGTCGCGAGAGGTCGGCCTGGTCGAGACCGGCGCCCTCGTCGTGGGCCCGCTCGCGCTCCGCCGACCAGCGGTCAGTAGAGGTAGGGGTCACGCGGTTGGCCGACCTTCTCGAGTTGGTCGGGCACGAGGGCGATCGGGTCGTCGGTCGCGCCGCTCCGGTTCGCCTGGAATCCGCCGGAGACGTCGATCCAGTCGTCGGCGTCGACCTGCTCGCGCCAGTCGGGGAGGTACACGGGCACGCCCACGGGCTGCGCGTCGACGGCGCAGCAGGTGATGATGAACCGCGACACGTAGAACACGTCGGGGTCGTCGCCCGACGGCACGACGAAGCCGACCAGGTCGGCGGTCTTGCCCTGGTAGAACGAGAGATCGGTGGTCTGCCGCAGCAGACCGGCCCAGTCGAGGATCGAGAACGACGCGTAGGTCTCGTCGGAGGCGCCCGTCGCGTCGTCGACGCTGGTCCCGTCGAGCGCGGCGGTCGACGAGTTCACGTCGCGCTGCCCGGCCGTGGCGCTGGTGAGCGTCGCCGGGGGCAGGGCGACGAGGGCGACGGCCATGACGATCGTCACGAGCGCACCGGCGCCGACGGCGATGCCGCGGGCCGCGGCGCGACCACGCCGTGGCCGACGGGGGCGCAGGGCGGCCGCGGGATCGTCGTCGTGGTCGTGATCACCCGGGTGGTGGTGATCGTGGTCGTCGTCGCCCCGGGCGGGGGCGAGCGCGAGCACGCCGATCGACAGCACCATGCCGATCGCGATCATGATGACCGTGAAGACGACGTACCGGGGGTGGATGTACAGGATGAGCTGCCCCGTGGCCGCGAGCCACAGGGTCGCGACGCCCACGACGAGGGTGAGGAGCACGCCCTGCCATCGGTCGGCCAGACGAGCCGGAGAGCGTCGCAGGGACGGGAGTCGATCACGCAAGGAAGTTCACCACCAGTCCGATGGCGGCGCTGGTGAGCGCCACCACGAGGGTCAATTGGGCCAGGACGCGGGGCCGGTAGGTCGTCCGCAGCAGTGCGAGCATCTTGACGTCGATGATCGGCCCGAAGACGAGGAACGCGGCGATGCCGCCCGGCATGAAGGTCGAGGCGAAGGGCAGGACGAAGAAGGCGTCGACGTTGGAGCAGATCGAGATCACGAAGGCCAGCAGCATCATCGCCAGCACCGACCAGACGGGGTTGCTGCCGAGGGTGACGAGCACCGAGCGCGGCACCGCCGTCTGGATGGCCCCCGCGATCGCCGCCCCGATGAAGAGCGCCGGCATCATGGTCGACATCTCGCGACGGAACAGGTCGACGCTCTGCGACAGGCGGCTCACCCCGTGGCCGTGGTCGTCGGCGACGGCGCACTCGGCGGCGAACGACGAGGTCAGGAGGCTCTCGGGATCGGGGTGCTTGCTGAACAGCCATCCGATCAGGTTCGCGATCACGAAACCGCCGACGAGACGTGCGACGAGGATCCCGCCGTCCCAGCCGAAGGCCTGGTGGGTGGTGATGATCGTGATCGGGTTGAGGATCGGCGCCGCGAGGAGGAAGGTCATCGACTCGGACACCGTGAAGCCCTTGAGCACGAGACCGCGGGCCAGGGGCACGTTGCCGCATTCGCAGACGGGCAGGAACATGCCGAGGAACGAGATGACCGCCCGACGCGGCAGCGGACGCTTCGGCAGCCACGACGTGAAGAACGCCTGAGGCAGCCAGACCTGCACGACGATCGACAGCACGATGCCGAGCAGCACGAACGGCATCGACTCGACGATGACCGAGATCGTGAGCGTGACGAAGTCCTGCAGGGTGTTCGGCAGGAGGCCCGGGCCGAGGGCCGGTGTGACCAGGCGGACGGCGACGAGGACGAGCGCGACGACCGCGCCGACGGCGAGCAGACGACTGCGTGGCGAGCGGCGACGACGGACCGGACCGTCGACCGTGTGGTCGACGAGATGGCGTTCGCGGAGAGGCGCCGTCACCGGCCGGACTCGTCACGGGCGGGCGGAGGCGCGTAGCGCGTCCAGTCGTCGGACGAAGGAGGCGCGGTGGGCGCGGCCGGGACGGCCCACCCCGGTGCGGACCCGTCGACGGGCAGGGCCGGCTCGGCAGGAGCGGCCGCCGATCGATCGGCGTCGACGTCCGTCTCGTGGTCGGTCGCGAGGGCGTCGCCCTCGCCATCGTGCGTCGGGGATGCGGGGTCTCCCCCACGCAGCCACGACCGGGCCAGCACCCCGCCGAGCACGAGAACCGCCGTGTCGACCACGCCCGCCGACAGCGGGATGGTCGTCAGGTACAGGGCCAGATTGACCCAGGTGCCGCCCTCCTGCGAGAGCGCCACGCCCGGCACGACGCCCACCAGGATGAGCGCGGCCGTGCCGGCGAGACCGGCGACGATCGTGCTGCGCAGCACGACGTCGAGGCCGTCGCGCGCCCTGATCGGCCGCACGAGCACGAGGACGGCGAAGGCGGCCAGGTAGAACGGGAACGGGTAGAGGACGAAGCCGCCGAGGAACTGCCCGACGGGGGTCGCCGCGAAACCGCTCGGGAAGGCCGTCGCGGAGAAGCCGATGGCCGACCCGACGAGGGCGAGCAGACCCAGCGCGAAACGGACGACGAGCAGAACGCCGAGCGCGGCCGCGGCGATGAGGAACGACTCGCGACCGTCGGCGCTGCGGGTCGAGACGACGACAGCCCGGAACCTCGACCTGGCGGTCGGGGTTCCGGGCTGGGTCGGAGTCACGCAGACACCCTAGACGACTCAGAGGTCGTCGGAGCTGACACCCACTCCGAGGATGAACGGGCCCGACTCGGTCGGCGCGGCGGTCGGCGCCGACGCCGGTGCCGTGCCCGAGCTGGAGGCGCGGCGCGAGCGGCCACGCCCCTGGCCGGGCTGCTTCGGCTCGGGCAGCGCGCCGAGGACGGAGTCGAGCAGCTGCTCGGCGTCGTCCTTGCTGATCCGACGCGGCTCGCGTCGGGTCGTCGCGACCGGGATGTCGAGGATCGCGACGGTCGCGTCGGGCGTCGACACCGTGGCCCGCGACCGGCGGGGCTCGGTGCTGCGCTCGACCTTGTCGGCGGCGGGGGCCTCGGGCTCGGTCGCCGTGGCGGGCGGCGCCACGACCGTGGCGCGGACGGTGCTGTCGACCTCGACGATCGGCGACGAGCCGGCGTCGGTAGCGGCCTCGTCGGGCGAGGCGGCGGACGACTCGGAGGTCGTCGCCTCGTCGCGGGACGACGCGCGTCCGCCGCGTCGACCCTTGCGGGCGCCTCGACCGCGCTTCGGCTCGTCGCCCGAGGTCGACGAGTCGTCGGCGGATGACTCGTCGCCGGCCGGCGGCGTGCCCGCCGCGGAGGCCGCTGCGTCGATCGCGGCCTCGACGGCCGCAGCCGCCTCCGTCGCGGAGTCGGTGCTGCGGTCGCCGTCCTCGGCGTGGGCGATGGTCGACGCCGCGATGCGCGACAGGGCGTTCTTGACGTCCTCGGTGATGGCGTGGGTCCCCGTCGAGGGCCCGGACGCGGCCGGCGCAGCCGAGCCGCCACGACCCGCGGCGCTGCCGTTGCCCTGGTTCTGAGCGGCGCCGCCCGACTTGGCGGGCTGCCCCGCGCCTCCTCGGCGACGCTGCTGGTCGTTCTTGCCCCGACCCTGCGGCTGCTGCTCCTGGACGCGAGCGGCGCTGCCGGCCTCGGAGAACGACTCGGCCAGACCGAGGCCCAGCTTCTTGCGCGTCATCTGGACGAGACCCAGCGAGGTGACCTCGGCCACCTGGTGCTTCGTGCGGTCGCGGCTCAGGCACTCGACCAGTCGACGCAGCACGAGGTCGCGGTTCGACTCGAGCACCATGTCGATGAAGTCGACGACGATGATCCCGCCGATGTCGCGCAGACGCAGCTGGCGGACGATCTCTTCGGCCGCCTCGAGGTTGTTCTTCGTGACCGTCTCTTCGAGGTTGCCGCCCGAGCCCACGAACTTGCCGGTGTTGACGTCGACGACGGTCATGGCCTCGGTGCGGTCGATGACGAGCGAGCCGCCGGAGGGCAGCCAGACCTTGCGGTCGAGCGCCTTCTCGATCTGCTCGTTGAGGCGGTACTCGTCGAAGGCGTCCTTCTCGCCCTCGTAGCGCTTGACGCGGTCCATCAGGTCGGGCGCGACCGCCGCGAGGTACGACTGCAGGGTGTCGAACGCCTCGTCGCCGTCGATGACCATCTCGTGGAAGTCCTCGTTGAAGACGTCGCGGACGATCTTGATCAGCAGGTCGGGCTCGGAGTGCAGCTGGTTCGGCGCGTTGCCGACCTCGACCTTCTTCTCGATGTCGGCCCACTGGTTGAGCAGGCGCTTGACGTCGAGGGTCAGCTGCTCTTCGGTGGCGCCCTCGGCGGCGGTGCGCACGATGACGCCGGTGTTCTCCGGCAGGGCCTCTTTGAGGATCTTCTTCAGGCGGGCGCGCTCGGTGTCGGGCAGCTTGCGGCTGATGCCGTTCATCGAGCCGTTGGGCACGTAGACCAGGTAGCGACCGGGCAGCGAGATCTGGCTGGTGAGGCGGGCGCCCTTGTGACCCACCGGGTCTTTGGTGACCTGGACGAGCACGCGGTCGCCGGGCTTGAGGGCCAGCTCGATGCGGCGGGGCTGGTTGCCGTTCGAGAGGCTGTCCCAGTCGACCTCGCCGGAGTAGAGCACGGCGTTGCGCCCGCGCCCGATGTCGACGAACGCGGCCTCCATCGAGGGGAGCACGTTCTGCACGCGCCCGAGGTAGACGTTGCCGATCAGCGACACGTTCTGCGCCTTGGCGACGTAGTGCTCGGCGAGCGTGCCGTCTTCCATCACGCCGATCTCGATGCGGTCGCCCGACGAGCGGACGATCATCTTGCGGTCGACGGACTCGCGACGGGCGAGGAACTCGGCCTCGGTGATCACCGTGCGGCGGCGGCCGGCGTCGCGACCGTCGCGGCGACGCTGCTTCTTGGCCTCGAGACGGGTCGAGCCCTTGATGCGCTGCGGCTCGGTGATGAGCTCGGCCTGGCGCTGCGGACGCTCGCGCGGGGCGCGGTCGGACTGCTGACGCGGCTCGGAGTCGCGCTCCTCGCGGTCGTGCGAGCGGCCACGCGACCGGCGGCGCGAACTCGGCTGCTGCGGCTCGTCGTCGCCGTCGTACCCGTCGTCGTCGGACTCGTCCGCGTCGTCGTAGCCGTCGTAGCCGTCGTCGTCGCGATCGGACCGACGCCGACCGGGTCGTGCCGGCAGCGGCACGATCTCGGGGGCGTGGAAGATCAGGCTGGTCGTCGTCAGCTGCGCCGGGATGGGCGACGACGGGGCCTCCTCGCTCTGGCGCACCGCCTCCGCCGCGGCGACGGCCGCGTCGGCCCGCTCGACCGGGGTGGTCTCGGTGGGGTCGTCGACCGCGGTCGGGTCGACCAGCGACTCGATCGGGGTGTCGGTCGTGTTCTCGGGCTGGGTGGTCGCCGGCTGCACCGGGACCTCGTTCTCGTTGGTCACGGCTGATGCCTCCTGGGCGTCGTCTCGTCGGGTGGTCCGGAGGGTGCTGTCGGCGGCGGGCGGCGAGGCCGCCAGGGCGCGTCGCTCCACCGGTGCGGCCGCCTGCCGGGCGCGGAGCCCGCTGAACAGGCCCCGTCGCTTCTTCGGACCGGTCTCGTTGCTGGTGTCGTCTCTGTTGTTCACCACGGGTGGTGCGCTCCTCGCCCCGCCGAGGTCAAGCCGTCGGCGGGTGGTCTCGTGTCGTGATCGGGCGGCGCCCTGCGCCTGCCCCGGTCACCGCGTCCTCTCACGACGCGCGGTGTCGGTCACGCGGCGTTCGGTCACGGGGCCGATCGTCTCTGCGATCGCGGCCGTCGTGTCGTTCGTCGTCGTGCGGTTCTTCGTTGCTGTTCGGAACTGGCCATCCGACGAGGGGCGACTGCGCCCCGGCCCGGTTTCCGTCGCACCCGTGCGATCACCCCGGAGGGGATCGCGGGGTCGACACGGCCCGGCAAGTCTCGATCGCGAGGCTGTCACCCTGCGACTGAAGCGATTATCGCATGCTCAGCCCGTGACCACCCATCGGAGCGTGGAATGATTCCCGGTGTGACGACCTCGCAGACCCCACCGCGCACCCTCCCCACCGGCCGGACGCCCGTCGTGACGGCCGTCCTGCTGATCGTCGCAGGCGTCGTCGGGCTGATGGGCGCCTTCGCCCTGACCCTCGACAAGTTCCGCCTGCTCGAGAACCCGACCGAGGCGCTCGGCTGCGACGTCAACCCCTTCGTCGGCTGCTCCCCCGTCATCGAGAGCGCCCAGGCCTCCCTGTTCGGGTTCCCCAACCCGATCATCGGCCTGATCGGCTTCGTCGCCCCGATCGCGGTCGGCGTCGCCCTGCTCGCCGGTGCGCGGTTCTTCCGCTGGTTCTGGATCGCCTTCACGGCCGGCACGTTCCTGGCCTGGGTCTTCATCACCTGGCTCTTCACCCAGACGGTCTTCGTCATCGGCGCGCTCTGCCCCTGGTGCATGCTCGTCTGGTCGGTGACCATCCCGCTCTTCTGGATCACGACGGTGTGGGGCCTGGCCCGTGGCGTCACCGCTCCGACGGGCAGCGGCGTCCAGAGGGCCGCAGCGCGCCTCCTGCCGTACTCGTGGGTGCTGCCCGCCCTGAACTACATCGTCGTCGCGACGGTGATCGTGGTGCAGTTCCCCCTGCTGCTGTCGACGCTCTTCTGACCCGCGCCGCTCTCAGCCTCCTCTTCGACGCGCGAGCGAGACTCGCCGGTACCCGAACGAGAATCGAGGAGCGATGACGCCGTCACCCGGCACCGGAGACACCAAGCGCGAGCGCCGTGACGCCGCGCGCGAGAAGGCGCGGATCACCCGCGAGACCGAGGCGAGGCGCCGCCGTCGCAACAAGTGGTTCGCCCAGGGCGGTCTGGTCGTCGGGGTCCTCGCCGTCATCGGCGTCATCGCCCTGGTGATCACCCGGTCGCTCGCACCCGCCGGTCCCGGCCCGCTCAACATGGCGAGCGACGGCCTCGTCCTCTCGGGCGACGGCACGAGCGTCTCGGCCGCCACCACCGACGCGCTCGCGGCCGACGCCGAGCCCGTCGCCTCGACGGCGGGCACGGCCGAGAAGCCGAGCATCGTCGTCTACCTCGACTACCTGTGCCCCTACTGCGGGCAGTTCGACACCGCCAACGCCGAGCAGCTCTCGACCTGGGTGTCGCAGGGCGACGTCGACCTCGAGATCCACCCCCTGGGGTTCCTCGACAACGCCTCGCTCGGCACGAAGTACTCGACCCGGTCGGCCAACGCGTTCGCCTGCGTCGCGAACTACGACCCCGACGCCGCGCTCGACGTCAACACGGCCCTCTTCGCGCAGCAGCCCGCCGAGAACACCAGCGGGCTGACCGACGCCGAGCTGGTGTCGCTGGTCGAGGGGGCCGGAGCCGACGACCCGGGCATCGCCGGCTGCATCACCGGCGGCGAGTTCGACGACTGGGTCGCCTCGGCGACCGAGCGGGCGCTGAACGACCCGCTGCCGAACTCCGACGAGGCGAAGGTGACGGGCACCCCGACCATCCTGGTCAACGGCCAGAAGTACGGCGGGTCGCTGACCGACCCGACCGTCTTCGCGCAGTTCGTCGCCGAGGTCGCGAGCGGCGCCTCCACGGCGGACACCTCGAGCGGCGGCACGGAGTCGACGGCCACCCCGACCCCCTGACGACCGCGCCCGGCACGGACGACGGGCCCGCGCCTCCTCGATCAGGAGGCGCGGGCCCGTCCGTTCACGCTCGGTGCGCTCTCGGGGTCGTCAGAACCAGAGCGCCAGCTCGCGCGCGGCCGACTCGGTCGAGTCGCTGCCGTGCACGAGGTTCTGCTGCACCTTGAGGCCCCAGTCGCGGCCGAGGTCGCCGCGGATCGTGCCGGGTGCCGCGGTGGTCGGGTCGGTGGTGCCCGCCAGCGAGCGGAAGCCGGCGATGACCGAGTTGCCGGCGACGCGGATCGCGACGGTGGGTCCGCTCTGCATGAACTCGACGAGGGGCTCGTAGAACGGCTTGCCGACGTGCTCCTCGTAGTGGGCGGCGAGCAGGTCGCGATCGGCCTGCACGAGACGGATGTCGACGAGGGCGTAGCCCTTCGCCTCGATGCGGCGGAGGATCTCGCCGGTCAGGCCGCGGGCCACGCCGTCGGGCTTGACGAGGACGAGGGTTTCTTCGAGGGCGGTCACAGGTGCTCCTTCATGTCGGGGACGGGGGAAGTCGAGGGGGTCGGGTCGCTGGGTCGCGACCGAGGGGTCAGGGCCGAGGAGGCGCGGGTCAGGCCGGCCCGGCGGGGTCGCCGTAGCGCGCCGCGTTCAGCCGGTCGAGCTGCGTGCCCTTCACCAGGCAGTACGTCCACAGGGCGACGAACACGCCCGCGACGACGTACATGACCGGGTCGAGCAGCCCGCAGGCGATGAGACCCGCCTGCACGATCCAGCCGAGCGCGATGCCCCAGCGGTGGCGCAGCACGCGTGAGACGAGCAGCATGACGACGATGGCGGCCAGGCCGCCGCCGAAGGCGACGCCCGTGGGCAGCAGATCACGGCCGTTGACCACGAGCATGACGAAGAACATCGACATGGCCTCGAGCACCAGCACGATCGAGAGCAGGCTCTCGGCCGCACCGCGTCGGCGGCGGGCGCGACCCGGGGCGGCGGCGCCCTCGTCGGGAGGCGGCACCGTGGTCATGAGAGCCCCTCCGGGCCCTGCGCGAGCGCGAGGACGTCTCCGACCAGGGTGATGGACCCCGTGACGACGACACCGCCGGGGCGGTCGCCCTCGGTCTCGTCGGCGAGGTCGCGCGCGGTGCGGAGAGCGGCCGCGAGGTCGGTCTCGACGACGACCCGATCGGCGCCGACGACCTTGACGGCGACGGCCGCGAGCTCGTCGGCGGGGACGGACCGGTCGGAGTCGGACTGGGTGACGACGAACTGCTGCACCGTGCCCGACAGCGCCCGGATGATGCCGGTGGCGTCTTTGTCGGTCAGCACGGCGAGGACGGCGACGACGCGACCGAACGGGAAGTACGCCTCGATCGCCTTGGCGAGGGCTCGGGCGCCATGGGGGTTGTGAGCCGCGTCGACGAGGATGGTCGGATCGTTGGCGACGATCTGCAGTCGACCCGGCGAGGTCACCTGGGCGAGCCCGTCGGAGAGCACGTCGAGGTCGAGCGCCTGGCTGCCGCTGCCGAGGAACGACTCGACCGCCGCGACGGCGACGGCGGCGTTCTGAGCCTGGTGGTCGCCGAAGAGCGGCAGCACGAGGTCGGGGTACCGCCCCGCGAGACCGCGGATCGACACGACCTGCCCGCCGACAGCCACGGTCGTCGACTCGACGCCGAAGCCGACGCCCTCGACGGCCAGGGTCGACTCGGTCAGTTCGACCGCGCGCTCGAGCTCGGCCAGGGCCTCGGGCACCTGCGAGGCGCTGACCACCGACGCGGAGGGCTTGACGATGCCCGACTTGGTGCGGGCGATGGCCTCGACCGTCGAGCCGAGCCGGTTCTGGTGGTCGAGCGCGATGGGCGTGAAGACGGCCACCTGGCCGTCCGCCACGTTCGTGCTGTCCCACTCGCCGCCCATGCCCACCTCGAGCACGACGACGTCGGCCGGCGCGTCGGCGAAGCAGGCGAAGGCGAGCACCGTGAGCGCCTCGAAGAACGTCAGGGCCTGGTCGCCGGCGGCGCCGAGCTCGGCGTCGACCATGGCGAGATAGGGCTGGATGTCGTCCCAGTTGGCGACGAGCCGCTCGTCGCTGATCGGCTCGCCGTCGATCATGATGCGCTCGTTCAGCCGGACGAGGTGCGGGCTGGTCAGCAGGCCGGTTCGCAGACCGTACGAGCGGAGGATGCTCTCGATCATCCGCGAGGTCGACGTCTTGCCGTTCGTGCCCGTGATGTGGATCACCGGGTAGGCGCGCTGCGGGTCGCCGAGCAGCTCGGCGGCCCGGCGGGTCGCACCGAGCCGGGGCTCGGGCGCCTGCTCGCCGACCCGCGCGAGCAGCTCGTCGTGGACGCGCGCCGCCTCGGCGGCGAACTCGCCGCCGTCGTCGGCGGGCTCGGGGTTCTTGCTCTTCTTCGGGGTCATGCGCGTCGCACCTCCACGGTCACGGCCGAGCCCGCGCCGACGGCGACGGCGTCGACGCGGTCGGCGAGGTCGCTCCGTCGGTCGATCACGAGCTCGGTGGTCAGTGTCTCGGCCTGGATCAGGTCGCGATGGGTCTCGACGGCGTCGGCCCCGGCGTCGTCGACGCCCAGGGTCGTCACCACGCGGTCGCTCACGTCGAGCCCGGTGTTCTTCCGGGCCTGCTGCACGGCGCGGACGACGTCGCGGGCGAGCCCCTCCGCTTCGAGCTCGGGCGTCGTCGCGGTGTCGAGCAGCACGAAGCCGCCGTCGCCGACGAAGCCGATGGCCGCGGCCGCGTCGGCGACCGCCAGCTCGAGCGTGAACTCGCCCGGCAGCAGTTCGATGCCGCCCACGACGACGTTCTCGCCGACGGGCTGCCAGTCGCCCTTCTTGGCGGCCGGAATGACCTGCTGCACCTGCTTGCCGATGCGGGGGCCCGCGGCGCGGGCGTTGACCGTCAGCTTGCGGGTCACGCCGTAGTCGCCGAGGCTCTCTTCGGTCAGGGGCGTGAGCACGACCGACTTGACGTTCAGCTCGTCCCGGAGGATCGACGCGAACGGCTCGAGGGCGGCCGGGTCGGGTGCGACCACCGTGAGACGCGCGAGGGGCAGACGCACCCGCAGACCGGTCGACTTGCGGAGAGCGAGACCCGACGAGGCGATCTCGCGCACGGAGTCCATGGCCTCGACCAGGGCGTCGTCGGCCGGGAACGCCGACGCGTCGGGCCAGTCGGTCAGGTGCACGCTGCGACCCCCCGTGAGACCCTTCCAGATCTCCTCCGCGACCAGCGGGGCCAGGGGCGCGGCCACCCGGGTGACCGTCTCGAGCACGGTGTACAGCGTGTCGAACGCGTCGTGGTCGTCGCCCGACCAGAAGCGGTCGCGCGAGCGGCGCACGTACCAGTTGGTCAGCACGTCGGCGAAGTCGCGGAGCGCCGCCGCCGCGAGAGGCGAGTCGAGCGCGTCGAGGTGCCGCTCGACGTCGGTGACGAGGAGGCGCGTCTTCGCCAGCAGGTAGCGGTCGAGCACGTCGCTCGAATCGGTGCGCCACTTCGCGACGTAGCCGTCGGCGACGTGGCGACCCGCGCCTCCTGAACCGTCGGCGTCGGCCGCGTTCGCGTAGAGGGTGAAGAAGTAGTAGGTGCTCCAGAGCGGGAGGAGGAACTGCCGGACGCCCTCGCGGATGCCCTCTTCGGTCACGACGAGATTGCCGCCGCGGATCACCGAGCTCGACATCAGGAACCACCGCATGGCGTCGGCGCCGTCGCGATCGAAGACCTCGTTGACGTCGGGGTAGTTGCGGAGGCTCTTCGACATCTTCTGACCGTCGGAGCCGAGCACGATGCCGTGGCTGATGACCTTCGAGAAGGCGGGCCGGTCGAAGAGCGCCGTCGACAGCGCGTGCATCACGTAGAACCAGCCGCGCGTCTGGCCGATGTACTCGACCACGAAGTCGGCCGGGGCGTGCGTCTCGAACCAGCTCTGATTCTCGAACGGGTAGTGCACCTGAGCGAAGGGCATCGAGCCCGAGTCGAACCAGACGTCGAAGACGTCGTCGATGCGCCGCATCGTGCTCTGACCGGTGGGGTCGTCGGGGTTCGGCCGGGTGAGGTCGTCGATGTAGGGGCGGTGCAGATCGGGCTCGCCCTGCTCGTTGAGCGGCAGACGACCGAAGTCGGCTTCGAGCTCGGCGAACGAGCCGTAGACGTCGACCCGGGGGTGGGCCGGGTCGTCGCTCTTCCAGACCGGGATGGGCGAGCCCCAGTAGCGGTTGCGCGAGATCGACCAGTCGCGGGCGCCGCCGACCCACTTGCCGAACTGACCGTCCTTGACGTTCTCGGGCACCCAGGTGATCTGCTGGTTGAGCTCGCTCATGCGGTCGCGGAACTCGGTCACGCGCACGAACCAGCTCGACACGGCCTTGTAGATGAGCGGGTTGCGGCAGCGCCAGCAGTGCGGGTAGCTGTGCTCGTAGCTCGCGAGACGGACGAGGCGGCCGTCGGCACGGAGACGCTGCACGAGGGTCTTGTTCGCGTCGAAGACCTGCTGACCCGCGACGCCGAGCTCGTCGAACAGCGGCAGGAACCGGCCCGCGTCGTCGACGGAGACCAGCACGGGGATGCCGGCGGCGGCGCAGACCTGCTGGTCGTCCTCGCCGTAGGCGGGCGCCTGATGCACGATGCCCGTGCCCTCGCCGGTCGCGACGTAGTCGGCGACGAGCACGCGCCAGGCGTTCTCGGTGCCGTAGGTCTCGGTGTCGGCGTAGACGTCCCAGATGCGGTCGTACTCGACGCCCTCGAGCTCGGCCCCGGCGAACGTGGCGCTGACGGCTGCCTGGGCGGCCTCGGGCGAGTCGTAGCCGAGGTCGCGCGAGTAGGCGGCGAGGGTGTCCGCCGCGAGCAGGAACACGCTGCCGGTGAGCAGCTGCTGGTCGCCGGTGCGCTCGCCGGGCAGCAGGGCGTGGGGCACGGTCACGTAGTCGATCGACGGGCCGACTGCGAGGGCCATGTTCGTCGGGAGGGTCCAGGGGGTCGTCGTCCAGGCGAGCGCCTCGACGCCGGTCAGCCCGAGCGCCTCGGCCTTCGCCCCGACGAGGGGGAACGAGACCGTGACCGTCTGGTCTTGACGCATCTTGTAGACGTCGTCGTCCATCCGCAGCTCGTGGTTCGACAGCGGCGTCTGGTCGTGCCAGCAGTAGGGCAGCACCCGGAAGCCCTCGTAGGCCAGAGACTTCTCGTGCAGCTGCTTGAAGGCCCAGATCACGCTCTCCATGAAGGTGGAGTCGAGGGTCTTGTAGTCGTCCTCGAAGTCGACCCAGCGCGCCTGGCGGGTCACGTAGCCCTGCCACTCGTCGGTGTACTTCAGCACCGAGCTGCGGGCGGCGGCGTTGAACGCGCCGATGCCCATGTCGTCGATCTCGTGCTTCTCGGTGATGCCGAGCTGCCTCATGGCCTCGAGCTCGGCGGGCAGACCGTGGGTGTCCCAGCCGAAGCGACGGTGCACCTGCTTGCCGCGCATCGTCTGGTACCTCGGGAACACGTCTTTGGCGTAGCCCGTCAGGAGGTGACCGTAGTGAGGCAGCCCGTTGGCGAAGGGCGGGCCGTCGTAGAAGACCCACTCGTCGCAGCCCTCGCGGGCGCGGATCGACTCGCGGAAGGTGTCGTCGCCCTTCCAGAACGCGAGGATCCCCTGTTCGACGTCGGGGAATCGGGGCGATGCGGGTACCGGGTGGTAGGCCATGGGAACTCCAGGTGGTGCGGATGTCCGTTCACGAGGACGCCTGCCGAGGGTTCTCGGTCGGCGCGGTACCACCCCGCTTGCCGCCCCTGCGGGCGACCGCTCTGCTGCGGCTGTGACGGGCCTGCCCCGCTCGGGTCTACTGACGCCTCGTGCCCTGACGGGCCGGTCGACGCGTTCTGCCGAGAGCTCCCCGGTGATGGCCGGATCACAGCGGGTCCATCGTACAAGGCGAGGAGGCGCGGCGCGATCATCTGCAGAGAGTGCAGAATCGAGATCATGACCGCCGAGAGCACCGCCGACCCCCAGAGCACCGCGAAGCCCGAGGGCGCGGCGAAGCCGGAGAGCACCGCGAAGCCGGAGAGCTTCACCACCGTGCTGGTCGCGTTCGTGGCGAACCTGCTGATCGCCGTCGCGAAGACGGTGGCGGCTCTTCTCACGGGGTCGGCCTCGATGGTGGCCGAGTCGGCTCACTCGTGGGCCGACACCGGCAACGAGGTGTTCCTCTTCATCGCCGACAAGCGCGGAGTGCGGCGGCGCGACGCCTCGCACCCGCTCGGCTACGGGAAGGAGACCTACGTCTGGTCGATGTTCGCGGCCTTCGGGCTCTTCACGGTCGGCGCCGTCGTGTCGATCCAGCACGGCATCTCGCAGCTCGGCGCCGCCGAGGCGGCCGAGGACTACCTGGTCAACTACATCGTGCTCGGGGTGGCCTTCGTGCTCGAGGGCACCTCCTTCCTGCAGGCCCTCCGTCAGGCCCGAGGCAGCGCTCGCGACCGCAGCCAGCCGACCCTCCGGTTCGTGCTGCGCAGCTCGAACCCGACGTTGCGCGCCGTCTTCGCCGAGGACGCCGCCGCGCTCGTCGGCCTGGTGATCGCGTTCCTCGGAATCTTCCTGCACCAGATCACCGGTTCGGCCGTGTTCGACGCCGTCGGCTCGATCGCGGTGGGCGTGCTGCTCGGGGTCGTCGCCCTCGTGCTGGTCGACCGCAACCGGAGGTTCCTGGTCGGCGAGAGCCCTAGCGACGAGCTCGAATCGATCGTGCTCGGCCGCCTGCTCGACCGCCCCGAGATCGCCCGGGTGACCTACCTGCACACCGAGTTCGTCGGCCCGGGGCGTCTCTACCTCGTCGCCGCGGTCGACATGACGGGCGACGAGACGGAGGGGCACGTCGCCGTGGCCCTCCGTCGCGTCGAGCGGGAAGCTCGAGGAGCACGACGCGGTCGAGGAGGCGGTCCTCACCCTGTCGACGCCCGACGAGCCGAGCCTCCTGCCGATCAGCTGAGGCGACGCCCTCGGCGACGCGCGTATCCGACGGCGACGAGACCGAGACCGATCACGACCAGGGCGGCGATCGACAGCGGACCGGAACCCTCGGCACCGGTGTAGGCGAGACCGGCCGTATCGGCGGGCGACACGATGTCGACTGCGCCGACGGCGGTCGCCGGCGCGGCGAGGGTGAAGGTCACCACGTCGCTCGGCCCCGACATGGTCGGCGCGGACGGGTCGACCGAGATGGTGAACGCCGCGAACGAGTACGTGCCCGGGCGGATGCTCTGCGTCGTCGTCCAGGTGCCGTCGGCCGCAACGAGCACCGGGTCGTCGCCGGCCACCAGCGGTTCGAAGTCGGCGGCTCCGGGGAGCTCCCCACGGGCTGCCGCGGCGTAGGCGTCGATCGGGGCGCGGCCCTCCGTGAAGAAGCCGTAGATGCCGACGGCCGTGCCCGGGGTGCCCGTCCCGGAGATCGTGAAGATCTGCGAACCGCCCATCCCCCGACCCGCGTCGGGTCGACCGACGACCGTGCTGCCCGGGGTGGGCGTCGTCACGACCGGCGCCGCGTCCGCGGGGACCGCCACCTCCCCGGCGGGCCGGACGACGCGGACGACGACGGACGCGGTCTCCGACGGGAGCACGGTCGTGAAGCCGTCGGCGTCGATGGCGGACTGGCCGACGGAGACGCGCCAGAGTCCGTAGGGCATGTACACGGAACGGCTCCAGGTGCCGTCGGCCGAGACGACAGGCTCCCTGTCGTCGTAGCCCCAGGCGACGACGGGGTCGATCGCCGCGAGGTCGATGTCGATCGACGCACCGGGCGTACCGGTGCCCTCGAGCAGGATGGCACCCGTCTCGAAGTCGCCGGCGGTGTAGTCGACCCCGACGACGGTGCCGCCGTCGACGGGTGCGGAGATCGTCGGCGCGGCGCTCGTCGGCAGCCCGGCGACGACGACGTCGCGGTCGACGGTGCCGAGGTCCGCCCCGTCGGGACCGGTGACCTGGAGCGAGATCGTGTGCCGGGCGGCCGTGGCGGCGGCCCGCAGTTCGAAGGCGCTCGAGAACACGCCGTCGGCGACGACCACCCGCACGCCGCCGGCACTCGGCGAGGACAGCTCGACGGTGCTGCCTGCGGGTACCGACGCCTCGACACGCACGCCGGCCGACTCCAGCAGCTGCCCGTCGACCGGGCTCTCGACCGTGAAGCCCGGCGCGGCGATCGCGGCGGCGGACGGCCGAGCGGACGGCGCAGGCTCGGCGGAGGGAGAGGGCGTCGCCCCGCCGGACGGGTCGTCCTCGACGGGCGCGGCCTCGCCGGGCGCGGCCTCGCCGGGCACGGCCTCGCCGGGCACGGTCTCGACGGGCACGGTCTCGCCGGGCACGGTCTCGACGGGCACGGTCTCGACGGGCACGGTCTCGACGGGCACGGTCTCGACGGGCACGGTCTGGTCGGGCACGGTCGCGTCGGGTCCGGTCTCGACTGGCGTGACGACCGCCGCCGGGGCTGCAGAGGCGGCCGGCGTGATCATCAGGAATCCGCCCAGGGCGATGGCGACGGCGGTCGGCAGGGCGACGACGGCCGACAGGGTGTTCTTCATGGTGGTCTCTCTCATGTGGGCCGACCTCGACGCGACGCTTCCGACCCACCTTGGAGCCTCGCGAGACGGCCTCAGCAGGACCGCATGACCTCACCGTAGGGAGTCCGAGCGGCCTACGGCAGGCCCGAGACCGTTTCGTTGCGCGAAGTCATCCGAGCGAGTGAGTCTCGCTCATCTCGAAGGACGATCCGGGGCGGCGGGACGTCGAGACGGCCGGTCCGTCACCGGCCGGCCTGTCCCCTGGCGGGTCTTTCAGGTGGTTGAGGGCACCACCGTCTAGCGTGACACCGTGCGCGCAGTGATCCGCTTGGCCCGAGCCAACCCCTCAGCCCTCCGATTCCTCGTGGTCGGCGGCATCGGCTTCGTCATCACCATGGTGATCAACTACGGCCTCAAGATCTTCGTCATCCCGCAGCACCCCGTCACGGCGCTGGCCGTCGGCATCATCGTCGCCACCGTGGTCTCGTACTGGATGAACAAGAAATGGTCGTTCGACGATCGCGGTGAGCGGCACACCGGCCAGGAGATGCTGCTCTTCGTCATCGTCAGCGTGATCGGCGTCGGCATCAACTCCGCACCGCTCTACCTCTCCCGTTACGGCTTCGGTCTCGAGGTGCCGAACGTGTCGTTCGCCACGCAGGAGGTGGCCGACTTCATCAGCGGCCCGATCATCGGCACGCTCCTCGCCATGGTCTTCCGCTACTGGGCGATGAACAAGTGGGTGTTCCCGAAACGCGCCGACATCGTCGACGTGCTGTCGCCCACGTCGCCGCCCACCGGCCCGACGCCGACCCGCTGACCTCCGCGCGCCTCCTCGGTCGTCATGAGGTGGGCGACGACCGCGAGCCGACGTCCAGACCGTCGACGACCGGCCCGAGGGCGTCGGCCATCGTCTCGCCGAGAGGCCGTCGACCGACACCCGACCGGGCCCACACGGTGATCGCCGTCGCCGCCGTGGCGACCATCGAGGCGGCGGCCACCTCGGGGCCGAGAGCACCTCGGCGCTCGCCGGAGGCGTCGGCGAGGTAGGCGGCCACGACGGACTGCAGCCGCACGATGCGGACGGCCGCGGAGGCGACGACCTCGTCGCCGAGACCCATCGCCTCGGACTGCGTCAACGCCCAGGGCACCCGGGCCGGGTCGTGGGCTCGGCCGACCGCGACCAGCGCCGCCTCGACGCTGCGCACGGGAGACGATCCCGAGGAGGCGCGCAGCAGCGCCCCGAGACCCGCCAGACTCACGTCGAGATCGAGCCAGAAGAGGTCGGCCTTCGAGTCGAAGTAGTTGAAGAAGGTGCCCCGACTGACCCCGGCCCGCTGGGCGATCTGGTCGACGGTCGTCCCCGACCAGCCGTTCTCGAGGAACAGCTCGGCGGCGGCGTCGGCGAGCATCTCGGCCGACGAACGGCGAGGGCGGCCGATCGGGCGCCGTGACGGGTCTGACATGCCCTCCATCATGGCGGTACACTCGATCGGTGCACTTGTTGGACTCCGTCCAGAAACGTGTTCCGCCGTCCCGGTGTCAGCGTCGACGACCGAGACGGCGTCATCCTCACCCGGCCCGCCCCTCCCGATCACCCGGAGTCCCATGAGCACCCGTCTGCCCGCCCTCCTCGCCCTGACCACCGTCGGCGCCCTCCTGCTCGCCGGGTGCACGACCGGCGGCGAGGCCACGGGATCCGCAACCCCGCGCTCCGGCGGCACCCTCACCTACGCCACGGGCGACGCCGAACCGACCTGCCTCGACCCGCACGTCGGCGGGAACTACCCCCAGGCCCTGGTCTCCACCCAGTACCTCGAATCGCTCGTCTCGAAGAACGGGTCGGGCGAGATCGTCCCCTGGCTCGCGACCTCGTGGGAGGAGTCCGCCGACGGCCTCAGCTGGACGTTCGACCTCCGCGACGACGTCGTCTTCAGCGACGGCACGCCGTTCGACGCCGCCGCGGTCGCCGCCAACGTCGCCCACCTGCAGGACCCCGAGACCCTGTCGTCGACGGGTTACCTCGCCCTCGGCAAGGTCACCGGCGTCGAGGTCGTCGACGCGCAGACGGCGCGCTTCGACCTGAGCGCCCCCGACAGCGCGCTGCTCGAATCGCTGACACAGCCCTGGGTGGCGATGGAGTCGCCCACGGCGCTCGAGCGCAGCCAGGAGGTCAACTGCGAATCGCCCGTCGGCACCGGCCCGTTCGTGGTCGAGTCGTGGACCAAGCAGGACCGCATCGTGCTCACCCGCAACGACGACTACTCGTCGCCGCCCGCCGACGCCGACCACGACGGTCCCGCGTACCTCGACGAGGTCGTCTGGCGCTTCATCCCCGACTCGGCGGCGCGCTACTCGGCGCTGCAGGCCGGGCAGGTCGACGTCATCGACAACGTCCAGCCCGACACTCTCGTCGCCGCCGAGAAGGACGACGCCCTGGCCGAGATCGACGCGCCCCGCCCCGGCGCCGTGAACCGCATCGAGCTGAACTCGGGCAAGGCGCCGTTCGACGACGAGCGCGTTCGCGAGGCCTTCATCACGGGCGTCGACGTCACCGACGGCATCGACTCGCTGTTCTTCGGCACCGCCGAGCGCTCGTACTCGCCCCTGTCGAGCGTCGAGCCGCTCGCCTACTCCGACCCGTCGCTGTTCGAGGTCGACGTCGACGCGGCCGGAGCCCTCCTCGACGACGCCGGCTGGACGGAGCGCGACTCCGACGGCTACCGCACGAAAGACGGCGAGCGCCTCTCGCTCGAGTTCCCGGTGAGCACGAACCAGTCGATCCCCGCCGAGCAGTCGCTCTTCGAGCAGGTGCAGGCCGGCGCCCGCGACCTCGGCTTCGAGGTGACGCTCTCCCCCTCGACCTGTCGAGCTGGTACGGAGCCCTGGCCGCGAACGACTACGACCTCGTGAGCGCGCCGTACACGAAGGTCGGCCCCGACGTGCTGCGGATCCTCTACGACACCGACGGCATCACCCCGGCTCCGAGCGGCTACTTCGCCAACCTCGCTCAGTTGAGCGACCCCGCCCTAGACGACCTGCTGACGCGGGCGTCCGAGACCTCTGACGCCGACGAGCGCGCCGACCTCTACGAGCAGGCCCAGAAGATCGTGCTCGAGAGCTACACCGTGCTGCCCCTCTACGACCAGCAGAACCACTACCTGGCCCGTTCGGCGGTCGCCGGCGTGCGGGCGCTGCCGCCGGTCTCGGCGGTCACGCTGTATGACGCGTACACCGTCGGCTGAGGGTCGGGCCGCCACCCGGTCGTCGACAGGGCAGGAGCCGAGGAGGCGCGGGGTCGTGCCCGCACCCGTCCGGTGGCTGGTCGGTCGCCTGGTCGGGGCGCTCGTCGTGCTCTGGGCCGTGGCCACGCTGATCTTCTTCGCGATCCGGCTCGTGCCCGGCGACCCGGCCGAGGCGATCCTCGGCGGCCCGGGGTCGCAGGCCTCCGCGGAGGCGATCGCCCTGGTCCGCGAGCAGTACGGACTGGACGACCCGCTCCTCCTGCAGTACCTCGCGCAGCTGGGCCGGCTGGCCGTCGGAGACCTGGGCACCTCGTACTCGCTGCGCACCGACGTGGCGGGTCTGCTGCTCGACCAGCTGCCCGGCACGCTGCTGCTCGCCGTGCTGTCGCTCGTGGTCGCGTGGCTGCTCGCCTTGGGCACGGCCTGGTGGGCGACCCTCGGCGGCCGCGTCGCCGGGGCGGTCTCGTCGTCGCTGGAGATCGTCGCCTCGGCGGTGCCGCACTTCTGGCTCGCGGGTGTGCTCGTGCTGGTCTTCAGCACCCAGCTGGGGTGGCTGCCGCCGGTCAGCACCGGCACGCCCCTCGGCATCGTCCTGCCGGTCGTCACCCTGGCGATCCCGGTCGCCGGGTTCCTGGGGCAGGTGACCCGGGACTCGCTCCTCGACGCGTCGACCGCGCCGTTCGCCCTGACGGCACGGGCTCGCGGCGAGTCGCGGTCGGGCCTGTTCCGCCGTCATCTGCTGCGTCATGCGGCCCTGCCCGGGCTCGCGCTCTCGGGCTGGGCGTTCGGCTCGCTGCTGAGCGGCGCCGTCGTGGTCGAGTCGATCTTCGCCCGGCCCGGGCTCGGTCGCACGCTGCTGCAGGCCGTGACGCTGAGGGACATCCCCCTGGTGACGGGGGTGGCGCTCGCCTCGGCCCTCGCGTACGTCGTGGTGGTCGCCCTCGGCGACCTGGCGGAGCGCGCCGTCGACCCCCGGGAGCGTGCCGCATGACCGTGCTCGCCGAGCTCCCCCGACGCCGTGAGCGTGCAGGCGGCGGCTCCCGCGTGAGACCACCGGAGGCGGTGGCCGCGATCATGCTGGCCCTCGTCGTGCTGGCCGCGGTCGCCCCGCAGCTGCTCGCACCGGGCGATCCGCTGGCGATCTCCCCCGCCGACGCCTTCGCTCCCCCGTCGCTCGCCCACCCGTTCGGCACAGACGAGTCGGGGCGGGGGATCTGGACGCGCGTGATCCACGGCACCGGCGCCTCCTTGTCCATCGGGGCCGTCGCCACCCTGATCGGCACCGGACTCGGCGTGGCCCTCGGGGTCGCGGCCGGCTTCGGCGGCGGTCGGCTGCCGGGGCGTCTCGCCGACGCCGGGGTCAGCCGCCTCCTGGAGGTCCTGTTCGCCCTGCCCGGTCTGCTGCTCGCGCTCGTCGTCATCGCCTTCACCGGGCCGGGCGCCGTACCCGCGACGATCGCCGTCGGGCTCGCCACCGCACCCGGCTACGCGCGCATCGTGCGCAGCCAGGTCGTGCGGGTGCGCCGCTCGGCGATGGTCGAGGCGGCCGTGGTGCTCGGGAGGCGACCGGGCACCGTCCTGCTGCGGCACGTGCTGCCGAACGCGCTGGCGCCCGTCGTCGTGCTCGCGACGCTCGGTCTCGGGCAGGCCGTCGTCTGGGCGTCGTCGCTCAGCTACCTGGGGCTCGGCGCACCCCCGCCCGCCCCGGAGTGGGGCGCCATGCTCTCGGCCGGTCGCACCTACTCGACGACCGCCTGGTGGATGACGGTGTTCCCCGGGCTGGCCGTCGTCGTGACCGCCGCGGCCGCGACGGTGCTCGGCCACGGGCTCGCCCGACGAGGGAGGGACTCCTCATGACCACCGACGCGCGAGACGACACGGCGGCGGGCGGGCTGGTGGTCGACGGTCTGCGCGTCTCGTTCGGGTCGGCGACCGTGGTCGACGGCGTCTCGTTCTCGGTGGCGCCCGGCGAGTGCGTGGCCCTCGTCGGCGAGTCGGGTTCGGGCAAGAGCGTCACCGCGCGCTCGCTGCTCGGGCTGAGCGGCGGCCGGGTCGCCGTCGATCGGCTGACCCTCGGCGACCGCGACCTCTCGACCCTCGACGACCGCGCCTGGCGTCGGGTCCGCGGTGCGCGCATCGGTCTCGTGCTGCAGGACGCCCTCGTCTCGCTCGACCCGCTGCGCCCGATCGGACGCGAGATAGACGACGCGCTCCGGCTGCACACCGACCTCGGCCCCCGGCAGCGTCGAGAGCGCGCCCTCGCGGTCCTCGCCGAGGTCGGCATGCCCGATCCCGGGACCCGTCTCGGTCAGAGATCCGGCGAGCTGTCGGGTGGACTGCGACAGCGGGCTCTCCTCGCCGCCGCGCTCGTCCTCCGACCCGACGTCGTCGTGGCCGACGAGCCGACCACGGCCCTCGACGCCGAGGTGCAGCGCCTCGTCGTCGACCGTCTGGCCGCCCTCCGCGACGGCGGCACCGCCGTCCTCGCCATCAGTCACGATCTGGGCGTCGTGCGGCGCCTCGCCGACCGGGTGCTCGTGATGCGAGACGGCGTCGTCGTCGAGCAGGGGCCCACCGCCGACGTGCTCGACTCCCCGCGGGCCGACTACACGCGGCGGCTCGTCGCGGCGCTGCCGGGCGGCGTGCCCCGCGGGCGACGCCTGTCGCGGGGCGACGTCGGCGAGGCGCGGGAGGCGCAGGCTCAGGAGGTGCGGGAGGCGGCGATGCAAGAGGCGCGGGAGGCGGCGGCGCAGGAGGCGGCGGCTGCGGTCGACGACGTGGTGCTCTCCGCGGAGGGCCTCCGACGCGTCTTCCCGGCGACCCGCGGGCGGGCGGCCCGGCTCGCGGTCGACGACGTGTCACTCGAGCTGCGCGCGGGCGAGACGCTCGGCCTGGTCGGCGCCTCCGGAAGCGGCAAGACCACGACCGCGCGCCTCCTCCTGGGGCTCGACGAACCCGACGGAGGTGCGGTGCGCCTCCTCGGGGAGCCCTGGTCGCCGCTGCGAGAACGCGATCGCCGACCCCGCCGCGCCTCGCTCGGCGCGATCTACCAGGACGCGGCGAGCTCCTTCGACCCCCGCCTGACCGTCGAGCAGCTGCTCGCCGACGCGATCACCGCGGGCCGGAGCCTGCGGACGGCGCCCGTACGGGCCGAGGTCGAGGCGCTGCTCGACCGGGTGGGGCTGCCGCCCGGGCTGGCGCCCCGTCGCCCCGCGTCGCTCTCGGGTGGGCAGCGGCAGCGCGTCGCCATCGCCCGCGCGCTCGCCCCGCGGCCCCGCGTCGTCGTCTGCGACGAGCCCGTCTCGGCCCTCGACGTGTCGGTGCAGGCCCAGGTGCTCGATCTCCTCGACGACCTGCAGCGCGACGACGGCCTGTCGTACCTCTTCATCTCGCACGACCTCGACGTGATCGGGCACATGGCCGATCGGGTCGCCGTGATGCACGAGGGGCGCATCGTCGAGCAGGGGCCGACGGCCGACGTCTTCGCCTCACCGCAGCACCCGCACACGCGGGCGCTGCTCGCCGCCCGCCCCTAGCGCTCGCCCAGAGGGGTGCGGCGGGTCGGTGTCATCGGCGGCGGGTCAGCGCTGACCCGCCTCCGATGACACGCACCCGCCGCACCCGTGCGCTCGTGCATCCGCGCGCCCGCGCGCCCGTGCACCGGTCAGCGTCGCGGGGCGGCTTCCCCGTCGCCGTCCACGCGCACCACGTCGATCGGCCCGGACTGCGCCCACTCGAGCGCCCAGTCCGACTTCGCGACCTCGCTCGACTCGTCGGCGTAGGCCTCGACCAGCTCGCGCGCCTCGACGTCGGTCGCGACCGACGGCCCCGAGCCGAGCAGCGGCTCGTTCGCTGTCTCCTTCGTGAACCAGACGGCGACGAGGCCGATCAACGCCGCGGCCATCAGGTAGAACGCGGGGATGTCGTGGGCCCACGAGAAGCCGTTCCCCTCGGCCCAGACGACCAGCGCCTCGGTGGCCAGGGGCGTGGTGCCGCCGAACAGCGACACCGACACGTTGAACGCGATGGCCAGGGCGCCGTAGCGGATGATCGTCGGGAACAGCGCGGGCAGCGTCGACGGCATGGTCGACGTGAACGTGACGAGCACCAGGCCGAGCACGAGCAGGCCGACGAAGACGAGCGGCGTGCTCTCGGACTGCACGAGCTTGAGTGCCGGCCACGACAGCACGAGGAACCCGATGCAGCCGGCGAACAGCACCGGTCGACGGCCGAACCGGTCGCTCAGGCGCCCGCTGAACGTGATGACGATCATCATCAGCACCATCACGACGATGACGAGCAGCAGCCCCGAGGTCGCACTGCGGCCCAGCGTGTTGGTGAGGTAGGTCGGCATGTACGACAGCAGCATGTAGTCGGTCACGTTGAAGACGAGCACCAGGCCGATGCAGACGATCAACGCCCGCCAGTTCTCCACGAAGAGCTTCACGAGCGGCACCTTGACGTGCTCGCGACCGGCGGCTTCCTCCTGCTGCTTCTGGAAGGCCGGCGTCTCCTCGAGCTTGAGGCGCAGGTAGAGCCCGATCAGTCCGAGGGGCCCGGCGATCAGGAACGGGATCCGCCAGCCCCAGGCCAGCAGCGCCTCCTCGCTCATCGCCACCTGCAGGGCCGTGACGAGCGAGGCACCCAGCACATAACCGCCGAGGGTGCCGAACTCGAGCCACGAGCCCATGAAGCCGCGGCGCTTGTCGGGCGAGTACTCCGCGATGAACGTGGCCGCGCCTCCGTACTCGCCGCCGGTCGAGAAGCCCTGCAGGAGGCGCGCCAGCAGCAGCAGGACCGGCGCCCAGAGGCCGATGGTCGCGTACGACGGGATCAGGCCGATGGCGAGCGTCCCCGCGGCCATCAGGATCATCGTGAGGGCGAGCACCTTCTGGCGTCCGATGCGGTCGCCGAGCGGGCCGAAGAACGCGCCGCCGATCGGGCGCACGATGAACGCGGCGGTGAACGTGCCGAAGGTGAACAGGATGTTGAGCGCGTCGTTCCCGGGCGGGAAGAACACCTGGGCGATGGTCGTCGTGATGTAGGCGTAGACGCCGAAGTCGAACCACTCCATGGCGTTGCCGAGGGCTGCGGCACTGACCGCGCGCTTGAGCAGACCCTCTTCGACGACGGTGACGTCGTCGGTGGTGAGCGATCGCCGGGCGGGTCTCGTGCTGTTCTGCTTCTTGGCGGACATCGGGTGCCTCCAGTTCGTCATGTGATGGCGTCGACCCCAGCGTCGGCAAAAAACCTGTCGAGACTACCAGTCCTGTCATGTCAGTACCAGTGCAGCGTGCGCATACGTGCAGAGAGCGCACCCCCGAGGAGGCGCGGATCGCCACGCGTAGACTGATCGTCGTCCCACAACCAGGCACCTCCCCACCGACACGGTGCCGCCCACAGAACCGGAGAGCCACATGCCGTCAGCGATGCCCGAGAAGCCCGCCCTCGAAGGACTCGAGACCCGCTGGGGCCAGGTCTGGGAGGACTCCGGCACCTACCGGTTCGACCGCGACGGCGCGACCCGCGCCTCCGTCTTCTCGGTCGACACTCCCCCGCCGACCGCCTCGGGCAGCCTGCACATCGGTCACGTGTTCAGCTACACGCACACCGACGTCAAGGCGCGGTTCGAGCGCATGCGCGGCAAGCGCGTCTTCTACCCGATGGGCTGGGACGACAACGGCCTGCCGACCGAGCGTCGCGTGCAGAACTTCTACGGCGTGCGCTGCGACCCCTCGCTGCCCTACGACGCCGACTTCACCCCGCCCTTCGAGGGCGGCGACAACAAGTCGTCGAAGGCCGCCGACCAGGTGCCCATCTCGCGTCGCAACTTCGTCGAGCTGTGCGAGCGTCTGACCGTCGAAGACGAGAAGCAGTTCGAGGACGTCTGGCGCAAGCTCGGCCTCTCGGTCGACTGGACCCAGAGCTACCGCACCATCGGCGACGACTCGCAGGCCATCGCGCAGAAGGCGTTCCTCCGCAACCTGTCGCGCGGCGAGGCCTACCAGGCCGACGCCCCGACCCTGTGGGACGTCACCTTCCGCACGGCGGTGGCGCAGGCCGAGCTCGAAGACAAGGACATGCCGGGGGCGTACCACAAGCTCGCATTCCACCGCACCGACGGCCAGGGCGACGTGCTGATCGACACGACGCGCCCCGAGCTGCTGCCCGCCTGCGTCGCCCTCGTCGCCCACCCCGACGACGAGCGCTACCAGGCGCTGTTCGGCACGACCGTCCGCTCCCCCTGTTCGACGTCGAGGTGCCCGTCGTGGCGCACCACCTGGCGCAGCCCGACAAGGGTTCGGGCATCGCGATGGTCTGCACCTTCGGCGACACCAACGACGTCGTGTGGTGGCGTGAGCTGCAGCTGCCGAACCGGGCCGTGATCGGCTTCGACGGTCGGTTCGTGAGCGAGGCCCCGGCGGCCATCGAGTCCGAGGCGGGTCGCGCCTCCTACGCGCAGCTGGCCGGCAAGACCGTGTTCAGCGCCAAGCAGTCCGTGGTCGAGCAGCTGACCGCCTCGGGCGAGCTGGTCGGCGAGATCCGCAAGATCACGCACCCCGTCAAGTTCTTCGAGAAGGGCGACAAGCCCCTCGAGATCGTCTCGACGCGCCAGTGGTACGTCGTCAACGGCGCCCGCGACGAGCAGCTCAAGTCGACGCTGCTCGAGCGCGGCGGCGAGGTCGCGTTCCACCCCGAGTTCATGCGCGTGCGCTACGAGAACTGGGTCAACGGCCTGAACGGCGACTGGCTGATCTCGCGTCAGCGCTTCTTCGGCGTGCCGATCCCGGTGTGGTACCCGCTCGACGGCGACGGCAACCCCGTCTTCGACGAGGTGATCGTGCCGAGCGAGGCGCAGCTGCCCGTCGACCCGTCGTCCGACACGGCGCCCGGCTACGACGAGTCGCAGCGCGGGGTCCCCGGCGGTTTCCAGGGCGAGCTCGACGTGATGGACACCTGGGCCACCTCGTCGCTCACCCCGCAGCTGGCCGGCAAGTGGGAGGCCGACCCCGAGCTGTTCGACCTCGTGTTCCCGTACGACGTGCGCCCCCAGGGGCAGGACATCATCCGTACCTGGCTGTTCTCGACGATGCTGCGCGCGCAGCTCGAGGGCGGCACCGTCCCGTGGCGGAACGCCTCGATCTCGGGCTTCATCGTCGACCCCGACCGCAAGAAGATGTCGAAGTCGAAGGGCAACGTCGTCACCCCGGCCGCGATGCTCGACGACCACGGCTCGGACTCGGTGCGCTACTGGGCGGCGTCGAGCCGCCTGGGCACCGATGCTGCGTTCGACCCGCAGAACCCGAAGCAGATCAAGATCGGCCGTCGACTGGCGATCAAGGTGCTGAACGCCGCCAAGTTCGTCTACTCGTTCGAGCTGCCCTCGGGCGAGCACTCGGTCACCGAGCCGCTCGACCGCGACCTGCTCGCCACGTTCGCATCGGTCATCGAGACCGCCACCGAGGCGCTCGAGGGCTACGACCACGCCCGGGCGCTCGAGACGACCGAGAAGTTCTTCTGGACCTTCTGCGACGACTACCTCGAACTGGTCAAAGAGCGCGCCTACGGTGCGACGACGCCGGCCGAGCAGGCCTCGGCCGTGCTCGCGCTCCGCACGGTGCTCGAGGGGCTGCTGCGGCTGCTGGCGCCGTACCTGCCGTTCGCGACGGAGGAGGTCTGGTCGTGGACTCACGACGAGTCCATCCACCAGGCGGCGTGGCCGACCGTCGCCGAGCTCGGTCTGTCGGAGGGCGAGACCGCGACCGGGCTGGTCGGGCTCGTCGGGCAGGCGCTGATCTTCGTGCGCCGGGCGAAGTCCGATGCGAAGGCCTCGCAGAAGACCCCCGTGTCGACGGCCGTGATCACGGCGCCGGCCGCTCAGCTGGCGCTGGTCCGCCTCGCCGCGGGGGATCTCGCGGCGGTCGGCAAGATCGCCGATCTGACGTTCGCCGAGGGCGACGAGCTCGCCGTGGGCGACATCGTGTTCGCCGAGCAGCCGGCCGACACGGCCGCTGCGGCACCGGCGGCGGGCGCCTGATGCAGCTCGGTACGCGGTGGAGCGTAGGAGGCGCGGTGCCGGCCGACCTCGACGCTCCCGTCGTCGGGGCGATCGCCTCGGTCGAACGCGAGCTCGCCCAACAGGGCGTCGATGCGTCGAGCTGGCGCTGGACGCTCACCTGGCTCGAGCGTCGCCCCGTGGTCGAGCTCGACGACGGCACGGTCATCCGCGTCGACGCCGTGACCGGCGAGGCCCACGTGCACGAGCCCGCCGACGACGAGGACTAGCCCGCCCCTCCTCCCGTCGAAGAGTCACGACACGCCGCTCACCTCTAGGGGTCCGCGGCGCGTCGTGACTCTTCATTGCTCTGCAGGCGGCCGACGGCACGCAGCGACGATCAGCCCGATCATGGCTGCGACCCTGATCGACGACCACAGAACACTCTGCGCCCCCGCCAGCGCGGCGATCGTCGCGTCGACGATCGACACGACGCACACGGTGACCAGAAGAACGACCAACCACTCTCGACTCATGGCATAACGATATCCATGGCTACGTGAGCCAGCCACTGACCGTCAGGTCGAGGAGTCACGACACGCCGCTCACCTCTAGGGGTCCGCGGCGCGTCGTGACTCTTCGACGAGGTCAGGCGCGGCCGAGCACCTCGCCATGCGGCATGATCAGCCAGCCGTCGGGGGCGTCGCGCCAGCGGCGCCAGGCGTCGCCGATCGCGTGCAGCTCGTCGTGGGTGGCGGCGCCCTTCTCGACGGCGTCGGCGTAGAACGCGGACTCGGTCGCTCGAGCGGCCCAGCTGTCGCCCCACCAGGTGCGCTCCTCGTCGGAGGCGAAGCACCAGACGGAGGCGCTGCTCGCGACCTCGTCGAACCCCGCCTCGAGCATCCAGCCCTTGAGGCGCCTCCCTGCGTCCGGTTCCCCGCCGTTGCCGCGGTGCACCGCCTGGTAGACGTCCATCCACCGCTGCAACCCGGGGTTCTCGGGCGCCCAGACGCAGCCGTGGTAGTCGACATCACGGGCTGCGACGACTCCGCCAGGGCGCGCCACCCGACGCATCTCGCGGAGCGCCGCGACCGGGTCGCCGACGTGCTGCAGAACCTGATGGGCGTGCACGACGTCGAAGGAGTCGTCGTCGAAGGGCAGCGCGAACAGGTCGGCCGTCTCGAAACGCACCGCCGCCAGCCCCCGGTCGGCCGCGAGCGACGTCGCCTGCGCGACGACCTCGGTCGACGAGTCGATGCCCACCACCAGCCCGGGGGCGACCCTCTCGGCCATGTCGACCGTGATCGTGCCGGGGCCCGACCCCACGTCGAGCACGCTCGCGCCGGGCGTCAGATGCGGCACCAGGTAGGCCGCCGAGTTCTCGACGGTGCGCCACGTGTGACTCCGCAGCACGCTCTCGTGGTGCCCGTGCGTGTACCGGGCCGTGTCGCGAGGTCGTCCGCTCATGCGGTGACCCTAGCGCGCCTCCTCGGCTCCGCCTACGCCCTCCCCCTCACCTCCGGCATCGACGGGTCACCACTCGCCGCCGCCCCGACGGCACGGGGGCGTGTCGTGACTCCCCGAGCGGGCCCGCGAACCGGCCTAGGCTCGGGCCATGACGAACCCGTTCCTCTCCCCCAGCACGCTGCCGTACTCGCTGCCGCCGTTCGCGAGCATCACCGACGGCGACTACCTGCCCGCGTTCGAGGCCGGATTCGCCGAGCAGCTGGCCGAGGTCGAGGCGATCGCCACCGACCCCGCCGAGCCGACCGTCGAGAACACCCTCGACGCGCTCGAACGGAGCGGCGCCACCCTCGCCCGGGTCGGCCACGTCTTCTTCAACAAGACGTCGTCGGACTCGAACGCGGCCACCGACGCCCTCGAGCTCGACCTGGCGCCTCGACTCGCTGCGCACACCGACGCGATCCGCCTGGACCCGCGGCTGTTCGCCCGACTGCGGAGCCTCCACGAACGGCGCGACGACCTCGACCTGACGCCCGAGCAGCGCTATCTCATCGAGCGGCTCGTCGACGACGCCGTCCGGTCGGGTGCGGCCCTCGGCGACGACGACAAGACGCTGCTGCGCGACCTGAACGGGCGGCTCTCGACGCTGACGACCCGCTTCGAGAAGAACCTGCTGGCCGACACGAACGACCTCGCCGTGGTCGTCGACGACGTCGCCGAGCTCGACGGGCTCGACGCGGGTGCCATCGCGGCCGCCGCCGAGGCCGCCCGCGATCGAGGACTCGACGGCCGGTACGTCATCACCCTCGTGCTCTTCAGCGGCCACCCCTATCTCGCGGCCCTGACCGACGAGGCGCTGCGCGAGCGCATCATGCGGGCATCGCTGTCGCGCGGGCGCCGCGGCGGGCCGTTCGACAATCGCGACCTGGTGCTCGAGATCGCGCTTCTGCGGGCCCAGCGGGCCGAGCTGCTCGGCTTCGCCAGTCACGCCGCGTACGTCACAGCCGGTGAGACGGCGGGCACCCCGGAGGCGGTGGCCGATCTGCTCGCGCGACTCGCGCCTCCTGCGGCTCGCAACGCCCGTGCCGAGCAGACCGTGCTCGAGCGTCGAGCCGGGCGGCCGATCGCCGCCTCCGACTGGGCGTTCGTCGCCGAGCTCGTCCGCGCAGAAGAGCACGATGTCGACACCGCGGCCATGCGACCCTGGTTCGAGGCCGAGCGGGTGCTCCACGACGGGATCTTCTTCGCAGCGGGCCGGTTGTACGGTCTGCACTTCGCCGAACGACCCGATCTCGTGGCTTACCACCCCGATGCACGGATCTTCGAGGTGACCGACGACGACGGCGCACCGGTCGGCCTCTACGTGCTCGACCTGCACACCCGCGACAGCAAGCGCGGCGGCGCATGGATGAACCCCCTCGTGTCGCTGTCGGCCCTCACCGGCCTGCCCACCGTCGTGGTCAACAACCTGAACGTCCCGAAGCCGCCCGCCGGCCAGCCGACGCTGCTGACGCTCGACGAGGTGACGACGTTCTTCCACGAGTTCGGTCACGCCCTGCACGGGCTCGTCGCCCGCGTCGCGTATCCGACCTTCTCGGGCACGAACGTGTTCCGCGACTTCGTCGAGTTCCCGAGCCAGGTCAACGAGATGTGGATGCTCTGGCCCGACGTGCTGGCGAACTACGCCGTGCACCACGAGACCGGCGAGCCGCTGCCGACCCGACTGGTCGACGCCCTCGTCGCGTCGCAGGGGTTCGGCCAGGGGTTCGAGACGAGCGAGTACCTCGCCGCCGCCCTGCTCGACCAGGCGTGGCACTCGCTGTCGTCGGCCGAGGCCGAGGCGGTCGTCGACGTCGAGGCGTTCGAGAAGGAGGCGCTGGCCGCGGTCGGACTCGATCTCGCGTCCGTCCCGCCCCGCTACTCGAGCACGTACTTCGCCCACACGTTCGCAGGCGGATACGACGCGGGCTACTACTCGTACATCTGGAGCGAGGTGCTCGATGCCGACACCGTGGAATGGTTCGAGGAGAACGGCGGCCTGACCCGCACGAACGGCGACCGGTTCCGTTCACGCCTGCTGGGTGTCGGCGGCTCGAAGGATCCCCTCGAGGCGTTCCGCGACTTCCGCGGCAGGGAGGCGCGGGTCGAGCCGTTGCTGGCCCGTCGCGGTCTCGCGTAGTCGGCGCGCACTGGGGCGGGTTCGCGTCTTCGGTGGCGGGTCAGCGCTGACCCGCCCCCGATGACGGGAACCCGCCGGACCCGCTGAGGGCTACGCGGACTTCTCGGTGCGCTGCTCGACGACGCGGGGCACGATGGTCGGCGCCGCGTTCTCGAGCACGGAGGCACGGGTCACCACGACCTTGCCCACGGTGTCGTCGGAGGGGACGTCGAACATGATCGGCCCGAGCACCTCTTCGAGGATGGCCCGCAGCCCTCGTGCGCCGGTCTGCCGGAGGACGGCCAGGTCGGCGATCGACTCGAGCGCGCCGCGATCGAACTCCAGCTCGACGCCGTCGATCTCGAACATGCGCTGGTACTGACGCACCAGGGCGTTCTTCGGCTCGGTGAGGATCTGCATGAGCGCCGGCTGGTCGAGCTGGGTCACCGTCGTCACGACCGGCAGACGGCCGATGAACTCGGGGATCAGACCGAACTTGTGCAGGTCTTCGGGCAGGACCTCGCTGAAGAGGGCCGCCTCATCTTCCTTGCTGTGCAGAGGGGCGCCGAAGCCGATGCCCCGCTTGCCCGCGCGGTTCGAGATGATCTCTTCGAGCCCCGCGAACGCACCGGCCACGATGAACAGCACGTTGGTCGTGTCGACCTGGATGAACTCCTGATGCGGGTGCTTGCGACCGCCCTGCGGCGGCACGGAGGCGACCGTGCCCTCGAGGATCTTGAGCAGCGCCTGCTGCACGCCCTCGCCCGACACGTCTCGAGTGATCGAGGGGTTCTCGGCCTTGCGGGCGATCTTGTCGATCTCGTCGATGTAGATGATCCCCGTCTCGGCCCGCTTGACGTCGTAGTCGGCGGCCTGGATGAGCTTGAGGAGGATGTTCTCGACGTCTTCGCCGACGTAGCCGGCCTCGGTCAGGGCGGTCGCATCGGCGACGGCGAACGGGACGTTGAGACGCTTGGCCAGAGTCTGAGCCAGATAGGTCTTGCCGCAGCCCGTCGGACCGATGAGCAGGATGTTCGACTTCGAGATCTCGACCTCGTCGGCCAAGGACTCGGCGGCGGTGAGGGTCGAGGCGGCGCGGATGCGCTTGTAGTGGTTGTACACGGCCACGGAGAGCGAGCGCTTCGCCGCGTCCTGGCCGATCACGTACTCTTCGAGGAACGAGTAGATCTCGCGGGGCTTCGGCAGGTCGAACTCGCTGGTGGGCTCTTCGCCGGCTTCGGCGAGGCGCTCTTCGATGATCTCGTTGCAGAGCTCGACGCACTCGTCGCAGATGTAGACGCCGGGACCGGCGATCAACTGCTGGACCTGCTTCTGGCTCTTTCCACAGAACGAGCACTTGAGCAGATCGGCGCTCTCACCTATACGTGCCATGCCCGGCCTCCTTCGTGGCGTGAAGATCGGCGACCCTTGACGGTCGTCGTGCATCGAGCCTAACGCGATCCTCCGACGCCGACGGACCCACGCGGGCCGGGCGTCGGATCCGCCGACGCGACGAAGCCCCGGACCGCGTGGTCCGGGGCTTCGGGGCGACCGTGGTCGGAATCGGTCAGCGCGTGAGCGCCGGCTGGTTCTTGCGCGAGGTCAGCACCTGGTCGACGAGACCGTAGGCCAGAGCCTCCTGTGCACCGAGGATGTTGTCGCGCTCGATGTCGCGGTTCACCTCTTCAGGGGTCTTGTTGGAGTGGAACGACAGCGTCTCTTCGAGCCAGGTGCGCATGCGGAGCACCTCGGCGGCCTGGATCTCGATGTCGGACGCCTGGCCCCCGCTGTTGCCGCCGGTCGACGGCTGGTGGATCAGCACGCGGGCGTTGGGGAGGGCGAGTCGCTTGCCGGGCTGACCGGCGGCGAGCAGCACCGCGGCGGCCGAAGCGGCCTGACCGAGGCACACCGTCTGGATCTCGGGGCGGATGTACTGCATCGTGTCGTAGATCGCCGTCATGGCCGTGAACGAGCCGCCGGGCGAGTTGATGTAGAGCGTGATGTCGCGGTCGGGATCCATGCTCTCGAGCACGAGCAGCTGCGCCATGATGTCGTCGGCCGACGCATCGTCGACCTGCACGCCCAGGAAGACGATGCGGTCTTCGAACAGCTTGGCGTAGGGGTCCTGGCGCTTGTAGCCGTAAGCCGTGCGCTCTTCGAAGCTGGGGAGGATGTACCGGGAATCGGGGGTCTGGACGCGGCCCGCACCACCCATCATCGGGAGTTCCATGTGTTCTTCTCTTTCTGTGCTGACGATCGGGTGGGGGCTACGACTGGTCGGTGCCGGCGCCGCCGACGACGTCGGTGGCCGAACCGCGGATGTGGTCGACGAAGCCGTATTCGAGGGCCTCTTCGGCCGTGAACCAGCGGTCGCGGTCGCCGTCCTCGTTGATCTGCTCGACGGTCTTGCCCGTCTGAGCCGCCGTGATCTCGGCGAGACGTCGCTTCATCGAGAGGATGAGCTGCGCCTGCGTCTGGATGTCGGACGAGGTGCCGCCGAAGCCGCCGTGCGGCTGATGCAGCAGAACACGCGCGTTCGGCGTGATGTAGCGCTTGCCCTTGGTGCCGGCGGTCAGAAGCAGCTGACCCATCGAGGCCGCCATACCGATGCCGACCGTGACGATGTCGTTCGGCACGAACTCCATGGCGTCGTAGATCGCCATGCCCGCGGTGATCGACCCGCCGGGCGAGTTGATGTACAGGTAGATGTCCTTCTCGCTGTCCTCCGCGGCGAGGAGCAGGAGTTTCGCTGCGATCTCGTTGGCGTTCTCGTCGCGCACCTCGGAGCCGAGCCAGATGATGCGGTCTTTGAGCAGTCGGTCAAAAACACTGTTGGGCAGTGTCACATCGGCCATGGTGGAGCTCCCATTCGTTGTCGCTTGCTGTCGAATCTATAGGGTCCAACGCACGGGTTCCGGACTGTTCGCCCACGGCAGATAGCGGGTGGCGACGGGTGTCCGGCTTCGGCGTCGGGCCGACCGAGGAGGCACGGTGCCGGGGACGACGGAGGGCCGGGTGCGTTCTGCACCCGGCCCTCGCGTATCGACCAGCGGTCGACCTCAGACGTCTCGACTACGCGTGGTCGTGACCCTCGTGGTCGTCGTCGTCCGAACCGACACCCGCCGTGGCGGTGAAGGCGGACAGGTCGACGGCCGCACCCTCGCCGTCGACGACCTTGGCCTTCGACAGCACGACCGCGAGGGCCTTGCTGCGGGCGACCTCGCCGACCATAGCGGGGATCTGACCGTTCTGGTCGAGGACCTTGATGAACTCGCCCGGCTCCATGCCGTACTGGGCGGCACCCTGGATCAGGTACTGGGTGAGCTCGTCCTGCTCGACCTTGACCTCTTCCTTCTCGGCGATGGCGTCGAGGAGGATCTGGTTGCGGAAGGCCTTCTCGCTGCTCTCTTTGACCTCGGCGCGGTGCTCGTCGTCCTCGAGGCGGTTCTCCTGTTCGAGGTGACGGTGCACCTCGTCTTCCACGAGCTTCTCGGGGACGGGGATCTCGACCGATTCGAGGAGCTTCTCGACGACCTGGTCGCGAGCCTGGCCACCCTGGCCGAACGACTTCGACTTGGCGAGCTGCTCGCGCAGGTCGGCCTTGAGCTCGTCGATCGTGTCGAACTGGCTGGCGATCTGAGCGAAGTCGTCGTCAGCCTCGGGGAGCTCTCGCTCTTTCACGGCGGTGACGGTGACGGCGATGAGCGCGGTCTCGCCCTCGCGGTCGCCGCCGAGCAGCTTCGACTCGAAGGTGGTGCTCTCGCCGGCGGTGAGCGACTCGAGGGCCTCGTCGATGCCCTCGATCAGCTCGCCCGAGCCGAGCTCGTACGAGATGCCCTTGGCGGTGTCGACCTCGTCGTCGCCGATCGTGGCGGTGAGGTCGATCTGGGCGAAGTCGCCCGTGGTGGCGGGGCGGTCGACGGTGACGAGCGTGCCGAAGCGGGTGCGGAGGTTCGCGAGCTCTTCGTCGACCTCGTCGTCGGAGATCTCGACCGTGTCGACCGTGAGCTCGATGCCCTCGTAGTCGGGCAGGTCGAAGTCGGGACGCACGTCGACCTCGACGGCGATGGTGAGGTCGCCCGAGAAGTCCTTGACGTCGGGCCAGCCGACGACGTCGGCCTCGGGGCGGCCGAGCACGCGGATCTCGGTCTCGGTGACGGCCTCGCGGTAGAACTTGTCGAGGCTCTCGCTCACGGCGTGGTTCAGCACCTCTTCGCGACCGACGCGCTGGTCGATGATGGGCGGCGGGACCTTGCCCTTGCGGAAGCCGGGGATGTTGATGGTCTCGGCGATGTGCCCGTAGGCGTGCGTGACGCTGGGCTTCAGCTCGTCGGGAGTCACGACGATGTTGAGCTTGACGCGCGTGGGGCTGAGCTTTTCAACCGTGGTCTGGACCAATGTGGGGCTTCTCCTGTGTTGGCGACGCTGAACTCACATCCGAGACAGCAGGTAGACGATCGTCGGGGCGACAGGACTCGAACCTGCGATCTTCCGCCCCCAAAACGGACGCGCTAGCCACTACGCTACGCCCCGTGTATCACCTGGAACGGTCTCACCCCGTGTTGTCCCGTTGAGGTCGGGTCGGGGAAAAGGCCGCGGTCAGTCTAGCCGACGCGAGCGACCGGTGACTGAACGAACCGGCAGATGGTTTATAGTGGTTCTACCCATGCGGCCGAGGCCGCTCCTGGGGATGTAGCTCAATGGTAGAGCCTCAGTCTTCCAAACTGATGGCGCGGGTTCGATTCCCGTCATCCCCTCCGATTCAGTCCTCCGGGGTCACCGATCTCATGATCTCGTCGAGGCCCGTCCGCGGCAGCACCCGCTCCCCGAAGTAGGCGGCGCCGTACTTCGTGAAGTGGATGCGATCCGGCGAGAGGATGCGCCCCTCGTCGTCGGTGATGGGCACGCGGCCGTCCACCGCGAGGTCGAGCCAGGGCACGAGGTGCTCGGCCGGGATCAGATCACGGGCGACGTGGTCCATCTCGACGATCTCGTCGGGGACGGAGTTGGTCAGCAGGGCACGCTCGTCGGGCGCCTGGCGCGCGATCCAGTTCGCGTTGTCGCCGAAGTTCTTGGCGCCGCCGTAGAAGATCTCCTTGCCGTCGGCCACGGCCTGCGCGAGATCGTCTCGCACGCACGTCGGGTACTCCCGATCGGTGGCGTAGAGGATGAGCTCGGCCGCCTCGTAGCGCTCGTCGAAGTGCGCGGGCGTCGGCTGGTCGCGGAGGCATCCGAGCACGCCGGGCTGATGGATGATCTCGAGCCGCGCCTCCGGATAGGTCTCGAGGACGGCGTTCGCCAGGTCGCGCGAGAAGCTGTTGCCGACCACGAAGACGTTCAGCCGGTCGTCGTCGACGAAGCGCTCGGCGTCGTTCTCGATGAGGCGCTGGACGTACGTGACGTCCGTGGCGCCGTCGGCCAGGACCTCCGGCTCGTAGATCCGCCCCGGCAGACCGTTGGTCGAATGGAGCACGAGGCCCGCGGCGGCGACGAGCACGACGGCCGACCCGACCGCGGGGGCGAAGACGCGACGGCGGACCGTGTCGGGCGAGCGGAACGGCGTCTCGACGAAGCGCCAGGTGAGCCAGGCGAGCGCGAGGGAGACGACCGAGAGCGTGAGGAAGACCCCGACGGGGGGCTCTTCGGGCGACCAGATCCGGGCGAAGGCGAAGAGGGGCTGGTGCCAGAGGTAGGCGCTGAAGCTGATGAGGCCGACCAGCACCACCGGCGGCCGAGAGAGCACCCGGGCGGCCGGGGTGCCCTCTCGCGCGAAGGCGATGACGAGAGCGGCGCCGACGACCGGGACGACCAGGACGAACGGGGAGACGGCCGAGCCGCCGTCGACGGCCACGACGGTGGCGACGATGGCGAGCAGCCCCGCGGTCGCGGCCGCGGAGGCGGCACGAGGGCCGAGGAGGCGCGGTGCGGCCTCGGCACCGGGCCGCGCGTGCCACAGGGCCAGCCCGGCCCCGACGAGGAGCTCCCACGATCGGGCGGGCAGCAGGTAGAAGGCCGCATCGGGGTCGGTGGACGACCACCAGACGGCGACCCCGAAGCTGACGAGCCCGACGACGACGACGCCCGATGCCGCCGCCCGACGCCCGAGGGCCAGCAGGGCGAGCAGCAGCAGGGGGAACAGCAGGTAGAACTGCTCTTCGACGCCGAGGCTCCAGGTGTGCATGAGCGGCTTGAACTCGGAGGCGGTGTCGAAGTAGCCGCTCGACAGGTACAGCAGGACGTTGTTGCCGGAGAACAGCGTCGTGACGAGCGACTGGCCGAAGTTCTCGAGTTCGTCCGGCATCATCCAGAGGACTGCGAACGGCGTGCACGCCGCCATGACCACGAGCAGCGCCGGCGCGATGCGCCGGATGCGGCGAGCCCAGAACGACCGGAGGGTGAAGGTGCCCCGTGACCGCTGGCCGACGATGATGCCCGTGATCAGATAGCCGCTGATCACGAAGAACACGTCGACGCCGACGAGACCGCCTGCGAAGCCGGCCACCCCCGCGTGGAACAGGATGACGCTGACGACCGCCACGGCTCGGAGGCCGTCGATCTCGGGTCTGTAGATCACGTGTCGGGACTCCCCTGCTCGATAACCATGAACAGATATCAACTTTATCATATCAATACCGGGTTGCTTCGAGCGATTCGCGCAGCGACCGCGGGTGCCGCAGAATGGCGCCATGACCCCGGGATCGCCGCCTCGCCGCTCCGTCCGTCGACGGGCGCGCCTGCTCGGCGCCGCCGCCACCGTCACTGCCGCCGCACTGGCCGGGGCGCTGTCCGCCTGCTCCGCACCGAGCACCACGGCCCCGCGTGCCGAGGGCGGTGTCGCACCGGCGGCGTCCGCCGACGACCTCCGGGTGGCGGTGGTCGGCGACTCGCTGAGCGCAGGGCGCAGCGGGTTCCTCGGCAACGGGCTCGACGACGAGTCGTGGATGACCTACGCGCAGGGCGACGGCGTCGTGTTCGCCGGCGGCTGGGCCCGCGCCGGCGCGACCGTCGAGCAGATGGCAGCCGCCGTCTCGCCCGTCGACGCCGACGTCCTGGTGCTGATGGGAGGGACGAACGACGTGCGTCACGGCACGAGCTTCGCCGAGGCCGAGGCGTCGTACGAGTCGATCATCGACACGGTGGGCGCCGACCGCGTGCTGATCGCGGCGATCCCGCCCTACCAGCCCGCCCCCGAGGAGGCCATGGCCTACGAGGCCGACCTGGCCTCATGGGCGTACGGCGAGGGCCATCCGCTCATCGATCCCTGGCTCTTCGCGAGAGGCGCCGACGGACAGTGGGCCGCGGCCACGAGCGCCGACGGAATCCACCCCACGGCAGCCGGCTACGAGAGACTCGGCCGCGAGGTGCACGAGCTCATCCTCGACGCGGCGGCGTCACCCGCCGACTCGACCCGGGGTTGACGACCGCTCGGCCACCGCGTCGTCTCCCGGGGCCGTCGCGCCGAGGCCCGAGGCGCCGCCGCCGCGGGCGGGCCGGCCCGTCGGCTTGAGTCGAAGCGCCTGCTTCTCGACCGTCCAGTAGGTGATCGTCGCGAGGGTCAGTGTGATCGCGACGGTCACGACGAGATAGAGGACGTACAGCGCGCGTCCGCCCTGTCCGGGATCGAGGAGGTCCTGCATGATCCGGATGACCGGCATGTGCCACAGGTAGACGCTGAACGAGATGACCCCGAGACCCCGAACGGGCGCCCAGTCGCAGAACCGGGCGATGAGACCCAGACGATCGCCGTGGGCCGGCAGCACCATGAGCAGCAGCACGCCCGTGAAGCCGATGGACGCGAAGGTGTCTTGGAACTCGGGGGTCGAGCCGATCCAGGCCACCACGAAGGCGGCCCCGATGATCACGAGCAGCGTGCCGCGGAGAGCGGAGACGGCCGCGCGAGGTGCGGCCCCCCGCCGGACGGCGATGTAGAGCAACGAGGCGGCCATGCCGAAGGCGAAGAGGTCGGCGTGCAGCAGCAGACTGCGGCTCACGACGGAGAACCAGTTGTCGGACCACGCGAGGTCCCCACCGCTCAGGCCCGACGTCTCACCCGCGGTGTGCTGCCAGATCTTGCCGGCGACACCGGCGACGAACATCGCCCCGACCGGCACGAGCGACCCGATCCAGCCGGAGGTGCGGAGCGCTACGTGCCGACCGAGCATCGCCAGGAAGGGGAGCACGAGGTAGAAGGTCAGCTCGACGGTCAGCGTCCACGAGACCTCGAGACCCGTCCGCAGCGTGCCGGGCAGGTAGGAGTGCAGCAGGGTCAGGTCGACCAGGGTCTTCCACCACGGCAGCCGACCGAACTCGTTCTGCGACAGGAACGACATCTGCAGGACGAAGTTGACGATCAGGAGGACGACGACGTAGGCCGGCCAGATGCGCAGGAACCGGTTCGTGGCGTAGCGCCTCAGCGACGGCAGCTCACGGCCCTCGATGATGCGGGTGGCGAACGGCCAGAACAGCAGGAACCCCGAGAGCACGAAGAACAGGCTGAGGCCTTGGTGCATGAAGAAGACGAGCAGGGGCATCGTCTCGTCCTCGACGTCACGCGTCAGGACGTGCGCCACGTGGTACGAGAGCACGGCCATGGCCGCCAGCCCGCGGAGGCCTTCGAGACCCACGATGCGATCGCCCCAGTACGGCGCCGCCGACGCGCCCGGAGGGGTCGGGGTCGGGGCTGGCGCGGACATCGCCACAGGCTACCCGAGGGTCCTGGCCGGCGCCCCTCCCGCGCTTCGCCCCCGCGCGAGGCGGCCGACGGGTGGTCGGCGCCGCCACCGGTGCCGGGGTCAGTGCTGCAGGTAGGCCAGCACCGCGAGCACGCGGCGATGGTCGGTGCCGCTGTCTTCGAGCAGCAGCTTCTGGAAGATCGAGGTGACGTTCTTCTCGACGGCGCCGGTGCCGATCACGAGCGCCGACGCGATCGCGGCGTTCGTCCGCCCCTCGGCCATCAGGGTCAGGACCTCGCGTTCACGCGGCGTCAGCGCCGCGAGGGGGTCGCTGCGCCGACCGAGCAGCTGCGACACGACCTGCGGGTCGAGCACCGTGCCTCCGTTCGCCACCCGCTCGAGGGCGTCGCGGAACTCGTCGAGCGACGCGATGCGGTCTTTCAGGAGGTAGCCGACTCCCCCGGAGCCCGCCTCGAGGAGGTCTCGGGCGTAGGCCACCTCGACGTACTGCGAGAGCAGCAGGATCGACGTGCCGGGGCGACGCGAGCGGATCTCGATGGCCGCGCGCACTCCCTCGTCGGTGTGCGAGGGGGGCATGCGCACGTCGAGGACGGCCACGTCGGGGAGGTCCGCGTCGAGCGCGGCGAGCAGCTCGTCGGCGTCGCCGTAGGCCCCGACGACCACGACCCCGATCTCGTCGAGCAGTCGGACGAGTCCTTCGCGCAGCAGCACGGAGTCGTCGGCGACGACCACACGGAGGGCAGGATCGAGGGTGCTGTCGGCCATCCGGTCAGTCTAGGGAGACCACGGTCTCCGTCGGTGTCGTCGGCGGCGTGGGGCTCCCGGTCAGCGGGATGCTCACCGTCACGATTGTCGGCCCGCCCGCCGGGCTCGAGATGTCGAGGAACCCGCCGAGTCCGACCAGGCGCTCCTGCACCCCGGCCAGGCCGTGCCCGTCGCGGAGCCCCGCCCCGCCGCGGCCGTCGTCGGTGGCCACGAGCTCGAGGAGCAGCCCCGTGCCGTCGGGCGCCTGCCGCGTGCGCACCACGATGTCGGCCGACGACGCCTCGGCGTGCTTGCCGATGTTCGTGACCAGCTCGGAGGCGATGAAGTACGCGTTGCGCTCGATGTCGACCGGGAGGATCACATGGGCGGGCACCCGGTCGAGCAGCGTGGTCGGGATCGTCGCCCGGTCGACCAGCGACTCGAGGGCGGCGAGCAGACCGCGGTCGAGGAGCAGAGGAGGCGCGAAGCCGCGGGACAGCGCCCGCAGCTCCTCGAGGGCCTCCTGGGACTGCACCCGCGCCTCCTCGATGAGGCTCCGGCTCTTGTCGGGGTCGCTGTCGACGGCGCGGGAGGCGGCGGCGAGATCCATCTGGAGCCGGACGAGTCGCTGCTGCGGGCCGTCGTGGATGTCGCGTTCCAGGCGGCGGAGCGCCGTGCCCTCGGCGGAGAGGGCCGCCGTGCGGGAGATCTCGCGGTCGGCGAGCTCCACCTCGAGCTCGTCGGAGCGGAACCCGCCGAGCATGGCGGCGGCGATCGCCTGGTGCATGACGACGAACCCGTGCAGCACGTACGGCAGCAGCAGGACGACCGCGGCGAGGACGACCACGCCCACGGCGAGGGCCATGAACCCGACGGTCGACCCGCTGAGCGCGTCGCCCAGGGAGTAGATGTTCCACGGCACGACGGCGGTGAGGATCAGCACGCCCAGGAATACGATCCCCAGCGGGACGGCGAGCGCCGCGAACGTGACGAACGAGGTGAACCCGGCGACCGCGGGGAAGACGATGACCGCGTAGAGGAGGTAGAGCCAGTAGTGCGGGTTCGCGACGACGGACACGGCGCGGACGATGCGCTTGTCGGAGCGACCCCACGTCGTGTTCGGGGTCCAGTCGACGGGGCGGATCGGGCGGTCGGAGGCCCACCGCAGCCGCGTCACCTCGAAGGTGCCGAACCAGCGCGCCGCCCAGAGGGAGACGAACACCACGACGGCGAGCGACAGGAGGCTCGCGATGTAGCCGCCGGAGGTCTCCCACCCGCGGAGGGCGATGTTGGCCGCGATGAGCACCACAACCACGAGCACCGCCGACAGCGCGATGTAGCCGAGCTCGCGGGGCAGGCCGCGCCAGCGTCGGGCGTAGCCGCCGGCCTGCCGCGGCGGCGAGAGGTAGGGGTTGGGGGTCGTGATGGGGGTCTCCTGGTTCATGCTGTCGAGCCTGGTCGACGGCCGGCGTCCGACCCATGGTGCCAGCGACCGGAACCCGGGTGGGGTTATCCCCCGCCTCCGACGATCTCGGTGAGGCGAGGCTGGCCTTCGTGAGCCGAGCCTCAGCTTGCTTGCGGAATCTTCTCAGACCTCTAGCGTTGACCCCATCGTCAAGGAAAGGACCACGTCATGACCGACCTCACCCGCACCGTCCCCCAGGGATCCGTCGACCCCGACGTCGCTGCCGGCGTCGCCCAGTTCCTCAGCCAGATCGTCACCGACATGACCGCGCTGTCGGTCAACGGCAAGCAGGCCCACTGGCATGTCCGCGGCATCGCGTTCATCGCCGTCCACGAGCTGATCGACGTGGTCGTCGACCACGCACGAGAGTGGGCCGACCTCGCCGCGGAGCGCGTCGTCGCCCTCGGGCTGCCCGTCGACGGGCGCATCGCCACCGTCGCCGCCAACACGGTCATCCCGCCCACCTCGCCCGGCTTCAACCAGATCGACACCACGATCGCCGAGCTCGTGGCCCAGATCGACGCCTCGCTCGTCGCGGTCCGCACCGCCATCGACGAGCTCGGTGAGCTGGACGCCTCCAGCCAGGACGTCGCCATCGAGATCTCGCGCGGCCTCGAGAAGGACCGCTGGTTCCTCGCCGCGCACGTCGCCGGCTGAGACTCCCGCTCCAGACGATCGGAGGCCGTCGCCCCTCGGGGCGGCGGCCTTCGTCGTGCCCCGCCTGCGCGGGAGCGGACCGCCGACGCCCGGGTCAGCCGAGCGCGACGTGGGTGAACCGGCCGCCCAGCAGCGTCGCCGCGACGTCGAACGCCCGGAGGTCGGCGTCCGCCGCCGACAGCGGGTCGGACTCCGTCACGACGAGGTCCGCCACCGATCCCGCCTCGACCGACGATCGCCCGCGAGTCGAGGCCGCGAGCGCGACCGACGAGACCAGACGCTGCTCGGGGTGCCAGGCCTCGCGTCCGTCGCGGGACCGCGACACGGCGGCGGCCATCGACACCCAGGGGTCGAGCGGCGCCACGGGCGCATCGGACCCGAGCCGCAGCGTCACGCCGGCGGCGGCGAGCGACTCGAAGGCGAAGGCGCGATCGGTGCGCCCCGCCCACAGGCGGTCGGCGACGTCGCGGTCGTCCATCGCGTGCTCGGGCTGCACGCTCGCGACGATGCCGAGCCGGGCGAACCGTGCGACGTCGTGGGCGTCGACGAGCTGCGCGTGCTCGATGCTCCCCCCGCAGCCGACCGCCTCGAGGGCGTCGAGGGCGAGGGCGTTCGCGGCGTCGCCGATGGCGTGCACCGCCGGGACCAGTCCGGCCGAGGAGGCGCGGCGCAGCCAGTCGACGAGCTCGTCGGCGTCGTAGGCGGACAGCCCCCGAGCCGCGGGGGTGCCCTCGAGACCCCTGTACGGGTCGTGGCAGAAGGCGGTGCGGGTGTTCAACGACCCGTCGGTGATGATCTTGAACGGGCCCATGGTCACGAGCCCCCCGGTGCCGTCGATGACGTCGCCGGTGCGGAGTCCCCGCGCGATCACCCGGTCGAGGTCGGCGGGGTAGACGCCGGCCGACACCCGGAGGCTGCGGTCGCCACCGGCGACCCGTCGCGCCCACCGGTCGATCGAGAACGACATCTCGAGATCCACGATGCCGACGACGCCACGCGCGGCCGCGGCGGCGGACGCGTCGGCCACCCATCCGTCGAGCAGCTCGTCGGGGACCGCGCTCACCCGCGTGCTGACGTCGAAGGCGTCCTGCTCGCGCAGCAGACCCGTCGGGTGGCCGCCGTAGCCGTATCGTGCCAGGGCCGCGGAGTCGAGCCACGCCGCGTGCAGGTCGTTGCTGACCAGCACGACGGGCACGTCGCCGCTGACGGAGTCGAGCACCCCGTGGGTCGGCTCGTCGGCCCACAGGGCGTCGAAGAAGCCGTAGCCGACGAGGGGCTGCCCGCTCGGCGGCGGGTCGGCGCGCAGCTTCTCGCCGACGAGCGACGCCGCGTGCGCGGCGGAGCGGGCCGTCGAGAGGTCGAGTCGCCGCCGGGCGAGCGCCCACTGGTCCATGTGCACGTGCGAGTCCCAGAGACCGGGTGCGAGCCAGCGCCCGCCGAGGTCGACCACGTCGACGCCGGGAGCCGGGGTGATCCCGGAGGCGATCGCCGAGACCTCGCCCGACTCGATCAGCACGTCGACCGGGGAGCCGTCGCTGCCGACGAGGCGGGCGTCCGTCAGGATCAGGCCCCGCGCCTCCTCGGCTCCCCCGGTCGGGGCGTCGACGAGGCTCATCGGTCGCGCACCCGTCGCATCTCGGCGGCCAGCGCCGGCTGCGCGTAGTGCCGGCCGTGCTCGAGCTCGTCGACGATGCGGTCGACGACCTCGGGCGGCTTGTTCTGACTGAGCTTGAGACGGGCGTCGAACCGCGTCACCCGCAGGCGGATGCCGACGGTGCCCTTCGCGACGCGGCGGGAGCCCTCCTCGTCGAGAGCGAGCGACACGGGTTCGGGCATCACGTTCTCGAAGTGGTCGACGAGCTCGCCGAGCACTCTGAAGTTCTCGTCGTCGGACAGGATCTCGGGGACGCCCCAGAGATGCGCGGTGACGTGGTTCCAGGTCGGGACGATCTGCTCGGCGGGGTACCAGCCCGGCGAGATGTAGCCGTGCGGGCCCTGGATGATCACCATGGCCTCGTGCTCGCCGAGCTCGTGCGAACGCTCGTCGGGTCGGCCGACGTGGCTGACGATGGAGATCGCGTCGGGGTCGGCCGGGTCGGCGGGCTCGAGCACCACGGGGTAGTGCGACGCGACGATGCCCGCGGCCGTGTGAGACACGATGGTCGCCCACGGGTTCTCGCGGATCAGGCGCCTGACCTCGTCGACATCGGTCAGGACGAACGTGGGGGTGTGCCGCATGGGCTCAAGTCTGGTCGGTCGGGCACCAGTAGAGCTTCCGACCCGCGGCCATCTCCATGACGATGTTCGTGCCGCAGACCCGGCAGGGCAGTCCTTCGCGGTGATAGACCCAGTGCCGGTCGGCGCGGCTGCGGAGGGCCTTGGCGTGCTGCGCCTTCGTCAGACCGTCCATGGTCATCATCTGGCCCAGCTCGACGCCGCTCTTCAGCAGCTTCGTCCAGTCCTTGTAGAGCGCGCGCAGCGCCTCTTCGGGCACCTGATTGCCGGGGGTGTGCGGGTCGAGCCGCGCCCGGAAGAGCAGTTCGGCCCGGTAGATGTTGCCGATGCCGCTGACGACGCTCTGATCCATCAGCAGCAGACCGATCGGGGTGCGCTTCTTCCCCGCGACGGACACGAACCGGTCGGCGCCCTTCTTGGGCGAGTCGACCAGCGGGTCGGGGCCGAGCTTGGCGATCGCCATGTCGACTCCCGCCGCGTCGAGCACCTCGCACTTCGTCGGACCGCGCAGGTCGCCGACCGCCGTGTCGGTGAGCAGCCGCACCCGCACCTGGCCGACCGGCTCGGGCGGGAACGACTCGATGTCGTCTTCGGCCTTCTCCTGCTCGGCCATGCGCACCCGACTCGTGCGCGGCGCTCCGATGCTCGCCATCGAGTGCTCGCCGTCGTCGTCGGGGGCGTTCTCGGCCTTGCGCGTGGCGGCCCGGCGACGCCGCGACTCGGCCATCGAGTGCCCCGTCGCGATCTCGCCCGCGAAGTCCCAGGCCCCGTAGAGCCCCAGGTGCACGTGCAGCCAGAGCCCGTTGTCGAACTCGAGGAACATCTGCTTGCCGACGGCCTTCGCGGCCACCATGGTCGCGCCGTCGAGCCTCTCGGCCCCGGCCGCGAAGCGCCCCTGAGGCGAGCTGACCGCGGCTCGGTGCCCGACGAAGCTCTGCTCGAACTGGTTGGCGATGCGGTGGACGGAATGACCCTCGGGCACGGTGCTCCCTCTCTCGGGGTGAGGTCCCGGCGGCGGGGCCGGGACGACGAAGCGGCGGGGACCCCGACCGGGGCGCCCGCCGCACTCGACGTTACGTCGTCAGTCGACCGGGTGCCCGGCGATGGCCCCGGTGGTCTCGTACTCGCCGACCTGCGCGATGCGTCGCGCATGACGCTCGTCGTGGCTGAAGGGCTCGGCGACGAAGGCGTCGATGAAGGCGAGCGCCTCGGACTCGGTGTGCTGACGCGCGCCGATGGCGATCACGTTGGCGTCGTTGTGCTGTCGGGCCAGACGGGCGGTCGAGTCGTTCCAGACCAGTGCGGCTCGCACGCCCGCGACCTTGTTCGCGGCGATCTGCTCGCCGTTGCCCGAACCGCCGAAGACCACGCCGAGCGCGTCGTGGCCCTTGCGCTGATCGCGGACGACCGCCCTCGCCGCCGCGATGCAGAACGACGGGTAGTCGTCGAGGGGCTCGTACGAGGTCGGCCCGTGGTCGGTCACGTCGTGGCCCGCGTCGGAGAGGTGCTGGATGACCGTCTGGCTGAACTCGAGGCCGGCGTGATCGGTCGCCACGTGGATGCGCATGGTGATCATCATAGAACCGGGCCGGCGGACGGATCGCGACCTGCGCCTCCTCGGCGGCGGGGCCGTCGAGCCGAGGAGGCGCGGGTCGTCAGTCGAAGATCGGCCCGACCGTGCGGGTGCGCTTGATCTCGAAGAACCCCGGGTACGAGGCGACGGCCACGACGCCGTCCCAGAGGCGCGCGGCCTCGTCGCCCTTCGGCGCGGGTGAGATGACCGGCCCGAAGAAGGCGGTGCCGTTCACGGCGATCACCGGCGTGCCGACGTCCTGTCCGACGCGCTCGATCCCGTCGAAGTGGCTGGCGCGCATCTGCGCGTCGTACTCGTCGGTGTCGGCGTACCGCGCGAGGTCGGCGGGCAGGCCGACCTCGGCGAGCGCCGCGGGGATGACCACGTCGGCGTCGGTCTCGCCGCCGGGGTGGATGCGCGTGCCGAGGGCGTCGTAGAGGGGCTTGACGGCGGACTGCCCGTGCAGCTCGCCGACGGCCGTGACGAGACGCGTGTAGCGGAGCATGCGGGCGAAGTTCGCCTTGTACTCGTCGCTGACGTCGTTGTCCTCGTTGAGCACGGCGAGGCTCATGATGTGGAAGGTCACGTCGAGATCGCGGTGCGCGGCGACCTCGTCGATCCAGCGGCTGGTCATCCAGGCCCAGGGGCACGACGGGTCGAACCAGAAGTCGACGGCGGTTCGGGGAGCGGGGGCGACGGTGTCGGTCATCGCCCCAGTCAACACCCCGCGCCACGACGGCCGGTCTAGGCTTTCAGCGGACCACGAGTCCCCTCACTACCTATACGGATGGAGCCAGCGTGCCCGGAGAGAACCTCACCCGCGTCGAAGCGCAGGAGCGCAAGAGCATCGTCGACGTGCAGTCGTACGAGATCGACCTCGACCTGACCCGCGGCGACGAGGTGTTCGGCAGCACGACCACCGTGCGCTTCACCGCGACCCCGGGCGCCTCGACCTTCATCGACGCCCTCACCCGCACCGTCCACTCGGTGGTGCTGAACGGCACGGCGCTCGACGCCGCGGCCGTCTCGGACGGCGTGCGCATCCAGCTCGACGGCCTCGCGGCCGAGAACGTGCTCGAGGTCGTCGCCGACGCCGAGTACACCAACACAGGCGAGGGTCTGCACCGCTTCGTCGACCCCGTCGACGGCGAGGTCTACCTCTACTCGCAGTTCGAGGTGCCCGACAGCCGCCGGGTCTTCGCCGTGTTCGAGCAGCCCGACCTCAAGGCGACGTTCCAGTTCACCGTCACGGCGCCCGCCCGCTGGCAGGTCGTCAGCAACCAGACGACCCCCGAGCCCGTCGTCGACGGCGAGACCGGCACCTGGACCTTCGCGCCCACGCCCGTGCTCTCGAGCTACATCACCGCGATCATCGCGGGCCCCTACGACGTCGTCCGCAGCGACCTCACGAGCGCCGACGGCCGCACCATCCCCCTCGGCATCTTCACGCGTCGCTCGCTCACCGAGTTCCTCGACGCCGACTACATCTTCGAGAAGACCCGCCAGGGCTTCGCGTACTACGAGGAGAAGTTCCAGTACGCGTACCCGTTCGAGAAGTACGACCAGCTCTTCGTGCCCGAGTTCAACGCCGGCGCGATGGAGAACGCGGGCGCCGTGACCTTCGTCGAGACGTACGTGTTCCGCAGCAAGGTGACCGACGCCATCAAGGAGCGCCGCGTCGTCACGATCCTGCACGAGCTCGCCCACATGTGGTTCGGCGACCTCGTCACCATGAAGTGGTGGAACGACCTCTGGCTGAACGAGTCGTTCGCCGAATGGGCGTCGACCATCTCGACGGCCGAGGCCACCGAGTGGACCGAGGCCTGGACGACCTTCCAGGCGATGGAGAAGAGCTGGGCCTACCGTCAGGATCAGCTGCCCTCGACCCACCCCGTCGTCGCCACGATCAACGACCTCGAGGACGTCCAGGTCAACTTCGACGGCATCACGTACGCCAAGGGCGGCTCGGTTCTGAAGCAGCTGGTCGCCTGGGTCGGCATCGACGCGTTCTACGCCGGCGTCGCCGCGTACTTCCAGAAGCACCACCACTCGAACACCGAGCTCAGCGACCTCCTCGTCGAGCTCGAGGCCACCTCGGGTCGCGAGCTGACCAGCTGGTCGGAGCTGTGGCTCGAGACGGCGGGCGTCAACACCCTCCGCCCCGAGCTCGAGGTCGACGCCGACGGCGTCATCACCTCGTTCGCCGTGCTGCAGGAGGCGGCGGCCGACTACCCGACGATCCGCCCGCACCGTCTCGCGATCGGCCTCTACGCCCTGCAGGGCGGCTCGCTGGTCCGCACCGACCGTGTCGAGATCGACGTGGACGGCACCCGCACCGAGGTGCCCGAGCTCGTCGGCCTGACGCGCGGCGACCTCGTGCTCATCAACGACGACGACCTCGCCTACGCGAAGATCCGTCTCGACGAGACCTCGCTCGAGACGGCGCTGGCGCACCTCTCGGAGATCGCCGACCCGCTGGCGCGCGCCCTCGTCTGGGGCTCCGTCTGGGACGCCACCCGCGACGCCGAGACCTCGCCCTCCGACTACGTCCGCCTCGTGCTCGACAACATCGCGACCGAGACCGAGTCGACGACCATCCGCACGACGCTCTCGCAGCTGCTGCAGACGGCCCGCAGCTACGTCGCCCCCGCGCGTCGCGCCTCCACGGTAACGGAGGTCGGCGACGGCCTCTGGGCCCTGGCGCAGGCCACCGAGGCCGGGTCGGACGCCCAGTTCCAGTTCGTCACGTTCTTCGCGGCGATCGCGTCGACCGAGGCCCACAAGGAGGCGCTGGCCGGTCTGATCGACGGATCGGTCGCCCTCGAGGGCCTCACCGTCGACACCGACCTCCGCTGGCAGCTGCTCGAGGGCCTCGTGCTCGTCGGCGGCGCCGGCGAGGCCGAGATCGACGAGGCCCTGGCCGCCGACAACACGGCCAACGGCGCGCAGGCCGCCGCCCGTGCGCGAGCGACCCTCCCGACGACCGCGGGCAAGGAGGCCGCCTTCGCCTCGATCGTCGACAGCGCCGACCAGCCCAACGCCATCGTGCGGGCCACGACGCTCGGGTTCCAGCACGCGAACGACCCGGCGATCCTGCAGCCGCTCGTCGACCGGTACTTCTCGTCGCTCACGGGCATCTGGGAGTCGCGCAGCTACCACATCGCCGACACGCTCGTCTCGGGGTTGTACCCGGCCGGCCTCGCCGACCAGGCCCTCGTCGACGCGTCGTACGCGTGGCTCGAGGCCAACCCCGACGTGCCGGCCCTCCGCCGCATCGTCAGCGAGAGCGTCTCGGGCGTCGAGCGCGCCCTGCGCGCCCAGGCGGCGGACGAGCGCTAGCCGGACGGCCGACCGGCCGACCGGCCGGCACCGCCCCGCATCCGAAGCGGCAGACCCTCTCACAGGGTCTGCCGCTTCGGCGTTCAGCGGCCTCACCGCAGAGACCCGTCGTCCCGTGCTTCACTTGTCGACGATGACTCTCCTCCTCCTCGCCGCCGGCACCGATCCCGCCGCCCCCGTCGACTTCGACTGGGAGGCCTTCTGGCAGATGTGGGGCGTCCCCATCCGCATCGCGGGCATCATCATCGTCGCGGTGCTCCTCCGGGTGGCGCTGCACTTCACCATCCGTCGGATCGTCGATCAGGTCGTCAACGGCATCAAGCGCAAGCAGAACGTCGACGACACGCAGGCGCTGATGGCCTCGCCGCTTCAGGCCGTCCGCGTCGTGCAGCGCACGCGCACCCTCGGCAGCGTGCTCAACAACGTCGTGACCGTGCTGATCGCCGGCATCGCCCTCGTGCTCGTGCTCGGCGAGCTCAACTTCGACATCGTCGCCATCGTCGGGGCGGCCAGCGTCGTCGGCGCGGGTCTCGCCTTCGGCGCCCAGAACATCGTCAAAGACCTGCTGAACGGCGTCTTCATGGTCGCCGAAGACCAGCTCGGGGTCGGCGACGTGGTCGACGTCGGGCCGGCCGCCGGGGTCGTCGAGGCCGTCGGCATCCGTGTGACGCAGATCCGAGACGTCAACGGCGTCCTCTGGTTCGTCCGCAACGGCGAGATCCTCCGGGTCGGCAACATGTCTCAGGGCTGGACCCGCGTCGTCATCGACCTCGCCGTGCCCTACTCCGCCGACGTCGACCAGGTGCAGGACGCCATGCTCGCGACCGCGACCGAGCTCGCCGCCGTCCCCCGCTGGAAGCGCGCGATCCTCGAGACGCCCGAGGTCTGGGGCATCCAGTCGATCGCCGAAGAGCACGTCGTCATCCGCATCGTCGTGAAGACGAGGTCGTCCGATCGCGACACCGTCGACCGCGAGCTGCGCTCCCGGCTGAAGAAGACCACCGATGCGCTCGACATCGTGCTGCCGTCGCTGACCAGCGTCGTCCTGACGGGCTTCGACAGCGCCTCCTCCGTCCAGGGCGCACGCCCGCCCCGCACCTCCCCGACGCCGCACATCCCGAAGGGCAAGCGCAAGTGACCGATCTGCCCCCGACTCCCCCGTCGTCCGGTCTCGGCGGCGGCCCTGGTCTTCCCGTCGGCCCCCCGAGCGCAGGAGGCGCGGGGCAGCCCGTCACCCTCCGCGCCGGTCTCGGACAGGACGCCGCCCAGGGCAACTTCTGGCAGCAGATCGGCGGTCGGCCGACCTTCGAGCGACTCGTGCGGCGCTTCTACGAAGGGGTCCGGCACGACGACGTGCTCTGGCCGATGTACCCCGAAGCCGACCTCGAGGGGGCGATCCAGCGACTGACCGGGTTCCTCGAGCAGTACTGGGGCGGACCGACGACCTACAGCCAGGAGCGCGGGCACCCTCGCCTGCGCATGCGCCACGCGCCCTTCACCGTGACACCCGAAGCGCGCGACCGCTGGCTGCTGCACATGCGCACGGCCGTCGACGAGCTGTCGCTGTCGCCGCTCGACGACGCCACCCTCTGGGCCTACCTCGAACGCGCCGCCCACGCGATGGTGAACGCGCCGTCCGCCTGACCGGCGGGTGCCCGCCCGGGCGACCCGCGCCTCCTCGGCGACCGTCCGGATCGCGACCGCTGCGTGCAGGTCGGCTCGCCGTCGCGTCAGCCGCCGAGCAAGGAGGCGCGGCGCTTGACGAGCACGTGGCCCCGACTGGTCGTCAGCCGCGTCCACGGGCCGGTCTCGAAGAGCGCGACCTCGTCGCCCTCGACCAGGAACCCGAGACTCAGACCGGCGAAGGCGGCCCCGGCGGGCACATGCTCGAGACCCGGGACGGAGCGCGACCAGACCTCGGAGCGCACGCGGTGCACGATCTGCTCGCCGGCGTTCTCGGGCAGCGCCGCCGCGATCTCGTCGATGCCCGAGGTCGCCGTCGCCCGCAGGACGCCCTCGTCGGCGCCCGGCAGCGGTGACCAGCCGCCGCGCGGCGGGGAGATCGCGGCCCAGGTGACCGTGTTGACCTCGACCGGAAGCGACACCGTGACCGGCGCCGTGGGGTCGACGACGTCGTTCTGCAGCCTGACCAGCCGCTCCTTCATCGACCGGACGGGCACCACGGCGTCGAAGACGGGCGAATCGTCGAGCTGGTAGGTGCGGAGACCGAGCACCGTGGGGCTCTCGTCGAGCAGCCCGAGGGGGTAGAAGACGGCCGTGTAGACCGCGAGCACGCCGGAGCCGGCGATGAGACGAACGGAGCCGTCTTCGACCCGGCCCGCCCGCCCCAGATAGGTCGCGAGGTCGCTGAGGGAAAGGGAGTCGGGGAGGGTGAATGTCGTGCTCATCGGCCCCCTAAACTACATCGGATGACCGACGATCCGCTGCAGAGCCTGCTCGCCACCCTCGACCTGGCCCCCGCGGGCAACGTCGGCGGCCAAGACGTCTTCACCGGCACCTCTCAGTGGGAACCCCTGGGGCGCGTCTTCGGCGGTCAGGTGATGGCCCAGTCGCTGGTCGCCGCTCAGCGGACGATCGGCGGCGAGCGCGCGGTGCACTCGCTGCACGCGTACTTCCTCCGCCCCGGCGATCTCAGCATCCCCATCACGTTCACGGTCGACCGGATCCACGACGGGCGGTCGTTCGCCACCCGACGGACTCAGGCGTCACAGGACGGCGTGCCCATCCTGTCGATGATCGCCTCGTTCCAGACCCTCGACGACGGCCTCGACCACCAGGTCGAGATGCCGACGGACCTCCCGGGGCCCGACGACGTGCCGAGCGACTCCGAGCTGCTGTCGGCCGTCGACCACCCCGTGGCCCGCGCCTGGGCCGCCCGCCCGTTCGACATGAGGCACGTGCCCTCGCCCGTCTACTTCACGATCGACGGCGCCCGGGTGGCGCACCAGGCCGTGTGGATGAAGGCGACGTCGCCGTTGCCCGACGACCTCGACCTGCACCGCGCCGCCCTGCTCTACGCCAGCGACTACACGCTGCTCGAGACGATCTACCGTCGGCACGGCGTGCCGATGATCACCCCCGGCCTCAAGGCCGCGAGCCTCGACCACGCGATGTGGTGGCACCGCCCGGGCCGTGCCGACGAGTGGATGCTCTACGTCCAGGAGAGCCCGAACGCCACCGGCGGGCGCGGGCTCGCGCTCGGTCGCATCTACGACGGTTCGGGTCGACTGCTCGCCAGCGTCGCGCAGGAGGGCATGATCCGCGTCCCCCGGGCCTGACGGCGGTACGAGGCCGGGCGGGGTCGCTCGGGGCCGCCCGCCGTACTCGGACGTGGGTTCGGTGAGGCGCGACTCAGCGACGACGGAAGGTCAGCGGAGGCTCGACGAAGGGCTCCCATGCGGCGCGTTCGCGGGCCGAGATGCGTCGCGGCGTGTTCGTCGGCGTGTCGACGAGCACGATGGTCGTCGCCGCCTTGGTGAAGAGCTGCGGCGGTTCGACGCCGAGGGGTGACCACACCTCGTAGCAGACCTCGAGGCTGGCGCCGCCGAGCCGTCCGACCCAGACCTGGATGTCGAGCGGCGCCCTGAGGTACGGGATGGGCAGCAGGTACTCGAGCTCCTGACGCGCGATGAGGGTCATCGTGTCGGCACCGGGGCTGCCGTCGAGCACCGCCGCACCCGATGTCTGGTCGACCTCGCCGTCGGTGGACCAGAACGCGTCGATGCGCGCCTCTTCGAGGAGGCGCAGCATCGACGCGTTGTTCACGTGCCGGTACCCGTCGAGGTCGCTCCAGCGGACCCGGGTCGGAACGTGCAGGCGGGTCATCTCAGTCGCGGGTCAGCTTGCGGTACGTCGCCGAGCTGGGCTTGGCGGCGTCGGCACCGAGACGTTCGATCTTGTTCTCTTCGTACGCCTCGAAGTTGCCCTCGAACCAGTACCACTTCGGCGTGCCGTCGTCGTTCAGCCCCTCCCACGAGAGGATGTGCGTCGCGATGCGGTCGAGGAACCACCGGTCGTGGGTGATGACCACGGCGCAGCCGGGGAACTCGAGCAGAGCGTTCTCGAGGCTGCCGAGGGTCTCGACGTCCAGGTCGTTCGTGGGCTCGTCGAGCAGCAGGAGGTTGCCGCCCTGCTTGAGGGTGAGCGCCAGGTTGAGGCGGTTGCGCTCACCACCGGAGAGCACACCGGCCTTCTTCTGCTGATCGGGGCCCTTGAATCCGAACTGCGAGACGTAAGCCCGCGACGGGATCTCGGTCTTGCCGACCTGGATGTAGTCGTGCCCCTCGGAGACGACCTCCCACAGGTTCTTGTTCGGGTCGATGCCGCCGCGGCTCTGGTCGACGTACGAGATGTCGACCGTCTCGCCGACCTTGAGCTCGCCGCCGTCGAGCGGCTCGAGACCGACGACCGTCTTGAACAGGGTCGTCTTGCCGACGCCGTTCGGGCCGATGACGCCGACGATGCCGTTGCGGGGCAGCGTGAACGAGAGATCGTCGATCAGGACGCGGTCGCCGAAGGACTTGTGCAGCTTGTGCGCGTCGATGACCTGCGAGCCGAGTCGCGGCCCGACGGGGATCACGATCTCCTCGAAGTCGAGGGTGCGTGTGCGCTCGGCCTCGTTCGCCATCTCTTCGTAGCGGGCCAGACGCGCCTTGGACTTCGCCTGGCGGCCCTTGGCGTTGCTGCGGACCCACTCGAGCTCGGAGGCGAGGCGCTTCGCCAGCTTGGCGTCTTTCTTGCCCTGCACCTGCAGGCGCTCGCCCTTCTTCTCGAGGTAGGTCGAGTAGTTGCCCTCGTAGGGGTAGAGACGACCGCGGTCGACCTCGGCGATCCACTCGGCGACGTGGTCGAGGAAGTACCGGTCGTGGGTCACGGCGAGCACGGCGCCGGGGTACTTGCTGAGGTGCTGCTCGAGCCAGAGCACGCTCTCGGCGTCGAGGTGGTTGGTGGGCTCGTCGAGCAGGAGGAGGTCGGGCTTCTGCAGCAGCAGCTTGCACAACGCGACGCGGCGCTTCTCACCACCGGAGAGGTTGGCGACCTCCGCGTCGCCCGGGGGCGTGCGGAGGGCGGACATCGCCTGCTCGAGCTGCGAGTCGAGATCCCAGGCGTCGGCGGCGTCGATGTCCTCTTGGAGGGTGCCCATCTCGGCGAGCAGCGCATCGAAGTCGGCGTCGGGCTCGGCCATGGCTGCCGACACCTCGTTGAAGCGGTCGAGCTTCTGCTTGATCGGACCGACGCCCTCCTGGACGTTCTCGAGCACGGTCTTGGTCTCGTCGAGCTCTGGCTCTTGCATGAGGATGCCGACGGTGTAGCCGGGGCTGAGCTTCGCCTCGCCGTTGCTGGGGGTGTCGAGCCCCGCCATGATCTTCAGGATCGTCGACTTGCCGGCGCCGTTGGGCCCCACGACACCGATCTTGGCGCCTGGGATGAACGACATCGTGACGTCGTCGAGGATCAGCTTGTCGCCGACCGCCTTGCGGGCGCGCACCATCGAGTAAATGTATTCGGCCATGGGGTCCAGTCTATCGGGCAGGGCGATGCGCCCCGGTGGGTGAGAACGAAGAGGAGGGCGCCCATGGCGCCCGGGTCACCAGTCGATGGTCCGCGTCGTGCCGATCAGGCAGTCGCCCGTGCCGAGCACCGGGGCGACCTGGCTGGAGTAGCCGGTCGACCCCGCCTGACCGACGAGGCAGTCTTCGCCGCGCAGCACGGAGAACTGGATCGAGTCGGCCTCTCGACCGATCGACGTCGTGTCGCTCGTGACCTGCATGTCGGCCTTGTCGAACCCGGCCGCGACGAGGTTGTCGACGAGCGACCGACCGTCGGTCGCTCCCCCGCCGTCGAGGTACGAGCTGTTGACCCGGTCGAAGAAGGCGCGGGCCTCGTCGATCGGGGCGTCCGCCGCGAGGGAGGTGGCCGCCGCCGACGCGGATGCGCTCGGCACGGGGTCGGTCGCGACCGGGTCGGGGCTCGAGGTGCAGCCCGCCGCCCCGAGGGCCAGGACCAGCAGCACCACGGCGGACGGCGCGAGACGCGAGCGGGGCACGGCGGGCCTTCCTCTTCGCGGACGATCATGCGGCCCGGGCGGAGCCGCTGCCGATTCTACGGGTCGATCAGAAGGGCGTGTCGATGCTCTCGAGGTCGCGCACGCCCGGCCCGTCGGCACCGGGCGACGAGGCACCCGACTCGTCGGCGCCGAGGGGCGCGACCGACCATCCGTCGGCGGCGGGCGTCGTGGGAGACCCGCGCCGCGCCTCCTCGGCGTCCACGCCGTCCGTGTCGTCCGCCTGCTCGGGCTGCTCGACCCGCTCGGGTGCGTCGTTCGACGACGGCGCGACGACGGCGGCCGACGACCGGGTGAAGGTCGATCGACCCCAGCGGAGGTCGTGTCCCATCGCGTCGGCGTCGATCTCGACGGTGGTGCCCGATCGGTCGCCGTTCTGCCAGGGGCGCACTCGGAGGCGGCCCGTGACGAGCACGCGATCGCCCTTCTTGACGCTGGCCGCGACGTTGCCGGCGATGGCCCTGAAGGCGGTGACGGTGTACCAGTTCGTCTCGCCGTCGGACCAGGTGTCGGTGGAGCGGTCATAGCGACGGATGGTGCTCGCGAGGCGGAAGCTGGCGATGTCGAGGCCGGCCTCGGTCGTGACGGTGCGCGGATCGGTGGCGATGGTCCCTGTGAGGGTGATGATGTCGGTCATGGGGCGAGTCTCGTGACCGCGGGGCCGCGGATCGACCCGCACCGCGCCTCCCTGTGGACGGCGACGGCGACGGGTCGACCGGGGAGGGATCATGACCGCGCCCGGTGCCAGCGGCCGCTATCTGCGGCCGGCGTCAGTGCTCGCGGAACTCCGGGTAGTCGGCGCCGGGTCCGAGCGCCGCGAACAGCGCGCTCTTCGCCACGGCAAGAGTGGGGAACACCGCGCCGTCGGCGTCGCGCGAGGGCATTCGGACCGCGAAGCCCTCGTCCGTGCGATGGATGGAGCCGACCGTCCCGGAGGGGCCGACGGCCACCCAGGTCTGTCTCGTCGTCGTCTGGTCGCTCATCGTCGAGCACCTCTCTGTAGGTCGTCGCCCGCGGCAGCGAGGCGACGGAGAACGGTGACGACACGGGGTCAGCTGACCCACGGGTCGCCCTCGCCCGCAATGTACTCCCCCGCCCACCGAGAAGACCGGGGCGCCAGCACCGCCGCGCCCTAGGGTGTTGCCATGAGATCACCCTTCACCCCCTACGTCGCCGACGACGCACGGTACTCGAAGCTCGACTACGTCCGCACCGGCCGGAGCGGCCTCCGACTGCCGCGCATCTCGCTCGGTCTCTGGAACAACTTCGGCACCGATCGCGCCCTCGAGACCCAGCGCGACATCGTCCTCCGCGCGTTCGACCGCGGCGTCACCCACTTCGACCTCGCTAACAACTACGGCCCTCCCTACGGTTCGGCCGAAGAGCAGTTCGGTCGCATCATCGCCGCGAACCTGCGCCCGTACCGCGACGAGCTCGTCGTGTCGTCGAAGGCCGGCTACGACATGTGGCCGGGTCCGTACGGCGACGGCGGTTCGCGCAAGTACCTGCTCTCGTCGCTCGACGCGAGCCTCGGTCGCCTGGGTCTCGACTACGTCGACGTCTTCTACTCGCACCGGCCCGATCCCGAGACCCCGATCGAGGAGACGATGGGCGCCCTCGCCACGGCCGTCCGCCAGGGCAAGGCGCTCTACGCCGGCATCTCGAACTACTCGCCCGAGCAGACGGTCGCCGCGGCGGACGCGCTCGCCGCCGAGGGGGTGCCGCTGCTCATCCACCAGCCGCGCTACAACATGTTCGACCGCAAGCCCGAGAACGGCCTCTTCGACACCCTCCTCGAGCGCGGGGTCGGATCGATCGTCTTCTCGCCCCTCGCCGGCGGACTGCTCACCGGGCGCTACCTCTCGGGCGAGGCGCCCGCGGGCTCCCGGATGGCCGAGGGCCGCTGGTTCACCGAGGAGGCCCTCAGCGAGACCTACCTCGAGCGGGTCAGAGGACTGAACGGCATCGCGGAGGCGCGGGGCCAGTCGCTCGCTCAGCTCGCCCTCACCTGGGTGCTGCGGCAGCCTGCGGTCACGAGCGCGCTCATCGGCGCGTCGTCCGTCGCGCAGCTCGACGACAGCCTCGACGCCCTGGACGGCGCGGCGCTGACGGACGACGAGCTGGCGGCGATCGAGCCGCTCGCGGTCGACGGCACGGGGCGCTGACCGGGCGGGGCGCGGCTGCGGCGGTCTGAGGGGCGGGGGCCGAGGTTGCGGTGGGGGCCGCGGTCGCGGTCGCGCCATCGGGGGCGGTCGCCCGCGGGAATGTCGGTGGTCGACCGTAGCGTCGGAGGTGTTCTCGACAGCATCGGCCGGATGACCTCAGGAGCACCTCATGACCACCACCGCCTTCCCCGCCCCGCACACCCCGCTCGCCTCGGCGAGCACGCACACGCACGACGAACCCCGACTCCAGCTCGACGAGACCCGAGGGGGTCTGCGACTCGTGCAGGTCCGTGACGATCTGGCACGGGTCACCCGACCGGGCGGGGAGGTGCTCGGGTACGTCGAGCGGTTCGCCGACCCGCAGGGCGAGAAGTACCGGGCCAAGCGGTTCATCGCCCGTCAGCGACGGTTCGTCGAGATCGGCGAGTTCTGGAGTCGCGCGGACGCCACCGACTGCTTCCGCTTCGCCTGATCCGTCTGGCAGGAGTCATCGCCGCGTGGTGGTGCCCCCGGCAGGAATCGAACCTGCGACCAAGAGATGAGAAGCACCGCGAGATCTGCGTCCTGGTGCCCCCGGCAGGAATCGAACCTGCGACCAAGAGATGAGAAGCACCGCGAGATCTGCGTGGTGGTGCCCCCGGCAGGAATCGAACCTGCGACCAAGAGATTAGAAGGCTCCTGCTCTATCCGCTGAGCTACGGGGGCGGACGATCAACGATACCGCGCCTCCTCGTCCGTCCCGGCTCCGTCGGGCACCGCGTGGTGAACCGGACACCGCGCCAGCGCGCGGTGTCCGGTTCGTGTCATGCGGTGGAACGGCGGGTCAGCCGACGGGGTCGGTCAGGTCGTAGAGCGTGACCCCGTCGACCTCGGTGGGTGTGAAGTTCGCCTCGACCCAGGCCGCGATGTCGCTCGACTCCGAGCTGCCGCCGTTCGATGCGCCGATCGACCCTCCGACGAAGTAATGGATCTCACCATCAGCGACGTACTGCTCGAACTCCTCGAGCGTCGGCGACGGATCGCTGCCGTTGAACCCGCCGATCGCCATGACGGGATCACCCGTCGCCAGCTGATACCCCGCGGCGCCGTTGGAGCCGACGGCAGCCGCCACCCAGGTGTAGTCGTCGGCGTCCACCCCGACGACAGCGGCCAGTTCGTCGCTGACGGTGTCGGCACCGAGCAGGGATCCCCCGCCGCCGCCACCAGCACCACCGCCTGCGGGTGCCGTCCCGGTACCGGTGCCCGCGCCTCCTGCCGTCCCCGGCGAGGTCGCTCCGAAACCGCCCGCGGGCATCTGCGGGGGCGTGCCGCCGGCAGTCCCACCCGGACCGCCGGCACCACCACCGGTGCCGCCTCCGCCGAAACCACCCGCGCCACCGCGACCACCACCGCCGCCGAATCCGCCCATGCCTCCCGACACCGACGGCCCGGCCGTCACGATCGACCCGGTGTGCGCGGTCGCCACGGTCTCGACCGAGTAGGCGGCCGGAGCGAGGAGCGAGCCGGTGAGCAGCACCGCGAGGGTGGCCACCGTGAGCGCGCGCCCCCGACGGGGCAGCAGGACGAGCACGGCTCCGACGAGGGCGAGGCCCACGACGACGAACTTGATCCAGGGCTGCCAAGACTCCGACCGCGACAGCAGCACCCACGCCCAGGCCCCGGTCAGCAGGGCCGTCACGGCGAGGACGATCCGGACGACGAGGCGGTGTCGACGTCGCCACAGCACGTCCGCCCCGGCTCCGAGGGTCACGGCGATCGCCGGCGCCAGAGCGACGGTGTAGTACGCGTGGAAGATGCCCGACATGAAGCTGAAGACGAGCGCCGTCAGCACCATCCAGCCGCCGAAGAGCAGCAGGGTCGCCCGCCGTGCGGACGTCCGGTGCCGGAAGCCGAGCAGCACCAGGGCGACGAGTCCGACGATCAGCGCGGCGGGCAGCAGCCAGGTGATCTGACCGCCGAACTCACCGGTGAAGAGTCTCGTGATGCCGGTCTCCCCCCACATGCCGGTCGCCCCGGTGGCCGCACCACCGCCTCCTCCCGTCACGCTGCCGGTCTCGTCGCCGGTCAGCCGCCCGAGGCCGTTGTAGCCGAAGGTGAGCTCCAGGAAGGAATCGTTCTGCGAACCGCCGACGTAGGGCCGCATGCTCTCGGGCACCAGCTCGACGACGGCGACCCACCAGCCGGCCGACACGACGACCGCGGCGAGCGCGGCCAGCAGATGCAGCACCCGCTTCCGCAGGATGACGGGCGCGACGATCAGATAGACGCCGGCCAGCACGGGGAGGATGACGAACGCCTGCAGCTGCTTCGTCAGGAACCCGAAGCCGATGGCGACGCCGGCCCACACCACCCAGCGGATGCGCCCCGACTCGACACCGCGGAGCGTCAGGTACGTCGCGAGGGTCAGCAGCAGCACGAGCAGCGCGTCGGGGTTGTTGAAGCGGAACATCAGCACGGCCACCGGCGTCAGCGCGAGCACACCGCCCGCCACGAAGGCGGCCGTCGCGGAGAAGTGCCGACGCACCGTGGCCCAGACGAGGCCGACGGTCGCCACACCCATCAGCACCTCGGGCAGCAGGATGCTGAACGACGACAACCCGAACAGGCGGACGGACAGCGCCATGAACCACAGGCTGGCCGGCGGCTTGTCGACGGTGATCGAGTTGGCCGCGTCGGACGATCCGTAGAAGAACGCCTCCCAGCTCTGCGAACCCGCCTGCACGGCGGCCGAGTAGAACGAGTTCGCCCACCCGTTCGCCGACAGGTTGGTCAGGTAGAGGCCCGCGGTCGCGACGAGCAGCGCGATGAGGGCGGGGCGCTCCCACGCCGCGGCGCCCTCTCGACCGCGGACGAGGCGTCGACCGAGGGCACGGAGGCGCGGGCCGGCCGCACGCGCGGCCTCCGGACGGTCGGCGAGAGGACGGTCGGCGAGAGGACGGTCGACCGGCATCGAGGTCGTGCCGGCGCTCATCGGCCGACCGCCGTGACGTCGTCGTCGCCCGTGACCGTGCCCGACAGCGCGGTCGGGTCGGGCGCCGGGCCCGGTGCCTCTCGGGGCACCCGGTCGTCGGCCGGGCCCGGGGTGACGTGCGTCGCCTCCGACCGGAACACCCAGACCCGCAGCAGCACGAACCGCAGCACGGTCGCGACGAGGTTCGCCGCGGTCAGGACGACGAGCTCGGCATGCGGGTCGGCCGACGGCGCCGCCGCGTGCAGCACCACGAGAGACCCCGAGGTGAGCAGCCACGAGAGCACGAAGACGCCGAGCCCCTGCAGCTGATGGCGGGCGACGCCCCTCGCGCCTCGGACCCCGAAGGTGAACCGACGGTTGGCCGCCGTGTTGAGCACGGCCGTGACGAGCAGCGCGACGAAGTTCGCCGACTGGGCGGGCATCGCCTGCTGAGCCACGAGGTACAGCAGCGCGTAGGCCGCCGTCGAGGCCACGCCCACGGCACCGAACCGCACGACCTGCGAGAAGAAGGCAGGAGGCGCGGAGGACTCGAACGGGCGCCTCCCGATCGCCTCGTACACGGTCTGGACGGGGATCGTGCCCCGCGCGATGCCCGCACCGACGCGCACCATGCCCTTGAGGTCGGCCGTCGCCGTCGCCACGATGTCGACCGAGCTGTCGGGATCGTCGATCCAGTCGACCGGCACCTCGTGGATCCGCAGGCCCGACCGCTCGGCCAGGATCAGCAGCTCGGTGTCGAAGAACCACCCGGTGTCCTCGACGAGCGGCAGCAGCTGCACGGCGGCCTCGCGCCGGATCGCCTTGAACCCGCACTGCGCGTCGCTGAAGCCGACTCCCATCGTGCGCCGCAGCAGGAAGTTGTAGCTGCGCGAGATGAACTCGCGCCTGCCGCCCCGCACGACGCGCGACGAGCGGCTGAGCCGGGTGCCGATGGCGAGGTCGGAGTGCCCCGACAGCAGTGGTGCCACGAGGGGGCCGAGCGCCGAGAGGTCGGTGGAGAGGTCCTCGTCGAGGTAGACGAGCACCTCGGCCGGCGACTCCGACCAGACCTGCTTGAGGGCCCGGCCCCGCCCCTTCTCGGCGAGATGGACGGCGGTGACGCCGGGCAGCCGGGCCACGAGTCGGTCGGCGAGCTCCGCTGTGCCGTCGGTGCTGGCGTTGTCGGCGATGGTCACTCGCCAGCGTTCGGCGACGTGTCGCGTCAGGTGGGCGTGCAGGTCGCCGATGCTGGTCTCGAGCGTGTCGGCCTCGTCGTGGACGGGCACGACGATGTCGAGCCGCAGCGGATCGGCGGGGGCGGGCAGGGGTCTGAGGATGTCGTCTGGCATGCGACCACGCTCGACGACCCGGCTGTCGGCGTGCTTGCACGAGCCGATGGCGAAGCCGCGCGATCCCTATGGACCGCCTATGCCCGGGGCTCTCAGAGCGCCAGTGCGAGCGCCCCGAGCAGCTTGTCGAGCGTCGGCGCGCCCTCGGCCCGGAACACGACCTCGCCGTCGTCGCGGGTGACGACGATCGTCGGGGTGCTGCGCACGTCGCGTGCCTCGGCGTCGCCCGGCCGGTGGGCCACATCGGCCTCGTCGACCGAGAGACCCGGCACCAGGGCTCGGGCCTCCGCGACGACGGCGCGAGCCGCGTGGCAGGGACCGCAGAAGGCGGACGTGTACAGCTCGAGCATCATGCCGGGCACAACGAGGAGGCGCGGGGAACGTTCCCCCGCGCCTCCTGCGAACCTGCTGTCGGTGGCCGGAGAGCCCGACGTCAGTTGTCGCGGTCGTCGTTCCGGTCCTCGGGGTCGACGACCGGGTCGCTGTCCTTCACGTCGAGCGAGTAGTGCACCTGCAGCTGCTCGCCGACCATCTTCGCCTCGGTGGCGGTGTAGACGATGCCGGTCTCCATGCCGTCGACCAGCACGAAGTCGGTGATCTCGTCGTCGTAGCCGCCGTCGGTGCTGATGCGCGTGTCGGTGGCGCCGTCGCTGGGGCCGCCCTCGAAGAAGACGACGTACTCGGATCCCTCGGCCACGGTGGGCTTGCTGTCTGTCATGCCACAGGTCTACCAGGAGGCGCGGAGTCGGTGCCCAGGTTGCCGCCCGTCGCCCGCCGCCATTGATCGATTAGCCAAGCTATATAGCTTGGCTATAGACTGCTCGGCATGACTTCACAGCCGACCGACATCCTGGAATCCCTCCTGACGTCGACCCATCGCCTGACGCGCATCGCCGCGCAGGAGACCGGCCGCACCACCTCCCCCGCCGTCTGGCGCACGCTCTCGATCCTCACGACCGACGGCAGCCTGCGGGTGGGCGACCTCGCCAAGGCGAGCCGCGTCAGCCAGCCGACCATGACGAAGCTCCTCCGCGGGCTCGTCGACGACGAGCTCGTCTACCGCATCGCCGACGTCGACGACTCGCGCGCCTGGCTGATCGCGATCAGCGACAAGGGCACCCGCGCCCTCGTCGACTGGCGGGCCGAGCTGGCCGACGCCCTCGGGGCGCTGTTCGCCGACCTCGACGAGGCCGAGTGGGGCGTGCTCGACCACGCCGCCCAGCTGCTCGCCACACGCGTCAGCACCGAGGCGGTGCCCGCATGAGCCGCGCCTCCTCGTCCACCGTCACCGTGCCTCCGGCAGATCCCTCGAAGCAGAGCATCCTGCACCAGCCGACGGCCGTCTGGGCCATCGCGTTCGCGTGCGTCGTCGCGTTCATGGGCATCGGACTCGTCGACCCGATCCTGCCCGCGATCGCCGAGTCGCTGAGGGCGACGCCGACCCAGACCGAGCTGCTCTTCACCAGCTACCTCGCGGTCACCGGGGTCGCGATGTTCTTCACCAGCTACGTCTCGAGCCGACTCGGGGCGAAGAGGACCCTGCTGATCGGGCTGGCGCTGATCGTCGTGTTCGCCCTGCTCGCAGCCACGAGCGGCGACGTCGGGTCGATCATCGGGTTCCGTGCCGGCTGGGGGCTCGGTAACGCGCTCTTCATCTCGACGGCCCTCGCCACGATCGTGGGCGCCGCGAGCGGCGGCACGGCCTCGGCGATCATCCTGTACGAGGCGGCGCTCGGGCTCGGCATCGCGATCGGACCGCTGATCGGCGGCCTGCTCGGCTCGGTGAGCTGGCGCGGCCCGTTCTTCGGCGTGACGACCTTGATGGCCGTCGCGTTCATCGCGATCGTGCTGTTCCTGAAGTCCGGCTCGATGGAGAAGCCGACGCCGACCAGGCTCTCGGCGCCGTTCCGTGCCCTGGCCCGTCCGGCTCTGGGCGCCCTCGCCGCGACCGCGCTGTTCTACAACATCGGCTTCTTCGTGCTGCTCGCCTACACGCCCTACCCGCTCGGCTTCGGCGCGCTCGGCATCGGCTTCACGTTCTTCGGCTGGGGCGTCGGGCTGGCCGTCACCTCGGTCTGGGTCGCGCCGATGCTCACGGCCCGGATGAAGCGCACCACGGTGCTGAAGATCGCCCTCCCCCTGCTGGCGCTCGACCTCGTCGCCGCGGCGATCGTCGTCGGCACCCCTGCGGCCCTGGTCGTCTGCGTCGTCGTCGGCGGGCTCGTGCTCGGCGTGCTCAACACGGTTCTGACCGAGTCGGTGATGGAGGCCACCGACCTGCCCCGCTCGGTCGCCTCGAGCGCCTACTCGGGCGTGAGGTTCCTCGGCGGAGCGGTGGCGCCTCCGGTCGCGACCCTGCTGGCCGACACGATCGCGCCGAGCGCGGCGTACGTGTTCGCCGCGGCGAGCGTCGCCGTCGCCCTCGTCGTGGTGGTCGCCGCCCGCAAGGCGCTCCGTCGCGTCGACGACGGGCCCGAGCCGGCCGCCGTCGAGGCCGAGGCCATCGGGGCGGGCGACCTGACCTGAGATGCCGACCCGCGCCTCCTCGGATCCCCCGCCGTCGAGGAGTCACGACACGCCGCTCGCCCTTCGAGGCGGGCGGCGTGTCGCGACTCGTGGACCGGCCCCGAGGAGGCGCGGTGCGCGACGACCACGCGGCTAGACTCCCCCCATGGCTTCAGCGAACGACCGTCTGGTCTGGATCGACTGCGAGATGACCGGTCTCGACCTCAGCGTCGACGAACTGGTCGAGGTCGCCGTCGTGATCACCGACTTCGACCTCACCCCCGTCCACCCCGGCTTCACGATCGTGATCAAGCCCGATCAGTCGGCTCTCGACAACATGGGCGACTTCGTCACCGAGATGCACACGTCGTCGGGTCTGATCGACGAGATCCCGGACGGCGTCAGCCTGGCCGAGGCCGAGTTCGAGGTGCTCGAGTACATCCTCAAGCACGTGCCCACGAAGCAGCAGGCGCCGCTCGCCGGCAACACCATCGGCACCGATCGCGCGTTCCTCGCGAAGTACATGCCGCGCGTCGACGGTCACCTGCACTACCGGAGCATCGACGTGTCGTCGATCAAGGAGCTCGCCCGGCGCTGGTTCCCCCGCGTGTACTTCAACGCCCCGCAGAAGAACGGCGGCCACCGGGCCCTCGCCGACATCCTCGAGTCGATCCGCGAGCTGGAGTACTACCGCCGTGCCGGCTTCGTCTCCGAGCCCGGGCCCACCACCGAAGAGGTGCAGGCGATCTCGAAGACCGTCGTGGACGAATGGGCCTCCAGGCTGTAGTAGAGTCTTCTCGTTGCAACCGCTTCGGCGAGTGCACATGGTGGGTATAGCTCAGCTGGTAGAGCGCCTGGTTGTGGTCTAGGAGGCCGCGGGTTCAAGCCCCGTTACTCACCCTGATGAGACGAAGAAGCCCCGCCCTCGTGGCGGGGCTTCTTCGTGCGCCCAGGGGTCGACGGACGGGGCGTGCGAGAGTAGGCGCGTGGACGAACCGCACCGACTGGACGACGACGGGCCGTCGGGGATCGACCCGGCCGCGATCAGCGCCGAGCGCTTCGACGAGATGGTCGTCGATCAGCTCGATCTGCTGCCCGACGACATGGTCGACGGGCTCGACAACATCGTCTTCGTCACCGAAGACCGCCCCGAAGACGGCTCGCTCGACCTTCTCGGCCTGTACGACGGGGTCGCCCTGACCGAACGGGGCCAGTACGGCTTCGGCGAGCTGCCCGACCGCATCATCCTCTACCGCGAGCCGCACCTGGCCGCCGTGGACGACGAGGAGGCGCTGGCCGACGAGATCCACGTCACGCTCGTGCACGAGATCGCCCACTTCTACGGCATCGACGACGAGCAGCTGCACGAGCTCGGCTGGGCCTGACGCCCCCTGCGGCCTGAGGCCTGCGGCCTGCGGCCTGCGGATCAGCCGACCACCTGGTACCCGAACACTACCTCGCCACGCTGGGCGACCGGCAACGGCTCGACCACGCACACGTCGACGTGGTCTTTCGTGACCGACACGTAGGGGCGACACCATGCTGCCGCCGCGGACTGAGCCGTCAGCACGACCGTCGGCGGGGTCGCGAACGACGCGGCGAACCGCAGGCGCACCTGCGGCCCCGCCTTCGCGGCCGCCCCGGGCGTGAACCGCACCGAGCCCGCCGCGTCGCCGCCGCCGATCGTCACCGCCGATGAGCCGAGCGCAGCCGCCGGCAGCGGCTGAGCCGTCGGCGCGGTCGAGCGCCCCGCGAGCAGATGGCGGCCGACCTCGACGTCCGTCGCCGTCGCGACGCCGCCGGGCCAGCCCCAGACGGGCAGCGCCCGAGCGGGCCGCTCGTCACGCACCGGCGAAGCCCCCGTCGACAGCTGGATGCGCGTGGTCGGATCGATCATCACGTTCGCGCCGTAACCGGCCCCGACGGCGACGGCCGCCCCGGTGAAGCGACCGAGTCGGGTGCCGATCAAGGCGAAGTCGTCGCCGTCCGTCAGGCGCACGAGATGATCGTTCGCCGTCGCCTTCGCCGGGTCGACGCCGAGCAGCGCACCGCCCACCACGCGGATCCCCCCTTCGAGCACGACACCGCGCGGGCGCTGCCGCCGATGCTCGATCAGGGGCCCGCCGCCGCCGTAGAGGAACGGGCTGACGAGCTCGACGTGACGGACGTTCCCCACCCGGACCACCGCCTCCGGCGCGGAACCGGTCTGCAGCGCCTCGATGTGAGGGGCGACGAGTCGCACGAACTCGACGAAGTGCTCGCCCGACGCTCCCCAGCCGAGGTCGAGCGCGGGCCCGGGGCTGCCTTCGATGGTCAGGTCGACGCAGGTGAGCGTGTTCGAGTTCGTCAGGCTCATCTCGGCCGGCGGCGATCTGACCACCATCGCGGCGTCGGTCTCCGTGCCGCAGTTGTTGACGAAGACATCCGACCAGAACGCGTTGTTGACCCGCTGGGCGAGCAGAGCCGTGCCCGCCACGTTGGCGAGGTGCACCCGGTCGAAGCGCGACTCGAATCCGTTGTCGACCCGCAGCAGCGGGGCATCCGATCCGTTGCCCTGCAGGGTCAGCCCCTCGAGGGTCGTGCCCGGGCCCGTCACCACGACCATCGGCGCGGTCGACGTGGGCAGGTGGCGCAGGTTGACCCCGCCGCTCGTCCCCGACCCGTACCGGCTGATGTCGGAGCCCAGCCCCTGGATCTTGACGAGCATCGGCACCGAGACGGAGTCGATCAGGTACGCGCCGGCCGGCACCACGACGCGACCGCGCACCTTGGCGGCGAGATCGAGGGCCTGCTGGAACGCCACGGTGTCGTTCGTGCGCCCGTCGCCGCGCGCCCCGATGCGCTTCACGTCGACCGCGATGTGCGGGTCGTCGACGTCGGTCTGGCCGGCTGCGACGGCGGGTGCGGCTCCCCCGCCGTCGAGGACGAGCGCCGCCGCCGCGGCGGTCGCGCCCGCGGCGAGGAACAGTCGTCGACTGCCGTATCGTCCACCGGAATCCGAAGTACTCACATGCCACCCACTCTCATGAGACCAGGGCATTCATGCACTGGCCTCGGAAAGGCTAACGCGTGTGAGCCGATCGCGCCAGGTCGGCCGCCCCGGGTCGATCGCGCCCGCGCCTACGCCTACGCGTCGACGACGATGTCGGCGAGCGTCCGGGGCGCGTGCCGGGCCAGATGCCGCTCCTCCTGCTCGGCCCAGACGTCCCACCACGGCTCGTAGGCGGCTCCGTCGCGCGCGAGCGCCCGGCGTCGTCGCTCGTCGCGATCGAGCTCGAGCCAGACCCGCGTCGTGGCCAGAGCCGAGGAGGCGCGGGTCACCGACCCCGCACCCTCCACGATCACCGAGACGGCCGGGTCGAGGGCCGCCCACTCCCCCGGTCGGTCCAGCTGCCAGTCCCACCGCCGCCAGCCGCGCGGCGTCCCCCGCAGGATCGTCGTCGGCACGGCCTCCGACGCCGCCTCGAGTCCGTGCCAACCCGGGTAGACGTCGTCGAGGTGGACGAGGCGGACGGGACCGAGGTGTGCGGGCCAGGCGTCGGACAGTCGGCGTGACAGCGTCGTCTTGCCCGAACCGGAGCGACCGTCGATCAGGACGACGGCGGGCTGGTCGGCGACCCGCGCCTCCTCGGTGTGCTGCAGGATGCGCTCGGTCAGGGCGTCGACGCGGTCAGGCAAGGACGAACGACCAGGTCGAGGCGGCGACGGCGGCCGTCACGGCGATCGCGGCCACCGCGACGCCGAGACCGACGAGCACGACGTCGCGCCCGGCGAACACCGACGGGCGGGCCCAGGTGCGGGGCTCGTCCGAGCCGAAGCCCTTGGCCTCCATCGCGGTCGCGAGCTTGCTGCCGCGGCGGACCGACAGCACGAGCAGGGCGAAGGCCTGCTGCCCGAACCGTCGGAGGGCCCCGATCGGACCGCCCGAGTCGGCGACGCCGCGCGCCCGGCGGGCCAGGGCCAGCTGACGCCAGTCGTCCATGAACAGGCCCACGAGACGGAGACCGGCGAGCGCGCCCAGCACGAACCGGGCCGGGAGGCGGAGCACCTGGCCTAGACCGTCGGCCAGGTCGGTGGGGTCGGTGGTCGCCAGGAGGACGATGCCCGGGATGCCGACGGCGAGGATGCGGAGGCCGATCGCGGCCGCCAGGGACAGCGACCCCTCGGTGACCGACACCACCCACCAGTCGATCAGGACGGCGCCTCCGTCGCGACCGTAGACCGCGGTCACCAGCACCGAGGAGGGGGCGGCGATCCAGAGCGGGAAGGTGCGGACGGCGAGCTGGCGGGCCGACAGCCCCGCCCAGGGCAGGAGCATCAGCTCGAGGGCGAGCGCCGTCCCCGCCGAGACCCAGTCGATCGAGAGCAGCAGCACGACGGCGATGACGAGGGCGGCCAGCAGCTTCGCGACGGGGTTGACGCGGCCCACGACGCCGGTGGTCTCGATGGTGGTCAGGATGCTCACGACGACCCCCCACGGGACGCCGCGGGGCCGGCCGCTGCGGGGCCGGTCGACGCGGGGCCCGTCGCCGAGCCGGCCGGCAGGTCGAGGACGTCGTCGGCCAGGGCCGCCACGAGATCGGCGTCGTGCGTCACCGTGACGACCGCCCGGCCGTCGTCGAGCAGCTCGGCGAGGAATGTCACGAGCTCGCGCCAGGTGCGGGCGTCCTGACCGAAGGTGGGCTCGTCGAGCACGAGCACCGATGGCCGGGAGGCCAGGATCGTCGCGACGGACAGCCGGCGCTTCTCCCCGCCGGAGAGCGTGAACGGGTTCGCCGCGGCGAGGTGGTCGAGGCGCAGGCGCTCGAGCAGCGCGTCGACCCGGCGATCGATCTCGGCGGCGGGGACGCCCAGAGCCCGCGGCCCCACGGCCAGTTCGCGCCGCAGCGTCGTCGAGAGGAACTGGTGCTCCGGATCCTGGAAGACCGTGCCGATGCGGGTCAGCAGCTGGCGCGGTCGCCACCGCACGGGCGACGGCCCGGCGTCGCCCGCCAGCGCCGGCGACGCGACGAGCCGACCGGCCACCGGTGGCAGGAGACCCGCCACGGTGAGGGAGAGCGTCGACTTGCCGGCGCCGTTCGGCCCCGTCACGGCCAGCGCTCGACCGGCGACGACCGACAGACCGACGTCGGAGGCCACCGCCGCGCCGCGCGGGCCGCGCCGACCGACGGCGAGTCCGTGCGCCTCGAGCAGCGTGTCGCCGGCCGACCGTCTCCTCGGGGGCGACGGGACGTCGACCCCGGGCACCCAGACGCCCGCGGCGGTCAGCGTGTCGCGCTGAGCCCGGAGGACCTCGTCGGGTCGGCCGTCGGCGAGCACTCCCCCGTCGGCGGCGAGCACGACGACGCGATCGACGACGGGCAGCCACACCGAGACGCGGTGCTCGACCACGACCAGCGTGGCCCCCGTCGCCTCGGCGACCCGGGCCACGGCGTCACGCACCTCGACGACGCCGACCGGGTCGAGGTTCGCGGTGGGCTCGTCGAGGAGGAGCAGCCCGGGTCGCATCGCCAACGCGCCGGCGAGCGCCAGACGCTGCTTCTGACCGCCGCTGAGCTCGGAGGTCGAGGCGGCGAGCGGCAGGTCGAGCCCGACGGCGTCGAGCGACTCGTGCACCCGGCGCCAGATCTCTTCGCGCGGCACGGCGAGGTTCTCACAGCCGAAGGCAACGTCGTCGCCCACGCGGGCGAGCACCACCTGCGAGTCCGGGTCCTGCAGCACGAGTCCGACGCGCCCGCGCTGCGAGGCGGGCGGCCGCCCGTCGACGAGCAGCGCGCCCTCGGCGTCGCCGTCCTCGTCGCCGCCCAGCACCCCGGCCAGACCGGCGAGCAGCGTCGACTTGCCGGCACCGGAGGCTCCGAGCAGCAGCACCTTCTCGCCCGGCTCGATGTCGAGGTCGAGGCCCGAGACCGCGCGGGCGCGCCGCCCCGCGTGCCGCCAGCCCCACCCGTGGGCCGTCACGCGGGCCCCGCCCGGTGCGGGCACCGACGCCACGCCCGCGCCCCGCTAGACCAGGGTCTCGGTCGTCCGACCGGAGGCGAAGCGGTTCAGAGCGCCGCTGCGGGCGAGCCCTCGAGCGGCGAGCCACGAGAGGAACCCGGCGATGACGAGACCCGACACGATCGACGAGGCGACGTAGACGAACTGCCGTTCGGGTGCGAGCGCCGCGGCGGTCGACGAGAACGTGATGTCCATCAGGCCGACGGCGAGACCGGCGACCGTGCCGGCGAGCAGCACCACCCCGAGTCGCCACGACTTGTAGAGGAACAGCGCGAGCACGATCTCGGCGGCGAGCCCCTGGACGATGCCCCAGATCAGCACCGAGAACCCCCACTGCGTGCCGATCAGCATCGACACGACCGCGGCGACCACCTCGGTGTAGACGGCGGCGCCGGGCTTGCGGATGATGATGCCGCCGAGCACCCCGGCGAACAGCCACATCCCGTTGAAGATGCCCTGGAACCCGCCCGAGAAGCTCAGCAGCACGTCGGTGCCGTAGTAGGCGACGCCCCAGGCCCAGAAGACGACTCCCGAGGCGACGCCGATGACGCTGGCGACGACGATGTCGACGACGCGCCAGCGCCTCGCCGGGGCCTTCGTCGCGGTGGCGGCCTCGCGACCGGTGGTGGACGTGCGGACAGACATGTGATCTCCTCCCTGCGCCGGCATGATCCGGATCAGGTTCGACGGTCGAAGCGTGGTTCGCTTCCTCTCAGCCCGGCTCACCGGACTCCCGTGTGTTGTGCGATGAGCATAGCGCGGGCGGGCGCGCCCGGGTGCGCCGCGCCTCCTCGGCCTCCGTGCCCCGGATGGGGGACAACTCCGGTCCCGCGAAGTGCCCGCTGCGCGACGCCGCCGGGAACCTTAGATTTCCCTATCAAAGGTGCGCCGACCCGCCGGCGCCCGACGAGGAGTCCGATGTCCTTCCCGAAGAACCCCCGCAGCGCACGCCGTCGCGTGCTCGCCACCTGTCTCACCGCCTCGCTCGCCCTCGGTCTGACCGCCGTCGGTTCCGGGGTCGCGTTCGCCGCGCCTCCTGCGTCCGCGCCGGCCGGCAAGCCGGTCACGCCGACGCTCCCCGTCGTCGCCGGGCCGCTGATGAACTACACGGTCAACGTCGAGAAGGCGAACCGCGGTCAGGTCGACAAGATCGAGAGGGCCGTCGGAACGGCCGGAGGCGCGGTGATCGCCGCATACGACGAGATCGGCGTGATCGTGGCGCAGTCCGACAACGCGAACTTCGCCGCGTCCCTGCGGGCCACCCGCGGCGTCGACTCGGTCGGCGCGACCCGCACGGCACCGGTCGCCGAGACCGACCCGACCTTCGGCGTGGGCGTCACGCCCCCCGGCACCGGCCACGGACCGGGGCACGGGAAGCCGGGCAGGCCCGGGAAGCCGGGCCGCGCCGACGCCGCCTCGCCCGAGCGGCGACTCGAAGCGCAGACCACCGTCGTCGCCGACCCGCTCGAGGCCCAGCAGTGGGACAACAAGGCGATCAAGGCCGACCAGGCGCACCAGATCACCGACGGCAGCCGGAAGGTGCTCGTCGCCGTGCTCGACTCGGGCATCGAGGGCGACCACCCCGACCTGCAGCCGAACATCGACACCCGCGCCTCGGCGGGCTGCCTCGCCGGCACGCCCGACCGGTCGTACGACGCCTGGCAGCCCACGACGAGCGATCACGGCACGCATGTGGCCGGCACGATCGCCGCCGCCCGCAACGGCGTCGGCATCGTCGGCGTCGCGCCCGGTGTGCGCATCTCGGCCGTCAAGGTCGTCAGCGACGACGGCTTCATCTACCCCGAGGCGGCCATCTGCGGCTTCATGTACGCCGCCTCGACCGGCGCGTCCATCACCAACAACAGCTACTACGTCGACCCATGGCAGTTCTGGTGCGACTCCGACATCGACCAGCTCGCCGTCAAGACGAGCGTCGACCGGGCCGTGCAGTACACGCAGAAGAAGAAGGGCGTCGTGAACGTCGCCGCCGCCGGCAACTCGTCGATCGACCTCGCGAACAAGACCGTCGACGACGCCAGCCCGAACGACACGACCCCCGTCGTGCGGCAGATCGACGCCGGCTGCGAAGACATCCCGACCGAGCTCGACGGCGTCGTGACCGTGTCGTCGACCACCTCGGCGGGCGCGAAGTCGAGCTTCTCGAACTACGGCGAGGGCGTCATCGACGTCGCCGCCCCGGGTTCGGCGATCCTCTCGACCGTGCTCGACGGCGGCTACGGCACGAAGTCCGGCACGTCGATGGCCTCGCCGCACGTCGCCGGCGTGCTCGCCCTGCTGAAGTCCACGCACCCGAAGGCCCAGGGCACCGAGCTGACGCGTCTGCTCGAGAAGCAGGCCACCGACACGGCCTGCCCCGCCGGCGTCGTGGCCTGCACCGGCACGGTCGCCGACAACGGCTACTTCGGCGAGGGCGTCGTCGACGCGCTGGCGGCGGTGACCACGCGCTGACATCCCGCCCGGTCGCGCCCGCACCTCGACAGGGGTGCGGGCGCGAGCGCGTTCAGCGCAGCGTCAGCCGCCCGTCGGCAGCCAGCCACTCGAGCCCCTCGACGACGGCCTCGACGGTCGTGTACCGCGGCGCGTAGCCGAGCAGCCGACGCGCCTTCTCGATGCTCATCGAGTGGCTGCGCCACGCGTGCTGCCACGAGGCGTCGCCCGCCTCGTCCGAGACCACCGTGCGGAACTCGTCGAACGGGACGAAGCGGAGCCGCGCCTCCTGCCCGTACTCCCGCGCGACGGCCTCGGCGAGGCCCCGCAGGGAGACCGCGCGGTCCGAGACGACGTGGAACGCCTCGCCGGCCGCCTGGCCGAACCGGTCGACCGCGAGCTGGAACGCCTGTGCGACGTCGTCGGCGTGCACGTGGTGCACGGTCGCGGACCCCTGGTCGGGCAGCACGACCTCGCGGCCCGCGGCGAGCGCCTCCCACACGCCGAGGTCGAGGTTGCCCTGCGGGTTGATCATGGGCCAGCCCGGTCCGGTGATGTGGCCCGGGTGGAGCACCGTCGACTGCACGCCGCCGGGTCGCCGCGACTCGCGCAGCAGCAGCTCCTCGATGGCGGCCTTCTGCGTGCCGTACTCGCCGGACGGCGTCCGACGCGCCTCCTCGGTGATGGGCACCTCGACCGCCGGGCCGTGCACCCAGATCGTCCCGCAGCTGACCAGTGCGGTCCCCGTCCCGCGCAGCGCGTCGAGCAGATGCGTGGCGCTGTCGACGGTGAAGCAGATCATGTCGACGACGACGTCGGCCTCGAGCGCGGCCACCTGCGCACCGAACGTGCCGTCGGCCTCGGCGGCGTCGCGGTCGAGCACGACCCGTTCGACGGAGCCCCAGGCGGCGTGGGCGCGGTACGGCTCGGACGTGCCACGACTCACCGCGACCACCTCGTGGCCGGTCGACACCAGCCGGGGGACGAGGTAGCCGCCGACGTGGCCGGTGGCGCCGAGCACGACGATCTTCACGAGCGCCCTCCCGTCGGGGCGATGGCCGAGGAGGCGCGGGTCGGGCGGGTGGGAACGACGATGTTCGACATGGTCGCCACCGTACGCGTCGCACGGGGCCGGACGCCCTCCCCGTTCGCCCGTAGGCTGAGCGGGTCCCAATCGGAGGTTCGATGCATACCTGGCCCGGCAATCCCTACCCACTCGGCGCGACCTACGACGGCAGCGGAACGAATTTCGCGATCTTCAGCGAGGCCGCCACGCGTGTGGTCCTCTGTCTGTTCGACGACGCCGGGGTCGAGACGCAGGTCGATCTGCGAGAGGTCGACGCGTACGTCTGGCACGGTTATCTCCCCACGGTGCAGCCCGGCCAGCGCTACGGCTACCGCGTGCACGGCGAGTACGACCCCGCCTCGGGCTCTCGCGCGAACCCGAACAAGTTGCTGCTCGACCCTTACGCCAAGGCGACCTGCGGCGAGATCGACTGGGACGAAGCGCTGTTCGCGTACGACTTCGGCGACCCCGACTCGCGCAACGACAAGGACTCGGGCCCGCACATGATGCTCGGCGTCGTGATCAACCCGTTCTTCGACTGGCAGGGCGACCGCGCCCCGCGGTACAGCTACGACGAGACGGTGATCTACGAGGCTCACGTCAAGGGGCTGACCCAGACCCATCCCGACATCCCGGAGGACGAGCGGGGCACCTACGCCGGCGTCGCGCACCCGGCGATCATCGACCACCTCAAGAAGCTCGGCATCACGACGCTCGAGCTGATGCCCGTGCACCAGTTCGTGCAAGACAACACGCTGCTCGAGAAGGGCCTCAGCAACTACTGGGGCTACAACACCATCGGCTTCTTCGCCCCGCACGCCGCGTACTCGGCCACGGGCGACATCGGTCAGCAGGTGCAGGAGTTCAAGACCATGGTGCGGGTGCTGCACCAGGCCGGCATCGAGGTCATCATAGACGTCGTGTACAACCACACGGCCGAGGGCAACCACCTCGGGCCGACCCTGTCGTTCAAGGGCATCGACAACGCCGCGTACTACCGGCTGATGGACGACGACAAGACCTACTACATGGACTACACGGGCACCGGCAACAGCCTGAACGTCCGTCACCCGCACTCGCTGCAGCTGATCATGGACAGCCTGCGGTACTGGGTCACCGAGATGCACGTCGACGGCTTCCGCTTCGACCTCGCTGCGTCGCTGGCCCGCGAGTTCTACGAGGTCGACCGGCTGTCGACCTTCTTCGAGCTCGTGCAGCAGGATCCCATCGTGTCGCAGGTGAAGCTGATCGCCGAGCCGTGGGACGTCGGCCCCGGCGGGTACCAGGTGGGCAACTTCCCGCCGCAGTGGACGGAGTGGAACGGCAAGTACCGCGACACCGTCCGCGACTTCTGGCGCGGCGAGCCCTCGACCCTCGGCGAGTTCGCCAGCCGGATCACCGGTTCGGCCGACCTGTACGAGCGCGACGGCCGCCGCCCGGTGGCGAGCATCAACTTCGTCACGGCCCACGACGGCTTCACGATGCGCGACCTGGTCAGCTACAACGACAAGCAGAACGACGCCAACGGCGAAGACGGCAACGACGGCGAGAGCCACAACCGCTCGTGGAACTCGGGCGTCGAGGGCGAGACGGACGACGGCGCCGTCCGCGCGCTCCGCGAGCAGCGCCAGCGCAGCTTCCTGGCCACGCTGCTGCTCAGCCAGGGCGTCCCGATGCTGCTGCACGGCGACGAGCTCGGTCGCACGCAGAAGGGCAACAACAACACCTACGCGCAGGACAACGAGCTCAGCTGGATCGACTGGGACAGCGCGGACCGCGATCTGATCGAGTTCGTCGCCGAGGTCATCAAGCTGCGGCACGACCACCCGACGTTCCGTCGTCAGCGCTACTTCAACGGCCGACCGGTCACCCGCGGCGAGGGCGAGCCCCTGCCCGACATCGTCTGGCTGACCACCGAGGGTGACGCCATGCAGGAGGGCGAGTGGAACGAGTCGTACGCCAAGGCGATCGGCATGTTCCTGAACGGCGACGGCATCCGCGGTCGTGACGCCCGCGGCGGTCGCATCACCGACGTCAACTTCGTCCTCTACTTCAACGCCAGCGCCGACACGGTCACCTTCGTGCTGCCGCCCGACGAGTACGCCGAGGGCTGGGAGGTCGTCGTCGACAGCACCGTCGACGTGCCGCCGCCGCCGGCCAACGCCGCGCCCCGCACGCCGGCGGCCACCCGCGCCGCCACCACCGTCCAGCCCCCCTCGACACCGCAGGCGCCCACCGCACTGCGAGCCGGCGACCGACTCCCCGTGGTGGGTCGCTCGCTCGTCGTCCTCCGAGCCACGGCCGAGGAAGACCAGTGACCCGAAACGACTCGACCCGACACCCGCATTCGACGTACCGCCTGCAGATCCGCGCCTCCTTCGATCTGTTCGCCGCGGCCGACGTCGTCCCCTACCTCCGGGACCTCGGGGCCGACTGGGTCTACCTGTCGCCCGTGCTCGAGGCCGAGCCGGGCAGCGACCACGGCTACGACGTCGTCGACCACAGCCGGGTCGACCCCGCGCGGGGCGGCGAGGTGGGGCTGCACACGCTCTCCGACCGCGCGCACGTGCACGGCCTCGGCGTGCTCGTCGACATCGTCCCCAACCACGTCGGCGTCGCGACGCCGAAGTCCAGCGTCTGGTGGTGGGACCTCCTCACCCACGGCCGCGAGTCCCGCTACGCCGACGCGTTCGACGTCGACTGGGCGGCCGGCGGCGACAAGGTGCTGCTGCCGGTGCTCGGCGAGCCCGCGGCGGCCGACGGGTCCATCGAGGGCCTCTCCGTCGAGGGCGACGAGCTGCACTACTACGACAACGTGTACCCGATCGCCCCGGGCACGCGAGGCGACGGCGACGACGCCGCCGCCGTCCACGCGCGGCAGAACTACGAGCTCGTGCACTGGAAGCGCGCCGACTCCGACCTCAACTACCGCCGCTTCTTCGCGGTGAACACCCTCGCCGGCATCCGGGTCGAAGAGGGGCGCGTCTTCGACGAGTCCCACGTCGAGATCGGGCGGTGGTTCCGTGACGGGCTCGTCGACGGCCTCCGGGTCGACCACCCCGACGGCCTGGCCGACCCCAAGGGCTACCTCGACCGCCTGGCCGCCCTCACGGGTCGTGCGCACGTGCTGGTCGAGAAGATCCTCGAAGGCGACGAGCGCCTCCCCGAAGACTGGGCCACCGCGGGCACCACCGGGTACGACACCCTCGCCGACCTCGACCGGCTGTTCGTCGACCCGAGCGGCGCCGCGGCGCTCGACGGGCTCGACTCGCGCCTCCGCCGTGCGACCGGCGTCGACGCCGACGAGCGCGCGGCCGGTGCCGACGAGTCGACCGGCGACGAGGCGGTCGACTGGCACGAGATGATCCTGGGCACCAAGCGCGGCATCGCCGACGGCATCCTCGGCAGCGAGATCAACCGCCTCGCGCGCCTGATCGCGGGCGGCGGCGCCGTCGACCCCGAGGTCGTCGACGCCCTGGCCGAGCTGGCGGCGGCGTTCCCCGTCTACCGCAGCTACCTCCCGCAGGGCTCCGAGCAGCTGACCGAGGCCGCGGCCGTCGCGACGCGGCACCGCCCCGACCTCGCAGACGCCGTCGAGCGGGTCGTCGCCGTGCTGCGCGACGAGACGCACCCGGCATCGGTGCGGTTCCAGCAGACCAGCGGCATGGTGATGGCGAAGGGCGTCGAAGACACGGCGTTCTATCGCTACAGCCGCCTGGCGACGCTGACCGAGGTGGGCGCCGACCCCAGCGAGTTCTCGGTGACTCCCGCGCAGTTCCACGCCCGCCAGCAGGGCCGCCTCGCCGAGCGCCCCTTCGGCATGACGACCCTGTCGACGCACGACACGAAGCGCAGCGCCGACGTGCGGGCGCGCATCTCGGTGCTCTCCGAGGTCGCGCACGAATGGGCCGCGACCCTGCAGCGCCTCCGCGACCTGGCGCCGATGGGCGACGGGCCGTTCGAGAACATCCTCTGGCAGACGGTCGTCGGTTCGTGGCCCGCGTCGCGCGAGCGCCTGCACGCCTACGCCGAGAAGGCCTCCCGCGAGGCCGGTTCGTCGACCACCTGGACCGACCGCACCGACGAAGCCGAGGCCTTCGAAGAGCGCATGCACGCGGCCGTCGACGCCGTGTTCGACGACGAGGAGGTGCGGCACGAGGTCGAGCGCATCGTCGACGTCCTCCGCGAACCCGGGTACAGCAACTCGCTCGGCGTCACGCTGATGCAGCTGATCGGGCCGGGCAGCCCCGACGTCTACCAGGGCGGCGAGCTGTGGGACTTCTCGCTCGTCGACCCCGACAACCGTCGCCCGGTCGACTTCGATCTGCGTCGTCTCTACCTCGAGGCGATCCGCTCGGGCGCGACTCCCCCGGTCGACGACACGGGCGCGGCGAAGCTGCTCGTCACGCATCGCGCCCTGACGCTGCGTCGCGACCGACCCGACCTGTTCACCCGCTACGCCGCGCTGCCGGTGTTCGGCGAGCAGGCCGTCTCCGCCGTCGCCGTCGATCGCGGGGGCGCGATCGCGATCGCCACGCGCCTCCCCGTCTCCCTCGAGCAGGCCGGCGGCTGGGACGACACCGAGGTCCTGACCGCAGGAGGCGGGTATCGCGACGTCCTCACGGGTCGCCGTCACGAGGGCGGTCGCCTGCGACTCGCCGACGTGCTCGACATGTACCCCGTCGCCCTGCTGATCCCCGCAGAGGACTGACCCGCGCCGTCCTCGCCGCGCCGCGCCCGACTACCGTCTCCCCTGGTCGAGGAGTCACGACGTGCCGCTCACCTCCCGGGGTGGGCGGCACGTCGTGACTCGTCGACCGCAGCCGAACACCGACCCGACACCGACACCGACACCGACCCGAGGAGACCGATGAGCGTCTACGACGTCTGGGCCCCGAAAGCGACCACCGTGCAGCTGCACCTCGACGGGGAGCTGCTGCCGCTGACGCACGAGCCCGAGACCGGCTGGTGGCGCGCCTCCCCCGATCTCGACCGCGCGCCGGGCCACCGCTACGGGTTCGTTCTCGACGGGGGCGACGCCCCCCTGCCCGATCCGCGCTCGCGCCGTCAGCCCGACGGCGTGCACGGTCTCAGCGAGACCTACGACCCCGGCGCCTTCGCCTGGACCGACGCCGCCTGGACCGGCCGTCAGCTCGCCGGCTCCGTGGTCTATGAGCTGCACATCGGCACCTTCACCCCCGAGGGCACCCTCGACTCGGCCATCGGCAAGCTGCCCCACCTCGTCGACCTCGGCGTCGACCTCGTCGAGCTGCTGCCGGTCAACGGGGTCAACGGCCGCTGGAACTGGGGTTACGACGGCGTCGACTGGTTCACGGTCACCGACAACTACGGCGGTCCCGAGGCGTACCAGCGCTTCGTCGATGCCGCGCACGCCGCAGGGCTCGGGGTCATCCAGGACGTCGTGTACAACCACCTCGGCCCGTCGGGCAACTACCTGCCGCTCTTCGGCCCGTACCTGTCGAGCAAGCACGCCAACACGTGGGGCGACAACGTCAACCTCGACGACGACGGTGCGCACGAGGTGCGCGAGTTCATCCTCGACAACACGGCGATGTGGCTGGGCGACTACCACGTCGACGGTCTGCGACTCGACGCCGTGCACGCCCTGAAGGACGACAGCGAGGTGCACCTGCTCCAAGAGCTCGCCGAGCGGACGGCCGCCCTCAGCGCGCACCTGCGTCGCCCGCTGTCGCTGATCGCCGAGAGCGACCTCAACGACCCGACCCTGATCACCCCCCGCGACGGCGGCGGCTTCGGCCCCGAGCACCGGCAGGGCTACGGCCTCGACGCGCAGTGGAGCGACGACTTCCACCACGCCGTCCACGTCGCGCTGACCGGCGAGACGACCGGCTACTACGCCGACTTCGAGCCGCTCGGCGCGCTCGCGAAGGTGCTGACGAAGGGGTTCTTCCACGACGGCACCTGGTCGTCGTTCCGCGAGGCCACGCACGGACAGCCGGTCGACACCGACCACATGCCGACCTGGCGCCTCGTCGTCGCGAACCAGAACCACGATCAGATCGGCAACCGGGCGATCGGCGATCGTCTCGCCGCCACCCTCGACGACGGTCAGCTCGTCATCGCGGCGACCCTGACCCTCGCGGGTCCGTACACGCCGATGCTCTTCATGGGCGAGGAGTGGGCGGCGTCCACCCCGTGGCAGTTCTTCACCTCGCACACCGAGCACGATCTCGGCGAGGCGACGGCGAAGGGCCGCATCGCCGAGTTCGCGAAGATGGGCTGGGACGAATCGTCCGTGCCCGATCCGCAGGAGCCGTCGACGTTCGAGAACAGCAGGCTCGACTGGTCCGAGCTCGAGTCGGGTCGCCACGCCGTGCTGCTCGACGCCTACCGTCGTCTCGGCGCCCTGCGGCGCAGCGAGCCCGACCTGACCGACCCGCGCTTCGACTCCGTCTCGGTCGACTACGACGCCGACGCCCGCTGGCTCGTGCTCACACGCGGCGAGCTCCGCATCGCGATCAACTTCGCCGCCGAGGAGGCGCGGGTCGCGGTGCCGAGCAGCACCGTCCTCTTCGCCAGCGACGCGTCGATCGAGCCCGGGTCCAGTCTGCTGCTGCCGGCGCACTCGGTAGCGATCGTCCGCTGACGCCGGAGCCCTCGATGACGCGCGCCCGGGCCCGACCGGCCCGGGCGCGCGTGCGCCGTCCGCCGTCGGTCGCTAGCGCGTCGACACGCCGCCGCTCGAGGGTCCGACGCGGTGCGACGTCGCACGGACGCTCGGCAGGCGGCGGTGCCGCACGATCAGCTCGACGAGCGCGAGCGACCGGCGACGGAGACCCCACAGGGTCACCTTGGTCAGGGACTCCCTGACGATCGAGCCGCTCATCTTCGAGGCCCCGTGGACGCGTTCGGTGAACGTGATCGGCGTCTCGACGACCCGGAGACCGGCCTGCAGGGCACGCCAGAGAAGGTCAACCTGGAAGCAGTAGCCGCGCGACTCCACCTCGTCGAGGTCGATGCGGCGCAGAGCCGACGAGCGGAACACCCGGAACCCTCCGGTCGTGTCGGCGACGCGGATGCCGAGGGCGCCCCGGGTGTACCAGCTGCCGCCGCGGCTGAGCAGCTCGCGGCGCATCGGCCAGTTCTCGACGCGGCCACCGGGCACCCAGCGCGAGCCGAGCACGAGGTCGTTGTCGCGCAGCAGCTCGAGCATGCCGGGCAGGTGCTCGGGGTGATGCGAGCCGTCGGCGTCCATCTCGACGACCGCGTGGTATCCGCGTTCGAGACCCCAGGCGAAGCCGGCGAGGTAGGCGGCGCCGAGGCCGGCCTTCTCGGTGCGGTGCAGCACGTGCACGCGGGAGTCGCGGGCGGCGTAGGCGTCGGCCAGCTCGCCGGTGCCGTCGGGCGAGCCGTCGTCGACGACCAGGACGTCAACCGCGGCGCCGGAGGCCAGGGTGCGGCCGACGATCCAGTCGAGGTTGTCCTTCTCGTCGTAGGTGGGGATGATCACGAGCGCGTCGTTCATGGTGGGGTCTACTCCCGTTCGGGTCGGGTCGGGCGGGTCGGGTCGGGTTCGGATGGGTTCGAGCCGGTCACGAGACCAGGTCGGCGAAGACGATCAGGTTGTCCTCGTAGTGGCCGGTCGACGAGTCGAATCGGCCGTCGCAGGTGATGAGCCGCAGCGTCGGGGTGGGCGTGCTCCCGTAGACGTCGGAGGTCGGGAAGTTCGCCTTGGGGGCCGTCTCGCTGCCGGTCACCGAGAAGGTGCGGACCTCACCGGTCGACAGGGTCACGAGCACCTCGTCGCCGGGTGCGAGCTCGGGCAGGTCGACGAACACCGCGGGCCCGGTCGACGAGTCGACGTGACCGGCGATGATGGCCGGGCCGACTCCCCCGGGCACGACGCCGTCCTCGTACCACCCGGCCGACATCCACGCCTCGGGAGCGTCCAGCTCGCCGGCGGCCCCGAGGCCGAGGTCCTCGAGCCCCGAGTCCACGCCGATCGACGGGATCCGCACCCGCACGGGCTCGGCGTCCGCAGGAGGCGCGGTGTACGTCTGGGCCGCCGGGTCCTGGAACCCCTCGGTCGAGACGGGCGGGGTCGAGTCGCCCCGCGCCTCCTCGGTGCCGGTCGATGTCGACGATGTGCCGTCGGGCTGCGCCGCGACGGCCGCGACGGTCACGCCGCCGACGGCCAGCGCGACGGCGACGCCGATCGCGACGGCGGCCTTCGTGTGCTCACGGAGCCAGGTGGTGGGGTTCATGTCAGTCCTCCTCGAGAGGCGAGCATCCGCCGATCGACGTGCCGTCGAGCTGCAGGGCTGCGAGCGCCGACCAGGCCGTGCCGTAGTAGGTGGGGGTCGAGGTGGCGACCTCGTCGGCGCGACGCAGGTCGTCGGCCGCCGCCTGCCGGTCGCCGGCTGCGGCCTCGGCGGCCGCCCGGGCCGCGTAGGCCAGCGGGCTGTCGTCGGCTCCGGTCGACTGGCCTCCCAGGTCGAGCTGCATGGGCAGCTCGTCGTAGCGCTGCAGCACCGGCGCCAGACGCGCAGCGAGGGCCACATCGGCCGGGTCGCACGACTCGGCGTACCGCAGGGGCAGGCGGGCGGCGTCGTAGCTGTACTCGACGGTGCCGCTCGATCCGTCGGCGCTCGGCAGGGGCACCACCGTGCCGTCCTGCGCGACCTGCGCCCAGTTGCTGGGCAGCGCGGTCGAGTCGAGGATCTCCGTCGTCACGGCGCGCGAGCCGGCCGCGAGCTCGTCCCAGCGCGGGTCGCCGCTGGCGGCGCCGAGCTCCTGGAAGGTCGCGGGCGAGGCGTACGAGGGGTTGTACGACCACGGCGCATCGCCCTGGGCCCACAGCCCGGGGAGGAGGATCCGCCCGACGTCGGTCGATGCGGTCATCGTGTCGAGCACGACGCCGCCGAGCTCGACGCCCGCCGCGGTCAGGTCGGGGCGGTCGAAGGCGTCGCCGGCGAGCACGAGCGCCCGAGCGGCGTCCACGTCGGCGTCGCTCGCCGGGCCGTCGTCGACCACGGCGCCGTCCGCCCACTGCCAGGCGAGCAGACCGTCGTCGCGCACGAGGTTGTCGGTGGTCCACTCCCAGATGGTGTCGAAGGCCTTCTCGTCGTCGACGCCGACCGCCACGAGGAGACCGTACGCCTGCCCTTCGCTGACGGTGTCGTCGCCCTGGTCGCGCCGGACGACGCGCCCGTCGGAGTCGACCCAGTCGTCGAGGAACGCCTCGCCGATCTCGTCGGGCGTCCGCTCGGGTGCCGAGGTGGGGGTGATGCCGGGGTCGCTGGTCGCGCCCGTCCGTCCGCCCGCCTCGTCCGACGAACCGCCGAACGGGCCGACGACGAATGAGGCGATCCCGGCCGTGACGGCCACTGCCACCACGACCGCCGCTGCGAGCAGCAGTCTCGTCTTCTTCGTCATGTCGTTCCTCACTGTGCTGTCGTCGTCGTGCCGGTCGAGGAGGCGCGGTGCCCGGCGGCGCCGAGCCGCGCCTCCTCGTCCGTCGGTTCGCTCCGCCGCGGCGTCAGCCGATGCGGAGGAAGCCGAGCACGGACGCCCAGAAGCCGCCCCGCGTCTCGCTGGAGGCCTCGTCGGAGGGGTGCTCGGCCAGGTAGCCGCCACCGGTCTGCACTCCGCCCTGCGGGGTCTTGGCGGTCGAGGCGCTGTCGACGACGGGTACGACGGTCAGTCCACCCGTCGAGTTGTCGAGCACGAACAGCGTGTTGACGCTGCCCGCGGCGAGGTCGACGTCCGCCGAACCCTCGACGTCGTCACCCGCCAGGTCGAGCGTCCACGGGCCGGCGTCGACGCTGGCGTACCCGGTGGCGCTGCCGAAGGGGGCGTCGCTGGCGATGGTGGTGCCGGTGCTGGTGGACACGTCGACGGTGTCGGTGACGTTCGCCGCCTGCACGAGGCGGAGCTTCGCCTCGCCGGGCGCGGGGGCGGTGAGGTCGTCCGTGAAGACCTCGGTCCGGAGGTCGTCGTTCTCGCCGTACGCCAGCGCGGTGATCGGCTGCCCGCTCTCGACGGTGACGTTGGTGCTGATCACCGGTTCGGCGGCCGGTGCGTCGGCGGCGGTCATCGAGACGACGTACGTGCCCGCGGGCAGCGCCTCGTAGGGGCTGACCTGACCGTAGGTGACGTCGTCGAGGTCCATGACGACCTGACCGCCCTTGATCGAGGTGAGGGTGACGTCGACCGACTTGGTGTCGGGCGACAGGTGGCCGACACGGACCCAGCCGTCGCCCTCGGCGGCCTGGGCGGGCGAGACGCCCACGACCGAGGCGGCCACGGCGGCGGTCGCGGCGACGCCCAGGGCGAGAGCTGCGGTGAGTCGGCGGCGGGAGGAGGCGGGGGTTCGGGTGGTGCTGATGGCGGATGCCATGAGGTGGTTCCTTTCCGGTCGGGATCCGGCTCGAGGAGGAGCCGGCGGGAGGAGGGGCGGCGCGCGTCGGATCGACCACGCGCCGCCCTGCCGCTCAGCCGAGCAGGCCGCTCGGCGGGAGGGCGGACCATGTGGCGATCAGGCCGTCATCGGTCGGGTCGGCGACGACGGGCGCGTAGGTCGATCCGAGTCCGTCGACGACGGCGGCCAGATCGTCGACCGACTGACCGTCGGCGGGGCTGATCTCCAGCTGGCGGAAGAGCCCCTCCGACTCGCCCGGCAGCGCGCCGGGGTCGGCGACGTCGATCGGGCCGGCCGCGGCGAGCTGGCCCAGGACGATCATCGCCCTCGGGTCGACCCGGCCGTCGGTGAGCGCCTGGCGGAACACGTCGGACACCTGCAGCGACGGGTTCTGGGCGAGTTCGCGACCGACCTGCGATCGGGCCGCGGCGTCGGCGTCGGCATCGGTCGCGGCCTGGGCGGCCCCGTCGGTGTCGATGCGACGAACGTCGACCTCCTGGTCGCCGCTGCCGAACGACGCGACGACCGTGGAGTTGTCGAGGGCCTGGCGGATGCCCTCGGACGAGCCGCCCGAGGTGCGGACCGACTCGGTGGTGACGATGAAGTCGCTGTCGCGCCACCCGTTCGGCGACTGGGCCTGGACGGCGCCGTCGGTGTCGAGCTTGTAGAACCAGATGACGTTGTCCCGTGCGAAGCCGTCGTCGACCAGGTCGACCCACATCGCGTCGTCCACGAGCAGTCGGCTGTCCTTCGGCACGTTGTCCGAGATCCACCCCTGCGCGTCGCGCATGGGGGCGTCGAGGTCCGAGAGGAAGAACCCGCGGAGCTGGGTCGTCCAGAGCGGCACGACGGCGACGGCGGCCACCGCGGTCACGGCCATCCAGACGACGGCGCCGGAGCGGCCCGCCGCCGTGCCGACCCGGCTCTCGCGCCGGGCGCGGAGCGAGCGCACGGCCGAGTCCGTGACGGCCGCGATGAGCAGCGCCGCGAACGGGAGCAGCATGATCACGTAGGGGACGGGCAGGTAGCCGCCCGGGCGGAACATGAACGCGATGAGGAAGACCATCATCACGGCGATCGGCCGGACCCTCGTCAGGAAGACGCCGACGACCGAGGCCGCCGCGCCCAGCACGATGACGACCATGTCGAGCTGCCACCACTGCGACACGGTGGCGAAGAAGAGGCTGCCCGTGTCGAGGATCGAGCCGCTCGACTCGCGGGTGCCGAGCTGGAACGTGATCCCCTCCAGCAGACTGACGCGCCCGGCGCCGGGCAGCAGCTCGCCCTTGACCCCGGCGAGCGCGATGTACGAGAGGCCGATCAGCACGAGCAGCGCCGAGGCGATCGACAGGGTGTAGCGACGCGTCGAGCGGTCGGCTCCCCGGATCATCACCCAGGCGAGGAACGGCAGGGCCAGCAGGTACGTCTCCTTCGACAGGACGGCGATGCCGAACGACGCGGAGGCCGCCGCGTAGCCGGCCAGCTGGTGCCGCCTGCTCAGGGCGAACAGGAAGGCGGCGAGGAGCCACGGGGTCGCGACGTTGTCGAGGTACACGGTGCGGTGGAACTGCACGGCGAGGGGGGAGACGGCGAACACGAGGGCGGCGACCGAGGCGGCCACGCGGGTCAGCCCGATCCTGCGGGCCAGCGCCCAGAGCAGGGCGACCGCGACGACGGTGAAGAACACCATGGCCTCGCGGCCCGCGAGGACGGCGATGCTGTAGCGCGAGAAGGCGCCGGTCAGGGCCGTGTACGCCGAGATCTGCAGCCAGCCCACGGGCGGGTGGTCGTACCAGTAGGTGTAGTGGGCGAGTTCGCCGAGGTTCTGCACGGCCCAGGCCTGGGCGACGTAGGTGCCCTCGTCGTCGATCCGCTGCGGCGAGCCGGCCATGTTGAGGCTCTGCACGACGGCGGCGACGGCGAGGACGGGCAGGAGCCAGAGCAGGGAGGCGCCGTGGCGACGGAGCCACGACACCCGGGGCGCGCGGTCCGCTTCGGCCGGACGCGGCCGGCTCGGTGCGTCCGGTGCGACGGTCGTGTCGGCTGGTCGGTCGAGGATGCTTGTCATCGGTCACCACCTCCGGTCAGGGCGAGGTCGTCGGTCGGACGGCCGGCGACGTCGGTCGTCGGGGTCGGGGTCGGCGTCGGGGCGCCGTGCCCGAGCGGGGCGGGCACGGCGGCGGGTCGGTGGGCGCCCGTGTGCTCCGTCTTCTCCCAGGCGTTCATCTTGCGGACCTGTCGCCAGACGGACCGGACGGCGGCCAGGGCCAGGAAGATCTGGTAGGGCAGCAGACCCCAGACGAGTCGGAAGTAGTCGCGCGCCCGGACCTTCTGCCCGTAGGTGCGACCGAATTCGCGGAGACCCGTGAACTCGACGGCCAGCAGCACGAGCGTCGGCGCCAGGGGGATGAACGAGACCAGCGCGATCGCCGTCGGCACCTTGACGGTGAGGATCAGCGCGATCGAGATCGGGATCATCAGCCCGGTCGCCGCCTGGATGAAGGGCATGGTGAGCAGGTAGCGGGCCATCAGACGCTGACGGAGTCGGGGGAGCTTCTTCCATTCGCCCTTGCCGTAGACCTGCATGAAGCCCTGGTTCCAGCGGGTGCGCTGCTTGAGGAGGGAGACGAAGGTGCCGGGGGTCTCCTCGCGGGTGACGACCTCGGGGCTGTAGGCCACGACGACCTTCGCCCCGGCGCTCGAGAGTCGGACCCCGAGTTCGCAGTCCTCGGCGAGGCACTCGGCGTCCCAGCCCTCCGACCAGTCGAGCCACTCCTTGCGCACGAAGACCGTGTTGCCACCGAGGGGGATGAACTTCTCCTTGGCGTGGAAGTGCAGACGCGACCGGAACCAGAAGTAGTACTCGAGCACGTTGCGGAGACTCCACCAGCTGCTCTGGAAGTTCATCAGCTGCACGCCGCCCTGCACCACATCGGCGTCGGTCTCGGTGAACCGCGAGTCGACCAGCGTCAGCAGGCGCGGGTGGACCTCGTCCTCAGCGTCGAACACGCCGACGATCTCGCCCCGCGACGACTGCAGCGCCAGGTTGAGCGCCTTCGGCTTGTTCTTCGGCACGCTCGAGTCGACGATCACGCGGATCAGCTCGGGGTGGCGCGCGGCGGCCTCGCGGGCGACGCGCTCGGTGCCGGGATCGTCGTGACCGACGATCGCGATGATCTCGAAGTCCGGATGGTCCTGCAGGGCGAGTCGGTCGAGGGTCTGGCCCATGACCTCCTCCTCGTGCCGACCCGGCACCAGCAGGGTGAAGGAGTGAGCGGCGTCGAGAGGGTCCTCGCTGAACTGGCTGCCCTCGAGGTTGTCCTTCGAGCGCCACGCGTGCAGCATCCACCAGAGCGTCGAGACGGCCACCGCGGTGAGCAGCAGCGAGATGACGACGAGCGACGAGTAGCCGATCCACTCGAGGGCGGACCAGTCGGGGAGCTGGAAGCCGGCGAGTCCTTCGCCGCCCGTCGCCGCGCCTCCTCGGTTGGGGACGAACGTCTCGGGCGAGGCCGGTGCCTGCGGGGTCAGCAGCGGGGCGGGCTCACCGGCTGCCAGCAGGTCGGGATTGTGCGTCGGGTCAGTCGACACGGGTCACTCTCCTGTCAAAGAGGTCGGGTTGATCGTGGGTGTCGTCGAGCAGCGTGATGCTCAGCAGGTCGCGCGATTCGGGGTCGGCGCCGGGGCGGCAGTCGGCGGCGCCCCTCGTCCGAGGGTTCTCACCTCGGGTATGGCACCGGTTCGGGGGGTGCTGGAGAATCGGTTTGGTCGGATCCTGCGGCTGCCGGGGAACTGCCAGCTTCTCGTAATCTCCCGTTAACGTCCCCCGGTCGGGGGCAGCCCGTCGGCCACCCGAGGCGCGTAGTTTGACGACATGGACTTCAGATACCTAGGAAACAGCGGCCTCAAGATCTCCGAGATCACGTACGGCAACTGGCTGACCCACGCCTCGCAGGTCGAGAACGACGTCGCCACGCAGTGCGTCCGTGCCGCGCTCGACGCCGGCATCTCGACCTTCGACACCGCCGACGCGTACGCGAACACGGCGGCGGAGCAGGTGCTCGGCGACGCGCTCAAGGGCGAGCGTCGCGAGTCGCTCGAGATCTTCACGAAGGTGTACTGGCCGACCGGGCCCCGCGGTCACAACGACGTCGGACTCAGCCGCAAGCACATCCTCGAGTCGATCGATGGGTCGCTCCGCCGTCTCGGCACCGACTACGTCGACCTCTACCAGGCGCACCGCTACGACGCCGACACCCCGCTCGAAGAGACCATGCAGGCGTTCGCCGATGTCGTCCGCCAGGGCAAGGCGCTCTACATCGGGGTCAGCGAGTGGAACGCGGACCAGATCCGTGCCGGGCACGAGCTGGCTGTGAAGTACGGCGTGCAGCTCATCTCGAACCAGCCGCAGTACTCGATGCTGTGGCGCGTCATCGAGCAGGAGGTCGTGCCCACGAGCAAGCAGCACGGTCTCGGCCAGATCGTCTGGTCGCCGGTCGCGCAGGGCGTGCTCACCGGCAAGTACAAGCCGGGCGCCGAGCTGCCCGCCGGCAGCCGCGCCACGGACGACAAGGGAGGCGCGAGCTCGATCAAGAGGTTCCTCACCGACGAGGTGCTCACCGGAGTCGCGAAGCTCGAGCCGATCGCCGCCGATCTGGGCCTCTCGATGGCCCAGCTCGCCATCGCCTGGGTGCTGCAGAACGACAACGTGGCGTCGGCCATCATCGGCGCCTCGCGACCCGAGCAGGTCGGCGACAACGTCAAGGCCGCGGGCGTGAAGCTGCCCGCCGAGGTCATGACGGCGATCGACGAGGCGCTCGGCGACCTGGCCGAGACCGACCCGTCGAAGACCGTCTCGCCCGACGAGCGACCCGCCTGAGACCCGGCGCGGAGAAACCCGGCGTAACGGGAATTAGTCAGGGGTGGATGCACTTGCATATACTCGTACCGACCTTCGGTGACACGTCACCGAAACCCCAGACGTCATCGCACCACCGAACATCGTCACATCACCGGACATCGTCACATCACCGGACATCGTCACATCACCGGACACCGTCACATCAGTCACCCAGACCAACAGGAGAACACCATGGCAATCACCACCGAGACGATCCCCGCCGGCACCTGGAACCTCGACCCCACGCACAGCGAGGTCTCCTTCAGCGTCCGTCACCTCGCCATCAGCAAGGTCAAGGGCAGCTTTGAGTCGTTCGACGCGACCCTCGTCACCGCCGAGGACCACACCGCGAGCAAGGTCACGGCCTCGATCGACGTCGCGTCGGTCAACACGAACCAGAAGGACCGCGACGGTCACCTGCAGACCGGCGACTTCTTCCTGGCCGAAGAGCACCCCAAGATGACCTTCGTCTCCACCAGCATCGAGGAGAAGAGCGGCGACGAGTTCCTCGTGCACGGCGACCTGACCCTCCGTGGCGTCACCAAGCCCGTCACCCTGAAGAGCGAGTTCGGCGGCCTCGTCGTCGACGGCTACGGCCAGACCAAGCTCGGCTTCTCGGCGACCACCAAGATCGACCGCACCGCCTTCGGCGTCACCTGGAACGCGGCCCTCGAGGCCGGCGGCTTCACGCTCGGCAACGACGTGACCGTCACGCTCGAAATCCAGTTCGTGCTCCCCGCGTAAGCAGCAGCACCTCTCGAGGGCCCGTATCCGTCCGTCGGATGCGGGCCCTTCATGCGCGACCCGCGCCTCCTCGGCTCCGGCGGGCCCGCGACCCGCGCCTCCTGGGCTCCGGCGGGTTCCCGTCATCCGCGGCGGGTCAGCGCTGACCCGCCCCCGACGACGGGAACCCGCCGCACCGGCCCGCGGAACAATGCGCGGCCCCGTACGGTTGGCCCTGGCAGTCAGCCCCGCACCACCCGAGAGGACTCCCATGACCGTCGACTGGATCACCCTGCAGAAGACCGCGCACGACGAGTTCGCCCGCCGGGTCGAGGCCGTGGCCGACTGGGACGCCCCCACCCCCGACACCGAGTGGAAGGTCCGCGACCTCGTCCGTCACGTGACCCGCGAGCAGCAGTGGGTGCCCCTCCTGCTCGAGGGCGGCGACCCCGCCGAGGCCGAGAACTCCATCGAGCCGCTCGGAGACGACCTCGTCGAGGCCTGGCACCGCTGGTCGAACGCCGCGACGGCGGCCTGGCGCGACGCCGATCCGCACGCCGAGGTCCGACTGAGCGCCGACGTCGTCCCCGTGCACGAGTACCTGGCCGAGCAGGTCGCCGACGTCACGATCCACAGCTGGGATCTCGCTCGTGCGGTCGGCGCCGACGAAGAGCTGGACGACGCCCTGGTCGAGGCCGTCTGGGGCGTCTTCGAGCCGCAGAAGGACGCTCTCGAGGCCTCGGGGCTGTTCGCGTCGCCCGTGCCGGTCGGCGACGACGCCCCGCTCCGCATCCGCCTGCTCGCGTTGACGGGCCGCGACGCGCGCTGACACGCCCCACGCAGTCGCGCCTCCCGGGGGTTCATCACCCGACCCTGGCAAGCTCGGGGCATGACCGCTCCGATCGACCGCCCGTGGCTGCACAGCTACGCTCCTGACGTCCCCGCCGACATCGAGCCCGTCACGGGCAGCCTCGTCGACCTGATCGACGACGCCGTGGCCGCGCACCGCACGCGGCCGGCCCTCGAGTTCTTCGGGCGCGAGACGTCGTACCGCGATCTGGGCGACCAGATCGCGCGCGCGGCCGAGGGGCTCAGGAGGCTCGGCGTGCGTCGAGGAGACCGCGTCGCCCTGATCGTCCCCAACAGCCCGCAGCACGTGGTCGCGTTCTACGCCGTGCTGCGCCTCGGCGCCGTCGTCGTCGAGCACAACCCGCTCTACACCGACCGCGAGCTGCGCCACCTCTTCGAAGACCACGGCGCGACCGTGGCGGTCGCCTGGGACAAACTGGTCGACCGCCTCCGCGCCCTGCCCTCCGACCTCGGCCTGACGACCATCGTGTCGGTCGACGTGACGAAGGGCATGCCGCTCGGCACCCGGCTGGCGCTGAAGCTGCCGGTGCCCGCCGCGCGGTCGTCGCGGGCGGCGCTGACGGACGGCGCGACGGGCGACTCGACGTTCGACGACCTGCTGTCGAACCGCCCGATCAAGAAGAAGCACCCCCGACCCGAGGTCGACGACGTCGCCCTGCTGCAGTACACCAGCGGCACCACCGGGTCGCCGAAGGGCGCGATCCTCACGCACCGCAACCTCCGCAGCAACGCCGAGCAGGGGCGCGCGTGGGTGCCGGGGCTGGTCGAGGGCGCCGAGACGGTCTACGGCGTGCTGCCGTTCTTCCACGCCTACGGGCTGACGCTGTGCCTCACCTTCGCGATGAGTCTCGGTGCGCGGCTCGTGCTGTTCCCGAAGTTCGACGTCGACCTCGTGCTCAAGGCGGCGAAGAAGCACCCGCCGACCTTCCTGCCGGCGGTGCCGCCGATCTATCAGCGACTCGCCGACGGCGCCCGCGAGAAGCGCGTCGACCTGTCGTCGGCCCGCTTCGCCATCTCGGGTGCCATGAATCTGCCGACCTCCGTCGTGACCGCCTGGGAGGGGGTGACGGGCGGCATGCTCGTCGAGGGCTTCGGTCTCACCGAGACCTCGCCCGTCGCGCTCGGCAACCCCATCGGCCCGACCCGCCGCGTCGGCACCGTCGGGGTGCCGTTCCCGTCGACGGAGGCGATCGTCGTCGACCGGGACTCCCCCGATCCGACCCGACCCGTGCCTCCCGGGGCAGCGGGCGAACTTCTTCTGCGTGGTCCGCAGGTGTTCCGCGGCTACTGGAACCGGCCCGACGAGACCGCCGAGGCGTTCCTCGAGGGCGGCTGGTTCCGCACCGGCGACATCGTCAGCATGAGCGCCGACGGCTACGTGACCATCGTCGACCGCATCAAGGAGCTCATCGTCACGGGCGGCTTCAACGTCGCCCCGTCCGAGGTGGAGGAGGCCGTGCTCGGTGCCGACGGCATCGCCGAGGCCGCCGTGGTAGGGGTCCCGCGCGCCGAGGGCGGCGAGGACGTCGTCGCGGCCGTGGTCCTGGCCGCGGGCGCGACCCTCGACGAGGCCGCCGTGCGCGATCACTGCCGCGGGCGTCTGGCGGCCTACAAGGTGCCGCGCCGGGTCGTGGTGGTCGACGAGCTGCCGAAGTCGCTGATCGGCAAGGTTCTGCGAAGGCAGGTCCGCGACACCCTCATCGCCGCGGGCTAGACGGGCCCTCCCGGCACGACCAGAGCCAGACGGGACGTCCCGGCACGACTAGAGCCAGCGGGCCCGGTCGAACGGCCAGAACACCACGAAGGCCCGGCCGACGACGTTCTCCTCCGGGACGAACCCCGCGTAGGGCCCGCTCTGGTGCGCCCGCGAGTCGGCGGAGTCCTCGCGGTTGTCGCCGAGGACCCACAGCGCCCCCTCGGGCACGGTGACGTCGAAGGGCGTCAGCGACGCCGGGTCGCCCGCGGGCACCGTGATGTACGGCTCGTCGATCGGCTCGCCGTTGACGAGCACGTGCCCTTCGGCGTCGCAGCACGAGACGGTGTCGCCCGGCAGACCGATGACGCGCTTGACGAGGTCCTGCCCCGGCTCCCCCGGCAGCCAGCCGCCCGGATCCTCGAAGACGACGATGTCGCCGTGGTGCAGCGGCATCACGTTCGAGGCGAGCACGTTGACGACCAGCCGGTCGCCGATCATCAGCGTGTTCTCCATCGACGCGGACGGGATGTAGAACGACCGCACCAGATACGTGCGGACGCCCCACGAGACGAGCAGGGCGATGAGCACGATCACGACGACGTCGCGCAGGAGGCGGAACGGTCGATGGGGACGAGGAGGCGCGGTGTCGGTCACGACGACATCCTCTCAGTCGCCTGCTGGGGTCAGACCGATGTCCACCCGAGTCGTTCGAGTCGCGTCAGCGCGTGCTTCTCAGCCGGCGGCCGCGGGCCCATGACGGCGCCCACTCCCCGCAGCACGGCCGCGGCGGGACCGGCGGTCGGCAGCTCGACGGGACCGACGTGCGGCGGACGCAGATCGAGCAGCTCCTGGAATCGGGGTTGCAGCGTCGCGACCGCGCCGTTGAACAGCAGGGGGTAGCCGGCCCGGAGGACGGGAAACAGCGGCGGACGCCGGATGAACCGCACGACGTCGTCGGTGCGGGAGGTCCGCTCGAGGACTCCCCGGCGATCGAAGTCCATCAGCTGGTGCTGCATCTCGGCAACGGTCAGCGGCGGATTCGGCACACCCATCAGCTCGCCGGCGACGGCCCACTCGCGGACGTAGGCATCGGGGCCTCCGGGCACCTCGCGCCCGCCCCATCGATGGAAGGCAGCCAGGAACGAGTCGGCGAAGGCCATGTGCACCCAGCTGAGCAGCTCGGGGTCGTTGGCCGCGTAACCGTGCGAGACGCCGTGACGGTCGTCGTACTGCCCGACGACTTTCGTATGCAGCCGCGAGACCCAGTTCGACGCCTGGGTCGCGGCGTCCCGACTGCCGTAGGTGACCGTGTAGATCCAGCGGATCGTCCCGGCGAGCCGCCCCAGGGGGTCCTCCTTGAAGCGCGAGTGGTCGTGCACTCCGGCGAGCGCACCGGGGTGGAGGGCCTGGACGAGCAGCGCCCTCACGCCGGCGGCGATGGTCGCCTTGGCCCCGTGCACGGCCCAGACGGCCGACCCCGGCTCGAAGAACCCCTCGTCGTCGCCCTTCTCGAGGTCGATCATCCACTGCGGCGTGCCCGTCGCCTGCCCGTTGAAGGTCTGCTGCAGACGGGCGCGCAGCGGGGAGACGAGGTCGGTCATGGCCCGATCATGCGCTCTCGGACCTGAGGACTCCCGTGAACGGACACCGCGCCTCCCGCAGCTCTCGAGAGACGCAGGAGGCGCGGCGGGCGTCGGCGACGGAGGGTCAGCCGCCGTGCGCCTCGACCGAGACGGACTGCCACTCGTTCCACGTCGCGAGACGCGACTCGTAGTCCTTCGTCGCGATCTCGAGCGGGGCCCTGCCGAAGAAGATGCGGAGGGGCGGCTGCTCGGCGTCGACGACCTTGAGGATCGCGCCGCGCGTGGCCTCCGGGTCGCCCGGGTCGGCGGCCGACGGGCGCTTCGAGGCGGCCTCGCGCACCTCGGCGTACTCCTCGAGCTCGTCGCTGCGCGACGCGGACGGGCCGGACCAGTCGGTGCTGAATCCGCCGGGCTCGACCAGGGTGACGTGGATGCCGAAGCCCGCCACCTCCTGCGCCAGCGACTGGCTGATGCCCTCGAGCGCCCACTTCGACGCGTGGTAGATGCCGACCGTCGGGAACGCGCTGATGCCGCCGATGCTGGACACCTGCACGATGTGGCCCGACCCCTGCTCGCGCATGATCGGCAGAGCAGCCTGCGTCACCCACAGAGCGCCGAACAGGTTCGTCTCGAGCTGCCCTCTGGCCTCGCTCTCGCTGATCTCCTCGACCATGCCGAAGTGGCCGTAGCCGGCGTTGTTCACGACGACGTCGAGACGACCGAACGTCTCGGCGGCCTCCTGCACGGCGGCGATGTCGGCCGCGCGGTCGGTGACGTCGAGCTGAAGCGGCAGGAAGGCGTCGCCGTACTGCTCGACGAGACCGGCGACGTCGTCGAGGTTCCGCGCGGTGCCGGCGACGCGATCGCCTCGTTCGAGTGCGGCCTCGGCCCACTCGCGGCCGAAGCCCTTGGATGCTCCGGTGATGAACCAGACCTTGCTCACGGTGTTCCTCTCGTCGGGGTGCGGGTCCCCCCGATCCAACGCCCGCCCGTCTGGAAGACGTCCAGGTGCCTCTTCCCCGCGTCGCTGCACGACGCGCACGATCGAACGGCCTCGTTCGCCCTAGAGTGAGAGGGTGACCATCGAGACCCCGCGTCCCTGGCTTGACTCGTACGCCCCCGGCGTCCCGCACGAGATCGAGCCCGTCACGGGCTCTCTCCTCGACCTGGTGGACGGCAGCGCGAAGCGCTACCCGAAGGCGGTGGCGCTCGAGTACTTCGGGGCCACGACCTCGTACACCGAGCTCGTCGAGCAGATCGCGCGTGCGGCCGAGGGCCTGCGGAAGCTCGGAGTGGGCCACGGCGACACCGTGGCCCTCGTGCTGCCGAACGGCCCGCAGCACGTCGTCGCGTTCTACGCCGTCCTGCGTCTCGGCGCCGTGGTCGTCGAGCACAACCCGCTCTACACGCCGCGCGAGCTGCGTCACCAGTTCGAAGACCACGGCGCCAAGATCGCCATCGCCTGGAACAAGGTCGTCGACACGATCCAGGCGTTCCCGGACGACGTCGCGGTCGACCACGTCGTCTCGGTCGACGTGACGAAGGCGATGCCGTTCGGCACGCGGCTGGCCCTCCGTCTGCCGATCGCCAAGGCACGCGAGTCCCGCGAGCGCCTCTTCGCGCCGGTCCGTGGCACGACCCCGTGGGAGGACGTCGTCGGCTCGCGCCCGATCCGCTCCAAGCACCCCCGCCCCGAGACCGACGACCTCGCGGTCATCCAGTACACGAGCGGCACCACCGGCACGCCGAAGGGCGCGCAGCTGACGCACCGCAACCTGCTCTCGAACGCGGCGCAGTCACGGGCCTGGGTGCCGACCATCGAGCAGGGCGCGTGCACCGTCTACGCCGTCCTGCCGATGTTCCACGCCTACGGCCTGACGCTCTGCCTGACCTTCGCGATGAGCATGGGGGCGCGCCTCGTGCTGTTCCCCGCCTTCGACCCGGCGCTCGTCCTCAAGGTCATGAAGAAGCGACCGCCGACCTTCCTGCCGGCCGTCCCGCCGATCTACACGCGCCTCCGCAAGGCGGCCGACGACGCCGGCGTCTCGCTGCGCGGCGTCGAGGTCGCGATCTCGGGCGCCATGCCCCTGTCCGCCGAGGTCGTCGAGCCGTGGGAGGCCGAGTCCGGCGGCTGGCTGGTCGAGGGCTACGGGCTCTCCGAGTGCTCGCCCGTGCTGATGGCCAATCCCGTCGGGCCGACCCGCCGCGCCGGCACCGTGGGGCTCCCGCTGCCGAGCACGGAGGTGCGGGTCGTCGACCCCGACCAGCCGACGGTCGACGTCGCCCCCGGCGAGTCCGGCGAGCTGATCGTGCGCGGCCCCCAGGTGTTCACCGGCTACTACCGCAAGCCGCAGGCCACGAGCGAGGTCTTCGTCGACGGCGACTGGTTCCGCACCGGAGACATCGTCACCGTCGACGACGACGGCTTCGTGCGCGTCGTCGACCGCATCAAGGAGCTCATCATCACCGGTGGGTTCAACGTCGCGCCCTCCGAGGTCGAAGAGGTCCTGACGCGCTTCGAAGGCGTCGTCGACGCGGCCGTGGTCGGCATGCCGAGCCCCGGCGGCGAGCAGGTCGCCGCGGCGATCGTCGTCTCCCCCGGTGCCGAGGTCGACGTCGCCGAGCTGCGTGCCTTCGCCCGCAAGCACCTCACGCCCTACAAGGTGCCGCGACGCATCGTCGTCGTCGACGCCCTGCCGACCTCGCTGATCGGCAAGGTGCTGCGCCGCAAGGTGCGCGACGAGCTGCTCGGTCACTGACCGCGAGCGCCCCGGGCATCCTCGCCTGGGGTCGGCGAGACCCGACCTAGTCGGCCTTGCCGTCCCGTCGCCCCTCGGCCAGCCAGGCCAGCCGCTGCAGCGTCTCGCGATTGCGGTGCTTGAGCATGACGTTCTGCAGCGGTCTCGGCACAAGGGTCCCCGGGCCGGACACCGCGTCCTCCGTCATGGTGACGTGCGAACCGCCCGAGATGGGCTTGACCGCGAACCCGACCCGCGCCTCCCCCAGGGGCCAGCCGCGCGCGATCATGACGACGCGACGGGGCGGGTCCCACTCGACGATGCTCGTCGAGTCGTCGATCACCGCGGGCCAGACGCCGACCGAATGGCTGATCTTCGAGCCGGCCTCCGGCCACGCGGGCTCCACATCGCGCACTCGCGACGCCCCGACGACCCAGCTCGGGTACGACCAGCCGTCGCGCAGGATCGCGAAGACGTCCTCGGGCGACGCGTCCATGAATCGCTCCTCGATGCTCATGCCGCCTCCTCCTGGTCGGGCCCCAGATGGGGCAGGTCGGTGATGCCGAACTCGTGCCGGAGGGCGCTGCGGGCGGCGTAGGCGCCGCCCATCCCGTGCACGCTCGGCCCGGGCGGCACCGACGACGACGCGAGGTACACGCCGGCGACGGGGGTCCGCCACGGCTCGGTCGACAGCACCGGGCGCACGACGAGCTGCTTGAGGCTCGGCGCACCCGAGGCGATGTCGCCGCCGATGTAGTTCGGATCGTGGGCCTCGAGCTCGTCGGCGCTGTACGAGTGCGACGCGAGCACCACGTCGCGGAAGCCCGGCGCGAAGCGCTCGATCTGCGCCGTGATGACCTCGGTCATGTCGCGGGTGCTGCCCGACGGCACGTGCGCGTACGTCCAGAGCGAGTGCTGCCCGCTCGGAGCGCGGGTGTCGTCGACGACGCTCGGCTGCACGACGAGCACGAACGGGTCGTCGGAGTGCCGCCCCCTGGCCACGTCGTGCTCGGCGCGGGCCACGTCGGCCCGGTCGCCGCCGAGGTGCACCGTCGGCGACCCCCGCAGGGCGTCGACCGCCCAGGGCACCGGGCCGCTGAGCGCGAAGTCGACCTTCGACGCTCCCCCGCCGTAGCGGAACCGCTCGAGGCGACGACGATAGCCGTCGGGGAGGCGCGCGCCGGCCATCGAGATCAGCTGCCGGGGCGTCACGTCGAGCAGTGCGACGTCGCTGTCGAGCTGCGCGAGGTCGGTGATCTCCGTGTCGGTCTCGATCACCCCGCCGTGCGCCACGAGGTCGGCCGCGAGCGCATCGGCGATCGACTGGCTGCCGCCGCGAGGCAGAGCCCAGCCCCGCCCATGCCCGTGCACGGCGAGGGTCAGACCGGCGGCGGAGGCGGACAGGCTCGGCATCGGACGGATGGCGTGGGCCATGACGCCGGCGAGCAGGGCCGTCGCCTCGCGCGTCTTCAGCCCGGCGTCCCACCAGGGGCCGCCCTGGGCGAGGATGCGCAGGCCGAACTCGACCACCGTGCCGGGGTGCCTGGGCACCTGCAGGATGGGCGACAGGGTGAACTGCGAGATCTCGTCCTCGAGGTCCACGAGGCGGCCGAACATGCGGCGCCAGGTCGACCCGTCCACCCCGAGACCGGCGACCGTCCGCTCGAGGTCGCGGTACGCCACACCCGCGGTGCCTCCGTCGACGGGATGCGCGTACGAGATCTCGGGCACGATCATCTCGACGCGCTGCTCGAGTCCCCACCGCCGGAAGAACCCCGAGGCCATGGCCATCGGGTGCACGGCGGAGCAGATGTCGTGGCGGAAGCCGGGCAGGGTCAGCTCGGCCGTGCGCGTGCCGCCGCCGATGGTCGACGCCCGCTCCACGAGCTGCACCTTGAGCCCCGCCCGAGCGAGCACCACCGCAGCGGCCAGCCCGTTGGGGCCCGCCCCGACGACCGATGCGTCGTAGGGCCGGCTCATCGGCGACGCCCCGACACCGCCCGGACGGTCGCGAATCCGGCACCGAGGGCGGCGGCGACCGCGAGACCGCGACCGATGCCGCGGTGCTCGGTATACCAGACCTGGGGGCTCGTCGAATGGGCCTGATCGCTGAAGATGCCCCGCGCCCCGTGGTCGCCGGCCGTGGGCTCGTAGAGGTTGTCGGGCAGCATCGGCTCCTTCTTCTGAGGCGCCTGCTGACCCGAATAGCCGGTCTTGGCCAGGAAGACGTCCATCAGCCCCGCGGCGAGGCGGTTGCCCATGACCGTGCCCAGCGTCGGCTCGCCGATCCACGACCGGCGACGCGGCTTCTCGGCGACGGCGGCGATGGCCCGGGCGCCGACCTCGGGTTCGAAGATCGGCGCGACGGGCATCGGGTGGTCGGGCAGATCCGTGCGGACCCAGTTGAACTGGATGGTGTTCAGCGCCGGCATGTCGACCGTCGAGATGCGGACCGCACTCTTGTTGTGCAGCAGCTCGGTGGTCACCGACTCCGTGAAGCCCTGGACGGCGTGCTTCGCGGCGCAGTATGCGGCCTGCAGGGGGATGCCGCGGTGCGCCAGCGCCGAGCCGACCTGGATCACGTGACCGCTGTCGCGCGGCACCATCCGCGAGAGGGCCGCACGGGTTCCGTTGACGAAGCCGAAGTAGTTGACGGCCGTCGCCCGCTCGAAGTCGTCGGGGTCGGTGTCGAGGAACTCGCCGAACACCCCGACCATGGCGTCGTTCACCCAGAGGTCGATGGGCCCGAGCTCCGATTCGACGCGATCGGCGGCGGCCTCGACCTGCGCACGGTCGGCGACGTCCGTCGGGATGCCGAGAGCGCGACGCCCGGCGGCCTCGACGTCGGCGACGGCCCCGTCGAGTCCGTCCTGACCGCGGGCGAGCACCGCGACGTCCCAGCCGCGGGCGGCGAGCTCTCGGACGGTGGCCCGGCCGAGTCCGGCGGTTCCTCCGGTGACGACGGCGATCCTGCTGGTGCTCATGCTTCTCCTCGACTCGTCCTCGCGTTCGCGGGTCTCCGACGGTAGTCGTTCACGACCGAGGAGGCGCGACTCGCGTGAGTCGCGCCTCCTCGGTCGTCACCATGGCCAGGGCCGCTCGGCGCTAGATGTCGAAGCCGCCGAAGTCGCCGCCACCGAAGTCGCCCCCGCCGAATCCGCCGCCGCCGAAGTCGCCCCCGCCGAAGTCGCCGCCGCCGTCGCCCGCGCCGGTGTCGGCGCCCGCGGTCTCCGTGCCCGTGTCGCCCGGCTCGGAGCCGGTGTCGGAGCCGTCGCCCTGGTCGCCGTCGCCGCCGTCGGCCGTGGCGCCGCCGTCGGGCAGGAACGCGCCGACCAGTGCCGAACCGATCACGAAGCCGGCCACCGTGCCGAGCAGCGAGCCGCCGATCATCGAGCCCATGCCGGGCCCGCGGCGACCCTGGGCGTTCTGCCCCTCGGAGGGGCTGCCGCCGCCGAGCGTGCGCTCGAGAGTGCCCGGCTGGCGCAGCTCGGACCGGGTGGCGGCCTGCGCCAGCGACGCCGGGTCGTCGCCGCGCGGGCGCTCGCTCTCGGACGCCTGCGCGCTGAGCTCGTCGAAGACCAGGCGACGCTGCTCGGGCGTGAGCTTCTCGAAGGCCTCGGCGTGCACCTGCTCGATGGTCTCGGGCGGGGCCGTCCGCAGCAGGTAGCGATAGCGCTCGACGGCGATCTCGTCGTCGGTCCGCGCGGCCTGCGGTGCGGACGCCCGAGACGCGGGCGCCTGCTCGTACGGCTGCTGGCCGTAAGGCTGCTGGCCGGAGGGCGCCTGCTCGTACGACTGCTGGCCGTACGGCGCCTGGTCGTACGACTGCTGGCCGTAGGGCCGGGTGTCCGCCCTGGGACCGGGCTTGGCCTGGTCGTCGTCGCGGCCGAGGAGTCTGTCGAGGAATCCCATCAGAGCGGTTCCCTTCCGTTCGTGGTGTGCGGTGCGGAGGCACCTGCCGAACACGACAGTACGGTCGCCTGCCGCCGCCTGCCTGTGCGCCGCGTGCGGATCAGCCCCGAACGTCGCCGTCGACGTCTCGGTGATCGCGGGGCTCGCGGGTGTCGTGGGCGTCGGCGGACCCGCCGCGACGTCGGCGCCGCAGCAGCGCCCGTACCACGAGCCAGACGATCACGCCGGCGATCGCGCCGTAGACGATGTAGTCGAGGTACTTCGCGTACTCGTCGATCAGCTCGTACTGGGTTCCGAGGGCCGCGCCGAGGGCGATCAGGAGGGTGTTCCAGATGCCGCTCCCGACGATGGTGAAGAGGGAGAACGTGGCGAGGGGCATGCGGTCGGCGCCGGCCGGCAGCGAGATGAGACTGCGGACGCCGGGGATGAAGCGCCCGAAGAACACGGCCGAGCGACCGTGACGGTGGAACCAGCCCGCCGCCTTGTCGAAGTCCTCGCGGTCGACGAGCGGCAGCTTCGAGAGCCACCGGATGCTCCGTTCGAGACCGAGCTTCGCACCGAGGAGGTACAGCACGAGTGCACCGACGTACGCTCCGAGCGTCGTGACGACGATGAGGAGTCCGATGTTCATGTCACCGCTGCCGGCCAGCGCACCGGCCAACGGCAGGATGAGCTCGCTGGGGATCGGCGGGAAGATCGTCTCGATGAAGGTCAGCAGACCGACGCCCCACTCGCCCAGCGCGTCGATCACGCGAGACGCGATGCCGACGATGCCCCCGCTCTCGGTCAACGACCCGGGGGCGGATGCGGCGGTCAGGAGTGCGCTCGGCGCGGCTGAGGAGGTCATGTGTCCCTGGGTCGGTTCGGGTCCCGCTCGGGACGGGCTCGGATCGGCACCCCGAGTATGCCGGGTCAGGCTGTGGACGGCCCCTGCGCGGGTCAGACGGGTCGGCGGGCGCCTCGTCGGCGGGTCGCCAGCAGCCCGATCAGTCGCCAGCCCACCAGGAACACCCCGAGCACGATCGCCGTGACGACGACGAAGCTCGGCTCCACGCCCTGTCCGCTCGCGACACGCAGCAGCACGCCCACGACGACCGTCGCCACCCAGACGACCAGCCCCGCCCTGGGGCCGCGCATCGACCAGCCCACGCCGAGCACCGTCGCCCAGCCGACGGCGAGACCGACGACGAACGGCCAGAGGGTCGTCGCGAGGCCCAAAGGGTCGAGGGCCTCGGCATGACTGCTGCGGCCGATGAGGACGAACGCGGCGACGAGCACCAGATCGACGGCGGCGACCCACCAGAGCCCGGCGGAGCGCCGCGAGCGCCCGCTGCGTGAGATGCCTGTCATGTCTGCCTTTCGAGCGGGGTCGGGTTCAGGAGGGCTGTTCGAGCGTCTGCGACAGCTCCGACAGCAGGTCGTCGATCTGCGGTTCCACGAGGCGCTCGACGGCGTCGCCGATGCGCTCCCGCTCAGCGACGAGGGCGAAGCAGAGGCTCGTGCCGACCGACTGCGCGTGGTCGTCGGCCAGCGCGAGTTCCCGGCGCAGCGCCTCCTTGGCCTCGTCCGAGTACTCGACGGGGTCGACCGTGTGGGACCCGGCAGGAGGAGCATCCTCTTCTGCGAGACCGGCCAGCGTGAACAGGAACGGCTGAGCGGGGTCGGGTTCGGGGTCGACGTCGAGCCCCTCGAACTCGGGGTCGAGACCGACGTCGGGGCGGTAGCCGACATCGACGACGCCGTCGGCCTCGCGACGCAGCTCCCGGTCGACGAGCGGCAGGTTGCGGGCCGTGTAGATCTCGACCTCGTCGTCGACGATGTGCCGCAGCCGGTTCAGCAGCGCGTGCTGGACGGCGTGCGGCACGTCGCGGTCGAAACCGGCGGCGACGGCGACGGGCGACCCGAAGCAGAGTCGGCAGACGCGGGTGCGCCCGCGGGCCGTGCCGATGCGCCAGCGGGGCAGCCAGCGCAGCCAGGCGTCGACGGCGCTCTGCACGCGCCCTTCGATCGAATCCGCCATGCCCCGAATCTACGGGCATCGGGCGGTGATGACCGCGTACCCCAGGGCGATTCACCGGGTCGGGGCCCGGGTGCCGTCAGTCGACGGTGACGAAGTCGATCAGTCGCTCGACGGGGCCGAGCAGAGCGGGTTCGAGGTCGGCGAAGGTCCGCACCCGCCCGAGGATCCGCTGCCAGGCGGCGGCGATGTCGGCCTGGTCGCCGTGCGGCCAGCCGAGCGCGTCGCAGATGCCGTGCTTCCATTCGATCGAGCGGGGAACCGTGGGCCACTCGGCGAGACCCACGCGCGCGGGCTTGACCGCCTGCCAGACGTCGACGAACGGGTGCCCGACGACGAGCACGCCCGCCCCCGACGGCCCCGACATGACCGAGTCGGCGATCCGGCTCTCCTTCGAGCCGGCGACGAGGTGGTCGACCAGCACGCCCACCCGCCGGGTGGGCGACGGACGGAACTCCGCCAGCACCTCGGCCAGGTGGTCGACGCCCTCGAGGTACTCGACGACGACCCCCTCGATCCGCAGGTCGGAGCCCCACACCTTCTCGACCAGCTCGGCATCGTGACGCCCCTCGACGAAGATGCGGCTCTCGCGGGCGACCCGAGCACGGGCCCCGTCGACGGCGAATGATCCCGACGCCGTGCGCGCCCGTCCGGCCGGCGCCGCCCGTGGCACCCGCAGCGCTACGGGCGCCCCGTCGATCAGGAACGATCCCGAGAGCGGGAACGCCCGAACCCGACCCTTCCAGTCCTCCAGCTCGACCAGGCCGCCCGACACCCGCACGACGGCCCCGGTGAAGCCGCTCGCGGAGTCCTCGACGACCAGGTCCCGGACGGCGTCGGTCGGTGTCGCGACCGGTCGCTTCGAGCGCTTCCAGTCGCCGCTCAGAACGTCGTCTCCGTATCGGTCGTCAGTCACGGGGCGAGTGGCCTCTCTGCGGGGGTTCGGGTCGGGTTCGGGGTTGCGGTCTCGGTGACGGCTGGTAGGGGCGAGGCGGGCTCTTCGACGGGCCCGCCTCGCCGGGCCGGCGATGCTCGCCGGGCTGCGGCGAGGTGCGACCCACGGGGGACGCGGCCCTCCCCCCGACCGCGCGGGGCTGATCCGGGCCGGGCTGAGCCGGACGGGGCTGAGCCGGACGGGGCTGAGCCGCACGGGCCTGAGCCGCACGGGCCGGAGCGTCACGAGGGGGCCCGTCTCGAGGGGGTGACCGGCGTGAGGCTCCCTGCACCGCGCCTCCGGCAGCGCGTGCGGTGGTCGACCCCGCGGCCGCCGTTCCCGTCTGCGCCGACCGCCGCGGCGGAGCGAATCCGCCCGTGAGCACCCAGCTGAGCCAGACGAGCATCCCCACGACGTAGACGAGGGACACCGCGAGCGGGATCCACCACGTGGCGACGGGGCCCCCGGACTGACCGACGAGTGCCACGACGATCAGCGCGGCGACGAACCAGAGCCCGGCCGCCGTGCCTCGGGCGAGGTAGCTGGCCAGACGACGCCGCAGCTCACGGCGTCGGGTCTCGTGCTTCCAGTAGGAGGCGCGAGGTACCAGCAGGTGCCGTGCGGGCGTCCAGGCGAGCGCGGCGGCCGAGACCAGATACGCGATCAGGATCACGACGGCGACCGCGACGGCGACCAGGAGGAGGTCCGACCTGCTCGCGAACGCCGCCCCGGCACCGTCCGTCGTGCGGATGACGACGACGCGCAGGGGCAGCCACGTCGCCGCGACGGCCACGACGACGGCGAGGCCCACGACCGCCACCCCGACCGGGGCGGCGGGTCGGATCCACCGGGGCACGCTCATCGGTCGCCGTCGCGCTCGGGCCGACGCGCAGGAACCTGCTCGTGCACGGCGACTCCCCCGTCGGCGGCGATGCTCGTGCCGCCGATCGTCAGGCCTGGGCGCGCTCGAGCACCAGCTCGCGCACGCGGGCCGCGTCGGCCTGGCCCTTCATGGCCTTCATCACCGCGCCGATGACGGCGCCGGCGGCCTGCACCTTGCCGTCGCGGATCTTCGCGAGGACGTCGGGCTGACCGGCCAGAGCCTCGTCGATGGCCGCGATGAGCGCGCCGTCGTCGGAGACGACCTTGAGCCCGCGCTTCTCGACGACCTCGCCGGGTGCGCCCTCGCCCGCCACGACGCCCTCCAGCACCTGACGCGCGAGACGATCGGTCAGATCGCCCGACTCGACGAGCGCGATGAGCTCGCTGACGTGCAGCGGGGACACGAGGGTCGACGGTTCGACGCCCCGGGCGTTCGCCAGACGGGCGATCTCGCCCGTCCACCACTTGCGCGCCGCCTGCGGGGAGGCGCCGGCCTGGACGGTCTCGACGAGTTCGGTCAGCATGCCCGAGTTCACGACGTCCTGGAACTCGAGGTCGGCGAATCCCCACTCGGCCTTCAGCCGGCGACGGAGGGCCACCGGGGCCTCGGGCAGGGCGAGTCGGAGCTCTTCGACCAGCTCGCGGGGAGGCACGACGGGCAGCAGATCGGGCTCGGGGAAGTACCGGTAGTCGTCGGCGTCGCTCTTCGGACGACCCGCCGACGTGCGACCGGTGTCTTCGTGCCAGTGCCGGGTCTCCTGGGTGATGGTGCCGCCCGAGGCGAGGATGGCGGCCTGCCGCTGGATCTCGTAGCGGACCGCGCGCTCGACCGAACGGAACGAGTTCACGTTCTTGGTCTCGGTGCGGGTGCCGAGCTTCTCCTGGCCGTGGGGGCGCAGCGAGACGTTCGCATCGCAGCGCAGGTTGCCGCGCTCCATGCGCGCCTCGCTGACACCGAGCGAGCGCACGATGTCCCGGATGGTCGACACGTACGCGGCGCCCAGCTCCGGGCCCAGCGCGCCGGCGCCGATGATGGGCTTGGTCACGATCTCGACGAGCGGGATGCCGGCTCGGTTGTAATCGACCAGCGAGTACTCGGCGCCCTGGATGCGCCCGGTCGAGCCGCCGACGTGCGTCAGCTTGCCGGCGTCCTCCTCCATGTGGGCCCGCTCGATCGGGATCCGGAAGACGGTGCCGTCGGGCAGCTCGACCTCGACCTCGCCTTCGTAGGCGATCGGCTCGTCGAACTGGCTGACCTGGTAGTTCTTGGGGTTGTCGGGGTAGAAGTAGTTCTTCCGTGCGAAGCGCGAGCTCTCGGCGATCGAGCAGCCCAGGGCGAGCCCGAGGCTGATCGAGTAGCGGACGGCCTGCTCGTTGACGACGGGCAGCGAGCCCGGCAGCCCCAGGTCGACCGGGGTCACGTTGGTGTTCGGGGCACCGCCGAAGAAGTTCGGGGCGTCCGAGAACATCTTGGTCTTCGTGGCGAGCTCGACGTGCACCTCGAAGCCGAGCACGACCTCGAACCTCTGCAGCGCCTCGTCGTAGTCCATCAGGTCTGCCTTGGCCATCAGATGACTCCCTCGGTGGCGGCGTGCTGTTCGGTGCTGCTGAGATCGGGTGCCTGCGAGATGAGGGTGCGTCCCCAGCTCTGCTCGAGCAGCTGCTCGAGTGCGGCGCCGTAGGTGTAGAGGCGGGCGTCCTCGCGGGCCGGAGCCATGAACTGCAGCCCGACGGGCAGACCGTCTTCGGGGGCGAGCCCCATGGGGATCGTGATGCCGGGGATGCCCGCGAGGTTCGCCGGGATCGTCGTGATGTCGTTCAGGTACATCGCCAGCGGGTCGTCGATCTTCGAGCCGAGCGGGAACGCCGTGGTCGGAGCCGACGGCGACACGAGCACATCGACCTCGGCGAACGCCTTCGCGAAGTCGCGCTGCACGAGGGTCCGGACCTTCTGGGCGCTGCCGTAGTAGGCGTCGTAGTACCCCGCGCTCAGCGCGTAGGTGCCGAGGATGATGCGGCGCTTCACCTCGGGGCCGAAGCCGGCCTCGCGGGTCGCGGCCATGACGTCCTCGACGGTGCCGCCGCCCTCGGGCACCACGCGCATGCCGAAGCGGACGGAGTCGAACTTGGCGAGGTTGCTCGAGGCCTCGGCCGGCAGGATGAGGTAGTAGGCGCTGATCGCGTACTCGAAGCTCGGCGCCGAGATCTCGACGATCTCCGCACCCGCGGCCGTGAGCAGATCGAGGGCCTCGGTGAAGCGCGTCTTGACCCCGCCCTGGAACCCCTCGCCGTTCAGCTCCTTGACGACGCCGATGCGGACGCCCTTCAGTGCGCCGCCGGCGAGTCCGGCGCGAGCGGCGTCGGTGAACGACGGCCATTCGTCGCGGAGCGACGTGGAGTCGCGCGGGTCGTGGCCCTTGATGACGTCGTGCAGCAGGGCGGAGTCGAGCACGGTGCGACTGACCGGACCGACCTGGTCGAGCGAGCTGGCGAGAGCGATGGCGCCGTACCGGCTGACGGAGCCGTAGGTGGGCTTGACGCCCACGGTGCCGGTGACGGCGCCCGGCTGACGGATGGAGCCGCCGGTGTCGCTGCCGAGGGCGAGGGGCGCCTCGAAGGCGGCGACCGCCGCGGCCGAGCCGCCGCCCGAACCACCGGGGATCCGGTCGAGCGACCACGGGTTGTGCGTCGGGCCGTACGCCGAGAACTCGGTAGACGAGCCCATCGCGAACTCGTCCATGTTCGTCTTGCCGAGCGGCACGAGGTCCGCGGCGCGGAGCTTCTTGACGACCGTGGCGTCGTAGGGCGGCACCCAGCCCTCGAGGATGCGGCTGCCCGAGGTCGACGGCATGTCGATGGTGCAGAGGACGTCCTTGACGGCGATCGGCACACCGGCCAGCGGCCCGAGGGGCTCGCCCGCGGCGCGACGACGGTCGACGTCGGCGGCCGTGGCGAGGGCGGCGTCGCTGACGTGCAGGAAGGCGTGGACGTCGCCGTCGACCGCGGCGATGCGGTCGAGGTGCGCCTGCGTGGCCTCCACGGACGAGACCTCGCCGGAACCGAGCTTGGCGGACAGGTCGGCCGCGCTGAGGCGGATGAGGTTTGCGGTGTCGGTCATCTCTACTGCTCTTCTCCGAGGATGGCGCTCACTCTGAAGCGCGAGCCGTCGTGGTCGGGGGCGCCGGACAGCGCCTGCTCGGCCGTCAGCGTCTCGCCCACGACATCGGGGCGGAAGACGTTCTCGAGCGGGATGGGGTGGCTCGTCGCGGGGACGTCGTCGGTGGCGACCTCGGCCACCTTCGCGACGTTGTCGACGATCTGCCCGAGCTCTCGGGTCATCGTGTCGATCTCGTCGGCGGTGAGGGCGATTCGGGCGAGACCGGCGAGGTGCTCGACCTGCTCGCGCGTGATGTCAGACATGGTGCTCCGTCACAGGGATCGTGTGGGGGTACTGCGCTTGGGGGTCGCCGTCGATTCTACGGGGAGGCTCCGACCGAGGAGGCGCGGTGCGAGTCGACCCGCGCCTCCTGCGCCGTCTCAGTCGCGGGCGTAGAGATCCTGCGGGCGCACGAGCGTGATGTCGGGGAGCACCGGGCCTCCGGTGCCCGGGGTGCGATCGTCGGAGTCGACGAGGTCGCCGCGCCCGAGCCCGATCAAAGCGATGCTGCGGAGCGACTCGGTGCCGGGGCGCAGGTAGTCGTTGTGCCCGAGCGCCGCGGCGAGGGCCTCTCCGGTCACGCCGTCCAGGCCTCCCCCGGTGTGCAGCATCACCGCGCCGAATGCGGGCGACCCGGGGTCGGCACCGAAGACGCCGCTGCCGGCCACCGGGTCGAAGCTGCCCGCCGCCGCGTAGACGTCGCTGCCGTGCACCGCGAGCTGGGTCGAGGTGTCGACGACGCTCCCGGGAGAGCCGAGCAGCACGAGCGAGTCGACGACGGTCCGACCGGACGACAGCGCGAGGGTCGCGGTCGTGGAGCCGTACGAGTGCGCGACCACGGTGACCCTCGCGGGGTGCGCCGAACGTGCGGCGTCGAGCCCCTCGAGCGAGTCGACCAGGTGCCCGGCGCCGACCCGGGCGAGGTCGAGCGAGTACACGTTGGTCAGATCGGGCGTGCGGTAGCCCATCCACGCGACGATGGCGGTCGACGGGGCGTCGGCGGCCGCCCGCCCGGACAGCAGACCCGCCCAGCTCGACTGCTCGTCGTAGAGACCGCCGGCCGTGATCGACCAGTCGACGACCTGACCGGTCACCCCGTAGAGCATCCCCGGCACGAGGATGCTGACGTCGTCGGCCGCGTCGAGATCCCCGATCGACACGGCGACCCGACCCGGCATGACGGTGTCGAGCAGGACGAGCTGCCGGTCGGCCGCTCCGCGGGTGCGGTCGGCGAGGGCCTCCCCGACGGCGGCGAGCATCGCGGCGCGGGCGACGTCGTCGGGGCCGGCCTCGCCGCTCGCGAGACGGTCGTCCACGGCCGCCACGGCCTCGCTCAGGAAGATCCGGTTCGCTCCGTCGCGCACGCCGTAGGGCACCCCCTCCAGGTTGCCCACGAGACCGGGTGCCAGCACGATGAGCTCGTTCCGTCGCGACGGGTCGAGGGCTCCCCACCAGTCGCCGACGACGTCGGCCTCGACGTCGGCGGTCACCTCGGCCGACAGTGCGCTGACGTCGTCTCCCGCTGCGTCCAGGTGCGAGGCGAACGACCGCACGGACTCCGAGGAGGCGCGGGTCAGCTCACCGAGGCAGCCCGCCCCGTCGACGCCCTCGGTCGCCGCTCCACCGCACGCCAGGGCGACCGCGTCGGCGGACTCCCCCGCCTCGGGTGACGCGGGCACCCGCGCCCGAGCGGTCGCGGGGACGAGAGCGGTCTCAGCGTCGGCGTGAGCCGTCGACACGGTCTCGGACGGCACGACCGACGTCGCCGGTGCACCGATCGCTCCGAGGAGATGGATCGATGCGGAAAGGATTGCTGTAGCGAGGAACAGCACGTCGGGTCTTCCCCCTCGAGGCACACCTGTACCCCGAACCCCCTACAGCCCGGAGACGATGTGCGCTCATATCGTAGGGGGAGCCGATGTCGCCCCACCAGATGCGCTACGCCTCGATATCGGTATCGTCCCCCGATTCGGGCTCGGCCAGCCCCATCGGGCCCTCCTTAAGGAGGACATGGAACTGAGCCGCGTCGATGATGCGGACGCCGAGGGCCTCCGCCTTCGTCAGCTTCGACCCGGCTCCCGGCCCGGCGGCGACGAAGTCGGTCTTCTTGCTGACGCTGTTGCCCGCCTTCCCGCCGGCGGCGAGGATGGCCTCCTGGGCGCCCTCTCGGCTGAAGCCCTCGAGACTGCCGGTGGCGACGACCGTCAGCCCGGAGAGCACCCCGCCGGCCGTCTCGGCAGCCCCGGGCCCCGGATGCCCCGGCGTGGCGAACTGCACACCCGCAGCAGCCCACCGGTCGATGATCTCGACGTGCCAGTCGACCGAGAACCAGTCGATCAGGGCGTCGGCGATGATGCCGCCGACGCCGTCGACGGCCGCCAGCTCGTCGCGGTCGGCGGATCGGATGGCGTCGAGCGAGCCGAAGTGATTCGCGAGCGCTCGTGCGGCCACCGGACCGACGTGGCGGATGCTGAGACCCACGAGGATGCGCCAGAGCGGGCTCGTCTTCGCCTTGTCGAGGTTGCCGAGCATCTCGAGGGCGCTCTTGGACGGGACGGACGTCTCGTCGCCCGAGAACCCGTCGGCGTCGGGGTCGAACGGGCCGTCCCGCTTCGTCCGCCGACGCCGGAACGGCGTCACCAGCTTGGGGGCCCCGTCGGCCTCGAGCTTCTGCATGCCGGTCTCGGAATCGCGGACGACGACCCTCACCGGGAAGATGTCGGCCATCGTGAGGTCGAAGAGCCCCGCCTCGGTGCGGAGCGGAGGCTCGGCGGGCTCCACGGGCTGGGTCAGCGCCGCGGCGGCGACCTCGCCGAGCCCCTCGACGTCGAGCGACCCCCGCGACGCGATGTGCTCGACCCGACCGCGCACCTGCGCGGGGCAGCTCTGGGCGTTCGGGCAGCGGAGGTCGATGTCGCCCTCTTTGGCGGGTCGGAGCGGGGTGCCGCACTCGGGGCAGTCGGTGGGCATGACGAACTCGCGCTCCGTGCCGTCCCGAAGCTCGATGACCGGCCCCAGCACCTCGGGGATGACGTCGCCGGCCTTGCGCAGCACGACGGTGTCGCCGATCAGCACGCCCTTGGCCTTGACGACCTGCTGGTTGTGCAGCGTCGCCTGCCGCACCTCGCTGCCGGCCACCTCGACCTTCTCCATGACGGCGAACGGCGTCGCCCGACCGGTGCGCCCCACGCTGACGACGATGTCGAGCAGCGTCGTGTTGACCTCTTCGGGCGGGTACTTGAACGCGGTGGCCCACCGTGGCGCACGACTCGTCGAGCCCAGCTCTTCGTGCAGCGCCAGGTCGTCGACCTTGATCACGATGCCGTCGATCTGGTGCTCGACCGACGCGCGCCTCACGCCGTAGTCGTGGATGAACGCCTGCACGTCGGCGACCGTGTCGAACACCCGATGGTGCGTCGAGATGGGCAGACCCCAGCCGCCCAGCAGCTCGTAGACCTGCGACTGCGAACGCACCTCGGTGGCGCGTTCGAGATCGCCGACCGGCCACGCGCCGATGCCGTGCACCAGCATCCGCAGGCGACGGAGGCGGGCGTGCATCAGCTCGCGCTTCTCGGGGCTCTTGCCCTCCTCCTTCTGACGCAGGGACCCGGCGGCCGCGTTGCGGGGATTGGCGAAGACCCGCTCGCCGGCCTCGCGCTGCTGCGCGTTCAACTCGTCGAACTGGCTGACGGGGAAGAAGATCTCGCCGCGCACCTCGACCAGGGGCGGGTGACCCGTGCCCGACAGGCGCTCGGGGATCGAGCCCATCACGAGCACGTTGCCCGTGACGTCCTCGCCGACGACGCCGTCGCCGCGGGTGGCGGCGGTCACGAGCACGCCGTTCTCGTAGCGGAGGTTGATGGCGAGACCGTCGATCTTCAGCTCGGTCAGGAACCGGACGCGCTCGGACCCGGAGTCGCGCTGCACCTTCGCGGCCCACTCGGCCAGCTCGTCGTCGCTGAAGACGTTGTCGAGGCTGAGCATGCGCTCGGCGTGCTCGACCGGGGCGAACTGCGTGGTCTCGGCCCGGCCGCCCACGGTCTGCGTGGGGCTGTCGTCTTTCTGGAGCTCGGGGTGCGCCCGCTCGATCGCGTCGAGCCTCCGCACCAGGGCGTCGTACTCGGAGTCCGACGCCGTCGAGGCGTTCGACTCGTAGTACTGGTCGCGGAGATCGAGGATCCGTGCGGTGAGACCCTCGGCCTCGTCACGTGCCTCGGCGAGGTCGGCGGGAACGGCGTCGCTGTCGCTCATGGCCGGCTGCTCAGGCGACGACGGCCGGGACCGGCACGGCGCTGACCGTGCGGTCGATGGTGCACTGGCCGAGCACCCGGGTGCCGACGTAGACGACGGCGGTCTGCCCGGGGGCGACTCCGTTGAGGGGTTCGCGAGGTGTGATCACGAGTTCAGTCTTACCCTCGACCACCGACACCCGCGCGACCGCGGGCACGGGGTCGGCGTGCGCACGGATCTGCACATCGCAGTCGAACGCGGTGGTCGGGTCGACCGGCGGCAGACCGGCCCAGGTGAACGAGCCGCCCGCGATCTCGGCGATGTCGAGGGCCTCCTTCGGCCCGACGACCACCGTGTTGTCGACCGGACGCACCTCGAGCACGAACCGGGGCTTGCCGTCGTCCGCCGGGAACCCGATGTTGAGCCCCTTCCGCTGACCGACGGTGAAGGCGTGCGCGCCCTCGTGGCTGCCGATGACGGAACCGCTGCGGTCGAGGATCTCGCCCGTCTCGGCTCCGACCCGGTCGGCCAGCCAGCCGCGGGTGTCGCCGTCGGGGATGAAGCAGATGTCGTGGCTGTCGGGCTTCGTGGCGACGCTGAAGCCGCGCTCGGCGGCCTCGGCGCGGACCTCGGCCTTCGACGGCGTCGCCCCGAGCGGGAACATCGAGTGCGCCAGCTGCTCGGTCGTCAGCACCCCGAGCACGTAGGACTGGTCTTTGGCCCACGCGGAGGCGCGGTGCAGCTCGCGATTGCCCTGGTCGTCGGTGAGGATGGTCGCGTAGTGCCCGGTGCAGACCGCGTCGAAGCCGAGGGCGAGCGCCTTCTCGAGCAGGGCGGCGAACTTGATGCGCTCGTTGCAGCGCATGCAGGGGTTCGGGGTGCGGCCCGCCGTGTACTCCGCGACGAAGTCGTCGACGACGTCGAGCTTGAACCGCTCGCTGAAGTCCCAGACGTAGTAGGGGATGCCGATCTTGTTGGCCGCTCGCTGCGCGTCCATGCTGTCTTCGATGGTGCAGCAGCCGCGGCTGCCCGTCCGCAGGGTGCCCGGCATCCGGCTGAGCGCCAGGTGGACCCCCACGACGTCGTGACCGGCCTCGACGGCCCTCGCTGCGGCGACCGCCGAGTCGACGCCGCCACTCATCGCTGCAAGAACCTTCATCCGACAAGTGTACGCAGCGGACGGGCCCCCGCCGGGGCGGAGCTAGTCTGGCCGACGACATGACCGACTCCGCGCCCGACTTCAGCATGCGGTCGGTGGCTCTGGCCGCCTTCCTCCCCGCGGCCCTGTTCGCGATCGGCGAGGGCGCCATCATCCCGATCATCCCCGTCGTCGCGAGCGGACTCGGCGCCTCCCTGCCGTTCGCCGCGTTCGTCGCGGCGCTCATCCTCGTGGGCGAGCTGATCGGCGACATCCCGAGCGGATGGCTGGTCTCGCGGGTCGGCGAGCGCAGCAGCATGATCGGCGCCTCCCTGGTCAGCATCGGCGGGCTGGTGACCTGCCTCCTCGCCCCGAACGAGGTCGTCCTGGCGATCGGCGTGCTCGTGATCGGCCTGGCGACCGCGGTGTTCGCGCTGGCTCGGCACGCGTTCATGACGAGCTTCGTGCCCATCGCCATCCGCGCCCGCGCCCTGTCGAGTCTCGGCGGCGTCTTCCGGCTGGGCTACTTCGTGGGGCCGTTCCTCTCGGCGGGGGTGATCGAGCTGACCGGCAGCGTGCAATCCGCTTTCGTGGTGCACATCGTCGGCTGCCTCGGGGCGGCCGTGTCGCTGCTCGTCCTGCGCGACCCGGCTGCCTCGTTCGGCGAGCGCCCCGCCGCGCGTCGGGTGTCCGACGAACCCGATCTCGTCGCCCTCGAGCGCCAGGGGCTCTTCGCGACGCTCTGGAGACACCGCGGGGTGCTGGTCAAGCTCGGCAGCGGTGCGGCGCTGATCGGGGCCATGCGCTCCGGCAGGCAGGTCATGCTCCCCCTGTGGGCCGTCAGCATCGGACTCGGGGCGTCCGAGACGGCGATCATCATCGGCGTCGCGGGTGCGGTCGACTTCGCGCTCTTCTACACGAGCGGTCAGATCATGGACCGCTTCGGCCGTCTCTGGAGCGCCGTGCCCTGCATGGTGGGCCTGGGCGCCTCCTACCTGGCCCTCTCGCTGACCCACGACCTCGACACCCGGGTGGGGTGGTTCGTCGCCGTCGCGGTCTTCATGTCGCTCGCCAACGGGGTGGGCAGCGGCATCCTCATGACCCTCGGCGCGGATCTCGCCGACGAGCGCGACCCCGCGCCGTTCCTCGGCGCCTGGCGCTTCACGGGCGACGCGGGCAGCGCCGGTGCGCCCCTGCTGATCTCGGCAGTGACGGCCCTCGTCTCGATCTCGGTGGCCAGCGGCGTGATGGGCGTGCTCGGGCTGATCGGGGCGGGGATCCTCGTGCGCTACGTGCCCCGCTACTCGCCGCACGTCCCCCGCTCGCAGAGGTAGCGCCTCCTGCCCGTCCGGTGCCGGCAGGCGATCGCATTCCGCCCGACCGGCTCGATACACTGACCCTGCCGCGGGAGTGGTGGAATTGGCAGACACGCAGGATTTAGGTTCCTGTGCTTTCGAGCGTGAGGGTTCAAGTCCCTTCTCCCGCACTCGACCCGACCGGAGAACAACCCGATGCTGCCCCTCGTCTCCATCCCCTGGCTCGACCCCGAGTACCTCCTCTCGGCGTTCGGCCCGTGGGCCGTGCTCGGCGTCTGCGTCCTGGTCTTCGCCGAGACCGGACTGCTCATCGGGTTCCTGTTCCCGGGCGACACCCTGCTGATCATCACGGGCATCCTGGCGGCGACGAACCCGGGCGCCCTCGGCATGCCGATCTGGCTGATCGCGATCTTCGTCAGCATCGCCGCCTTCGCGGGGGGCGAGCTCGGCTATCTGATCGGCCACAAGGTCGGCCCCCGCATCTTCGAGCGGAAGGAGAGCGGTCTCTTCAGCGTCGCGAACGTGAACCGCACGAACGCCTTCTTCGAGCGGTTCGGTCCGATGGCCGTCATCATCGCGCGGTTCGTGCCGGTCGTCCGCACCTTCGCGCCCATCATGGCGGGCGTCGGTCACATGAGCTATCGCCGCTACTCGCTCTTCAACGCGATCGGGGCGGCCGTCTGGGGAATGGGCATCACCCTGCTGGGCTTCGGCATCGGGCACATCCCCCCGATCGCGGACTTCGTCAGCTCGTACATCGATCTGATCCTGCTCGGCGCCGTGCTGGCCACCGTCGTCCCGATCGCGATCCACTACCTCCACGGCGTGCACCAGGCGAAGAAGGCCGGGCCGGCCGGAGGATCCGACGACGTCGACCTGTCCGGAGCATCCGAGGTCTCGGGCACGCCTCGCCAGAGCTGACACCGAGGAGGCGCGGGCCGACTCAGTCCGCGAGCGCCGCCACGTAGGGCGCGATCGCCCGGAACGCCCTCGCGCGGTGACTGACCGCGTTCTTCTCGTCGGTCGTCAGCTCGGCCGCGCTCCGGGTCTCGCCCTCGGGGCGGAAGACCGGATCGTAGCCGTGTCCGTTCGAGCCGACCCGCGCCTCCAGCAGGGTCCCCCGCCATTCGCCCGACTCGACGTGCTCGGACGCCTCGTCGCCGGGCACGACGAGTGCGGCCGCGCAGGAGAACCAGACGGAGCGGTCGTCGTGGGCCGAGACCTCGCGGAGCAGCTTGTCGATGTTGTCGTCGGCGTCTCGGGTGCCTGCGTAGCGCGCCGAGTGGATGCCCGGCGCGCCGTCGAGGGCGGCGGCCGAGATGCCGCTGTCGTCGGCGAGCGCGGGGAGCCCCGTGTGCTCGGCGGCGGCCCGCGCCTTGATCAGCGCGTTGGCCACGAAGGTGTCGCCGTCTTCGACGGGCTCCGGTCCGTCGTAGGCGACCAGCTCGACGCCCGGCGCCGTCTCGGCCAGGAGCAGCCGGAGCTCGGCCACCTTGCCCTGGTTGTGCGTCGCGATGACGACCTTCGTCACTTGCCGAGCACCTCGAGCTGGATGCGCGTGAGATCGGCGGCGCCCGCGACGGCGAGGTCGAGCAGCTCGCCCAGCTCGCGACGGTCGAAGGGCGCGCCCTCGGCCGTGCCCTGCACCTCGACGAAGAGACCGCTGCCCGTGACCACGACGTTCATGTCGGTCTCGGCTCGGACGTCCTCGACGTAGGCGAGATCGAGCATCGGCTCGCCGTCGATGATGCCGACGGACACGGCCGAGACGCTGTCGGTCAGGGGCGAGGCCTTCTGCGCGATGAACTTCTTCTCGCGACCCCATTCGATGGCCTGCGCGAGCGCCACGTAGGCGCCCGTGATCGCCGCGGTGCGGGTGCCGCCGTCGGCCTGCAGCACGTCGCAGTCGAGCACGATCGTGTTTTCGCCGAGGGCCTTCGTGTCGACGACCGCGCGCAGGCTGCGACCGATCAGACGGGAGATCTCGTGGGTGCGACCGCCGATCTTGCCCTTGACGCTCTCGCGGTCGTTGCGCGAGTTGGTGGCCCGCGGCAGCATCGAGTACTCGGCGGTCACCCAGCCCTTGCCCTTGCCCGTGAGCCACCGGGGGACGCCGTTCGTGAACGACGCGGTGCAGAGCACCTTGGTGTCGCCGAACGACACGAGCGCACTGCCCTCGGCCTGCGAGCTCCAGCCCTTCTCGATGGTGACGGTGCGGAGGTCGTCGACCCGTCGGCCGTCGGCGCGGACGGTCGTGCTGGTGCTGGTGGTCGTGTCGTCGCTCATGCTTTTCTCCTCGGGCCGGTGCTCGGCCCCTGCTCGGTCGTGTGGGAAGGTCGTGGGGGGAGGTCGATCGCGCCGGTCTCGAGATGGCCGACCCGGGATATCTCGGGCCCCAGGAAGCGCTTTGCCAGACGGAGGAACGACCCCTGGTCGTCGCCGGTCGCCTCGAACTCGTAGCGGGGCACGCTGCCCGCAGGGGCCTCGAGGTCGTGGTCGACGAGGGTGCGGTAGACGTCGGCGGCCGTCTCATCGGCGCTCGAGACCAGATGGACGTCAGGCCCCATGACGTACTGGATGGCCGCGGACATCAGGGGGTAGTGGGTGCAGCCGAGCACGAGGGTGTCGACCCGGGCGTCGCGCAGCGGAGCGAGGTACTGCTCGGCGACGGCCCGCAGCTCTGCGCTCGATGTGTCGCCCGCCTCGACGAACTCGACGAACCGGGGGCACGCCCGGGTGAAGAGCTCGAGGTCGGCCGCCGCCGCGAAGGCGTCCTCGTAGGCGCGCGAGTTGATGGTCCCCTCGGTGCCGATCACGCCGATGCGTCTCGCCCTGGTCTGCTTGACCGCCGACCGGACGGCGGGCTGGATGACCTCGACGACCGGGATGCCCCGGCCGATCGTGTAGCGCTCACGAGCGTCTCGGAGGACGGCGGCCGACGCGGTGTTGCAGGCGATGACCAGCAGCTTGACGCCCTGCTCGACGAGGTCGTCCATGACGGCGAGGGCGTACTCGCGCACCGTCGCGATCGGCTTCGGCCCGTAGGGCGAGTGGACGGTGTCGCCGACGTAGAGGATGGACTCGCGGGGCAGCTGGTCGATGATGGCCCGGGAGACCGTGAGCCCCCCGACCCCGCTGTCGAAGACTCCGATGGGTGCGTCCGTCACGGTCGCCCAGCCTACCCGGCCCGCGCGGTCCGCCCGGCTCGCGCGGCCCGGCCGGCTCGCGCGGCCCGGCCGGCCCGTGCGGCCTAGGCTGAGACCGTGACCAGTGCACTGCTGACCGACCGGTACGAGCTGACGATGGTCGAGGCCGCGCTCCGCGCCGGCACCGCCCACCGCGACAGCGTCTTCGAGGTGTTCGCCCGTCGCCTCCCCGAGGGGCGCCGCTACGGCGTCGTGGCCGGGACGGGCAGGTTCCTCGACGAGCTGACCCGCTTCCGCTTCGGCGACGCCGAGCTGTCCTGGCTCCGCGACGAGCGCATCGTCGACGGCGCCACGATCGACTGGCTCGCCGACTACCGGTTCTCGGGCGACGTGCACGGCTACGCCGAGGGCGAGGTGTATCTGCCCGGCTCGCCGATCCTGGTCGTCGAATCGACCTTCGCCGAGGGGGTCCTGCTCGAGACTCTCGCCCTCAGCGTCTTCAACTACGACTCGGCGGTGGCCGGCGCCGCAGCGCGGATGGTGGCCGCCGCCGATGGTCGCCCCCTCGCCGAGATGGGCTCGCGACGCACCGGCGAGCGGAGCGCCGTGGCCGCCGCGCGAGCCGCCTACATCGCGGGCTTCGGCGCCACGAGCAACCTCGAGGCCGGTCGGACGTGGGGCGTGCCCACCATGGGCACGGCCGCGCACGCCTTCACCCTGCTGCACGACAGCGAGGAGGAGGCCTTCCGAGCGCAGGTCGCCACCCTCGGCTCGGGCACGACTCTGCTCGTCGACACCTACGACATCGAGAAGGCGGTCCGCACCGCCGTCGAGGTCGCGGGCACGGGCCTCGGCGCCGTGCGCATCGACAGCGGCGACCTGCCCTCGCTCGTGGCGCAGGTGCGTCGTCAGCTCGACGGCCTCGGGGCCACCGGCACCCGCATCACGGTCACCAACGACCTCGACGAGTACACGATCGCCGCCCTGCGTGCCGCACCCGTCGACAGCTACGGAGTCGGCACGTCGGTGGTCTCCGGGTCCGGGCACCCGGCCGCGGGGATGGTCTACAAGCTCGTCGCCCGCCGGGGCGGCGACGGCGCGTGGCTCTCCGTCGCCAAGAAGTCGGCCGACAAGGCGAGCGTCGGCGGACGGAAGGCTCCTGTGCGGGTGCTGTCCGACGGCGTCGCGACGACGGAGCTCATCCGGGTCGGCGAGCACGAGACAGCCGAGGGCGAGCGCGCTCTGCTCGTGCCACTGGTCACCGGCGGAATCGTCGACGAGGGCTTCATGGGTCACGCCGGCGTCCAGCGAGCACGCGAGCACAGGCGTGCAGCGGTAGCCGAGCTGCCGGCCGGCGCGTTCCGCCTGGGTCGCGGCGAACCCGTCATCCCGACCGTCTACGCCTGAGCAGGCCTGCGCTCCGACGTCTCGACCAGGAGGCGCGTGGTTCTACTCTTTCGTCATCTTCTCGTAGATGTCGCGGCACGTCGGGCAGACGGGGAACTTCTCCGGGTCGCGACCGGGAGTCCACTTCTTGCCGCAGAGCGCCTTGACGGGCTTGCCGCTCAAGGCGGACTCCATGATCTTGTCTTTCTTGACGTAGTGCGAGAAGCGCTCGTGATCGCCCGGGTCGATGTTCTCCTCGGTGAGGAGCTTCTCGAGCTCGCGATCGAGCACGTCGAGGCCGCCGCCGGTTTCCGTGTTGCTCATGCCGACCATGGTACGACGCCGAGCCGCGCCCGCGTCGAGGGGCTGCCCCCGGATCGCACCGTCAGCTGCGGAGAGCGGAGGCCAGCAGCTCGGGCGCGCGCCTCGTGAACACACGGGAGCCGACGACGACCCCGACGATCAGCACGACCAGACCCACCGCGATACCCGACACCATCGACCACGGACCCGCCGACGTGTCGCCGCCGAGGAGGTCGAGCGCCGCGAAGTAGAGCGCGGGGACGGCCGAGACGAGCGCCCCGCCGATCATCAGCGTCTGGGCGAGCACCGACGACGAGCCGCTCGACTGGGGCTGCTGGAACGGATCGTCGTGCGGTCGCACGGTCGCGTAGGGCATGGCCGCCGACATGACGCTGGAGAGGCCGAGTCCGCTGAGCAGAAGGGCGGACCCGATCCCGATCTCCGACCAGAGGGCGCGCCAGTCGCCGAAGGCCCAGACCGCGACGGCGGAGCCGACGACGACGAGAGGGATGCCGATGAGGAGGGGCGGCGCGAGTCGACCGATCCGGTCGGACGACCCCTTCGTGTCGGCGGCCACGTGCAGCCACAGCGCCGTGCTGTCGTAGGCGACGTCGTTGTGCGGCAGGAACCCGACGATCAGGCACATCAACGGCACCGGGACGAGCGCCAGCCAGTTCCAGCTCACGCCCGCGATGCCCAGCGGGATCACGAGCAGCGGGATGATCGGGATGACGACGAGGGACATCCGGTAACGCGCGTCGCGCATCCAGTACGTCAGGCTCCGGGCGGCCACCGCGCCGATCGGCGTGGCCGGGACGAACTCGAACCAGCCGAGACCGCTCGTGTCGTCGACGAGCTCGGGTTCCGGCCGATCGACGAAGGCCCGGGCGACGAGCGCCCGCCAGGCCCACCAGAGTCCGGCCAGCGAAGCCGCCGCGATGAGCGCATCGAGGACGACCCGTGCCGTATCACCCTCGGCCGCGTGCCCCGGCAGCGCGAGCGCTGCGCCGAACGGCGTCCAGGCGAGCACGCCGGCCAGCACGCCGGTGGGCGCGGAGCCCGTCCAGGAGGCGCGCACCAGGTCGACGATCAACGGCACGACGAGAACAGCGACGAGCACTCCCCCACCCAGGAGGAACTGCCGCGACCGGCGCGAGGTGAGCAAGACGGTGTTGAGCGTCGAGGAGACCAGCGACAGGAGGAACGCCGTCGCACCTGCCGCGACGGCGGCCACGACGGCGACGGACGCCGACGCCCCGCTGCCCTCCCACGCACGGACGTACCCGGGCGCCAGCACGACGAGCGCGAAGACGGGCAGCCCGACCAGGGCGCCGAGCGCCAGACCGGCCGCGGCCGCCGGCTCGGGCGTGCCGACGAGCGCGAGTCGGCGGGGATCGGCCCACGGCGGCCGCACCCGCGCGAAGGGCACGACGAAGTAGCCCAGGAGGAGCAGCGAGCCGCCACCCACGACGAGAGCGCGGACGTCGTCGAGCGACGACCCGCGGAGCCCGCCGGCCAGAGCCGAGAGAGCGGAGGACGAGAGGAGGACGACGAGGACCGAGACGACGGCGGCGAGCAGAGCACGCGGACCGAAGCGCACCGTGTTGGCGATCGTCTGGAGCCTCAGTCGGAGAAGCTCTGCAACCATTCCATGCCCTCCGTGACGGCCCGGCCGCCGGCCAGTTCGACGAACGTCTGCTCGAGTGAGCGCCCGGCCCGGACCTCGTCGACCGTCCCGCTGGCCAGCACATGACCGTCGACGATGACGGCGACGCTGTCGCAGATGCGCTCGACCAGATCCATGCTGTGGCTCGAGAGCACGACGGTGCCCCCGCCCGCCACGTAGCGCTGCAGCACGTCGGTCACGGTCTGCGCCGACACCGGGTCGACCGACTCGAAGGGCTCGTCGAGGACGAGCACCCGCGGCGAGTGGATGATGGCGGCTGCGATGGCGAGCTTCTTCGTCATGCCGACCGAGTAGTCGCTGACCAGTCGCCCGAGAGCGTCCTGCAGGCCGAAGGCCGTGGCGAGGTCCGATGTGCGCTTCCGCGCGGTCGAGCCGTCGAGCCCCCGCAGAGTGGCCGAGTAGTAGAGGAGCTGGGCCCCCGTCAGACGGTCGAAGAGTCGGAGCCTGTCGGGCAGCACGCCGAGGGCGCGCTTCGCTGCGGCCGGATCGGACCAGACGTCGCTGCCGAGCACGCTGACGCTGCCCTCGTCGGGGCGCAGCAGACCGGTGACGATCGAGAGAGTCGTGGTCTTGCCGGCCCCGTTCGGGCCGACGATGCCGTAGAACGAGCCCGCTCGCACCTCGAGATCGATGCCGTCGACGGCGGTCGTGGCGCCGTAGCGCTTGACGAGACCCGAGATCGACAGGACGACCGGCGCCTCGACGGCCTCCGAGGAGGCGGGGGTCGTCTCGTCGACGACGGGGGCCTCCTGCGCATCGGTCTCGTCGACGGCGACGACCGTGTCGACGTCGGACTCGGACCCGGTCGCAGCTCCCTGAGTGTCGACGTCGGGCTCGGCGTCGGCCGGCGCCGCAGTCGTCTCGTCGTCTTCGGAGGCCTCGTCTTCGGAGGCCTCGACGGTCTCGTCGGTGCGATGCGCCTCGTCGACCTCGCCCGTGCCCGAGGTCCCGTCGGACTCCACGGTGTCCGTGGTCTCGCCGGTGTCCGTGGTCTCGCCGGTGTCCGTGGTCTGGTCGGCCTCCACGGTCTCGTCCGTCTCGACGACGAGCTCCGCCGCATCGCCGGCGACGTCGTCGTCCGCGGCGGTCGTCGCGTCGTCCTGCGCCTGAGCTGCTGCAGCCTCGCGTGCGGCGAGCTCCTCTGCGGCGGCGGCGCGGGCGGCCGCCTCGGCGGCCCGTGCGCGGGCGTTCGCAGCCCGGGTCGCGGCCGCCTTCTTCGCGGCGGCCGAACGATCGGCCGCGGAGCGCGGCGTCGTGGGGCGACGCGGAGCGCGGCCACCCGCACGGACGGTCGGCGTCGGCGCCACCGCTTCGTCGCCCCCGCGGCCGGTCTCGATGCCGTCGCCGTCCATGTCGTCCCCCTGAATCGCAGTCCCCGTCGTGCCGTCCGTCCGGCCCCCGTCCGCGTCGCCCGAACGGGGCGAGTCGTCGGCGCGCTCGTCGCCCTGTTCGTCGTCCGTCGTCACAGCCATCGGTCAACCGTACCAACGCGCGTGGGCCGGGATGGCCTTCCGGGGCGCATCACGAATGGGAAACGAAGAGGGTGCGGACACTACCGCCAGAAGCGCCCCCCGCGATAGACTCCCCAGGCACAACGACGTGTCCAGATCGAGACCCCGCGGTGAACACCGCTCGAACACGAGACGGACCCGAGCCAGAGACGGCCGGGATCCTCCGCCGGGTCGCCCAGAGAGTCGGCTCGCCCGACCTCGCCCCTGTGAGGAGACAAGACGTGAGCAGAACCGACTCGACAGCACCCCAGCAGGTCGTCATCCTGGCCGCCGGCCTCGGAAGCCGCCTCGGCCGTTCGCTGCCCAAGGCGCTCACCGAACTCAACGACGGTCGCACGATCATGCGTCAGCAGTTCGACAACATCCACGAGGCCTTCGGCCCCGAGGCGCGGATCACCGTCGTCGTCGGCTACAAGTTCGAGCACATCGTCGAGGCGTTCCCCTCGGCCGCGTTCGTCTACAACGAGCAGTACGACCAGACCAACACGTCCAAGAGCCTGCTGCGCGCCCTCCGGGCCAGCGCCTCCGGCGGTGTCCTCTGGATGAACGGCGACGTCGTCTTCGACCCCGAGGCGCTCCGCCGCGCCGCACGCCAGGTCCGCGCCGATCAGTCGTTCGTCACCGTCAACACCTCGAAGGTCTCCGACGAGGAGGTCAAGTACACGACCGACGCCGAGGGCTTCATCGCCCAGCTCTCGAAGCAGGTCGTCGGCGGTCTCGGCGAGGCCGTCGGCATCAACTACGTCTCCCGTGCCGATAAGGCCGTCCTGATGCGTCAGCTGAACAAGGTCGACAACCAGGACTACTTCGAGCGAGGCATCGAACTGGCGATCGAGCAGAACGGGCTACTCTTTGAGCCCGTGGACATCTCCGACCTCTACGCCGTCGAGGTCGACTTCGCCGAAGACCTGGAGCGCGCGAACCTCTTCGTCTGACCGACGCAGGTCTGAGGTCGGTGTCCTGATCGACGAAGGACACCCGTGAGCCAAGCCATGATCGAACGTCCGCCGCGCACTGCCTTCACGCGGTATCGGCAGACGTTGTGGCTGTTGACCACCCGTGACCTCCGTGTCCGCTACTCCACCTCGGCTCTCGGTTACGTCTGGTCGATCCTCGATCCTCTGGTCATGGCCGGCATCTACTACTTCGTCTTCACGGTCGTCTTCGAGCGCGACGTCGGAGAAGACCCCTACATCGTCTTCCTGCTCAGCGGGCTCCTGGCCTGGATGTGGTTCAACGGAGCGGTCTCCGACAGCACGAGGGCGTTCATCCGCGAGTCCAAGCTCGTCCGATCGACCAAGATCCCTCGCACCATCTGGGTGAACAGGCTCGTCGCCTCGAAGGGGATCGAGTTCCTCCTGAGCCTGCCGGTCCTCGCCCTGTTCGCCATCGTGGCCAAGGCCGAGCTGCACTGGCAGGTGGTCTACTTCCCCCTGGCCATCGTGATGCAAGCGATCCTGGTCACCGGTGTCGGCCTCATCGTCGCCCCGCTCGTCGTCTTCTTCCGCGATCTCGAGAGGGCCACGAAACTGGCGCTCCGGTTCCTCTTCTACGCCTCGCCGATCATCTACGGGACTCAGAACCTCCCCGAGAGCCTCCACCTCCTCGCGGCCTTCAATCCGCTGAGCGGCATATTCGGCTTGTACCGCTCGGCGTTCTTCCCCGACCAGCTGGACCTGCTCGAGGTGCTCGTCGGGGCCGGCATGAGCATCCTCATCCTCGGCATCGGCCTGGCCGTCTTCCGGGCGAGCGAGCGCGCAGTCCTGAAGGAGATCTGAGATGCCCACCCCCAGCGCGACTCGACAACCCGGCGATCCCGTCATCCGCGTCGAGGGAGTCGGAATACGATTCCGGCGCAACCGCCGCGGTCGTCGCTCCTTCAAGGACCTGTTCGCCGACAGCAGCCGCCGGTCCCGTCCCGGCGAGTTCTGGGCTCTGAGAGACGTCTCCTTCGACGTGCACGCCGGCGAGGCCATCGGCGTCGTGGGCCGGAACGGCCAAGGCAAGTCGACCCTCCTGAAGCTGGTCGCCGAAGTGATCCTGCCCGACACGGGGACGGTCGCGGTCGCGGTCGGTGTCGCACCCCTGATCGAGATCACCGGAGGCTTCGTCGCCGACCTGACTGTGCGCGACAACGTCTACCTGACGGCCGGGCTGCACGGCATGACCCGTGCGGAGATCGACGCGCGGTTCGACGAGATCATCGACTTCGCCGAGATCGCCGCCTTCGTGGACACCCCCTACAAGCACCTGTCGAGCGGCATGAAGGTACGCATCGCCTTCGCGGTCATCTCCCGACTCGAGGAGCCCGTCATCCTCGTCGACGAGGTGCTGGCCGTCGGAGACAAGGCCTTCCGTGAGAAGTGCTACCGCCGCATCGAGGAGATGCTGGCCGCCGGGCGGACGCTCTTCCTCGTCTCGCACAACGAGCGCGACCTCACGCGGTTCTGCACCCGCGGGCTCTATCTCGACAAGGGCGCACTGGTCTTCGACGGCCCCCTCGCAGAAGCCCTGTCCCGTTACAACTCGGATCATCCTCCCCGGCCCGCGGCGTAAGGTCGAGCGATGCGCCCGAAGCACGATCCCTCGTCCCCCGCGACCCCCGTCGTCCCTGTCCTCCCCACCCAGGGGACGGAGGTCGAGTCGGGTCGCGACGAATCCGGCGAGGTGTTCGCCGACTCGCCGTGGCTCCAGCGCCTCGATCGTCTCCTGGCCATCCAGCGACCCGTCGTCGTGCGGCACGTCCGGACACTGCGTCGTCGTCACAAGAAGGCGACCCCCGAGAAGCTCATCCGGATCCTCGAGCGCGAGTACCTGACCGCCGTCACGACCGGCGGCGCGGCGGTGGGCGCGAGCGCCGTCATCCCGGGTGTCGGCTGGGGCGTCTCGTTGGCGTTGTCGGGGGTCGAGACCGCGGGGTTCCTCGAAGCCAGCGCCCTCTTCGCCCAGTCCGTCACCGAGGTGCACGGCATCGCCGTCACCGATCCCGACCGGGCCCGCGCACTCGTCATGGCGATGATGATGGGGGCTCCCGGGGCGAGCCTGGTCCGTCAGTTCGCCGGCGAGGCACTCGGGACGGCGCCGGCGCGATCCGCCTTCTGGGGCGAGCTCGTCACGCAGAAGCTGCCCAAGGCCGCCATCAGCGGTCTCACCGACTCGGTCCGCAGATCGTTCGTCCGTCGGTTCGCCGCATCGCAGACCGCCACGGTGATCGGGCGTGCCGTCCCGTTCGGCATCGGCGCCGTGGTGGGCGGCACGGGCAACCACCTCCTCGGCCGGAAGGTCGTCATGAGCGCACGCGACGCCTTCGGCCCTGCGCCGCAGTTCTTCGCAGCCGACTTCGACGCCTGAGACCACTCGGGGCCGTCCGCTCCCGTCGTCTCGGCGCTGGCCCAGCGTGACCCTCCACAGGAGGACGTCGTCCACAGGCTGGAGGGGCTGACGTCGGTCGCGCTCCTTACCGTGGGGCCATGACCAGTACAGCCACCGCCTACGCAGTCCCCTTCCACGTCGATCGGTCGAAGGCGCCGAGAGTCCATCGTCTCGTCAACGTGGCGGACGAGCCCGTCCTCGGCATCAGGGTCACCCTCCTCGGGTGCGGGTTGCTCGTCCCCGTCGCCACGAACAGGCTCGATCCCGGCGACGCCCTGTCGGTCAGCGTCATCGCCTCCGAGCTCACGCAGAACTCCATCGCAGTGGTCCGCTGGTTCCGGCCGACGCGAGAGGAGTTTCTCTGGCGATTCAGCTTCTGATCGCCGACCCCGGGTTCAGCTCGTGCGCCGCGCGGTGCGCTCCTTCACGTAGTCGGCAGCCGTGAAGGTCTCGAGCACGGGCGGGAGGTGCTCCGCGGTCATCCCACTGACCAGCACCGAAGGGTCCACACCGACCACCACGGCCAGTCTCACGATCGTGTGGAGCACGGGGTTGCCGATCCCGCGCTCGATCTTGCCGTAGTTCGAGACGTTCATGCCCGCCAGGTGCGCCAACTCGTCTTGAGTGAGTCCCAGCCTCTGGCGTTCCTCCCGGACTCGGTCTCCGAAGATGCGGGCGGCGGTCGACGTCGGCTCAGGCATACCTCATGGATACGCGATGCAGCGATCTCTATCCAGATGCTGAATACATCATGCATTCATCCACAGGTAAATGGCGCCTGACGACTCGTTCCCGTGATCAGGAGTCGATGTCGCCGTCAGGGTCGTCCTGCGCGGGGCGGATGGAGTCGGCGTCGACGGGATGCGTCGTCGCGTACTCGTCCCGAAGCGCGACGAGACGGGCGACCGCGGCCTCGAATCGCTGCGTCGCCATGCCGGGCGTCGTGTCGCCGAAGTGATGGGTGACCCAGTGATCCAGCCTGCCCCGCGCCTCCGGATCCGCCTGCACGCGATCGACGAGCTCGGCGACGTCACCGGCACCGGCCGCCGTGAGCCATTCCGCGTCGCCGAGATACCCCCGCTCGTCGACGTCCGCATCGGGCGACACGGGGCGCGTCACGACGAGGGGCTTGCCGGTCGCCAGCCGGTCGTACACCATGGCCGAGATGTCGGTGATGGCGACGTCGGCCACGACGAGCTGCCAGCCGAGCTCGGACCCCGAGTCGTAGACGTGCTGCGCCGATGGATCGGCGAGATTCGCCAAGGAGATCGCCTTCACGATGGTCTCGTGCGCCCGCCGGTAGTCGCGGTCGACCACTCCGCTCCGAGGGTGGGGCCGGTAGACGATCCGATGACGGCCGGTCGAGATCAGAGCCGACACGAGGTCGACTCCGTGCGTCGCGATCGAGCCGTAGGCGGCCGACGACCGATCGCCCTCCCAGGTCGGGGCGTACAGCACGACGGTCCTGCCGTCGGCCTCGAACGGCACGACACCGGCCACGTGGTCGGCCTGGGGGCGGCCGATCGGCACGGCGCGCTTCTCGAGGTCGTAGTCCCAGAGTTTGGCGGAGAGCCGGTCGAGTGCGGCGTCGCCGGCGACGAAGGCGTAGTCGTAGGCCTTGAACTGGTTCGTCGTCATGTACATCTTGTCGCTCTCGCCGTGATTCACGAAGACGTGCCACATGCGGCCGTAGCGCATCATCTGGAAGTTCTTCGCGTTCTGGTTCACGTAGAGCGTGAGTGCGAGGGGCTGGGAGGCGATGAACGTCTCGAGGTCGGCGACCTGACGGGCGTAGACCACGGGCACCGGCGACTCGGCGAGCAGCTCGACCGCGGCACCGGGAGACCGCGCCACGATGGCGACGGGATAGCGCTCGTTCAGATGCGCCAGGGGGCCGTACCACTGGCGGATCTGGTACATGTTCACGGACGTGTCGGCGAAGTAGACGGCCACCCGCACCGTGCCGTCGAGCGGGGCCCGCCCTGCTGCGTCGGTCCGTTCGAGTGCTCGGCGGCTGCGACGGGACTTCGCGAGTCGCCCGACGAGACTCCAGGCGAGCGTGAGGTCACGGGTCAGTGCCACAGGATCGATCTCCGTTCGAAGCGCGACGGAGGAACATCTCCGCCGTCGTTCCAGGCTAGATGACCGGCGGTCGACCAGCCCTCGTCATCCGCCCGACCGTTACCCAACCGATGGACCGACGGCCGCCGGGGCGGGTGCGCCACCCCTCGGCCCAGCCGGCGAACCACGGCTTCAGCTTCGACGGCGTCCGCCCCCAGCGCAGCAGCTGGACGGCCGTCCACGACGCCACGTAGACGGGGACGAGGGGCCATGGCAGGTTGCGCTTGGCGAGCCAGACCCGATTGCGGGCGTTCAGGCGGTAGTACTCGCCATGGCGGGTCGGATCGATGGCGGGGTGATGGGCCACGAGACCGCCCTCGTAGTGCGCTCGGCGCCCCTGGGCCCAGACCCTCCAGGCGAGCTCGATGCCCTCGTGCGCGTAGAAGTAGGGCTCTCCCCATCCGTCGCAGGCGTCGAAGACGTCGCGGGGCAGGAGCGTCGCGCCCTCCCAGACCGAGAAGACGTCGCCCGAGGTGCGGGGATCGCCCTTCCGCAGTCGAGGGATCCATCGGCGCGGGTTGGCCGCCCCGTGGGCGTCCATCACCCGGGGCTGCAGCAGGCCGATGCCCCGATCGCTCTCGAGGATCGCGACCGCGTCGGCCAGGAAGCGGGTCGACGGCAACGACGCGTCGTCGTCGAGGAAGAACACGTACTCGCCGGTCACGACGTCGGCGCCGCGGTTCCGACCCGCGGGGATGCCCACATTCTCGCCCAGCTCGAGGGTGCGCACGCCCGACGGGACGTCGCCGGGGCCGCTCCCGTTGCCGACGCAGACGATGTCGAGCTCGACGCCCTCCTGAGCGAGCAGACTCGCCAGACCCGCCTCGAGCTCGACCGGACGCCTCCCCTGCGTGAGACTGACGACTCCGACGCGCGGCAGCCCCGACCCGGTCAGGAGCGCACCCGCTTCGACGCCATGATCGCGACGAAGTGCCCGACGAGGGCGAGCAGCGCCAGCGGCACGAGCGCCGAGAGGAGCACCCGGTTGGCGATCGGCTGGCCGACGACCAACCCGACGAGGGACACCGCGAAGGCGAGCATGGTCAGCTCGACGGAGTGGTACAGACGATGGAACGGCAGGAAGCGGGCGGCGCCGCGCAGGCGCGAGAGGAGGCGGCTGCTGGGCGCGCTCACTCCACCCCGTTTGTCTTCGAGTCGGGTCAGGCCGGCGTGGGCCCGTGCGACGTGGACCATGTCGTTCAGCGCCTTGTTCAGCACGATGACGAGGGCCAGGGCGAAGCCGAGCGTGGTCCACAGGTAGTCGCCGGGAGCGTCGAAGGGGTACCCGGCCGCACGGATGCCGAGGGCGACGGGGATGAGGGCCTCGGTGGAGTAATGACCCACCTTGTCGAGGAACACACCCGCCGGCGAGCTGGTCCGCCGCCACCGGGCGACCTCGCCGTCGCTGCAGTCGACCAGCATCTGCAGCTGCCCGAGCACGAGCGCCAGAGCGGCGCCCCCGACACCCGGGACGAGGAGCGCGGCGGCGGTGGCCCACCCGGTGAGGATCATGAGCCCGGTGACGCCGTTCGCCGTGACGCTCGTCTTGAGCAGCATCCAGGTGAGGTACGGCGACAGGTCGCGGAGGTAGAGCGACGCCGTCCAGTGCTCGGCGTTCGCTCTGCTGCGGACCTCGGGCGGCTGGGCGACCCGACGCAGTTCGGCGATCGACGAGGGTCTCGTGGGCGGGGCGGTCATCGGATCGCCTATCTTCCGGTGTGTGCGGTGATGTTCTTCGTCAGGCTCGAGAAACCGAAGACGAATCCGAAGCCCCAGCCGAAGTGGATGGAAGGCAAGACTACGAGAAACCACAACCTGGTCCGCACGCTCTCGCCTCGCGCCGCCAGCACGGCGGCGGCGACGACGAACAGCAGGTAGACGCCGGGTGCCGCGAGGCCGAGCGATGCCCAGGCGATGGGACTGCCCACGACCGCGGCCGCGAGACCCACGAGACCGAGCAGCAGACCGAGCAGCACGCTGATCACCATCACCGGCGGCACCAGGTAGCGGATGGTGTTGGCCTTGGGGAACCGGCGCGCCAGTTCGCCGCGCCAGAGACCGGTGGCGACGAACTGCCGGACGAGCTTCCGGATGCTCGGACGCGGTCGGTACGTGACCACGAGGTCGGGGGTGAACCAGACGGTGCCGCCGGTCGCGCGCAACCTGCGGTTGAGCTCCCAGTCCTGACCGCGCTTGATGCCCTCGTCGAAGAGCCCCACCTCGATCAGGCGAGAGCGCAGGAACACGCCGAGGTACGCGGTCTCGGTCGGCCCCTCGACTCCGCCGACGTGGTGGGGCGTGCCTCCGAGCCCGACGCGGCTGCCGTACGCCCGCGCCACCGCCTTCTCGAAGGGGGTGCGCCCCTCGGCCTTCATGATCCCGCCCACGTTGTCGGCGCCGCTGCGCTGCAGGGCCGCGACGGCGAGACGGGTGTAATCGGTCGGCAGCACCGAATGCGCGTCGACGCGGACGGTCACCGGATGGACGGAGGCGCGGATCGCCACATTGAGACCGGCCGGCGTCGAGCCGACCGGGTTGGCCAGACTGCGGATGCGCGGGTCGGCCGCCGACATCTCGGCCACGACGTCGTTCGTCCGGTCGACGCTCGGCCCGAGGGCCAGGAGGATCTCGAAAGGGCCCTGGTAGTCCTGCGCGATGAGACTCTCGACGGCGGAGCGGATGTCGCGCTCCTCGTTCAGCACGGGCATGACGTACGAGACACCCGGCAGAGGAGTCTCGAGCGGTGTCATGTCGGTCGGGCCTCGGGTTCTCGCGGCGCTCAGGGCGCGGTGGGTCGTGTCGGATGCCCCGACGATCGACAGCGAGCCTATCAACAGCGATGGGCGGGCCGCGGCGACATGCGCCACGACCCGCCCTCAGGAGGAGACCCTGCTGCTACTAGGTGGTGAGAGTGTCGAGGGACACCTTCGCGGTGCCCTCCTGCCCGTCTCGGACGTAGGTCAGCTCGGCGTCGCTGCCCCCTGCCAGGAATCGCACCTGCGCGGTCAGATCGGTGCGGTCGCTGATCGGGACGCCGTTGAACTCGGTCACGACGTCGCCTTGACGGAGCCCGGCCGACTGGGCCGCGCCTCCTTGGCTGATCTGGACGATGAGCGCCCCGACCTGCGTGGCGGCCGAGTCGCTCGTCGCGTCGTCGACGCTGGCACCGAGCAGACCGTGCGAGGCGGAACCGGAGTCGCGGATCTCACCCGCCACGCGCTTCACCAGATTCGACGGGATCGAGAATCCGACGCCGATGCTGCCGGAGGACTCGCCCGAGCTCGCGATGGCGACGTTCAGCCCGATCAGCTCGCCGTCGGAGTCGAGGAGCGCACCGCCCGAGTTGCCCGGGTTGATCGAGGCGTCCGTCTGGATGACCGGCAGCGAGATGACGCTGCTCGCCGGAGTCTGCTGAGCACCGTCGCCGTTGTTGAACGAGAACGGGCCCTGGCCGTTGTTGTCGTTCGAGTCTCCCTGGTCGGACCCGTCGGACGGAGCCGCGGACGACTGCACCGTGATGCTGCGGTTGAGCGTCGAGACGATGCCGTCGGTGACCGTGTTCGAGAGCCCGAGGGGCGCACCGATCGCGACGGCGGTGTCGCCGACGTTGAGCTTCGAGGAGTCCGCGAACTCGATGGGGGTCAGACCGGTCGCGTCGACCTTCAGGACGGCGAGGTCGACGACGGGATCGAGCCCGACGACCTCCGCGGGCAGGATGCTGCCGTCGCTCATCGTCACGCTGACGGAGCCGGACGCGCTCGCCCCGTCGAGGGTGACGACGTGCGTGTTGGTCACGATGTACCCGTCGTCGGAGAGGATGACCCCCGAACCCGTTCCGCCGGAGGAGCCCGACGCGACGTTGATCGTCACGACCGACTTCGTGGCCTTCGCCGCGACGGCCGTCACCACGGTGGCGTCGTCGTAGTCGTTGACGGTCAGGTCCCGCGACGGTCCGGCCGCGGTCGACGTGCCCGCGCCTCCATCGGCCACCGATCCGCCGATCACCCCGCCCAGGGCACCGCCCGCGACGAGTCCGACGGCCAGCGTCGCCGCCAGCACACCGACCCCGCGGTTCCTCTTGGTCTTCTGCGCGGGTGCCGGAGCCTGCCAGGTGCTCGTGTCGTAGGGGTTCTGCGCGGCGTACGCACCGTGGTGCCCGTACTGCTGCGTGGGGGTGCCGTCGGTACCGGCCTGCGCGTTCCCGCCCTGCCCGGCGTAGCCGTGCTGGTTCCCGTCGTTCTGCTGGGCCCCGTAGGCCTGCTGGGCTCCATAGGCCTGCTGGGCCCCGTAGGCCTGGGGTGATCCATAACCCTGCTGGCCCGCAGCGGGCTGCTGGGCGCCGTAGGACGACTGACCGCCGTAGGGCTGCTCGGGGTAACCGGGCGCCGAGTAGCTGCCGGGCGCCGAGTAACTGCCAGGGGCGGAGTAGCTGCCGGGCGCGGAGTAGCTGCCGGGCGCCGAGTAGCTACCCGGGGCGGAGTAGCTGGCGGGCGCGGAGTAGCTGCCCGGTACCGGGTCTCCGTCGGGGGCGGAGCCGCCGTCGGGGAGCCGAGGGGCCCCGTACGTCACCTCGTCGCCGCCGGCGGTCGAGCCGTCGCGGCCCGTCGAGTCGTCTCGGGCCGCCTCGCCGTCGTGGGGTCCACGCGTCGTGTCGTCGGCGTCGTCTGCGCCCCGGGGGTTCTCGTTCATCAGCGGATGCTCCTTTCAAGCGTCATCAGCCTGGTCCGTCCACCTGTGCAGAGCATTCGGCGAACCTGTGCGCGGGCTGCACGCCCGATAAGCGACGCCTGGATCCGACTCTCGGTCGCCGCCCTGTCATGCACCACGGCGAGGGCTACGGTGAGGGACCATGACCTCTCCGACACCGTGGCAGCGGACGGCCCGCGGCGCCATGCTCCTCGACGACGCGGGTCGACTGTCGCCCACGATCTTCGCCGAGATGTCCGCACTGGCCGCGTCGACCGGCGCCGTCAACCTCGGACAGGGCTTCCCCGACGAGGACCCTCCGGAGGCGGTGCTCACCGCCGCGAAGGAAGCCCTGGCGAGCGGGCTCAACCAGTACCCGCCGGGGCGCGGCATGCCGACCCTGCTCGAGGCCGTGGCCGAGCACCAGTCGCGCTTCTACGGAATCGACCTCGACCCGGAGCGTGAGGTCCTCGTGACCGCCGGCGCGACCGAGGCGCTGGCCGCGACGGTGCTCGCCCTCGTCGACGCGGGCGACGAGGTCGTCACCCTCGAGCCGTTCTACGACGCCTACGGCGCGGTGGTGGGACTCGCCGGCGGCAGGCACCGCACAGTCCCGCTGCGGGGCCCCGACTTTCGGGTCGACCCCCTCGAACTGCGGGCCGCGTTCTCGCCGCGGACCCGCCTCGTAATCGTCAACGACCCGCACAACCCCACCGGCACCCTGCTCGACGACGAGACGCGTCGGGCCGTGGTCGCCCTCGCCCACGAGTTCGACGCCATCATCGTGACCGACGAGGTGTACGAGCACCTCGTCTTCGACGGCGTCCCGCACGTGCCCATCTCGACCCTGCCCGGTGCGGCCGAACGCACGCTCACGATCTCGAGCGGCGGCAAGACCTTCAACGCGACGGGATGGAAGATCGGCTGGCTGTCCGGGCCCGCCGAGCTCGTCTCCCAGGTGATGAGCGTCAAGCAGTTCCTGACCTTCGTCAACGGCTCCGTCTTCCAGCCCGCGATCGCCGCCGGACTGCGGCTCCCCCGCGACCACTTCGACCGGCTGGCCGCCGAACTGCAGCACAAGCGCGACCTCCTCGCCAGCGGACTCTCGACGGCGGGCTTCGGGGTCTCCCCCTCGCAGGGTTCGTACTTCGTCGTAGCCGACGCCGCCCCGCTGGGCTTCGACGACGCGGCGTCGTTCTGCCGGGCGCTGCCCGGCATCGCGGGCGTGGTCGGCGTGCCGGTCAGCGCGTTCTGCCACCCGGCCCTGGCGGACGACTACTCGTCACTCGTCCGATTCGCGTTCTGCAAGCGCGTCGAGGTCATCGACGAGGCCACCCGCCGCCTCGCCGCGCTCCGCCTCTGACGGCAGCTCGCCCCGCATGCTGCGGGTGATCTCGTGCACCGCCAGGGCGGCACCGGCCCGCTCGGCCCAGAGCTCGGGATGGGCGATGGACTCCTCCGCGCCTCCTGCGAGCTCGGACAGGGCGATGGCGGCCGCCTGATCGGCGACTCCGTCGGCGATCGAGCCCGCCACGATGAGCACCGGGACGTCGGCCCGCCCCGCGATCGATGCGACGACCGAGACCGCCTTGCCCTCCGCGGTCTGCTCGTCGAGGCGCCCCTCCCCCGTGATGACGAGGTCGGCATCGGTCATGAGCATCGGCAGATCCACGAGATCGGCCACGACCTCGGCACCCGGGACGAGCGCGGCCCCCCAGACGAGCAGACCGAAGCCCATACCGCCCGCCGCCCCGGCCCCCGGGGTCTCGGGGTCGACATCGACGAGCTGGGCGAAGCGACGCAGCCCCTCGTCGAGCGCGAGCACGTCGTCGCCCGTGGCGCCCTTCTGCGGCCCGTACACGGCGGCGGCGCCCCGCGGCCCGACGAGCGGGTTGCGGACGTCCGCGAGCACGGTGACCCCTCGGGGCGGCAGAGCTCGGATCCCGCTCAGATCGATGCGCGCCGCGGCCGTGAGCCCATGGGCGCCGTCGGGCACGGCGTCTCCGACGGAGTCGAGGAGGCGCGCCCCCAGTTCGACGAGCAGCCCCGCGCCGCCGTCGGTGGAAGCGCTGCCCCCGAGACCGACGACGATTCTCGTGGCCCCCGCGTCCAGCGCCGCGACGATGACCCGCCCGAGCCCGCGCGTATGCGCGTCGTAGGGACGAGGCGCCTCCAGGAGGACGAGCCCGCTGGCCGCCGCCAGCTCGACGACCGCCGTGCCGTCGGGCAGCAGGAGCCAGGGCGCCCGCACGATCCGGTCGTCGGGGCCGGGTACGTCGGTCTCACGGCGGACGACCCCGGGGACGGCCGCCTCGAAGGCATCGAGCGTCCCCTCTCCGCCATCGGCCAGAGGCGCCTCGATGAGCACGTCGTCCGGGCGGACCCGGAGCCAGCCCTGCGCCACGGCTGAGGCGATGGCGGCTGCGCCGGCCGACCCCTTGAACGAATCGGGAGCGACGACGATTCGGAGGTTCGGCATGAGGTCAGACTGGCATGCGCAGGGACGAGTGCGGAACCTCGAGACACGAGGCACACGTGTCTCGAGAAACGAGAAAAGCCCTGGTCGATGACCAGGGCTTTTCTTTCTTCTGTTGCGGGGGCAGGATTTGAACCTACGACCTCTGGGTTATGAGCCCAGCGAGCTACCGAACTGCTCCACCCCGCGGCACAAGAAGAAACACTAGCACGCGTTTCGCGGTCCGTCCAATCGAGACCCGTCCCGGCCTCCGGGAGACGACGAGACCCCCTCCGGCGCTGCCGGAGGGGGTCTCGTCGATCGATGGTGCGAGTGCTATTCGCCGCTCGCTGCGACCGCGTCCTCGAGGGCGGTCTGCAGACGGGCGTCCGCCTCCGCCGCCGCGACGAGGTCGTTGTCTGCGTACGCCGCGGCCCGATCGTCGAGGGCGGACTGCGCGTCGGCCAGAGCCTGGTCGAGCGCCGGGTTGTCCGTGCCCGAGCCGGCGTCGGGAGACGTCGTCGGGGCCGGGGTCTCGGTGTCGCCGCCCGTGTCGCCACCATCGGTCGCACCGTCGGTAGCGCCGTCGTCGGCCGCCGGGTCGGTCGTCGGCACGCCGTTGTCACCGGCTGTCGCACCGGAGTTCCCGCCGAACAGCTCGTCCAAGGCGCCGTCGAGGGTGTCCTCGAAGGCGATCTGGTCGCCGAACGAGACCAGGATCCGCTGCAGCACGGGGTATGAGGTCTCCGACGTCGACTTCACGTAGATCGGCTGGACGTACAGGAGACCGCCGCCCACGGGGAGCGTGAGCAGGTTGCCTCGGACGACGCTCGTGTCACCGCGGGTGAGCAGAGCCAGCTGGTTCGCCACGGCGGTGTCCGTGTTGAAGTTGTTCTGGACCTGCCCCGGGCCGGGGAGGGTGTCTGTTCTCGGCAGGGTCAGCAGGGTCAGATCGCCGTAGCTGTCGGCGACCTCCCCCGGTGTGGAGCCCGCGTCGGCGTTGGCCGCCAGATACCCGGTCAGGACGTTCCGGGCGTTCTCACCCGACTGCTGGGGGATGTACGTCGAGTAGATCGAGAAGGCCGGATCTTGATCGGGCAGCTGCAGCGTCAGGTAGTACGGCGGCTGCAAGGGCGGCGTCGTCGCGGTGCTGGTCGGTTCGTTCGGCGTGACCCACGCGTCGTCGCTCGAGTAGAACGAGTCGGAGTCGGTGACGTGATATGTGCCGAGGATGGCGCGCTGCACCTTGAACATGTCCTGCGGGTAGCGGACGTGCTGCATGAGGTCGACGGACATGTCGGCCAGCGGCGTCAGCGTCGAGGGGAAGATCTTCTGCCAGGTCTTGAGCATCGGATCTTCGGTGTCCCAGGCGTAGAGGTTCACCGATCCGTCGTAGGCGTCGACCGTGGCCTTCACCGAGTTGCGGATGTAGTTGATCTCGTTCGAGGCGTAGGTCGGGCGCTCGGTGTAGGTGTCGGCGATCGCGTCGCTGAGTGCCTGAGGCTTCGAGTACGGGTAGTTGCGCGTCGTCGTGTAGCCGTCGACGATCCACACGACCTTGCCGTCGACCACGGCCGGGTAGGGCGCGCTGTCGATGGTCAGGTACGGCGCGACCTTCTGCACGCGTTCGGACGGGTCGCGGTCGTAGAGGATCTGCGACTCGTCGTTCACGGCGTCCGACAGGAAGATCTGCTCGGACTGGAACTTGATCGCGTAGATCAGCTTCTTGAAGGGGTTGTCGAGCTTCGGCCCGCCGTCCCCGTCGAAGGTGGTCGTCTGGTTCGTCCCGTTGTCGTTGCTGCCCGACGGGTAGTCGAGCTCGATGTCGTTGTCTCCGTTGCCGCCGACGATGGAGTACGCCGGCGACTGCTGACCGAAGTAGATCCGCGGCTCGTACTCGTCGGCGTCGCCGAGCGCACCGGTCACGGGGATGCCCGACTCGAGGAACACGGGCTGACCGTCGGCGGAGCGCTGGTTGCCGTAGGCGGCGACGACGCCGTAGCCGTGCGTGTAGACGAAGGTCGTGTTGTAGGGCGTCGCCGATGCGCCGAGCTGATCGGTGTTCAGCTCGCGGACCGCGATGACGGTGTCCTGGGTGTTGCCGTCGATCGTGTACCGGTCGACCGACAGCTGCTCGGGGAAGCTGTAGTACTGGCGGTACTGCTGGAGCTGCGCGAATGCGTCGGTGACGAGCGCGGGGTCGATGATGCGGATGTTGGCGGTCGTCACGGCGTCGCCGGCGAGCGCGCCGGCCTCGGCGTCGGACTGGGCGTCGTAGGTCTCTTCTTCGACGTCGGCCACCCCGTAGGCCTCGCGGGTCGCGTCGATGTTGTTCTCGATGAACGGCGCCTCGACCGTGCGCTCGCTCGGCTCGACCTGGAAGCGCTGGACGATCCACGGGTAGATGCCGCCCACGATGATGCTCGCGATGATCAGGGCCGCCGTGCCGATGACCGGCAGACGCCAGCGGCCGATGATGGCCGTCACGATGAAGAGCACGGCCACGATCGCCGCGGCGAGCGCGAGGATCTGCTTGCCGGGGATGCCGGCGGCGTCGTCAGCGTAGGTGACACCGGTGAGGAGCTTGTTGGCGCCGTCCGTGAGGGTCGCGTACTGGTCGAGCCAGAGGCTCACGCCCTGGAGGAGCAGGTAGACGGCTGCGGTGATGGCGAGCTGGATGCGCGCGACCTTCGAGATGCGCACCTCGCGCCCCGTGAAGCGCAGCGCCCCGTAGAGGTAGCTCGTCGCGACGGCGGCGAGACCGGAGATCAGGACGACCGCCGACGCGAACCCGGCCGCGCCCTGGTAGAAGGGCAGGGAGAACACGTAGAAGCCGACGTCGAGGCCGAACTTCGGGTCCGTCGTGCCGAAGGGCGTGCGGTTGAGCCACTGGAGTGCGACCTGCCAGCTGGTCGACGACGCGATGCCGGCGAACAGCCCGAGGACGATCGGCACGCCGATCACGACGACTCGACGCAGCGGCTCGATGACCTGCTGGTAACGGTCGAGCTGGGAGTTGAGCTTGGCGTACACCGGCCGGAAGCGGAACGCGATCTCGATGCTGACGTAGACCGGGATGGCCATGGCCAGGAACCCGATGAAGAACATCACCGCCGAGGCGATCCACTGGGTGGTCAGCACGTTCGCGAACCCGAGCTGGTCGAACCACATGTAGTCGGTCAGCAGGGACGAGAAGATGAAGAACGCGATGACCAGAGCGGCGAGGATCGCCACCGTGACCAGGACGGGCAATCGGGGCGAACGGCGTGCGGATCGCGACGATGCTGGTGACGTCAAGTGTGTGCTCCTGGCTCAGGGGTACGTGGAGGGGCCATCCTACGGGCCGCACCTGACCGTTCAACCCTCGACCGCCGACCTATGACCCGGCTGGGTGGCCGCCCTCAGTCGGCCGTGCAGGTCGGCAGCGACGCCGTGTCGCCGTCGTCCGCCACGGTCTCGAGCACCGTCACGGCGTCGTCGAGCGTCGTCACCGAGTACACGTCGAGCCCGTCGGGCACGTTGCCCACGACCTCGTCGCAGTTGTCGGCCGGTGCGAGGAACACGCTCGCCCCGGCGTCCCGGGCGCCGTAGAGCTTCTGACGGATCCCGCCGATCGGGCCCACCTGGCCCGAGGCGGTGATCGTGCCCGTCCCCGCGACCTGCTCGCCGCCGTTCAGCTCGCCGGGGGTCGTCTTGTCGATGATGCCGAGCGCGAACATCATGCCGGCGCTCGGACCGCCCACCTGGTCGAGCTTCAGCGACACGTCGAAGGGGAAGTCGTAGTCGACGCTGACGCCGACTCCGAGCAGGGCCGTGCGCTGCACCTCCTGAGGGGTCACCTCCGTCGTGATCGACGTGCCGGCTCTCTCGACGACGACCGTGGCGGCCTCGTCCACGCCGTTCTCGGCCACGAGCCGCCGGAGCGTGTCGACGTCGCCGTCCACCTCGAGGCTGGTGCCGTTGACGCTGATGACGACGTCGCCCTCTTCCAGCACGCCCTCGGCCGGGCCGCCGGCGGAGACCTGGCTGATCGTGACCCTGCTGGGCACCGTGTAGCCGTCGTGGATCATGGCCGCCGCGATGGCGGACTTCTGCGAGTTCTGCATGTCGACCGTGTTCTGCTCGTCGACCTGCTCGTTCGTCACCCCCGAGGGGTAGATCGTCTCGACCGGGACGACGGCCCGGCTCGGATCGAACCAGGCGGACACGACCTCGACCCAGCTGGGCCGGACCGACTCGTTGCCCTGGACGCTCACGGTGAGGAGGTCGAGCGTGCCGGCGGTGGGGTAGGTCTCGGCACCCGTCACGGTGATCAGCGGCTGGTCGGCGCCTTCGTACTCGGCGCTGCCGAGGGTGTCGAACACCGGGCCCGGCTGCTCGATGAGATAGGGCGACGGCAGGAACGTGAGCACCAGACCGGAGACGAGAGCCACCCCCAGCAGCGACCAGCCGACCCGGCCGGGACGGCGCCGGGACAGGGAAGCGCGGGTCGGGGGTGAGAAGAAGGCCACGACGGTCCTTTCGATGTTCGCCACGGGCGGAGCGGGGAGCCCGGGGCGGGCGCCGAATTCGAGGTTGTTCCGATGGCCAGCAGTTAGCGTAGTTCGTATGACCGATGATTCGCAGCGCGGGCCGGAGGACGAGTTCCGCGAGATGCTGCGCCAGTTCCTGTCCGGTGATTCCGAGTTCGACCCGGCCCAGCTCGCCGGTGTGGCGGGCCTGCCCGACGACCCGGCGTTCATGGCCCGGCTGATGAGCCAGCTGCAGAACGCCGTGGACAGCAGCGGTGACGGGATCGACTGGAAGGTCGCCACCGAGCAGGCCGTCGCCGCCGGCAGTCGATCGGCCGTCGAGACGCCCGCCGCCGACCGGGCCGCTCTCGAGCAGGCGTTCCACGTCGCCGCCCTGTGGCTCGACGACGTCACGTTCGTCTCCGAGCTGACGGTGGCACCGCGACTGGTGACCCGGGCCGAGTGGTCGCGTCTCACCATGCCGGTGTGGAGTCAGCTCGCCGAGCCGGTCGCATCGTCCATCGCCGACTCGCTGACGGGCGTGCTGAGAGATCAGGCCCCGGAGGAGATGCAGTCACTCCTGGCCGGTGCCAGCCAGGTGATGCGCAGCGTCGGCGGCACGCTCTTCGCCATGCAGCTCGGTCAGGTGGTGGGTCAGCTCTCGCTCGAGGTCGTCTCCGGCGGCGACGTCGGCATCCCGCTGCTGGACGACCAGCAGGCCGCGATCCTGCCGCAGAACGTCGCCGCGTTCGGCGAGGGCCTCGACATCGAGACCGATCAGATCCAGATCTACCTCGCCGTCCGCGAGCTGGCGCACGCCCGCCTGTTCCGCCACGCCCGCTGGCTGCGCCTCCACCTCATCTCGTCGATCCGCGAATTCGCCCAGGGCATCAGCATCGACACCGAGCGCCTCGAGGCGCTGGCCGTCGACTTCGACCCGTCCAGCCCCGACGAGCTCCGGGACGCGATGGCCAGCGGCGCTCTGATCCCGCCGAAGTCAGACGAGCAGCTCGCCGCGCTCGCCCGCCTCGAGACGATGCTCGCCTTGATCGAGGGCTGGGTCGACGTCGTCACGGCCGAGGCCACGGCACGACTGCCGAGATCGGGCGCCATCGCCGAGACGGTCCGTCGTCGTCGCGCGGCCGGTGGCCCCGCCGAGTCCGCGTTCTCGACCCTCGTGGGTCTCGAGCTGCGCCCGAGGCGACTGCGCGAGGCCGCGGCCATGTGGTCGGCGATCACCGAGGCCGTGGGTGCCGAACGCCGCGACTCGCTGTGGTCGCACCCCGACATCGTGCCCTCCAGCGAGGACATCGACGACCCCCAGGGTCTGATCGCTCGACTGACCGACGCCGAGCCCGCCCTCGACGACGTCGACCGCGCGATCGCGGAGCTCCTCGACGACACGTCCGGCGACCGGCCGCACGAGGGGGGCGACGGCGCCGCCGGAGAACCCGGGTCCTCCCCCGAGCGCTGAATCGGACGAGGGGCCGGGGCGCCTGTGGAGAACCGCGACGACCACCGTCTCGGCGACCATGATCGTCGGATGTCCCGCCCTCTCCGCTTCCCCCCGCACACCGCCGTCGTCTGGCGGGACCCCTCGACTCTCCAGATCGGCGTCGAACGCGCGTACGTCGTCCTCCACGACGTGACGGCGTTCGACGAGACCTTCGTCTGGGCTGTGGCGCACGGACTGGGTGACGGCGGCGTCGACGCGATCCTGGCTCAGACCGGCGGCGACCGATTCGACGCCGCACGCCTCGTGGCACGGCTCGAGCCCGCCCTCGACCGGCGACCGACGCAGGCTCCCCCCGCCTTCGCCGTGCTCCTGGCCGGCAGCGGCCCCCTGGCCGACGACATCGGGAGGCTGCTGCAGTCGGAGGGCCTGCCGGTGCACACCGCCGTCGACACCGTCGGCGCGGTGCGACTCGACCCGCGGAGCCCACCCGCCGTCGGTGTCCTGGTGGGCGGCCCGGCCCCCGACCCCGTGACGGCGTCGGACTGGATGCGGGGCGATCTCCCCCATCTCCTCGTCCGGACGGGCGACCGCTCCGTGCGCATCGGCCCTCTCGTCGTGCCGGGACTGACCGCCTGCGCTCGATGCCTCCACCTCACGGCCGGCGACGCCGATTCCGCCTGGCCGGCGATAGCGGGTCAGCTCAGCACACGACCCGCGGCTCGACCCCGGCCACTCGTCCTCCGGGAGGCGGCGGCCGCGGCCGCGCGACGACTCCTCGACTCGGAGCCGCTCGTGGCGGGCAGCCGCCGAGCCGATGCCGGCTCCGCCGGCGTCGTCGTGCGCATCGACCTCGAGACGGGTCGGATCACGACGATGTCGACTCGGCCGCATTCCGACTGCGGATGCGCAGTTCTTCCAGGAACCTGCTCGGCTGACGCGCGCCTCCTCGGCCCTGCCCGGTCTGACTCCACGACAGACGGAGGCGTTCGCGGGCGCGGGTGACCCCGACGTAGAGCAGGCGGCGCTCCTCGTCGACGGCCTCGGGGTTCTGGGCGTAGCTGATCGGCACGAGCCCCTCGCTGAGACCGACGAGGTAGACGCTCCGCCACTCGAGGCCCTTCGCGGAGTGGAGGGTCGCGAGGGTGACCGAGGGCATGGTCGGCTCGTGCTGGCCCGCCTGCCGCGCCAGGAGCTCGTCGACGAACTCGCGGAGGGTCGTGTCGGCGGGCGAGGCCTCGGCCAGGCCCATCAGGGCGTTCAAGGACTCCCACCGATCGCGGATGGCGCCGCGCTGCTCGGGGGCCTCCTGAGTCCATCCGAGCGACCGGAGGACGTCGCTGACGGTCTTGAAGAGCGGCTCGCCCACGATGCTGACGGCGGCGCCCTTCAGCATCATCAGCGCCTCCTTGACCTCGCGGAGCTCGAAGAACCTCGTCGCGCCGTGGATCCGGGTCGAGACGCCGACGTCGGCGAGAGCCCGCTCGATCGACGCCGCCTGGACGTTGACCCGGTACAGCACCGCGATCTCCTCCGGAGCGACACCCGATCGGATCTCGTCGGCTATCGTCTGCGCGACGCCGCGGGCCTCGGCGGAGTCGCTCGGGTACTCGACGACCGGCGGGACGGGCCCGGTGGTCTCGACGGCGGGATGCAGGTGCAGCGCGCCGGGCCGCCCTCGCATCAGCTGGTTCGCCGTGTCGACGATCTGACGCGACGAACGGTAGTTCTGCTCGAGACGGACCACGGTGGCGTCGTCGTAGCGCGAGCCGAAGCCGAGCAGGTAGTCGGCCGACGCGCCCGCGAACGAGTAGATGGTCTGGCTGGCGTCGCCCACCACGCACAGGTCGTTGCGGTCGCCGAGCCAGAAGCTCGAGGAGTTCCTGCTGCAGTGGCGAGACGTCCTGGTACTCGTCGACCACGAAGAACCGGTACTGCTCTCGGACCTGCTGCGCGACGCGTGCCTCGAGCTGGAGCATGCCGACCGTGGCGAGCAGGACGTCCTCGAAGTCGAGCTGCCGGCGTTCGTCTTTGATGTCCTCGTAGGCAGCGTGCAGGTCGAGGGCGCGTTCGGGGCTCACGTTCTGCGGCAGCGACCGCTGCGGCAGCGCCTGCGCGTACGACTCGAGCGTGAGACGGGAGACCTTGCGCCACTCGATCTCTCCCGCCATGTCGCGGAGCGACGCCGTGTCGAGCTTCAGCCCCAGCCGCTCCGCCGCGTGCGCGATGAGCTTGCCCTTGCCGTCGATCAGGCGCGGCATCTGACCGCCCATCGTCTGAGGCCAGAAGTACGACAGCTGCGACAGCGCCGACGCGTGGAAGGTGCGCGCCGAGACTCCCCCGGCGCCCAGCGCCCGGAGCCGACCGCGGAGCTCGGCGGCGGCCCGCGAGGTGAAGGTCAGCGCCATGACCCGGTTCGGCGCGTAGACCCCGGTCGCGACGCCGTAGGCGATCCGATGCGTGATCGCACGGGTCTTGCCCGTTCCGGCGCCCGCGAGCAGGCAGACCGGGCCGAGCAGCCGACGGGCCGCCTCCCGCTGCTGCTCGTCGAGCCCGGCGATGAGTTCGGCGGCCTCGGTCACTGGTCGATCTCGCCGCCGAACCAGTCCTCGATGATGGCGCGGGCGATCGACGTGCGGCCGGGCAGGATGACCTCGTCGAGACTCGCGGCGAGCTCGGCGCGACTGAACCAGCGCAGCTCCAGGATCTCCGCCCCGTCGGGTTCGAGGACGCCGGGGTCGTCGACGTCGACCCGGGCACGGAACCCCAGCATCAGACTGGCCGGGAACGGCCAGGGCTGCGATCCGAGGTACACGGGGTCGACGACCTTCACGCCGGACTCCTCGAAGATCTCGCGCTGCACGGCTTGCTCGAGCGACTCGCCGGGCTCGACGAAGCCCGCGAGCAGCGAGTAGCGGTTGTTCTCCCAGAGGGCGTTCGAACCGAGCAGGAGGCGGTCGTCGGCGTCCGTGACGGCCACGATGATCGCGGGGTCCGTCCGGGGGAAGACCTCGTGGCCGTTCTCGGGGTCGCGACGGACCCACCCGGCCTTGTCGCTGACGAGCTCGCGACCGCTGCGCGGCGAGAAGCGGTGCGAGTCGTGCCAGTTGGCCACGGCGACCGCCTCGACCGCCAGACCCGCGTCGCGGGCGCTCAGCGCGCTGCCGAAGGCCCGGAGACTGCCCCAGGACGCCTCGTCGGGCTCCAGCTCACGCGCCTGGTCGTCGCTGAGCAGCGCCGCCACGAGCGGGGTGCCGACGGGTTCGGCCGCGTCGGCCGCCTGCGACAGTCCGAGGTAGACGTAGTCGTCGGCCGTGGGGACGTCACCGGCCGGGAGCAGAGCGAGGCGGTCTTCGGAGGCCATGAGCGTGCGCCCGCGGCAGAGGGGCAGGACCCGGGTGTCTTCCGAGGCCAGGAGATCGGACACGGCGTCGGCGCGATCACGCGTCAGGTAGTCGCGATCGACCTGGTGCCGGGCGAGCGGGAGGCGGTCCGTCAGAGGCGAGGACATCGAACGACCAATCATCACGGTTTGACAGCGTGGCGAACGACGGTGCACCACACCGGGCGGCCTACCCTGAGGGCATGGCCAGATCTCATCTCACTCTAGCCGCGTTGGCCACGGCGGCAGTCGCCGACCTGGACGTCTCCGCGGCCGCCCCGCACGGCTCCCCGACCGGCGGCGACTACGACTCGGCGCTGCTGAACGGGCGCCTGGGCGAGCACTGGATCATCCGCGTGCCCCGCTCGCAGCGGGCCGAGGCCCGCCAGTCGGCCGACCTCGTCGCCCTGCGCGCCCTGAGCGCCGGCGTCCGCGGTCGCCTGCCCTTCGCCGTCCCCCAGTACCGCGGCCAGGCGCCCCTCGGTCGCACCCGGGGCATCGTCTACGACTTCATCCCGGGCGAGCACGTCCCCGCCTCCCGGGTGACCCCCGATTCCGGTCTGCATGCGGTCGTCGGCAGGGGAATCGCGGCCATCCACTCCCTGCCGACCAGCTTCGTCACGGACGCGGGTCTGACCAGCCACACGCCGTTCGAGGCGATGCGGTCGACGGCGTCGCTGGTCGACCGGGCAGCCTCGACGCGCCTCCTGCCGGCCGCCCTGCTCGAACGGTGGGAGGCGGCGATCCAGGATCACCTGCTCTGGCAGTTCCAGCCCACGGTCGTCAACGGCTCACTCGACGCCGGGTCGATCCTGGTGTCGGGCGGCGACGTCACCGGCGTCCTCGGCTGGCACGAGCTGCACGTCGGCGACCCCGCACGCGATCTCGCCTGGCTGCTCGGCACGCCGTCGTCGGTCGACGAGGCGTTCGACGCCTACAACGCCGAGCGCGGCTCGAGCGACCACCAGCTGCGCCACCGGGCGACCCTCTACAACGAGCTCGAACTCGCGAAGTGGCTGCTGCACGGCACGAGCACGAAGAGCACCGAGGTGGTCGACGACGCCGTCGAGCTGATGGGCGGCCTGGTCGACTCGCTGCAACTCGACCGGAGCGGCGCGATCGGCGCCGGTCAGACGGCCGCCCTCGACATCGACGGCGTCGAGAAGCTGCTCTCGAACACGGAACGGCGTCACGGCTGAGGGCTGACCCCTCTCTCGACGCGACCCCAGAGGTCGAGCAGCTCGGCCCGGTCGGCGATGTGCTCCGGCCGGAGTACTCGGTCGTCGGCCACGAAGTAGAACGCCGCGTCGATCTGCTCGGCGGGGATGCCCCGGTATGCGGCGTAGGCCTCGCGGTACAGGGCCAGCTGCAGCTGCTTGAGCTCGAGGTCGTCCGCGTCGACCGGTGAGCGCCCGGTCTTCCAGTCGACGACCTCGAAGCGGTCGCCGCGGGCGAAGACGGCGTCGATCTTGCAGATGACCGTCCGGCCGGCGAGCGGCAGGTGCACCTCGAGCTCGACGTCGACGGGCTCGAGGGCCGCCCAGTCGGAGTGCTCGAAGGTCGCCTGCAGTTCGGCCAGTCGGCGCGCGTCGTCCGGGTCGACCAAACCCCGCGTCCCGCCGACCTGCTCGTCGTCCAGGTCGGTCTCGACGGCGAATGCGTCGAGCACCTCGACCCGCCCCGTGGGCCGGTACCGGGACTCGACCCACTCGTGGAACAGGGTGCCGAGACGCGTGGCCCGGTAGGGGCGCTCGGGCAGGGGCCGCCGCAGCGCTGCTGCCACCGAGGCCGGGTCGTCGACGTAGTCCTTGAAGCGGGACGCCGGGATCCGCTGCGGCAGATCGAGCAGACCCGCCCCCGCTCGTGCGGCGTCGCGCTCGAGCAGGAGGAGGTCGATGTCGGCGGCCCAGAGGAGGGGCGCGCGGTCCGCATCGGTCTGCTGCTCGCCCGCCCGCCGATCTGTCGGTTCGACCGTCTCGACCGTCTCGACCGCCTCAGCATGGGCCCGTCGCGCCGCGATGAGCCGACCGACCCGACCGGCGGCCTCTTCGACCGCTGCGCGGCGCGCCCCCAGGGGGTCCCCCGGCCAGGGCAGCTCGCGGGTGGCCTCGGCCAACGGGTTCTCGTCGTCCTCCGGCGCCTCGGGAACGCTCTCGGACTCGACCAGACCTGCGGTCGCGAGGTCGGTCAGGTACCGACTCGGCTTCCGGGGCTTGACGGTCGACGACCAGAACGAGCCGGTCAGGAGGAGTTCGTCTTTGGCCCGGGTGAACGCGACGTAGGCCAGTCGGCGCTCTTCGCCCTCGTGACGCGCGACGAGTTCGGTCTTGAACTCGCTCAGCCGGCGGTCGAAGTCCTTCTGGTCGTCGACCCCGCGCCACCCGAGCTCGGGGAGTTCGGCCGCGTCGCCGCGGAACTCGTACGGCAGCTCTCCGAAGCCGAGCCAGCCCACGCCCGCACGCGACGTGCCGGGGAACTCGCCCTCGACGAGGCGCGGCACTCCCACGACGTCCCATTCGAGGCCCTTGGAACCGTGCACGGTCAGCAGCTGCACGGTGCCGCGTTCGCCGGCCTCCGTCCGCGGGCCCATGTCGTCGCGACGCTCGGCGGCCGTCAGCCAGGCGAGGAAGCCACCGAGCGAGGCGCCGTCGTCGGTGGCGACGTAGCCCGAGAGCTCGTCGTCGAACGCCTGCAGCCAGGCACCGCCCGACCCCGCACCGGTGGCCGCGGCCACCTCGACGTCGAGGAGCATCTCCTGCTGCACGACCGTGACGAGGTCGACGAGATCGAGACCCGTCCGACCGCGGAGGAACGCCAGCTGGGCGCCGAGACGGCGGAGCCTGTCGAGACCCGCGGGGCTGAACGCCTCGAGCTGCCGGTGCGCGAGGGGCGCGGTCGCGACGAAGTCGAGGGCGTCGACGATGGAGCCGTGCTCGCCGACCGCCACCGACGCACGGAACCCGGCGGTGACCTCGTCGGAGAGCGCCTGCTGGGCGTGGTCGTGCGAGAAGAGCCACGACGACACCCCCCGGAGCGCGGCGATGTCGTGGACGCCCACCCGCCATCGGGCACCCGCCATCAGGCGGATGAGCTCGGACCCCGCCGCGGGGTCGTGCAGAACCCGCAGGCACGCCACGAGGTCGACGACCTCGGGCCGCTGCAGCAGACCGCCGACTCCCAGCACGTGGTACGGCACACCCCGGGCTGCCAGCGCCTCGACGAAGACCGGCATCGTCTTCTTCGACCGGAACAGCAGCGCGGCGGTGCGTCGTGCCGGCCGTCCGTCGACCACGGTCGGGATCGCGAGCCGCCCGGCGAACCACTCGGCGACCCGGGCGGCCTCCTCGGGCAGGGTCTGCTCGTAGGCGACCTCGACCGCGCCACGCGGGGCCGACGGGCGGGGCCGCAGCATCCCCACGAGGTCGTCGCCGGAGGTCGCCAGGTCGGCCACCACCCGGTTGGCCGCGTCGAGGACGGTCGAGGCGTTCCGCCAGCTCGTCGACAGGCTGTAACGGGTGCCCTCAGCCGCATCGAAGTCGACGGGGAACCGCCCGAGGTTCGCGGCGCTCGCCCCCCGGAACCCGTAGATCGACTGATGCGGGTCGCCGACCGCCATCACCCCCGTGCCCCGGAAGAGCCTCGAGAGCAGGCGCGTCTGCACGACGCTGGTGTCCTGATACTCGTCGAGCAGCACGACCCGGAACCGGTCGCGGAGCTCCGAGACGACATCGGGCGCCGTCTCGCAGACCTCGAGAGCGAGGGCGACCTGGTCGGAGTACTCGACGAATCCCCGTCGGGCCTTCTCGTCGGCGAAGGCCTCGGCGAGCTCGAGCAGGGGCGGGAGCGCCGACACGGCCCCGACGGCGTCGGTGACGGACTTGTAGGCGCTGCCCTTCGTCGAAGGCAGACCGGAGAGGTCGAGGAACCGCTCGGCGAGGGCGGCGACCGGCTCCGCCGACGTGACGTTCTCGCTGAGCGCGTGACTGAGTCGAAGGACGGCCTCCGTGAGGGAGTCGACGCTGCGACCGAGCCCGGCCAGGCGGTCGTCTCTGCTCGCGACGACGAGTGATCTGGCGAGCTGCCAGGCCGAGGCGTCGCCGAGCACCTGCGACTCGCTCTCCCGGCCGACGCGGAGGGCGTTGTCGCGGAAGATGCCGTTCGCGAAGGCGTTGTAGGTCGAGACCGTGGGCAGGTCGAACGGATCGAGAGCATCGCCGAGGAGCCCGGCCGCGTCGAGCTGAGAGATCCGCCGCTCGATCCGCTCGCCCAGCTCGCCGGCGGCCTTCCGGGTGAAGGTGAGCCCGAGCACCTCGGACACGCGGACGTGCCCGTTCGCCAGCAGCCAGACGACGCGGTTGGCCATGGTCTCGGTCTTGCCGCTGCCGGCTCCCGCGACGACCAGCGCGGGCGTCAGCGGCGCCTCGATGACGGCCTGCTGCTCGGGCGTGGGCGGCGGCAGTTCGAGCACGTGCGCCAGTTCGAGGGCGGACATCGGCGCCGCAGCCGAGGAGGCGCTGGTCGGCGGGCTCATCCGCTGACCTCTCCGACGATGTGGATGGTGCACGAGCCGCCGTGCCGCCCGGTGCAGTGGTCGTCGAGTCGCGCCACGAACACCGGCCCCACCATCTGCTCTGCGGCTGTACGCACCCGATCGCGGAACAGCTGGAGGGTGTCGTCGTCGAAGGGGGCCTGGGAGGGCTCGCGGTAGAGCTTGCCGCGGACGCCGGACGACACGATGACGAGCTTCGCCCCGCCGGGCGGTGTGCCGTCGGGGACCGCCTCGATCGCCCCGTCGGCGAGTGCCACCTGGTAACTGCCCAGCTGCGGGTGCTCGGCCACCGCGGCCGCCGAGGTGGGGGCAGATCGACCGGTCTTAAGGTCGACGATGACCGCGGCGCCGTCACGTGTCCGCTCGACGCGGTCGATCGCACCCCGGAGTCTCGCCGCCCCGATGTCGAGCTCGAAGGTCGACTCGGCGCCGATCAGCTCGGCGCCGCTCGCCTCGAAGTCGCGGAGGTACGACGCGAGACTCTCGGTCATCGTGCGAGCACGTCTCTTCTCGGCCTCGTCGATCCATGGCGCCTCGAACTGCAGCTCGCTCCAGCGGGTCTCGACCGCCGCCCAGAGCGACTCGACGTCGCTGTCGACGGCGTGCTCCATGACGTCGTGCAGCACCGTGCCGAGACCCATGGCGGAGTTCGGTGCCGACCCTCCGAAGCGGTCGACGAACCAATGCAGAGGGCACTCCTCGAAGGCGCCGAGCTGCGACGGCGACACGGGGACGCGTACCTCGGGGTCGTCGAGATCGGCGAGCGGGGCCGTGGTGGTCGCTGCCGCCAGGCCGTACCACTGCGCCGGGTCGGCACCGGCCACCTCCGCCTCGGCCAGTCGGGCGAGACCGACGGCGGCGGCCTCGGCCCGGGCGCCCCTGGGCGAGTCGACGAGGGCGTGCCGCAGATGCCCGACGAGCCCCCGGAGCGACAGCGGATGCCCGGCGGGTGCCGTGGGGGTGCCGTCGGGCAGCAGCCGGTGGAAGACCGAGGGCCCCTCGTCGTCGTTCTCCGTGCTCGAGAGCACGACCTGACGGGTCGCCCGGGACACGGTGAGCGCGAACATGCGGAGTTCGTCGGAGAGGACCGCCGCCCGATCGTCGACGGCCGAGGTCGGCGCCGACTCGCCGCGCGACGCGTCGACGAGATCGTCGGGCCCGAGCAGTGCCCCGCGGAGTCGGAGGTTCGGCCACACCCCGTCTTGCAGGCGGGCGGCCACGACGACGTCGACCTCGAGACCGACGGCGCCCGACGGAGAGCAGACCAGCACGGACTCGACGGAGGTCTGGGGCGACAGGGTGTCGTCGGGGACCTCCGCGTCGAGCAGCGAGTCGAGGAACCCGATCGCATCGGCCTCCGGGGTCCGCTCGACGAACCGCTTGGCCGCCGTGAAGAGCGCCACGACGCCATCGAGATGGCGGTCGGCCTCGGCCGACACGATGCCGCGACCCGCGGACTGCGCCGACCACTGCGCCGCGAGGCCGCTGCGCTCCCATAGACCCCAGAACACCTCTTCGATGCTGGCGCCGCCTGCCGCGGCCCGCCGCGCCGCGTCGAGGCTGGCGGCGAAGCGACCGGCGCGCGCGGCGAAACGAGAGTCGATCGTCACGAAGCGCCCCGGCCCGTCGAGAGCCTCGACGAGCAGGGCATCGGCGGAGCGCGTGCCGCCGGCGGACAGCTCCTCGGCTCGGAGCGCCAATCGGAGACGGCGCACCGCGAGCGCGTCGAGACCGGCCAACGGACCGGTCAGGAGGTCGGTGGCGATCTCCGGGGTGAGCCGGTCTCGACCGACGGCGACGGACGCGGCCGCGATGAGGTGGCGGGCGGCGTGCTCGTCGCGGACGGCGCGACCGGCGACGGAGGTGCGGGTCGGCACCTCGGCTGCCTGCAGGCCCCGGGCGAGGGAGGCGACCTGGCCACCGCTCCGCACGATGACCATCATCCGCGACCAGGGCACGCCCCTGACCAGGTGGTGCTCGCGCAGCAGACGCGCGACCGACGAGATCTCGTGGGCCGGGCTGTCGGCCCGCACGGTCACGATCGGCGGGACGTCGCCGGCGGGGTCGCCGGCGCCGGCGGCTCTCTCGGAACCCGCCACTGCGGCGTGCTGGCGCCCCGCACCCGCTGTGCCGATGCGCCCGGTCACCCGGGACACGAGGTCGCGGAGCACGGGGTCGTGCCGGTGGGCCGTCGACAGGAAGATCGTCTCGACGACCTCGACGCCGAGCCGCGGGCCGAGTCGACCCAGGATGTCGGGGCTGCCGCCACGGAAGGCGTTCGTCGACAGGTCGGGGTCGCCGAACGCGATGACGGCGACGCCCCGTCGGACGAGTGCCCGGAGGAGCGAGACGGTCGACTCGGTCGCCTCGTGGGCGTCTTCGACGAGCACCAGCTCGAGCCCCTCGACCACGGGCGCGGTCTCGCCGCGGTCGAGGGCGGCCACCGCGTAGGCGACGAGCTCGGCGGAGTCGAGATGCCGACCGGAGAGACCGTCGACCACCCGGTGGTATTCGTCGAGCAGGTCCGCCACCGACGCCCACTCGGGCCGAGGGCGGCGGGAGGCCAGGGTACGGAGGTCGTCGGGTGACAGGCCCTGCTCGGTGGCGCGCATGAACATCTCGCGGAGCTCGGTTCGGAAGCCGCGCAGCCGACGGACCTGCGGGCCGAGGTGCTCGGGCCACCGCGGGCCGGTGCCGTCGGCCTCGTGCCCTTCGAGCAGCTCGCGGACGATGGAGTCCTGATCGCCGCCGGTGAGCAGCGTGGGCGGCTCGGCGCCGGCGAGGAGCGCCGAGTGGCCGACCACGTCGAATGCGAGCGACGAGATCGTCCGTGCCATCGGCCCCGGTGTCGGGACGCCGAGTCGAGCGGCGATGACGTCGCGGAGGCGCGTGGCCGTCGATCGCGCCGGTGTCAGCACCAGCACCGACCGGGGACCGTGCCCACGGCCCTCGACCCGATCGACGAGCGTCTCGATCAGCGTGGTGGTCTTGCCGGTGCCGGGGGCGCCGATGACCGCGGCGGACACGCCGTCGGGCAGCCCGACCACGCGGGCCTGGGACTCGTCGAGACGCAGCGCCGAGGAGGCGCGGCGCTGCTCGACGGGGAGGCGGAAGCCGGTGGTCACCATGTCGTCGACGCTACTGGCTGCCACCGACACTCGGGTCGAGCGCTTGCGCCGACAGTGAACGCGCCGCCGACGGTCGACGCCGTCGGATATCGTGACGTCGTGGACATCAGAATCGGCATCACCAACAGCCCCCGTGAGATCAGCTTCGAGACGTCGCAGAGCGCGGCCGAGGTCGAGAAGGTCGTCGCCGACGCTCTCGACGGCGGCAAGTCGTACGTCACGCTCGCCGACGCGAAGGGCAAGACCTACCTCGTCCCGACGGCGTCGCTCGCCTACGTCGAGGTCGGCTCGGAGGAGAGCCGCCGGGTCGGCTTCGTCGGCTGACGATGGAGCTCCTCTTCGTCGTGCTCGGCGGGGTCATCGTCGGCCTCCTCGCGCACTTCGTCCTCCCCGGGCGCGACACGCGCGGCGTCGCACTGGCTCCGGCCGTGGGCGCCGCCGTCGCGGCCGTCGTCTGGGAGGGCCTGACCTGGCTCGGCTGGCCGGCCGACGGCGGATGGATCTGGGTCGTGTCGCTCGTGGCCCCCGCCGTGATCTCGGCGGTCGTCTGCCGGGTCACCACCCGCTCCCGGCGGGTGCACGACGACGCACTCGTGGCGCGCCTCCTCGGCTGATCCGGGCGACGGGACTGGGGGCCCGGGCTGTCAGCGGGTCCTGCTGTCAGCCGATCAGGCCGTCAGGCCCAGGGCGTCCATCCGGCGCGTGTGAGCCGCGATGAGCTCCGTGAAGACGGGTTCGAGACGCTCGTCGTCCGCTGATTCGTGCGACGCCGAGATCGCGGCCCGAGCCACGAGCAGGGTGTCGCCGACCAGGCGACGACCCCAGAGCGCCAGGCGGGAAGCCAGCCGCGGGTCGGTCTCGATCGACGCCGACAGGACGTCCGCCACGGTCTCCGCGTCGTCGCCGGCCTCGAGCACGGCGACGATGCGATCCCGCTGATCGTTCGAGAGACCCGCCGCGAGACGGACGAACACGTCGTCGAGGAGGCCTGCGCAGACGTAGTGCGCCAGCATGGTCTCGAACCACGTCGACCCGGTCGTGCGACGGCGGAACTCGTCGATGGCCGCGACGTGGGGCTCCATCGAGCCGGCGGGGTCGCTGCCGATGCGCTCGATCTCGGCGACGAGACCGCGGTGCCGGTCGAGCGTCGCCCCGGCGACGCGGGCGGTGACGGCCTGGGCGCCGACCGACGGTGCCGAGCCGGCGGCACGGCCGAGGGCCTCGGAGAGCGCGAGCTGCAGGTAGGCGGCCTGCCCGAGGTAGACCTCGAGATCGGGGGTGAAGGCGCCGAGCTCGACCCGGTTGACGGGGAGATGCTTCGCAGAGGGTCGGGGCCACTGCAGCGTGGGAACCACGCGCTTCGACCCTCGGCCCATCCATGACACCACGCCGACAGCTTACGGGGTCCGGAGGCCCGCTCGGAGCGACGGGCTAAACTCGCTGCATCCGCCTATATGAGACAGGGCAACAACAGTGACTTTCACAGACCTCTCGATCGACCAGGACATGGTCGACGCACTGGCCGCGAAGGGGATCGTCGAACCGTTCCCCATCCAGACCCAGACGATCCCGCTCGCACTCGCCGGCCAGGACATCATCGGCCAGGCCAAGACCGGCACCGGCAAGACCCTCGGCTTCGGCCTCCCGATCGCCCAGCGCATCGGACTCGACCCCACCCCCGGCGTCAAGGTGCTCGTCGTCGTCCCCACCCGCGAGCTGTGCGTCCAGGTCGCCGAAGACCTCGAGGTCGCCACCTCGAACCGCTCGACGAAGGTCGTCAGCATCTACGGCGGCAAGGCCTACGAGGGTCAGGTCGAGCAGCTGAAGGCCGGCGCGCAGATCGTGGTCGGCACCCCCGGGCGCCTCCTCGATCTGGCCGGCCAGCGCCTCCTCGATCTCAAAGGCGTCCAGGAGGTCGTCCTCGACGAGGCCGACAAGATGCTCGACCTCGGGTTCCTGAGCGACATCGAGAAGATCTTCCAGCAGGTCCCCGAGACGCGGCACACGATGCTGTTCTCGGCCACCATGCCCGGTCCGATCGTGGCGCTGGCCCGCCGGTTCATGAACCGCCCGATCCACATCCGCGCTACGGATCCCGACGAGGGCCTGACGCAGGCGAACATCAAGCACGTCGTCTACCGCGCGCACTCGCTCGACAAGGACGAGGTCATCGCGCGCATCCTGCAGTCCGAGGGCCGCGGCAAGACCGTCGTCTTCACCCGCACCAAGCGCGCCGCCGCCAAGCTCGTCGAAGAGCTCAACGACCGCGGCTTCAACGCCGCCGCCGTGCATGGCGACCTGAACCAGGAGCAGCGCGAGCGTGCCATGGCGGCCTTCAAGGCGGGCAAGAAGGACATCCTCATCGCGACCGACGTCGCCGCCCGCGGCATCGACGTCAACGACGTCACGCATGTGATCAACCACACCGTGCCCGACGACCACGACACCTACCTGCACCGCGCCGGTCGCACCGGCCGCGCCGGCAAGACGGGCATCGCCGTCACGTTCGTCGACTGGGACGACCTGCACAAGTGGGCGCTCATCAACCGCGCACTCGACATGGGGCAGCCCGAGCCCGTCGAGACCTACTCGTCGAGCCCCCACCTGTTCACCGACCTCGACATCCCCGCCGGCACCAAGGGCCGCCTGCGCAGCGCACCCAAGGCCGCCGTCGAGGGCGGGGCCTCCGCCCCCCGCGAACGCAACCCCGGGTCGCGAGGCCGTTCGCGCGGTCGTGACGATGACGCCGGCCGCTCGTCGGGGCGTCAGGGCTCGGGTCGCGGGGCCACCACGCCGCCCACGAGCGCGTCGGTCGGATCCGCCTCGGCCGAGAACTCCGGCGAGGGCGGCGAACCCCGCCGTCGCAGCCGCCGCCGTCGTCCCAGCGGCGACGCACCCGCCCAGGGCTGAGCCCCCGCGGCCGAAGCCGCACCCGAGACGACCCCCTCGCCCACCAAGGCCAGGGGGTCGTCTCACGTGACACCCCTCACCCCACCGCTGTGCAATTCGCGACCAGAAGGCCGCTCGGGGCGCTTTCAGCGACCCGGTGAACGGCGTGTCGCGGCCGATCGGTCGGGTTCGGCCCGCCGCACTCCCCCGCCCCGGTCGGGTTCGGCCCGCCGGCCGCCCGGATCCCGGACGGGTTCGGCACGCTCGACTCCCGCAGCCCGGTCGGGTTCGGCACGTCACGAGACCCGACCCGCGCCTCCTCAGCCGGCGATCGGCGCCCAGCCCGTGGCCGCCGCGACGATCCGTTCGAACTGCCGAGGGTCGGTGCTGTTCTCGCCCAACCGGTTCGGCTTGCCCTCGCCGTGGTAGTCGCTCGAGCCGGTGACGATCAGGTCGTGCTGCGCGGCCAGCTCGCGGAGACGAGCGGCGCCGGCGGGGGTGTTCTCGCGGTGGTCGATCTCGACGCCCATCAGGCCGGCGTCGACGAGCGCCGCGAAGCCCTTCTCCGAGACGTTGGGCTCGCGACCGTGCGTCGCCGGGTGAGCGATCACGGGGACGCCGCCCGCGTCGCGGATCAACCGCACCCCGACGAGCGGGCTGGGGGCCTCGTGCGGCTCGTAGTAGCCGGAGCGCCAGTGCAGGATGCCGGCGAACGCGGCGCTGCGATCGGGGGCGAAGCCCCGGGCGACGAGGGCGTCGGCGATGTGCGGACGGCCGAGCGTCGCGCCGTTCGTCGACTGGTCGAGGACGTCCTGCCAGCTGATGTCGTAGTCGGCCGAGATCCTCTCGACGATCCGCTCGGCCCGGTGCAGGCGGCTGTCGCGCAGTCGAGCGGTCTCGGCGACGAGGGCCGGGTCGGTCGGGTCGAAGAGGTAGCCCAGCATGTGCACGCTGTTCAGCCCGAAGCGCGTGCTGAGCTCCATGCCCGGGACGAGCGTGACGCCCGTGCCGGCGACCGCCCGCGTCGCCTCGGCCCAGCCGGCCGTCGAGTCGTGGTCGGTGAGGGCGATGGTGCCGAGCCCCGCCGCCGATGCAGCCCGCACGAGCTCTGCGGGGGTCTCCGTCCCGTCGGAGACGCTGCTGTGCGTGTGCAGGTCGATCGGTCGTGACGGCATCCCCTCATCGTAGGCGTCGTCGCCTATGCTCGGTCGGGCCATGATCCGTCGTCTCGTCGCCCTCGTCCTCGTGCTCGCCGCCGCTGCAGCGCTGCTGCTCGCCATCTGGCCCCAGGCCCTCGACCTGCAGAGGAGCTGGCCGGCGACGCAGGTCGTCTCGTTCCGCATCGTGGCGGCGGGCGTCGCCCTCGTCGCGGCCGTCGTCCTGCTCGTGGTCGGGCTCTTCGCCCGTCGCATCCGCTCGGTGACCGCCTCCATCGCCGTGCTCGCGCTCGTCGCCGGCGCCGTCTCGACCGGTGTGCTCGCCTCGCGCGGCATCGGGCGCGACGACTTCACCGACGCGCTCGAATCCGACGTGACCGTCCTGTCGTGGAACACCCTCGGCGGTGCGCCCGGCGCCGAGGCGATCGCCGCTCTGGCCGTCGACGTCGGCGCCGACGTGGTCGCTCTGCCCGAGACCGACGCCGAGACCGCGAAGGCCGTCGCCGACGCCATGAACGCGGCGGGTCTCCCGATGGCCGGCTTCACCTCCAGCTACGACCACGTGGCGACCGCGAAGCCGACGTCTCTGCTCGTGTCGACCGCCCTGGGCGAGTACACCGTCGCCACGGCCGACGACGGCACGTCGATCACCACGACGCCCGGCATGCCCAGCATCGTCGCGACCCCGGTCGACGAGGCGTCACCCGTCATCGTCGCGGCCCACCCCGTCGCCCCGCTCCGCGACACGATGGACACGTGGCGCGATGGGCTCGACGTGCTCGCCGACGCGTGCGCCTCGGGCAACGTGATCATGGCCGGCGACTTCAACGCGACCGTCGACCACCTGAGCGGGCTGGGCCGTGAAGGAGGCGCGCTCGGCACGTGCCGCGACGCTGCGGTGGGCACGGCGAACGGCGGCGTCGGCACCTGGCCGACCGATCTCAGCCCGCTGCTCGGCACCCCGATCGACCACGTGATGGCCACCCGACACTGGCTCGCCACCGGGTTCCGGGTGGTGACCGACCTCGATGAGGCCGGCAGCGACCACCGCCCGGTCGTCGCGCAGCTCAGCCGCACCGGGGCCTGAGCACCCGGCGAGACGTCGCGCAGGCCGATCCGGATCGCGAGAGAATGGGTGCCATGGCTGAACAGAAGGCACCCCGCGCGACCACGAACCGCTCCACGACCCCCGGCTCCGACACCTTCAAGGACTACATCTCGTCGAACTGGGCCGAGAGGCCGAGCGACCTCCCCGAGCCGCGTGAGCAGGCGCCGTTCGCGGCCGCTCGCCGCGAGGCCCTGTCGGCGAAGCACCCCGGCAAGCGGCTCGTCGTTCCCGCCGGGCGCGCCAAGGTCCGCTCCAACGACTGCGACTACCCGTTCCGTGCGCACTCGGGCTTCTCGCACCTGACCGGGTGGGGTTCCGACACCGTGCCGGGGTCGGTGCTCGTGCTCGAACCCGTCGACGGCGGGCACGACGCGACGCTGTACTTCCGGGCCAGCGCGGGGCGCGACTCCGACGAGTTCTACGCGAACCCCGAGATCGGCGAGTTCTGGATCGGGCCTCGCCCGTCGCTCTCGCAGGTCGGCGCCGACCTCGGACTCGCGACCCGCGACCTGGCCGAGTTCGACGCGGTGCTCAGCGTCGTCGACGGCGACACGCTGCTGCTGCGCGAGGCCGACCCCGAGCTGACGGGCCGTGTCGACGAGATCGACGCCGCTCGCCGTTCCGACTCCCCCGCCGCCGCCGAGGCCGAGCCCTCGGCAGCCGACGACATCCGCGACCTCGCACGCGACCTCAGCGAGCTGCGACTGGTCAAGGACGCCTACGAGATCGCTCAGATGCGCGAAGCCGTCGACGTCACGGGTCGCGGGTTCACGGACGTCGTGAGCGACTTCGACGAGATCCTCGCGCATCCTCGGGGCGAGCGTCTGGTCGAGGGCACCTTCAACCGCCGGGCACGCGCCGACGGCAACACGGTCGGCTACGACACCATCGCGGCATCGGGCGATCACGCCTGCGTCCTGCACTGGACCCGCAACGACGGGGCCGTCCGCGACGGGGACCTCATCCTCATCGACGCCGGCATCGAGCTCGACAGCCTCTACACGGCCGACATCACGCGCACCCTGCCGGTGTCGGGTCGCTTCACCGACGTGCAGCGCCTGGTCTACGAAGCCGTGCTCGAGGCGGCCGACGCGGCCTTCGCGATCGTTCGCCCCGGCATCCGGTTCCGTGAGATCCACGCCGAGGCCATGCGGGTCATCGCCGAGCGCACCGCCGAGTGGGGGTTCCTGCCCGTCAGCGCGGCCGAGTCGCTCGAACCCGACCACCAGTACCACCGCCGGTACATGGTGCACGGCACCAGCCACCACCTGGGCATCGACGTGCACGACTGCGCGGCCGCGCGCCGTGACCTCTACCTCGAGGGGGTGCTCGAGCCGGGCATGGTGTTCACCATCGAACCCGGGCTCTACTTCCAGCCCGACGACCTGAGCGTGCCCGAGGAGTTCCGCGGCATCGGCGTCCGCATCGAGGACGACATCGTCGTCACGGCCGACGGCGCCGAGAACCTCTCGGTGGGCATCCCCCGCACCGTCGCCGACGTCGAGGCCTGGGTCGCCCGAGGCTGACCCGTCCGACGAGGGGCCCGCGCGATCCGCATCAGCGGTCGCCCGGGCCCCTCGTCGCGTGACCGGCTCGTCGTACGTCCGGCCGGTCGTCCGACCGGGACTACGACCGCGGCGTCTCGCGCCCGTCCGCCGGGCCGTCGCCGTCGACGTCGCCGTCGGGGCCCTCGTCCGAACCGGATCGACGTCGACTCGTCGCGATGACGACGACGACCGCGACCAGGGCGAGGACGACGATGCCGACGCCGAGTCCGATCGCCAGGCCGAGCCCGGCCCCGTCGTCGGCCGCATCGGACGACTCGTCGGTCGTCTCGGCGGCGGAGCCCGTCTCAGGTGCGACGGTCGCGTCGGCGCCCGCTGCCGGGTCGGTCGTGGCCGCCGCATCCGGTTCGTCGCCGTCGGGTCCGCTGACGGCCGGGTCGTCGGTCGGGTCGCTCGTCGACGGGTCGCAGACGGGCCGCTCGGCGGCGCCCGCGGAGGTTTCGACCCCGGCCGGCGGCTGGTAGCTGAACGACCGCGAGTCCGACACCGTGTGCCCGTCGGCCGAGACCGCCTGGTAGGTCATCGTGTACTCGCCGGCGGAGCCGAGTGCGACGCCGGTGCTGAGGACGGGCCCGGCGGTCGTCGAGCAGCCGTCCTCGAAGTGCCGTCCGGAGGCGTCGGTCACCTCGAGCACGTTCGACGAGCCCGTCCCCGAGAGATCGAGCACGACGTCGCTGAAGGTGACCGACGCCTCCTCGAGCTCGGTGGTGACCACGGCCCCCTGCTCCGGGCTGCTCGAGAGCACGTAGTCGTGCGCCGAGGCTCCCGTGGCCGGCACGAGCACGGCCAGACCGACGAGACCGACGAGACCGGCCAACCCGGCCGCACCCCCGGCGAGACGGGAGCGCCCGGTGGCGAGGACGCTGCGCGAGTGGCCGGTCACGAGGTCGACCCGCCCGAGCTGCGCCCACCCCGGCCGGCCGCCGCGGGGCGACGCGTCAGCGCGACGACGCTGACGACGAGGGCGACGGCCCCGAACGCGAGCCCGCCGATGCCGAAGGCGACGCCCGCGGTCGACGACGCGTCGGAGTCGCCGGACGCGCTGACGGCTGCGTCGTCGGACGAGGCGTCGGCCCCCTCGCCGACCGAGTGGCCACCGGAGTGCCCCTCGTCGGGCGGCGTGTCGTTCACGTACAGGGTCGGTGCCGGGTGCTCGGGCTCCTCACCGGAGGCGGGCGTGGGCTCGTCCCAGTCGACGACGCTGCCGTCGCTGTACTCCTGATGCGACGGAAGCAGGATCGAGCCGGTGTCGGGCACGGCTCCGGCGGAGATCACGAACTGCTGGAACTGCCCGGGGGCGATCTGAGCACCCTCGTCGGCCGTCCACGTCACCGTCACCGGAGCCGTCGTGACGGTCGCCCCGTCGATGTCGACCGGCTCGGGCAGATCACCCGTGGCGACCTCGGTCGACCACCCGGGGACGGGCTCGTACGAGACGGAGGTGAAGGGCGTGTCGGTGGGCAGGTCGACGACGAACCGGACGGTGCCCGCGTCGGCGGACTCGTTGGGCACCTTGAAGGTGAGCGTCGAGTACGAACCGGCCTCGGCCTGGCCCGGCTCGACGTGGACGTGGGCGGAGGCGGCGAGCGGCGCCGCCAGGGAGAGGAGCGCGGCGGCGCCCAGCGCGCCGCCGGCCCGGAGGGCGAGAGTGGTCTTCTTCACGAGTGGTGGTCCCTTGTTCTCGGCCGCGCGGAGCACGGCCGGTGTCTGATGATCGGCGTCGGCCGAGGGCGCGGCGCCGTCCCGTCGCCGGGTTCGGCGACGGTCGGAGTCAGACGGGACGAGGCGGACCCCGGTGCGGGCTCGCGGTGAGGAATCGCGGGGGCCGGCCCCGTCGGAGAGGCGGGACGACGGCGTTCAGGAGGCGCGCCTCCGGAACGGGGACGACCCCGTATCCGAGGACCCGCCCGGCGGCGACGGCGCGACGCGACGCCGCCCGCAGCGCCGTCCGCATCGCCCGGTGGCCGCGGACCATGGCCGCCACGGTGACTAGGGCGGCCAGCGCATGCGCGATCCACATCGACGACGTGCTCATCGCGGCCTCGGGCGCCGCCGCCGCCCCCGCTGCCGAGCCGACGGTCAGGATCAGGGGCGAGTGATGCCCGCCCGAGGCGCCGAGCCCCGTGGTCGCGGTCGAGCCGAGCGAGAAGAGGATGTGGAACGCGAACTGGCTGAGCACCACGGAGGCGGCGAGGCGGGGCGTGGAGACCCGCCGACCGGCGAGCGCCACGCAGACCGGCAGTGCGAACGCGAGCGCGAGGACGACCCCGAGGAGGCCCGGCTCGGCGCCCCCGCCGGCCACGTGGGAGAAGGCGGCGACGACGACGGAGAGACCGGCGGTCAGCCAGCCGCGGTGGAACCGCATCCGTCGTGCGTCCATCAGCGCTTCTGGTCGGGGCGTGCGAGGACCTCGTGGGCGCGCGACGACACCTCGGGGTCGACGACGATCTGGTAGCTCGTGGCGAGCACCTGGTGGGTCGACGTGAAGTCGCGGCGACGACGGCTGATGGCGAAGCTCGCGATGCCGTAGAGCATGCCGAAGCCCGCGCCGATCAGGGCGGCCGCGACGACCGTGGTGATCGTCACGGTCGTCGGCGAGAAGACGAGCATCACGAGACCGAAGAAGACCCCCAGCCACAGACCGGTCACCGCGCCGGCCAGGGCCGCCCGGCCGTAGGTCAGCCGCCCGGTGACCCGCTCGACCGTGGTGAGGTCGTTGCCGATGATGGCGAGCTGCTTGATCGGGAAGTCGGCGTGCGACAGGCGCTCGACGACGGCCTGCGCCTCGGGGTAGCTGGCGTACGTGCCGAGGACGTCGCCCCGCGGGACCGTGGGCACCGGACGGGTGCGTCGGCCCAGGGGGCTCTGATTCGTCATGGCCCCATTAAACACGGGGCGCCTGTCTCGACGGACTAAATTGGTCGTGTGAGCGCCAACAGAGTCTTCATCGCCCGTCTCGCCGGGTGCTCCGTCTTCGACCCCGCCGGCGACAAGGTCGGCAAGGTCCGCGACGTCCTGGTCGTCTACCGTCGCGACGAGCCCCCTCGGGTGGTCGGACTGATCGTCGAGGTGCCCGGCAAACGCCGCGTCTTCGTCGGCATCGGCCGGGTCACGAGCATCGGCTCGGGTCAGATCATCACCAACGGACTCATCACCCTGCGCCGCTTCGAGCAGCGCGGCGGCGAGACCCGGGTCATCGCCGAGATGCTCGGTCGCAAGGTGACCCTGCGTCGCGACGGCGGCCGGGCCACCATCGAGGACGTCGCGATGGACGAGGTATCCGAGGGCGACTGGGAGATCGGCCAGCTGTTCCTCCGCAAGCCGAAGTCGACGCCGTCGCCGTTCGGCAAGGGGCCCACGACCTTCGCCTCCTGGCAGGACGTCCGAGAGGAGAACGCCGACGGCGAGGCGCAGAGCGCCGAGCACCTGATCGCCGCGTACTCCGACCTGGTGCCCGCCGACCTCGCGAACACCCTGCTCGAGCTCACCCCCGAGCGCCGGCACGAGGTCGCGGCCGAGCTCTCCGACGACCGCCTCGCCGACGTGCTCGAAGAGCTGCCCGAGACCGAGCAGATCGACATCTTCGGTCAGCTCGACGACCACCGCGCGGCGGGCGTGCTCGACCAGATGCAGCCCGACGACGCGGCCGACCTCATCGCGCAGCTCAGCGAAGAGCGCAAAGAGCAACTGCTGGGCCTCATGGAGCCCGACGAGGCCGACGACGTCCGGATGCTGCTGAGCTACGACGCCGACACGGCGGGCGGTCTGATGACCACCGAGCCGGTGATCGTCTCCGCCGACGCCACCGTCGCCGAGGGGCTCGCCCTGATCCGTCGGCACGAGCTCGCGCCGGCCCTCGGCGCCGCGGTGTGCGTCACGCTGCCGCCCTACGAGCCACCCACCGGCAGGTTCCTCGGCATGGTGCACTTCCAGCGGATGCTGCGCTACCCGCCGAACGAACGGCTCGGCACGCTGCTCGACCAGCAGCTCGAACCCGTGCGCGTCGATGCCACGGCCCTCGAGGTCACGCGGGTCATGGCGACCTACAACCTCGTCTCGGTGCCGGTCGTCGACGCCGCCCACCGCCTGGTCGGGGTGGTGACCATCGACGACGTCCTCGACCATGTGCTCCCCGACGACTGGCGCAGCCAGGATCCGGGGCAGCCCCTGAACCGCAACCGGCCGCGCCCGCGGCGCGCACCCGTCAACACGCCCGCGAGGAGGACCCCCGGTGGCACGCGATAACCGCAGCACGGTCCGCCTCGACGCGCCGAAGGGGCTCCGCACCCGGGTGCTCCCGGGTCGTCGCGGCCCGGGTCGCGACCGGTTCGGTCGCGCGACCGAGTCCGTCGCGCGCGGGATGGGCACGCCGTACTTCCTGATCGCGCTGACGCTGTTCTGCGTCGCGTGGATGATCTTCAACACCATCGCCCCCGAGGCCTGGCGCTTCGACAGCGCCGCCATCGGCTTCACGGCCCTGACGCTCATCCTCTCGCTGCAGGCCTCGTACGCGGCGCCGCTCATCCTGCTGGCACAGAACCGTCAGGACGACCGCGACCGGGTGCAGTTCGAACAGGACCGTCAGCGCGCCGAGCGCAACCTCGCCGACACCGAGTACCTGGCCCGCGAGGTCGTCGCGCTCCGCATCGCCATGCGCGACATGGCGAGCAAGGACTTCATCCGCGCCGAGCTCCGTTCGATGCTCGACGAGCTCGACCGACGCGACGCGGACGAGTCCGACACGACCCGCGCCTCCTCGACCCGCGCCTCCTCGGCCGCGGCTCGTCGCGAGCAGCGGCACGACGCGAGGCACGACGGGCACCGTGGCTGACGCCGACATGACGTCCGGTCCGCTGGTCGAGGGCGTCCGACGCGCTCTGAGTCGCGTGCTCGACCCCGAGATCCGCAAGCCCGTCACCGAGCTCGACATGATCGGCGACGTCTCCGTCGACCGAGGAGGCGCGGCGAGGGTGACCGTGAAGCTCACCATCGTCGGCTGCCCCGCCGCCGACACCATCGAACGCGACGTGCGCGCCGCCACCGCGTCCGTGACCGGGGTCACGGCGGTCGACGTCGATGTGACCGTCATGACCCGCGACGAGCGGCGAGCCCTCACCGAGAAGCTGCGCGCCGGACGGGCCGCGAGGGGCATGCAGTTCGGCCCCGAGACCCTCACCCGCGTCTACGCCGTGACCAGCGGCAAGGGCGGGGTCGGCAAGTCGACGGTCACCGCGAACCTCGCGGTGTCGCTGGCGGCCCGGGGGCTCGCCGTCGGCATCGTCGACGCCGACGTCTACGGCTTCAGCATCCCCGGCCTCCTGGGTCTCGTCGGCGACGACGGAGCATCGGTCAAGCCGACGCAGGTCGACGACATGATCCTGCCGCCCGTCGCCCACGGGGTGAAGGTGATCTCGATCGGCATGTTCGTCGACGACGCGTCGACCGCCGTGGCGTGGCGCGGGCCCATGCTTCACCGGACGATCCAGCAGTTCCTCACCGACGTCTACTTCGGCGATCTCGACGTCCTGCTGCTCGACCTGCCCCCGGGCACCGGCGACGTCGCCATCTCGGTCGGGCAGCTGCTGCCCCATGCCGAGGTGCTCGTGGTGACGACACCGCAGCCCGCGGCGGCCGACGTGGCCGAGCGCAGCGGTGTGGTCGCGCGCCAGACCGGCCAGCGCCTCCTCGGCGTCGTCGAGAACATGGCCGGACTCCCCCAGGCCGACGGTTCGGTGCTCGAGCTGTTCGGCTCGGGCGGCGGAGCCGAGACGGCCCGCCGGCTGTCGACCGGACAGGACGAGCCGGTGACAGTCCTCGCGAGCGTGCCGCTGAGCCTGGCCCTGCGCGAGGGCGGCGACGCGGGCACGCCCGTCGTGCTCGCCGCCCCCTCCGACCCCGCGGCACGGGCCATCGAGGCCCTCGCCGACCGGCTCGCGGTGCGCGAACGCGGACTCGCCGGGCGGAAGCTCGGCCTCAGCGTCGGCTGAGCCCCCCTCGGTCCCGGCGACACCCGGTGCCGCCCCGGACGGCCTCGGGTCGCCCGGTGCCGCCCGGGCATGCGAGAGGGGCGCCTCGCGATGCGAGACGCCCCTCGGGCGGTGGCCGTCGCGAGTGGCGACGGCGGCGGACCTAGCTCCAGCGGGTGTAGGTCTTGGTGGGGATCGCGTGGAAGCCGTCGCGAGCGACGGAGACGATCGACCCGGTGATGCCGACGACGGCGGCGATGGCGAGGACGATGATTCCGGTCAACATGGTGTTTCTCTTTCTCGGCGCGATGCGTCGCGCGGTCTGATGGTGCGGACACGACGCGGTTCGACGTCGTGTGTGATGGGTGGAGCCGCCGTGCATCCGACGGGCACCCGAGCCTCGGGACCAGGTCGACCGAGGGGCCGGAGCGCATGGGGTCGCTCCGAGGACTCCTCTATTCTGCGCCTCGCAAAGACGTAGAACAATCTCACGTTGCTACCGAAACACCGTAGATTGTCTACATGGACGTCAAGAGACTCGAACTGCTCCGGGAACTGGCCGAACGGGGCAGCATCGCCGCCGTGGCACGGGCCACGCACCGCACCCCGTCAGCGGTGTCGCAGCAGCTGAAGATCCTCGAGAAGGAGGCCGGCGTCGCGCTCACCGAGCGCATCGGGCGCGGCGTCGTCCTCACCGGCTCGGGTCGCGTGCTGGCGCAGACCGCCACCGACGTCGCCGTCGCGCTCGAGCGGGCTCAGGCGGTCTGGGCCGACTTCATCGCGACCCCCCAGGGAGAGGTCACCCTCGCGACCTTCCCCACGGGAGGCCAGATGCTGCTGCCCGGCCTGCTGCGGACCGTCGCCGAGACGCCGGGTCTCGTCGTCGTGGCCACGGACCACGACCCGTCCATCCGCGAGTTCGCCGACCTGGCGGGCGACCACGACGTCGTCGTCGCCCATGCGTCCGAGAGCCGCTCCTGGCGGGGGCGCGGCCTCGTCAACGTCCCCCTGCTCACCGAGCCGCTCGACATCGCCCTGCCCGCCGACCACCGACTGGCGGGCCGGGCCTCGCTCTCCCCCTCGGATCTCGAGGGCGAGAGCTGGATCGGGGTCCCGAGCGGCTTCCCGTTCGAGTGGGTCTACACCGAGATCGAGCGCGTCACCGGCAGCACCGTGCGCATCTCGCAGCGCTTCAGCGACACGAAGGTCACCGAGTCGCTGGTCGGCGCGGGTCTCGGCATCGCCGTGCTGCCCCGGTTCACTGCCAAGGAGGCGCGGGACGACATGGTCCTGCTGCCTCTCGAGAACATCCGAGCCGTCCGCTACGTCTCGGCGCTGATGCGCCGCGACCGGGCCGAGAGGCCGAGCGTCCGTCGCGTGGTCGACGCACTCCGCGCCGAGGCGACGCGGGTCGCCGGCCTGCACGGAGGCGTCTGAGAGCAGGCGCCGAGACCAGCGGTCTAGGTGGCCTCGGAGTCGTAGGGCGCGACCTCGCCGGCGGCGAGCGGCACGGTGCGGGGCGCCGGGCCGCGGGAGGGCAGGCCCGCGGCGACCGCCCCGGCCGTCGCCATGGCCGCGGGGGTCACGGACGTGACACCCCCGCTCGGCGGATCGAGGAGCGCGTCGCGGATGATGCGGCGGGGGTCGTACTGCCGAGGGTCGAGCTTCTGCCACTCGACCTCGTCGAATTCGGGGCCCATCTCGCTGCGCATGCGCTCTTTGGCGCCGTTGGCCATGTTCTTGACCGACTTGACGAGCTGAGCGAGCTTCGACGCGTAGACGGGCAGACGATCGGGACCGAGCAGGAAGACGGCCAGCACACCCACGATGAGCAGCTTGTCGAACGTCAGACCGGAGAGGGACACGCAAGCAGACTAACCGGTGCCGCCGGGGGCCACCCCCTAGAGTTGGCCTTTCGAGGAGTGGGTGTGTCGCAAATAGAGTCAAGCTGGAAATTCGCCGAAGAGCTCGTCACCGAGAGCGGTCCGCTCGCAGAGGCTCGTCAGCACTCGCTCGAGGTCGGGGTCGAACCGATCTCCCCCGCCGTCGGCGCGCAGCTCGCGGTCGTCGCGGCCGCGTCGGGTGCGAAGAACATCATCGAGATCGGCACGGGCGTCGGCGTCAGCGGTCTGTGGCTGCTGCACGGCGCACCCCGGGCGACCCTCACGTCGATCGACCGCGAGGTCGACCACCAGCAGGCCGCCCGCGACGCGTACCTCGGCGCCGGCGTGCCGGTGAACAGGTTCCGTCTCATCACCGGCCGGGCCTCCGAGGTGCTGCCGCGGATGAACGAGAACTCGTACGACATCGTCTTCGTCGACGCCGACCCGGGCTCCGTCATCGAGTACGTCGAGCACGGTCTGCGCCTCGCCCGCCCGGGCGGACTCGTGCTGGTCGCCCATGCGCTCTGGCACGGCTCGGTCGCGAACCCCGCCCGACGGGACGCCACGACGACGCAGTTCCGCACACTGCTGACCGAGGTCTCGACCTCCCCCGCGGTGATCAGCTCGCTGTCGACGGCCGGCGACGGACTCCTCCAGCTCGTCAAGCTCTGAACGACGGAGCAGCCCCGCCGATCGGTGATCGGCGGGGCTGCTCGCGATGGTGCTGGGAAGGTGGCCGACTAAGCGCCGACGACGCTCGCGAGGGCGTCGTGGAGCTCTTTGGCTTCGTCGTCGTTGACCGACACCACGAGGCGTCCCCCACCCTCGAGCGGAACACGCACGATGATGAGACGACCCTCCTTCACGGCTTCCATAGGTCCGTCGCCGGTCCTCGGCTTCATGGCTGCCATCAGATAGTCCCCTTTCGCAAAGATGCTCGTCCTATTATCCGTGATTTGTACGCCCGCACCTAAACGCGCTTCGGTCGTCGGCCGATCACGGCGGCGTCCAGTCGTAGCCGTCGACCCACCAGCTGTAGTACAACCAGGCGAACTGCCCGGCGACGAAGACCAGCAGCAGCCCCACGCGCCAGACGCGCGAACGGGGCACCGCGAGGATGCCCAGCAGCGGGAAGAGCGGCATCAGCAGTCGCCAGGTGCTCGACTGCGGGAAGAACACGGCGAGCAGATAGAGCGCGTAGGCGACTCCCCAGAGGCGCAGGTCGACGCCGATGCGGCGTCCCCACGGCCCCAGCAGGAGGACGGCGAGGCCCAGCACGGCGAGCACGAACAGCGCCCCGACGGGGAACCCGCCGCTCATCCGCGACCAGAAGGCCGCCCCCTCGAACCAGGCCGAGAAGGGCACCAGCGGCCCGTACCCCACGTAGGGCGCCCGCCACGCCAGCTCGGTGGCCGTGTAGGCGTCCGGCCGCCCCGTGACGACGCCCGCCACGATCAGCCAGCCGAAGCCGAGCACCGCGGTGGTCACCGCCGACACCGACACCGCGATCACCTCGCGGCGCGGGAACGGGTCGCGGGCGCGCGTGGACCAGCGGTGGACGGCGTGCAGTCCGATCGCGAGGGCGAGAGCGAGCGCGCCCGGTCGCGTGAACGACAGCGCGGCCACGAGGGGCAGCATCGGCAGGTACTGACGACGCACCAGCAGCAGCAGGCAGGCGCAGAGCAGCAGCAGGAACATCGACTCGGCGTAGGCCACCTGCAGCAGCGGCGAGAGCGGTGAGAAGCAGAACAGCGCGACCGTGAAGAGCGCCGTGCCCTCGGGCAGAACGTGCCGCATCAGCCGGTACAGCAGCAAGGCCGTGCCGCCGGCGCAGAGGACCGAGACGAACACGGCGAGCGGTGCGAACGGCACCCCGGTCAGCTCGGTCAGGGCACGGACCGTGAACGGGTAGACCGGCATGAAGGCCCATGCGCTCTCGCCGACGTTCCCGGTCGAGGTGATCGGCAGGGTCGTCGGGTAGCCGACCGCCGAGATGATGTAGTACCAGTGGCCGTCCCAGATGGTGGCGAAGCTCGCGTAGTCCGGGCTCGGCAGCGTCCACGCGTTGGGCCCCTGCACCCGGGCGAAGCCGAGCAGGAGAGCGGTGCTGACGATGCGGGAGGCGACGAAGACGACGAGCACCCGCGCCCACCAGGGGGTGAGACGGTAGCGGACGACGAGCGCGCGACGAGCTCGGCGCCGACCCGCGCCTCCTTCGCCCGCCGAGGAGGCGCGGGTCGCGTCTCCGATGGTCAGGCCGTCAGCCACGCCCGCAGTCCGCGTTCGTTCTCGACGATCTGGTCGAGCGGCACCCGCTCGTCGTCGTGGTGGGCGAGGAGCGGGTCGCCGGGGCCGTAGTTCACTGCGGGCACGCCGAGGGCGGAGAAGCGCGCGACGTCCGTCCAGCCGTACTTCGGCTTCGCCTCACCGCCGACCGCGGCCAGGAACTGCGCGGCCAACGGGGCGTCGAGCCCCGGTCGAGCCCCTTCGGCGAGGTCGACGACCACGACGTCGAAGCCGGCGAAGAGCTCGCGCACATGGGCGACGGCCTCGTCGCCGGAGCGGCTGGGGGCGAAGCGGTAGTTGACCGTGACGACGCACTCGTCGGGGATGACGTTGCCGGCGACACCGCCCGCGATGCCGACGGCGTTCAGACCCTCGCGGTACACGAGGCCGTCGACCTCGACCTCCCGGGCCTCGTAGGCGGCGAGCAGATCGAGGATGGGGGCCGCGCGGTGGATGGCGTTGTCGCCGATCCACGAGCGGGCGCTGTGCGACCGGCGACCCGTGGTGCGGATCTCCGCCCGGAGGTTGCCGTTGCAGCCGCCCTCGATCTCGCTGCGAGTGGGCTCGCCGAGGATGGCGAAGTCGGCCTGGAGCAGCTCGGGGCGGGTGCGGACGAGGCGGCCCAGGCCGTTGAGGGAGTCGGAGACCTCCTCGTGGTCGTACCAGACCCAGGTCACGTCGACGTTCGGCTCGGTCAGCTCGACGGCCAGCCGCAGGTGCACGGCGCAGCCGGCCTTCATGTCAACGGTGCCGCGACCCCAGAGGAACTCGACGCCGTCTTCGGTCTCGTAGCGGGTCGGGAGGTTGTCGTTCAGGGGCACGGTGTCGATGTGCCCCGCCACCACGACGCGCTGCGCCCGGCCCAGGCTCGTGCGGGCGACGATCGCGTCACCATCGCGCAGCACCTCGAGATGATCGTGCCCCGCGAGGGTCTCGGCGATCGCGTCGGCGATGCGACCCTCGTCGCCGGAGACGGACTCGATGTCGCAGAGCTGGCGGGTGACGTCGACGGCGGACACGCTGAGGTCGATCTTCGGCATGGCCCCGAGTGTACGGGGGCCGACGGAGCGCCCGCTGCGGTCATCGCACCCCGTGACCGCACGGAGTCGGGCCGATACGGTTGACCTCATGACTTCCGACGACACCGCCGCCACCCACGCCTACGGTGACGGGCTGGCGACCGTCTCCGCCGACGGCACGACGCTCGACACCTGGTTCCCCTCCCCCTCGCTCGGCCGCCTCCCGGCCGACCGCGACCCCGCACTCGTCCCGGCCGAGATCGCCGACGCCGCCGGGCCCGACGCCCGCCGCGCCGTCGATCTCGTGCCGGTGACGGTCGAGATCGAGCTGAGCGCGCCTCCTGCGTCCACCTCCGACGCGTACCTGCGCCTGCACCTGCTCAGCCACCTGCTGGTGAAGCCGAACACGGTCAACCTCGACGGCGTCTTCGGGCACCTGCCGATCGTCACGTGGACGAACGCCGGCCCGGTGCACCCCGACGACTTCGCCCGACTCCGCCCCGCCCTGCAGCGCGCCGGCATCGCCACCACGGGAATCGACAAGTTCCCCCGCATGCTCGACTATGTGTCGCCCGACCGGGTCCGCATCGCCGACGCCTCACGCGTCCGTCTCGGCGCGTACCTCGCCCCCGGCACGACCGTCATGCACGAGGGCTTCGTCAACTTCAACGCCGGCACCCTCGGCACGTCGATGGTCGAGGGCCGCATCTCGCAGGGCGTCGTCGTCGGCGACGGATCCGACATCGGCGGGGGCGCCTCCATCATGGGCACCCTGTCGGGAGGAGGCGCGCAGCGCGTCACGATCGGCGAGCGGGCGCTGCTCGGCGCGAACAGCGGCATCGGCATCTCGATCGGCGACGACACCGTGGTCGAGGCGGGGCTCTACGTCACCGCCGGCACCAAGGTGGTCGTCGTCGGCGGCACGACGTCGTCGGACGGCTCGACCCAGACCGTCAAGGCCGTCGAGCTCTCGGGGCGGCCCGGTCTGCTGTTCCGCCGCAACTCGCTGACAGGCGCCGTCGAGGTGCTGCCGCGCAAGGGCCACGGCATCACGCTCAACTCGCAGCTGCACGCATAGCGGCTGCGGCTGCGGCTGCGGCTGCGGCTGACAGCACGACGCCCCGGCGTCGGCGCGACACCCCGAGATGCGGGTGCGGCGCCGACGCCGGGGCGTCGTGTTCGCAGCGGCCGGTGCGCGGCTAGCGCTGGGGCCAGTCGCGCTGGGTCTCGCCCAGGTACAGCTGCTGCGGGCGGCCGATCTTGGTCGTGGCGTCGGCGTTCATCTCGCGCCAGTGGGCGATCCAGCCCGGCAGGCGCCCGATCGCGAAGAGCACCGTGAACATGCGGGGCGGGAACCCCATGGCCTTGTAGATGACCCCGGTGTAGAAGTCGACGTTCGGGTAGAGCCTGCGCTCGGCGAAGTAGTCGTCGGCGAGGGCGATGCCCTCCAGCTCCATCGCGATGTCGAGCAGGTCGTCTTTCACCCCGAGGGCGGCGAGGACCTCGTTCGCGCTCTCTTTCACGAGCTTCGCGCGCGGGTCGTAGTTCTTGTAGACCCGGTGGCCGAAGCCCATGAGCTTGACGCCCTCTTCTTTGTTCTTCACCCGCTCGACGAAGCGCTCGACGCCCTGGCCGCTGGCCTTGATGTCGGCCAGCATCGACAGCACGGCCTCGTTCGCCCCGCCGTGCAGGGGGCCGTAGAGGGCGCTGATGCCGGCCGAGATCGACGAGAACATGTTGGCCTGCGTCGAGCCGACGAGACGCACGGTCGACGTCGACGCGTTCTGCTCGTGGTCTTCGTGCAGGATGAGGAGGCGCTCGAGCGCCTTCGAGAGGACGGGATTCACCTCGTACGGCTCGGCCATCGTGCCGAAGTTCAGCTTGAGGAAGTTGTCGACGAAGCTGAGCGAGTTGTCGGGGTAGAGGAACGCCTGCCCGAGGCTCTTCTTGTGCGCGTACGCGGCGATCACCGGCAGCTTCGCCAGCAGACGGATCGTCTGCAGCTCGACCTGCTCGGGGTCGGAGGTGCTCATCGACCCCTCGTAGAACGTGCCGAGGGCGCCGACCGCGCTCGAGAGCACGGACATCGGGTGGGCCGAATGCGGCAGAGCGTCGAAGAACCGACGGAGGTCTTCGTGCAGCAGAGTGTGGCGGCGGATGCGGGCGTCGAAGCCCGCCAGCTCGTCGGGGGTGGGCAGCTCGCCGTAGATGAGCAGCCAGGCGGTCTCGAGATAGGTCGAGTTCGCGGCGATCTGCTCGATCGGATAGCCCCGGTAGCGCAGGATGCCCTGATCACCATCGATGTAGGTGATCTTGCTGCGGGCGGTCGAGGTGTTCACGAACCCGTTGTCGAGGGTGGTGAAACCGGTCTGCTTGGTGAACGTCGAGATGTCGATCGACGAGGCACCTTCGGTGCTCGGGACGATCGGGAACTCGGCTGTTCCCCCGGGAACTGCAGCGTGGCCTTCTGGGCGTCGTTGGCAGTGTCAGTCACTCCGCCAGCCTAGCGGTCAGTGCTCGAGGCGCTCCACGGCGGCGGCGATGCGCTCGTCGGTCGTCGTCAGGGCCACGCGGACGTGCCGGCCGCCCTCGGCGCCGTAGAACGAGCCGGGCGCCACGAGGATGCCCCGCTCGGCCAGCCAGACGGCGCTCTCCCAGGCGTCTTCGTCTCGGGTGACCCAGAGGTAGAGACCCGCCTCGCTGTGGTCGATGCGGAAACCGGCGCCCTCGAGGGCCGGCGCCAGGGCTGCGCGTCGTGAGCGGTACAGCGCCTTCTGCTCGGCCACGTGCGCCTCGTCGCCGAGCGCCACGCGCATGGCCTCCTGGACGGGAGCCGGCGGCATGAGACCCGCGTGCTTGCGGACGGCGAGCAGCTGCGCGATGACGGCGGGGTCGCCGGCCACGAAGCCCGCCCGGTACCCCGCGAGGTTCGACTGCTTGCTCAGCGAGTAGACGCTGACGACCCCGTCGAGCCGGTCGCCGACGACGCGGGAGTCGAGGATGCACGGTGTGGGTCGCGTGGCCCACTCGCCCTCCCAGCCGAGCTCGGCGTAGCACTCGTCGCCGGCGATCACGGCGCCGAGTTCGCGGGCACGGGCCACCGCGGCGGCGAGCCGCTCGACGTCGAGCACGGAGCCGTCGGGGTTGCCCGGGCTGTTGAGCCAGACGAGTCGGGTCGACTCGGGCCACGACGCGGGATCGTCGGAGGCGACGGCGGCTGCCCCCACGAGCGCGGCGCCGAGCGCGTAGGTCGGGTAGGCGTTCGCCGGATGCACGATCGTGTCGCCGGGGCCCAGGCCGAGCCAGAGGGCCATGCCGGCGATCAGCTCTTTCGACCCGATGGTCGGGAGCACCGCATCGGTGTCGAGAGCCGTCACGCCGCGTCGCCGGGCGTACCACTCGACGATCGCCTCACGCAGGGCGGGTGTACCCGCGACCTGCGGATAGGAGTGCGCGTCGGTGGCAGCCGTCAGGGCGTCGCGGACGACGGCCGGGGTCGGGTCGACCGGCGACCCGACCGAGAGGTCGACGAGGGAACCGGGGTGCGCCCGTGCCGTCGTCGCGAGCTCGGAGAGGGAGTCCCACGGGAAGTCGGGGAGGTCGAGCGCCACGGCGGACTCGTCAGCCCTGGGGCGGGAGGACGGCGATGACGGGGTGGTCTTTGGCGATGACGCCGACCTTGGCCGCGCCGCCGGGCGAGCCGATCTCGTCGAAGAACTCGACGTTGGCCTTGTAGTAGTCGGCCCACTTGTCGGGGAGGTCGTCTTCGTAGTAGATGGCCTCGACGGGGCAGACGGGCTCGCACGCACCGCAGTCGACGCATTCGTCGGGGTGGATGTAGAGCGAACGCTCGCCCTCGTAGATGCAGTCGACGGGGCATTCGTCGATGCAGGCTCGGTCTTTGACATCCACACAGGGAAGTGCGATCACATACGTCACGTCTCGGGTGTTCCCTTCGCGTCGGGCAAGGCGTTCATCTTATCGCGGCCCCGCTGCACGTTGGCTCCCCTGTCGAGGAAGGGCCACGCGAGCACGACCGTGGCGATCAGCACCGGGCCGAACGTCCAGAGGTAGCCGGCGGGATTCGCCGGGACGAGCGCCGAGCCGCCGGCACCGGGCTGGGAGAGCAGCGCGGTGACCCCGAGCAGTCCGAGCGCGACGGCCGCCACGACGGTGCGCGACCGGAAGACCTGACGGAAGCCGACGAGGAGGGCGAGCGCCATGATCAGCGAGAGCACGAGACCGGTGGGCACCACCGCGCCGCCGATCGACGTCGTGCCCTGATGCGCGACCGTGCCGATCGCGCCGAAGACGGCGCCCGCCGCGACGGACAGCAGATACGTGCCGATCTTGCCTCCGAGACTCATGTCGCTGAGCTCGGAGGTGTTCGCCGGGAGCGGCGCGAGCTCGTCGGGGTCCGCCACGAAGCGGAACGACTCGGTCGACGCCAGGCGGTCGACGCGACCGTGCGGGTAGCGGATGCCCGCTCCGCCGCCGGGCAGGTCGACGACCTCGAGCTGCGTGCGGTACCCACGGAGCGCGGCCACGACGCGGGGCGCCACGGGTCGGACGTCCATCGTCACGACCGAGGGGTCGTCGCGCAGGGCCTCGGCCTCGACGCCGGTCGCCTCGTCGGCACCCGCGACGATGGCGAAGTAGGGCACACCCGCCAGGCGGGCGGCTCGGACGGCGGCCCGGTTCGCACGGACGTGGTCGGGGTGGTGGTAGCCGCCGTCGTCGTCGTACGAGACGACGACCGTGGGCCGGACGGCGTCGACGACGGCGGAGAGATCGGACACGATCTCACCGAACTCGGCCGCGCAGAAGGCGGCCGGGTGGAGGTCGTCGGTCGGACCGGCGACGCCGTCGGAGCGCCACACCATGCCGCTGTCGCGGTAGACGCGGGGCTCGAGACCGGGCGTCCGCGCGCCGACGTCGCCGAGGAACCGGTGGTCGCGCACGCCGAGCTCGCGGAGCGCCGCGGCGATCTCGCCCTCTCGGTGGACCGCCAGCGCGGCCTCGTCGTCGCGCAGTCGTGCGAGGTCGTCGGGGATCACCTCTCCGAGCTCTCCGCGCGTGCAGGACACGACGGTGACGCTCGCACCCGCGTCGACCAGGGTCGCGAGGGTGCCCCCCGTCGTGATCGTCTCGTCGTCGGGGTGGGCGTGCACGACGAGCACCCGTTCGACCCGGGGGGCCGCTGAGCCGGTGCCGTCGCCACCAGGCGTGCCGAAGTAAGTCATCACTGGACAGGATAGGCCGCCCGGCACTATGGTCGGTCCTCGTCAGCCGACCCTTAGCAAGGTTAGCCTAACCAAACTACCCCGTGCGGTCGAGTCCCGACCGCCCCAGGCGCCGCCGATGCCGCCCGTACGCCGCCGACCCGAAGGCCCCATCAGTGCTCGCCAACTACCTCATCGGACTCCGAGAGGGCCTCGAGGCCTCGCTCGTCGTCGGCATCCTCGTCGCCTACGTCGTCAAGGTCGATCGCCGGGACGTCCTCCCCCGGCTGTGGCTCGGCGTCACGGCCGCCGTCGTGCTGTCGCTCGGCGTCGGCGCCGTCCTCACCTTCGGCGCCTACGGCCTGACCTTCCAGGCGCAGGAGATCATCGGCGGCGGGCTCTCGCTCGTCGCCGTCGGCTTCGTCACCTGGATGGTCTTCTGGATGGCCCGCACGGCGCGGAGCCTGAAGCACGAGCTGCAGTCGGGTCTCGATCGGGCGCTCGAGGGCGGCGCCTGGGCGATCGTCGCCCTCGGCTTCCTGTCGGTCGGTCGCGAGGGCATCGAGACGGCGCTCTTCGTCTGGGCCGCCGTGCAGTCGACCGGCGGAGGGCCCGTGCCCCTGCTCGGCGCCCTGCTCGGGATCCTCAGCGCGGTCGCGATCGGCGTCGCCATCCACCGTGGGGTGATGACCATCGACCTCCGGCGGTTCTTCACCGTGACCGGGTACTTCCTGGTGGTGGTCGCGGCCGGGGTGCTCGCCTACGGGATCGGCGACCTGCAGGAGGCCGGCGTGCTGCCGGGCCGCACCTCCACGGCCTTCGACGTCAGTTCGGCCGTGCCGCCGACGAGCCCCCAGGGCGTGCTGCTGCAGGGTCTCGTGAACTTCACCCCGACCCCGAGCTGGCTGCAGCTCGGCGGCTGGCTCGTCTACCTCGCCGTCGTCGTCCCGCTCGTCGCACGCGCCACGGGGAGGCGCGGGCCGACCCGACCCGCCGCCTCCGGATCCGAGTCCACCACTCTCACCCCCCGCACCGCAGGAGCCCACGAATGACCGCTCGCCCCGCCCGCCTCGTCCGCCCTCTCGGTCTCGCCTCCGGCCTCGCCGTGGTCGCGCTGGCCCTGACCGGCTGCGTCGCGAACACGCCGGCCGGCTCGTCCGCGGCCACCGCCGTGACCGTCGACGGGTCCGACGACGGCTGCGTGCTGTCGACGACCTCGGTGCCGAGCGGCCCCGTCACGTTCACGATGACGAACACGGGAAGCGACAACAGCGAGTTCGAGCTGCTCGCCGACGACGGCCTGCGGATCATCAGCGAGAAGGAGAACATCGGGCCGGGGACATCCGGCTCGATGACCGTGTCGGTGCCCGCGGGCGACTACTACACCGCGTGCGTCCCGGGCCTCGTCGGCGAGGGCGTCCGCGCGACGTTCACCGTCACCGACTCGGGCGGCGCCGTCGAGCCGACCGGCTCGGAGAAGGAGCGCATCGACGCGGCGGCCGCCGCCTACGTCGGCTACGTGAAGGACCAGACCGGGCAGCTCGTCGCGGCGACGGACGAGTTCCTGGCCGCGTACACCTCCGGCGACGACGACCGCGCGCGCGAGCTCTACCCGACCGCCCGGGCGCACTACGAGCGCATCGAGCCGGTCGCCGAGTCGTTCGGCGACCTGGACCCGAAGATCGACTTCCGAGAGGCCGACGTCGAGCCCGGCACCGAGTGGACCGGCTGGCACCGCATCGAGAAGGACCTCTGGCAGCCGTCGGCCGACGCGAACGGAGGCGCGGCGTACGTCGCCCTGACGCCCGCCGAGCGCCAGCGCTTCGCCGACCTGCTGACCGGCGACACCGCCGACCTCTACGACGAGGTCACGGCCGACGACTTCTCGGTCGGCATCGACACCATCGCGAACGGGGCGGTCGGCCTGATGGACGAGGTCGCCACCGGCAAGATCACCGGCGAGGAGGAGATCTGGTCGCACACCGACCTCTACGACTTCCAGGGCAACCTCGAGGGGGCCCGAGTGGCCTTCGACGGCGTCCGCGACATCGTCGACGAGGAGGACCCGGAGCTCGCCACCTCGATCGACGACGAGATGAACTCGGTCGAGACCCTGCTCGCCGGCTACGGGAGCCTCGACTCGGGCTACCCGGCGTACACCGAGCTGACCGACGCCGACAAGAGGAAGCTGTCGGACGCCGTCAACGCGCTCAGCGAGCCGCTCAGCCGGCTGACCGCGGCCCTGGTCTCCTGACGGTGGCCCGGAGCGTGGGCGGGACGGACGGCGCCGGCGAGACGGACGGCGCCGCCGAGCGACCGGGGCTGTCGCGACGGGGCCTGCTCGGACTCGTCGGCACGGGCGTCGGTGCCGGCGTGCTCGGTCTCGGCGTCGGGATCGGAGCCGACCGCGCGGTCGTCGCGCGCACCGCGGGCGGCTCGGGCGCCTCGGCGACGTACCCGTTCTACGGGCCTCACCAGTCGGGCGTCACCACCGCCGCGCAGGACCGCCTGCACTTCGCCGCGTTCGACGTCTCGGACGGCACCACGCGCGCCGAGCTGGTCGAACTGCTGAAGGACTGGAGCTACGCCGCGTCGAGACTGACCGCCGGGCTGGATGTGAGTCCGACGGGGGCGACGGGCGGGTCGCTCGCCGCGCCTCCTGACGACACCGGCGAGGCCCTGGGTCTCCCCGCGGCCGGGCTCACCGTGACCATCGGCTTCGGCCCGACGCTCTTCACCAGCGCCACGGGCGTCGACCGCTTCGGGCTGGCCTCGCGGAGACCTGCGGCGCTGATCGACCTGCCGCACTTCTCCGGCGATCAGCTGATCGAGGCGGCCAGCGGCGGCGACCTCTGCGTGCAGGCGTGCAGCGACGACCCCCAGGTGGCCGTGCACGCGATCCGCAACCTGTCGCGGATCGCCTTCGGCCGCGCCTCCCTCCGCTGGTCGCAGCTCGGCTTCGGCCGCACCTCGTCGACGACCCGCGGTCAGACCACTCCGCGAAACCTGTTCGGATTCAAGGACGGCACCGCGAACGTCAAGGCCGAGGACACCCGGGCCGTCGCCGACGGCGTCTGGGCGACCGAGGGGGACGGCGCCGCCTGGATGGCGGGCGGATCGTACCTCGTCGCCCGGAAGATCCGGATGACGATCGAGACCTGGGATCACGCCTCCCTCGCCGAGCAGCAGACCGTCGTCGGCCGGGACAAGGGCGAAGGGGCCCCGCTGTCGGGCGGATCGGAGTTCACCGCACCCGACTTCGCCGCCGCAGCCTCGACCGGCGGGCCGGCCATCGCGCCGGACTCGCACGTGGCCCTCGCCCACCCGCAGAACAACGACGGGGCCACCCTGCTGCGGCGCGGCTACAACTTCGTCGACGGCAACGACGAGCTCGGACGCCTCAACGCGGGGCTGTTCTTCATCTGCTTCAACCGCGACAGCCGGAGGCAGTTCGTGCCGATCCAGCAGTCGCTCGCTCGCAGCGATCGCATGAACGAGTACGTCAAGCACGTCGGGTCGGCGATCTTCGCGGTACCGCCGGGCGCCTCGGAGGGCGGCTGGGTCGGCGAGACGCTCTTCGCCTGACGCCGCCGGGTCGGGGCTGCCGACGCGGCGCGGACGCTCGCGAGTGCGGAGGTCAGACGGCGGTGACGACGTAGGTCGCCGTCGAGACCCCGTCGGTGTCGGTCGACACGGTGAGCACGACGCGGTACGCCGAGCCCGTGAAGGTGCCGAAGCCGCTGTCCGCGTCGGAGTCGACCCCGCTGGCCGTGTAGCCGGCCTGCTCGAGCTGCTGCTGCGCGGCGGTGAAGCGGTCGGCGCCCGAGACGGTGATCTGAGCCACCCAGCCGGACCCCTCGGGCCCGGCGCCGCCCCCGCGCACGGTGCCCTCGACGAGCGGGACCTCGGCGGGGAACGACTCGGGGAGCGTGCCGTCGGTCGTGATGCCGGCCCCGCCGAGCGCCTCGCCCGCGGCGTCTTCGACGGCCTGCTGCACGGTGCCGGTGAGGCCCTCGACGCTGCTGTCGATCGCACCGCCGACGATGTTGTCGATCGGGGAGCCCGAACCGCACGCGGTGAGGCCGGCGCCGAGACCGACGACGAGGGCCAGAGCGGCGACGGGGCGGATGAGGGACTTCGAACGGATCGGCACCCGGAGAGGGTAGCGGCCGACTCTGGGCGTGGGCGTGGAACGTGCGGGGCGCGCAGCGAAGCACGGTGGATACGCGAGAGGCGGCCCGCACTGCTGCGGGCCGCCTCTCGGTCTGGCGGTGACTCGGTGGTGCTACGCGTTCTGCTTCTTGAGACGAGCGGTGCTGCGCTGGCGAGCCGACGCGTCGAGCTCGACCTTGCGGATGCGGATGGCGTCGGGGGTGACCTCGACGCACTCGTCGTCACCGGCGAACTCGAGCGACTCCTCGAGCGAGAGGACGCGGGAGGGCGTCATCGACTCGAAGTTGTCGGCCGTCGACTGACGCATGTTGGTCAGCTTCTTCTCCTTGGTGATGTTGACGTCCATGTCGTCGGCGCGCGAGTTCTCGCCCACGACCATGCCCTCGTAGACCTCTTCGGTCGGCTGCACGAAGAAGGTCATGCGCTCTTGCAGGTTCTGGATCGCGAACGGCGTGACGACACCCGAGCGGTCGGCGATGATCGAGCCGTTGGTACGGGTCGAGATCTCGCCGGCCCAGGGGCCGTAGCCGTGGCTGATGCCGTTGGCGATGCCGGTGCCGCGCGTGTCGGTGAGGAACTGCGTGCGGAAGCCGATCAGGCCGCGCGACGGGACGATGAACTCCATGCGGACCCAACCCGAACCGTGGTTCGCCATGTTCTCCATGCGGCCCTTGCGGGCGGCCATCAGCTGGGTGATCGCACCGAGGTACTCGTCGGGCACGTCGACGGTCATGTGCTCGAACGGCTCCTGGAGCTTGCCGTTCTCGTCGCGACGGGTGACCACCTGCGGCTTGCCCACGGTGAGCTCGAAGCCCTCGCGTCGCATCTGCTCGACGAGGATGGCGAGTGCGAGCTCGCCTCGACCCTGGACCTCCCACGCGTCGGGGCGTCCGATGTCGACGACCTTGAGGCTGACGTTACCGATCAGCTCGCGGTCGAGACGGTCTTTGACCATGCGCGCGGTCAGCTTGTGACCCTTGACCTTGCCGATCAACGGCGACGTGTTCGTGCCGATGGTCATGGAGATCGCGGGGTCGTCGACGGTGATGGTCGGCAGCGGCCGGACGTCGTCGGGGTCGGAGAGGGTCTCGCCGATGGTGATGGTGTCGAAGCCGGCGACGGCGACGATGTCGCCGGGGCCCGCGGACTCGGCGGGGTAGCGCTGCAGGGCCTTGGTGATGAGCAGCTCGGTGATGCGGGCGTTGACCGTGGTGCCGTCCTGCTTGACCCAGGCGACGGTCTGGCCCTTCTTCAGGGTGCCGTGGAAGACGCGGAGGAGCGCGAGACGACCGAGGAACGGCGACGCGTCGAGGTTGGTCACGTGCGCCTGCAGGGGGTGCTCGTCGTCGTAGGTCGGCGCCGGCACGTGCGTGAGGATGGCGTCGAACAGCGGCTCGAGGTCGGCGTTGTCGGGCAGCGAGCCGTCGGCCGGCTTGTTGATCGACGCCGCGCCGTTACGACCCGAGGCGTAGACCACGGGCACGTTGAGGATCGCGTCGAGGTCGAGGTCTTCGACCTCTTCGCTCAGGTCGCTGGCGAGACCGAGGAGGAGGTCCTGCGACTCGGCCACGACCTCGTCGATGCGGGCGTCGGGGCGGTCGGTCTTGTTGACCAGCAGGATGACGGGGAGCTTGGCCGCGAGGGCCTTGCGGAGCACGAAGCGGGTCTGGGGCAGGGGCCCCTCGGACGCGTCGACGAGCAGCACGACGCCGTCGACCATCGAGAGGCCGCGCTCGACCTCACCGCCGAAGTCGGCGTGGCCGGGGGTGTCGATCACGTTGATGGTGATCGGGCCGTCGGCCGCATGAGCACCGTTGTAGAGCACCGCGGTGTTCTTCGCGAGGATCGTGATGCCCTTCTCGCGCTCGAGCTCGTTCGAGTCCATCATTCGGTCTTCGGTGTCGAAGTGGGCGTCGAACGAGTTGGTCTGCTTGAGCATGGCGTCGACGAGAGTCGTCTTGCCGTGGTCGACGTGGGCCACGATCGCCACGTTGCGCAGGTCGCTGCGGATGGCAGTCGCCATGGATGAATTCCTTACGAGAAGCGGAGGGGGAGGTGCACGGGACAGAGCCCGGCGACGACAGTCTACGGCACGTGGTAAAGGGCCCCTCCCCCGCCCCTGTCGGAACGGCGGAGAGGCCCCTGACGAGGAGGCGCGGGTCGGCTACCGGCCGAACTCGAAGTTCGCGCCGGGGATCGCCTCGAGCAGCTCGCGGGTGTACTGCTGCGCCGGGTTCGCGAAGATCTCGTCGGTGGTGCCGGCCTCGACGATGCGCCCCTTCTGCATGACGCAGACGTTGTCCGCGATGAGCCGGACCACGGCCAGGTCGTGCGTGATGAAGAGGTAGGTGAGCCCCAGCTCGGTCTGCAGGTCGGTGAGCAGGTCGAGCACCTGGCCCTGCACCAGCACGTCGAGCGCGGAGACGGCCTCGTCGAGCACGATCACGTCGGGCTTGAGCGCGAGCGCCCGGGCGACGGCGATGCGCTGACGCTGACCACCCGAGAGCTCGCCCGGGTAGCGGTTGACCATCGAGACGGGCAGCGACACCTGGTCGAGCAGCTCGTGCACACGCTGCTGGCGGCTCTTGCGGTCGCCGATGCCGTGGGTGACGAGCGGTTCGGCGATCGTGTTGCCGACGCTGTACATCGGGTCGAGCGAGCCGTAGGGGTCCTGGAAGACGGGCTGCACCCGACGACGGAAGTCGAAGAGCTCCTTGCCCTTCAGGGCCCCGACGCTCTTCCCGTCGATGGCGACCGTGCCCGAGGTGATGGACTCGAGCTGCAGGACCAGCTTGGCCACGGTGGACTTGCCCGAGCCGGACTCGCCCACCAGCGCCATCGTCGTGCCGCGCGGGATGGAGAACGAGACGTCGTCGACGGCCCGCAGCTCGGTCGTCTTGAAGCCGCCCTGACGGATCTTGTACAGCTTGGTCAGGTTCTCGACCTGGATGTACGACGCGTTCCGCTTGCCGAGCTCTTCGCGCTGGTGCGCGCGCTTCATCAGCTCGGCGTCGTCGGCGCCCTCGTCGGAGATCTCGACGTCGTTGGTGTGCGTCGGCGCGATGCTCGACTGGATGCGCTGGCTGGCGAGGCTCGGAGCCGCGGCCACGAGACGCTGCGTGTACGGGTGCTGCGGGTTCGCGAGGATCTCCTTCGACGGCCCCGACTCGACGACCTGGCCCTTGTACATGACGACGAGCTTCTCGGCGCGCTCGGCCGCGAGGCCGAGGTCGTGTGTGATGAACAGCACCGAGGTGCCGTAGTCGCGCGTGAGGGTCTCGAGGTGGTCGAGGATCCGCCGCTGCACGGTGACGTCGAGCGCGGACGTCGGCTCGTCGGCGATCAGCAGCTTCGGGCGCGACGAGAGGCCGATCCCGATCAGCACACGCTGGCGCATGCCACCCGAGAACTGGTGAGGGAACTGCTTCAGACGCTGGTCTGCGTCGCCGAGCCCCGCCTCCTTCAGCACCTCGATGGCGCGATCGCGCACCGCCTGCTTGCCGGTGGCCACGCCGTTGGCGCGGATGGCCTCCTCGACCTGGAAGCCGATGCTCCAGACCGGGTTGAGGTTCGACATCGGGTCCTGGGGCACGTAGCCGATGTCGCGACCGCGGATGGCCTGCATCTCGGCGGGCGTCGCCTTCGTGAGGTCCTTGCCCTCGAAGAGGATCTGCCCGCCGGTGACCTCGCCGGCGCCCGGCAGCAGGTCGATGATCGACGTGGCCGTGGTCGACTTGCCCGACCCGGACTCGCCGACGATCGCGAGACGTTCGCCCGGCATCATCGTGAAGTCCACGCCGCGGACGGCGTCGACGTAGCCCGACTGGGTCTTGAACCCGATCTTCAGGCCCTTGATCTCGAGCAGGGGGGTCGCCGAGGAGGCGGTGCTCGCCGACTCGGGACGCGTGGAGGTGGAGGTCATCGACGGGCCCTCGCCTTCGGGTCGAGGGCGTCGCGCACGACGTCGCCCATCATGAGGAACGACAGCACGGTCACCGAGAGGGCGGCCGCCGGCCAGATCAGGGGCATCGGGGCGACCCGCAGGGAGGCGCGGGCGGCGTTGATGTCGTTGCCCCACGACATCACGGTGCCGGGCAGGCCGATGCCGAGGAACGACAGGGTGGCCTCGGCGACGATGAACGTGCCGAGCGAGACCGTCGCCACGACGATCACGGGAGTGATCGCGTTGGGGATGACATGACGCACCAGGATGCGGAAGCGCGAGACGCCGAGCGCCGCGGAGGCCATGACGTAGTCGCTGCTCTTGGCGCCGAGCACCGAGCCGCGCATGATGCGGGCGATCTGCGGCCAGGCGAAGAGCGACAGCACGAGGGCGACCGTCAGCGGGGTGCGCGACGGCAGGACCGACATGAGCACGATGGCGCCGAGCACGGTGGGGATGGCGAAGAAGATGTCGCCGAGTCGCGAGACGAGCGCGTCGAGCCAGCCGCCGTAGTAGCCGGCGAGCGAGCCGATGACGATGCCCACCAGGGTCACGAGGACCGTGGCCAGCAGGCCCACGGTCAACGAGGCCCGGGTGCCGTAGACGACACGGGCGTAGACGTCGAGCCCCTGCAGCGTGAAGCCCATCGGGTGCCCGGACTCGGCCGGTCCGTTGCTGTCGGGGAGGCTGGCGCCGGAGGTCGGCGAGGTGCTCGTGAAGAGCTGCGGGAACAGCGCCACGACGATCACGAACAGGATCAGCACCGCGGAGATCCAGAACAGGGGGCGCGTCTTCATGGCGTCCCACGCGTCGTTCCAGCTGGAGCGGGGCTTCTCGGTCTCGTCGACGGCGTCGACGGCCTTCAGCGGGGTCTCGTCGAGCGGGGCGACGTAGTGGTCGGGCGACAGGCCCGGTGTCGTGTTACTTGGCATAGCGGATCCTCGGGTCGAGAACGGCGTAGAGCAGGTCGACGAGCAGGTTGGCCAGCATGAAGATGATGACCATGACCGCGACGAACGACACGACGGTCGGTCCCTCGCCGAGCTGGATGGCCCGGTAGACGGTGCCACCGACGCCCTGGATGTTGAAGATTCCCTCGGTGACGATCGCACCGACCATCAGCGATCCGATGTCGACGCCGAGGTAGGTGATGACGGGCACGAGCGAGTTGCGGAGGATGTGCACCCCGACGACCCGTCGACGGGTGAGGCCCTTCGCCGTCGCCGTGCGCACGAAGTCGGCGCTCATGTTCTCGGCGACGGAGGCGCGGGTGAGTCGGACGATGTAAGCGAACGACACGGAGGCGAGCACGATCGCGGGCAGCACCAGCTCGCTCCACGGAGCCTGCGAGCTGACGGTGGTCCGGAAGAGGGCCAGCTGGATGCCGAAGACGTACTGCAGGACGAAACCGATGACGAACGTCGGCACGGAGATGAGCAGCAGCGAGACCACGAGGGCGCTGTTGTCGAAGATCTTGCCCTTGCGGAGGCCGGCGTAGAGGCCGACGACGATCCCGGCGATCGATTCGAACAGGAGGGCGAGCATGGCGAGACGGAACGTGATCGGGAACGCCCGGATGAGCTCGTCGATGACGGGGCGACCGGAGAACGTCGTGCCCAGGTCACCCGTGAACAGACCGCCGATGTAGAGCAGGTACTGCACGATGAACGGCTTGTCGAGGTTGTACTGCGCCCGGATGGCCTCGATGACGGCGGGACTCGGCTGCTTCTCGCCGAACAGGGCGGCGATCGGGTCGCCCGGGAGGGCGAACACCATGAAGTAGATGAGGAAGGTCGCCCCGAAGAAGACGGGAATCAGCTGGAGGAGGCGCCGGCCGGTGTACCAGAGCATCAGGCCGCCTCGATTTTCTGCGCGTGCATGGATGTCGCAATCATGGAGAGAGAGTGGTGGACGCCCACCGAGGGGCCCGGAGCAGGATAACCCGCCCGGACCCCTCGGCAGTTCTGAACGAGGCCGGAGCCTCTATCGGATGCGTTCCTTACTGCTTGGTGACCTCGTAGAACAGCGGGACGGAGTTCCAGCCGAACTGGACGTTCTCGACCGTGTCGGCCCACACGCCGGTCACGTTCGAGTACCACAGCGGGATGACGGGGAGGTCGGTGAGCAGGACCTCCTGCGCCTCCTGGAACTTCGCGTTGGCGTCCTCGACGGAGGTCGACGCGGCGCCCTCGCTCAGGAGACCGTCGAACTCGTCGCTCGTGTAACGGCCGTAGTTCGAACCGGCACCGGTCTGGTACAGCGGCGCGAGGAAGTTGAACAGCGACGGGTAGTCGGCCTGCCATCCGGAACGGAAGGCGCCGGTCATGGCGTCGTTGTCCTCCTGGTCGAGGAGCTCGGCGAACGTGGGCTTCGGCTCGCCGGCCGCCTTGATGCCCAGCGTGTCGGCGATGCTGTTCGTCGCGGCGTCGACCCAGTTCTGGTGTCCGCCGTCGGAGTTGTAGGCGATGGTGAAGGTGGTGTCGCCGTAGGGCGAGATCTCTTCGGCCTGAGCCCAGAGCTCCTTGGCGCGGTCGGCGTCGTAGTCGAGCACGTCCGAGCCCTCGAGGTCTTCGGAGTAGCCGTCGATGACGGGCGACGTGAAGTCCTTGGCGGGGGTGCGGGTGCCCTGGAAGATGACGTCGGTGATGTCACCGCGGTTGATCGCGAGCGAGATCGCCGCACGACGCAGCTTGCCCTCTTCGGTCGTGCCGTCGAAGTGCTCGAGGTACTGCGGGATGGTGATCGACTGGAAGATCGCGGCCGGCTGGTTCGCGAAGCGCTCCGGGAAGTCGCTCTCGTACGAGGCGAACTGGGTGTCCGGCACCTGGTCGAGGATGTCGAGGTTGCCCGAGAGCACGTCGGAGTACGCGGCGTCCTGCGTCGTGTAGAACGTGATGGTGAGGCCGCCGTTGACGGGCGTGCGGGGACCGTCGTAGTCCTCGTTGGTGACGAGCTTGATGTCCTGGTTGTGGGTCCAGGCGTCGGCGCTCTCGAGCTTGTAGGGGCCGTTGCCGACGGGGCTCTCGCCGAAGGCGTCGACGTCGTCGTAGAACGACTCGGGCAGCGGCGAGAACGCCGAGTAGCCGAGACGCAGGGGCCAGTCGGCCTCGGGGGCGTTCAGCATGACCGTGAACTCGGTGTCGCTGACGACCTCGAGCGAGAGGTCGCTGTCGGCCTCGGCGTCGTAGCCCTCGATGTTGTCGAAGAAGTACGAGGCGCTCTGCGCGTTGCTGATCTGCGCAGCCCAGTTCCAGGCCTTCGTGAAGGACTCGGAGGTGACGGGGGTGCCGTCGGTGAAGGTCTGGCCCTCCTTGAGCTTGACGGTCCAGAGCTGGTTGTCGTCGGACTCGATGGACTCGGCGACGTCCATCTCGGTGGCGCCCTCGGCGTCGTACGAGACGAGGCCGGCGAAGATCGAGTCGATGATCTTCCCGCCACCGGTCTCGGTGGTGTTCGACGGGACCAGCGGGTTCTGCGGCTCGCTGCCGTTCGTGGTGATGATGGCGTCGGCGTTGCCCGAGGGAGCGGCGTCGCCCGAGTCACCGCCGTTCGAGCAGCCGGTGAGGACGAGTGCTGCCGCCCCCACGACGGCGACGGACCCGAGGCCCATGCGCGTCTTCTTCAATGTTCCTCCTGATGCAAGAAAGGACGCAGCACGGCTCCCCATGAGTCGTGCCACGTTGGATGAAGACGACCCTAGGCACCTCTTTCAGGCTTCTCCAAACCTCAGGGCGAACGGTTACACGACGGAAACCAATTCGATGGATCGTTGCGCCGACGCACGGATCGTTGCGTCAAGCCCCTCATCTGCGCAGGTTTCCGTTGCGAGAAATCAGACACGTGGCAGGTATTATCCGGCCATGCCTCTCGAACCGGCGGTCGACCTGCCCAGCCGCTCGCGCCTCCGGGTCGAGATCGCGATCGTGCTCGGACTGTCGCTCGGCGCCTCCGCCGTGTACTCGCTCGTGTCGATCGTCAACCGCCTCACCCAGCCCACGAGCCTGTCGCAGCAGACGGCGACCCTCAACTCGTCGCTCAGCGATCGCGCCGTGTTCGACCTCGTCTACCAGGTGCTCGCCGTGGTCGTCGACCTCGTGCCCGTCGCGCTTGTCGCCTATCTGCTGTGGCAAGGCCGCCGCCCTCACCTGGCGCGCCTCGGCGTCGACTTCTCGCGCAGCGGTCGCGATGTGCTCGGCGGCCTGGGGCTCGCCCTCGCGATCGGAATCCCCGGCATCGGCCTGTACCTGGTCGGCAAGGCGCTCGACCTGACGGTGACGGTCGTGCCCACGGACCTCGGCGAGCACTGGTGGACCGTCCCGGTGCTGGCGCTCTCCGCGCTCCGGGCGGGACTCACGGAGGAGGTCATCGTCGTGGCCTACCTCTTCGCGCGCCTGACCGATCTGCGCTGGCGCCCGTGGACGATCATCGTCGCGGCCGCCCTGCTGCGCGGCACGTACCACCTGTACCAGGGGTTCGGCGCGTTCGTCGGCAACGTGGTGATGGGCCTCGTGTTCGGGTGGCTGTACACCCGGTTCGGGCGCATCCTGCCGCTCGTGGTGGCACACGTCGTGATGGACTCGGCGGTCTTCATCGGCTACCCGTGGGCGGCGGCGACGTTCCCCGCGTTCTTCGGACTGCCCGCCTGACGATCGGCACCCTGACGTCCAGCTTCGCGACGGCGGACGCCCGGGCCCGAGCGACGAGCTCGGACCCGGGCGTCGGTCGGTCGGATCAGACGAAGGCCTCGACCGGCGGGCAGGCGCAGAACAGGTTGCGGTCGCCCCATGCCTGGTCGATGCGCCGGACCGGCGGCCAGTACTTGGCGCGCTTGAGCGAGTCGACCGGGTAGACGGCCTCGTCGCGGCTGTAGCCGGCCGTCCACTCGCCCGAGATGACGGACTCGGCCGTGTGGGGGGCGGCCCGCAGCGGGCTGTCCTCGACGGCGCGCCGACCCGCCGAGATCTCGTCGGCCTCGTGCTTGATCGCGATCATGGCGTCGACGAACCGGTCGATCTCGGCGAGGTCCTCGCTCTCGGTGGGTTCGACCATCAACGTGCCCGCCACAGGGAACGACATCGTCGGCGAGTGGAACCCGTAGTCGACGAGTCGCTTGGCGACGTCGTCGACGGTCACGCCGGTCGCGTCGCGCAGCGGGCGGAGGTCGAGGATGCACTCGTGCGCGACGAGTCCTCCCTCACCCGAGTACAGCACCGGGTAGTGCTCACGCAGTCGCACGGCGACGTAGTTCGCCGCGAGCACCGCCGCGCCGGTGGCCTGCACGAGCCCCTCGTCGCCCATCATGCGGATGTAGGCCCAGCTGATCGGCAGGATGCTCGGCGAACCGTACGGGGCGCTCGACACCGGGACGCCGGCATGGGCCGGTCGCTCCCCCGGGGCCGCCGCGGCCGCCCCGGTGCGTCGGTCGGCCTGCTGCGCCATCGGGTGGCCGGGCAGGAACGGCGCGAGGTGCGCCTTGGCCGCGACCGGTCCGACACCGGGTCCACCGCCGCCGTGCGGGATGCAGAACGTCTTGTGCAGGTTCAGGTGCGAGACGTCGCCGCCGAACTCGCCGAACTTCGCGAACCCGAGCAGGGCGTTGAGGTTCGCGCCATCGACGTAGACCTGGCCGCCCGCCTCGTGGACGGCGTCGGTGATGTCGCGGATGTCGTGCTCGTACACGCCGTGGGTCGACGGGTAGGTGATCATCAGCGCCGCGAGATCGTCGGCGTGGGCCGCGACCTGCTTCCGCAGATCGTCGAGGTCGACGTTGCCCCGGTCGTCGCAGGCGACGACGACGACCCTCATGCCGGCGAGCACCGCACTCGCCGCGTTGGTGCCGTGGGCGCTCTGCGGGATGAGGCACACCGTGCGCGCTGCATCACCGTTCGCGAGGTGGTACCCGCGGATAGCCAGCAGACCGGCGAGCTCGCCCTGGCTGCCCGCGTTGGGCTGCAGCGACACCGTGTCGTAACCGGTCAGATCGGCCAGCCAGCCCTCGAGCTGACCGACGAGGTCGAGGTAGCCCTCGACGTCCTCCGCCGGCGCGAACGGGTGCACCGAGGCGAACTCGGGCCAGGTCACGGCCGCCATCTCGGTGGCCGCGTTGAGCTTCATGGTGCAGCTGCCGAGCGGGATCATTCCGCGGTCGAGGGCGTAGTCCTTGTCGGCGAGGTGCTTGAGGTACCGCATCATGCTGGTCTCGCTGCGGTGGGTGCGGAAGACCGGGTGGGTGAGGTAGTCGCTCGTCCGCAGCAGCGCCTCCGGGAGTCCGGACGGGCCGTCGCCGCCCTTTCCGGGGGGCATCTCGACGCCCAGCACCTCGGCGACCGCGACGACGTCGTCGCGCGTGGTCGTCTCGTCGAACGACAGCCGGATGCAGTCGGCGTCGACGGCGTGCACGAGGTAACCGCGCTCGCGGGCCACGGCCACGAGCTCGGCGGACCGGCCCGGCACGAAGACCTGCAGCGTGTCGAAGAACGTGTCGTTCTCGAGCTCGAGATCGGAGGCGGCGATGGCCTCGGCGAGGTCGGCCGCGTGATCGTGCACCCGCGACGCGATGTGCCGCAGCCCCCAGGGGCCGTGGTAGACGGCGTACATCGAGGCCATCACGGCCAGCAGCACCTGGGCGGTGCAGATGTTCGACGTGGCCTTCTCACGACGGATGTGCTGCTCTCGGGTCTGCAGGCTCAACCGGTAGGCCGGTCGCCCGTCGACGTCTTGCGACACTCCGACCAGACGCCCGGGCAGCTGCCGCTCGAGACCGGTGCGGACCGCCATGTAGCCCGCGTGCGGACCGCCGAAGCCCATGGGCACGCCGAAGCGCTGACTCGTCCCGACGGCGACGTCGGCCCCGAACTCGCCGGGAGGGGTGAGGAGGGTGAGCGCGAGCAGATCGGCCGCGACGACGACGAGACCGCCGTGGGCGTGACTGGCCTCGGTGATCGCCGCGAGGTCGTGCACGGCGCCGGTCGCCGCGGGGTACTGCACGAACAGCCCGAACGACTCGGGCACCTCGGCCGGATCGGCGCCCGTCAGATCGAGCTCGACCAGCTCGATGCCGACGGCCGCGGCGCGACCGGCGAGCAGCGCCTTGGTCTGCGGGAACGCGTCGGCGTCGACGACGAACACGTCGCTCTTCGCCTTCGACGCGCGGCGGGCGAGCAGCATGCCCTCGACCACGGCCGTGCCCTCGTCGAGCATGGAGGCGTTGGCGGTGGTCAGACCGGTGAGCTCGGAGACCATCGTCTGGAAGTTGATCAGCGCCTCGAGCCGCCCCTGCGAGATCTCGGGCTGGTAGGGCGTGTAGGCCGTGTACCAGCTCGGGTTCTCGAGGACGTTGCGCTGGATCACCGCGGGTGTGACGGTGTCGTAGTAACCGAGCCCCAGGAGCGCGCGGGAGGGCCGGTTGCGGTCGGCGAGTCGTCTCAGCTCGGCCAGCGCCTCGGTCTCGCCCACGGGTGCGGGCAGCGTGCCGCCCGCGTCGGCTGACGTGTGGATGCTGTCGGGAACGGCTGCCCGGACGAGCGATTCGACGCTGTCGTGCCCGACGACGGCGAGCATCGCGGCCTGATCGGACGGCGTCGTGCCGATGTGGCGGTCGACGAATCCGCCGGCCGCACGACCGGCCCAGTCTCCGAACACCGACCCGGAGGTCGTCTCGCCGGTCATTCGGCCGTGAGGGCGACGTACTCGTCGCGCGAGAGGAGACCGACGCGGTCGGAGGACGCCAGGGTGATCTTGATGAGCCAGCCGGCGCCGAACGGGTCGCTGTTGACCAGATCGGGGCTGTCGACGACGGCGTCGTTGATCTCGAGCACCGTGCCGAGCGCGGGGGCGAAGAGCTCGCCCACGGACTTCGTCGACTCGATCTCGCCGACGACGGTGCCGGACTCGACCTCGGTGCCCGCGGACGGCAGGTCGACGTAGACGACGTCGCCGAGCTTCTCGGCCGCGTAGTCGGTGATGCCCACGGTGGCGGTGTCGCCGTCGATGAGCAGCCATTCGTGCTCGGCGGTGTAGTGCAGCGATGTGAGGTCGGTCATGCCGAGGCCTTTCGAGAGGGGGTGAGGTGCGGGGCGCGCAGGCCGTCGGCCCGCGGGAGGGTCAGGAGCGCTTGTAGAACGGCAGGGGCACGACGGTCGCCGGGATCGGCGTCCCCCGCACGTCGACGGCGAGGGCCGGGCCGCGGTCGACCACGTCGGGGTCGACGAAGGCCATGGCGACGGGGTGCCCCAGGGTCGGCGAGAGCGCACCGCTCGTGATCTCGCCCACGACGGTGCCGTCGTCGGTGACCACGGGGTAGCCCGCTCGGGCCGCGCGACGACCCGGCAGGGTCAGACCCACCAGCACACGGGCGCCGGGCGCCGGGTCGACACCGGAGCGGCCGACGAAGTCCTTCGAGGTGTCGACCACGCGGCCGAGACCCGCCTGGGCGGGGCGCACGTCGCGACCGAGCTCGTGGCCGTAGAGCGGCATGCCTGCCTCGAGTCGCAGCGTGTCGCGGCTGGCGAGACCGGCGGGGACGACACCCCGAGGCGCTCCCGCCTCGGCGAGCGCCGTCCAGAGGTCGGCGGCGGACTCGGGCGCGAGGTAGAGCTCGAAGCCGTCTTCGCCGGTGTAGCCGGTGCGGGCGATCAGGACGGGGGCGTCGTCGAAGGTGCCCTGCAGCACCCGGTAGTACCGGAGCGTCGAGAGCGGCGCGTCGGGCTGGAGACGGTCGCCGCTGATGAGCGCGTCGAGGACGCCCTCCGCCTCGGGACCCTGGATCGCGACGAGCGCGGTGTCGTCGCTCTCGTCGTCGACCGTGACGTCGAAGCCGGAGGCGCGGGTCGCGAGCGCGCCGAACGCAGCCTCCCGGTTGCCGGCGTTCGCCACGACGAGGTAGTCGTGCTCGTCGAGCCGGTAGACGACGAGATCGTCGACGATGCCGCCGTCGTCGGCGAGGAGCAGCGAGTACTTCGCCCGACCGACGGCGATCGTCGAGAGGGTGCCGGCCAGCGCCTGGTCGAGGAAGACGCCCGCGTCGGGTCCGACCACGGCGATCTCGGCCATGTGCGAGAGGTCGAAGAGACCGGCCGCGGTGCGGACGGCATGGTGCTCGGCGAGATCCGAGCTGTAGCGCACGGGCATCTGCCACCCGGCGAAGTCGGTGAACGAGGCGCCCGCGGCGACGTGGATCTCGTGGAGCGGGCTGAAGCGCTCGTCGTCGACGTCGGCCGGGTCGGCGTCGACGAGGTGGGCGTCCGCCAGCTCGGCGTCGACGAGGTCGGCGTCGGTGGGGCCCGGGGCGGCGGGCAGGTTCGAGGCTGCGTCGGACATCTGACTCCTGTGAGGACGGCCCGGCCTCGAGCTGTCTCGACCGGGAGCATGCCGTGCAGCACCTGCACGACGGGGGTGGGCCCCGCCCGACCGGAGTCGTGCGGGGCTCCCCCTCTGTCATGGGCCTGAGAGCTTCGCCGACGCGGGTCGACTTTCACCGTGGGCGAGGAGCCGCCGAGAGGCGCTCCTGCTTTTCAGAGTGGCCAGTCCGTCGCGGTACGCGTACCTGAGAGATTGGCGGGGAGCTTGCTCCTTCGGTGCCCGGTCGGCGCATGTGATGCGCACCGGAGCTTCTCCCGCGACGTGTTCGTGGCCCGATGTTCGATTGTGGCGCTCAGCCTACAGCCGGCGTGTGACGAGCAGGTTTCGGGGTCGAGACGCTCAGGCGCCGGAGGGCCGATCGGTCGCCGCGGTCTCGTCGGCCTGGTGCGCCGCCACGAGCTCGCGCACGTCGTCGGCGAGCTGCGCGACGCCTTCGGGCAGCATCTCGAAGCCCTCGGGGTTGCCGGGGTTCACGACCAGCCCCGTCTGCGGCGGGATGGCCTGGACGAGCTCGGCGGCGTGGATCGTCGCGGAGTGCGCCGCCACCTCTCTCACCTGGTCGCCGATCATGTCGGCGTGCGTGAAGGCGGCGAGCATGGGCGTGCCCTCGCGGTCGAAGAGCACGGGCTGCAGCTCGTTCAGCGACTCCTCCGCCTGGACGGCGGTGGGGACGACGATCTCGGCGTTCACGAACTCGGCGAGCACGGAGTTCATGTCGCCCTGGCCCGCCTGGCCCTTGGCGATGGCCTGCTCGAGTGCGGTCGGTTCACGGTTCTCTGAAGCGGTCATCGGTCCACCTTGCCCGAAGAACCTCCGTAACGACTCCGTGACGGTATCCTGACCCTCGAAGCCTGCCACCGTGGCGGCCCGTCATCCCTCGAGGAGCCCTCGTGCCCCGTATGGCCGCCCCTCTGCTCGTCAGCAGCATCGCTCTCGTCCTCGCCCTCGCCGGGTGCGCCACCCCGACGTCCGAGCCCGGCGCCTCCGAGACCACCGGGCTCGCCACGACGGGCGCCGACGCGTCGAGCACGCCGATCCCGACGACCACTCCCCCCGCCCCGGCCACGGCGCCGACGCGAGAGGCCCCGCCGGCCTGGGACGCCTGCGTCGACGCCGTCGCGGCCGAGTACCCCGACGTCCCGTTCCTCGACGACGTCTGGAGCTACGAGGACGACGACGTCCGCGACTCGGCCACCGGCGCGGTCGTCGAGGTGCGCTACGGCCACACCGCCGACGGGCGGATCGAGGCGGCCTTCAGCTGCGAGGTGTCGGGCACCCCGGAGTCCCCCGTCGTCGAGGGCGTCTACCCGGTCGACATCTGACCCGCTGACGGCATCGTCCGACCGCCGGGATCATCCGACTGCGGTCGCACGCCCACGACGACCGTCGTCTCGTGCTCGACGTCGTACTCGCTGTGCGCGTCGAGACCGCCTGCGGTCAGGAGCTCCACGGCGGCGGCGGCCTGAGCCGCGCTCGTCTCGATCAGCAGCGACCCCGCGGGGCGGAGCCAGGCCCGCGCCTCCTGGGCGATCCGACGGTGCAGATCGAGACCGTCGTGTCCGCCGTCGAGCGCGGTGACCCGCTCGTGGAGGCGCGCCTCGGGCGGCAGGGTCGGGAGCGCTCCGGTCGGCACGTACGGCGCATTGGCCGTCAGGACGTCGACGGCACCTCGGAGCCGGGCAGGCACGGCGTCGAAGAGATCGCCGACCACCACGTCGCAGCCCGGGGGGAGGTTCGCGCGGGCGCACCCGACGGCCACCGGATCGAGGTCGGACGCGACGAGTGTCAGACCGGGATGGTCGCGCAGGAGGACGGCGGCGACGGCCCCCACCCCGCAGCAGAGGTCGAGCGCGACGGCCGGTCGCCCCCGGGGCACCAGGGCCGAGGCCCGGCCGGCCAGCGCGGTCGTCCGCCGCCGGGGAACGAAGACGCCGGGCGCGACGGCGAGCCGCAGGCCGTCGAACTCGGCCCAGCCGAGGACCTGCTCGAGGGGTTCGCCGGCGACGCGTCGGCGCACGAGCCCCTCGAGGGTGCCGGGGTCGACCGGGCGGGCCCGGTCCGCGGGGTCGGCGGCCGCCTCGGTCAGCAGCGCCGCCTCCTCCTCGGCGAAGACGCAGCCGGCGTCCCGGAGGCGCGCCACCAGCAGGCGCATCGCCTCGGCCTCGGTCATGGCCCCAGGCTACGACCGTGCGACCGCGGGGCCCGTGTCACGGCGGTGTCGGGGGCGCCGCGTAGGGTGGCTGGACCGAGGCACCCAGGCACTGAGGAGACCATGAAGCCGCTGACCGAGTCCGACATCCGCGAGTCGTTCGTCAACGCCCAGCCCGGCGACCTGGACCGCCTGCCGATCCCGGGGCTGCACGAGATGCTGTGGTCCGAACGGGAGTTCCTGGGGTGGCGCGACCCGCAGGCCCATCACCGCGGCTACATCGTCCACTGGATGGCCGACCGCCCCGTCGGGCTCGTCGTCCGTTCGTCGACCTCGTCGCTGCGCCCCGGCATCGCCGCGATGTGCTCGCTCTGCCACTCGCCGCAGCCGGCGACGCAGGTGCGGCTCTTCACCGCACCGAAGGCCGGCGAGGCGGGCCTGAACGGCAGCACGCTCGGCACCTACATCTGCGAGGACCTCGCCTGCTCGCTGCTCATCCGCGTCGCACCGCCGCACCTGAACCCGCCCGAGCAGATCGAGCGTCGCGCGGCCGGGCTGAGCGACCGCGTGCAGGGCTTCACCGCCACCGTGATGAAGACCGCCTGAGGCGGCGCCTCCGGCCGTCCCGCCCTCATCCCCGACCCATCCCCCACGAAAGCGAGCAGTCATGTCCGTCGTCAAGATCAACGCCATCCACGTCCCCGAGGGGTCCGGCTCCGAGCTCGAGTCGCGTTTCGCCGCGCGCAAGCACTCGGTCGACGGCGCCGAGGGCTTCGAGGGCTTCCAGCTGCTGCGCCCGGTCAAGGGCGACGACCGCTACTTCGTCGTGACCACCTGGCGCAGCGAAGACGACTTCCTGGCCTGGGCGGCGAACGGCGCCAAGGCCGCGCACGCTCGCCCCGCGGGGTCGGGCGACGCCCCGCGGGGTCCCGTCGCGACCGGTGCCGACCTGCTCGAGTTCGAGGTCGTCGAGCTCTAGAGGACCGTGCGACACCGGCGTCGGCACCGGTGTCGGCACCGAGTGAGCCGCACGTCGGCACGACCGTCGACGCTAGCCTCGGCCTCGTCGACGGACCGCCTGTCTCGACGTCGAACCACCGGTGTCGCGTCTGCCAGTCATCTCCAGGGTTCACGCGTAGCCTGCCGCCCAGTCGTCGACCCGCCCGCGGTCCGATGCGAGAGGCCCGATCGTCATGAAGAAGTCAGCACGCTGGATCCCCGCCGCCGCGATCCCCGTCGCCGTCATCGCCGCCGGCATCGTCGTCCCCTCGATGGCGGCCAACGCCGACGTCGATCTGCCCGACAAGACCCCTCAGCAGGTGCTGGCACTCGCGGCGGGCAGCTCGGGAGTGGCCTTCTCGGGCACGGTCGAGCAGACGTCCGACCTCGGGCTGCCCGACATCCCCTCGTCCCTGCAGGGCGGCTCCTCGACCGGCGAGTCGACCTCCGATGCGCTCGAGATGCTGACCGGCAGCCACACCGCCCAGGTCTTCGTCGACGGTGAGGCGCGACAGCGCGTGCAGGTGGTCGACGACCTCTCCGAGCGCGACGTCATCCGAGAAGGCTCCGACCTGTGGTCGTACGACTCCACCTCGAAGGACGCCACGCACACCACGCTGCCCGACGCGTCGTCCCGCGACCTGCCCGACACCCTGGCCGACGGCACGGCCGTGCCGCAGACTCCGTCCGAGCTCGCCGACGCCGTCCTCGACGCCGTGGGCGACTCGACGACGGTCACCAGCTCCGACGACGTGTCCGTCGCCGGTCGCGACGCGTACCGGGTCGTGCTCACGCCCGACGACGCCGACACGCTCGTCGCCCGGGCGACCCTCACCGTCGACGCCGAGACGGGTGTGCCGCTGGCCGTGACCGTCGACGCGCGGGGGCAGGACGACCCGGCCATCTCGGTGGCCCTGACCTCCGTGTCGTTCGAGACCCCCGCCTCCTCGGTCTTCGAGTTCACTCCCCCGGCCGACGCGACCGTGACCGAGGTCGCCCTACCCGCCGAGCGCCGGGAGGGGCACGGCGGCCAGCACGCCGAGCCCGTGGTGATCGGCTCGGGCTGGTCGACCGTGGTGGGTCTCGACGACGCGACGTCGGCCGCCGGGTCCGCGCCCTCCGATGGGCCAGCCTCGGGCGGCGACCAGGGCGACCGGTCGGCCCTGCTCGATCAGGTGATGACGCGGGTCGACGGCGGCCGGGTGCTGCAGACCTCCCTCGTCTCGGTCTACCTCGGCGACGACGGGCGCGTCTTCGTGGGCGCCGTCGACGCCGAGACCCTGCAGGCGGCGGTCGCGTCGGCACCCGCCGAGTGACGCCGCTCGCGTGACCCCCGCACCCCCGCCGGCCGCATCGACGGCGCCGCTGGCCATCGAGACCTCGTCGCTGACGAAGTCGTTCGGTCGGCAGCAGGCCGTGGCCGACGTCGATCTCGCCGTGCCGGCGGGCAGCGTCTACGGGTTCCTGGGGCCGAACGGCTCGGGCAAGACCAGCACGATCCGGATGCTCCTCGGGCTGACGTCGGCGACGAGCGGCGACATCAGGGTGCTCGGGGGTTCGATGCCCGACCGGGCCCGCGACGTGCTGCCCCGGGTGGGCGCCCTGGTCGAGGGCCCGGCGTTCTATCCCTTCCTCTCGGGGCGGGCGAACCTGCACCGGCTCGACTCGGCCGACCGCACGGCGCCCGCGGCGACCCGCACCGCCCGGGTCGACGCGGCGCTCGATCGGGTGGGGCTCGGGCACGCCGCGTCGAAGAAGGCGCACGCGTACTCGCTCGGCATGAAGCAGCGCCTCGGCATCGCCAACGCCCTGCTCATGCCCCGTGATCTGCTGGTGCTCGACGAACCGAGCAACGGGCTCGACCCGCAGGGCACCCGCGAGGTCCGCACCCTGATCCGTTCGCTGGCCGACGAGGGGACGACCGTCTTCGTGTCGAGCCACCTGCTGGCCGAGGTCGAGCAGATGTGCACCCACATCGGGGTGATGAGCGCGGGTCGGCTCCTCACCCAGGGCACCCTCGACGATCTCCGCTCGCTCGGCACGCACCGGGTGAGGCTGCTCACCCCCGATCCCGACGATGCGCGCGTCGTGCTCCGCCGACTCGGACTCGCCCCGGAGGCGCGGGTGCGGCCGACCGATCGGCCCGGGTCGACGGTCGCCGAGCTGGTCGAGGCCGACCTCGTCGGCGACGGGCCGTCGCCGGAGGCCGTCGTGGCCGCGCTCGTCGCCGCCGACGTGCGGGTGCGCGGCTTCGAGGTCACGGGCGCCAGCCTGGAGGAGCGCTTCGTCGATCTCACCGGGGAGGGCTTCGATGTCGCCGGCTGAACCCGCACCCGCCCCGCACGCAGACGACCTCCGCCGCCGCGGGACGGGGCTGTCCCTGCTCCGCAGCGAGGTCGTCGTGCTCTTCGGACGGGTGCGGACGATCGCCCTCCTCGGCGCCCTGGCGCTCATCCCCGTCCTGCTGGCGATCGCCGTGCGCGTGACGACCGACGACGCGTCCGGCGGCTCCTCCGGAGGCCCCGCGTTCCTCGGCGACATCACGCGCAACGGCCTCTTCGTCTCGTTGACCGCCCTGACCGTGGCGATCCCGCTGTTCCTCCCCCTGACCGTCGGCGTCGTCGCGGGCGACACGATCGCGGGCGAGGCGGGTCTCGGCACCCTGCGGTACCTGCTGGTCTCGCCGGTGGGCCGGGTGCGCCTCCTGCTCGTCAAGTTCGCCGGAGCCGCCCTCTTCTGCCTCGCCGGCACCCTCGTGCTCGTGGTGTTCGGGGCCATCGCCGGCGCCGCGCTGTTCCCGGTCGGGCCGGTGACCCTGCTCTCTGGCCAGACGATCGGCTACGGGGACTACGCGCTGCGGATGCTGATGATGGCGCTGTACGTCACGCTCTCGCTGCTCGGGCTGAGCGCCGTCGGCCTCTTCATCTCGACGCTCACGAGCGTGCCGGTGGGTGCCATGGCCGCCACCATCGTGCTCTCGACGGTGGCGCAGATCATCGACGCGCTGCCGCAGCTGGACTTCCTGGACCCGTGGCTGTTCACGCACTACTGGCTGGGCTTCGCGGACCTCCTGCGCGACCCGGTGTCATGGGTGAACTTCGCCGACAACGCGCTGCTGCAGGGCGGCTACATCCTCGTCTTCGGCGCCCTGGCCTTCGGCCGGTTCACCACGAAGGACATCCTGAGCTGAACCGACCCGGGGGCGGGGCGTCAGACGCCGAGGGCCCCGGTCGGCAGCAGCGCGTGGACTCCCCACGTCTGGTTCGCGACCTGGGTCACCCGCAGGTCGACGACGGCGCTCGAGAGGGCCAGGGCGGTCGCCCGGTCGACGTCGAGCAGGGTCGCGAGCCACGTGACCATGGCGTCGAGCGCATCTCCGGTGGCGACGTCGAGATCGGCGTCGAAGCCGAACGTGATGCGCCCCGAGGGGGTCTCGGCGTGGATCGACGGGACGGGGCGGTCGTCGACGAGGTCGAGCCGCACCTCCGTCGTCATCGGGCACTCGATCGCCGTGCCCCCGACCTCGCCGTCGCCCTGGGCGGCGTGCCCGTCGCCGAGGTAGACGAGGGCGTCGGCGACCTGCACGGGCAGGTAGAGCGTCGAACCCGCGACGAGCTCGCGGCAGTCGATGTTGCCGCCGGCCGCGGCCCGGGGCGGGGTCGTCGAGTGCTCCCCCGGCTCCGCCGGTGCGACACCGGTCACCCCGAGGAACGGCGCGAGAGGCACCTGCCAGCCCCGGCTCTCGACCGCGACGCCCGCGTCGGCGTCGATCTCCCAGAGCAGCCATGCCGGCGCCACGTCGGCGAGACCGAGCCGGGTGGTGACGGGCGACTCACGACCGCCGGCGACCGTCCAGCCCCAGTCACCGGGCAGCACGGCGTCGATGTGCACGGCGAGCGTCTGGCCGGGCCGCGCGCCGCGGACGGCGATCGGACCCGTGAGAGCGTGCCCCCGCGCCTCGGCGAACAGCCGCGGTCGCGCCTCGCCCGGCACGGTCTGCCGTTCGAGGTGCCCCGACGCGTCGAGCGACCCGACCACCACCGTGTCTCCGGCGTCGACGGCGAGGACGGGGCGGTGGTCGCGCGAGTAGACGTCGTTCGTGGTCCCGGACGTCGGTTCGAGCCGATGCCGGGTCACGACGCGCCCCCGTCGGTCGGCGCGACGCCCGCGCCCACGACTCCCCCGCCCACGACGCCCGCCCCCGCGGCGACCGTCGAGGCGACGACAGGCGGGTTCGAGGCCGCGGCCGACGCGACGACCGGCGGCGTGGATCGCAGCTCGTCCACGACCGAGGCCGGCACGGTGCGACTGAGGTACCCGATGCGCGACTCGCGCACGTGCCACCCCATCCGCTCGGCCGCCCGGTCGGGGTCGCCGGCGTCGATGGCCGACAGGATGACGCGGTGGTCGGGCCAGAGCCGTTTGCCCCGCGAGAACGTGTCGAGGGCGTAGAGCCACTCGATCTTGCGCGACAGCTGACGCAGCAGGGTGGCGAGCGTGCTGCTGCCGCTCAGCTCGGCCACGCCGAAGTGGAACCGCTCGTTGAGCCCGACCAGCCGGTCGAGATCGTCGTCGGCGACCGCCTGGTCGCCGTCGGCCAGGATGCGCTCGAGCGACCGGCGGGTGCGCCACCAGTCCTCCGGCGGCGCATCGACGGTGAACAGCGCCCGCGCCCGCGTGGCGGCCCGGCGGGCGGTGGCGATCTCGAGCGCCTCGCGCACGGCGAAGAGGTCGTCGGCCTCGTCGACGGGGATCTCCGCGACCCTCGACCCGACGTTGGGCGTCGACTCGACGAAGCCCTCGGCCTCGAGACCCCGGAGGGCCTCGCGCACCGGCACCCGCGAGACCCCGTGACGATCGGCCAGCGAGGCCTCGGTGATGCGGGTGCCAGGCTGCAGAGCCCCGGTCACGATCTCGCGTCGCACGGCGTCGAGCAGACTCACCGGCGGCGACGCGGGCTCGAGCGTCGCATCGGGGCCAGGAGCCGAGGAGGCGCGGGTCGTCTCGTCAGGACGATCGGGTCGGTCAGACGGCCAGGCTGGCACCGGGTATCGCTCCTAGCAGTTCGTGGGTGTACTCGTCGCGGGGCGAGAGGAACACGTCGTCGACGCTGCCGCGCTCGACGATGCCGCCCCGGCGCATCACCACCACACTATGGGCGATCTGCCGCACGACGGCGAGGTCGTGCGTGATGAACAGGTAGCTGAGCCCCAGCCGGGTCTGCAGATCGGCGAGCAGATCGAGGATCTGCTCCTGCACGAGCACGTCGAGGGCCGAGACGGCCTCGTCGCAGATCAGCAGCTCGGGCTCGAGGGCGAGGGCCCGGGCGATCGCGACCCGCTGGCGCTGACCGCCGGACAGCTCGTTGGGTCGGCTCTGGGCGACCGACCTCGGCAGGGCGACCTGGTCGAGCAGCTCGGCCACGCGCCTCCTGCGGGTCGACCGGTCGCCGACCCCGAAGATGCGGAGCGGCTCGTCGATCAGCCTCTCGACCGGGTAGGTGGGGTCGAGCGAGCCGTACGGGTCCTGGAAGACGGGCTGCACCCGGCGTCGCAGGGCGCGACGGGCCGCCCCGCGACTGGCGGTGATGCTCTCGCCGTCGACGAGGGCCGTCCCGCTGGTCGCGGGCTCGATGCCGAGCACCATGCGGGCGAGCGTCGTCTTGCCCGACCCCGACTCGCCGACCACGGCGGTGGTCGTGCCGCGCGGCACCGCGAACGAGATGCCGTCGACGGCCCGCACGGTCTCGCCGCGGCGACCGCGGAGGCGGTACTCCTTGACCAGGTCGGTGACGGTGAGGATGTCGTCCGCGGCGGTCGGCGCGTCGTCTCCGACGGGCTCGTCGGCCCTGAGCGCGGCCGCCGCGGCGACCGTCGGGGCGGCCGCGACCAGTCGCTTCGTGTACTCGTGCTGCGGGTCGAGCAGGATCTGCCGCGGCGTCCCGGTCTCGACGACGCGGCCCTCGAGCATCACGACGATGCGGTCGGTGCGATCGGCCGCGACCCCGAGGTCGTGCGTGATGAAGAGCAGCGACGTGCCGTGGGCGTCGACGAGCGTCTGCAGGTGGTCGAGGATGGTGCGCTGCACCGTGACGTCGAGGGCCGAGGTCGGCTCGTCGGCGATCAGCAGCTCGGGGCGACGGGCGAGCGCGACGGCGATCAGCACGCGCTGCCGCATCCCGCCCGAGAACTCGTGGGGGTACTGACCCGACCGGCGGGCCGCGTCGGGGATGCCGGCTTCGGTCATCAGCTCGACGACGCGCTCGGCCACGGCCGCCCGCCCCCGGGCCCCGCCCGCCCGCAGCCCGTCGGCGATCTGGGCCCCGACGGTCATCGAGGGGTTCAGGTTGGTCGAGGGATCCTGCGGCACGAGACCGATCCGGGCGCCGCGCACCGACCGCATCCGCGCCTCCCCGGCGGTCGTCAGCTCGTCGTCGCCCAGGCGGATCGTGCCGCCCGTGATGCGGCCCGCGCCCGGTATCAGGCGCAGCACGGCCGCGACGACGGTCGACTTGCCCGAGCCCGACTGCCCGACGATGGCGACGCGCTCGCCGCGGGCCACGTCGAGGTCGACGCCGTGCACGACGGGCCGGTCGCCGAACGACACGTGCAGATCGCGGACGCTCAGGAGGGGCGCGCCGGCGGACGCGTCGGTGGTCGTCGTCGAGACGGTGCGGTCAGCGTCCTGCGGCATAGGCCTGTGCTCCTCGGGGGTTGGCGGCGGCGGACAGCACGCCCGTCGCGGGGTCTCGGGTGACGCTCGACAGGCGGCCGAGCGACCAGTCGCCGGCCCGGGTGACGCGGTGTCCGCGCGACTCGAGGTCGGCGATCACGTCGTCGCCGAGGCGGTCCTCGACGACCACGCCGCCCGGTGTCCAGGTGCGCGGCCAGAACGAGCCGGGGAACGACGTGGTGTGCAGCGCGGGGGCGTCGATGGCCTGCTGGGGCGTGTACCCGCCGACGATCGTGCGCAGCAGGTAGAGCAGCTGCCACTGGTCCTGCTGGTCGCCGCCGGGTGAGCCGAGCGCGACCACCGGCCGACCGTCGCGCAGCACGAGGGTCGGGGTGAGGGTGGTGCGCGGTCGGCGACCGGGTTCGAGCGTCGAGGCGGTGCCCTCGTCGAGCCAGGCCATCTGCAGACGGCTGCCGAGGCAGAAGCCGAGGGCGGGGATCGTCGGAGACGACTGCAGCCAGCCGCCCGACGGCGTCGCCGAGACGATGTTGCCCCACCGGTCGACGACGTCGATGTGGCAGGTGTCGCCGCGGGTCGCCCCCGTGGCGTCGACGACGGGCTCGGCGGAGGCCGCGGCGACGGGGTCGTCGTCCGCGGGCGTCTCGGCGAACGAGCCGACGGTCGGCTCGCCGACGCCGGCGACGGACCCGGCCGCCTCGTCGTCGGTCCGGAGCGGTGCGAGCGGCCGCGCGCCTGCGACGAGGTCGCCCGGTCGCAGCTCGAGCGACGCCCGCGCGCCGATGAGCGCACGCCGCGACTCGGCGTACTCCGACGAGAGCAGGGCGTCGAGGGGCACGTCGTGGTCGCCGTAGTAGGCCTCGCGATCGGCCATGGCGAGCTTCTGCGCCTCGACGATCGTGTGCGCGCCGTCGGCGGTCGACGGGTCGAGCAGCTCGTCGGGCAGCGGGTCGAGCAGCGCGAGCACCTGCAGCAGCGCCGGGCCCTGCCCCCAGGCGCCGGTCTTGGCGACCGTGTGTCCGCGGAACTCCACGGTGGCCGCCGGCTCGAACCCGGCGCGGAACGCCGAGAGGTCCGAGGCGCGGATCACCCCGGCGTGATCGGTGCCCGACGAGTGGCGGTGCGGACGGCGGACGAACTCGTCGATCGAGCGGGCGACGAGTCCCTCGGCCCACTCCGTCCGGGCCGCCTCGATGCGGTCCGCGCGACCGCGGCGGGCGTCGTCGGTGACCGGCGCCGCGCCTCCTCGGCTCGTGTCGACGGCCGCGTCGGCGGGCCCGCCTGCGGCGATCAGCCCCTCGAGGACGGCGGCGTAGGCCGGGTTCGTGACGAGGTCTCCGGGCTCGGGCGGGCGCCCGTCGACGAGCCAGCGGTCGGCCGAGGTGGGCCAGTGCTCGGTGAAGAGCTCGCCGACCGCGCCGATCGTCTCGGTGACGCGGGCGGTGATCGGGTGACCGTCGCGGGCGTAGCCGATGGCGTAGGCGAGCACGTCGCCGAGCTCCCAGGTGCCGTGGTCGCGCAGCAGCAGCAGCCACGCGTCGACCGCACCGGGCACGGCTGCGGCGAGCGCCCCCGCTCCCGGCACGAGGTCGAGGCCCTCGGCGCGGTAGTGCTCGACGGTCGCCGCGGCCGGCGCGGGCCCCTGACCCATCAGCACGGTCGGGACGCCCGGGGTGTCGGCGGTGGCGAAGACGGCCGTCAGGTCACCGCCGGGCCCGTTGAGGTGTGGTTCGACGACGTGCAGCACGAAGGCGCCGGCGACGGCGGCGTCGAACGCGTTGCCGCCGCGTTCGAGCACGGCCTGGGCCGAGGCGGTCGCGAGCCAGTGGGTGCTGGCCGTCATGCCGAAGGTGCCGACCAGATCGGGGCGGGTGGTGAACGCCGGAGGCGCGGTGTAGGTCACTGGGGTCAGTTCCGTTCGCTGGAGGTCGGGTCGAGCGCATCGCGCAGCGCGTCGCCGAAGAGGTTGAAGCCGAGGCAGATCGCGGCGATCGCGAGACCGGGCACCACGGCGGCGGTGGGCGCCCGCCCGAGGTACTGCTGCGCGTCGCTGAGCATGATGCCCAGACTGGCCGTCGGCGGCTGGATGCCGAGTCCGAGGAACGACAGCAGCGCCTCGCCGATGACCGCGACCGGCATGATGACCGTGGCCTGCACGATGATCGCCGAGACGCAGTTCGGCAGCACGTGGGTGAAGATCACCCGGAGGCCGGTGGCGTCCATCGTGCGGGCGCCGAGCACGAAGTCGGTCGACGCGATGCGCATCGTCTCGCCGCGCACCACGCGGATCATCGTCGGGATCTGCGCGATGCCGAGGGCGACGACCGCGTTGCCGAGACTCGGTCCGCTGATGGCGGCGAGCGCCACGGCGATGATGAGGAACGGGAACGCGAGCATGACGTCGGTCAGGCGCCCGATGACGCCGTCGAGCCAGCGCCAGTAGCCGGCGAGCAGCCCGAGCGGCGTGCCGACGACCACGGCGAGCAGCACGCTGAGCACGCCGACGACGAGCGAGACCCGGATGCCGTAGAGCATGCGCGAGAGGATGTCGCGGCCCAGGTCGTCGGTGCCGAGCAGGTAGCCGACCGTGCCGGGCTGCTGGAACGGCGCGGCGAAGTTGACCTCGGTGGGGCCGTGCGGGGCGATCAGCGGCGCGAGGACGCCGAGGAGGAGCACCACGAGCAGCATGACGCCGCCGGCGACGCCGAGACGGTTGCGTCTCAGCTGGCCCCAGACGCGGCCTCGGGCGGAGCCCAGCTCGGCCTGGATCGGGATGACGGTCATCAGGAGGCTCCTCCGACTCGGATGCGCGGGTTCAGGACGCTGTACAGCACGTCGACGACGAGGTTGATCACGATGTAGCCGAGCGTGATGACGAGCACGACGGCCTGGACGACGGGGTAGTCGCGGGTGAAGACCGAGTCGAGGGTGAGCTTGCCGAAGCCCGGCAGCGCGAAGATGCGCTCGGTGACGACGGCGCCCGAGATGAGACCGCCGAGCTGCAGCCCGACGATGGTGACGACCACGATCATCGAGTTGCGGAGGCCGTAGCGCATCAGCACGCGCCCCCGGCCGAGGCCCTTGGCCCGGGCGGTGCGGACGTAGTCGGTCTTCATCGTCTCGATCATCGAGGCCCGGGTCTGCCGCATGATCACCGCGGCGAGCGACGTGCCGAGGATGAGGGCCGGCAGGGTCAGATGGACGAGGGCCTGGAACGGATCGACCGACACGGGCACGTAGCCGGAGGCGGGGAACAGCCCCAGCCCGACCGCGAGCCAGAGGATGGCGAGGATGCCGAGCCAGAAGTTCGGCACGCTGAGACCGACCAGGGCCGCCGCGTTGGCCATCCACTCGGGCCAGCGGCCGCGGTACCGCTCGGCGATCACGCCGAGCGCCACCCCGACGATCACGGCGACCACGATCGCGTAGAGCGAGAGCCAGAGCGTGACCGGCAGGGTCGCGGCGATCAGCTCCGTCACCGGCGTGCCGGTGCGGGTCGACTCGCCGAAGTCGCCGGTGAGGAAGTTGCCGACGAATCGGAGGTACTGGACCACGAGAGAGTCGTCGAGTCCGAGGTCGGTGCGGATCGCCGCCACGCGCTCGGGCGACGCCTCCTCACCCGCCAGGGCGAGGGCCGGGTCGCCCGGCAGCTGCCGGACGCCGACGAACACGACGATCGAGGCGAGCACCAGGGTCAGCACGGACTGCCACAGGCGGGTGAGGAGGTAGCGGGCCATCGGGTCAGTCCGCCTCGACGAAGGCGGCGTTGCTGAGGCGCACCACGCCGTCGGCGAAGGTGGAGACGCCGGCGATCTCGTTCGACAGCGCGGTCAGGCTGCGGACCCGGTAGAGGTAGATGATCGGGTCGTCCTCCTGCACCTGGGCGACGGCCTGACCGTAGAGGTCGGCGCGCTCGTCGACGTCGTTGGTCGCGGCGGCCCGGGTCAGCAGGTCGTCGACCTCCTCCGAGCTGTAACCGCTGTAGTTGTTGCCGCCACCCGTCGACAGGAAGTTGTACGTGTTGCCGTGCGGGTCGACGCGGCCCGACCAGCCGAGCTGCAGCGCCTCGAAGTCGCCTCGGGTCTGCACGTCGAGCAGGGTCGAGTACTCGACCGGCGTGATCGTCAGCTCGAAGCCGCCCTCGGCGACCTGGGCCTGCAGCGCCTGGGCGAACCGCACCGTGTCGGCGTTGTTGCTCACCTGCATGTCGATCGCGTACGGCGTCTCGACGCCGGCGTCCTCCAGCATCTGACGGGCGGCCTCCGGGTCGTACTCGGGGCAGGCGTCGCTGGCGTCGGTGGCGAACGGGCTGTCGGGCGAGATCGGCGAGCAGGCGGGGTCGTAGAGACCGCCGAAGATCGACGAGACGAGCGACTCGCGGTCGATCGACATCGACAGGGCCTGCCGCACCGTCGCGTCGGAGGCGAGCGGGGTGTCGATCTGCACGGGGTCGGTGCCGACGCCGTCCTGGTTGCCGATGTTGACGGTCAGCCCCTGGTAGCCCAGCGAGCCGACCTCGAGCACGGTGAGCGCGTCGTCCGCCTTGAGCGACTCGACGTCCTGGGTCGACATCGAGTCGGCCACCTGCACGTCGCCGGACTGCAGGTTCGCCGCGCGGATGCTCGCGTCGGTGATGATGCGGTAGGTGATGGAGTCGAAGTGGACGTTCTCGGCGTCGTAGTAGAGCGGGTCGCGCTCGACCGTGATCGAGGTCTGCGGCACCCGGTCGGCGAACTTGAACGGACCGACGCAGACCGGGGCGTCGCCGAAGTCGTCGCCCTGCGCCTCGAGCGCCGCGGGCGACATGATCATGCCGGCGCGGTCGGCCAGCGCGGCCGTCAGGGGCGCGAAGGGCTCGGAGTACTCGATCTCGACCTCGTCGTCGCCGACGGCCGTGATGCCCGTGATCGGCCCGAGCTCGCTGCGGCGCGACGAGTCCTCCTTGTCGAGCGCGCGCTGCAGCGTCGTCACGACGGCGTCGGCGTCGAGGGGCGTGCCGTCGGCGAAGACGGCGTCGGTGCGGACGGGGAAGCTCACCGTCAGTCCGTCGTCGGAGACCGTGGGCAGCTCGGTGGCGAGCATGGGCACGATCTGACCCTCGGCGTCAATGTCGTAGAGCTTCTGGCACATCGTCTCCATGACGTACCGGGTGTAGAGGGACGACGAGGTCGTCGGGTCGAGCCGGTCGGGCTCGGCGGAGAGGGCCATCACGAGATCGCCGCCCTCGACGATCGTCTGATCGCCGATGGCCGCGGTCGAGACGTCGTCGCGGGTCTCGTCGGAGGTCTCGGTGGTCTGGACGGCCTGGCAGCCGGTCACGGCGAGGGCGAGACCGAGGGCGGCCGCGGGCAGCGCGAGCACCCGGCGGCGGGAGTACGGGGAGCGGGACATGCGTGATCCAATGCTCGGGGTCGGGGCGGAGTGGATTGAATACAATCAGCCCCGATGACGCCCTTTCGTATACATCTTGTTACGACCGTGTAAAACGTCGCAGGCCCGAGGAGGCGCGGGTCGACACCCCGAGACCCATCTGGCTGGGATCGATAACAGGTCGGCACCCCATCGAATACGCCGATATTAAAGGTGCGTGGTCTTCCGCGAACCAGACAGGTCGTGCTAGAACTGGGAGCGCACACAGTCACGTGCGCTCATCGTCAAGGAGGACGACCGATGTCTCGATCCCATCGACCCACCCATCCGCTCCCGATCTCGCGGAGGCGGCTCGGCGTCGCCACCGGGGCGTTCGTGCTGACGGCGGCGCTCTGCGGAGGGTTCGCGCCGGCCGTCCCGGCTTCGGCGGCCTCGGCGGACGAGTCGACCCGCGCCTCCCGGGCCGCGGTCGCGAACCCCGGCTTCGAGTCCGGCCTGTCGGGCTGGGTCTCGAAGGGGAAGGGCACGGCCGCGCTCGAGACCGGCGGCCACGACTCCCCCACGCGCCTGACCCACCACCTGCCCTCGGCCGGTCAGGCGACGACGACCCAGAAGGTCAAGAAGGTCACCCCCGGCTGGTGGACGTTCTCGGCCTGGGTCAAGAGCGGCGGCACGGCCGGGTCGAGCACGCTGTCGCTGACCGGCTGCGGTCAGGGGTCGAGCAAGGACGCCGCGGGCACGACGGTCGTCCCCTCGACCGAGTCCGACGACGGCTGGCTGCACCTCTCGGTGTCGGCCGAGGTCACCCACAGCCAGTGCACGTTGACCCTCACGACGGCGGGCGACGCCGGCTCGTGGGCGAGCATCGACGACGTCACGTTCACACCGGGCCGGGTCACGCGGGAGATCCGCGGAGCCGACCTGTCGGGTCTGCCCCGCAACGAGGACAAGGGAGCGGTCTACCTCGACGCGCAGGGCCGACCGACCGACGCCGTCGAGCAGATCTCGGCGGCCGGGGCCAACATGGCGCGGCTGAAGGTCTGGGTCGACCCGACCGACGGCTACAACGACCAGGACGACGTGGTCGCCATGGCGAAGCGCATCGAGGCGTCGGGCATGGAGCTGCTCGTCGACTTCCACTACTCGGACCGCTGGACGGATCCGGGTGCGCAGACGATGCCGAAGGCCTGGGTCGGGCTGTCCGCACCCGAGGTCGCGACGCGGATCCACGACCACACGCGCAGCGTGCTCGACGCGCTGGCGGCCGAGGGCATCACGGCCGACGCCGTGCAGGTCGGCAACGAGATCAACCCCGGCATGGTGTGGCCGCTCGGCCAGACCTGGGACGTCGACCCGAGCGACGGGGTGAGCGGGGCCCAGTGGGACAACCTCGCGATGTTCCTCTCCGCGGGGTCCGCCGCCGTGCGCGAGGTGTCGCCCGACACCGACGTCGTGCTGCACCTCACGAACATCAACAACGGCATCGACGGGCTGACCTGGTGGTTCGATCAGGCCACCGCTCGCGGAGTCGACTTCGACGTGATCGGCCTGTCGTACTACTCGTACTGGCACGGCAGCCTCAGCGACCTCCAGCAGGCCGTGACCGTGCTGACCGAGCGATACGACCGCGACGCGCTCGTCGTCGAGACCTCGTACCCGTGGACCCTCGCCGACGACCCCGACCACACCTGGGAGAACGTCGTGGCGCAGGCCTCGATGCTGACCGCCGGCTACCCCGCGACCCCCGCCGGTCAGGCCGCGAACTTCCGTGCCGTGCAGGACGTCGTGGCATCCGCCCCCGGCGGGCGCGGCACCGGCGTCGTCGCCTGGGAGCCCGCGTGGACGGCCGTCGACGGCGCCGGCTGGGACCCGGACGACCCGACCTCGGGCAACGCCTGGGAGAACCAGGCCATGTGGGACTTCGACGGACGCCCGCTGCCGGCCCTCGACGAGTACGCCGCCGACTGACGGCAGCCGCCGACGGCCCCGAGGAGGCGCGGTGCGCGATCGCGTGCACCGCGCCTCCTCGGTCGCTCCCGGCGCCGACCCTGTCGGGCCGTCGTCGTCCCCTTCGCGCGCACCCGGGTCGCCCACCCCGTGGCTGACAGCGTCCCCGGCGTGCGTGGGGCATGATCGAGAGACCCTGACACTCGATTGGACCAGTTGTGACCACCAGCGACGAAGTCGACCTGATCATCGACGCGTGGGCGCGGGTGCGACCCGACATCGACTTCGCCCCGCTCGACGTGTTCTCGCGGCTGCGGCGCATCTCGCGGCGACTCGACCGTCTGCGCGCCGAGGCGTTCCGGCACGCCGACCTCGAGATCTGGGAGTTCGACGTGCTGTCCACGCTGCGACGCGCGGGCGATCCGTTCCAGCTGTCGCCGAAGGACCTCGTGGCCGCCACGATGGTCACCAGCGGCACGATGACCAACCGGCTCGACCGCCTGATGGAGCGCGAGCTCGTCGAGCGGCATTCCGACCCGCGCGACGGCCGCGCCGCACTGATCCGCATCACACCCGCCGGCGTCGAGCGCGTCGACGCGGCGATGAGCCTGCTGGTCCAGGTCGAGCGGGCCCCGCTGGACTCCCTCTCGGCGCATCAGCAGGCCGAGCTCGCCGAGCTGCTGCGCGTGCTCGGGGCCGAGTTCGCCTGAGACGATCGGGCGCGTCCCCCGGGTGCGCGGCGCTTCTGCACCGCGTCGCGTGCATCGCACCGCGTCACGCAGCGGTGCGATGCTCACAGCGCGGTGCGATCCGGGGAGCGCCGTGCGGCGCGTCGGCGTGTGCGGGTCAGTCGCGAGCGGGTGTGAACGCCGAGCCGGGGAGGTCCTTCTCGCCGTCGAGGAGGGCGCGGACGATGCGCGCGGCGACGTCGTCGGGGTCGAGCGCCGCACCGAAGGCGGGCGCGGTGCCCTCGACGGCGCGGGTCGCGAGCCCCGTCTCGGTGTGACCGGGTCGCGCGTCGAGCACGCGGACGCCCCGGCGGCGGTACTCGCGGGAGGCGGCCGAGACGAACGCCGCGAGCCCGGCCTTCGACGCGGAGTAGGCGGCCATGCCGGCCGTCGGCGAGTCGCTGACCACGCCGCTGATCGTGACGACGAACGGCTCACGCCCGGCGGCGGCCGACTCGGCGAGCGCCTGCGACGCGTCGCGCAGCGCCCGGATCGGGCCGAGCATGTTGGTCTCCACGAGCTCGGCGAGCGTGTCGTCGGACACCTCGTCGGCCGGCCCGAACGCGACCACGCCGGCGGCGACGACGACGCCGTCGAGACGACCGTGCGCCTGGAGTGCGGCGGCGACGAGCGACGCGGCACCCTGCTCGGTGCGGAGATCGGCGAGGTAGGCGTCGGGGCCCGACAGCGAGTCGGGGCGGCGTGCGGCGCGGACCACGCGGGCCCCCTCGTCCTCCAGCATGGCGGCGATCCGCGAGCCGAGCCCGCCGGAGGCGCCGAGGACGAGCACGACGGCGTCGTTCAGATCGGTCATGGCCGGAGCCTACGCCGGGGTGACACCATGGAGGCGCGGGTCATCACCCGTCCGACCGTCGCCGCCGAGAGGAGCCCCGTGACGAACGATCCGACGCGGATGCGCGACCAGCCCGCGCTCCGCACCTCGACCGGCACCGAGTGGCTCGTGATCGGGCTCGTGCTCGCCGGCGTCAGCGTCGCCGTCCTGCTCTTCCAGGATCATGCGACGTCCGACGTGGTGGCCGCCGTCGTCGTCGCCCTCTACCTGGCCATGCTGGTCGTCCGCATCACCGTGAGGCCGCGACGCCCGCGCGTCACCGCGCTCGCCGTACTGCTCGCGCTCATCCCCGTCGTGACGATCGCCGAGCTGCTCGCGCTGATCGTGCTCTGATCGGCTCCCCTCCCGTGCCTCCGGCGGATTCCTGTCATCGGCGGCGGGTCAGCGCTGACCCGCCGCCGATGACAGGAACCCGCCGAAGCAGTAGCGAAGGCTCGAGCTACACGCCGGGCGGACCCGCCGAAGCAGCACGGAAGGCCCGAGCGCCACGGCGGGCGGATCCGTAGCATCGGGGGCATGACCCGCGCAGCCCATCACGAGAACCGATTCATCGCCGTCCTGCAGGGCGGCCCCTTCGACGGGCAGGAGCACGAGGTCGACGTGGTCGACGGGGCTCGCCACGACACCCTCTCGCTGCCCCAGACCGACACCGAGGTGCTGGCGAACTACCGCCGTGAGGGCTCCGGCGTCGGAGCCGACGGTGTCGACCGTGTCGAGTTCCGCTTCATCGAGGACACCTTCGCCTGAGCCGAGCCCTCCGCGAGTCGCGCGGCCCTCAGACGGCGCTGAGCGCGAGCTCGCCGCGGCTCGCCCCCTCGGCGCCGAAGACGAGTCGGCGGTTCGCGACCTTCTCGCTGAAGAACCGGTCGTGACTGACGACGACCACCGCCCCCGGGAAGTGGACGAGCGCGCGCTCCATCACCTGGGTGCTCGCCATGTCGAGGTGGTTGGTCGGCTCGTCGAGCAGCAGCACCGAGGCGCCCGACAGCAGGCACTGGGCCATGGCCACACGGGCCCGCTGGCCGCCCGACAGCGCGCCGATGCGCTGCTGCAGGTCGGCGTCCGAGAACTGGAACATGGCTAGGAACCGACCCACCGACTTCTTCGTCGCCCGCAGGGCCAGGCTGTCGGGCATCGCGTTCACCGAGTGGGTGACCGTGTCGGCGTCGTCGAGGTCGGCGAGCACCTGGTTGTACGAGACGACCTTCGCGCCGCCGGCCCAGTCGATGCGCCCGTGGTCGGCCTTCTCCTCACCGGTCAGCACGCGCAGCAGCGTGCTCTTCCCGCTGCCGTTCGCGCCCACGACGACGAGGCGATGCCCGCGGCGGATCTCGAGATCGAGATCGTCGAACAGGACCTTGTCTCCGTAGGACTTCCCGAGACCGTCGATGCGGCAGAGGACGTCCTTGACGTGCAGACCGCCGTAGATCTCGGTGATGATCTGGTCGACGGGGCGAGGGGTTCGCTGCTTCTTGATCTTCGCCAGGTCTTTCGTGAGCCCGCCCGGGCCTCCGGACTTCGCGTTCTTCGCCGCCTTCGCGGCCTCGCGGCGGTCGCTGATGCCCTCCGACTCGAAGGCGAGCAGCTCGGACTCGTGCGCGAACTGCTGCTCGAGGTTCTTCAGGCGGAACTGCTTCTGCACGACGTACTCGCCGAAGTCGCCGGGGTACTCGTGCAGGTGGAAGTTCTCGACCTCGACGATGCGGGTGACCACCTGGTCGAGGAATTGCCGATCGTGCGACACCACGATCGCGGCCCCGCGGAAGTCGCGGAACCACTGCTCGAGCCACTCGACCCCCGCGACGTCGAGGAAGTTCGTGGGCTCGTCGAGCAGCAGCACGTCGGGCTGCTGCAGCAGGATCTTGGCGAGGGCCGCCCGGTTGCGCCAGCCGCCGCTCAACGAGTCGATCGGCGTGATGCGGTGCGCCGGGTCGAAGCCGAGCACCGTGAGCGCGGTGTCGATGCGCCGGGGGTACTCCCACCCGTCGAGGCGGTCCATGTCGCCGAAGAGCTCGGACTGACGATCGATCAGCCGGGTCAGCTCGTCACCCTGCGCAGGGTCCATCGCGGCGACGGCGATGGCCGAGTCGATGTCGGCCAGCTCGGTCTCCATCGCGCGGATGTCGTCGAAGAGCCCCTCGAGCACCTCGGTGACCGTCGCGGTGCCGTCGAGCTCGCTGAACTGCGAGAAGTAGCCGAGCGTGGTGCCCTCGTCGACGGAGACGGTGCCCTCGTCGGGCTGCACCTGATCGAGCACGAGCTTCAGCAGGGTCGACTTGCCCGACCCGTTGCGCCCGATCAGCCCCACCCGGTCGCCCGTCTCGAGACGGAAGAACGCCTCGCGCAGCACGGGGCGGTTCTCGAAGCGGACGGTGACGTCGTTCAGACGGATCAAGCTCATGCCCACCAGTCTCGCAGCCGCCGTCGGAACACCCGCGCCCCGCCCGGTGTTGACCCCTCTGGAGTCACGCCCGCCTCACCTGTGGAGGGAGGGCTCCGAACAGGAGGCATGATGTCGAACGACTACCGGAAAGACCCCGACGCCCTCGCCCGGCTCACCCCGACGCAACGCCGCGTCACGCAGGACGGCGGCACCGAGCCCGCGTTCCGCAACGAGTTCTGGGATTCGACCGACGCCGGCATCTACGTCGATCTCGTCTCGGGCGAACCCCTCTTCGCCTCGGTCGACAAGTTCGACAGCCGGAGCGGCTGGCCGAGCTTCACCCGCCCGATCGACGCCGAGAACGTCGTCGAGAAGCGCGAGGGGATGTTCTTCCTGCGGCGCACCGAGGTACGGTCGGCAGCGGGCGACAGCCACCTCGGTCACGTCTTCGCCGACGGCCCCACGGCGACCGGCGGCCTCCGCTACTGCATCAACTCGGCGGCTCTCCGCTTCGTCCCATACAGCTCTCTCGAAACCGAAGGATACGGTGCCTACATGACGCTCTTCTCCCCCGAATCCACTCCCGCGCCCAGCGGCACCACCGAGACGGCGATCCTCGCCGGCGGCTGCTTCTGGGGCGCCCAGCAGCTGCTCCGCCGTCGTCCCGGCATCGTGTCGACCCGCGTCGGCTACTCGGGCGGCAGCGTGAAGAACGCGACGTACCGCAACCACGCCGGTCACGCCGAGGCCGTCGAGATCGTCTTCGACCCGGGTCTGACCTCGTACCGCGAGATCCTCGAGTTCTTCTTCCAGATCCACGACCCGTCGACGAAGGACCGTCAGGGCAACGACGTGGGCGACAGCTACCGCTCGGCCATCTTCTTCACGACCGACGAGCAGCGCGCCACGGCCCTCGACACCATCGCCGACGTCGACGCGTCGGGCATCTGGCCCGGAAAGGTCGTCACCGAGGTCGCCCCGGCGGGCGACTTCTGGGAGGCCGAGGAGGAGCACCAGGACTACCTCGAGAAGGACCCCTTCGGCTACACCTGCCACTTCATCCGTCCGGGCTGGGTGCTGCCGAAGCGCGACCAGGCGGTCGCCGCGGGCTGACCCGTGACCTGCAGGAGGCGCGGTGCCGGTCGATCCGGCACCGCGCCTCCTGCCTGTCCGCCCGCGGCCCCGGCGTGGCCGCGCCCGGCCTCCACCGCGCAGGATGGTCGCATGCCCCTCGCCTTCGACGCCGTCCTGCTCGCGGGCGGGCGCGCCTCCCGCGTGGGCGGGGTCGACAAGACGGCGTTCACGACCCGGGTGGGGACCCTGCTGTCGGAGGCCGTGGAGGCCGCGTCGGGTGCGGCGACCCTGGTGGTCGTCGGCGCCCGCGACGGGTCCGTCCTCCCCGCCGACGCGATCCCGACCCGCGAGGATCCACCGTGGTCGGGCCCGGTGGCCGCCCTCGCCGCCGGGCTCGCCGCCGTGGACGATCCGTCGCCGTCGACCCTCGTGCTGGCCTGCGACCTGCCCCGCGCCTCCGCCGCCATCCACGCCCTCCGACAGGGGCGGGGCGTGTCGGGCGGTGTCGGCGACGGCCTGATCGCCCTCGACGGTGAGGGGCGCCGGCAGCCGCTGCTCGCGCTCTACGGCACGGCCGCCCTGCACGATCGGCTCGACGCGCTCCTCGCCGACGGGCCGCTGGCCGGACTCTCGATGCGACGACTGCTCGACGGGCTCGACCTCGTCGAAGTCGCGCTCGACGACGCGCTCTGCGCCGACGTGGACACTTTCGGCGACGCCGAGCGGCTGGGCGTGCGACCCCCGTCGACCCCGATGTCACCGGCTGCTGGTTGAGTGTGCACATGACCGACACCCCCTCCGGACTCGACGACTGGGCCGCTCGACTGACGACCGCCCTGGGTCTGCCCGCCGACACCGTGATCGACGTCGCCACCGTGCTCGATCTGGCCCGAGACGCCGCGCACAACGTGGCCCGACCCGCCGCGCCCCTCACCACGTACCTGGTCGGCTACGCCGCGGGTCTGGCCGGCGGCACCGAGGCCGACGTCGCGCGGGCCGTGGCGATCGCGACCGAGCTCGCGACCGGGCAGGCCGCGGACGACCCGACCGCGGGCGATCCGACCGCGTGACGGTCGTCCGCGCCGACTGGCAGGCCGCTCGCACCGCCGCGCACGAAGCCGGTCTCTCGCTCCGCGGCGCCGCCGAGCGGGTCGGTCTCGATCAGGCGGTCGATCGCACCCTCGCCGAAGACCTCCGTGCGCTGGCGTCCGTGCCCGGCTTCGACGCCTCCGCGATGGACGGCTGGGCGGTCCGGGGCGACGGGCCCTGGCGGCTCGGTCCGCCGATCGTCGCGGGGCCGGTCGAGCCCGGCGGGCCGCGTCTCGACACCGGCACCGCCCGGCCGATCACGACGGGCGCCGTCATCCCCGTCGACACCGACCGCGTGCTGCGCTCGGAGTCCGGGCTGATCGTCGACGGCCTGCTCACGGCCGTCGGCGAACCGTCGGCTCCTCCGCAGCACATCCGCCGTGCCGGCGAGGAGGCCCGTCCCGGCGACCTGCTCTTCGTCGGCGGCACCCGTCTCACGCCTCCCCGCGTGGCGGTGGCGGCGGTCTCCGGGCTCGACGACGTCGCCGTCGTCGCGAGACCCCGGGTGGCCGTCGCCGTGCTGGGCGACGAGATCGTGCCGTCGGGTGTGCCGCGACCGGGCAGCGTGCGCGACGTCTTCTCGGTACCGGTGCCGCGCCTCCTGCAGTCCCTCGGGGCGGGCGGGGTGTCGACCGAACGGGTCGCCGACGATCTCGAGGCCACGATCGCAGCCCTCGATCGCCCCGACGCCGCGCTCGTCGTCACGACGGGCGGCACGGCGCACAGCAGCACCGACCACGTCCGGGCGGCGCTCGACCGTCTCGGCGCCGAGCTGGTCGTCGACGGGATGGCGATGCGCCCCGGGCAGCCGCTGCTCGTCGCCCGACGCGGCAGCACCCTCCATCTCTGCCTGCCCGGCAATCCGATGGCCGCGTTCGTCGGGCTCGTCGTGGTCGGGGCGCCTCTGATCGAGGGGCTGCTCGGGCGGCGACCCGCGCCTCCTCGGCAGGTGACCCTCGCCGTCGACGTGCCGCACAAGCGCTCCGGAGTGCTCGTGCAGGCGTACCGCGACACGGTCGACGGCGCGCTGCCGACCGCGCGGCAGTCGTCGGCCATGCTGCGGGGTCTGGCCGACGCCGACGGTCTGCTGATCGTGCCCGAGGGCGGCGCACGGGCCGGCGAGACCGTGTCGGCGCTGGCGCTCCCATGGTGATCCGCGGCGAACGGGGGTAGACCTGACCCATGGCACGAATAACGTCACGGAAACCCGTGACCCGTCTGACCGTCGACGACGACGGGTCGACCGGAGTCCGGCGCACGATCGACACCCTGGCCGTCGAAGAGCCCCTGGAGATCCGCGTGCGCGGGCGCTCGCTCGCCATCACCATGCGGACCCCGGGCCACGACTTCGATCTCGCGGCCGGCTTCATGGTCTCCGAGGGAGTCATCTCGACCGGCGACGAGTTCGCCGCCGCGAGGTACTGCGCCGGGGCGACGGCCGAGGGGCTCAACACCTACAACGTGCTCGACGTCGCACTCGCCCCCGGGGTGCCCGCCCCCGACCCGAGCCTCGAGCGCGCGTTCTACACGACGAGCTCGTGCGGTCTCTGCGGCAAGGCCTCCATCGACGCGGTGCGCACGAAGTCGCAGCACTCGGTGCTGCACGATCCGCTCGTGCTCGACCCGGCCCTGCTCGCGACGTTCCCCGATCGGCTGCGCGAAGGGCAAGACGTCTTCGACAAGACCGGCGGGCTGCACGCCGCCGCCCTCTTCGACGGCGCGACGGGCGAGCTGCTCGTGCTGCGCGAAGACGTCGGCCGGCACAACGCCGTCGACAAGGTCGTCGGCTGGGCCGTGAAGGAGGGGCGGCTCCCCCTCGGCGGCACCGTCCTGATGGTCTCGGGTCGCGCCTCCTTCGAGCTCACCCAGAAGGCGTCGATGGCCGGCATCCCGATGCTCGCCGCCGTGTCCGCGCCGTCGTCGCTCGCCGTCGACCTGGCGACCGAGCTCGGCGTGACCATCGTGGGGTTCCTCCGCGGGCGCTCGATGGTCGTGTACTCGCGACCCGACCGGCTGGGGGCTCCCGACGAGACGGCGCGCGCCTCCTCGACCTCCCCCGACGAGACGACCCGCGCCTCCTCGACCTCCCCTTCGGGCGCGACCCGCGCCTCCTCCCCCGTGCCCCTGACGATCGGATCGAGACCGTGACCGAGAAGCCCCCCGTCGACGACGTGAACGACGACGACATCGAGGTCGGCCCCCCGCGCGAGTGGGCGGCCGGCGTGCCCGGCGTGCTGCACTCGATGGAGCCCGCCATCAAGCAGCTCGGTCTCGCCCGCACCGTGAAGCTGATGACCTCGCTGAACCAGAAGGACGGCTTCGACTGCATGAGCTGCGCCTGGCCCGACCCGAACCACCGCAAGGTCGCGGAGTTCTGCGAGAACGGCGCGAAGGCGGTCACCTGGGAGGCCAACCCGGTGCTCGTGCCCGACTCGTTCTGGGCCGAGCACTCGATCGACGACCTGCTCGAGAAGTCCGAGTACTGGCTCGGCATGCAGGGCCGCCTGACGACGCCGGTGCACAAGCCCGTCGGCAGCGACCACTACGAGCCGGTCAGCTGGGAGCGCGCGTTCGAGATCATCGCCGACAGGCTGAACTCGCTCGACAGCCCCGACGAGGCGTCGTTCTACACCTCGGGTCGCACCTCGAACGAGGCGGCGTTCGAGTACCAGCTGTTCGTGCGGGCCTTCGGCACCAACAACCTGCCCGACTGCTCGAACATGTGCCACGAGTCGACGGGTGCGGCCATGGGCGAGACCGTCGGCGTCGGCAAGTCGACGATCGCCTACGACGACTTCGAGCAGGCCGACCTCATCATCGTGCTGGGGCAGAACCCCGGCACCAACCACCCCCGCATGCTCACGGCGCTCGAAGACGCAAAAGGCAACGGAGCGGCGATCGTGGCCGTGAACCCGCTGCCCGAGGCCGGTCTCCGCAGGTACAAGAACCCGCAGCTGCCGCGCGGCATCGTGGGTCGCGGCACGAACATCGCCGACCAGTTCGTGCAGATCAGACTGGGCGGCGACATGGCCCTGCTGCAGGCGGTCGCGAAGCGCGTCCTCGCCGCGGAGGACGCCGCGCCCGGCACCGTGCTCGACCACGCGTTCCTGGCCGAGCACACCGTCGGGCTCGACGCCTTCCGCGAGCACATCGCGCAGGTCGACGACGACGAGGTGCTGCTCGCCACGGGCATCACGACCGCCGAGATCGACGAGCTCGCCGAGCGATACATCTCGGCCGAACGCGTCATCATCACCTGGGCGATGGGCATCACGCAGCACCGCAAGGCCGTCGACACCATCAAGGAGATCATCAACCTGCTGCTGCTTCGCGGCAACATCGGCAGGCCCGGGGCCGGCGCCTCGCCGATCCGCGGGCACAGCAACGTGCAGGGCGACCGCACGATGGGCATCTGGGAGCAGATGTCCGACCAGTTCCTCGACGCGCTGCAGCGGGAGTTCCGATTCGAACCGCCGCGCGAGCACGGCGTCGACGCGCTCAAGGGCATCAAGGCCATGCAGGAGGGGCGGATCAAGTTCTGGATGGGCATGGGCGGGAACCTCGTCGCCGCGATCTCGGACACGCAGCTGGCCGAAGCCGCCATGCGCGGCACGGACATGACCGTCCAGGTGTCGACCAAGCTGAACCGGTCGCACGCCGTCGTGGGTGCCGAGGCGCTCATCCTGCCGACCCTCGGCCGTACCGAGATCGACGTGCAGAAGTCGGGTCCGCAGTTCGTCTCGGTCGAAGACACCGTCTGCTCGGTGCACGGCAGCCACGGCCAGGTCCCGCCGGTCGCGCCCGACCTGCTGTCCGAGGTCGCCATCGTCAGCAGACTCGCCCGGGCGACCCTCCGCGATCGCGCCGATCTCGAGATCGACTGGCAGGCGTTCGAAGACGACTACGACACGCTGCGCGACCACATCAGCCGGGTCGTGCCGGGTTTCGAACGGTACAGCGAGCGGGTGCGCAGTCGTGACGGCTTCGTGCTGCCCAACGGGCCCCGCGACTCGAGGACGTTCGACACCGCAGCCGGCAAGGCGATGATCACGGTCAACGAGCTCGAGCACGTCGAGCGACCGGCGGGGCGCCTCCTGCTGCAGACCCTGCGGTCGCACGACCAGTACAACACCACGATCTACAGCCTGAACGACCGCTACCGCGGCATCAAGAAGGGGCGCGAGGTCGTCTTCATCAATCCCGAAGACCTCGCCGACCTGGGCCTCGTCGACGGCCAGCGGGTCGACGTGTTCACCGAGTGGACGGACGACGTCGAGCGGGTGCTGCGCGACTACCGGGTCGTGGCGTATCCGACGGCGCGGGGCTGCGCGGCCGCGTACTTCCCCGAGGCGAACGTGCTCGTCCCGCTCGACAGCGCGTCGATCGGCAGCAACACGCCGGTGTCGAAGGCCGTGCTGGTGCGCGTGGTGCCGGCGGCGGTGCCCGCGACGGTCTAGCCGCGGCGGGCGGCGGCGGTGCCCCCGGCCTTCTAGCCGCGGCGGGCGGCGGCGCGCACGGCCTCGACGGCGGCGGCGACCCCGCCGCCCCAGGGTGCGCCGTGACCGGGAAGGACCCAGGTCGCGCCGGTCTCGACGAGCGCGGAGAGCGAGTCGAGGGCCTGCTCCGGCTCGTCGGTGAACGGGGCCGGCGCCGGCCCGACCGCACCGGTCAGCACATGCCGCGTCGTCAGGGCGTCGCCCACGAACACGGCGTCGACGCCGGGAACGAACACGGCGATGCTGCCCTCGGAGTGCCCGGGCATGGGGATGATCTGCGGCGACCCCGGCAGATCGAGGGTCTCACCGCCCTGCAGCTCGACGACCTCGGTGAGCCATGCCGTCTTCGCACCGCCCTTCCGCAGCGTGTAGGCGAGGAACCCGAGCAGGGCGCCGAGTCGCATCTGCTGCTTGGCGTTCTTCGGCTTGGCGCCGCCTTTCGCTCGGGCGGCGTCGCCCGCGTGGATGAACACGGGGACGCCGTGCTCGCGACGCAGGCGCTCGGCGAAGCCGATGTGATCGCCGTCGCCGTGCGTGAGGATCAGCCCCTTCACGTCCGCGAGCGAGCAGCCGATCAGGGCCAGCTCGGCGACGAGTTCGGTATGGAGACCGGGCAGCCCGGCGTCGATGACGGTGACACCGGCGGGGGCGACGACGAAGTAGGCGGCGACCACGTCGTTGCCGATGCGGTGGAGGGAGGGGGTGAGTTCCATGATGGCTACTGTAATTAGCCTTCATGGCTACTGTCAATAGCTATACTCGACGGATGCCGTCTCCTGAGCGCACCTCCCTCGAAGCCATCGTCGCCGCCGCCCGCGAGCTGCTCGAGACCGACGGCCCCGCCGGTCTCACGATGGCCGCCGTCGCGGCACGCGTCGGCGTGCGCGCCCCCTCGCTGTACAAGCGCGTGGACAGCAGGGAGGCGCTGGTCCAGCTGGTCGCGGAGGCCACCCTCTCCGATCTGGCCGTCCACCTCGACGGGGCTGCGAGCGCCCGCCAGGTGCTCGACGGATTCCGCTCGTTCGCGCACGGGCGACCGGCCGCGTTCCAGCTCATCATGACGCCGGGCCCCGGCATGCCGCGAGCGCGAGCGGAGTTCGGGGCCGAGGCCAGCCGGGCGGCCCTCCGGGTCGGCGCGGAGCTCGCTGGCGCCGAGAACGCCCTCGCAGCGGCCCGCACGCTCACGGCCTGGGTGGCCGGCTTCGTCGTGATGGAGCTGAACGGCGGGTTCCAGCTCGGCGGCGACGTCGACGACGCGTGGGAGTTCGGGACGGAACGCGTCGTCGCGGCCCTCGCCGCGCCTCCTCGGCCCTGATCTCGTGCTGCCCGCCGCCAGTGCGCCAGCGCGCCGCCCGCGTCAGGCGTCGACGGGCAGGTGCGGGTACTCGGGCGACCGGCCCTGGAAGGTGAGGATCGCGTCGTTCTCGACCCGCCCCTCCTCGATCTCGATGGCGCGGCGGATCGTGTCGGACTCGCGCCACGCGGCGGGGCCCTCCATCACGGTGCGGAGGAACGGCATCAGCGCCTCGCTGATCTCCCACGTGGTCGAGTTCCACAGCAGCGAGGGGCTGTGGTCGACGGCGTAGTAGTTCGTCGTCTCGCCGACGGTGATCATCGGCTCGGCGAAGGTCGTCGCGCGGGCCCACTCGAAGCCCATGCCCTCGTCGACCGAGACGTCGACGATGAGACTGCCGGGACGGAAGGACTCGAGGTCGCTCGTCCGCAGGTAGGTCAGGGGCGAGTTGGGGTCTTGGAGGGTGCAGTTGACGACGATGTCGTTCGCGGCCAGGAACGGCGCGAGGGCGACCGGGCCGTCGGGCGTGTTGACCGTGCTGGCGCCGGGGGTCTCGGGGTCGTGCTCGAACTGGTGGATGTCGACCGAGGGGATGGGCGAGCCTACGGCCGCGATGTTGCGGTTGGTCAGCACGCGCACGTCGTGGATGCCGTGGGCGTTCAGAGCGGTGACGGCCCCGCGGGCGGTGGCGCCGAAGCCGATCACGACGGCGGTCAGGCGGCGGCCGTAGTCGCCGGTCGAGCCGCAGAGCTGGAGCCCGTGCAGCACCGAGCAGTAGCCGGCGAGCTCGTTGTTCTTGTGGAAGACGTGCAGGGCGTAGCCGCCGTCGGGCTGCCAGTGGTTCATGGCCTCCCACGCGATGAGGGTGAGGCGCTTGTCGATGGCGAGCTGGGTGATCTCGCGGTCCTGTACGCAGTGCGGCCAGCCCCAGAGCGTCTGCCCGTCCCGCAGCTCGGCGAGGTCGTCGGTCTGGGGCTTAGGCAGCAGGACGACGTCGCTGTCGGCGATGATCCGCTCACGGTCGGCGAGGGCCATGAGCGGCTCGAGGTCGGAGTCGGGGATGCCGAAGCGCAGGCCGTAGCCACGCTCGAGGGTCATGCTGGCGCGCAGATCGGCGTCGATCCGCTCGAGGTGCGCGGGGTGGATCGGCAGGCGCCGCTCGTCGGGTTTGCGGGAGGTCGCGAGGACGCCGAGGCGCAGCAGTGCGGGGGCGGGCGTGATTCGGCTCATGCCTGACCTTAGACGAGGCAGGCTCAGGCCCGGGACCGGTGGTGCCGGCTGACGCGGGTCAGGGCAATCAGCCTCGTAGGACGTCTCCGCTCGACGAGACACTGCCGTACGGCCAATTGACCCACGAGTCGGTCTCGTGGGTCCGGAAGAGTCGGTGACAGGTGGTCATGCACTCCTGGAAATCGCGCCGACCGTCTCGCGTCACGCCCAGGCGCTCTCGCAAGGCTCGGAGTCCCACGACGTGCTCAGGAGCACCACCCACCGGCAGTACATCGAACTCGCGGTGACCCCACCGGAAGACGGACCACCCGCTAGGCCTGGCCGTCATCCTGAAGAACCGGAGGTAGTTGTAGTCACTGGAGTCGGTCACGGTGTGAACAGTTCGCCGGTGCTGACGGTGATGCCCGTCGGGTACTCGACCCACAGGTCGCTACCCTCGCGGAACAGCTGCGCGGCCGTCATGTCGCACTCCTGGAAGTCGCGACGCGAGGTGGGCGACGCGCCCAGCGCCTCCCTCACCTGCGACAACGGCACGCGTCGGATGACACCCGGCGACGACATGACCTCGTACTCCGACTCCCCGCGCGTGAAGACCAGCCGTCGGGCCGGCGAGGCCACCTGGCGGAAGTACGGACGTCGATCGATCACCATGGCTCCATTCCATCGATCTCCTGCACCGCTGTCCGGTCGACGCCTGAGACGGCACTCCCCCATTCTGGGGCGCGCCGAGCCCCCATCGAGCGCCCCGTGATCTCCGAACAACCCTCAGGTCCTGGAGATTCGTGACGTTTCGGTCTCGCGGAACGTCTCAATGACGTACCCGGGCGCCCACCACGCGCCTCGGCACCGGACCGCATCGGACCAGGAGGATTCATGACGAGCACCTACGCACCCCCGCAGGAGGGCGACACCCGCCCGATCGCCGTGCAGGTCGACCCGGCCTTCCGCCGCTCCGAAGAGGGAACCGACGATCTCCTCGACGCCTGCGCGCGCCTCCAGGATCTGTACCGCGGTCGTCACTTCCGCGCCCGCCGCTCCGACGAACCGTTCGTGTTCCGTTACGCCAGCGCCGGCGACGAGCGCATGAGCCTCCGCACCGCGACCTTCACCGGTCATCTGCAGGGCGACGTCCCCTACTCGAAGGACTACGTCGTGTCGTGGCTGCGCTCGGGTACGGCCACGATCGAGCACCACGGGGGGCAGTTGACGAGTCTCGGCGGGCAGCCGTTCCTCATCCCGTCCGAGACGTCGTTCTCGTTCATGATGACGCCGCACCGCAACAACATGGTGCACGCCGACGCGACGTTCCTCGAAGACCTCGCGACCGAGCGTCACGGCGGTCCCTCGCAGCGCATCGTCTTCGACCACACCGCAGCCCCCTCGCCGGAGGCGCTGGTCGCCTGGCGAGCCGCCATCAGCGCCACCACGCCCGCCATCGTCACCGAGAAGGCGTCGCCGTTGCTCCGCCACGAGGCGCAGGTCACTTTGGTGCGCGCGATGCTCGACCTCTTCCCCTGGCAGGCGGTCGACGTGCCGAGCAGCCTGCGGACCGAGCGCACGGCGCGCCTCCGCGTCGCGGTCGAGTACGTGCACGCGTACGCCGATCAGCCGATCACGCCCGCTGACATCGCGCGGGCCGCCGGCATGCACACGCGCACGCTGCAGCAGGCGATGAACGACCACCTCGGTGCGAGCCCGATGAACTACCTGCGGCAGGTGCGTCTCGACAAGGCGCACGACGAGCTCGTCGCGTCGTCGCGCGACGAGGCCCTCGTCTCGGAGATCGCCCGCCGCTGGGGCTTCGGCAACCTCGGCCGCTTCTCCGCCGCCTACGTCAAGCGCTTCGGCGAGTACCCCCGCGACACCCTGCTGCGCTGAGCGGCGTGGGTTTCGGCCGAGGAGGCGCGGCGAAAGCCCCGTAGCGCCCCTCTCGTCACAGCGCTAGTTGTTAAATCGGAACTCAGCCTAACCTTGAGACTGCACTGGCCGGTGGTTGTATGCCCCGTGACTATGTGGTTCTTGGCACTGCCTGTGATGATGAGGGTCTCCCACTTTGTGACCCTTCTGCGGACTGGCTGCGGACCAGGCCTGCGTTCGCAAGCGACCTGCGTACCTGAGAACGAGCCGAATGATCTGATCCAGACGGTGGTGCCCCGAGGCCACGCTCAACGCATGAATCTTGAAGATGTCCAAGGCCTTGTGGCCAAACGGCTGCGAGCGGCCCCGGACGGGCTAGGTATGGCGATCGAGGACGCAGCGCCTAGAGCTGGGTCGTCCACCGCGAGCCTAGAAGCCCCTCAGGCGTGTCAACATCTAGCCATGAAGATTGATCCCCGATTCAAGCAGGCAAGCTTCCCGTGCCCCAGGTGCCACACATTGGCGCAACAGTCGTGGGATGTTCTCGTGGTCTTTGATGAAGAGTCAAACGATTACTCCCAAGCAGCAGATGATCTGCGAGGCGTACCAAACCCGACACCATGGACTATGAGCAATTGTTTCGCCTGCAAGCGTGGATCGGTCTGGAGGCGTGCTCAACTTGTCTACCCGCTCATCGAGAAGGCAGGCCCTCAAGCCTCGGCCGATATGAGCGAGGGGGTGCGGGAACTGTACGAGGAGGCCAGGTCGGTATCGCCGATTTCGCGACGGGCCGGCGCGGCGCTAGCCCGAGCCGCGCTTGAGCGCCTTTTGCGAGAACTGGACTCAGCAGCACCACGAGAAACGCGACTCGATGAACTCATTGCCCGATTGGGCACCAGAATTAGCACGCCCCTCCTGAGGATCTTGACGCCGCTGCGACACATCGGCAATAAGTCGCTTCACGGTGTCGGAACGCCCGATGAACTGGTCGCGCTCTACCTGAACAGCGACCACGACGACTTGGTTGAGCTCATATTTGCCGCCATCAACAGCCTTGTCGATGAGCTGGTCACCCGGCCCCGAATGGCAGATGAGCTCTACGCACAGTTGCCAATAGGCGTCCGCGAGGCGGCGGAACGCAAACTAGATCCCGCAACCCCGACTGGCCTTACATGATCAAGTGTGGCTTTTGATCTATCCGGTCGAGGTCATCCGCGAACTTAGTGGCGTCAGATGATGCCTCATCAACCAGGTCGGCGATGACGTTGTGAGCGAGCTGCGGCGCTTCGCTCATGAGAGTGAGGTTGCTGCCAAGCGTGTCCACCTCGCTCATCTGGGACTGCAGGTAGTCCAACGATTCTCGTAGTTCCTCGAACTCGCCCCGGGTAATTTCAGCCATGTCGTCATGACGACAGACATCCTCGCTGCAGAGCAAGGTCTATGGTACTCGCGCAGTTCGTTGACGAGCGCCAGGACGGCAATGGCGACTGACGAACCGACGCGCATAGTCAGTTCTGCCAGTAATCATTTAATGCCGACTACCGTTGTCGCTCATGGAGCCGCAGGCAGGAGAACAGCAACACGTGTTCATGGTCACGCGAGAATCTTCGCGCAGGGCGTCAGCAGAGTGGTTGTTCATGAACACCGTGGAAGACCTTCGCGAGCGGTGGGATGAGGATGAGAACCGTTACCGGGTACTTGGCATTGCCCCGTTACTCCGTAAGCTCCTTCTAGACTCGGGGGCACTCCTAGACATTGTGCGCTCCTATCATCGCGAAACACAGGTGTCATTTGCCCTCCGACCACACAAGGTCCGGCCGCGATTTGAGATAGCTCCGGGCTTGGAACTCCTCTGGGCGGCCGGTAGAGACGAACTCATAGGCAACGCGAGTACGACTCGTCTCGACGCACGGCGTTTACTCGCTGCACCCGTCGCCTCAGCGGCCGGACGAGGGGTCTCGTTCCGCGAGGTAGTCAAACACTTTGCGCATGTTGAAGGAGGAGTTCACCATGGCACACCTAAAAGCGAACTCAGCAAGTTCTTGAGTGAGATTAGCCCGCCCATGTATGACACGAAGCACGAGGCAGTTCGGATACTTGTTCCGATGTCAAAGGTCGTCGTGGAAGGAGTAGGCGAACTGTGTCAAGCCATTCTTCGGCAGTAACAGAACCAGAAGACGGGCCACCCCGGATTGGGGCAGCCCGTCAGGTGCGGCTTCGACATCAATCCACTAGCCAACGCGCTGGGCAGCTTCGACGTCGTACCGCAGCGCGGAGATGGCCCGTCGCGGACTAAACAGGGATGAATCACTGCCGATCCGCTTAATGGCAGGACCGTCAGTTGTTGAAGCGGAACTCCACCACGTCGCCGTCCTGCATGACGTACTCCTTGCCCTCGATGCGGGCCTTGCCTGCCGAGCGCGCCTCCGCGATGGAGCCGGTCTCGACCAGGTCGTCGTACGAGATGACCTCGGCCTTGATGAAGCCCTTCTCGAAGTCCGTGTGGATCACACCGGCGGCCTGCGGGGCCTTCCAGCCCTTGCCGATCGTCCAGGCGCGCGTCTCCTTCGGACCGGCCGTCAGATAGGTCTGCAGCCCCAGCGTCTCGAACCCGATGCGGGCGAGCTGGTCGAGGCCCGACTCGTCCTGCCCGAGCGACGCGAGCAGCTCGGCCGCGTCGTCGTCGTCCAGGCCGATCAGCTCGGACTCGACCTGCGCGTCGAGGAAGATCGCCTCGGCCGGCGACACGAGCGCCTGCAGCTCGGCCTTGCGCGCCTCGTCGGTCAGCACGGCCTCGTCGACGTTGAACACGTAGATGAAGGGCTTCGCGGTGAGCAGCCCCAGTTCGCGGATCGGCTCGAGGTCGATGCTCGTCGACGACAGCGCCTCGCCCCGCTGCAGGGCGTCGCGGGCGGCCACGGCGGTCTCGTGCACGAGCGGCTCGACGCGCTTGAGGCGGAGCTCCTTCTCGTAGCGCACGAGCGCCTTCTCGACGGTCTCGAGGTCGGCCAGGATCAGCTCGGTGTTGATCGTGCCCATGTCGCTCTCGGGGTCGACCTTGCCGTCGACGTGAACGACGTCGGGGTCGTCGAAGCCGCGCACAACCTCGGCGATGGCGTCGGCCTCGCGGATGTTCGCCAGGAACTTGTTGCCGAGCCCCTCGCCCTCGCTCGCGCCCTTGACGATGCCGGCGATGTCGACGAACGACACCGGCGCGGGCAGGATCTTCTCGCTGCCGAAGACGCCGGCCAGCACCTGGAGGCGCGGGTCGGGCAGGTTGACGATGCCGACGTTCGGCTCGATGGTCGCGAACGGGTAGTTCGCCGCCAGCACCTGGTTCTTGGTCAGGGCGTTGAACAGGGTGGACTTGCCGACATTGGGCAGTCCGACGATCGCGATAGTGAGAGCCACGAGGGTCAAGCGTACCGGGCATGCCGAGTCACCGGGGCGGAGCGGACCCGAGGAGGCGCGGGTCGCCTTCCGACCGGTCCTGTGGAGGGACTGTCGGAGGCGCGTGAGACCATGACCCAATGCCCATCGACTTCACCGCGATCGACTTCGAGACCGCGAACTCGAGCAGCGCCAGCGCCTGCTCCGTCGGCCTCGTCAAGGTCCGCGACGGCGTCGTCGTCGACAAGGCGGGCTGGTTGATCCAGCCGCCTGCGGGGCACGACGAGTTCTCGGAGTGGAACACGCGCATCCACGGGATCGTCGCCTCCGACGTCGTCGGCGCGTTCGGCTGGGCCGAGCAGTTCGACCTGATCGCCGACTTCGCCGGCGACGACGTCTTCGTCGCCCACAACGCCGGCTTCGACATGGGGGTCATCAAGGCCGCCTGCGCCGCGACCGGGCTCACTCCCCCCGCGTGGTCGTATCTCTGCAGCCTCCAGGTCGCCCGCAAGACGTACACGCTCGACTCGTACCGCCTCCCCCTCGCCGCCGCGGCGGCCGGGTTCACCGGCTTCTCGCACCACGACGCACTGGCCGACGCCGAAGCCTGCGCGGCGATCGTCACGCACGCATCGGCGTTCCACGGCGCCGACGATCTCGTCGAGCTCGCGTCGCTCGCCACCGTCAAGGTGAAGGTGCTGAAGCCGACAGCTCTGCCCGAGCCCGAGGGCGCCGAGCCGACCAGGCGGCGACTCAAGGTCTTCTTCAGCTGACCCTCTGAGCCACTACCCTCCGAGTCACGCTCGGCAGCGAGCGATGTCGGTGGCCGCTGCCACACTGCTCGACATGGTCTCCTCGCTCGTCGCCTTCCTCCTCGCTCTCGTCGCACTCGTCGTCGGGGCCCTCGTCGGCGCTCTGGCCGGCCGCTCCCGCAGCGCCGCGACCGCCGCGCAGCTGGCCGCCGACGCCGCAGCGGCGCGGGCGACCGCCGAGTCCTACCAAGAACGGCTGCACGAGCAAGACCAGCAGTACCGTCGACAGATAGCGGGGCAGGAGGCACGGCTCGCCGAATTCCAAGACCGTCTCCGTGACATCCGCATCACCGAGGCCGAGCGCACCCGCTCCGAGGGGCACGTTCTGACCGCCCTCAGCCCGGTCACGCAGAGTCTCGCCGCCGTGCAGCAGAAGGTCGCCGAGCTCGAAGAGCAGCGCACCCACCAGTACGGTGCGCTCAGCGAGCAGCTGCGCAGCGCGGCCGAGTCCGAAGAGCGTCTGCGGAGCACCGCCGAGAGTCTCGCGTCGGCGCTCAAGTCGAACAGCACCCGCGGGGTCTGGGGCGAGACCCAGTTGCGCAACGTGGTGCAGGCCGCCGGCCTGGTCGAGCGTGTCGACTTCGACGTCCAGACGAGCATCCACTCCGACGCGGGCGCGGGCCGCCCCGACATGGTGGTGCATCTGCCGGGGGGCAAGAACATCGCCGTCGACGCCAAGGTGCCGTTCACCTCGTACCTCGAGGCCAGTGCCATCCCCGCGACGGCCGGCGGCGAAGAAGGGGCCCGACGCGGGGCCCTGCTCAACCAGCACGTCAAAGCGCTGCGCGCCCACGTCGACGCCCTCGCCTCGAAGAGCTACTGGTCGGGGCTCGAGTCGTCACCCGAGCTGGTCATCGCCTTCATCCCGAGCGAGTCGCTCGTCGCCTCGGCGCTCGAGGCCGACCCGTCGATCATGGACTACGCGTTCCAGAAGCGCGTCGCGCTCGCCTCACCCGTCACCCTCTGGTCGGTGCTGAAGACCATCGCCTTCAGCTGGCAGCAGGACGTCGTCACCGCCGAGGCCAAGACGCTCTTCGATCTCAGCAGAGAGCTGTACGGCCGACTCTCGACGATGGCCGGTCACGTCGACAAGCTCGGCAGGTCGCTCCGCGGGTCGGTCTCCGACTACAACCGCTTCGTCGGCTCGCTCGAACGCACCGTCCTGCCGTCCGCCCGCCGTCTCAGCATGCTCGACGAGACGAAGGTGCTCGCCGCACCGACCCCCATCGAAGAGACCCCGCGCGACCTGACGGCCGCCGAACTGACGTCCGCCCTCGACGCCGATCGAGAACGACACGGCGCGAGGGCGGACGACGAATAGCCGCAGGGGCTAGGCGGTCTCTCCGTACCACTTCGAGACGAGGTGGTCGGCCTCGACGCGGCGGATCGTGCCCGAGTGCGAGCGCAGCACGATGCTCGAGGTGCGGATCATGCCCTGCTTGCGCGTGACACCGGCGACCAGCGCGCCGTCGGTGACGCCCGTGGCGACGAAGTAGGCGTTGTCGCCGGTGACGAGGTCGTCCTGGTCGAGCACGCGGTCGAGGTCGTGACCGGCGTCGATCGCCTTCTGACGCTCGGCGTCGTCCTTCGGGGCGAGACGCGTGAGGATGAGACCGCCGAGGGCTTTCACGGCGCAGGCCGTGATGATGCCCTCGGGGGTGCCGCCGACACCGACGCACATGTCGATGCGCGAGTCGGGGCGGGCGGCGTTGATGCCGCCGGCGACGTCGCCGTCGAGCAGCAGACGGGTCGACGCGCCGACGGCGCGGATCTGGGCGATCAGGTCGGCGTGACGGGGGCGGTCGAGCACCGCGATCTGCATGTCCTCGACGGCGATGCCCTTGGCCGCGGCGAGCGCGACGATGTTCTCGCCGATCGGACGATCGAGATCGATGATGCCGATGCCCTCGGGCCCGGTCACGATCTTGTCCATGTAGAAGACGGCGCTGGGGTCGAACATGCTGCCGCGGTCGCTGACCGCGATGACCGACAGGGCGTTCATGCGACCGGCGGCGGTGAGGCTCGTGCCGTCGATGGGGTCGACGGCGATGTCGCAGGCGGGGCCGAAGCCGTTGCCGACGTGCTCGCCGTTGAAGAGCATCGGCGCTTCGTCCTTCTCGCCCTCGCCGATGACGACGACGCCGTCGAAGGCGACGGTGCCGAGGAACTTGCGCATCGCGTCGACGGCGGCCTTGTCGGCGGCGTTCTTGTCGCCCTTGCCGATGAAGGGGGCGGAGCGGATCGCGGCCGCCTCGGTCGCCCGGACCAGCTCCATTCCGAGGTTTCGATCGGGGTGCGAGTAGAGGGTTCCGGAGGGTGAGTCAGCCATTCCTGAAGCATAGTCCGGCGTCGTCGACGTTCGACAACGTGCGATATGTTTGCAGATCGCATCCAGAACTCGTGTTCCACCGAAAGGCGCCCATGAAGCTCACCTCCCGTCGATCCGCGAGGGTGCTGACCGCAGCTGTGGCCGCGCTCGTCGTCGTCCTCGGCGACCCGTCCATCGCCTCCGCCGCGTCCAAGCCGAACTCGAACGACGTCGAGATCGCCGTCCGCGTGACGAGCGACGGTCTCGGCCGATTCACGGCGGACGACCGCCCCGGGGGCGACAGCGGCCCCGCGAACGGCATCGTGCGCACGGGTGACGCGGTGGTCTACGGCGTGACCGTGGGCACGACCGAGGGCACGGCGTCGGGTGGCGAGTTCTCCCTCACCGCGCCTCCTGGGCTCGGCTGGTCACGCCTGCCCGACGACTGCGCCCGCGAGGGGTCCGCCATCGACGGCGACGTCCTCCGCTGCCGACTGGGCACGCTGACGAGCGGCGCCCGCACGGTGAGCGTGGCCGCCTCGGTCGCCGTCGCCCTCCCTCACGCGACGACTCTGACGGTCACCGCCGAGGCCCGCGCCGACGCCGACGACCCCGTCCGCGCCGTCGCCCCCTCGCTCGTCGTCTCGGCGGCTCCCCGCTACGACGTGTCCATGAATCGCGCCCTGCCCACGCTCGCCGAGGCCGTGGGTCCCGACGGCGTCACTCCCGGCTTCCGCCTCGTCTACCCGCTCCTCGTGCACTGGAACGGTCTCGTCGAGGGCGGCGGACTCCTCGGGGTCGAGCCTCTCGGCGAGCGCATGACCCTCGTCGACGACGTCTCGCGCATGTACGGCGGCGACGCCAGCCCGGCCGTGCTCTCCCCCCTCGACGACGCTCCGGCCTGCGGCCCGAACACCGGCCAGGTGGACTCGATGCCGGGCGGCGTCGGCGGCGGGTCGACCAACGTCGTCGACTCGGGCACGATCGTCTGCAGCCAGGCGGCACCGGGTGAACCGGTGTCGATCTCGATCACCGGGGCCGACACCTCGATGTCGTCGACCCCCACCAAGAACGTGCTCGGCAGCGACATCCTCGGAGGCGCGCTCCCGTACGTCGTGTCGGCCTACGTCTCCCTGTGGGTCCCCGAGCTCACCGAGCAGGGATCATTCCGGGCGACGAACACCTACCGGGACTTCGTCGCCGACTCCGTGAGCGGTCGAGCCAACTACGACGGGGAGGGCGAGCCCGTCGCGAACAACTCCGTGGCCCGCGACATCAGCAAGGGCTCAGGTGCCGGCGGGTCGCTGCGCTATCTCGGCATCGACGTCGACACGGGTGCTTCGTTCAACCTCTCGGGCAAGAACAACCTGCCGTACGTCACCCCGGCGCAGCCGGTCATGAGCATGCTCGGGGTCCGCAACTCCGGCACGGCTCCGTGGCACGAGGCCGTCTCGTGCATCGTCTTCGACAACTCGGTGCAGACGCTCCGCGAGCAGCGCGCCGGCGTCTGGGCGACGTCGACTCTCCCCGCGGTGACGGGCCGACCCGAGTTCGCGGCCTTCGACGGCTCGGAGCCCACCACGGCTCGCGACGCGACCTGCGGCGACGACGATCTGGAGTGGCACGCCGATCCGCGATCCGTGCCGGGCGGCGCCGAGTCCGTCGGTGCGGTGCGCTGGACGTACGACCACCCGGGCACCACCTCCATCAGCTTCGGCGCTCATCTCCGCATCGAGCCGCGCCTCGACGACGAGACGCGCCCGCGCACCTTCGCCGCCATCCGCACGTCGCCGACCGCCGGGTGGACGAACGACCGGAGCGACGCCGAGGCCGCCAACGGAGGGTGGGCCGACTTCCTCACCGTGACGAGCAACATGGCCCGCATCCGGAGCGCCGTCGTCGACCCCGGTCACGACGCCGACAGCACGCCTGACGAGACGACCTACGTCACCGCCGGCGGGACGACGACCTACGCCTTGTACCCGAGCCTGACGAACGCCTCCCGCGACCGGGTCGACGAGGCCGTCACCGTCGAGGCCCATCTGCCGGCCGGCACGTCGTTCGTGCCGGAGAGCGCCTCCACGGCCCCCGAGATCGATCGCATCGAGATCGACGGGGTCGTCCGCCAGCGGCTCACCTGGTCGATCGCCCCGGTCGCGGTCAACGACACGATCGACCCGCTCACCTTCGACGTCCGCTTCGACAGCGTCCCCGTGGGCGGCGAGGCCCGGCTGGAGGCGGTGGTGGCGTCGACCCGCGACGTCTCGGCTCTCTGGGCCCGAGTCGCCCACCGCACGGTGACCGTCCTCGAGGGCGGCGGCTTCGACGCGGAGGAGACCGTCGACCGACCCGTCCGCGTGATCGGCGACGATGCGACCTTCACCCTGTCGTATCGCAACACGGGCACGACCATCCTGCCGAACAGCTCGTTGATCACGATCCTCCCCCACGACGCCGACGGGCGAGGCACCACCGGCGAGCGGGCCGAGCTGGGCGGGCCGCTCTCCTCCGCCGCTCCGACGGATGTGATCCGATACACGACGAACCCCTCCGACGAGCTCTCGCACGACCCCGTCCACCCGTCCAACCTCGACGGCGGTGAGACGACCTGGTGCCTGGCGGACGACTTCGGGATCGATGACTGCCCGGCCTCCTTCGCCGCGGTCACGGGCGTCCGGGTCGAGAGGAGCGAGCCCATCGCCGCAGGCGCGGAGGTGCACCACGACCTGGTCGTCGACGGCGCGTCGGCGGGTCTCGAGACCTGGGCCTCGACCTTCGGCCTCAGGGTCGGCGGCATCGACTGGACCTCGACGTCGACGGTGGCCTCTACACGCGCCGTGGCCGGATCGATCGGCAGCCGGGTCTGGGTCGACTCGGACGCCGACGGGGTCCGCGCCGACGACGAGTCCGCGGTCGCCGGGCACGGGGTGTCCCTGCGCGGGACGGACGACCGCGGCGACGACGTGACGGCCGAGACCGAGACCGACGCCGAGGGCCGCTACGCGTTCACCGCTCTGCGCCCGGGCGACTACGTCGTCGACTTCGGGGCCGCTCCCCATGGCTGGACCCTCCAGCACGCGGGCGACGACGAGTTCGACTCGGACGTCGACGAGCGGGGAGCGGCCGAGACCCGACTCGACGAGATCATCGTCGACGGTGGTCTGGCGGCAGTGACCCGCCACGATCGGCTCGATGCCGGGATGCTGCCGGCGCCGGTGGGCGACGGGACTCCCCCGCTGCCCGACCAGGGCTCCGATAGCGGCACCGGCACCAGCACCGGAGACTCCACGACGTCAAGGACGCCCGGCGACACGGACGCACCGAGGCTGGCCTTCACCGGCGCCGACGCCGCGGGCCCGGCCCTCGCCGGCGCGGCCCTGGCCGTCGCCGGGCTCGTTCTGCTCGCCCTCCGGCGCCGACGCCTGTCGAGGCACGACCCCCGGTGAGGCCTGCGGGCGTCACCCGATCGTCGCTGACTAGGGTGGTGGCTGCAGCCACCACCCGCAATCGAAGGAGATGCAATGCCCGTCGCAACCCCTGAGCAGTACGCCGAGATGCTCGACAAGGCCAAGACCAAGGGCTTCGCCTACCCGGCCGTGAACGTCTCGTCGTCGCAGACGATCAACTCCGTTCTGCAGGGTCTCACCGAGGCGGGCAGCGACGGCATCATCCAGGTGACGACAGGAGGCGCGGACTACTTCGCCGGGCACACCGTCAAGAACCGCGCGGCCGGGGCCATCGCCTTCGCGAAGTTCGCGACCGAGGTCGCGAAGAACTACCCGATCACCGTGGCCCTCCACACCGACCACTGCCCGAAGGACGCCCTCGACGGCTTCGTGCTGCCGCTCATCGCCGCCAGCGAGGAGGAGGTGCGAGCGGGTCGCAACCCGCTCTTCCAGTCGCACATGTGGGACGGCTCGGCGGTGCCCCTCGACGAGAACATCTCCATCGCCGAAGACATGCTCAAGCGCACCCGCGCGATCAACGCCATCCTCGAGGTCGAGATCGGCGTCGTCGGCGGCGAAGAGGACGGCGTCGAGCACGAGGGCACGAACGACGCCCTGTACACGACGGTCGGCGACGTCACCCGGGTCGTCGAGGCCCTGGGCCTCGGCGAGAACGGCCGGTACATCGCCGCCCTGACCTTCGGCAACGTGCACGGGGTCTACAAACCTGGCAACGTGAAGCTGCGCCCCGAGCTGCTCGGCGAGATCCAGCAGGGCATCCGCGAGCGCTTCGACACGGCCGAGAAGCCCCTCGAGCTCGTGTTCCACGGTGGCTCCGGCTCGTCCGACGCCGAGATCCGCGAGGCCGTCTCGAACGGCGTCGTCAAGATGAACCTCGACACCGACACGCAGTACGCCTTCAGCCGCTCGATCGCCGACACCGTGCTGAAGAACTACGACGGCTTCATCAAGGCCGACGGCGAGGTCGGCAACAAGAAGCAGTACGACCCCCGCGCCTGGGGCAAGGTCGCCGAGTCCGCCATGGCGGCCCGAGTCGTCGAGGCGACCAGGCAGCTCGGCTCGTTCGGTCAGTCGGGAAGCTGACCCGCGCCTCCTCGGCTCTCCTCGCCGTAGTTGACGAACGGGCCCGCAGCATGCGCTGCGGGCCCGTTCTCGTCGTATCAGAGCGTCAGAGCGAGGGGCCCGAACCGTCGAGGATCGACTGGACGAAGGCCGCGTCGCCGAACAGGACGACGAGCACGAGGACCATCTGCACGATCGACATCAGCACGCCGGCCGACAACGGCACCCAGAAGGTCACCTTGCGGGCGGCGAGACGACGGATGCTCCACATGAGGGTGATCGCGAAGACCGCCACGGTCAGCACGGCGATGATCACGCCGGAGCGCTGCAGGGCCTCCTGGCCGGTGAAGGCGTCGGTCGAGTAGCCGGCGCCGCTGAGGGCGGAGAGCAGTGACGACGAGAACTTCGAGGCCATCACCACGTTCGAGATCACGCTGTAGAGACCGATGCCCAGCAGAACGAACGTGGCGACCCGATCGAAGCGGCGGGCTCCCGAGAGATCACCCGCACCGGGACGAGGAGGCGCACCCCACGCACCGGGGGTCGTCGCGTCTCGAGGGGCCGCCTGCGGGATAGGCGCGGGGCCGTCGCTCCGGCCCGCCGGCGGGGTCTCCGTCTCGACCGGGGCGACGGGGCTGACCCACCCCTCCGGTGCGTACTCGCCGTACCGCGGGCGGGGACGCTCGTCACGTACGGGCTGCTGCTGCTGCTGCTGACGCTCGTCGGTCATCGGGTCCGACCGCCGAGGCCGCGCGCGTCGACCTGACCGCTCGCGTCCTTACGGAGCTCCTTCGGCAGCGAGAACATGAGGTCCTCCTCGGCCGTGACGACCTCCGCGACGTCGAGGTAGCCGGCGTCGGCGAGGTCGTCGAGCACCTCCTTGACGAGGATCTCGGGAACCGAGGCGCCCGAGGTGACGCCGACGGTCTCGACGCCGTCGAGCCACTCCTGGCGGATCTCGGACGAGAAGTCGACGCGGTAGGCGGCCTTGGCCCCGTGCTCGAGGGCGACCTCGACCAGACGGACGCTGTTCGAGCTGTTGGCGGACCCGACCACGATCACGAGATCGGCCTCGGGGGCGACCTTCTTGATGGCGACCTGGCGGTTCTGCGTGGCGTAGCAGATGTCGTCGCTCGGCGGGTTCTGGATGGTCGGGAACCGCTCGCGCAGGCGGCGCACGGTCTCCATGGTCTCGTCGACGCTCAGCGTGGTCTGCGAGAGCCACACGAGATTCTCGGGGTCGTCGATGACGAGGTCGTCGACCTCCTCCGGGTTCTGCACGAGGGTGGTGCGATCGAGCGCGTGCCCCATGGTGCCCTCGACCTCTTCGTGCCCGGCGTGACCGATGAGGATGATGTGCCGACCCTGGCTGCCGAAGCGCACGGCCTCGCGGTGCACCTTCGTGACGAGCGGGCAGGTGGCGTCGATGGCCTGCAGCTGGCGGTCGGCCGCGCCCTGCACGACGGCCGGCGAGACCCCGTGGGCGCTGAAGACGATGTGCGAACCCTCGGGGACCTCGTCGACCTCGTCGACGAAGATCGCGCCCTGGCTCTCGAGGGTCGACACGACGTGGACGTTGTGGACGATCTGCTTGCGCACGTAGACGGGAGAACCGTAGTGCTCCAGCGCCTTCTCGACGGCGATCACCGCTCGATCCACGCCCGCGCAGTAGCCGCGTGGGGCCGCGAGCAGCACACGCTTGTGTCCAGTGACAGGGGTATCCCTTAGCCTGTTACGCACCGCAGGAACACGCGGTGTCGGCAGGTCGATGGCAAGGGCGCCGTTGGTGATATGGCTCACCAGTCGATTGTAGGTGCGACGACTGGTCGCGTACTGAGAGCGGCGGGTCGAGTCGTGTCGATGCGGCCGAGACCGACCCTGCCCACCCTCACCGAGCATCCTCGACATCGGTCGACGACAGGAGACGAATGACGATCGTGCCCCCGCCGCCCACGGCGGACGCCCCCTGGCCCGTCGGCCTGCTCGCCACCAAGGTGCGCGACTGGATCGACCGACTGGGCACGGCCTGGGTCGAGGGCGAGATCACGCAGTGGAACGTGTCGGGGGGCAACGTCTACGGCAAGCTCCGAGACCTCGAACAGGACGCGACGGTGTCGTTCTCGATCTGGTCGAGCGTCAAGTCGCGGGTGCCCGCCGATCTCAAGCAGGGCGACCGGGTCGTCGCCGCCGTCAAGCCCAACTACTGGGTCAAGGGCGGCTCGCTGACCATGCAGGTGTTCGACATGCGGCACGTCGGGCTCGGAGACCTCCTCGAGCGACTCGAGCGACTGCGGGTCAAGCTCACGGGCGAAGGGCTGTTCGCGCCCGAGCGCAAGAGACGTCTGCCGTTCCTGCCCCAGTGCATCGGGCTCGTGACGGGCCGAGACAGCGACGCCGAGAAGGACGTGCTCCGCAACGCGCAGCTGCGGTGGCCGTCCGTCGAGTTCCGGGTGGTGCACGCCGCGGTGCAAGGCGACCGGATGGTCTCCGAGGTGACCGCTGCCGTGCAGCGGCTCGACGCCGATCCCGAGGTCGACGTCATCATCGTGGCCCGAGGCGGGGGCGACTTCCAGAACCTCCTGGGCTTCAGCGACGAGACGCTGATCAGGGCGGTCGCCGCCTGCACGACCCCCGTCGTCAGCGCCATCGGTCACGAAGCCGACCGTCCGCTGCTCGACGAAGTGGCCGATCTGCGCGCCTCGACGCCCACCGACGCCGCCAAACGGGTCGTCCCCGACGTCACCGAAGAGCTCTCTCGAGTGCAGCAGGCCCGCGCTCGCATCGGGCAGAGGCTGACGGCGCTCGTCGCCACCGAGGTCGACCGGCTCGAGCAGATCCGCAGCCGCCCGGTGCTCGCGTCCCCGCAGACCCTCGTCGACGTCCGAGCCGACGAGATCGTCAGAGCCGTCGCGCGGGGCCGAGAACTCGTCGTCCGAGGCGTCGAGCGGGGCGAGACCCGGGTCGCCGAGCTGACCGCTGGTCTCCGGGCGCTGTCCCCGCAGGGCACGCTCCGCCGCGGGTACGCGATCGTGCAGCTGCCGGGCGGGTCCGTCCTGCACGACCCCTCCGATGCGCCTCGCGACACCGAGCTGCTGCTCACGCTCTCCGGCGGCGGTCTGACGGCGGTCTCGACCGGCGAGTCGAGCGGACCGATCGACGACCATCCCTCCCCAGGAGGCACGAGGCAGTCACGCGCATCGGGCGCCGGTCGCTCTCACCCCGCCTCGCAAACCCCTCGTTAGGATCGACATCGTGGACAACGCCCCCTCCGACGCCTCGAACGCGAACAGCTCGTCGCCCGACGTCTCGTCGGCCGACGGCACCGCGGTCGCTCTCCCCGCCGACATCGCCTCCCTGAGCTACGAGCAGGCGCGCGACGAGCTCGTCTCGGTCGTGTCCGAGCTCGAGCAGGGTGCGTCCACGCTCGAGCGGTCCCTCGCCCTCTGGGAGCGCGGCGAGGCGCTGGCCCGCCGCTGCGAAGAATGGCTGATGGGTGCTCGCGAGCGCCTCGAAGCCGCCAGACGACAGGCACCCGCGTCGTGAGCACCCCGAGACGGGGCCGCGGTCGACGCGATCAGGGCCCACGCATCGTCGCCGAGCTGGGCCGACCCGAGACACCGGCCGAGACGGCCGCGCGCAAGGCCGAGAACACCCGCAAGCACTACGCGAACCAGACGGCGATCAATCTGACGCTGTCGATCGTCGCATCGCTCGGCATCGTCCTGTTCCTCATCCTGGTCGTCGTGCGCCCCGACGGAACCGTCAACCGGCAGGACATCGACTACGCCACCGTGGCCTCCCAGGCTCAGGCCAGTGTCGACGTGCCGCTCGCCGCCCCCGTCCTGCCCGACTCCTGGAGTTCGAACCGGGCCGACATCGACACGTCCACGCCCGACGACGTCGATGTCTGGTACATCGGCTTCATCACCCCGGGCGAGCAGTTCATCGCTCTCGAGCAGGGCATCGACGCCAACGACACCTGGCTCGCAGCCGCCGTCGACAATCGCGCCGCCACCTCCGCCCGCGAGATCGAGGGGGTCGACTGGACGGTCTACGACCGACGCGACGACGACGACGCCGGCAACTACGCTTACTCGTTGACGACGACCGTCGGCCGCAGCTCGTACGTGCTGCACGGAACGGCCGACGACGCCGACTTCGAGGCCCTGGCGACGGCGCTGGCCGCCGACATCGCCGACGAGACGGACGACTGAACATGACATCGCAGCCCATCACCCCGACTCCCCCGCAGACCCCCGGCGACTCGTGGCGTCGCATGACCGACGGCAACGAGCGCTTCGTGGCCGGCACCCCCGACCACCCGCACCAGGACAGCGATCACCGGTCGAGCCTGGCCGGTGGCCAGAAGCCCGTCGCCGCCCTCTTCGGCTGCGCCGACTCGCGACTGGCGGCAGAGATCATCTTCGACGTCGGCCTCGGCGACCTCTTCGTCGTCCGCAACGCGGGGCAGGTCGTCGGCGACACCGTCATCGCGTCGCTCGAATACGCCGTCTCCGTGCTGAACGTCCCCCTGATCGTCGTCCTCGGGCACGACAGCTGCGGCGCCGTGGCCACCGCCATCGACTCGCTGACGTCCGAGGCGCCTCCCGGGTCGAGGTTCCTCGGCGGGCTGATCGACATGATCGTCCCCTCCGTCCGACGGGCCACGATCGATCTCGAGCCCGGTGCCGCCCTGGATCCCCGCAGCGTGGGCAAGCTGCACATCGAAGCGTCCGTCCAGTCGCTCGTCGGCTCGTCCGCCCTCATCGCCACTGCGATCGCCGAGGGCCGTCTCGCGGTCGTCGGGGCCAACTACGCACTCGCCAACGGCCGCGTCGACCCGTCGGTCGTCGTGGGCCGTCTCTGAGAACCATCCCGGGGCGGCCGCCCCGGGTCGCCAGCGCCCCATGAGGGCCGAAGAAGGGACCACGACGACGTGACCACATCCGAGTACCGCATCGAGCACGACACGATGGGCGAGGTGCGGGTGCCCGCATCGGCTCTGTACCGGGCTCAGACCCAGCGCGCGGTCGAGAACTTCCCGATCTCGGGCACCGGTCTCGAGCCGGCCCAGATCGTCGCCCTCGCCCGCATCAAGAGAGCCGCCGCGCTGGTCAACGGCGAGATGGGCATCGTCGCCCCCGCCGTCTCCGCCGCGATCGTCTCCGCCGCCGACGAGGTCATCGGCGGCCGGCACCACGACCAGTTCCCCGTCGACGTCTACCAGACCGGCAGCGGGACCTCCTCGAACATGAACATGAACGAGGTGCTCGCGACGCTCGCAGGCACGGTCGACGGCACCGCGGTCCACCCCAACGACCACGTGAACGCGTCGCAGTCGTCGAACGACGTGTTCCCGACTTCTGTGCACGTGGCCGTCACCGGCGCGCTGCTGCACGACCTCGTCCCGGCCCTGACGCACCTCGCCGAGGCGCTCGAGCGCAAGGCCTCCGCCTGGTCCGACGTCGTCAAGGCGGGGCGAACCCACCTGATGGACGCCACGCCCGTCACCCTCGGGCAGGAGTTCGGCGGTTACGCACGACAGATCCGCCTGGCGATCGAGCGGGTCGAGGCCACGCTGCCCCGCGTGGCGGAGGTCCCCCTCGGCGGCACCGCCACGGGCACCGGAATCAACACGCCGATCGGGTTCCCCCAACGCGTGATCGCGGCCCTCGCCGCCGACAGCGGGCTCCCCGTCACCGAGGCGCTCGACCACTTCGAAGCCCAGGGTGCGCGCGACGCCCTCGTCGAGGCCTCGGGAGCCCTGCGCGTGCTCGCCGTCAGCCTGACGAAGATCAACAACGACATCCGCTGGATGGGCTCCGGCCCCAACGCCGGGCTCGGCGAGCTGCACATCCCCGATCTGCAGCCCGGGTCGTCGATCATGCCCGGCAAGGTGAACCCCGTCATCCCCGAAGCCGTGCTCATGGTCTCCGCCCGCGTGATCGGCAACGATGCCACCATCGCCTGGGCGGGTGCGTCGGGTGCGTTCGAGCTCAACGTCGCCATCCCGGTCATGGGAACAGCGCTGCTCGAGTCCATCCGTCTGCTCTCGAACGCCGGTCGAGCACTGGCCGACAAGACGATCGACGGACTCGAGGCCAATGTCGAGCACGCGCGGGCACTCGCCGAGTCGTCGCCCTCCATCGTCACCCCGCTCAACCGTGTCATCGGCTACGAGGCCGCAGCCAAGGTCGCCAAGCACGCCGTCGCCCAGAAGATGACGGTGCGCGAGGCCGTCGTCGACCTCGGCTTCGTCGAGCGCGGCGAGGTCACCGAAGACCAGCTCGACAAGGCCCTCGACGTCTTGAGCATGACCCACCCGGGCTGACCCGATCGCCCCTGCAGGAGGCGCGGTGTCGGTCTGACCGGCGCCGCGCCTCCTCGGCTGGTCCTGCCCCGGGCCTGGCCCCGCCTCCTCGTCGCGGGCGCCCGTCCGTCGCGGTCGGGTTCCGATCGTGCAGCTGTTCACAGCAGCGGACCTCCGAACACCGACAGCGCCCAGAACGAAGCCAGCAGGCACGGACCGAACGGGACTCCACGGCTCCGACTCCCCCTGGCAAGCAGCGCGGTCGCGGCGACGATCAGGCCGATGACACCAGCACCGGCGACGAGCGCACCCACCGCGATGCCTCCCCACGGCGCGACGATGCCGACGAGCGCCGCACCGAGCTTGACGTCGCCCATGCCGAACGCGCCACCCACGGCGAGCGCGAACGCGACGGCGAACCAGAGTGCGGCCCAGCCGAAGGGGATCGACGCCGACAACAGACCGGAGTCGATCAGCCGGATGACACCGCCGACCACGAAGGCGGCTGCGAGCAACCCCACCAGAGGGTTCGGTAGTCGCCGGACGGTCAGATCGTGCCTCACCAGGGCGGGGGTCACCGTCGCGACCGTGAGGAACGAGACCTGTGCGCCGGCATCGGGCGCGACCGTCACGGCGAGTCCGCCCAGCACCACGATGGCCCCGAGCTCGAGCACGCGATCGGCGGACGGCGCGTGTGCCGTGTCGAGGGTCGACGTCATCATGACCGACCCGCTCGAGACAGCCGGGTCGGGGAGCCTGCACGCGTAGCTGCGAATGGGGCCGTCCGTGGCCGGTGAGGTCGAGGAGCCCTCGACGCGCCGACACGCCAGGGCTCGGCGCCGAGGCAGGCCCCATGGTGCGAATCGCGGCATCGCCTCGACGCCGTGCTCACGGCACGTGAACGCCGGATGATCGCGTGGACCGCCTCGACGAGCAGGCCCCGCTCGTCTCGGACCATGCCGTACCCGCAGCGGAGCGCGACCCTCCCCGCGATCGTCACGGTGATGTCCTTGTGCCGGTCGGCGTCGAACGTGTCTGCATGGAAGGCTCGGCCGTCGAGTTCGAGAGCCACCACCTCGTCGATGACGATGTCGATGCGTCGGGCATCGCGCGGACCCACGGGGACCTGCAGGCGGACGTCATGCCCGAGTGAGACGAACGTGGCTCTGATCAGGCTCTCGATGAAGCTCTCGCTCCGCTGGTCCGCCCAGTCGACGATCGAGGCGCGATTCTCCGGCAGGTGGGCGAACGCCTCTGCCAACTCGACCCGCGTGAACCGCCCGCTGGCGAGCGACCAGTCGAGCAGGGCGACCGCCTCGTCGAGAGGGAGGCCGAGGACGGCCGTGACCAGCGCCTCCTCGAGGGGCACCGCCCACGGTGGCGTCGGTCGATCGCGAACCGGGCCGGACGGGAGCACGCGCGGACGCCAGACGACAGTCGCCCCGTGACGGGCTCGGAGCCGAGACGCATTCGCCGAGACGGCCACCGTGACGGGCGGCGGCGTCCACAACCACGCACCGTGCAGGGCCAGGAGAGAGGCGCCCGTGAGGCGGCCGCCGATGCGCACGGCCTCGTGCCGGGGATCGCCGGGCGGGAAGACCGTGTACCAGCCGCGCCGGGCCCGATGCAGCGACCCGAACCGGACACTGGCCGTGAGGAGACGATCGGTGGCGCCCTGCGCCACGAGCTGCCGTTTGTGCGCGACACCACCCAGGTCGGTGACGAGTGCTGCGAGTTGCTCCATGCCGGAAGACTGCTCGGTGACCGGGCCTGGCACCTGGTCAGGGGGCGGCCCTGGGGACGGATCGAGCTGGCGAGCATCTGGGGTGGGATCACGCGCAGCGCCTCGACTCGACCCCGCGCCGCGCCGCGCCTTCGGGCCCGCACCCGGTCGGCAACTCAGGCTCGCAGGCCCGTACCTGTGCGGAACAGACACGATCGTGCGGCTGAACCTGAGTTGCCGACCGGGCAGCAGGCAGCATCCGGCCGGCGCGCCCGTGCTCGAATCCCGACCACGCCGCAAGGCGGCCCCCTGACCTGACCGACCTCGAATCCGCTTCGGTCGGCAACTCAGGCTCGCAGGCCCGTACCTGTGCAGAACAGACACGATCGTGCGGCTGAACCTGAGTTGCCGACCGGGCAGCAGGCAGCATCCGGCCGGCGCGCCCGTGCTCGAATCCCGACCACGCCGCAAGGCGGCCCCCTGACCTGACCGACCTCGAATCCTCTTCGGTCGGCAACTCAGGCTCGCAGGCCCGTACCCGTGCAGAACAGACACGATCGTGCGGCTGAACCTGAGTTGCCGACCGCGCAGCAGGGCCGGCGGCGGCGGTGCCTAGGCCAGGTCGGTGGACTCGAGCATCCGGGTGACCAGCGCGGCGATGGCCGACCGCTCCGACCGCATCAGTGTGACGTGGCCGAACAGCGGGTGCCCCTTGAGCGTCTCGATGACCGAAGCCACGCCGTCGTGCCGCCCCACGCGGAGGTTGTCGCGCTGCGCCACGTCGTGGGTGAGGACGACTCGCGAGTTCTGGCCGATGCGCGACAGCACGGTGAGCAGGACGTTCCGCTCGAGGGACTGCGCCTCGTCGACGATGACGAACGCGTCGTGCAGCGACCGCCCGCGGATGTGGGTCAGGGGCAGCACCTCGAGCAGCCCCCGCTCGACGATCTCGTCGAGCACGTTCTGCGAGACGAGGGCGCCCAGGGTGTCGAAGACCGCCTGCCCCCAGGGATTCATCTTCTCGCCGGCGTCGCCCGGCAGGTAGCCGAGATCCTGGCCGCCGACCGCGTACAGCGGCCGGAACACCATGATCTTGCGGTGCTGCTGCTTCTCGAGCACGGCTTCGAGCCCGGCGCAGAGCGCGAGGGCCGACTTGCCCGTGCCCGCGCTGCCCCCGAGCGACACGATGCCGACCTCGGGATCGAGCAGCAGGTCGATGGCGAGACGCTGCTCGGCCGAGCGCCCGTTGAGCCCGAACACGTCGCGGTCGCCGCGGACGAGCCGCGCCTCACCCTGCGACACCACGCGTGCCAGGGCCGAGCCCCGGTCGGAGTGCACGACCACGCCCGTGTTCACGGGGACGTCGGCCAGCGCCCGCGAGCTCAGCCTCTCGGTCTCGTAGAACGCGGCCATCTGCTCGCTCGAGACGTCGATGTCGGTCTGCCCGGTGTAGCCGCTGTCGACGACCTGTTCGGCGCGGTACTCCTCCGCCGCGAGGCCGATCGAGGCCGCCTTGACCCGCAGCGGGAGATCCTTCGAGACCACGGTCACGGCGAGTCCGTCGTTGGCGAGGTTGGAGGCGACGGCGAGGATGCGCGAGTCGTTGTCGTTGAGCTGCAGACCCGACGGCAGCACCGACATGTTCGAGTGGTTGAGCTCGACGCGGAACGACCCACCGTCACCGACCTCGACGGGGAAGTCGAGTCTCTCGTGCTTCAGCCGCAGGTCGTCGAGCAGCCGCAGCGCCTGGCGCGCGAAGTAGCCCAGCTCGGGGTCGTGACGCTTGCCCTCGAGCTCGCTGATCACGACAACGGGCAGCACCACGTCGTGTTCGGCGAAGCGGAGGAGAGCCTGGGGATCCGACAGGAGCACCGACGTGTCGAGCACGTAGGTGCGTTGCGCGACCGAGCCGGATCGCGCCTCCCCGATGCTCGTCGAGGTGCGGGGCTGTTCGGTCTGGGGGTTGTTGAGCGCGGTCACGACCACTCCATCTCCGAGCGCTGATGCGTTCGGTACCTTCGGCGGAGACGGCCGCGGAGCAGTTGCGAGGCGAACTTTCGTGGCCGACTCGATCGGACCCTGTGCCCGATGGGTCGAACCTACGTCGTCGCCCGACGACCGGCCGCACACGACCCGCCGTGTCGTGTGACGAACACGTGAACAGCTCGCGAGCGCGCGGAGTCCTCGCAGGGCAGGAGGCGCGGGTCGACCGAGGAGGCGCGGGTCAGTAGTAGACGGTCGTCCCGAACGAGGTCAACGCGCCACGCAGCAGGTCGAACGAGTCGTCGTCGGTCGACAGGTGCACGCTGAGCCGCACGGTGGTGTCGCGCACGGTGGCCGTGACCCCGTGGTTGAGCAGCGCCGCCGTGAGCGTGGTCATCTGCTCGGGCGAGGGTTCGAGTACGACGATGCCGGCGCGCTCGGCCTCGTCTCGGGGCGAGACGACCGGCAGCGCGAACTCGTCGGCGATGTCGATCAGCCGCGATGCCCGGTGGGCGATCTCTCGCGAGATCGCGGCGACGCCGACCGACGCGATGCCTTCGAGGGCGGTCGAGAACCGCGCCTGCGCGATCGGGTCGGGGTTCGTGATCTGGAATGCCGCCGCACCCGGCAGGGTCGGCAGGGTCTCGTGGTACGAGCCGCCGAGGCGCAGCTCGGTGCCCGCGACCCCGCTCAAGACCGGGGTCAGCATGGCGGACGCCCGCTCGCTGAGCGCCAGGAACCCCGTGCCCCAGCCGGCGCGCACCCACTTCTGGCCACCCGAGGCGATCACGTCGGCCACGCCGTACGGAGCGTCGACGACGCCGAACCCCTGGATGGCGTCGACGATCAGCAGCCGGTCGCCGATCACCTGGCGGATGCCCTCGAGGTCGACGAGGTAGCCGGTGCGATAGTCGACGAGGCTGACGGCGACGGCGGTCACCCGGTCGGTGAGGTGGCGCTGCACGACGGCCGGGGTCACGACGTCGTGGTCGAGGTCCATCCAGACGGGCTCGAGCACGCGCATCGCCGCGGCTGCTCGGGTGGCGGCGACCGGCCCGCTCGGATAGTCGCGCGGAGACATCAGGATCTGCCCCGTCAGACCGAAGAGGGTGTGGACGAGACCCGAGCTCGTATCCGGCTGGAAGACCACCTGGTCGGCCGGGAACCCGACCACGGACGAGACGGCCCGCCGGACCCGCCCGGCCTGCTCGGTCAGTGCGACCTCGGAGCCGAATCGGGCACGAGCCTGGACGTCGACGAGAGCGCGCTCCTCTTCGACGACGGGTCGCGAGATCGGGCCCCACTTGGCGAAGTCGAAGTACCCGGGTTCGTCGGTGTACCCCGAGATCAGTTCATCGATGGTGGTCACGCTGGTCTCCTCGGGGTGTCGCTGGCTGTCAACCGTATCGCCGACCACCGACGTCGGGCGTCGCGGCGGTCGATCGAGGTGCGGGGTCAGCTGCCGTAGCGTCGGTGCCGCAGGGCGAAGTCGCGGACGGCCCGGAGGAAGTCGACCTCGCGGAGATCGGGGTAGAAGGCCTCGACGAAGTAGAACTCGCTGTGCGCGCTCTGCCAGAGCATGAAGTCGCTCAGTCGCTGCTCGCCCGACGTGCGGATGACGAGGTCGGGGTCGGGCTGACCGCCCGTGTAGAGGTGCTCGGCGATCAGCTCCGGTGTCAGCACCTCGGCGAGAGCGTCGAGGGTGCCCCCCTTGGCGTCGTGTTCGCGGACGATGCTGCGCATCGCGTCGGCGATCTCTCGCCGCCCGCCGTACCCGACGGCGAGGTTGACGTGCAGCCCCTTCTTGCCGGCCGTGCGCTCGGCGGCGCCGGTCAGCGAGTCGCGGAGCCCCTGCGGCAGGTCGTCGCTGGCGCCCACGTGCTGCACGCGCCAGTCGCGCTGCTGCGAGAGCTCGTCGGCGACGTCGCCGATGATGCCGAACAGCTCGGTGAGCTCGTCAGAGGCTCGGTTGCCGAGGTTGTCGGCCGACAGCAGGTACAGGGTGACGACGCGGATGCCCAGATCGTCGCACCAGGTGAGGAACTCGCTGATCTTGGCGGCGCCGGCGCGGTGACCGTGGGCGGCGGTCTCGAGCATGCGCTGCTTGGCCCAGCGCCGGTTGCCGTCGACGATCATGGCGACGTGGTGGGGCAGATCGGCGCCGTCGAGCTCGCGTCGCAGCCGGCTCTGGTAGAGCTCGTAGAGCACACCGCGGGCCAGCGGCGACCTCCGACGACTCTTCACACCGCTACGGTAGCCCACCGGTGGACCCCGGCTCGCCGAGTCGATTCCCAGGCCCGCGCCTCCTGCCCTCCCCTACGCTCGGATCATGACCCGACCCGTGAGCGACGGCGTCGGCGGTGCCGACATCCCGAACCTGCCTCTGCTCGACGACAGCCTCGAATACGCCTCGATCGAACGCAAGCCGTCGTGGCGCGGCTGGATCCACGCCGCGACCTTCCCGATCGCCATCGCGACGGGCGTCGTCCTCGTGGTGGTCTCCGACGGGACGGCCGCGACGTGGGCCTCCGCGGTCTTCATGACGACGTCGCTCCTGCTGTTCGGCATCTCCGCGACGTATCACCGGTTCCCGTGGAGCCCGGGGGCGAAGCGGTTCTTGAAGCGACTCGACCACGCGAACATCTTCCTGCTGATCGCGGGCACGTACACCCCGATCGCGGTCATCGCTCTGCCGCCCGCGACGTCGACCCTCCTGCTCACCCTCGTCTGGACGGGTGCGGGTCTCGGGATCCTCTTCCGGATCTTCTTCCTCGGGGCGCCCCGCTGGCTGTACGTGCCGCTGTACATCCTGCTCGGGGTCGGCGCGCTCGGCTTCACCGGCGACCTGCTGGCGGCGAGCGTCCCGATGACGGTGCTCGTCCTGACCGGCGGCCTGATGTACATCGTCGGCGCCGTGTTCTACGCCCTCAAGCGGCCCAACCCCGCACCGGGGCGCTTCGGGTTCCACGAGCTGTTCCATGCATTGACGGTGCTCGCCTACCTCTGCCACTGGACGGGCATCCTGCTGCTCGCCCTGAACCCGCCGAGCTTCTAGGCCTTCCGTCGAGGACCGCCCGCGTCGCCCGCCGCCCTCGAGCCGTGGAGGCGCGCGCCGGTCAGTCGCGGACGGAGGGCCCTGCAGACGGGTCGCCGTCGGCTGCGTGGCCGTCGGGTGCGTGGCCGTCGGCACGCCCAGCGCCGTCGCCGGAGGCCATGCCGTCGCCCGAGGCACCGGTCTCGCCAGAGGCGGCCCCGTCGCGCTCCGCCTGGATGCGCTCGCGGACCTCGCCGCGGTAGCGCGTGCGACGGACCCTCCGGGTCATGTCGACGATGATCAGCACCGTCGCGACCGCCACGAAGGCGATCGCCACGAAGCCCCAGACGCCCGGGGTCACGTCGACGTCGGGCACGGTCGACGCCGGCAGCGTCGCATCGGGCGTCGACGGCTGGGCGAGGAGGCGCACCGAGGCCGAGAGGGTCGCGTCGCCGAGGGCGCTCATCGGATCGCCCCGATCAGGCCGGTGTCGTCGTCGGTCACACCGGCGAACAGGTCGTTCTCGGGCATGGTCGTCTCGACTCTCGATTCGATGAGCTGGAAGTCCTCCGTCGGCCACGCCGCGACCTGAAGCTCGTGGGGCCAGAAGAAGAACGCGCTGTCGAGGGGCACCTGGCTGGCGTGTGCGCGGAGCGCCTCGTCGCGGACCGGGAAGAAGTCGGACGCCGGAACGTGCGTGGTCGCCAGGTCGGGTCGGGCGCCCATCCACTCGAGCATCTCGGTGAGGCGCTCGATGAGGGGCGACTCGGCGTCGGCCTGCTGCAGGTGGGTCAGCATCGACTTCAGGCGGGCGGTGTTCATGATGCGGTCGTAGTAGACCTTGTCGATCTGCCAGGGTTCGCCCGCGATCGGGTAGCGGTCGGCGTCGGAGGCGGCCCGATACGCGGCCATCGAGATCTCGTGGCTGCGGATGTGGTCGGGGTGCGGGTACCCGCCGTTCTCGTCGTACGTGACGAGCACCTGTGGCCGGAACCGGCGGATGACGGCGACGAGCGGCTCGGTGCTGATCTCGAGCGGGATCGTCGCGAAGCTGTTGACCGCGACGGGCTCACCTTCGGGAGGGAGCCCGGAGTCGGCGTAGCCGAGCCACAGGTGGTCGACGCCGAGGGCCTGCTGTGCCCGCTGCATCTCGAGCACCCGGAGACCGGCGATGTCGCGTTCGGCGTGGTGCCGCGCCTCGATCCGCTCGTTCAGGATCGAGCCCTGCTCGCCGCCGGTGCAGCTGACGACGAGCACCTCGACACCGAGACTGCGGTAGAGGGCGTACGTCGCCGAGCCCTTGCTCGACTCGTCGTCCGGGTGGGCGTGTACCGCCAGGAGGCGCAGGGTCACATGTTCCTCGCAATTCGTGCAGAGCAGACGTTGCTACCCTCCCCCTAAGGATAATCGGACGGAGATCAGAGTGGCGTCCACGCCCCCCGCACCCCCGTCGACCGAGGCCGATCCGGCCCAGCCCGTCGACGGTCATCTCGACGCGCGCTACGGGCGCACCCCCGCCGCCACGCGTCGACGCCGACTGATCGCGATCGTGGTCGCCGCGGCCTTCGTCGTGGTCTTCGGCGCGTGGGTCGTCTTCGCCGCATTCGACGGCAACGGCTCGAAGCTCGAGACCCGCGACCTCGGGTACACGGTCGGCGGCGACGACAGCATCGACGTGCAGTACACGATCAGCGTCGAGGCCGGCACCCGGGTCAGCTGCGCGGTGCAGGCGCAGAGCGACAAGTTCGCGATCGTCGGCTGGAAGGTCGTCGACCTGCCCCCCGCACCGCAGTTCACGTCGACCTACACGACCACGCTGGCGACCTCCGAACGGGCCGTCACGGGCTTGATCTACCAGTGCTGGCTTCCCTAGACTGCTCTGAATGACGAGACCGGCCAGTCGGCCGGTCTCCTTTTTTCGGTGGGCGCGCCTCCCGGTCGCCGTGCCGAACGGTCCGATCCTCAGCGCATCGGAAGATCCGCCGTACGAACGGAGAACACCATGACGAACGACAACGCCACCACGTGGCTCACCCCCGACGCCCGTGACCGCCTCGAGGCCGAGCTGGCGACGCTCAGCAACGAAGGCCGCCACGAGATCACCAGCCGCATCGAGGCCGCCCGCGAAGAAGGCGACCTGAAGGAGAACGGCGGCTACCACGCCGCCAAAGACGAGCAGGGCAAGATGGAGGCGCGCATCCGCACGCTGACCAACCTGCTGAAGAACGCCACGGTCGGCGAGTCGACGGCCGCCGCCGGCATCGTCGGGCCCGGCACCGTCGTCACCGCGACGATCGCCGGCGACCCGAGCACGTTCCTCCTCGGCAACCGCGAGATCATCGCCGCCGGCAGCGACCTCTCGGTCTACAGCGAGACCAGCCCTCTCGGCCAGGCCATCAACGGCCTCGCCGTGGGCACGACCACCAGCTACACCGCGCCGAACGGCAAGGAGATCACCGTCGAGATCACCGCCGTCGACACCTACACGCCGTAGCCGACGCCCCGACGTCGACCTCGATCAGAAGTCGACGTCGGGGGTGAAGCCCGCATCGCGGAGACGCTGGATGACCTCTTCGACGTGATCGGGCCCGCGCGTCTCGATGCTCAGCTCGAGTTCGACCTCGCTGATCTGGAGCCCGCGGCCGTGTCGGGTGTGCAGCACCTCGACGACGTTCGCATTGGCGTCGGCCAGGATCTCAGACACCCGCGCCAGCTGCCCGGGACGATCGGGCAGGCCGATGCGCATCTTCAGGTAGCGTTCGGCGGCGGCGAGGCCCCGTCCGATCACGCGCTCCATCATCAGCGGATCGATGTTGCCGCCGCTCAGCACGATGACCGTCGTGCCGAGATCGCGCACCTGCTCGGTCAAGACGGCCGCGACGCCCACCGCGCCGGCCGCCTCGACCACGAGCTTGGCGCGCTCGAGCATGACCAGGATCGCCCGGGCGGTGTCGTCGTCGCCGACGGTGACGACCTCGTCGACCGTCTCACGGACGATCTCGAAGTTCAGGACCCCCGGTCGCGCCACGGCGATCCCGTCGGCGATCGTGGGCTGCGTCTCGATGTCGGTGCGGACGCCGCGCTTCATCGAGACCGCGTACGGGGCGGCGTTGACCGCCTGCACCCCGATGATGCGGATCTTCCTGCCGGTCTCGGCGCTGGTCTGGGCGAGTGCGCTCGCGATCCCCGAGATGAGCCCGCCGCCGCCGATCGGGACGATGACGGTGTCGACGTCGGGCACCTGCTCGAGGATCTCGAGCCCCACCGTGCCCTGCCCGGCGATCACGTCGGGGTGGTCGAAGGGCGGGATGAAGACCGCGCCGGTGGAGTCCGAGAACTCCTGCGCCGCCCGCAGCGCCTGCTCGACGGAGTGCCCGCTCAGCACGACGTCGGCGCCGTAGTCTTTCGTGGCCTGCAGCTTCGGCAGCGCGACGCCCACCGGCATGAAGATGGTCGCTCGGACACCCATCTCACGTGCCGCGAAGGCGACTCCCTGGGCGTGGTTGCCGGCCGACGCCGCGACCACTCCCCGCGCGCGCTCCGCATCGGTCAGCTGCGTCAGCCGGTTGTACGCGCCGCGGATCTTGTACGAGCCGGTGCGCTGCAGGTTCTCGCACTTGAGGTACACCGGCGAACCCAGCACCTCGGCGAGGAACCTCGAGCTTCTCCATCGGAGTGACGCGGGCGACCTGCGAGACCCGGACCCGCGCCTCCTTCATCTCGGCCAGTGTGGGGCCCGCGAGGGTGAGGTCAGACATCGGCGGCACGGCTTTCTGTGACGACGTCGAGGGAGGCCGGCGGCGACTCGCGCCACGCCCCCCTGGCGACGTAGGTGATCATGACGTTGAGGACGGCGACGACCGGCACGGCGAAGAGGGCGCCCGGGATGCCCGCGAGGAGGGTGCCCGCGGCGACCGCGAAGACCACCGCGAGCGGGTGCACCTTGACGGCGCTGCCCATCACGAAGGGCTGCAGGAGGTGCCCCTCGATCTGCTGCACGAGGATGACGACGGCGAGCATCAGCAGCGCCACCACCCAGCCGTTGTAGACCAGCGCGATCACGACGGCGACGGCTCCCGTGGCCACGGCGCCCACGACGGGGACGAACGACCCGAGGAAGACGGCGATCGCGATCGGGACGACCAGGGGCAGACCGAGGAAGAAGGCGCCCAGCCCGATGCCGACGGCGTCGACGAAGGCGACGAAGATCTGCACCTTGACGAAGTTCGTCAGCGTCAGCCAGCCGGCACGCCCGGCGCCGTCGATGGCACGGCGGGCCTTCGAGGGGAAGATGCGGACCAGCCAGCGCCAGATGTCGGACCCGCCCACCAGGATGAAGATCGTCGCGAAGAGCATCAGGACGAGCCCGGCCGCGATGTGGCCCGCCGTCGAACCGACCGAGAGCGCCCCCTGCAGGAGCGGCTGGGAGTCCTGCTGAAGTGCGGCGATGGCGTCGCTCAGGTAGCCGTTGATCTGCCCCTCGGTGAGATGGAGCGGGGAGGTCAGCAGGAAGTCGCGGAACTGGCCGTAGGAGGCGACGGACCGGTCGCGCAGCTCGGGTGCGCCGTCGATGATCTGGACGACGACGGCGTAGAACAGACCCGCCACGACGACTATCAGACCCACGAGGCTGACGACGACGGCGACCCACTTGGGCCAGCGGTGGCGCTGCAGCCAGCTCGAGAAGGGCACGAGCAGCGCCGAGACGAGGAGGGCGACCATGAAGGGGATGACGATGATGCGCAGCTGGATGACGAGCCAGACGAAGACGGCGATGACGCCGACCACGACGAGGATCCGCCACGACCAGGCACCGGCGATGACCATGCTCCGCGACACGGACGGATCGGCACCCGGGGCGACCGGGGCGGCGCCAGGGGGAGGGGACTCGACCGCGCTGCGCGGGGGCCTGCTTCGCCGCATCATGCGCTCAGTGTAAGACCCTCGCCCTGATGCCGAGCCACCCGTGATATTCCGTGGTCGGCATACGTGCGGGGGCTCTCGACGGGGAGGGACGGTGTCGGAGGCCGACGCTACAGTCGTCGGCGTGCCCCCCGATCAGCTCTCCCCCGCTCTCGCGCGTCGAGTGGCGCTCGCCGCCCAGGGTCTCGGCTCGGGCTCGACGGCTCCTGCGGGCACCCGTCGCCTGAACGCGACGATCGACCGTCTCGGGCTGCTGCAGATCGATTCGGTGAACGTCTTCGAGCGCAGCCACTACCTCCCGCTCTTCGCCCGACTCGGGGCTTACGACCGGGCGAACCTCGATCGCCTCACGCTCGACGGCCCCGGTCGCTACGTCGAGTACTGGGCGCACGAGGCGGCTCTCGTCCCCGTGGCGACCTGGCCCCTCTTCCGGTGGCGGATGGCCGACTACCGGCGCCGCTGGCTGGCCGAAGACGACTCGTGGCTGTCGGCCAACCCCCGTCTCGCCCGCTGGCTGCTCGATCTCGTGCGGGAGGGCGGCCCCGTGCCCGCCAGCCTCGTCGAGCACGAGTCGAACGTCCGCACGGGCCCCTGGTGGGGTTGGGGCTCGGTCAAGCAGGGTCTCGAGTCGCTCTTCCGGGTCGGCGAGCTGGTGAGCGCGGGGCGGCGACGCTTCGAGCGCGTCTACGCCCTCCCCGAGCAGGTGATCCCGCAGGAGCTGCTCGACACGGACATCTCCCGGCACGAGGCGCACAGGCGCCTCCTCGCGCATGCGGCCTCCGCACAGGGAGTCGGAACGACGGCGGACCTCGCCGACTACTTCCGGCTCAAGACGGCCGACGTCGTGCCGGCGCTCCGCGAACTCCACGACGAGGGCGTCGTCTCGGCCGTCGAGGTGCCCGGCTGGGGCCGACCCGCCTGGCTGCACCGCGACGCTCGACTCCCCCGCCGCCTCGAGGCCGACGCGCTCCTGTCGCCCTTCGATCCCGTCGTCTGGACGCGACCTCGCGCCGAACGCGTCTTCGGATTCCACTACCGCATCGAGATCTACACGCCGCTCGAGAAGCGGGTCCATGGGTACTACGTCCTGCCGGTCCTCCAAGACGACCGCCTCGTCGCCCGGGTCGATCTGAAGAGCGACCGGCACGCGGGCGTCCTGCGGGTGCAGGCCGCCTGGCGCGAGCGGGATCTCGACGTCGACTGCGATCGCCTGGCGTCGCTGCTCCGGCGCGCGGCCCACTGGCAGGGTCTCGAGTCGGTCGAGGTCATGCCACGCGGCGACCTCGCAGCGGAACTGGGCCGCCGGTTCGGCTGAGCCGATGCACGGGCGTCGGCGCCCGCTCCTCAGAAGGTGCCGGCGCTCTCGCGGAGACGCGCGACGCGGTCGGCCAGGGGCGGGTGGGTGCTGAAGAGGCGGTCCATCGCGCCCGGCTTCATCGGGTCGCTGATCCACAGATGCGACATGGACGTGTTCTGCGTCGCCATCGGGCGGCCGTACGCGCCGAGCTTCTCGAGTGCACGCGCGAGACCCTCGGGGTACCGGGTGGTGAGCGCCCCTGTGGCGTCGGCGAGGTACTCCCGCTGACGAGAGACCGCCGCCTGCACGCCGGCCGCCGCGATCGGAGCGATGATCATGGCGACCAGTCCGAGCACCAGGAAGACGGGGTTGCCGCCGCCCCCTCCGCCGTTGCCGTTGTTCGAGTTGCGATTGCCGCCGGTCAACGCCCCGAAGAACGACATGCGCAGCAGGATGTCGGCCAGGAATCCGACGGCCACGACGAGTCCGAAGACCATCATCGACACACGGATGTCGTAGTTCTTGACGTGCCCGAGCTCGTGGGCCATGACGCCCTCGAGCTCGGTGTCGTCCATGATCTCGAGCAGCCCGGTGGTCGCGGCGACGACGGCGTGCTCGGGGTCGCGACCGGTCGCGAAGGCGTTCGGGGCGGGGTCGACGACGACGTAGACCTGCGGCATCGGCATGCCCATGGTGATGCTGAGGTTCTCGACCGTGCGGTACAGCCGCGGGGCCGTCGTGCCGTCGACCCGCTGCGCGTGACTGAGGGACAGCGCCTGACCGCTGGCGGCGAAGTACTGGATCAGAGCGAATATCGCCGCCGCAGCGAGGACGACGAACCCGATCGAGTAATTGCCGTACAGGGCACCCGCCCCGAAGCCGAGCGCGCCGATGATGACCAGGAAGATCAGGACGATCAGGACGGTGTTGCGTTTGTTGCGCGAGACGGCTGAGTACATGGGCCGATGTCCGTTCGGGGCGCGGCGTCGAGGAGGGGCAGGCTCAGAACTGGACGCGAGGGGGTTCGGCGATCGCCGACGGCTCGGCGACCTCGAAGAAGTCCCGCTCGGTGAAGCCGAGGCGCTTCGCGAAGACCGTGTTCGGGAACACCCGCGTCTTCGTGTTGAACTCGCGCACGCCGCCGTTGAAGAACCGCCTCGCGGCCTGGATCTTGTCTTCGGTGTCGACGAGCTCTGACTGCAGCTGCAGGAAGTTCTGACTCGCCTGGAGCTGCGGGTAGGCCTCCGACACGGCGAAGATGCTCTTCAGGGCCTTCTGCATGTGACCCTCGGCCGCCGACGCCTCGGCGGGCGTCTGAGCCCCCAGGGTCTCGGCCCGCGCCTCGGTCACGTTCTGGAACACCTTCGACTCGTGGGTCGCGTAGCCCTTGACCGCCTCGATGATGTTCGGGATCAGATCCGCCCGCCGCTTGAGCTGGACCGTGATGTCGCTCCAGGCCTCGTCGACGCGGACCTTGAGGGTCACGAGGGAGTTGTAGGTCGCCCAGAGGTAGATGCCGGCGATGATCGCGAGCAGGACGATGATGCCGACGGCTACCAGGATGCCGATCGTGGCCGGTTGCATGACGTGTCACTCCTTGGGGTACGACGCGAAAGACGCGAGAGATGTCGGTCGTCTCGGACGGGATTCGGGCCGCCGCAGTCAGATCTTCACTATAAATGTGCCGGGTGCCGCCTCGACGTCGTCTGAGCGTCTTCGGAGCGAACTCACGACGAGCGCACCGACCTCCCCCTCCCAGAGGATTGACTTGCCGCCCGCGAACGTGCTGAATGGAGGGCAGTGCCCGTTTCTCCGACCCCGATCCCGTCGCGTCCCTCGGCCGCCAGCGCCGGACGCCCTCTTCTGCGTGCCGTCGGAGCCCTCTTCATCGTCCTCCCGCTGCTCGCGGGCACCGCCCTGGCCGTCGCGCCCGCCTCGACGGCGCAGGCGGCGGGTGCGCCGACGTCGACACCCGCGGCGCCCGAGCCCGATCGGCAGTCGGGCTCCCCCTCACCCGGCCTCGGCGCGCCCACGGAGCCGGCCCCCGGCCCGACGGCGCCGGCCGATCCCCCCGCGCCGACCATCGACGACGTCGGCGGACGCACGGTGAACACCTTCGCGATCGGGGGCACGGCCGCCTCGGGTTCGTCGGTGAGGGTCCTCGACCCCGAGGTCCCCTCCCGATCGCTCTGCGAGACGACCGTGCCTGCCTCCGCCGCCGCCCCGTCGGGTCGGTGGTCGTGCAGCGTGACCGTGGCGAACGGCGCCGACGTCGTCCTGACGGCTCGCGACACGACCCACACCGATCTGCCCGACGTGAGCAGCGCCTCCTTCGCCGTCCTCGGTGCACCCACCGTGCGAGGCGGCCTGCTGCTCGGTGCCAAGGTGACCGGTTCCGCCGAACCTGGCGCGGTGGTCACGGTCACGACGGCCGCAGGGGCGAGCGCATCCGGCACGGCCGACCCCGCGGGCGAGTGGAGCGCCGTGCTCGACGCCGCCTCCTTCCCGTCAGGTCGCTACTCGCTGACCGCGACGCAGCGGAGCGACGCCATCCCGATCCCCCGATCGGGTGCCTCGGCCGCGGTCGTCGCCACGATCGACCGCGAGGCGCCCGGAGCCCCGGTCATCACCTCTCCGGGCTCGGGAAGCCGTGTCGACGCCCAGCCCGTGGTCGTCCGGGGCTCGGGCGAGAGCGGTGCGACGGTGACGGTCTACGTCGACGGCTCGCCCGTGTGCCAGGCGACCATCGCCGGGGCATCCTGGAGCTGCGACTCGACGGGCTCCGCCCTCCCCGACGGCTCGCGGACCATCACGGCGGCTCAGGTCGATGCGGCGGGCAACTACGGGCCCGCGTCGCGGAGCGTGACCATCGTCGTCGGCGCGATCGCCCCGACGGACGTGCCCAGCGCCTCCCCCGGGGTTCCCGGCGTCACCCCCACCCCGTCTCGCGGCCCCGACGGCGCCACGGCGACCCCGGCACCCGTCCCGACCGACGACGACTCCTCCGCGACGCCGGTGCCCGGCTCCGTCACGCCAGGAGACGGCGGCGAGGGCGGCGGCGAGGGCGAAGGCGGCGGGGCGGCAGCGCCTTCAGGAGGCGCGGCGGGCGGCCCCGGGCCGGTCCAGAACCCGACGACGGGCACCTGGGCGACCGCGACCTCGTTCGGTCGCGATCTGCCGGGCCTCACCCAGACCCTGGGCGGCCCCGTGTGGCCGTCGGCGCTCGCTCTGGGCCTGCTGTTCCTGGTCGTGGTCGCCGGGCCGATCCGGATGGTCGCGCGGACCCTCGGCGCACGCGTGCGTCGCCCCGCTCCTCGGCTGACGGGCCGCAACAGGGCCGCCGAGCTGCCGACCTCGTTCAGCGGAGGGAGCATCGACCCTCGGGTCAGCGTCGGGGTCGCCCTCGCCGTCGGATGCGTCGCCATCGCCGTCGCGGCCGGGGTGGACGGCCAGGTGCAGTACGCGCGTCTCCTGCTCGGGGTCGTCGTCGGCGTCCTCGCTCTGAACGCTCTCGCCGTGGTCCTCCCCGCGGTGCTGATCGGTCGACGGGCCGGCCTCGGTGTGAGAATCCGCATGTCGCCGGCCCTCCTCACGGCGGCGCTCGTCGCCTGCGCCGTCACCCGCGTCCTGTCGCTCGACCCGCCCCTCGTCCTCGGGATGCTCGTGACGGGCGCTCTCGTCACGCGGACGGCCGCGTCGACGGCCGAACACGCCGCGCCCGCACGGGAGCCGTCGACGGCGGTGCGGGGCATGGTCGCCGCGGCTCAGATCGGCGCCCTGCTCGTCGTCTCGTTCGCGGCCTGGGCGGCCCACGGCTGGGGAGGCTTCGGCGACGGGTTCCTCTCGCAACTGCTGCTGGAGATCGCGACGACGATGTGCCTCGCCGGGATCGGATCGCTCGTGCTGTCGATCCTCCCCTTGGGCACGCTGCCAGGGCAGGCCCTGTGGGCGTGGTCGAAGGTCGCCTACGGCGGCGTCGCGATGATCGGGGCGACAGCTGCCGCGCTCGTCCTCGTCGGGGCCCCCGTCGCACCCGGGGTCTGGACGACGGTCGCCATCGCCACCCTCGCGGCATCCGTGCTCACCTCGGTGCTGATGCTCCGGCGTCGCCGCCGACCCCTTCGAGTGCCCCCACAGGGACTCGAACCCTGACTGAGGCGATTTTAAGTCGCCTGCCTCTGCCGATTGGGCTATGGGGGCCCGGCTCTCAGACTACAAAGCCCTGACGGACGACGACGCCCGCCTCGCGGGGATCCGCGGGCGGGCGCCGTCTGAGTCGGGCTGGGCTCACTTCTTGGCGCTGGTCTCGACCGTCTCGGTCTCGGCGGCGGCGCCCTTCTCGTCGGCGGGGTTCGCGTAGGCCGGACCGGGCTCGCCCGCGGGCGTCCCGACCTCGGGCGCCGGCGAGTCGGCAGGAGCCGATTCGACGGTCGGCTTGGGGCGCGAGGCGAACTCCTCGAAGGCGGCGCGCGGACGCTCGCGGTTGTCGAGCGACACGATGTCGCGACCGAGCCAGAGGTTGTTCCACCAACCGCCCACGACGCGGAACTTGCGCTCGAACGAGGGCATCGCCATGCCGTGGTAGCCGCGGTGGGCGATCCAGGCCGGGAACCCCTTGACGGCGATCTTGCCGCTCTGGAACACGCCGACGTTGAGCCCGAGACCTGCGACGGCGCCGAGGTTGTCGTGCCGGTAGTCGGTGACGGACTCGCCGCGCAGCGAGGCGACGAGGTTCTTGGCGAGCTGCTTGCCCATCCGGACGGCGTGCTGGGCGTTCGGGACGCAGAAGCCGCCGACGCCCTTGCCGGTCAGGTCGGGGGTCGCCGCGACGTCGCCGCACGCCCACGCGTCGGGGACGATCGTCTCGCCGTCGACGATGCGGAGGTCGGGCTTGACGGTGATGCGGCCACGCTGCTCGAGCGGGAAGTCGGTGTTGCGGACCATCGGGTTCGCCATGACCCCCGCGGTCCAGACGATGAGGTCGGATTCGAACGACTCACCCGTCGACAGCTCGAGCTTGCCGCCGACCGCGGACTGCAACTGCGTGTCGAGGTGGACCGTGGCCTGCCGCTCGGCGAGGTTCTTGAGCACCCAGTGGCTGGTCTCGAGCGACACCTCGGGCATGATGCGCCCCATGGCCTCGATGAGGTGGAAGTGCGTGTCGTCGACGGTGAGACCGGGGTAGCTCTTGATCAGGTCGCTCGCGAAGCTGCGGAGCTCGGCGAACACCTCGATGCCCGCGAAGCCGCCACCCACGACGACGACCGTCAGCAGGCGGTCGCGCTCGGGCCCGGCCGGGAGGTTGGCCGCCTTCGCGAAGTTGGTGAGGAGCTTGTCGCGGATCGCCGCCGCCTCCTCGATGGTCTTCAGACCGATGGCCTCGTCGGCCACGCCCGGGATCGGGAAGGTGCGGGAGACCGCGCCGGCCGTCATGACGACATGGTCGTACTCCATCGTCCACTCGTCGCCCACCTCGGGCGTGATCGTGGCGGTCTTCGTCGCGTGGTCGACGCGAGTGACCTTCGCCGTGACGACGTTCGTCTTCTTCAGGTGGCGTCGCAGTGCGACGACGGCGTGACGCGGCTCGATCGAGCCGGCGGCCACCTCGGGCAGGAACGGCTGGTACGTCATGTAGGGCAGCGGGTCGACGATCGTGACCTCGGCCTCACCCTTGCGCAGCCATTTCTCGAGCTTCCAGGCGGTGTAGAAACCGGCGTAGCCGCCGCCGACGATCAGGATTTTGGGCACGGGGGATGATCTCCTTGAGGTGGGGTTGTCCGTAAAGACCTTACTCCTGGTGGCGCCGCCGCCTGAACTGGCGGAGAGCGCCGAGCGCGACGCCGAGCAGGGCCGCCCCGAACAGCCCGAAGACGATCAGCGGGATGCCCGTCGACCGCATCGACTCGACCGTCGGGATGAGCGCCTGGAGGCGGTCGTCGCGGTCGACGCTCGGGGTGGGGACGGGAGCCGGTGCCGCCTCGGCCGTCGACGACGGGGTGGCGACGGGGACCTCGGCCCGCCGGTGCAGTCGGATCCACTCGGCGAGATCGCCCATGGGATTCGCCTCGACCGGGGCCACCCGATCGCCGACGGCGGCCGCGGCGTCGACGAGTCCGTAGCCGTAGAGCGGATCGGGCGTGGTCGTGCCGCGCGAGTCGGCCGTGGAGATCACCCGGTTGATGACGTCGTCGGCGTCGAGCTCGGGGTGCGCGCCCCGCACGAGGGCGACGACGCCCGCGACGATGGGGGTCGCACCGCTCGTGCCGCTCCAGCTGTAGTGGACGTCGCCCGGTCCGACCCCGACGAGCTTCTCGCTCGGCGCCGCGACGCCGATGGTGATGCCCTGACTCGAGGCATCGAAGCTCGCCTGGCCCGAACGGTCGACGCCGGCGACGGTGAGCACCCCCGGCATGGTGGCCGGCGCCCCGACCTCGGTCGTGCCGCTGCCCCGGTTGCCCGCCGCGGCCACGACGACGACGTCGTGCTGCATCGCGTAGAGGAACGCGTCGTCCCAGCTCGTCGGCCAGTCGAGGGTGTTGCGCGTGAGGGACATGTTGATCACGTCGGCCCCGTTGTCGACCGCCCACCGGACGGCCTCGGCGATCTGCGTGTCGGAGTCGACGGCATCCGACCCGAAGCCGACCGAGACGGACAGCAGATCGGCCTCGGGAGCGACGCCGATGACGCCGTCACCGGACGCCGTCCCCCGACCCGCGAGGATCGAGCCGACGAGGGTTCCGTGCGTCGGGTCGTCCGTGCCGACGGGCGTCTGGCCGTCCGCCGAGCCCTGACCCGAGACGTCGGTGCCACCGACGACCGCGCCCTCGAGCTCGGCGACCGACGAGTCGACGCCGGTGTCGATCACAGCGACGGTCACCCCGGCACCGCGGCTCGACTGCCAGGCCTGCTCGATGCCGTAGTCGGCGAGCCAGTACTGGTCGTCGCGGATGGCGTCGGCTCGCGCCGCGCCCCCCGGGGCGACCACGACGACGACCGCCAGGGCCAGCGCCGCGATCGTCGCCGAGGTCGTCCGCAGCGTCAGCTCGGGCACGGGTCAGACATCCCCGCCGGAGGCGCGCGCGGCCGGGTCTCCGTCGGCCAGGTAGTCGGGGCACCGGCACACGTCGGGGCTCCATGTCGCACGGTCGAGCGCGAGATCGCCGAGCGGGTTGACCCCGGGGCCGGCGGCGAGGGAGTGACCCACCACGGCGTGCAGGCACTTGATGCGCTCGGGCATGCCGCCCGCGGTGACGTGAGCGATCTCGCCGACGTGCTCGATGCTCTCGCGGTCGGCGAGGTAGGCCTCGTGGGCCGACCGGTAGCGTGCGGCGAGATCGGCGTCTGCGGCCAGCAGGTCGGTGAACTCGGCCATCACGCCGTTCGCCTCGAGGGTCGAGACGGCCGCCGTCGCGCCCGGGTGGCACAGGTAGTACAGGGTCGGGAAGGGCGTGCCGTCGCCGAGTCGCGGCTTCGTCGCGACGACGGTGGGGTTGCCGCAGGCGCACCGGGCGGCGATGCCGATGACGTCGCGCGCCGGGCGCCCGAGCTGCGCGGTGACGATCCGCACGTCGAGTTCGGTCACGGGGTCGAACGGAGGGGTGGTCACGGGGTGCCGCCTGTCGGGGTCGAGGTGGGGAGCTCGCTGCCGTCGATGTCGGGGGCGATCAGCTCGGTGGCCGGCTCGTCGCTGAGACCGGCGTCGATCACCGACGAGGTCATGGCGGCGATCCAGTCGACCTGGGGGGTCTGCAGCTCGTCGCTGATGGGTGCCTGCTGCCGTTGGGCGTCGGTCGTCGCGTCGCCCATCACCAGGTAGCTGTACTCGCCCGGGTACACGTAGAGCAGGCGGTCGCGCGCCTGGGCCTCGATGTACGCCGGGTCGCTCCACCGCGCGACATCGCCCTGGAGATCCGTCACATCGGCCTTCTGCCGCTCGACCTCATCTTGGATGGCCGCGATCTGCTGCTGCTGCTGGACGAGGGTGCGGAGGGACGGCGCGAGGATCACGACGAACAGGACCAGGATGACGAGCATCAGGAGACTGAAGCCAGAGAAGCGGATGTTGCGGAGCCAACCGCTCGTGGCCGACTCCGTCTCGGGCAGGATGACGGGCAGACGCCTGCTCTTCGACTCTCGGGACATGACTCCGAGGGTAGACGACCGCCCCGTCGAGTCGGTCACGGAACGCCGAGAGGCCCGCCCCGCCGAAGCGGGACGGGCCTCTCGGAGCCGTGCCTAGCCGCGGAAGCGGGGGAAGGCCGAGCGACCGGCGTAGACCGCCGCGTCGCCGAGCTCCTCTTCGATGCGGAGCAGCTGGTTGTACTTCGCGACGCGTTCGGAGCGGGCCGGGGCGCCCGTCTTGATCTGACCGGCGTCGGTGGCGACCGCGAGGTCGGCGATCGTGGTGTCTTCGGTCTCACCCGAGCGGTGCGACAGCACGGTCGTGTAGCCGCTGCGCTGTGCGAGCGCGACGGCGTCGAGGGACTCCGTCAGCGTGCCGATCTGGTTGACCTTGACGAGGATCGAGTTGGCTGCGCCGGCCTCGATGCCCTTCGCGAGGCGCTCCGGGTTCGTGACGAACAGGTCGTCGCCGACGATCTGCGTCTTCGAGCCGATCTCGCTCGTGAGGTGCGCCCAGCCCTCCCAGTCGTCTTCGTCGAGGGGGTCTTCGATGGTGACGAGCGGGTACGACGCGACCAGGTCGGCGTAGTAGCCGGAGAGGAACGCGGAGTCGCGCTTCTCGCCCTCGAAGGTGTACGAGCCGTCGGCGTAGAACTCGCTCGAGGCGACGTCGAGACCGAGCGCGATGTCCTTGCCGGGCGTGAAGCCGGCCTTGGTGATCGCGTCGACGAGCAGGTCGAGCGCGGCCCGGTTGCTGTCGAGGTTCGGCGCGAAGCCGCCCTCGTCGCCGAGACCGGTCGAGAGGCCCTTGGCCTTGAGCTCGCTCTTGAGGGCGTGGTACGTCTCGGCGCCCCATCGGAGCGCCTCGGCGAAGGTCGATGCGCCGATCGGCAGGATCATGAACTCCTGGATGTCGACGTTGCTGTCGGCGTGCGAACCGCCGTTGATGACGTTGAGCATCGGCACGGGGAGCGTGTGCGCGTTCGGCCCGCCGAGGTAGCGGAAGAGCGGCAGATCGGCCGAGTCTGCGGCCGCACGGGCCACTGCCAGCGAGACGCCGAGGATGGCGTTCGCGCCGAGGCGCTTCTTGTTGTCGGTGCCGTCGAGCTCGATCATCGCCGCGTCGATCAGGCGCTGGTCGGTGGCGTCGAAGCCCTCGACGGCCGGACCGATCTCGTCGATGACCGCCGAGACGGCCTTGAGCACGCCCTTGCCGAGGTAACGGCTCGCGTCGCCGTCGCGCAGTTCGTAGGCCTCGAAGGCCCCGGTCGATGCGCCCGAGGGGACGGCGGCCCGAGAGACCGTCCCGTCGTCGAGCAGGACCTCGACCTCGACGGTCGGGTTGCCCCGCGAGTCGAGGATTTCGCGGGCGCCTACGGCGTCGATTGCTGCCACGGAGAACTCCTTAGTAGTCGTTGTGTTCGCAGGACCGAGGTCCGCGCCAATCCTAGCGAGGCACCGCCCCGCAGCGGACGGCCCGCTGTCAGCCGAGCGTCTTGATCTGCAGGTCGTCGACGCCTTCTCCGCCTCGCACGACGGCGAAGCGCGTGTAGCCGGACTCGGCGAGGGCGTCGAGCTGGCGCGTGAGGTTCTTGACGCGCCGATCGAGGCGGACCCGCGCCTCCCCCCGTGCGAGCAGCGCCGCCCGCAGGGCCGTGAGCTCGGCCGCGGGCACGCCCGCGTCGTGCACGAGCGCGAGACCGTCGTGATCGGGGTCGCCCTGGTCGACGAGGTCGACGATGCGCTCGAAGCCCAACGAGAAGCCGGCGGCGGGGACGTCCGCCCCCAGGAACCGCCCGATCATGCCGTCGTAGCGGCCGCCGCCACCGAGCGAGTAGCCGAACTCGGGGTGCGCGACCTCGAAGATGGTGCCCGTGTAATAGCCCATGCCGCGCACGAGCGTCGGGTCGAAGACGAGACGCGCGCCGGGGAGGGCCTCGCGGAGCGCCACCAGATCGGCGGCCGCGGCGACGTCGAGCCAGGCAGGAGGCGAGGCGCCGGTGATCGTCGACCAGTCGGCCGTCGAGAGCTCGCGCAGCGCATCCTCCAGCCCGCCGTGCTCGACCCCGATCTCGTGGAGACGCTCGACGACGCCCTCGACGCCGATCTTGTCGAGCTTGTCGAGCTCGATCAGCGCCTGCTCCGTCAGGTGGGCGGGTGCACCCCAGTGCGAGAGGACCCCGAGCAGCACCCGGCGGTCGTTGATGCGGATCGACGTGCCCTCGAGGCCGAGCGCCGAGAGGACGGCGGTGGTCGCCGAGATGAGCTCGATCTCGGCCAGCGGGCCGGCCTCGCCGAGGATGTCGATGTCGCACTGCACGAACTGCCGGTAGCGGCCCTTCTGCGGACGCTCGGCACGCCAGACGGGCGCCACCTGAACGGACCGGAAGACCGTCGGCAGCTCGGCGCGGTGCGAGGCGTAGAACCGGGCCAGCGGCACGGTGAGGTCGAATCGGAGCCCCAGGTCGGCGAGCGCCAGCGCCGAGTCGGCCGACCGGAGATCGTCGACGTCGAGACCCCGCTTCAGCACGGCGAAGACCTGCTTCTCGTTGTCGCCGCCGAGCCCCGAGTAGAGGAAGTCGGTCGACTCGACCACGGGCGTCTCGATCTCATCGAAGCCGTACGAGCGGTAGACGTCGCGGATGGTGCTCAGCACGCGCTCCCGGCGACGCTTCTCGGCGGGGAGGAAGTCTCTCATCCCGCGGGGCGGGCTCACGTGTGACGGCATGGGGACATCTTCTCAGAGCCGAGGGGGCGACGAGCCCGCCCCGACCCGACTTGCGCTCCATGTGAGATTCCACGTACAGTATGAGCACCAAGCGGCGTGAATCGGGTTGCATGCCGCCGGGTCACGGCGCCCTACCTTCCCTGCGGTGAGGGCGCCCGAACGGGCCAGGTGCTGAGCACCTGGCCCGTTCTTCGTCCAGCAGCGTCGTGGCGGCGGATCAGGCGACCCGCCGAGCGGCGTGTCAGCCGCGGGACGTCGCCCCGGCACCCTCGACGAGCGCGTCGACGCGGCGCACGAACACCGCACCGGGCTCGTCGGCGCCACCGGCGACGACGGCGTCGTAGAGCAGCCCCTCGACCTCGGCGACGAAGGCCCGCGCCTGCACGGTGGCGTCCTCTGACGAGGTGCCCTGAGCGACGAGCCACGTCGACACGGCCTCGCGCCAGCGGGCGCCCGCCTGTCGAGCGACACCCGGCTCGTCGCCGGCGACGACCTCGAGCAGCGCCGACTCCATCTCGAGACGCTGGAGGTCGAGACCCCGTTCGCTCGACGCCTCGTCCCAGTACGAGACGAGGTGCCCGCGGAACGCGGTCGCGTCGAGCGACGCGGCGTCGGCGGGGAGGAGGTGATCGTGACGGCCGACGACCGCCCGGACGATCTCGGCGATCAGCTCGGCACGGTTGCCGAAGTGATAGACGAAGACGTAGGTGCTGACGCCGAGAGCCTCGGCGAGCGTGCGGAACGAGACGGTCGCGATGCTCCGCGACCGGAGGTGGTCGATGATCTGGCCGAGCAACTCGGGCTTGCGTGTCGGATCGGGCTTGCGAGGCATGAATGCCACTCCTTCGTGCGGACGGGTCGGGACGCCCTGCGCGGCCCCGACCGTCGTCTGGCGACCATAACAGACGTGTGTCGACGCCGCACAGGAACCAACCGGTCGGTCGATGGCAGGGCATCGAGCGGACAGCGTGGTCTGCGTTCGTGTGTTTCGTCGGATGAACCTTGACATTTTACTGCACGATGCTCTACATTATCTCTATCGCTGCAAGGCCCATGGAGTCTGATCCCTCTCTGGCGTGCCGGCAGCGACGACGTGACACACCAGCCAGACGACTTCCATCTTCGCGATCGGGGTCGCTCGTGGGGGGTTCACGTGAGGGCGCCCCGCCTATTCGGGTTGGTGGGGCGCCCTACCCTCGGCCTCGACCGCTCGCAGTCGTGCTTCACGCTCTCGCACGGCACGTCGGAGTGCACGTTCCGCGTCGATGCCCCGACTCGTCGCGACGTCGACCATCCGCGCCAGTTCACGACCGAGCAGGAGCTCGTCGTCCACCGGGACGCCCCCGGTCGGGTCGTCGACCGGGGGTCCGCCGGTCGAGCCTCCGTCCGACCTGGGCCCGGCGGCCCCCTCCCCCGGTTCGAACGCCCTCGGCGACTCGTCGGCGGGCAGACCCGCAGCCCGACGTCGGCCGTCGATCTTCTGAGCCCGGGCCAACGCCGGCAGACCGCCGGGCACACCGTCGAAGGCGCTCGTCCGCTCGGACTTCTCGCGCGCCTTCGCGGCGGACCAGAGCCGCACGATGTCGTCGACGTCGCGGGCCTCGTCGTCTCCGAAGACGTGCGGATGACGACGCACGGTCTTCGCGGTGACGTCACGGACGACGTCGGCCAGGTCGAACGCCCCCTGACGCTCAGCCAGAGCGGAGTGCAGGACGACCTGGTACAGCACGTCGCCGAGCTCCTCCCGGCGATCAGCCGTCGTCCCCTCCTCGATCGCCTCGACGAGCTCGGCGGTCTCCTCCACCAGGTAGGTCACGAGGCTCCCGTGCGTCTGCCCTCGGTTCCAGTCGCAGCCGCCGTCGTCGGACAGCAGGGCGGCGACCACGCGGACCAGCTCGGCGATCTCGGTCCCGGTGGTGCCGTCGTTCGTCACCCGCGCCTCCTCGGCCTGCTCCGTCGCGTCGTCAGCCGGCGGCCGCGGCGGTGTCGGTGGCGGGACGCGGCGTCTCCGCACCGAAGATCGCCGTCATCAGCTGCTCGACCCAGGTGATCAGCTCGCCGTCGGGCAGGGCCTCGCCGTGAGGTCGTGGCAGGGGCACGCTGACCGACTTCGTCTGACCGAACCAGCGTGAGCCCGGGTACATCCGCTGCAACCGCACCTGCATGCTGTCGGGCAGATCGAGACCGGCGACACGGAGGTTGGCGCCCATGACGACGACCTCGCTGAGACCGATCTTCTGCGCGGCACGGCGCAGCCTCGACACCTCGATGAGTGCGAGGACCGACGCCGGCGGCGTGCCGTACCGGTCGGTGAGCTCGTCGAGGACCGAGTCGATCTGATCGTCGGTCGAGGTCGGCGAGCTGGCCGTCGACAGCTTCTGGTAGGCCTCGAGACGCAGTCGCTCGCTCTCGACGTACTCGTCGGGGATGTGCGCGTCGACGGGGAGCTCCAGTCGCAGCTCCGTCTGCCCCTCGGCCACGTCGCCGCGGAACGCCCCCACGGCCTCGCCGATCATCCGGAGGTAAAGGTCGAAGCCGACCCCGGCGATGTGCCCGGACTGCTCACCGCCGAGGAGGTTACCCGCGCCGCGGATCTCGAGGTCTTTCAACGCGACCTGCATGCCCGCGCCCAGCTCGTTGTTCGCCGCGATCGTCTCGAGGCGGTCTTGAGCGGTCTCGCTGAGCGGTCGCTCGGCGTCGTACAGGAAGTACGCGTACCCGCGCTCACGGCCCCGTCCGACGCGCCCGCGCAGCTGATGCAGCTGACTGAGCCCGTACTTGTCGGCGCGATCGATGATCAGCGTGTTCGCGTTCGCGATGTCGAGACCGGTCTCGATGATGGTGGTCGAGACGAGCACGTCGAACTTGCGCTCCCAGAAGTCGACCATGACCTGCTCGAGCGACGACTCGGCCATCTGTCCGTGCGCGACCGCCACCCGCGCCTCCGGAACCAGCTCGGCGATCTGCGCCGCGACGCGGTTGATGCTCGACACCCGGTTGTGCACGAAGAACACCTGCCCCTCGCGCAGCAGCTCGCGACGGATCGCCGCCGCCTTCTGCCGATCGCTCTCGGGGCCGACGAAGGTCAGGATGGGGTGGCGGTCTTCCGGCGGCGTCGTCAGGGTGGACATCTCGCGGATGCCGGTGACCGCCATCTCGAGCGAGCGCGGGATGGGCGTGGCCGACATCGCCAGGATGTCGACGTTGGTCTTGAGCTTCTTCAACGCGTCCTTGTGCTCGACGCCGAAACGCTGCTCTTCGTCGATGATCACGAGACCGACGTCCTTGTAGACGATGCCCTCGCTCAGGAGGCGATGCGTGCCGATCACCATGTCGACCGTGCCGTCGCCGAGGCCCTTGATCGTCTCTCGGGACTCCTTCGCGGTCTGGAACCGGGAGAGACTGCGGAGATGCACGGGGAACCCGGCGAAGCGGTCGGAGAACGTGTCGAAGTGCTGCTTGACGAGCAGGGTCGTCGGCACGAGCATGACGACCTGCTTGCCGTCCTGGATCGCCTTGAACGCGGCGCGCACGGCGACCTCGGTCTTGCCGTAGCCGACGTCGCCCGAGAGGAGGCGGTCCATCGGGATCGGGCGTTCCATGTCGGCCTTGATCTCGTCGATGGTCGTCAGCTGGTCGGCGGTCTCCGCGAACGGGAAGGCCTCTTCGAGCTCGCGCTGCCACGGGGTGTCGGGCGGGAACGAGTGGCCCTTGCTGGCCATCCGCGCCGAGTACAGCTTGACCAGCTCGACGGCGATGTCGCGGACGGCGCGACGTGCCTTGCTCTTGGCCGAGGCCCAGTCGCTGCCGCCCATCTTGCTGAGCGACGGCGCCTCGCCGCCGACGTAGCGGCTGAGCAGATCGAGCTGGTCGGTGGGCACGTAGAGCTTGTCGCCGGGGTACCCGCGCTTCGAGGGCGCGTACTCGAGCACGAGGTACTCGCGGCTGTTCTTGACGGCGTTCTTGCCGCCGGTGCTGACGACACGGCTGGTGAGCTCGATGAACTTCCCGATGCCGTGCGTCTGGTGCACGACGACGTCACCGGGCTTGAGCTGCAGCGGATCGACGACGTTCTTGCGTCGACTGGCGAGCTTCGTGACCTGTCGCGAGTCGTAGTTCGCCGATCGACCGTAGAAGTCGCTCTCGCCCAGCACCGCGAGCTTCGCGTCGGGGATCTCGAAACCGGCCTCGACGCCGCCGGCGACGAGGTGCGCGACCCCCGCCTCGAGCGACTCGGGCAGCGACTCGTGCAGCCGCGCGGCGACCCCGCGCTCGGCGAGCACGTCGCGCGCCCGCTCGACGAGGCCCACACCGCGCGAGGTCACGACGATGCTCCAGCCGTCGGCGAGCCGCGACACGACATGGTCGAGGGCGCCCTCGGCATGACCGCTGAAGCTCGGCACCGCGTCGGCCGCGAGACGGACGTAGTCGCCCGCCGACGCGATCGCCTCCTCGTCGGTGAGGACCTCGCCGCTGTCGAAGGTGCTCAGGGAGAACCACGTGCGCTCGCCCGCGGAGTCGCGGAGATCGCGCAGGGAGATGAAGTCGCCCGCGTCGAGGTCGATCGGGGCCTCGGCGCCGGCGGTCGCGGCGCTCCATGCTGCGGAGAGGAACTCGCGGTTCGTCTCGGCCAGGCTGCGGGCCCGCGACACGACGCGCTCGGGAGACAGCACGGCGATGGCGGCCCCCTCCGGGAGGTAGTGGGTCAGCGGCACGAGACCGTGCACGAGGGCCGGAGCGAGGGACTCCATGCCCTCGACGGGGATGCCCTCGCCGATCTTCGCCAGCATCTGCGCGAGACTCGGGAACTCGTGCTGCATCTCGCGGGCACGCTGACGCACCTGCTCGGTGAGGAGCATCTCGCGACTCGGCGGGAGGTCGACCGTCGTGACCTCGCCGTCGAGGCTCCGCTGGTCGGCGACGGAGAAGCGCCGCACCTGGTCGACCTCGTCGCCGAAGAAGTCGACGCGGACGGGGTGCTCGGCCGTCGGCGGGAACACGTCGAGGATGCCGCCGCGCACCGCGAACTCGCCTCGCCGGGTGACCATGTCGACGCGCGCGTAGGCGAGGTCGACGAGTCGCAGGGCGATGGCCGACAGGTCGTGCCCGCGATCGCCGACGGTGAGCACCACCGGCTCGATCGACGCGAGATTGTCGGCCAAGGGCTGCAGGGCCGCCCGCACACCGGCAACGACGACGATCGGCTTCGTCGTCTCGGGCTCGGCAGCCGCCTGCTCGGACCACGCGGCGAGTCGCCGCAGAGCGTGGATGCGCTTCCCGACCGTCTCGGCGCTCGGGCTGAGCCGCTCATGCGGGAGGGTCTCCCACGCGGGGAACTCGATGATCTCGGCCTCGGGCAGGAAGCTCGTCAGCGACCCCCGGACGGCCTCGGATTCACGCCCCGTCGCCGTGACCACGAGCAGAGCCTGAGGGCCCTCGCGCCGCGAGAGCAGACCTGCCAGCAGAGGGACGCGCAACCCGTCGACGACGGAGAAGTCGGTGCTCTTGCCGTGCCGGTCGAGGGCAGCCGAAAAGGTGGAGGCGCGCGAAAGCGCCGGAATCAAGCCCGCGAGTATCACGCGATAGATGGTACCCGTGCCGACTCGGAGCGGGACGCGAGCGTCAGTCTCTCGCGGTGTGGAACTTGAGCTGCGCCGCGATGAGCCCGTCGGCGGCGATCATCTCGACCGCGTCGGCCGCGTCGGCGAGGAGGATCGGGAGGTTCTGACGCTCGGAGGCACCGAAGTCTTTCAGGACGAAGTCGGCAGCGGGCTGGCGCCCGGGCGGGCGGCCGATGCCGACCCGCACCCGGGTGAACTCGTTCGAGCCGGTCGCCGCGATGATGTCGCGCAGACCGTTGTGGCCGCCGTGGCCACCGCCGTGCTTCAGCTTGAGGGTGTCGAAGTCGATGTCGAGCTCGTCATGGACGACGATCAAGCGCGACACGTCGAGGTCGTAGAACCGGAGCAGCGCCTGCACCGGGCCGCCGGAGACGTTCATGAACGTGTCGGGCTTGGCGAGCACGAAGCGCGGGCCGCCCGGCACGAGGCGACCCTCGGCGACGGTCGCGTTGGTGCGGTGGCGCTTGAAGCCGACGGACAGACGGTGGGCCAGTTCGGCCAGCACCATCTGCCCGACGTTGTGCCTGTTGCCGGCGTAGCCGGGCCCGGGGTTCCCGAGCCCGACCACGAGCCACTGATCGTCTGATGCCATCGTCCGTCGATCGTCTCTTCAGTGGTTCTGCGCCGGCAGGGGGTGTTACTCGGAGCGCTCTTCGTCTTCGATCGAGTCGACGTCGCCCTCGGCGGGTTCGGCCTCGCCGTCCTCGTCGGAGACCGCGTCGGTCGTGAGGTCGAGCTGGGGCACCGAGATGGCGAGCACGAGGGTCTCGGGCTCGCTGACCAGGTTCGCGCCCGAGGGCAGCTTCAGGTCGGCGGCGGTGATCTGCGCACCCTCTTCGAGGCCCTCGATCGACACGACGACGTTCTGCGGGATGTGCGTGGCCTCGACCTCGAGCTCGACGGCGTTGAGCTCGAGCACGTGGATGGTGCCGGGGTACGACTCGCCCTCGACGTGCACGGGCACCTCGACGGTGACCTTCTCGCCGCGACGCACGACGATGAGGTCGATGTGCTCGATGGTCTGCTTGACCGGGTCGCGCTGGATGTCCTTGACGAGGGCGAGCTGCTCGGTGCCCTCGATGTCGAGCGTGATCACGGCGTTCGCACGACGCGTGATCAGCATGGTCTCGTGACCGGGGAGGGTGACGTGCTGCGGGTCGGTGCCGTGACCGTAGATGACCGCGGGGATCTGGTCGTTCGCACGGATCTTGCGAGCCGCGCCCTTGCCGAAGCTGGTGCGGACGAGAGCGGACAGGTTGTTGGCGTCAGCCATGTGTGTCTCCTTCTGAGGCCGCCGCGGGGGCGGACCGGATGTGTGGTCGGTTTCAACTCGAACGCGTATCGCGTGAGGAAAGACCCCGCAGCCGTGAGGTGACGGGCCCCGAAGGACCCGCTCGTCCGAGACTGAGCGCCTGCCTACCGCGTCGATAACGGATGCCTGCGCATCCCTCGCCGAAGTTCAGCTTCCGAGGTTACACGGGGCCCGGGCGTGTCGCCAACCCGCGCCTCCTCGGCTCGTGGCCCTCGGGCGGTGCCGCGGCGACGCCCGGGAACCTCTCGGGAACCCGTCGGATGGCCGGGAGGCGACTGCCGGGACTGGTACGGACAGTACCCGTCACACGCTCGGGACGGGGGCATAGTCTGCGGCTACCCACCCCATCGAGAGGAAGTCACCGTGACCGAACAGGGAACAGAAACGTCGACCACCCCGCAGGCGAACATCGGAGTCGTCGGGCTCGCCGTGATGGGCTCGAACCTCGCCCGCAACCTCGCGAGCCGCGAGGGCAACACCGTCGCCGTGTACAACCGCTCCCCCGAACGCACCGACACGCTGATGAGCGAGCACGGCGACGCCGGGTTCATCGCGTCGAAGACCATCGAGGACTTCGCGGCCTCGCTGCAGAAGCCACGCACCGCGATCATCATGGTCCAGGCCGGACGCGGCACCGACGCCGTCATCGACCAGCTCGCCGACCTGTTCGAGGAGGGCGACATCATCGTCGACGGCGGCAACGCGAACTTCCTCGACACCCGCCGCCGGGAGTCCGCACTTCGCGACCGCGGCCTGAACTTCGTCGGCGCAGGGATCTCGGGCGGCGAGGAGGGCGCGCTCAAGGGGCCGTCGATCATGCCCGGCGGATCGAAGGAGGCGTACGCGACCCTCGGCCCGATCCTCTCGTCGATCGCCGCCGTCGCCGAGGGCGAGCCGTGCGTCACCCACGTCGGGTCGGACGGTGCCGGACACTTCGTCAAGATGATCCACAACGGCATCGAGTACGCCGACATGCAGCTCATCGCCGAGTCCTACGACCTGCTGCGCCGCGTGGGCGGACACGAGCCCGCCGCCATCGCCGCCGTCTTCGACGAGTGGAACAAGGGGGAGCTCGAGTCGTACCTGATCGAGATCACCGCCGAGGTGCTGCGCCAGGTCGACGCCAAGACGGGCGGGCCGCTCGTCGACCAGATCGTCGACGCCGCCGGCTCGAAGGGCACCGGCGTCTGGACGGTGCAGAACAGCGTCGGACTCGGCGTGCCCGTCGGCGGCATCGCCGAAGCCGTCTTCGCGCGCGCCGTGTCGTCGAAGCCCGACCAGCGCGCCGCCGTGCAGGCGACCCTGCAGGGCCGGCCCGACGTGCAGGAAGCCGGCGACGGCTTCGAGGACGACGTCCAGAAGGCGCTCTACGCGTCGAAGATCGTGGCCTACGCCCAGGGGTTCGACGCGATCATCGCCGGCGCCCTCGAATACGGCTGGGACATCGACAAGGGCGCCATCGCCAAGATCTGGCGCGGCGGCTGCATCATCCGCGCGCAGTTCCTGAACCGCATCGTCGACGCCTACGAGAAGGACGCCACCATCGCGACCCTCCTCGAGGACGACTACTTCGCCGCCGCCGTCCGCGACGGGGAGGACGCCTGGCGCCGCATCGTCGCGAAGGCCGCCCTCTCGGGCATCCCCGTGCCCGGGTTCGCGTCGGCGCTGTCGTACTACGACTCGCTCGCGTCCACCCGACTGCCGGCGTCGCTCATCCAGGGGCAGCGCGACTTCTTCGGCGCCCACACCTACAAGCGGGTCGACGAGGAGGGCGTGTTCCACACGCTGTGGTCGGGCGACCGATCGGAGATCGAGACGGAGCCGTCGACCCACTGACGTCTCTGGTGCTCATGGCGTGATCCGAGTGCTCGGAGATCGTGCCCGACGGGCGTGTTCGTCGCGACAGGGCTGCTTCGGCGGACCGGGTCGGACGGGCACGCCCGTTCGCGTCGCGGGGCCCGCCGGGCCCGGTCGGGGAGCCGGGAGCGGGGAGCGCTGAGCCGGGAGTCGGCTCCGCCTCCGCTGGGTCTTTGGGTCGGTGGGACGGCCGGCCCGTCGGCAACTCAGGCGCAGCGGGGCTGCTCTGGGCGTTCCGCACGAAGAAGCGGCCCTGCGCCTGAGTTGCCGACGTGCAGGTGGTCCGAGCGGTGAGTGGAAGCAGGTTCTGCTGCACGCGGGCAGGCCCCAGCATCCTCAGCCGCGCGCCGGTCGGCAACTCAGGTGCAGCGGGGCTGCCCCGGGCGTTCCGCACGAAGAAGCCGCTCTGCACCTGAGTTGCCGACGTGCCGGGCGGCGGCTGCGAGGGAAGGAGGCTACGGGGGCGCGGAGGGGGGAGGGGGGAGGGGTCGCGGACCGGCGGGTGCGGATCAGGAGCGGCCGCAGGCGCTGGACGGGCGAAGGCGACGCGCGGTGGCAGGTCAGGGCCGGGCGGGGACGGCCGCTGCGAGGACCAGCGGGTCTGCGCAGCCGCGGGCGAACCCCTCGATGCGTCGATCGATGTCCCGCTGCAGGATGACGGCGCCGACGCGCTCGGCCAGCGGCGCGAGCCACTTCGGCCGGCAGGTGAAGTTGTAGCGCCAGATCGCGAGCGTGCTGCCGGGGTCGCGCTCGACCGCGCTGAACCGCCACCCGCCGCCCATGCGCTCGAAGAACCACGAGCCCTTCGTCATCTTCATCCCGACGTTGGTGGGCGGAGAGTACGAGACGTACTCGCTCTCCATCCGGAACCCGAACCGCTGCACCGTGAGGGTGCGGACGCCCTTGGCGGGCCCGGTCGCGCCGCCGAGGAGGTGCTGGTGGCGGATGAACGGATCCCAGCGCTTCCGTGCCTCGCCCTGCGTCTGCGACACCGCGAAGGCGACGTCGGGGCTCACCGGGACGACCACACGGGATTCGACGACGGGCATGGCCACATCCTGTCACGATGCGCGGCCGACCTGTCGGAGATGCCGATGGGGGCGCCCCTCCACCGGATCCGGTGGTCGGGCGCCCCCTCAGGCGGACGGTCGGCGCTCAGGCCGCGCCGTCGAACATGCTCGTCACCGAGCCGTTGTCGAAGACCTCGTGGATCGCGCGCGCGATCAGAGGAGCGATCGGGAGGATCTCGAGCTTGTCGAACTTCTGGTGCTCGGTGAGCGGCAGGGTGTCGGTGACGACGACGGAGTCGATGAACTCGCTGTTGAGGATCTCGGGTGCCGGGTCGCTGAACACGGCGTGCGTCGCGGCGACGACGACGCCGATGGCGCCGGCGGCCTTGAGAGCCTCGGCGGCCTTCACGATCGTGCGACCCGTGTCGATCAGGTCGTCGACGAGCAGGCAGACGCGGCCGGCGACCTCGCCGACGATCTCGTGCACGGTGACCTGGTTCGGCACGAGCGGGTCGCGACGCTTGTGGATGATGGCCAGGGGGGCGTCGAGCTTCTCGCTCCAGATGTCGGCGACGCGCACGCGACCCATGTCGGGCGAGACGACGGTCAGCGTCGTGTTGTCGAGCTTGGCGCGGAAGTGCTCGAGCAGCACCGGCATGGCGAAGAGGTGGTCGACGGGGCCGTCGAAGAAGCCCTGGATCTGCGGGGCGTGCAGGTCGACGCTCATGATGCGGTGCGCACCGGCGGCCTTGAAGAGGTCGGCGACGAGGCGGGCCGAGATCGGCTCGCGCCCGCGGCCCTTCTTGTCTTGGCGCGCGTACGGGTAGAACGGCGCCACCACGGTGATGCGCTTGGCCGAGGCCCGCTTGAGGGCGTCGACCATGATCAGCTGTTCCATCAGCCACTCGTTGATCGGGGCCGAGTGCGACTGGATGACGAACGCGTCGGCGCCGCGCACGCTCTCGTCGAAGCGCGCGTACAGCTCGCCGTTGGCGAAGGTGCGGGCGTCGGTGGGGATGAGCTCCGACCCCAGCTCGGATGCGATCTGATCGGCGAGCTCGGGGTGCGCACGCCCCGAGACCAGAACGAGTCGGTTCTCGCCGGTGATCTTGATTCCGGACACGTCACTCGCTCTCCGGCCCCGAGGGGCCAACCCGACCGGGGTTCAGTCGGTCGTTCGTTCGGCGCGAGCGGCGGCCTCGGCAGCCGCGGAGCCGGGGCGGTTCGCCTCGACCCATCCGCTCGCATTGCGCTGTGGAGCGATGCTCAGCGCCAGGGCACCTGCCGGCACGTCTTTGCGGACGACCGTTCCCGCACCTGAGTACGCTCCGTCGCCAATCCTAACGGGGGCGACGAACACGTTGTGCGATCCGGTCCGCACATGCGACCCGACCCGGGTGCGGTGCTTGTTCACGCCGTCGTAGTTGGCGGTGATCGTGCCGGCCCCGATGTTCGAGTCGCGGCCGACCTCGGTGTCGCCGATGTAGCTGAGGTGCGGCACCTTCGAGCCCTCGCCGATCTCGACGTTCTTGGTCTCGACGAAGGTGCCGATCTTGCCGCCGGCTCCGAGCACGCTGCCGGGTCGCAGATACGCGAACGGACCGACGGAGGCGCGGGCGCCGATCACCGCGAGGGTCGCGTCGGTGCGCTTCACGACCGCACCCTCGCCCACCTCGGTGTCGACGAGCGTCGTGTCGGGGCCCACGACGGCGCCCGCCGCGATGTACGTCGCGCCGCGCAGCTGGGTGCCGGGCAGCAGCTCGACGTCGGGGCTCAGCGAGACGTCGCGGTCGATCCAGGTGGTCTGCGGGTCGACGATCGAGACGCCTTCACGCTGCCAGTGCTCGACGATGCGGTCGTTCAGGCGACGGGCCGCGGCCGCGAGCTGCACGCGGTCGTTGATGCCCTCGAGTCGCCAGGTCTCGTCGACCGCGCGAGCGGCGACGATCTCGCCGGCGGCCGTCAGCAGACCGACCATGTCGGTCACGTACTTCTCGTTCTGGGCGTTCGCCGAACCGATGCGGGGCAGGTGGGTGCGCAGCGCCGAGACGGTGAAGACGTAGGTGCCCGAGTTGATCTCGCGCACCTCCCGCTCGTCGGCCGTGGCGTCTTTGTGCTCGACGATGCGGTCGACGTCGCCGGAGGCGCGGCGGACGACGCGCCCGTACCCCGTGGCGTCGGGCAGCACGGCCGACAGCAGCGTCGCCGACGCGGACGCCTCGCGGTGCTGGTCGAGCAGCGCCTCGAGGGTCGCGTGGTCGAGGAACGGCACATCGGCGCTGACCACCACGACGTCGCCGTCGAACTCGGCCGGCAGGGCCTCGACCGCCTGCTCGACCGCCCGCCCGGTGCCGGGGACGTCGTCTTGATCGACGATGAGGGCCGCGGGCGACGTGTCGAGGACGCTCGCGACGACGACGTCGCGCTCGTGCCGGACGACCGCGACGAGGTGCTCGGGGTTCAACGCGCCGGCCGACTCGAGCACGTGCTGGATGAGCGGCATGCCCGCCAGGCGGTGGAGCACCTTGGGTGTCGACGACTTCATGCGCGTGCCCTGCCCTGCTGCGAGGACGACGACGGCGAGACTGCGTTCAGACATGGTGCTCCTTGGTGAGGTGGTGCGTGATCTGCGGCGATCCTCCCACGGGTGACCGAGGAGGCGCGAAAGGGCAGGCGGGATCGGTGCGGCGAAGCGGATGACCGGTCCTGGGGAGGACTCAGCGGGAGCGCGCCACGGAGAAGGCGCTCGAGACCGTCACCGCGTCTTCGGCGAGCGCGACGACGAGGTCGGGCAGTCCCGTCCGATCGACGACGCTCTTGCGGGCGAGGTAGAACAGCCAGCTCCCCGCGAGCGCCCCGACGGCGCCGATGACCGCGCCCGCGAGGCGGGGTCCGCCGTGACCGGGATCGGCGACGGCGAGTCCGACGACCGCCCCGGCGACGGCCCGCCCGAAGAGCGGCCCCGGCGCGACGCGGCTCGGTGTGGCGGGGAGCTTGTCGCCGACCAGCTCGCCGGCGCCCGCCGCGACGAGCGCCGCGCGACCCGGCCACGATCGGAACAGGCGCCAGCTCTGCCAGGCGCCCCGTGCCTCCTCGGCTCGCTGGTTCAGGGCGAGCACGGCGAGCGGGGTCGCCGAACGGGAGCCGCTGAGGACGCCGAGCAGGGCGGCGCGGGCGAGGGGCGGAAGCGTGCTGGTGGTCGACATCGCGGGGTCCTCGTCGTCGGGGGCGGTGCCGGCACGACCGGCGGGTGAGATCGCAGGCTATCGACGGGAGACCGTCGACGCCCGGCGCGCGCGTCTACTCGCCCTGCTCCTTGAGCTCGACCGGATCGCCGACGGCGCACGGGGACAGGGCGTCGACGCTGTAACCGCGCTCGTCGGCGAGGAAGTCGATGGACGTCGTCGGACCCCCGGAGCCCCGGATGCCGAGGATGGGATCGTCGCCGCCGCTCTGATAGCGCTCGGTCGTGATGCCCTGGTCGTTCCAGAGCTTCTCGACGGCGTCGATGTGAGCGGTCGGATCACCCGGAGCGGCGGCCTGCGTCGTGATGTACGAGTACGCGGCGCCGTCTCCCCCGGACTCCTGCGTGCACGCCCGCACGGCGGGGCCGCTGTAGACCTCCCACTCACCGCCGATCGCCGCGGTCGTGTCGTCGACGACGGTGACCACCTCATCCTTCGCCTGGTCCGTATCCATGATCGTTCCTCCTGTATCTGCGGCTGCGCATCCTGAGACCAGGAGCATCGTCGTGAGGACGATCGACGAGCCCAAGGCCCGACGGCTTCTTCGTGCGGGGTCCGGCATGACGCGGTGCCCTCTCTTCTCGGTGGCCGTCGGCGTCTGGGCCGACGTCACGGTTCTCGGTTCACGGGTGCGGGTCACCCGGTGACCCTGTCGCCTTGACCCGTGGTGGCGTAGGCCACGTTGCGGAGGGATTGCGTCCCCTTGTCGAGATAACCCGTGTCGTCGTCCGTGTGGACAGCGTGATTGTCGACGGCGACGAAAGGGCCCGAGCCGTCGGCGCCGAACGTCGTCGCACCGAAATCCGCGTCCGTCGGATCCTGGTGGTGGTCGAAGCTGTGGTCACGACCGAACTGCGCCCACTGGTCGCCGGCACCGCCGATGAAGGGTGTGGCGTTCTCCGCCTGGCCGGCGAAGACCTCGCCGGCGTTGATCTTCTCAGCCGTGTCGACGGCATCGGGCAGTCCCGCCGAGGCGATCGTGGTGAAGGTGTCGACTTCGACGCCCTGCTTCGTCAGCGCGAAGGCGGCGGTCGTCGTGCCGTACGAGTGCGCCAGCACGTTCGTGGTCGGTCCGTCGTCCCCTCGAACCGCATCCATGCCCTCGATGGACGCGGCCAGTCTGTCGCCCCCGTCGCGGGCCGCATCCGTGCCGAGGACGCCGATGTCCCAGTCGAACACACCGGGCTGCGGAGGCGAGTCGTAGCCCATCCAGGCGATCACGGCGCGGTCCTCGTCGCCGTGGACGCGGCCCTGCTCGTCGTAGACGCTCTGTGAGGCATCGGTCCAGTCGGTCATCTTCCGAGTGCTCGACCCCATGCCGGGAACCGCCCACGTGACGTTCGTGGCCGTGTCGAGATCGCCGATGGCGACGGCGGCGAGAGGAGGCTCGTCGGAGGTGAGCGAGATGAGGGTCCGCGCCCCGAACTCCTCACCCTGCACCAGAGACGCCTTGATGTTCTCGAGGGCGATGATGTTGCGGGCGTTCTGGGCTCGGTCGGGGGCGTTCTGATAGGCGGGCAGACCCATGTTGTCGAAGAAGTCGTTCGCCTCGGCGATGCGCTGGTCGAGGACCGCGACGTTGGCGGTGCTCCGCACCCAGTAGGGGATGCCCTCGAGGTTGCCGAGCTCGCTGAGGGCCGAGGTCGGCAGGGCGGCCAGCTCGCGCCGGTCGGCGGCCGTGTAACCCATCGCGGCCCAGAGCTCCGCGACCTCGGACGGCGTCAGCGAGTCGTCGAACAGTTTGGTGAACGGTGCCGGCACGGCGTCCGCCACCGCGAGGTCGAGCGTCGCGTCCGAGAGCTCGCCCGTTCCGCCGGCCCGCTCGAACGCGTCGGCGATGCTGTCGAGCCAGGCGGCATCGGCCGCGTTCTCTTCGAGCAGCCGGCGGATCCCGTCGAATACGGTGACCGTTCCGATCTCGGCCCAGGCGCAGGCGCTGACGAAGGCCACCCAGGCGTTCTCGACGCCCGTGACGGAGTCGGACGCGGCGGTGTCGAGGCCGCGGGTCGTCGTGGCGAAGCCGTGGAGGGCCGAAGGATCGGCCGAGCTGCGACCGTCGCCCGTGCCGAGACCGGTGCGCGGACGCCCCTGCGCCGAGAAGGTCGCATCGATCGGCACGGGCTTGATGGCCACCTCGGACGGTTTCGGATCGAACAACGCCGGGGCCCCGGACCCCGGTGTCAGCAGCCAGGGCACGACCAGCTCGTCGGACTCGGCGGCGGCCTTGGCCTCGGCGATCCGGGTGTCCTCTCGCTGCTGCCACGCGTCGAGATCGGCCAGTCGCTTCTTCTCGGCGGCCGCCTGCTCCGCCACGGCGCGGACCTGCGATGCGAGATCTCCGAGCGCCGTCGCCGCCTTGGGCCGGTCCGCCGCCTCGGCGATCGCCGACTCCGTGAATCGTGCCGCGTACGAGCCCTTGAAGTCTTCGGCGGCCTGATCCGCAGCGGTACGTCGAGAGCCCGCCTGCCCCCGCAGCGTGTCGGCTGCTCCGTCGGCGGCCTTCGCCAAGCGCTCAGCCGCACCGGCGTCGAATTCGATGGTCGTCATGTCATCCCCCCGATGAGCGCGCGACTGCGCACGGAAAGAGACTAGTCAGTCTTGCTTCGCACGAACACCCCTGGCTCCGCCACCAGGATTCGAACCTGGACCTAACAGCTCCAAAGGCTGTCGTGCTGCCGTTACACCATGGCGGACCGCGCTCATGCGCCCGCTCATTCTGCCAGACGGCACGCACGGCACCGGTCGACATAATGGTCGGATGCCCGAGCATGACGAGGTCGACCGGATCGTCGAGGCGTGGCGCCACGAGCGACCCGACCTCGACTTCGCGCCGCTCCATGTGCTCTCGCGCGTCGCCCGCCTCTCGAAGCACCTCGACCGCGCTCGCCGCGAGGCCTTCCAGGCCAGCGACCTCGAATCGTGGGAGTTCGACGTGCTCTCGGCCCTCCGCCGCGCCGGGGCCCCGTACCAGTTGAGCCCGAAGACCCTCCTCCAGCAGACGCTCGTCTCGAGCGGTGCGATGACGAACCGCATCCACCGGCTGGTCGACCGCGGTCTCGTCGAACGCCGCACGGACCCGAACGACGGCCGGGGCATCCTCGTCACGATGACCACCGCCGGCCGCAGCGCGGTCGACGCCGCGATCGAACGCCTCCTCGCCGAGGAGGACGCCCTGCTGAGCGACCTCGACGCCGACGACCGCAGCCGCCTCACCGACCTGCTGCGCACCCTCAGCCTGACCCTGGGCGGGTGACTGCCCGTCGAGGGGTCACGACACGCCGTCAGGAGCCGAGGAGGCGCGGCGTGTCGTGACTCATCGACCGGGCTTCCCGAGGGCCAGGCCCCAGGCCCGGGCCCGAGGGCCCCAGCCCTCAGGCCAGCAGCTCGCTCAGCTCGAGCCAGCGCACCTCGAGCTCGGCCGTCTTGTGGTCGAGCGCCGTGAGCTTGGCCTGCAGCGCCGCCAGACCGTCGAAGTCGGACTGGTCGAAGGTCGAGAACTGCGCGAGCAGCGACTCGCGCTCGGTCGCGGCCTTCGCCATCTTGCGGTCGATCGACCCGAGCTCCTTCTCGGCGTTGCGCTTCTCGGCGCCGGAGAGACCCGAGGCGGCGGCGGAGGCTGCGACGGATGCCGAGGCCCCCTGGACGGCCGTCGGTCGGTCGGTCGCGCCTCCTTGGCTGTCCGTCGCCTGCTTGCGCAGCTGCAGGTACTGGTCGACGCCGCCCGGCAGGTGCCGGAAGCGCCCGTCGAGCACCGCGTACTGCTGATCGGTGACCCGCTCGAGCAGGTACCGGTCGTGCGACACGACCAGCAGGGTGCCCGGCCAGCCGTCGAGGAGGTCCTCCATCGCGGCGAGCATGTCGGTGTCGAGGTCGTTGGTGGGCTCGTCGAGGATGAGCACGTTCGGCTCGTTCAGCAGGATGAGCAGGAACTGCAGGCGGCGCTTCTGACCACCCGACAGGTCTTTGATCGGGGTCTGCAGCTGGGCGCTCGTGAAGCCGAGGCGCTCGAGCAGCTGACCCGGCGTCATCTCCTTGCCGGCGGTGACGTACGAGGTGCGCTGCCGGCCGATGACGTCGTTCACGCGCTCGTGGGCGACCTCGTGCAGATCGGCGAGCTGCTGGTCGAGGATCGCGAACTTGACGGTCTTGCCCTGCTTGACCCGGCCCTCGGTGGGGGCGATGACGCCGGTGACGACCTTGAGCAGCGTCGACTTGCCGGCGCCGTTGACCCCGAGCACACCGGTGCGCTCGCCGGGCGCGATGCGCCACTCGACGCCCTGCAGCACCCGCTTGTCGCCGAACGAGACGCCGACCTCGACGAGGTCGACGACGTCTTTGCCGAGTCGCGCCGTCGCCATCTGCGACAGCTGCACGGCGTCGCGCACGGGCGGCTCGTCGGCGATCAGCTCGTTGGCGGCGTCGATGCGGAACTTCGGCTTGGTCGAGCGGGCCGGGGCGCCGCGGCGCAGCCAGGCGAGCTCTTTGCGCATCAGGTTCTGGCGCTTCGACTCGGACGCCGACGCCATGCGATCGCGCTCGACGCGCTGCAGCACGTAGGCCGCGTAGCCGCCCTCGAAGGGCTCGACGATGCCGTCGTGCACCTCCCAGGTGTCGGTCGAGACCTCGTCGAGGAACCACCGGTCGTGCGTCACGACGACGAGCGCGCCCGAGTTCGCCGACCAGCGGCGCTTGAGGTGCTGCGCCAGCCAGGCGACGCCCTCGACGTCGAGGTGGTTGGTGGGCTCGTCGAGGAAGAGGACGTCCCAGTCGCCGACCAGCAGGGTCGCCAGGGCCACGCGGCGACGCTGACCGCCGGAGAGGTCCTCGACCGCGGCCTCCCACGGGATGTCGGTGGCGAGACCCGAGATGACGTCGCGGATGCGCGCGTCGCCGGCCCACTCGTGCTCGTCGCGGTCGCCCACGATGAGACTGCCGACCGTGGCGCCCGTGGGCAGCACGTCGCGCTGGTCGAGCATGCCGATGGTGAGACCGCGACGCGTCGTCACGCGACCGTCGTCGGGCTGCAGACGACCGGCCAGCACCGACATGAGGGTCGACTTGCCGTCGCCGTTGCGGCCGACGACGCCGATGCGGGAGCCCTCGTCGATGCCGAGGGTCACCCCGTCGAGGACGACCTTGGTCGGGAATTCGAGACGGAGGTTTTCTGCGCCGAGTAGATGTGCCACCCGAGAAGCGTAGTCGGCCCAGCCGGACGCTCCGACGGGCGCGGACGGGCGGCGGTCAGCCGAGCGACGCCGTCCACTCGTCGGAGCCGTCGGCGAACTCCTGCCGCTTCCAGATCGGGGTGCGCGCCTTGACCTCGTCGACGAGGGCCGCGCAGGCCGCGAACGCCTCGGCTCGATGGGCCGAGGAGACCGCGCAGGCCAGCGCCACGTCGCCGATCGAGAGGTCGCCGTAGCGGTGCTCGACGGCCACCCGCACCTCGGGGTGCGCGACCGCGATCGAGAGGGCGACCTCGCGGATCACCTCGGTCGCGTTCGGATGCGCCTCGTAGTGCAGCGCGGTCACCCCGCGCCCTTCGTCGTGATCGCGGACGACGCCCTCGAAGGTCACGACGGCCCCGGAGGCGCGGCTCGCCACGAGCGCGGAGCAGCCGGCGACCGAGAGGGCCTCGTCGACGACGCGGGCGAGCAGCACGCGATCATCGGCCGATGCGGGGGTGGGGCTGGAGTCCGCGGCCGCCGCGGCGTCAGTCATGCGACCCTCCGCCCAGCTGGTCGACCACGTGGTCGACGATGTCGGCGAGCACCTCGAGCCCGTCGCGGACTCCCCCGCGCGACCCCGGCAGGTTGACGACGAACGTGCGACCGGCGACACCCGCGACGCCGCGCGAGAGCACGGCGGTGGGGGTCGCCGCGACGCCGCGACGACGCAGCTCCTCGGCGACGCCCGGCAGCTCCCGGTCGAGCAGCGGCCGGGTCTGCTCGGGGGTGGCGTCGGTCGGCGAGACGCCGGTCCCGCCGGTCGTGACGATCACGTCGGGCGAGGTCGAGAGCGCCGCGGCGAGCGCGCGACCCACGGCCTCGCCGTCGGCCACGACGACCGGGGCGGGCACGTCGTAGCGACGCGCCTCGAACCACTCGCGGATGACGGGCCCGGTGAGGTCGTCGGCCCGGCCCGCCGCGGCACGGGTCGAGGCGACGATGACGACGGCCCGGCGGACGGGGAGGGTGGTCATCGCGCCCAGTCCCCCGATTTGCCGCCCTGCTTCGCCAGCACCTTGACGTCGTGGATCTCGGCCAGCGGGTCGACGGCCTTGATCATGTCGTAGAGGGTCAGGGCGGCGATGGAGGCGGCGGTCAGCGCCTCCATCTCGACACCCGTCTTGCCGTGGGTCTTGACCCGCGCGAGCACCACGACGTCGGTGTCGCCGGGCTCGAAGTCGACGGTCACCGACCCGATGGGCAGCGGGTGGCAGAGCGGGATGAGCGACGACGTCCGTTTGGCCGCCATGATGCCGGCGATGCGGGCCGTGCCGAGCGCCTCGCCCTTCGGCAGGGTGCCCTCGACGAGGCGGGCGACGACGTCGCCGCGGGTGGTCAGCCGCGCCTGGGCGGTCGCCACGCGGGTCGTCTCGCTCTTGCCGGTGACGTCGACCATGTGCGCCGTCCCGTCGTCACGGACGTGGGTGAGCCCGGGAGGCGCGGTGTCGGCGGGCGGTTCGCGATCAGTCATCGAGTGCCCACACTACGACCTCGTCGCCCTCCTCGACCCGGTCGACGCCGACGGGCACGTGCACGAGCACGGTGGCCGCCGCGTGGTTCGACAGGAGGTGCGAGCCGGGGCCGCCGACGAGGGCCACGCGACCGTCGACGTCGAGGCGACCGCGGCGGAGCTGGTGCTTTCCGACCGGAGAGTCGGCGGACTCGGCCATGGGCGCGGTCCGCTGCGCCCGCTGCCTGCCGACACCGGTCGCGGTCTGCAGCAGAGGGCGGAGGAACACCTCGAACGAGACGAGGGCGCTGACCGGGTTGCCCGGGAAGCAGACGATCGGCAGGGCCCGGTGGCCGACCGTGAGCGTGCCGTGACCCTGCGGGCCGCCGGGCTGCATGGCGACGGAGCCGAAGACGACACCCGAGGCCTCGAAGGCGTCGCGCACCACCTCGTAGGCGCCCGCGCTGACGCCGCCGGTCGTGAGCACGAGATCGACGTCGGCGCCGTGCCGGGCGACGACCGCAAGCAGGGTGGCCGCGTCGTCGGTCACGCGCTCGGTGACGACGTCGACGCCGACCTCGGCCAGGGCCGCGGCGAGCGCCGTGCCGTTCGCGTCATGGATAGCACCGGGGCCGAGGTCGGCGCCGGGTGCCGCGAGCTCTTCGCCCGTCGAGACCAGCAGGAGGCGCGGGCGGCGTCGGACGACGACCTCGCGCACGCCCGCCGCGGCCAGCACCCCCCAGCGGGCCGGGGTCAGGATCGTGCCGGCGCTGAGCAGCACGCTGCCGGCCCGCCCGTCGGAGCCCGCGTCGCGGACGAACGTGCCGGAGGCGACGGGCCCCGTGATCGAGACGCGGCTGTCGGCGCCCTCGGCGGGGAACAGCGGCGGCTCGACCTGCTCGACGGGCACCACCGCGTCGGCGCCGGCGGGCACGGCCGCACCGGTCATGATCGGCGCCGCCGTGCCGGGTCGGAGCGCCGGACCGACGCGTCCCGCGGGGATGCGGTCGACGACGACGAGCGACGTCGCCCGGTCGTCGGCCAGATCGGGTGACGAGACGGCGAAGCCGTCCATCTGGGAGTTGGCGAACGGGGGCAGGTCGATCGGTGCGACGACGTCGACGGCGACCTCGCGCCTCCGGTACCGGTCGGGCTGGGCCGCGACGAGCGCCGGATCGACCCGCAGACCCTCGTGCGGCCGTGCCGCCAGGGCGGCCCCGACCAGCTCGGCCACGTCGTTCTGGTGCTGTTCGATCGTGCGCACGCGGATCCTCTCGGCTGTCGCCAGTAGCGTAGCGGGGGTGACCGACACCACCCCCGCCTCCTCGTCCCCGCCCCGCGTCGACGTCGCCGTCATCGGCGGCTCCGGCCTCTACTCGCTCTTCGCGCCGGGCACGGCGACCAGCCATGTCGTCGCGACGCCGTACGGCCCGACCTCGAGCGAGGTCTCGATCGGCGAGCTCGGCGGCAAGCGCGTCGCGTTCCTGACCCGTCACGGCAAGGGGCACTCCGTGCCGCCGCACCGCATCGACTTCCGGGCGAACGTCTGGGCGCTCGCGTCGCTGGGCGCCAGGGCCATCGTGTCGTCGTCGGCCGTCGGCGGGGTCAGCCCGGAGTACCCGCCGGGAACGATGGTCGTGACCGACCAGTTCATCGACCGCACCTGGGGCCGCCCCGACACGTTCTACGACGTCGAGGGCTCGGTGCAGCACCTGATGGCCGCCGACCCGTTCGACCCGGTGCTGCGGGCGGCCGCCGTGTCGGCGCTGGAGCAGCAGGGCGAGCCGTTCGCCGCGACGGGCACCTGCGTCGTCATCCAGGGCCCGCGGTTCTCGACCCGGGCCGAGTCGCTCTGGTTCCGGGCCGCCGGCGCGCACACGATCAACATGACGATGTACCCCGAGGTGCCGTTGACCCTCGAGCTCGGCATGGGCGCCGTCAACATCTCGTTCGTCACCGACAGCGACGCCGGCATCTCGCCGGAGGAGGGTGACGACGACGACGCCGTCAGCCACCAGCTCGTCATGGAGCGCCTCGCCGCCGCCCAGCCGCGCATCGTCGCCGCCATCGAGTCGATCGTCGCCGGTCTGCCGAGCGACTACGAGCCGCGCGAGCTGATCCCGGCCGACGCGGTCGCCGCCGTGCTCGCCCGCCCCGTGCAGTCGCGCCGGGCCGCGCTGTGACCGGCGCCCGCGGCGCCTCGACCGACCCGGGCCCCCTCGGGCGGCTGCTCGTGACGGGCGGCGCCGGGTTCATCGGCTCGGCCGTCGTGGCCCAGGCCCTCGATCGAGGCTGGACGGTGCGCGTGCTCGACTCGCTGCGCTCCGACGTGCACGGCGGCGAGCCCGAGTTCGACCCCCGGGTCGAGTTCGTGCACGGCGACGTGCGCGATTCCGACGTGGTCGACCGGGCACTCGAGGGCGTCGACGCGGTCTGCCACCAGGCGGCCAAGGTCGGGCTCGGCGTCGACTTCCAGGACGCCCCCGACTACGTCTCGTCGAACGAGCTCGGCACCGCCGTCGTCCTGGCCGCCCTCGATCGTGCGGGGATCGACCGACTCGTCGTCGCCTCGTCGATGGTCGTCTACGGCGAGGGCAGCTACCGCACCTCGGCCGGCGCCACCGAGCGCCCGGCACCTCGGCGCATCGCCGACCTCGACGCGGGGGTCTTCGACCCGCGCGACGACGCAGGCGACCTGCTCGAGCCGCAGCTCATCGCGGAGGACGCCCCGCTCGACCCGCGCAACGTCTACGCCATCACGAAGCTGACGCAGGAGCACCTGGCGACCTCGTGGGCGCGGAGCACCGGTGGTCGCGCGGCGGCTCTGCGGTACCACAACGTCTACGGTCCGGGGATGCCGCAGAACACCCCTTACGCCGGTGTCGCGTCGCTGTTCCGCTCGGCGCTGCAGCGCGGCGAGGCCCCCCGCGTGTTCGAGGACGGCGCCCAGCGCCGAGACTTCGTGCATGTGAGAGACATCGCCTCGGCGAACCTCGCGGCGCTCGACTGGACGGCCGATCAGGAGCCCGAGACGTTCAGGGCGTTCAACGTCGGCAGCGGCGTCGTGCACACCATCGGCGAGATGGCCTCGGCCCTCGCCCGCGAGGCCGGCGGGCCCGAGCCCGTCGTCACCGGCGAGTACCGTGCCGGCGACGTGCGGCACGTGACGGCGTCGTCCGCCCGGCTGCGCGACGAACTGCGCTGGGAGCCCGCCGTCAGCTTCGACGAGGGCATGCGGGAGTTCGCCACCGCACCCCTGCGCGCCGCGGTCACGAACTAGACCGGAGGGCAGGAGGCGCGGGTCGGGTCGTCGGCGACGGCCCGCCCCCGCGCTCGGTCGCCTCGACCTGCTCGCCCCTGCATCACGCCGACCAGGGGTCGATGACCTCGAGCCCGACCCCCTCGAAGTCGCGGACGTTGCGGGTCGCGAGGCTCGCACCGGTCGCGAGCGCCGTCGCCGCGATCATGGCGTCCGCCGTCGCGACCGGGCGACCGAGACGCGTCCGGAGACGCACGACCCCCGCGTATTCGAGGGCGGTCGCTGCGCCGAAGGCGAGGACGCGACCCGCGAACTGCGTCTCGAGAGCATCGACGACCCCTCTCTCGACGACATCACGCCGAGCGCCAGGCGTCATGCAGAGGACACCGGCGAGCATCTCGGCTGCGGAGACCACGCTCAGGAAGAGGTCGCCTGCTCGCTGCTCGGCGTACCAGGACAGGACTTCGGGAGCCGGTCGGACTCGTGAGAGCTCGGAGACGACGTTCGTGTCGACGACGATCACTCGAAGTCGACGATCTTCGCTGGAATCTGCTCACGACGGTTGCGTTCGAGGATCTCGATGAAGTCGTCGTCGAGGAGCGCATCGTTCTCAGCGAGCCGGCGGCGGAGAGCGACGACCCAGTTCTCCGCAACCCCGGGAGCGCCCGGGGTGCCAGGGGCGCCAGGGGTGCCGTCGAACTCGAGCGCGACCTCGGCCGTCGGGAACTCGGCGTCGGCGACGTACCGCCCCAGCACCCAGCGCACCTCGGCCTCCATCGACCGCCCGTGTCGCGCGCTCAGCGCCTTGAGCCCCGAGACCACATCGGGATCGAGCCCGCGAACGGTCACCGTCGACATGGTGATCACCTCCTGGCGGCGATGCTAGCAGAATGACAGCGGGTCGGCCGATGTACAGGATGCGGCCCTCTCATCACCTTCATGGCATGTCATCCGTACAGTCGGGATGATGAGCACCTCACCCGTCGACGTCCCGCTGGTCGACGTCGTGCTGCCCTGTCTCGACGAGGAGGGCGCGCTGCCCTGGGTCCTGGGGCGCATCCCCGACCGCTGGCACGCGATCGTCGTCGACAACGGCTCCACCGACGGGTCGGCGCGCGTCGCCGCCGAGCACGGGGCGACGGTCGTGCAGGAGGCGCGGCGCGGCTTCGGCAGCGCCGCCCACGCCGGTCTCGTCGCGGCCACCGCCCCCTACGTCGCCTTCTGCGACGCCGACGCCTCGATGGACCCCGCCGACCTCGTCGCGCTCGCCGAGCCGGTGATGTCGGGCGACGCCGACCTCGTGCTCGGTCGGCGACGGCCGACCACCCGCGGGGCGTGGCCGCTGCACGCCCGCATCGCCAATCTCGCCCTGGCGCGGCTGATGCGGCGTGCCAGCGGCGTCGCCCTGCACGACCTCGGCCCGATGCGGGTCGCACGACGCGACGAGCTCCTCGCCCTCGACCTGAAGGACCGCCGGAGCGGCTACCCGCTCGAGATGGTGCTGCGCGCCTCCGAGTCCGGCTGGCGGATCCGCGAACAGGACACCCCCTACTCGCCCCGCGTCGGGCGGAGCAAGGTGACGGGCACCATCAGGGGCACGAGCGTCGCCGTCCGAGACATGTCCCGACTGCTGCGGGAGGCGGGTCGATGACCACCATCGTCGTGATCGCCAAGGAGACGATCCCCGGTCGCGTCAAGACGCGCCTCCACCCGCCCCTCAGCCTCGAGCAGGCCGCCGACGTCGCCGCGGCCGCCATCCAGGACACCCTGGCCGTCGCCTCGGCGCTGCCCGCGACCCGACGGGTGCTGCTCTTCGACGGCAACCGAACCCCGCCCGGCTCCGAACAGTTCGATGTGATCCCTCAGATCGGTGGCGACCTCGACGCACGGCTCGGAGCCCTCTTCGACGAGGTCGACGGCCCGACCGTGCTGATCGGCATGGACACGCCGCAGGTGACCGTCGAGACGCTGACCCCCGTCTTCGCCGACTGGACGGACGACGTCGACGCCTGGTTCGGCCCGGCCAACGACGGCGGCTTCTGGGCCCTCGGTCTCGCCCGACCCACCGGCGACCTGCTGCGCGGCGTCCCGATGTCGCGCGACGACACCGGCGCCCATCAGCTGCGCCGTCTCGCCGAGGCGGGGCTGCGCGTGCGGACCCTCCCCGAGCTCGTCGACGTCGACACGATCGACGACGCCCGCCTCGTCGCCGCCACCGCTCCGCGCAGCCGCTTCGCCGCGGCCCTCCGACTCGCCGACCCGGGTGGCGCCCCGACGGGCCCGACCCGCGCCTCCTCGGCGTCGAACTCCCCCTCATCCACCGCCGTTGCCCAGACCAAGTCGCCGGCCCGCTCGACTCCCGAGGAGCCCCACTCGTGACACTCACCGCAGACACGAACACCCACCCCGTCGCGACCTTCGGCTCGGGCGGGGCCGAGCCCTACGCCCGCGCTCTGCGCCGCGAAGGGCGCCTGCAGCTCGTCCGGGCCGACGCGCCCGTCGCACCCGGTTCGCCCACCCCGTCGACGGGCGCCGACGACGCCGACGGACCGTTCGACGTCGCCCGCTGGAGCTCCGCCGCCGACGCCGCCGATCTCTCGACGCTCACCGGTGCGCGCTCCGTGCTCGACATCGGCTGCGGGCCGGCCCGCATGGTCCGCGCGGCCGTCGGCCTCGGCATCGAGGCCCTCGGCATCGACGTGTCCGAGACGGCCGTCGCCATGGCCGTCGACGCCGGTCTGCCCGTCGCGGCCGGCTCCGTCTTCGACCCGCTCGACGGCGAGGGCGGCTGGCACGTCGCTCTGCTGCTCGACGGCAACATCGGCATCGGCGGCGACCCGACGGCGCTCCTCACCCGCTGCTCGGAGGTCATCGCCTCGAACGGATCGGTCGTGGTCGAGACGGCGCCCGACGACTCCGCCGACGAGTTCTACGACGCCCACGTCGTCGACGACCGCGGCCTCACGAGTGCGACGTTCCCCTGGGCCGAGGTCGGCCGGGCGGCCCTGCCCGGTCACGCCCGCCGGGCCGACCTCGAGGTCGCTCAGACCTGGTCGGTCGACTCGCGGACCTTCTGCCGCCTGGTCCGCACGAGGTAGATCGCCACGGCGAGGGCCGTCACGACCGCGATGACGACCCACATCGCACCCAGACGGGCGGCGTAGTCGAACGGCAGCACGGTGTCGTTCTTGGGCCCCTTCGCCTTCGCGACGATCTCGGGGACGACGATCATCGACAGGACGACGCCGACCACGACGGCGCTCTGCACCAGGGCGATCACCGCCGCCGGCACGCGGCGACCCGTCCGCCGCACGGCGAGACCGACGGCGACGACGACGGGCGCGATGATCGCGTCGTGCACGATCACCGAGCCGATCAGCCAGACCAGCAGCCCCGAGTAGCGCGTCGGGCTGACGGTCTCGGTCAGCACGTAGCCGCCGAGTCCGATCAAGGCGATCCCGACGACGATCAGCACGCTCCTGGTGACGCGGACGCCGCGCCCCGCGATGGGAGCGGCGGCCCGGCCCGTCCTGGACGTCTTCACGGTGGTCATCACAGCACCTCGATCGTGGTCAGCCATTTGGTCTGCAGCACACCCGGTCTGCCGGGGGCGATCACCCGGGCGGGGTACCCGTGGTCGATGCTCAGCCGCTCGCCGTTGAGCTCGAGGGCGATCAGCGTCGCCGGGTCGGTGGCGAACTCGGAGCCCATCAGCATCACGCGGTAGCCGCCGCGCTCCTCGAGACTCGTGAAGCGGAGTCGTCGGTCGGCGGGCGCCCCCACCGTCGCCATGAGGTCGACGAGGCGGACGCCGCGCCACCGGCCGGTCTGACTCCAGCCCTCGACGCACGAGATGGGCAGGTCGCCCTCGTCCTGCGTCATGGCCGTCAGGTCGTCGGCGCTGAACGAGCGCGACCGGTCGCCGTTCGAGACCGTCAGGGCCCAATCGGGCGCCATCGCGCTCTCGAGCACGCGCGCCGCCGCGGCCGTCCGGTTGATCGGCAGGTCGTTCTGACCGATGCCGCGCTGCCGGGGGGCGAACGCGTTGAAGGGCTCGAAGGCGGTGAACGACTGACCGGCGGTGAGCACCACCGCTCCGCCCGTCGCGACGCCGACGGCGCCGAAGAAGCCGCGTCGCGACACCCGCGCGCGGTGCGGATCGCGGTCGCCCTCGTGCGCGGTGTCGATCCAGTGCACGATCCGACCGACGAACCCGCGGGGCCGAGGAGGCGCGGTGCCGGTCGACGAGGCGACCCGCGCCTCCTCGGCCTCCCGTCGCCGCGTCAGCTCGCGCGTCGCCGTGAACTCGGCCCGTGCGGGGTCGAGGGCGCCCGAGGGCTCGACGAAGGCGCCGTCGGCGTCGTAGCTGTCGCGAGCCCGCCAGTAGCGCGTGATGAGCGGCAGCTTGACCGCGATGTGGATCGCCAGCGACCCGATGATCACGAACGACAGGGCGAAGTGCACCTGCCTGAACGGGAACGGCCACGGGTAGTACTGGAACGTGTTCAGCAGACCGGTGACCAGCTGCAGCACCGACGTCGCGATGAACAGGGCGATGGAGGCGCGCTCGAGCACCTGCACCGGGTGCCGCACCGGCGGGTACTGGAACAGCTGGGGGAACACCGCGTGCAGCTTGCCGAGCAGCAGCGGGATGCAGGCGATGCCCGCCGTGATGTGCACGCCCTGGCTCACCTGGTAGAGCCAGACCGGGCGGGTCGGGAAGCGCATCCACTCCGTGGGCTCCTGCAGGAAGTGGCTGTACAGCCCGGTCAGCAGGCAGACGAGGAAGGCGATGCCGAGCAGTCGCCCGAGCACCGTCGCCGTCCGGGCGTTCCGCGTCGGCGACGTCGCCGCGAGGCGGAGGGTGAAGAGAAGGCTTCTCATGGGTGCGCCTCGGGGATCTGGCCCGACACATCGGACACCCGGGCGGGCGTCCGACAGACTGGGTCTCGTGCGTACTCTATTCGCGGCGGTGGCCGTCGGCGGTTTGGCCGTCGCCGTGGGTTGGGGTCTGCTGACCCTCGGATTCGTCGCGAAGGAGACGCGGGACGACTTCGTGCACTGGACGGCGATCTGCTGGCTGCTCTTCGCCGTCGCCCTCGTGCTGCTGCGGCGCGTGCCCGCGCGGGCCGTCACCGCGCTCGTGCTGATCGGCGCGGCCGTCGTGGGCGGCGCGTCGCTGCTGAGCCCGCCCAACACGAGCACCGACCCCGCGCGCTACGCCTGGGACGGCATCGTGCAGGCGGACGGCGTCTCGCCGTACGAGTACACGCCCGAGGCCGGCGAGCTGCGCGACCTGCGCCCCGAGTGGATCTTCCCGCCCGCCGCCGAGTTCACCCGCGACGACGGCACGATCGGCCTCCGCTGCGGACAGGAGACCCGGCAGATCCACCGCGGCTACGACACGGAGACGGGCGACGTCGTCTGCACGGCGATCAACCGACCCGACGTGCCGACGATCTACCCGCCCACCGCCGAGCTGTACTTCTGGGCCGTGCGGGCGGTCGTGGGACCCGACGCCGAGTTCGCGCCGCTGCAGGTGCTCGGCCTGGTCATGGTGCTGGCCACCACCGCCGCCCTGCTCGTGGCGCTCCGTCGCCGCGGGCTCGACCCCCGGTGGGCCGCTCTCTGGGGCTGGTGCCCACTCGTGTACAGCGAGGGGGTCACGAACTCGCACGTCGATCTGCTCGGCGGGGTGCTCGTGCTCGCCGCGTCGCTGCTCGTCTCGACGCGGCGTCGATGGCGGGGCGGGATCGCCCTCGGGGCGGCCATCGCCACCAAGCTCATCCCCGTGATCGCGGCGCCGGCGCTGCTCCGTCGCCAGCCGCACAAGGTGATCGTGGGCGCCGTCCTCACCTTCGCGGTGCTCTACGTGCCCTACGTCGTGTCGACCGGCCTGGCCGTTCTCGGCTATCTGCCCGGCTACCTCACGGAGGAGGGCTACGAGGACGGCAGCCGGTTCGCCCTCGTGTCCGCCTGGGTGCCCGACGCCTGGGCCACACCGGTCGTCGCGCTCGTCGTCGGCGTCACCGGTCTGCTCGTCTGGCTCAAGACCGACCCCGACGACCCCTGGCTCGGGCAGCTCGTCATGATCGGGGTCACCCTCGTCGCCGTCAGCCCGAGGTACCCCTGGTACGCCCTGCTGCTCGTGCCGTTCGTGGCCATGACCGGCCGGTGGGAGTGGCTGGCGATCCCGGTGGCGCTGCTCGTGCGGCAGTTCGAACCGGGGCTCGCGCTGCAGCGGTCGTCGCTGGCCACGGCGGTGCTGGTCATCCTCCTCGTGTCGCTCTGGCGCGCCCGGCCGGGGTTCGCCGATCGGCTGCTGGACGGTCTCGCGGACGACGCCCTTCGGGTGCGGAGGCTGCTCCCTGGGCGCGGATCCCGGCGGCGGGGCTTAACCTCGACAGATGACCGTCTCACTCGGACTGCCCACGATGCCCGGTCGGGCTCGTGACACCCTCCCCCCGGTGCCCCGGCCGTCCGCCGAGACGGCGCCCTGGCTGCTCGACCGGTTCGGACGCAGCGCCACCGACCTCCGCGTCTCGCTGACCGACAAGTGCAATCTGCGGTGCACGTACTGCATGCCCGCCGACGGCCTGCCGAACCTGCCCCGCGAACAGGCGCTCGACGCCGACGAGATCGTGCGGCTGGTCGATGTCGGGGTGCGCCTCCTCGGGATCCGCCAGGTGCGGTTCACCGGCGGCGAGCCGCTGCTGCGTGCCGACCTGATCGACATCGTGCGGCGCGTGGCCGCCCTCGAGCCACGACCCGAGGTCTCGCTGACCACCAACGCCATCGGTCTCGCCCACCGCGCGCAGGCCCTGGCCGACGCCGGTCTCGACCGCGTCAACGTGTCGCTCGACTCGCTGCACGCCGAGACGTTCATGAAGGTCTCGCGCAGGCCGTTCCTCGACAAGGTGCTGGCCGGTGTCGACGCCGCGGCCGCGGCCGGGCTCACCCCGGTCAAGATCAATGCCGTGCTGCTGCCCGGGGTCAACGACCACGAGGCGCCCGAGCTGCTCGCCTGGGCTCTGCGCGGCGGCCACGAGCTGCGCTTCATCGAGCAGATGCCCCTCGACGCCGACCGCAGCTGGGACCGCGCCTCCTTCGTGACCTCGCGCGACATCCACTCGCTCCTCGCGACCCGGTTCGACCTGCGGTCCGCCGACGTCGAGCGCGACGGCGCCCCGGCCGAGCTGTTCGACGCGGTCGGACGCGATGCCGACGCCGGACTGCACGGCCGGGTGGGCATCATCGCCTCGGTCAGCGAACCGTTCTGCGCCGACTGCCGCCGCACCCGCATGACGGCCGAGGGCGGGATCCGCAGCTGCCTGTTCAGCGAGGGCGAGACCGGACTGCGCGATCTGCTGCGCGCCGGCGGCTCGGACGACGACCTGGCCGACGCCTGGCGGGCGGCGATGTGGGCCAAGCCCAAGGGTCACGGCATCGACGACCCCGACTTCGTGCAACCCGCCCGCACCATGAGCGCCATCGGAGGCTGACATGACGACACCGACCGTCGACACGGGGCGCTCGGGCGCCGCGGGGCTCACTGCCGAGCCGACGACCGCGACGCTGCGGTTCTTCGCTGCGGCGCGCGCCGCCGTCGGGCGCGACGAACAGCGCATCGCGGTGCCGACCGGCGAACGACCCACCATCGGTCGACTGCTGACCGAGGTGCGCCCCGTGGAGGGGATGTCGGCGGCTGACTTCCGCGACGTCATGCTGCGCTGCTCGTTCCTGGTCGACGGGATCACCACGCGCGACCGCGAGCAGCTCGTCGTCGACGGTGCCGTGATCGACGTCATGCCGCCCTTCGCCGGGGGCTGACGCCGCTCGGGTCGGCGCGGCTCCGCCTCTCGACCCGCCGTCTCAGCCGGCCGTGGCGTCCTGCTGCGCCAGCTGCCAGCCCAGCATGCCGCCGTGCAGCACGGTGACGTCGAACCCGTCGCGCGCGAGCAGCTCGGCGGCGGAACGTGACCGGGGGCCGCGGGCGCAGTAGACGACCACCGGCACCGAGCGGTCCAGCTCGGGTCGCTGACGGGTGCGCGTGCCGTACCCGGGGGCCTGCACGTCGCCGTCGATGTGGGCGAAGGCGTGCTCGTCGACCTCGCGCACGTCGAGCAGCGTGAAGTCGGCGCCGCCCGCCTCCCTCGCCTGCAGCATCGTCGACAACTCAGGTGCAGCGACCTCTGAGCGGGCGGATCTCCGCTCAGAGGCGTCTGCGCCTGAGTTGCCGACAGTGACAGCGGCGGAGGCGGGAGCGGTGCTCGCCTCCGACGAGGAGTCGGGAACGGTCGCAGGGGCCGAGGAGGCGCGGCGCAGCCCGTTCGCCGTGGCCCGCGCCTCGGCCCGATGCGGCGCCCGTGCCAGCCTGCTCTCGCGCCAGGTCGCGTCGAGCGCGTCGACGGTCACCACGCGCCCGAGCAGGGGCTCGCCCACGCCCGTGAGCAGCTTGACCGCCTCGGTGGCCATGGCCGTGCCGACGGTGCCGCAGAGCGGGCCGAGGACCCCGACGTCGGCGCACGACTCGTCCCAGCCGGCGGCGGGTGGTGCCGGGTGCAGGTCGCGGTAGTCGACCGCGCGACCGTCGGGCGCGTCGTCCCAGAAGACGCTGAGCTGCCCGTCGAACCGGTTGACGCTGCCCCACACCACGGGCAGCCCGCGCGCGGCGGCCTCATCGGCGACGACGTAGCAGGTGTCGAACGAGTCGCTGCCGTCGACGACGAGGTCGTAGTCGTCGAGCAGCGCGGCGCTGTCGGGGCCGAGGCGCACGGGGTGCACGACGACGCGCGCCTCGGGTGCCGACGAGCGCACCCAGTCGGCCGCCGCACGGGCCTTGGGCACCCCCACCTGGTCGGGGCGGAACAGCACCTGACGTTGTAGGTTCGACAGGTCGACGACGTCGTCGTCGACGATTCCCAGCGTTCCGACACCGGAGGCTGCGAGATACTCGATGACCGGTGCGCCGAGTCCCCCGGCTCCCACCACGAGCACCCGCGCTGCCAGCAGTCGGCTCTGCGCATCGAGGCCGAACCCCGGCAGTCGGACGCTCCGCGAGTAGCGGTCCGACACCTCGAGCGAATCGGACGCAGCCGCTCCGGTCGACGAACCAGGCACCGAGACGAGAGGGGGCAGAGACGACATGGCAGACCTCCAGACACGACGTGCGGACCACGCGTCGTCCACTGTAACCTCGGCGCGGCCCGCCGCCCGGGGCCTCCTCCACCGCCGCCACACCGACGCCGTGCTGATCGGGCTGCTCGGCGCGATCGTCTCGGGGGCGTTCCTCTGGGTGCCGTCGGTCTGGTACGACGAGGCCGCGACGGTCGTCTCGGCGACCCGCTCGTGGGCTCAGCTCTGGGCGATGATCCAGACGGTCGACCTGGTGCACGCCGCCTACTACGCCGCCATGCATCTCTGGTTCGACGTGTTCCCGTACTCCCCCGTCTCGCTGAGGGTGCCGAGCGCGATCGTGACGGGCGTCGCCGCGGGGCTCACCGTGGCCCTCACGCGCATCCTCGTCGACCGACGCACTTCGATCGTCGCCGGCCTGCTGTTCTGCCTGCTGCCCCGGGTCACCTGGATGGGCGGCGAGGGCCGCTCGTACGCCCTGTCGGCGATGCTCGCGGTCGCGCTGACCCTCGTGCTCGTTGTGGCGGCCCGCCGCACCTCCGAGTCGGGAGCCGCCCGCACGCACCGCTCCGTCGTCGGCTGGTGGGTGGCCTACGCCGCCCTCGCCGTCGTCTCGGCCGCGTTCTTCCTGTACCTGGCGCTGCTCGTGGTCGGGCACGCGGTGACCATGCTGGTGCGGGTGCTCCGCGACCGGCACGACCAGCGCCTCCGGCGGGACCGGGTCGACGAGTGGGCCCGCACCGGGGCGGTCGCCGTCGTGCACGACCCCGAAGGAGGCGCGCGGCCGACCGTGCGCTCGTCGCGTCGTGCCCTGCTCGGCTGGTTCGTCGGCGCGGCCGTCGCGGGGCTCGCCAGCCTGCCGCTGGCCTGGTTCATCGCGTCGCAGAACGACCAGATCAGCTGGATCGAGCGGCCCACGTTCGGCACGCTCCGATCGGTGCTCGTGACGCAGTGGTTCTACCAGAACGAGAGCTTCGCGATCTTCGGTCTGATCTGCGCGGGCGCGAGCATCGTCGTGCTGTCGCTGCGGCTGGTGCCCGCCGCCCGCGGGTTCGCGGAGGTCGTGCTGCCCTGGATGATCGTGCCGACGGCCGGTCTGGTCGTCGTCTCGCTCGTCGGCAGCCCCCTCTACTCGCCCCGCTACCTGACCTTCGGCACGCCGGCCATCGCCATGACGATGGCCGTCGCGGTCGCCGCGATCCCCTGGAGGCGCGTGATCGCCCTCGTGCTGCTCGTCGCCGTCGGGTTGACCGCACCCACGTACGTCGAGCAGCGGCAGCCCGAGGCGAAGGACCGCTCGGCCTGGAACCAGGTCGCAGCCCTCGTCGCGAGAGAGCGTGCCGACGAGCCGGCCGGCACCGAGGAGGGGCTCGTCTTCGGGCCCGTGCGACGCCATCCGAAGGCGACCTCGCGCATCATCCAGGACACCTACCCCGACGCGTTCGTCGGCATGTCCGACTTCACCCTCGAGACGCCGGGCGCCGAGACCGACGGACTGTGGGAGGTCCAGCACCCCCTCGGCGACGTGCTCGACTGCACCGACGACCTCGACGTCGTCTGGCTGATCACGAGCGACCGCCAGGACTGGCGGCCCCGCGTCACCGAGCAGCTGGCGTCGAAGGGGTTCCGACTCGACCAGGAGTGGAACCTGACCCGCACGAACGTGCTGCGCTACGAGCGCTGACGCGGGCGTCGTCGCCGGCGTCGGCGTCGGCGCCTGAGGCTGGCGCCGTCTAGTCGGAGACGACCCGGGCGCCGTGGACCGGCCCGGTCGCGCGGACGACCGACAGTCGCGCCGAGGTGAGGGCGAGCTGCAGTTCGAGGGCGCCGTCGAGGTCGGGGGCGAGGAACGCCACGGTCGGGCCCGAGCCCGACACGAGACCCGCCAGCGCCCCGTTGCCCTCGCCCAGCTCGAGCACCTCGGCCAGACCGGGCTCGAGGTGCAGGGCCGGTGCCTGCAGATCGTTGTGCATCGACTCGGCGAGCATGCCGGCGTCGCCCGCCCGGAGCGCCTGCAGCACCCCGGCGTCGACGACCGGGCGGCGGACGGGCGAGATGTCGCCCGAGTGCCGCTTGCGGTGCTCGTCGAGCTCGCGGTACACCGTCGGCGTCGAGAGCCCGAAGTCGGCGAGGGCGAGCACCCACTGGAAGGTGCCCTTGGCCAGGGCCGGGCTGAGCTCGTCGCCGCGACCGGTGCCGATGGCCGTGCCGCCGGCGAAGGCGAAGGGCACGTCGGCGCCGAGCTCGGCCGCGAGGTGCAGCAGGTCGTCTCGGCCGACGCCGGTGCCCCAGAGCGTGTCGCAGGCGAGGAGCGTCGCGGCCGCGTCGGCCGACCCGCCGCCCATGCCGCCGGCGACGGGGACGTTCTTGTCGATCCGCAGGTCGACGCCGCCGCGGTAGCCGGTGGTGGCGGCGAGGAGGCGCGCGGCGCGGATCGCGAGGTTGCTCCCGTCGGTCGGCACCCCCGTCACGTCGACCGCGGGGCCGCCCGTGACGGTCACCGAGAAGGTGTCGGCGCGACGCGCCCGGACGTCTTCGTAGAGCGACACAGCCTGGTAGGCGGTGGCGAGTTCGTGGTACCCGTCGTCTTGCAGATCGCCGACGGCGAGGAACACGTTGATCTTGCCGGGGGCCCGCGTGTGGACCACGGTCGGAGCGGCCTCGGTCGTCATGACACCAACCTAGTCAGTTCTGGCGATCGACCATGACGCCGAGCGCCCGGGCCAGACCCTCGCGGACGGGCTGCACGCGTTCGGGCAGCCGCAGACGGGCCTGCGTGACGGCCACCGAGCACTTGCCGCCGGTCGACGGCGACACCGCCACGGTGAGCACGTCGCCGTTCGCCAGCGTCCACTCGGCGCTCGGCCGGGTCGCGGAACGGACGACCGTCGCCTGCACGCCCTCGACGTAGCCGGCGAGCCGGTCGACCAGCAGCTCGAGCAGCTCGAGGGGCTCGCCGCGGAGGCTCCGCCCGATCGTGACCGCGTACGAGCCGTCGGGCTGCAGCCCGGGCGACGGCAGCCCGCGCCCCTGCTCGTAACGGACGGTGATCACCTGCGCCCACCAGGGCGCGACCTCGTGGTCGTCGATCAGGAGGCGCGCGATGCGCTCGTGCGACAGTCGCGCCGCATCGGCACGGTCGAGCAGGGCGAACCAGTCGGCCGCACTGCGCCCGGTGCCCGAGCCGAGTCGCGCGTCGCTGATCTCGGTGGACCGGTCGACCCCTGCAGGAGGCGCGGGCCGGCCGGATCGCGCCGGTCGCCCCGGTCGTGCGGACCGCCCCGACGGCGCCGACCGCCCGGGTCGTGCCGACGGGTCGGTGCGACGCGTCATGGGATCAGTCGGCGGCGGCGACCCGCGACGTGGCCAGCAGCTCGACGTCGCTCGCCCGGGCGATGGCCAGGAAGTCGTCGACGGTGAGCTGCTCGCCGCGGACGGTCGGCGCGATGCCGGCCCGCTCGAGGGTCTCGGTCGCCGCGGCCGACGACCCGTAGAGGGACGACAGCGACTGCCGCATCATCTTGCGGCGCTGCTGGAAGGCCGCGTCGACGAGCGCGAACACGGCGAGGCGCTCGGTCTCGGAGCCACGGGGGGCGCGCCGGTCGAACGCGACCAGGATGCTGTCGACGTTCGGCACGGGCCAGAACACCTGCCGGCTCACCTGCCCCGCTGCTCGGAACTCGCCGTACCAGGCGGCCTTGATGCTCGGCGAGCCGTAGATCTTCGACCCGGGCTCGGCGGCCAGGCGCAGACCGACCTCGGACTGCACCATGACGAGACCGTGCTGCAGGCTGTCGAAGTGCTCGAGGAAGTGCAGCAGCACCGGCACGCTGATGTTGTAGGGCAGGTTCGCGACGAGGTGGGTCGGTGCGACCGGCAGGGTCGTGACCCGCATGGCGTCGTCGACGATGACGGTGAGGTCGGCGGCCGGTTGCAGCATGCCGACGGTCAGCGGCAGCTGGGCGGCGAGACGCTTGTCGATCTCGACCGCGACGACCGAGCTGCCCGCCTCGAGCAGACCGAGGGTGAGCGAGCCGAGGCCGGGACCGATCTCGACGACCGACGTGCCGGCCGAGACGCCCGACGCGGTGACGATGCGCCGGACGGTGTTGGCGTCGTGGACGAAGTTCTGACCGAGCTTCTTGGTCGGCTGGATGCCGAGCATCTCGGCGAGATCGCGGATCTCGGCCGGGCCCAGGAGGGTCGCCCGTGCCATCAGGCGTCGACCGTGATCGGTTCGCTGTCCCAGGTGCCGTAGACCAGCTCGGTGTTCGACGAGATCTGCGCGGCGAGCATCGACACGTCGGTGCCGATGGTCTCGGCCATCGAGCGGAGGGTGAACGGCACCAGGTACGGCGCGTTCGGTCGACCCCGGTAGGGCACCGGGGTGAGATAGGGCGCGTCGGTCTCGACCAGCAGCAGGTGGCGCGGCAGCTGGACGAGCGCGTCGCGGAGCGGCTGCGCGTTCGAGAAGGTCACCGTGCCGGAGAACGAGGCGTACCAGCCGTTCTCGGTGAGGATGCTCGCGAGCTCGGTTCCGCCGCTGAAGCAGTGGAAGACGGTGCGCTCGGGGGCGCCCACCTCGAGCAGCAGGTCGACGACGTCGTCGTGCGCGTCGCGGTCGTGGATCTGCAGGGCGAGACCGTGCCGCTTGGCGATCTCGATGTGCGCCCGGAACGAGTCGAGCTGCGCGGCCCGGCCCTCGGGCCCGGTGCGGAAGAAGTCGAGCCCGGTCTCGCCGATGGCACGGACCCGGGGTCGCGCGGCGAGCTCGTCGATGACGGCCAGCGCCTCGTCGAGGCCGCCCTCGGCGGCGAGGCGCGGGGCCTCGTTCGGGTGCAGGGCGACCGCGGCGAGCACGCGAGGCTCTCGGGCCGCGATCTCGGCCGACCATCGAGAGGTCTCGACGTCGGTGCCGACCTGCACGACACCGCGGATGCCGACAGCCGACGCACGGTCGAGGTGCTCCCGGTAGTCGAGGGGGCCGCCGCCCGCCCCGGGCTCGCCCTGGCCGTCGGCGATCTCGAGGTGCGTGTGGTTGTCGTACACCGGCACGACGAGCGGATTGGGAGGCGCGGGGTAGCTGAGGTCGCGCTTCTTGCCACCGGACTCGGTGGAGGCGCGGTGCCGGACGTGCATCGGCGTCGCCTCGCCCGCGGGGTCGGCGCCCTGACCGCTCACTTCGCGGGCTCCGGCTGCTCGATGCGCGGGAACAGCCCGGCGGCGAGCGGCTGCACCTCGGGTGCGCTCGACCACGCGGGTGCGCGGTCGACGGGCTGGCTGGCCAGCTCGCCCTGGCCGATGCTCTGCCACAGCGTGGTCGTGGCGGTGGGGATGAAGGGAGAGAGCAGCACGGTGAGGGTGCCGAGACCGCGCAGCGAGGTGGCCAGCACCGTCGCGAGCCGCTCGCGCTTCGTCTCGTCTTTGGCCAGCGCCCAGGGCTCCTGCTCGGTGATGTAGCCGTTGAGGGTGTCGACGAGCTCCCAGATGGACGAGAGGGCCTCGTTGATCGCGAATCGGTCGATCGCCGCGTCGGCGGCGGCCGTCACGCGGACCTCGGTCTCGCGGACGACCAGGTCGGCTTCGGTCGGCTCGCCCGCGAGCGGGACCGTGCCGTCGAAATAACGCGTGATCATGGCCACGACCCGGGAGGCGAGGTTGCCGAAGCCGTTCGCCAGCTCGGCCTGGTAGCGGGCCGAGATGTCCTCCCAGCTGAAGTTGCCGTCCTGGCCGAAGGTGATGGCGCGCATGAAGTAGTAGCGGAACGCGTCGGAGCCGAAGACGTCCGTGATCTGCTGCGGGGCGATGCCCGTCAGCTTCGACTTCGACATCTTCTCGCCGCCGACCAGCAGCCAGCCGTGACCGAAGACGTTCTTCGGGACGGGCAGACCCGCCGCCATGAGCATGGCCGGCCAGATGACGGCGTGGAACCGCGCGATGTCCTTGCCGACCAGCTGGACGGCCGGCCAGCGGCGATCGAACTCGTCGTCGTCGACGCCGTAGCCGATCGCGGTGATGTAGTTGAGCAGCGCGTCGAACCAGACGTAGACGACGTGCTTCTCGTCCCACGGGACCTTGACGCCCCAGTCGAAGCTCTGCCGCGAGATCGAGAGGTCGCGGAGACCCTGCTTGACGAACTGCACGATCTCGTTGCGGACCGTGTCGGGCTGGACGAAGTCGGGCTGCTGCTCGTAGAGGTCGAGCAGACGCTGCTCGAAGTCGCTCATGCGGAAGAAGTAGTTGCTCTCTTGGAGCAGCTCGACCGGCTTCGAGTGGATCGCGCAGACCTGCTGACCCTCGAACGGACCGGTGCCGTCGACGAGGTCGCCGGGCTGCTTGTACTCTTCGCAGCCGACGCAGTAGAAGCCCTCGAACTCGCCCTGGTAGATGAAGCCGTCGTCGTAGAGCTTCTGCAGGAAGGTCTGGACGCCCTTCTCGTGCCGCGCGTCGGTGGTGCGGATGAAGTCGTCGTTGCGGATGTCGACGGTCTGGAGGAGGGGCTTCCAGGATTCGGTGACGAGCTTGTCGGCCCACTCCTGCGGGGTCACGCCGTTGCTCGTGGCCGTGCGGAGGATCTTCTGGCCGTGCTCGTCCGTGCCCGTCAGCAGCCAGGCGTCGTCACCCCTCTGCCGGTGCCACCGGGCGAGCACGTCGGCTGCGACCTCGGTGTACGCGTGACCGATGTGCGGCACGTCGTTGACGTAGAAGATGGGCGTTGCGATGAAGAAGGAGTCGCCGGCGGGCATGGGGACCATCTTAGGTGCGGGCACCGACGCCGCGACGCGACCCGCGCCTCCTCGGCTGCGGTCGTCGAAGCCGGGGAGGCGCGGGTCGGCCGATCGATCAGGTCGCCTGGTCGGACCCCTCGTCCGTCCCGGCCCGCTCGCCCTCGCGCTCGCCCGGGTACTCGACGACGTCCATGCCGAGCACGTACTTGCCGCGGGCGTGGCCGTCCTCCAGGTCGCGATAGGCGCTCCTCACCTCGTCGATCGGGAAGACGCCGTCGATGGGCACCGTGATCTTCGCCTCGGCGATCAGCCCCAGCAGCTCGGTCAGCACCGCCTGCGTCGTGGCCTGGGCGCTGCCCTCGGCCTTCACCCCGTGGCGCTCGACCGCGTCGAAGTCGGCGATCGTGTCGATCCGCTGGGGCGCGACCCCGAGCTCGAGCGCGTACTCGACGTTGCCGTGCCCGTAGCAGTCGATGAACGCGTCGACGCCGTCCGGCGCAGCCGCGCGGATCCGCTCGACGACGCCCTCGCCGTACTCGACGGGGATGACGCCGAGACTGCGGAGGAAGTCGTGGTTCTGCTCGCTCGCCGTGCCGATCACGGTGAGACCGCCGAGCACGGCCAGCTGCGAGACGAGCACGCCGACGCCGCCGGCGGCGGCCGAGACGGCGATCGTGTCGCCTTCGGTGGCCTGCACGGCTCGCAGCGCGGCGAACGCCGTGGGGCCCGTGACACTGATGCTGCCGGCCGTCTCCCACCCGATGCCGTCCGGCTTCCGCACCAGCTGGTCGCGCGGCACGACGACGAACTCGGCGTGCGACGACCTGGTCGCCCAGCCGGCGACCTCGTCGCCCGGCGACCACTCGTCGACGCCCTCGCCGACCTCGTCGACGATGCCGGCGAAGTCCGTCCCCTGCCCCGACGGGAACGCCGCCGGGAACACGTCGTGCAGCAGACCCGCCCGGATCGCCGCCTCACCGGGGTTCAGCCCGGCGGCCTTCACGGCGACGACGACCTGCCCGGGGCCGGCCTGCGGCTTCGCGATCTCGACGACTCTCAGCTCGTCGATGTCGCCGTAGTTCTCGAACCGGACCGCCTTCATGCCGTACTCCTCGCTCTGCCGCGCACGCCCCGTGCAGACGCGCCGTGCTTCGAGCTTGCACCCCCGCGCGGGGGTCGGGGCCGGTTCGGGCCGCGTGCTCGGTGCGCTCGCGCTTGAAAGGGGTTCGTGTCAGGACCACGAGCAGACAGCGAACGGGCAGGGTGGCGGGCGGGCAGGGCCGCCTACGCGCGATCGGGCCCGGGGGCGGCACCGGGCGCAGGGCGCGGCGGGCGGGCGGCGAGGGCGGCCTGGTACAGGTCGCGGCGCGAGAGACCCGTGGCCGCCGCGACGTCGGTGGTGGCCTCTTTCAGACGGACGCCGTCGGCGACGAGCGCCTGCACCTGCGCCAGCCCGGCGGCGAGGTCGACGACGCGCTCGGGCGCCCCCTCGACGACGATGCAGATCTCGCCGCGCACACCCTCCGCGGCCCAGGAGGCGAGTTCGGCGGCGGTGCCGCGCCGCACCTCCTCGTGCATCTTCGTCAGCTCGCGGCAGACCACGGCGCGACGGTCGGCGCCCATCGCGGTGGCGAGATCGGAGAGCGAGTCGGTGAGACGGTGGGGCGATTCGAAGAAGACCATCGTGCGGCGCTCGTCGGCGAGCGCCCCGAGCACGCGCAGGCGGTCGCCCTGCTTGCGGGGCAGGAACCCCTCGAAGCTGAACCGGTCGGTGGGCAGGCCCGAGACGGCGAGCGCGGTGAGGACGGCCGACGGGCCGGGGATCGCGGTGACGGTCACGCCCGCGGCGGCGGCGGCCTCGACGAGGGGGAACCCGGGGTCGCTGATCGCGGGCATGCCGGCGTCGGTCAGCACGACGACGTCGGCGGTGCGGGCCAGCTCGACGACCTCGCCCGCCTTCTCGCGTTCGTTGTGCTCGTGCAGGGCGATCAGTCGCGGGCGGTTCTCGACGCCGAGGGCGCGCATCAGGTGGATCGCCGTGCGGGTGTCCTCCGCAGCGACCACCTCGGCGTTCGACAGCGTCTCGATGAGGCGTCGCGAGGCGTCGCCGAGGTTTCCGATGGGGGTGGCGGCGAGCACGATCACCCGACCATTGTCCCCCGGGAGCCCCGCCGCTCATTACGATGGCCCGATGACGACCCCGCCCGAGCGCGCCTCCGACGCGCTCGTCGAGGCACGGGTCGACGGTCGGGACGCCGAGGAGGCGCGGGTCGACTCCCTCACGCCCGCTCACGCCGCCTCGTCGACGCACCAGGGCACGCCCGCGATGACCCGTCTCGACGCCTGGTGGGGTCGACTGCTCTCGACCCCCGCGCGTCGTCGGGCCTGGGCGTGGGGCGGCCCGATCGCCGTCACCCTGCTCGCGGCGGTGCTGCGGCTCTGGCACCTCGGCCGGCCCGGCTCGCTGGTCTTCGACGAGACCTACTACGTCAAAGACGCCTGGACGCTGCACAACCTCGGCTACGAGGCCGCCTGGCCCGCCGACTACGACGCCACGTTCGCCGCGGGCGGCGCCGACGGCTTCACGACCGACCCGTCGTTCGTGGCCCATCCGCCGCTCGGCAAATGGCTGATCAGCCTGGGTATGGCGGCGCTCGGCCCGGACGACCCGGCGGGCTGGCGACTCAGCACGGCCGTCGTCGGGATCCTCGCCGTCGCGCTCGTCGCCGTGATCGGCTCGCTCCTGCTGCGCTCGACCCTCGTCGGCACCCTCGCCGGGTTCCTGCTCGCCATCGACGGGCACGCGATCGTCATGTCGCGGGTGTCGCTGCTCGACAACTTCGTGATGTTCTTCGGCCTGCTGGCGTTCGGAGCGGTGCTGCTCGACCGGCGCTGGACGTCGCGCCGACTCGACGACTGGGTGACGAGGAGGCGCGGCGCCGGTCGCGACCTCGCCTGGGGCCCGGCGATCTGGTCGCGCCCGTGGCTGCTCGCCGCCGGGCTGCTCTGCGGTCTCGCGACCGGGGTCAAGTGGAACGGCCTCTACTTCCTGGCCGTCTTCGCCGTGTACACCGTGGTCGTCGACGTGCTGGCCCGCCGTCGTGCGGGGGTCGAGTTCTGGCTGACGGGCACCCTGTGGAAGCAGGCCCCCGTGAGCTTCCTCCTGACGGTGCCGATCGCCCTCGTCGCGTACGTCGCCACCTGGACGGGCTGGTTCGTCACCGGCGGCGGCTACTACCGCAGCTGGGTCGAGGAGGGCGGGCAGCGCTGGACGGGCGCGCTCGCGTGGGTCCCCGACGTGGTTCAGAACTTCTGGCACTACGAGGCCGGCGTCTACGCCTTCAACGTCGGGCTCGCCACTCCGCACTCGTATCAGGCGAACCCGTTCACCTGGCTGCTGATGCTGCGGCCGACGAGCATGTACTACCAGGGGTTCGACCAGGGTCAGGGCGGCTGCGAGGTCGCGCGCTGCGGCGAGGCGATCACCTCCGTGGCGAACCCGGTCATCTGGTACGCGGCCGTGGCGGCCTGCCTCTACCTGGTCTACCGGGTCGTCCGCCATCGCGAGTGGCGCTACGGGGCGATCCTCGTCGGCGTCGCGGCCGGCTACCTGCCCTGGCTGGCCTTCTCCGACCGCACGGTCTTCCAGTTCTACACGATCGCGTTCGAGCCCTACCTCGTGCTCGGGCTCGCCGCGGTTATCGGCATCATCCTCGGGCGGCGCACCGATCACATCGACCGCCGGCGCAGCGGCATCGCCGTGACGGCCATCGTGCTCGTGGCCGCCGTGGCGGCGACCGTCTTCTTCTACCCGCTGTGGACGGCGCAGCTGGCCGACTGGGAGTTCATCCGCATCCACTACTGGATCCCCAGCTGGAAGTGACACCGCGCCTCCTCGGCTCAGGAGGCGCGGGTCGGCCTGCATCCGTCGCCCGGCGACCGGGACGCTACAGCCGAAGGGCCAGCGCGTTCGCCGTCAGCCCGGCGGCGGTGCCGCAGAGCACCACGGTGTCGCCCGGCCCGACCCGACCGTCGTCGAGGCAGCGCGCCAACGTGTACGGCACCGAGGCGGAGACCATGTTCCCGTACTCGGCGACCGCGTCGACGAACGAGCCGACGGGCATGCCGAGACGTCGCATCGCGATGCCGAGGGCCCCGCTGGCCTGGTGGGGCACGACGAGGTCGACGTCGTCGATCGTGAGCCCGGAACGCTCCCAGAAGCGCTCGAAGAACCCGGGCAGCACGGTCAGCATGCCGCGGAGCGCTCGACGGCCGTCCATGTCGAAGAGGTAGTCGGCCGGATCCCCGCCGGCGTAGGCGCTCGAGGGGTGCCGCGAGAGACCACCGCGCAGCTCGGTGTCGTGGGCGTGCGCGGGCCAGGTCTGCTGCAGAGTCGCGAGGACCCCCTGCCCCGGGTGGTCGCTCCGGGTCAGCACGACCGCGGCGGCCGCGTCCGAGAACAGCTCGTGACTCTCGCGCTGGGCCGGGTCGAGGAACCGGCTGCCGACATCGCCCGAGACGACGAGCACGTGCTCGTGGTCGCCGTCGGCGAGGTACCGGGAGGCGACGTCGAGCGCGGTGATGAAGCTCGTGCACGTCGAGTTGACGTCGAACGCCGCCGCCCGGGCGCCCGGCGCGACCCGCTCCATCACGAGCGCCGCCGTGCACGGGATCGGCTGCACCCCGGCCGCGCAGGCCGCGATGACGCAGTCGAGGTCGTCGGGCGCGAGTCCGGCGCTCGCGAGCGCGCGCTCGGCCGCCGTCTGCAGCATGTCGAGCTGCGAGACGTCGTCGTCGATCCGGTAGCGGGTCTGGGTGCCGAAGCGGACGACGCGGTCGGGCAGCCACGTGCCCCAGCCGGCGATCTTGAGCGTCTTCACGGGCATCACTCGCCACCTCGTCGGTCGTGCGGGTCGTGCGGGTCGGGCGACTCGCTCGGGTCTCGCGGCTCGTGCGGGTCGTGCGGGGCGAGCAGATCGACCCCGAGCGGATGCCGGTCGTGACTGAACAGGAGGCGCACCCCGGCCCGTTCGGCCGCGAGCAGCCGGGCGGCGGTCGCGGTCTGGGCGTCGAGATCGTGCGCGACCAGGCGGGGCAGGCGGCGCATCCGGGGCTCCTGCCCGAGGAGGTCGCGCCCCCAGGCGGCGTCCCCGGCGAGCAGCACCCGCTGCTCGACCAGGGCGCCGAGGTGCCCGTCGGCATGACCGGGGAGGTCGACGAGCTCGTACGACCCGTCGCCGAAGAGGTCGTGCGTCCGCAGCCCGTGCGGCCCGGTCTCGAAGTCGGAGACGACCAGCAGTCGGGCGTCGGGCCACCACGACGGCAGCAGGCGCCGCAGCACGCCGTCGCGCGGTCGGGGCGCCGTGAGCGTCCGTCGCAGACCCTCGCCGAGCACGACGGTCGCGCCGGGGAACGCCCCGAGGCCCCCGAGGTGGTCGGGGTGCAGGTGCGAGAGCACCACGTGGGTCACCTCGGCGGGGTCGATCTGCTCGGCGATCGTCGCCCCCGGGGGCACCCGGGGCGGCAGCAGACGGCGGTAGGCCCACGCGGCGGCGCCGGCGCGCCAGGGCAGGGCGGCGTAGCCCGTGTCGAAGAGCACCCGCCGGTCGCCGGACGTCCAGAGGAAGGCGCCCGACGGGAACACCCGGCGCTCGCGGCGGTGACCGCGCACCAGCCGGCCGAGGTCGTGCGAGGTGTCGCCGCAGGCGAAGCACTCGAGGCGCGACGAGGCCGCCCGGTCAGACACGGGCGCCGCGATCGCCCGCGTAGCCCGCGAGACTCTCGTCGAGCGACACCACGGGTTCGTAGCCGAGCAGCTCGCGGGCCTTCGAGATGTCGAGCGTCTGCGAGTGCGCGATGGTGGTGATCGTGTAGCGCGTCATCGGGGGCTCCGGCCGCCCGGGCAGGGCGCCGCAGACGACCTCGAGCAGACCGGCGAGCGCGTAGGCGGCACGCGCCGGGACCCGCCGGGGCCGGAGCGGCAGCCCGAGCCCGGTCAGCAGCTGCTCGAGCAGCTCGCCGAACGGGCGCGGGTCGCCGTTGGTGATGTTGAAGACCTCGCCGGCCGCGCGGGGCTCCGTCGCCGCGAGCCGCACGGCGAGCGCCACGTTCTCGACCGACGTGAGATCGACGAGCCCGCGACCGCCGCGCAGCAGGGGCACCCCGACCCGGGAGTGGACCCGCAGGAGGCGCGGCACGAGACTCGGATCCCCGGGCCCGACGATGCCACGGGGGCGGAGCACGACGACCTCGGGCGCGTCCGACCCGGCCACCGCCTCCTGCAGGAGGGCCTCGGCCTGCAGCTTCGAGCGGATGTAGTGGTTCATGGGGCGGCGCGGGTCGACCTCGTGCTCGCGGATGCCGACCCGGTCCCGCGGTGCCGCGTATATGCCCGGCGACGACACGTGGACGATGCGGCGAGCACCGACGCGACGGGCGTAGTCGAGCACCCGGGCGGTGCCGTCGACGTTGGCGTGCCCGAACTCGGACCAGCGACCCCACGGCGACGACAGCGCCGCGCAGTGCACGACCACGTCGGCGGGCACGTCGGCCCGCCCGAGGTCGTCGAGGTCGCCCACGAAGACGGGGCCGCCCGGGGGCAGCGCGTCGGCGCGGCGACCCGCTGCGACGACCCGCCACCCGTGCGCGCGGAGGTCTCGAACGACGTGCCCGCCGAGGAACCCGCTCGCACCCGTCACCAACGCCGTCTCCCCCATGACGCGATCCTAGGGCCAGGTGGACGGACGGGTCTCCCCCCGCGCTCCCTATGATCGACGCGTGCACATCGCCCTCGTCACGGACTACTACGCCCCGACGCTCGGCGGCGTCCAGACCGCGGTGCGGGCCCTCGCCGAGTCGCTCCGTGCCGCCGGTCACGGGGCGACCGTCTTCTGCCCGCTCGCCGGCCCGTCGCCCGACGAGGGGGTGGTGGCCCTGCCCGTCTCGGGGTCGTTCCGCCCCGACGGCTATCCGTTCGCCTGGTCGCCCCGTCGCGTGACGGCCGCGCTGCGCGACGAGTTCGCCCGTCGCGGCGTCGACGTGGTGCACACCCACTCCGAGATGTTCGCGGCGCTCGGCGGCATCCGCGCGGCCGGCGACCTGGGCCTCCCCGTCGTGCACACGATGCACGGCCGCGTCGACGTCTACACGGCGTCGACCCTGCCCCTGCCCGGTGTCACGACCGCCCTGCTCGCCCGCCTGCACGCGCGGCAGGTCAGCCACGCCGGTCTCCGCGTCGAGGGAGGCACCCCCTACACGGCGACCGCCACCGCCCGACGGATGTGGCGACTCATGCTGGCGCAGTCGCGGGCCAGCGACCACGTCGTCGTCCCGTCGTCGCACTTCGCCCGCAAGCTCGCCGACCAGGGCGTCCGGACGCCGATGACGGTGGTGTCCAACGGCCTCGAGGAGGCGGTGGCCGCGACCGCCGGCACCGCGCCTCCTCGGCGACTGGCCGACGGGGAGACCCTGCGCGTCGTCTGGGTCGGCAGGCTCTCGCCCGAGAAGCGCCCCGAGGTGCTGCTCGCGGCCGCGCGGGAGTTCGGGCCGCGGGTGTCGGTCGACGTCTACGGCGACGGCGGTGCGCGCCGGTCGCTCGAGCGGGCGGGCGCCCCGGTGACGTTCCACGGCGCGGTGACGCATGCGAGCGTGCTCGAGGCGATGCGGTCGAGTCATGTGCTCGTCTCGAGCTCGTACGACTTCGACAACCAGCCGATGGTCGCGCTCGAGGCGACCGCGACCGGCCTCCCCGTGGTCTACTGCGACCCCGATCTCGCCGAGGTCGTGCCCGACGGCGGAGGGTTCCTCACGCCGACGCCCGACGCCGCGGGGCTCGTCGCGACCATCGCGCGCCTCCTCGGCGACCCGGGGCTGCTGACGAGCGCCAGCGAGGCCCAGCTGCGCGCCGGTCCGGTGGTCGCGCAGAGCGCCGAGCCGATGCTCGAGGTGTACCGGTCGGTGCTCGGGTCGCGCTGAGGGGCCGCGTCGCCCCGGCGCCTCGACCCCTCCCCAGGGCAGGAGGCGCGGGTCGGCATGTGTAGTTCTGTTACCTCCCCGGTCGCCCCGTGACGACCAGCGGCTAGCGTTGGCGCATGGCAGATCGTGAGTACGGCTTCCGCACGCGGGCGATCCACGCGGGCAACATCCCCGATGCGGTGACGGGCTCGCGGGCCCTCCCCATCTACCAGTCGAGCGCGTTCGTGTTCGACGACACGGAGGACGCCGCGGCGCGGTTCGCCCTGCAGAAGTACGGCAACATCTACAGCCGTCTCGCGAACCCGACCACCGCCTCCTTCGAAGAGCGCATCGCCAGCCTCGAGGGCGGCCTGGGCGCCGTCGCCACGTCGAGCGGACTCAGCGCGCAGTTCATCACCTTCGCCTCGCTCGCCGGGGCCGGCGACCACATCGTCGCGAGCGCGAACCTCTACGGGGGCTCGATCACCCAGCTCGACGTGACCCTCCGCCGGTTCGGCGTCGAGACGACGTTCGTGCAGTCGAGCGACCCGGCCGACTACGCCGCCGCGATCCGTCCCGAGACGAAGCTCGTGTTCGTCGAGACGGTCGCGAACCCGTCGGGCGAGATCGCCGACCTCGAGGGTCTCGCCGAGGTCGCGCACGCGGCCGGCGTGCCGCTGATCGTCGACTCGACCATCTCGACCCCGTACCTGAACCGCCCCATCGAGTGGGGCGCCGACGTCGTCATCCACTCGGCGACGAAGTTCCTCGGCGGGCACGGCACCACGCTCGGCGGCGTCGTCGTCGAGTCGGGGCGCTTCGCGTGGGACACCGAGCGGTTCCCGTTGTTCGATCAGCCCGTGCCGAGCTACGGCGGGCTGAACTGGTCGGGCAACTTCGGCGAGTACGCGTTCCTGACCCGCCTCCGCGCCGAGCAGCTGCGCGACATCGGCCCCGCCCTCGCACCGCACTCGGCCTGGCTGCTCGCCCAGGGCGTCGAGACCCTGCCGTTCCGGATGCGCGCCCACGTCGAGAACGCCCGTCACGTCGCCGAGTGGCTCGACGCCGACCCGCGCATCGAGCGGGTGCGCTGGGCCGGTCTGCCCGATCACCCGCACCACGACCGGGCGGCGAAGTACCTGCCGGAGGGGCCCGGCTCGGTGTTCACCTTCGAGCTCAAGGGCGGGCGCGCCGCCGGGCGGACCTTCATCGAGTCGGTCGAGCTGGCCAGCCACCTCGCCAACATCGGCGACGCGAAGACCCTCGTCATCCACCCGGGCTCGACCACGCACGCCCAGCTGAGCGAGCAGCAGCTCGTCGACGCGGGGGTGCTGCCGGGGTCGGTGCGCATCAGCGTCGGCATCGAAGACCCGGACGACATCGTCCACGACCTCGACCAGGCGCTCAGCGCCGCGACGAAGGGCGAGTGACCCGCCATGACCTCAGCACCCACCGCCGAGACCGTCACCACGCAGCTGACCAACGGCCTGACCTGCGAGCTGCCGGCGTCGTCGCCTCTGGCGAAGCTCCTGAAGTCGCAGCGGACCTGGGTCGGGCCGGGGGCGCGTGAGCGTCAGGCGATCCTCCGCGGGGCGTCGAGCGTCGCCATCGTCGGGGCGTCGCCGAACCCCGCGCGCTCGAGCTACTTCGTCGGCACCTACCTGCAGCAGTCGAGCGACCTGCGGGTGTACTTCGTCAACCCGAACGCCGACACGATCCTCGGGCAGAAGGCCTACCCCGACCTCGCGTCGCTGCCCGAGGTGCCCGACATCGTCGACGTGTTCCGCAAGGCGAGCGACATCCCCTCGGTCGTCGACGACGTGCTCGCGAGCGGCGCGAAGACGATCTGGGTGCAGCTCGGCATCTACAACGAGGAGGCCGCGCGCTACGCCGAGGAGCAGGGGCTGACCGTCGTCATGGACCGCTGCATCAAGGTCGAGCACGCGCGGTTCCACGGCGGGCTCAACCTCATGGGCTTCGACACCGGCGTCATCTCGGCCAAGAAGACCGGCCGCTGACGCGCCGGGCGGGCGGGCGGCGCGTGACGCCGTGTTGCCCGCCTCCTGCCGGATGTCGGTCGTGGTGGCTACCGTGGGGGCCATGCCTCCCGTGCTGACCTCCCCTCTCGTCTCGACCCAGTGGCTCGCCGACCACCTGGGCGCCGACGACATGGTCGTGGTCGACACCACCGTCCGACCCGTGGCGGGTGTCGACGGCACCCCGACGGGCCGCTACATCACGGGTCGCGAGGGTCACCGGGCCGGGCACGTGCCCGGTGCCGTGTTCGCCGACCTCATCCGCGACTTCAGCGACGCCGACGCGCATCTGCCGTTCACCCGCCCCGGCCGGTCGCGCTTCGAAGACGCCGCCGGCGCGCTCGGCATCTCGAACGAGACGACCGTGGTCGTCTACGACGACGCGCACAGCGAGTGGGCCTGCCGTCTCTGGTGGCTCTTCCGGGCGTACGGGTACGACGACGTGGCGGTGCTCGACGGCGGCGCCTCCGTCTGGCGCGACGAGCGGCGGCCCGTCGAGCGCGGGCACGTCGAGCCCGAGCCCGCGCTGTTCGAGGCGAGCGAGCGACCCGATCTCTGGGTCGACAAGGCGTTCGTCGAGCGCGTGGTGGCCGGCGACGAGAAGGCGGCGCTCGTCTGCGCATCACCGGCGGCCGAGTTCGCCGGTGCCGAGGGGCGGCGCCCGCGACTCGGGCACATCCCCACGAGCGTCTCCGTGCCGGTCGACCGCGTCGTCGACGCCGACCGCCAGTTCCGCCCCGAACGCGTCATCGAAACCGTGTTCGCCCCGGTGGCGAGCGCCGAGCGTGTCGTCGTCTACTGCGGGGCCGGCATCGACGCGAGCGCCGACGCCTTCGCGCTGACGCTGATCGGCGAGCGCAACGTCGCCCTGTACGACGGTTCGCTGAACGAGTGGTCGGCCGACGCCGACACCCCGCTCGAGTCGCTCGCCGCCTGACGCGGCCCGCGACCCGGTGCTCGACCGATCGGGCGCACATGTCGCGCGCACCTCCACGGCGTACGGTGCCGCGCATGCACGATGACGAGCACGACACCCAGCCCAACGGCGCCCAGCCCGGCGCCGACCAAGCCAGCGCCGACCAGCCCAGCGACACGCAGGCCGGCGACTCGAGCAGCGACTCGACCGGCAGCACGTCGCCGGCCGCCGACGGCACGACGGAGAATGACGACCCGACGGCGGACTTCCCGCGCAGCGAGAAGACGACGGCCGAGATGCAGCGGTCGGCCACGGCCGACTCCCCCGCCGTCGACGACGACACCGACCTCGACGCGATCAAGAGCCTCCCCGGCGAGGGCGGACCGGACGACGTCGGCGACATCGAGGTCGACCCGGCCGATCTGAATCTCTCGGGCGACTCGATCCCCGGTCACCCCAAGCCCGGCCCGCCGAAACCGCGCCCGTAGGGAACCCTCCTCAGCGACAGCCGCAGCGGCAACAGCAGCCGCGGCCGCACCGTCAAGGCCCCTGATCGCGACGTGCCCGAGACACCGCCGAACACGACGGGCCCCGGGCACGTCGCGTTCTGTCAGGCCTGTGCGAGTTCGCGGTCGAGCGATGCGACGTCGGTCACGGGCAGCCGGCAGACGAAGTCGCGGCAGACGTAGGCCGTCGCGAACGCCGTCTCGGACGCGGGCCCGGGTGTCGAGCGGCGCCCGGCGAAGAGCTCGAACCCGGCCTCGGCGAGGGCCCGTGCCGTCGAGTCGTCGACGACGGCCACCACGAGCCCGGGTGCGACCTCGCTCCTGACCCGCGCCGCGAGTGCGCGTACCTCCGTGCCGGCACCCGTATCGGCAGCCGCGTCGGGCACCACGACCACGACCTGCGTCGCCCCCGCGGCGAGGTCGGCCAGCAGGCCGAACGTCGTGCCGTACGCCGACGGCGAGTCGACGGCAGCGGCGGCGGCGGCGGCCAGCGCGAGCTCCGCGGCGGTCCAGTAGCGCGCCTCCCCGGTGAGGCGATGCAGGGTCGACGCCGCCGTCGCGAGCGACGCGACACCCGAGGGGTACGCGCCCTCCGACGGGTCGGTCACGAGCGCCGTCCCCTGCGCCTGCAGCACGGGGTCGCCCCCGCCGGGAGCCGCGAAGACCGGGCGCCCGGCACCCTCCGCACCCGCGCCTCCTCCGCCACCCCGCCCCGCGTCGAGGCACAGGTCGACGAGACGTCGCGCCTCGACGGCGTAGCGCGGCTCCCCGGTCGCGAGGGCGAGCTGCAGCAGACCCTCGGCGAGCATCCCGTAGTCCTCGAGGGCGGCCGAGGCGCTCGACACCCCGGACGACGTGGAGGCGCGCAGCAGTCGCCCCTCCGCCGTGACGTGCTCGGCGAGCAGCAGGTCGGCCGCTCCGCGTGCGGCGGCGATCCACTCGGGGTGGTCGAGTCGCCACCCCGCCTCCGCCAACGCGGCGACGGCGAGACCGTTCCAGCCGGTGAGGACCTTGTCGTCGACGGGCGGCGCCTCGTGCCGCGCCCGCCCGTCCGCGTCGAGCAGGTAGTAGCCGCCCTCGACGCGGCGGCCGTCGATCGTGCTCTCGCTGTCCTGCGCCGACCCGAAGCCGCCGCGCGCGGTGCGCAGCCGCTCGAGCAGGAACGCCGCGACCCCCTCGGCCACCTCGCGCGAACCGATGCCCGCCGCGGCACCGGCAGCACCCGCCGCAGCACCTGTACCTGCGTCGCGGGACCCGGCGCCGCCCTCGAGCACCGCCGCCCGCGAGTACGCCGTCAGCAGCAGCGCGTTGTCGTAGAGCATCCGCTCGTAGTGCGGGTCGGCCCAGTCGTGTCGCGTCGAGTACCGGAAGAACCCGCCCTCGACGGCGTCGCGGAGGGGCGATGCCGCCATGGCCCGCAGCGTGCGCGACGCGAGTCCCGCGGCCGCCGGGTCTCCCCCGGCCCCGAGCGTCAGCAGCGCGAGCTGCAGCGGCGCGGTGGGGAACTTCGGCGCCCCGCCCAGCCCGCCGTGCTCGGTGTCCTCGAACGGGACGAGCCGACCGGCCGCCGCCCGCAGGGCCTCCGTCGTGGGCAGTGCGATCGACGCCGGCCCCGCGGTCGGCGAGACGACCCCGTCGACGACCGCAGGAGGCGCGGCTCGGCCGACCAGCGCCTCCTGGACCGCCCGGCCGGTCGCCTCCACCTCGCCGCGCCGCTCGCGCCACGCCTCGGTGACCGCGTCGAGCACCTGGCCGAACGCCGGATGCTCGCCGACCGGGGTCGGCGGGTAGTACGTGCCCGCGTAGAAGACGCGCCCCTCGGGGGTCGCGAAGGCGGTGAGCGGCCAGCCGAGACTCGGGGTGAACGCCGACGCGGCGGCGAGATAGCTCGAGTCGACGTCGGGGTGCTCCTCGCGATCGACCTTGACCGCGACGAACCGGTCGTTCAGCGCCGCGGCCAGCACGGGGTCCGAGAAGCTCTCGCGCGCCATCACATGGCACCAGTGGCAGGTCGAGTAGCCGATCGAGACGAGCACGGGCACGTCGCGACGGTCGGCCTCGGCGAAGGCCTCGGGCCCCCACGGACGCCAGTCGACGGGGTTCTCGGCGTGCGAGCGGAGGTACGGGCTGACGGCGTCGGCGAGGCGGTTGGTCATGCCGCCCACGGTAGGCGGCGGCGACGTCCCGTGGTTCAGCCGCGGGGCGGCACGTCGCGCAGTTCGACCCCGTCGTAGTGGCTCAGCGGCCTGATCAGCGAGTTCGCCTCGCGCTGCTCGATCACGTGGGCGCTCCAGCCGAGCACGCGTGCGGCGACGAACAGCGGCGTGAACACCGACGTGTCGAAGCCCATCAGGTGGTAGGCCAGCCCCGACGGGTAGTCGACGTTCGGCTTCAGGTCCTTCCGCTCGAGGACTCCGGCGGCGAGCGCCTCGTAGGTCGCGGCGAGATCGCCGACGCGGTCGTCTCCGGAGGCGCGGGCCCGGTCGACGAGGCCGGCCAGCGCCTCCTCCATGGTCGGCACCCGGCTGTCGCCGTTCTTGTACACCCGGTGACCGAAGCCCATGATCTTCTCGTGCCGGGCGAACGCCCCGTCGAGCCAGGCGCCCGCACCCGCGGCGCCCCCGTCGTCGGTCACCCGGGCCAGCAGCTCGAGGGCCGCCTCGTTCGCGCCGCCGTGCAGCGGCCCCTTCAGGGCGCCGATGGCGCCGACCACCGACGAGTGCAGATCGGAGAGCGTCGAGGCGATCACCCGCGCCGTGAACGTCGAGGCGTTGAACGAGTGCTCGGCGTAGAGCACCATCGACGTGTCGAAGGCGTCGACGTCGAGCGGGTCGGCCTCGCGTCCGAACACCTGGTGGAGGAAGTCGGCGCTGTAGCCGAGGTCGTCGCGCGGGGCGATCGGGGGCAGATCGTGGCGGCGGCGCTGGTCGTAGGCGATGACGGCGGGCAGCACGGCGAACAGGCGGGTGGCGAGTCGACGCGTCGCGGCGGCCTCGTACTCGCCCGGCGCGGTGCTCGGCTCGGGCTGGGCCGCGCCGAGCGCGCTGACGGCCGTGCGGACGACGTCCATCGGGTGCGCCGACGTGGGGATGAGATCGATGACGTGCAGGAGGCCCGGCGCCAGCGGGCGGGCGGCCCGCAGCTCGGCGTCGAAGGCGGCCCGTTCGGCGGCGGTCGGCAGTTCGCCGTGCAGCAGCAGGTAGGCGACGTCCTCGATGTCGCGCTCGGCGGCGAGCTGCTGCACGGGGTACCCCCGGTAGAGCAGCGAGTTGCTCGCCGCGTCGACCTTCGAGACCGCGGTGCGATCGACGACGACGCCGGCCAGCCCCTTGTGCAGCTCGACGGGCGGGTCGGTCGTGATGGTGTCGGTCATGGTCACTCCTTCGTGATCGGGTGTGCGTGCGAGGCGCGGTCAGCGCTCCACGGTGAAGTCGAAGACGTCCGAGTCGAACGCCGAGTAGCCCCGGTAGTCGATCAGGTCGTAGAGATCGGTGCGGTGCTGCATGGAGTCGAGCAGCGCCTCCTGGGTCCCCGCCGAGTCGATCTCGTCGAGCCCACGGGCCGCCGCGCCCATGGCGAGCCGCAGCAGCGTCACGGGGTAGATGACGATCCGCACGCCGGCGTCGCGGAGCTCGTCGGCCGTGTGCAGGCGTCCTTTGCCGAACTCCGTCATGTTGGCCAGCACGGGCACGTCCACGGCCCGGGCGATCGCCTCGAACTCGTCGAGACCGGTCATCGCCTCGGGGAACACCGCGTCGGCGCCCGCGTCGACGAGCGCCTTCGCCCGGTCGACGGCCGCCGCCAGCCCGTCGATCGCCCGGACGTCGGTGCGCGCCATGATCAGCAGATCGGGGTCGCGTCGCCCGTCGGCCGCGGCACGGATCCGCTTCAGCGCCGTGTCGAGGTCGACCACCGCCTTGCCGTCGAGATGACCGCAGCGCTTGGGGTTGACCTGATCCTCGATGTGCAGACCGGCGACCCCGGCGTCCTCCATCGTCTGCACGGTGCGGGCGACGTTCATCGGCTCGCCGAAGCCCGTGTCGGCGTCGACGAGGGTCGGCAGATCGGTCATCCGGGCGATCTGGTGCGCCCGCTGGGCCACCTCGGTCAGGGTCGTGAGGCCGATGTCGGGCAGCCCCAGATCGGCGCTGACGACGGCCCCCGAGACGTAGACGCCCTCGAAGCCCCTCTGCTCGATCAGGCGGGCGCTCAGCGGGTTGAAGGCGCCGGGGAGGCGCAGCAGCTCGTCGGTGTCGTCGAGTCGCGCCCGGAGGCGGCGGCGCTTCTCGGCCGGGGTCAGCGTCGAGTACAGCATCAGAGGGACTCCAGCATCAGATCGTCTCCGGCATCAGAACAGCCCGTCGGGCAGGGCCTCGTCGGCCGATCGGAGCGACCCGGGAGGCGCAGCGAGGGTGAGGGCCTGCAGCTCGCCGGCCCGCAGCTCGGGGAGGCGCTGCGCCACGTCGAGGAACCTCTCGATCTCGGCCGGGTCGAGCACCCCGTCGGCGAGGGTGCGGAACTTCCGCACGTAGTCGTCGCGACCGAAGGGCCGGGCGCCGAGCGGGTGGGCGTCCGCGACGGCGATCTCGTCGACGAGACGGCGGCCGTCGACGAACGTGACCTCGAGGCGACCGCCGAAGGCCTTCTTGGCCGGGTCGATCGAGTGGTACCGACGGGTCCACTCCGCGTCCTCCGCGGTGGTGATGCGACGCCAGAGGGCGACCGTGTCGGGGCGCGCGGCGCGCTCGGGCGCGTAGCTGCGCTCGTGGTGCCACTCGCCGTCCTGGAGGGCGACGGCGACGATGTAGGGGATCGAGTGGTCGAGCGTCTCGCGGCTGGCGGTCGGGTCGTACTTCTGCGGATCACCCGCGCCCGAGCCGATCACGACGTGCGTGTGGTGACTGGTGTGCAGCACGATCGACTCGACGGCCGCGGGGTCGCGCAGCTCGGGGTGCTCGCGACCGAGGCGGCGGGCCAGGTCGATCCAGGCCTGCGCCTGGTACTCGGCGCTGTGCTCCTTCGTGTAGCTGTCGAGGATGGCGCGCTTCGACTCGCCGGGGCCGGGCAGCGGCACCCGGTAGTGCGCGTCGGGGCCGTCGAGCAGCCAGGCGATGACGCCGTCCTCGCCCTCGTAGATCGGGCTGGGGCTCGTCTGCCCGCGCAGCGCCCGGTCGACGGCCTCGACGGCCTGCTTGCCGGCGAACGCCGGGGCGTAGGCCTTCCAGGTCGAGATGAGGCCCTTGCGCGACTGACGCGTCGCCGTGGTGGTGTGCAGGGCCTGGGCGATCGCCTGAGCCGTCGTCTCGGCGTCCAGGCCGAGCAGCGCGCCGATGCCGCCCGCGGCGCTCGGGCCGAGGTGGGCGACGTGGTCGATCTTGTGGGCGTGCAGGCTGATCGCCTTGACGAGGTCGATCTGCAGCTCGTAGCCGGCGGCGAGACCGCGCACCAGCTGCTCGCCGGTCGCGCCGACGTGCTGGGCCACGGCGAGCACCGGCGGGATGTTGTCGCCCGGGTGCGAGTACTCGGAGGCGAGGAACGTGTCGTGGAAGTCGAGCTCGCGCACGGCGACGCCGTTCGCCCATGCGGCCCACTCGGGCTGCACGCGGGTCGCCGGGTCGAGGCCGACGACGGTGGCGCCCTCGCGACCGCGACCGTCGGTGCCCGGTCGACCCGCGCCTCCTCGGCGGTCGGCGGCGGTCTGCAGGCGCGCCGCTGCCTGCGCTCGGGCGGCCGCGACCGGCGCCCGGCCGAGGCTGGCGGCCGAGACGGCGGCGTTGTCGATGACCCGGTTGACGACCATGTCGACGACGTCGGCGTCGACGGCCACGGGGTCGAGGGCGACTGCGGCCAGCTTCGCGGCCAGCTCGTCGGCCCGGGCGAGCGGGTCGTCGGAACGGTGGACGTGCACGTCGTTGAGCATCACGCCCTCGACTCTAGGCGCGACGGGCCGAATCGCGCGACGGCCGTCGCCCCCAGGAGGCGCGGGTCGCCCTCAGGAGGCACGGGTCGGCTCGCGAGGCGCCGGTCGTCCTCACGAGGCGCGGGTCGGCTCCGCCACGCCGAACCGCTCGACGAGCGCCCGTTTGAGGATCTTGCCGCTCGGGCCGAGCGGCAGGGAGTCGACGATGTGCACCACGCGCGGGAACTTGTACGCCGCGATCGCGTCGGACACGAAGGTGACGAGCTCGGCGGGCTCGACCGTGGCGCCCTCACGCAGGACGACGGCCGCCTCGATCTCCTGACCGTGCATCTCGTGCGGCACGCCGAAGACCGCGGCCATGGTCACGTCGGGGTGCTTGGCCAGCACCTCCTCGACCTGGCGGGGGTACACGTTGTACCCGTTGCGGATGATCATGTCCTTCGTGCGGTCGACGATGGTGAGGTAGCCGTCGTCGTCCTTGGTGCCGAGGTCGCCGGTGCGGAACCAGCCGTCGACGACCGCCTCGGCGGTGTCCTCGGGCCGGTTCAGGTAGCCGTTCATCAGGTTGTGGCCGCGGATCACCAGCTCGCCGATCTCACCGTGCGGCAGCAGGGCGATCGAGTCGGTGACGGCGGGGTCGGCGATCTCGACGTCGACACCCCAGATCGGCGTGCCGATGGTGCCGGGCCGCGGGGTGCGGCCGACGTGGTTGAAGGTCGCGACGGGCGACGTCTCGGTCAGTCCGTACCCCTCGTGCAGCGGGGCGCCGAAGACCTGCTCGAACCGCTCGAGGACGGCCAGGGGCAGCGAGGCGCCGCCCGAGACGGCGTAGCGGAGGCGCGGTCTGCCCTCCGAGCGCGTGGCCGCGTCGAGCAGGGCCATGTACATCGTGGGGACGCCCATGAAGATCGCGCAGTCGTGCTCGACCATGGCGGCGAGGGCCGCGTCGCCGTCGAAGCGCGGCAGCATGACGATCGTCGCGCCGGCGCGCAGCCCGGTGTTCATGGTGCAGGTCTGACCGAAGGTGTGGAACAGCGGGAGCGCTCCGAGCAGCACGTCGCCGCGTCGCATGTCGAAGGTGCTCATCAGGTTCGTGTTGACCTGCTCGATCAGGGCGAAGTGCGACCCCTCGGCGCCCTTCGGCTGGCCGGTCGTGCCGCTCGTGTAGAGGATCGTCGCGGTGTCGAACGGGTCGCGGGGCACGTACGTGTCGAGGGGCTCGGCGGCGTCTGCGAGCGCCTCGAGCCGGTCGTGCCCGGTGCCGTGCGGGTCGACGGAGGTGTCGGGGGCGAGCACCGTGACGACGTCGACGCCGGCCAGCGAGGCGCCGGCGGCGCCCTCGCCGAGCAGCGGGGCCGCGCAGACGAGGATGGTGGCGCCGCTGTCGCGCAGCACGTACTCGATCTCCTGCCGTTTGAGCAGCGCGTGGACGGGCACCGCGACGGCGCCGAGGGCGAGCGTCGCGTAGTAGACGCGGGGGAAGTCGGCGACGTTGGGCACGAGCATGGCGACGCGGTCGCCCTCGTGCACGCCCTTGGCGCGGAGTGCGCCCGCGTAGGCGAGGGTCTGCTGCCAGAGCTGGGCGTAGGAGGTGCGCTCGGCTCCCACGATGACCGCGATGTCGTCGGCGAATCGGGTGGCCGATTCGGCCAGGATCGCTGCGACCGACGCGGTCGCGCGAGAGGGGGTGCTCATGTTCGGGTGTTCTCCGTCTCCGTTGACGAGTAATGCTCGCAGGATAGTACGCCGCCTCGCCAGACCCCCACCCGGGGTCCATCGACCCGCGCCTCAGTCGAAGCTCCCGCCCCCGTCGGCGTCGGGCGACCACGGGCTGCGGCCGACGCCGCGTTCGCTGAGGTCGAGGCCGCCCGCCCCGGGCCGGGCCGCTCGGAGCGGACCGGACGTCGCGGGAGGCGGCGGCTCCACCGCCGTGCCACGACGGACACGGACGCGGTGCGCATGGAGGACCCAGCCGGGCTCCCGGTCGGCTTCGCCCTCTCGCCAGACGACGCGCCACTCGTCGACGGCCTGGTCTACGAGGTCGAGCCAGTCGTCGGCCAGGAGGTGGTACCGGGTCGGGCCGTCCTGGAGGACCCGCGTGAAGCCCGACTCGCGGAGGACGCCGAGGTGATGCGAGACGCTCGACCATCCTTCGCCGGTCGAGTCGTGGATCATCGTGGCGATGTCGCCGGACGATGCCGCGCCCCGGCACAGCAGTTCGAGGATGTCGTGTCGCACGGGGTCGGACAGGACGACGAACGGACTCACGTGGCGCGAGCGGCCGGCACGCGGGCTCACCGTACCTCCCCGACGACGTCGACCCGTTCGGCCGACCTGCCGAGCCGAGCCCGGCAGGGGCATCGCGCCCAACGGCTACTACGCACGCATGCGCAGCCCCCGCCCGTGTCAACGCAGGTCAGGAACGTCCACTCCCGCGCCCTATTACGCACGCATGCGCAGCCCGACCCCGCGTCCGCGCCCCAGCGAGCCAGGAGCGTCCACTCCCGCGTGCTATTACGACTGCATGCGCAGCCCCGCCCCACCCGCGTGTCGGAGTCGCAGCCCGATGGTCTCCCCCCGGGGCCACTACGCCTGCACGCGAACCAACCTCCGCCGGGAACCGTTGCGGATGTATGCGCAGCGACCACGACGCATCCACGCGTAATAGCGACCGCCAGCACACCCGCCCCACGACCGACTACGCATCCAGGCGTAATAGCGAACAAGAGCACACCGGCCCCACGACCCACTTCGCACCCACGCGCAGCGCCCACTACCGCCCCGGGCCGCAGACAGGCGGGGACGAGCAGGTCGAGACACGAGGCGAGCGCAGGCATGCCTCGAGGCTGCACGACTCGCCGACCCGCGCCTCCTCGGCGGGGTCGCCCCTGGGGAGGACGACCGGCCCGCGGCACCAGGGGAGGACCCGTGAGCGCTTAAGCTGGAACGCCCATGATCCCCACCATCACGTACCCGCCCGAGCTCCCGGTCAGCCAGAGGCGCGACGACATCGCCGCCGCGATCCGCGACAACCAGGTCGTCATCGTCGCCGGCGCCACCGGCTCGGGCAAGACGACGCAGCTGCCGAAGATCTGCCTCGAGCTCGGCCGCACGAAGATCGGCCACACGCAGCCCCGCCGCATCGCCGCCCGCACCATCAGCGAGCGCATCGCCGAAGAGCTCGGCGACGAGGTCGGCGGCGTCGTCGGCTACCAGGTCCGATTCACCGACAAGGTCGGCGCCGACACCCAGATCAAGCTGATGACCGACGGCATCCTGCTGAACGAGATCCACTTCGACCGCGACCTCACCCGGTACGACACGATCATCATCGACGAGGCCCACGAGCGCAGCCTCACCATCGACTTCCTCCTCGGGTACCTCAAGCAGCTCCTCCCCCGCCGCCCCGACCTCAAGCTCATCATCACCAGCGCGACCATCGACCCCCAGTCGTTCTCGAAGCACTTCGGCGACGCCCCCATCGTCGAGGTCTCGGGGCGCACCTACCCGGTCGAGGTCCGCTACCGCCCGCTCGTCGCCGACGACACCACGGGCGACGACGACGACACCGACCCCGACGACGACCGGCAGGAGGCGCGGGCCGGCGACCGCAGACAGCGCGCCGACGACAAGGACTACCTGCAGGGCATCAACGAGGGCCTCGACGAGCTCGCCCGCGAGAGCACCGGCGACGTGCTGGTGTTCCTCAGCGGCGAGAACGAGATCCGCGACGCCGAAGAGAGCATCCGCGGCCGCAACCTGCCGCACACCGAGGTGCTGCCGCTCTACGGCCGCCTCAGCGCCGCCGATCAGCACCGCGTCTTCCAGCCCAGCGCCACCGCCGGCACCCGCCGCCGCATCGTCCTCGCCACGAACGTCGCCGAGACCAGCCTCACCGTGCCCGGCATCAAGTACGTGATCGACGCCGGCACCGCCCGCATCAGCCGCTACTCGACCCGCGCCAAGGTGCAGCGCCTCCCGATCGAGGCCATCTCGCAGGCCAGCGCCAACCAGCGCTCCGGCCGCTCGGGCCGCACGAGCAGCGGCATCGCGATCCGCCTCTACAGCGAGACGGACTTCGAGAAGCGCCCCGAGTACACCGAGCCCGAGATCCTCCGCACGAACCTCGCCGCTGTCATCCTGCAGATGATCTCGCTCGACCTCGGCGACATCGCGGCCTTCCCCTTCCTCCAGCCGCCCGACTCCCGCGGCATCAAGGACGGTCTCGACCTCCTCCGCGAGCTCGGCGCCGTCACCCAGGGCGGCAACATCACCCGCGTCGGCAAGCAGCTGACCCGGCTGCCGATCGACCCGCGCCTCGCCCGCATGGTCGTCGAGTCGAAGACGCACGGCACGACCCGCGAGGTGCTCGCCATCGTCGCGGCCCTCAGCATCCAGGACCCTCGCGAGCGCCCGCTCGAGAGACGCGCCCAGGCAGACGAGAAGCACGCCAGGTTCCGCGACCCGGCCGGCGACTTCATGACCCTGCTGAACCTCTGGAACCACCTCGAAGACAAGCAGAAGGAGCTCAGCGGCAACGCCTTCAAGCGCCTCTGCCGCGACGAGTTCCTCAACTACCTGCGGATCCGCGAATGGCAGGACGTCTATCGCCAGCTGTCGCGCGCCTCCCGCCCCCTCGGTCTGCACATCGGCGAGCGCAGCACGAACCCCGACGGGGTGCACCGCAGCCTGCTCGCCGGTCTGCTCAGCCAGATCGGCCTGTTCGACCCGCAGAAGAAGGACTACGTCGGCGCGCGCCAGTCGCGTTTCGTGGTGTTCCCGGGCAGCGCGCTCGCGAAGAAGCAGCCCGCGGCGATCATGAGCGCCGAGCTGGTCGAGACGAGCCGCCTGTTCGCGCGGGTCAACGGCGCCATCGACCCCACGTGGGCCGAGCCGCTCGCCCTGGACCTCGTGAAGCGCAGCTACGGCGAGCCGCACTGGGAGAAGAAGCAGGGCGCCGTAGTCGCGTACGAGCGGGTCACGCTCTACGGCGTGCCGATCGTGCCGAGGAGGCGCGTGCAGTTCTCGCGCATCGACCCGGCCTACGCGCGTGAGCTGTTCATCCGGCACGCCCTCGTCGAGGGCGACTGGGAGTCCCAGCAGGCGTTCGAGCGCAAGAACCAGCAGCTGATCCGCGAGCTGACCGAGGTGGAGGAGCGTACCCGCCGCCGCGACATCCTCGTCGACGGCGATGCGGCGTTCGAGTTCTTCCAGCGGCGGATCCCGGCCGACGTGTTCAGCACCCGCGACTTCGAGGGCTGGTGGCGCAAGGCCCAGAAGGACACCCCCGACCTGCTGACCATGACGGCGTCCGACCTGCTCGGCGACGACGAGCCCGACGTCGACGAGCAGGGGTTCCCCAGCACCTGGCAGCAGGGCGACCAGACGCTGACGCTGCGCTACCGGTTCGAGCCCGGCGCCGACGACGACGGCGTGACCGTGGTCGTGCCCCTGCCGCTGCTGCCGCGCCTCCGTCCGGTCGGGTTCGACTGGCAGGTGCCGGGTCTCCGCGACGAGCTGGTGACCTCGCTGATCAAGTCGCTGCCGAAGCAGATCCGCAAGAACGTCGTGCCCGCCGCCGACTGGGCGAAGAAGATCACCGACGAGCTGCCCGACGCTCCCCCGGCCGACACCGCCGAGCCGTTCACGGCGACCCTCGCGGCGGTCATCAAGAAGCTCACCTACACGCCCGTCGCGGTCGACGACTTCGACCTCGACCGCGTGCCGGCGCACCTCCGGGTGTCGTACGCCGTGGTCGACGACCGCGGTCGCGAGGTCGGCAGCGACAAGGACCTGGGCGCCCTGCAGCACCGGCTGCGCGACGCCACCCGCGACAGCGTCGCGCGCGTCACGCAGGGCGGCGGTCGCGACGCCCGCGGTCGCGGAGGCCGAGGAGGCGCGGGTCGGGTCGCCGACGCCGGCCAGCGCCCCGCGAACTCCCTCGAGCGCACCGGCATCACCTCGTGGGACTTCGACGAGCTGCCCGCCGTGGTCGACACCCGGCACGGCGACACGGTGATCCGCGCGTACCCGGCGCTGGTCGACCACGGCGACTCGGTCTCGATCACGCTGATGGCGACGCCGATCGACCAGGCGCAGGCGACGCCGAAGGGCGTGCGGCGACTGCTGATGCTCGCGACCCCGTCGCCGATCGCGTACGTGCAGCAGCATCTGACGAGCCCCGAGAAGCTGATCCTCGCGACGAGTCCGTATCAGAACACGGCGGCGCTCTTCGCGGACTGCCTCGTCGCGGTCGTCGACGACGTCCTGTTCCGCGTGAAGCCCGACGGCATGGTGATGACGAAGAAGGAGTTCCTCTCGGCCCGCGACCGCGTCTCGAGCGCCGTGATGGACCAGATGTTCCAGACCGTGTCGCTGGTGGCGCGCACCCTGACGGCCGCGCGCGACGCCGACAAGGCGCTCAAGGGCGCGACGTCGATGAATCTCCTCGCGGCGCTGACCGACATGCGCCAGCAGCGCGATCGGCTCGTCCACCCCGGCTTCGTCTCGGCGACCGGGCTGCAGCAGCTGCAGCGCGTGCCGGTGTACCTCGTCGGCATCACCCGGCGCACGACGAAGCTGCTCGAGAACCCGCAGCGCGACCGCGTCTGGCTGAGCGAGGTGCAGCAGGCGACCGAGCGGTACGAGACCGCGGGCGGGACGTTCCCTCTGCCCGACACCGCGCCTCCTGCACTCGCCCGCGCCCGGTGGATGCTCGAGGAGTTCCGCCTCAGCCTGTTCGCGCAAGACCTGCGGCCGAGCGAGAGCGTCTCGCTGCAGCGCATCGTGAAGGTGCTCGCCTCGGCCTGAGCGGCCCGTCGCCGAGACCCCGGCGATCCGCTGAGACCCCGCCGCGCGCGCCGGGGTCTCAGCGCGTTCCCGGGGTCTCGCGGCCGCGACTAGCCTTGGCGCATGCGCGCGACGGTGAAGGACGTGGCGGCACTCGCCGGGGTGTCGCCGAAGACCGTCTCGAACGTCATCAACGGCGTCGTGTTCGTCCGACCCGAGACCCGCGAGCGCGTCGAGCAGGCGCTGGCCGAGCTCGACTACGTGCCGAACCTCAGCGCCCGGGGGCTCCGCAACGGACGCACCGGGTCGATCGCCCTCGCGTTCCCCGACCTGACCACGCCGTACAGCGCCGAGATGTCGCACTGGTTCGTCGAGGTCGCGCACGAGCGCGGCTGGGCGGTGCAGCTCGAGCAGACCGGCACGCGCCCCGAACGCGAGGGCGAGCTGCTGCTGCGCGGCAAGGAGCACCTCGTCGACGGTCTCGTGCTCAACCCGACCAGCCTCGACGAGAGCGCCATCGTCGGCGCCGAGAGCCTGCCCCCGCTCGTCGTGATCGGCGAGGTCGAGCAGACCCTCGTCGACCAGGTGCGCGTCGACAGCGTCGCCGCGGCCCGCGACATGACCGAGCACCTGATCGGGCTCGGCCATCGCCGCATCGCCGTGCTCGGCAGCTCGGGTCGCGACTTCGACACGGCGACGGCTCGCGCCCGCACCCAGGGCTGGTCCGAGGCCATGGCCGCCGCCGGCCTCGCGGTCGACGAGGGCCTGCGCTGGTCGTGCGACGCGTGGTCGCCCGCCGCCGCCTCCGCCGCCGTGACCGAGGCCCTCGCCCGGCACGACGCGCCCGACGCGCTCTTCTGCTTCACCGACTCGCTGGCCATCGGCGCCGTGCACGCGCTCTGGTCGGCGGGCCTCCGCGTGCCGGGCGACGTGTCGGTCGCCGGGTTCGACGACATCGCCGACGGCCGCTTCGTGCTGCCGCCGCTCACCACCGTGGCCCTCGACAAGCGGCTGTTCGCCGAACGCACCCTCGAGCTGCTGGCCGCCCGCATCGCCGAGCGCGACCGGCCGACCGAGCTCGTGATCATCCCGCACACGATCGTCGCGAGAGCCAGCACGGCTGCACGCCGCTGACCGGCTGGTCGACCGCCCGGGCCGCCCCGCGCCTCCTGCCGTTCCGTTCGTCGTCGGGATAGACGACGGTCGTTCTCCGACGGCCCCCTCACGAGGAGGCGCGGCGAGGCCTACCGTCGGACCTCCCCTGCCGAGATCGAGAGGCTCCACCATGTCTGCAGACCAGTACGCATTCGAAGACCCCACCGAGAAGTTCGCCGACATCACCCCGAAGGCCCAGTATCTCGAGGGCGCCGGCACCGACGAGGAGCTCAGCTCGCGCGCCGACCACGGCGAGGAGACCTACCGCGGCTCGGGCCGCCTCGAGGGCCGCAAGGCGCTCGTCACCGGCGGCGACTCGGGCATCGGCGCGGCCGTCGCCATCGCCTACGCCCGCGAGGGCGCCGACGTCGCCATCAGCTACCTCGCCGAGGAGGAGGAGGACGCCCAGCGGATCGTCGCCCTCATCGAGGCCGCCGGTCGCAAGGCCGTCGCCCTGCCCGGCGACATCAAGAGCCGCGAGGTCTGCCTCGACATCGTGCAGAAGACCGTCGACGCGCTCGGCGGCCTCGACATCCTCGTCAACAACGCCGGCAAGCAGCAGCACGTCGAGGACTTCGCCGACCTTGACGACGAGAACTTCGACGACACCTACAAGACCAACGTGTACGCCATGTTCTGGATCACCAAGGCAGCGCTGCCGCACCTCGTCCCCGGCTCGACGATCATCAACACGACGTCGATCCAGGCTTACCAGCCGGCTCCGATGCTCGTCGACTACGCGTCGACCAAGGCCGCGATCAACACCTTCTCGAAGGGTCTCGCCATGCAGCTGGCCCCGAAGGGCATCCGCGTCAACGCGGTCGCGCCCGGCCCGATCTGGACCCCGCTGCAGCCCGCGGGCGGCCAGCCGTCCGACGCGCTGCCCGACGTCGGCAGCCAGACGGCCCTCGGCCGCTGGGGCCAGCCGGCCGAGCTCGCCCCCGCCTACGTGTTCCTCGCGTCGGGCGAGTCGAGCTACGTGGTCGGCGAGACGCTGCACGTCGACGGCGGCATGCCCACGCCGTAGGCGCCCGGTCGCCGAGGAGGCGCGGGTCGGGTCGATCCCGGCCCGCGCCTCCCTGCGTCCCGCCCCACGGGCCACTCCGCGACGACGTCGGAGAAAGCTCTTGCGTTTGCATTACAACGATGTAATGCTGTCGGCAGTCGACGACTCACAAAGGAGTGAACCCGATGACCCCACGTTCCACGACGCCCGGCACACCGAGCGAGGCATCCGCGCCCCGCAGCCTCAGCCGCCGCAATCTGCTGGTCGGCGGTGCGGCCCTGCTGGGCGGCGCCTTCGCCGTCGGCGGTCTCGCCGGCTGCTCGACCGGGGTCACGGCCGGCTCCGGCGGTGTCGCCAGCCTCAGCTTCTGGCACCTGCTGAGCGGGGGCGACGGCATCAAGATGTCCGCCCTCGTCGACGAGGCCAACGCCCAGAACCCCGAGTTCAAGGCCACCCAGACGGTGCTCGCCTGGGGCACGCCGTACTACACGAAGCTCGCCATGGCCTCGGCCGGCGGCCGGGCCCCCGACGTCGCGATCATGCACGCCTCCCGCGTCCCCGGCTACGCCCCCGGCGGACTGCTCGACCCGTGGGACGTCGACAAGCTCGCCTCGTACGGCGTGCGCGAGCAGGACTTCGCCCCCGCCGTCTGGAAGGCCGGCTTCAGCGGCGACCGGCTCTTCTCGGTCGCCCTCGACTCGCACCCGTTCATCCTCCTGTACAACACGGAGATCGCCGAGAAGGCCGGGGCCCTCGGCAGCGACGGGCGCCTGGTCGAGATCACGAGCCCCGAGCAGTTCCTCGAGGTCGCCAACGCCATGCAGGCGGTCACCGGCAAGCACGGCGCCTCGTGGGGCTACCTCAACGACGGCGCCCAGCTGTGGCGCATGTTCTACACGTTCTACAAGCAGCAGGGCGCCGACATGGTGCTCACCGAGGGCGGAACGGTCGAGTACGACGAGGCCGCCGCCGTCACCGCGCTCGAGTTCATGCAGAAGATGACCGACGGCACGGCGATGGCCACCGCGAGCGACATCCAGTCGGGCATCGCCGAGTTCGTCAGCGGCGACAGCGGCATGCTCTTCACCGGCGTGTGGGAGGTGCCCAGCGCGCAGAAGGCCGGCATCCCGTTCGACGCGAGCATCATCCCGACCCTGTTCGGCACGCCGGCCGTCTACGCCGACTCGCACTCGTTCGTGCTGCCGCGACAGGGCGAGGTCGACGAGGTGAAGCGCGAGGACGTCTACAAGATGGTCTCGACCATCCTGAAGGACTCCATCTCGTGGGCCGAGGCCGGTCACATCCCGGCGTACGGTCCGGTCGTCGACAGCGCGGCCTACGCCGAACTGCAGCCGCAGGCCAACTACGCCGAGGCGGCCGAGTACCTCAACTACGACCCGCCCGCCTGGTTCAGCGGCTCGGGGTCCGACTTCCAGACGTACTTCCTCGACACGGTGCAGTCCGTGATCCTGTCGAAGAACGACGCCGCCGCGGGCATGCGCGCGTTCGTCGCCCGCGTGAACACGCAGCTCTCGCGACCGGCACCGGTGTGACCGGGCCCACCCGCTCCTCCTCGGCCCAGGCCCTCCAGGAGGCGCGGCTCCAGCGGTCGTCGCACCAGGCACCGCAGCACCCCACGACGCACGACGACGAAGGAGTCGACCTGTGACCAGCACGACGGTCAAGGCCCCCGCGGCCGCGCCGGGCACGACGCGATCGGCCGCACCCGCACGGGTGCGGACCGGGTCGCGCCTGAAGCCCGGGGCCCACAAAGACAACCGGATCGGCTGGGGGTTCGCGGCGCCGTTCGCGATCCTCTTCGGGCTGTTCCTGGTCTGGCCCGTCATCCACGGGCTGTACCTCAGCTTCACCGGGCAGAGCCTCACGGGCTCGGGCGGCGAGCTGATCGGCGTCGCCAACTACGCCGAGGCCTTCGCCGACGGCGACATGTGGCGCTCGATGGCGAACACGCTGTGGTTCACCGTTCTGAGCACGATCCCGCTCGTCGTCGTCGCCCTGCTGCTGGCGCTGCTCGTCAACACCGGTCTGCCCGGTCAGTGGCTCTGGCGCCTCAGCTTCTTCCTGCCGTATCTGCTGGCGTCGACCGTCGTCTCGCTGTTCTGGATCCAGCTCTACAGCCCCACGCTGGGGCCGATCAACAACGTGCTCGCGACGCTCGGGCTGCCCCAGCCGGCCTGGCTGCAAGACCCGAGCACGGCCATGATCGCCGTCGTCGCGACCACCGTGTGGTGGACGGTCGGCTTCAACTTCCTGCTGTACCTGGCCGCGCTGCAGAACATCCCCGACCAGCAGTACGAGGCTGCGTCGCTCGACGGCGCCGGTCGGTGGCGCTCGCTGCTGTCGATCACGATCCCCCAGCTCGGCCCGACCACCGGTCTGATCGTCATCCTGCAGATCCTCGCCTCGTTGAAGGTCTTCGACCAGATCTACCAGATGACCACCGGCGGCCCGGCGGGCAGCACCCGCTCGGCCGTGCAGTACATCTTCGACACCGGATTCACCGGCTACCGGTTCGGCTACTCGTCGGCCATCTCGTACATCTTCTTCGCCCTGATCATCGTCATCTCGGTCGCGCAGTTCGCCATCGCCGCGCAGCGCCGGAAAGGAGCCCAGCGATGACCGCCCCCGCCGTCGCCCCGGGCAGCGGACTCCGCGCCCCCACCGCCGACCGGGCCCCGCGTCCGCACAAGCCGGGTCAGCGCCGGTTCGGCCCGCTCGCCGTCGCCAGCGTGATCGTCCTGATCGTGCTCGCCGTGCTCTGGCTGCTGCCGTTCCTCTGGTCGCTGTCGACCTCGTTCAAGAGCGAGGCCGACGCCGCAGCGACACCGCAGACCTGGCTGCCGGCCGGGGGCTTCACCCTCGACGCCTACCGCGCGGTGCTGACCGAGGGCAACATCCCCGTCTGGCTCTTCAACAGCCTGCTGACGTCGATCGTCATCACCGTGATCGTCGTCGCGACCTCGGCGCTCGTGGCCTACGCGTTCTCGCGTCTCGACTTCGCCGGCAAGAAGTGGCTCTACGTCGCGACCATCGCGTCGATCATCATCCCGCCGCAGGTGCTGATCGTGCCGCTGTTCTACCAGATGCTCGCCTTCAACATGGTCGACACGTACTGGGGCGTGATCCTGCCGCAGGCGATCGCGCCGGCCATGGTCTTCGTGCTCAAGAAGTTCTTCGACCAGGTGCCCATCGAGCTCGAAGACGCGGCCCGCGTCGACGGCGCCGGCCGGATCCGGGTGTTCTTCACCATCCTGCTGCCGCTGTCGAGGCCCATCCTCGGCGCCGTGTCGATCTTCGTGTTCATCGGCGCGTGGAACAACTTCCTCTGGCCGTTCATCGTCACGAACGACTCCGCCCTGCTCACGCTGCCGGTCGGGCTGCAGACCATCGAGAGCGCCTACGGCATCCAGTACGCCCAGAACATGGCGTCGGCGATCCTGGCAGCGCTGCCGCTCATCCTGGTGTTCCTGTTCTTCCAGCGGCAGATCATCAAGGGCATCTCGACCACCGGCTTCGGGGGGCAGTGACCACCCGACCCGCGCCTCCTGCATCCCTCTCCGACCACGACACCGCACACACGTCATCGCACGCCACGACCTCCTGAGGAGTCCCATGTCCACCGCCCGCATCACCGTCGACCGCGAGTTCACGATCGGCGAGGTCCCCCGCCGCATCTTCGGCTCGTTCGTCGAGCACATGGGCCGCTGCGTCTACACCGGCATCTACGAGCCCGGTCACGCCACCGCCGACGAGAGCGGCTTCCGCCACGACGTCCTCGAGCTGACCAAGGAGCTCGGCGCCACCGTGATCCGCTACCCCGGCGGCAACTTCGTCTCCGGCTACAACTGGGAGGACGGCGTCGGCCCCGTCGACCAGCGCCCCCGCCGACTCGACGGCGCGTGGCACACCGTCGAGACCAACGCCTTCGGCCTGCACGAGTTCGTCGAGTGGTCGAAGCTGGCCGGCACCGAGGTCATGGAGGCCGTGAACCTCGGCACCCGCGGCGTCGACGCCGCCCGCGAGCTCGTCGAGTACGCGAACCACCCCGGCGGCACCGCGCTCAGCGACCGCCGCATCGCGAACGGGGCGAAGGATCCGTTCGACATCAAGCTCTGGTGCCTCGGCAACGAGCTCGACGGCCCGTGGCAGATCGGCCACAAGACGGCCACCGAGTACGGCCGCCTGGCGCAGGAGGCCGCGAAGGCGATGAAGTTCGTCGACCCGACCATCGAGCTCGTCGCCGTCGGCAGCTCGGGTCGCGGCATGCCCACCTTCGGCGCCTGGGAGCACGAGGTGCTGACCCACGCCTACGACGAGGTCGAGTACGTCTCGATGCACGCCTACTACCAGGAGCACGACGGCGACGCGAAGAGCTTCCTGGCGACCGCGGTCGACATGGACGCCTTCATCGAGGAGGTCGTCTCGACCATCGACGGCGTCAAGGCGGCCGGCAAGCACAGCAAGCAGGTCGACATCTCGTTCGACGAGTGGAACGTCTGGTACCAGACCGGCCTCGACACCGACGACCAGCCGCACAACGTCTCGAAAGGCTGGGTCGAGCACCCTCGCCTGATCGAAGACCAGTACAACGTCACCGACGCCGTCGTGGTCGGCACGTTCCTCAACTCGCTGCTGCGCCACGGCGACCGGGTGAAGATCGCGAACCAGGCGCAGCTGGTGAACGTCATCGCGCCGATCCGCAGCGAGCAGGGCGGGCCGGCCTGGCGTCAGACGATCTTCTGGCCGTTCGCCCGCATGGCGGCGCTCGCGTCGGGTCAGATTCTCCGCACGCTCGTCACGAGCGACAAGGTCGACACGGCGAAGTACGGCGACGCCGACCTGGTCGACGTCAGCTCGACCTACGACGAGGAGACCGGGCGCGTCGCGTTCTTCCTCGCGAACCGCGGTCTGGACGAGGCGGCGGACGTCGAGCTCGCGCTGCGCGGGTTCTCGGGTGCACGCGTCACCCGCGCCGAGCTGCTCACGGTGCCCGAGGGCGGCGACCGCTTCACCTCGAACACCGAGCAGGCGCAGGACGCCGTCGGCCTGGTGCCGCTCGAGGGCGTCACCGTCGACGGGGGCTCGGCGCGGCTGACCCTGCCCGCCCTGTCGTGGGCCGTCGTCGAGTTCGAGGTCGGCAAGGCGTAGTCCCCGCGGTCGTCACCGAGGAGGCGCGGCGCCGGTCCGACCGGCACCGCGCCTCCTGCGCTCCGCGAGACCCCACGGAATCGACGAGACCCCCGTGCGCGCACGGGGGTCTCTGCGTTCTCGTGGGGTCTCGGCGATTCAGCCGCGCGGGCGGAACAGCCGCGAGATGCTGTCGCGCACCGACTCCTCGATGGTGTCGGTGAAGCCGTTGGCCATGCCGAGCGCGTCGGCGGGGGCGGAGGCCGCCGTCATCGACGCCACGAGACGCTCACCGTGGTACGCCCGCGCCGCCTTGACCGACGCGAAGCCCAGCCCCAGCGTCGCGGCCGCCTCGGCGAGCAGCTCGGTGCGCTGTTCGTCGGTGCGGGTCAGCGCGTCGGCGAGGGCCGACACGGACGGGTCGTCGAGGCCGTCGGCCACCCACTGCTGCGCGCGGAGGGGCAGCGCCCCGGGGGCCAGCATGCCGAGCAGACGCTTCGCCTCGTCGTCTCGGAGCTCGGCGCGGGCGACCCCCGTGTCACGGGGCGTGGGCGAATCGGTCATGCTGCGACGATACCGGTCGGCCGGGCGCCGCCCGCGTCTCAGCTGTACAGCCGGGTCGGCGTCGCCGCGGCTCCCTCGAGCTCGGGCGCGACGTCGTCGTCCCGCTCGCCGAGCAGCTCGCGTTCGATGCGCTGCTTCTCGGCGATGCTCGACCGGATCAGGGGCAGCCCTCGCGCGATGGCGTTGCGGATCCGCTCCTGCAGCAGCGGGGCGGTGACGCGCCGGTCGGTGAAGTCGCTCGCGTGGGCGTAGACGCCGAGCGGCAGGGTCAGCGCCTGGAAGAACCCGAACAGCGGTCGCAGCGAGTGCTCGAGGATCAGCGCGTGCCGCTCGCTGCCGCCCGTCGCGGCCAGCAGCACGGGCACGTCGACGAGGGCGTACTGCTCGACGAAGTCGAAGAGGTGCTTGAACAGACCGGTGAAGGAGGCGCGGTAGACGGGCGAGGCGGCGATCAGCAGGTCGGCGGACTCGATGGCGCGGAGCTCGCGCTCGACGCGTTCGTCGAGCTGGTCGCGGGTGAGGGCGCCGGCGAAGAGCGGCCCGAGCTCGCTCACCCGGATGACGTGGCGCTCGATCGGCAGCACCTCGGCGAGCTCGTCGAGGATGGCGTCGACCAGCGCGTCGGTCTTGGACGGCGTGCTGAGGGTGCCCGACACGGCGACCACGCGGAGCGGCTGCGGACGGGCCAGCGAAGGGGCCAGGGGAGGCGTCGGTGGAGGCGTCATCCGAACCATGCTCCCCTCCATGCGGCGTAACAGTCGCACTGTGACGCAATGAGTCGTGCGACAGTGAGCCGGTGACGCATCAACCACTCGAGCACGGGTTCGACCCGGCCAATCCCGATTCCGACCTCGCCGCGTCGTTCGGCCTCGCCGCCGACGTGTACGAGCGCGGCCGACCGTCGTACCCGACGGAGGCCGTCGAGTGGCTCCTCCCGAGCGGCGCCTGTCACGTCGTCGACCTCGGTGCGGGCACCGGCAAGCTGACCCGCGTTCTGCTCGGCCGGGTGCCGGCGGTCACCGCCGTCGAGCCGTCGGAGGGCATGCGGCAGCAGCTCGAACGGGTCGTGCCGGCGGCGACGTCGGTCGCCGGGTCGGCCGAGTCGATGCCGCTCGACGACGACTCCGTCGACGCCGTGTTCGTGGCGCAGGCCTGGCACTGGGTCGACCCGGCACGGGCCGTGCCCGAGGTCGCCCGGGTGCTCCGCCCCGGCGGCACGCTCGCGCTGATCTGGAACATCCGCGACGAGAGCGTGCCCTGGGTGGCCGAGCTCAGCCGCGTGATGCGGCAGCCGCGCGAGCGCGACATGCAGTCGGACGCCCCACCCGTGGGCGCGCCGTTCGGTCCGATCGAACGGCACGACGTCGCGTGGGTGCACGAGATGGAGCGCGCCGACTTCCTCGACATGATCGCCTCGCGCAGCTACGTCATCACGCTGTCTCCGGGTGAACGCGCCGAGCTGCTCGCCCGGGTCGAGCATCTGCTCGACACCCACCCCGACACCCGGGGGCTCGCCCTCGTGCGGGTGCCGTACGTCGCCCGCTGCAGCCGCGCGGTGCTGCCCGGCTGACCGGCCGGCACCGCGCCTCCTCGGCTCCGGACCCGCCCGCCACCGGTCGGCGGGCACGACGACGCGAGCGGGACACCGCTGCCTGCGGTGCCTCGCTCGCGTCGGGATGCCGCAAGGGGTCAGCCGGTGACCACCGCGATCTCGTTCGGGACCTCGGGCAGCTCGGTCGTGGCGAGCACCTCGCCGGTGGCGACGTCGACCGCGTGGATCGACGACGCGGCCGTGTCGGTCACGTAGGCGGTGCCGCCCTGGACGATGAGCGCCGGGTGGGCGTCCTGCCACTCGGCCGGGCCCTCCCACGGGTCGATCACCGGGTACGAGGCGGTCTCGGCCCCCGTGGTCTCGTCGAGCACGTGCAGTGCGCCGTCGGTGCCGAGCACGACGATCTCGTCGTCGGGGCCGCGGGCGACGTCACGCCAGGTGTACTCGACGCCGTCGGGCAGGTCGACGACCGTCGCGGTCTTCGCCTCGGTGTCGGTCAGCACGAGCCGGTGCAGCTCGTAGCCCTCGGCGTCGGGGTCGTCGTTGTAGTCGCCGACCGCGATGGGCGACGTGTCGGTGACGTACGCGTTGCCGGTGCGGCCGTAGGCGTCGGGGGCGTCGATCTTCGTGAACGCCCCGTCGTCGTAGACCAGCACGCCGTCGGTGCAGCCGAAGACGACGCGCTCGTCGGCCGCGGTGCCCTCGCCGTGGACGGACGGGCAGTCCTCGCTGCGGGCGATCTCGGTGCGGTCGGCGTCGAGCGCCCGCACGCCGGTGCGCTCGTCGGGGGTGCCGATCGTGGTCAGCAGGGTGCCGTCGGCGAGCTCGATCGAGACGCCGTGGTGCGCCTCCGGCGAGGAGATCGTCTCGGTCTCGGGCAGACCGCCGCTCGTGTCGAGCAGATCGGCGGAGTCGAAGACCGTGGTGTCGCCCGTGCCGTCGGCGAAGAGGATCGTCCTGCCCTCGTGCCGCACGACGTGCCCGGGGGTGTCGCCCTCGAAGACGAGGTCGGTGAGCTCGGGGTCGGCGACGCGGTGCGCGCCGTCGGCGGTGGTCCAGGCGCCGGTGTCGAGCACCTGCCAGCCGCCCGCGGTCGAGACCAGCACGTGGCGACCGTCGCCGGCCGGGTTCAGCCGGTTGAAGCCCGCGAGGTCGATGTCGGCCTCGGTCTCGAGGGTCTCGCCGTCGAGCACGTAGAGGCCGCCGTCGTAGGTGAGGGCGATGCGCGGCTGGGCCGAGTCGACCTCGGCGCCCGCGGTCGTCGACGGGTCGTCCGCCGCCGGGCCGGAGCCCGTCGAGCAGGCGGTGAGCAGCAGCGCCGACGACGCGACGGCGGCGAGGGCGAAGGAGGCGCGGCGCACGCGGCGCGGTCCCCTGCTGTCGAGGAGGTGGTTCATGGGTTCCTTTCGGTGGGGGCCGGTCGCCCGGACGCGAGGCGTCACGGCGACAGGCCGGTGGCGATGCGCTCCGTGTTCGTGCGCATCATCTGGAGGTAGGTCTCGGCGCCCTCGCCGGGTTCGCTGAGCGACTCGGTGAAGAGGTCGACGACGGCGACGTCGACCCCCGCCTCGTCGGCCAGCACCCGGGCCAGGCGGTCGGGCTGCGACGAGTCGGCGAAGATCGCGCGCACGCCGGTGCGGTCGATCACCGTCACGAGGTCGTCGAGGTCGGAGGCGCTCGGCGCGGCGAGGGTCGTCCCGCTCGGCACGACCGCTCCGATCACGTCGAAGTCGTAGCGCTCGGCGAGGTAGCCGAAGACGTGGTGATTCGTCACGAGGGCGCGCTGGCCCTCGGGGATGCCCGCGAACGCGGTGGTCATCTCGGCGTCGAGGCTCTCGAGCTCGGCCGTGTACCGGTCGGCGGCGCTCTCGAGCGCGGTGATGTCGACGTCGTCGCCGAGCTCGGCCTCGAGGGCGGCGGTCACCCCGGCGACGACCTCGACCATGCGGGTCGGATCCGTCCAGAAGTGCGGGTCGTCGAGACCCTCGGCGTCGCCGTCGGCGTACACCAGCGGCTCGATGAGATCGCCGGCCTCGACGGTCGGCACGCCGTCGGCGGCGGCCGCGTCGACGTGCTGCTGCAGACCCTCCTCGAGACCGAGCCCGTTGCTCACGACGAGGTCGGCCGTGCGGATGCGGGCGGCCTCCTGCGCCGAGATCTCGAACGAGTGCGGGTCGGCGTTCGGGCGCATCAGCGTCATCACCTCGACCTGGTCGCCGACGAGCTCGCCCACGACGTCGCCGAGGATGTTGGTCGTCACCACCACGAGCGGGCGATCGGCGGCCGGCGTCGCGCAGCCGGCGAGCAGGCCGATCGCGAGCATCGTCGCGGTGGCTGCGGCGGTCGCACGGGCGACCCTCCTCGTGGTCGCCGCCGGGGTCGCCGCGGCGGTCGCGGCGGTCGTGCGCGCCCGCCTCATCGGCCCGTCTCCGCGGCGAAGGACGGCGCGTCGACGTGGTCGAAGGTGCGCGACACCCGGCCGCCGTCGGCGTAGTCGATCTCGAAGACGGCGCCCTCGAGCGGGCCGTTGAGGTAGGCGCGGCTGGCGTCGACCGAGAGCGAGACGCCGTCCAGGGCGGTGTCGTCTCCGACGGTGGAGGGCAGCAGGGGGTCCGTGGTCGCGACGACCCCGTCGTCGCCGGTGAGCACGACGACGCAACCCGAGGCGTCGAGCCCGACGACGTGGCCGTCGGAGTCGTCGACGGCCGACACCCGCACGAGCGGCGCGGGGGTCTCGACGAGCGACCAGCTGCGCTCGCGGGTGTCGAGCAGCCAGGCGCCCCGGTCGCCCGCGACCGCCGCGACGGTCGGTCGGCCGCGACGTCCGTCGAAGGCGACGGCGCGCTCGTCGGCCGCGACGGCCTCGGGGTACGGGATGCGCTCGAACACGACCGGAGCGGAGGCCGCGGTGTCCGCACCGGCGTCGGACCCGGTCGCCCCCTCGCCGGCAGCCCCTCCCCCGTCGCCCGTGGCGTCGTCCGTCGTGGCGAGCAGGGCACCGTCGGCGCAGCCGATCACGACGCCCACCCGGGTCTCGATGCTGCCGCGGGGGTCGACGCACTCGGCCTCGGCCCCGTCGACGGGTCGTCCCTCGCGGTCGAGCACCGCGACGACGTCCGGCCCGAGGTCGGTCACGGTGCTCGACAGCAGCGAGTCGCCGAACGGCACGAGCACGCCCTCGTCACCGGTCGCTGCGGCGCCGTCGAAGCGGGCCACCTCGTCGATCTCGCCGGCGCCCAGCGCCTCGGTGTCGAGCACGATCTGCTCCCCCGAGGCCGGGAACCGCACGGTGGTGAGGTCCGCGCCCGGCACGACCCGCGCCTCCTCGGCCGCCCCCGCCGTCGCCTCGACCGAGCCGACCTGCCGGGCCTCGGCGCGGTAGTAGTGCGAGTGATCGCCGTGGTCGACGGTCCAGACCCCGGTGTCGACGACGTCGACCGTTCCGGAGGCGCGGGTCGCGAACACGAACCGCCCGTCGGTCGAGAGACCGTCGGCCGGCTCCAGCTCGGCCACGGTCTCGTCGTCGCCGGTGAGCAGGTCGAGCAGGTCGACGCGGCCCTCGGGGTCGATCGTGGCGAGTCGGAGCTGCGGTTCGCTGCCCTCGGTCGCTCCCTCGACGTAGCCGTGCGGGGTCGAGGCGTCGGTCGGCGCGGCGGCGTCGGAGCCGGTGTCGGAGCCGGACGACGAGCCGGGGGCGCTGCAGGCCGTGAGGACGACGAGCGTCGCGGCGGTCGCGGCGACGAGCGCGAGCGGACGGATTCGGCGAAGGGGGCGTCGGGTCGGGTCAGACGAGGGGTCGTTCGGGTGCACGGAGGCCTTTCGGACGGGTCGGCGTGCCGACGGGGGCGGAAGTCGGCGTGCCGACGGGGGCGGAGGTCGAGGGGCCGACGGGTGCGGAGGGCGCCGCGCCGGGAGGAGGGGTCGCGCCCGGGCGGACCGCGACGGCGGAGACGAGGCGGCGGACGACGGCCGAGAGCGGCACGAGCGCGACGGCCACGCCGGCGATCGAGGCCCCGGCGGCCGTCCCGGCGTGCCAGGAGACGAGCAGCCCGGCGAGGGCCGCGAGCGAGCCGAACGCGGTCGCGAGCAGCATCGTCGAGGGAACCCGGCGCACCCAGTGCCCGGCTGCGACGGCCGGGGCGAGCAGCAGGGCGACGACGAGCAGCGACCCGACGGCCCCGTACGACGCCACGACGGCGATCGTCACGAGCCCGACCAGCGCCACCCGGGCGAGGCGGGGGCGGAGACCGAGGGTCGAGGCGAGGCGCTCGTCGAACGCGAGGGCCACGAAGGGGCGGTGCAGCACGGCGGCCACCAGCACGACGAGCACCAGGGCGCCGGTCATCAGCAGCAGGTCGCTCGTCGAGATCGCGAGCACGTCGCCGAAGAGGATGGAGGTGACGTCGGTGGCGAAGGTCCGCGAGCGCGACACGATGACGACGCCGAGCGAGAGCATGCCCACGAAGAGCAGCCCGATCGCGGTGTCGGCGCCGATCTTCGCCCGCCGCTCGACGACTCCCACGCCGACGCTCATCACGAGGGCGCTGACGGCCGCGCCGACGACGACGGGCAGGCCGAGCAGCGCGGCGAGCGCGACGCCCGGCAGCATGCCGTGGGCCATCGCCTCGCCGAGGAACGCCATGCCGCGCAGCACGACCCACGTGCCGACGACGCCGCAGATGGCGGCGACGAGCACGCCGCCGAGCAGGGCTCGGAGCACGAAGGAGGCGCTGAGGGGATCGGTCAACCAGGTCACGATCGACGACTTTACATGAAAACGATTATCACTATGGATAGGCTGGGGATCATGAGCACGACGCCCTCCGCCCCTCCGCCGTCACCCCTGGCCGTCCGCGCGCTGACCGCCGCTCACGACGATCGGCGCGTCGCACTGCACGCGGTCGACCTCGAGCTGCCGCGCGCCGCCGTCACCGCGCTCGTGGGGCACAACGGCTCGGGCAAGTCGACTCTGCTGGCCGTGCTGGCGGGCACGCACCTCCCGACGAGCGGCTCGGTGGACCTGCCGGGCGTGTCGTCGATCGCCTGGGTGGTGCAGCGCAGCGCGGCCCCCGACCGGCTGCCGGTCACGGTGCGCGACGTCGTCGGCATGGGCCGGTGGCGGTCGCTCGGGGCCTGGCGCCGCCCGACCCGCACCGACCGCGCGCTCGTCGACGGAGCCCTCGAGCGACTCGGCCTCGGCGCCCTCGCCGCGCGTCCCTTCGGCGAGCTCTCGGGTGGACAGCGCCAGCGCACCCTGCTGGCGCAGGCGCTCGCGCAGCAGGCCGACCTCGTGCTGCTCGACGAGCCGGAGGCGGGGCTCGACGCCGACGCGCAGGGCATCGTCGCCGAGGTGGTCGCCGCCGAGGTCGCCCGCGGGGCCACCGTCGTGCACGCGACCCACCACGAGTCGTCGGCGGGTCGGGCCGACCGGGTCGTGCACCTCCGCGACGGACGGGTGATGCGCGTCGCCGATCGCTGAGGGGCGGAGCGGCGCCGGTCTGCGGTGCCGGCACCGCGCCTCCTGGGCTCACCGCACCCGACGAGCGGACTGAGCGGGCGGAACGGGCGACTCCGGCCGAGGCGGGCCGCCGGCCACGACCGCTTCGGCCGGACACGCCCGCTTCGCCGGGCGGCAGCATAAAGTCGACCCATGACCCAGGAGGCGCGGTTCGTCACGGTCGATCACGCCTGGTCGGGTGCGTGGTCGGGTCGCTCGGTGGTGCGCGTCTCGGGTGACATCGACCTGCTCGGTCCGCCCCGTGCCGTGCACGACGGCCTGCCGCATCTTCCCGGCACGCTGCTCGCCCCGTTCACCGACTCGCACGTGCACCTCGGGCTGATCGATCCGCTCGAACTGGCCGCCGGCGGCATCGCCCGGGTCGACGACCTCGGCTGGGACCCGGACACCGCGTCGCTCTGGCCCGAGCACGGGCGCCTCGACCCCCGCTGGCCCGAGGTGCGCGTCGCCGGCGGCCTGCTCTGCCCGCCCGGCGGCTACCCGAGCCGCGCCGGATGGGCGCCCGACACCGCGGCCGTGGTGGTGACCGACGCCGCGAGCGCGAGACGCGAGGTCGAGCGGATGCGCGACCTCGGGGCGTCGTTCGTCAAGATCAGCCTCAACTCCGACGTCGGGCCGGTGTTCGACGACGCCACCCTGCGGGCCGTCGTCGACGCGGCGAACGAGCACCTGCTCGTGCCGGTCGCGCATGTGCAGGGGGCGGGGCAGGCCCGTCGCGCGCTGACGGCCGGAGTGACCCGCTTCGCGCACACCCCCTTCAGCGAGCGTCTCGACGACGAGCTCGTCGAACGCCTCGCCGCGCGCACCAGCTGGATCAGCACCCTCGACATCCACGGACACGGCCGAGGAGGTGCGGCGCACGACATCGCCGTCGCGAACCTCGCGAGGTTCCGGGCCGCCGGCGGTCACGTGCTCTACGGCACCGACCTCGGCAACGGCGATCTGCCCGTCGGGGTCAACGCGCGCGAGCTGCGGGCCCTGCAGCGGGCCGGGCTCGGCCTCGGTCTGCTGCTGCACGCGCTGACGGCGGGCGCTCAGCTCGGCGGAGCGGGCGAGAGCGGTCGCGGCACCTCGCGAGCCACCTGGATCCCGACGCCGCCGCCCCGACCCGACGACCCCGGCGCCGCCGACTGGCTGGCCACCGCCACCGTGATCACCCCCGACACCCTGCTGGAGAAGACCTCGTGACCCGCGCCTCCTCGACCCACGGCCCTGCCGACTCCGCCGCCGCTCCCCCGACGCCCGAGCTGCCGTCCGAGCAGCTCGACGCCGCCGATCCGCTCGCGCGGTTCGTCGACCGGTTCGCACCGGCCGGCGACGTCGTCTCGTACCTCGACGGCAACTCGCTGGGGCGGCCGCTGCGGGTCACGCCCGAGAGGATCGCGTCGTTCGTGCGGCACGACTGGGGCAGCCGACTGATCCGCTCGTGGGACGAGCAGTGGATGGCACGACCCACCGAGCTCGGCGACCGCATCGGGGCGGCGGCGCTCGGAGCCGCCGCCGGGCAGACGGTGGTGGGCGACTCGACGACGGTGCTGCTCTACAAGGCGATCCGGGCGATGCTGGCGGCGAGGCCCGACCGGCACGAGATCGTGATCGACGACGACCAGTTCCCGACCGACCGCTTCGTCGTCGAGGGCATCGCCCGCGAGCGGGGGGCCACCGTGCGGTGGGTGCACGTCGACCCGGCTCTCGGCGTCACGGTCGACCTGCTGGCCGACGTGGTCGGGCCGGACACCGCGGTCGTGCTCGTCAACCACGTCTCGTACCGTTCGGGCTACCTGGTCGACATGCCCGCCATCACAAGACTCGTGCACGACGCGGGCGCGCTGGTGCTGTTCGACCTGTGCCATTCGGTCGGCGTGGTGCCGATGCGGCTCGACGAATGGGGCGTCGACGTGGCCGTCGGCTGCACGTACAAGTACCTGAACGGCGGGCCCGGAGCGCCGGCGTTCCTCTACGCGCGGAGCGATCTGCTGCCGTCGCTCGAGCAGCCGATCCAGGGGTGGATGGGAGCGGCCGACGTGTTCGCGATGGCCGACGGCTACACACCGGCGTCGGGCATCCGGCGGTTCATCAGCGGCACCCCGCCGATCGTCGGCATGATGCCGCTGGGCGACATGCTCGAGCTGGTCGAGGAGGCGGGCATCGACGCGATCCGCGCCAAGTCGCTCGCGCTGACGGACTACGCGTTCGAGCTGGTCGACGCGTGGCTGGTGCCGCTCGGGGTCGAGGTCACGACGCCGCGCTCAGCCGAGTCGCGGGGCAGTCACGTGACGGTGCGGCACCCGGCGTTCCGCGCGGTCGTGGCTGCGCTCTGGGAGGAGGGAGTGGTGCCCGACTTCCGCAACCCCGACGGGCTGCGCATCGGCCTGTCGCCGCTCTCGACGACGTTCGCCGAGGTGCGGGTCGGCGTCGCGGCGATCCGCGCGGCTCTGCTCGCCGCCTGACGCCGCGCTGATCCTCGCCTGACGCCCCACTGCTCGCCGCCTGACGCCGCGCTGATCCTCGCCTGACGCCCCACTGCTCGCCGCCCGACGCCGCGCGCCCCGCCGATGAACCGCGTTCGCGAAGATGAACCGCCGTATATCGCGGTTCATCTTCGCGAACGCGGTTCATGGCGTCGCAGACGGGGCCGCGGTGCGGCCGGTGCGAGCGCGCAACCGCGCCAGCACCGGGCGGCGCGCGACCAGACCGGCAGCCGCCAGCACACCGGCGAGCACGACCGGAGTCCAACCCGCCGTCGAGACGAGCGCCGAGGTGAACACCTGCCCGGCCATGTCGACCATCTCGAACGGGTAGCTCGCGTACACGCGGGTGCCCGCGGCGCTCGAGACCGCGGTGATGGCCGCCGGTCCGATCCAGAGCGCGAGCAGTGAGACCGCCGCTCCGAGGACCCGGCCGATCGTGGACGACCCCGCCCAGACGACGGCGGCCGCCACGAGGACGGCGGGCGACCAGCGGAGGACCGCCTCAGCGGCGGGCACGGCTTCGGTGATGAGCGAGAACGGCGGGTAGACGAGCGCGTGACCCCATTCGACGACGGCCACGGCGCCGACGCTGAGACCGACGACGGCCGCCCCGCGCGGGGCCCGTGCGATGAGCAGCAGCACGACGACCCCGAGGGCGATCCCGATGGCCGAGGCGGCTATGACCGCGGCGAGGTAGACGACGGACTCGAGGCTGTCGGGCAGCCCCGCTCTGACGGTCGTCGTGCTCTGGACGAGCGCGACGAGCTGCGCGCCGACGGTGCCGATCAGGAGCGCGATGACGGTGCCCCGCCGATGACGGAATCCGCTCGCACGGGCCACGAGACCGGCCACGGCGGAACCGGTCACGAGCAGTGCCGCCAGGAGCGTGAGGGCGTACTGACTGAAGGGCAGCAACGACACGGGCATGGCGTCGGGTGCGGCCGTCACGCCGTCGGGGGCGACGACGGGAGTCGTCCAGAGGTTCTGGAGAGGGAGGCGCGCCCCGGTCAGCAGCCAGGGCAGCAGCCCGAATGCGACCGCCACCACCCCGAGGCCGACGCAGATCATGGTGAGGCGCAGATCGATCGGTGCTCGTTCCCCCGTGGTCATGCTCAGACCCTATCGGGGACGTCTCCCGGGCCCGAGACGACGACGGCGGGCGACCACGGAGATCCGTGGTCGCCCGCCGTACGAGCGGGGCGGGGCTCGGAGCGAGCCGCGCCTCCTGCAGGGGGGGTTAGAAGTCCCAGTCCTCGTCTTCGGTGGTGACGGCCTTGCCGATCACGTACGACGAGCCCGACCCCGAGAAGAAGTCGTGGTTCTCGTCGGCGTTCGGCGACAGCGCCGACAGGATCGCCGGGTTCACGTCGGTGGTCTCTTTCGGGAACATGGCCTCGTAGCCGAGGTTCATGAGCGCCTTGTTGGCGTTGTAGTGCAGGAACTTCTTGACGTCTTCCGTCAGGCCGACCGAGTCGTAGAGGTCCTGCGTGTACTGGATCTCGTTCTCGTAGAGCTCGAAGAGCAGGTTGAACGTGTAGTCCTTGATCTCCTGCTTGCGCTCTTCGGAGGCGCCTTCGAGCCCCTTCTGGAACTTGTAGCCGATGTAGTACCCGTGCACGGCCTCGTCACGGATGATGAGGCGGATCAGGTCGGCCGTGTTGGTGAGCTTCGCCCGCGACGACCAGTACATCGGCAGGTAGAAGCCGCTGTAGAACAGGAACGACTCGAGCAGCGTCGAGGCGACCTTGCGCTTCAGCGGGTCGTCGCCCGTGTAGTAGTCGAGGACGATCTGAGCCTTCTTCTGCAGGTTCGGGTTCTCGACCGACCAGCGGAAGGCGTCGTCGATCTCGGGCGTCGACGCGAGGGTCGAGAAGATCGACGAGTAGCTCTTCGCGTGCACGGACTCCATGAACGCGATGTTCGTGTAGACGGCCTCTTCGTGGGGGGTGATCGCGTCGGGGATGAGGCTGATCGCGCCGACGGTGCCCTGGATGGTGTCGAGCAGGGTCAGACCCGTGAACACGCGCATGGTGAGCTGCTGCTCTTCGGGCGTGAGGGTGTTCCACGACTGGACGTCGTTCGACAGCGGGATCTTCTCGGGCAGCCAGAAGTTGTTGACCAGGCGGTTCCAGACGTCGACGTCTTTCTCGTCGTGGATGCGGTTCCAGTTGATCGCGCTGACCGACTTGATCAGCGGGATCGACTTGCCGGTCGCGTGGACCGGGTCGGTGATGGTCATGACATGCCTTTCGAAGACAGGATCGGGAGTTCAGGAGGCGCGGGTCGGTGTTCGAGACCGACCCGCGCCGGGTGCCGCGAAGGGTGCGCCGCCGAGGCGACGCACGACCGGGGCACTAGAGCATGCAGCTGACGCAGCCGTCGACCTCGGTGCCCTCGAGCGCGAGCTGACGGAGGCGGATGTAGTAGATCGTCTTGATGCCCTTGCGCCATGCGTAGATCTGCGCCTTGTTGATGTCGCGCGTCGACGCCGTGTCCTTGAAGAACAGCGTGAGCGAGAGACCCTGGTCGACGTGCTGCGTCGCCGCGGCGTACGTGTCGATGATCTTCTCGGGGCCGATCTCGTAGGCGTCGGTGTAGTACTCGAGGTTCTCGTTCGTCATGAACGGAGCCGGGTAGTACACGCGACCGAGCTTGCCCTCCTTGCGGATCTCGATCTTCGACGCGATCGGGTGGATCGACGACGTCGAGTGGTTGATGTACGAGATCGAGCCGGTCGGGGGCACCGCCTGCAGGTTCTGGTTGTACAGACCGTGCGCCATGACGCTGGCCTTCAGCTCACGCCAGTCGTCTTGGGTCGGGATGGCGACCTGGGCGTCGGCGAACAGCGAGGCACCGCGAGCGGTCGAGGGGGCCCAGACCTGCTCGGTGTACTTGTCGAAGAACTCGCCCGACGCGTAGGTGCTGTCGGCGAAGCCGCCGAAGGTGACACCGCGTTCGATCGCGATGGTGTTCGAGGCCCGCAGGGCGTGGAACAGCACCGTGTAGAAGTAGATGTTCGTGAAGTCGATCGCTTCTTCGCTGCCGTAGTGCACGTGCTCACGGGCGAGGTAGCCGTGCAGGTTCATCTGACCGAGGCCGATGGCGTGCGACTGGTCGTTGCCGACCTCGATCGAGCGGACCGAGGCGATGTGGCTCATGTCGCTGACCGCGCTGAGACCGCGGATGGCCGTCTCAACGGTCTTGCCGAGGTCGGGGGCGTCCATCGACAGCGCGATGTTCATCGAGCCGAGGTTGCACGAGATGTCCTTGCCGATCTCGTTGTAGCTCAGGTCTTCGTTGAACGTCGTGGGCGTGTTGACCTGCAGGATCTCCGAGCACAGGTTCGACATGTTGATGCGGCCCTTGATCGGGTTCGCCTTGTTGACCGTGTCTTCGAACACGATGTAGGGGTAGCCCGACTCGAACTGGATCTCGGCGATCGTCTGGAAGAAGTCGCGCGCCTTGATCTTCGTCTTCTTGATGCGCGAGTCGGCGACCATCTCGCGGTACTTCTCGCTGATCGCGACGTCGCCGAAGGGGACGCCGTAGACCTTCTCGACGTCGTACGGCGAGAAGAGGTACATGTCTTCGTTGTTCTTCGCGAGCTCGAACGTGATGTCGGGCACGACGACGCCGAGCGACAGCGTCTTGATGCGGATCTTCTCGTCGGCGTTCTCGCGCTTCGTGTCGAGGAACCGCATGATGTCGGGGTGGTGGGCGCTCAGGTAGACCGCACCGGCACCCTGACGGGCGCCGAGCTGGTTGGCGTAGCTGAAGCTGTCTTCGAGCAGCTTCATGACGGGGATGATGCCCGACGACTGGTTCTCAATCTGCTTGATGGGCGCGCCGGCCTCGCGGATGTTCGAGAGCGAGAGGGCGACACCGCCACCGCGCTTCGACAGCTGCAGCGACGAGTTGATGCCGCGCGAGATCGACTCCATGTTGTCTTCGATGCGCAGCAGGAAGCAGCTGACGAGCTCGCCGCGCTGGGCCTTGGCCGTGTTGAGGAACGTCGGCGTCGCGGGCTGGAATCGACCCGCGATGATCTCCTCGACGAGGTCGACGGCGAGCTTCTCGTCGCCCTGGGCGAGACCGAGGGCGGTCATGACCACGCGGTCTTCGAAGCGCTCGAGGTAGCGCTTCCCGTCGAAGGTCTTCAGCGTGTACGACGTGTAGTACTTGAACGCGCCGAGGAACGTCTGGAACCGGAACTTCTTCGAGTACGCGAGGTCGTTGAGCTTCTCGACGAACGAGAAGTCGTACTGCTCGATGGTCGCGGCCTCGTAGTACTCGTTCTCGACCAGGTAGTCGAGACGCTCGCGCAGGTTGTGGAAGAAGACCGTGTTCTGGTTGACGTGCTGCAGGAAGTACTGCTTCGCCGCCTCGCGGTCTTTGTCGAACTGGATCTCGCCCGACGGACCGTAGAGGTTGAGCATCGCGTTGAGGGCGTGGTAGTCCATCCCGGTGGTGCCCGCCAGGCCCTGCCCGGGCGCGGCGATCAGTTCGAGATCATCGACTGCTGAATCCAAAATTCTTCCAATCCTGTGTGTACGGCGTTGACGTCGTCTGGTGTTCCGAAGACCTCGAAACGGTAGAGAAGGGGAACCTCGCACTTGGCGGCGACGATGTCGCCGGCCAGGCAGTAGCCCTCTCCGAAGTTGGTGTTGCCCGCCGCGATCACGCCTCGGATGAGGCGTCGGTTGCCCTCGTCGTTGAGGAACCGGATGACCTGCTTCGGGACGGCGCCCCGCCCTTCGCCGCCACCGTAGGTGGGCAGGACGAGGACGTAGGGGTCGGTGGCGTGGAGTGCCGGCTCGGACGGGAAGAGCGGGATCCGCTCCGCCGGCGCACCCAGCTTCTCGACGAACCGCCGGGTGTTGCCCGAGACGCTGGAGAAGTAGACGAGGTTCGTCATGGCCGAGGCCCTCCTGCGTGGTCGGTGGGTGGGCACGGGCTCCGTCGTGACGACGTCGACCCGGCGCACCCGGGTGGGTCAGGAGATGCGGGCGGCCAGGCCGGCGATCTTGTCGGGGCGGAATCCGCTCCAGTGGTCGTCGTCGGCGATGACCACGGGGGCCTGCAGGTAGCCGAGGGCCTTGACGGTCTCGAGCGCGGCGTCATCGGCCGTGACGTCGAGGATGTCGTACTCGATGCCCTTGTTGTCGAGGGCGCGGTACGTCGCCGTGCACTGGACGCAGGACGGCTTGGTGTAGACGGTGATGGCCATGGGATCCCCTGTGTTCTGGCCGGCTTTCGAGGCCGGGTCTGGTGGTTCGCGGGCCATGGTGCGTAGTGCCCGTGGCGACTCTTCGATACTACATCTAGTGGCCGACACTGGCACGCGCAACTAGATGCGGTGTTACACGCGTGTAACTCTCATACGGCTGACTTTCCACAGGGTCTCCCACAAGTTGCCAACAGTTCTGCGGGTGTTGTCCCCGTTTCCGGTGAGTTCTCCACATCCTTCTCCCCACCTCCGACATTCGAAACGGGCTGTCCCCACTTCGGGCCGACGGCGTGTCGCGACGACCCCGTCCGCTCGTAGACTTGTCCCCTCGTGAGCACCTATTCGACCCTGCTGAAGACGCCCGGCGTCTCGCGCATCATCGCGGCCCAGCTGACCGCGCGCTTCCCGTTCGGCATGCTGTCGCTCGCGTTCCTGCTGCACGTCGAGCACGTGCACCACTCGTACGCCGCCGCCGGCCTCGTCCTGGCCGCGACGAGCATCGGCCAGGCCATCTCGGGTCCGCTCACGAGTCGCTGGATGGGCCGCTGGGCCATGCGCCCCGTGCTGACCCTCACGCTGATCGTCTGCTTCGCGTCGATGATCACCTTCACCCTCGTCGACTTCTCCGTGCCGGCGTTCATGGCGCTCGGGTTCGTGACCGGCCTCAGCGTGCCGCCGGTGCAGCCGGCCGTCCGCACCATCTACCCCAAGATGGTCACCTCGAATCAGCTCACCCCGCTCTTCTCGCTCGACGCCTCGGCGCAGGAGATCATCTGGGTGGCGGGTCCGGTCATCACGACCTTCGTCGGCACCCAGGTCGGCACGCAAGAGGCCATCTGGCTCGCCGCCGCGTTCCTCGTCGGCGGGGGCATCTGGTTCATCGCCTCGCCCGAGGTCGGCCGGGTCCGCATCCCCCGCAGCAAGCGGGCCTTCGGCAAGGTGCTGGCCCGCCCCACCGTGCTGCTCGCCACCGTCGCCGGGTTCCTGCTCATCGGGGCCTGCGCCGCCGTCGAGGCCGGTGTCGTCGCCCTGTTCGGCGAGGGCAGCGCCGACTCGGGCATCGCACTGGCGATCTTCGCCGCCGGCTCGCTCGTCGGCGGGCTCGCACTCGGGCACGTGCCGGTCGGCCCGTGGGCCCTGGCCCGTCGACTCGCCATCGTCTTCGTCGGCATGACCCTCGCCGTCTTCATGACCGGGCTGTGGCCGCTCAGCGTCACCCTGCTGATCGCCGGCGTGGGCATCGCGCCCGCCCTGGCCGTCATGTTCGCCATCGTCTCGTCGAGCGTCAAGTTCAGCGACACCGCCGAGGCGTACGGCTGGGCGGGCACCGGCCAGCTGATCGGCTCGGCGCTCGGCTCGGCCATCGCCGGCTTCTACATCGACCGCATCGGCGGGCAGGGCGGCCTGATCGTCGCCGCCGTCTTCGCCCTGGTCGGCATGCTCGTCGGCATCGCGTTCCACAGGTCGCTCCCCGATCTGCGCGGTCGCGACGCCAGCCCGCTGCCCGACACCGAGCCGGTGGCGATCCAGCCCAGCTGACCCGCACCTCCTCGGGGCTGGCAGGATCGATCCATGCCCGACATCCAGATCCCCCGCGTCGCACTGAACGACGGCACGACCATCCCCCAGCTCGGACTCGGCGTCTACAAGGTCGCCGACGACGAGGCCGAGAGGGTCGTCGGCATCGCCCTCGACGAGGGCTACCGGCACATCGACACCGCGACCCTCTACGGCAACGAGGCGGGCGTCGGGCGGGCGATCCGCGCCTCCGGCCTCGATCGCGACGACGTCTTCCTGACGACCAAGGTCTGGAACACCGAGCACGGCTACGACGAGACCCTGCGCGCCTTCGACGAGAGCCTCCGCCTGCTCGACACCGACCACGTCGATCTGTACCTCATCCACTGGCCCGCGGCGAGCCGCGACCGGTACGTCGAGACCTACCGGGCCCTCGAGACCATCCGCGCCGAGGGGCGGGCGCGGTCGATCGGCGTCAGCAACTTCCAGGTGCCGCACCTCGAGCGGCTGCTGGGCGAGACCGAGGTCGTGCCGGTCGTGAACCAGGTCGAGGCGCACCCGTGGCTGCCCCAGCGCGAGCTGCGGGCCTTCGGCGACGCGCACGGCATCGTCACGGAGGCGTGGTCGCCGCTCGCCCGCGGGCGGATCCTCGACGACCAGGTGCTGCTCGGCATCGCCGATCGGCTGGGCGTGAGCGTCGCGCAGGTCGTGATCCGCTGGCACCTGCAGCAGGGCCTCGTGGTGATCCCCAAGTCGGCCACCGCGTCGCGCATCCGCTCGAACCTCGACGTGTTCGGCTTCGAGCTCGACGACGCCGACCTCGCCGCGATCGCCGCCCTCGAGTCGGGGCAGCGCACCGGTTCGCACCCCGACGACGTCGGCTGACCCGCGCCTCCCTCGCGTTCTCCCGTGAGCGCCGGGGTTCGGCGGGTTCCCGTCATCGATGGCGGGTCAGCGCTGACCCGCCGCCGATGACGGGAACCCGCCGCAGTGCCCCGGAGGCGCGGGCCGGGCCCCGAGGAGGCGCGGCGCAGGAGGCGCGGGCCGGGTCCGTTAGCGTGGTCGAGCACGCCGTCGACGCAAGGAGCACCCCGCATGACCATCACCGCCGCAGCAGACGGTTCCGCCCTCGGCAACCCCGGACCGGCCGGTTGGGCCTGGTACGTGGACGACGAGCGCTGGGCCGCGGGCGGCTGGCCGCGCGCGACGAACAACCAGGGCGAGCTGACCGCCGTGCTCGAGCTGCTGCGGGCGACCGCCGGCACCGACGACGATCTGCACATCCTCTGCGACAGCCAGTACACGATCAAGGCCTGCACCGAGTGGATGCCGGGCTGGAAGCGCAAAGGCTGGCGCAAGGCCGACGGCAAGCCGGTGCTGAACGTCGAGATCCTTAAGGAGCTGGACGAGGCCCTGGCCGGGCGGAGGGTCCGGTTCGAGTGGGTGCGGGGTCACATGGGCCACGAGATGAACGAGGCCGCCGACGTGCGCGCCCGCGGCGCGGCGACGGCGTTCCAGAACCGGACGGCCGTTCCGAGCGGCCCGGGCTGGCCGGGTGCCCCCGTGTCGACGACCGACCCGATCGCTGCCCCGGCGACCCCGCCCGCACCTCCTGCGACCCTGTTCTGAGGCACCCATATTTTGGGCACCCTTGAAATTTTTCAAGGACCATGCAAGATTCCTAGCATTGAACTCGCACGGGGCCGAGCGGGACCATAGAGATCCAAACACAGGGGGAATAGTGAAGCTTGAACCATGGGAACCGGATCTCCGGTCGTTGCGCGACCGCATCGACGAAAATAGCTTAGACCTGCAGCCAGATTTCCAACGAGGTAATGTTTGGTCGCAAGCTAAGCAACAGAAACTCATTGACTCCGTATTGCGCGGTTGGGCGGTGCCGCCTGTACATCTTCTCGTTCTGCCCGACCGGCGACTCGCCGTCTTGGACGGTCAGCAACGGCTCAGCGCCCTGCACGCTTTCCTAAAAGATGAATTCCCGATCGGGCGCTTTGAACCTCGCGACGACGAAGTAGCGAAGCTGCGGGGACGGAGGTTTTCAAAGCTCGAACCCGAGCTTCAGCGCTACATACTTGACTTCAAGATTAGCTCCTACCGCCTCTACGAGTATGAGCCAGACGAACCGTATGAACTCTTCTTTCGTCTTAACCAGCCGACTGGCCTCACTCAGGCCGAAAAGCGGAACTCATTGGTGGGCGAGGCTCGTTCTGAAGTCCGCCAGTTAGTCGAATATGCAACGACCATAGGCTGGTCGAGAGAAACCCTCGGGTTTGAAAACGCGCGTCTGGCCTACGATGACATAATTGCGCGCCTATGTGAGTACCTCGAGGAGGGCCGGATAGACGTGCCCATAAGCGCCGGGGTTATCGAAGCCCGCTACCGCACTAAAGTGGGTTACAGTAAGCACACACTCCAGACGGCGAAGAAGTCTATTGAGCTCGTGATTACGGGGCTTGAGCAGCGCATTCAAGCCCCCAGCCGTCTTAATAAAGCGACGTTACTGTCTTGGTTAATTGCTATAGCCAGATCGCAACTCGACCCAATTCTTGTCAACGTTAATTTAAACCGCGCTTTTTTTGAACTGGAAGAAGCGAGAACCCAATCCAACTCAGCCACAGCAATTGACGACACATTTGCACACTCGGCTCGTATCTCCTCCCTCTATTCGGACCGTTCCAGCCTCCGTGTGGCGGATACCCTGTCGGTTCTTGCGCGAGATGCGTCCATTTGGTACTGGGCTGCCAAGAGGGAGAGCGCGGCACTGCCATCGGCTTCGCGTATCGGCAGCCTCATTGCATCGGTGCAATCGGCCACCCATGACTTTAGGGATCTAACCGAAGGCGACCTCCTGGAAGCATACGTCTCTGCCAACGGATGGCCTGAGCTGTCGTGAAAGACGTGACAAGGCACGACCATTGGCGACGCATTGCAGCGAAAGCAGGCAGCCCCCTCGCCATCGAGACGATCGCGACCAAAGGTGGCCAGGGTTTTGGCGCCTTCACTTACCTAGTTGATACACCTCTGCAGCTCATCGTTGGTCCAAACGCGTACGGCAAGACGCGCATTTTGACACAACTTGAAGCTGCCGTACGCGGCGATGAGTCCGTCTTCACGACTCCGGGGGCGCCGACCGGCCTGATGGCCTCCTACGTCGATGTTTCGTGGCAAATTCGCCGCCAGGTAGCGTCGATCGAAGCCGACGACGCACTCCCTGAAAGGAGAGAGCAGGCTCCTGAGAGTCTAATTGTTGGCAAGAATCTACAGGACGTATCTTGGGCACTTAGCCAGTCCCTACAGAAGGTTGCCGTCTATGAATTAGATGCAACCGACGATTCAGAATCGACAGAAAAAAGCAATATTGAGCATGCAGCGACGCGAGCCTCGAGGCGCTTTCGTCCAGAAATCGTGCCTTACTTTGAGGTTGTGTATGAAGATGGCAGGACGGTTACATCACTAAACCTTAGTCAGGGCGAGTTAGCACTCTTGACACTCTTCTGGGCCCTCACCACGTCGGAACCCAAAAGTGTCGTTTTTCTCGATGAGCCGGACACATTCCTGTCTCCACTGGCTGGCTCAAGGGCCCTGGACCTCATTGCCAGAATCACGCATGAGAAGTCACTTCAGTGTTTCATGACCACACACGGCTACCTCAGCATCGCGCAAGTACCGACCGGGCATGTCGCCGTTGCAACGAGGCGAGCCCTGCATAGTGGAATCTCTCTCGAACCAGCTAACGCAGATTCGCTCTGGCGAGTCCTCCGCATACAGCCACCCCTCCGATTCTTTTTTGCAGTAGAAGACGAGGCTGGCATACAACTGCTACGTTTGCTCTTGCGCTTGCAGGGCGTGGAGAGTTCAGAAACGATCCACATAGCGAAGACCGGCGGGAGTGCAGACGTCCGTGCTGTCGCCCAATTTCCCCTCCATCTCCACCCCCAAACAAAGATAGTTGGTGTGCTAGATGGGGACGAGCGAGACCCTAACAAGGGCAAGCCCTACAAGGCAATCTTCTTACCGTCTGTCAAAAGTCCCGAAGAGCTGGCCCTGGCCTATCTTCAGAGCGCCCCCGATTTAGCCAGCGAATCCGTGGACGGCGCGCTCGCAAGCGAAACACTAGCGCGCGTGCAAGGAGACAATCCCCACGATCAACTTTCTGCGGTTGCAAACGCGGTTGGGGCTTCAATAACAGCGCTCAGAGAAGTTACGTGGACTAGCTGGCTGTTGAACACTCCCGAAGGAGCTGAAGCCCTTGATGCTTTTGGGGCTTCTCTAGTCGCGATAGGTCTGAAGCGAGCCCAGGCAAACTAGATTGCGAGTGTAAAGCACGCACGTCCTCGACATTTTTTGCCTACATCGAGGGGTGCGTGCTCGACAGGCCGCCGTCGACGACGAACTGCCCGCCGGTCGAGAAGGCCGAGTCGTCTGACGCGAGGTGCAGGGCGAGCCCGGCGACCTCTTCGGGCCGCGCGAGGCGCCCGCGGGGGCTCATCGTCTTGAAGGCGTCGAGCAGGCCGGGCTGCGCCTCGACCTGCCGACGGAACATCGCGGTGTCCGTCGGGCCGGGGTGCAGCGAGTTGATGCGGATGTCCCAGCCCTCCTGAGCGGCGTGGGCCGCGCTCGAGCGGGTCAGGCCGACGAGAGCGTGCTTGCTCGCGGTGTAGGCGGCATCGTCGCCGAACCCGAGGAACGACGTCGCGGGCGCGAGGTTGATGATCGATCCACCCACGCCGTCGGGGTTCGACCTCATCTGCTCGATGGCGAATCGCGTGCCGAGCATGACGCCGGTGACGTTGACGGCGAAGACCCGGTTCCAGCTCTCGAGCTGGGTCACGTCGATCGACTGACCGGACACGATGCCGGCGTTGTTGACGAGCACGTCGAGGCGGCCGTGCCGCTCGGCGACGTGGTCCATGACGCGCTTCCAGTCGCCGCCGTTCGCGACGTCGTGCCGGAGGAACTCCGCGCCGGCCTCGGCCGCCACGGCCGATCCGTCGACGATGTCGGTGGCGACGACGTGAGCACCCTCGTCGGCGAATCGACGCACGATGGCCTCGCCGATTCCGGATGCGGCCCCCGTGACGATCGCGACTTTTCCGGACAGGCGAGACATGGGTCCTCCTCGTGGAGCGGAGCACGGTGGTGCTGCGGTCATCGGCGGCCCCCGGGTCGGGGAGCACGGTGACGACGTTACTCCTCGACGACCATGCCCCTGGTGCGCTCCGAGGCCGGTCCGACCGCGGTCACGGTGACGACGGCCTCGCCGCGTTCGTCGCTCGAGGCCAGGTCGACGACGGCGGAGATGCCGAAGTCGTGGTCGCCCTCGGGGTCGGCGAAGATCTGGCGCACCCGCCACACCGTCGGCAGCTGCTCGACGACCAGCATGTGCGGCCCCCGGGCGGCCGCATCGGTGCCCATCGAGTCGTATTCGTCGTAGTAGCGGTCGAGCGCCTCGCCCCACCGGTCGACGTCCCAGCCCGATGCGGCGTCGATCCGACCGAGCGCCTCGGCGTCGTCGCGCGCGGCGAGCTGGACGCGTCGGAACATCTCGTTGCGGACCGCGATGCGGAAGGCCCGTTCGTTCGCGCTGAACCGGCGGAGGACCGGGGGGACGATGTCGTCGTGGGCGTCGACCTCGCGCGGGTTCAGCATCTCCTCCCATTCGTCGAGGAGGCTCGAGTCGACCTGGCGCACCAGCTCGCCCAGCCACTCGATCAGGTCGGCGAGCTCGTCGGTCTTCGCCTCGTCGGGCACCGTCTGCCTCAGCGCCCGGAAGGCGTCGGACAGGTAGCGCAGCACCAGCCCCTCCGACCGGGCCAGGCCGTAGAAGTTGACGAAGTCGCCGAAGGTCATCGCGCGCTCGTAGAGGTCGCGGACCACCGACTTCGGGCTGAGCTCGAAGTCGCCGATCCACGGCTGCGACGCCTTGTAGGTCTCGAACAGGGCGGTCAGCAGCTCGTCGAGCGGCTTGGGATGGGTGACCTGCTCGAGCAGCTCCATCCGCTGGTCGTACTCGATACCCTCGGACTTCATGGCGGCGACGGCCTCGCCCCGCGCCTTGAACTGCTGCTGCGAGAGGATCGGCCTCGGGTCGTCGAGCGTCGACTCGACGACCGACACGACGTCGAGCGCGTAGCTGGGCGATTCGCGGTCGAGCACGTCGAAGGTGGCGAGTGCGAACGGCGACAGGGGCTGGTTCAGCGCGAAGTTGGCCTGCAGATCGACGGTGAGTCGGATTACGGGGTCGCCGCCGTCGATCGACGGCTCCTGCACGACGACCTCGGCCGTCCGCAGCGTGCGGTAGATCGAGATCGCCTGACGGGCCATCGAGTACTGCCGCGACCGCGGTTCGTGGTTGTCGAAGACGAGCGACCGCACGTTCTCGAACACGTCGCCGCCGCGGCCGATGACGTTCAGCAGCATGGCGTGGGTGATCTGCATGTGCGAGGTCAGGGCCTCGGGCTCGGCGGCGATGAGCTTCTGGAAGCTCGGCTCGCCCCACGACACGAAGCCGTCCGGTGCTTTCTTGCGGACGATCTTGCGCTTCTTCTTGGGGTCGTCGCCCGCCTTCTCGATGGCCTTGAGGTTGTCGATCTCGTGCTCGGGCGCCTGCAGCACCACCGAGCCCGACGTGTCGTAGCCCGCACGACCGGCACGCCCGGCGATCTGGTGGAACTCCCTGGCCGACAGCTGCCGCATGCGCGTGCCGTCGAATTTGGTGAGGGCGGTCAGCAGCACGGTGCGGATGGGCACGTTGATGCCGACGCCGAGGGTGTCGGTGCCGCAGATGACCCGCAGCAGGCCGCGCTGGGCGAGCTGCTCGACGAGACGGCGGTACTTGGGCAGCATGCCCGCGTGGTGCACGCCGATGCCCGAGCGGACGAGGCGCCCGAGCGTCTTGCCGAAGCCCGTGCTGAACCGGAACCCGCCGATCAGCTCCGCGATCTCGTCGCGCTGCTCTCGGCTGGCGACCTTGATGCTCGAGAGGGCCTGCGCCCGCTCGAGGGCCGCCGCCTGCGAGAAGTGCACGACGTACACCGGCGCCTCGCCCGTGGCGAGCAGGTCTTCGACCGTCTCTTGAACGGGTGTCTGCGCGTACGTGTAGTGCAGGGGCACCGGCCGCTCGACCCCGGTGACCCGGGCGACGGGGCGACCGGTGCGCCTCGAGAGGTCGTCGGTGATGCGGGTGACGTCGCCCAGCGTGGCCGACATGAGCAGGAACTGCACGCGGGGAAGCAGCAGCAGGGGCACCTGCCAGGCCCAGCCCCGCGACTGGTCGCCGTAGAAGTGGAACTCGTCCATCACGACCTGGTCGACCTCGGAGTCGGCGCCGTGGCGCAGCACGAGGTTCGCCAGGATCTCGGCCGTGCAGCAGATGATGGGCGCATCGGAGTTGACCGACGAGTCGCCGGTGACCATGCCGACGTTCTCGGGCCCGAACAGCTCGACGAGCGCGAAGAACTTCTCGCTGACCAGGGCCTTGATCGGTGCCGTGTAGTAGCTGCGCTGCCCCTTGCTGAGCGCCACGAAGTGGGCCCCGGCGGCCACGAGCGACTTGCCGGTGCCGGTCGGTGTGCTGAGGATGACCGACGCCCCCGAGACGAGCTCCATCATGGCCTCGTCCTGTGCGGGGTAGAGCGGCAGCCCCCGACCCTCGGCCCACCCCGCGAAGTCGGCGTACGCGGCGTCCGCATCGTAGGAGGCGGTGCCCGGGTGGGCGGGGAGGAGGGCGGCCAGAGGAGCGGCGGGAGCGGACGACATGATGTGTCGATCTTGCCTCATCGGGCCCGGTCGCCGCGGAGCCCGAGGAGCCCCTCCACCGGTGGGACGCGGCAGCACCACCGGTGGAGGAGCGGGCACGGACGCCGGGGCGCCCCTGTGCACTCCGCCCCATCTCACCCCTGATCCGCTCGTGAGATGAGGATCACTCGATACTGTCACGGGAACGGGCCGGAGACAAGGCACGCCCCCGTCGACGAGTCGAGACTCGGACGGGGGCGTGCGGGCCGCACCCCGAACGAGGACCGGACGTGATCGGATCAGGAGATCACGATCGGCCGCGTCGGACGTGTGACGGGTGCGAGCGTCTCGGTAACCAGCCGAGGACGCACTACAAGATAACCGGTCAGAGCGGTCGCGCGGCTGCGAGACCGGGTGATTGTCAGCGGGTCATCCCTCCCCACCCGTCGGCACCCTGCACATCGACCAACGATCGAACCCGGTGTCGGTGGCGGCTGATAGAACGGAATCCCAACCACAGGCAGGAAGATCCGACGATGACGTCCACTCCCCCCAGCAACTCCGCCGGCAGCAGCTCCGACCAGGGCGGGTCGCGCCCCGGCAGCCGACAGCGCGTCGCCGTCACCGGCGGGAGCGGCAAGCTCGGTCGCGCCGTCGTCCGCGATCTCGCGGAGAACGGCTACGAGGTCGTGCTGCTCGACCGCGTGCCGAGCCCCGATCCCGTCGAGGGCGTCGTCTACGTCAAGGTCGATCTGACCGACTACGGCCAGGTCGCCCAGGCTCTCACCAGCATCGACGACCGCTACGACCAGATCGACGCCGTCGTGCACCTCGGCGCCATCCCGGCACCCGGCCTCGTGCCGAATGCGGCGCTGTTCACCAACAACGTCACCTCGAGCTACAACGTCTTCGCCGCCGCCCGGGCCGCGAAGATCCGCAACGTCGTCTGGGCCTCGAGCGAGACGCTGCTCGGCATCCCCTTCGACATCGACCCGCCCTACCTCCCCGTCGACGAGGAGTACCCGGTGCGCCCCGAGTCGTCGTACTCGCTAGGAAAGGCCGTCGAAGAGGAGATGGCCCGGCACTTCACCCGCTGGGACCGCCAGCTCAAGCTGATCGGTCTGCGCTTCTCGAACGTGATGGACGACGGCGACTACGAGGCGTTCCCGTTCGACGAGTCCCCCGAAGAGCGCACGTTCAACCTCTTCTCGTACATCGACGCCCGTGACGGCGCCCAGGCCGTCCGCAAGGCCCTGCAGTCCGATCTGGTCGGATTCGAGGCCTTCATCATCGCGAACGCCGACACCGTGATGAACACTCCCACGGCCGTGCTCGCCGACCGGTTCTACCCCCAGGTCGAGCGCCGCTCGGCGATCGAGGGCACCGAGCCCCTGCTCAGCTCCGACAAGGCGCGCGATCTGCTCGGGTTCGTTCCCGAGTACTCATGGCGCACCTGGGGCGACCGGGTCGGCAAGTAGCCGGCAGCCGCTCACCCGACGGGCAACTCAGAGTCGCAGCATGCCCACGGTGACCAGCTCGCGGAGGCGCGGCGCCAGCTCCTGACGGAGCCGCGCCTCCTCGACATCGAGCAGCTGGGCCAGGGCACCGGCGATCGCCGCTGCGGACAACTCGCCGTCCGAGGCGCCGACCAGCGCCGAAAGCGCTGTTCCCGATTCGATGCTGCGGGCGAAGCCGCCGCCCTGCCTGAGGGTGATGACGGTGGGGTCGTCGTTGCCGGGCCAGTAGTGGCGCTCTTCGGTGACGTCGCCGGCGACCCGCGGGTGCGTCGCCAGCAGTGCGACGTCATCCAGACCCCGCAGGGCGTCGAGCGAGTCGAGCGTCGCCAGGAGGTGCGCTCCGAGTCCGACCTCGTTCGCCCCCATGGCCCCGAGGAGGCGCTCGATGCGGACCACGGGCGCGGTCGCCTCGTCGACCGGTCGCCGCAGCGTCACGTAGCCGAACCCGACCTGCTCGATGCGCCGCGTCTCGAAGTCGCCGAGCCAGGCCTCGTACAGCCGCTCGAAGTCGTCGGTGCCGGGGCGGGTGCCGCCGTCTCGGATCCAGGTCTCGGCGTAGGCGGCAGGGTCCTGCAACTCGCGTTCGACCACCCAGACGTCGAGGGGCACGAGACCGCGCGCCGCCCAGTCGGAGACGGAATACGCACCCTTCTTCGCCGGCGAGCCGCCTGCGCCGGCGGACTCCCAGTTGCCGAGCAGCTGAGCGATGCCGCCCGGGGTCAGATGCCGCCCGACCTCGGCGACGACGGACGCCACGAGATCGTCGCCCTCCATGCCGCCGTCCCGGTACTCGTACTCGGGCACCCCCTCGAGGCGCGGCGTGATGACGAAGGGCGGGTTCGAGACCACGTGGTCGAAGGTCTCGCCGGCGACGGGCTCGAAGAGGCTGCCCAGTCGGAACTCGATGCCGTCGATCAGGTTCAGCGCGGCGTTGAACGCCGCGAAGTCGAGGGCACGGCGCGAGATGTCGGTGGCGACCACGTGCCGCGCGTGCCGAGCGACGTGCATCGCCTGGATGCCGCAGCCCGTGCCGAGGTCGAGCGCGCGATCGACGTCGCGCGGAACGATCAGCCCGGCCAGCGTGGCCGAGGCGCCGCCCACGCCGAGCACGTGGTCTTCGCGCAGGGCGCCGCCGAGGGCGAGCTCGCCGAGGTCGGAGGCGATCCACCACGCGGCCTCGCCGACACCGTCGACGAACGAGTAGGGGCGGAGGTCGACCCGCGCCCGGACGGTCGGGGCGGTCGTCTGCGAGGTCGGCGCCGACGCCGTGGTCGGCGCCGATGCCGTGTCGAGCTCGATCAGCCCGAGGGTCTCGGCACCCTCGACGCCGAGGGTCGGCAGAGCGCGCTCGACATCGGCGCGGGGCTGCGGATAGCCGAGGATGAACAGCAGGGCGAGGGTCGCCGCCGTGCGGATCCCCTCGTTGGACTCGACGCTGCGGCGGAGTGCGCGCCGGGCCGCGACCCGCTCACCCCGGAACAGCGCGGCACCGGCCGTCGGCCCCCACGCGTCGGGGCCGCTGAGGCGATCGACGGTGAACCCGGACGACGACAGGTCGGAGCGGAGACGGGCGAGCAGAGCGGGATCGGTCGAGACGAGAGGCACGCCCCCATCTTTCCGCACCTGTCATGGTGCCGTCCGCGGTGGTCGCGGCCCGCGCCTCCTCGGCTCCCCCCGGGCCTCGGTGCCGAACCCGACCGTGCCGGGCGTCTTCTCCGGGCCGAACCCGACCGCGTCGGGCGACTTCACCGGGCCGAACCCGACCGTTCCGCTCTCGATGCCGTCCAGAACGTGGCGCCATGCGGGGCTCAGCCCCGGTGTGGTCGCGATTTGCACACCCGGCGGGGCGGGGCGGGGCTGGGCGGGGCCGGGCCGGGCCGGAATGGGGCGGGGCGGGGTGAACCGGGGCGGACGACGCCCGGACGTGCGAGAGGCCCCCGTCGCCGAGGGCCTCTGGGCGACTCGTGGAGCCGCCTGCATTCCGTGGAGCTAAGGGGATTCGAACCCCTGACCTTCTCATTGCGAACGAGACGCGCTACCAACTGCGCCATAGCCCCGGAAACTGCTCTGCAACGATAGCACCCCCGCAGCGGCGCTTCGACCCCGACCGCTCAGACGGCGCGACGACGCGCGAGAGCCTCGTCGAGCCGGAAGCTGGGCTCGCCGAGGTCGCCGACGATGCCCATCCGGGCGAAGCGGCTGTCGACCGCAGGAGGCGCGGGCTCGGCAGCAGGGGCGGCCTGCGCCGCCGGGGCGGTCGCCTCCGCCGTCGCCGCCGGACGCTCGCGCTCCGGGCGCTTCGCGGGTGCGTTCAGGGCCGCCTCGGCTCGGGCCGCTTGACGGAGCGCATCGAGCTGCGCCTCGCGGAGGGCCTGCACCGAACGGGCCGCCTCGGCCTGGAGTTCGGGCTCGATGTCGGTGCGGGCCGAGGCCGCCGCCCGCGGCGACATGCCCGTGCCCGCCACGGCGCGCTGACGCCCCCGGCGGAGGTAGAGCGGCGTGGGGACGGGGACCGGGGTCCACTGTCGCGAGGTCGTCTGCCGACCCTCGCGCGCCTCCTCGGTGACCTTCGCCTCGTCGGCGGTGTCGGCGAAGTCGCGGAACGGCTGCGACACACGCGGCTCGGCGACGACCTGACGGCGCGATCGCGCCCGCGAGACGGCGGCGAGCTGCGACAGCATCGTGACCGCGACGGCCCCGAAGACGAGACCCGCGACCCCGAGCAGCCACGCCGCCTGCAGATTCAGCACGGCGACCGCGATGGCCACGACGCTGAGCACGAGCGTGGCGGTCGAGACCAGTCGCGACCGACGGAGACGGCGTGCCGCGAGGGCGGGGTCGCGGTCGGCGGCGGACAGCTTCGGACCGGCGGCGGCCAGCTCGCGGGTGATCGCACGCTGCCTCGCGGCCTCGTGCGCCCGGCGCAGGGCCTCGCGCCGCGCCTCCTCGTCTCGGAGGATCCGCTGCGCGTCGGCGACGGACTTCGCGTTCGCCTCGACGCGGACCTCCTCGGGCAGCTCGGCGGTCTGCGCGAGGATGCGGAGGGTCTGCTGCAGGCGGATGGCGTTGCGTTCGGTGGCCAGGTACTCCTGACGTTTGTGCCAGGTGGGCACGAGATACGCGACCCAGAGCACGGCGACCAGCGCCAGCACGGCGCCGCCACCCCAGGACTCGATGTTCATGGTGACAAAGGTATGAGTGCCGAGGGGGCCACGACGCGCAGTCGACAGGTGTGTCTGCCCGATCGGGCGACGGATCCGCTCCGAGAGGGAACACGGAGCCGCCGTGCCGGTCGGATCTGCGGCTCAGATCGGGAGGGCGCGCTCCGCCTCGACGAGGGCCTCGGCCGGGATGCTGCCCTGGCCCGCGGGCACCTCGCCCGAGATCCAGCGCGCGAGGACTCCCCCGGGCACCTCCTCCGCGACCAGCGCGAAGCAGAAGTGGTCGCGCCACATGCCGTTGATGTGGATGTACCGCCGACGCAGGCCCTCGTAACGGAAGCCGAGCTTCTCGACGACGCGTAGCGACGGGGCGTTCTCGGGCCGGATGCAGACCTCCATCCGATGGAGCCCGAGCACACGGAAGCAGTAGTCGGTGGCGAGGGCCACGGCCGTCGGCGTCGCGTCGTGCCCCGCGGCGGCCCGGGTGACCCAGTAGCCGATGGTGGCCGAGCCGAGCGAGCCGTAGGTGATGCCGCTGACGTTGAGCTGGCCGACGAAGCGACCGTCGAGCTCGATGGCGAACGGCAGACCCAGACCGGCGCGCGCGTTCGTCTGCAGCGAGCGGATGCTGCCGCGGACGTCGTGGCTCGTGAAGCCGGACGGGTTCGTGGCCTCCCATTGCCGGAGCCACGCCCGATTCTCGGTCAGCGCCGCATCGAGGTCACGGGTGTCGCGGAGGCGGAGGGGCCGGATGCCGATCCGCCCCTCCGCCAACGTGGGGATGTTCGCCACGGTCGTGTCCGCCTACTCCAGCCCGGCGGCGAAGTCTTTGATCCACGGGCGCAGCTCGGCGCCGAGATCCTCACGGTCGCTGGCGAGCTGCACGATGGCCTTGATGTAGTCGAGCTTGTCGCCGGTGTCGTAGCGACGACCACGGAAGACGACGCCGTAGACGCCGCCCGTCCACTCCTCGGCGCTGGCCATCTTCATCAGCGCGTCGGTCAGCTGGATCTCGCCGCCCTTGCCGGGCTCCTGCTTCTCGAGCACGTCGAAGACCTCGGGCCGGATGACGTAGCGGCCGATGATCGCGAGGTTGGAGGGGGCCTCGCCCTGCGCGGGCTTCTCGACCAGGCCGGTGATCTTGACGACGTCGTCGACGTCGGTCGCCTCGACGGTGGCGATGCCGTAGAGGTGGGTCATCGAGGGGTCGACCTCGAGCAGCGCGACGACGGTCGCGTTCTTCTCACCCTGCACCTCGATCATGCGGGTGAGCAGCGGGTCGCGGGCGTCGATGATGTCGTCGCCGAGCAGCACGGCGAACGGCTCGCGACCGACGTGCATCTTGGCGCGGAGCACCGCGTGGCCGAGACCGAGCGGGTCGCCCTGACGCACGTAGTGCATGTCGGCGAGGTCGGTCGACTGGTTGACCTTGGCGAGCTTGTCGTGGTCGCCCTTCTTCCGCAGCGTCTCCTCCAGCTCGCTGACGTGGTCGAAGTGGTTCTCGAGGGCGTTCTTGTTACGCCCGGTGATCATCAGCACGTCGGTGAGGCCCGCGGTGACGGCCTCCTCGACGACGTACTGGATCGCCGGCTTGTCGACGACCGGCAGCATCTCCTTCGGCATGGCTTTGGTCGCGGGGAGGAACCGAGTCCCGAGGCCCGCTGCGGGAATGACTGCTTTGGTTATAGAGAAGCCCATGCGGGTCAGCGTACCGATCCGAGGCCCTCTGCGGGCGTGTCGGTCGTTCCCCCTACGATTGGGCGCATGACGGACGAGGTCGGCAACGAGAAACGCGCCCTACGAGCCGAGCTGCGCCAGCGGCGACGCAACCGCAGCGAGCTCGACCGGGCCGAGGCGAGCGAGGGCATCACCCGGCGGCTGATCGACCTCGCCACGCGACTCGAGGTCCGCTCGATCTCGGCCTACCTGTCGACGACCGACGAGCCCGACACCCGCCCCTTCGTCAACTGGGCGTACGCCAACGACATCCGCGTGCTGTTCCCGATCTCGCGCGAAGACGGTCTGCTCGACTGGGCCGTGGGCGACGGCGAGAGCGAGAGGCGCGGCCTCTTCGACCTGCCCGAGCCGGTCGGCGAGGTGCTCAGCCCGATGGCCATCAACGACGTCGACCTGATCGTCGTGCCCGCGGCGCTCATCGACCACGGCGGCATGCGCATGGGCTGGGGTCGTGGCTACTTCGACAAGACCCTCGGCTCGATGGAGAAACGCCCGCCGGTCTATGCTGTGGTGTTCGATCCCGAGTACGTCGACAGCGTGCCGCGCGAACGCCACGACCAGCCCGTCGACGGGGTCGTGACACCCTCCGGTGTCCACGAGTTCTGACCCGGCCCGCTCCCCCTCTCGAGGACCACAGTGCCCACGTATTCCTACCGCTGCACCGAGTGCGACAACGCCTTCGACATCGTCCAGTCGTTCACCGACGACACGCTGACGGTCTGCCCCGTCTGCGAGGGCCGGCTCCGCAAGGTGTTCAGCCCCGTCGGCGTCACGTTCAACGGCTCGGGCTTCTACCGCACCGACTCGCGCGGGTCGAAGGGGTCGGGCTCGGGGTCGGGCTCGGGCTCGGGCTCGGGCGACAAGGGGTCGAGTTCAGGGTCGGGCTCGGGGTCGAGCGGCGGATCGTCCGACAAGAAGAGCTCAGGAGGCGCGGCGACGTCCTCGACGTCGTCCTCCGGTGGCAGCGGCTCCGGCTCGTCGGGCAGCAGCTCGGGTTCGTCGAGCAGCGGCTCGGGTTCGTCGGGCAGCGGCGGCGGCAAGTCCTCGTCCTGACCGGTCGTCGGCGCGGTCGGCGTGGTTGAGTGCTCCCTGAGAGCACGTACCCCGACCCACCGATCCGAAGGAGCACGCCCGTGAAGGGTTTCAAAGAATTCATCCTGCGCGGCAACGTGATCGACCTGGCCGTCGCCGTGGTCATCGGCGCCGCGTTCACCGCCATCGTCACGTCGCTGGTGACCAACATCTTCAACCCGTTGATCGGTGCCGCCTTCAACGCGCAGTCGCTGGACGACAGCCTGATCCTCACGATCCCGACGGTCGGCGGCGAGGAGGCGCAGCTGCTGTTCGGTGCAGTCCTCGGCTCGGCCATCCAGTTCGTGATCATCGCGGCCGTCGTCTACTTCTGCCTCGTGCTGCCGGTGAACCACCTCCTGAAGCGCACCTTCGCCCGGCAGGCCGCCGAAGAGACGCCCGCCGACGTGCCGCCCACCGACGTCGAGCTGCTCAGCGAGATCCGCGATCTGCTGCGGGCTCAGAACGCCGCAGCCGTCGCCGGTTCGGGTTCGCACGCCGCGCCTCCTGCGGAGGGTGTCGACCGCTCGGGCACGAACGGCCCGCTCGGCAGCCGCTGAGCCTCAGCGCACGTCGCCGACGACGGCCCGCCACGATCATGTGGCGGGCCGTCGTCGTGCTGGGCTGAACGATGTGACCCGAAAGGGCCCCTCCGCCGGGCTCGAGCCTCGCTTTGCGGCACTTCGTTGTGCGGCGCGGCCGCGCAGCGCAGCCCAGCCACGGAGCGGGGCCAGTCAGCCCAACGATGTGACCCGCAAAGGCCCCTAGGCCACGCACAAGCGCCGGTTTGAGGCACTTCATTGGGCGGCGCGGCAGCGGAGAGCAAGCGTGCCCAACGAAGTGACCCGAAGGGGCCCCTCGGCCACGCTCAAGGCCCGGTTTGCGGCACCTCGTTCAGCGGCGCTTCAGCGCAGCCGCGGAGCGGGGCCAGTCAGCTGAACTAAGTGACCCGAAGGGGCCCCTCGGCCACGCACAAGCGCCGGTTTGCGGCACTTCGTTGGGCGGCGCGGCAGCGTAGAGCAAGCGCGCCCAACGAAGTGACCCGAAGGGGCCCCTCCGCCACGGTTGAGGCCCGGTTTGGGGCACCTCGTTCGGCAGCGCGGCAGCGCAGCGGCAGCGCAGCCGCGGAGCGGGGCCAGCCAGCCCAACGATGTGACCCGAAGTGGCCTCTCGGCCACGCACAAGCGCCGGTTTGCGGCACTTCGTTGGGCGGCGCGGCAGCGTAGAGCAAGCGCGCCCAACGAAGTGACCCGAAGGGGCCCCTCCGCCACGGTTGAGGCCCGGTTTGGGGCACCTCGTTCGGCAGCGCGACAGCACAGCGGCGTGTCAGCGCCGCGGGCTCAGCCCCAGTGGGGCGGCACGTCGGCGCGCAGTTGCGCGTCGTTCTCCGCCGAGGCATGCCGAGGAGGCTCGGGTGCCGGAGTCGGATCGCTGCCGGGAACCGGGTCGGTCGAGACCCGACGCCCTCCGCGACGCCGCACCACGAGAGGGGTCGGGGCGACCGCCTCGACGACCGGAGGGGTGTCGTCGTCGGGCGCCGCGCCTCCTCGGGTCACCCTCGGTTGACGTGCTGACTGGCCGGCACGCTCGGGATCTCGGTCGTGCGCGAACCCTCGATGCCGAGCACCTCGGCCACGCGCGACGCCACCGCGTCGGGGTCGGTGAAGAGCTGGAACGCGTGCACCCGCACGTAGTGCCAGCCGAGGCGGCGCAGCGTCTCGGGGCGCGCCCGCAGCGACTCGCGGAGACTCGTGCGCGAGAGGGTCGTGTCGGTCTCGATGGTGACGCAGACCCCGTCGTGCGCCGCCACGAGCCCGAGCTTGCCCCGGTGACCCAGCGCGACGGGGATGCCCTTCGCCTCGAGCCTGCGGGCCAGGTCGACCAGCATCGGGTCGCTGTCGTCGGGGACGTGCTCCGCCGTCGTGCGCACCTGCACCTCGGTGAGGATCTCGGAGAGCGCGACGGTGCCGTGGCCCATGCGCCCGCCGTCGATGTCGCGGGGCTGGAAGCACGTCACGATCACCATCGAGCGGCGCGCACGGGTCATCGCGACCGCGAGCAGACGCTCGCCGCCGGGCTGGCCGAGCGGACCGAAGTCGCTCAGCACGCGACCGTGGGGGGTGCGTCCGTAGCCGATCGAGAAGACGACGTGGTCGCGGCTCTGCGCGACGCTCTGCTCGAGGGTCGCGACCATGAACGGCTCGGCGCGGTCGCCGACGACGAACTCGGTCAGGTCCTTGTGACCCGAGACCGCGGTGAGCACGGCCTGCTGCACCCGCACGGCGTGCTTGGCGCTGGCGGTGATGACCATCAGAGACTCGCGGGGGCGGGTGCGGGCGTGCTCGACGACGAGCGACACGACGCGGTCGACCTCGGCGTCGACGCTCTCGACGGCTCCGGACTCGGGGTCGGGCACGGCCGTGCCGCCCGAGACGTAGTCGAGCGCGATGCTGCCGTGCCCGAGGAAGCTCCCCGCCCAGGGCAGCGACTCGATGCGCCCGCCGTAGAAGCGGCGGTTGACCAGCTCGGCGAGGTCCTCGCCGCCGGCGCGGTAGCTCCGGGTCAGCGAGAGCGTGGGCAGCAGCGCCGACAGGCGGGCGAGCGCGCTGTCGGAGTGGAGGGCCTCGAGGGTGGCGTCGTCGTGCGACGGCGGGCGCTTGCCCGGCGTGACGGCGATGTCGAACTCGGACGGCGTCTGCGTGACGGGGTCGCCGAACGCGACGGTCTGCTTGCCGCGACGGATGGCGCCGACGTTCTCGGCGATCGTGGTCGCCCCCGCGTCGACGAGGATCACGGTGTCGAACGGGACGGTGTCGGCGATGGTGTGCACCTCGTAGGGCGACGCGAGCCAGACCGGTGCGATCGATCGCGACAGATGCGGGGCGGCGTCGTGCAGGAGGCGCGCGGTCACGTGCTCCTGACGCAGGAGGCGCTTGAGCGCGGCCGCCTCGTCGGGCCAGTCGACGAGACCGATCGTCCAGTTCTCGGCCAGCAGCCAGCCGAGGAGCTGCGCGCTGCCGGCGGCGTGCGCCTCGTCGACGAGCCGGAAGTCGGCCTCGAGCCGGTCGAGCATCGCCGTGTTGGCACCGAGCAGCGCCCGGTCGGCCTCGAGCAGCGACTCGAGCGCCGAACGCCACCAGGCGAGCTCGAGCTCGGCGGCGACCTGCTGCTCGGGCACGTGCCGGTTCGCGAGGTCGGTGAGCAGCGGGGTCAGCTCGAGGTCGCGGAGCGTCGTCATCAGCTCGGTGCGCTCTTGGAGGTTCTGCAGCACGTCGCTCTCGGCCGCCAGGGCCTCGAGGCGCTGCTGCAGCTCGACGACGCCGATCTCGGTGAGCCGTTCGTCTCCGGTGAGCCCGAGCGGACGATCGAGACGGTCGAGGTCCTGAGAGACCTGCTGGTGCAGCACGTGGGTGTCGGCGATGCCCGTCGGCACCTCGGGCGGGATGCCCGCCGCGACGTAGCGCTGCCATTCGTAGCGCTGCTGCTGGATGCGCTGCAGGGCGCCGTGCAGGTCGGCGATGTGGACGCCCGGGCGGACGTACTCTCGCGCGAGCTTCTTCAGACGGCGGCGGTTCGCGCTCGACATGTCGGGCGCCTCGCGCTTCGGCGCGGTCGCCGCGACGAGCTCGGCGACGGACCGGTCGAACACCACGGGCAGGAACTTGTCGAGGGTGTCGCGGATGTCGGTCAGGAGGCGCAGGTAGACACCCAGCTCGGCGATCGACTCGAACGGTCGCATGCGGGTGCTGCCGATGACGTCGCCGGCACGCTCGAGGAGGCGCGGCAGGTCTCGGTGGTTCAGGTTCTTGGCCAGCTGATGGGCGTCGCCCGCGCCGAACGACTCGGAGAACTGCGAGCCGTACCAGGGCGAGTCGCCCGGACCGTAGCGGAACTCGCCGAGGTTGGCGGCGTTGACCATCGTCTCGGCGACCCGCGAGCGGCCGTCGACCATGGCCTCGATGCTGCGTCTGCTGAGTCGGGCGGTCGTGGCGGGCGGCGCGGGAAGGAGGGCGAGGCGCGAGAGCTCGGTGAGGCAGTCGAGCACGGAGACCTCGAGGCGGGGGTCGCGCTTGCTGAGGGCGCCGCGGTAGTCGACGAGCACCTTGCGGAGGCGCACCAGGGCGTCGTCCACCTCGCCCATCTGCGGCCGGGCGGCCTTCTCGTTGCGACCGATGGCGCGCACGACGTCGCGGCGCAGGGTCTTGGGGGCCACGGCGACCCCGGGCAGGCCCACCTCGGTGAGGCGGTCGCCGATGCCGTTCAGGGTCGCGCGTCGGGCGCTGACGACCAGCACCCGCTTGTTCTGCGACACCAGCCGACCCAGGGCGTTGACGATGGTCTGCGTGCCGCCCGTGCCGGGCAGCGTCTTGACGACGACGGAGTTGCCGGCCGCGATCTGGGCGACCACGTTCTCCTGTTCGGGGTCGGCGTCGAGCAGCAGGGTGTCGGTCTCGGGGCTGCGCTCGTCCTGCGGTGTCGCCGACGCCGACCGGTGGCCCTCGGCGACCTGGCGGAGGGCCATGGCGTTGCCGGTCAGCGCGTCGAGCACGGGGTGGCCGAGCTCGCGGGTGTCGAGCGCCATCTCGGTGCCGACCTCGGCGAAGGTCGAGACGATGAGACGGGGCTGCACGGTGAACCACTCGAGGTGCGCCGCCAGACCGCGCAGCCGGTCGATGACGGGGTTCGGGGTGAACGAGCCCTCGCGGCTCGCGAGGGCGACGAACGACTCGGCGTCGAGTGCGATGTCGAACTGCTCGTGCAGGGCGTCGACCAGTGCCGGGTTCAAGAACGGCTTGCCGAGCAGCTTGACCTCGAAGTCGCGCCCGTGCCGGCGGATGGCGAGCGGGCGGAGCAGCACCGGTGCCCGGTAGTCGTGGCCGGCGTGCGACCAGGCGGCGACGCCGATGGCCAGATGCACGGCGTCGATGCCGCGGACCGTCGCGAGCTCGAGACCCTTCGCGGCGATCTCGCCGGCGGCGAGGCGTGCGGTGCGGAGAGCCAGATCGTCGCGGATCAGGCTCGACAGCAGCGTGGTCTTGCCGGTGATGAACTGCGCGAGCCCGCCGGGGTGGGTCGTGCTCAGCTCGATGCGTGCACGCTGCTCGTCGCCGAAGTGCAGCAGGGTCGACCGGCCGCCGACCTCGCCCAGCTGCTGACGCCAGACCGCCCAGACGGGTTCGGCCGCGTTGCCGACCGTCAGACCCGGATCACCGAAGCTCACGGCGTGCGGGGAGCCTGCGCCACCGGGCGCGCTCGTCGGGACGCCCACGGAACTCGTTCCGTCGTCGTCGTTGTCATGCTGTCTGTCGGCGCGCCACACACCTCATACCTTAAGGCGTCGATGCCGGGATCTTCGGGAGGACGGGCTGTTCCCGCCGACCTGCACCATCGTTTCTCTAGCATCTATGTGACATGACGGAGCCTGTCATGTCACAGCGCGTGGTTGGGTTATGGTCATCACAGTCGATTGTGAATGAGCCAGTCGACCCGGAGCGAACCACGGGAGACCACCTTGCCCTTCGAGAAGAAGTACAGCACGGCCATTCGCGAGCAGTCGCTCGCCCACGTCCTGGAACGGCGCCTGGCCGAGCCGGGCAACCGCGCGGTGATCCGCGAGACCGCCGCGCAGTTCGGCATCGGCGAGCAGTCGCTGCGCGGCTGGATCCGGGCGCACGAGCGGGCCAACGCCCCTGCGACGGCGGGTGCCGACGCAAGAGCAGCCGGAGACGGCGCCGAGGCGGGCGGCATGCGAGCGGGCGCGGCACCGGCCGGCGCGGCGCAGGCCGGCGCGGCGCAGGCAGGCGACGGGTCGACCGGGTCGAGCACGGGCGACGGGCCGACCGGGTCGAGCACGGGCGACGCCGCCTTCGACGACACTCCCGCCGGACGCATCGCCGCACTCGAGGCCGAGGTCGCACGACTGCGCCGCGACCGGGAGGCCCTCAAGACGGCGATGGCCGTCGTGCTCGTCGACTGAACCGCGCGAGGCGGAGACCGACGACACGGCCACCGGGTCTCGACGGGGGGATCGAGAGCGGGCGGCCGTGTCGCGGCGCACCCAGTATGCGATCTGAAATGTCATACGTCAAACCCGTCGACGTCATCTGGTCCCGCCCGGCGTCGTGGTCGTAGTGTGTCCTTCACCGACAGCGCGTCGCACGTTCCGATTTGGGGGCCACCATGGCTGGAAGATTCATCGTCACCCGTGACGCGGAGGGTCAGTTCCGGTTCGCTCTGACCACGGCGACCGGCGAGGTCGTCGCCACGTCCGACGCATACCGCCAGAAGGGCTCCGCGATGAACGCCATCGACTCGATGCGCCTCCTCGCCGCCGACGCCATCGTCGACGACCACACCGAGTCGGCCGAGCCGACCCGGGCCGACTAGGCGTCACGTGACCCAGCACGTCGTCCTCGCCGGCGCCTCCGGTTTCATCGGGAAGCACCTGGCCGACGCCTTCCGCGCCGAGGGCGCCCGCGTCAGCCTCATCGGTCGCCGCGGGCCGGACGCCCGTTGGGGCGACACCGCCGCCATCACCGAGCTGCTCGACGGCGCCGACCTGCTGGTCAACCTCGCCGGCAAGAGCGTCAACTGCCGCTACTCGCCGGCGAACCGCGCGGAGATCCTGCGATCCCGCGTGGCGACCACCCGCGAACTGGGCGAGGCGATCGCCGCCTGCGCCGCGCCTCCTCGGCTCTGGCTCAACTCGTCGACCTCGACGATCTACCGCCACGCCGACGACCGCCCCATGTCCGAAGCCCAGGGCGAGATCGGCTCCGGCTTCTCGGTCGACGTCGCGACCGCATGGGAGGACGCCCTGTTCGCCCCCGACCTGCCGAACACCCGCCGCGTGGCACTGCGCATCTCGATCGTCCTCGGCGACGGCGGCGCCCTGACCCCTCTCGTCAACCTCGCCCGAGCGGGGCTCGGCGGCCCCCAGCTCGACGGGCGCTGGCCGGCGACCCGCTCACGGCTCTGGGCCGGCACGTACCACCGACGCGCGACGCCCGGCGGCCGGCAGAAGTTCAGCTGGATCCACATCGACGACATGATCGGGTCGCTCCGCTGGCTGCGCGACCACGACGAGATCGAGGGCGTCGTCAACATCGCGTCGCCGAACCCGGTCGACAACCGCACCATGATGGACGTCGTCCGCCGCGCCGTCGGCATGCCGATCGGGCTGCCCGCCTTCCGCTGGATGCTCGAGATCGGCATGGCGGTGTTCCGCACCGAGAGCGAGCTCGTGCTCAAGAGCCGCTGGATCGAGCCGCAGCGGCTGGTCGACGGCGGGTACGTCTTCGAGCATCCGCACATCGAGGAGGCGGTCGGCGCGATCGTCGCGGAGCGTCGCCGGCGCCGGTAGTCGCGCCTCGGGCGGCGGGCCCGGCCGGTCGGTCGGCTGCTGATGAACCGCGTTCGCGAAGAAGAACCGCGATATACGGCGGTTCATCTTCGCGAACGCGGTTCTTCGTGGGGGCGGAGCGGGGCCGGGCGGGACGGGACTGAGCGGCGAGGGGCAGGCGCGGGTCGGAGCGGAGCCCGCCTCAGCGCAGGCCGAGGGTCGCGAGCGCGCCGGCGTGCCGCGCGAGACCCGCGTCGACGGCGTCGGGATGCTCCGCGTACCAGGCGAGATGGGCGGCGCGGACCTCGTCAGTCGAGACGGGCGCGCCGTCGACGACCCAGTGGTCGGTCGGCGAGGCATCGAGGCCGAACGCCTCGACCACGGCCGCCGCCCGCGGCGCGTGCACGCGATCGAGCAGCGGCCGGCCCGGATCGACGACGTGCTCGGGCAGACCGAGCGCGGCGCGCACCCGCGTCGCGGCCGCACTCCAGACCGGGTTGCCGGGGTGGTTCAGCGTGCGCATCTGATCGAACGAGGGGCGCTCGAACAGGTCGGACAGCACGACGGTGTCGTTCGCGGCCTCGCGGCGGCGCAGCTGGTCGAGGGACTCGTCGGCGATCGTGCGGACGGCGGGCGTGTCGAGGCGGGCTGCGACCCCGGCGGCCGGCACCGCGCCTCCTTCGCGTCGGATCGCCGCTTCGACCAGCACCCGCAGGTCGTGGTACTCGACGACGGGCGGCACCAGCGACGTGTCGCTCGGCGGGCGGACGATCGCATGGGTCGGGTAGAGCCCGGCGACGCGGATCACCGGCACGCGCAGCACGCGCCCTCCGGCGGGCAGCAGCGCGGCCAGCTGAGCCGTGCCGAGGGGCATGCCGTGGTAGTCGGTGCGCACGGGCTGCGACACGAGCACCGCCGCCCGCGACAGCCAGTACCGCAGATACGGCAGGTCGCTCGCCGTGAGCTCATGCACCGCGGGGATGCGGATCGTCGCGAGGCCCGGCCCCTCGAGCATCTGCCGGAGGCTCTCGGCCTGGCAGTTGCCGACCACGATCGCGACGTCGTCGGCCGGACCCTCCGCCAGCGAGTAGAAGACGCCGTAGTGATGCGCGCGGGGGTCGGCGTCGACCGGAGGCGCAGGAGGCGCGGCGGAGGGAGAGGAGTCGGTCACCGTCCCAGCATGGCCCGGTGCGGCGCCGGGTGCGCCGCGGTCAGCGCCCGTAGCTCAGCCGACGGAGCAGCTGCTCGGCCGGCCCCGGCGTCGACCTGCGTTCGAGCACCACGGCGACGACCACCGTCGCCAGCCACACGCCGACCGCGATGAGCGCCACGCGCAGCGTCCCCGCCTCGACGCCGAGCCCCAGCGCCCACGGCTTCAGCAGCACGACGAAGAGCACCGACTGCAGCAGGTAGCAGGTGAGCGATCGACGGCCCACCGCGACGAGGGCCGACAGCACGAAGCCCGGCTGCGCGCCAGGCCCCACGGCGCGACCCGTCGCTCCGGCACCCGAGGAGGCGCGCTCGGCACGCCCCGCCGCCCACCAGCCGCCGAGGCCGAAGAAGGCCAGCGCGCCCGCGATGCCCGTCGTGCCGTGCAGCATGCCGAGCAGGTAGAGCAGCCCCTCGCCGGGCTGCCAGACGCCGATGGCGGCGAGCACGAGCGGCAGGGCGCCCAGGATGCTGATCGGGAACCCCGCGAGCGTCAGTCGGCGCAGCAGCACGACGTGCCGTTCGGGCTGCTCGAGCACGCGGCGGCGGCCGAGCAGCGTGCCTATCGCGGCGAGCGGCAGCAGCATCGCGACGGTGAACGGCGCGGTGAAGACGAGCCCCGCGAGGGCGATCACCCGCCAGAGGAGGTCGCCGAGCACTGTGCGCTGATCGAAGGGCAGCCAGGAGGTGTCGCCGACACCGCCGCCGAGACCGTCGACCCCGGCCATGACGACGAAGACGACGAGAGTCGACCAGCCGACGACCCGGAAGACCTTGTCGCTCGCGGCGAACATCGCCGCGAGCACCAGCCCGAGGGCGCCGTAGCTGAGCAGGATGTCTCCCTCGAAGAGCAGCACGATGTGCAGCGCGCCGAACACGATCAGCCAGAGGCTGCGCCGCAGCAGCAGCGACCGCGCTCGGCCCCGATCGACGCCCCGCTCGGCCTGTCGGCGGATCAGCACGGTGAATCCGTATGCGAAGAGCAGGGTGAACAGCGGGAAGGCCCTGTTGTCGACGAAGGTGCCGACCAGCACGTCGGCCACGTGGTCGCCCGTCGAGCCGTCGACGGGTCGGGCCAGCGGACCCATCGTGCGGCCGACGATGTAGTAGACCGAGTTCGCGAGGGCGATGCCGAGCAGGGCGACGCCCCTCAGCAGATCGGGGGCGACGAAGCGTTCGGACGCGGCCACCGGCCCGCTGTACGCGACGGGCGGCGGCTTCGGCGACAGGTCGGTGCTCATGCCATCAGCCTGGCCGAGAGCACCCGGGCGACACCACCGCCGGGAGAGGGAGATGGGGACGACCCGCAGGCCGCGCGGCCTGGGGAGGATCGGTCAGAGCTTGGCCGCGAGCTCCGGGTCGGTCGGCTCGACGAGGTGCGTGCCGTCGGGGAACACGACGACGGGGATGTTCGTGCGACCGCTCACGGCGTAGGCGCGATCGGCGCCGTCGGCGACGGCCTCGAGGTCGACGTAGTCGTACTCGACGCCGCGCGAGTCGAGCAGCGCCTTCGAGCGACGGCAGTCGCGGCACCATTCGGCGCCGAACATGAGGATGCGGTCGGGGGCACTGTCAGACATGAGCGTGATTCTAAACCTCGGTTCCGAGGGCATGCTGGGACACCGGCGGAGAAACCTGTCCGCGGCCTGCGCCGCGCGGCAGCCGGCGGTTCGGGCCGAGGAGGCGCGGGTAACGTCCCCGACACACGTCGCTGCTAGACACGCTCCATGCTCGAGATCACCGGCGCCACCCGCATCGTCGTCGACGACGCGACCGAGACCACCGGCAGCCTCTTCGTCGAGGGAGGGGTGATCGTCGACGGCTCGTCGGGCGAGGTCACCGAGACCCTCGACGCGAGCGGCTGCGTCGTCACGCCCGGCCTCGTCAACGCGCATCACCATCTGCTGCAGAGCGGATTCCGCACCCTGCCGGGCACCCGCGGCGTCCCGATGGCCGACTGGCTGCCCGCCATGGCCGGGGCCTACGGCGCCGCCGGCATCGATCCGTCGCTCGTCGCCGCGACCGCGGCCGTCGGCATCGCCGAGGGCCTGCTCAGCGGGGTGACGACCGTGGCCGACCACCACCTGAACTGGCCGGTGCCGGCGGTCTCCGCCGCCGACACGGTGGCCATCGCCCGGGCCGTCGCCGAGGCCGCGCGAGCGCTCGGGGGGCGACTCGTGTTCGTGCGCGGCTCGGCGCGCGACGATCCGCAGACGGCGGCCGGCTCGGCGGAGGCGATCGTGCGCGGCCTGCTGACCCGCGCCTCCGGAAGCATCCCGACCGGGGGCGTCTCGGACGACGGCATGCTCCAGGTCGCCGTCGGACCGGCCGGCGTGCACAGCGACGGCCGCGAGACGTTCGAGCTGCTGGGCGAGGTCGCCGCCCGGCACGGGCTCAGGAGGCGCACCCAGGCGAACGAGCAGGTCGACGTCGTCATCGCCCTCGAGCGCTACGGACGACGCCCGCTCGACCTGCTCGACGAATGGGGCTGGCTCGCGGACGACGTCACGATCGCCCACCTCTGCGCCGTCGAACCGGGCGAGATCGCACGTCTGGCCGCCGCGGGGGTCAGCGCGACGCACGCCCCGGGGTGCGACCTGCCCATGGGCTGGGGCATCGCTCCGGTCGCCGCCCTGCTGGCCGCCGGAGTGCCCGTCGGCCTCGGCACGAGCGGCGGAGGCAGCAACGACGCCGGGCATCTGCTCGCCGACGCACGGCTCGCGATGCAGGTCGCTCCGCTCGTGGGGCCGCCGATCGCGGCGCGCACGATGCTGGGCCTGGCGACGGCGGGCTCGGCGGCCGGGCTCGGACGACCCGAGCTGGGGCACCTGCGACCGGGCGCCGCGGCCGACCTCTGCCTGTGGGACGTCACCGGGGTGGCCGACGCGGGGGTCGCCGACCCCGTCGCCGGGCTGCTCTGGGCGGCACCGGGGCGCCGACCGCGCGACGTCTACGTGGCGGGGAGGCGCGTGGTCGAGGGCGGGCGGCTCGTCGCCGCCGACGAACGCGACCTCGTCGCCGCACTCGCCGCCCGCCTCGCCCGCTGACGCGCCGAAGGCCGCGCCGCACGCAGTGACGCGCCGATGAAGCTCTCGCGCCGCGAGGACTGCTCGCGCCGACGAACCGCGTTCGCGAAGATGAACCGCGATGTATCGCGGTTCATCTTCGCGAACGCGGTTCTTGGCCGAGGCCGGCGGGGGCGCGCGGGGGCCAGCGGAGGCCGGAGGCGGCCGGCGGGGCGGCGCGCCGCTACAGGTCGAGCACGAGGCGGGCGCAGGCGGCGCGCGAGACGCAGACGAACATGCGGTCGCCGGCGGCCTGCTCGTCGGGTGTGAGGATCGAGTCGCGGTGGTCGACCTCGCCCTCGAGCACGGTGGTCTCGCAGGTTCCGCAGGTGCCCTCGCGGCAGCTCGACAGCACGAGCACGCCGGCCTCCTCCACCACGTCGAGCACCGAGCGGTCGGGCGGCACCGTGACGGTCAGCCCCGACTCCGCCAGCTCGACCTCGAACGACTCGTGCCGCACCGGCTCGCCGACGGCCTTGGCCTCGAAGCGCTCGACGACGACCTGCCGCCCGGCCCCCGCGGTCTCGACCGCCTCGACGAGCCGCTCGGGCCCGCAGCAGTACGTCGTCGTGAACGGGGCCATCGAGGCGAACAGACCGTCGACGTCGAGCCGGTCGCCCTCGTCGGCGACGTGCAGCCGCAGCCGGTCGCCGTGCAGCGGGACGAGCTCGTCGATCAGCGCCATCGTCGAGCGCGACCGCCCGGCGTAGTGCAGCACGTAGTCGACCCCGGCCGCCGCCGCGGCCCGCGCCATCGCCGACACCGGGGTGATGCCGATGCCGCCGGCGACGAAGACGTACGACGTGCCGCGACGGGGCTCGAACTCGAAGTGGTTGCGGGGGCCCGCGAGGCGGACCGTGTCGCCGACGGCCAGATTCTCGTGCAGCCAGGCCGAGCCTCCTCGTCCGTCGGTCTCGCGCAGCACGCCGATGCGCCACCCGTCGACCTCCGGGTCGCCGCAGAGCGAGTACTGCCGCACCTCCCCCGTCGGCAGGGCCACGTCGATGTGGGCGCCGGGCTGCCAGCGGGGCAGGGGCGAGCCGTCGGGCGCGGCGAACTCGAACAGGTCGACGGCGTCGGCCGCGGAGGTGCGGGCGGTGACGACGGCGTCGAGCGCGGTCTCGGGGAGTCGGGTCGGGGCGGTCACACGGGCTCCGGTCTCTGCTTGACGACGAACAGCGTGTAGCCGTCGTCGCCGACGGCGCTCCAGCGGTGGCGGGTGCCGCCGCCGTAGTACAGCGAGTCGCCCGCGGCCAGAACCCGCGCGCCCTCGGCGTCGAGGTCGACCCGCAGCCGCCCGGCGACCACGTGCACGAACTCGTCTTCGGCGTGCACGAAGAAGTCGCCGGGGTCGAGGTTCGCCCCCGACATCTCCATCACCCGGAACGGCCCGTCGGAGGGGGTCAGGAGGCGCGCGGCGGCCTGCCCGTAGCGCCCGGTCGACCCGTCGGCGGCACCCACGAAGCCCACGACCGGCCCGTCGGCGGCGCGTCGGTCGTCGACCGCGGCGAGGATCTCGACCTGGCTCGACCCGAGCGCCCGGGCGATGCGCTCGAGCGACACCATGCTCGGCCTCGCGAGCCCGCGCTCGAGCTGACTGAGGAACGGGTGCGACAGCTGCGCCTCGGCGGCGAGCTGCACGAGGGTCAGCCCGCGAGCGCGGCGGAGGGCGCGGATCCGACCGCCGACCGCCAGGGCCTGCTGATCGACGGGGGCGTCGAGGGACGTGACGGGGGCCTCCTGGGTCGGGTGGTCTGACGAGGTCTACCACGGGGTCCGGTGCTCGATCCGAGCAATTTACACGGCGAAACGGTCGCGTCATCTGTCGGAAACGAGCACTCCTTAGATTGACGCATGTTGACGCCATCAACATTCTGCCCCGTCGACCACCTGATCGCCAGCCCGACCCGAGAGGCCCTCCGTGACCCGACTCCCCCGCCGGCTCGCCCTGCTGCGGAACGCCACCCTGCCGAGCGGCGACGTGGTCGACGTGCTCATCGAGGGCGACACCGTGGAGGCGGTGGTCGCGGCGGGCACGGCGCCCGCGGCCCCCGAGTCGGAGACCCTCGACCTCGCCGGCCACGTGCTGCTCACGGCGCCCGCCGAGCCGCACGCGCACCTCGACAAGGCCCTCTCGTTCGACGCGATCCGCCCGCCGATGGGCGACCTCGAGCTCGCGATCGCCTCGTGGCGCGTGTACGCGGCCACGATGACGGTCGACGACATCGCCGATCGCGCCCGACGCCAGCTGCTCGCGATGCTCGCCCAGGGCACCACCGCCGTCCGCACCCACGTCGACGTGCTGCTCGGCGACGGGCCGACCCGCGGGGCCGAGGCGCTCGTGCGGGTGCGCGACGAGCTCCGCGGGCTGATGGACGTCGAGATCGTCGCCCTCGCCTCGCAGGACTCCCCCGACTCCGACGTCGAGGCCGTGCTCGATCTCGGAGTGGACCTCGTCGGAGGCGCGCCCCACCTGGCGAGGGATCCCCACGGAGATCTGCACCGCCTCCTCGACATCGCCGAGCGCCGCGGAGTCGGCGTCGACCTGCACACCGACGAGAGCCTGGACGGGGCCGTCACCCTCGACGAGTTCGCCCGACGGGTCGTCGGCTGGACGACGAGCGTCTCGGCCGGGCACTGCAGCCGGCTCGGGTCGATGCCCGTCGCGCAGCGCGACGACATCGTCGCCGCCGTGCTGGCGGCCGACATCGGCATCATCGCGAACCCGATCACGAACCTGTACCTGCAGGGCTGGGACCACCCCGTCGCGACGCCCCGGGGGCTCACCGCGCTGCGGCCGCTGCTCGACGCCGGCGTCCGACTCGCGGCCGGCGCAGACAACGTGCGCGACCCGTTCAACCCGCTCGGCCGCAGCGACGCCCTCGAGACGGCCATGCTGCTCGTCACCGCCGGCCACCTGACGATCGACGAGGCCTACGCCGCCGTCAGCGACTCGGCGCGATCGGTCATGGCGCTGCCCCCGGCGGGCGTGACGGCCGGGGCGCGGGCCGAGCTGCTCGCCGTCCGCGCGACCTCGCTGGCCGACGTCGTCGCGAACGCCCCGGCCGACCGGTACGTCGTGCACGCCGGTCGCCTCGTCGCCGAGAGCCGCGTCACCCGCGAGATCGCCGACCCCGCGGCGGCGCTCGCGACGGCGTCCACCACGACGTCGGCGAGCGCGACGTCGCCCGCCGCGACATCGCTGGCACCCCCGACGTCTCCCTCCTCACCCCGCCCGACCCTCGCAGAGACCCGGTGACCCGATCATGACCATCGCCAGCCCTCCCGTCGCCCCGCCGACGTCGACCCGGGTCGACACGCTGCTCGACTTCCGCGACGTCGCCATGCGGTTCGCCAACGGCACCGTCGCCCTGCAGGACGTCGACCTCACCGTCGACCGCGGCGAGTTCGTCACCGTCGTCGGCCCGTCGGGCTGCGGCAAGTCCACGCTGCTCCGCATCGCGTCGGGCCTGGAGCAGGCGTCGCACGGCAGCGCCGAGGTCGACACCGACCGCATCGGCTACGTCTTCCAGGACGCCACGCTGCTGCCCTGGCGGAGCGTCCGCGACAACGTCGAGCTGCTCGCCGAGCTGAACGGGGCGCCCAAGGCGGCCCGTCGGGCGGCCGCGCAGGAGTCGATCGACCTCGTCGGCCTCTCGGGGTTCGAGTCGAACCTGCCCAAGGAGCTCTCGGGCGGCATGAGGATGCGCGCGTCGCTCGCCCGCTCGCTCACCCTCGACCCCGAGCTGTTCCTCTTCGACGAGCCGTTCGGCGCCCTCGACGAGATCACGCGCGAGCGTCTGAACGACGAGCTGCTGCGGCTGTTCGTCGAGAAGCGCTTCGCGGGCCTGTTCATCACCCACTCGGTGTCGGAGGCCGTCTACCTCTCGACGAGGGTCGTCGTGATGTCGGGCCGCCCCGGGCGCATCGTCGGCGAGTTCGACGTGCCGTTCCCGATGCCCCGCGACCCCGAGATCCGCTTCACCGCCGAGTTCGCCGAACTGGTCGGCGAGGTCAGCCACGCACTCCGAGAAGGGCACAACTGATGGCCGTCGACACCCGCGTCTCGCGCACCGAGCCCGCCGCCACGACGGCCACCCGCCTCTCGGGACCGAAGCCGCCGCGTCGCCAGGCGTCGCCCCGGGCGACGCGCATCCGTGACATCGTGCTGCCGATCGTCGTGTTCTTCGGGCTGATCGGCGTCGGCTACGGCGTCGCCGCGTACTACGACCAGGTGCGCGGCCTGCCGTTCCTGGTGCCGTACCCGCACCTGGTCGTCGAGGCGCTGCTCTTCGACGGCGACTTCCGACCCGACCTGCTCGAGGCGCTCGGCAACACGACCCTGATCGCCGTCATCGGTCTCGCGATCGCCATCGTGATCGGCATGGCCTGGGCCGTGCTGATGGTGCAGGCCAGCTGGATCGAGAGCGCGCTGTTCCCCTACGCGGTCGTGCTGCAGTGCATCCCGATCCTCGCGCTCGTGCCCCTGATCGGCTCGCTCTTCGGCTACGAGATGCCGTCGCGGATCATCGTCACGGTCATGTTCGCGCTGTTCCCCATGGTGTCGAACACGCTGTTCGGCCTGCAGTCGGTCGACAAGGGTCAGCGCGAGCTCTTCCAGCTGCAGGGCGCCTCGCGTCTCACCCTGCTGACCAAGCTGAGGTTCCCCGCCGCGCTGCCGTCGATCTTCATCGGACTGCGCAACTCGGCCGGGCTCTCGGTGATCGGCGCCATCGTCGCCGACCAGTTCTTCCAGCGCGGCGACGGCGGCCTCGGCGTGCTCATCTCGGTGATGAACCAGCGCCTCAACGGCGCCGAGATGTTCGCCGCCATCGTCGTCGCCAGCGTGCTCGGCGTGGTCGTGTTCGTCGCCTTCGGCTGGCTCCGCCGCGTCGCGATCGGGCGCTGGTACAGCGCGAACTGACCCGCGCCTCCTCGGCTCCCCTCCTCTTCTCCCCCTCCGCACCTCCCGCACACAGCCCCGCACCATCCCCTGCTCCACCCCCGACAGGAGACCCCATGCCCCGCACCTCGCGCACCCTCACCGCGCTCGGACTCGTCGTCGTCACCGCCGCCGCGCTCTCCGCCTGCTCGAGCGGCTCGAGCGACGACGCCGCCCCGCAGGCCGCCGCCGGCTCCGCCGTCGACCTCTCTGGCGTCTGCCCGGCGACCGTCGTGATCCAGACCGACTGGAACCCCGAGGCCGAGCACGGCCACGCGTACCAGCTGCTCGGCGACGACTACACCGTCGACGCCGACCAGAAGTCGGTCACCAGCGACCTCGTGATCGGCGGCGAGCCCACCGGCGTCAAGGTCGAGATCCGCGCCGGCGGCCCCGCCATCGGCTTCAACACCGTGCCGTCGCAGATGTACCAGGACGACGAGATCACGATGGGCTACGTCACCACCGACGTCGCCGTGCAGAACTCGGCCGACCTGCCCACCACCGCCGTCTTCGCCGAGAACGACATCTCCCCGCAGATGATCATGTGGGACCCGGAGACCTACCCCGACGTGTCGACCATCGAGGAGCTCGGCACCGAGCTCGAGGCCGACGGCGGGGTCGTCCGCTACTTCGGCGGCGCCGCGTACATGGACTACCTGGTCGGCAACGGGATCCTCCCCGAGTCGGTCGCCGACGGCAGCTACGACGGCACCCCCGCGAAGTTCGTCGTCGCGCAGGGCAAGGACGCGCAGCAGGGCTTCGCGACCGCCGAGCCGTTCGTCTACGAGAACCAGGTCTCGGCCTGGGGCAAGCCGCTCGACTACCAGCTGATCAACGACACCGGCTACCCCATCTACCCCGAGGCGATGTCGGTGCGCACCGGCGACCTCGAGGAGCTCAGCCCCTGCCTCGAGAAGCTCGTGCCCGTGCTGCAGCAGGCCGACGTCGACTACTTCGCATCGCCCGACGCGACCAACGAGAAGATCGTCGACCTGGTCGACCAGTACGACACCGGCTGGGTCTACGACGAGGACGTCGCGGCGTACGCCGTCGACAAGATGAAGGAGCTGAAGATCGCGACGGACGGCGACAACGGCTACGTCGGCGACATGGACGAGGAGCGCATGCAGACGATCATCGACCTCGACACCGAGATCTTCGAGAAGCAGGGCTCGACGCTGAAGGAGGGCCTGGCTCCGTCCGACCTCTACACGAACGAGTTCCTGGACGACTCGATCAGCCTCGGCTTCTGATCGCCCGGGGGCCCGGTGCGAGCCGGGCCCCCTCCCCTCCTTCTTCAGACAGGACGCACCATGAACGACATCCGTCCCCCGGCAGCCCAGGAGGCGCTGGTCGCCCTCGAGGGCGAGCTCCGCACCCTGCTCGGCGAGCGCGGCGTCTCGGTCGAGCTCGCCGCCCGCGAGAAGGCGTCGCTCGACGGCTCGCGGCTCTCGCCCGTGATCAGCGAGCAGCTGCCGCTCGGTCTCGCCGACCTGGTCGCCTACCCGGCGAGCGCCGAGCAGATCGCCGAGGTGGTCGCCGCGGCGGTGCGCCACGGCGTGCCCGTCACCCCGCGAGGCAAGGGCACCGGCAACTACGGCCAGGCGATCCCGATGTCGGGCGGGCTCGTGCTCGACATGACGCGCGCCAAGGCGATCGTCGAGGTCGGCGACGGCGTCATCACCGCCGAGGCGGGTGCGACGATGGTCGCCCTCGAGCAGGCCGCGAACAAGACGGGTCAGCAGATCCTGATGTACCCGTCGACCGCGCAGTCGTCGCTCGGCGGGTTCCTGTCGGGCGGCTCGGGCGGCACCGGGTCGATCAAGCACGGCTCGAACAGCTCGGGCTTCGTCACGGCGCTCGACGTCGTGCACGCGTCCCCCGAGGCGCGACTCGTGCACGTCGAGGGCGACGACGCCCAGCCCTACGTCCACAACTACGGCACGGCCGGCATCATCGCGCGCGCCACCGTCCGGCTCGAGCCGCTGCAGGACTGGCGCGGCTTCTTCGCCAGCTTCGACACGTTCGAGCAGGCGCTGAGCCTGATCCGGCCGTTCGCCGACCTCGAGCCCACGCCGCGGCTGGTCAGCGCCGATCTGCCGACCCTGGCCGACGCACTGCCCGCCGACCCCGGCATCCCGGCCGGGCGGGTGAGCCTCCGCGCCATCCTCGACGTCGCCACGGTCGAGCTCGCCACGCGGATGGTCGAGGAGGCGGGGGGCCGTGTCGAGGACGTCCGCGAGGGCGCGCAGACCTCGATGAAGATCAGCATGATGTCGTACAACCACCCGATCGAGTGGCTGCAGAAGGCCTACCCCGACCGGTACTTCCACGTCGAGGTCTCGGGCGACGCCCTGGTCGACCGCATCGACGAGGTGCACGCCGTCTACGAGGGCGGGATGCTGCACATCGAGTCGCAGCACGGTCGCCCGATCGGCATGCTGGCCGGCGTCTACACGACCGCCGCCGACGTCTACGCGGGCTTCGCGAAGCTCAAGGCGCTCGGCGTCGGCTATCACAACCCGCACCAGTGGTTCGTCGACTTCGAGCCGGCGCGCACCCGCGAGCTGGCGGCGTCCACCGACCCCGAGGGGCTGCTCAACCCGGGCAAGCTCGTCGACCCCGCGACCGTCGGCGGCCCCGACACCGGAGTGAAGGGCGGGCACGCCGTGCCCACCGGACGCCTGGGCATCGACACGGGGGTGAAGGTCTCGTGAGCCGTCTCGACGACGTCACCCGCGCCTCCTCGGCGCCCAGTCGGCGCTCGCGCGACCTGATCGAGCTGAGCGGACCGGCCGCGGCGGCCGCGCTGACCGAGGACAGCATCATCGTGCTGCCGACGGGCGCGATCGAGCACCACGGGCCGCACCTGCCGCTCGCCACCGACTGGCTGATGGCCGACATGATCGGCCGAGCCGTGGTCGAGGAGGCGGCGGCCGGCGGGCAGGACGTCTGGCTGCTGCCGTCGCTCGCCTACACGAAGTCGGACGAGCACCACTGGGCGCCGGGCACGATGTGGTTGACCGCCGAGACGCTGCTGCAGACCGTGGTCGACATCGGCCGATCCGTCGCCGCGACCCCGGCGCGCACCCTCGTCTTCTACAACGGGCACGGCGGCAACATCGCGCTGCTGCAGGTCGCCCTGCGCGAGCTGCGGCGACGGTTCGGCCTGCGGACCTTCCTGATGGGCACGGGCATGGCCCCCGGCGACGGCGTCAACGGGCCCGACGAGCACGGCTTCGGCGTGCACGGCGGGCACAGCGAGACGTCGATGATCCTGCACCTGCGACCCGACCTGGTCGACATGACGCAGGCCGCCCGGTGGATCCCCGACCACATGATCGACCTCGACTACGTGAAGTTCAACGGCGGCCCGGTGCACTTCGGCTGGCTGAGCGACGACTTCGGGCCGGCCGGCGTGGTGGGCGACGCGAGCGGTGCGACGGCCGAGTGGGGCGCCGAGCTCTACGAGACGGCGCTGCGCAAGGGCGTCGCGTCGCTCGCCGAGATCGCGCGGTTCCGCCACCGGCCGGCGCCCGGGCCCGTCGGCTTCGGCGCGTGACCGGCACCGCCAGCCACCCGCTGCCCGCCGAGGCCTGGGAGCTCGCCGCCGAGTGGCTGCCGTCGAACGACGACCCCGAGCGCCCGCAGGTGACCCTCTCGACGGTCGACGTCGACGGCGCACCGGACGCCCGCACCGTGCTGCTGCAGCTCGTTCGACCGCGACGGCTTCGCGTTCCACACCGACGCGGCGAGTCGCAAGGTCGAGCAGATCACGGCCAGACCACTGGTGGCGATGACCGTGCTCTGGCCCGGGTTCACCCGGCAGCTGGTGGTGCGGGGTCGCGCCGAGACCGCCGACGACGCAGCCCTCGCCGGCGCCTACGCCGCCCGCTCGCCCTACCTGCAGCAGCTCGCCTGGCTGAACTCGCACGAGTTCGCGGCCCTCCCCCTCGACGAGCGCCGCCGACGCTGGGACGCCTTCGAGCGCGAGCACGCCGACGGGTTCGAGCAGCCGGCGGGCTGGACCGGCTTCGTCGTCCGCCCGACCCGCCTCACCTTCTGGGTCAGCGCGCCCGACACGGCGAGCCGGCGCCGGGAGTGGTCGCTCGGGCCCGGCGGCTGGGCGCACGAGTACCGCGCCGGCTGATCCCCCCACAGGGCTCGAGCCGGGCGTCGGACCCGCGCGACGGGCGGATCATGCCGACCCGCGCCTCCTCGGCTGGAAGAATCGGACCACCGTGCCGTGACGAAAGGACCCCCGTGAAGAAGTTCCGTGCCGATCAGGCGCGCATGCACCTGTTCATGATGCTCGCGCTGACGTTCACGACCGGCATCATCGACGCCGTCGGCTACCTCGGTCTCGACCGCGTGTTCACGGCGAACATGACCGGCAACGTGGTCATCCTGGGCATGGCGATCGCGCAGGCCGACGGGCTGCCCATCGTGGGCCCGATCGTCGCGCTCGTCGCGTTCATGATCGGCGCGGCGATCGGCGGGGCGATGCTGCGCTCGGCGCGCGCGGGCTGGTCGGGTCGCAGCACGATCGCGTTCTCGGTGACCGGCACGGTGCTGCTCGGCCTCGGGGTGTCGTGCTTCGTCGTGCTGCCGGTCGAGGGGTCGCCGTGGGCGTTCACCATCACCGGGCTGCTCGGTGCGGCGATGGGTCTGCAGGCCGCGGCGGCACGCAAGCTCGCGGTCGCCGACGTCACCACCGTCGTCGTCACGTCGACCATCGTGGGGCTCGCATCGGAGTCGAAGCTGGCCGGCGGCACGGGCAAGAACTTCCCGCGGCGGGTGCTCGCGGTGCTGATGATCCTGATCGGCGCGGGGGTCGGGGCCCTGCTCCTGCAGGTGCACATCGGCATCGGCATGGGGGCGGCCGGCGGGCTGACGCTGCTGGTCGCCCTCGCCGGGCACCTGCTGCGGAAGCGCCGCAAGGAGCTCGAGGCGGAGGAGGCGGAGGCCGCTGCGGCCGCCGAGACCGCCTCGCCCGAGACCGCCTCGCCCGGGACCGCCGCCGAGGAGGCGCGGGTCGCCCCGACCGCGGAGGGCACCCGTGCCTGAGCCGGTCGCCTCCGCCCCCTTCGATCTCGTGCTGCGCGCTGAACGGGTGCTCGTCGACGGCGCTTGGCGGGCTGCCGCGGTGGCCGTGCGCGACGGCGTCGTCGCCGCGATCGGTCCCGTCGATGCGCCCTTCGCCACGACCGGCGTCGACGACGACCGTCTGCTGCCGTCCGATCAGGTGCTGCTGCCCGGCATGGTCGACACCCACGTGCATGTCAACGAGCCCGGTCGCACCGAGTGGGAGGGCTTCGCGTCGGCCACCCGCGCCGCCGCGGCCGGCGGCGTGACGACGATCGTCGACATGCCGCTGAACAGCATCCCGCCGACGGTGACGGTCGAGGCGCTCGATCTGAAGCGGGCCGCCGCCGCCGCGCAGTCGGTCGTCGACGTCGGCTTCTGGGGCGGCGTCATCCCGTCGAACCTCGGCACCGGCGATCTGCGAGCGCTCCACGAGGCCGGGGTGTTCGGCTTCAAGGCGTTCCTCTCGCCGTCGGGCGTCGACGAGTTCCCGCACCTGTCGACATCGCAGCTGTTCGAGGCCCTGCGCGAGCTGACGGCCTTCGACGGTCTGCTGATCGTCCACGCGGAGGACCCTGGGCAGCTCGACGCCGCGGCGGCCTCGCTCGAGATCACCGCAGGAGGCGCGGTGTACGACGACTTCGTCCGGTCGCGCCCCGAGGCGGTCGAGCAGACCGCCATCGACCACGTGATCGAGGCGCTGCGCGAGACCGGTGGCCGGGCGCACGTGCTGCACCTGTCGTCGGCGTCGGCGCTGCCGGCGATCCGGGCGGCCAAGGCCGAGGGTCTGCGATTGACGGTCGAGACCTGCCCGCACTACCTGACCTTCGACGCGGGCGCGATCGGCGACGGCGAGACGCAGTACAAGTGCTGCCCGCCGATCCGTGACGAGCACAACCGCGAACTGCTCTGGGAGGCGCTGGTCGACGGGACGATCGACATCGTCGCATCCGACCACTCCCCCTCGACGGCGGCGTTGAAGTTCGCCGGCGACGGTTCGTTCGACCTCGCCTGGGGCGGCATCGCCGGTCTCGAGGTGAGCTTCCGGGCGGTGTGGACGGGTGCTCGGGCCCGGGGCATCGCGCTCGAGACGGTGGTCGGCTGGATGTCGTCGGGGACGGCCGCGCTCGTCGGGCTCGGCGCTGCTGCTCCGGTGAAGGGCTCGATCACCGTAGGAGGTGCGGCGGACCTCGTCGCCTTCGCGCCCGAGACGCCGTTCACGGTCGACGCGTCGGCGCTGCGGCACCGCAACCCGGTGTCGGCCTTCGACGGCGCGTCGCTGATGGGCGCCGTCGCGGGGACCTGGGTCGCGGGCGCCATCGTGGACTCCGACGCGCCTCCCGCCCGCCTGCTCCGCCGGGGCTGACGCCCGACTTCGCTCACCACCGGTCCGCACCGTGTGGTGTATTCTCATCTCAACAAGATCGGCCCGCTCGCCTCACGGCTCGGGCCGATTTTCTCTTCCCGGGAGCGTCCGATGGAGTATGCCAAGCCATGGCTGTCGATCGACGAGCAGATAGACGTGCTCGTCCGGCGGGGTCTCGAGGTGAGAGATGAAGACAACGCGAAAAGGCTCCTCCGAGAGGTCGGCTACTACAGACTGACCGGCTACCTCTACCCGTTCCGTCGGTCCGAACGCTTCGACGATGGCGAGGGGCGGGAGCGCATCAGAGTCCTGAGCACATTCGTGGCCGGGGCTTGCATGGACGATGCCGCGGATCTGATCGACTTCGACCGTGAACTGCGGATGCTCGTCCTCGAAGGAATCGAGCGGTTCGAGATCGCTCTTCGCATGCAGGTGGGTCATTCGATGGGTCGCGTGTCGGCGTTCTCCCACACTGCCCCCTCGACATTCGTCTCGTCGTTCACGCAGGCGCGACGAGGAGCGGCGGGTGAGCCGATCCCGAGCGGACACGCGCTCTGGATCGATCGAGTCGAAGAGAGACAGAGGAACTCCGACGAAGCGTTCGTGGCGCACTTCCGGTCGAAGTACGACGACCGGATGCCCATCTGGGCCCTCACGGAGATCCTCGAACTGGGCCACGTCTCGCGCTTGTACGGCGGCCTGCGCAACGACATCGCGACGGAGATCGCACAGGCGTTCGGGGTCCCGACGAAACGACTCAAGCAGAGCTGGGTCGCGTGTCTCACCTACGTACGGAACGTCGCCGCTCACCACGCCCGCTTGTACAACCGGAAGCTCGTCAGTGCTCCCAAGCGACCCAAGGGCGACGCAGTACCGCTGCTCTCCCATCTGACCCATGACGAGGCGCCGAAGGACTTCGGGACCTACAGTGCGCTAGCCGTGATGGCATATCTCTTGGAGGCCGTGCACCCGGGACGGGACTGGGCCGTGCGGGTGGCGACGCTGCTGCGCCGCTTCCCCACCACGGATCGTCTCGATGTGGGCTCGATGGGTGTCGCGGACGGATGGCTCGATCACGAGCTCTGGCAACGGAGTGCTTGACGCCCCCACCGTCCCGTCGGTGACACTCGGCGGCGGTCAGGCCGCCTCACCGGTCGTCGGCAGGTCGCAGTGGAACTCGTGCCGGCCGTGCGCGACCTCGACGGTGGTGCCGTCGGGCAGCGCGACCTCGCCGGTCGTCCCCACGGGCAGCGCGACCGTCAGCCGGAACACTCGCCCGTCGATCCGCCACTCCGATGAGACCTCGCCGTAGGGCGACAGATGCCGGCCCGACGCGTGCGTGAGGCCGCCGCCGGGACGAGGTGCGAATCGCACCCGCCGCCACCCGGGTGCCGCCGGTGCGAGCCCGGCGACCGTCGAGTGCAGCCAGTCGGCCACGGCGCCGAGGGCGTAGTGGTTGAAGCTGGTCATCTCGCCCGGGTTGACCGTGCCGTCGGGCAGCATGCTGTCCCAGCGCTCCCAGATCGTCGTCCCGCCCATGTCGACCGTGTAGAGCCACGATGGGCACGACCGCTCGAGCACCATGTCGTAGGCGCGGTCGACGTGCCCGGTGCGGGTCAGCGCGGGGGCCACGACCGGTGTGCCGGCGAAGCCCGTGGCGATGCGGTTGCCGGCCTCGGCCACCAGCTCGGCGAGGCGGTCTCCCCCGGTCTGCGCCTCCTCGCCGTCGACCAGCCCGAACTCGAGGGCGAGCCCGTAGGCGGTCTGGGCGTCGCTCGTCGTCCGACCGCGGCCGTCGGTGTAGTGGCCCACGAAGGCCTCGCGCACCTCCTCGGCGATCGCGCCGTACCGGGCGGCGTCGTCGGCCTTGCCGAGCACTCCGGCCGTCTGCGCCAGGTGCCGGGTCGACCAGTGGAGGTACGCCGTGGCGACGAGGTAGCGGTCGGTGAGGGCGTCGGCCGGGTCGTCCGGCGGGGCGGCCGGGTCGAGCCAGTCGCCGAGCTGGAAGCCCTCGTCCCAGATGCGGTCCTCCCCCGCTCGCAACAGGATCAGGTCGACCCACGCCTTCGCGGAGTCCCACTGCCGGGCCAGCACGCCGGCGTCGCCGAACCGCTCGTAGAGCGTCCACGGCGTCAGCACGGCGGCGTCGCCCCAGACCGCGCCCGGCTCGATCGGCTCCCACGACGGGCCGCCGGGGATCCGCGGGACGAACCACGGCACGGTGCCGTCGGGCAGCTGATCGACGGCGAGGTCCTGCAGCCACGAGCCGAGCATCCCCGAGCAGTCGAACAGGAAGGAGGCGGTGGGCGCGAACACCTGGATGTCACCCGTCCAGCCCAGACGCTCGTCGCGCTGCGGGCAGTCGGTCGGGATGTCGACGAAGTTGCCCCGTGTGCTCCAGAGCACGTTCTCGTGGAGGCGGTTCAGGCCCGTGTCGGAGCTCGCGAACCAGCCGGTCCGCTCCATGTCGGTGTGCAGCACGCGGGCCACGACGGCCGCCGGGTCGAACTCGCCCGGCCAGCCCGTGATCTCGGCGTAGCGGAAGCCGTGCACCGTGAAGCGCGGCTCCCAGCTCGTCGGGCCGTCGCCGCGCAGCGTCACGACGTCCTCCGCGGCGGCCAGACGCAGGGTGCGCCGGTAGAGCTCGCCGCCCTGCAGCACCTCGGCGTGGTGCAGGGTGATCTCGCGACCCGCTTCGCCGTCGACCGTGATGCGGAGGCGCCCGACGAGGTTCTGGCCGAAGTCGAGCACCACGGTGCCGCGCGGGGTCGTCCAGTGCTCGACCGGCCGGACCTCCTCGGTGCAGCGCACCGGCGGCTGCTCGGGGGCGACGAGCGTGCTCGGGTCGCGCTGACCCAGCGCGACCGGGGTCCAGCCGTCGCGATCGGCTCCCGCGGTCGACCAGGCGTCGCCGTCGAGCCGGAGGTCGTGGCGTTCGCCGTCGTAGAGCCCGCTGAACGCGATCGGGCTGGGCTGCGCCTCCCACCGGTCGTCCGTGGCGACGACCAGGCGCCTCCCGTCGACGAACTCGACCTCGAGCTGCGCGAGGAACGAGAGGTCGGCGCCGTAGAGATCGTGGTAGCCGCCGTTGAAGCCGAGACGGCCGCGATACCAGCCGTCGCCGAGCCAGGCGCCCACGACGTTGTCGCCGTCGACGAGCAGATCGGTGACGTCGTAGGTGCGGTAGCGGAGGCGCGTGTCGTACGAGGTCCAGCCCGGCGAGAGCTCGTCGTCGCCGATCCGAGTCCCGTTCAGCTCGGCCTCGAAGACGCCGTGCGCCGAGGCGTAGAGGCGCGCCGAGGCCACGGGTGCGTCGAGTCGGAAGCCGCGACGCACGCGAGACGGACGCCGGTCGGTTCCGGTCTCCTCCGGCCAGGCGCCGCCGACCGGGCGGGCCTGCCAGTCGTCGGGGAGGAGGAGACCCGTCTCGACGGGCGCGGGGTCGCTCCACGGCGAGACGATTCCGTCTTCTCCCGTGACGCGCACCCGCACCGAGACGCGCGCGCGCGAGCCGAGGTCGGCGAAGGGCCAGCCGACCAGCACCTGGTCGACGGTGTCGAGCAGTGCCGTCTCGGTCGCGCCCGACGCCGTCTCGAGGGCGATCTCGGCGGATGCCTGCCGCCAGCCCGGGGGGCCGTCGAGTCGCCAGGAGAGGCGGGGCCTCGGGGTGCCGAGGCCGAGGGCCGGGCCGCCGTGCTCGATGCGGAGGTCGGTGACTGTCGCACCCATGATCAGCCCTTGACCGCGCCGGCGGTCAGACCCTTCTGGACTTGCTTGTTCAGGAACAGGTAGATGACGAGGATCGCCACGACGTTGAGGCAGATCGCGGCGAAGAGCGGCCCGTACTGCACCGAGCCGAACTGGCCCGTGAAGTTGAGCAGCCCGACCTGCAGCGTGCGGAGCGAGCCGGAGTTCGTGAAGGTCAGCGCGATGAGCAGGTCGTTCCAGAGCATGAAGAACTGCACGAGCCCGACCGTGAAGAGGGCGTTCCGCACCATCGGCAGGCCGACGAGGAAGAACGACCGGATGAGGCCGGCCCCGTCGAGGGTGGCGGCCTCGAAGATCTCGCGCGGGACGGCCCGGAAGAACGTCGCCATGAGGAACACCGCCAGCGGCAGACTCGTCGCCGTGTAGGTGATGAGCAGAGGCCAGAGCGTGCCAGTCAGGCCGAGGCGGAAGTACGCGGCGAACAGCGGCAGGAGGATCATCTGCGTCGGCACCATGATGCCGGCGAGGAACGTGATCAGGATCGCTCCGCGGCCCTTCCAGACCAGCACCTCGAGGGCGAAGCCCGCCATCGAGCCGAACAGCAGCACGAGCAGCAGCGACGGGAACACCGTCAGCACCGAGTTCGAGGCGTACTGGGCGAAGTTCCCCTGGGTCCAGGCGAAGACGTAGTTGTCGAGGTTCCACTGCTGGGGCAGCGCCCAGACGGGCTGCTCGAGGAACTCGGTCTGCGTCTTGAACGAGCCGAGCAGCATCCAGACGAGCGGGCCGACGACGATGACGAGGAGGAGCGCCACGAGCACGCCGCTGACGATCTGCCCGAGGCGGCGGCGGGGTGCGAGACGACGCCGCGGCGTCGGACGGCGGGCGGCGGACGGGACGGGGACGGTGGTGTCGACGGAGGTCATCGGTCAGTCCTTCGTGAGGTCGCGGCGGTTCGCGCGGAAGATGAAGACGGTCACGAGCAACGACACGACCGTGAGGAGGAACGCGACGGTGCTGCCGTAGCCGTACTGCCCGAAGCGGAACGACGTGTCGAACATGTAGATCGTCAGCGGACTCGTCGACGTGCCCGGCCCGCCGTTGGTGAGGGCGAGGATGCTGTCGAACACCTTGAGCGTGCCGTTGACCGAGAAGATCAGCGACGAGATCAGCACGGGCAGCGAGAGCGGCAGGACGATCCGCCTGACCAGGCCGAAGCCGGAGGCGCCGTCGATGCGGGCCGACTCGAAGACCTCCTCGGGGATGTCGAGCAGGCCGGCGTAGAGGAGCACGCCATAGAAGCCCATCGACCGCCAGACGTCCATGACGATGATCACGAGGAACGCGGTGCCGCCGTCGCCGAACCAGTCGACGGACGAGAGCCCGACGGCCTCGAGAGCGGTGTTCACCAGGCCGTTCTGCGGCGCGATGGCGAACATCTGCTGGAAGAGCAGAGCCACGGCGACGGTCGGCAGCACGACCGGGAAGAACACCAGGGTCCGGACGGCGCTCGACCACTTGCGGAGCACGAAGACGTAGAGGAGCGAGAGCAGGTAGCCGAAGCCGACCTGCAGGATCGTCATGAGGACGGCGTAGCGGACGGTCAGCAGCAGCGCGTCGCGCACCCGGGTGTCGGTCACGAGTCGCTGGTAGTTCTCGAGCCCCACGAAGGTGAACCCGGTGATCGCGTTGCCGCTGGTGAGGGTGTAGCCGAACGAGACGATGATCGGGACGAGCATCACGACGGTGTAGATGAGCAGCGCGGGCCCGATGAGGATCAGGGTCGCGCGACGGTCGCCGAGCAGGGGGTTCATGAGGGGCCTTCGGTGCGAGCGGGAGGGAGGTCGGGGTCGCGACGGGGGGCGGGGACGCGCTCGGCGCGACCCCGCTCCCCCTCGGAGGGAGGCGCTAGTCCAGATCGCCCTGGACGAGCGTCATGAACTCCTCCGCAGTGATGGCGCCGGTGACGAGCTGCGCGGCGTTCTGCTGCGAGGTGGTCGTCGCCTGGGTGCTGAAGTAGGCCTCGAACCACGGGATCGTCGTGTCGGTCTCCGAGATCCGGTCACGCACCTCCGTCGTCAGGGCGTTGCTCGACGCGTCGCCGGACACCGTGAAGCCGGAGATCCGGCTGCTGTCCTCCAGAGCGACCTGACCGTAGTTCTCGGCGATGCAGGCGACCCACGCCTTGCTGTCGTCGTTCAGCGCGCTCGGGTTGATGGTGAAGGGGAGTCCGACGTTGGCCACGAGCTCGCTGCTGTCGCCCTCGCCGCCCTCGACGTCGGGGAACGGCAGGTAGCCGATGGCGTCCTCGCCGATCTGGTTCGCCGTGTCGTCGGCGAAGTTGCTCAGCACCCAGCTGCCCATGTAGAGCATGGGCGAGCTGCCGTTCAGGAACTCGTTGATCGAGGTGTCGTAGTCGATCGAGCCGACGCCCTCGCCGAAGTAGCCCTCGGCGCCGAGGTCGGCGATCTGCTGCGCCGCGGCCACGTACTCGGGGTCGGTCAGCGAGGCGTCGCCGTCGGCCACGGCCTGGAGGGCGTCGGGGCCGAGCTCGCGCTCGATGAGGTTGCCGACGAGGCGCGTGAGGGGCCAGCCCTGCTCGCCGCTGGCGGCGAACGGGGTCAGCCCGGCGTCCTGGAAGGTGCCGGCCGCGGCGACGACGTCGTCCCAGCTCTCGGGGATGTCCACGTCGTTCTCGGCGAACTGGTCCTTGTTGTACCAGATGCCCTCGATGTTGTATTCGGTCGGCAGCACGAGGAACTCGCCGTCATAGAGCGACTCGACGGTCGACCGTGCAGCCGGTTCGATCGAGTCCGCCACCCCCAGCTCGTCGAACAGCTCGTCGAAGTGCGCGACGAAGCCCGCGTCGTCGAGCTGCTGGACGAGCTCGTTCGTGTCGACGGCGTACATGACGGGCAGACCGCCCTGGCCGGCGAGGAGCTGGACCTGCTGGTTGAGGTTCGTCTGCGGGACGGTCTCGACCTTCAGCGGCATGGCCTCGTTCTCGGTGGCGCAGGCGCCGTCGGCGAGAGTCTGAAGCGTTGCAGGGACGACCTCGTTCTCGACGTTGCCGAGGACGGTGAACTCGGTGGCGGCCTGACCCGAACCCCCACCCGAGCACGCGGTGAGAGCGGCGATGGTCAGGCCGGCGACGGTGAAGGCGGCAACACGGCGAGCGGTGCGGGGCATCATTCCTCCTTGAATGGTGGGCGCCTCAGAAAAGTTGAAGCGCTTCATAATCAACTGACCCGAGTGGGCTTGTCAATACCCGATCGAGGCCGATCGGGAGCTAAGCTCGGCGCCACGATGACCACCTCGACCCCCTCCTCGCAGCGACGACCGCCCGTGATGGCCGACGTCGCACGCCTGGCGGGCGTCTCGCTGGGGACGGTCTCGAACGTCGTCAACGCCCCGGCCCGGGTCAAGCCCGCGACGCGACGGAGGGTGGAGGACGCCATCGCCTCGCTCGGGTTCACGCCGAACACGTCGGCGCGGACCCTGGCAGCCGGCCGCGGCACCCTCATCGGGTTCGTCGCCGTCGACCTGGGCAACTCGTACTTCCTCGACATCGCGCGCGGCGTCGAGCGTGAGGCCGACCTCGGCCAGCAGTCGGTGCTGCTGGGGAACTCCGACGTCGATCTCGACAAGCAGACCGGCTACCTCAAGCTCTTCGAGCAGGCGCAGGCCGCGGGGATCGTCCTCGCCCCGTTCGACGGCCCGATGGACGAGGCACGTCGGCTGCGCCGGCGCGGCCTCCGCGTGGTGAACGTGAACTGGCCGGGCGAAGCGGACGAGAGCTGCGGCGTGGTGGTCGACGAGGTGCTCGGCGGCCGCCTGGCCGCGCAGCACCTCCTCGATCAGGGGCGTCGAGAGCTCGTCTTCGTGGGCGGCCCGCTCGATCTGACCGCCGTGCGACACCGCTTCGAGGGCGCGTCGGCGGCGGCCCGCGAGGCCGGGGTGCCGCTGCAGCTGATCACGACGGCGGCGCTGACGGTGCGCGCGGGGCTCGCCGTCGGAAGCGACCTCCTGGCGCAGGACGCCTCGGCTCGACCCGACGGCATCGTCGCCGCTTCGGACGCCCTGGCATCCGGCATCGTCCAGTCGCTGCTGCTCGGCGGCGTGCGGATCCCCGACGACGTGTCGATCACCGGGTACGACGACAACCACTTCGCGCAGGGCACGACACTGCCGCTGACGACGGTCGGCCAACCGGGCGTCGAGATGGGCGGGCAGGCCATGCGCCTGCTGCGCGACGAGCTCGACGACCCGACGGACCACCGCCACGAGACGGTCGTGCTGCCGCCCCGCCTGATCGTGCGCGGCAGCTCGCAGCGACCGGGCACGGGGGCGTGAGGGCGGCCATCGAGGGAGAGCCTCAGCCGTTCAGCTCGGCGCGGGGCAGCGGCGTACTGAGCAGGCACCGCCGGCTCCTCGGGAACCGCGTCACTGAGGTGCCGGTTCCCACAGGCGAACTCGGCCGCACCCATGGGCGGTCTGACTGACGGCGACGCCCAACCCACCACGGGCGGACGACCACGATTCGCCCTGGTCGCGCTTGCGGATCGAGCCGATTCCGTGTGACGATGAAGGCGTTACCGCTATGGAAACGTTTCCACAGGAAGGTGCCATCGTGGCCACCATCAAAGACGTCGCCGCTCGTGCCGGCGTCGCCCTCGGCACCGCCTCACGGGTGCTCAGCGGCAGCAGCCAGACCTCGCCGGACTCGCGCTCGCGAGTGCTCGCCGCGGCCGCCGAGCTGAACTACATCGCGAACGGTCCTGCTCGATCGTTGCGTCGTGCGAAGACCGACGTGCTCGGACTGGTCGTCTCGGACATCCGCAACCCGTTCTTCTCGGAGCTCGCGCACGCCGCTGAGCAGGAGGCCGGCCGACTCGGCTACACCCTTCTGCTCGCCAACGCCAACGAGGACCAGGCGATCGTCGACGATTACCTCCGCACCTTCGCGTCGCAGCGCATCGATGGCCTCCTGCTCTCTCCGCAGGGCGGCCTGTCGCCGCAGCTCGCCGAGCTGCGAGCGAGCGGACTCCCCCTCGTGCTGCTGAACCGACTGGTCGACGGGCTCGACGTGCCGATGTTCGGCTCGGACAACGCCGCCGGGGTCGCAGCCGTCCTCGGCTGGCTCCGAGACCGTGGTCACACCGATGTCGCCTACATCGGCGGTCCGCCGTCCATCTCGACCGGCGCCGAGCGGCTCGCGGCCTATACCGCGGGGCGCGAGGCGCATGGGATCAACCCGTCGGAAGCGCTCATGGAGGCGGGCGACTTCCAAGCCGAGGGCGCCTCGGCGGCGATGCACCGCCTCCTCGACCGGGAGGTGCCCTTCACCGCCGTCTTCGGCGCGAACGGTCCGACCACGCTCGGGGCCGTCCGCGCCCTCCGCGCACGGCTCGGCAGCGCGGCCGCATCGAGGATCGAGGTCGTGTCCTTCGACGACCTCGACTGGTTCGAGTTCGCCTCCCCACCCATCAGCGCAGCTCGGAACGACGCTGCGATGATCGGCCGCCTCGGGGTGCTCGGTCTCGTCGACCTCATCGAGGGCCGCGAGACGGCATCACAGCGCGTGCCCGCGGACTTCATCGACCGGACCGGAGCGTCATCGTGAGCGCCCGGACGATCGTCGTCGTCGGCAGCGTCAACATCGACGACGCCATCCGCATGGCCCGGCTGCCGGGGCCCGGCGAGACCGTCGGCGCGAGATCGCTGGAGACCGGACTCGGGGGCAAGGGTGCGAATCAGGCCGTGGCGGCCGCCCGGGCCGGTGCACGCGTCCGCATGGTCGGAGCTGTCGGGTCGGACGGCGACGTCCTCGTGAAAGCGCTCGCCGCGGAGGGCGTCGACACGGACGGCGTCGTCCGCCTGCCGGGTCGGGAGTCGGGTCACGCCGTGATCCTGATCGACGACGGTGGGGAGAACTCCATCGTCGTCGTCCCCGGTGCCAACCAGTCCATCCCGACTTCGGTCGTCGAGGACTCGTGCGGGCGGATGCTGCCCGGCGACGTCCTGCTCCTGCAACACGAAGTCCCCACCGCGACGTCGCGTGCTGCGGCACGGGCTGCACGTGCGGCCGGCGCGACCGTCATGTGGAACGCCGCCCCGGCACCCACGAGCGTCGACGAGCTCGTCGAGGAGATCGACGTCCTGGTCGTCAACGAGCACGAACTCGCGGCCATCGCCGGGCTGCTCGGGCTCGAGGCGGACCGGCCCGATCTCATCGGGGTCGTCGCCGACCGACTCTCCGCCGACGTGATCTGCACGCTCGGCGCGGCCGGCGCGATCCACCGCGTGGACGGCGTCACGGGCACCGCCCCCGCCCCACGCGTCGAAGCCGTCGACACCACCGCTGCCGGAGACACCTTCATCGGCTACCTGGCCGCGACCACCGATCTGCCATTCGCCTCCCGTCTCGCGACGGCCCTGACCGCGGGAGCGCTCGCGGTCACCCGGCTGGGCGCCTCCGCATCCATTCCGACCCGCGCTGAGGTCGACGAGATCGTCGTCGCCCGCGCCTCCTCCGCTCCCACCGAAAGGACCACCGCATGAAGGTCGCCCTCGGCGCCGACCACGCCGGCTTCCCGTTCAAGCAGCACGTCAACGACGCGATCGTCGCGCTCGGTCACGAGGTCATCGACTGCGGCACCGACAGCACCGACCCGGTCGACTTCCCCGACATCACCGCCGCGACCTGCATCCCCGTCCTCGACGGGCGCGCCGAACGCGCGATCCTCGTCTGCGGCACGGGTGCCGGCGCGATCATGGCCGCCAATGCCATCCACGGCATCCGGTGCGGCCTGGCGAACGAGCCGTACTCGGCGCACCAGGCCGTCGAGCACGATGACGCCAACGCCATCGCGATGGGCGCCTGGCTGACGCCCCGCGCCTTCGTCGACGAGATCGTCGCGTCGTTCCTCGGCGCCAGCTTCGACGACGACGCCGACACCCGACGTCGCGTCGCGAAACTGAACGCCCTCGACGACCGGACGACTCCGTTGGTCCCCTGACCCGCACCTCCTGCCCCTCCCCCTGCACTTCGCGCAGCAGCGCGCCCCGATCAAAGGAGATCCATCATGAGCAACCCTGCCCAGACGACCCCCAGGACGTCCCTCCGCGGGTCGCCCGACCGGCTCAAGACGTCCATCGCCGCCGGCATCGGCACCAGCGTGGAGAACTACGACTTCATCGCCTACGGCACCGCCTCGGCCCTGTACTTCGGCGCCGTGTTCTTCCCCGAGAGCGACCGGTTCATCGGCACTCTGCTCAGCTTCGCGACCCTCGCCGTCGGATTCCTGATGAGGCCCCTGGGAGGCGCGGTGGGCGGATACTTCGCCGACAGGTTCGGTCGCAAACCCGTCCTCGTCGCCGCCATGCTCGTCATGGGCGGCGCGACGTTCCTGATCGGCCTCCTGCCCACGTACGCCACGGTCGGCGTCCTGGCACCGATCCTGCTCGTCATCATCCGGATGATCCAGGGCCTGGCCTTCGGTGCGGAGTGGGGCGGTGCCATCACGATGGCCTACGAGCACGCCCCGGCGAACCGTCGTGGGATGTACTCGGCCATCCCGCAGGCCGGCAACCCGCTCGGGATCGCGCTCGCCAGTGCGATGTTCGTGATCAGCTCGGGCCTCGAAGGCGACTGGCAGTGGCGTCTTCCGTTCCTGCTCAGCGCGGTGCTCGTGATCGTGGCCCTCATCGTGCGGTCGCGCCTCAGCGAGAGCCCTGAGTTCGAGGCTGCCAAGGCATCGGGCGAGACGGTCAAGAACCCGTTCCTGTCGGCGATCCGCAACGACTGGAAGAGCATCCTCCGGGTCGTCTCCCTGCGCATCGTGGAGTCGTTCACCTACTACTCGACCGCCACCTACCTGCTCAGCTACCTGACGGAGCGGCACCCCGACATCCGGCCGCTCGCGCTCGGCGCCATCACCGCGGCGAGCATCATCGCGATCTTCGTGACGTTCACCGCCGGAGCCATCACCGACCGGATCGGGCGCAAGCCGCTCTACATCGGCGGCAGCATCGCGGCCATGCTGTTCGCGTTCCCGATGTACCTGCTGACGAACGATGCCGTACCGGCGCTGGTGATCCTGACGTTCATCATCGGGATCGGCGTCATCCACGCGACGCTGACCGGTACGCAGGGCTCGCTCCTCACCGAGCAGTTCGGCACGTCGACGCGCACGTCGGGGGCCTCGCTCGGATACCAGATCGCGGCCTCCATCGGCGGGTTCGCGCCCTTCATCGCCGCCCTCATGGTCGGGCTGTTCGGCTGGCCCGGAGCCTCGCTCGTCGTGCTGCTCGCCGCGACTATCGGACTCGTGGGCATCCTCACCACCCGGGAGACCTGGGGCCGGGAACAGCGCGAACACGTCGCGACGCAGCTCGCGGAGGAGGATGCGCGGCGATAGGAACGCCGTACCGGGACACCCCCGGCCCGGTCGCCGTGCGATGAGCGACATCGGTACCGTCGAGTCATGACCCGCCGATCTCTCACGCTCGCCGACCGGGCGCTCCTCCGGGAAGCGACCCTCGCGAACATGAACTGGAACACGACCCGGTTCACCTTCGACGACCTGGACGCCACCCACGAGATCGCGCATTACTACACGGGCTTCCCCGCAGAAGGCGACTTCGGGCTCGTCGACTCTGACGGGGACATCGCACGGGCCGTCGGCTGGGTCGTCTTCCTGCCGGAGGACGACCCCGGCTACGGATTCGTCGACGCCGACACTCCGGAGCTGAGCCTCACGACCTTCCCGGGGTTCCGTGGCCAGGGCATCGGGCGCGACCTGCTGTCGGAGCTGATCGGCCTGGCGTCGGCCCGGGGCCTCCCCGGCATCAGCCTGAGCGTCGAGGACGGCAACGGCGCACGACGTCTGTACGAGCGCGCGGGATTCCGGGTCGTCGGACGGAACGGCGACTCGGACACGATGCTGCTGAGCCTCGTCCGAGCCTGAAGGCGTCGGCGACGACCGTCGTGTCGAGCTGACGATCGACGAGGAGGTGCGGGCCTGGAGAACCCGGACCGCGCCTCCTGCAGGTCCGGTCAGCTCCGGCCACCGCGACATCGTCGCCGCGCGGGATACGGTGCGGGGATGCTTCCCGCCCCCACCATGCGGCTCCGATTCCGCGAGATGACCCGAGCCGACCTCGACGACATGGCTGATCTGCTCGGAGACCCGAGGGTCATGGAGTTCTACCCGGCGCCGAAGAGTCGTGACGATGCGGCGCGATGGATCGCCTGGAACGAGGACAACTACGCCGCCCACGGCTTCGGACTCTGGATCGTCGAGACGCACGCGGGGCGGTTCGTCGGCGACTGCGGGCTGACCTGGCAGGACGTCAACGGCGTCCCGATGCTCGAAGTCGGCTACCACGTGCGCGCGACGCTGCAGGGACGGGGCTACGCGACGGAGGCGGCAGCCGCCTGCCGGGACTTCGCCCGCGCCGAGCTCGACGCCGCCGAACTCGTCGCGATCATCCATCCCGACAACACCGCCTCCGAGAGGGTCGCGCAGAAGATCGGGATGACTCGACGAGAGGACGACCACGGCGGACCCGTCGCCGTGCGCAGGGTGCTCGGCATGACGCTGTGAACGCGTCTCGGCGGCGATCTCCGGACCGTCCGCCCCGCGGACGGACGGGCCGAGCCGGAGGTCAGACGCGCACGTGGTGCAGCGGGTCGAGCGCCGAGTCGAGCGCCGCCTCGAGCGGCCAGGACGAGCGCAGCGGCTGACTCATCACGAGACCGCCCTGCACCGCGGTGAGGATCACCATGGCGATGCGGTCGGGGTCGGCGTCCACGTCGACGTCACCCGTCGACTGCATCCTGCGGACTCCCGCGGCGAGCAGGTCGCGCCATGCGCCCATGCTCTCGGCGATGACCCGTTCGAGCTCGGGATCGGTCATGGCGGCCTGCGTCGCGAGTGATCCGATCGGACACGCCCACCGACCGAGGCCGAGGTAGTAGTCGACGAGGGCCTGCCGCCAGGCGATCCACGACTGCCACGAGCCGAGGTCGTCGATGTGCGGCTGCTGCGCTTCGAGCAGCTGGGCACCCTCCCACGCGGCGACCTCGCGCACCAGCTCGGCTTTGCCGCCGGGGAAGTAGTGGAACAGCTGACTCTTGCTCGTCAGCGTCGCGGCCCGGACGGTGTCGAGGGTCGTGCCGCCGATGCCCGATGCGAGGATCTGCTCCCCCGTCGCCTCGATGATCCGTTGCCGGGTCGCCCTGCCGCGCTCGGTGAGCTTCGTCTCGTCCACTCGGCGATCCTACCCTCTTGGACCGTTCAGTCCATTCGTGTGCTAGTAATGGACCATGAAGTCCAATGAAGAAGAACTGCAGACCCTGGTCGTCGATTCCCGCCTCGCCGGCAGGACCGCCCTCGTCACCGGCTCGACCAGCGGCATCGGCGAGGCGATCGCCCGCGTGCTCGCCGCCTCCGGAGCCGAAGTCGTCGTGAACGGGCGCGATGCCGACCGCGCCGACGCCGTCGTGCGCGTCATCACCGATGCGGGCGGGCGCGCCCACGCCGTCGTCGGCGACCTCGGCGGAAGCGCGTCGGAGGTGCGCCGCATCGCCGCCGAAGCCGAGACCGCTCTCGGCGGGCGCGTCGACGTCATCGTCAACAACGCCGGCATCTACCCCGCGGGCCCCACCGCCGACCTCTCCGACTCCGATCTCGACGCCGTGCTGGCGGTCAACGTCCGCGCGCCGCACATCCTCGTCGCCGCCCTCGCCCCCGCGATGGTCGAGCGCGGCGGAGGTGCGATCGTCAACATCGGCTCGTGGATGTCTCGCGTCGGGGTCCCCTTCGGCGCCGCCTACACCGCCTCGAAGGCCGCTCTCGAGCAGATGACCCGCACCTGGTCGGCCGAGTTCGGACCCTCCGGCGTGGGCGTCACGACCGTGGCCCCCGGCGCGACGAGCACGCCCGGCAACGCCGAGAGCGCCGACGTCCTCGCGGCGATGACGGCGGGCACCGTCGCGGGCCGACCCGTCCGCCCCGTCGACGTCGCCTTCGCGGTGCGCTGGCTGGTCTCGGACGAGGCGGTGTTCGTGCATGGCAGCACCGTCGACGTCGACGGCGGCATCACCGCGACTCGACTCGCATGACCGTCGACCCGGCCACCCCGCGCTTCGGGGAGTCCTCGACCGCCCACGACGTGATCGACGGGATCGATCTGCACGGGCGGAACGCCCTGGTCACCGGCGCCAGCTCGGGCATCGGCGTCGAGACGGTGCGAGCTCTCGCCGAGGCCGGTGCCACGGTCGTCCTCGCGGTCCGTGATGTCGACGCCGGCCGGAGTACGGCCGACGACATCAGGGCACGGAACCCGGCAGCGGACCTCCGCGTGATGGAGCTCGATCTCGCCGACCTCGACTCCGTGACGCGGTTGGCCGGGGCGTGGTCGGGGCCTCTGCACCTGCTGGTGGCCAACGCCGGTGTCATGCACGTCCCCGAACGGCGCACCGCCAGGGGGCACGAATGGCACTTCGGCGTCAACCACCTCGGGCACTTCGCCCTGGCGACGGGTCTTCACGGGCCGCTGGCCAGCGCCGACGGAGCGCGCATCATCTCCTTGTCGTCGAGCGGCCACGGCGCGAGCGGGATCCGCTTCGACGACATGCACTTCCGCCGAACCCCGTACGACCCCGGGCTGGCCTACGGACAGTCCAAGACGGCCAACGTCCTCTTCGGCATCGAGGCCACGCGCAGGTGGCGCGACGACGGCATAACGGCCGCGGCGGTGATGCCCGGGGGGATCTGGACCGGGCTGCAACGCCACTGGGACCCCGCGGTGCTGGCCGAGATGAAGGTCCGCTACTCCGACGGCGTCAAGACGGTCGAGCAGGGCGCCGCGACGTCGGTGTTCGCCGCCACACGGGCGGAGCTCGGTGTCGGCGCCCCGGCGTACTGGGAGGACTGCGGCCCGGCGGACGTCGTCGACCACATCGTCGACGGAATCCACGGCGTCGTGCGTCACGCCCTCGACCCCGACGCGGCCCGGCGCCTCTGGTCGGAGTCCGAGGCTTTGATCGGCTAGAGATCGGAGGCGACGGGTGTCAGTCGCCGGAGGATCGATCGACGATCGTGTCGGCGTGCTCGACGATCCAGTCCATGAGGGGGACGAGTCGCGCGGCCAGTTCGGCGCCGCTCTCGGTGAGCGAGTAATCCACCCGGGGCGGGATCGTGGGCTGGGCGACCCGGTTCACGATCCCGTCGTGCTCCAGCGTCCGCAAGGTGGAGGCGAGCATCTTCTCACTGATCCCCTCGATCGTGCGTCGCAGTTCGCCCCACCGCATGCCGCCCTGCTCGAGCGCCAGGAGCACGAGCACGCCCCACCGGCTCGTGACATGTGTGAGCACGACTCGCGAAGGACACGCCGCAGGGAAGCGCGCCGGGGCGTCCCGATCGCGCGCGGGCGGTGCAGGCGTTTCCACGATTCCGACATCCATGTAAGCAACTTACAAAAAAGTGCGTACCTCCGCTGGGGAGAGTTCTCTGCGATGCTGCGATCCCGATCGCTCACCATCGAAGGAGTACTCGTGCCCACCATCTCCACCGCCCGTCGTGCCCGCCTCGCCCGCGGCACGGCCGTCCTCGCCGGAGTCGCCCTCCTCACCGGACTCGGCGTCGCCACGCCGGCAGGCGCGGCTCCCGGGCCCCAGCCGAAGGCGACCGTCACGGTCGCAGCGGATCGGCAGGACACCACCACCGAACACCGCAACGCCTGCGCCGTCCGGACGCTCCTCACCCAGGCCTTCGCCGATCCCGACAGCAAGTCGGCCCGGCAGATCGCCGCCCGGTTCGTCTCCCCGAGCGCGGTCTCGCACCGAGCCGGCAGCACGGCCGGGCCGAAGGCGGTGCTCGCCCAGTTCGCGGCGGACCGCACCCGCGTCCCCGGTGCTCAGGCAGTGATCAAGCACATCGCAGCCGACGGCGACCTCGTCGCGGTGCACTGGCAGATCGCACCGGACCCGCGCGACGAACGACGCGGTGATGCCGCCGTCGACCTGTTCCGCCTCCAGCACGGCCGGATCGTCGAGCACTGGTCGCTCGAGCAGCCCGTTCCGACCGGCACACCGGCGAGCGGGAACACGAACACCATGTTCAGCGATCTGTACCGACCGGCACGTCCGACCGCCGCACCGTCGGAACGTCAGGAGGAACGCAACCGCATCCTCGCGGTGTCGGCGTACGACACGCTGTTCCGCGACCAGGACGCCTCGATCCTCGACCGGGCCTTCGACCCCGCCTACCTGCAGCACAACCCGGTCGCTCCGAACGGGACGGCAGCGCTGAAGCAGCTGTTCGGCAGCGGTGCGCAGTTCCCGGCCCAGCAGTCCGTCATCTCGCTCTCCGACGGCGACATCGTCTGGACCTTCTCCCAGGCGGTCGGCGCGAAGCCCGGCGACCCGCTGCTCGCAGCCGACCTGTTCCGCGTCGACGGCGACCTCATCCGCGAGCACTGGGATGTGGTCCCCACCAGCTAGCGACCAGACGGCCGCCACCCCGAGCAGCGAAGTCGTCGTCGGCGGGGTCGCAGGCGGCGGGATCGCCTTTCGGGGCGGCACCGGGCGGCACCCGGCGTCGCCCCGCTCGACGGAGCCGCTCCGCTCGACGGAGCCGCTCCGCTCGACGGCGTCAGCGTGACGTCGCGGCCAGAGCCGTGTTCAGCTCGAGCACGTTCACGGTGGGCTCTCCGAGGTAGCCGAGGTCGCGGCCCTGGGTGTGCTCCGCCACGAGGGCCTCGACCTCCGCCACGGGCAGGTCACGTGCTGCGGCGACGCGCTCGACCTGGATGTGTGCGTACTCCGGTCTGATGTGCGGGTCGAGCCCGGACGCGGAGGCGGTGAGGGCGTCGACGGGGACGTCCTCCGGGTCGACGCCGTCGCTCTCGGCGATCGCTGTACGGCGTTCGTCGATCGCGGCGATGAGGTCCTCGTTCTCGGGTCCGTAGTTGCTGCCGCTCGAGGCGGAGGCGTCGTAGCCGTCGCCCGCTGCGGATGGCCGTGACTGGAACCACTCCGGCAGGGCGGCCCCGTCGGCGTCGGTGAACGACTGCCCGATCAGGGACGAGCCGACGGTCTCGCCGTCGAGCATGACGGCGGATCCGTCGGCCTTGCCGCCGAGGACGAGCTGTCCGACGCCGGTGATGACGGCCGTGTAGGCCACGCCGAGGACGAGGGTGAAGACGATCATCGCGCGGAGGGCGACGCCGTACTGGCGGAGGAGGGTGCGTGTGTTCATGGTCTCTTTCTCGGTTCTGGTCGCCGGCTAGAAGCCGGGGATGACGCTGACGACGAGGTCGATGAGCTTGATGCCGACGAACGGGGCGACGACGCCGCCGAGTCCGTAGACGAGGAGGTTGCGCGACAGGATCGACGACGCCGACGCTGCGCGGTACTTCACGCCCCGCAGCGCGAGCGGGATGAGCACGACGATGACCAGCGCGTTGAAGACGATCGCCGACAGGATCGCGGAGGCCGGCGAGCTCAGCTGCATGAGGTTCAGCAGCCCGAGCCCGGGGAACACCCCGGCGAACATGGCCGGGATGATCGCGAAGTACTTCGCGATGTCGTTGGCGATCGAGAACGTGGTGAGGGCGCCGCGGGTGATGAGCAGCTGCTTGCCGATCCGGACGATGTCGATCAGCTTCGTCGGGTCGCTGTCGAGGTCGACCATGTTGCCGGCCTCCTTGGCGGCCGACGTGCCGGTGTTCATGGCGACGCCGACGTCGGCCTGCGCCAGCGCGGGGGCGTCGTTGGTGCCGTCACCGGTCATGGCGACGAGCGCGCCTCCTTCCTGCTCCCGGCGGATCAGCGCGAGCTTGTCCTCGGGGGTGGCCTCGGCGAGGTAGTCGTCGACACCGGCCTCGGCCGCGATGGCCTTGGCCGTGAGCGGGTTGTCGCCCGTGATCATCACGGTGCGGATGCCCATGGACCGCAGCTCGGCGAAGCGCTCGCGCAGCCCGGTCTTGACGACGTCCTTCAGGTAGACGACGCCGAGGACTCGAGCCTCGGCCGTGGTGCTCTTCATCGCGACGACGAGGGGTGTCCCGCCGGCGTTCGAGATCTCGTCGATGCGGCCCTGGAGTTCGTCGTGCTCGCTCGAGGCGAGGCGGCGATCCTCCTCGACCCACGAGATGATCGAGTTGCCGGCGCCCTTGCGGATCCGGGTGCCGTCGGGCAGGTCGAGCCCCGACATGCGGGTCTGCGCGGTGAACGGGACGATCTCCCCGTGCTGGTCGCCGGCGTCGTGCCAGCCCGTCGTCAGGGCGAGGTCGACGATCGACTTGCCCTCGGGCGTCGGGTCGGCCAGGGAGGACCGCGCCGCGGCGTCGACGAGCTCGGCCCGCGCGATGCCGTCGAGGGGCGTGAACTCGGCGGCCTGCCGGTTGCCGTAGGTGATGGTGCCGGTCTTGTCGAGCAGCAGCGTCGTCACGTCGCCGGCGGCCTCGACCGCTCGCCCCGACATGGCGAGCACGTTGCGCTGCACGAGGCGGTCCATGCCGGCGATGCCGATCGCGCTCAGCAGCGCGCCGATCGTCGTCGGGATGAGGCAGACCAGCAGCGCGATCAGCACCGGGATGCTGACGGACGCGTCGCTGTAGCCGGCGATCGGGTTCAGCGTGAGGGTCACGATGACGAACACGATCGAGAGGCTCGCGAGCAGGATGTTCAGCGCGATCTCGTTGGGCGTCTTCTGTCGGGAGGCGCCCTCGACGAGGCGGATCATCCGGTCGACGAAGGTCTCGCCCGGCTTGCTCGTGATGCGGACGACGACCCGGTCCGACAGCACGCGGGTGCCGCCGGTGACGGCGCTGCGGTCGCCGCCCGACTCGCGGATCACCGGGGCGGACTCGCCCGTGATCGCCGACTCGTCGACGCTGGCGATGCCCCAGACGATGTCGCCGTCGCCCGGGATCAGCTCGCCGGCGGTCACGACGACCGTGTCGCCGAGCGTGAGATCGGCGGACGACACGGACTCCGAGGAGGCGCGCTCGGCACCGGCGTCGGACATCGCGTCGTACGAGAGGACGCGCTGGGCGGTGGTGCTGGTGCGGGTGGCCTTGAGGGTCTCGGCCTGCGCCTTGCCGCGCCCCTCGGCGACGGACTCGGCGAGGTTGGCGAAGACGACGGTCAGCCAGAGCCAGATCGCGATGGCCCACGTGAAGGAGCCGGGGACGGGCGACCCGCCCGAGGACTGCGGGCCGGTGAACAGATCCGCGATCGCGAGGATCGTCGTGTAAGCGGCGCCCACCTCGACGATGAACATGACCGGGTTGTGCCACATCTCGCGCGGGTCCAGCTTGCGCAGGGCGCCGGGCAGCGCCGCGACGAGCTGGGCGGCGCTGAAGGCGCCGCCGCGGTCCGTCGGAGCAGCCTTCTGGTCGTGATCGACGGTGGCGGGTGTGTCGGTGATGGTGGACATGGTTACTGCAGCCCTTCAGCGAGCGGTCCCAGTGCGAGGACGGGGAAGTAGGTCAGCGCGGTGATGATCACGGAGACGCCGGTGAGCAGGCCCACGAACTGCGGGCGGTGGGTGGGGAGGGTCCCGGCGGTGGCGGGGACCTTGTCCTGCGCGGCGAACGAGCCGGCGAGGGCGAGCACGAGCACGATCGGCACGAACCGGCCGAGCAGCATCGCGACGCCGAGGGTCGTGTTGAACCAGGGGGTGTTCGCGGTGAGGCCGGCGAAGGCCGAGCCGTTGTTGTTCGCGGCTGAGGTGAAGGCGTAGAGCACCTCGCTGAAGCCGTGCAGGCCGGGGTTCCAGATCGACGTGCCCTCGACGTCGGCGCGCACCGCGGGGATCGCGAAGCTCAGCGCGGTGAAGGCGAGCACGATGGTCGGCGTGACGAGGATGTACAGGCTGGCGAGCTTGATCTCGCGCGGCCCGATCTTCTTGCCGAGGTACTCCGGCGTGCGGCCGACGAGCAGGCCCGCGATGAACACCGTGATGACGGCGAGCACGAGCATCCCGTAGAGACCCGAGCCGACGCCGCCGGGGGCGATCTCGCCGAGCATCATGTTGATCATCGGCATCATGCCGCCGAGAGCCGTGTACGAGTCGTGCATCGAGTTGACGGCGCCGGTCGACGTGAGGGTCGAGGTGGAACCGAAGAGGGTCGACCCCCAGATGCCGAACCGCGCCTCCTTCCCCTCCATCGCGCCGCCGGCGAGCTGGGTCGCGGTGCCGGCGCCGCGGAGCTCGAACCAGGTCATGGCGCTGAGCGAGACCGCGAAGATCGTCGTCATGACCGCCGCGATGGCGACGCCCTGCTTCGTCGAGCCGACCATGCGGCCGAAGGTGCGGGGCAGCGAGAACGGGATGACGAGCATCATCAGGATCTCGAACAGGCTCGTCCACGGCGTGGGGTTCTCGAAGGGGTGGGAGCTGTTGGCGTTGAAGAAGCCGCCGCCGTTCGTGCCGAGCATCTTGATCGCCTCCTGCGAGGCGACCGGCCCGCCGGGGATCGTCGCGGTGCCCCCGGTCAGGGTCGTGACGTCGGTGAACCCGGCGAAGTTCTGGACGACCCCGCCCGCGACGAGCACGACGGCCGCGACGACGGCCAGGGGAAGGAGGAGGCGGACGAGCGTGCGGGTCAGGTCGACCCAGAAGTTGCCGAGCGTGCCGCTCTTCGCGCGGGCGAGCCCGCGGATGACGGCCACGGCGACAACGATCCCGACGGCCGCCGAGACGAAGTTCTGGACGGCGAGACCGCCGAGCTGGACCGCGTACCCGAGGGTCGTGTCGGGCGAGTACGACTGCCAGTTGGTGTTCGTGACGAAGGAGGCGGCGGTGTTGAAGGACAGCCCCTCGGGCACGGCGGGGAAGCCGAGCGAGTAAGGCAGGAACGCCTGGAGGCGCTGGATCGCGTAGACGAACAGCACGCCGACCAGCGAGAAGGCGAGGACGCCGCGCAGATAGGCGGGCCACGTCTGCTCGGAGGCGGAGTCGACGCCGATGAGGCGGTAGAAGCCGCGTTCGAGGCGAGAGTCCTTCGCGGTGGTGAACAGGCGGGCCATGTGGTCGCCGAGGGGGCGGTACACGACGACCAGGACGACGACGACGGTCAGGATCTGGAGGATGCCGAAGAGGGTGTCCATCAGAACCGCTCGGGCTTCACGAGCGCGTACACGAGGTAGGCGAGCGCGGCGACGGCCAGTACGGCCGCACCGATGCTGAAGACGATCACAGCTTCTCGACCCCCTTCGCCACGAGGGACACCACTGCGAACACAGCGATGACGGCGAGCACGTACACGATGTCGAGCACTACGACTCCAAGAGAAGGATCGACGGGCCACCAGGACCCGGTGCCCGTCGTGGGCACAGCGAGTCAGTAGACACCGGCATGCGGCCGTCTCAGATGGCCCTTACGGGTTCCTCACGCGAAAACGGGGGTTCCTCACGGAGACCACACGGCCGGACAGGATCCCGGTCTGGCAAGAAAGTACTTGCACGATTGGAAAGTACTTACTACGATGGGACCACAGACACCCCCTAGAGAGGATCAGCACCATGACGAACAGCACGTCCCTCCCCACACCCGACGAGGCCCGCCGCCTCCTCGCCGACGCCGATGCGACCGGCCGCCAGGCGACCTCGACCGCGAGCTGGCCCGCCGTCGCCGTGCTGCTGGCCCTCGGGTCGACCCTGTCGCTCGGCACCCTCGCCATGGGGCTCACCTCCGGCACGAACTACCTGATCGCGATGCTCGCTCTCATCGTCTGGATCGCGGTGATCATCGCGTTCCAGCTCGCGTTCCTCCGCTCGCACAAGAACGGGTTCGGGCGACGGTGGGGCCTCTACATGGGCGTCATCTTCGCGGTCTACCTCGTCGCCATGCTCGTCGTCTCGACCTCCCAGGGCGAGGCGCTGCTGGCCTCGAGCCTGCTGGCCCTCGCGCTGCTCGCACTCTCCGTGGGTGCGGCGACGTACGAGGCGAAGGCGGCTCGGCGATGAGCGAGCAGCACCCGCGCCTCCGACTGTCGGACACCCTGCACCAGCCGGTGCGCTTCTCGATGACCGCGGCCCTCGCGGCAGCGGACCAGCTCGACTTCGCCGACCTCCGCGATGCCGTGCAGGTCAGCGACTCGACGCTCAGCAAGCAGGTCAGCGTGCTCGAGGCGGCCGGCTACGTGCAGGTCAAGAAGGGGTTCGTCGGCAAGCGACCACGGACCTCCCTCAAGCTCACGGCGGAGGGCCGCACGGCGTGGGCCACCCATCTGGCGACGCTGCGCGAGATCGCCGCCGGCTGAGCCCGCGGTAGCCTCGCGACATGACCTTCGTGAACGTGGGCACCCTCGGGGCCGCACCCGGAAAGCGCGATGAACTCGTCGCCCTCCTCACCGAGCGCAACGAGAGCCTCACGGGCGCCGGATGCCGGGCCTACGAGGTCGGGGTGGACGACGATCAGCCCGACACCGTCTTCGTCGTCGAGCTCTGGGATTCGGTTGAGGCGCACCGTGCCTCCCTCGCCCTCCCCCAGGTGCAGGACGCGATCGCCAGAGCCCGCCCCCTGCTCGACGGCACCTTCGGCGGTCACCGCTTCACTGTCGTGGGATCACCCCTCCGCGACTAGATCGGCGTCCGCTGCCGCTCGGCTGTCGGGCGTGCCGGGCGGACTCGTTCTCGGCCATGACCGATGACTCGAGGCGCGATGCCCAGCGGCTGCTGCCCCTCCGGCTGCTGCCCACGTCGCGAGTGGATCAGGTGCATTCTCAGCAAACGGAGATAGTCTCCTGATCTATACGGAGAATGTCTCCGGTCAGAGCAGAGGATCTCCATGGTCGAAGACGTGGGCACGAGGGCCCGTGCGCCCAGAGCTGATGCACGACGCAACCGGGATCTCATCCTGGGGACGGCCGAGAGGCACTTCGCAGAGCACGGAGTCGGCGGCTCGCTGGACGCGATCGCGAAGCAGGCAGGTGTCGGCGCAGGCACGCTCTACCGTCACTTCCCGACTCGCGAAGCACTGCTGGCCGCTCTTCTGGCCGGCCGCGACGACGAGCTGATAGCTCGACGCGAGCGCCTGCGAACTGAATCCGTCAGCACCGCCGAGGCGCTCGACGGCTGGCTCGAAGCCGTCGTCATGTGGGCTGGGGCATACGAGGGCCTCCCTGAACCTCTGCGGGAGGCGACCACGACGAGTGCATCGCCCCTCGCCACGACCTGCGAGGGGTTCGTGACGACCACGGCGGAGTTCCTCGAGGCGGCCCAACGAGATGGTCTGGCGCGCAGCCATATCCGCCCACGTGACCTGTTCCTCGCCGCACTGGCGACGAGCTGGGTGCAGGGTGCCGCTCTCGCTGACGACGCCTCGGCCGCAGCGCTCTCCGCTCTGACACGGACGGGATGGGCGACGCCGGAACCTCCTCGGCCCGCGCGACCCCGCGACTGACAGCACGTTCCCCTGCCCGCCAGGGGCACCGACCACGACACGAAGGAGATACACATGAAGCGCATCGGAATCATCGGCAGCGGAGCCATCGGAAGCGGCATCGCCCGGTTGGCCGTCGCCGCCGGCTACGAGGTGCTGATCGCGAACTCACGAGGCCCGGAGTCGCTGCGTGGCCTGATCGACGAACTAGGGACCCAGGCGCAGGCCGGCGACAGCCGCGAAGCCATCGAGTTCGGCGAGGTGCCGGTCCTGGCCGTGCCACTCGGCGCGTATGAGGCGCTCCCTGGCGAGGCGTTCTCCGGCCGGACCGTCCTCTCGACGGGCAACTACTACCCGCACCGGGACGGCCGGATCGCGCGCCTCGATTCGCTCGAGGTCAACACGGCCGAGTTGGAGCGCGAGCTGCTGCCCGGGGCCGTCGTGACCAAGGCCTTCAACAACATCCTGTTCCACCACATCCCCGCCCTGGCCCACTCCACTCCCCGCACCGCCCTCGCGGTCTACGGCGACGAGGATCATGCCAAGAAGCGGGTCTCGACGATCGTCGACGACCTCGGCTTCGAGCCGGTCGACGGGGGGACACTGGCCGAATCGTGGCGAGCAGAGCCCGAGTCGGGGGCGTACACGCCCATCTACGCCGCCGACCTCGATGGGTTCATTGCGGACTATCTGTCCGATCCCGGGGCCCCCGTCACCGCGGACCGCCTCCGTGAGCTGCTGGCCGCGTCGACGCGGCCGGACGTCGCCGCACGTCAGTTCTGACTCGGACTGATTCCGTGGCGGATCGGTGTCCGTGCAGCAGCGGTCACCCCTCGACGGGAGCGATGGCCACGGCGTAGACGGTCGGGGCACCGGAGAGGCCGAGACTGACACGCGGTGCGTCCGGGCTGCTGTCGTATTCGAAGCTGATCGTCTCGTCCGTGCATGTCGCATCCGGGGAGCCGGGAGCCGCGGGGTCCTCGGGTTCCTGGAGGCGGACCGTGATCGTCCCGCTGCCCAGGCACGCCACATCGACCGCGTATCGCCCAGCGGGCTCCTCAGGTGCAGACACGGTCAGCTGAGACGAGGTGCCGTCGCTGAGCCAGCCGCTCTGATTCACCAACCGCTCTGCTGCACCGGGCGCGGGGAGTGCGCCGGCCGCCCAGTCGGAGATGTCTTGGCGAGGTAGCGGCAGCTCATCCATGTCCGCTTCCGCCCCGTCCGTGTCCGCCTCGGAACCGCCTGCCGACGCAGAAGCAGATGCGGAGCTCGTCGGCGGGGAGCTCGCCCCTACATCGTCGCCGCCCGTCGTGCACGCAGCCAAAAGCCCCGCTACGAGGGCCGCTACGGCAGCCGCTGCAGCTCGGAGAGACGGGACGGTGAGCCGGCTCCTGCGGGACGGACGCGATGCGGACATGCGGTTCCTCTCGACGGTGAGCGCCACACCGTACCCGGTCTGACCGAGCGTCGTACAGCCCCGTCCGTCGGGAACCGGGCGGACGATCGACCGCCGATGCGCTCCGCGCGCGACTCAGTCCCGGGCCCGGCGGGCGTCGTCATCCGAGGTCGAGGCAGAATGCCATGACCGCCTGCTGCACAGGGAGGAGCGGCGCCTTGAACGCGTGACCGACGAAGGCCGCGTGCGACACGGCGTCGGCACTCACCTCGCGGCCGCGTACGAACGGCGGGCACGGAGCGAAGCGGACCCCTGCCGGCGCGAGGTCGAGAAGGGCCCCAGTGACCCGATAGGGCTCGAGGAGCTCGGCGTGAGGGCCGGGACCGTCGGTGAGGACGACGTCCGCCGATCTGATGGCCGCTTCCAGGTCATCCGTCCAGAGAGCGCCCGGGGTCGCGAGCTCAGCCGGGCAGCACTGGATGAGATCCAGCTGCAGCACCCTCGCGGCCTCCTGCCATGCCCTGGAGATGTTGCCGTCGGCGCCGACGAAGAGGAAGCGGAGCTTCGAGATGTCGCCCCTGCGGCGCAGGGAGTACAGGTCGGAGAGCACCTCGCATGGGTGGTTGACGTCGGTCATCGCGTTCACGACGGGCAGCGAGTGAGCCACCGCCAGGCCCTCGATGACGGAGAGGTCGGGGTGCCGAGCCACGATGATGTCGACCCAGGCGTCCAGGTACCGGGCGACATCGACCAGAGCCTCCGGCTTGTCGAGCGTGGTGTCGGGGAGAACGATCGGCTGGAGCCCCATCAGCGAGGCCCCGCGCTCGAACGTGACTCTCGTCCGCAGACTGCTCGGCGGAAAGAACATGACCGCCGCCCCCTCCTTGACCGGCCCACGGCCCTCGCTGTACGCATCCGCCAGAGCGAACACCTGGAGGACGTCTGCCGCAGACCACTCGTCGAGCTTGGTGAGAGAACGCATGCCACCACCGTAGAGACCGCCCGGTCATCGGCTGACGTCGGCGCCGACCACTCCGGACGGCACCGGGCGCACCTGGCCTCGAGTCCAGAGTGGAACCGTCGGAGGCGCCAGGCCGTAGGATGCGTCAGACCGTCGCAGGTCAGAAATCCTGTCCGCTGTCTCCGGGTGCGCCGCTGCCGGAACGCTGCAGATGGATGCGACGAGCGAGTCTGATGAGGGGTCGGATCATCAGCTGGATGCTGCCGAGCAGAAAAAGCCACGTACCCGTGATGGTGGTGGACTCGGAGAAGAAGAGGATGCTGCCCACCACGAACCAGGCCGCGACCATGATGTCGTTGACGATGCTCACGACTTCGTACTTGTGTCGGATCACGATCTCGTCTCGTCCGATGGAGAAGCTCACGGTCCGGCCGTCGGAGTCTGAGTCGGGTGCCATCGCTCCATGGAACCATCAGCCCCCGGCCACGGTCGTGGCGCAAAGGGGCGGAGATCCGGGTTTCGGTGCTTTCAGGCGGGGCCGCCGCGCAGGGGTGCGCGAAGCCGGCCCCGCCCTCGACATCGACAGACGGCCGACGCGACGAGGATCAGAATCGCCGCGGTAGCCGGTCGAGGGCGGATGGCCGATCCCGAAATCGGTCCATTCCTGGCGCGTAACCAGCGCGCTTACCGAGATCTATTACAACGCATGCACTTTGCGCTGTCGACCCTGGCGTGCGCCCGTCTCGCATTTCGGCCAGACCTCGATGAGCGTCGGATCCGCGGCGACTGACTCCTGATCGACGACGCACGGGAGAATGGTGGACATGACCCACCCGATCCAGGCGACGCTGACCGAGCGTCTGACGCTCTCCCGCCCGACCGATCGAGATCTGCCGGAACTCCACGCCCTGCACGCCGACCCGGAGGTCTGGAGGCACCTCCCGTCCGCACGCCACACCGAGCCGTCCCAGACACGCGAACTGGTCGATCGGTACCTGGCGGGATGGGAGGTCAACGGCGTCGATGTCTGGGTCGCGCGGGACACGGCGACGGGCGCGCTGGTCGGCATGGGCGGCCCCAGCCTTCGCGGGGGCCTCGCCTGGAACATCTACTACCGGCTCTCTCCATCGGCGTGGGGCCGGGGCTACGCGCAGGAGATCGTCGCAGCGGCTCGACAGGCGGTGTCCGCGACAGGGCGCGATCTGCCGCTGGTCGCGTCCCTCCTCGAGCACAACGAGGGATCGCGTCGTGCGGCCCAGCGGGCAGGCCTCGAGCTCGTGTGGCGCGGCCCGGACGAGGGGAACCCCGACCCGGATGCCGTACGGCTCCTCTTCGCCGACCGCCCGCTCAGCGAGGACGCACTCCGCCTCTTCGCCTCCTAGACGAGGGTCGGCGGACTGCCTCCGGGGACCAGCAGCCGAGCCGGAACGCCGTCGTCGCAGCCGGATCCCAGCGCTCACGCCCGCCCTTTCCGCGATCGTCCACCGGACGAACCGTCGGCCCTGCTGTCCAGGTCAGCGGAAGTCGCCGATCTGCCTCTCGACCGGAACGGTGCCCTCGACGACGACGTCGCCGGTGTGGGCCGTCGTGATCGTCTCGATCAAGACGATCTCGACCTCTTCGTCCGCGATCGGGTTGTGCTGCACCCCTCGCGGGACGACGTGGAACTGCCCTGGGCCGAGTACGACCTCTTCGTCGTCAGGCAGCTGGATCCGGAGGCGGCCCGAGACGACGAGGAACATCTCGTCCTCAGCATCGTGAGCATGCCAGACCAGCTCACCGAGCAGCTTGGCGACCTTCACGTACTGGTCGTTCACCTGCCCGACGACCCGCGGCGTCCAATGATCCCGAACCTCACGAAGCTCAGCAGCGACGTCGATCCCGTGCAGATAGGTCATGAGACCATCGTGGTTCCTGGGTGGCATGACCTGCAGGTCGCATCCGACAACGAATGAGGCTCCGCATTGGAGGACCTGGATGGTAGCCAGAGCACGCCCGCTTCCTCGACCGCGTCGGCGGCGACGCGTCCTGCTCGCGGCCGCCGGGATCGCCGGGGTCGCCCTCGCCCTGCTCGTCGTCGCCGCGCTCCTCCTGACGGGAACGCTCTGGCCCACCCGCACGGCTGCCCTCCGGTACCCGGTGCAGGGCGTCGATGTGTCCGCCTACCAGGGCACGATCGACTGGGACGTCCTGGCGGAGGAGGACATCGACTTCGCGTGGATCAAAGCCACGGAAGGCTCGAGCTATCAGGACCCCCGATTCGCCGACAACTGGGCCGACGCACACGACACCGACCTGCTCGTCGGCGCATACCACTTCCTCAGCGTCGACAGCCCGGGAGCCGATCAGGCAGCCAACGTCGTCGCCACCGTCTCCCGGAACGGGGGTGATCTGCCCGTCGTGGTCGACGTCGAGTGCTACGCGGAGTACTGCGACGCCCCTCCCCCGGAGGACGCGGTCCGGGAGGTGCTCGACCCGCTCCTGCTCGCCATCGAACGGCACTACGGCCGACCGGCCGTGCTGTACGCCACCCGGGACTGGTACGAGCGGTACCTCGCCGGGAGCTACCCCGACAACCCCATCTGGTTCCGCTCCGTCGCCACCTCTCCGCATCTCTCAAACGACCGCGACTGGACCTTCTGGCAGTGGTCCGCGCGCGAGCGACTCGACGGATACGACAGTGATGAGGAGTTCATCGACATGAACGCCTTCAGAGGCGACCGAAGAGAACTGGAGTCGCTGCTGCTGCCCTGACAGAGCGGCGGGGCGACCAGCCACGTCCGCTTGACTGGGGTGCGTGAACACCCTCATCGTCACCGCGCACCCCGATCAGACCTCCCTCACCGCCGGCATCGCCCGGCAGATCCTCGAGGCACTGCAACCCGGCGAGGGCGCAGTCGCCGACCTCGCCGCTGAGGGCTTCGACCCACGCTTCGGTCCTGCCGATCGGGCCTGCTACCGCGGCGACGGGGGGACCCCCGCCGACGTCGTCCGTGAGCAGCTTCGGCTCGATGCCGCCGACCACCTCGTCCTGGTGTTCCCCGTCTACTGGTGGTCGATGCCGGCGCTGTTGAAGGGCTGGATCGATCGCGTGTTCATCAACGGTTGGGCCTTCAGCATCGACGAGAGCGGCACACGGCGCAATCTCGGCAGGCTCACCGTCCACCTCGTCGCCGTCGCGGGCGACGCCGCCGGCACGTACGAGCGACACGGCTACGAGCAGGCGCTCCGCACGCAGATCGAGCACGGGATCGTGGACTACGTCGGAGCTCGGCGCGGTTCCGTGGCCTTCGTGCACGAGTCGGAACGGGACGACGCGGATGCGCGCCGGGCCCTCGTCGAGGACGCCGTCCGGAAGACCGTTCGAGCCGTTCAGAGCTAGGGGCCGAGGGTTCAGCCCCAATTGTGCCCTCATGGCACGCCCGATGCACGATTCGGCTACCGGGCGAACACGAGTCGCTCGCAGACGGCCCTACGTGCAGCGAGGATCGTCTCCACCGGTGACGCAGGGCACGTAGCCGGACGTGAGCCCCGGTCCACCGCCGACGATGCTCGTCAGCTGCCCCTCGAGGAAGAGGAGCACGACGACCTCGCCGACGATCACGGCGAGAGCCACGATCGAGAGAGCCCGAAGACCGGGCCAGTTCGACATGCGGCGAGGAGGGCCCCGTCGAAAGACGAGGCCCTCCTGCGCTCTTGATGAGTCGCTAATCTTTCTGCTGCGGCGCCTTAGCCAGATATGACCAAACCACCGTGGCACTGGCGAGAATGAGGACCCCTGCAACCAAAAGAGGGACCCAAGGAGTAAAGCCTGTTATCGCGGCAACAACCCCAAATACGACAAACAAAGCAGCTATAGGACCAAGGATCCAAATGAGCGCGCGCTGGTACTTGTTCACGCTCAGCTCCTAACAAGCATCTCTTATTCAGACGTGATGCTTTCTAATTAACTTGATCTATTGACTCGCATGACTTGCGCTGAGCCATTCATCTATTTACTCAATTACCTAGCCGAGAAACCGCAGCCTCCCGGATGCGGTTGACGAGCAGCAGGCACGCAGCGGGCCTGCCATTTTGGGGCCCGTCCTATCCTCTGCACTCGTCACACACTCCTAATATTTTCGCATAATAGCGGCAGTCACGACCGCCGCGATAACACATATTGCCGAGCCAAAAAGCACAAACAACCGCACGTCTGGTGAACCTAATGATACAAAAAAGAGACTAAGAGCGCCAAAAACAAGCCCACTGATGGCGATTACCTTTAGCCATAAAGGTATCCTGTTTTCATTCATAACATCTCACCTTTTGCTATCTAACAGTTATCACGAACGCCATCGATCGACACCACCAGCCCTGCTCCCCCGGCCGCAAGGCCAAGCGCGCCTGGGACACCGAGGATCAATGATCCTCCAAAGGTGGGAGGGGCCAAGAATGCAGATGCCACTAGCGTAACGGCACCGAACACGAAACTGAGACCGCCGGTTACAAGCCCAAAGACGTTTGAGCCGCATGTGCCAACGTACCCGGTAGGGTCACTCGCATTTATCGGATCCCCTCCGGCATACGCATATCGATTTGCGTTGCCGGGGTTGAGGGGTGCGTCAAGAGTGTCTTGTTGCGTCCAAGCTCCTGTGACGACGTCGTACCAGCGGACCCCGAATTTCACGAGGCCTGTGCCGCGGTCGTAAATGCCGGCCTTGAACGCGAACGGGTTCTGGGCAACCCCGGTGTCCGAGTTGGCTGCGGTCAGGGCGCGGAGCCCGTACGGGTCGTACGTTTCGGGGACCGGGTTCGAAGCACCATCAGTCAGGAGCCCGACGGGGTTGCCGAGTCCGTCCCAGAGGTACATCAACACAAAATTCGTCGACGTCGTCAGCAGCGAGGCTTGCCCAGCAACAGGGTCGCTGAACACATGGGAGGAGTTGTTTCCGCCGGTGTAGGTAACGATCTGCGGGTTCCCGTTCCCGTCAGCCTTGCCGTAGACGGTGCGGTAGCCGGTGCAGGCGGAAACACTCTTAAACAGGACGGCTTTCTGGTCGGCGCCCGGATAGAAGGGAAGATAGCTTCGCATGTAGCCGTCAATTAAGGGCTCGGTACAAGTTTCCTACTATCACTATGACAGCAAGTACGGCAAGTACGGCAAGTACGGCAAGTACGGCAAGTACGGCAAGTACGGCAAGTACGGCAAGTACGGCAAGTACGGCAAGTACGGCAAGTACGGCAAGTACGGCAAGTACGGCAAGTACGGCAAGTACGGCAAGTACGGCAAGTACGGCAAGTACGGCAAGAATAACCCATATCCAAGGCCGCACTGTTTTACGTACACCCTTTTTGGCATCGCGTTTAGCGTCATAATTTGACGCTACATTTCTGAGTAAATAGAGAACAATTATGGCCACAACACAGGCGATTAGAAGCCAGACGCCAGGATCAGTCATCGTTGTTCTTTCGGTTATGACGTACGAAAAATAGTATGGCGCTAACTAAGGCGATCACTGCGGTCGCGAGTAAAGTCCAGAGTGGATCTTGAAAAACCATGCGATACTGCCCTCGATTTACAGAAATGCTTTACCGATTGTGGTGACTGCTGAGATTCCAAGCGCGTAGCTAGCGCCAGCGGCAGTACGGGGTCCAGCGATATCGGATGTTAGTTGTACGGCCACACCCGAGAGGCATCCCCCAGCCAAAGCCACGCCGATACCGGCCGGTCCGGCAGCTGCACCTGCCAAGCCGACTTTCAGCAGTCCTCCCTGGAGGGCGCCACTTGCGCACTGCAAGGCGTAGGTTCCGACAGAACTGTACCTACCCGTGGGGTCTGAGTTGTTGATGGGATCGCCTGCAGCAAATCCGTATCGGTTGGCGTTGCCGGGGTCCAGGGGTGCGTCAAGGGTGTCTTGCTGCGTCCAAGCGCCTGTAACGACGTCGTACCAACGGAGACCGAACTTTACGAGCCCGGTGCCGCGGTCGTAAATGCCGGCCTTGAACGCATACGGGTTCTGCGCGACCCCGGTGTCGAGTTGGCGGCGCTTAGGGTGCGGAGCCCGTACGGGTTGCACGTTGCCGGGACCGGGGTTCGACGAGTTGACGGCGAAGAGGCCGACGGGGTTGCCGAGGCCGTCCCAACATACATCAGCACATCCGTCGACGTCGTCAACAGGGACGCCTGCCCGGTGACGGGGTCACTGAAATCTGAATGCTCCCTGCGAAAATGAACTACACCTCTAGCAAATAGGCCACAAGAGTTGCGATATTGACAGAAATCAGGGCAACCACAAATACCACAGTGAACGCCCGCCATTGTTGAGTAACGCCTTTTTTGCTTCGTTGCCTAAGTCTGAAGATTAGCAGAGTCACTACAAAAAGTAGCGAAGAAATAACCGGAATTAAAATGATCACAATGTACCCTAACAGCCACCGAAGAAGTATGCTCCGCCGGCGAGGGCTGCAACAAAACCGGCGGTTGCGGCAGTAAGAATTCCCCCAGCACTATTTGCCTGCCCAACAACTGGGATAGCGTTGGCAGGCGCGGTGAGGGCCGTGTAAAGAACAGCGGTCGCTGATACGCCGGTTGCAATGACCGTGGCACCTCCCGTCAGATTGCAATATGTGCTCGCAAGTCCCGTTGGATCCGAAACATTGATTGGATCCCCCGCTGCATAGCTGTATCGGTTGGCGTTACTCGGATCCAGGGGTGCGTCGAGGGTGTCTTGTTGGGTCCAGGCACCGGTTGTGACGTCGTACCAGCGGAGGCCGAACTTGACCAGGCCGGTGCCGCGGTCGTAAATGCCGGCCTTGAACGCATACGGGTTCTGTGCAACCCCGGTGTCCGTGTTCGCGGCGCTCAGGGCGCGGAGCCCGTACGGGTCATACGTTGCCGGGACCGGGTTCGACGCACCGTCGGTGAGGAGACCTGTGGGGTTGCCGAGGCCGTCCCAGAGGTACATCGACACCACATCCGTCGACGTCGTCAACAGGGATGCTTGCCCGGTGACGGGGTCGCTGAACACGTGGGAGGAGTTGTTCCCACCGGTGTAGGTGACGATCTGCGGGTTCCCGTTGCTGTCGGCTTTGCCGTAGACGGTGCGGTAGTCGGTCCCGGTGGACACGCTCTGTGACAGGACGGCTTTCTGGTCGGCGCCGGCGTAGGTGTAGTCGGTGGTGACGCCGCCGCGGATGGCCTTGGTCATCTGCTGCGCCGGGTTGTAGGTGAACGCCGTCGTCGGGTTCTTCGTGAGGTTCCCGGCGCCGTCGTAGGTGTACCCGGTCGTGGTGATCTGGTTCGCCGCGTTGTACGTCAGCGTCTGCGACGACGGATTCGCACCCGTCACGACCGCAGTCAGGCGGTTCCCTCGCATGTCGTAGGTGTACTTGTACGTGTTGTTCGAAGCCGTCGCGCCGGTCTGGGCGACCTGGGTGACCCGGCCCTGGCCGTCGTAGGTGTAGGTCGTGACCTGCCCGGTGCGGTTGTCTTTCGACCACTGCAGCTTGGACCGGTCATTCGCAGGTGCGGTGCCGCAGGTGGGTGCTGCGGTGCCGGCGTTGTAGCAGTAGGTGACGTCGTAGACGACCTGGTTGCTGGTGTTGCCGGTCCCGGTCCATGCCTTGAGCCCTGCGACGCGGCCGGAGGTGTCGTAGGTGGTGTTCTGTCGTGCGGACCAGGTGGTGTGTTCGTTGTTGGAGTTCAGCCACGTGTTGATGCGGCGGCCGTTCTCGTCTGTCTCGTAGACGACTCGTCCGGTTCCGGTGCCCTTGGGGTAGGTGCTGGTGAGGAGGACGTTCGAGGAGTCGTAGGAGTTGGCGTAGGTGCCGCCGACGTCGGTCGAGGAGATCTGATTCGAGGCCTTGTCGTACGCGTACGAGATCGTCCCTCCCCCGGCGGTGTTGGCCGTTGTGAGCTGGCGGCCTTGCTGGTCGTAGGTGTTGGTGATCGTTCCGGTCGGGCTCACGCTGCGTGTCAGGCGGCCTGCGGCGTCGTAGGTGTTCGTGACGGTGATGCCGCCGGTGATGGCGGTCACGAGCAGCCGGTCGGCACGGTCGTAGGTGTAGGTCGTGGTGTTCCCGCGGCCGTCGGTCTCGGTCTTGACCCGCCCGTATCCGTCGTAGGTGTAGTCCTTCACCCCAAGGCTGGTCCCGGTGACGGGGGTGATCTTTATCAGCTGCTTGTCGTCGTTGTATGCGTACTGGGTTCGGTTCGCACCGTTCCCGGGTGCGGTCGCGGTCTTGACCGTGCCGTTGTCGTTGTAGTCCAGCTCCGTCGGGATCCCGGCAATACCTGTCACCTGGACCGGGTACCACTTGTTCGCCGCCGTCACCGACGCCGGAGCATTACCCGCACGCGTCTCCGTGTCGAACAACCGGCCCAGCGCCGATACGAACAACCCACCAGGGCCCGTCGCCGCATCATCCGCACGCGCAGGAGCCGGACCTGCGATGACCCCGAAGGCGACCGCGAGAGCAAGAAGCAGAGCCACAACTCCGAAAGACGTCAGGCGCGGCAGAACAAGAGAACGAGACGACAGAGTCGAAGACCCCAATAACCAGGGACCCCCATGATCCCCACCCCCACAACCTATGAGAAACCTTCGAGTCCACTGCGCACTTAGCCCGCCGCTGGTCCCATCCGCTGATTGGGACCGAACCGACCATTACGGTCCGTGGCCAGGGAATCCTCTGCCTAGAACAGGTCGAGATTCTGAACTAGTCGCCCCGAACTGGGGGCAGCACACCGCGCCCCTTCTGAGGCGATGTCGCAAGCCGAACGCCCCGGGCTGCTTCCCCCGTGAGCACTCATGAACAGACCAGACGCCTGCACCGGGGGCGAAGGCCGTGCCACCCCGCTCACCGCGCACGCGACCGGAGCGGCGGGCGCCCGGTCGGACCCTGGTGCGCCTCCTGCAGGTCCGACCCGCCGCCCCTCAGGAGGAGCGCGGCCGTGAGCCCGCCACCCCGGGCGTCGGCCAGGCCGATCGACCCGCCGTCGTGCTCGACGAGCTCGCGGGCGATCGCGAGCCCGAGACCCGAGCCGCCCGGTGCCGTGCTCCAGAAGCGGTCGAACGCCCGGGCGCGGTCGTCCGCCGTCATGCCGCCGCCCTGGTCGCTCACCTCGACCACGACCCCGTCCGACGTCGGCGCCGCCCGGAGCGTCACCGTCGCACCCGCCGGACTCGCCCGCACCGCGTTGTCGATCAGGTTGTCGAGCGCCTGCTCGAGATGCCCCGGGGTCGCCAGCACCGGCAGCTCACCGCCCGGCAGATCGACGACGATGGCCACCCCGACGTCCTCCGCCGCCGACGACCAGATGTCCGCCCGCTCGTCGAGGACGCCGCGGATGTCGACCCGCACCGGCGTGGCCGTCGACGCCTGACTCCGCGCCAGCTCGAGCAGGTCGGAGACGAGACGGCTGAGACGACCCGACTCGCTGAGGGCGCGATCGACGGCCGCCTTGTCGCCCGGGTCGTCGAGACGGTCGTGGAGGTTCTCGAGACCCAGGCGCAGAGCGGTGAGCGGCGTCCGCAGCTGATGCGACGCGTCGGCGGTGAAGGCGCGCTGCGCGGTGAGCAGCACCTCGATGCGCCGCGTGCCGTCGTTCAACGTGCTCGCCAGACGCCGCACCTCGGAGGTGCTCATCTCGTCGAGATCCACCCGGGCGCTCACGTCGCCGCGCGAGATGCGATCGGCCATGGCGTCGAGCAGCCTGAGCGGCCGCAGCAGCGACGTCGCGACGACGGCGCTCGCGATCACCGACAGGACGAGCACGATCACGCCGGCCCCGAGGCGGAAGAGCCACACGCCCTGCACCTGCGCGTCGACGGGCGCGGACGGCACGGTCACCCGCACGGCGCCGTCCACCCATCCGTCGTCGGTCACCGCGGGGACGGTCACCTGCAGACCGCGCTCGCCGAGCACGGAGTCGTCGAGCGTCCGCACGCGCTCCTCGCCCGACAGGGCCGCGTCGAAATCGTCGTCGTCGACCCCCACGACCTCGCGACCGAGGGCGGGTCGCCGATCGACGCCGATCAGCTCGACGCGACCGTCGGTCTGATCCTCCATCTCGTCGCGCAGCCGGACGAGTGCGAGTCGGGCACCGCGGGCCGTCGCGTCGTCCGCCTCCGTCGCCGTCGAGAGGAGCACCGCGATCGTGCGCGCCTCCCTCAGGGCCACCTCGCGCTGACCGTCGCGAAGCAGGTCGTTCAGCTGGATGCCGACCGGCACCGTGAACGTGACGAGCGCGAGGCCGACGATCACCAGGTACGAGGCGATGAGCCTACGACGCATCGGCGTGCTCCACCCGGAACCCCACCCCGCGCACGGTCGTGATCGCGACCGCCGCGCCGAGCTTCTGCCGCAGCGCCGACACGTGGACGTCGAGCGTGCGGGTGGACCCGAACCAGTGGGTGTCCCAGACCTCGTCGATCAGCGCCTCCCGGGTGACGACCGATCCGACCCGGCGGGCCAGGGCGACGAGCAGATCGAACTCCTTCGGGGCGAGTGCGATCTCGGCGTCGCCCTGCGTGACGCGGCGGGCCGCGACGTCGATGGTGACCGTGCCGAGCCGGACGGGAGGAGGCGCGAGCTCCGTTCCCTCGCCCGTCGCGTCGGTGGCGTGCCGGCGGGTCACCGCGCGGATCCGCGCGACGATCTCGCGGACCCCGAACGGCTTCGCGACGTAGTCGTCGGCCCCGACCTCGAGCCCCGCGACCGTGTCGACCTCGTCGCCGCGGGCGGTGACGACGATGATCGGCACGTTCGACCGGGCGCGCAGACGGCGGCACACGTCGAGGCCGTCCATGTCGGGCAGACCGAGGTCGAGGAGGACCACGCCGGGCGCCTCGGCGGCCAGCGCCTCCCGCCCGGTCGTCACCCAGTCGACCTCGTAGCCATAGCGCGCGAGACCCTCGCACAGGGACCCGGCGATCGCGGGATCGTCTTCGACGAGGAGAACGTGCACACCGGATCGTCTCAGTCGCGGCTGGACAGAAAACGAACGGACGCCGGAGGTGCGCCGAGGGTCGACACGATCGCCTACTGCTTCACCGGCTCCTTCGAGGAGTGGTGCTCGACGATCTTCCACTCGCCGTCGGTCTCGGCGTACACGAACGTGAACCGCGCGGGTACGACGTCGCCGCTCGCTCCCATCGTGAACGTGTAGAGACCGGAGTGCGAGACGTACCCGTCGCCCAGGTCGCGGACGACGCCCTCGGTGATCACACCCGACGGCTCGTCGAGCAGGAAGCCCTCGAAGTACTCGAGCCGCTCCTCCTCGGTGTCGTGGATGCCGGGCGAGACGGTCGGCAGCAGGACCGCGTCGTCGGCGTAGTGCTCGGCGACCTGCTCGGGGTCGCCCGTGGCGAGCGAGGCGTTCCAGTCGTCGAACAGGGCCTGCACCTCGGCGTCGCTCGGAGCGGCAGCCGGCAAGGGCGCGTCGGAGGCGGTGTCGGCCGTCGCGGCCGTGCAGCCCGTGATGCCGAGCAGGGCCACGGCGGAGAGGGCGACGGCGGGGACGGTGAAGCGGCTACGGCGGGTCATGTGCGGATTCCTTCGCGTGAGGGCCGGGGGTCCGGCCGGTGATCTGCTGTGGGATCAGCCTCGCGAGACACGCGTCAGCAGCCCGTCAGGAGAACGTCAACGCCCGGTCAGCATCGTGTCGGACGACCGGGGGCGCGCCCGTAGTCGTCTCGCTCGAGCCCCCCTTCATCACGGAAAGGTAACGAAGGAGATCGGTTCCAATCGTTTCTCGGGAGGGTGGCGAATCCTTTTCATCCCCACCGGGAATCACAGAAAAGGACCTGATCATGAATGCTTTCTCCCGTAAGAAGATCACCAAGGTCGGACTCGGCCTCGTCGCTTCCGGCGCCCTCGTGTTCTCGCTCGCCGCGTGCTCGATGGACTCCAACAGCGGCTCCACCGAGTCGACCAGCTCGGCATCGGCATCGGCCGAGCCCAGCGCCGAGGCCACCCCGGTCGCCTCGCTCCCCGACCTCAGCAACGGCGTCGACACCCAGGTCACCGTCGACCAGTCCTTCGTCGACGCGCTGACCTCGCTGGGTCTGACCCCGGCCCCGGTCGGCACCGGAACCTTCGACGGCGCCACGGGCACCTTCGCGTTCCCGATCACCGGCGGCAACGTCGACTACTACGACCCCTCCTCCGACGTGCGCCCCTACGTCCAGGGCGAGCTCGACCACGACGGCTCGGGCCTGTCGCTGACCGCCGGTGACACCACCGTCGAGCTCACCGACTTCCGCATCGACCCGGGCGAGTCGAAGCTCTACGGCACCGTGTCCGCCAACGGCGAGGTCGTCGTCGAAGACGCCTACCTGTTCAACCTCTGGGGCGGCACCCTGAAGCCCCTCCAGATGGAGGGCACCAACGCCGTCCTCGAGGGCACGACCGTGCACATCAGCCCCGACGCCGCCGCGCTGCTGAACGAGACCTTCAGCACCGACGCCGTCCAGGACGAGATGCTCGTCGGCGTCGCGAAGATCACCGTCGCCACGGAATAACACCCTCTGGTGAATCCGTGACGACAGCCGGCTCCGCCCACCCGGGCGGGGCCGGTGTTCCCGGTGGGCCCCCTCTCGCACCTCGTGCGGGAGGGGGCTTCTCCTCTGCGCCCGCCGCACCCCGGGCGCACGAGTAGCCACCGGGCTCGGCTCCTGCCTACTATTGTCAAGACATGTCGGAGGGGCGAGGTGGCGAGTGACTGATACGCAGCTCCCAGCCGACCTCTTCGCAGATCTCGACCGGCACGGGCCCGTCCCGCTCTGGTATCAGATCTCCACGCGTCTCGAAGCCTCCATCTTGAGCGGCCGACTCCCCGCGGGGGCCCGACTCGAGAACGAGGTCGGTCTCGGCGAGAGACTCGGACTCTCTCGACCGACCATCCGTCGGGCCATCCAGGAGCTCGTCGACAAGGGCCTCGTCGTCCGTCGACGAGGCATCGGCACACAGGTGGTGCACGGCCCTGTCACGCGCAACGTCGAACTGACGAGCCTGTTCGAGGATCTCACCGAGAGCGGCCAGGCCCCCACGACACGCCTTCTCGCGCACGCCGTCGTCCCCGCCGATGAGAAGACCGCCCTCGCGCTCGGCATAGGAGTTGGAGACCAGGTGAGCAATGTGAGGCGTCTCCGTCTGGCCGATGGTGTGCCCGTCGCGATCCTGGAGAACTTCCTCCCACTCGATCTCGCTCAGTTCTCCGACGACGACCTCAGCACCCGGGGCCTGTACCAGCTGCTGCGAGCACACGGCGTCACCATGCGGGTCGCCAAGCAGCAGATCGGCGCTCGCGCCGCCCACTTCGACGAGGCGCACCTGCTCGAGATCGAGCCCCGGGGCGCCGTGCTGACGATGACCCGCACCGCGTACGACGCCTCCGGTCGCGCCGTGGAGGTCGGGCACCACTGCTACCGACCCGACCTCTACTCGTTCTCGATCACCCTCGTCGACAAGTGACCCTCCTCGACAGGTGACGCTCGTCGACGAGTGACGCTCGTCGACAAGACGATCCGTCAGCCGAGGGTCGGCGCCGCGGCGGGCACTCTCAACTCGCCGTTCAGGTACTGAGCGACCCCGAACCCGAACGACCAGTCTTGCGGGCCGTTCTCGACGTAGCCGATGAAGACGTCCTCCCCCGCGACGCCGACCGCGTCGAGGCCCGCGGCGATGCGGGCATAGAGGGCCTGCTTCGTCTCGTCGCTCCGCCCCCGTTGCGTGAAGATCTGGATCATCACGACGCCGCCGGTCCGTTCGAAGCCCAGCCCGGCGTCTTCGGCGATGATGCGCCCTGCGGGTAGCTCGTTGACGAGTTGGAAGCGGTCACGGACGGGGATGCCGTAGACATCGACGATCGCCTGGTGGATCGCGTCGGCGATCGAGGTGATCTGTTCGGGTGTCCGGCCGGTCATCAGGTCGATGCGAACGAGGGGCATGGTGGTCGTCCTAACGTGGGGGCTAATGTCATTACATTCTAACAAAGCGCGACGGCTCGCACCAGCCCGGACAGCAGGAGGCGCGGTGCCCTGATGCGGACACCGCGCCTCCTGCGCGTCTTCACCGTCGGATCACACGGCGGGCACGAGCACGTCGCGGACGAGGGCGTCGAGCTGGGCGTCCGCCTCGAGGAACTGCCGCAGCGTCCTGACGACGGCACCGAACCGCTCGAACTCGTCGACCGTCATGCCGTCGACGTCGTAGGCACGGTGCCACTCCTCGGGCAGCTTCGTGGCCAGCGAGTCGAGGATGCGCGGGTCGACGGGGACGTCGATCCGGTCTTCCACAGGCAGCTCGGCCGCGTTCATGTCGACCTGCCACGCGAACGGGGGCGAGACGACGAGGTCTCCGCCGACGAGCTCGGACCACTGCAGGTGATTGCGGAACGCCGCCGACAGGATGCGCGAACGGAAGCCCCGGGCGACGAACTCGTGGTGCGCCTTCTTCAGGGCGGCGACGCCGGCCCATTCGAGGTGCCCCGGGTCGATCATGATGTGGTCGCGTTTCACGACGGCCTTCAGCCAGTCGTCGAGGCGCCCGCCCATGATCGTGACGACCGATCCGAACTCGTGGTTCTCGATCCCCTCGGCCGTGCGGCGATCGAGACCCCGTTCGATGGCGGTCCCCACCGCGACGGCCTGGGCGACGGTGAATGAGACCGTCGCGTTGATGCTGACACCCCGATAGGTCGCCTCCTCGATGGCCTCGATCCCGACCCGCGTGGCGGGGATCTTCACGATGATGTTCTTCCCCAACGACGAGAAGTGCACGGCCTGCTCGACGAGCGCGTCGGCGTCTCGGTGGAGGCGCGGATCGGTCTGCATCGACAGCCGACCGTTGCGACCACCCGAGGCCTCGAACTCGCCCTCGAGCAGTGCCGCCGCCTCGATGCTGAGCCGCTCGACGGCGAGCCAGCCGATCTCGGACTCGCCGGCGGTGGGGTGCTCCTCGGCGATCTGGCGGAGGCGGGGGACCCAGGTGCCCAGGTCGTTCTTGATGGCCGTGTAGGCGATGACCGGATTGCAGGTCGCACCGACCGCACCGAATCCGATGGAGGCGGCCAGCTCGGCGGGATCGGCCGAGTCGTTCCACAGGCTGGTGGGGGTGTCCTGCGCCGCTCTGAGCAGAGGGGGGCGGTCGTCGAGGGGTGTGACTGCGGCTTCGGTGACGGTCGTCATCGGTCTCCTCCCGGAGGGGTCGTCTGTTTGCTGGGCTGAGCGCGGTCAGGCGCGGGACGCGGCGATGATCCGGTTCCGGATCTGCTCTCGTTGGTAGCGGCTGACGGCGTCGACGTCTTCGTCCTCGGCGAAGACGCTGGAGACGGCGATCGTGTCGGAGCGGTCGAAGAAGCCGAGCTGCCCGAGACCGTCGAAGAAGGAGTCCCAGTCGACGTCTCCGTCGCCGATCTTCAGGTGCTGGTGCACCCGGGCCGAGGTGCCGGGCGGGTTCGTGATGTAGCGCAGACCGTGCGACCGGCGGTGGTCGAAGGTGTCGGCGATGTGGACCAACCCGAGTGTCCGCCCCGCGGCGGCCATGATCTCCGCCATGTCGCCGCCGTAGTGGAACGTGTGGCAGGCGACGTAGGCCAGACCCACGTTCGAGGAGTTGAGCCCTCGGATCACGCGCAGAGCCTCGAGTCCGTCTTCGACGAAGTCGTCGGGGTGCGGATCGATGTAGACCTGGATGCCCTCCCGCTCGATGATCGGCAGGCTCCTCCATCGACCAGTAGAACTGGCGCTCCGACTCCTCCTGCAGCTCGGGGCGCCCGCTGAACTCGGTGTTGATCACGCCGACGCCGAGGCGGGCGGTGATCTCGATGACGCGTTTCCACTGCTTGACGGCGGCCCGACGGGACTCCTCGTCGGGGCCTGACCAGCGGAGAACCGGCAGCACCGATGCGATCTCGACCCGCGCCTCCCGGCAGGCGGCGGCGAAGGCGTCGACGAGGTCGTCGTCGGCCTTCGGGTGACGGAAGAACGGGATGAAGTCCTGGTGGGGCGTGAGCTGGAGGTGGTCGTAACCCAGCTCGGCCACCTTCGCCGGGATCTCGAGCAGGGAGTGGCTGTGGTGCAACGGCGTGGGGTCGAGTGCGATCTTGACCACGGACTAGGCCTCGATGGCGGCGTCGGCACCGGCGGGCAGGTCGTAGAACGTCGGTCTCTCGATCGCGTAGTCGACCTCGACCCGGCGCCCCGTCCGCTGGGCCTCGACGCCCGCGGTCGCGACGACGCTGGCCAGGTAGCCGTCCCAGGCGCTCGGCCCGTCGATGGTCCCCCGGCGGGCGGCGTCGACCCAGCGCTGCACCTGCGTGTCGTAGGCGGCGCCGAAGCGCTCCTTGAACGTCGGCGAGACCGGCGCGCCGACGCGACCGGCGCTGGTCAGCTGGAGGCCCGTCTCGCGACCGATCGAGGCCACACCGCTCTCGAAGACGGCGTCGGTGGTCACCTGGTAGCCGAACTGGATGTTGACGTTGATCTCGACGACGGCCAGCGTGCCCGACACCGTCTCGAGGAGGACGAACTGCGGGTCGCGGAGACCGTCGGGGGCCAGGGAGTTGCGGCGCGGCTTCTTGACCTCGACGGCGACGATCGGCTCGCCGGCGATGAAGGGCACGGCGTCGATCTCGTGGATGACGGAGTCGAGGATCAGCATCTCTTCCGAGTAGCTGGGCGGGGTCGTCGCGTTCCGGTGGGCGCAGTGCAGCGCGACCAGGGCGCCGTGCTCGCCCGAGGCGACGAGCGCCCGGAGGTCTTGGTAGCCCTGGTCGAAGCGGCGCATGAATCCGACCTGGATATGCGGTCGGTCGAGCTTCTGCTCGGCCTCGAGGACGCGCAGGGAGGCGGCCTCGTCGGTGGTGAGCGGCTTCTCGCACAGGATCGCGAGACCACGCTCGAGGGCGGGCATCAGCACGGCCTCGTGAAGGAAGCCCGGGGTCGCGATGATGACGGCGTCGATCTCTGTCGCGCCGAGCGCCTCCTCGAAGTCGGCCGCGGTGATGGCACCCGGCGCCTGGGCGGCGGCTGCGGTCGCTCGCGCGGTGTCGGGGTCGACGACGGCGACGACCGTGGCGCCGCTGATGGTCGAGGCGATCCGGGCGACGTGGTCGGCGCCCATCATGCCGGCGCCGACGACGGCGACACGGAGATCGTGGGTGATGGGGGTCATGGCTGGTTCTCCTTCGAACAGGGGTGTCGTCAGACGAGGCGGGCGCGGGGCGAGCAGCTCAAGATGTGCTCGCGGGTGCGGGTGGCGATGCCGAGGGGCAGGTCGATCGACGCGACCGGGAACATGTCCTGCTCGACGATGGCGAAGATGTCGGCATCGATGCGGCTGACCGCCTCGAGCACGGGCGCCAGCTCGGGTACGCCCTTCGGGGGCTCGACCATCACGCCCATCGCGACCGCGTCGCCGAAGGGCACGTCGTTCTTCAGCACGGTGAAGCGGAGGTCGCTGTCGACCTGCTTGAGGTGCAGGTAGCCGATGCGGTCGGGGTGGGCCTCGATGAGGCGCACGTTGTCGCCGCCGTAGTAGGCGAAGTGGCCGGTGTCGAGGCAGAGGTTCGTGAAGCGCGCGTCGGTCTCGGCGAGGAACCGCTCGGTCTCCTGATACGTGCCGACGTGGCTGTCGGCGTGGGTGTGGAACTGCTGCTTCACCCCGAACTCCTCGAGCAGCGCCTTGCCGAGCTTGTCGTGGCCGGCGCCGAGCTTCGCCCATTGGTCGTCGGTGAGTGTGCGAGCCTCGAGGACCTCCGTGGTCGAGTCGCTGCGCCAGAGGTCGGGGATGACGACCAGGTGCTCGGCGCCGAGCTGCGAGGCGAGCCCCGCGATGGCGAGCGCTTGGTCCCACGCGCGCTGCCACTGGTCGTCGCCCTTGTGGAACCCGGTGAAGACGGTCCCGGCCGAAAGCAGCAGGTCGCGCTTGCCGAGTTCGTCCTCGAGCTGGTGAGGGTCGGTGGGCAGGTAGCCATAGGGGCCGAGCTCGATCCACCGGTAGCCGGCCTGCTGCACCTCGTCGAGGAACCTCGGCCACGGGATCTGGCTGGGGTGTTCGGGGAACCAGACGCCCCACGAGTCGGGGGCGGTGCCGATGCGGAGTCCGGGCGCGTCCGAGGCGGTCGAGGCGACGGACGGCGTGGCGTCGGGATCGGTGACGGTGTCGGTCATGGCGGCGGTGCCTTTCGAGAGGATGTCGTCGAGTTCGAGGTGGAGGTGCGGGTCAGCCCAGCAGGGGGCGCTGACCGGCCTGGTGGTCGCGGTAGTCCACGAGGGCGGCACGGGTGCTGTCGAGGGTCGAAACCTGCGCGACCGGGACGTCCCACCAGCCTTCGCCGTCGGGGGCGTAGACCAGCGGATCGCTGTTGATGTGGATGAGCGTGCTCGTCGACGATGCCTTGGCCGTGGCGAGAGCGGCGGAGAGGTCGGCGACGGCGTTCTCGGTCGGCTGCACCTCGATCACGTCGACACCGTAGCTGCGGGCGTTCATGGCCAGATCGACCGGGAGCACCTCGGTGCCCTGGAAGTCGAGCGACTCGGGGTCGAGTCGGCGGTACAGGGTGCCGAAGCGCTCGGCGCCGACGCTCTCGGAGAGATGCCCGATGGAGGCGTAGCCGTGGTTCTGGATGAGGACGACGATGATCTTGATGCCCTCCGCCACGGCCGTCACGAGCTCGGTGTGCAGCATCAGGTACGAGCCGTCTCCGACCATGACGATGACGTCGCGATCGGGAGCGCCCCGCTTCACGCCGAGTCCACCGGCGATCTCGTAGCCCATGCACGAGAACGCGTACTCGACGTGGTAGCCGAGCGGGTCGCGGACCCGCCACAGCTTGTGCAGGTCGCCGGGCAGCGACCCGGCCGCCTGGACGACGACGTCGCGGGGGTCGCTGGCGGCCTGGACGGCGCCGATGATCTCGGGCTGACCGGGCAGGGCGAGCCCCGACGGGAGGAACGCCTCGTCGACGAGGGCATCCCATGCCGTCTTCTCCGACGCCACGCGGGCTGCGTGCTTGGCGGGCACCGCGTGCCCGGCGAGGGCCTCGAGGAGTGCGTCGAGGGCCTCGCGCGCGTCGGCTACGACGGGTAGCTGCGAGCCGTGCTTGTAGGCGTCGAACGAGGCGATGTTGATGTTCACGAATCGGACGTCGGCGTGTTGGAAGGCGGTTCGGGAGGCGGTGGTGAAGTCGCTGTACCGGGTGCCGATGCCGATGACGAGGTCGGCGTCGGCCGCGATGCGATTAGCGGCCGTGGTGCCGGTGGCCCCGATGCCGCCGAGGTACTGCGGATGATCCCAGGCGAGGGAGCCGCCACCGGCCTGCGTGGTGCCCACGGGGATGCCCGTGGCGCGGGCGAACTCGTCGAGACGCTGTTCCGCCCCTGAGTAGAGGACTCCCCCGCCGGCGACGATCACCGGCCGCTCCGCCGAACGGATCGCCGCGATCGCCCGCTCGAGCGGCCCGCGTTCGGGGACGGGCCGCCGGATGTGCCACTCGCGCGGCTGCAGGAACTCCTCGGGCACGTCGACCCACTCGGCCTGCACGTCTTCGGGCAGGGCGATCGTGACGGCTCCGGTCTCGGCCGGGTCGGTGAGCACGCGCAGGGCGGCGAGAGCGATCGAGAACAGCTGCTCGGGTCGATCGACCCGGTCGAAGAACCGCGACAGCGGCCGGAACGCGTCGGTCACCTGCAAAGAGGTGTCGTGCGGCAGCTCGATCTGCTGCAGCACGGGGTCGCTGACCCGGGTCGCGAAGGTGTCGCTCGGCAGCAGGAGCGCAGGGAGGCGGTTGGTCGTCGCCAGTGCGGCGGCCGTGAGCATGTTGGCCGCGCCAGGACCGACGGAGGCGGTGCTCGCGTAGGTGGCGCGCCGCCGGTGCATCCGGGCGTACCCGACGGCCTCGTGGACCATCGCCTGCTCGTTGCGCGCCTGCAGGTAGGGCATGAGGCCGGGCCGGTCGACGTGGTACTGCTTCAGGGCCTGGCCGACGCCGGCGACGTTGCCGTGGCCGAAGATGCCGAACATGCCGGGGATCGTGCGCTCGCGCACGTCTCCGTCGATCGTCCACTGGTTCGCGAGGAACTCGACCAGAGCCTGGCCGACGGTGAGTCGTCTCGTCGTCATCGACGTGGTCCTTTCGGTGCTGCTGCGGGGAGGTAGGGCAGTCGGGGGTCAGGAGCCTGGGACTCCCACTGCGTGCGGACCCAGCCGTGCGCCGGGTCGTCGGTGATGAGCCAGGCACGCTCGGGATCCGGGCCTGCCATGACGTTCAGGTAGTAGAGGTCGTAGCCCGGAGCCGCGACGGCCGGGCCGTGATAGCCGAAGGGGACCAGGGCGACGTCGCCCGTGCGGACGAACTGGTTCACGTCGATCCGCCCCGCCGGTGAGCTGTAGGTGGCGAACAGGCCGAAGGGGTCGGCCTGCTCGGGGGCGACGAGACCGCGGCTGACGGCCGACTCGAAGTAGTAGATCTCCTCGAGTCGGGACTCGACGCCGGGGATGGACTCGTCGTGCTTGTGGGCGGGGTACGACGACCAGTTCTCGGCCGGGGTCACGACCTCGCAGACGATGAGCTTCTGCGCGTGGAGGCCCGCCGGCGTGCCGAAGTTGTGCACCTGGCGGGTGGAGCGGCCCGACCCTCGGATCTCGACCGGGATGTCGGCGGCTCGCAGCACCTGCACGTCGAGCACCTGGTCGGCGGGGGCCTCGGCGACCGCGACCCGGCCTTCGCCGGTGAGGCGCGCCTCCGTGTCGATGCCGAGGTAGACGACGTCGGCGGGGCCTTCGAAGACGGAGGAGCGACCCGCCAGCTCGACGGTGCCCGAGCCGCCGCGGGCATCGCTCCACTCGACCACGACGTCGCCGCACAGCGGCACGATCATCCGCTCGACGCCGACCGCGGGCAGCCGCGCCCCGGTGCCGGCCAGCTCGCCGACCCTCAGCCCGGTGTGCTGCCAGCCGTCGACCTCGCCATCGACCACCGTCTGCCAGTCGTGGCGGGCGAGGTCGCCGCGGGGGAAGAACCAGCGTGTGTCGTCGTCCATGTCGTCCACCTCATCATCGAGTGCCGCGACACCGTGGTCGCGAGCCTGCAGCCTGGGGAGAGATCCTCCGTCGGGTCAGTTCTGGGGGAATCCCAGGTCCACCCCGCCGTGGCTCGGGTCGAGCCACCGCGATGTGATCGCCTTCTCGCGTGTGAAGAACTCGAACCCCTGCATGCCGTACGCCTTGTCGGACCCGAAGATGGAGTCTTTGAAGCCGCCGAACGAGTAGTAGGCGACGGGCACGGGGATGGGCACGTTGATACCGATCATGCCGACCTCGATCTCGGCCTGGAATCGCCGCGCCGCGCCTCCGTCGTTGGTGAAGATGGCGGTGCCGTTGCCGTACGCGCCGGCGTTGATCAGGGCGACCCCCTCTTCGTAGGAGGCGACCCTCACGATCGAGAGGACCGGTCCGAAGATCTCCTCCGTGTAGACCCGGCTCGTCAGCGGCACCCGGTCGATCAGCGTCGGGCCGAGCCAGAAGCCATCGGCCTCGCCGTCGACCTCGATGCCGCGGCCGTCGACGACGACGTCGGCACCGTCTTCGAGGGCGATGTCGATGTAGCCGGCGACCTTGTCGCGGTGCTGCTCGGTGACGAGCGGGCCCATGTCGCAGCTGCGACGCCCGTCGCCGACGGTGAGGCCCGACATGCGCGACGTGATCTTCTCGATCAGCTCGTCCGCCACGGGCTCGACCGCGACGACGACGCTGATCGCCATGCAGCGCTCACCCGCCGAACCGAACCCCGCGTTGATCGCGCTGTCGGCCACGAGGTCGAGATCGGCGTCGGGCAGCACGAGCATGTGGTTCTTCGCACCGCCGAGAGCCTGGACGCGCTTGCCGTGCTTCGCGGCGGTCTCGTAGATGTACTGCGCGATCGGCGTCGACCCGACGAACGAGATGCTCTTCACCTCGGGGTGCTCGAGCAGACCGTCGACGGCCTCCTTGTCGCCGTGGAGGACGTTGAACACACCCTCGGGCAGGCCGGCCTCGGCGAAGAGGCGGGCGAGGAACATCGCACTCGACGGGTCTTTCTCGGACGGCTTCAACACGACGGTGTTGCCGACCGCGATGGCGATCGGGAAGAACCACATCGGCACCATCGCCGGGAAGTTGAACGGGCTGATGATCCCGACGACGCCGAGCGGAGCCTTCGTCGAGTACACGTCGACACCGGTCGAGACCTGCTGGGAGAACTCGCCCTTGATCAGGTGCGGGAACCCGGTCGCGAGTTCGACCACCTCGAGGCCACGGGTGATCTCGCCGAGAGCGTCGGAGAGGACCTTGCCGTGCTCGCTCGTGAGGATCTCGGCGAGTTCGCCCTTCCGCTCGTGGAGCAGCTCGCGGAATCGGAACATGATCTGCTGCCGCTTCGTGATCGAGAGGTCGCGCCAGGCGGGGAAGGCCTTGGCGGCGGAGGCGACGGCGGCGTCGATCTCGGACCGGTCGGCGAGCGACACGTTCTTCGTGACGCGGCCGAGAGCCGGGTCGTAGACGGGCGCGGTGCGTCCGCCGGCGCCGGGTGCTTCGGCGTTGTCGATCCAGTGCGCGACGAGAGGGAGGTCCGTGGGCGTGGAGGTCATCGTTCTGTCGATCCGTTCGTGTGGGCGGGCGTGTGGACCAGGCCTGCTGCGAGGTCCACGGCGGCGGCGACGTCGTCGTCGCCCGGGTAGAGGAGGGTTCGTCCGACGACGAGACCTCGGACGCCGGGGAGGGCGAGCGCCTCGGCCCAGCGACGGTAGGTGTCGGCCGGGTCTCCGCCGGGGTCTCCGCCGAGGAGCAGCGTGGGGAGGGTCGTGGCAGCCATGACGCGCTCCATGTCTTCGACCACGGGGAGCTTCAGCCAGCTGTAGGCGGACGACTCTCCGAGCCCTGAGGCGATCGCCACCGACTTGATGACGGCGTCGGCGGTGAGGTCGTTCTTCACCCGCCCGTCGACCCAGCTGCTCATGAACGGTTCGAGCATGATCGGCAGGCGCAGCCTTGCCGACTCGGTCACCGCGCGCGCCGTCGCGTCGAGGGTCGCTGCGGTGCCGGCGTCGTCGAGGTTGATGCGGACGAGCAGCTTGGCGAAGTCCAGGTTCGACTCCGTGATGGACGAGGCCGAGTAGGCGGTGAATCTGTCGTCCATCTCGAACGAGGCGCCCTGGAGTCCGCCGCGGTTCATGCTGCCGACGACGACCTTGCCGTCGAGTGCTCCGAGCAGCGCCAGGTCTTCGAGGATGTCGGGGGTGCCGAGCACCCCGTCGACGCCGGGTCGGTCGAGGGCGACGACCAGTCGCCGGAGTAGGTCGTAACGATCGGCCATGGCGGTGGCGTCGTCTCGCACTCCGAGGGCGCCCCGGGCGGGGTGATCGGCGGCGATGATGAACAGGCGCCCGTCGGCCGCCAGCGGTGCGGGCCGCGTTCTCGATGCGAGGAGCTCGGCGATCCGGTGCGGGGCGGCGGCGCGGATGCTCCGGAGTCGCTCGAAGTCGACGGTGGGTGCGATGGGATCAGACATGGTGCGCCTCCTGGAGGACTGCCTCCACCTCGTCGGTGGTCGGCATGGCGGTGGAGCACTCGAAGCGCGTGGCCACGATGCCCCCGGCGGCGTTGGCGAACCTCAGGGTGCGTTCGAGCGACCAGCCGGAGAGTAGACCGTGGCAGAGCGCCCCTCCGAAGCCGTCGCCGGACCCGAGGCCGTTGATGACCTGGACGCGATGCGCGGGCACCTCGATGCGTTCGTCTCGCGTCTTGGCGAGGACGCCCTTCGGCCCCTGCTTGACGATGGCGATCTCGACGCCTCGATCGAGGAGGGCGTCCGCAGCGCGTTCGGGTTCGGTCTCGCCGACCGCGATCTCGCACTCCTCGCGATTGCCGACGGCGACGGTCACGTGCTCGAGCGCCCGACCCACCTCGCGGGTCGCCACCTCGGGGCTGCTCCAGAACATGGGCCGGTAGTCGAGGTCGAGGATGGTCAGCGGGCGGCGGTCACGGGTCTGCCACGCGACATGGTGCGCCTGCCTGCTCGGCTCTTCGCTGAGACCCGTCACGGTGGCCCAGAAGACGCTCGCCTGCTCGATCGCCGCGTGGTCGAGACCGCCGGCCGTGATCATCAGGTCGGGGGCTTTGGGCTGCCGATAGAAGTACAGCGGGAAGTCGTCGGGCGGGAAGATCTCGCAGAAGGTCACGGGTGTGTTCAGGCCGTCGACCGTCGAGATGAGCCGGGTCGAGACGCCGAGTCGTTCGAGCTCACGGACGACGTAGCGACCGAAGGGGTCGTCGCCGGTGCGGGTGAGGACGGCGGAGCGACGCCCATGACGAGCGGCGGCAATGGCGACGTTGGTGGCGCTGCCGCCGACGGACTTGCTGAACGTCTCGACCTCTTCGAGCGGGACCCCGGACTGCTGAGGGTAGATGTCGACGCCGACACGACCCATCGTGAGGACATCGAGAGAGCTGCTGTCGGTCACTTCCTGCCTTCTTTCACGATGTAGATGGCCCCGGTGCTGAAGTCCTCCTCGAGCTGCTCGAGCGAGCGGCCGTTGGTCTCGGGGACGCGTGTCGCGGCGAAGACGAAGGAGGCGGTGTTCAGCACCGCGAAGATGAAGAACGTCGTCGAGATGCCGATGCCGGCGACCAGGATCGGGAAGAGCAGGCTGACGGCGAAGTTCGTGAGCCACAGGATCAGCACGGTGAGGCCCATCCCGACTCCGCGGAGCTTCAGGGGGAAGATCTCGCTGAGCATGAGCCACACGAGCGGCCCGATGGTGCCCTGCATGGTGCCGACGAAGCAGATGACGAAGATCAGGACGACGATCGCACGGCCGAGGCCCTCGGGGATCAGGAGGGACGACAGGCCGATGAGCAGGTGGAAGATCGCGACGCCGGCGAAGCCGAACATGAGCATGTTGCGTCGGCCGACCCTGTTGATGACTCGGAGGGCGACGAGCATGGCGACGACCGCGATCACACCGGCGCCGACGTTGGCGATCAGGGCGCCGCTCTGCGAGAAGCCCGACTGCTGCAGCACCTGAGTGCCGTAGTACATGATCGAGTTGATGCCGGTGAGCTGCTGGGTGACGGCGAGGCCGATCCCGATGAGCAGGATCTTGCGGAGCCATGGCTCGGCGACGAGATCGGCGAGGCGGGCGCTCTTCGCCTCCTTCTCCTCTTCAGCGAGTTCGCGGACCTCGGCCATCTCGGCCACGGCGCGGTCGTCGGCGCGGATCTGCTTGAGGACTGCGAGGGCGTCGTCGTCGCGGCCCTTCGCGATGAGCCAGCGCGGGCTCTCGGGCACACGGAACATGCCGATGAAGAGTGCGATGGCGGGGAGCACGGCGACGGAGAGCATGTATCGCCAGACGTCGTCGTGCTCACCCCAGATGCTGCCGATGACGGCGTTGATCGTGAACGCGGCGAGCTGGCCCGAGACGATCATGAGCTCGTTGCGACTGACGAGACCGCCGCGCTGCTCCGTCGGGGCGAGCTCGGCGAGGAAGACGGGGACCGTGACGGAGGCGCCGCCGACCGCGATCCCGAGGAAGAACCGAGCCCCGGTGAGGAACTCCCAGGTGGGGGCGAGGACGCACGCGAGAGCGGCGAAGAAGAACAGGATCGCCAGGGTGTTGATGGTGGGCTTCCGGCCGAAGGCGTCCGAGATGCGTCCGATGAAGAACGCGCCGACGGCGGCTCCGATGAGGATCGCCGACACCATGACGCCTTCACTGGCGGGCGTGAGCCCGAGGCTCTCCTCCATGGAGTCGAGGGCGCCGTTGATGACACCGGTGTCGTAGCCGAAGAGCAGCCCGCCGAACGTCGCGATGACCGCGACGGTGCCGAGTCGTCTGGTGTGAGGCCCTGAGACCAGGGCGGGAAGCGCTCTTCGGGGAGAGCCTCCGGATGCGTTCGTGACCACGATTCCTCCATTGGTTGTGGTGACTGCTCCCCGCTCTGCCGCGGGGTGCCACCCTGATGCCGGCGACAGGATCAGGCTAATCATGTTCTCATGTCCTGTCAATCAGTCAAATGATCTGATCATGGACGACGACGAGTTGCTGAGCTCGAGGCCGTCTTCGCCTCGCGCCCACGGTAGTGCACTACGGTGCACTCTATGGTGAACGGAATGGGCGACCTCGCGGCACTGATCGGCGGACGCGTCCGGGCGTCGCGCCAGGCGAACGGGTGGACGCTCGACCAGATGGCGGAGCGATCCGGGGTCAGCCGGCGGATGGTCGTCAAGGTCGAGAAGGGCGACACGAACCCGAGCGTGACGACGCTGCTGCTGCTGAGCGACGCGCTCGGGATCGGACTGCCCACCCTGGTCGCCGAGCGGGAGGGCGTGCCCGCGGCCCTCACCCGCGACGGCGAGGGGACGACCCTCTGGCGCAGCCCCGGAGGCGGATCGGGGGTGCTGCTGGCAAGGACGCCGTCGCCGGACGTCCTCGAGCTCTGGCAGTGGAGCCTCGAGCCGGGCGACGAGCACGACAGCCTCTCCCACGCACCGGGCACGAGGGAGATCCTGCACGTGACCGCCGGCACGGTGACCCTGAGGACGGGCCCCGCCAGCACCACGCTCGGCACCCGCGACACCTGCGCCTTCGACGGCGACCAGCCCCACTCGTACGCGAACACGACCACCGAGCGGGCCGCGTTCACCCTCGCCGTCTTCGAACCGGACGTCGGCACCGCGCCCCTCCGTGACATCGCTCCGCACCCGATCGACGAAGGGACCGACTCATGAACGAGACCACGAAGGGCTGGCTGCTCCTCGCGGCGGCGATCCTGTCCGAGGTGACCGCGTCGCTGTCGCTCAAAGCCGCCCTCGAGCAGCCCGCCTTCTACGCCGTGGTCGCCGTGGGCTACCTCGCCGCCTTCATCCTCCTGGCCCTGGTGCTCCGCACCGGGATGGCCCTCGGGGTCGCCTACGGCATCTGGGGTGCCAGCGGCGTCGCCCTGACGGCGGTCGCATCGAGTCTGTTCTTCGGCGAGCCGATCACGTTCCTGATGGGCATCGGCATCGTCGTCGTCATCGTCGGCGTCCTCTGCGTCGAGCTCGGCGCCCAGGCTGCGACGAAGCCGGAGACCGACTGATGGCCTACCTGTTCCTCCTCCTCGCCATCGCCTTCGAGGTCGCCGGGACGACGTCCCTCCGCCTCGCCATCGACGACAGGCGCTGGTACGGCGGCGTCGCCGCCGGCTACGTCGTCGCCTTCTCCATGCTCGCCCTCGCCCTCGCCGGCGGCATCCCCCTCGGAGTCGCCTACGGCATCTGGGCCGCGGCAGGGGTCGCCGTCACCGCGATCATCTCGAGGTTCCTGTTCGAGGAGCCGCTGACCCGGCTGATGAGCCTCGGCATCGTCATCATCGTCGGCGGCGTGCTCCTCATCGAACTCGGCGCCAGCCACTGATCGTGCGTTCTGCACCGGGGATGCTCGGGCGGCGCTGGTATCTTCGAATGATCGATGCACCCCGGGGGACGACCTCCGCGGGTCGGCAGCTCTCGGGGACGACCTCGCGGAGGTGACCATGCCCCACACGACTCGTCCACACCCCTCGAGAGAGGCCCCGGCGACGCCCCTCGGCGTGGTCCTCGCCCCCTCGACCCTCGTGCCGCTGGTCGCCGTGTGGCTCGTCGTCGCCGCCTCCGTCGTCATCGGACCGGGTCTGCTCCACGACCCCATCGCTCCCCCGGTGGCCGCGGTGTCGTTCGTCGTGATCCTCGCAGCGATCGTGGTCGCGGCGTTCCGCGTCATCCACGAGGCCGAGCACCTGGCGAGAGCCCTCGGAGAGCCCTTCGGCACCCTGATCCTGACCCTGTCGATCGTGATCATCGAGGTCATCCTGATCGCCTCCGTCATGCTCGGGCCGGGTGAGTCGACGACCATCGCCCGCGACTCCCTCTTCGCCGTGATGATGATCATCATCAACGGCGTACTGGGTGCCGCTCTTCTGGTCGGCGGACTGCGGCACGGCCCCCAGCGCTACAACCGGGAGGGCACGTCGCAGTACCTCGGCATGATCGTCGTCTTCACGCTGCTGGCGCTCGTCCTGCCGAATGCGACCACCTCGGCCGCCGCCGGATCGTTCTCTGACGTGCAGGCGCTCGGCGTCGCCGTCCTGGCGGCCGCCGCCTACGCGACCTTCCTCGGCCTGCAGACCACGAAGAACCGCGAGCTGTTCACGCAGCCCTCCTCCACAGCGGCGACGATGTCCAAGACGACGGCGGGCGCGACGGAGACCGGGCCGACCGCCCTCCTGAGCAGGCGCCTCGTCATCACCCACTCGGCTCTGCTCGTCGTCACCGTCCTCCCCATTGTGCTGCTCTCGCACGATCTGGCCACTCTGCTCGACGTCGGGATCGCCCTCCTCGGCGCCCCCGCGACCTTGAGCGGCGTCCTGATCGCCCTCATCGTCTTCACCCCGGAGGCCGTGACGGCGATCCGCGCCTCCCTGGGGAACGAGACCCAGCGGACCATCAACCTGGGGCTCGGCGCCTTCGTCTCCACCGTCGGCCTGACCCTCCCCGCGGTGCTCGTCATCGGCCTGATCACCGGCGAGACGGTCGTGCTCGGCGAGTCGGCCGCGAACACGGTCCTCATCGCGGCGACGCTCGCGCTGAGCATCGTCACCTTCACGTCGAAGCGCACCAACGCGCTGCACGGCGTCGCCCATCTCGTCCTGTTCGGAGTGTTCGCCCTGCTGATCTTCTCCCCGTGACCCGAACGGGTCGTTCCCCAACTGGGGGTGCCCTGCCGACTCCTCCGGCGGCTTAAAATACCGTGGGGGTCCGAGGCCGTGCGAGGCCGCCGAGACGACCCGCCGAGGTCGAGTCCTCCGGTCGCCCGACTACGAACGAACAGAGATCCTCCTTGCTCGACTCCATCACTCTGCGGATCGCGTTCGGCGTCATCACCCTCACCCTGTTCCTGCTCTTCGCGTTCGTCACCTACCGCAGCACGAGATCCGCCTTCAGCTTCTGGTGGTGCGCGGCGCTCGTCCTCTTCATGGCCGGGTCCTTCGCGTATCTGCGAGACGGCACGGCCGATCAGGTGTGGGGCAACCCCCTCGGCAACGGCGTCGTGGTCGCCGGCGCCGCATCGGTCTGGATGGGCAGCAGATCCCTGCGGGTCCGCCCGACGCCGTGGTGGCTCGTCGTCGCACCGGCGGCGTTCGTCACGGTCGTGTCGGCCTTCGACTCGCCGGCGACGAACGACTGGTCGGGCGGACCCCTCTATCTGGCCCTGATGGGCACTCTCATCAGTCTCTCCACCCGCGAGATCGTGCTGCTCGACGCCCAGCTGTCGCGGACCCGCTGGCCGCTCATCCTGGCCTCGGGGGCCCTCGGTCTCTACTACCTCATCCGCTTCGGGGCGTTCCTGACGGCCGGCCCGCGCAGCGACCTCTTCGTCACGTTCTTCGGAACCCCCTCGACGACGCTGATCACCCTCGTGCTCCTCGTCGTCGTGTCGTTCAGCATGGCGTCGCTCAGCGGCGAGCAGATCACCAAGGTGCTCGCCGCCCGCGCGGCCCGCTCGCGTCAGGAGCTGCTCGACGGCGGCGGGGTGCAGCGCAGGCTGCTGCCGCAGTCGACCCCCGATCTGCCGGGCTACGACGTCGCCGGCACCTGCATCCCGAGCGGTGCGGTCAGCGGTGACTTCTTCGACTGGCAGCGGACCCCGGACGGCCTCGTGGTCACCCTCGCCGACGTCATGGGCAAGGGGGTCGGTGCGGCGATGATCGCGGCGACCGTCCGGGCGTCGCTCCGCGCCGCGACCCCGTCTCACGAGCCCGGTCAGACGATGTCCATCGTCGATCGCGCGGTCGAGACGGATCTCGAGGCCGTCGACGCCTTCGTCACGCTGCTGCACCTGCAGCTCGACGCCGAGAGCGGCGTGGTGACGGCGGTCGACGCGGGTCACGGTCTGGGCGTCATCTGCCGAGCCGACGGCACCCGCGAGGTGATCGCCTCCGAGAACCTCCCGATGGGGGTCTACGGCACGCAGACCTGGGTGACGACCACGACGCGTCTCGATCCCGGCGACCTGCTGCTGATCTGCAGCGACGGGGTCCTCGACCTCTTCGACGACGACGTGTCGGCGCTCAGCAGGGCCGCCGACGTCGCGACCGCCGCCGAGCCCACCGCGTCGGGCGCGGTGACGAGCATCACCCGTCTGGCCGCCGAGGGCGACTACCCCGACGACGTGACCGTGGTGGCGATCCGCCGCGATCTCGTCAGCGCCTCGACCACCTCGCCCATCACCTGACCCGGCGACACCTCGCCGGTGGCGGGCGAGTCGAAGGCCGACCCGAGGGCGATGTCGATCAGGAGGCGCGCGAGGGTGTCGGAGGTCAGTCCCGTGACCTGCACCGTGCCTCCGGCGAAGACCTGATCGATCAGCCCGCGCAGCTTCTCGAGCACGGCCCGTCGCTGCTCGACGAAGACCGCCATGACCTGCTCGTCGGCGAGGGCCTGCGAACGGAACTCGGACATGAGCGCGAAATCCTCGGCCGTGCCGGGGCCGTACGGCTCGAACGCCCGGCGAATCGCGTCGGGCAGCGAGGTCAGCTCGGTGCCGGGCAGCATCATGTCGTCGAGGGCCTTCAGCGCCCCGTCGGTCTCGCGGCGCAGCAGCTCGACCACGAGATCGGCCTTCGACGCGAAGTTCGAGTAGACGGCGCCCTTGCTGAAGCCGGCCTCGCGGGCCACCTCGTCGAGCGTGGTCGTGTGGACCCCGCCGGTCGAGAACAGCCGGGCCGCGGCCACCAGCAGCCGTTCTCGCACCTCCGCCTTGCGGGGCCGAGAACCGGGGGCGTCGGCGGTGCTCACCATGACTTCGACCCTAGGGGACTCTCCGTCGCCGCCGCTGCGACGCTGGCCGTCATCCGCTACTCGAGTTCGGCGAGGTCGCTGTAGAGCGACGTGATCTGACCGACCCGCGTCCGCCCCGCCCGCGGATGCTCGGCGAGCACAGCGGAGGCGAGCAGCGCCGCGAGACTCATCGCCGCGGCGTAGCTGTCGAACGGCGACTCGCTGTCGACCGGGCACTCGAGCCGCAGCGCACCGGGGGCGCGGGCCGTCACGTCGCCGATCAGCACCACGGGCACGCCCTGCCGCCCGAGGGCGCTGACGAGCCCCGCGAAACCGGCCGGTCGCCGACGGAACCCGACGAGCACGACGACGTCGCGCTCGCCCAGCCCGGCGAGCTCCTCGCCGACCGACTGCCCGGGCTGCGGTGCGAGGCGCACGTCGTCGCGCGCCTGCACGAGCTGCTGCCGCAGGTGCGAGGCGACCGGGTAGCTGTTGCGGAACCCCGCGACGACCACCCGGCGGGCCCCGGCGATCAGCGTCGCCGCCCGCTCGAGGCGCCCGTCGGCGAGACCGTCGAGCATGCGCTGCAGGTTGCGGTGCTCCGCCGCCGCGTGACGCACGAGATCCGAGGAGGCGCTGGCCGACCCGACCGGGACCCCTCGGCTCCGTGAGGCCCGCGCCTGATCGCGGACCTCCTGCGCGTCGGTGAACCCGAGGCGCCGGAACAGCCGCGACACCGTCGCCTTCGACACCCCGCTCTGCTCCGCGATCTCGGTCGCCGTGTAGACGGCGAGATCGTCGAGGTGATCGAGGATGAAGTCCGCCGCCCGCTGCTCGCTCGGGCTCAGCGCGCCGTAGCCCGAGTCGATGCGGTCGCGGATGCCCTCGGGGGCCGGGACGGGCGCCTGGTCGGGGGCCGAGCCGGTGGCCGGGCCGGGAGCCGGCGACCCGGGGGCGGGGGCGGCGGGGTCGACCCGACCCGCGCCTCCTGCGGGGGCGTCGCTCATGCGGTCGTCTCGGCGACGACGTGCCGCGCGGCGAGTTCGCGGACGGCCGCCTCGAACGCGTCGAGCGCCAGGGCGACGTCGGCCGCGGTGACGGTCTCGTCGGGGTGGTGGCTGATGCCGCCGTTGCCGCAGCGGACGAAGAGCATGGCCCAGTCGGTCAGCGCGTCGATCGCCATGGCGTCGTGCCCCGCCTTCGAGAACAGCGTCATCGGATCGGCGTCACCGGTCGCGACGATGCCGGTGCGCACCGCGTCGGCGAGCGCCGCCGAGGCGACGACGGCCGGTGCCGAGTGGGTCTCGTGGGCGGCGAAGACGAGCCCGCGGTCGGCGCAGGTGCGTGCGGCGGCTGCCTCGATGGCGGCCCAGACCTCGTCGCGCCGGGCGTCGTGCTCGGCCCGGAGGTCGAGGCTGAACTCGACGAGCCCCGGGATCACGTTGACCCCGCCCGGGAACGCCTCGAGACGCCCGACCGTGGCGATGCAGCCGGCGTCGCGGGCGATGCGCTCGACGGCGAGCACGACCTCGCTCGCCCCGGCCAGGGCGTCGTGCCGCCGGTGGAACGGCACACCGCCGGCGTGCCCGGCGACCCCCGTCATGGTCAGCTCGAACCGCCGCGCCCCGGCGATCGACGACACGACGGCGAGCGCCCGATCGGCCTCTTCCAGGTACGGCCCCTGCTCGATGTGGGTCTCGAGATACCCGACGACGGAGCCCCGAGGAGGCGCGGCGTCGCCCACGGCCTCGGGGTCGAGCCCGAACGCGACGAACGCGTCGCGCAGGCTCACGCCCTCCGAGTCGACGAGCTGCCACCACGCGTCGTCCCAGGTGCCGGCGACGGCGCGCGATCCGAGCAGGGCCGTGCCGAAGCGGGTGCCCTCCTCGTCGCCGAACGCGAGCACCTCGACGGCGAAGGGCAGCCGGATGCCGGCGGCGCTCAGACGCTCGACGACCGCGATCGCGAGCAGCACGCCGAGCATGCCGTCGTAGCGCCCCGCGTCGGGCACCGTGTCGAGGTGCGAGCCCAGCAGCAGGGCGGGCGCCCCGGGCTCCCGGCCCTCGTAGCGCCCCCGCTGGTTGCCGGCGGCGTCGAGCCATGTCGTCATGCCCGCCTGCTCCATCCACCGGCCGGCGAGCTCGTTGACCCGCGCGTGCTCGGGGCTGAGGTAGACGCGGGTCAGACCCGTGCTGCTCGACGACACGGCGGCGAGCACGTCGCAGCGCTCGAGCACCGTGCGGGCGTCGGGGGCGATGCCGGAGGCCTCTTCGGGACTCACGCCGCGCCTCCTGCGCCGTCCGTCTCGGTCGCCGCTGCTGCGGTCGTCGCTGCTGCGGTCGTCGCTGCTGCCGTCGCCGCCGCTGCGGTCGCCGCCGCGCGGTCCGCGTCGGTGTAGACGTCGTAGGCCGCGCCCACTCCGCCGCCGGTCGTGATCGGCGCTCCGGCCCGGCGCAGCACGGCCTCGAGCGCGGAGAGAGTGGTCAGCACGGTGTCGCGACGGGCGTTGTAGCCCATGGTGCCGATGCGCCACACCTTGCCGTGCAGCGGACCGAACGAGGTGCCGATCTCGATGCCGAAGTCGGTCAGCATCGCGCCGCGCACCGCGTCGCCGTCGACCCCGTCGGGGATCACCACGGCGACGACGTTGTTCATCTTGTGCGCGAGATCGCCGAACACCTCGAGGCCGAGGCCCTGCACGCCGGCGAGCATGGCCGAGCCGTGCAGCGCGTGCCGGGCGATGGTCTGCTCGAGGCCCTCGTCGACCACGAGCCGGGCGCACTCGCGGGCGCCGTAGAGCATGGTCGTCGCCTCGGTGTGGTGGTTGAGCCGCTGGGGGCCCCAGTAGTCGAAGATCATCGCGAGGTCGAAGTAGTTCGAGGCGATGCGCCGGCTGCTCGTGACATCGCCGACGCCGCGGATGCCCGCCTCGATCGACGTCCGCGACCGGATCGCCTCGACCGCACGCGGCGAGAACGTGGCCGGCGCCGAGCCCGACGGACCGCCCAGGCACTTCTGCAGCCCCGCGGTGACGGCGTCGAGACCGAGCGCGTCGGTGTCGAACGCGTTGCCGGTGATCGACGCCGTGACGTCGGTGTAGAACAGCACGCCGTGCTTCGCGCAGACCTCGCCGAGGCCCTCGAGCGGCTGGGCGACGGTGGTCGACGTGTCGCCGTGCACGACGGCGAGCAGCTTCGGGCGCACCCGCTCGATCGCGGCGGTGATCTGCTCGAGCGTGAACACCTCGCCCCACGGCACCTCGATGGTGTGCACCTCGGCGCCGCAGCGCTCGGCGATCTCGCGGAGGAGGTGCCCGAACCGCCCGAACACCGGCACCAGCACGCGGTCGCCCGGCTCGATCAGCGACACCAGGGCCGCTTCGATGCCGGCGCGCGAGGTGCCGTCGACGAGCACGGTCTGCTCGTTCGCGGTGCGGAACACCTCGCGGTAAAGGGCCTGCGTCTCGTCCATGTAGGCGGTCATCGCCGGGTCGTACTGACCGACGAGCTGCGCCGACATGGCGCGCAGCACTCGCGGATCGGCGTTGATCGGGCCGGGGCCCATCAACAGTCGAGCGGGGGGATCGATCTGCTGGAAGACTCGTTTCACCCGGCCCATCTTACGCAACCCGTGTTTCAGGCGGATGAACTCGCGTTGCTCGGGAGCACGGGCCGCGGCTCGGGAGGCGCGGTGCAGGAGGCGCGGTGCAGGAGGCGCGGTTCAGCCCGGCCACGCCGCCGCGAGCCCGAGCAGCGCGAGGTCCGACCCCCGCGGCCCCACGAAGCAGAGTCCGACCGGCGCCAGGCGTCGAGATGCCTCAAAGGTGGCCTCGGACGCGGTCGACCGCCCCCTTTGCGTCACCTCGATGAGTCCGGCGACGGGCACCTCGAGTCTCGGCGCCGAGACAGCGGGCGCGCCGAGCACCCCGGCCACGCAGGTCAGACCGAGGGTCGCCGACCGCACGGCGTCGACCTCGGCCGCCGACGCACTGAGCGACGGCGCCGCCGACGACGCGCTCGGCAGCAGCAGCACCCGGTCGGCGAGGAGGGACTCGAGACGGCGACGCTCGTCGGCCAGGGCGACCCGCGCCTCCTCGGCACGCTGCGGCGACACCGTCGAGCCGAACGCGAAGCGCGCCGCGACGTCGGGGGCCAGGCACCCTGGGTGCGCGGAGATCCACGCACCGTTCGACCGCCACGCCTCGTACGCCTGCAGCACGCGGAACAGCTCGAACAGCTCGGCGACGTCACCGAGCGCGACGGGTTCGGGGCGGGCGATGCTCCCTGCCGAGACGGCCTCTTCGATCGACCGGGTGAAGGCGGTCCGCACCTCGGGCGTGACGGCCGCGAGCAGCGAGGGGTCGACGACGTACGACGGGTCGACGCCGCGCTGATCGTGGGCGGGCAGCGTCGCCGCAGCCGCCCGCAGCACGGTGTCGGCGTCGCGCGCCAGCCAGCCGACGGTGTCGAAGGTCGGGGCGAGCGGCAGCAGCCCCGTGCGGTCGACGGCTCCGTGCGTCGTGCGGAGGCCCCAGAGCCCCTGGTACGAAGCCGGCACGCGCAACGATCCGCCCGTGTCGGTGCCGAGACCGATGCTCGCCTGGCCGAGGGCGACGGCTGCGGCCGGTCCGCTGGTCGATCCGCCCGAGATCGCACCGGGCACCGCGGGGTTGGGCGGGGTGCCGTACGCGGAGTTGCGGCCGGCGATGCTGTACGCGAACTCGTCGGTCTGGGCGATGCCGGTCACCGACGCCCCCGCCTCGAGCAGGAGCCGCACCGCGGACGCGTGCTCCGTCTCGGGGTCCGCCTCGTCGAGGAACGCGGGCACGCCGGCGCCGATCGCCTGACCGGCGACGGCGAAGAGGTCCTTCACGGCGACGGTCTCGCCGACGAGCGACCCCCCGGGCGCACCGCCCCCCTGACCTGCAGGAGGCGCGGTGCCGGTCACCCCGTCGCCTCGCCGACCCGGCACGAGCGGCTCCCCCACCACGCGCCACACCCGTCGGTCGACGGCGGGCGCCGGCGCCTGGACCTGCGCGGACGCGATGCGCCAGGTGCCGCCGGCAGGGGCCTCTGCGTCGGCACCGCGGCGCCAGAGCTGCGTGACGACCCCGCGCCCGCCGCCCGCCGGCGCGTTGACCGAGACGATCAGAGCGGTGTCGTCGTCGAGCACCCGAACATGCACCTCGACCACCCGACGCACCGGCCCCGAGCCCCGTCGACCACGGAACGCCGTGATCGCCTCGTGCCCGATGAGGAGCCCGCCGGCGTCGGCGCGCAGCACGGTCGCGGTCGGCTCGAACGCGGCCGCGAGCGCCGCCTGGTCGTCGGCGGCGAGCGCACGCTCGTACGCGTCGAAGGCGGCGAGCAGCCCGTCGGGCGGCGACCCCTCGACCGAGGCGAGGGTCGTGACCGAGTCGACCCGCGCCTCCTCGGGGACGCCCTCAACCACGGTCGACCCCGTCGAAGTCGGCGACGCGGATGCGGGCGTGCACACCGGTGACGAGATCGACGACCTGCGAGATGTCGAAGTCGGTGGCGGCGCTGAGATAGGCGTAGGCGAGGGTCTCGTCCATGCCCCACCGGGCACGGAGGAGGGCGATCGCGGCGCGGACGCAGGCCCTGACGGCCTCGTCGAGGTCGGGGTCCATGCCGGTGGGCACGAGGTGGTCGCGGGTCTCGGCGAGCGGGCCGACCAGTTCGCCGAACTCCGCGACGGCGACGTCGTGCGGCACGACGTCGAAGCGGAGGGTGACCCGCAGCGACGCCTCCATCGCGGTCAGCGCCACCTCGCCGTCGCCCTGCGCGAAGTGCGGGTCGCCGACGTAGGCCAGGGCCCCGTCGACCTGCACGGGCAGGTAGAGCGACGCGCCCTCGGTGAGCAGGTTGATGTCGATGTTGCCGCCGTGCGGACCGGGCGGCACCGAGTGCGGACGCTCGCCGCCCGCGACCGCGACGCCCATGATTCCGAGGAACGGCCGCAGCGGGAACCGCACCGCATGCGGGCCGCCCGGCACGACCGGCATCGTGCCGACCAGGCCGTCGGGGCCCGCGTCGACGGCCGCGAAGACGCTGACCGAGTCGTCGCCCAGCGGGTACTCGCCGGCGAGGGCGCCCCGCCCGTGCCGATTCGACACGACGCCGTAGGGCACGCGCGGCGTCGCCGCCACGACGGTCATCTTGAGGAGGTAGCCCGGTCGCGCGCCACGGACCTCGACGGGGCCGGTGACCACGTGCGGACCGTCGACGGAGGCGTCGCGACCCGAGGCGTCGGAGGCGGCGATCTCGACCGCGTCACGCAGCACCGCGTCGGCGGACACCCCGTGCGACGCGAAGAAGGCGAGCGGGTCGCGGCCCTGATCGTCGAGCACGCCCTCGTGGCTCACGGTGTCGATCGTGACCGTCGAGCCCGACTCGATCGAGAGCACCGGAGCGTCGGAGGCGCAGGGCAGTCGACCCCAGAGCGTCGTCTCGGGGGTGGCCGGCAGGTAGGCGTCGCCGGGCAGGTCGCCCTCGCCCGGCTGCAGGACGGGGACGACGGGGGCTGGGGCTGCGGCGGGTGCGGCGGCTGCGGCGGAGTGGGGGTCGGTCATGCGGGGCCTCTCGATCTCGCGCGCCCGGGACGGTCCTCACCGGGGCCCTCCCGACCCTAGTGACCCGACCTCCCCTCCCGAGGGCCGCTCTGAAACAAGCAGTTCACAATCGGCCGATCGTGAAACACGCCGTTCACACGACCGTGTGAGGATCACCGCATGGCGATCATCCTCGGCGACAACCAGTACGGCAAAGCGGAGTCACGGCTCGTGCGCATCGTGCGCGACGCCCCTCGGCACGAGATCCGCGACCTCAACGTGACCACCGCGCTGCGCGGCCCGTTCGAGGCCGCCTACCTCGAGGGCGACCAGTCGGCCGTGCTGCCCACCGACACCCAGAAGAACACGGCGTTCGCGTTCGCCAAGTCGCACGGCGTCCAGTCGATCGAGGGCTTCGGGCTCGATCTCGCCCGGCACTTCGTCCGCGACGTCGGGCCCGTCGAGGGCGCCCGCATCGAGATCGAGGAGTTCGCCTGGCAGCGCGCCGTCGTCGACGGCGTCGAGCACGACCACACCTGGCTGCGCACCGGTCAGGAGGTCCGCACGGCCGCCGTCACCGTCGACGCCACCGGCGAGCACGTGATCGGCGGCTTGAAAGACCTCGTGCTGCTGAAGTCGACCGGGTCGGAGTTCGCGGGGTTCCTCAGCGACGACTTCACCACCCTGCCCGAGACCCACGATCGCGTGATGGCGACGGCGCTCGACGCGAAGTGGCGGTTCACGTCGACCGAGGTCGAGTGGGAGTCCGTCTACGCCGAGGTGAAGAGACTGCTCGTCGCGCACTTCGCGACCCTCCAGTCGCTCGCTCTGCAACAGACGCTCTGGCACATGGGCCGCGCGGTGCTCGAGGCCGTGCCCGAGATCGCCGAGGTGCGCCTCGTCGCACCCAACAGGCACCATTTCGCCTACGATCTCGACCGGTTCGGTCTCGAGAACCAGAACGAGGTGTTCTGGGCGGCCGACCGGCCCTACGGTCTGATCGAAGCCACCCTCATCCGCGACGACGCTCCCCCGGCCGGCGAGGCCTGGCGCGCCTCCGCCGGTCTGGCCTGACGCACCGGTCTCTCGTCCGCACCCCGACACCCGAACCCGACACCCCAGGAGGCGCCATGCCCGGCACCGACGACGCCCAGTGGCTCGCCCGCTCCATTGACCTCGCGGTCGCGAACGTCGCCGACGGCGGTGGCCCGTTCGGTGCGCTGATCGTCCGCGACGGCGTGGTGCTCGCCGAGGGGCAGAACCGGGTCACCCGCGATCTCGACCCGACGGCGCACGCCGAGGTCGTCGCGATCCGAGCCGCCTGCTCGGCGATCGGCGACTTCTCGCTCGCCGGGGCGACGCTCTACACCTCGTGCGAGCCGTGCCCGCTCTGCCTCTCGGCGGCGCTCTGGGCTCGCGTCGACCGCGTCGTCTACGCGGCCGACCGGCACGACGCGGCGCGCGGCGGCTTCGACGACCTCGAGTTCTACGAGCTCTTCGGTCGCGACCGCGCGACGTGGGATCTCCCCGTCGACGCCGTCCGACCCGAGAACGCCCCGGCCCCCTTCGACGCCTGGCTGGCCCATGACCACCGGACGGACTACTAGGCCGGTGCCGGCGGCGGAGCGCAGGAGGGGCGGGTCAGCTGCCCCGGTACGTCGAGTACGCGAAGGGGCTGAGCAGCAGGGGCACGTGGTAGTGCGCGGCCTCGTCGGCGAGGTCGAAGTCGATCGTCACCCGCGGGTAGAACGACTGACGCTCGGAGGCCGCGAAGTAGGCGGCCGTGTCGAAGGTCAACCGGTAGGCGCCGGCCGCGAGGGCGTCGGGCCCGAGGTCGCCGACCCGGCCGTCGGCGTCGGTCACGGCCGAGGCGAGCACCGCGCCCGTCTCGTCGGCGAGCGCGACGGGCACCCCGGCCGCCGGGCGACCCAGCGCCGCATCGAGAACGTGCGTCGTGACGTGGCTCATGCGCGGAGCGTGCCGGCGTCGGCCGCGGGGTCGGTCGCGCGCGGCGACGCCGTCTCCGCCGAGCGCCCCGACTCGGCGCTGGTCTCGCCGAAGGTCTGCCGCAGTCGCAGCACCGCGATCTCGACCAGCTGGGCGCCCGCCTCGCGCTTCTCGGTCTCGTCGTCGAGCTTGAGCCGCCGTTCGAGCTCGTCGATGATCTCCTGCCTGCTGCGCCCCGCGGCCCTGATGACGAAGACGCGATCGAAGCGCGCCTCGTACGTCGCGTTGCCCTCGGCGAGCGCCTTCACCTCGGCGGGGTCGTCGGTCAGCTGCGACGCCTGCTGCTCGCGGCGACTGAACTCCTGTGCGGAGCCCTCTCCGACCGGCGCCTCGCCGATGCGGGGGTGGTGGGCGAGGGCCTCGTCGATCTCGTCGCCCGTCAGCTCGGCCCCGGCGCGCTCGGCGACGGCCACCAGTTCGGAGACGTCGGAGTACGGGGCACCGGACGCCACCTCGTCGACCCAGCGCTGCACGGACAGCGCGGTCGTGAGGTGGTCGCGCAGCTGGCTCTCGGAGACGTCGATCATGGACGACACTGTATCCACGACTGGCTGCACGCCGACGACCACAGGCGGGAGCATCGCATGGACCTCGTGACGGTGACGGACGTCCGCACGCCCTCCTCCCGTGCGGAGCTGTCCTTCGCCCCGGGCGAGCGGCCGATGGGCGGCGGCACCTGGCTCTACTCCGAGGCGCAGCCGGGGCTCACCGGTCTCGTCGACCTCACCTCGCTCGGATGGTCGCCTCTCGACGAGACGCCCGACGGGGTGACCGTGGGCGCCACCTGCACCATCGCCGAGCTGACCCGGCTGCGGGCCCGGCCCGAGTGGGCCGCGGCGCCGCTGATCCGTCAGTGCGCCGAGAGCCTGCTCGCCTCGTTCAAGATCTGGAACGTCGCGACCGTGGGCGGCAACGTCGCGCTCGGCCTCCCGGCCGGCGCCATGACGTCGCTGATGTCGACCCTCGATGCGACCGCCGTCGTCTGGACGACCGACGGCGGCGAGCGCCGCACCCCGGTGGCCGAGTTCGTCACCGGCGTGCGCGAGTCGGCGCTGGCCCCGGGCGAGGTGCTGCGGGCGCTCGAGATCCCGACGGCGTCGCTCGAGTCGCAGACGGCGTTCCGACGCATCGCGCTGAGCCCGCTCGGTCGCTCGGGCACCCTGGTCACCGGGCGCCTGGCCGAGGCGGGCGAGTTCGTCGTCACCGTGACGGCCGGCACGATCAGGCCCGTGCAGCTCCGTTTCGACGAGGTGCCGAGCGAGAGGGCTCTGTCGGCCGCGCTCGACGGGGTCGACGAGTGGTACGACGACCCTCACGGGGCACCCGACTGGCGGCGGGCCACGAGCACGGGCTTCGCCGAGGAGATCCGACGAGAACTGGGGGGCTCCTGGTGAGCAGAGACGACGAGGGCACCCGGGGCCGGCACGGCTCGACAGGGGTGCAGGGCATCACGAACAACGGCCGCCGGGTCGTCTTCGAGGTCGACGGCGACACGCTCGACGCCCCCGTGGCGCCCGGGCAGGTGCTGCGGACGGTGCTGCGCGACGCCGGCGTCCATTCGGTGAAGAAGGGCTGCGACGCGGGCGACTGCGGCGCCTGCTCGGTGCTGGTCGACGGCGACCCCGTGCACTCGTGCGTGTATCCGGCCCACCGGCTGGACGGCCGGGCGGTCACGACCGCGGCCGGGCTCGGCACCCCCGACGCCCCGCACCCGATGCAGCAGGCGTTCGTCGACGCGGCCGGGTTCCAGTGCGGCTTCTGCACGGCGGGCATGGTCGTGACGGCCTCGACGTTCACGGAGGCCGATCGGGATGATCTCCCGCGCCTCCTGAAGGGCAACATCTGCCGGTGCACGGGGTACCGGTCGATCCGCGACGCGATCTGCGGGGTCGGCAACACGGTCGCCCCGGCGGTCGGCGAGGCGGCGGGCCGCTCGGTCAAGGCGCCCGCCGGGCTGCGCATCGTGACGGGCCGCGAGGAGTTCACCCTCGACTCCCCCGCCCCCACGGCCCTGCTGCACATCGCCGTGCTCGGCAGCCCGCACCCGCACGCCCGCATCGTCGCGATCGACGCCACCGCGGCGCTGGCCCTGCCGGGGGTGCACGCCGTGCTGACGCATCACGACTCACCGGCCACCCTGTTCTCGACCGGTCGCCACGAAGACCGGGAAGACGACCCCGACGACGGCCTCGTGCTCGACCCCGTGCTGAGGTTCCGCGGTCAGCGGGTCGCCGCGGTCGTCGCCGAGTCGCGCCGGCAGGCCGAGCTCGCCCGCGACGCGATCGTCGTCGAGTACGAGCAGCTGCCCGCGGTCTTCGACCCGGAGGAGGCGCGGCTCCCCGGGGCCCCGCTGCTGCACGGCGAGAAGACCAGCGAGGTCTCGCGCATCGCGTTCCCCGAGCGCAACACCGTCGCGGCCATGCACGGCGAGACCGGCGACGTCGAGGCGGCGCTGGCCGCGGCCGACGCGACCGTCGAGGGCACCTGGACGACGCAGCGGGTCAGCCACGGCTCGCTCGAGACGCACGCCACCCGCGGCTGGCTCGACGACGACGGGCGCCTCGTGCTCCGCACCTCGAGTCAGGTGCCGTTCCTGGTGCGCGACGAGATCGCCCACGTGTTCGGTCTGCCCGAAGACCGGGTGAGGGTCTTCACGAAGCGCGTCGGCGGCGGCTTCGGCGGCAAGCAGGAGCTGCTGACCGAAGACCTCGTCACGCTCGCCGTGCTGACCACCGGCCACCCCGTGCAGTACGAGTTCACCCGCGACGACGAGTTCACGATCGCGCCGACCCGGCACCCGATGCGGGTGCGCGTGCGACTCGGCGCGACGGCCGACGGCACGCTCACCGCGCTGCACGTCGACCAGCTGATGGACACCGGCGCCTACGGCAACCACGGCGTCGGCGTCATGTACCACTCGGTGCACGAGTCGGTCGCGGTCTACCGCTGCGCCTCGAAGCGGGTCGACGCCGAGTCGGTGTACACGAACAACCTGCCCTCGGGCGCGTTCCGCGGGTACGGCCTCGGGCAGGTGATCTTCGCCATCGAGTCCGCGATGGACGAGCTCGCGATCAGGCTCGGCATCGACCCGTTCGAGCTGCGACGGAAGAACGTCGTCGTGCCGGGCGACGCGATGGTCGTCACCGACCCCGACGAGGAGACCGATCTGATCTGGGGCAGCTACGGTCTCGACCAGTGCCTCGATCTCGTCGAGGAGGCGCTGGCCGGCCCCGACGCGCAGCCCGCCCCCGAGGGCCCCACCTGGGCGACCGGCACCGGCATGGCCCTCGCGATGATCGCCACCATGCCGCCCCGAGGGCACTTCGCCGACACCACCGTCGAGCTGCGACCCGACGGCGGCTACGACATCGGCGTCGGCACGGCCGAGTTCGGCAACGGCACGACGACGGTGCACGCCCAGCTGGTCGCGACGGCCCTCGGCACGACACCCGACCGGGTCTCGATCCGCCAGTCGGACACCGACGTCGCCCGCTACGACTCGGGGGCCTTCGGGTCGGCCGGCGTCGTCGTCGCGGGCAAGGCCCTCTGGGCCGCGACGCACAAGCTGCGCGCCGCCATGATCGACCGCGCGCTGACCCTCGCCGGAGGCGCGGCGGACGTCGTCGACGGCGGCACCGCCCCCGAGGTGGTGCCCGGCGGGGTCGTGGTGACCCGCGCCTCCTCGGCGGGGTCGGCTGGGTCTGCGGCGACCCGTCTCGTGACGGTCGACGAGCTGCTGGCCGGCGGTCCGCTCGTGGCCGACGGCAGTCACGACGGCACGCCCCGGTCGGTGGCGTTCAACGTGCACGCGTTCAAGGTGGCCGTCGACCGCTCGACCGGCGAGGTGCGGATGCTGCGCTCGATCCAGGCGGCCGACGCCGGCACGGTGCTGAACCCCGAACAGCTGCGCGGGCAGATCGAGGGCGGCACGGCTCAGGCGATCGGCACGGCCCTCTACGAGGAGATGATGCTCGACGGCGAGGGGCGGGTTCTGACGACGGCGCTGCGCAACTACCGGCTGCCGAAGTTCTCGGACGTCCCCGAGACCGAGGTGCACTTCGCGACCACCCACGACGAGCTCGGCCCGCTCGGCGCGAAGAGCATGAGCGAGGCGCCGTACAACCCCGTCGCCCCGGCGCTCGCGAACGCGATCCGCGACGCGCTCGGGGTGCGGCCGCACGAGCTGCCCATGTCGCGCGACCGCCTCTGGCGCCTGGCCCGCTGACGACGGCACGAGCCCGGGCCCGGTGACGACCGCACCCGGCCCGGGCCCTGGGCTCGAGCCTGGGCGCCGGGTCGGGGTCCGGGTCGGGGTCGGGGTCGACGGGCCGGGCCCGAGGAGGCGTGGGTCGGCCTCAGCCGATCGGTGCGGGCATCGGGACGACGCGGTACGCCGCTTCGAGGGTGTCGCCCGTGGTCGGGTCGTGCATCTCGACCGACCACGAGTCGGCGAACTGGTCGACGCCCGGCAGCATCGCCACGGTGCCCGAGATGAGCACGGTGCCGGGGGTCGCGAGGTCGCGCTCGGCGAGCACGTCCAGCCAATAGTCGGGGGTCAGCAGGGCGCCGAGCGTGGAGTCCTGGATGAGCTCGCGCGAATCACCCGATCCGACATAGCCGCGCAGCGTGATCTCGTCGAGGTGGTCGCGCACGTCGTCCAGCCGCCAGGCCCGGGTGCCGAGCACGTCGGGGCTCGCGTTCTTGCTCCACGCGACGCCGTGCACCTCGAGCGCACGGTCGGTGTGGTCGCAGGCGACGGTGAGCAGCACGCCCGAGTCGGTGATGACCAGGGCCCACTCGGCCTCGCCGCTGGTGCGCCCGTGCTGCACGTCGACCTCGGTCGCCTGCGACGCCAGATAGGGGGAGACGGGGTAGAGCGCCGGGGTGGTCGTCGGGCCGGGAACGCCCAGCTCGGCCAGCTCGGCGATGTGCGCCTGCACCTCGCCTTGCTCACGACCGGCGTAGCCGGCGTTCAGGAGGCGCGTGACCTCGACGGTCTCGGTCGAGCCGTCGGGCAGGGTGAAGCGGAGCGTGCTCATGGTGGTCTCCTCGAGGGTGGTCGCGTGTTTCGGCCGGGTAAAAAGTGCGCCGTTCCAGCCCGCGACACTGTCGCCGGGGGCCGTCGTACACCTACTGTATACACACGGTATCGCCGTGGCACCACCCCTCCGACCGATCCCCACCGAACTCGACAGGACAGCCCATGACCACCGATCCCCAGGCCCCCGGTCCGACCTCAGGGCCCGAATCCACGCCCGGAACCGCAGCCGACGCCGCAGTCGACACGGCGCCGGTCAGCCGCCGTTCGCTCGCGAAGGCGTTCACCGCCTCGCTGACCGGCACCTCCCTCGAGTGGTACGACTTCGCCGTCTACTCCGCCGCGTCGGCCGTCGTCTTCCCCGTCGTGTTCTTCCCGGCGAGCGACCCCTACACGGCGACCATCCTCGCGTTCTCGACCTACGCCGTCGGCTACGTCTCCCGACCGGTCGGCGGGTTCGTGTTCGGTCGGCTCGGCGACAAGATCGGCCGGAAGCCCGTGCTCGTCACGACCCTGCTGATCATCGGCCTCGCGACGTTCCTGATCGGCCTGCTGCCGAGCTACGCGACGATCGGGCTCGCGGCGCCCATCCTGCTCGTCCTGCTGCGCTTCGCCCAGGGCGTCGGCGTGGGCGGCGAATGGGGCGGTGCGGTGCTGCTGTCGAGCGAGTTCGGGGATCCGAGGAGGCGCGGCTTCTGGTCGTCCGCCGCCCAGGTCGGTCCCCCGGCCGGCAACCTCCTCGCCAACGGCGCGCTCGCGGTGCTCACGGCCGTGCTCACCGAGGAGGCGTTCCTCGACTGGGGCTGGCGCGTCGCGTTCCTGGCGTCGGCGGTGCTCGTCGGCTTCGGTCTCTGGATCCGCCTCAAGCTGGAGGACACCCCGGTCTTCCAGGCTCTGGAGGCGCGGGGCGACGCCCCTTCCGCTCCCGTCCGCGAGGTGTTCACCACGCAGCTGCGCCCCCTGATCGCCGCCATCCTCAGCCGCATCGGACCCGACGTCACCTACGCCCTCTTCACCGTCTTCACCTTGACCTACGGCACGGTCACCCTCGGTCTCGAGCGCAGCCAGGTGCTCGTCGCCGTGCTGATCGGCTCGGCGTTCCAGCTCGCCTGCATCCCCCTCGCCGGCGCGCTCTCCGATCGCATCAACCGTCGACTGCTCTACGCTGTCGCCGCCGTGGGCGCGGCGATCTGGGCCTACGTCTTCTTCGCCATCACCGACGGGTCGTCGACGGTCGTGCTGACCATCGGCATCGTGCTGGCCCTCGTCTTCCACTCGTTCATGTACGGACCGCAGGCGGCCTTCATCGTCGAGCAGTTCTCACCCCGACTGCGCTCGACGGGCAGCTCGCTGGCGTACACGATCGCCGGCGTCTTCGGCGGTGCGATCGCTCCGCTGATGTTCACCATCATCTTCGAGGAGACGGGCAGCGGGCTCGGTGTGGCGATCTACCTCACCGTGGCGGTCGCACTGACCCTCGTGGGGCTGGCGCTCGGTCGCGACTCGAACGTGCAGGAGGACGCCGACTACCTGGTCAACGCCCCGGCGACGGACGGGGTCGACGCGACCCGCGCCTCCTCGGGGACGTCGCCGTCGAGCGACTGACGCTCGTCGACGCGGGCGACGCCGTGCCGTCAGCTGCGGAGGAGCAGGTCGAGCGTCACCCCGAGGTGACGGTCGATCGCGTCTCGCGCGGCCTCGGCGTCGCCCGACTCGAGCGCGGCCACGATCTCGTCGTGCTCGGCGCACACCCGCTCCTGCCGGTCGGTCCGGCGGAAGAGGGCCTCGACGCCGACCATGACCTGCCGGGCGCGGAGCTTCTCGTAGCTGCGCGACATGAGGTCGTTGCCGGCGGCGTCGACGAGCAGCTGGTGGAACTCGCGATCGTGCTCGATGAACCGCTGACCGCTCTCGCGGGGGTCGACGTCCTTCAGCTCGTGCTGCCGCGCCAGGACGGCGCGCATCGCTGCGAGGGGCACGCGCCCGGCGGCGAGGGTCGTGGTGGCGGCGTGACGCTCGAGCACGCCCCGCAGCTCCATCAGCTCGGCGATCTCGCGGCCGCTGATCACGGGGACCCGCACGCCCCGCTTGGGGATCATCTGCACCAGCCCGTCGGAGGCGAGCAGCAGCAGCGCCTCACGGACCGGGGTGCGCGAGACGCCCACCCGCTCGGCGATGTCCTGCTCGCTGAGGAACGCCCCCTGCATGGCGGGGTCGACGAGCACCTGCGAGTAGAGGTACTCGTAGGCCCGGTCGCGACCCGAGGCCGAGGGGACGGGCGATTCCGGGCTCATCTGCATACCATACGTATACACCACCGATCGGAGAAACCATGCGCATCGCGCTCGCCCAGATCATCAGCTCGGCCGACCCCCGGGCGAACCTCGCCGAGATCACGAGGACGACGGAGGCGGCGGTCGCCCAGGGCGCCGAGCTGGTCGTGTTCCCCGAGGCCGCCATGTGCGCCTTCGGCAACGACCTCGGTGCGATCGCCGAGCCGCTCGACGGACCGTGGGCCACGGCGGTGCGAGCGCTGGCCCGCCGCCTCGGCACCACGATCGTCGCGGGTGCCTTCACGCCGGGGTCGGGCGGGCGGGTGCGCAACACCCTGATCGTCGCCGGCCCGACCGCCGACACCGACGACTCGTACGACAAGATGCACCTCTTCGACGCCTTCGGCTACGCCGAGTCGGACTCGGTCGAGGGCGGCGAGCGCGCGGTCACCGTGACGGTCGGCGAGACCCTGATCGGCCTGGCCACCTGCTACGACATCCGCTTCCCGTCGCTGTTCCTGGCGAACGCGGCGGCGGGCGCGCGGCTGAGCGTCGTCTGCGCGTCGTGGGGCGCGGGGCCGGGCAAGGTCGAGCAGTGGCAGCTGCTCGCACGCGCCCGGGCGGTCGACACGACGACTGTGGTGGTCGCCGTGGGGCAGGGCGACCCCGCGTCGCAGGGCGTCGAGACGGCGGGGTCGGCACCGACCGGCGTCGGGCACAGCATGGTGGTGTCGCCGTTCGGGGTGGTGCTGCACGAGCTGGGGGCCGAGCCCGAGCTGGTCGTCGTCGACGTCGACCTCGCGTCCGTCGATGCCGCGCGCGGGTCGCTGCCGGTGCTGGCGAACCAGCGGTTCGCGGTGGGTGCGTTGCGCGACTGAGGGGCGCCGCGCCTCCTCGGCGGGCTGCTCGATGAGTCGCGACACGCCGCGCTCCCTTTGAGGCTCGTGGCGTGTCGTGACTCATGGACTGGGCGGCAGAGGCGGAGCGCGTCTGCATCGCGCCCGGCTCCGGTGCCGGCGTGCGGCGACGGTCGACCGCCGCTCCGCGCCTCCGGCGTGCCGAACCCGACTGCGGAGCGTGCCGTGAACGTGCCGAACCCGACAGATCGGCCCCGAAACACCTGAAACGCCAGGAGATGCTGCCCGCCAGGGTCCGACCGGTCGCGATTTGCACATCGGTGGCGGGGCGGGCGAGGCGAGGCAGGGCGGGCGAGGCGAGGCGGGCGAGGTGGGCGGCTGGCGGGGCGGTGCGGGGCGGGCGAGGCGAGGCGGGCGAGGCGGGGCGGCTGGCGGGGCGGTGCGGGGCGGGCCGGCGTCAGAGGCGGAGCGCCTCGTGCGGCTCGATGCGGCTCGCCCGCCAGGCGGCCACGAGCCCGCCCGCTGCCCCGACGACGACACCGCCGATCAGCGCCGCGGGGGCGAGTCTCAGATCGAACACGGGGATCCACTGCCGCGCGACGGTCATGACGAGCACGGCTCCGAGCCCCAGGGCGAGACCGAGCAGCCCGCCGAGGGCGCCGATCACGACCGACTCGGCGAGGACGAGCCCGGCGATGTGACTCGGGCGGGCGCCGAGCGCCCGGCGCAGACCGAACTCCTTGCGGCGCTCGAGCACGGCGAGCACCATCGAGTTGCCGAGACCCGCCACGGCGGCGAGCAGAGCCACCCCGGTGAAGGCGAGCAGGGTCGACTCGACGTCCGATTCGATCTCGGCGCGGAGCGTGGTCGGGTCGATCGGCGCATCGACCCGGAACGTCTCGGCGGCGACGGGGTCGATGGCGAGCGGCGCCTGTCGGGCGACCTGCTGAGCCGCGCCCGCACCGGTCCGGATCAGCACGGATGTCTGAGAGGGGGTCTCGACTCCTGGCAGGGAGTGCGCACCGGTCGTCACGGCTCCGACGAGGCTCGGCACGCGCGGCGACTCGTCGACGATGCCGACGACGGCGACCTCGGCATCGCCCAGGGTGATGACGGGCGCCGCGGCGAGCGGACCGAGGGGCAGCTGGGCGGCGAGACCACGGCCGATCAGCACCTCCCGGTCGCCGAGCGTCGGGCCGTGGCGGGCGAGCCACTCGACGTCGACGCGGGCGGCCGCGAGGAGGTCCCCCTCGATGCTCACGACCGGCGCCTGCAGGGCGTCGCGCACGGCGGTCGCCCGGACGACGGCCGACCCGCGCTCGTGCAGAGCACCGACCGACTCCACACCGCTGAGCTCCGCGACCCGGGCGAGCCTGCCGGCCACATCGGCCGCGGCCTCGGGACTCCCGAACGGGGCGACGACCGCGCCTTCGCCGATCGCCCCCGGAGCCTCCCCCTCGTCCGTCGGATCGACCGGGGAGTCCCACGAGACGCCGACATCGCGGTTCGTGTGCAGATCGAAGGTGTCGCCGACCTGGGCGCCGGCCGACACCGAGAGCCCGAGGCTGGCGACGGCGAGCGCCACCGCCACGGCGACGGCGGCCACGAGCCCCGCGGTCTTGCCGAGCCGCGACGTGACGGAGCGCACGGCGTCGGCCGCGAGGTCTCTGAACCGCAGGCGTGACGGGCGGCCCGGTCTCTCGGGTCGGCGACCCGCGCCTCCTTCGCCTGTGGATCGGGGAGCCGAGGAGGCGCGGGTCGGCTCCGTGACGACCGTCGCGTCGGCAGGGCCTCCCGTCCCGAGCGCGGAGGCCACGGCGACCTCGTTCGTCGCGACCGACTCGATGCGCCCGTCGCGGAGGTGCGCCACCCGGTCGGCCGCGCGGGCGACGGTCGGGTCGTGCGTGACCAGCACGACCGTGGTGCCCTCGTCGCGGAGGGCGAGAAGGGTCTCGACGACCGAAGCGCCGTTCTCGGAGTCGAGGTTGCCGGTGGGTTCGTCGGCGACGACGACGGGTGTGCCGGCGGCGAGGGCCCGAGCGATGGCCACGCGCTGCCGCTGCCCGCCGGAGAGCTTGGCGGCGAGCTGGTCGCCGAGCCCGTCGAGGCCCACCTGCTCGAGGGCTCGATCGGCGAGGATGCGGCGCCGGTCGGCAGGCACCGCGCGATACAGGAGGCCCAGTTCGACGCTGTCGCGGACCGGGCGGTGGTCGAGCAGATGGAAGCCCTGGAACACGAATCCGAAGGTCTCGGACCGCGTCTCGGCGAGCCGACGCGAGGTGGATCCGCCGATGTCGTCACCGGCGATCGTGTACGTGCCCGTGGTGGGGTGGTCGAGCAGTCCGATGGTGTTGAGCAGTGTGGACTTGCCGCCGCCGGAGGGGCCCATGATGGCGAAGAACTCCCCCGCCTCGATGTCGAGGGTGATGCCGTCGAGGGCGGTGACCTCGACGGCGCCCGAGAACGTGCGTCCCACCCCGCGGAGCTGCAGCAGCGCCATCAGTCGACCCGCACCCGGTCGCCCTCGCGGAGGTCGTCGGGGTCGGTCGGCTCGACGGCGCTCTCACCGTCGAGCTGGCCGGTCTCGACGACGGGGATGCGACGGAACGTCCCGTCGTCCTGTTCGACGAGGAGGTGCGCCTCACCTGATCCGCCGCCGGCGACCGCGACCGTGGGGACGATGAGACTCCCGGTCTGCACGGTCTCGATGTCGAGGGCGACGAGGCCCTCGGCCCCGAGCAGGTCGGGCACGAGCTCGCCGTTCGCCGCGTCGAGGATCACGCGGGACTCGGCGTCGTCGTCGCCCCCGGGCACCACGGTCTCGAGTGTGATCGGCGTGGTCGCGCCGTCGGGCGCGGTGAAGGTGCCGGTGGAGCCCTCGATCAGGGTCTCGGCGATGAGCACGGGAACATCGGCGGCGATGCGCAGGCGACCGGACTCCAGGCGGATCTCGACCTCCGACCCGGCGGCGGTTCCGACCGCGGGCGTCTCGGCCGCGACGGCCGGGAGGGTCGGCACGACGACGAACTCGGCCGGCGAGGCGACCACTCGCCGCGTGACGGGGCGCTCGGAGGTCGAGTCGGTGTCGCTCGCGTCAGCCACGGAGGGGGTGGAGGGGGCGGGGCCGGCGCTCGAGGCGGGGCCGGCGCTCGAGGAGGGTGCGGGCGCAGGGGTGCCTGCCGGTGCGGGCTGAGCGCCTGTCGCGTCGACGGCCGCGCCCGTGCCGGGGGTGGCGTCCGTGCCGGGGACGCCCCGGGCCTCCTCGATGTCGACCACGGTAGGAGGCGCGTGTCCGGTTCGCGAGTAGAGCGCCTCCAGCGATCGTTCGGTACCGGCGCCGAACACACCGTCGACGGTCGTGGGGATGCCGGCGTCGCGCAGGGCCGCCTGCAGTTGTCGCACGTCGGGGCCCGTGTGGTCTCGACGGAGTTCGCGGTAGAAGGGGAAGCCGCCGGTGACGGCGAACACCGGGCGACCGTTGACCTCGGTGACGACCTGGCCCGCGGTGACGGGGGCGCCCGACGACGTGGGCTTCCCGGTCACGTAGGCCGGCTCGGCGGCGGGGGAGGGCAGCGCGACGGACATGAGGCCGGTGCGACCCACCGTCGCCTGGAAGGTGATACGGCGTGTGAGGTCGCCGACTCGGACCTCGCTCGTCACCGGGAGCGGTGACGGGGCGGTCGCGGCCGCCTCGCGCTGGGCGGGCGACTCGAACGCGTGGGCCAGCCCCCAGCCGCCGGCGAGGAGCGCGACGATCGCCACGCTCCCGCCGACGGCGAGGGCCTTACGGGAACGGATGAAGGTCATCCTTCACCTCTCATCACGAGGGGGCGCGCGGAGCTCATCGGACCTCGGGCGCGTTCTCCGCGAGATATGCCTCGGCGCGAGCTCGTTGCTCTTCGAGTTGATGGCCGTACCGCACGAGGTCGTCCGCATGCGACTTAAGGGCGTCTGCCTGTGCATCCCACTCCGCGTCGTACAGCGCCCTGGCATACCCCGAGGAGCCTTGACACGTCGCATCCGCGACCGCCACCCGGCGTTCCTCCGCGGAGACGTCGAATTCGTCGCCGACCGAATACGGCGCGTCGATGGCCGGGCCATCACCGTCATCGACAGATGCCGGTGGCATCTCCTCGGGCACGGCCGGGAGATCCGGGAGCCCTGCGTCGGCCATGCATTCGCGCCATCGAGAGGCCGCCTCTCCGACCTCCGGAGACTCTTGCGCATCACCAGAAGCGCCACCCGCGATCTCCATCGCCAGGTCGTAGACCTGCCAACTCGGTTCGTCGTCCAGGACCGCCGTGCTCTGGTCGAAACAACTCTCGGCGGCATCCGGCGCCTGTTCAGCCACAGCCCGTCTGGATTTCTCTCCATCGAGCCAAGCCTGTTCAGCTTCCGGCGATCTCGCGATCTCGCCAGAGTTCCCGTAACCGAACGTTTCGCCGAGCTCGACTGAGAAGAGCTTGGGGCCCGCAGCGTTCCAGGACTCGCCGGTCGTGGTACCCGGAGGGTCGAGACGGACCACCCACTCGTGCCCAGCCTCAGCCATGCACTTGTGGACGAACACCTGCTGGGCGTCATACTCGACGTTTAACAGCGGTGGCATGTACTGGTCGAGCGGGAGTCGCCACTGGGACTGGTTCTTTGCGGGCAGGTCGAGGTCCGTGCGCTGGGCAGCATCGCTCGCACACCCCGCGAGGGCCGCCGACGCGACTGCCGCCGCGGGGACGATCAGAACGAATCGTGAACGTCCCCTCACGGCGAGACAGCGTTCTCTGCGAGGTACCTCTCGGCGAGAGCGCGCTGCTCTTCAGCCTGCTGCCCGAACCGCTCCAGATCGTCGATTCGGGAGTCCATGGCTTCTACCTGGGCGTCCCATTCGGCGTCGTAGAAGGTCGTCGTGTAGCCGGTGGAGTCTCGGCAGCTGGCATCGGCGACAGCGACGCGACGCACCTCGGTGGGCACATCGAGTTCGTCACCACTCCGGAACGGAGCATCGATGGCATCTCCGCCGTCACCCATGTCGACCGACGCCGGGGGCATCTCCTCGGGCACCTCCGGCAGATCAGGCAGGCCGACATCCTTCATGCACGCCCGCCAGTCTCCTGCGGCTTCGCGGACCTCGAGCGCCTGCTCTGCTTCGGCGTAAGCGAGGTTGCCGATCTGTTGAGCCAAGTCGTACGCAGAACCGTCCGCGACACCGAGAATCGGAGCAGTCTCTTCGAAGCACGCGTCGACCGCCTCAGGGTGCTGTTGCGAGACTGCGCGGTTCGCGCGATCCGCGTCCATTCGAGCCTGGGCCTGATCGAGCATTGGAGAGTTTCCGTAGCCGTATTTCTCGGCGAGCCCGACGGAGAAGAGTTTGCGGCCGGCGTCGCTCCAGGAATCTTGTGGAATCGCTCCATCCTCATTCAGTACGACGCGCCACTCGTATCCGGCCTTCGCGAGGCATGATGCGACGATGATTTGCTCTGCATCGAAGACAGGATCCACAAGAGGCCACTGGTACTGGTCGAGAGGCAGGACCCACCTCTGTTCGTTCTTCTCGGGCAGCGTCAGTTGAGACTCATTCACCGAGGCAGTCGAGCAAGAAGACACGAAGACGACTGAGACGGCTATGATTCCGACCCCGAGTGCACGTGAGAGCCCTCCGCGGAGGCTCTCCATCAGCAGTAAGCCCTGAAGCACGCAGAAGAGATCTGATCATTCAGGCCCTTGGCACTGAAATTGACTCCCTTGCCTTTATCAGCATGGATGTACGGACCCGTGTAATTCGCATGCTTGTACCAACGAGCCGCCATCCCGGACTGCCCGTTGTTGAATCCGGACGAACCCGCGTCATTGGTCCGCGTATGGAAGGTCCGCGCCCAGTAACCGACACTCTCGAAGTTTCTGACGTATTCATAGAAGTTGATGTTGCCGCCACCGTAGTTATTGTTCTCGTAGGTGCAGCCCAGTCCGCGGACGGGGCATCCAGCCGGGGCGGCCGATGCGGGCGCGGGGGTCATCACGGCGACGGAGCCCAGAACGAGACTCGCGGTCACGAGCAGGGTCGACAGCGTTTGGCGTGGCAGGATCATGAATAACACCTCGAATGAACCGCGAGCGCAGCGAGAGCCGCTGCGGTTCGTCAGTCGGCTTCCGAGGCCGCACGGTGGGTGCGACGTGCGAAATGCTACCGACTGTTATGCCTTGAGGTCAAGACCTGGCCGACCCGCTCCTCCTGAGGGTTGAGACGGCGTCGCTCGATTAGTCACGACATGCCGCGCTCCTCCTGAAGGGCACGGCGCGTCGCCACTCATCGACGCGGCGGGCTAGGGCGCGCTGGGCGACTCCACCGTCACGGCCCCCCTGACGATGTCGGCGCGGAGGGCGTCGAGCTCGCCGCTCAGCTCCGCCGGCACCGACGACTCCAGGTCGTGGAACGACGCAAGCCCGACGCCGTCGTTGTCGAGCGTGCCGACGTACGGCTCGTTCGTGAACGACCCGTCCGCCGACGAGATCGCGATGTCCTGGACGGCCTGCTCGGTGTCCTTGATGACCGAGGTCAGCAGGATGGGTCGGTACTCGGCGGGCAGCGTGTCGTAGCCGTCGTTGTCGACCCAGACCACCGACACGTCGCCGGCGTCGAGCGCGGCCGACGCGGCCCCCTCGCCGACCTGTCCGGCCACCGGCATGATGACGTCGGCGCCCTGGTCGATCAGCGCCTGAGCCAGCTGCTTGCCCTTGTTGACGTCTTCGAAGTCGCCCGTGAACGAGCCGTCCTGTGCGGCCTTGTCCCAGCCGAGCAGCTTCACCGTCGTGCCGTGCGCCTCGTTGTAGGCGTCGACGCCGTCGGAGAAGCCGTCCATGAACAGGGTCACCGGGGGCTGGTTGCCGCCGCCGAACGTCGCCACCGTGCCGGTCTTCGAGACCCCCGCGGCGAGGTAGCCGGCGAGGTACGACGCCTGCGCCGTGTCGAACACGATCGGCTTGACGTTCTCGCCCTCGACGGTCTCGTCGACGATCGCGAAGTCGATGTCGGGGTTCGCCGCCGCCTGCTCCTGCGTCGCCGGAGCGAGCTCGTACCCCACGGTCAGCACGAAGCCGCACCCCGAGGCGACGGCCTGCGCGACGTTCGGCGCGAGGTCGGTCTCGTTGGTCGAGACGAGCACCTCGGCCGCGATGCCGTCCTCCTTCTCGGCCTTCTGCAGCCCGGCCCAGCTCGACTGGTTGAACGAGCGGTCGTCGAGGCCGCCCGAGTTCGTGACCATGCGCGAGCAGTGCGTGGAGTCGGTCGACGCCGGGTCGACGGAGGGCTCGGGGGCCGAGGCGCATGCGGCGAGCGCCAGCAGGGCGACGGCCGAAAGGGCCGCGGAGCCGAGGAGGCGCGGGTGGCGGAGACGGGACGACGGACGTTTCGTGCGGGCAGACACGGCGGTGACCTCCTGGTCGGGCGAGAGGAGCTCTCGAGACGAGGCACCCGATCGGCGAGCGGCCCTCCGATGATCATGGCAGCAGCCCTCGCCGGGGTCGACCTCTCGGCGACGCTGTTACGCGATCGTCGCCGAGCCCCGTCCGGCGGCGTGCACGAGCAGCGCCACCTGCACCCGGTTGTCGACCTCGAGCTTCTCGTAGACGTGCCCGACGTGCGTCTTGATCGTGGCGATGCTGACGAACAGGTCGGCCGCGATCTGCGCGTTCGTCGCACCCCGGGCCACCGCGAGGGCGACCTCGGCCTCGCGGTCGGTCAGCCGATCGAAGCGCTCACGCTCGACCCGGCCGACCATCGGCGCCTGCGCCTGCGCCGGCGCCTCGGCGCCGATCCGCCCGGCGGCGACCCCGATCACCCGGTCGAGCACCGACGGCGACAGGATCGAGCGCCCCGACGCGACGGTCCGCACGGCCTGCACGAGCTCGTGCGGCGGGGTGTCCTTCACCAGGAACCCGCGGGCGCCGAGCCGCAGCGCCGAGAGCACGAGCTCGTCGGCGTCGAAGGTGGTGAGCACGAGCACGGCGAGGTCGGGTCGCCTCGCGAGCTCTCGCTCGGTGGCGACGAGACCGTCGCAGCGCGGCATCCGGATGTCCATCAGCACGACGTCGGGCTCGGTCCGATCGATCACCGCTTCGGCCTCGAGACCGTCGGAGGCCTCGCCGACCACCTCGATGCCCTGGTCGCCTCCGAGCAGGAGGCGCAGCCCGGTGCGGACGAGGGTCTCGTCGTCGACGATCACGACGCGGACCGGTGCGGTGGCGGAGGAGGGGGTGGTCAGGTCCACGGGAGCACCGCCTCGACGACGTGCCGCCCGTGCCCGTCGGGCCCCGCCTGGAACGTGCCGCCGACCAGCCGCACGCGCTCCGCCAGACCGGTGAGACCGTGCCCCGGCGCCGATGCGCGGTGCTCGATCGACGGGTTGCCGACGACGATGCGGAGTGTTCCGCCGGCCGCACCCGTGAAGGCGATGTCGACCGGTTGAGCCGGGGCGTGCCTCCTCGCGTTCGTCAACGACTCCTGCACGATGCGGTAGGCATGCCGACTCAGCGAGGTCGGCAGATCGACCAGGGCTCTCGTCGTGCGGTCGTCGATGGTGCAGGCGACGACGGCGCCCGCCGCCCGGGCCTCATCGAGCAGACCCGGCAGATCGGCGAGGGTCGGTTGAGGAGGCGCGACCTGCGTGACCTCGGACTCCCCCGTGGCCGACGGATCGCGCAGCACCCCGAGCACGTCGCGCAGCTCGCTGAGGGCGGACTGCGCGTTGTCGCGGACGACGCCCGCCGTCTCGACGACCTCGTCGGGGCTCAGATCGCGACCCCGGTACTCAAGGGCACCGGCGTGGAGGGCCACGAGCGAGAGACGGTGACCGAGGACGTCATGCATCTCACGGGCGATCCGGGCGCGTTCGTGGTCGCGGATCCGCTCCTCCCGGAGGGCCTGCTCGTGCTCGGCGAGCACCGCCCGGTCGCGCAGCGAGGCGATCAGGTCGCGACGGCTGCCGATGGCGACGCCCACGGCGACGATCAGGGCGTAGACCACCACGGTCGCCAGCACGAACTGCCAGATCGGCAGGCTGTCTTCGGGGACGGGGAAGACGACGGTGTCGGCGAGGTAGGCCGCAGCGGACGAGGCCACGACGACCGCCGCGATCTCACGGGGGCGACGTCGGGTCGAGAGCGACACCAGCGCGAGCATCGCGGCACCGGTGGCGGAGGTCGAGACCCCGCCGAGCAGGGCGAGCGCGAGGGCGATCGCGAACGGGGCGCGCCGCCGGAACGCGACCAGCACCAGGGCGGCGAGCCCGCCGACGAGGTCGCCCATCATGCCCAGCCCGAGCCGCGCGTCGCCCCAGCCGGTGGTGTCGGTGGCGGACCACACGACGGCGAACGCCAGGAGACCGATCAGCGTCGCGGTCGCGAGACGCCACGACTGCGCCCAGACCCGACGACCCAGGGAGGGGCCGGTCCGGTTCGGCGTCGGCGCGGCGGCGGGAGGAGGGGCCACCGGCAGGCCCGCACGCATCGAAGTGGATGCGGAAGATGGGCCGGCGCCCGAGGCGCGGGACACCGCCGGAGGAGTCGATGCCGAGGAGGTCATGACACGAGCCTAGGGAGCGCCGCCAGCCAGCCGGATCGACCGAAGGTCGGAGTTCGGGCCCCCGCCGGGCGGGCTGGGAGGGCGGTGCGCGAGACTGTCGGGATGGACACGCTCGCGCTGCTGCTCGGTCGCTGGCGCGTCGAACGCCGCATCGTCGACCGGCTCGTGGGCGACGAGACCGTCTTCACCGGCACCGCGACCGTCGAGCCGGCGGGCGCCGCACCCGCTCGACCCGCCTCGTACGTCGAGGAGGGGGAGGTCGTGCGGGGCTCGCACCGCGCCTCCGCGGCTCGTCGGCTCACCTATCACCCGCGGACGGACGGGTCGCTCGACGTCCGGTTCGCCGACGGTCGGCACTTCGTCGACCTCGACCTGCGGACCGGAGCCTGGGAGGCGCAGCACCCGTGCGCCCCCGACGACTACCTCGTCGAGACGCGCGTTCTGACGCCCACGTCGTTCGTCGAGCGGTGGACGGTGCGCGGCCCGGCCAAGTCGTACGACGCCGAGACGACGTACACGCGCGCAGGCTGACGCCGGCAGCCGACGCGCACGCTCGAGGGTGGGCGGAAACCGCCCCTCGCGTCGCCGAGAAGGGCCACTTCTGACCACCGTCGAGCCCGGACCCCCGCCTACGCGCGAGGGTGGGCAGAAACCGCCCCTCGCGTCGCCGCGAAGGGCCACTTCCGACCACCGTCGAGCCCGGACCTCCGCGCGCGCTCGAGGGTGGGCAGAAACCGCCCCTCGCGTCCCCGAGAAGGGCGACTTCCGACCACCGTCGAGCCGGGCGGGCCCGGCGGGCGGGCGGGCGGCCTGCCCGCTCGTCGGATCAGCCGGTGTTCTGCAGGCCGGCGGCGATCCCGTTCACGGTGAGCAGCAGGAGGCGGTGGTCGGCGTCGGCCGGGTCGCCGCCGCCGTTCACGCGGATCGACCGGAGCGCCCGCAGCTGCAGCAGCGACAACGCGTCGACGTACGGGCTGCGCAGACGCACCGAGCGGCTCAGCACCGGGCGCCCGTCGAGCACCTCGGCGTGCTCGCTGACCTTCAGCACCCACTCGCGGGTGAGCGCCATCTCGTCGAGCACGGCTCCGGCGAGGTCGTCGCGCTCGGCCAGCCCGAGGTACTCGCGGGCGATGTGCCCGTCGGTCTTCGCGAGCGACAGCTCGACGTTCTTGACCATCGTGCGGAACAGCGGCCACGTCTTGTACGCGTCGCGCAGCAGGTCGACGTCGCCGACGGCCGCGAGGGCCGAGCCGAGTCCGTACCAGCCGGCCAGGTTGATGCGGGCCTGGGTCCAGGCGAACACCCACGGGATCGCCCGCAGGTCCTCGAGCGACTCGACCGACAGCCCGCGACGGGCCGGGCGTGAGCCGAGTGCGAGCAGGCCGACCTCCTCCATCGGGGTGACGGCGGCGAACCACGAGGCGAAGCCCTCGGCCTTGACCAGTCTGAAGAAGGTCGCCCGCGACGCCTCGTCCATGGTGGCGACCACGTCGGCGAAGCGGGTGGCGGCCTCGGCGTTCTCGGCCTCGTTCGACGGGCTCGACGCGAGCAGCGTCGCGGCGGCCATCTGCTCGAGGTGCCGGGCGCCGATCGCCTGGTTGCCGTACTGGGCGACGATGACCTCGCCCTGCTCGGTGATCTTGAAGCGCCCGTCGACCGAGTGCGGCGGCTGGGCCAGAACGGCCTCGTTCGCCGGGCCGCCGCCGCGGCCGAGGGCCCCGCCCCGACCGTGGAAGAGCGTCAGCGTGATGTCGTTCGCTGCCGCCCAGTCGGCGATGCGCGCCTGCGCGTCATACAGGGCGAAGGTCGCCGACACCGGCCCGACGTCCTTCGACGAGTCGGAGTAGCCGAGCATCACCTCGAGGCGGCGCCCCGTCTCGGAGAGGCGACGCTGCACGACCTCGGTGGCCAGCGCCTCCTCGAGGATGCGCGTGCTCGCCTCGAGGTCGGCGAACGTCTCGAACAGCGGCACCACGTCGAGCACGGGCGCGGCCTCGGCCGACCCGAGGGCGTACGCGGCGAGCTCGTGGACGTTCGCGAGATCGGCGGAGGACTGCGTGAACGACACGATGTAGCGGGAGGCGGCACGGACCCCGTAGCGCACCTGCAGGTCTTTGATGGTGCGGAAGACGGCGAGGACCTCGTCGGTCATCGGGCTCGTCTCGCCCCCGGCGCGCAGCTCGGCGAGCGCCGTGCGGTGCACCTGCGAGTGCTGCCGGACCTCGAGCTCGGCGAGGTGGAACCCGAAGGTCTCGACCTGCCAGACGAGGCCCTGCAGCTCGCCGTTCGCGGCGCGGTGCGCACCGGCAGCACGCAGCGAGTGCTGCACCACGCGGAGGTCGGCGAGCAGCTGCTCGGGCGCGTCGTAGCCGAGCGGGTCGCCGTCGCGACGCGTGGCCTCGATGCGCGCCGCGACGAAGAGCAGCACGCGGCGGTGGGTCTCGTTCGGCGAGCGGACCCCGATGCTCGACGCGAGCTCGGGGTCGAGGGCCCGCTGCGCGTCGGCGAGGGCGATCAGCGTCGCGTCGGCGGGCGTGTCGGCCTCGTCGAGGGTGAGGGTGGCGCCCACGCGGGACGCGGCCCGGTGCAGCCCGAGCAGCACGTGCTCAGCCGCGATGTCGGCGGCCTGGCGGGTGACCTCGGCGGTGACGTGCGGGTTGCCGTCGCGGTCGCCGCCGATCCAGCTGCCGAGTCGGAGGAACGCGGGGGCGACGGCGGGCTCGCGGCCGGCCCGGTCGCCGAGGAGGCGGTCGTCGAGCAGGCGGTACACCTGCGGCACGATCTCGAACAGGGTCTGGTCGAAGACGCTCATCGCCGTGCGCACCTCGTCGAGCGGGGTGGGTCGCGTGGTGCGGAGCGGCGAGGTGCGCCAGAGCGTGTCGACCTCTTCGAGGAGACGGCGCTCGGCCTCGGCGACGGCGATGTCGTTCTGCAGCCGGTCGCGCTCGTCCATCAGGTCGCTGATGCGACGGATGGTCGAGGCGACGGCGCGGCGCCGAGCCTCGGTGGGGTGGGCCGTCAGCACGGGGTGGAACCGCAGATCGCTGAGGCGCTTCGAGGCCTCGTCGGCACCGACCTCGGCGACGAGCTGCTGCAGCGTGTCGGCGACCGAGTCGGAGGCGGTGCGCTGGGCGCTGCCTCGTCGACGCAGCACGCGCACGCGGTGGTGCTCTTCGGCGAGGTTGCTGAGGTGGAAGTAGCAGGTGAACGCCCGGGCGACCTGCTCGGCGCGCTCCTGGTCGAGACCGTCGACGATCGTCTGCGCATCGTCGAGCGAGGCCCCGCCCGCCCCCTCGTACGCGGCGATGACGGCGGCGCGCACCGCCTCCACGTCGCGGAAGAGGTCGTCGGAGCCGGACTCGCGCAGCACCCTGCCGAGCAGGCTGCCGAGGAAGCTCACGTCGCCGCGCAGGTCGCCGTCGACGGCCCCGCGGATGTCGTCACGGCTGCTGCCGTCGGCACGTCTCGATGTCTCGATGTCGGTCACGGCCCCATTGTGGACGATGCGGGGGCGTGTGACGCACACCGCGCCTCCTCGGCTCGTCTCGGGTTCGCTGGGCGTCCCGGCGTGCGGCGGGTTCGTGTCATCGGTGGCGGGTCGGCGCTGACCCGCCATGGATGACGGGAACCCGCCGAAGGCAGAAGCACGAGCAGGAGTGCGGGCGCGAGCAGGGGCACGGGCACGAGCACGAGCACGAGCACGAGCACGAGCACGAGCACGAGCACGAGCACGAGCAGGCTCAGCCGCGGGCGCGGGGCACGAGCCGCTCGAGCTGCGTGACGTGCTTCGGCTCGAGCTCGTCGAGCGAGTTCACCCCGAGGAGGCGCATCGTGCGGGCGATCTCGACCGACAGGATCTCGATGGCCCGGTCCACCCCCTCGCGTCCGCCGGCCATGAGCCCGTACAGGTACGCCCGCCCGATCAGCGTGAAGCGCGCGCCGAGTGCGACCGCGGCCACGATGTCGGCGCCCGACATGATGCCCGTGTCGAGGTGCACCTCGGTGTCGGCTCCGACCTCGCGGACGACGTCGGGCAGCAGGTGGAACGGGATCGGCGCCCGGTCGAGCTGACGCCCGCCGTGGTTCGACAGGATGAGCGCGTCGACCCCGAGATCGGTCACCCGCCGGGCGTCGTCGACGGTCTGCACGCCCTTGACGACGAGCTTGCCGGGCCACTGCGACTTGATCCACGCCAGGTCGTCGTAGGTCACGGTCGGGTCGAACATCGTGTTGAGCAGCTCGGCGACGGTGCCCGACCAGCGGTCGAGCGAGGCGAACGCGAGCGGCTCGGTGGTGAGGAAGTCGACCCACCACCACGGGCGCGGCAGCGCGTCGATGATCGTCTTGGGCGTCAGCGACGGCGGGATCGTCATGCCGTTGCGCGAGTCGCGGAGCCGCGCACCTGCCACCGGCACGTCGACCGTCACCAGCAGCGTGTCGAACCCGGCCGCGGCGGCCCGGTCGACGAGGGCCATCGAGCGGTCGCGGTCCTTCCACATGTAGAGCTGGAACCAGTTGCGGCCGCCCGGGGCCGCCTGGGCGACGTCCTCCACCGACGCGGTGCCCATCGTCGAGAGGCTGAACGGGATGCCGGCCGCCGCGGCCGCCGCCGCCCCGGCCCTCTCTCCCTCGGTCTGCATCATGCGGGTGAACCCGGTCGGCGCGATGCCGAACGGCTGCTCGACCCGCTTGCCGAGGACGTCCCAGCCGGTGTCGACCGTCGCGACGTCGTGCAGGATCGCGGGGTTGAACTGCACGTCGCGGAACGCCTGCCGTGCCCGCCGCAGCGAGATCTCGGCCTCGGCGGAGCCGTCGGTGTAGTCGAACGCGGCCGTCGGGGTGCGGCGCTTCGCGATCCGACGCAGGTCTTCGATCGTGAGCGCCTCGCGCAGCCGCTTGGCCTTGAGGTCGAACGTCGGCCTCTTGAACTGCATCAGCGGCGCGAGGTCGTGGAGATTGGGGATCCTGCGGTCGACCATGGTGGTCCTTTCGAGAGGAGCGTGAGGGAGTTCAGGAGGCGCGCGACGGCACCCGGGGCAGGTATCTGACGGGAGCGGACGACGCCGAGACCAGCGCCCGCAGCGCCTCGAGCGACGACGACGGGTCGACGATGCCCACCGCGCGGGCCTGGACGAGGATGTTCCCGAGCGCGGTGGCCTCGACCGGCCCGGCGAGCACGGTGCAACCCGTCCGGTCGGCCGTGAGCTGGCAGAGGAGCTCGTTCTGCGACCCGCCGCCGACGACGTGCACGGTGCGGATGCGGCGACCCGAGAGGCGTTCGGCGTCGCGCAGGGTCTCGGCGTAGGCGGCGGCCAGCGACTCGAGGATGCTGCGCACCACCTCGGCCCTCCCCCGCGGCGGCTCGACGTCGTGCTCGACGCACCAGGCCCCGATGCGCGCGGGCATGTCGCCGGGCGGCGCGAAGCGCGGGTCGGTGGCGTCGAAGACCGGGACCGCGCGGGTGACGTCGGCCGCCTCGGCGAGCAGGGCGGCGAGGTCGCTGCTGCGCTCGGCGGCCGTGGCCCCCGCGCCGTCCCAGGTGCGCATCGACTCGCTCAGCAGCCACAGCCCCGACACGTTCTTCAGGAACCGGGTGCGGCCGTCGACTCCGCCCTCGTTGGTGAACCCCGCCAGTCGCGCCTCGTCGGTGACGAGGGGCGCGGGCAGCTCGAGCCCGACGAGCGACCAGGTGCCGCTCGAGACGTAGGCCGCGTCGTCGCCGGCGAGCGGCACGCCCACCACGGCCGAGGCGGTGTCGTGCGACCCGACGGCCGTGACCCCGAGCGACGCCGGCGCCCCGATCGCGGAGGCGACCGACGGCAGCAGCGGGCCGAGGGCGGCACCGGGCTCGACGAGCGGGGCGAAGAGATCGCGGGGCACGCCGACGCGGTTCATCAGATCGACGTCGAAGACCCGCTCGACGGGTGACAGCAGGCCGGTGGTCGACGCGTTCGTCGACTCGGTCGCCGCCACGCCGGTCAGCCACCACGAGAACAGATCGGGCACGAGCAGGGCGCGATCGGCGAGGGCCAGGGTTCCGGAGGCGCGATCGGCCGCCAGCTGGAACACCGTGTTGAACGGCAGATGCTGCAGCCCCGCCCGCGTGAACAGCTCACGGGGCGACACCGCGGCGTGCACCGCCTCGACCCCCGCCGCGGTGCGCCCGTCGCGGTAGTGGTACGGCGTGCCGAGCAGCCGGCCGTCGCGGAGCAGCGCGTAGTCGACCGCCCACGAGTCGACCCCGATCGACCGCAGCCCCGGCTCGTCTCGCACGGCGGCGGCCAGCCCCGCGGTGACGGACCGCCAGAGCCCGAGGACGTCCCAGTGCAGACCGACACCGTGCAGACCGAGACGACCCGCGCCTCCTTCGGGGACGGTCACCGGGTCGTTCGCGAACCGGGCGACCGGTCGGAGCCGGACCCCGTCGCGGTCGACCCGGCCGAGCATGACGCGCCCGCTCGTGGCACCGAGGTCGACCGCCGCGACCGCGCCGCCGCCTGCCGCGGTCACGAGACGCCGGTCATCGGAGGAAGGCCGCGGCGACGCCCGCGTCGACCGGCACGTGCAGCCCGGTCGTGTGCGAGAAGTCGCTCGTGCAGATGGCGAAGACGGCGGCGGCGACGTTCTCGGGCACGACCTCGCGCTTGAGGATCGTGCGCTGGGCGTAGAAGGCCCCCAGGTCCTGCTCGTCGATGCCGTAGGTGGCCGCGCGGTTGGCGCCCCAGCCGCTGGCGAAGATTCCCGAGCCCCTCACGACCCCGTCGGGGTTGATGCCGTTGACCCGGATGCCGTGCTCGCCGAGCTCGGCCGCGAGCAGCCGCACCTGGTGGGCCTGATCGGCCTTCGTGGCGCTGTAGGCGATGTTGTTCGGGCCGGCGAAGACCGAGTTCTTCGACGAGATGTAGACGATGTCGCCGCCGAGCCCCTGGTCGACGAGCACGCGCGCGGCGTTCTTCGCCACGAGGAACGACCCCTTGGCCATGACGTCGTGCTGGAGATCCCAGTCGGCCTCGGTGGTGTCGAAGAGCGACTTCGACAGGCTGAGCCCGGCGTTGTTGACGACGAGGTCGAGACCGCCGAAGGCCAGCAGCACCTCGTCGATCGAGGCCTTGACGGCCGCCTCGTCGCTCACGTCGGCGGCCACCCCGCGGGCGACGTCGGGCCCGCCGATCTCGGCCGCGGCGGCCTGGGCCTTCGCGAGATCGAGGTCGGCGATGACGACGCAGGCGCCCTCGGCGGCGAGGCGCGTGGCGATGGCCTTGCCGATGCCCGAGGCGGCGCCGGTGACGAGCGCGATGCGGGTGGCGAGGCGCTTCGGGACCGGGAGGCGCCGCAGCTTGGCCTCTTCGAGCGCCCAGTACTCGATGCGGAACTTCTCGGCCTCGTCGATCGGAGCGTAGGTCGAGAGCCCCTCGGCGCCGCGCATCACGTTGATCGCGTTGATGTAGAACTCGCCCGCGACCCGGGCGGTCTGCGCATCCTTGCCGAACGAGAGCATGCCGACGCCGGGCACGAGCACGATGAGCGGGTCGGCCCCCCGGATCGCCGGACTGTCGGGGGTCGCGTGCCGGTCGTAGTAGGCCTGGTAGTCGAGGCGGTACTGCTCGTGCAGCTCGCGGAGGCGCGCGATGGACTGCTCGACGGAGGCGGTGGCGGGCAGGTCGAGCAGCAGCGGCGTGACCTTCGTGCGGAGGAAGTGATCGGGGCAGCTCGTGCCGAGCGCGGCCAGCCGGGGGTGCTCGGCACTCGCGAGGAACTCGAGCACCGCGGGGTCGTCGCTGAAGTGCCCGACCTGCGGGGCGTCGTGCGAGGCCAGCCCGCGGATCGTCGGGGCGAGCGCGGCAGCGCGGGCGCGACGCTCGGCCTCGGGCAGGGCGGCGTAGCCGTCGAGGGCGGGGCCGAACGGGTCGGCCCGCGAGTGCTCGGCGATGTGCGCCTCGGCCGTCTCGATGATCCAGCGCGAGTTGGCTTCGGCCTCGTCGCTCGTGTCGCCCCAGGCGGTGATGCCGTGCCCGCCGAGGATCGTGCCGATCGCATCGGGGTTCTCGGCCTTGATCGCGGCGATGTCGAGCCCGAGCTGCCAGCCCGGTCGGCGCCACGGCACCCAGACGACGCGCCCGCCGAAGATCTCGGCGGTGAGGCGCTCGCCGTCGGCGGCGGTCGCGATGGCGATGCCGCTGTCGGGGTGCAGGTGATCGACGTGCGCCGCGTCGACGAGACCGTGCATGGCCGTGTCGATCGAGGGTGCCGCTCCCCCTTTGCCGTGCAAGGCGTAGTCGAACGCGGCGACCATCTCGTCTTCGTGCTCGGGGCCCGGGTAGACGTTCGCGAGACCGCGCAGCCGGTCGAGCCGCAGCACCGCGAGGCCCTGCTCGGTGAGCGTGCCCAGGTCGCCGCCGCTGCCCTTCACCCAGAGGAGCTCGACGGGCTCGCCCGTGGCCGGGTCGATCGAAGTGCCCTTGGCCGAGGTGTTGCCGCCGGCGTAGTTCGTCACGCGCGGGTCGGCTCCGAGCCGGTTGCTGCGCGCGATCAGGTCGGCCGCGGCGGCGGGGGTCGTGCTGGTGGACGAGGAGGTGCGGGTCTGGTTCATGGGTCCGTTCTCGGTTCGCAGAGGAGGGGCGGGGACGATCGCGGCTCAGGTCCAGCTGAGCTGGGTGCCGCCGGCGCGCTCGTCGGCGAGGCGCTCCTGAGTGCCGCTCGCCAGATACGCCGCCATCGGGTCGCGGGGCAGACCCCGGCCCTCGCGCCAGTCGGCGAGGGCGGGGCGGACGTCGGTGTAGAAGGCGTCCATCAGCACGGCGTTGGCGCCGAGCACGTCGTGGGCGGCGCGGGCTGAGTCGAGCGCGGGCCGGTCGACGAGCAGCGCCCGCGCCGTCATCTCTTGCACGTTCAGCACGCTGCGGATCTGGCCGGGGATCTTGTCCTCGACGTTGTGGCACTGGTCGAGCATGAACTGCACCGGTGAGCCGACCTCGAGCCCGCCGCCGTCGACGACCTCGAACAGGATGCGGAACAGCTGGAACGGATCGGCGGCGCCGACGATCAGGTCGTCGTCGGCGTAGAAGCGCGAGTTGAAGTCGAACGACCCGAGCTTGCCGAGGCGCAGCAGCTGCATGACGATGAACTCGATGTTGGTGCCCGGGGCGTGGTGCCCGGTGTCGAGGCAGGTCAGAGCCTGGTCGCCGAGGGCGCTCACCTGGGCGTAGCTGGTGCCCCAGTCGGGCACGTCGGTGTGATAGAACGCCGGCTCGAAGAACTTGTACTCGAGCACGAGCCGCTGCTCGGGGTCGAGCCCGGCGTAGATCTCGGCCAGCGACTCGGCGAGGTCGTCCTGCCGACGGCGCAGACTGTCTTGACCGGGGTAGTTGGTGCCGTCGGCGAGCCAGATCTTGAGGTCGCGCGAACCGGTCTCGCGCATGATCTCGAGGCAGCGCAGGTGGTGGTCGATCGCCTTGCGTCGCACGGCGGCATCGCTGTGCGCCAGGCTGCCGAACTTGTACGCCTCGTCTTGGAAGGTGTTCGAGTTGACCGTGCCGAGCGCGACGCCGTGATCGGCGGCGAACGACCGCAGGGCGGTGAAGTCGCCCACCTCGTCCCAGGGGATGTGCAGGGCGACGCTCGGGGCGAGACCGGTGTACTCGTGCACGGTCGCGGCGTCGGCGATCTTCTCCTCGGGGCTTCGCGGGGTGCCCGGGGTGCCGAACACCTTGAACCGGGTGCCCGAGTTGCCGAAGGCCCAGCTGGGCAGCTCGATCGCCTGACGCTCGAGCGTGGGGGCGATGGACTCGAAGGTGGTCATGATGCTTCTTCCGTGATCGTGTCGGTGGTGGTGCGGCGGCCGGCGCCCGGCAGGCCGAGCTGCGCCTCGAGGTTGAAGACCTGGGTCAGCAGCTCGAAACCCTCGTCGGGCGGGGTGCCGTCGAGCGAGGTGAAGAACTCGGCCATCGAGGCCTGCCAGCGGGAGTTCACGTCGGTGCGCGCCATCGCGGCCTGCGCGGCTTCGAGCGACTCGGCCTCGACGTAGCCGATCAGCAGCCCGTCGGGGGCGGCGAAGAGCGAGTAGCCGTGCCAGCCGCTGTCGTGGAGGGCCTGCAGCATCTCGGGCCAGACCTCGGCGTGGCGCCGGGTGTAGTCGGCCAGTCGCTCGGGGGCTACCTGGAGGCGGAACGCGTAGCGCTCGTGCTCGTCGGCGGTCATGGGGGTGTTCTCCGGTTCGTCGTTGAATCGTTTCAATAGCACGAGCGTAGCAAGTGCCGGTGGTGCGGACAAGTGGGTCTAGGGGTGCGCCGAGCCGAGGCTGCCGGCGAAGCCGTCGGCGTCGTCGAAGGGCGCGGAGACGTGCCGGTGCTCGACGCCGAGCAGCGAGGCCGCCGCCGCGACGTCTCGTGCGACGTGCCCGACGCAGAGCCCCCAGTGGTGGCCGATGCCGCTCCGCGACCATTCGTCGACCCATTCGCCCGGGTCTCCGCCGAAGTCGACGCGCGACGTCGTGTTGCCGATCGCGAGCAGGGGGCCGGGCACGACCTCGCCCTCGCTCGTGACGAACGACAGGGCGCCATCGCGATCCTGCCCGAGACCGAAGGTCGTCACCGGGCCGGGCTGCACGTCGAACTCGACGCTGACGCCGTAGCCGCGCTTGCCGTGGAAGACCCCGAGACCCCGCAGCACGGGCCGTGACGACGAGATCGCCAGGTGGGCCGGCCCGTCGTGACCCATCTCGACCACCCCGTCGTCGAAGTCGATGGCCTGGATCTCGGTGAACGAGCCGCCGACGCCGAGGGCCTGCGCGGCGAGCATCGCGACCGACGTGCGGAGCTCGTACTCCCCCACCGTCGGCAGCCCCCGGGCATTGAGCAGCGACGCCCCGAGGATCATCCCGGCCCCGAGCCGCTCGTGCTGCTCGCCCTCGAGACCACGGTGGTAGTACGCGAGCGAGTCGAGGTCGAAGTCGGCCACCAGCCGGTCGAGCCCGACCGAGACGCGCGCGCCCCAGTCGAAGTCCTGCTGCCCGACCGACGCGTCGACCTCGAACACCTCGCGGGCGAGGGCGACGCGCTCGCGCACCTCGGCGTCGGTGACGGCGTCGACCCGCACCCGCAGGTCGTCGAACTCGAGCACCTCGACGTGCGACCCGAAGGTCGTCGACAGGAGGGTGAGGTCGGTGGAGACGTCGAGCATGCCCGGGTAGAGATGCCCCATCAGGCCGTGCCGCGCCTCCCTCAGCCGCGCCCGGACCCCGGCGGCGTGCACCCACCGCTCGATGCGCCGCCACGCACGCTCGCTCCGCAGATGACCCGAGACCGACCGGAACTCGATGCCGGCCCGACGGAACACGTTCGCGACCTCGGGCACCGGGCACTGCCCGCAGTAGGCGAGCCACATGCCCGTGTCGAACCGCTCGTGGTCCATCCTCTCGGTCGGCTGCAGATCGATCACGAGCACCGGCACCCCGGCCCGCTGCGCGATCGGGAGCACCATCGACGACGTCAGATAGGTCGTGAGGAAGACGACGATCAGGTCGCAGTCGGCGGTGCGCAGCGTGTCGGCGGCGACCCGCGCCTCCTGGGCGTCCGAGATGAAGCCGGTGTCGATCACCTCGGCGTCGAGACCGCCGAAGCGGTCGACCACGTAGCGGGTGGACTCCTGCAGCTGCGGCAGCAGGCCGGGGAACTGCGGCCAGTAGGTGCCGAGACCGCCGGCCACGAGCCCGACGCGGGTGCGACGGCGGCGGATCGGGGGCAGCAGATCGTGAACGGCGGAGGTGCTGGTGCTCATGGGGTGACGACTCCGGTGTCGACGGGGGCGCTCGCGCGCCCGATGGGCCGAGGAGGCGCGGTGCGCGCCCCGAGGGAGGGCGGGGCCGCCGAGGTGGTCACCCCGGCGGCCCCGCGGTGACGACTAGAAGTCGTAGTCGTCGATGTTGTCGGCGTCGAACTCGGTCGGCGGGCCGACGATCACGATGCCGTCGGCGCCGACGGTGCGCTCACCGAGGTCGCCGGCCTCGAAGGTGTCGCCCTCGGCGCCCGTGATGGTGCCGTCGACGAGCGCCTGACCGGCGTAGGCCGCGACGTAGCCGAGCTGCGCAGGATCCCAGAGGGCGAACGCGGTGACGGTTCCGTCTTTCACGAACTCGCGCATCTCGTTCGGCAGACCGAGCCCGGTCAGCGCGACCTTGCCCTTGTACTCCGATGTCGAGAGGTAACGGGCCGTCGCGGCGATGCCGACCGTGGTGGGCGAGATGATGCCCTTCAGGTCGGGGTTCGCCTGGAGCAGCCCCTGGGCCTCCTGGAACGACTTCGCGTCGTCGTCGTCGCCGTAGACCTTCGAGACGATGTCGATCCCCGCGTAGTCGGGGTTCGTGTCGACCTCCTCCTCGATGTACTTGATCCACTCGTTCTGGTTCGTGGCGTTCGCCGTCGCCGAGAGGATCGCGATGTCGCCCTCGCCGCCGATCTGCTCGCTCATCTGGCGGATCTGGATCAGCGCGACGTCCTTCGCCTCGACCTGGCTGATGAACACATCGCGGTAGTCGGGGTTCGTGTCGGAGTCGAAGGCGACGATCTTCGCCCCGCCGTCGCGCGCCTCCTGCAGGGCCGGCCCGACCGCGTCGGGGTCGTTCGCCGCGATGACGATGACGTTCGCACCCTGCTGCGTGAGCGTGTTGATGAAGGTGACCTGCGACGAGGCGCTGGCCTCCAGCGGACCGACGACGCTGTAGTCGTAGCCGATCGCCTTCGACGCCTCTTCGCCGCCGCCGAGCACGACGTCGGTGTACGGGTTGTTGAGCTGCTTCGGCACGAACGCGATCGACTGCTCGCCGTCGGAGCCGGAGCCCGTGGTCGCGTCGCCGTCGCTCGAGCCGGCCGTGAGGGCGCAGCCGGAGGCGACGAGCGCGACGCCGGCGAGGGCCGCCGCGGTCGACACGGCCCGGCGCACGCTGCGCCTGGTGGAGGTGGTGAACATCATCGTTCCGTCCTTTGCTGTGGGGGATGGTGCGTGGGGTGGTCGGGGTGGTCTGTGTGATCGGGGTGGTCAGGCCGCGTCGGGGTGGTCAGGCCGCGTCGGCCGCCGAGGCGGCGAGCACGTCGCGCGCGGCCCGCCTCGCCCGGCGCTTCTCGCGGACGACCGCGATCAGACTCGGCGTGACGACGCTGCCGACGAGCAGCAGGCCGGTGACGACGTTGAGGACGACGTCGCTGATGCCGCCGAGGCGCAGCGCGTAGCTGACGCTCGAGATGATCAGCACGCCGGCCACGACACCGGGGATCGAGCCGCGTCCGCCGAAGATCGAGACGCCGCCGAGCAGGACGGCCGCGATGACCGCGAGCTCGATGCCGGTCGCGTTGTCGCTGCGAGCGCTCGAGTAGCGGAGCGTCCAGTAGATGCCGACCAGGGCCGAGACGACGCCGGTGGCGACGAACATCCAGAACTTGGCGCGGCCGACGTGCACGCCGACGAAGCTCGCGGCCTCCTTGCTGAAGCCGATGGCCGGCAGCGTGCGGCCGAACGAGCTGAAGTGCAGCAGCACCCCGAAGAAGGCGATGACGACGGCGACGCCGATCATGACGGTGGGGATGCCCGTCCCGCCGATCTTCGACGTGAAGAAGGCCGTGAGCCCGGGCGGGAAGTTCGCGACCGCGTTGTCGCCGATCACGACGAGGGCGAGGCCGCGGTACAGCGCGAGGGTGCCGATGGTCACGGCGAGCGACGGGAGCCCGACGGTGGTGACGAGCAGCCCGTTCAGCGCCCCGCAGCCGATGCCGATCAGCACGCAGACCACGAAGATCTCGGGGATGCCCCAGCCGGCCGCCCACAGCACGCCCATCGCGGCGCTGGTGAGACCCGCCGTGCTGGCCACCGAGAGGTCGATCTCGCCGGTGATGATCACGAGGGCCATCGGCATCGCGATCATCAGGATCGGGATCGCGTCGAGCAGCAGGAACCCGGTCGTCTGCACGCTCGCGAACCGCGGCACGGTCAGCGCGCAGACGAGCAGCGTGCCGAGCAGCGCGTAGATCATGATCGCGCCGCGGCCGGTCAGCAGGCGACGGCGGCGCAGCGTCCTCTCGGCGGCGGACTCGGGGTCGCGGCGGGCGGCGTCGCGGTCGCCGGCGGTGCCGGCGGTGTCGCGGGACGCCGAGGAGGCGCGGCGCGGGTCGATCGCGGAGCCCGCGGCCGAGGGGGTGGTCGTCTGCTCAGGCATTGGTGGCCTCGCTCGTGCGGAGTCTCCGCGCCTTGCGGATCGAGGCGATCCGTTCGACGAGGATGGCGGTCAGGATGAGGACGCCGACGATGGCCTGCTGCCAGAACTTGTCGACGTTGAGCGCCGTGAGGCTGCTCGTGATGGTGGTCAGCAGCACCGCACCGATCGCGGCGCCCACGACGCTGCCCGAGCCGCCGAAGATCGCGATGCCGCCGACGACGGCCGCGGCCACGATGTCGAGCTCGAGACCGGTGCCCGTGGTCGCGCCGACCGAGTTGAAGCGCGACGCGTAGAGGACGCCGGCGAGACCGGTGAGCGTGCCGTTCAGCACGAACGCCGTGAGCACGCGCTTGCTGACGGGGATGCCGAACAGGCGGGCCGCCTCGTCGTCGGAGCCGATGGCGTACAGATCGCGACCGGGCCGGGTGCGGGCCAGGAACACCGCGACGAGCACGACGACGACGATCGCGATCACCGTGATGATCGGGACCCCCAGCACGGTGTCGACCGACAGCCGGCCGAAGGCGGCCGGGCGGTCGCCGGCGAAGTACTGCTGACCGCCGGCCCAGGCGTTGTTCACGCCCCGGTAGATGTAGAGCATGCCGAGGGTGATCACGAGCGACGGCACCCGCGCGACCGTCACCAGGAACCCGTTGATCGCACCGAGGAGGGCGCCCAGCGCCAGACCGATCGCGAAGACGAAGACGATGGGGATGTCGGGCGCCGCGGCGAACACCGAGCCCGTGCCGAACGCGACCAGCCCGAGGATCGACCCCACCGAGAGGTCGATGTTGTTCGTGATGATGACGGCGCCGAGCCCGACGGCCATGATCACCGTGATCGTGGCGTTCAGCATCAGGTCTTTGACACCCTGCGCCGAGACGAAGAGCGGGTTGGCGATCGTCGTCACGATCACGAGCACCACGAGCGCCGAGGCGACCGGCACCTCGCGTTGACGGACCAGCGAGGCGAACGGGCTGCGCCCGGTGCCGAGCGCGGGGGCGAGGGCGTGCGAGGTCGTCATCGGCGGGTCTCCGTCGTCGTGGTGGTGAGCGCGGGCTCGGCGCCGGTGGCGGCGTTCATGACCGTCTCGGGGGTGGCGTCGTCGCGGTCGAAGGTGGCCGTGAGCCGCCCCTCGCGCATGACGAGCACTCGGTCGGCCATGCCCAGCACCTCCGGCAGCTCGGACGAGATCATCAGCACCGCGATGCCGCGACCGGCGAGATCGCTGATCAGCCGGTGCACCTCGCTCTTCGTGCCGACGTCGATGCCGCGCGTCGGCTCGTCGACGATGAGGAACGTCGGGTCGGTCGCCAGCCACTTGGCCAGCACCACCTTCTGCTGGTTGCCGCCCGACAGGGTCGACACGGGGAGCTCCTGGCTGCCGGTCTTCACCTGCAGTCGTCGCGACCAGTCGGCCGCCGCCTCGCGCTCGCGCCGCGCACTGACCAGCCCGAGACGACTGAGCGTCGTGCGGAGGGTCAGCGTCGTGTTACGGCTGACCGACATGTCCATCACGAGACCCTGCTTGCGGCGGTCTTCGGGGACGAAGCCGATGCCCGCCCTGATCGACGCCATCGGATCGCGCGGTGCGAGCCTGCGGCCGCCGATCGTCACGGAGCCGGCGTCGTAGCGGTCGATGCCGAACAGCGCCCGCGCCACCTCGGTGCGGCCCGCCCCGACGAGACCGGCGAGCCCGACGATCTCGCCGGCGCGCACCTCGAACGACACGTCGTGGAAGACGCCCGCCCGGGTCAGCCCGTCGACGCGGACGACGGTGTCGCCGACCCGCGCCTCCTGTTTGGGGAACAGCTGGTCGACGTCGCGACCGACCATCGCCCGCACGATCTCGGGCGTGCTGACCTCGCTGGTCGTGTGCTCGGAGATGAAGGCGCCGTCGCGCATGACGGTGATGCGGTCGCTGAGCCCGAAGACCTCGTCGAACCGGTGCGAGATGAACATGATCGCGCTGCCGCGGTCGCGCAGCGCCCGGGCGACCCCGAAGAGGCGCTCGACCTCGACGCCGCTCAGAGCCGCCGTCGGCTCGTCCATGATGAGCACCTTGGCGTCCAGCGAGATGGCCTTGGCGATCTCGATGATCTGCTGATCGGCGATCGACAGGCCCTCGGCGACACGGTCGGGGTCGATCGGCACACCGAGCCGGTCGAAGAGCGCCCGGGCGTCGGCGCGCATCGCGGCCCGGTCGATGAACCCGAGACGGGTGGTGGGCTGACGCCCGACGAAGATGTTCTCGGCGACGGTCAGATCGGGGAAGAGCGTCGGCTCCTGGTAGATGACGCTGACACCCGCCGCCTTGCTCTCGGCCGGACTGCGGAACACGATCGGGTGGCCGTCGAAGAGGAAGTCGCCGCTGTCGGGCTGGTGCACCCCGGCGAGGATCTTCACCATGGTCGACTTGCCGGCGCCGTTCTCGCCGACGAGCGCGTTGATCTCGCCGGCGCGCAGCCGCACGCTGCCGCTCGAGAGGGCCACCACGGCGCCGAAGGTCTTGCGTGCGCCGCGCAGCTCGAGCACGGTCGCCGTCGGAGACGGCCCGTCGGATGTGGGGTCGATCGTCATCGATCGTTCTCCTAATCGCTCTCGTCGTCGAGAGAAGTGAATCGTTTCAACTTCTGTTCGTGCCGACTGTAGGGGCAGACTCGGTTCGACGTCAAGGGGCGCCCCGCGGCTGTGGATCACAGCTCGATCACGGGCGTGGCACACTCGTCGGAGACCACGGGACGGACCAGGAGGCGCGATGAGGCAGGCGAGCATCCGCGACGTCGCCGAGACCGCGGGCGTCTCGGTCGGCACCGTCTCGAACGTGCTCAACAACCCCGCCAAGGTCAGCGAGTCGACCATCGCCCGGGTCAGCGACGCCATCGCGAGCCTCGGCTTCGTCCGCAACGACGCCGCCCGGCAGCTGCGCGGCGGCGACAGCCGGGTGATCGGCCTGATCATCCTCGACGGGGGCAACCCGTTCTTCACCGACGTCGCCCGCGGTGCCGAGGCCGCCGCCGAAGAGTCGGGCCGCGTCATCCTGCTCGGCAACAGCGACCAGCTGGTCGAACGCGAGGCGCACTACCTCGACCTCTTCGACGAGCGGCGCGTGATGGGCATCCTGATCTCGCCCGTCGGCGACGTCTCCGACCGGCTCCGCCGGCTGCGCCTGCGCGGCATGCCCGCGGTGCTCGTCGACCGGCGAGCCGATCTGACCGAGTTCTCGTCGGTCTCCGTCGACGACGTGCGGGGCGGGTACCTGGCGACGGAGCACCTCCTCGGTCTCGGGCGTCGACGCATCGCGTTCGTCGGCGGACCGGCCGACCTGCAGCAGGTGGCCGACCGCCTGGCCGGCGCCCGGGCCGCGGTCGCCGACGCCCCCGGCGCCACGCTCGAGGTCGTCGACATCCCCGCGCTCACCGTGCAGAACGGACGCGAGGCCGCCGCTGCCATCGTGCGACGCCCCGCCGCCGACCGCCCCGACGCCATCTTCGCCGCCAACGACCTCGCCGCCATGGGCGTGCTGCAGGCCCTCGTCATGCAGGGCGATCTGCGCGTACCCGACGACGTCGCCCTGATCGGCTACGACGACATCGACTTCGCCCGCGCCGCCGTCGTGCCGCTCAGCTCGGTGCGGCAGCCGAGCGCGCTGATCGGGCAGACGGCCGTCGAGATCCTCCGCGACGAAGCCGACGACCCCGCGCGCGCACCCCGCCAGATCGTGTTCGAACCGGAGCTCGTGGTGCGCGAGAGCACGGCGCCCAGGGGGTCTTCGGCGGAGTGAGGCGGGCCCGCTCGCTGCTCGCTCTGGGGTTCGGCGGGTTGGTGTCACTCGTGGCGGGTCAGCGCTGACCCGCCGCCGATGACGGGAACCCGCCGCACCCGCAGCACGGACCGCGCTCAGCCCTCGAGGGTCAGCGGGCCTCCTCGGGATCGTGAGCCGCGCCTCCTCGGTGCTCGCTCCGGGGTTCGGCGGGTTCGTGTCACTCGTGGCGGGTCAGCGCTGACCCGCCGCCGATGACGGGAACCCGCCGCACCCGCAGCACGGACCGCGCTCAGCCCTCGAGGGTCAGCGGGCCTCCTCGGGATCGTGAGCCGCGCCTCCTCGGTGCTCGCTCCGGGGTTCGGCGGGTCCGTGTCACTCGGGGCGGGTCAGCGCTGACCCGCCGCCGATGACGGGAACCCGCCGCACCCGCAGCACGGACCGCGCTCAGCCCTCGAGCAGGAGGCGGCAGTCGCCCTCGCCGCGGACGTCGCGCGGGTCGGGGCAGAGGGTTCCCGACCACGAGCCGTCGACTCCCCCGCCGTACGAGTCGAACGCCGTGGTCGTGTACGTCTCGACCCCGTCGATTCCCGGCCCGACGAAGGCGAACGACACGATCGGGTCGCCCTCCGTCGTCGGGGTCGACCAGGCGAGCTCGGCCGACGCCCCCGCGGCGGACGCGTCGGCGAGGCAGTCGAGCGCCTCCGGATCGAGCTGGACGCCCTGCGGGAGGGCGAACTCGCCGCAGGTCGGCGTCGCATCGCCGGACTTCACCATGCCCCCGGCGTTCGGGAGCTGCCGCGCGGCGGTGATCGGGTCGTCGGGCGGAGGCGTCGGACCGACGCTCGAGGCGCAGCCGGCGGTGAGGAGCGCGAGCGCGATCCCGAGCACGACGAGCAGGGTGGCGGATCTGCGGGCTGGCTCGACTGGCATGACTCCCCCTCTCGGCTCAGGGAACCAAGCGCGCGACGCCGACGGCAAGACCCGCGGTGCACTCGTGACCGGTTCGTGACGCGCGGGGGCGGGGCTTGCGGCGGGTTCCCGTCCTCCGGGGCGGGTCAGCGCTGACCCGCCGCGGAGGACGGGAACCCGCCGCACCAATGCCCCGAGCACGAGCAGGGCAGGCGGGGCCAGGCAGGGAGGGAGGCGCGGAGCAGCGCGGCGCGGCGCAGGGCGTGGCGCGGGCGCGGCGGCGGCTACCGCACCGGCGCGTGGATGCTGCCCGAACGCTCCCGCAGCGGCGAGCGCGACGCCCCCGACCGCACCGCGAGCACCTCGGCCAGGATCGACACCGCCGTCTCCTCCGGAGTGCTGGCCCCGAGATCGAGTCCGATCGGCGAATGCAACCGGGCCAGCGCCTCCTCGTCCACGCCCCGCTCGCGCAACGACGCGACCCGTCGGTCGTGCGTCGTCCGCGAACCCATGGCGCCGACGTAGACGGCCGGCGACGCCAGCGCCGCCGCGACGAGATCGGCGTCGAACCGCTCGTCGTGCGAGAGCACCGCGACGACCGTCCGCTCGTCGATCTCGGTGCGGGCGAGGTAGTTCGGCGGCCACTCGACGACGATCTGCTCGGCCGCCGGGAACCGCTCGCGCGTCAGGAACACCGGTCGCGGGTCGCACACCGTCACGCGGTAACCCAGCACGGCCCCCGCGTTGCAGAGGGCGACAGCGAACTCGACGGCCCCGAAGACGAGGAGGCGCGGCGGCGGGACGGACCGCTCGCTGAACACCCGCAGACCCTCGCAGTCGTCGGGGCTCGCCACGACGTCGCCGGTCCGCACCGGTCCGACAACGACGTGCGCCACGGCCTCGCGGCCGGCCGCCGCCTCGCGCAGGGCCGCGACCGTCACGGCGTCGTCGGCGGTGACGAGTCGGGCGAGCACCTCGATGCGCCCGCCGCAGCTCAGCCCGACCTCGAACGCGGTCTCGTCGCTGAAGCCGAAGGTGTCGAGCTGCGCGGCCCCGTCGTCGAGCACCTGCCGGCACCTCTCGTAGACGGCTCCCTCGACGCAGCCGCCCGAGATGCTGCCGATGACGGTGCCGTCGACCGTCACGGCCATCGACGTGCCGACGGTGCGCGGGGCGCTGCCGTCGATCGAGACGGCCGTCGCGACCGCGAGCCGTTCGCCCGCGTCGAGCCGGGCCAGCAGGCGGTCGGCTATCTCGAACACGGGGCTCCTCGGGGCTGGGCGGGCGGGGTGGGTGGATCGGGCGGGGTGGGCGGGGTGCGGGCGGGCGGTGGTGGGGGCAGCGCCCGCACGGGTGGCGTCAATCGTAGAGCGGCCGCGATCCACCGCGCGACACCCGGCGGCTAGCCTGTGGACATGGCGCGCGCACGACCCGGCCCGATCGTGGGGCTCCTGCTCGCGGCGGGCGCGGGGTCCCGCATGGGTGGGCCGAAGGCGCTCGTCGCCGACGCACGCGGACCCTGGCTGACGCGGGGCGTGGCGACCCTGCTCGCCGGCGGGTGCGACCACGTCGTCGTCGTGCTCGGCGCGGGCGCGACCGAGGCGGAGGGTCTGCTGGCGGGCGACCCGCGCCTCCTCGGCTCGCAGGTCTCGACCGTCGTCGCCGACGACTGGGCCGACGGACTTTCGGCGTCGCTGCGGGCGGGGCTCCGTGCGATCGGCGCCGATCCGGACCTGCAGGAGGCGCGGGTCGCCCTCATCACGCTGGTCGACTACCCGGGGCTGCCCGCGTCCGCCGTCGCGCGCCTCCTGTCTGGCGCCGGGACGCCCGCCGGGGCCGGGGCGCCGCTCGGGGCCGGGGCGCCGCTCGGGCCGAGCACTCTCCGGCGTTCCGTGTTCGGCGGACGACCGGGGCATCCGGTGGTCGTCGGGCGGGCCCACTGGTCGACCCTCGCCGCGACGGTCTCGGGCGATCAGGGGGCCGGCGCGTACCTGCGCGAGCACGGCGCTCTCGAGGTGGACTGCCGCGACCTCTGGAGCGGTCACGACGTCGACTCCCCGCGTGCCGCATCGAGGTGACGCGAACGGTGCCCCGCGCGCCTCTTCTGACCCCTTTCGGGTCACTTCGATGACGGCGATCCGCGCGACGACGGCAAGATGCCGATGGTGGCGCGGCGGCGGCCGCGCCTAATGTCGAGCCATGGCCATCACACCCGACACGAAGAACTGGACCTGGGTGCTCGAACACCCGTGCGACGAGTGCGGCTACGACTCGCGACGGATCGAGTTCCGCGACGTCCCCGGGCTCGTTCGCGACAACGCCGCCGCCTGGCCCGCCGAGCTGGCCCGCCCCGACGCTCGCGATCGCCCCGATGCGACGACGTGGTCGACCCTCGAGTACGGGGCGCATGTGCGCGACGTGTTCCGGGTGTTCGAGGGGCGCCTGGCGCTGATGCTCGCCGAGGAGGCTCCGGCGTTCGCGAACTGGGACCAGGATGCGACCGCCGTCGACGACGACTACGCCGCGCAGCGGCCCGACGAGGTCGCGGCGGAGCTCGTCGCCTCGGCCGAGACCGTCGCGGCCGCGTTCGCCGGGGTGCGCGACGACCAGCTCGACCGTACGGGTCTGCGCAGCGACGGCTCGGCGTTCACCGTCGACACGCTCGCCCGGTACTTCGTGCACGACCCGGTGCACCACCTGCACGACGTGCGCCGCTCGGCGGCTTCATCGAGGTGACGCGACCGGGGGTTCTGCTCGGGCGAACCGCATCGAAGTGACGCGAACGGGGGCGTGAGCGGCTCGGACTGCGCGTTTCGGGTCACCTCGACGGCGCGGGGGTCGCGCGCGGCGCGCGCGGCTCGGAAGAGCGGGAACGAAGTGACGCGAACGGGGGTTTGGGGGGCTCGGAGTGCACGTTTCGGGTCACCTCGATGACGCTCGCGGCGCGGCGCCGGCGCGCGGCGCGCGGCTCGCGACTCAGGGGCGGTGGCGGCGGATGCGGATCGGGCCCTTGGCGGTCGACGGGTCGACGACCGAGCCGCCCTGCGTGATGTCGACCTCGCCGGCCGCGACGAGCCGTCGGGCGGCGCGCCGCACCGGCTCCATGAGGCCGCGCCACGCGTCTTCGTCGTCGGGGTGCAGCGAGCGCGCGACGTCCGACGGGCAGATGCTCGACGTCGCGGCCCGCTGCGCCAGCAGGTCGCGGATCCGCTGCTCGAGCTCGCGATCGTGCGCGGTCACCTTGTGCTTGCGGCACGCGTCGCTGCAGTAGGCCACGTCGTCCCAGTTCGACGCCCACTTCCTGCGCCACTCGATGCGTCGACCGCACGAGCGGCAGGTCTTCGATTCGGGCGTGGCGGGGCTCATGGTGACAGTCAACGCGGCGGAGGCTGCGAGCGTTCCCGGCGCCGCGCCTCCTCGGCTGCGTGCTCTGCGGCTCAGGCCGATCCGAGCTGGCGGAAGCGCGCGGGCACGTCGCCGTCCTCGACCAGGTCGACCAGCAGCTCGCCGACCAGCGGCGTGAACTTGAAGCCGTGCCCCGAGAACCCGGCCCCCACCACGAGCGGGCCGACCCGGTCGAGCACGAAGTCCTCGGTGTCGGTCGACGTGTACGTGCAGCTGATCGGGTCGGCCGTCTCGGCGTCGACCCCGGGCAGCCACTCGCGGGCGTAGCGCCGCAGCGCCTCGAGCTGCACGGGCTCGGGCCGGTAGCTGCGCGCGTCGGGGTCGGTCACCGGACCCGTCCCGTGCCAGCCGGCCTTGACCCCCTCGCCCGGCGTCAGCATGCCGTAGACCGGCCCGTACCACCACGCGTCGTCGCCGCCGTCGGGGTCGGGGCGGTGATTGAAGCCGGGCCAGACGGCGTCGTCGTCGGTGACCCGGAAGTGCGCGGGCTGCTCCTGCGTCACCACGAGGCGAGGGAGGCGCGCGAGACCGCCGACGAGCCCCTCCGTCCACGCACCGGCGGTCACGACGACCCGGGGTGCGAGGTACTCCTCGTCGGCGGTGACGACGCGGGCCCGGTCGTCGCCCTCGATCTCGATGCCGGTGACGGGTGTCGACCAGCGGACCTCGGCGCCCAGCTCGGTCGCGACGCGCTCGAAGGCGGCCAGTGCGTCGGCGGCGCGGATGCGACCGCTGTCGGGCACCCAGAGCACGTCGGTCTCCAAGCGGAGGCCGGTCCAGCGGCGACCCGCGTCGCCGGGTGCGACGAACTCGCTCTCGACGCCCCGTTCGGCGTGCAGCTCGCGCATGCGGCGCAGCATGTCGGGGCGGCCGTGGTTGACGACGCCGACGAGGTCGAGCAGCGGGGTGTCGGTGACGACCGCGAGCTCGTCCCACAGGGTGCGGGCGCGGGCGACGAGGTCGACGTACTCGCCGTCGTCGTAGGCGATGTTGAGGTTGCGGGTCGTGCCGTGCGAGGCGCCGTGGTGGTGGCCGCGCTCGAAGCGCTCGAGCAGCACGACGTCGTGCCCGCGTACCGCCGCCTGCCAGGCGGTGGCGAGGCCCATCGCGCCTCCTCCGACGACGACGAGATCGACGGTGCGTGCCATGGTGCGCCTCCTGGGTGGGATGGTGGGTGTGGGTGGGGTGTGGGGGGGTCGAGTGCGGCGGGTCGGTGTCCTCGACGGCGGGTCAGCGCTGACCCGCCACGGATGAAGGGGACCCGCCGCAGCCCGGCCCGGCGCTCAGTCGGTTCGGGCGAGGAGGCGCGGGGAGCCGAGGAGGCGCGGGTCGCCCCGGTCAGCCGAGCGCGTCGACCTCGGCCCGGGTCGGCACCGAGCGTGCGGCCCCCTCGCGTCCGACGGCGACGGCCGCCGCCCGGGACGCCGTCTCGAGCGCGTCGCTCCAGAGGTCGTCGTCGGCGAGCGACGCGACGACGTAGCCGATGAACGTGTCGCCGGCCGCGGTCGTGTCGACGACCTCGACGCGGTGGGCCGGCTGCTCGACGGGGCGGCCCTCGCCGACGAGCAGCGACCCGTCGCCGCCGAACGTGCAGAGCAGGCGGACGCCGAGCCGGTCGGCGAGGCCGGCGGCGGCTGCGCGGGGGTCGTCGGGCACGGCGGTGTCGGCCTGCGGGTCGGCGTCGTGCCCCGCGGCGCCCCGCGCCTCGGCCTCGAGAAGGTCGGCGAGCTCGCTGCCGTTGACGACGAGCAGGTCGAGGTCGTCGACGATCGTCAGCACGCGCGGGTCGGACGGCGCCGAGTTGAGCACCACGAGGGCGCCGCGCTCCTGACCGGCACGGGCGGCGGCCGCGGTGATCTCGAAGGGCACCTCGAGCTGCAGGACGACGATGTCCCCCTCGCGCACCTCCTCGAAGGAGGCGCGCACGGCCTCGGCGTCGATCGCACCGTTCGCGCCGGGGACGACGGTGATGAGGTTCTCGCCCGACGAGTCGACCGAGACGATGGCCCGGCCGGTCAGCTCGTTCTCGATGCGGGCGACACCCGAGGTGTCGATGCCCTCGGCCTCCAGGGCGGTGACGAGCTCGTCGCCGGCGGGGTCCGTGCCGACCGCTCCGACGAAGCGCACGGCGGCACCGGCGCGGCGGGCGGCGACGGCCTGGTTGGCGCCCTTGCCGCCGAGCTCGCGGCGAGCGCCGGTGGCGGTGATGGTCTGGCCCGGCGCGGCGTGCTCGACCACGGTGAGCCGCAGGTCGTCGTTGATGCTGCCGACGACGTGGACGGTGTGCGGGGGCATGGTTCCTCCTGGTCGCTGGCGGGCGGGCGGGCGGGGCGAGCCCGCCGGGGCCTCGGCGATGCTATCGCCGGCCGCTGGGCCATGACGCCAGGAGTTGGACACGACGCCACGTTCAAGGGTGGCGTCGTGTCCATCTCCTGGCGTCGAGCGGGCGGTGCGCGCCGGTCGCCCCGAAGTGGGCACAAACCGCACCCCCAGCCGTGGCGAACGCATGACGGGTAAGCAATGCAACGGGCAAGCCACGTCGATTCGGGTTCGGCGGGGTCTCCGGGCCGGTCCGCGCGAAGCGATTCGCGCCTCCGGCCCGGCCAAGCCCCGCTGCCGACTCACTCTGCAGTCGCGCCGGAGACGACTCGCGAGGGATCCACCGTCGCCCGCCGGGCGCGAGTCTGGATCGATGAAGACCGTCGATCCGACCCTCCGCAGTCAGCTCCTCTGGTTCGGGGCGCTCGTGCTCGTCTCCGCCTCGATCATCGCCGCGTTCGTCGTCGTCCCGATCATGGCCGTGCAGGCGGAGATCGACGAGCCCGGCCGGTACGGCGTCTGCAACGGCCTGGCCCCGACGTGCCACGACGTTCCCCTGGCGACCATCGCCGACGCGAGCGGCGTCGACTTCCCGGCGGGTTCGGTGGTCGTGTCGTCGAGTGCGGTTCCGAGCTCGTTCAAGGGGATCGACTACCTCCAGGCGGTGGTCTCGGTGCCCGCCGGCTCGATGCCCCCCGAGGCGGTCGTCGACCTGGCGCTGTCTCCGAGCACCGACGGTTCGGTCGTCCGATCATCCCTCGAGGAGTGGGGTGCCGAGTCGATCGTGGTGCTCGCCGACAGCACCGGATACCTGTCGATCGGCTTCGGGGCGACCCCGGGCGCCCGACCCGACCTCGTCTCGGTCTGGAAGCGCCTCAGCACTCGGAGCTGACCCGCCCTGTTCGGCGATGGTCGAGCGCTGAGCCTGGCGACGGTGTCGAGTGGTCAGAAGACGCTCTTCGTTCGAGGGCGAAGGTCATCTTCTGACCACTCGACCTCGGGCTAGGGGCCCGGGGCTCGAAGGGGCAGGCAGATCCGCGCGCGGCTATTACGCACTCACGCGTAATAGCCCGCGAGCAGGCACTCCGCCTAGGAGGCGCGGGTCGGCTCGATCACGGCCAGCGCGATCACCGCGGCCCGGCCGGTGAGCTGCACCGCACCTCCTGAGGGGACGACGACCGCGTCGTGCAGGGCCAGCGCGCCGCGAGTCGACGACGAGACGTCTCCCTCGACGACCACGGCAACCGTCCAGGACGAAGGCGTGCCGGGCGACCCGAGTGTCAGCTCGCCGTCGAGGTGCCGCGCGACGAGCGTGCCGGCGGCCGCTCCTCGCCACGTCATCAGGTTGAGGTCGAGGCCCGCCCCCCGCACGTCGACGGCCTCGACGGTCGACTCGCCCGCGAAGGGGAGCACGTCGAACGCCTCGCCGCGCACCCGCCGCCCGTCGATAATCAGATCGAGACCGGTGGGCGACAGGGGCATCAGCAGGCGGTCGACTCCGGCGAACTCCGAGAACGGGGCCGACCGGTCGATCGTCGCGATGCTGATCCGCCAGGCCGGCTCGGTCGCAGGTCCGCCCTCTGCGGGCGGGCCCTCGGCTACGACGGTCGTCGTCCCGGCCCCGTTCCGCCAAGGTACGACATCCCGGGCCGACGCCCGCAACACAGACGGCTCGACGGCACCCGCCTCAGCACCCATCAGAACGCCCGCCCCGCCACGCGCTCCCCGCCGCGCCAGACCGCCTCGACCAGCGGCACCCCCGGCCGGTACGCCAGGTGCACGTACGACGGCGCGTCGAGCACGATCAGGTCCGCCGCCGCTCCCACCGCGAGGTGCCCGACGTCGGTGCGGCGCAGGGCGGCCGCTCCCCCGGCGGTCGCCGACCAGAGCGCCTCCGCCGGGGTCATCCGCATGTCGCGCACGGCGACCGCGATGCAGAACGGCAGGCTCGTCGTGTAGCTCGAGCCGGGGTTGCAGTCCGCCGCCAGGGCCACCGTGGCCCCGGCCGCGAGCAGTCGCCGCGCGTCGGGGTAGACGGCTCGGGTCGAGAACTCGGCCCCGGGCAGCAGGGTGGCCACCGTCGTGGACCCGGCCAGCGCCTCCACGTCCTCGTCGCTCGCGTAGGTCACATGATCGGCCGACGCGGCCCCGAGCTCCACCGCCAGCTGGATCCCGCCACCCGGCGCCAGCTGGCCGGCATGGAGGCGCGGCGTCAGCCCCGCCGCCATCCCCGCCGTCAGGATGGCGCGCGTCTGATCGACGTCGAACGCGCCGACGTCGCAGAACACGTCGATCCACCTCGACAGCGGAGCGCACGCGTCGAGCATCTCGCCGACCACGAGCCCCACGTAGTCGTCGGCCCTCCCCGCGAACTCGGGCGGCACGACGTGCGCCCCCAGGAAGGTCGACTCGGTCGTCACGGTGCGGACGGCCTCGAGACTCCGCCGCTCGTCGTCGACGCTGAGCCCGTAACCCGACTTGCTCTCGAGCGTCGTCGTGCCCTGCCGCAGGGCCTCGTCGGCGAGACGTCGCACCGAGCGCGCCAGGTCCGCGTCGCTCGCCGCCCGCGTGTGCACCACGGTGCTGCGGATGCCGCCGGCCGAGTACGACTCCCCCGCCATCCGCGCGGCGAACTCGTCGGACCGGTCGCCCGCGAACGCGAGGTGGTTGTGACTGTCGACGAAGCCGGGCACGACGGCCCGCCCGCCGAGGTCGACGACCTGGTCGACACCCGAGGGGAGGCGCGTGGCCGGGCCCGTCCACCGCACCCGGTCGCCGTCGAGCAGGATCGCCGCGTCGAGCACCACGCCGAGCGGCCCGCTCGACGCCTCGGCGTACTCGTGCACGGGGTCGTTCGTGACCAGCTGCGAGATGCCGGTCAGGGCGGTGACGGTCATGCGGAGGGATCCTCTCGACGGGGTGACAGCGGCTCGTCCACAGGCGGCAGCAGGGGCTCGTCCACAGGCGGCAGCACGGCCTCGATCGCCGACCGCAGGGCCGCACCCGGGGAGGCGACCCGGGCATGCGCCCCGTCGTGCACGACGATCTCGCCCCCGACCACGACGGTCGACACGTCGGCCGCGGTCGCGCCGAACACGATCGACTCGAGCAGCGAATCGGGCCGGGCATCGGCTAGACGCACCGAGTCGAGCGACACCGTCACGAGGTCGGCGAGGGCTCCGGGTTCGAGCAGCCCGGCGTCGTCCCAGCCGAGGGAGCGGGCGCCCTCGACGGTCGCGGCGGACATCAGCCGTGCGGCGCCGAACCAGCCGCGCCGGTTGCTGACGAGACGCTGTCCGGTCTCGATGCCCCGCGCCTCCTCGAACAGATCGATGACGGCGTGGCTGTCGCTGCCGACGGTCAGCGGCACGCCCGTCTCGACCAGCGCGCCCGCGGGGCCGACGCCGTCGGCGAGATCGCGCTCGGTCGTGACGCAGAAGCAGGCCCAGGTGTCGCCGGCCGCGAGATCGGCGACGTCGTCGGCGGTCAGATGGGTGGCGTGCACGGCGGTGGCCCGGTGGTCGAGCACGCCGTGTCGGCGCAGCAGCGCGACGGGGGTGGAGCCGAGGAGGCGCGCGCAGTCCGCATTCTCGGCCGGCTGCTCGGAGACGTGCACGTGCAGCGGGGCGTCGCGCTCATGGGCCCACCCGGCGACCGTGGCCAGGTCTCGTTCGGGCACGGCGCGCACCGAGTGCACGGCCGCGCCGACGACGACGGTCGGGCCGCTCAGCGCCTCGCGCACAGCGGTCGCCCGCTCGGCCCAGGCCGCCACCGTGCCGTCGCCGAAGCGGATCTGCGCCGGCGAGAGCGGCACGTGCACCGGCTCGGAAGCGGGGTCGACGTCGGCAGGCTCGGCGGAAGGGCCGGCGGCCGGCTCGGACGCCGGTGCGAACCCGCCCACCAGGTAGCAGGTGTCGAGCAGCGTCAGGCGGATGCCCGCCGTCGCGGCGGCCCGGGCGAGCGCCCGCGACATGGCGAGAGGGTCGTCGTGCGGCGTGCCGTCGGCGGTGTGGTGCACGTAGTGGAACTCGCCCACCGTCGTCACCCCGGCGAGCACCATCTCGGTGAAGACGGCCGCGGCCAGGGTCTCGTAGTTCTCCGGCGTCAGCCGCCCGGCGACCGAGTACATGACGTCGCGCCAGGTCCAGAAGCTGCCGCTGCCGACCTGGGTCCGCCCCCGCAGCGCCCGGTGGAACGCGTGCGAATGCGCGTTCACGAGACCCGGCAGCGTCACGCCGCGCAGTTCGATCGAACCGGTGGGAGGCGCGGCCACGTCGTCGACCACCGACACGATCCGGTCGCCCACGACCTCGACGACCGCGCCGTGCCGGACGTCGCCGACCCCGGTCCACAGATGCTCGGCCCAGAACGTCGACGTGCCGGCGCCGGTCATGGCCGGGCCCCGGCCCCGGGCTGTCCGCCCGCGGCGGGCACCACCTCGAGCGGCGCGACGAGCAGGTCGCGCAGCACGACGGTCAGGGCCTCGACGCCGTCGACGCAGTCGTCCGCCTCGGCGTGCTCGACGGGGCTGTGGCTGATGCCGGTCGGGTTCCGCACGAACAGCATGGCCGTCGGCACCCGCGACGCGAGGATCCCCGCGTCGTGACCGGCGGCCGTCGGCAGGGTCGGCGCGCTGATCGACGCCGCTCTGAGCGATGACCGCAGCCGATCGCTCAGCGAGGCGTCGAAGTCGACCACGGGGGTGAAGCTGTCGCGGGTGACGGTGAGACCGACGCCGTGGCCGGCCGCCGCCTCCTCGGCGATCCGCTGCAGGTCGTCGACGAGACGGACGACACCGCCCTGATCGGCCCCGCGGGCGTCGAGCCAGGCGTCGACCCGCGACGGGATCGCGTTCGTGCCGTTCGGGTCGACGCGCACGCGCCCGAACGTGGTGACCGCCTGCGCCTCGACGGCGAGACGACGGGCGGCGCCGACGACCTCGGCGAACGGCAGCATCGGGTCGTGGCGATCGTCGAGCCGGGTGGTGCCGGCGTGGTTGCCCTCGCCCTCGAAGCAGAAGTGCCAGCGGCCGTGCGGCCAGATCGAGCTCGCGACGCCCACCGACTCGTCGCCGAGCGCCAGGTGGCGACCCTGCTCGACGTGCAGCTCGACGAAGACGCCGATGCGCGCCAACGCGGTCTCGTCGAGACCGACGTGCTCGGGCGCGTGACCGGCCGCGGACATCGCGTCGGCCAGCGTCGTGCCGTCGTCGTCGGTGAGCGACAGGGCGTGCGACGAGTCGACGGCGCCGGTCATCAGTCGCGAGCCGAGGCAGGCGAGACCGAAGCGGGCGCCCTCCTCCTCGACGAAGTTGACCACGGCGAGCGGGCGCTCGGGCACGACGCCCGCCGCCTTCAGCGCGTCGACCGCGAGCAGTGCGCCGACGACGCCGAGCGGCCCGTCGAACGCCCCGCCGCCGGGCACGCTGTCGAGGTGACTGCCGGTGACGACGGCACCGTCGGCCGGCGCGCCCCACCAGGCCCACTGGTTGCCGTTGCGGTCGACCTCGACCTCGAGCCCGCGACGGGTCGCCTCGGCGGCGAACCACTCGCGCAGCCCCAGGTCGACGCCCGTCCACGAGAAGCGGTCGTAGCCACCCGAGCGCGGGTCGCGACCGACGCCCTCGAGGTCGCTCCAGACCCCGTCGAAGGAGGCGCGCAGCAGCGGGCGGTCGGCCGTCGCCCCGCTACGGGCGGGGGCCATCGACGGTGCCCTCGGCGGTGTCGCCCGCGAAGCTCTCGGTCGCGGTGCTCTCGCCGGTCGCATCCTCGGAGACCCGGCCCGCGCCTCCTCGGCCGCCGCGGTGCTCCTGCATCGGCACGCGCACGCCGCGCTCGGCGGCGACGTCGATCGCGATCTCGTAGCCCGCGTCCGCGTGGCGGATGACGCCCATGCCCGGGTCGGCCACCAGCACGCGACCGAGCTTTTCGGCGGCGAGATCGGTGCCGTCGGCGACGATCACCTGACCGGCGTGGATCGACCGGCCCATGCCGACGCCCCCGCCCTGGTGGATCGACACCCAGGTGGCCCCCGACGCGACGTTGACCATCGCGTTCAGCAGCGGCCAGTCGGCGATGGCGTCCGAGCCGTCGAGCATGGCCTCGGTCTCGCGGTACGGCGACGCGACCGAACCCGAGTCGAGGTGGTCGCGACCGATCACGATCGGCGCCGACAGCTCGCCCGACGCGACCATCTCGTTGAACTTGAGCCCGGCGAGGTGCCGCTCGCCGTAGCCGAGCCAGCAGATGCGCGCCGGCAGCCCCTGGAACGCGACGCGCTCGCCCGCCATGGTGATCCACTTCCTCAGCGACTCGTTCTCGGGGAACAGCTCGAGGATCGCCTTGTCGGTCGCCGCGATGTCGGCGGGGTCGCCCGAGAGCGCGGCCCAGCGGAACGGGCCCTTGCCCTCGGCGAACAGCGGGCGGATGTAGGCGGGCACGAAGCCGGGGAACGCGAAGGCGCGGTCGTAGCCGGCCGTGCGGGCCTCGCCGCGGATGCTGTTGCCGTAGTCGAAGACGACCGCCCCGGCGTCCTGGAACCCGACCATCGCCTCGACGTGGGCGCGCATGGCGGCCTGCGATCGGCGGGTGAAGTCGGCGGGGTCGGCGGCGGCCTCGGCGGCCATGTCCTCGAAGCGGGTGCCGATCGGCAGGTACGACAGGGGGTCGTGGGCCGAGGTCTGGTCGGTGACGATGTCGATCGGGGCCTTGCGGGCCAGCAGCTCGGCACCATCTCGGCGGCGTTCCCGACCACGCCGATCGAGAGGGGGCGCTTCTCGTCGCGGGCGGCGATCGCCAGCTCGAGCGCCTCGTCGAGGCTCGACGCGGCGACGTCGAGGTAACGGTGCTCGACCCGGCGGTCGATGCGCGTGCGGTCGACGTCGATGCAGATCGCGACGCCGTCGTTCATCGTCACGGCCAGCGGCTGCGCGCCTCCCATGCCCCCGACGCCCGCGGTCAGCGTGATCGTGCCGGCCAGGGTGCCGCCGAAGTCGGCGTTCGCGACCGCCGAGAACGTCTCGTAGGTGCCCTGGAGGATGCCCTGCGTGCCGATGTAGATCCACGAGCCGGCCGTCATCTGGCCGTACATCATCAGGCCCATGGCGTCGAGCTTGCGGAAGTCCTCCCAGTTGGCCCAGTCGCCCACCAGGTTCGAGTTCGCGATCAGCACGCGCGGCGACCACTCGTTCGTGCGGAACACGCCGACCGGCTTGCCCGACTGCACGAGCATCGTCTCGTCGTCCTTCAGGGTCTTCAGCGTCTCGACCATCGCGTCGAACGCCTCCCAGCTGCGGGCGGCCTTGCCCGTGCCGCCGTAGACGACGAGGTCGTCGGGGTGCTCGGCGACCTCGGGGTCGAGGTTGTTCATCAGCATGCGCAGCGCGGCCTCCTGCTGCCAGCCGAGGCAGCTGAGCTCGGTGCCGCGCGGGGCGCGGACCGGGCGGGGCCCCGAGGAGGCGCGGGTCGCGTCGGTGCCGGTGGTGGAGGAGGCGGTGGTGCCGGTGGTCTCGGTGTCGAGGGTCACGAGGGGGCTTCCGTTCGAGGTCGATCTGCGGTTCAGGAGGAGGCGGCGACGTCGCGCGGCACGCCGTGCGGGCGCGACGAGTCGCCGCGTGCCCGCTGAGGGGCACCGGTCGGGGCTGTTCGGTTGTGGTCGTGCGGTGGTGCAGGTGATGCGGATGGTGCCGTGATGCAGGTGATGCTGGTGGTGCTGGTGGTGCCGTGGTGCGGTGCCGGCGACCGGGCGGGTGCCCGGTCGCCGGCGGGACGACCTAGAGGAGGTCGTACTCAGTGAGGAACTCCTTGGCGACGCTCGCCGAGTCCTGCTTGTCGACCTGGACCTTGGCGAGGTACTCGGTCAGGTTCTCGGTGGTCAGCGCCTCGGACACGGAGTTGAGGGCGTCCTCGACGGTGTCGTCGCTCTTGTCCTCACGGACGATCGGGAGGATGTTCTCCGAGAGGAACAGCTGCTTGGTGTCCTCGAGGGTGACGAGGTCGTTCGTCTCGATGGCCGAGTCGGTCGAGAAGATGTTCGCGACCTCGACGTCGCCGTCGGTCAGGGCGGCGAGGGTCAGGGGCCCGCCGGCGTCGAGGGGCACGAACTCCTTGAAGGTCAGGCCGTACTCGGACTCGAGGCCCTTGATGCCCTGGATGCGCTCGGCGAACTCGGGACCGGCCGCGATGCGGAGCTGGTCGGCGACGGGCTCGAGGTCCTCGATGGTCTCGAGGTCGTACTCGTCGGCGGTCTCGCTGGTCACGCTGAGCGTGTCCTTGTCTTCGGCGTCGGACTGCGGCAGCGAGACGATGCCCTCGGGGAGGACGTCCTGCAGAGCGTCGTAGACGTCGTCGGGCGAGGTGACGCCCTCGGGCGCGCCGTCGTCGGACAGCGCGGCGAGCAGGGCGCCGTTGTACTCGGGGAGGAGGTCGATCGAGCCGTCTTCAAGAGCCTGGAGGTAGACCTCGCGGGCGCCGATGTTGAAGCTGCGCTGGACGTCGACGCCGTTGGCCTCGAGGACCTGCGCGTACATCTCGGCGAGCAGCTCGCTCTCGGGGAAGTTCGCGGAGCCGACGGTGATGGTCTCGCTGTCGCCGGAGGCCGAGCCGCCGGTCGACTCGGTGGGGTCGGAGCAGCCGGCGAGCACGAGCATGCCGACGCCGAGGACGCCGACGGCGCCGAGGAGGTTCTTCTTCTTCATGATGTGGGGGCTTTCGTTCGGGTGCCGGGACCGGGCTGTCCGGTCGGGGCGGGTGAGGTGGAGGGTGCGGGGACGGTCTTGGTGGGACGGCGGGTGACGCGTCGGCCGGTGAGGCCGGGCGAGATGACGGAGCGCTGGATCACCGCGGCGATCAGGTCGACGACGATGGCGAGCGCGGCGACCACGACGGCGCCGGCGACGACGCGCTCGTAGGCGTTCAGGGCGATGCCGTCGACGAGCAGACGGCCGAGGCCGCCGATGCCGACGTAGGCCGCGACGGTCGACGTGGCGATCACCTGGAGGAGCGCGTTGCGCAGACCGCTCGAGATGAGCGGCAGCGCCATCGGCACCTCGAGCTTGAAGAGCACCTGCATCGGGCGCATGCCCATGCCCTTGGCCGCGTCGATGGCCGCCGGATCGACGGCGCGGATGCCGGCGTAGGTCGTCGTGAGGATGGGCGGGATGGCCAGGATGACCAGGGCGATCAGCACGGGCAGGAACCCGCGCCCCATCAGCACGACCAGCAGGATGATCAGACCCAGGGTCGGCAGCGACCGGCCGGCGTTCGCCGCGTTGATCGCGATGAACGAGAGCTTGCCGGTGTGTCCGATGTACAGACCGAGCGGGAGGGCGATGACGGCGGCCACGGCGACCGCCTGGATCGTGTACCAGAGGTGCGTCAGGATCAGCGACGGGATGGAGCCGGTGGCGCCGAACTGCCAGTTGTCGCCGTCGAGCAGGTACGAGAGGAGACCGTCGTTCACGAGGCGATCCTCCCCGCCGCTCGGACCCAGGGCGTCGCACGACGCTGGATCAGCACGATGATGCCGTCGAGGATCGCGGCGAGCACGACCGAGAGCACGATGCCGACGATGATCGGCGGAGCGTAGTTGAGCTGCTGCCCGCGGGTGAAGAGCGTGCCGAGACCGCCGACGCCGATCAGGGCGCCGACGCTGACGAGGCTGACGTTGGCGACGGTCGCGACCCGGAGGCCGGCCAGCATGACCGGCAGCGCGATCGGGAGCTCGACGCTGACGAGACGACGCAGGCGCCGGTACCCCATCGCCGAGGCCGCCTCGGCGACCAGCGGGTCGACCGATTTGAGACCGTCGGCGACGACCCTCACGAGCAGGGCGACCGTGTAGACGGTCAGCGCGACGATGATGTTGAGCGGGTCGAGGATGCGGATGCCGAGGACGGACGGCACCAGCACGATCAGCGCCAGCGACGGGACGGCGTAGAGGATGCCGCTGAGGTTGAGCAGCGGGTGGTACAGGAAGTTGAAGCGCACGGCCAGATAGCCGATCGGCAGCGACACCACGATGCCGAGCAGCACGGGCAGCAGCGCGAGGTACACGTGCTGCGACAGGGCGGCCTGGATGACCGGCCCGTTGTTCTGGAGGTACTGGATCACGCGACGTCCACCTCGCGACGACGGCGCGCCTCCAGCTGCTTCATCAGGCTGGTGTGACGGATCACGCCGTCGACGACCCCGTGCTCGTCGACGCGGATGACGATGCCGACCGGCGACGTGATCGCCAGGTCGGTGACGAGTCGCAGCGAGTCGGTGCTGGTGTACCAGCCGCCCGGGTGCGTGGGAGCGGTCTCGGAGCCGAGGCCGGGGCCCGTCCAGCCGAGCGGTCGACCGGCGTCGTCGAGCACGAGGCGCTCGGGCCCGGCCTGCGCCACGGCGACCGGCTCGACCTCGAGACCGGCGGCGGAGTCGAACGACAGGCTGCGGAACCCGCGGTCGCGACCCACGAAGCCGGCCACGAAGTCGTCGGCGGGGTTCGAGAGCAGCTCGCGCGGCGTGGCGAACTGGGCGAGGTGCCCGCCCTCACGGAAGACGGCGACCCGGTCGCCCATCTTGATGGCCTCGTCGATGTCGTGGGTGACCATGGCGATGGTCTTCCCGAGGTCGCGCTGCAGACGGAGGAACTCGGCCTGCAGACCCTCGCGCACGATGGGGTCGACGGCGCTGAACGGCTCGTCCATGATCATCACGGGCGGGTCGGCGGCGAGCGCCCGGGCGACGCCGACGCGCTGCTGCTGGCCACCCGAGAGCTGCACGGGGTAGCGGTCGGCCATCGACTCGGAGAGCCCGACGCGCTCCATGAGCTCTACTGCCGTCGAGCGGGCCTTCTTCTTGCTCGTGCCGACGAGGCCGGGCACGGTCATGATGTTCTCGACGATCGTGCGGTGCGGGAACAGCCCCGCGGCTTGGATGACGTAGCCGATCCCGCGGCGGAGCGACGCCGCGTCGCCGGTCGCGACGTCCTTCCCGTCGATCAGGACGCGGCCCTTCGTGGGCTCCACCATGCGGTTGATCATCCGCAGCGACGTCGTCTTGCCGCAGCCCGACGGACCCACGAACACGGTCAGTTCGCCGGTGGGCAGTTCGAGGTCGAGACCGTCGACGGCCACCGTCCCGTCGGGGTAGACCTTGCTGACGCCGTCGAAGGTGATCATGGGGCGTTCTCCTGTCGCGATGCCGGGCTCTGAGGAGCGCGCTCCCGGCGATTCGTGAATAAGTTGATTCATCATGCGGAATCGATGAATACTTCGTCAATAAGCGCTACGGCCTGTTTACGAGACCGAAACACGAGGGAGGCACAGTGACCGACATGCACGCCAGCGACGACCTTCCCCCGGTCACCCTAGACGGCACTCCGTTACGAGTGGCCGATCTCGTGGCCCTGGCGGACCGTCGCGCCCGCGTGTCGGTGCCCGGATACGCCCTGGCGACGGTGGAGGAATCGCATCGCACCCTGCTCGCCGCGCGCGACTCCGGCATCGTCTACGGCGCCAACACTGGCGTCGGTGCGAACCGCGGGATCTCGGTCGTCGACGACGCCGTCGACCTCACTCCGGAGGAGGAGCACCGCGAGCAGGCGGCCCACGGTCTGCGCCTCTTACGCAGTCACGCGTCGGGCATCGGCGAGGTGGAGGACGACCGCGTCACCCGGGCCGCCCTGGTCGTCAGGCTGAATCAGCTGCTGGCCGGTGGATCGGGCATCAGCCCGGGCGTCGTGCAGGGTCTGCTCGCCGCGGTGCGGAACGACTCGCTGCCGACCCTGCACCGCACCGGTTCGATCGGCACCGGCGACCTGACCGCGCTGGCCGAGCTGGCACTCACCCTGATCGGCGAGTTCCCGTGGCGGAGCGGCGGCGTGCCGCCCGTGGTGTTCGCCGAGACCGACTCCCTGCCGTTCATGAGCTCGAGCGCCGTGACCCTCGCGACCACCGCGCTCGCGGCCGACGTCGCCGCCCGCCAGCTCGACGCCGCCACGGTCGTCGCTGCTCTCAGCTTCCGGGCGCTGCGCGGGTCGTCCGAGGCGTTCGACGCCCAGGTGCACGCCGCACGGCCGCACCCCGGGCAGGTGCGCGAGGCCGCTCGGCTGCGCTGGCTGACCGAGGCGGTCGAGGGCGACCCGCTTCCGGTGGCGCGCCTCCAGGATCCCTTCGGGCTGAGGGCCTCGCCCCAGGTGCATGCGCCGGCCCGCACCGCGCTCGGGGTGCTGCTCGACGCGCTCGACCGCGAGCTCGGCGGCCCGGCCGAGAACCCGCTGGTCGTCGACGACGGCGTGCGGCATCACGGGCAGTTCCACCTCGCGACGCTCGCGTGGTCGCTCGACGCGGCCCGCATGGGGCTGCACCCCGTGTTCAGCCTGTCGACGAGTCGACTCGGGCTGCTGATGCGGGCCGACATGACCGGGTTGCCGCCGTTCCTCGCCGATGCGAGACGGAACGCGACGAGCTCGGGCCTGATGATCGTCGAGTACGTCGCCCAGGACGCCCTCGCCCACATGCGCATCGACGCGACACCGGTCACGAACGCCAGCATCAGCGTGTCGCTCGGCCTCGAGGAGCACGCGAGCTTCGCGATCCAGAGCACGCGCCTCCTGACCAGCCTGGTGCGCTCGTCGGGCGCGGTGCTCGCGGTGGAGCTGTTCGCCGCGGTGCGCGCCCTGCAGATGGCGCCCGACCGGGTGGCCGGCACGCGCCTCCGGCCGGTGTTCGAGCGACTCGTCGCCCTGATCGACCCGTCGACGGACGACCGGCCGCTCGGAGCCGACATCGCCCGGATGGAGGCCGAGCTGCCGACGCTCGGGGCGGCGCTCCGCGACTGCCCCGCGTAGGCCGAGCGCGGGCGGCCGGGGGCTCTACGCGTCGCGGGCGGCGAGCGCGTCGGCCGCGGCCTGCTCGTCGCGGTACTGCTCGATCACGCTGACGTCGTCCATCGGGCGCAGCTCGTCGGCGTAGCTGACCGACTGGCGGCGCATCACGCCGTTCGAGCCGATCGAGTACTGCCCCATGCGCCAGAGCGGCGGCGAGTACGCGTGGATCGAGACCGATCCGTCGATGTGCCCACCCATGCGGTGGATGTGGTCGGGCCCGAAGTGGAACGAGCGCCCCGCCTCGACCACGCGGCTGACCGCCTCGCCGCCCATGCGCGGGTTCGCCTCGTTCACTGCACCCTCGACGACGGCGACCGCCCCCGACGAGATGTCGTGGTCGTGCCAGCCGGTGTCGTCGGTGGTGTCCCAGCAGAGCAGCCAGACGTCGATGTGGCTGTCGCGGTACAGCGAGGCGAAGTGCCGCTGACCGCCGCCGTGCTGCACGAGGTGGCGCCAGGCCTCGGGGCGGGTCGCCATCTCGTCGACCCACGCCTTCAGCTCGGGGCGGGTGAGGTCGCGGCCCGGCAGGGCGGGGAGGGCGGGCGCGGCGAGCGCTGCGGACGCGGCGAGCACTGCGGACGCGTCGGCGGCACCGTCGAGGGGAGCCGAGGAGGAGCGGGTCGTCGAGTCGGGAGCGGTGACGGTCATCGGGGTTCTCCGGTCAGCAGGGCGCGGGGGTTCGCGTGGACGTGGGCGTGGGTGAAGGCGTGACCGAGCCCGGGGTCGCGCGGCTGGGCGTACGGCCGGTCGGAGCCGTGCACGACGGGGTCGACGCCGACGACGCGCACGACGGCGTCGATGGCGCGGGTGTCGTACGACGAGGTCTCGTAGAAGACATTGGGGTCGACCGAGCCGAACTCGCCGCCGCGGGCGACGAGGCGCTCGTGGTGCAGCGGCGCGAGACCGGCGAGGGCGACGAAGACGATGCGCAGGGTCGGGTGAGCGATGCGGCCGCCCTGGTGCCAGGCGAACCAGGCCGACTGCAGCTGACTCACGTAGGGCACGACGGCGGGCCACCAGGCGGGGGTGTCGGCGACGGCCGGGGCCGGCCCGGGATGCACCATGACGGGCTTGCCCGAGACGGCGACGACGTCGAGCACGGGGGCCATCCGCTGCACGGCGGCGGGATCGAGGAGGCACGTGGCCGGCAGCTGCAGCCCGACCACCCGGTCGTCGCGCAGGATCTCCGAGAGCCCGACGAGGTCGTGCTCGACGACGGGCGTCGCCGCCCAGACGCGGAAGGGGTCGCCCAGACCGAGAGCGGAGCGGTGCCAGACGTCGATCAGCTCGCGGGCCTCGGCGCCCGGCAGATGCTCGATGCCGAGCGGGCTCGACAGCGACACGAGCACGTCGTCCTTGCCCTCGGCGATCTCGCGCGCCCGGCGGCGCTCGACGTCGTGGGCGGCCGGGTCGACGGCGTAGGGGGCCTCACCGGCGGTGAGCAGCGTCCAGTCGTCGACGAGACGCGGCTCGGTCGTGCGGGCGCGCAGGGCCTCGACGAAGGCGGCGGGCCAGACGTGCTGGTGGGTGTCGGTGCGGCCGGAGGCGATGCGGCGCGAGACGGCGACCCGCGGCGACGGAGCCGGGGCGGCGGACGACGCGACGGGTGCGGGGTCGCCGACCCGCGCCTCCTCGGTGGCCATCTCGCTGTGAACCGGTTCACTCATGTGAGTAGTGAACCGGTTCACAGCACGTTTTGTCAAGGCGGCGGCACGCTGGCCGTTCTGCGAACGATCGAGGCGCGACCCGGGGCGGCGACCCCCTGCCGCGTATGCTGTGCGGGTGAAGGAGCCTCGTCGTCGTACGCTCCAGGACGTCGCCGACGCGGCCGGCCTGTCGAAGTCCGCGACGTCGTACGCCCTGCGCGGGCTGCGCGGCTCGACCGAGACGCAGGCCCGGGTGCTGCGGGTCGCGGCCGAGCTCGGCTACACGGTCGACCCGGTGGCCCGGGCGCTGGCCGGCGGGCGCAGCAGCAACGTCGTGATCGTCGGCACGCTCCGCGACCTCTGGCAGCAGGATCTCGCCGTGATGCTCAGCCGCGCGCTCGGCCGCCTCGCGCTGAACGCCTCGATCGCCGACGTCGACGCGTCGCCCACCCGCGAGGAGGCGGTGCTCGCGGCTCTGAACAGCCGCCAGGTCGACGGCGTGGTCGTCTTGCCGGTCGACCCGTCGGCGGAGTACTGGGCCGACGTGCCCGACGAGATCCGCGTGGTGTCGATCGGCGACGCGCTCGCCCACCGCCCCGACTCCCCCGTGGTGCTGTTCGACAACGCGTCCGGCGTCGGCACGGGTCTGCGGCATCTCGCCGGGCTCGGCCATCGGACGGTCGGCGTGCTCGCCCCCGCCCTGCCCGCCACCCCCGGGCGACCGGCCGAGATGCTCGCGACCTCGCTCGGCTCGGAGCTCGGCCTCGACGTGACCGTCACCGCCACGCCCGCCGCGGTCGGCGAGGCGGCCGACGCGACGGAGCGGCTGCTGCGCTCGACGTCGCGACCCACCGCGCTGCTCTGCCTCAGCGACTCGATCGCGTTCGGCGCTTACGCGGCGGCCCGGCGGGTCGGGCTCGAGGTGCCGCGCGAGCTGTCGGTGCTGGGGTACGACGACAGCGCGATGGCACCGCTCGTCGAGCCGCAGCTCAGCACGTTCGCGTGGGACGAGGCGGCCATCGTCGACGCCGCCGTCGACGCGCTGCACACCCCGGGGGACGAGCTCGACGGCGGGGCGCGGCGGCAGACGTTCCGGCCGGTGTTCATGCCGCGCGGGTCGACGGCTGCGCCCGGGGTGCCGGCTGCGCCCGTCACGCTGGCTGCGCCCGCCGGCTGAGCGCATCTCGCCCGCCGGCTGAGCTCGCCATCCCGCCACGTTCTCGACACGCCGCCACCCGATCCGGTGGCGGCGTGTCGAGTCGGTGGCGGCGTGGACGGCGAGCGCGACTTGCAGGTGCCGTAGCGTCATGTGGTCTGGTGGACTCACCTCCCACCCACCGAAGAAGGCTCAGCTCATGTTCTCGTCGTTCGTCTCGCCGCGTCAGGTCAAGATCGGGGACGCCGCCGCGTTCGCCGGCACCACCCCTCGGGCGATCAGGCACTACCACGACATCGGCGTGCTGCCCGAGCCCGAGCGCGGCTCGGACGGCCGACGACGCTACGGATACGACGAGATGATCCGACTGCTCTGGATCCGCAAGATGGCCGACGCCGGGGTCGCCCTGGAGGACATCCGCGGGGCCTTCGCCGACGATGCGGGTGGGGACGGTGATGCCGCCGGTGGTGCGGACGGGGACCGTGCTCCCGTCGATCCGCAGGTCACACGGGTGCTGGACAGGCTCGAGTCGACCCTCGTCGCCAAGGAGGCGGAGCTGCGGCGGCAACGGGCCGCGGTGCAGCGCATGCGGACCCGGGGCAGCCGACTCGGCCTGCTCGACGACATCGTCGCCGGTCGTCTCGAGGCCCTGCCGGAGGGCTCGGTGCGCCGGGACGATCTGGACACCCTGCTGGTCACGGAGCGGATGCTCGGTCCGCTCGCCGCCGCGATGCAGGCGGGTCGCTTCGTCGCCCTGGCCACCCACCCCGTGCTGCGCGAGGAATCCGACCGCGTCGACGCCGCCGAGGAGGCCCTCGACGACACGGTCGCGGTCGACGACCCCCGGGTGGCGCAGGTCGCGGCCGAACGTCACGCCTTCGAGGAGGCGCTGCAGGCCGCCATCGAGGCGTCCGGCCAGGACGCGGAGGACGACGCGATCCTCGACGCCTGGGACGAGCTGCATCCCGCCGAGGACGACGCGGTCGACGCGGTCGACGCGGTCGACGGGGCTGGCGCCGACGGTCGCGGTGCGGGGCCGAGGCGCATGAGCGCCGCCGAGGCGATCAGCAAGATGCCCTACGACCACTCCCCCGCCCGCTGGAGGTCCATGGAGCTCGCCCTCGAGCTCAGCGCCCCCGACCCGAGTGCCACCCAGTAGGACTGCGGCGGGTTCCCGTCATCGGCGGCGGGTCAGCGCTGACCCGCCCCCGATGACACGAACCCGCCGCACCCGCGCAACGCCCAGCGCCCAGCGCCACGCACCCGCGCCCGCGCCCGGCGCCACGCGCCCGTGCAACGCGCAACGCGCCGCGCGGCTAGGGCCAGCGGCCCGCGAAGAGCGCGTACAGCAGCGGCAGCGCCGACGCGATCATCAGCGCCGTGCCGAGCCCGTCGTCGTCGGCGCGCAGCACCGCCCCCGCGACGAGCAGCGCGCCGAAGATCACCGCGGCCAGCACCCGACGGGCCGTCCGCTCGATGCGCCCCAGCTGCTTCTCGATGCGCGGGCTGCCCACCTCGAGGGTCCCGTCTTCGAGGCGACCGACCAGATGGTCGAGGCGACCCGGCAACCGGACCGCCACCTCCGCGGCTCCGAGCGCCCGGCGGGCGACGTCCTGCACGGCGTTGCCCCGCTCGTCGCGCACCAGCTGGGCGGCGTAGGGCTCGACGGAGTCCCACAGGTTGAAGACGGGGTCGAGGGCGCTGGACACGCCGGAGGTGAGGGTCACCGCCCGCAGGACGAGCAGGAAGTCCTCGGGCAGCTGGAACGGCAGCGATCGGATGAGATCGCCGAACTGACCCGCGAACTCGCGGTACTCCCGAGGGTCGACCTGCCGCAGCTCGGCGAAGCCCATGCCGCCGAATCGGGCGAAGGTGGCGCTCACCGCGCGTTCGAGCTCGTTGGTGTCGGCGCTGGGCAGCAGCACCCCGAGGTCGCGCATCGCTCCGACCATGCCGCTGCCGTCGCGGGACGCCGCCGCGATCAGCAGCTGCCGGAGCCCGTTGCGCGTGCCCGTCGGCACCTCGCCCATCATCCCGAAGTCGATGAACGTGAGACGCCACGGTCGCTCGCCCTCGGCCGCCGCGATCGGCGTGACGAAGATGTTGCCCGGGTGCGGGTCGGCGTGGAAGAACCCGTTGGTGAAGAGCTGGTCGAACATCACGGCGGCGAAGACGGGCGCGACCTCGGCGGGGTCGATGCCGGCGGCTCGCAGGCCCTCGACGTCGGTGATCTTGATCGCCGAGACGTCTTCGAGCACGAGCACGCGGCGGGTCGAGCGCTCCCACACGACGTCGGGCACCCCCACCCGGTCGTCGTCGGCGAAGTCCGCGGCGAAGCGCGCCGAGTTGGCGGCCTCGTTGAGGTAGTCGATCTCCTCCAGGCTGGTGCGCGCGAACTCCTCGACGAGCGCGGGGGCGTCGACGCGGTCGTACACGAGTCGCACGTGGCTGAGCCAGCCGCCGACCTTCCGGAGGGCGGCGAGGTCGACGTCGACGATGAGGTCGATACCGGGTCGCTGCACCTTCAGCACGACGTCGACGAGCCCCGTGTCGGCCGAGTCGACGGGGCCGAGCGTCGCCCGGTGCGCCTGGCCGAGGGAGGCGGCGGCGATCGGTTCGGGCGAGACGGATGAGAAGACGCGATCGAGCGGCATGCCGAGCTCGGCTTCGGCGAGCGCCCGGATCTCGGGGAACGGGACGGGCGTGACCTCGTCTTGAAGCCCCTCCAGCTCCTTCGTGATCTCGGGCGGAAGCACGTCGAGGCGCGACGAGAGGTACTGGCCGACCTTGATCATCAGGCCGCCCAGGTCGAGCGCGAGCGCGTGGAAGCCCCGGGCGAAGCGCTGCATCCGCTTCGCGCGGGTGCGCTCGGCGACCCAGCGCAGGCCGAACCGGGGCAGCACGAGCTCGAACCACCAGGTCACGGCGAGGTGACGCGACGCGAACCGCAGGATGCGGCGGTAGCGGGCACGACCGGCCCGGTCGCGTACCGCGGGGTGGGCCTCGTCGAGACGGGGCGACGCCACCCGCGTCAGTCTCGGGCGAGGATCGAGTAGATGCGTCGACGGGCGTCGTCGAGCACCGCCACCGCCTCGTCGACCTGCGCGGAGGTGCCGGTGCGGCCGACCTGGGCGGTCGCACGCGCGAGGTCGATGCCGGCCTTGGGCAGGGCGGTCCGGCGGTCGCCGGTCGAGCGGGAGGGCGCCCACGGGTCGGCGGAGTCGATGCCGGCGGCGGCGCGACCCGCGTCGGTGAGCGAGTAGACCTTGCGCCCCTCGGTCTCTTCGGCCTCGATCAGACCCTCGTCGGCGAGCAGCTGAAGGGTCGGGTAGACCGAGCCGGCGCTGGGCTTCCAGTCGCCGCCGCTGCGTTCGTCGATCTCGTGGATGACCTGGTAGCCGTGCATCGGCCGCTCCGCGAGCAGCGCGAGGATGGCGGTGCGGATCTCGCCGCGCGGGGCACGCGAGCCGTCACGACGGTCGAACGTCGAGCGCAGCTGGTCCATCGCCTGCCACATCCCGTCGAGGTCGACGCTGAAAGAACCGGGTGTACGCGAGGTGCCCATGATGATCTCCTGTCGAGGGTCGAGCGATACCCGAACGATATACCTGCCGTCCGTCACCCTCCGGGGCTCGCACTCAGACTCGAGAGCGGGCCGACGAGGCCAAGCTCCTTGAGCCCTCCTCGACCTCGACGTACGGTGAAGAGGTCGACGACGACGAAGGGGTGAGCATGGAGAAGAACGAGAAAGAGCAGCGGGGCAGGCTGCGACTTCAGTGGCCGACCTTCCGCGGGTCCTCCGTGGGGTGGGGCATCGGCGCGGTCTTCTGGCTGTCCTGCGTCGCACAGAGTCTCTACGTCGCGGTGCGAGACGGGGGTACGTCCGTCCTCGGCGGCCTGGTGATCGGGGCCCTCGTGATCGCGACTGCTGTCTGCGTCGTCGGGACGGTCGCGACGATCCGGCATCCCCGACCCGCGCCTCCTGCGACGGACGACTGAGCGGACCGGGGCGACCGACCGGCTCTCGCGCGCCTCCTGCCGGTCGACGACCGCCGGACGGGACGGTCATGACATCCGTAACGGACGACAGGTGACGCCTCGGCACTTCTCGAGACCGTCGACCTCTGGTGTGCTTCTGGGAGACCGTGCGGACCCCGAACCGCACCGAGAGGACTCCATGCGCAAGCCCCTGAAAGCGACGCTGTGGGTGGTCGGCGCCCTGGTCGCCCTGCCCGCTCTCGCACTGGCCACGACGTCGATCGTCAACGTGGTCGCCACCGAGTCGGACCTCGCCGCCATCACGCCCTACGGGCAGCGCGTTCCCGTCGACGGCAGGGAGATGAACGCCGTCGTCAGCGGCACGGGCGACGACACGATCGTCCTGCTGCCCGGTCTCGGCACGGCGGCCCCGGGTCTCGATTTCCAGCCGCTCATCTCCGAGCTCGACGACACCCATCGCGTGATCGCCCTCGAGCCCTTCGGCACCGGGCTGAGCGACCAGACCGATGCTCCACGCACCGCGGAGAACATCGCCGAGGAGGCGCACCAGGCGTTGCAGAGTCTGGGCGTCGATCGCTACGCGGTCATGGGGCACTCCATCGCCGGCGTCTACGCCCTCGAGCTGAGCCGACTCCACCCGGGCGAGCTCACGGCGTTCATCGGCATCGACAGCAGCGTCCCCGATCAGCCGGGGTGGGATGAACCCGTGCCGACCGACGGGCTCGTCCAGCTCCGCGACCTGGGTCTTCTCCGGGTGGCGTCCGCCCTCGCCGGCGACCCGTACGAGGGGATGCCCTACGACGAGGGAACCAAAGAGCAGATGCGCCTCCTCACGACGAAGAACTCGACGGCGCCGACGCTGCTCGACGAGATGCAGCGCACCCCGAGCAACTTCGCCTCGGTCAGCGGCGCGACCTTCCCGGCGGACCTCCCGGTGCTCCTCTTCGTCGTGCAGGACGACCCGGAGGTCGACGGCTGGCTCGAGCTCCACGAACGCCAGGCGGCGAGCGTCGAGCGCGGCCGGGTCGTCCCGCTCGAGGGAGACCATTACCTGCACCACACGCAGTCGCCGCGGATCGCCGCGGAGACGGGCGCGTTCCTCGATTCGTCGAGCTGACGGCGTCGCCTAGCGGGCCTCTGATTGGACCTTTCCCGGCAATCATCAGACAATTGCTTCCCATGCAAGGAAACGAGCAGGGCCCCCGATCGACCGAGCCGTCCGGCAATCCGCAGCACGATCGCACCCCAGGCGGTGCCAGGCGCCTCGTCCGCGACTTCACCGAACCACCGCCCAGCGGTGTGCACCCGGCGCTGATCCCCGGCCTCGGAGTCGAGCAGACCGGCCGTGTGTTCCGCACGGATCGCACCGTCTTCGGCGTCGCGATCCTCTTCGCGGTCGCGTTCCTGGCGTGGGGCGTCCTCGGCGGCGGGAGCCTCGCCTCCACCGCCTCCGCGGTCCTCGCCTGGGTGATCGAGTACACCGGCTGGTTCTTCACCTCGATCGCGACCGTGATCATGGTCTTCATGCTCTGGGTCGGGTTCGGCCGCTTCGGGCGCATCCGCCTCGGGCGCGACGACGAGGCGCCCGAGTTCTCGATGTTCTCGTGGATCTCGATGCTCTTCGCCGCCGGCATGGGCATCGGCCTCGTCTTCTGGGGCGCCGCCGAACCGCTCACCTTCTTCGAGAGCCCGCCCCCCGGAACCGATGAGGCCGAGACCGTCGAGGCGATGCACACCGCCCTGACGCAGGTCCTCTACCACTGGGGACCTCAGGCATGGTCGTTCTACGCCCTGATCGGCGGCGCGATCGCTTACGGCGCCTACCGCCGCGGCCGCACCCCGCTGATCTCGTCGATCTTCGCGTCGCTGCTGGGCGAGGGCCGCACCCAGGGCCCCCTCGGCAAGACCATCGACATCTTCGCCATCATCGTGACGCTCTTCGGCACGGCGGCCTCGCTCGGCCTCGGCGCCCTGCAGATCGGCCACGGGGTCGAGCTGATCAGCGGCATCGGCCAGGCCGGAAACGCCCTGCTCGTCGGGGTCATCACCGTGCTGACCATCGCCTTCATCATCTCCGCCGTGTCGGGGGTCTCGCGCGGCATCCAGGCCCTCTCGAACATCAACACGGTCGTGGCGCTCCTGCTGGCGCTCTTCGTGTTCTTCGTCGGCCCGTCGATGCTGATCCTCAACGTGATCCCCTCGGTGGCCGCCCAGTTCGTCGGCGACCTGCCGATGATGATCGGGCGCTCCGGCTCGCAGGGCGAGGAGGCGCAGGCCTTCCTGTCGAGCTGGACGATCTTCTACTGGGCGTGGTGGATCTCGTGGTCCCCCTTCGTCGGCATGTTCATCGCCAAGATCTCGCGCGGCCGCACGCTGCGCCAGTTCGTCTCGGTCGTCGTGGTCGTCCCGTCGATCGTCTCGTTCATCTGGTTCGCGATCTTCGGGGTGACGGCGATCGACCAGCGGATGAACGACGCCCCGCTGCCCAGCAGCCCGCCCGAGGAGGTGCTGTTCGGCATGCTGGGCAGCCTGCCTCTGGCCGGGGTCACCACGGTCATCGCCGCCGTGCTCGTCGCGATCTTCTTCGTCACGGGTGCGGACTCGGCCTCGCTGGTCATGGGCACGCTGTCGCAGCAGGGCCGCCCCGAACCGTCGCGGTGGGTCACCGTGACCTGGGGTGTGCTCGTCGGCGCGATCGCCGCGGTGCTGCTCGTCGCCGGCGGTGAGGACGGCGCGGGGCTGAGCGCGCTGCAGAACGTGACGATCATCGCGGCGCTGCCGTTCGCGATCATCATGGCGTTCATCATGATCGCGTTCCTGAAGGACCTGCGGCGCGATCCGCTCATCCTCCGCGACCAGTACGCCGAGCGCGTCGTGCGCCACAGCGTGCGCAACGGCCTCGAGGAGTTCGGCGACGACTTCGCGCTCGTGCCGGCCGCGTACGACCACTCGAAGGACGACCTCGCCTGGGTCGAGCACGACGCCGACGAGGGTCTGAGCGCGTCGTACGCGGCCGCCGAGGCCGACGCGGCCGAGGCGTCGGAGGCCTCCGAAGGTTCCGACGACGACGCCACCGTCGCGGAGGGCGCCGTCCCCGGCAGCGGCAAGGACGACGACCGCGACTAGAGGTCTTCGCCCTCGGGGCACTCCACCCGGCACCGGCCGGGCGGGGTGCCCCGACGGTCACGGTCGCAGTCGGCCAGGCCGCACCGAGCCGGGTCACACCCCGCCGGACAGGACCCCGAACAGCCCGGCGAACGCACCCGCACCGACCGCCGTCAGCGCCGTCGCCACCACGCGCTCCCGCGGTCGATCGAGACGCCGGATCAGGACCCACCCCAGCACGCCGACGCCGATCGCGATGCTGATCGTCCAGTACAGCCAGCCCGTCGTCTCGACGACCCGCAGCAGGCCCGAGACGCCGTCGCCGATCATCACGGCCGCGAACACCGCGACCCCCACGGCCCGCAGCAGCCGTCGCTCGGCCCGCCACCACAGCCCGGCGAGTCCGATCACCGGGCCGGCCAGCGTCGCGATGGTGAAGTAGAGGTCGCCCGGCCCGTACGAGTCGGGGAACCCGCGCAGCGTCGACACGACCACGTACCCCTGCAGCAGGGCGTGGAACACGAGCAGCCCCATGCCCGCCGCGATCCACCAGCGTCGGGCGCTCGCCCACCGGGTGCTGACGACGGTCACCGCGAACGCGAGCAGCGTCCACCCGCTGTTCGAGTTGGCGAACGACCTGAGCCCGTCGGGCAGGTGCTGCTGCCCGAACGACGTCGCGCCTCCGAGCAGCAGCCCCACGACGACGGCGACCGCCCACCAGGCGAGCGTGGATCCGACGGTTCTCCTCATGAGGTCAGCATGACCGTCGACGGCCGCGCCGACGAGCCCGCGAGCGACGGATCACTCTCTAGACGGCCGATGTCCTCCTCGAGAACGACCCCGCCGCGAGCATCCGCACCAGCGTCGCGACGTCGCGTCCGAAGGGCCGGTCGACCACACCGGGCGCCAGCAGCGCATCCGCGGTCGCGAGCTCGTCGTCGAGCGGCGTCGCACCAGCAGCCGCAGCCGCAGCACCACCGGCACCAGCACCCGCACCCGCACCCGCCAGCACCCCGCGCAACCGCCGGGCGTGCAGCACCGCGAGCAGCTCGCACGCCGCGACATCGGTCGCCCCGTCGAGCGCCCCCGCCAGCAGCTCGGCCGCCTCGAGCGAGAACGACTGCGCGTCCTCCTGTCCGAGCGACGTCTCGATGATGCCCAGCGACGCGGGCCGGGCGGCCGTCAGCAGCCCGTGCACCGTGCCCACCGCGCGCTTGTGCACCGTCACCATGCCGGCCTGCACACCCGGTGCCGACGACAGCTGCCGCGGCAGCCCCGACACGGCCCCGTCGAGCAGCCGGTGCAGCCGAGCGGCGCCCAGCTCGGCCAGATGCAGCACCGCGAAGCGCACCGCGTCGAGCGATGCGGCGAGGTCGAAGCCGTCGAACCCGGCCGTGCCCACGAACGCGCCGTCGAGTCGCGCGGGCGAGTCCGTCACGCCGTCGAGGGCCCGCAGCACCGCCGCGTCGAGCGCCTCGAGCACCCTGGCGAGATGCGCCAGCGCCGGCCCGCTCACCCTGAAAGACACGGGAGACTGCAACGCCGCCGACTCCCGCTCGGGCCCCAGCAGCCCGTCGAGCCGCCTCAGCACGGCCGCGAGCGCGTCGTCCGCCCGTGCCGTCGACACCCGGAACGGATCGCGGTTCGCCCCCACCAGCTCGAGCTCCGCCGCGAGCACGGCGAGCGCCTGGTCGGCCACCCGTCGTGCGCGGTCGGCCAGCACGATCGCGCGCGCGGTCGTGACGGGCACGCCCTCGATCAGGGCCACACCCTCTTTCGGGCCGAGGAGGTGCGGGTCGAGTCCCGACGCGACCAGCGCCTCCTGGGCGGGCACCACCGCGCCCTCCGCCGTGAGCAGCTCGCCGGTGGCGGCCCCCGTCGCGGCGGCGCCGAGGTGCGCGAGCGGCACGATCTCGCCGGCGGTGCCGAGTCGCGTGGCCGGGACGGCGGGCACGAGGTCGAGCCGCAGCACGTCCACCAGCCGCAGGCAGAGGGCCGACGAGACCCCCGCGTCGCCCGACAGGAACGTCCGGAGGCGCACCGCGAGCGACGCCCGCACCTCGCGTCGAGCGAGCCAGGGCTCCGATCCCGTGGCGCGCGCGATCAGGAGGCGCGCCTGGTGACCGGCCCGCGCCTCCTCGTCCAGGGCGATGGTGCTGGCGGCGCCCATGCCGGTGGTGACTCCGTAGACGGGACCGCCGGTGTCGAGGGCGGCGAGGGTCTCGGCGCGCGCGGCGTCGAGCTCGGCCACGAGACGGTCGGTGAGGCGCAGCTCGCGACCGTCGGCAACCTCGAGGATGGCGTCGGCGTCGAGATCGGTCGGCCGGTCGACGACCAGCGGTCCGAGCGGCCCATGCGGTTCGAGCGGTGCGGCCGATGCGAGCGGTTCCGCAGCCACGTCAGCGGTACCGCAGCATCGTGCCGACCTCGGCCTCTTCGGCGGTGCGCAGCACGAGGTGCGCGAGCGCGACGTCGAGGATCGACAGGCCGCGGTGCCAGAAGAGGATCCGCTCGTCGGCGGACTCGCGCCCGGCCTTCGCGCCCGAGGCGATCTCGCCGAGCTGGGCCCAGAGCGTCTCGGGGCTGAGCAGACCGGTGTCGACGTGGTGCCGCAGGGCGCCGAACCGGCCCGACCGCGACTCGGCCCAGTCGTCGACCACGACCTTGTCGATCACGTCGAGCAGTTCGGGCTCGACCGCGCTGACCGTGCCGTAGGGCACCACGAACGCGCCGGGTCGGATGTGCTCTCGCCGGAGGAGCGGCGCGGGTTCGGTCAGCCGCGTCGCCTCGACGATGATGTCGGCCCCGTCGAACGCCTCGTCGGCGGTCTCGACGACGACCACGGGCGTGTCGGTCACCGCTCGCAGCTGCTCGCCGAACGCCTCGCGCGACTCGACGCGGCGGCTCGTGACCCGGATCTCGTCGAGGTCGAACAGCCCGTCGAGCATGGTGACGTTCGAGAACGCGGTGCCACGGGCGCCGGCGTGGGCCAGCACCTTCGAGTCGGGGCGGGCGAGGTACCGGGCGCCGACGGCCGTCATCGCACCGGTGCGGGCCTCGGTGACGAACGTGGCGTCCATCACGGCGAGCGGCGTGCCGTTGTAGGGGTCGAAGAGGGTCGCCATCGCCATCTCGCTCGGCAGCCCCTCGAGGTAGTTCGGCACGAAGTCGCCGACGACCTTGACGCCGCTGACGCCCCGCTCGCCGAGGGTCGACACGTGCCCGCGCAGCACGTTGAAGTGACCGACCCCGCCGTTGTCGGGCACGAGGTGCATGCGCGGTTCGAAGACCGTCTCGCCGCGACCGTGGGCGGCGACGACCGAGTCGATCGCGTCGACGATCGCCGCCGACGGGATGTCGAGGGAGTCGATGTCGGGCCCCGACAGGTAGCGCAGCCAGATCGGGCGGGTCGGTGTGGTCACGGTTCTCCTCGGGTCGAGTGCGCGGGACGTGCTGACGTGGCGGACGCCTGCGTGAATTGTTCCATGCGCTGTGTGACGGTTGTGTTTAATGATGTTCAGGAGGCGCGGTTCCGGCCCCGTGCGCCGCTACCGTGGCGAGCACCCCACCGAGAGGCCCCACCCGTGAGCACGCCGCATCTGGACGACCATCAGCTCGACGGCGTCCGCGGCTGGCTGATCGACCTGGTGCACGAGCACCGGCTGTCGCCCACTCAACGCCGCGTGGTGCAGCACATGCTCGACTCGCTGCCGCAGGTGGCCTTCGCGTCGACCATCGACATGGCCGAGGCGGCGGGCGTCAGCCAGCCCACGGTCACCCGCATCGCGACGGCGCTGGGGTTCTCGGGCTACGCCGAGTTCCGCAACGCGGCGCGCGACGCCGTGCTGACGGCCACTCCCCCGGCGCGTGGGGCAGGCGGTGCGGGCGGTGCCGGAGCAGGCGGCGCGGGCGCAGGCGCAGGCGGCGCTGGCGCGGGCGGCGCGGGCGGAGCGGGCGGCGGCCTCGGCCCGGCGGGCACGGGCGGTGCCGGGGGTGCGGGCGGCGCCTCGGGTGGCGTCGGCGGTGCGGCCACGACGCCGGGCGCGGCCCTAGCGCACGAGCGGCAGAACCTGCGCGCCGTCGAGGCGACCATCTCTTCGGAGGCCATGCGGCGCGCGGTCGACCTGATCGCCGACAGCCGTCCGGTCGGCATCCTGGGGCTGCGAGTGTCGGCGGCGCTCGCGAACTACGTCGGGTACCTGGCGCAGCGCATCGTGCCCGGGGTCCACGTGCTCGACGACGCGGCGCGACTCGACGACGACCTCACGCAGCTGCATCTCGACGGGGCGACCACGCTGATCGTGTTCGCCATGCCGCGCTACCCCGCGGCCACCGTGCGGGCCCTCGCCCGTGCCCGTGAGCTCGGCATGACGACGGTCGGCATCGTCGACACCCCGCTCGTGCCGTTCGCGCATCTGATCGACGTCCGTCTCGTGGCCCCCGTCGGCCAGGATCTCGTCTTCGACTCGCACGCCGCCGCCGTCACCCTGTCGATCGCGCTGCTCGAGGGGGTCGCCGCCCGCGACGCGCGCCGCACCCGCACCCGCCTCGACGCCCACGAGGAGCGCGTCGCCGAGTGGGAGTACCGGGCCCCCTGACCCGGCCCGCGCCGTTCCCGCGCACGCCGACCCGCGCCGCTTCTGCGCACGCCGACCCGCGCCTCCTCCCCCGCCTCGCCCCGCGCCGTTCCTGCGAACGCCGACCCGCGCCTCCTCATCCGCTTCGCCCCGCGCCCTTCTGCGCAACCTGACCCGCGCCTCCTCGTCCCCCTCGCCCCGCGCCGTTCTGCGCAACCTGACCCGCGCCTCCTCCCCCGTCCCCGCGCAGTGCTGAACCGCGTTCGCGAAGGAGAACCGCGATACGACGCAGTTCATCTTCGCGAACGCGGTTTACGGGTGGGCGAGGAGGCGCGGCGCAACAGGAACGAGGAGGCGCGGCGCAGGAAAACGAGGAGGCGCAGTGCAGGAGGGGCGAGGAGGCGCGGGACAGGAGAGGCGATGAACCGCGTTCGCGAAGAAGAACCGCGATACAACGCAGTTCATCTTCGCGAACGCGGTTTACGGGTCAACGAGGAGGCGCGGGTCAGGCGGGTCAGGCAGGCGAGGAGGCGCGGGCGGGGGCAGGCGAGGAGGCGCGGGTCGGGCGGGACGAGGAGGCGCGGCGCCCGGCGATGAACCGCGTTCGCGAAGAAGAACCGCGATAGAACGCAGTTCATCTTCGCGAACGCGGTTTATGGGTGGACGAGGAGGCGCGGGGCAGGCGAGGAGGCGGGGAGGCGCAGCGCAGCAGAGGCGAGGAGGCGCGGGTCAGGCGGGCGGGGCGGGCGCGGTGATGCGGGCCACCGCCTCCTCCGTGAAGCGTCGCGACGGCGGTTCGGGGTCGAGCACGCGGTGGATCGACAGCCCCTCGATCAGCGCGTCGACGCGTCGTGCCGTGTCGGGGTCGAAGTGCCGCTCGAGCTCGACGCGGCTGCGGCGCATCCACTCGCGGGTGATGCGACGGAACGCCGGCTGGCGCGCGGCGAGCGTGTAGAGCTCGTACGACAGCACCTGGTCGCGCAGCCTCCCCTCGGCCGCGAGATCGTCGTGGATCAGCGACACGATCGCCGCCCGGGCCTCGTCAGGTGCGGTCGCCGCGCCGAGCGCCGCCTCGAAGCGCGCGATGATGGTGCCGGCGAAGCGGGTGAACGCCTCGTGCAGCAGGTCGTCCATCCCGTCGAAGTGGTAGGTCATCGAGCCGAGCGGCACGTCGGCGCGCGTCGCGATCTTGCGATGCGAGATGCCGGCGACGCCGTTCTCGGCGATGAGGTCGAGCGTGACGTCGATCAGACGATCGCGCCGCTCGGGGTCGCTGCGCCGGGCCGTCATGCCGACCACCTTAGTCACGATGCGTACGGACGTACGCAGCCCGCGCCTCCTACCGGAGCACCGAGCTCAGCAGCAGACTCGTCTCGGAGTTGATGACGCCCTCGACGCTGCGGATCCGCGCCAGCACGCGGTCGAACTCGCCGAGCGACGAGGTGCGGTACTCGGCGACGAGATCCCATCCACCGTTGGTCGTGTGCAGCGACACCACCTCGGGGAACCCGCGCAGCTGCCGGATGACGTGGTCGGTCGACCGCCCCTCGATCTCGATGAAGCCGATCGCGCGGATCAGATCGGGGTCGTGGTCCTCACGCACGCGCACCGTGTAGCCGAGCACCGTGCCCGACGCCTCGAGCCGGTCGAGTCGCGACGTCACGGTCGCGCGTGTGACCCCGAGTCGGCGCGCCAGGGCGGCGGCGGACTCGCGGGCGTCGACCCGGAGGGCGGCGAGGAGGCGCCGGTCGAGTTCGTCGAGATCGGCCATGACCCGAAATGTACAGCAGCACTGCGCGGATCGCCGAGTCGGGGGTGCGATTCAGCGCGTGCTGGCGATTGCCGGTGCATATCGCGCAGCCATAGCGTGGAGCGACGACCGGGTGACCGGCGAGACGACCGGACGACCGGGCGACCGGGCGACCGGCGAGACGAGCAGAGGGGAGGCGCCCGTGGTGCGCTTCGTAGACGTGCAGAACATGATCCGCTGGGTGACCGACCGCGGGGTCGGCCCGATCACCGCCGGCATGGTGACCGCCCTCGAGCGCGACTTCGCCCGCTGGCCCGCCTTCGACAAGTCGCCGCGCGTGGCCTCGCACTCTCCCATCGGGGTCATCGAGCTGATGCCCGCGAGCGACAGCGAGACGTACGGCTTCAAGTACGTCAACGGCCACCCGTCGAACCCGGCCCGCGGGTTCCAGACCGTGACCGCGTTCGGCGTGCTCGCCGACGTCGACACGGGGTACCCGACGTTCCTCGCCGAGATGACGATCCTCACCGCGCTCCGCACCGCCGCCACGAGCGCGATGGCGGCGAAGCGGCTCGCCCGCGCCGACTCGCGGGTGCTCGCCCTGATCGGAGCGGGGTCGCAGGCGGAGTTCCAGGCGCTGGCGATGCGCGCCTCCCTCGGGATCGAGATCGTGCGCGTCTTCGACGTCGACCCCGGGGCGACCGAGAAGCTCGTCCGCAACCTGACCCCGCTCGGCTTCGACATCACCGTCTGCGCGAGCCCGGTCGAGGCCGCGGAGGGCGCCGACGTCGTCACCACCTGCACGGCCGACAAGCAGAACGCGATCGTGCTGCCCGACGAGGCCGTGCGACCCGGCATGCACGTGAACGCGATCGGCGGCGACTGCCCCGGCAAGACCGAGCTCGACCCGGTGACGCTGCGCCGCGCCGACGTGTTCGTCGAGTACCCCGAGCAGACGCGGGTCGAGGGCGAGATCCAGCACCAGTCGGCCGACTTCGCCGTCACCGAGCTGTGGGAGGTCGTGGCCGGCCGACTGCCCGGGCGCACGAGCGACGAGCAGATCACCGTGTTCGACTCCGTCGGCTTCGCCATCGAGGACGTCTGCGCGCTCAAGTACCTGCGCGACGACGTCGCCGGCACCGACTACGCCGTCGAGATCGACCTCGTCGCCGACCCCGACGACCCGAAGGACCTCTTCGGCCTCGTCGCCCGTCAGCCCGTCGGGGTCTGAGGGCCGACATGACGAGCGTCGTCGAGACCGGCGCGGGCGCGACCGGCGCCGGCACGACCCGCACAGGCGAGACCGGCGCGGGCGCGACCGGCGCGAACGCGACCGGCGCGAACGCGACCGGCGTCGCCGACCCGGCCCGCGCCTCCTCGTCCCCCGTCGCCGCCGACCCCGAGGAGGCGCGGCTCGCCCGCCAGTCCCCCGCCGCCGTCGTGATGGTGCGTCCGCGTCACTTCACGCCCAACCCGCAGACGGCGCGGGACAACGCGTTCCAGACCGACCCCGCCGACGTCGACGCGTCGCGGGCAGAGATCGCCGCGCGCGCCCGCGCCGAGGTCGACTCGGTGGCGGCCGCCCTGCGCGCCGCGGGTGTGCGCGTGCATCTCGTCGACGACGAGCGGGCCGATCGTCCCGACGCGGTGTTCCCGAACAACTGGTTCTCGACGCACTCCGACGGGCGTCTGCTGCTCTACCCGATGCACTCGCCGAACCGGCGGTCGGAGCGGCGCGGCGACGTGGTCGAGCTGCTGCGCGGCTCGTACGGGGTCGGGTCGGTGGTCGACCACTCGTCGCTCGAGTCGCTCGGGCTGCACGTCGAGGGCACCGGGGCGCTCGTCTTCGACCACGTCGAGCGGGTCGCCTACGTGGCCCTCTCGCATCGGGCCGACCGGGCCGCCGTCGATCTCGTCTGCCGCGGGCTCGACTACGACGTCGAGGCGTTCACCGCGACCGACGCCGACGGGGTGCCGATCTATCACACGAACGTGATGATGAGCGTGGCCTCGCGCCTGGCGCTGGTCGGCCTCGAGGCGATCGGGTCGTCGAGCGAGAGGAGGCGCGTGGCCGACCGTCTCGCCGCCTCCGGACGCGAGGTGGTCGCCCTCACCCGCGCCCAGCTCGCCGAGTTCGCCGGCAACGCCCTCGAGCTGCGGGGCGCCGACGGGCCCGTGCTCGCGGTGTCGGCGCACGGCTGGGCGGCTCTCACCCCGTCGCAGCGGGCGACGGTGGCGCGGCACGCCCGCCCGCTGCCGCTCGACGTGCCGACGATCGAGCTGGCCGGCGGGTCGGTGCGCTGCATGCTCGCCGGGGTGCACCTGCCGCCGCTCGGCGCCGTCAGCGGCAGCGGAGCCCGTTGAGGATCGACACGGTGACACCCGTCGTCGCGTCCGACGTCGAGGTCCAGAGGGTGCCCGTCGCCCCGAGCACGGCCTTGACCTTGACCGTCGAGGCGAGATTGAGGCTGAGGCCCGCGGTCGGGGTGAACGTGACCGACTTCGTCGAGTTCTGATTCGACGTCGCCGACGACGCAGCGGTGCTCCCGTAGGTCACCGTGCCGCCGAGCAGGCCGGGCCCCTGGAGCTCGAACGAGTCCGCGTCGGCGCCCGCCGGGTAGGCGAACGTGATGGTCACCCCGTTGCTCCCCGCGTTGACGCACCCGAGGGTCGTCGTGTTCGGCACGGCCGCCGGCTGACCCACCATGCCCGCCGTCCACGACGACTTCGGGTTGACGGTCGTCGCGAGGAACGGAGCCGCGATCGCCGTCGCGGGCAGCACGAACCCGATGCCCGCGGTCGCGATGACGAGCGCGCTGAGACCCGCGCCCCAGAGCAGGCGTCGGCGCCGATGCGCCGCGCGACGCTCGACGAGCACGAGGCGGCGGGTGCCGACGCCTGCGCGGCCGGGGATCCGAGGAGGTGCGGTGCGCGACCGCCCGTCGCGCGCCTCCTGCACGTGCGCGGCCGGTGCGACGACCCGCAGCATCCGGCCGACGGCGACCCCGGCGCGGTGGATGCCGCCCCGTCCGGAGCCGGCGGCACGGGCGCCGGCTCGACCCGCGCCTCCTGAGCCTCCGCCTGCGGGGCCCCCGCCGCCGTGTCGTCCGTGAGCGCGACCGGCGACGGCCGACGGGTCGGGCTCGGGGCGGCGGCGCAGCGGCCCGTCGAGCAGGGTGACGGCGATCAGCACCGCGACGGCGAGACCGGCGAGCACGAGGTGCGCGGCGTCGCCGTCGTGCAGCCAGACGATGGGCATGCCGATGAGCGGCACGCGGAGCACGCCGATGCCGTGCACGTCGTCACGGGGCACCGGCGACGAGTCGGCGGCGGCGTTGGCGTCGCCCTTCGTGATGAGCGTGCCGTCGGGGGCCGTCGAGTCGACCCGGTGCAGTCGCAGCGCCCCCTCGTGATCGGGGTCGTCGAAGAGCAGGACCTGCCCGGCGTCGAGTCGCGCGGAGTCGACCGGCCGCGAGATGACGACGTCTCCTACGGCGACCCGCGGCATCATCGACCCGGTCATCACCGTGGTGGGCTGCCAGCCGACGACAGCGGGGGCCGCCGCCCAGAAGGCGAGACCGAGCAGGGTCGCGATGATCCCGCGGGCGAGCGTCGCCGCGATGATCCGGGACCAGTCGGCGACCGTGGCCGCATCGACGCTCGACCCGCCCGACGACACCCGGGCTGAGGCCGACCCGGATGCCGCTGCGACGTGAGCGTGCGACGTGAACACGACGACGACCTCTCGTTCGGAGCGCCCGGAGGCCGCGGATCAGCTGTTCTGGGCCTCCCACGTGAAGCCGAGGGCCGCCGTGCCGCCCTGCACCGTCGACGGCGCGTTGGAGGGCAGCGTGTAGCTGAAGCGGAAGACCTTGCTCTCGCTGGCGGTGCCGGTGGGCGACCAGGTGGGGATGCCGTTGCCGTAGCTCGAGTAGGTCGTGCCGAAGTTCGCGACGGTGCCGCTGTACAGCGAGCCGCCGGTGGCCTGCGCCACGAAGCCGGTGCAGTCGGCGAACGTGCCGCCGGTGCCCTGCTCGACCGTGAGGTTCAGGCTGCTCGCGAGCGCGTTCGTCGTGGAGGGGGTGGTGCCGTACAGCTTCACCGCCGAGGGCAGCGACCCGGTCGACGTGACGACGATGCACTTCGTCCCCGTCGACCCGGGCTTCAGCGCCGTGGCGTTGAACATCGCCGTGTTCGCGTCGTCGTCGGACAGGGCGACGTTGCCCGCGGTCCAGTTGTTCGTCGGGTTCGACGTCGTGGCCGAGAACGCCGAGTACGACGCGGTCGACACGATGACGCCCGAGGCGACCAGGGCGAGCGGCACGCCGACGAAGGCGGCGATGCGGGCGGCGCGGGTTGCGGCGATGGACATGGTGGAGCTCCTGATCCGGAAGAAGACGGAGCGTCACGGTGGACGGTAGGAGGCACGGTGCGAGTGGTTGGGTCGCGGCGCTCGATCGCTCGGGTGCGGTGAGGACCCGATGACGCTCCGTTGGTACAAAAATGAAGATAGTTCAGTCATGTGGGTCGCGCAAGAGGTGCGGCCGACCCCCGTTCGCGGGACGCCCGCGCGGGGTGGGGCGGGCCGGGCCCGCCGGCGCGGGGGCCGCCCACAGCGCCAGGAAGTGGACACGACGCCAGGTTTGAACCTGGCGTCCTGTCCATCTCGTGGCGCAATGAGTCGTGCGCGGTGAGTCGGGCGCCGGGCGCAGCGAGTCGGGCGCGGTGAGCCGGGCGCTAGGCGTCGACGGCGGGGACCTCGGCGACCGCGATGTCGGCGCCGTCGGCCCCGCGGATCTCGACGGCGGCGACGTCCTCGCGCAGCACGCCCGCGTTCAGGCTGCAGTCGATCTCGACGTCGGTGCCGAGGAACGTGCCCGACTCGTACTCGCGCCCGTCGTCGCCGACGACGACCACGGTGAAGGGGTCTCCGGCGGGCAGCCCGGTGACCGTCAGGAGCGTCTCGGTGCCCCAGGTGTGGGCGACGACGTCGCCGTCGACCTCGACCCCCGAGGGCGCGCCGGCGAAGGCGACCGGCTCGACGGCGCCGAGCGTGCCGGGCGGGCCGTCGACGTGACCGTCGCGGGGGGTCGCGACGAGGGCCCCCGCGCCGGCTCCGACCGCGAGGCAGGCCGCGGCGCCGAGCGCGGTGAGGAGCGTGCGCCGGCTCGGGCGACGGGTGGTGCGGGCGGGGCGTCGTGCCGAGCGGTCGGGCAGCGGGGTCACGGGGGCGACCCGGGCGTCGGTGGCGACCGGGGCATCGAAGCGAGGCGCCGCGTCGACCGCGGGCGCGTCGGCACCCGCGATGCCCGCGACGCGTCGCCGCAGCTCGGCGCTGGGTTCGAGGTCGACCCAGCCCGCGCCTCCTGCCCCTCCGTCCGGCTCGGGGAGGTCGGCGAGGCGCGCCGTGAGCGCACCCAGCTCGACGAGCTCGGCGTCGACGCCGGGGGCGTCTGCCCGGAGCGCCGCGAACTCGGCCGCCTCGGCGGGTGAGAGGTCGTCGGCGAGCGCCGCCGCGATCAGCTCGTCGCGGCGCGAGGGCGTCGGGTCAGTCATCGGTCGTGTCGCCTTCGTCGAGGTGGGTGCGGAGGGCGCGCAGGGCGTAGTGCACGCGGGTGCGGAGCGTCGCGACGGGCACGCCGGTGCTCTCGCTGACGTCGCGGTAGGTGCGGCCGCGCAGGTGAACGGCGACCACGGCGGCGCGGTGCTCGTCGCTCAGCCGGGCGAGCCCCTCGACGAGGCCGAGGCGGTCGAGAGGGTCGGGGTCGTTCGTCGAGGCGTCGGGGGCGTCGTCGGGTGTGACGAGGTGCGGTGTGCGCTGCCGGGCGCGCAGCACGTCGATGATGAGGCGCCGTTCGATGGCGAAGAGCCAGGTGCGGGCGGAGGCGCGGGTCGGGTCGAACCGGTCGCGCGCCCGCCATGCGCGCAGGAACGTCTCCTGCACGCAGTCCTCCGCCTGTCCGCGGTCGCCGAGGGCGTTGACGGCGAAGCCGAGCAGCGCCGACCCGTGCTCGGCGAAGGCCTCGTCGACGTCGAAGCTCGACGGTGGTGCGGTCATCGGGCTCCGCTCGGCGGTCGGGTGGCGGTGCGGCGTCAGGAGGGCCGTCATCGACGTTCCTCTCAGACTAGGGCGGCGGGGTCTCTAGGGGATACGTCGGGAGGTGCGGTTCCGTTCAATGCCGACCGACGACGACCGCCCCGCCGGACGAGACCGGCGGGGCGGACGCCCTTAGAGGGCGGGCGGTTCAGGAGGCGCGGGTGATCAGATCCCGGACCCTCGGCGGGCACGGCGACGACGCGAGACCACCACGGCGCCGAGACCGAGGGCCACCATCAGCGCACCGAGCAGGCCGGCCTGCTCGGCGGTCTCGGCACCCGTGTAGGCGAGGGATCCGTCGACGGTGCCGGGGGTCTGCGGCGTGGCCCCCGGGCCGACGACGACGGAGCCCGGACGGGAGGTCCCGTCGAGCGACGCCGGCGCGGCCTCGGGACGCGCGCCCGGGAGGACGACGGAGAGACGCACCGTGATCGTGGCCGACCCGGCGTTCACCCCCGAGAAGCCGCTCGGGCTGGTGGTGGGGCTCTGCACCTGACGCACCGTCAGGACCTGCTCTCCGGGCTCGAGGTAGGGGACGACCCGCCAGGTGCCGTCGGCTGCGACGTCGGCCAGGAGCCGGTTGGGGAACTCGCGGGCAGGGTCCGTCGCGACGATCTCGATGGTGGCTCCCGGCGTCCCCGTGCCGACGAGCTCCTCGGTGACGGCGGGGCGGGGGCCGAAGACGGCGTCCTGCGGGTACTGGCCCGCGGCGACGAGCACGCCCCCGTCGGCGACCGAGGTCACCGTCGGGACGGGCAGGGTCGCCGGTCGGACGGTGAAGTCGCGTCCGCCCGAGACGACGGAGCGCGAGCTGATGCGGCGCCCGGTGTCGTCGGCCAGGTACTGCCGTGCGCTGAAGCGCCACTCACCCGTGGGGATGGTCGCGACGTGGGTGAGCACGCCCGACGCGGGGACGGTGATGTCGCCCGAGGGACCGCGCTGCGAGCCCGTGGCGTCACGCCACGACATCTCGACCTTCGCCCCGGGGATGCCGCGGACGACGATGGTCACCGGGCCGCCGAGGCGGGTGGCTCCGGAGGCGCTGGTCGGCTCGTAGAGACCGCCGGCGGTCGGCGACACGATCGTGACGGGCGCCGGCGCCGCCTGGTAGGCGACGACGTGCTGGAAGGGCGCGCGGACCTCGGGGGACGGGTCGCCGGCGGGCTGGCCGTCGACACCGCGGGCGTACTGGCGCACGGTGGTGATCCACTCGATGTCGCCCAGTTCGACGGTCGCCGTCCAGCCGCCGTCGGCCCCGACGGGTGCGACGGCGTATCTCGTGCTGCTGGACGCGGCGCGGACCGGGTCGATGCGGACCTTGACCACGGCACCGGGCTGACCGGTTCCCGTGAAGGTCACCGGTGCGCGGAAGTCTCCCTCGCCCCGAGCGGCGGAACGGACGACGGAGCCCGACGCCGGGCTCGTGAGCACCGGCGAGGTCGGGATCGCGGCCGCGGCCGCGGTCGGTTCGTCGGCCGCGACGGGCTCGACGGCGACCGGCGCGTCGGCGACGGGCTCGACCGCGACCGGCTCATCGACTGCCGGCTCGACGGCTGCCGGCTCGTCAGCGACCGGCTCCACGACTGCTGTCTCGTCGCCTGCGGGTTCGGGGGCGACCGGTGCCTCAACGACCGGAACGTCTTCTCCCGGCGCCTCGGCGGGGACCTCGACGACCGGGGCAGGTGTCTGGTCGGTGACCAGCGCCTCCTCGGTGACGGATGCGTCGACGGGCGCTGCGGCGGTGGCCGTCGGGACGACCAGCAGCACCCCTCCTACTGCGAGCGCGAGCGTCGTCGGGATCGCCGCCGCCTTCTGCCAGGTGTGCGCGTGCACGATGGTGCCTCTCTGCGTGGGTCTGACGCGACCGGCCCGCTCTGACCCACCCCCGAGCGCCGGACGTCCGGCGTGGTGATCTCCCTGCCGACGACACCGACAGTAGGGGCGCCGGAGGGGCGGTGAGGGGCCCGTGACCGGTCCGTGATGCAAGATCGTCCGCTGGGATGACGCAGCCTCATCTATGCGACCGACCGGCGTCGGCGGAGCCCGTCGTCGTCGAGCGCCCGGGTGGTCTCGGGAGGTGCGGTTCCGTTCACTGCCGACCCGCGCCTCCTTCAGGGGGCCGAATCGAAGAAGACGGAGTCGACGAACAGCGCGACGAGGAAGACCGGCAGCGAGAGGGCGACCATCCCTCCGGCGATGATCCCCCGGCGGCGCCCTCGTCCTCCTCGGGCGCCCGCGGCCGTCGCCAGGACGATGGTCGCGATGATCCCGGGGGCGAGGTACACCGCAGACCACTCCCCGACCCGGGTGAGCAGGGGGTCCGTCGGCGTCGAGGAGCCCACCGTCGAGATGGGGAAGAAGGCGGGGACGATGATGACCGACGCGAACAGCACTCCGACCGCCGTCGCGATGCCGAGGGCGCCGAGCACGCGCGACCGCCGACCGTCGCCGGGATCGGCGTCGGGATCGTCGTCGGGATCGGCGTCGGCATCGATCGGCGAGGTCATGCGAGCAGGTTAGCGGTCGCCGCGGATCCGTCCGCTCGCTGCCCTCAGGCCTCGAGGACCCAGCGCCCGGCGTCGTCGTCGAGCGCCCAGGTGGTCGTGGGCGCGTCGGTCGCGGCGACGTCGGTGAGCCAGTAGGTCTCGTCGGGGCTCCAGCCGGCCAGGACGGAGGCGGTGCTCTCGCCGACGGGGACGCTGCGGCCGGCGGTGAGCAGGTACCCGGCGACGGAGACGTGCACGGCATCGGCGATCTCGGCGACGGACGCCCAGTCGGGCGAGACCCATGCCCCGGCCCGACCGGTCGCGCGGTACCAGTCGTGCCGGTGCGACGCGGTGACCTCGAGCGGGTGCTCGCGGCAGAGGCGGGCCCAGTCGTCGGGGCCGTCGACCTCGATCACCCGGGCGCCGGGCGGGACGTCGAGCTGCCGCACGTGTGCGCGGGTGTCGCCGAAGCCGTCTTCGACGAGTCGCAGGCCGAGCGGGGCGCCGTCGGGCCCCGCGTGGGTCGTGACCGGGCCGATCCAGTTCGGGGTCGACCACCAGTCGGCGCTGAACGAAGAGGTCGGGTCGAGGGATCGTTCGCGCAGCGCCTCGGCCTCGCCGGCGATGCGCGCGTCGCGCCACTGCTGCAGGGCTGCTCGGACGCCGATGACGCTCCACGACGGGGGCTCGCCGGTGCGGAGCTGTGGCCGGTCGAACTCGACGAGGTGCTGCTCGGGGGCCACGCCCTCGGTCCACCAGGCGATGGCGGGCGACGACACGACGTGCTCGGCGATGCGACGGAGGGCCCGGGTGACGACCGGCTCGGCGATCAGCAGATCGTCGCCGTCGGGCTCCTGCCAGTAGGCGGCGGCGTCGACGGTGCTCACGAGGGCGGTCGTCAGCGTGTCGTCGTCGAGGTGCGGCAACTCGACCCGATCGAGAGCGGCGGCGAGCTCGGCGGGGGTCGGGTCGGGCAGCTGGTCGTCAGGGTCCGAGCCGCCGCCGGCTCCGCTCGTGTAGAAGGCGATCGACGCCCCGCTCGCCTTCGCCATCCGGTACGACGCCACGAAGACGAGCTCGCCGAAGTGCTGACGCGCCTCGGTGATCGGCTCGGTTTGCTGCACGAGCTCGAGGCAGAGCCGTCGCCCGCGCGGGCCGGCGAGCAGGGCGTCGGCGTCGATGGGGGCGGTCATGCGCTCAGCCTAGGATGCGTCGGCCGACGGCTCGCGAGCGGCCCGCGAGGCGCGGATCTCGCGACCCGACGCGCGGGCGTCTCGCCCGATCACGAGCCAGGCGACGATCGCCACAGGGGCGATCAGTGCCCAGAGCACGATCCAGAGGGCCTTGGCGGAACCGCTGAGGGCCGACCTGACGACGCTGACGAGCATCCAGACGGCGGCGAGCGCGCCGATCGCGATGATCGCCGTCCAGCCCAGGTCGTACGCCGCAGGCCACATCGCACCGGACCCTCCGGCGCTCGCGAGCAGTCGGTCGATCGGCGCATCCATGCCCGGCAGGCTAGCGGTGCCGCCGGTCGGTCCGACAGCCCCCAGGGGCCTCGGCGGCGCGGGCAGCCGCCGGTCTTCGTTCATGGACCGGTTGCACACCCCCTGCGCACGTTGACCCGCTACCGATCGTTCCTGACGGCGAGGCGCTCATTCGGAATGGATGCGACGCGAGTGTCCGTACGACCCGCCAGGAAGACGCCGGCCAGCGCCAGCGCCCCGGTGGCGGCGAAGACCCCGGCGAATCCTGCCGGGCCCGTCCCCGCCGCTGCGAGGACGGCTCCCCCTGCACCAGCGATGAGGGCCGTGGCGAGCGTCTGGGCGAGCTGGAGCGACGCACTCGTGGCGCCGGCGGACGACCCTGCTGACATCGTCGCGCTCGTCGCGGCGTTGAAGGCGACCCCCATGCCGAGCCCGGCGATCGCCCATCCCAGCACCGCGCCTCCTGACCAGGCGTCGGGGACGGCGACGGTCACGGCCGTGAGGACCTGCCCGGCGAGCAGCACCACGAACCCCCATCGGACGGACCGGGCCCTCGTACCCGGCCGGGCGGCGTCGATGCGCGCCTGGATGAAGGAACCCGCCGTCCAGGTGAGAGCCCCCGTCGCCAGCGCCACACCGGCGAGGGTCACTCCGACACCGTGCAGACGCGTCAGACCGAGTGGCACGAAGGCCTCCGAGCCGAAGTACGCGCCGCACAGCAGGAACCGCACTCCGACGCCCGCGGCCGCTCCGCGCGCTCCCCGCAGCGTGCCGACGGGTGTGAGCCTGCGGAACGACCACGCTGCGACGAGGCCGCCGATGCCGACGAGCGGTACGAGCACGAGGAGCGACGTGCTCTCGAGGGAGGCGAGGACAACCGCCGAAGCCACCGCCAGGACGATGGAGGCGACGAGCGCTCCGCGTCGCGCCCGACGCGCCTCGTCGACGCTGCGAGCCGCCGCGGCACCGGAGTCCGGTCCGCCCCGGGAGGAGACGGCGCCGACTCGACGCGCGCTGGGCAGTACGAGGGGAAGCAGGGCGAGGACCATCGGTCCGACGACCCAGAAGACGAGTCGCCAGTCCGCCACGGCGACGAGCGCACCGGCGAGCAGGGGCCCCACGAGAGACGGGATCGTCCAGGCCGACGACAGGAACGCGAACATGACCGGCCGGAGGCGCGCCGGGTAGGCCAGGCCCACGAGGCTGTACGCGTAGGCCATCACGGCGCCGACCCCGAGGCCCTGAAGAGCGCGGGCCGCGATGAACACCTCCCACGTCGGGGCCGCGCCGGCGACGATGCAGCCCGCCGCGAAGACGAGGCCCCCGACGAGCACCGTGCGTGCCGGTCCGCGTCGATCGATGTCACCACCGGCCAGCACCGTGCCCACGATGTTCGCGAGCATGAGGGCCGAGAGCCCCCAGCCGTAGGCGGACAGACCGCCGAGGTCGTCGGCCACGACGGGCAGGATCGTCGCGACGCCGAGCGACTCGAGCGCCACGGCACCGACGCTGGCCAGGATGCCCACGGTCCGGGCCCGCAGCCCCGGTGAGAACACTCCTACGGGATCACCGCTGTGCGCGGTGTCCGAGTGGCTGGGGTCGCGCGGCCGGGGGAGGAGCGGGTCGTCATGCGGTCTCACTTTCGTTCCGAATCGGTACGGAATGAAACTAGGCTATCGTCGACTCATGACGCAAGCAGGCCCCGGCGACTCACGCCGCACCTCCTCGGCTCCCGTCCGGTCGGGTCGACCGCGTGATGCGAGCATCGACGAGCGTGCCGCCGCAGCGGTCATGCGGCTCCTCGGCGAGGGCACCTACCGCGACCTGACGCTCGACCGCGTCGCCGCCGAGGCGCGCACGAGCAAGCCCGCGCTCCGACGCCGCTGGGGCACCCTCCCCGGAGTGGTCGTGCACACCCTCATCACCGTGATGGGCACGAGCCCGACACCGGACACCGGCTGCCTGCGATGCGACCTCGTCACGGGGATCGGCGGCCTGGCCGAGTCGATCGCCTCGACCCCCGTCACCACCGCCCTGCCCGGCCTGATCGCCGACCTCGCCGGCGACCCCGAGCTCCGTGAGAGATTCACCCGCGACTACTTCGACGCGCGCAGGTCGACCACCCGGGCGGTGCTCGAGCGCGCACGGGACCAGGGTGGACTCGCCCCGTCGACGGACATCGAACTGGTGCTCGACCTCCTCGCCGCGCCCCTGTACTACCGAGCGCTCTTCGCCCACGAGGCGATCACCACCGACACGGCCGAGCGGATCGTGGACACGCTGCTCGACGGCCTGTCCGTCGATGCCGCCTCGAACCACCCTTCCGCGCCGGACCACTGAGACGGCGCCTCGCGGCACACCCTCGACGGCCATGGCGGTCGAGGTCGTCAGCACGCCCCTCGTGAGCGTGCACGCGACACATCACTCCTTGCATCCGTGCCGGAAGAGGCTTCGACAGGTTGTCCCCTGATATCGAGACCGCGTCTCGCGACTCCGGGGACGCGAGACGACCCCGGAGCGCCCGCAAAGTGATCGGCTATCGGGACGCAGCCGGGGGGCTCTGCGGGCATAGGCACCATCTGCCCGTGGATCCTTCAACCGGTTCGGCCAGAGCACCGGAAGCCGCGAGTCACGTCTCCAGGCGCGGGGCCGGGATGTGAAGCCGTCGCGCTTCTCGCAGGGTGTCGCGGAGGACGGCGCGACCCTCGACCATGTCCGTGTCCGTGTGCGCCCCGAGGGCACGGCGCGCGATCGGGACCAGCGCCGTCGCCCATCCCATCGCAGTGCCCATCAGGAGCGGGAGGCGGTAGGGAAGCATCGCGCGGCGATGCTCTGCGAGATCCACACCCCGTGCTCGGAGAAGCGGCAGTAGGTCGCGGGTCGTTGCGAGCGCTTTCCGGAGAGCCTGTCGGTCACCGATCATCGCCGACAGTGAACCCTTGCTCATCGCCTGGGCGTACATGCCGGCGTCGGCGATGAAATGGAGCCACAGCCACCCCCGGATGTCCGCCTCCTGCCGGGCAGTGATGCCGGCCTGCCGAAAAGCCGACAGGACCTCCTCCTCGCGCCGACTCGTCAGAGCGTGACCGGTACCGATGACGACCGACGGCATGATGGCGGCCACCAGGACGCCATCCTCCCGGAACTGACCGCCCCCACCCGGGAAGCCGAAGACGACCTGATCGGCCGGCAACGGCGCGACGGCCTCGAGCGGCTCCTCCCACACGTTGCCGAACACCAGGACGGTCGCCGATCCCAGTCGGGGCGCGAGGAACGCCGCCGCCTCAGCGAGACGATGATGCCCGACGCTGAGCACGACGAGGTCGAACCCCTCACGTGGATCGATGGTCTCGCGGAACCTGACCGGGAAGTTCTCACGGACTCGTCGGCCGAGCAGCGCACGACGCCCGTCGATCCAGTCGATGCGCACCTCGTCCCCGTATTCCGCAGCACGCCCCGGGCGTACGTAGAACTCGACGTCGTGACCAGCGGCGGCAAGGACGCGACCGTAGATCGTCGCGATCGCTCCCCGCCCGAACATCAGGATGCGCATGAATGACCCTTCGCTAAGCTGGAGACGATCTCCGGTTGAACTATATGGAGATAATCTCCAATTATCTAGGGAGGGTGCCTCCGTGGCCGAGGAACGCGCGATGCGGGCGGACGCCCGTCGGAACCGAGATGCGATCGTCGCTGCCGCGCGGGTCGTGTTCGACCAGCACCAGCAGGTGCGGTTCGACGACTTCGCCGCTCTCGCCGGCGTGGGGGTGGGGACGCTGTACCGGCACTTCCCCACACGGGATGCTCTGGCTGCTGCCGTGTACGAGGGCGAGGTGGCACTGCTCTGTGAGAACGCTGTCGACCCGGCGCGGCCGGCCGTCGAGAACCTCGAGTCGTTCCTCCGCGGCTTCGTCGAGTACGTCCTGGAGCACACCGGGCTGGCCCGCACGCTCGCGGCAGCCGACGACCCGACCGTGTTCACCGACGGTGGGATCCAGATCGAACGCACGGTGTCCGACCTCGTGAGCCAGGCGGCCCGGGACGGCGCCGTCCGTGATGACATGCCGGTCGGAGCGGTGATGATCGTGCTGCACGGCATCGGCACCGCGACGGGCCGACCACTCTGGGCATCTGAATCCCGCGCAGCCGTTGAGCTCTTGATCGCCGGCCTTCGGGCCACATAGAGGCACGCCCGATTCAGCCGGACACTCGAGCCTGGGGCACCCGACACCCGTCTCGAAACGCCATCGGCTATCGGACACCTTCAAGGAGTCGTACTAGGTGCTTCTTACATCGAGCGCCCTGCTTGCAGAGGGAAGACCACCATCCTCGCCGTTGCCGATGAGCCCGTGCACATCACGCCCTGATCGCCAGTAGGCATATCGGCCGCGGGTCGGGCGCACCACTGGCGGCCAGTGACTCATCCCGACGACGCGGTGGCCCTACGTCGCCGGTCGATCGCGCAGATGACGAGAGCGATGACCGCGCCCAGCACCGCGCCGACGGTGTTCATGGCCCAATCGTTCGTGTCGCACCGGCGACCGAGGACGGGCGTGAGGGCCTGTACGACTTCGATGACGGCGGAGAGGGCGACCGCACCGGTGAGGATTGTCAGCGGCCGGTTCGTCGCCGTCCCGAGGAAGAGCACGAGCGGCAGCAGCATCGCGACGTTGGCGAGCGTCTCGATGCCCTGGAACGGGACGCTGAACTGCACGGTGCAGGTGACACCGCCGGGCCGAGCTCCGTCGGGCAGCAGGGTTAGAACGAGCACCGCGATGAGCGCGACAGCCGAGAGGCCGAGGAGGACACGCCGGAGCCGGAGCCGGTGCAGGACCCAGGCGAGCAGGGTGGCGGCCGCGACGGCGACCCAGAAGCCGATGCGGACGAGGGGCGCGTGTTCGACGAGGAACGTGGAGATCACCGGGGGCCGTCGCTTTCTCGGTCGAGGCGCGTGAGCCAGACGTTCATGAGCGCGGACTCCTCGGGGAGGAGGGCGCCAGGCCCGCCCTCGGCAAGCTGCGCACGGAGCTGCCGCCGGGCGGCTGTGGCGGCGTCGAAGGACGCCGTCGGGGACCCCGCGACGAGGACGGCACCGAGGACGGCGTCGCGGAGCGCGTCGGCGACCGCATCGGTCTGTCGTGCGGGACGCGGGGTCGTCATCTCGTCGAGGGCGAGCCCGACGTTGGCCGCCAAGATCATCCCCGATGCGACGTCGACTTCGAGACGGAGAAGCCCCGCGGCCGCGCACCGAGAGAGCGTCCGCTCGAGCAGCGTCCTCACACCGTCCGCTGCGCGACCGCCCGCCCAGGGTCGCGGCGCGAACATCAGGCGATAGAGGGCGGGGTTCTCCCTCGCGAAGTCGAGGTGGTCACCCCAACCGCGGCGCAGGTCCGCCGCCGGGTCGTCGGTGGCCTCGAGCTCGGCCTTGCGGGCGGCGTAGCGCTGCAGGCCCGTCTCGGCCAGGGCGTCGAGGAGTCCCCGCTTGTCGCCGAACAGCCGATACAGCACCGGCTGAGTCACGCCAACGGCCTCACAGACCGCTCGTGTGGCGATCTCGCCATCGGACGCGGCGACGAGTTGTTCCTCGGCCGCCGCGAGCAGCGCGCTCCGGAGGTCGTCGTCGGATCGGATCATGGCCCCCAGCCTAGGGCACTTGCTATCGCGTGTCGTATCTGTGATAGTCCTTGCGTATCGGCGAAACTGCCGACCAATAGCAACGAAAGGCAGATCATGAGCACTGATCCCCAGCGCGTCGCCGTCGTCACGGGTGGCTCCCGCGGCATCGGCCGCGCCATCTCCACCCGACTCTCCCGTGACGGGTTCACCGTCGTCGTCGCATCAGCCAGCGGGGGTGCCGCGGCCGCCGCGACCCTCGACGAGATCACGAGCGCCGGCGGCCATGCCATCGCCGTGCAGGCCGACGTCGCCGACGAGCACGCCGTGGCGGCGATCTTCGACAGGGTCGCGAACGACTTCGGGGGCGTCGACGTCGTGGTGCACTCGGCCGGACGCCTCGGCTTGTCGACCATCGCCGAGCAAGACCTCGACGCCCTCGACGACCTGCACAGGACGAACGTCCGCGGCACCTTCGTCGTCGCACAGCAGGCAGCACGTCGACTGCGCTCCGGGGGTGCCTTCGTCGGCATGTCGACATCCGTCGTCGGAACGCAGTTCCCCACCTACGGCGCCTACGTCGCGAGCAAGAGCGCGGTCGAGGGCATGGCGCTGATCCTGGCGAAGGAGCTCCGTGGCCGGGACGTCACGGTGAACGTCGTCGCTCCGGGCCCGACCGCGACGGAGCTGTTCCTCGACGGCAAGACGCAGGAGCAGATCGACGCCCTGGCCAAGGTCCCGCCGCTCGAGCGCCTCGGCACCCCGGAGGACATCGCCGGCGTGGTGGCGTTCCTTGCAGGGCCGGACGGGCGCTGGGTGAACGGCCAGACCATCCGTGTCAACGGCGGCATGGTCTGATGACGGTGCCGCTGGTCATCCTCGTCACCGGCGCCTCCACAGGATTCGGTCGACTCACGGCAGAATCGCTGGCACGCGCAGGCCACGTCGTCGCGGCGGGCATGCGCGCCGTCGACGGGAGGAACGCGGCTCATCGCGACGCCCTGGCCGACCTCGCCTCTCGTGAGGGGCTGAGGCTCGGCGGCGTCGAGCTCGACGTCCAGTCGCAGGGATCCGTGGACGCTGCGGTCGACACCGTCATCAGGGCGTACGGCCGCATCGACGCCGTCGTGCAGAACGCCGGCCACATGGCCTTCGGTGCCGCTGAGGCTTTCACGCCTGAACAGTTCGCGTACCTGTACGACGTCAACGTGGTCGGCGGCCACCGGGTAGCCCGCGCCGTCTTGCCGCACATGCGCTCCCAGCGCTCGGGCTTCGTCGTATGGGTGGGCAGTTCCTCCACCCGCGGCGGGCACCCTCCGTTCCTCGCCCCGTACTTCGCCGCCAAGGCCGGCATGGATGCTCTCGCCGAAAGCTATGCGGCCGAGACGATCCGCTTCGGCATCGACAGCTCGATCGTCGTTCCTGGGGCGTTCACGTCGGGGACGAACCACTTCACCAACGCCTCCACCCCGGCGGACGAGGCGCGGGTGACCGACCACGACGCCGAGTACGGCACGCTCCGCCGCCAGCTGACCCACCGCCTCGCCGCGATCGTGCCGCCCGAGGCCGACGTGCAGGACGTCGCCGACGAGATCGTGCGCCTGGTCGGCCTGCCCCAGGGGACGCGCCCGTTCCGGTCGCACGTCGACCCGTCCCGCGACGGCAGCGAAGTCGTGTCCGCGGTCACCGACCGCATCCGTGCCGAGTTCTACCGCCGCATCGGCATCGAGGATCTCTTGCCCTCGAACGCCGCCCTCTGACCCCCGGAACGTCCGGGCCACCACCGAAAGGAACCACCATGCCCTTCGCCAACCTCAAGGTCCCCGCGGACACCCTCACGCCTGAGTCCAAGAAGAAGCTGCAGGACGCCGTCACGGACGCCATCGTCGACGTCTACGGAGAACGAGCACGCCCGACGACCCTCGTCATCCTCGACGAGGTCGCCGACGGCGGCTGGATGCTCGGCGGCACCATCCTCAACGAAGCGATGCTCGGCCGCGTCTAGCACCGCTAGTCACAGGATGAGGGGCCCGGGCGACCGGGCCCCTCATCGCGTTCGCGGCACCGAGCCTGCCGCGACTCGAGCGCGCCGGTCCCGGTTCACCCGTCGGGGGCGGTGACCGGTCCCCGGGCGGCCGTTCCGAGCTCGCTGCTCGATCTGCGGCAGGAGCGCCCGCACCGCGGCGACGACGACTTCGTCCACGCGATCCTCGGGGAGCCGGCCGGTGGCGGCCAAGGCACTGATGCCTTCTGTCGTCGCCGCGACCAGGAACGGCATCGGGCCCATCGACTCCGGACTGCTCTCCCCGAGCAGCTCCGCGCCCACTGCGAAGAAGCGCTCGGCCGAGGACTGCGCCTCGGGGTCGCGCCCCGCATTCGTGCCGTCGTCGGTCGACGCGAACATCAGCTGCATCAGGGGGCCGTTGTGCTGCGCGAAGCGAGCATGAGCGCGGATGTACTCCGTGAGCCGGCGCTCGAGGGTGCCCACCTGCCGCGCGGCCTCGAGATAGCGACGCAGCTCGTCGAAACCGTCCGCGGCGATCGCGGCGAGGACGGCGTCCCGGTCACGGAAGTGACGGAGCGGCGCACCATGGCTGACGCCCACGCGGCGCGCGAGCTCTCGCACCGTCACCGCCTGTTGCCCCTCCTCGATCAGGAGCGCGCGCCCCTCGCGGACGAGCTCCTCACGCAGCGACCCGTGGTGGTAGGAGCGTGCTTGCTGTGCCATCCGAACAGTGTAGACGTTGACAACAATGTGGCCAGTGTCTACATTGGGGGCATGGACGACACCAGAGCAGGCCAGGCACCGACCAACGAGACCGTCATCATCACCGGCGGCACCAGCGGCATCGGCCGAGCGACCGCGGTCGCCCTGGCCGAGTCCGGATCACGCATCATCCTCGCTGTCCGGAATCAGGAGAAGGGGCAAGCCATGGCAGCGACCCTCCCCGGCACTCCGGGAACGCACCGCGTCCTGCCACTCGACCTCGCGCGGCTCGAGACGGTGCCCGACTTCGCAGACCGGATCGACGAACCGATCGCCATCCTCGTCAACAACGCAGGCGTCGAGTCGAAGGACCTCCAGCGGACGGCCGACGGTCACGAGCTCCAGTTCGGCACGAACCACCTGGGGCACTTCCTCCTGACGACGCTGCTCCTGCCGCACATCACCGACCGCGTCGTCACCGTCGCGTCCCAGGCGGAACGGATGGCTCGTCTCGACCTCGACGACCTCGATTGGCACCGACGCCCGTACCAGGCGAGCCGGGCGTACGCGGACTCCAAGCTCGCCAACCTGCTGTTCACGTCGGAGCTGGACCGGCGGCTGCAGACGTCGGGCTCTCGAGTGCGGGCGCTGGCCGCCCACCCGGGGTTGGTCAAGACAGCCATCTACGACCGGCCGGCCGGTCAGCGCCCCAACCTCTGGGACCGGCTCGTCCCGATCTTGGGGCAGGAGCCGGAAGACGGTGCGCTGCCGTCGCTGCTCGCCGCCTCAGCCGACCTCCCCGGCGGCACCTTCGTCGGACCCCAGCGGATGATGCACATGCGAGGCGGGGCCGAGGTGATCAGCCAGTCGAAGCAGGCACGGAACCCGGAGACCGCAGCGAGACTCTGGTCGATCTCCGAGCGGATGACGGCAGCGGGCACCCGCCCGTGAGCCTCGTCCAGGACCGTCCCCGCGCACTCTGGACCGCTGTACGCGGATGGCACCGACCTCTCGTCGCCTTCACCACAGTGATGTGCCTCTGGGCTGTGGTGTGCCTCGTCGGGCTGATCCTCGATCCGCGGACATTGGCAGACGACCCGATCTGGGCCAAACCTCTCAAGTTCTCGATCTCCCTCGCGCTCTACGCGATCACCCTTGCGTGGATGCTCTCGATGGTGCAGCGGCCTGTCCTGCGTCGGATCGGTTGGTGGGCCGGAACCGTCGGCGCAGCGGCGTCCCTCCTGGAGATCGTCGTCATCTCGATCCAAGTGGTTCGCGGCGTGGGAAGCCACTTCAACGTCTCGACTCCGACGAACCAGCTCTTCTACCAGCTCATGGCCGGTGGGGTCACCCTCATGTACTGCGCGACACTGGTCATCGGAGCCTTCCTGGCCATGTTCTCCCGGATCGAGGACAGGGCGCTGGCGTGGTCCCTGAGGCTCGGACTGATCATCGCCCTGGTCGGCCTGTCCGTGGGCTTCCTCATGGTGATCCCCACCGCGGCCCAGCTGGCCGACCCGACATCGTCGACCTACGGCTCCCACTCCGTGGGCGGTGACGACGCGACCGGCGGTATCTTCTTCCTCGGCTGGAACACCGCCCACGGAGATCTCCGCGTGTCCCACTTCATCGGCATGCACGCACTGCAGGTGCTGCCGATCCTCGCGATCACGCTCCCCCGGGCGCTCAGTGAGGCCGATCGGCTCCGTATCGTCGTCGCGGCCGGAGCGACGTACGCTGCCGTCACCGCGATCGCCCTGTGGCAGGCGTTGCGGGGACAATCGGTCATCCACCCCGACGCCATCACCGTCGCGGCAGTCGGGGTCACCATCGTCCTGGCTGCGATGAGCTTCATGACCATCGCCACGCAGAGACGCCACCAGCACAGGTAGCTCCAGAGTCTGGCCTGACGGCACACCGATGGACGAAGTCGAGGTCGCGCTCGACGAGCGCCCTGGTCTCCCGTCGAGTTTCGGCCCACCTCCTGTCGGTCACCTCCAGCGTGGTCGCTACAAGCACTTGACCGGGTCTGGGTTGCCTCGCGCTTCAAGTGAGCAGGGTGAACGCCGCTCGGCCGACACCGAGGAGCACCGACCGGTCGGCGCCGGCAGTGCCGAGGACCTCCATGCCGCGAGTGACCGCCACGAAGTACGTCGCCAGGGCCCGGGCGTCGAGAGCCGCGTCCACTTCCCCGGCTGTCTGCGCTTGCTCGATGCACCCGGCGTACTCGTCCTCGAGGCGCCGATAGGCGCAACGAGCGGCTTCGGCGACCTCCGGATCGCGGTCGGCCAGCTCCACAGTGGCCTTCGTGAACAGCGAATCCAACGGCCCTTCCAAGGTGAAAGTGATGGCGAGTGCATCCAGGTGCGCTGCCGTGGGTGATGCTTGGAGCGCCTCCAGTAGGTCCGCGGGAACTTCGATGGTGGCTGCGCCGGCGTAGGCCCGATCCCAGCGTCCGTCTGCCCGGGCTCGGTCCACTTCGGCCCGGCCTCGGTCGCGCATCCGGCCCGCTGCGGTGAGCGCTGCGACGAGTTCCACGTTGCGTGCGGACCACAGGGAACGTCTGCGGCGGGGTGTGAAGTGCTGACGGAACGTGGCACCGTCGATGGAGTTTTTTGCGCCCGTTGATCCATCCGCTGCACAGGGCTTCATCGAGCGCCTCCCTGTACGTCAACGAGGTCGGAGCGTGAGCGCCCTTCTTCGCCAGGGTCAACCACACCCCGTCGCTGCCGTCCTCGTGCTCGTCGAGCCAGGTGCGCCACGCTCCGGCGTCGGCCACGGTCAAGCGGACCCGGCCGGAGCAGTCGGCCGCCTCAGGCATCGACTCCACGCCGGCCCGTGGTCAGCCCGAACACGGCGGAGACGCTGGCGGCGACGACGGCGGAGACGCTGGCGGCGACGACGGCGGATCTGTCAAGGGCGGAGAAGGTCGCGGGAATGGTCGTTCCTTTCTTCTGGCGAGGACAGAGGGAGGGACCGCGGCGCGGGCAGGTCGGCCTCGCGCCGCGGCAGAGGCACTAGGCCGTGACGCTGAAGCTCCAGGTGACGCCGAACCTGTCGGTGAGCATGCCGAAGCCAGCACTCCACGCCGACGCGGCGAGCAGTTCGACGATGGTCGCGCCGACCACCAGCGCGTCCCAGTAGCCCTGCAACTCGTCGAGGCTGTCGGACCCGATCGAGACGAACAGGGCCTGGTCGGTGACGGTCGTGCCGTTCTCGCGGCGGGTCAGGCCTCCACCGGCGATCGAACCGTCGGTCTGGCCGGGGATGTCGTACCCCATGATGCGGAAGCCGTTCTCGGCGACGACGAGGCCGAAGACGACCTTGTCGGCGCCGGGGACGTCCGCCGGCATCCCGAAGTCGGCGTAGGTGTTGACCACCAGGTGCCCGCCGAACACGGACTGGTAGAACTCCAGCGCCTGCCGGGCGTCGCCGAGGAAGTTGAGGTGGGTGGTCGTCTGGATCGTCATCGCTGCTCCTTGGTGGGGGGTCGACCCGATCGGCCGACGACTCGACCCTCGCAGCTGTCTAGGTCTGTTGCTGTCCTAGAACGGATCTACGCTGGGCGACATGACGACGACATCGCGACTGCTCGACCTGCTGTCGTTGCTGCAGACGCGGCGGGACTGGCCAGGGTCGCTCCTGGCGTCGCGTCTCGACGTCAGCGACCGGACGGTCCGCCGGGACGTGGATCGTCTCCGGGAGATGGGTTACAGCATCCGCGCGACGATGGGCCCCGATGGCGGGTACCGGCTCGACGCCGGCAGCGAGCTGCCGCCCCTGCTTTTCGATGATGACCAGACTGTCGCGGTGGCCGTCGCCTTGCAGGTGGCAGCCGGTGCCGGCGGAGGGTTTGAGGAGGCGGCGATCCGCGCCCTGGGGACGATCCGCCAGGTCATGCCCTCCCGACTGCGACGCCGGCTGGATGCTTTCGAGGTGACCGCCGTCGGCCGTCCGGGAGATGCAGCACTGGCGGATCTCTCGCTCGACGTCCTCGTCGCTCTTGCCAACAGCATCCGAGACCGCGAAGTCCTGCGCTTCGACTATGCCGACCGCGGCCACGACGACAGCGCGCAGCAGACGCGCCAGGCCCGCCGGGTCGAGCCGCACCACCTGGTGACGTCACACGGCCGCTGGTACCTCGTGGCCTGGGACCTCGAGCGCGACGACTGGCGTCTGTTCAGCGTGGACCGTGTGCAGCCGCGGGCCCCCGGTGGCCCCCGGTACGTTCCCCGTGTCGTGCCCGGCGGAAGCGTGCACGAGTTCGTCTCCGCTCGCTTCAAGGGGTCCGACGTCGACGAGTGGCCATGCCGAGGCACCGTCGTACTGGAACTGCCCGCTCGCGACGTCCTCCCGTTCGCCGGCGACGGCACAGTCGTGGCCGTCGACGACCAGCGGTGCACCCTCGAGGCGGGCTCGTGGTCCTGGGGTGCCTTGGCCGCCTCCTACGGCCGCTTCGAGGTGCCCATGCAGGTGATCGGCCCCCCCGAGCTCGCGACTGCTTTCGTGACCCTCGCGCAGCGATACGCGGCGACATGCGCGACCAGCTACGACTAGTGCGGCAGGTCCAGAACGCAGCCAGTTGGCCTTCAGCCCTGGGGAACACGCAGGCGCCTGATCCCTGGAGCCGACAGGCGCCCGTCTATCGATCGTCTATCGGGACGCCGCCCCGAGCAGGTTTGCGAGATGGGAGTTCCACCCCTCCTCGTGTGCGGCTCGAAGTCCGTCGCCATCTACGAGCTGCCCAAAACCTCGTTCGTCAGCGTGACCGTGCTCCGCTCGCCGTCACTTCGCAGGTCGAGGCGGACCGTGAGTGGCGACGGCCATTCCGGCTGCTGCCACACGAAGGCCAGCCGACTCGGCGGTACTGCTTCCGTCACGCGACCGTCAGCGAAGTGCTCGCGGCCGCCCTCGGTCCAGGTCTCGCGCAGGGCCGAGCCGACCTCGGGAGTCAGCACCAGCTCAGGCCACCAGGAGTCGCGCTCGTCCGTAAGCGCGCACCACAGTCCCTCCGCGGAGGACATCGATGTGACGGTGATCGACAGCGAGTCAGCGCACATGCTCAGACGCTAGTGCGTCTGCCCAGCACCGGTGCCGATGTGCCGGCCAACGATGGGCTATCGCACACCTCCACGCGCGGGATCGTCCGCAGCCGCTCCCTAGTCACGCCTGGTCATCGCGGCGCACTCCGTCGACGATGCGGTCTGCGGCAGCGTGCAACATCGCAGGTTCCACACCATCGAGCAGCTGCGTCGATAGCCCGAGCACGAATGCGTGCACCATCATCGCTTCCACAGCGGGGTGGAGGTCGGCACGGGTCACGCCTGCGGTGAGCCCTCGACGAAGACATGCCTCGATGCGCGCTCGGTCCTCGGCGCGCCGCGCGGCCACGACGGACCTCGCAGCGATGTCGTCGTCCCCGTCCGCGCCGAGGGTCGCGGAGAGCGTGACGAGGCAACCGCCCGGGTGGGCGGCGTCCGACTGCATGTCGATCGTTCCGTGCAGCATCGAGCTGAGAGCCTCGAGTGGATCTCTCGTCAGGTCGCCGACGAGCTCGCTCACTCGCCCGGGGCCAGCGGTGTAGTGCTCGACCGCGCGCTCGAACAAGCCTTCCTTCGAGCCGAAGGCACCGTAGAGGCTCGCCGATGAGAGCCCGGTCGCCGCACGTAACTGCGCGATGGATGACGCCTCGTACCCGTGGCGCCAGAACACCAGCATCGCCGCGTCGAGCACCTCATGCTCGACGAAGGCTCTTGGTCGTCCCTGCTGTGGCATCTTCACCCTTTCGGATCGGTCGATCCAGTTTGACACACCTGCCTCGACTCAGCAGTATTGGATCGACCATTCCATAAAAAGAAAAGAGTGATCGGTGTCCCACCCCCGAACAGAATCCACACACAGAGGGCAACAGCAGGACGAGCGCTCCCTCCCGGTACTGCCACTCGTCCTCATGGCACTCAGCGGGTTCATCATCATCATGACCGAGACGCTTCCAGCGGGTCTCCTGCCCCAGCTCGCCGACGCGTTCGATGTCAGCGACGGGACCGCCGGCCAGCTGATCACGGTGTACGCACTCGGCACCGTCGTCGCAGCCATCCCCACGATCGCGCTGACCCGAGGGGCATCGCGCAAGCCGTTGCTCGTCATCGGGCTACTGGGCTTCCTGGTCGCCAACACGCTCACCGCGATCGCGCCGACGTTAGCGGTCGCCCTCGTCGTGCGCTTCATCGCAGGCGCCTTCTCCGGCCTGATCTGGGGCATGCTCGCCGGCTACGCCCGCCGTATCGCCGCCCCCGAGCGCGCCGGACAAGCCCTCGCGATCGCAATGGCTGGCACGCCCATCGCCCTCTCCATCGGCACCCCGCTCGGGGCCTGGCTCGGTGCGACAGTCGGCTGGCGATGGTCCTTCGCCGCGGTCTCCGGGATCACGGTGCTCGTCGTCCTGCTCGTGCTCGCGCACGTGCCGAACGCGCCAGGTCAGCGTTCGAGCTCGAGACTCCCCCTCGGCCGTGTACTCGTGATCCCCGGCGTCGCCGTGGTCCTCGCTGCCGTGTTCACGTGGATGCTCGCGCACAACCTGCTCTACTCCTACATCGCCCCTTACCTCGCCGGCACAGGCACCGGCATCCGCCCCGATGTCGCCCTGTTCGCCTTCGGCTTGGCGGCACTCGTCGGCATCTGGATCACCGGCGCACTCATCGATCGATCGCTGCGGCACCTCGCTCTCATCAGCACAGCGATGTTCATCGTCGCCGGAGCACTACTGCTCGCCCTCCCCACGTCGGCGCCCGCCACGATCGCTGCGATCGCCCTGTGGGGTATCGCCTTCGGCGGCTCCGCAACACAACTGCAGACAGCGATGGGCAATGCCGCCGGCGAGAGCGTAGACGTCGCCAACGCCATGCTCACCACAGCCTTCAACCTCGCCATCTTCGGCGGAGGAGCGGCCGGCGCCATCCTCGTCGACGGCATCGGGCCTGCCGCAATTCCCATCGCGATGATCGCCCTCTCCGCAATCGCCTTGCTGACCGTCGCCCTCGGACGCAGGACAGCCTTCCCGCCGCGCTGAGCAGCCCCGGCGATCGGAATTTCTGGCCAGAAGCGCCCGGTAAACGATCGTCTACCGGGACACCGCTGCGGGCCGCCGTTGCAACGGTCAGTACGCGGGAAGATGCAGGATGACTACTTCCGAGTGGCTCCGACTCGCTTACTTTCCATGTCTGCTCGTCGTGTTCGGCGTACTCGGTCACGTTGGCCTGAAGTACAGCCAGGGAAAAGAGCTGCCACGACACAAGCAGCTTCGCTTGCTAGCGGTCGGAGCACTAGCCCTCGCCGTCGGAGTCGTTCTCTTCGCCACGAGCTGGCTCGTTTAGCTTCCGCCGTGGCCGGTCGAGGATCCCTCAGCGGGACGGTCGAGTCGTTAGCCTCGGCATCATGGCGACCACCCGAGCATCCAAGAGCCGAGCTGGCATAGTCCTGAGCATTGTGGGGGCTGTGATGCTGCCTCTGGGCTTCTTCGTCATCGCGGGCTGGCGCGATGAGTCCGGGGCGGCGGTCCCGATCGGAGTGGCTGTCATCCTCGTGGGCATCGCCGCTGGTGTTGTGGGTCTCCTGCTCCGCGAAGGGCGAGGTCAGGACTAGGTCGCGACCGTCGCGGTGCCTAGAAAGGGATCCCCTATCGGGCCCACGGCGGCCCCGTGCTCGCTTGGTAGAGCGATCAAGACTGGGCGAACCAAGCGACCATGCAAACCAGCCCCACAACAGCGATAGAGACCGTGAGCCCGGCGAAGCGGCGGCGACGCTCTTTCGACATCGCCTTGCCGCCACTGAAACGAGCGGCGGTGACTACATTCATCCCAACGGCGACGATGACGCACACAACCCCGATCGCAAGGAGAAGGTCTGCGGGTGTCATGGCACTCATCTTGCTCTCTCACCTTGCCTGACCTCGCGCGCCCGTCCTCGTTCCACCTGCTTCTAGCTCACCTCATCGGCGCATAGTCCGGCAGGCGATCGTCCAGCGGCCACGATCTAGACGTGGGAGCCTTCAGTCAGGTACATAGCGTCACGAACGAGAGAGCGGCGACCATGATCAAGAACCTTCTGTTTGGTGGCGTGAAGTTGCTGACGATCGGCATCGTGGCCGGGCTAACCAGCTTGGGCGTTCTCAACGGGAACAAGCCTCACCCAGGGCCATTCACGGATCCCAATAGGCGCGACCACTACCGACCGTAGGTCGAGGCAAAGGGTCCACGGGCTCTGCACGGTGAAGGATCCCCTACTGAGACGACGCGTACAGCGTCTCTGCGTGCTCTCGCGGCATGAATTCCTGGGCGAAGTCGCGTTCGTTCGGAGTCCAGACGTCGGTCCACAGCGCCTCGTGGCGTCGGCCTAGCTCCCTGTCGCGGGCCATGCCGCGGCTGACGGCGACGTCGAGCTCGACATCGCACCAGACCGTCACGTCGAGGGAGCGCAGGGCCTCAGGGTGGAAAAGGCCGATGAGATCGACGACGAGGATCTCAGCGCGAGGAACCGGCTCCGGAGCGCCGAGTGCCCCTACCGCCCAGTCATACCGTTGGAACTCGCCCTGCTGCTCGCCGCGGAAGGGCTTCAAGACACTCGAAACGAGACGTTGCCGATCCACTCCGTCCCAGTCCGCAGAGCGGAGGTGAGAGCGTGCAGGATCGAGAAAGTCGTCACCGCGCATCCTCACGGCGCCAGGCAGGGCCTCGACCATGCGGCGCGCAAGCGTGGACTTACCTGACCCGCAGAAGCCCGAGATGCCGACCACAATGGGGCGGCCCGCCGACCCGGCCCTGATTGCGACATGCTCGACGACTTCGCCCTGATCCATGCAACGACCCTACGAGGTCGCCCCGGTGGCCGATCCCCTACCGGACAGGCTTCGCATCGACGCCACTGCCTCGAGGGCAACAAGCGTGGCTAGTTTGGCTTTCATGATGAGCCGCAAACGAGCTGTCTCGCTTGTGGCGTGCGTGGCTGCTCTTTCCGCGACGGGCTGCACGGACCCCAGCGACACTCATGTGCCGCGATCGGAGACGCACGACGTCGACGTCGTTGTCCTGCTCGACGGCGAACGTGTGCCAGCCTGCAACGTCACATTCATCGGTAGTCCCGAGGACGGTTCACCGCTGACAGAGGAAGGGCACATCACAGGAGAGACAGGTACGACCAGTCGAGCTTTGCCCCCGGGCTCGTATACGGTCACGGCCAGCTGTGCCGCGCCCCCATCGAATTCAGTCGAGCAATCTTTCGATGTGGGGCACGACGACCTCGAGATCCAACTGGAACTCGCTCCGAACGCGTAGTCCCACGGCTTGTCGGTGGCCGGCAGGCGATCCCCTATCGGGCGTGCGGCTCCCTGTTTCGTAACTCGTCGAGCATGCGGGTGAGCTTGTCGTAGCCACGCCAGGCGGTGACCGTCGACACGATGAGCAAAGCGAGAAAGACCAGAGAAAGGACGAACCAGACCGGATCCGCTGTAGAGGCGAGCCAGAGGCTGAGCGCGAGGAAGCCCATGAACATGACAGGCGCCAGCCACCTCGACCTACGGTTCTGGCCCTGCCACTTCTCGAGCATCGGGATCCATGTCGACGAGTCGACGTCGGAAGGAACTGCGCCGGCCTTCACCGCCGCCTGCATCCGAGACAACTCATCCACACTGCCGGCACCACGCCGGGCACGGCTGATGACCACACCGAAGAAGACCGTCATCGCACCCGCGTAGAAGACCGTACCGAGCAAACGGGCGATCACGGGCTGTTCGCCCGGCATGACGAGGACACCGATGCCCAGCCACAAGGCAGCCAGGAGGATGAAGAGCAAAGGCAGAAGTGCTCGAAGCGGCAGAGAGCGGAAACGCGCCATCAGAGATACTCCTTCGGGATAGCTCATATCCTCCCCTAGGTTGTCTCGTCGTGACCGCCTCGGAGCCGGCCTTGGCACGCGTACGGACATGGATCGGCTACCGGGCACCGGTAACAGCCTTCCCGCTTCCCTGACCGCGCCACAGCGACCGGCGTGTGGGATCGTCGAAGCGAGATGACATGCTGAGCGCATGCTGACCGATGCGGAGATCGTGGCCGCGATGAGAAGAGTCGAGCGAAAGAGTCGATCTACCGGGACGGACCTGTCGCATCTCGACTACGAGATGCGAGACATCCGCGCCTCGCCCGGACACGTCGATGTCGAACTCATCCAGCGCGACGGCCACTCCGCGCGTCTCCTCATCGCCCTCCCCTCCACCGGCGAATCCCAATACTGGCTCTACTTTCTCCCCGAGAAAGCCGAAGAGTGGGTAGAACAGCTCCTCATCTGGCTCGACGAAGAGGTTTTCACCAGCGGGCTCATGGACGGGCGAGTACGCGTAGAGAGAAACGGTGCCAGTTACGTGCAGTCAGCTCCCTACGGTTGGCGCGTGACGGATCCTGCTGAGCACGCACGCCTCTCCGAGGCTGCTGGCCCCGACGGTTGGTACGGATGACGATCCCCAAGCGGAACGGGTCTCAGCTGGCCGCGCTTTCCGTTCCGGACCGCCACCAGTGCCGGAACGTGGCTCGGTCGAGCCACGTTCGTGTGCCCGAATAATCGATCCCCGGGATCGGTTACCGAGACCGTCCACGGTCATCAGATCCTTGCAGCAGCTCAGCGTCACTAGGCTTCCCCGGATGTCTACTAACCCGTTCGGCGAAGTTCCCGTCCTACCGGTCGCTGTCCCCGTCGGCGCCGTCGTGTTCCTCCTCCAGCTTGCGCTCCTGCTCAGGGGGCAACGTTTCACCCGGCCGCGCGCGGCTGTCGCGGCCGCCATCGCCGTCTACGCCGCGGGAATCTTCGCGAACACGGTCTTCCCGATCTTTCTCAACCCGACGCCAAGGTCTGAGCCATGGGAGCCGGCGCTGGCACTGATCCCGTTCCAGGACTACGAGCTCGCGGACGCGCTCACCAACCTGGCGGTGTTCATACCGCTCGGCATCCTCATACCGCTCCTGATGCGCCGGCCGTCCTGGTGGAAGGTGCTGCTGACCTCGGCGGTGGTCAGCCTGACAATCGAGCTACTGCAACTCGCCGCGCAGAAGCTGTTCTCCGGTGGTCACGTCGCTGACGTCAACGACTTCATCTGGAACACCTTCGGGGGAATCCTCGGCTACGTGATCTTCGTTCTGCTCACACGTGTACCGATCTTGTCCGCACTCGCGGACCGGTTCCGCTGGCACAAGAACCCCGGGGCAGCACCCACCGCCTAAACCGCGGAGCAGCGCCCGCTTGGGGATCGCTCACCGAGCAACGGCGGAGGCTAGCCACTTCCCCGCAGCTACGGGGCGCTGGCTGTCTCGATAGGTCAGTCCGAAACAGATCTCGGTGAACGATCGGCTATCGGGCACCCTGCGGGAGTCACCCACGTCCGTCAAGCCCTGAGCTTGCCTATGTGCAGCGGGGATCGTCTCCACCGGTGACGCAAGGCACGTAGTCGGACATAAGCCCTTGGCCACCGCCGATAATGCTCGTCAGTTGCCCCTCAAGGAGGAGGAGCACAACGACCTCGCCGACGACTATGGCAAGGGCCACGACCGAGAGAACCCGTAGACCGGGCCAGTTCGACGCAGAAGCGAGCAGGGTGGCTGTCAGAAGCGCGAGGACGGACACTGCGAGAACGACGTCATAAGCGATGACCTGCATGAACGTCCACGGATCGCTACCGCCGATGAGCTGGAAGTTCGAGGCCCAGATACCGAAGAGCGTCAGTATCCCGGCGAGACCCAGGATGAAAGCGGTCTGGGCCACCAGAGCCAGCTGCCGCAAGCGCATCTCGACGGTCGTGTCCATGGACAGAGACTAGGACGCGGTCGTCAAGATCACCAGATGCCGATCCCCTATCGGACGATGACGCGCCATGCGCCGTTTTCGGTGCTCGCGACCGAGGAGAAGCTGACGTTCGTCACGCCCTTGCGGGACGACTCCGGGATGTCCAGCTCGAGCACGCCCTCGGCGCAGCTCGCACGGGCGGACGTCGTGTCGACGGCACCGGTAGCCGACGTCAGACCGAACAGCCCCTCAACGGATCCGTCGCCGAAACACTCGAGTTCGACTCGCCTGATCGTCACGGGCTCCTCGAAAGTCGCCGAGATCGCGCTGCCGCCGGCTCCCTCGCCGCGATCGGCGACCGCTGCCAAGACGACCAGCTCGTCGCCGTCGTCCTGCACCGCTGACGGCGCCTGGTCAAGCCACAGAGCGATGTCGCCGGCCTGCTCACCGGGATCGACCTCGGAGCACCCGGCGAGGCTGACAGCACAGAGGGTCACGACGAGTAGGCAAAGCGATCGGGGGCGCACGATCGAAGGATGGCATGAAGCGCACTTCGTCGCGACTCCCACTGCGGGGGCCCGGCCAGCGATCGTCTAATGGGACACCGCGCTCTGGTCATCCAGCCGCAAGCGGAGCCAGCGCGACGGCGGGGAGAGCACGTGCGTGCATTACGTTCGTTCAATGACCATCCCACCCACCGGGGTCGCGCTTGCGCTAGCCACCTCGGGCGTTCTCATGCTTGTTTCCGGTGCCATCAACGTCGCTTCTGGCGAGACACGTGCCCTCGGATTCGTTCTGCTTGTCTCTGGCCTAGTGGTTGTTCTCAGCGGCATCATGCTCTACATGAAGGCACGTCACCCGTCACCGTAGTGGGCGAGAGTTTGCAGTCGTGCCCGTCAACCGATCGTCTACCGGGCACTCCCTAAGCCTGCTGACAGGCGCAAGAGAGAATGCACCATGACGACCTCAGAAGCGCTTCGCCTCGCCTATGCGCCGTTCCTCTTCGTGGCACTAGGCCTGCTTGCGTACATCGGCATCAAATACAGCCAGGGCAAAGAGCTACCCCGGTAGAAAAGACTCCGCATCGTCGGTCTCGCCTCGATCGTCATGCTCATCGGCGCTGGCCTCTACATCACAAGCTGGTTGATCTAGAACCGCAGCCGCCCCCAGGAGCATCGCCTACTGAGGCTTGGGTGCACCGACATCTTGCGCCATTGCCCTAGTCAATTTCTTGCCGTGGCGGTGCTCCGAAGTCGCCTTCGGCTCACGGCGAGAGACGTCGGCGGCATGCGGTAACTTTCGCCATATGAGTCCAATGATCCTTGCCTCCACTACAGCAACAGACCCAGCGCTCCTTCCAACATGGATCGGAGCCATCGCCACGGCGGCTGCGGTCATTGTGGCCATCGTCGCGATCCTCCTGACCTACCGGCAAGTGCGACTGACTGCCATCCAACTTCGAGACGCCTCCGTTCAAGCAGCCCAAGACAGCGAAGACCGAACACGCCCCTACGTCACCATGAACATCGTCCCGAGCATTGCCAGTCAAGGCGCTCTTGACTTGATCCTTTCGAATACGGGGGCAACTGCTGCCACCAACGTCCGCTTCGAGCTCCTCGGCGATGGGTTCGGTCTTTCAGATGACGACACACATGTAGGCCCAGGCCTTCGAGATTTCTTCAGCACACCGTTCGAACTTGCACCCGGCGCTAAGCTGCGCCTTTTCTGGCACCTGCCCGAAAGCCCAGCAGAAGTAAGCGACAAACCAGGCGCAATGGGTGCACCAGTCACCGGCGAGCTGCAAGCCACCTACAGTCGCGACGTCGATGGTCAGCCAGGATCTCGCGAATACGTCACGACGCACCGTTATGACTTCACTTTCTGGCCCAAGATTACCCCGCAGGCCTGGACCGGAAAACACAACGAGGGCAGTCAATCTGACCCGATCACTCACCTAAAGAATATTGATTTTGGGGTGAGAGCCATTGCGCATCACGTAGGCGAATCAACCCGGTGAGAGCCTTGACTGGACTCAGGATTGGTACGCGCGACCACGTTCCCAGCTCGTGCTAATCAACCCTGTTCCATACGCCGATCGTCTATCGGACGCCACGACGATGTCACCGCTACTTTGGGACGCCCTCCGATGGGATGACCACACCAGGTCGCTCGCAAACTCCCCCCGCATGCTGCTCGTCGAAGTGCGTACCGACATGCCCGGAGGCGAAGTCAGCCGAGGATCGCCTGCATCTGCTGGTAGAACGCCTTTGGGTCCGCGCCCTCCAAGTGAGCGGCCTCGACGGGACTCTGTCTGACACTTAGAAATTGTCCACTCAGACGTGCCAATGTCGACCAATGAGCGAATGGCTACCAAGTAGTCGATGAGCAAACCCGCTTAGCCGATCGTCTCGTTCACTTCCCCTCGAGAAGCGAGCCACATCGTGTGCTCGCGACTGATTGCCTCCTCGGCGTCAGCGACCGCGGTAGGCCAGACAGAGTCTTCCGCGGCACGCAGCGACGCGATTTGTTTCTCTAACTCGGCAGCTGTCAAGGCATATGCTGCGCGAAGCGTGGTGTGCTGTTTCAATGCGAGCCAGGCAGCTCCGGCAGCTATGCCTGCGGCCAGAATGCCCGCGGCGTCTATCGTCCAACCACCAAAGAGTCGACCCGCTGCCAAGACCACGGCAATGAGTTCCGCGAGTAGAAGGAAGCTGCGCCACCTCATCGATGCCAAGCGGTTGTCCCTAGCCTTCTTGGAGTACCAATCTCGCTGCTTCTGCGTCCTATCTCGCAGGTAAACGTCTCGGCGGGTCGTGATCGAAGCAGTCCTCAGAGCCTGCATTTCGGGAGTTGGTGAGCTGGCATCTCCCTCGGGCAAGGAGACGCTTTCGGAGACCTGGCGAGCCACCTGACTCACTCGGGCGCGGAATAAATTATCCGCTTCCGTTGTCGACAGACTTTCAAAGAACGGGTCGGCCCCAACGGCGTAACGCCAGCTCAACGTCTTGACAGACTCCGCACCGGCACGTGCCTGGTACCAGGCCTTTTCAGGATGCTCAATCGTGATGTAGATCTCCGCCCCGAGAGCAGCCATAAATCCAGCTAAGGCCGTGAAGGCCCAGAGATCAACTCCAGCCACGACAAAGGAAAATGCTCCACCGACGGCAGCAATGGTGGCACCGACAAGTCGGATGCGACTGCTTCTCAAAGTCGCTTTCTGGGCATGCATGGAAGCGCTATCCGCTGCCGCGAAAAAGGGCGGTAGTTGCTCGTCGGATAGCTGCACAACTACGACGCGTTCCGAAGACGCAGGGCGCGGCTGTTGTCGACCATGTGACTGCGTGTTGAACGGCGTGTGTACGCGTCATCGATCATGCTCGCCAGGCTTCCTGCTGACGATGGGTACTTCATCCACCGCGCGTACCCTTCGTCGTCGTTGACTACGTTGTCGCGAACACGCTCTGGAGGTGTGCGACCTGCGACGTTGGCCATGGATGGCAGAGTGATGGCCACAAGACCGTTTCGGGATGACGTCGACGTATTCCGAAGTGAGGCAGCAATCTCCCAATCGACGAACCGGCGTCCCCATGTCTTAGCTCCCACCATGACCAAAGTGACCGTGCTGTCCCTCAAGTAAAGCTCTCGGATGCGACTCTTGATGTAGTCAGCATTTGTGCTGTTGATGACGTCACCGGCCATCGAGGCGCCGATGCCCCGAGAGATGAGCACGTCGTGGTCGTGGTCGAACATGTCAATGAAGGACGCCACCTCAGCTTCGTCATCGTGGTGGTAGGAGATGAACGTCTTGTGACGCGTCAGAGTCTTGAGAGCGCTAGGCATGGTCACCCTTTCTAGAGGTGAGTTCCACTCTAGTTTGTCGAGGGCCTCGCCCATGGGCTCTAGGTGACCATTACTAAACCGCACGTTGGATGGCGCGATAGACGGTAGAGCGAGCGACGCCGAACAGCTCCGCGATCTCGCTCGTCGTGTGGGCGCCCGTGCGGTGCAGCTGCACGAGGTGCTTCTCCTGCGAGGCGGTGAGCTTGGGCTTGCGACCCCGGAGCTTGCCGGCAGCCTTCGCGATCGCCATGCCCTCACGGGTCCGGGCGCGAATCAGGTCAGCCTCGAACTCAGCCACCATGCCGAGAACATTGAAAAGCAGCCGCCCAACCGGGTCGGTGGGGTCGTAGACCGCTCCCCCGAGGTTTAGGGCGACCCCCTTCTTCGTCAGCTCGTCCGCGATGTCCGTCGCATCGCGCAGCGATCGAGCGAGACGGTCGAGCTTGGTGACGACCAAGACATCGCCGGCACGGCACGCCGCCAGGGCCTCACGGAGCCCGGGCCGGGCTCGAGTCGTACCCGACAGCCCGTGGTCAACATGGACGTGTTGATCGTCAACACCGAGTGCTGCGAGACCGTCACGTTGTGCTGCGAGATCCTGACCTGAAGTCGAGACGCGTGCGTAGCCGATGAGCATCCGATGACTGTAGCGTTTAGACCCCCGTCACCGGGCATTTTTGCGGGACAGGCATACGCGAATCCGCAGGCCAGGCGCCACTTGGTCTCGGGCGTCCAAAATGGGCTCGCGAAGGTGTCCCGATGAACGACCGCTTATCGAACGCACTAAGCCCTAGCGGGCATTGCGCCCCTGCGTCAGGATGAGCCAGACCGCTCGAGCGACACCCGGTCGACGCCTCGCCGGTGGTGACGCTTCCCCGTACCGCCCCTTGATCGAACGAATGGGGACGACATGACCGACCACCAGGACGACGAGGACCTCGACGGCGCCATCGAGCCCTACAGCGACGAAGCTGACGATTTTCTTCGTGCCCGCGGGTGGCTGTCGCGACGCTCAGACACCGATCGAGGTGCCCCTGACGACGTCTGGGAGTGGCCGCCGACGCAGCAGGACCCATGGCGCGCTGCGACCTGGGTCCAGTTCACGGGCGAGGTGTTCCAGATACACCGCGCAGAGCATAAGGGCTTCTTCTCGATGAGTGGGTTCCAGCAGGACGTGCAGACATTCGTGGAGCTGGCGGCCGAGATCCCCCTGGTGGAGGTCTGGCCACTCACTCTCGAAAAGGCTTCGGCGGAAAGGACTAAGCACCGCCATGCGCAGGCATGGGCGAAGGAGAACAACACCCACACGAGGGGTTTCGCCATCGCAGAGCCGTACGCGTCCCGTATGAACGACGCCACCAACGCGGCTCGTGTGGGCGCGATCACGCGCGAGGAAGCCGAGCGCAGGACGAGTAGAGCCCTCGAGGAGGCATGGGTCGCATACTGCTGCGTCTTCTACGCCGGCACTGAGGATGGCGTGCGCGACATGAAGCGGTTTGCAGCACGGGGATGAATCGCGTACTCACCGAAGTGCGGATGCCTCAGTCGTGAGTTGTGCACGGGCTTGGCACGAATGTCACTCGGGGCGCGGTGCTGGCGTCGTCTTGTCGGCGGCATCGTCGGATCTCGGCGTCGCAGACTGCGGCAGAGTGGCGTCATGACCGATCCGCACGCCGTCGAGATCCTCCGACTCACCGCGTTCGCCGCGGAGCCCGACGGCGGCAACCCCGCGGGTGTCGTGCTCGACGCCTCGCAGCTGACCGACGTCGAGATGCAGCGCATCGCGGCCGACGTCGGGTACGCCGAGACGGCCTTCGTCGTCGACCCGGGCGCCGCCTCCGACGATCGCACCGTGAGCGTCCGCTACTTCTCGCCCGGCGCCGAGGTGCCGTTCTGCGGTCACGCCACCGTCGCGACCGCCGTGGCCCTCGCCGAACGCCGCGGAGTCGGCCCCTTCGCCCTCGACACCCCCGTCGGCCGCGTCGTGATCGACACGGCGCGACCCGAAGGAGGCGCGGGTCGCGTCGGCGACGGCACCACCGGTTCCGCACCTCTCCCGATCACGGCGTCGTTCACGAGCGTCGAGCCCGCCCTCCGCGACCTCGACCCGATCGTGGCCGACCGGCTGCTGGCGCTGCTCGGGCTGGAGCGCTCCGACCTCGACGACCGCTGGCCCCTCCGCGAGTCGTACGCCGGCAACTGGCACCCCGTGGTCACCGTGCGTGAGCAGGCCGTCTTCGACGCGTTCCGCTTCGACCCCGCCGAGATGAGGTCGCTCATGGACGAACGGGGCTGGGCCGGCACCGTCACCGTCGTCCACCGCCGGGAGGCCGACGCGACAGGCGATCTCGTCGTCGAGACGCGCAATCTCTTCCCCGTCGGCGACATCACCGAAGACCCGGCGACCGGCTCGGCGGCCGCGTCTCTCGGGGCGTATCTGCGAGCGCTCGAGCTGATCGCGCCTCCTGCCCGGGTCGTCGTGCACCAGGGTCGGCATGTGGGGCGACCGAGTCTGCTGGTCGTCGACGTGCCTCCGGCAGGCGGCATCACGGTGACGGGCACCGCGGCGCACATCGTGTGATGCCGGCGCAGACGGCGTGCGCCGCGTGACCGCTCAGTCGGCGGCGCGCTCGAGCGTGACCCACTCCTCGTCGCGGACGTAGCCGAGCGCGGTGTTCGCGCGGATGATCCCCGCGTTGTCGGCCGAGCCGCCGGTGCGGAAGCGCGTGACACCCTCCGCCGACAGGGCCAGCACGGAGGCCGCCTTGACCGCGACGGCCAGCCCGCGCCTCCTCCAGGCTCGATGGACGACCGTGAAGTCCGTCTCGGCCGCGCTGCCGCCGCCGTCGGTCTCGACGTCGACGAAGGTCATGGCGACGAGCTCACCGTCGGGGCCGAACGCGCCGAAACCGCGCCGCGCGGGGGTCGGCGTCGCTCCCTCCCGATCGAGCAGGGCGTGCCGAGTCGCCACGCTGCCGGGGTAGTCGTCGGCCGCCGCCGCGTCGAGGGCCAGCACCGCGTCGACGTCGCGGCGATCGAGCGATCGGACCGAGACGCTGACGGCGACCTGCTCGACCAGACGCCGCAGACGCCGCAGACGCGACTCGTCGATGCGATCGGCGTCGAGCCGAGCACCGAACGACCGGGCCGCCACCGACCAGCCCTGCGCCTCGAGCTCGGCCCGCTGCAGAGAATCGGCACGCATCACCTTCGTCGCCATCACATCCCCGATCCTCTCGCCCGCCACCGCCCCGTGCAACCCGGCCCGCTGCCCTCGATCCGCTCCATCCGTCGCCCGAAGGAGGCGCGGCGCCGGTCCCGCTCCATCCGTCGCCCGAAGGAGGCGCGGCGCCGGTCGGCGACGTAGCGTCGACTCATGGACGACCCCGAGGAGCGCCCCGTGTCCGACCCCGAGAGCGGCACGCCCGCCGACGGCGAGGAGGAGGCGGACTCGAACGACGTCGCCCTCGCGATCGTGTTCGGCACCGTGGGTCTGACTCTCTTCCTGACGCTCGACACCCCCTGGGCGGGGCTGCCCATGGTGGTGCTCGGTCTGTTCTTCGGCTACAGGGCGGTCCGCCGTGCCCTGCGGCCGTCCGACGAACCCGGCACGACGGCGCCACACGAATGAGGTGGGTCGCCGCGGCCGGGGTGCTCCTCGTCGGCACGCTGGGCTGGTCGGAGTGGGTGCATGCGCGGTCGAGCGGGCGGCGGCTCGGCGACATCGCACCACGCGGTGGTCGTGAGGCGATCGTCGTCCTCGGGTACCGGAACCGAGGCCGGCGCGCCAACTACATCAACCGGTATCGGCTCCGTGCCGCGCTCCGCTCCATCGACGTCGATCGCGACGAGTCCGTCATCGTGCTCTCCGGCGGGGCCGTCGGGGGTGCGGTCGCCGAGGCGGACCTCCTGCTCCGTCACCTGCGCGACGTGCTCGGCTACGACGGCCCTGTGCTGCTCGATCGGACGAGCACGACGACGTGGCAGAACATCGAGCATGCGATCCCGCTCGTCGAGGAGTTCGACGTCGTCAAGATCGCCTCGAACTCCCTGCACGCCGAGAAGGCGCGTGCTCATCTCTGGAAGCAGCGACCCGACCTCGCCCGCAGGCTCGTCCGGGCCCGCGAACACCGCCTCGGCGAGGTCCCGCTGCTGAAGCCCTACGGGGCCGTCCGCGGCCTGTGGAGCCTGCGGTCCCTCTGACGCGACCCGCGCCTCCTCCGCTCGCCGCGCCTCCTGCCCTCGCCGCGCCTCCTGCCTCCCGCCCTGCCTCCCGCCTCCCGCCTCCTGCCGCCCGCCGCGCCTCCCGCCTCCCCAAGAACCGCGTTCGCGAAGATGAACTGCGATAGAACGCGGTTCATCTTCGCGAACGCGGTTCATCGCGGGGCAGAGAAGACTGAGGGAGGCGCGTCAGACGCCGGCGGCGAAGGCCGCGACGCGGACGGCCAGGTCGTCCATGCGCCTCAGTCGCGCTGCCTCGACGTCGAACCCCTCGTAGGCCGGCGGAGGGGTCTTGCGGACGTTGCGCGAGCACTCGAAGTCCTCGCAGACCAGGGTGCCGATCGTGTCGCCGTTGCGACCCGCGGGCCCGGAGCGCTTGGCGCTGTAGAAGGCGACGTCGTTCGGCAGCGTGATGTCCTGGCACCACGAGCACTGCGCTCGCGAGCGTGTACCGGCCTCGGCTCGACGGAACAGCAGACCGATGATCTCGCCGTCGGGAGTCGGCACGACGGCGTAGGCGCGGCGTCCGATCCTGGGGTCGCGCCAGCCGAGGAAGTCGAGGGACTCCCAGTCGAGGGTGGCGAAGTCGGCGGGGAGGGCGACGTCGGCCGCCTCCTTGCGTGAGGCGTTGACGAAGGAGGCACGGAGGGCCTTCTCGGAGAGGGGGAGCATGGCGGAACCGATCGTAGGGTCGTCCGGGCGCATGACGTGCGGCGGGACGGGAGGGAGGTGGGGTCGACGAGCCGGGTCGTGTCGACGACACGACCGGGGGCGTCAGGCCCTGGAGCCGGCGAAGACGCCGACGACCTCCTGAGAACGATCACTCACGTCCTCAGACTAGTCACGCGCAGACGGCGACCGTCTGATGACCCTCGACGCCGGCCGGCCCCGCCGTCGTACGCTGACTGGAGACCGGAGGTCGTCGCCCTTTCAGGAGGCGCGGCGTGGGGATCCGGACGGCACGATCTCAGGGGGCGTCATGGAACCACCGACCGACGACGGACTGACCGATGCGCGAGCGCTCTTCCGGTCGCCAGACGGATCCGAGCCCGAGACCGTGACCCGGGCCGACACGGCGTCGCGAGACACGCTCGCCGGGGCAGCCGCGCTCGGACTCGGGTCCGCCGTCCTGGCGACCCTCGGCGCGGTCGTCGTCGTCGCGGTCGCGGTGGGATTGCCCATCCTCGCGATCGCACTCAGCGCGATGGCGGCCTCCGTCCTGCTCTGACCCGAGGAGGCGCGGGTCGACACCGATCCCGCCACCGGCAATACTCTTCGAGAGTGATGCACAAGAGTTCTTGCGCAACATCCCTTGTGGGTTCTATCGTCGTCGTATGACCCCTCGCGAGACTCCCCGGTCGACGCTCACCTCGGCCGCCTCGATGCGCGTGATGGCGCATCCGACGCGGCTGCGCCTCCTCGGCCTCCTCCGCGAGCGCGGCCCGCAGACCGCCGCCCTCCTCGGCGACCTCGTCGACGAGGCGCCGGGCACGATCAGCTACCACCTCGGCAAGCTGGCGTCGATCGATCTCATCGAGCCCGCGGCGGCCCCGAGCACGGATCAGCGCGAGCGCTGGTGGCAGGCGACCACGATGCTGACCTCGTGGGAGCCCGCCGAGCTGCTCGACGACCCCGCCGCCCTCGCCGCCTCGTCGGCCCTGCAGAAGTCGATCGCGCACGCCTACGCGAACCGCTACACGGATTACATCGATGCGGCACCGGCCCTGCCCCGCGACTGGGTCGCGGCCGCGGCGAGCGGTGATCGCAGCCTGCGTCTCACGGTCGACGAGCTGGCCACCCTGCGGGGCGAGCTCGAGGCGCTCGTCGAGCGCTGGGTCGCGGCGAGCGCGACCCGCGACCCCGACGACGGCGACGGCGCGGAGTCGGTCGTGCTCGTCTACCAGGCCTACCGGCGGCCCTGAGGTGTCGCGCGCATCGGGGCGCGAGGAGGCGCCCGAGAAGGCCCCGACGACGCGCGGCCCACGAGACCGCCGGGCGATCGGCGCCTTGACCGCCCTGCTGAGCGCTCACGCCGTGTCGCAGACCGGCAACGTGATCACGGCATTCGCGGTCCCCTTCTACGTGCTCGGCCTCGGCGGTTCAGGCGTCGAGGTCGGCGTCGCCGCGTTCTCCGCCACGGCGCCGGTGGTCGTCGGCGGAGCACTCGGCGGGGTGGTCGTCGATCGGGTCGGCCACCGCCGGGCGGCGATCGTGGCCGACCTCGTCAGCGGCGCCGCAGTCCTCGCGATGCCCGTCCTCGCCCTCACCGTCGGCCTCCCGTTCTGGGCGCTCCTCCTCCTCGTCTTCGCCGGGGGTCTGCTCGACACCCCCGGCCAGACGGCCCGCCGGGTGATGCTGCCCCGTCTGACCGACCGCGCCGGCGTCCGACTCGAGCAGAGCGTGGGCCTGCTCGACGGCTCCGAGCGCTTCGCGAAACTGATCGGCGCTTCCGCCGCCGGGCTGCTCGTCGCCACGGTCGGGCCGATCTCCGCCCTGTTCGTCACGGCGGCGACGTTCGCCCTCTCGGCCGGGCTCACCGGCGCCTTCGTCCCCGCGGCGCCGTCGGCGACCGCCCCGCGAGGCGACGGCGATGACGGCTCGACCCGCGCCTCCTACTGGTCCGATCTCGCCGACGGGTTCCGCTTCGTGATGCGAGACCGGCTCATGCGCCTGATCGTCGGGCTCGTGCTGTTCACGAACCTGCTCGACGCCGCTCGAGGGTCGTCGCTGCTGCCCCTCTACGCGAACGACCGCCTCGGAGGCGCGGCCTCGTTGGGTCTGCTCGTCGCCGTCATGGGCGGCTGCGCCCTGATCGGCAACGTGGGCTTCGGGTTCGTCGCCCACCGCATGCCGCGTCGCGTCACCCTCGCGATCTGCTTCACCCTCGCCGGCGGGCCGCCCAGCACGGCCTTCGCCCTCGGCGCACCGCTGCCGGTCCTCGTGGCGGCGACGGCCATCGCGGGGCTCGCCGCCGGATCGATCAATCCCATCCTCGGCGCCGTCCAGCTCGAACGAGTGCCCGAGCACCTGCGGGGTCGTGTCTTCGGCCTCATCAACGCGGGGGCATGGGCCGGCGTGCCGTTCGGCGCCCTGCTCGGCGGGGTCGCCGCCGACACCGTCGGACTCGCCGTGGCCTTCGGCGTGATCGCCGTCGCGTACACGCTCGCCACGCTGACCCCCCTGCTCGGCGGCTCCTGGCGTTCGATGGAGCGAGAGCGAGTCGCGCTCGACGCGACGGCGACCGCCGGCGGCGACCCTCCCGAGCGCCAGAACGGCCCCGCCGAGGGCGGGGCCGTTCCGATCGACGATCGTCAGGTGGGGCGTGGGGCGTGACGGGTCAGACGGCCCGACCCCGATCCGCCTCATCGTCGGCGGACGACGCCGTGGCCGCCCTCGGAGCACCCGCCAGCTCGACGTGCTCGACGTCGGCATCGCCCTCGATCTCGTCGGGGATGACCAGCAGCTCGGAGATGCGTCGGCGGTCCATCACCGTCACCTGCAGGCGCGCGCCGTCGATCTCGACGACGTCGCCCACCCGGGCCAGACGACCCAGGCTCTCGATGACGAACCCGGCGACCGTGTCGGAGGCGCTGTCAGGCAGGTGGATGCCCGTGGCCTCCTCGAAGTCCTGGAAGTTCAGCCGGCCGTCGACCGTGCCGCCGCCGGCGTCGAGGTCCTCCGCCGCCGACTCGGTGTCGTACTCGTCGAAGATCTCACCGACGACCTCCTCGACCAGGTCCTCCAGCGTGACGATGCCGTCGGTTCCGCCGTACTCGTCGATGATGACGGCGATGTGGTGACCGCCCGCCCGCATCGAGGTCAGGGTGGGCAGCACGCGCGCCGTGGCCGGCAGATACGAGATGTCGCGCACGATGTCGCGCACGGGCGTGCTCGGGTCCTTCGTGATCGCCTCGAAGAGGTCGCGCACGTGCACGAACCCGATGATGTCGTCGATGGACCGGTCGATGACGGGGTACCGCGAGTACGGGCGGTCGTGCACCTCGGTGGCGGCGTCGCTGACCGTGCCCGTGCCGTCGACGGCCGTGACCTCGGGGCGCGGACGCATGACCTGGCTGAGCTGACGATGACGCAGCGAGAGCACATCGTCGAGGATGCGCCGTTCGTCGTCGGGCAGACCCTCGTGGCTCGAGACGATGTCGCGCAGCTCCTCCTCCGTCATCTCCTCGCCCGTCTTGTGCGGATCGCCGCCCAGCATCCGGACGACGAGGTTGGTCGAGATCGACAGCAGCCAGATCACCGGGCGCATGAGCACCGCGAAGACCGCGAGCACGGGGGCGACGGCGTACGCGAACGACGCGTTGCGCTGGATGGCCAGGCGCTTCGGGGCCAGCTCGCCGAGCACGAGAGAGAGGTAGGCGATGATCAGCGTGAGGCCGATGGTGGCCACGGTGGCGGCGGCCTGCTCGCCGAGCCCCCACGAGACCAGGACGGGTGTGACCGAAGGCGCGATCGACGACGCGCCGTAGGCGGCCGACGCGAAGCCGGCGACCGTGACGCCGATCTGCACGGCGGCGAGGAACATGTTCGGATCGCGGGCCAGACCCGCGACCTTCTCGCCGCGCTTGCCACGGGCGGCGATGGCGTTGACCTGGCTCTCGCGCAGCGTGACCAGGGCCATCTCGGTGGCCGCGAACACACCTCCGACGAGGACGAAGACGACGACCAGGACGATGTTGAGGACGAGGTCGCCGTTCATCGGGTCGTGATGGCGATCGACCGGGTGGTGCCCGGGGTCTTCCGGGCGCCCGGACTATGGCAGTCGGAAGACGAGGACGATGAGTCTGCTGTGCGCTTCATGGGAGGAGAGTACCGGCTGGAGGCTGCGAAACACCGGCCGCGGGATGCGGACTCCTGCGCGCCTCCTGGAGGCCACGGCGTAGCGTCGAATCATGACCGAGAAGAAGCAGACCGAGCCCGTCATGGACGGCGCCACCGAAGCGACCAACGACGAGAAGCTCAGCGGGCTGATCGAGCAGGTCGAGCAGGACCACGGGCACGAGGGCGCCGGCGCGATGGCCGACCACCTCCGCGATCGCATGGACGAGACGAAGACCGAACCCGAGAACGCGGGCGACATCGAAGACTGACCCCCGAGTTGGGGAGGCGCGCGCACCCTCCGCGCGCACCCGGGCGTTCGCGAACTGGCTAGGGTGCGGACAGGGGGTTCTACCGGCGTCGCGTCGCGGGGCTCCCTCAGCCGGATGTTCCGGCGCCGACGGGGCCTGAGATCACACGGGCCGGTCGGCTGACACGTCGCCGGAGACGGCGCGATCAGGGGGAAGACATGGCCGTTCAGGCATCGACACGGAATCGGATCATCGGGGCGGCGGTGGCGATCGTCGTCGCCGTGATCGTCTCGTTCGGAGTGCGCATGGCGTTCCAGGCGTTCTCCGGCGACTCCAAGGAGGACGTCATCGCCGAGAGCGTCGAGGAGGCGAAGGGGCAGTACGACCTGCCGCAGCAGATCGACCAGGTCACGGTGCTCGACGACATCACCGCCGAGTCCGACGCGATCCACTACCACTACACGCTGGCCGGCGAGGGAGTCGAGAACGTCACGGAGGACCTCCTCTCGGAGTCCGTGCTCCCCCAGCTGTGCGGCACCGAGGCCACCCGCGACATCCTCGATCGCGACATCGGCATGAAGTACACCTACGAGGTCGAGGGCGGCGACGAGCTCGCGCTCGCCTTCACCAAGGCCGACTGCTGAGCGGACGCCCCCGCGGCTGACGCGCGCCGGTGACTCGAACCCACCGGCCACTCGAACCCGCCGACTCCCGCCACGGGGGCTCGGCGGGTTCGTGCTTCCCGGGCGGGCGTCGACCTGGCAGAGTGAGGCGATGACCGATCGTGCCCGCGACGACAGCAGCTCCGCGACCATCGACCTCGACGGCGTCGACGACCTCTTCGGCCGAGCCGAGCGCCGCGACCGGGTGGTGCAGCTGGGCGTCGTGCTCGGGTGCGTCGGTCTCTGCTTCGTGAGGCCCGCCTCCTCGGGGCCCACCCTCCGCGTCGCCTACCACGCGGCCCTCGCCGGGCTGGCGGGCGCGAGCATGGCCAGCGGCCTGACCCGCGAGCCGTTCTCCGACCCGAAGATCGCCGCCGGAGGCGCGGCGGGGGCAGCAGGGGTCGTCCTCGCTCTCGCACGCACCACCGAGGCGCTCGACGAACGCCTGCACGTCTCCCTCGTGCGGGCGGGCATCGACCGGCCGCGCTGGATCATCGCCGCGATGGGCATCGCCGTCGGGGCGGGGTCGCTCGCACTCGACCGTCTCGCCACCGCCCGGCGCCACACCCTCGTCGAGGCCGAGGCCGCCGCGGTGACCGCACCCGCCCACAGCACGTCGACCCCCGGCTGACCCGCGCCGTCCACAGCTCCCCCGCGCAGGCGAGGTGCGCAGTCGGCGAGGCTCGTAGGCTCGACGCATGATGAACTCGATCGGCACGTACTCCATCGTCGTCCTGCTCACCTACGTCGTCGTCCTCGGGTTCGCCGTCGTCCTCGGGGTCCTGCTCGTCCGCACGCTGCTCTGGGTGATCCGGGCCCTGCAATCGTCCGTGCGCGAGCGCGAGCTGCGCATGGACCTGCTCCTCGCCACCGGGGACGACCCGACCGACCCTGCCCACCCGGCCCACCCCGCCGACCCCGCGAAGTGAATCGGACACCGCGTCGTCGCGCGGTGCGCTCGGAGCGAACCCCGCGCCTCCTGGCGACCTCGGCTGACACTCTCGGAGCATGAGGATCCTCGTGCTCGGCGGCACCGCGTGGCTCGGCCGCCACATCGCGTCGACCGCGATCGCCGCCGGCCACGAGGTGACGTGCCTCGCCCGCGGCACGGACGTGCCCGACGGCGCGACGCTCGTCCGTGCCGACCGCGACCGCGACGACGCCCTCGACCGAGCCGCCGGGGCCGACGGCGCCGACGGGGCCGCCGCTCGCTGGGACGCCGTCATCGACGTCGCCCGTGAGCCCGGTCATGTGCGCCGAGCGGTCCGCGCCCTCGAACCGGTCGCCGACCGGTACCTCTTCGTGTCGACGACCAGCGTCTACGCCTCGGACGCCGAACTCGGCGCCGACGAGACGGCCGAGCGCGTCGAGCCGCTCGCCGCCGACCTGATGGACGGCCCCGACGACTACGGCCCCGCGAAGGTCGCCTGCGAAGACGCCGTCCTCGCCTCCTTCGGCCCCGACCGGTCGCTGATCGTCCGCCCGGGTCTGATCGGCGGCCCCGGCGACCCGACCGGCCGCACCGACCACTGGGTCTGGCGGTTCGCGCACCCGGCCCGCGCCTCCTCGGCGCCCGGGGCTCCGGCCGAGCGTCGCGAGCCCGGCGGGTTCAGCGAACCTGGCGAGCGTCGCGAACGCGGCGAACGCGGCGAGCCCGGCGAGGCCAGGGAGCTCGGCGAGCCCGGCGACCCTGGCGACCCCGGCGAGCGCAACGGCCTCGGCGAGCCCGGCATCGTGCTCGCGCCGGAGGCACCCGACCTCCCCACGGCGGTGCTCGACGTGCGCGACCTCGCCGATTGGCTCGTGCGCTGCGTCGAGCAGGGCGCGAACGGGGTGGCGAACGCGCTGGGCGAGGTCGTCTCGTTCGACGAGCATCTCGAGGCCGCGCGCCGGGCTGCGGAGAGCGATGCGGCGATCGTGCGTGCTCCGGCCGAGTGGCTGCTGGCTCGGGGCGTGGGCCAGTGGGCGGGGCCGCGGTCGATGCCGCTCTGGATCGCCGACCCCGCCTGGCACGGGATGAACGCGCGGTCGACCGTCCGGGCGCGGTCTCTGGGGCTGGAGCCGCGCCTCCTCGTCGAGACCCTGCGCGACGCCCTCGACTGGAGGTCTCGACAGATCGACGCCGACACACGGCCGAGCGGGCTGTCGAGCGTCGACCACGCGACCCTGCTCGCCGAGCTCGGCGCCCGCGCGACCTGACCCGCGCCTCCCCCGCCCCGCCGCGGCCCCACGTCGGTCAGAAGACGCCCCTCCGCGCGCCACGAAGGGCCGCTTCCGCCCATCGTGCGGGCCACCCCCGACCCCCACGGCCCACGTCGGTCAGAAGACGCCCCTCCGAACCCCACGAAGAGCCACTTCCGCCCACCCTGCACGCTGGCCCCAGCGCCCCAGCCCCCACGGCCCACGGTGGTCAGAAGACGCCCCTCCGAACCCCACGAAGGGCCACTTCCGCCCACCCTGAACGCCACCCCCAGCCTCGCCCGACGGAGGCGCCCCGCCCGCCCGGCCAGCCCGCCGCCGACTGAACACGACACCCCAGTACTGGTGGGGTTCCGTTCACATCGCCGAGTCGAGCCGTCGTCGGCGGTAGATTCGCGCCATGGACGACATCGATCGCGAGGAGCTGGCACGAGCCGAAGCCGAGGTCGCCGCCCTCCCGTCGCGTGAGCCGATCGTCCCCAGCCCGGCCTCGCTCGAGGGGACGGCGCGGGGTCGACTCCTCTCGATCGCCGCCCTCGTGCTCTGCCTCGTGACCGCCGTATCCGAGACCGCCTGGCTCGGTTGGGACAGCCCGGTCGCCCATGTCGCCTGGCTGGCACTCGGGGTGCTGCTGCCTGCGAGCATCGTGCTCGCGATCCTGGCAGGATCGCTCGCCGGGCGCTTCGGCAGGACACTCGGCATCATCGGCGGAGTCTGCCTCGTCCCACCCGTCTCGTTCATCGTCGCGTCGCCCTTGGCGGTCGTCCTCGGCTGACCCGCTGCGCCGCTGACCCGCGAGCAGGGTTTGACCTCACCCGCCGACGTCGGTCAGAAGACGCCCCTCCGCGCGCAACGAAGGGCCGCTTCCGCCCACCCTGCACGCCACCCCCGGCCCCCACCGCCCACGTCGGTCAGAAGACGCCCCTCCGCACCCCACGAAGGGCCGCTTCCGCCCACCGTGCAGCGCAGGCGCCCCGTCCCCGGGCGCGCGCGGCGCTCAGACTCGCGCCGCGAGCACGTCGGCCGCCGCCGCCCGCGCCACGGCGAACGGCGAAGCGAACGTCCGCATGCCGAGGGTGACGAGTCCGCCCTCGTGCAGCAGCATGAGCACCCGCGCCGTGCCCTCGGCGTCGTGCACCCCCGCCTCGCGGCACAGCGCGACGAACAGCTCGAGCATCCACGCCTTCTGCCGCACCACCTCGGGCAGGGCGAGCTCGATGTCGCTCTCGCCGCCCCCGACCCCCATCTCGGCGCGGGCGTTGATCGCGCTGCAGCCCTTCCGGTCGTTGTCGGGCACCCACAGGATCGTGGCGTCGAAGACGGCCAGCACCCGGTCGACGCCGGGCTCGGGCACGAGGGCGAGCTGCGCGGCGATGTGCTCGCGCCATCTCTCGTCGCGATGCCGCAGGTACGAGACGACCAGCGCCTCCTTCGATCCGAACCGGTCGTACAGGGTCTTCTTCGTGACACCGGCCTCGGCGGCGATCGTGTCGACGCCGACCGCGTGGATGCCGCGTTCGTAGAAGAGGCGCGAGGCGGCGTCCAGCACACGGCGGGCTCCGGGCGTCAACTCGGGCAGCGGGGGCAGCCCGGCGGGCGGGTCGGCGAGCAGGAGGCGCGAGGTCGTTCCGGATTCGGTCACCCACTCAGTCTACCGATCTGTATAGTCGACGGCATGAGTAAACAGATCGGTGTAGTCGGTGAGGTCGTGACCGTGCTGGCCTCCTTCGCGTTCGTCGCCTCGTGGAGCTCCGGCTTCGTGATCGCCAAGATCGCCACCGCCGACGTGCCCGCCGCGACCCTGCTCGTCTGGCGGTTCGGTCCGCTGGCGGTCGTGCTGCTCGCCGTGGCGTCCGCGACCGGCGCCTTCCGCGGGGTCCCCCGCGTCGAGCTGCGCCGACAGGCCCTGATCGGCCTCTTCGCCCAGTTCGGCTACTGCGCCTTCGTCTACGCCGCCGTCGGCTCGGGCATCGCCACCGGCACCACGGCGCTGATCGACGCCGTGCAGCCGCTCGTGGTCGCGACGCTCGTCGGGCCGCTGCTCGGTCTGCGCGTGCGGGGGGCCCAGTGGGCGGGCCTGGCGCTCGGCGCGGTCGGCGTGGCGGCCGTCGTCGGCTCGCAGCTCGGCGGCTCGACGGCCCCCGCGGCGGCGTATCTGCTGCCCGCACTGGCCATGGCGTGCCTCATCGTCGGCACGTTCGTCGAGCGCCGGTCGGAGGCGCGCCTCCCCGTGCTCACGGTCATGACCATCCACGTGTCCGTCGGCGCGGCCGCCCTGATCGTCCTCGCCGCCGCGACGGGTGCACTCGTGCCGCCGGCCGACCCGCAGTTCTGGCTGGCAGCACTGCTGTCGGCGGCCCTGCCGAGCCTCGTCGCCTACAGCCTCTACTGGTGGCTGCTGCGCCGGGTCGGCATCACGGCGCTGAACGCGCTGCTCTTCCTGGTCGCACCGACGACCGCTCTCGCGGGCACGGCGATATTCGGCGAGCCCCTGACCGGCTGGACGATCGTCGGGTTCGTGCTGTGCGCCTCCGGAGTCGCCCTGGTGCTGATCTTCGACCGCGCCCACCGCCCGGTCGCCACCGCCGCGAAGAAAATCAACGCGCAGGTGAACGATCCGCTCCTCGCCGTCGTAAGCCCCTCCACAAGCGTCGTCCGACCGGATCACGCCCCGCGAGAGGCAGAGGAAGCATGTCGAAGATGAACCGTTCCGTCCGCACCCTGACCATCGGAGGCGCTGCCGCGGCCGCCCTCACCCTGTTCGCCGCCGCTCCGGCGAGCGCCGAGACCGAGGTCGCCGAGCCCTCGAGCTTCACCAGCGCCTTCACGGTGATGGCCACACCCGACCAGGTGATCAACAACGACGGCGTGGCGACGCCCGGCCAGGAGGGCGCCACCGGCACCTTCGACTTCCGCATCAACAGCGATCAGAACATCATCTGCTACGACATCACGCTCTCGGGCGTGACGGGCGACTACATGAGCCCGGCCAAGACCGCGACGCACATCCACGAGGCCGCCGCGGGCAAGTCCGGCCCGCCCCGCATCTCGTTCCCGAACCCCGTCGACGACGGCTCGGGCGAGCGCACCAGCAGCGGCTGCCTGCAGGGCCCGTTCACCACGGGCGTGACGAGCGATGCGGGCGCCGACACCGGCGAGGGCTTCACGCTCGCGCAGATCGAGGCGAACCCCGCCGGCTTCACGGGCGACTCGCACACGGCCGACTTCGCGGCGGGTGTCGTCCGCGGCCAGCTGACCCAGGTGCCGGTCGGCGGAGTCGACACGGGTGCAGGAGGCGCGGCGAACGCCTCCACCGGCGACTCGGCCCTGATCGGCGCCGGCGCGTTCGGCGCCCTCGGACTGCTCGGTGCGGCCGGCGTGCTCGTCGCGCGTCGCCACCGCCGCCAGGAGTCCTGATCTCCCGCGGTCGCCACACGACGGGTGCGCTGCGTGAGCGGCGCACCCGTCGGGCGGCCGCGCCTCTGGTCGTCTCGGCGGCCGCGGTGGTCGCCCTCGTGCTGACCGGCTGCGCGCCCGGTTCAGGAGGCGCGCCCGCCACCCCGACGGAGGTCGCCGCCCCCACGGGGTCGGGTCCGACGGCGGAGCCGAGCGCGCCTCCTGCCGGGTCCGCCGCTCCATCGGCCGCACCGACCCCGGCGGAGTCGCCGGCGATCGCCGACGGGGTCGCCCCGATCAGGGTGTCGGTTCCGTCGATCGAGCTGGACGAGCCCCTCATCGACCTCGGCATCGCCGCCGACGGACGCATGGAGGTCCCGACGGACTTCGACGACGTGGGCTGGTTCACCGGAGGCGGTCGTCCCGGCGGGAGGGGACCGACCGTCATCGCGGCGCACGTCGACTCGACCACGGGGCCGGCGGTGTTCGCGCGACTGTCGGAGGTCGTGGTGGGCGACGAGGTCGAGGTGCTCGACGCCGACGGCACGCCCGCCCGCTACGCCGTGACCGAGGTCGAGGACTTCGCCAAGGCGGACTTCCCCACGGCCAGGGTCTTCGGCGCGACGGCCGACGACTCGCTGCGCCTCATCACCTGCGGCGGATTCTTCGACCGGAGCGTCGGGCACTACGACGACAACCGCGTCGTCTTCGCCGAGCGCGTGTCGTAGGCACTGGCCCCTGCCGATCGAGTGGTCGGAAGATGCTCTTCCCCGCCGAGGGAAGGACATCTTCCGACCACTCGACGCGGGGCCTTGCCGCGAATCGGCGCACGGTGGTCGCTTCGCGCCCTTCCCGCCACCCCGGAGGGCACCTTCTGACCACCGACGCCGGGCCCAGCCACGCCGCGGCGCACGGTGGTCGCTTCGTGCCCTTGCCACCGCCCCCCAAGGGCATCTTCTGCCCACCGACGCGGGGCCTTGCCGCGAATCGGCGCACGGTGGTCGCTTCGCGCCCTTCCCGCCGCCCCCGAGGGCATCTTCTGACCAACGACTCGGGGCCCTTCCGGTACGCACACGAGGGCTGGTAAGCTTCACTTCGACGCAGATGCGGAGTTATGCTGGGTCTCATGGCTCAGATACGGATCCGCGACGCCGCGTCCTTCCTCGGCGTCAGCGACGACACCGTCCGCCGGTGGATCGCCGACGGCACCCTCGTCGGCGAGCGCGACGCCTCGTCGCGCACCGTCGTCGACGGGCTCGCCCTGGCTCGACTCGCGCGTGAGAACGCCGTGCTGCCCGACGACCCCTCGGGCATCGGCCGGTCGGCGCGCAACCGCTTCGTCGGGCTCGTGACCGACATCGTGATGGACACCGTCATGGCGCAGGTCGAGATCCAGTGCGGCCCGCATCGCGTCGTCTCGTTGATGAGCAGCGAGGCGGTGCGCGAACTCGGTCTCGAGCTCGGATCGGTGGCGGTCGCCGTGGTGAAGGCCACGACCGTGATCGTCGAGACGCCTCAGCGACCGGTGGGCGCATGAGCACCCCCGCGGCCCGGGGTGCCGGCGGTCCCCCTCGCTCGGGGCGCAGCCTCCGCACCCGCCGCACCCACCGCGCCCGCCGCGTCGGGGTGCTCGGCACCGTCGCGCTGACACTCGTCGTGCTGACCGCGTGCGGGGCATCCGGCGGCGATCCGACCTCGGCGTCAGGATCATCGGGCGGCGACGAGCTGTCGGGCAGCGTCACGGTCTTCGCCGCCGCATCGCTCACGGGCTCGTTCACCGACCTGGCCGCCGACTTCGAGGCAGCGCATCCGGGGGTGTCGGTCGATCTGAACCTCGCGGGCTCGTCGGATCTCGCCACGCAGATCGTCGAGGGGGCGCCCGCCGACGTCTTCGCCTCGGCCGACACGAAGAACATGAGCACGGTGGTCGATGCGGGCCTGGCGGACGGCGACCCGGTCGACTTCGCGACGAACGTGCTCGAGATCGCCGTGCCTCCGGGTGATCCCGCCGGTGTGCGCGACCTCGCCGATCTCGCCGACCCCGATCTGAAGGTCGTCGTCTGCGCCCCCGCCGTGCCCTGCGGCGCGGCGACGGTCGCCGTCACGGAGGCGGCGGGGGTCGAGCTGACCCCGGTCAGCGAGGAGTCGTCCGTCACCGACGTGCTCGGCAAGGTCACCTCGGGCGAGGCCGACGCGGGGCTGGTCTACGTGACCGACATCGCCGCCGCGGGCGACGCCGTCGAGGGCGTCCCCTTCGACGAGTCGGCCGAGGCCGTCAACACGTACCCGATCGTGGCGCTCACAGACTCCCGCGAGTCGGATGCGGCGCAGGCGTTCGTCGACTACGTGGCCGGGCCGGACGGCCGATCGGTGCTCTCGGCGGCCGGATTCGGGTCGCCGTGACGAGGCGCGGGCCCGCCGACCGCGCACCCGCCCTCGGGATCCCGGTGGGCGTGCTGATCGTGGCCGCCGTGGGCGCCGCATTCGTGGTGCTGCCCCTCGCGGCGATGGTGCTGCGGGTGGACTGGCCCCGCTTCATCCCGCTCGTCACATCGGAGTCGTCGCTGTCGGCGCTCCTCCTCAGCCTCCGCACCTCCGTCGCCGCGACCGCTCTCTGCGTCGTCTTCGGCGTGCCGATGGCCGTCGTGCTGGCACGGGCGAGATTCCGCGGTCAGCAGCTGCTGCGCGCTCTCGTGCTGCTGCCGCTCGTCCTCCCGCCCGTGGTGGGCGGCATCGCGCTGCTCTACACCTTCGGCCGGCGCGGGCTGCTCGGCGGGGTGCTCGACGTGCTGGGCGTCGAGATCGCGTTCTCGACGACGGCGGTCGTCCTGGCGCAGACCTTCGTCGCCCTGCCGTTCCTCGTGCTCAGCCTCGAGGGCGCCCTGCGCACCGTCGGCACGCGGTACGAGGTCGTGGCCGCGACCCTCGGCGCCCGACCGACCACCGCGCTGCGCCGCATCACGCTGCCTCTCGTGCTGCCCGCGGTCATCTCGGGCGCCGTGCTGTCGTTCGCCCGGGCCCTCGGCGAGTTCGGCGCGACGCTGACCTTCGCCGGGAGCCTGCAGGGCACGACCCGAACCCTCCCGCTCGAGATCTACCTGCAGCGCGAGACCGACCCCGACACGGCCGTCGCCCTCTCGCTCGTGCTGGTCGTCGTCGCCGTCGTGATCGTCGCGGTCGCGCACCGGGTCGGCGGGTTCGCGCCCACCCGCGGGGCGGCGCCCCCGGCCCGCCCGTCGACGGACGCTCCCGACCGTGCCGACGACGGCCTGCGAGCGGATCGCGTTCCGCTCCGCACCTCCTCTCCCACCGCGCCTGCGCGTCGTCTCGACGTGACCCTCCGGGTCGACGAGCGCGACGTCGACCTCCACCTCGTCGTCGAGCCGGGCGAGACGGTAGCGGTGCTCGGCCCGAACGGCGCGGGCAAGTCGACGCTGCTCGGCGCCGTCGCCGGGCTCGTGCGACCCGATGCCGGTCGGATCGCCCTCGACGACTCCGTGCTCGCCGAGGCGGGTCGCGACCGGGGCGACGCCTCGTCGTGGCTCGCACCGCACCTCCGCGGGGTCTCCCTCCTGGCGCAGGAGCCGCTGCTCTTCCCGCACCTGACCGTCCTCGAGAACGTGGCGTTCGGCCCGCGCAGTGCGGGCCGCCCGGCCGACGAGGCACGCCGCTCGGCCCGGCGCCGGCTCGACGACGTCGGGGTGCTCGATCTCGCGGGTCGCAATCCGGCCGAGCTGTCGGGCGGTCAGGCCCAGCGGGTCGCCATCGCCCGGGCGCTCGCGTCGGAGCCGGGCGTCCTGCTGCTCGACGAGCCCCTGGCGGCGCTCGACGTGGTCGTGACGCCCGCCCTGCGTCGGACCCTGCGGCGCGTGCTCGCCGACCGCACCGTGATGATCGTCACGCACGACGCGCTCGACGCCTACACGCTCGCGGATCGAGTCGTCCTCGTCGAAGGCGGCCGCATCGTCGACGAGGGGACGCCGACCGAGGTCTTCGACCGTCCGCGCACGCGCTTCGCCGCACGTCTCGCCGGCGTCAACCTCGTCACCGGGGTCGTCGACCGGGGCGCGGTGCGGGTCGATGACGACACGCGCCTCGGCGTCGGCAGCGGCTCAGGAGCCGACCGTCTCATGACCGAAGGAGGCGCGGTGTCGTTCGCCGTGCCTCCTGCCCTGGTCACCGTGTCGTTCGATCGGCCCGACGACGCCTCGCGAGAATGCGTCCGGGGCGAGCTGCTCGACCTCGAACCGCGGGGCGACGTCGTCCGGCTGCGGGGCGCGCTGCTGTCGGCCGACCTCAGCCCGAGGCGGGCCGCCGAGCTCGACGACCGCGTCGGGCACCCCGTCTGGTTCTCGTTCGACCGCGCGGCCGCCGAGGTCTACTCCGCCGATCGCCGCTGAGCACGCGCCCCGGCCCCGACCCCGACCAACAGCGCTAGCACGCCGACAGGCGGGCCCGAGACCGGAAGCCCGCCCCCGTTGCCAACCCCTCGCGACCTCATGGGGCGGACCCGCGCCTCCTCGGCCGTTTCCGCATTGACTGACCGGTGCATCGAATCTGGAGGAGACCCATGAGCACCCCCGCCCCCACCAGCGCCCCCGCGGCGTCAGACAGCTCGCCGTCGAAGCTGAAGCAGGCGATCACCGGGCCGCTGCTGTACCTGTTCATCCTCGGCGACGTGCTCGGAGCGGGGATCTACGCGCTGATGGGCACGCTGTCGGCCGAGGTCGGCGGGGCGCTCTGGGCGCCGTTGCTGCTCGCGCTGCTGCTGGCGCTGCTGACGGCCGGCTCGTACGCCGAGCTTGTCACGAAGTACCCGAAGGCAGGAGGCGCGGCGATCTTCGCCGAGCGCGCCTTCCGTCAGCCGGTCATCTCGTTCCTGGTCGGGTTCAGCATGCTGGCTGCCGGGGTGACGAGCGCGGCCGGTCTGTCGCTGGCCTTCGCGGGCGACTACCTCGGCACGTTCGTCGACCTGCCGGCCGTGCCGACGGCGATCGCGTTCCTCGCCCTGGTGGCGTGCCTGAACGCGCGGGGCATCAGCGAGTCGCTCAAGGGCAACGTGATCATGACGGTGATCGAGGTGTCGGGTCTCGTCGTCGTGATCGCCGTCGTGGCGATGATGCTCGGCGGCGGGGGCGGCGACGTCAGCCGGATCGGCGAGTTCCCCGTCGACGCGAACCCCGCGATCGCGACTCTCGGCGCCGCGATCATCGCGTACTACTCGTTCGTCGGCTTCGAGACGAGCGCCAACATCGCCGAGGAGGTGCGTGATCCGTCGCGCGTCTACCCTCGCGCCCTCTTCGCCTCGCTGATCACGGCCGGCGTCGTCTACGTTCTCGTGGGGCTCGCGAGCTCGATCGCCCTGCCCGCGTCGGAGCTGTCCGACTCGACCGGACCGCTGCTCGCCGTCGTCTCGGCCTCGGGTGCCGGGATCCCCGAGTGGGTCTTCAGCCTGATCGCCCTGGTGGCGGTCGCGAACGGCGCACTGCTGACGATGATCATGGCGAGCCGCGTCACGTTCGGAATGGCGGAGCAGCGTCTGCTGCCCCACGCGCTCGGCGCCGTGCTGCCCCGCCGCAGGACGCCGTGGGCGGCGATCCTCGTGACGACGGCCGTGGCGATGGGGCTGACGCTGATCGGCGACATCGGCACGCTGGCCGAGACCGTCGTGCTGCTGCTGCTCTTCGTCTTCATCAGCACGAACGTGGCGGTGCTCGTGCTGCGTCGCGACGAGGTGGAGCACGAGCACTTCCGTGTGTGGACGGCCGTGCCGGTGCTCGGTGTGGCCTCGTGCGTGCTGCTGCTCACGCAGCAGAGCGGGCAGGTCTGGCTGTTCGGAGGCATCCTGCTCGCCGCGGGCGCCGTGCTGTTCTTCGTGGCGCGCCTCCGCTCGAAGGCCCCCGCCGCCCGCTGACCGGCCGCCCCCACGACGCCACGAGATGGACATGACGCCAGGAGAACTCCTGGCGTCATGTCCATCTCCTGGCGTCGTACCGAGTCGGGCGCGCGAAGCGCGGGGCCGCGGGGGTTCGTGTCCCTGCAGGGGCGCATCGGCGCGCAGCGTCGTTGAGGTGCCCCTGGACGGGCGCGCGAAGCGCGGGGCCGCGGGGGTTCGAGTGCCTCCAGGGGCGCATCGGCGCGCAGCGTCGTTGAGGTGCCCCTGGACGGGCGCGCGAAGCGCGGGGCCGCGGGGGTTCGAGTGCCTCCAGGGGCGCATCGGCGCGCAGCGTCGTTGAGGTGCCCCTGGAGGGACTCGAACCCCCAACCCTTTCCTTAGGACGGAACTGCTCTTCCATTGAGCTACAGAGGCTGACCCGGCGAGTCTACCGAACCCGCGCCTCCCCCCGTCCGGCCGCACCATGAACCGCGTTCGCGAAGATGAACCGCGTTCTATCGTGGTTCATCTTCGCGAACGCGGTTCATCGCAGGCGACGAGCGACCAGCGACCAGCGACCAGCGACCAGCGACCAGCAACAGCGCAGCGCCACCCTCATGCAGCGGCGGCCAGGAACTCGTCCCACTCGCGCTGCGGCCGCTCGACCCCGCGCACGATCCACCCGACCCCGTGCGGAGCCTTCGGCGCCCACCGCAGCGACCACCCCATCTCGGCCGGAGTCCGGTCGCTCTTCAGGTTGTTGCACTTGAGGCAGCACGCGACGAGGTTCTCCCAGCTGTCGGCGCCCCCGCGCGACCGCGGCTGCACGTGGTCGATCGTCGTCGCGCTCCGCCCGCAGTAGGCGCAGTGGTGCGCGTCGCGCCGCAGCACCCCGCGCCGCGACACCGGGATCGTCCGCCCGTGCGGGATCCTCACGTACCGCGTCAGCACGATGACCGACGGCCGGTCGTACGAGGCGCGGGCGGCGAGCACCGGGTGCTCGGCGTCGGCCGACACGACCGTCGCCTTCTGGGTCATGACGAGCACGAGGGCCCGCCGATCGGACACCACGGCCAGCGGTTCGAAGCCGGCGTTGAGAACGAGAGTGCGCATGCTGTCCCTTTCGAAGCACCCTGGACGGCTTCCAGGGATTCGATCCGTCTCGCAGCAGCCGGGCCCAGCAGTGCCCTCCGAACGAAAAGAGCACCGCCCCTCAGGGCAGTGCTCTATCGGTCGGCTGGGCGTCGTATGTGCTCGCTCGACCGCGCACCCATGGTGCGAGCGGCGGTCGTGCGAGGCATGTGACTCTCCTGGTCTCAGCGGTGCTCCGAGATCGCCAGGTTAACCCCGAAGAGCCGCCCTGCCAAGAGGCGGGGCGGCTCTTCACAGCCTGTTCACGCGGAGCCGAGGAGGCGCGGGTCGGGTCAGACCCCGAAGCGCACGTAGTGCACGGCGTCCGTCCACAGCGGCCGCACGCTGACGACGCCGCCGGGCTTGGGCGCGTCGAGGATCATCCCGTTGCCGGCGTAGAAGCCGTCGTGCGACCCGTCGTTGAAGATGATCACGTCGCCGGGCTGCGCTTCGGCGGCCGAGATCGGCGTGCCGAGCGCCCCCTGAGCGGGCACCGAGTGCGGCAGCGAGATGCCGTACTGGGCGTAGACGAACATGATGAAGCCCGAGCAGTCGAAGCCGGCCGGGGTCGCCCCGCCGTAGACGTACGGGGTGCCGAGGTACTGCAGGGCCGTCTGGTAGACGGCGTCGAGGCTGAAGGCCCCGGGGGTCGCGGCGCCGGCGGCCGGAGCGGCGGCGGCCGCGGCCGATGTCGACGTCGAGGTCGAGGTCGACGTCGTGGCCTCGTCGGCCGTCGCGACGTACTCCGACGCGGTCGGCCCGCTGTAGCTCGCGTACTGCTCTGCCAGCTGAGCTCGCTCCTGCTCGCGCTCGACGGCCTCGGCGGCCGCGGCGGCGGCCTGGTCGAGAGTCGCCTGCGAGGTCGCGGTGTAACCGTCGCGACCCGTGTCGGCGGCGGCCACGCCGTCGGCGACCGAGACGGTCTGCGCGTCGGCGGTGCGCGACTTCGTCAGCGCGGCCGAGGCCGCGGACTCCGTCGACACGTCGGACGCGCCGGTCGCGCCCGGGGTCTGGGCGAACGCGGGCAGGGCCAGCGTGCCGAAGAGACCGGCGGTCAGCGTCATCACGGTCACCGAGACGGCCGTGCGGCGTGCGCTCGTGCGGCGTCGCGGTGCGGGGGCGGCGGCCGCGGCACGTCGGAGCGACGAACGGGTCGGGAGGTCGGAGGGAGTGCGGAGGGCAGCGGTCTTCGGCTGCTCGTTCTCGTGTCGGGCGGGAACAGGCTGGGTCAAGAGGGTGGTTCTCCGGCGTCTCGACAGCACTAGGGATGCTGGCCCGTCCGTTCGTCAGATCAACGTCTCATGGCAAGAGACGGGAGCTGAGAGACGTCTTGCCACGGATCCCGCGACCGGCTTCCTGGCCGAGGGACTCTGCGACTGTACGCGAAGCCCTGCCCGAAATCATCCTCGAGAGGGATATTTGTAACGAATTGGTAAACAGCCGTACGAGGGCTGGGAATCAGCTCGACACGTAGATGTGCTGCGCGACCTCGTTGGGCAGCTCGAGGCCCTCGTCGCGACCCTCGGCCTGCACGAAGACGTACGAGCCGGCGGCGGTGACGGTCGCGGTGCTGCCGGGCATGACCCCGGCGTTCTGCAGCTGCTGCAGCAGCTCGGGCTCGAACTGCACCGGCTCGGCCAGACGACGGATCGGGCGGGTGACGCCCTCGGGGTTCTCGGCGACGACCTGCACCAGGTTGACGACCCCGTCGAGGAACCGACCGGCCGGCGAGTCGCCGAGCTCGTCGAGACCGGGGATCGGGTTGCCGTAGGGCGACTCGGTCGGGTGGTCGAGCATCTCGAGCAGTCGGCGTTCGACCTGCTCGCTCATGACGTGCTCCCACCGGCAGGCCTCGTCGTGTACGTACGCCCAGTCGAGGCCGATGACGTCGGCGAGGAGGCGCTCGGCGAGGCGGTGCTTGCGCATCACGTGGGTCGCCTTGCTGCGCCCGTCGTGGGTCAGCTCGAGGTGCCGGTCGCCCGAGACGACGACGAGCCCGTCGCGCTCCATCCGCGCGATCGTCTGCGAGACGGTCGGACCGGAGTGGCCGAGGCGCTCGGAGATGCGCGCACGCAGCGGCACGATGTTCTCTTCTTCGAGGTCGAGGATCGTGCGCAGGTACATCTCTGTGGTGTCGACGAGATCGGTCAACAGGGGCCTCCCGGTGGAACGCGTGGACTACCCCGTCAGCTTAGTGGCTGCACGCTGAGCGCTCCGCCGCGGTCACTAGGATCGACCCATGGCGGACATCTCGATTCCCACTGACCTCCTGCCCACCGACGGTCGATTCGGCTGCGGGCCGTCGAAGATCCGCGGCGCACAGCTCGAGCACCTGGTCACCGCGGGGGCGAGCCTCCTCGGCACCTCGCACCGGCAGGCGCCGGTCAAAGACCTGGTCGGGCGGGTGCGCGCCGACCTCGGCGAGCTGTTCCGCATCCCCGAGGGCTACGAGGTCGTGCTCGGCAACGGCGGCTCGACCGCCTTCTGGGACGCCGCGGCGTTCGGCCTGGTCGAGAAGCGCGCCGAGAACCTGTCGTTCGGCGAGTTCGGCTCGAAGTTCGCCAAGGCCAACGCGGCGCCCTGGCTCGAGGCGCCGCACGTGATCACGGCCGAGGGCGGCGCACTGGCCGAGGTCGAGGTGCTCGAGGGCGTCGACGTCTACGCCTGGCCGCACAACGAGACGTCCACCGGCGTGATGGCCCCCGTCACCCGGGTCGACGGCGACGCCGGCGCGCTGACCGTGGTCGACGCGACGAGCGCGGCCGGGGGCATCGACTTCGACGCGACGCAGGCCGACGTCTACTACTTCGCCCCGCAGAAGAACTTCGCCAGCGACGGCGGTCTCTGGCTCGCCCTCTTCTCCCCCGCGGCGATCGAGCGCGTCGAGCGCATCGCCGCCAGCGGTCGGTACATCCCCGAGTTCCTCAGCCTGAAGAACGCCGTCGACAACTCGCGGCTGAACCAGACGCTGAACACCCCGGCGCTCACCACCCTGCTGCTGCTCGAAGACCAGACCCGCTGGATGCTCGACAACGGCGGCCTCGCCGGGATGGACGCCCGCACGCGCGAGTCGTCGTCGGCCCTCTACGACTGGGCGACCGCGTCCGACTACGCGACGCCCTTCGTCGTCGACCCGTCGCACCGCTCGCAGGTCGTCGCCACGATCGACTTCGCCGAGTCGATCGATGCCGCCGCGGTCGCGAAGGTCCTGCGGCAGAACGGCATCGTCGACACCGAGCCGTACCGCAAGCTCGGGCGCAACCAGCTGCGCGTCGCCACCTTCGCGGCCATCGAGCCCGACGACGTCCGCCAGCTCATCCGCTCGATCGACCACGTCGTGAGCGCCCTGGCCGTCTGACCGTCGGGTCCGCAGACGACGAAGACCCCCTCGCATCACGCGAGGGGGTCTTCGTCGTCCGACACCGTACGGTGCCGAGGAGGCGCGGCGTGCGCCCCTGAGATCGGCTAGCGCCGGCGACGCCTCCGCGGCCTGCCGCCGCCGGACTCCTCGCCCCGGGTCGAGCCCGCGTCGGCCTCCTGGTCGTCATCGTCCAAGTCGTCATCGTCCGAGTCATCGTCGGAGTCGTCGTCATCGTCCGAGTCGTCGTCCTCGTCAGACGATCCGCCGTCCGTCGTCACGTCGAGGTCGTCGATGTCGACGCCGTCGACGTCGCCCCCGTGCACGATGCTGCCGCGCGGCGAGTCGTCGTCGGAGTCGCCCTCGTCCGACTCGTCCTCGTCGTCGGAGTCCTCGTCGTCGGAATCGTCGTCATCGTCGTCATCCGACTCGTCGTCATCATCCTCGGACTCGTCGTCGGAGTCGTCATCATCCGACTCGTCGTCGCCCTCGGCACCGTCACGCGCCTCCTGGGCCTGCATCTCGGCCAGCCGGTCGGCCCACGGCACCCAGTCGGGTGCGATGAGGGCGTCGTCGCCCGGCATCAGCTCGGCCTCGAGCACCGAGGGCTCCTCGCCCTCGAGGTGCGCGACGCTGACCGTCCAGAACCAGCCGGGGTAGCCGGGCAGCAGGGTCGCGAAGCGGACCGAGGTGACCCCCGGCTCGTCGTCGACGGGCGGGGCCTCGGCGCCGATCGTCTCGTCGGGGGTGATCTCGAGCAGGGCGCGGCGCGCGAGCTCGGACCAGGGGGTCGTCACGGCGTCAGGCATCGAAGGAGTCGGCGACGGTTCGGAGGAGGACGGCGATGCGGGCGCCGTTCTGCGGGTAGCGACCGTGGCGGAGGTCTCCGCCGGCCTTGTCGAGCACCTTCACGAGGTCCTCGACGATGACCGCCATGTCGTCGGCCGAGCGCCGGCTCATCTTCGCGAGACTCGGTGCGGCTTCGAGCACGCGCACCGAGAGGGCCTGCGCACCGCGCTTGCCGTCGGCGATGCCGAACTCGAGACGGGTACCCGCCTTGACACCCACGGTGCCGGCGGGCAGGGCCGACGCGTGGAGGAAGACCTCGTGGCCGTCATCGCTGCTGATGAAGCCGAAGCCCTTCTCGTCGTCGTAGAACTTGACCTTGCCGGTGGGCATGACTTGACTCCTAGAAGAGGTGGGGGTGAAAGCGACCTCAGTTTAGAGCGAGAGGTCGGGGCGCGCCCCCGCTATCCTGTGCAGGTGGCTGAGAAGACCGACGAGAGCACGCCGACGAGCGTCCATCGTACTGAACGCGTGCTGATCTTCATGATCGCGGCGATCGTCGTCCTGTCGATCGTCGCCTTCGTCGTCCGTCTGATCGGAAGCGTCACGGGCGTCTCCGACTACACGGTCGGCGTCTGGCCGGCGGTCAGCGTGCTGCCGCTCATCGGCCTCCCCCTGGCCATCCTGCTGATCATCGCCTACGTCGTCGCCAGTGGCGTCCGACGTGTGCGAGAGAACCGGGGCACCACACGGTAGACGCAGCACCCGGCTGCGCATTCTTCGGAGGTCGACCCCAATGACCAGTGCACTCGATCTCGCGGGCGTGCTTCGCAGCGCCCCGACCGACGATCTGCTCCGACGCCTGTCGGCCAGACAGCTGCGCCCCTCGACCGTCCACGACGCGTTCGACCTCGCCGACTCGCTGCTCGAGCCGGCCTCGGTGCGCGACGTGCTGTCGCGCCTCGACCGCACCGAGCTGCGTGTGCTGCAGGCGGCACGCGAGCCGGCCGACACGGCGACGCTGGCCGAGCGTCTGACGGGCCCCGCCGACGACGCCCTCTCGCCGGTCGAGACGGCCGTCGCGCACCTCCTCGACCTCTTCCTGCTCGTGCCGTCGACCGACGGCCGCATCGTCGCCACCCCCGACGCCGTCGGCGAGCGCCTCGACGACGACCCGCTGCTCTCCGCCGAGCGGCTGGCCGACGAGAGACCGCCGGTCGTGCTCGAGGCGGTCGACGACATCGATCGGGAGGCCGTCGACGCGCGGTCGTCCGAGCGCCTCTACGCCATCGTGATCGAGGTCGCCGAGATCCTCCGCGCGCTCGAGCAGTCGCCGGCCCGCGAGCTGGCCAAGGGCGGGCTCGCGCTGCCCGAGACGCGCCGCCTCGCCGAGGCCGCGCGCGTCGACGTCGACGACGTCAGCACGCTGCTGGGCATCACGACCCGCGCCGGGCTCGCCCGCACGAGCCCCGACGGCTGGGTCGTCACCGCCGAGGCGAACGCCTGGCTGGCCTCGTCGTGGCCCGACCGCTGGGAGGCCCTGACGAGCTCGTGGCTCGACTCGCTGCCGCCCGAGATCGTCGCCGTGCTGCGTCAGCGCGTCGAGACCTCGTGGGGCGAGCCGCTCCGCGAGTTCACGCTCTGGGCCTACCCCGCGGGTGCGGCGTGGGTGCCCGAGCGCCTGGCCGCGTTCTCGCGCTCCGCCGAGCTGCTCGGCCTGAGCTCCGGCGGGGTGCCCACCTCGGCGGCGCTCGCGCTGTTCCGCGAGGGTGCCGGCGCCGCACGGTCGCGGGTCGCCGAGCTGCTGCCCGAGGCGGTGGAGCAGGTCTATCTGCAGCACGACCTCACCGTGGTCTCGCCCGGTCCGCTGTCCCCGGCACTGGATGCGCGCCTCCGGGTCATCGCGGTCGTCGAGAGCGCCGGGCTCGCCGCCACGTACCGCATCACCGAGGGCGGGGTGCAGCGGGCTCTGAGCGAGGGCGAGACGGCCGACACGCTCCGGGCGTTCCTCGGCGAGATCTCGGCGACGGGCATCCCCCAGCCGCTCGACTACCTCGTGCAGCAGTCCGCCGAGCGGCACGGCCGCTACCGGGTGTCGGGCGTCGAGCCCGGCACGCCCGGGTTCCCCGCCGACGCCGTCACGCTCGTCGAGGCCGACGAGCACACCAGCATCGACACCCTCGAGGTCGACCACGCGCTGTCGCCGCTCGCGCTGCGCCGGGTCGACGGGCTCCGCATCGTCAGCCGCTTCGAGCGCGACACGGTCTTCTGGGCCCTGAGCGACGAGCGCTACCCCGTCGTGGTGCTCGACGAGACGGGCATCTCGGTCACGCCGCCCGTCCGCCGCCGCCCCCGGCGCCCCGTCCCCGCCCCGGCGCGCGACCAGCTGCGCGAGATGGTCGAGCGTCTGTCGGCCGAGAACGAGGGCAGCACCGAGACGACCGACCGCGCCTGGATCGCCCGTCAGCTCGACGCGGCCGTCAAGGGCCGGCTGACCGTCACGATCTCGATCGAGCAGCCCGACGGCACGACGTCGTCGCTCGAGATGGAGCCCACCGGCGTGGGCGGCGGCCGCCTGCGCGGGCGCGACAAGAAGTCCGACGTCGAGCGCACCCTGCCGCTCTCGCACGTGGTCGCGGTGTCGAGCTCGCGCTGATCCGACCCGCACGCGGCGTCCGCGCACCACCTGAGGACGACCGCAGGAGGCGCGCCTAGACTCGACCCTCATGACCGGCCCCCTGATCGTCCAGAGCGATCGCACCGTCCTGCTCGAGGTCGCGCACCCCCAGTCGGACGACGCACGTCACGACCTCTCGGTGTTCGCGGAGCTCGAGCGTGCACCCGAGCACGTGCACACCTACCGCATCACCCGACTCGGCCTGTGGAACGCGCGGGCCGCGGGCCACACCGCCGAAGACATGCTCGAGACGCTCGAGAAGTACTCGAAGTTCCCTGTGCCGCAGAGCGTCTCGGTCGACATCGCCGAGACGGTGGCCCGCTACGGGCGCATCGTCATCGAGCGCGACGGCGACACGCTCGTGCTGCGCGGCACCGACGACACCGTGCTGCGCGAGGTCACCCGGGTCAAGAAGATCGGCGAGCTGCTCGGCGTCCGCCGCAGCGACACCGTGTGGGAGCTCCTGCCGTGGGCGCGCGGCGAGGTCAAGCAGCAGCTCGTCAAGCTCGGCTGGCCCGCAGAGGACCACGCCGGCTACACGCCCGGCACCCCGCATGCGATCGATCTCGACCAGGGCGACTGGCAGCTGCGCGGCTACCAGCAGCAGGCGATCGACAACTTCTTCGACGGCGGCTCGGGCGTCGTCGTCCTGCCCTGCGGCGCGGGCAAGACCCTGGTCGGCGCGGGCGCGATGGCCGCGGCGGGCACGACCACGCTCATCCTCGTGACCAACACGGTGTCGGCCCGGCAGTGGCGCGACGAGCTGCTGAAGCGCACGTCGCTCACCGAAGACGAGATCGGCGAGTACTCGGGTTCGGTCAAGGAAGTCAAGCCCGTCACGATCGCGACGTACCAGATCCTCACGGCGCGCCGGGGCGGCAAGTACACCCACCTGTCGCTGCTCGACGCCCTCGACTGGGGCCTGGTGGTCTACGACGAGGTGCACCTCCTCCCCGCTCCGGTCTTCAAGCTGACGGCCGAGCTGCAGGCCCGCCGCCGACTCGGCCTGACGGCGACGCTCGTCCGAGAGGACGGCCGCGAGAGCGACGTCTTCAGCCTGATCGGCCCCAAGCGCTTCGACGCCCCCTGGAAGGAGATCGAGGCGCAGGGCTACATCTCGCCGGCGTCCTGCTACGAGGTGCGGGTCGACCTCCCTCAGGAGGCGCGGCTCGAGTACGCGGCCGCCCCCGACGACGAGCGGTACCGTCTCGCGGCCACCGCACCGGCCAAGCTCGGTGTCGTCCGCGATCTCGTCGCCCGCCACCACGGCGAGCAGATCCTCGTGATCGGGCAGTACCTCGACCAGCTCGAGCAGCTCGCCGAGACCCTCGACGCCCCGACCCTGACCGGTGCCACGCCGATCGACGAGCGCGAGCGGCTCTACCAGGCGTTCCGCGACGGCGAGGTGAAGGTGCTGGTCGTCTCGAAGGTCGCGAACTTCTCGGTCGACCTGCCCGAGGCCACCGTGGCCATCCAGGTGAGCGGGTCGTTCGGCTCGCGCCAGGAGGAGGCGCAGCGGCTGGGTCGCCTGCTCCGCCCGAAGAAGTCGGGGCTGCCGGCGTCGTTCTACACGCTGGTGAGCCGCGACACGGTCGATCAGGACTTCGCGCAGAACCGGCAGAGGTTCCTGGCCGAGCAGGGCTACAGCTACACTATCCTCGACTCGCCGGCCCTCGCCGCATGAGCACCGCCTCCGAGTCCGATCTGCCGCTCGGCGACGACGACCTCTGGCGCGACGGACTCCGTCGCGTGTTCGCGGCCGATCAGGCCCCGTTCGCCACCTTCGGTCCGCTCGTCGCGTCGCTCGAGCACGACGCGATCGAGTTCCGCGGCCAGCGCGCCCGGTTCGCCGACTGGGACGCATCGGTGGTCGTGGCCGTCGAGCGCACCTACGAGGTCCAGGGCGGGCTGCACGCCGGCTCGCAGCTCAGCATCGTCACGTGGAGCCCCGACCCCGACGTGCTCGACCGCAGCGACCTGCTCGCCGGCTCGCCGGTCAAAGACCACCTCTTCGCCGGTCTCACCGCGATCGGCGCCACCGACGACGCCGAGGAGGCGCGGGTCGTCGCCGCCCCGGTCGAGGAGTTCCCGGGGTGGCAGATCACCCGCGCCTCCGGCTACACCGCCGTGCTCGAGCACCGCGAGGGCGTCGACTTCACCCTCGCCGTGCCCGACGAGCTGCTCGAGCTGACGACCCGCATCGCGCTCGTGCCGAACGTCGAATGGACGGACCCGGCGTCCTGAGGGCCGACACGATGCCCGCATGCGGCTGACGTGCCTCCTGCTCACAGGGAACACCGAGGAGGCGCGCAGATACTTGTCCCATGAGTGACGGCCCGAAGATCCTTATCGTCGATGACGAACCGAACATCCGCGACCTCCTGACGACGAGCCTGCGCTTCGCGGGCTTCGCAGTCCGTGCCGTCGGCAACGGCGCGCAGGCCATCTCGGCCGTCCTCGAAGAAGAGCCCGACCTGATCATCCTCGACGTGATGCTCCCCGACATGAACGGCTTCGGCGTGACCAAGCGCCTCCGGTCGTCGGGGTACACGTCGCCGATCCTCTTCCTCACGGCGAAAGACGACACCGAAGACAAGATCACGGGTCTGACCGTCGGCGGCGACGACTACGTCACCAAGCCGTTCAGCCTCGACGAGATCGTCGCCCGCATCAAGGCGATCCTCCGCCGCACCATGAACGAGGACGAAGACGCGATCATCCGCGCCGGCGAGCTCACGATGGACCAGGACACCCACGAGGTCACCATCGGCGAGACGGCCATCGAGCTCAGCCCGACCGAGTTCAAGCTGCTGCGCTACCTCATGCTGAACCCCAACCGCGTGCTGTCGAAGGCGCAGATCCTCGACCACGTGTGGGAGTACGACTTCAACGGCGACGCCGGCATCGTCGAGAGCTACATCTCGTACCTGCGCCGCAAGCTCGACCAGTTCTCGGCCGAGCCGATCATCCAGACCAAGCGCGGCTTCGGCTACATGCTCAAGGCGTCGAAGAGCTAGTCGCCCGCACCGCCGCCACGAACGCCTGGGAGCCTCGGCTCCCAGGCGTTCTCGGTAGTCTGACGCCCTTATGCACGCACGCCTCTCGCAGTGGTGGAACGAGATCTCCATCCGCACGAAGATCACCGGCATCACGGTGACCCTCGTCACCCTCGGACTCCTCGTCGCCGGGCTCGGCACCATGACGGTGCTGAGCACCTATCTCTACGGGCAGGTCGACACGCAGCTGAAGACGTCGGCCGACAGCTTCACCGGCGCGTCGCGCAACGGCACGTCGTGCACCATCAACTTCGGTGACAAGTCGAGCTACCTGGCGATCCTCAACCCCGATGGCAGCATGATCTGCGACACCAGCGACCTGCTGGAGGACGGCGTCGGGCCCGTGCTCGGCGGGGTCACCGTGGCCGAGTCGGCCGGTGGCGAGGCGCAGAGCGTCGACAACCGCACCCACGATCAGGAGTGGCGGGTCTACGCCACGGTCAAGCCGCTCACGCTGACCTCGACGACCGGCTCCACCCAGACCATCGACGCCACCATCGTCACGGGCACGAACCTCGCCGCGACCAACGCGACGATCAACCGCTTCGGCGGGATCTTCCTCGGCTTCGGCGTCTCGGTCGTGGTGCTCGGCGCCGCCCTCACCCGACTGCTCGTCACGTCGACGTTCTCCCCGCTGCGTGACGTCGAGGCCACGGCCGCGCGCTTCGCCGACGGCGACTACAGCCAGCGTCTCGACTCGACCACGCCCAACACCGAGGTCGGGCGGCTCAATCGATCGCTCAACACGATGCTGAACCGCATCGACGACGCCTTCGACGACCGCGCGAAGACCATCGACCAGATGAGGCGCTTCGTCGGCGACGCGAGCCACGAGCTCCGCACCCCGCTCGTCAGTCTGCGCGGCTACGCCGAGCTGTACCGCATGGGCGCCCTCACCAAAGAGGAGGACGTCGCCCAGGCGATGGAGCGGATCGAGAAGGAGGCGATCCGCATGGGGGTCCTCGTGCAAGACCTGCTTCAGCTGGCTCGTCTCGACGAGTCGAAGCCGCTCGAGCTCGGCCCGGTCGACCTCGTGCAGCTCGCCCGCGACTCAGCCCTCGACACGATGGCCTCGAACCCCGACCGCGACATCGAGGTGCTCGTGCTCGACCCGGTCGTCCCGACGGCCACCCCGGCGGACGACGGCGAGGCGGCGGCCGAGCCCGCGATCGACGCGGCGCCCGGCGCCCCGGTCGAGAGCCGGCTGACCGGCCCGGTGACGCCCGTCGCGCCGGGGTCGGCGACCGCGGGCGGCGCGCCGGCGACGTTCGCCGGGGCCACCCTCGCGCGCCTCCGGAGCCTCCGTGCCCGCGGCGGCCGCAACGCGGACGGCAGCGCGGCGGTCGTGCCCGTCGAGCAGACCCCCCTCGACGAGGCGCACGCGATCGTGCTCGGCGAGGAGAACAAGATCCGCCAGGTGATCACCAACCTGATGGGCAACGCCATGCGCTTCACCGAGCACGACAGCCCGATCGAGATCGTGGTGCAGTCGGACCCGGGGCGTGGCGTCGCGACGTTCGCGATCGTCGACCACGGCGAGGGCATCCCGCCGCAGATCCGCGAGAAGATCTTCCAGCGGTTCTGGCGGGCGGACTCGTCGCGCACCCGCGACACCGGTGGCAGCGGCCTGGGGCTCGCGATCGTCTCGGGCATCGTCGCGGCGCACGGCGGCAGCGTCGACGTGCGCGACACCCCCGGCGGCGGCGCCACGTTCCAGGTGGCCCTGCCCCTGATGCCCGCCGACGCCGCTGTCACCACCGCCCCGCAGCCCGCCTAGCCGCCCGCCGCGCTCGCGGCACGCGGCGCCCGCCGTCGCACCCCACACCCCGAAACCCGCGCAACACCCGCATTTCTCGGGGTGCTGCGCGGGTTTCGGGGTGCTGCGCGGGCTTCGGGGGGTGCTGCGCGGCTTTCGGGGTGCCGCGCGAGTCTCGGGGTGCCGCGGCGCACACGCCGAAGGGCGGCCCTCCCGGAGGAGAGCCGCCCTTGTGCGTGGTGCGGTGGTGCGGTGCGGACTAGAAGTCCATGCCACCCGTGGGGTCGCCGGCCGGGGCCGGGTTCTTCTCGGGCTTCTCGGCGACGACGGCCTCGGTCGTGAGGAACAGACCGGCGATCGAGGCTGCGTTCTGCAGCGCCGAGCGCGTGACCTTGGCGGGGTCGATGATGCCGGCGGCGATCATGTCGACGTACTCGCCGGTCGCGGCGTTGAGGCCGTGACCGATGGGCAGGCCACGGACCTTGTCGGCAACGACGCCGGGCTCCATGCCCGCGTTGAAGGCGATCTGCTTCAGCGGAGCGTCGATGGCGACACGGACGATGTTCGCACCCGTCGCCTCGTCGCCCTCGAGCTGCAGCTCGGCCAGAGCGGTCTTGCCGGCCTGGATGAGGGCGACGCCACCACCGGCGACGATGCCCTCTTCGACGGCGGCCTTGGCGTTGCGCACGGCGTCTTCGATGCGGTGCTTGCGCTCTTTCAGCTCGACCTCGGTCGCAGCGCCGGCCTTGATGACGGCGACGCCGCCGGCCAGCTTCGCGAGACGCTCCTGGAGCTTCTCACGGTCGTAGTCGCTGTCGGTCGCCTCGATCTCGCTGCGGATCTGACGCACGCGACCGGCGATCTGCTCGGGGTCGCCGGCACCCTCGACGATGGTCGTCTCGTCTTTGGTGATGACGACCTTGCGGGCACGACCGAGGAGGTCGAGCGTCGCGTTCTCGAGCTTGAGGCCGACCTCTTCGGCGATGACCTGACCACCGGTGAGGATCGCGATGTCCTGCAGCTGGGCCTTGCGACGGTCGCCGAAGCCGGGGGCCTTGACGGCGACCGACTTGAAGATGCCGCGGATCTTGTTGACGACCAGGGTCGCCAGCGCTTCGCCGTCGACGTCCTCGGCGATGATGAGCAGCTGCTTGCCGCTCTGGATCACCTTGTCGACGATGGGGAGGAGATCCTTGATGTTCGAGATCTTCGAGTTGACGATGAGCACGTAGGCGTCTTCGAAGACGGCCTCCTGGCGCTCGGGGTCGGTGACGAAGTACTGCGACAGGTAGCCCTTGTCGAAGCGCATGCCCTCGGTGAGCTCGAGCTCGGTGCCGAAGGTGTTGGACTCCTCGACGGTGACGACGCCCTCCTTGCCGACCTTGTCGATCGCCTCGGCGATCAGCGCGCCGATGGTGGGGTCGGCGGCGGAGATCGAAGCCGTGGCCGCGATCTGCTCCTTGGTCTCGATGTCCTTCGCGTCGGCGAGCAGCTGAGCCGAGACGGCCGCAGCGGCCTTCTCGATGCCGCGCTTCAGCGAGATGGGGTCGGCGCCTGCGGCGACGTTGCGGAGGCCCTCACGGACGAGCGCCTGAGCGAGCACGGTGGCGGTGGTGGTTCCGTCGCCGGCGACGTCGTCGGTCTTCTTCGCGACCTCCTTGACGAGCTCCGCACCGATCTTCTCGAACGGGTCGTCGAGCTCGATCTCCTTCGCGATGGACACACCGTCGTTCGTGATGGTGGGGGCGCCCCACTTCTTCTCGAGCACGACGTTGCGACCACGCGGGCCGAGCGTGACCTTAACCGCGTCGGCCAGGATGTTCAGGCCACGCTCGAGGCCACGACGGGCCTCTTCGTCAAAAGCAATGATCTTAGCCATGTGTGTTTTTCGTCCCTCCCGGACGTCATGAAGCAGAAGCTTTGGCACTCACGTGTCGCGAGTGCCAGTGACGATTCTGGCACTCGCCCGGTGAGAGTGCAAGTGACGTCGCGGGCGACCCGAGGAGGTGCGGTGCGCGGTGATCGCGACCCGCGCCTCCTCGGCCCGGTCGTCCTCAGGGCGTGAAGTCGGCGCCGAGCACGACCGTCACCGACGCGTTCGGGAACGCCGAGCTGACGGCCGTCGCCGTGACGCCGAGGGTCTGGGCGAGCCCGAGGGCGACCCCCTCGTCGGCGGCGTCGGCGTAGTAGACGGTCGAGGTCGTGGCCGAGGTGTCGCCCGCGTTGCCCTGGGTGGCGACGGTGTACCCGGCGGCCTCGAGGTCGGCGGAGGCGGCGGTCGCGAGACCCGCGGTCGACGTCCCGTTCAGCACCGCGATCGTGACGGAGGGGTCCACGTCGGCGGGGCCGGTCACGGGAGTCCCGGTCGGCGTCGCGGAGGCGGTGTCGTCGGGCGCCTCCGCCTCGGGCGTCCCGGTGGCGGTCGTCGTGGGGGCGTCGAACTGGATGCTGTCGTTCAGCACGCCCAGGGCGACGACACCGCCGCCCACCAGCACGCCCGTCGCGAGAGCGGCCCAGGCGAAGACGACCAGCCCACGACCCCGCTTCGGGGTGGACCGGTGCGCGCCGACCCTCTGCAGATCGGCGGGCAGGTCGTCGAAACGGTCGCGGGGGAACTTCGGCATGTGCTGTCGGTCTTCTCTGGGTCGGCGGGCGTCGGTTCGGCGGGCGTCGGGCGCTCTGTCGGCGGGTCGGCGTGCTGCGGGTCAGCGGGTCGGCGGCCCGAACGATCGGGTCGTGCGGGCGAACGAGCGGGCGTCGCGGAGTCGGAGCAGACGCCCCACGAGCATCGGCGCGTAGGCCAGTGCAGCCGGTCGGTCTATGAGCGAGTTGAGCAGCTGCTGGTACCGGGCCGTCGAGAGACCGAGATCGCGTCGGATCACGGCCTCCTTGTGGCGCGCGGACCCCGTGGTGGACTGCTCGAGGTCGAGGATCGCGCGGTCGCGCTCGGAGAGCCCGATGACAGTCCCGTCGTCGCCAGTCGCACCGCTGTCGCCCATCACCCGCCCTCTCGATCGTCGTCATCCTACGGGCGGCCGCCTCCGGGTCGCCTCAGGCGCAGCCCTCCGCGTCAGGTCAGGTGTGGAGCAGTCGCACTCGCGTGCCGTGGGCGTCGCCGACGGCGAGGGCCCGGCCGTCGAGGGCGAGCGCGGCGAACCCGTCGCCCGGAGCGACGCCCTCGGGCACCTCCGCCACCACGTCGTGCAGCAGGTCGCGCCGTTCGTACGACACCCAGGTGGCGCCGAGGGCGCGCACGGCGTCGACGAAGGCCTGGCGCCGGCGACCGGGCAGATAGACGAGCGTGCCGGTCGAGACCACGACGAGCCGCGCCTCCGACGGAGCGGTCGAGGCCAGGGCGGGGAGCCCGTCGACGGCGTCGCCGCGGACGAGCCGAGGAGGCGCGCTCCGGGTGATCGCGACGGCCCGCCGCAGCAGGTCCACCCGCTCCGACGGCCCGGGCGGCAGCGACGTCTCGAGCCACGAGACCGCTGCGGGGTCGGTGACGTCGACGGGGTCCAGGTCGAGACCGGCCCGCCAGACGATCTCGGGCAGCACGACCCGGCGGGGCCACCCGTCGTGCGGCAGGGCGGCGTCTCCGAGGTCGACGTCGAGTTCGACGACGACCTCGCTGTCGGCCGCACCCCAGCGCGCCTGCTCGTCGCGGCCCGCGCCGCGGACGTCGGCCCGGAACGCGTACCGGTCGGGGAACAGGCAGAGCCCCGCCGAGGCGCCGACCTCGAGCAGGGCCACCGGGCCCTCGAGCCTGGCCAGCGCGAGCGAGACCGGCCCGAGGCGACGGACGTCGTTGACCTGGGTCGTCCGACGGGCGAGCTCGGCGAGGAGGGCGTCGGGGTGGGCGAGCATCCACTCCCGGAGGCGGGGCCACGGTGCGAGGGGAGCGCCCAGCCAGCGCGACACGGCGAGCACGAGGGCGGGCTGGCGCCGCGCCTCCGGAGCCCTCTCGATCAGCGCGAGCACGTCGGGGTCGCCGGCGATCCCGAGCGACCACTCGGCGTACAGAGGGGACTGCTCGCGGGCGGACGCGTCGGCGTGGCTGCGGAACCGGTCGGCGAGGAGCATGCCGCGATTCTAGGGAGGCGGGGTGCCGCCGGCCCGGCGACGGCGCCGCCCTGGAATGACTGTCGGGGGGACCGTGTTGAATGGGGAGTCCCGAGAACTGAGGAGTCACCCGTGTCGTACAAGGTCGAGAAGTCCGAAGAGCAGTGGCGAGCAGAACTCGGCCCCGAGCAGTACGCCGTGCTGCGCGAGGCCGCGACCGAGCGCCCATGGACGGGCGAGCTGCTCGACGAGAGCCGCGCCGGCGTCTACGCCTGCGCCGCCTGCAACGCCGAGCTGTTCAAGAGCGGCACCAAGTTCGACAGCAACTGCGGCTGGCCGAGCTTCTACGAGTCCGTGAACCCCGAGGCCGTGCAGCTGATCGACGACGACAGCCTCGGCATGACCCGCACCGAGGTGCGGTGCGCGAACTGCGGTTCGCACCTGGGCCACGTCTTCCCCGACGGCTTCGGCACGCCGACCGGCGACCGCTACTGCATGAACTCCGTCTCGCTCAGCTTCCGCGAGGGCGACGACGCCTCCTCCACCGCCGAGTGACCCGGTGAGCACCGTCGCGGCTGCGGCCGCCCGCCGTCGATCGCGGTCGAAGGTCACCGACGACGCCCCCGATCACGAGCAGCTCGTCGCAGCCGTCGAGGCGGCGGCGACCGTCGCCGACCACTCGTCGATGCGCCCCTGGCGGCTCATCGAGCTGAGGGGCGACGACCGCCGACTGATCGGCCGGTCGCTGGCGGCGGCCGACGGCGCCGTGGGCAAGGACGCCGAGAAGCTCGAGCAGAAGTCGCTGCGGGCACCGCTGGTCGTCGCGGTGGTCTCGTCTCCGAAGCCCAGTCGCAAAGTGCCCGAATGGGAGCAGGAGAGCGTCGCCTCGGGTGTCGCCCACCTGCTGTCGCTCGTGCTCGACGACGAGGGCTGGGGCGTCTTCTGGCGATCCGGCACGCACACCCGGGCCCCCGAGGTCCACGCCGCGCACGGTCTGACGGGCGACGAGAAGCTGCTGGGCTGGCTCTACGTCGGGGGTCGCGATCGACCGCGAGACGCCGACAAGCCGCGCAAGCGCATCGAGGTCGATCGGCATCTGAGCGGTCCGCCCCGCCCGTGACACGACGAGACCCCGGTGCCGAGGCACCGGGGTCTCATCATGTGCGCCTCTCGGAGGTCACCAGGTCTTCTGGCTCGTGCCCACGAAGGTGATCGGCAGCCAGAACGAGCCGGTCATGGCGACGATGCCGGCGAAGAAGATGATCGCGTTCGGCTCGCCCGACCCGAACGAGTAGGCGAACAGCGCGAAGCTGATCAGCAGCAGCACGATCGAACCGATGGCGGTCAGGATGTTGGTCATGGGGGCTCCTCGTGATCCGGGCCGGGCGACGGCCGACGCCGTCTCCCCCTACTTCACCACTTATGACCTCTCTCGCGCCAATCGCGGGCGGGAAGATGCACGGCGTGCGCCCATCCCAGGTCGCTCCCGACCTCGCCGCCGGGCTTGTAGGGTGGTGGAGTCAGCCGCCTTGGCGCAGTCCGGTAGCGCAGTGCTCTTGTAAAGCGAAGGTCGTCGGTTCGAATCCGACAGGCGGCTCCATTCAGAAGGCCCCGATCGTCCGCGATCGGGGCCTTCCGTCGTCCGCCGCGCCTCCATCCGGGCCCCTCCGCCTGGGAGTCCGAGACGTCTCGCGTCGACAGGGGTACAGGGAGGAGGACAGACGCCCTGTCGCTCCCCCCAACGAGGGCGACCCGTCTTGGGGATGACGACATCCGTCCCCCGAGCGCACACTGGACGCGCCCCGCGGAACCCGAAGAACCGCGGAGTGCTGTACCCCATCGAGCGATCGATGGGACGCGCCAGACCCTCCCCCCGATGCACCCGCTCGCCCTTCCGAAATCCCAAGGAAGGCACACCGCGACATGGTCACACGGACATCCTCACGATCGCTGCCGATCGGCGCCACGATCATCGCCGGCGCACTCCTCGCGACGGCTCTCGTCGCGACGGGCACGCAGAGCGCCTCGGCCGCCACCGGTTCGATCATCGCGGGCAAGACGGCCACGGACGCGGCGGCCGCCTCGAAGACCCTGCTGAACGGGAACCTCGCGGGGTGGACGCAGAACTTCAAGGACGACTTCACGACCCCGATCGCCCAGGGCGAGTTCCCCGGTCCGTACGCGAAGCAGTGGATGAGCTACGACGGCTTCGGCGACACCTGGCAGATCGGCCGCTACGAGTCCGACATCCTCTCCGTGCGCGACGGGCTGCTCGACATGCACCTGCACACCGGCTCCGACGGCGTGCCGCGGGCCGCCGCACCCGTGCCCCTGATGAACGGCCAGTGGGGCGGCCAGACCTACGGGCGCTACAGCATCCGGATGAAGGCCGACGCCCTGCCCGGCTACGGCACCGCGTTCCTCCTCTGGGACGACGCCGAGACCTGGGCGAACGGCGAGATCAACTTCCCCGAAGGCAGCCTGGACGGCTCGACCAAGGCCTTCAACCACCAGCTCGGCACTCCGTGGAACAACGACATGGCCGTCGACACCCTGACCTCGTACACCGACTGGCACACCTACACGATCGAGTGGACGCCGAAGAAGATCAGCTACCTGCTCGACGGCATCGTCGTGGCGTCGACCACGACGAACATCCCCAAGACGCCCATGCACTGGGTGCTGCAGACCGCGACCAACGGCACGAAGCCGGACGCGAAGGTCGACGGCCACCTCCAGATCGACTGGGTCAGCCAGTACGCGTACACGCCCGGCAGCCCCGCCACCGTCAGCGTGCCGGCCACTCCGGCCAAGCCGACCCCCACACCCACGCCGGCCCCCACCCCCACGCCGACCCCCACCCCCACACCGACCCCCACACCGACACCGACACCGACACCCGCACCCGCACCCGCACCCGCACCCAAGCCCACACCCACAGCGACGCCGACGCCGGCGCCGGCGCTCAAGACCCTGACCGCCCCCGTGCCGAAGATCGTCGGCAAGACCACGGTGGGCGCGACCCTCACCGCCCAGACCGGCACCTGGACGAGCGCCACCGCGCTGACCCACCAGTGGCTGCGCGGCGGCACGGCCATCGCCGGGGCCACACGAACGAGCTACGTCACGACCGCGGCGGACGCCGGCAAGAAGATCACCCTCGTCGTGACGGGCAGGAAGACCGGCTACACGACGGCGTCGAAGACCTCGGCGGCCGTGTCCATCGCGTCGCCGACCCTCACGAGCGCGGCCCCCGTGGTGACGGGCAAGCCGACCGTGGGCGGGAAGGTGGGCACGAAGACCGGCACCTGGACGGCGGGCACGTCGTTCTCGTACCAGTGGAAGCGGAACGGCCAGGCGATCTCCCGGGCGACGGGGGCGAGCTACGTCCCCACCGCATCCGACGCCAACCGCGCCATCACGGTCGTCGTCACGGGCACCAAGCCCGGACACACCGCGACGGCCCGGACCTCGACCGCCGCGACCGTCAAGCCCCTGACCCTGAGCACCGGCACCCCCGGGGTGAAGGGGTCCGCCAAGGCGGGCAGCACGCTGACCGCCCAGCGGGGCACCTGGACCAAGGGGACGACCTGGACATTCCAGTGGACCCGTGACGGGGTGTGGATCAAGGGCGCCAAGGGCACGACCTATCGCACGACGTCAGCCGACGTCGGGCACCGGATCGGCGTCAAGCTGACCGGCTCCAAGCCCGGTTACGCCTCCGCGTCCCGCTGGTCGAAGGCCGTCACCATCCGCCGCTGACCCGGATACGAGACCGCCACCCCGACGCAGGGCGCGGGTCAGCCCCGGCCGGCCCGGGCCCTGCGGTCGTCTCGCGACCACCAGACGAGGTCGGCCACGCCCTGCGCGATGAGCAGCAGGGCGACGACCAGCACCACGTAGGCCACCGGCTCGACCGGGCGACCCGACGTCAGCGTGGCGATCTGGACGACGAGGCCGAAGACGCCGAGCGCCGCCTCGAGGACGGGAGGGAGGACGCTGCCCGTCTTGGTCAGGATCCAGAAGGGTCGGCGCGGGGTGCTCATGCGTCGAGGCTACCCCCGGGGCGCGGGACCGCAGGAGGCGCGCGAGACTACCCTGGCGGGATGCGTGAGAAGACGGTCCGGGTCGACCCCGATGTGCCGAACTGGCTGCTGACCAAGCAGGGCGGTCGCGTGCTGCCCGTCGTCACCGTCGTCTGCGCCCTGATCGTCGTCGCGAGCATCGTCGCGGCCCTGCTGGTCGGAGGCGGTTCGGTCACCGTCGTCACCGTCGTCGTGCTGCTCGCCGCGGCCGGGGCGATCGCCTGGGCCGTCGCCGACCTCGTCTGGTGGACGCGCGGCGGTCGTCGCGCCGTCGCCCGTCTCCCCCGCGACCCCCGCGGATGACGCCCGAACATGCCCCGATCGGCATGTCTGTGCCCCGGCAACCTGGCAACCGCTCAGAGACGGGAGCCGTAAACTCGTCAGGATGCATCGATTCGATGCCACGATCTCCCGGCCCTGATCGTCACTGCTCGTTCAGCCGCGCCGGCATACGCCTACCCAGACAATTCGACAGGGAGTTCCGGTGAACGGAAACGCCACGACCCGGCACAGCAACGCGGCGTTGCTGTCGGTCGCCAGCACGATGGCCGAACGGGTCACCACCTCCGAGAGCATCGACGAGAAGCTGCGGCCCGTCCTCAAGCGCCTGCGCATGCCGACCGGTCTCCTCCAGCGCGTCGCCGGTGTGCACGAGCGCCGCAACTGGGGCCCCGACCAGAGCTTCGACGTCGCGGCCATCGACGCGGGCAAGCGCGCCCTCGCCGAGGCCGGCGTCCGACCCGACCAGGTCGGCCTGCTGATCAACACGTCCGTCACGCGCCCGCACCTCGAGCCGTCCGTCGCCGTCCGCCTGCACCACGGGCTCGGGCTCCCGTCGTCGGCGACCAACTTCGACATCGCGAACGCCTGCCTCGGCTTCGTCAACGGCATGACCCTCGCCGCGCAGCTGATCGACGCCGGGCAGATCGACTACGCCGTGATCATCGACGGCGAAGACGCCGACGACGTCCAGGTCAACACGATCGACCGCCTGCTGACCGAGGGCTTCGACCGCGACGACTTCATGAGCGAGTTCGCGAGTCTCACCCTCGGCTCCGGCGCCGCAGCCGCGGTCATCGGCCGAGCCGACCTGCACCCCGAGGGCCACCGCATCCTCGGCGGCGTGACCCGCGCCGCGACCGAGAACTACGACCTCTGCGTCGGCAGCGTCGACGGCATGTTCACCGACGCCAAGGCTCTGCTCAAGCGCGGCATGGAGCTCGTCGTCTCGGCCTGGCGCGAGGCCAAGCCCGAGTGGAACTGGCAGGGCATGGACCGCTACGTCATGCACCAGGTCAGCGACGTGCACACCAACGCGTTCGTCAAGGCGGCCGGCATCGACCGCAAGCGCGTGCCGCTCACCTACCCCACACTCGGCAACGTCGGCCCCGCGTCGATCCCGATCACGCTCGTGGAGGAGTCCAAGACCCTGTCGCGCGGCGACCGGGTGCTGCTGATGGGAGTGGGCTCGGGCATCAACACCGCGATGATGGAGCTCGCCTGGTGAGTCGCCTCCCCCGCGCCGCACGATCGACCGCACCGGCCCTGCTCCCGCCCGACGGGCTCGAAGGGCTCGACCCCGCGTGGTCGCGTCTCGTCGACGTGCCGTACGGACTCGGCTCGCACCGCGCCTCCCGACGCTGGCACGTGCTCGACAACGCCGAGGCGCTGGCCCGGCTCGACGTCGAGCCGGTCGGCACCATCCTGTGCGTGCACGGCAACCCGACCTGGTCGTACCTCTGGCGCGAGCTCGTCGCGGCCACCGTCGAGACGGCCTCCGCCGGCGGACCGGCCTGGCGGGTCGTCGCCGTCGACCAGCTCGACATGGGCTTCTCCGAGCGCACGGGATCGCCGCACACCCTCGCGCGCCGTGTCTCCGACCTGGGCGACCTCACCGAGGCGCTCGGCGTCGAGGGGCCCGTGGTCACACTCGGTCACGACTGGGGCGGTGTCGTCTCGATGGGCTGGGCGGTGGACCACCCCGAGCTGCTGGCCGGTGTGATGCTGCTCAACACGGCGATCCACCAGCCGCGCGGCGTCCCGATCCCCGCTCCGCTCCGACTCGCACTCGCCCGGGGCGTGCTCGGACGCGCGACGGTCGGCACGACGGCGTTCGTCGACGTGACGCTCGCCCTCGGTCACCCGCCGCTGCCGGCCGAGGTGAAGCAGGCCTATCGCGCCCCGTACCGCACCGCGGCCCGCCGCGGCGGCATCGGCGCCTTCGTGGCCGACATCCCGGTCGACGCCGACCACGAGAGCGCACCCGAGCTGAACCGCATCGCCGAGGCGCTGCGCGAGGTGCCGGTTCCGGCGCTCATGCTGTGGGGCCCCCTCGACCCGATCTTCGGCGACCGCTACCTCGACGATCTCATCGAGCGTCTGCCGCATGCCGACGTGCACCGCTTCGAGGGCGCCGGTCACCTGCTGGCCGAAGACGTCGACTACGCCGCGGCCGTGCTCACCTGGCTGGGCGACCGGCTCCCCGACGGCTCGCCACCCGCCGAGCCCACCGTCGACGGCGCCGTCGCGGGGGCCGAGACTGCCGTCGACCCGTCGACCCCGGCAGGCCCCGGCCGGCTCGACGGCGCGGGCGCGACCGGTGCCGCTGCGGCCAGGAAGGCCCTCGAGACGGGGGCCGACGAGGCCACGGCGGCTGCGGCGGCGGCATCCGCCGAGCACGTCGCCGAGGAGGCGCGGGTCGACTCCTCGCAGGACCGCCCGCTCTGGTCGTACCTCGACGCCCTCGCTGACAGCTCCGACACCGCACTGATCGAGATGGTGCCCGCCGGGTCGGATGGCCCCCGGTCCGTCAGCTGGCGGCTGCTCTCCCGGCGGGTCCGCGAGATCGCCCTCGGGCTCCGCAAGCACGGAGTCCGCCCCGGCGACCGCGTCTCGCTGCTCGTGCAGCCCGGAGCCGACCTCACCGCGGTGCTCTACGCCTGCCTCCGTCTCGGGGCCGTGGTGGTCGTCGCCGACGCCGGTCTCGGAGTCCGCGGGCTGACCCGCGCCGTCCGCGGGGCGTGGCCCGACCATGTGATCGGGCAGCTGCCCGGTCTCACGGCGGCGCGAGCGCTCGGCTGGCCCGGCCGCGTGATCTCGACCACGCGCCTCCCGGGGGTCACGAGACGCGCCCTCGGCGTCGAGACGTCGCTGCCCGAGATCGCCGCGCTCGGTCGACGTGCGCATGACGCCCTCGCCGAGCTGCCCGAGTCGCCCACCGGCGACGCCGAGGCCGCCATCCTCTTCACCTCGGGCTCGACCGGCCCCGCAAAGGGCGTCGTCTACCGCCACCGGCAGCTGACGGCGCTGCGCGACGCCCTCGCCGCCCAGTACGGCGTCGGGCCGGGCACCGGGCTCGTCGCCGGCTTCGCGCCGTTCGCCCTGCTCGGACCCGCCCTCGGTGCGACGAGCGTGACACCCGACATGGACGTCACGAAGCCCCGCACCCTGACGGCGCGCGCCGTGGCCGCCGCGACGGCCGCCGTCGACGCGACCGTGGTGTTCCTCTCCCCCGCCGCGCTGACCAACGTGGTCGCCACCTCCGGCGAGCTGACCGCCGCCGACCGCACGGCGCTGGCCGGCGTCGAGACGTTCCTGTCGGCGGGTGCGCCCGTGTCGGAGTCGCTGCTCGCCGCCGCCGGCGACCTCATGCCCGGCGCGACCCCGCACACCCCCTACGGCATGACCGAGGGGCTGCTGCTGACCGACATCACGCTCGAGGGGGTCCGTGCGGCGACCGCCGACCGCGCCGCGCGCCTCGCCGACGGCGCCACCGACGCCGGCGGTGTCTGCGTGGGGCTGCCCGGCGCGACCACGACGGTGCGGATCGCCGCTCTCGACGAGGCGGGCCGCGCCTCCTCGGCACTGATCGCCGAGCCAGGGGTCACCGGCGAGATCGTCGTCTCGGCCGCGCACGTCGAAGACCACTACGACCGGCTCTGGCTCACGCACCGCGCCAGCCGTCGCGGGTCGACCACGACGAGCCGCTGGCACCGCACCGGCGACGTCGGCCACCTCGACGAGCAGGGCCGCCTCTGGGTCGAGGGGCGTCTGCCGCACGTGATCACGACGGCGAGCGGCGTGCTGACCCCGGTCGCGTCCGAGCAGGCGGCGGAGGCGCGGGTCGGCATCGCCCGCGCGGCCGTCGTCGGCGTCGGCCCGGCCGGCACCCAGCAGGTGGTGGTGGTCGCCGAGACCGTGCCGCCCGCACGCCGTGCCGGTCTCGCGTCGGCCGCACTCGCCGCCGAGGTCCGCCACGCCGTCGGGGCGGCCTCGGGTCGGCCCGTCGCGGCCGTCCTCGTCGTGCCGGCGCTGCCGACCGACGTGCGTCACAACAGCAAGATCGACCGCTCGCGCCTCGCCGCCTGGGCGACGTCGGTGCTCTCGGGCGACAGGATGCGCCGCCCGTGAAGGTGCTGGTCACCTCAGCCGGGCGAACCCGGGCGGGTTCGGCTGAGACGGGCGCGTGGACGCGCCCGTTCGCGCCGAACACGCCCGCCTCCGCCGCCGGCACGCCTCTCCCGAGCGACGGACGCCGGCCGTGAAGGTGCTGGTCACCGGGGCCAGCGGGCTGCTCGGCGGCGCCGTCGCCCGGGCGATCGCCGCGGCCGGGCACGAGGTCACGACGTTCCAGCGTCGGCCGTCGGGTGTGACCGGGGTCCGCGACGCGCTCGGCTCGATGACCGACCCGGCAGCGGTCGCCGCCGCCGTCGAGGGGCAGGAGGCGGTGGTCCATCTGGCCGCGAAGGTCTCGCTGGCCGGTGCACCCGCCGAGTTCGAGGCCGTCAACGTCGGCGGCACGCGGTCGCTGATCGAGGCGATGCGCGCCTCCTCGGTGCCCCGCCTCGTGTTCGTCTCGTCGCCGTCGGTCGCGCACGCCGGTTCGTCCATCGTCGGAGACGACGCCGCGCCCGCCTCGCCGAGCCGGGCCCGCGGCCATTACGCCCGCACGAAGGCGGCGGCCGAGCTCGTGGCGCTGCAGGCGGCGGGCGACGATCTGCGCGTCGTGGCGGTCCGCCCGCACCTGGTCTGGGGGCCCGGCGACACCCAGCTCGTCGCCCGCATCGTCGATCGCGCGCGCTCGGGGCGTCTACCGCTGCTCGGCCACGGGGCGGCGCTGATCGACTCGATCTACGTCGACAACGCGGCGTCCGGCATCGCCGCGGCGCTCGAACGGGTCGACGCCGTCAGCGGCGGAGCGTACGTGCTGACCAACGGCGAACCGCGCACGGTGGCCGACCTGATGGCGGGGATCTGCCTGGCGGCCGGTGTCCCGGCACCGCGCCTCCGGGTGCCGGCGGGGGTCGCACGGGGCGCCGGTTCGCTCGTCGAACGGGTCTGGGCCGTGCGCCCGGGAGCCGACGAGCCGCCGATGACCCGGTTCCTGGCCGAGCAGCTCTCGACCGCGCACTGGTTCGATCAGCGGCGCACGCAGCACGACCTGCGGTGGACGCCCGCCGTCGGGGTCGACGAGGGCCTGCAGCGGCTCGCGGCCTGGTACGCCGCCGGGCAGCCCGCGGTCTGACCTGCGGGGCTCACCCCGGGCTGTGCGGTGCGCCTCGGGCTGTGCGGTGCGCCTCGGGCTGTTCGGCGGGTTCCTCTCATCCGCGGCGGGTCAGCGCTGACCCGCCGCCGATGACACGGACCCGCCGCACCCCGCTCAAACGACCGTGCCGCACCCCGCTCAGACGACCGCGCCGCACCACGCTCAGATGACCGCGTCGCTCCACGGGTCGGGGTTGCCGAACCGATGCGCCGTGATCGCGACGGCCTGCTCGCGGAGGAACGGCAGCAGCTCGAGCCGCCCCGTCGGCGTCACCGCGGCGTCGAACACGGCCACCGACGGGTCCCCGCCGAGAGCCGACGACAGAGCCGAGGAGGCGCGGGTCGGGTCGCCCGCAGCCGTCACCAACCGCACGCGCTCGGTCCGCAGACCCCCCGCGCGCACCCTCTCGAGCCATGCCGAGTCGTCCTCGTGCGTGACGGAGCCCGCCGAGAGGCCCAGCGCCGAGACGAGCGTCGCCGGCAGCTCGATCGCCGACGAGACGGTGACCGGGGCGCCCGACCGGAGACCGGCCAGCAGCACCCGCACGACGTCCGCGGGGTCGGCGCCGTCGGCCGCCCGCACCGTGACCGGCAGGGGCCGGTAGCGGAGCAGGTCGCGTTCGAGTCCGAGCCGGCTGACGTCGCGGGCGACGCCGAACTCGGTCGCCCAGTAGTGCTCGTCGGAGGCGGCGGCGGCACGCAGGTCGTCGTGCGCCGACGCGCTCGACGCCCCGAGCAGCGGCGTCGAGGCCTCGACGGCGGCCAGGACGGCCGAACCGGGGCGCGCCTCCTGGGCTTCGACGAGCGGGGACGGCCGCCACGAGCCGAGGTGGACGAGGTAGTTGGGCCCGCCGGCCTTGGCCCCGGCGCCGACCGAGGACTTCTTCCAGCCGCCGAACGGCTGGCGGCGCACGACGGCACCGGTGATGCCCCGGTTGACGTAGAGGTTGCCGGCCTCGACGGCGTCGAGCCAGATCTCGAGCTCGACGGGGTCGAGGGTGTGCAGACCCGCGGTCAGGCCGTAGTCGGTGGCGTTCTGCAGCCGGATCGCCTCGTCGAGGGTGGCGGCGGTCATGATGCCGAGCACGGGCCCGAAGTACTCCGTCAGGTGGAACTCGCTGCCGGCCGCGACACCCGATCGGACGCCGGGCGACCAGAGCCGCCCCGTCTCGTCGAGCTGCTTCGGCTCGACCAGCCACGACTCGCCCGCGCCGAGCGTCGTCAGCGCCCGCTCGAGCTTGCCGTGCGCGGGCTCGACGATCGGGCCCATCTGCGTGGTCGGGTCGGACGGCAGCCCCACCCGCATCGTCGACGCGGCGTCGACGAGCTGACGGCGGAACCGCTCGGAGGTGGCGACCGAGCCGACCAGGATCACGAGACTCGCCGCCGAGCACTTCTGCCCCGCGTGACCGAACGCCGACTTGATCACGTCGGAGGCCGCGAGATCGAGGTCGGCGCTCGGGGTGACGATGATGGAGTTCTTGCCGCTGGTCTCGGCGAGCAGGGGCAGGTCGTTGCGCCAACCGGAGAACAGCTGCGCGGTCTCGAAGGCCCCGGTCAGCACGACGCGGTCGACCGACGGGTGCGACACGAGGTGCCGCCCGAGGTCGCCCTCGTCGACGTCGACCAGGGTGAGCACGTCGCGCGGCACGCCGGCGTCCCAGAGGGCTTGCACCATGACCGCGCCGCAGCGCTTGGCCTGACCGGCCGGTTTGACGACGACGCTGCTGCCCGCGGCGAGCGCGGCGAGGGTCGAGCCGGCGGGGATCGCGACGGGGAAGTTCCACGGCGGGGTGACGAGGGTGAGCCGTGCGGGCACGAACTCGGCGCCGTCGACGGAGTCGAGCTCCTCGGCGAGGTGGGCGTACCAGTTGGCGAAGTCGATCGCCTCGCTGACCTCGACGTCGCCCTCCGCGATGGTCTTGCCGGTCTCGCTCGCCGCGACCTCCATCAGGTCGGCGCGCCGGGCGGAGAGCATCGCGGCGGCGTCGCGGAGGACGACGGCCCGACCCGCGCCTCCTCGTGCCGCCCAGTCGGAGGATGCGGCGACCGCGGTGTCGAGCAGGGCGTCGAGCGTCGCCTCGTCGGTGACCCGGGCGGCCTCGATCAGGTCGACGCCGAGCGTCGAGTCCGCCGAGCGGGCGGCGATGCCGCGACCCCAGCTGCGGTTCGCGGCGAGCGCGGGGTCGGTGTCGGGCTCGTTCTCGAAACCGCTGCCGGCCGCGCGGGGCTGCAACGCCTGGGCCGCGTCGAGGCGGCTCTGCACGCGGTGCGGTGCAGGGGTGTCGCCGTCGACCGCGGCGAGCGAGGCGAGGAACCGGCCCTTCTCACGCTCGAACATGGCCTCGTTCGAGGCGAGCTCGAAGACGGCCGACATGAAGTTCTCACTCGACGCGTTCTCTTCGAGGCGGCGGATCAGATAGCTGATGGCGACGTCGAACTCGCGGGGATGCACGACCGGCGTGTAGAGCAGCAGCCCGCCGACGTCGGCCTTGACGAGCTCGGCCTGACCCTCGGCCATGCCGAGCAGCATCTCGAACTCGATGCGGTCGCCGACTCCGCGGGCCTCGGCGAGCAGGTGCGCGAAGGCGATGTCGAAGAGGTTGTGACCGGCGACGCCGATCCGCACGGCGCGGGTGCGCTCGGGGGTGAGCGCCCAGGTCAGGACCCTCTTGTAGTTCGTGTCGCTGTCCTGCTTCGTGCCGTAGGTGGCGAGGGGCCACTCGTGGACGGTGGCGTCGACGGTCTCCATGGCGAGGTTGGCGCCCTTGACCACGCGCACCTTGATGGCCGCGCCGCCCGCGTCGACCCGGTCGGTCGCCCACTCGGTGAGCCCCTGCAGGGCGCCGAGCGCGTCGGGCAGGTAGGTCTGCAGCACGATGCCGGCCTCGAGGTCGCGGAGCTGCGGCTGGTCGAGGAGGCGCGTGAAGACCGCGATCGTCAGGTCGAGGTCGCGGTACTCCTCCATGTCGAGGTTGATGAACTTCGGCTCGCGAGAGCGGGCGGCCAGTTCGTAGAGCGGGGTCAGCTTCTCGACGACGCGCTCGACGGTCTCGTCGAAGGCCCACATCGAGAGCTGGCTGACGATCGACGAGACCTTGATCGACACGTAGTCGACGTCGTCGCGGGCGAGCAGCGCCCGGGTGCCGGCGAGCCGGTGCTCGGCCTCGGCATCGCCGAGCACGGCCTCGCCGAGCAGATTGAGGTTCAACCGCGTGCGGTCCTGCTTGATCGAGGCGATCGCCTTGCCCAGCCGGGCGGGGCGGGCGTCGGCGACGAGGTGCCCGACCATGCCGCGGAGGACGCGACGGGCGATCGGCACGACGACGCCGGGCAGCACGGGCGCCATGACGCCGCCGAGGCGGACGGCGGAGCGCATGTGCCAGGGCAGGAAGGCCGGTGCCTGCTTCGCCAGGGTCGCCAGGTTGCGGGCGGCGACGCCGAGGTCTTCGGGGCGGACGACGCGATCGACGAAGCCGATCGTGAAGGCGAGACCCGATTCGTCTTTCAGCACCTGCGCGAGCAGATGGGCCGAGCCGGTGCTCGGGGCCGCGGAGGCCTCGTGAGCCCAGCGGCGGGCGAGGGCGACGGCGTCGTCGCCGATGCCGACGGGCAGGAGCTGTTCAGCGGTGGACGGCCCCGCCGTCTCGTCGAAGGTGGTCATGGGATGAATGTAGAGCGGAACTTGCCACGCGGCAAGGTTTGACATCTGCTCGTAACACGCTGTGGTCCGCACGGCCATCCGCCGGCTGTCGGTCGGTGTCCGATCCGTGTCCGATCGATGTCCACAGGTGACGGAATATCACTGGCGGTGAAGCGCGGACCGCGCTACCTTGAGCGCGTCCGGGGCCGCTCCCCGGGAACCGGCTGCGAGCGGAGAACGGATCGACGATGGCCATGATCGAAGCACGGGGCCTCACCAAGACCTACCGGTCGAAGTCCGGCCCCGTCCACGCCCTGAACGGGCTCGACCTCACCGTGCCCGAGGGCACCGTGAAGGCGCTGCTCGGGCCGAACGGCGCAGGCAAGACGACGGTCGTCAAGATGCTCACCACGCTCGAGCGCCCCGACACGGGCACCGCGACCATCGCCGGTCTCGACGTCGTCGCCGACGCGCAGGCCGTGCGGCGCTCGATCGGCGTCTCGGGCCAGTACGCCGCAGTCGACGAGAACCTCACCGGGTTCGAGAACCTCGACATGATCGGGCGGCTCTACCACCTCGGCGCGAAGGTCTCCCGCGAGCGCGCTCGCGAGCTCATCGACGTATTCGACCTCTCCGCCGCCGGCGATCGACCGGTGAAGGGCTTCTCCGGCGGCATGCGCCGTCGCATCGACCTCGCCGGCGCCCTCGTCACGAACCCGCGCGTGCTGTTCCTCGACGAGCCCACCACGGGTCTCGACCCTCGCAGCCGACTGGCCCTCTGGGACATCATCACCAGCCTGGTCGACGGCGGCACGACGGTGCTGCTCACCACGCAGTACCTCGAGGAGGCCGACCGCCTCGCCGACGACATCTCGGTGATCGACGGCGGCGCCGTCATCGCCGAGGGCACGTCCGATCAGCTCAAGGCCCAGGTGGGCGGTCATCGACTCGTCGTGGCGCTGGTCGACGAGACCCGATCGGCCCAGGCCGTCGAGGTCCTCCGCCGGCACGGCGACAACGAGCCGACGATCGACGCCGACGGCCGTCAGCTCGAGGTCGCCGTCACCGACGGGCCGACCGCGCTGCAACGCACCCTCGCCGACCTCGGCGCGGCCGGAATCGAGCTGCACGACGCCGGGATGCGGCGCCCCACCCTCGACGACGTCTTCCTGCAGCTGACCGGTCACCGCACCGGCGCCGACGACGACGCCGCCGACACCGACGCCCCGAGCGAGAAGAAGGCCCGCGCATGACCACCACGACCGCGCTCGCGCAGACCCTCGAGCCCGCCACCGAGACGGGTCTCTCGACCTGGGCTTCCGACGGCTGGGCGGTCACCAAGCGCAACCTGATCAAGGTGCGTCGCTCGCCCGACATGCTGATCTTCGCCGTGCTGCAGCCCATCATGTTCGTCCTGCTGTTCAGTCAGGTCTACGGCGGGGCGATCGCCGTCGAGGGCACCGACTACACGCAGTTCCTGATGGCGGGCATCTTCGCGCAGACCGTCGTGTTCGGCTCGACGTTCTCGGGGGCCGCCATGGCGCAGGACCTCAAAGAGGGGATCATCGACCGGTTCCGCACCCTGCCGATGAGCCCCTCCGCGGTGCTGATCGGCCGCACCAACAGCGACCTCGCGCTCAACACGATCTCGATGGTCATCATGATGCTCACCGGTCTCGCCGTCGGGTGGCGGGTGAACGCGTCACCGGCGTCGTTCCTCGGCGGCGTCGCGCTGCTGCTGCTCTTCAGCTACTCGTTCAGCTGGGTCATGGCCCTGCTCGGCATGAGCGTGAAGACCCCCGAGACGATCAACAACGCCTCGTTCATGATCCTGTTCCCGCTCACGTTCGTCTCGAACGCGTTCGTGCCGAGCGACACCCTGCCGACGGTCCTCCGGGTCTTCGCCGAATGGAACCCGGTCTCGTCGCTCGTGCAGGCGGCGCGCACGTCGTTCGGCAACCTCGGCGACACCCCGGTGCCCGACATCTGGACGATGCAGCACCCCTACGCGACCGTGCTGATCGGCATCACCGTGATGCTCGTGGTGTTCGTGCCCCTCTGCATCCGCAAGTTCCAGCGCATCAGCGCGAAGTGACCCGGGGCGACGCCGGGGGGCAGGTCGGTCACCGCCGGCGCCGCGCCTCCTCGCGGACCGCCTCGTCGAGCTCCGACGTCGGAACGGTCAGCACGCTGCCGATCACGAGCCGCATCAGGTCGGCGACGTGCACGGCGTCGCGTTCGTAGAGCCACTGCAGCTGCAGGCCGTCCTGGACGGCGAGCACGATCCGCGCCGCCGCGGTCGCCGTGTAACCGGGCCGCAGCCAGCCGCGGTCGGCGGCGACCGAGAGGTACGCCGTCGTCGAACGGATGATCCGGTCGTAGTAGTCGCGGTAGTACTCGTGCGCCGGGTGCTCGCTCGAGACGGCCTCGGCCGACGCCGTGATGAACAGCGAGATGACGACCGGCACGTCGACGTTGTACTCGGCCAGCTCGACGAGCTCGTCGACCCGCATGCCGCCGTCGTCGTCGAAGTGCCGCCGCAGGCGCTCGTCACGCCGACGCAGCACCGCCATCAGCAGTTCGTCCTTCGTCGGGAAGTAGTGCATCAGCGACTGATGCGACACCCCGCACTGCCGCGCGATCTCCCGCAGCGACGCCCCGTGGAACCCCACCTGGCCGAAGACGGGCAGCGCGGCGTCGAGGATCGCCTCGCGCTTGGCGATGCCCTTGCGGTAGCGACCCGGCTCGCGGACGTCCGTCACCGCAGGGCCGGCCTCAGGGCCGACCGCAGGGCCGGCCGCGGGTTCGGAACCCGGGTCGGCGGAGGGGGCGGGGGCGGAGGCGTCCATCGGGGCCAGCCTAAATCGTCGCCCGACCGTGTGACACCGGGCGGGTGCACCCGCCCGCACCGGCATAGAGTCGAGCGATGCCCTGGTCGCTGCTGACGGTCCCCGCCTTCCGGGCCCTGTGGCTCGGTCGTCTCGTGTCGTGGACGGGCAGCGGATTCGCCCCCATCGCGATCGTCTTCGCGGCGATCGACCTGGGGGCCGACCCCGTCGACCTGGGCCTCGTCGTGGCGGCCCGATCGGTGCCGAACATCGCGCTGCTGCTCTTCGGCGGAGCCCTCGCCGATCGACTCTCGAGGCGCCTCGTCGCCGTCGTCTCGTCGTTCGTCTCGGCCGGCTCCCTGCTGATCGCGGCCCTCCTGATGCTCACCGAGACCGAGACCCTGACCACCCTCGCTGTGATCGGGGCCGTCAACGGCGCCTCCGCCGCCTTCTTCGGACCGGCCACCGGCGCCCTCGTGCGAGACACGGTGCGCGACGCGCGGATCGGCGACGCGACCGTGCTCATGCGGGTCGGCACCAACGTCGGCCTCGTCGTCGGCCTCGCGGTCGGCGGCGCCGTGGTCGCCACCCTCGGCTCGGGTCTCGCCCTGGCGCTCGGCGGAGCGGTCTTCGCGGTGGCGGGCGTCGTGTTCGTGGGGCTGCCGGCCGACTCGGCCCGCGCCTCCGGGGGGACGACCGTCCTGGCCGATCTCGGCAGCGGACTCGGGTTCGTCTGGCGCACCCGGTGGCTCGGCGCCGCCGCGGCGCTCGCGTTCGTGTTCCAGTTCGCCTTCGGCGGCGGGATCCACGTTCTGGGGCCCCTGGTCGCCGACGACGCCTTCGGGCGCCTGCTCTGGGGCTTCGCCGGCGCCGTGCAGACCCTCGGGCTGATCGTCGGGGCGTTCTGGGCCGGCTCGCTGCGCGGCCGGGTGCGGCTGTGGGCCGCCTGCCTCGGCGCGGGGGCGCTCGCGATCCCCCTGGTGCTGCTCGCTTTCACGATCACCACCGACCCCGTCGCCTTCGACCCGCTGCACTGGTTCTTCTGGATCAGCGTCGGGCTCTTCGTCGCGAGCATCGGACTCGAGGTGTTCACCGTGCCGCTCGACATCGCGGTGCAGCGGCAGGTTCCCGGCCTCTACCGCGGGCGGGTGATCTCGGCCGTGACGGTCGCGTCGCTGGCAGGCATGCCGGTCGGCGAGATCGCGGTCGGTCCGCTCGCCGAGCTGGTCGGCACGTCGACCACGCTGATCGCCCTGGCCGTGCTGGTCGTCACCGTCGCGACGGCCGTGGCGGTGCACCCCCGAGTGCACCGCGTCGACGCCCCGGAGGCGCGGGTCACCTGACCGCGCACCCCCGGGAGGCGCAGGTCAGCTGTACTCGCCGCGCTCGATGGCCTCGGCGTACTTGCGCACGTCCGGGCCGGGCTCGTAGTCGATGAAGCGGTCCTTGACCGCGTCGTTGATCGCCTTGTACGACTCCTCCCACGACTCGCCCGAGTGAGCGGCCGCGGCATCGCGGACGGCCTCCTGCAGGACGCGGTCGGAGTCGGTCAGGATCTTGTCGCGCGCTTCGTCGTTCCAGCGCACATCGGTCAGGTCGGCCATGCTGTCTCCTTGGGTCGCGGGTGTCGCGGGGTCTGGGGTGTGGCTATTTCTTCTTACTCAGCGCGGACTCCTTGTGGGCCGCCTTCGAGCCGCTCTTGTCGCTCTCGACGACGAAGTAGGGCTCGTCGTCGGACGCCTTGAACTTCTGCCCGTCGAGCTGGAACTCCTGGACGCGCTTCTCCACGACCGTGCCGTGGGTCTCGCCCTGCGGGGTGTTCCAGGTGACGTGATCTCCCTTGCTGAACGTCATCGCGCCTCCTTCGTCTGCGCCGGCCGTCGTCGGCCGGTCGTCGATGCGATCGTGGCGTGGACGCTACGCCGCGGCGGCCCGCAGGCCGCTCAGCACGGAGGGGTAGGGGTTTCGGGCGCAGCGCTGTACCCCGCGCGCGTACCCCTCCTTACGGCGTGAGGCTGACGCGGCTCAGCGGCCGGAGCTCAGCGGCCGCGACGGGGGCGGCTGCGCCCGGTGCCGCGCTGCGGTCCGCGGCCCTGCGGCGGCGTCCGCTTCGGCTTGGCGCCGCGAGGGTCGGGAGCCGACCCCTTCTTGGCCGGGGCCGCCTGCTCGGGCTCGTCGCGCCTCCTCGACCGGCTGCTGCGCGCCGTGCGCCCGCGGACGACGCCGATGAAGTCGTCGGTGTCGTCGTCGCTGCGGTCGACGAGCCAGACCAGCGCGACGACGGTGGGCTCGAGATCCGAGACGAAGCGGTAGGTCAGGCCGCTGCGCGAGTACAGCCGCGCGATCGACTGCGGCACGACCGCGACGCCGGCGCCGGTCGCCGCGACGTCGACGGCCTGGGCGTCGGTCAGCGTCGGATCGAGGTCGTGACGGGTCTCGCCCTCGAGGTCGGCGGCGGTCAGCTCGTGCTCGATGCCGAGCGCGGCGAGCGGGTGGTCCTTCGAGACGACGGCGACCGCGCGCTCGTCGTAGAGACGGATGACCGAGTGGTCGTCGTCGGTGGCGAGGGGCAGCCGCGCGAGCAGCATGTCGACGGCGGCATCGCCGTGCAGGGCGTCGAGGGCGCTCGAGGCGTCGATCTCGACGACGTCGAGGGGCAGGTCGGCCCGGCGCTCCTCCCACAGGCGCGACCACTTCGACAGTGTGACGCCGGGGACGAACCCGATGCGGAAGGAGGCGCGGGTCGGCTCGGTCGTCATCGCCCCAGGGTACCGGGGTGCGCGCTCGTGCCGACCCGCGCCTCCCGGTACCCTTGCGGCATGACTCAGAAGACCCCGCAGACGCTCAAGCCCTTCACTGCCGCGAAGAAGCTCGGGGTGCACCTGCCGGCCACGCCCGAGTCGTTCCAGAACACGCCCGTCACCCGCGAGGAGTTCGCCGAGCTCACCGCGAACCCGCCCGAGTGGCTGGCCGAGCTGCGCCGCACCGGCCCGCACCCCCGCCCCGTCGTCGCGCAGAAGCTGGGCGTCACGATCTCGGGCCTCGCGCGCGCCGGCGTCGACGACGCGCTCACCACCGACGAGATCCACGATCTGCTGAAGGAGATGCCCGCCTGGCTGGTCACCGAGCGCGCGAACCTGGCCGAGGTGCGAGAAGAGGAGCAGCGCGTGAAAGACCGCGACGCCGGTCGTGCGCTGCTCCGCGCCGAGCGCGAGCGGGCCGAGGGCGCCGACCAGGCCTGACCTCGACGCGCCGCGGCCCTCGCGACCCGCGTAGCTTCTGACGCATGTCTTTCAACGACGATGCGCGCATCGACAGCAGCAAGGTCCGACGGCGCGGCCGGGGTCGCACCACCGGCATCGCGGCCGGCGGGACGGGCGTCGTGGCGATCATCGTCGTCGCCCTGATCAACCAGTTCACCGGGGTGAACCTCAGCGGGCTGCTCGACGGCACGTCGACCGGCTCGGGTTCGCCCGATCAGATCGCGGCGGCTCCGCTCGAGGGCTGCGAGACGGGCGCCGACGCCAACGCGAGCATCGACTGCCGCATGGCCGGCGCGGCGGACTCGCTCGACACGTACTGGTCGACGGAGGCCGCGCAGCTCGGCGTCGGCGACTACGTGACGCCCGACTTCTTCCTGTTCACGGCAGCCGTCGATACCGGCTGCGGCAGCGCGACGAGCGCCACCGGCCCGTTCTACTGCCCGCCCGACCAGGCGCTCTACGTCGACACCGACTTCTTCGACCAGCTGCGCGAGCAGTATGGGGCGAGCGCCGGTCCGCTCGCGCAGATGTACGTCGTCGGGCACGAGTGGGGCCACCACATCCAGCAGCTGACCGGCGCCTTCGACCGCGCCGACCGCAGTGCGACGGGGCCCGGCTCCGACACCATCCGCCTCGAGGTGCAGGCCGACTGCTACGCGGGGGCCTGGGTCGGCGCGGCGACGACGGTCACGGACGACTCCGGCACGACGTTCCTCGAACCGGTGACCGACGCGCAGATCGCCGACGCGCTCGACGCCGCGGCGGCGGTGGGCGACGACCGCATCCAGGAGGCGTCGGGCGGCCGCGTCGACTCCGACACGTGGACCCACGGCTCGGCCGAGCAGCGCCAGAGGTGGTTCGACACGGGTCGCGCCGGCGGCGCGGGGGCCTGCGACACGTTCGCCGTGCCGACCGAGCGGCTCTAGCGCCACCCGACGACCTCGGACGGGGGCGTGCGCACCGCCGCCAGGAGGCGCACAATCAGGCAACGCCACAAGGAGGTCGGTCATGAGTCGCACCGGAAGAGCCGTCGAGTTCGAACGCTACGGAGACGTCGACGAGCTGCACTTCGTCACCCAGGAGCTGCCCGTCCCCGCCGACGACGAGGTCGTCGTCGAGGTCGTCTGCGCCGGCCTGAACCACATCGAGAACTTCATCCGCAAGGGCGACTTCACCGACCGGCTGCCGCTCGAGTTCCCGGCCCGTCAGGGGTCGTGCTTCGCCGGCATCGTCAAGAAGCGCGGCTCGGCGGTTCGCGACTTCGCGGTCGGGGCCGAGGTGATCGGTCACGCGATCGAAGGCGGAGCGCACGCCACCTACGTGACCGTCCCCGCGTCGTCGATCGTGAAGAAGCCGTCGAACGTCGGGTGGGAGGTCGCCGGCGGGCTCTATCTCGCCGGAGTGACGGCCTACGACGTGGTCCGCTCGTTGCACCTCGGGCCGGGCGACATCGTGGTCATCACCGCGGCGGCCGGCGGGGTGGGGCACATCGAGTGCCAGCTCGCCATCGCGGCGGGGGCGAAGGTGATCGGCACCTGCAGTCCGCCGAACCACGACTACCTGCGCTCGATCGGCGTCACGCCCATCACGTACGGCGAGGGTCTGCAGCAGCGCATCGAGGAGGCCGCGAAGCGCCCCATCACCGCGTTCATCGACAACTTCGGCGGCGACAACCCCGCGCTGGCGACGAGCCTCGGAGTGAAGGAGGCGCGGTTCAGCTCGAGCGAGCACCGCCTCGACCTCGAAATGCACTACATCCGGCCCGAGCGCGACGACACCGAGCCCGCCATGGTGCTCGCCGCCCTCGCGAAGCTGATCGCCGAGAACAAGGTGCGGGTGCTCATCTCGGGCTTCTACCCGTTCGACTACATCACGCAGGCGTTCGACGACCTCGCCGAGCACCACTCGCGGGGCAAGGTCGTGGTCGGCATGCAGCCCGTCGAGACCGGCGCGCGCTCGCACTGGTACCTGTCGGGCAAGGCGCGCAGCACGCACGAGGCCAGCGCCTGACGCGCCCCGCGCGGGTGCGCCCCGCGCCCCGCGCCCCATCGAAGTGACGCAACAAGACCCCCGCGCGAGCCGCAACGCCCCCTTCGCGTCACATCGATCGCCGAGGAGGCGCGGCTCAGCGAACGCAGCAGCGCGCGCCGCACGCACCGCATCGAAGTGACGCATCGGGGGCCCTCCGCGCGGCGCAAGCGCCCTTTCGAGTCACATCGATCGCCGCGGAGGCGCGGGTCGGAGCGGAGCGGAGCAGCACGCGGCACTGCACTGCACCGCACCGCACCGCACCGCGCGGCACGCGCACGGCATCGAAGTGACGCATCGGGGGCCCTCAGGGCACCGCGAGCCCCTCGTCGCGTCACATCGATCGCCGCGGAGGCGCGGGTCGCGTCAGAGGCCCGGCGCGCGCAGCAGCGCCCCCGGCGAGCGCACCGTGGCGGCGGCGATGTCCATCGCGCGTCCGAGCGCGTCGGCCCAGTCCACGGACCCCGGTTCGCGCCGCGCGGAGAGCAGCGACGAGACGATCGCGGCGAAGGTCGCGTCGCCCGCGCCCATCGTGTCGACGACCTCGCCGTCGGCGGTCGAGATGCCGCGCCGCAGCTCCGCCCCGCCGGCCAGCAGCAGGCTCGCCCCGTCGGACCCGCGCGTCGCGAGCACTCCCCCGGCACCGGCGGTGAGCAGCGCCTCCTGCCAGTCCGACAACGGGCCGCCGGTGACGAGCTCCGCGTCGTCGTCGCCGATCTTGACGAGGAGACACGTCGCGGCCACGCGGGCGAATCCGGCTCCGAAGGCGGCGACCTGGGCGTCGCCGCCCGGCAGGAACCCCGGCCGGGGGTTGGGGTCGACCACCAGGCGACGGGGCGAGTCGCCGGCGACCGCGAGCAGGCGGTCGGTGAGGGCCACGTCGTCGAACGGGTACGAGCTGACGGCGATCAGCGGGGCCGCGTCGAGGGCGGCGAGCTGCTCGGCAGAGAAGTCGAGGCCGCGGGCGACGGCGGCGTCGGTGAACACGTACGACGGCTCGCCGTCGACCCGCAGCGACACGGCCCGCCCGGTGCCGAGTGGGTTGACCGTCTCGAGCAGGTCGACCCCGTGCTCGGCGAGGAAGCTCCGGATCGAGCGCCCGTCGGCATCGTCGCCGACGGACGCCAGCAGCGTGGTCGGAACACCGAGGCGACTGAGACCGACGGCGACGTTGAGACCGGCGCCGCCGACGTGATCGCTCGAGCCCGTCTCGGTGCGCAGCTCGTCGATGAGCGCGTCGCCGATGACGACGACCCGTGCGCCCATCGCGTCGGCTCCGCCCGCTGCAGCGTCCGCAGATGCGTCCTTGGCGCCCTGCGGGCGTCCCTCGCTGGTGGTCATGAAGCGCCTCTCGATAACGGTCCGTCGGGTGCCTCGGCGTCGGGGCCACGAGGCGACACGTCACCCTAGACCGGGCCCGGCCGATGTCGCACCCCGCCGCTACGCTGACGACGTGAGCGAATACGCACTGGCCGTCGACGTCGGCGGCACCAAGGTCGAGGCGGCGCTCGTCGCCGCAGACGGAACCCTCCTCCACGGCAGCCGCGAGCGGCGTCCGACGGGTGCGACATCGACGTCCGACGAGCTGGCCGAGGCCGTCCGCACGGTCGTGGCCCACGCCCTGGCGTCGCTGCCGAGCGGCGACGTCCTCGTCGGTGCGGGCATCGGCAGCGCCGGCCCTGTCGACCTCGTCGCCGGCACGGTCTCGCCGATCAACCTGCCTGCCTGGCGCGGCTTCCCGCTGCGCGAGCTGGTCGCCTCGCTCGCCGCGGCCACGCTGCCCGACTCGGCCCCGGTCACCCTCCGACTCGACGGCGTCAGCCTCGCCCTCGCCGAGCACTGGGTCGGTGCCACGCAGGGTGCGGACAACGCACTCGCCATCACGGTCTCCACCGGTGTGGGCGGGGGGCTGATCGTCAACGGCCGTCTCCTGTCCGGAGGCACGGGCAACGCCGGTCACATCGGCCAGATCCAGATCGCCGACCGGCCCGAGGGCGAGAGCGCCTGGGCCGCCACGCTCGAGGTCATCGCGTCGGGTCCGAACGTCGTCGCGTGGGCGCAGGCGCAGGGCTGGCAGGGCGAGCGCGGCGAAGACCTGGCCGCCGGCTACGTCGCCGGCGACGAGATCGCGGTCGCCGCCGTCCGCCGATCGGCCAACGCCGTCGGCGAGGCCATCTCGTCGGTCACGACCCTGCTCGACCTCGACGTCGCCGCGATCGGCGGGGGCTTCTCCCGCGTCAGCGACGACTACCTCGACCTGGTGCGCCAGAGCGTCGATGCGGCCCCGGTCAACGACTACGCCCGGCGCGTCCGCGTCGTGCGCTCCGGTCTGAGCGACGAGAGTCCGCTCGTCGGGGCCGCCGCCCTCGTCTGGCAGGCCGACCTGCTCGGCTGACCCGCGCCTCCTCGGCCCCCGCCTCCTGCAGGCCCGATCTGAGAACGGTTCCCGTCACGAGCAAGGCCCAGGGAGGCGCGCCTAGGCTCGTGTCGTCCCCCACAGCGTCGTCGGAGATCAGCGCGCCCACAGACGCGCGAGTCACTCGCAACCCCGGAGGTAACCCATGACCACCACAGTCCCCGTTCTGCTGACGCCGTCCGCCGGCGCCCCCTTCGAGCACTCGACCGTCGAGCTCCGCGACGTCGGTCCGAACGACGTCCAGATCGACATCGCGTTCGCCGGCATCTGCCACAGCGACATCCACCAGGCCCGCGAAGAGTGGGGCAAGGCGATCTTCCCGATGGTGCCCGGCCACGAGATCGCCGGCATCGTCACCGAGGTCGGCAGCGACGTCACCAAGCACAAGGTCGGCGACCGCGTCGGCATCGGCTGCTTCGTCGACAGCTGCCGCGAGTGCGAGAACTGCCTGGCCGGCGAGCAGCAGTTCTGCGTCAAGGGCAACGTCGCCACCTACAACGGCCGCCAGTACTCGGGCGAGCCCACCTACGGCGGGTACGCCAAGCAGATCGTCGCGGACGAGAACTACGTGCTGTCGATCCCCGAAGGCATCGCGCTCGACGAGGCCGCTCCGCTGCTCTGCGCCGGCATCACCACGTACTCGCCGCTGAAGCACTGGGGCGCGGGCCCCGGCAAGAAGGTCGCGGTCGTCGGCATGGGCGGTCTCGGTCACATGGCCGTCAAGATCGCGCACGCCATGGGCGCCGAGGTCACCGTCATCAGTCAGACGCTGTCGAAGCAGGAGGACGGCCTGAAGCTCGGCGCCGACCACTACTACGCGTCGAGCGACCCCGAGACCTTCGGCAAGCTCAAGAACTCGTTCGACCTGATCATCAACACGATCTCGGCCGACATGGACATCGACGCCTACGCCCGCACCCTGCGCCTCAACGGCACCATGGTGTTCGTCGGTCTCCCCGAGAACCCGCAGTCGTTCCGTGCCGGGTCGCTGATCGGCGGCCGTCGCAGCCTCGCGGGCTCGAACATCGGCGGCATCCCCGAGACGCAGGAGATGCTCGACTTCTGCGCCGAGCACCGCATCGGCGCCGAGATCGAGACGATCGGGGCCGACGAGGTCGACGACGCCTACGAGCGCGTCGTCGCCAGCAAGGTCCGCTACCGCTTCGTGATCGACACGGCCACGATCTAGCACCTGCTCCGACGAAGGCCCCCTCCGCGTACTGCGGAGGGGGCCTTCGTGGTCGGCGGCCTCCGGCGAGGGCCGAGGAGGCACGGGTCGGGTCGCCCGCGACCCCGGGCGAGTCCGGCGGAAGCGGGCGTCCGTGCCGCACCGCGACCACGACGCGCGCCCGAACACGGTCCAGTCCGGCGCAACCGGGCCTCCGCCGCCGCCCGCCCGCGCCGAACTCGCCCGCTCCGGCACCGGCGCCAGCACCGGCACCGGCGCCTGAGCTACCGGGGCTCGACGGACGGCGTGTTGAAGCGGCGGAGCCAGCCGGCGAACTCGCCGAGCTCGTCGTCCGTCCAGCCCTCGACGTGACTGCGGAACACGGCGCGGTTCTCGTGCCGCACCTCGAGCATGCGGGTGTCGGCCCGCTCGGTGCTGCGGAGCATCGACACGCGGCCGTCGCTCGCGTCCGCCACGACGTCGACGAACCCGGCGTCGCGCAGCAGCGCGACCTGGCGGCTGACGGCGCTCTTGTCCATCGCCATCGCCTTGACGATGTCGCCCGCGGTGCACGGCTGGTGCTTCATGACGTAGCGCAGCACGTAGAACGCCGTCGGCGGCACGTCGGGGTCGAACCGCGAGGCCGCGGCCGCGATGGTGCGCTTGGCCTCGACCATCATCGAGCCGATCTCGTCGACCACGCCCGCCATCAGACCCTCGCGACCCTCGTCGTCGGGGCTCGGGAGGCGCGGTGCGCTCGGCACCGCGCCCGCCCGCGTCGCGTCATCGGTCCGCTGCGACATCCTTCTCCTCGACCAGGGACGAGAACACCGGGCTCTCGGCCAGCTCGTCGTCGGACACCGGGTGACCCGCCACCTCGGCGGCACCCGTCGCGATGATCGTATCGATCGTCCCGGTGCGCGTCGTCGTGTGGGCGTGGTGACGCCCCGGGGCGTCGACCCCTGCGACGGCGCCGGACCCGGCCCTGTCCCCTGCCCCTGCCCGGGCATCGGCCGTGGCGTCGGTCCCGGTCATGACTCCGGCGTCGACCGGAGAGGTCGGAGCACCGCTCGTCACCGGGCCGCTCGACACCGCAGGTGCGAGACCGGCAGTGGCCGCCGCGCCCTTGACCGCAGGCGAGGCGTCGTTCCCGTCGACCGGAGCCGCGCCCCCTTCGTCGTCGGACGAGGCCGCTGCGGCGCGCTGGATGCCGCTCTTCGTGCCGAGCTCGACGTTCGGCAGCAGGCAGACGAACACGATCGTGATGATCGCGAGCGGCGCGGCGATCAGGAACACGTCGGCGACGCCCTGGCCGTAGGCGGACTCGACGATGGTGCGGATCGGGCCGGGCAGCGTGCTCAGGTCGGGGATGCTCGAGGCCGAGCCGCCCCCGAGGGCGCTGGGGTCGACGCCGGCGCTGGTCAGGTCGTCGGTGATGTAGCCCGAGACCTTGGTGCCGAGCACGGCGCCCATGACCGAGACGCCGATCGTGCCGCCGAGGCTGCGGAAGAACGCGACGCTCGACGAGGCCGCCCCGACGACGCTCACGTCGACCGAGTTCTGCACGACGAGCACGAGGTTCTGCATCACCATGCCGATGCCGAGACCCATCATGGCCATGAAGACCGAGACGACGAAGAAGTTCGTGTCGTACTCGATGGTCGACATGAGGAACAGACCGGCGGCCAGCAGCACCGACCCGACGATCATGTAGGGCTTCCACTTGCCGTACTTGGAGATGAGCGCACCGGCGACCATCGACGAGATGAGCAGGCCGAGCACCATCGGCAGGGTCAGGATGCCCGCCATGGTCGGCGACTGACCGCGCGCCAGCTGCATGTACTGACCGAGGAACACGCTGGTGCCGAACATCGCGACACCGACGCTGAGCGAGGCGATCACCGCGAACGTGAACGTGCGGTTCTTGAAGAGCGTGAGCGGGATGATCGGCTCTTTGGTGCGGAACTCGACGATCACGGCGAGCACGAGCAGCACGGCCGCGCCGACGCCCATCAGCCAGCTGGCGGTCGAGTTCCACTCGAACTGCTTGCCGCCCAGCGACACCCAGACGAGCAGCAGCGAGACGCCGCCGGCGATCAGCCCGGCGCCCCAGTAGTCGACGACGACGGCCTTCTTCGGCTTGGCGGGCAGGTGCAGCGTCTTCTGGATGACGATCAGGGCCGCGATGCCGACGGGCACGCCGACGAAGAAGTTCCAGCGCCAGCCGATGCTGTCGGTCAGCACGCCGCCGAGCAGCGGGCCGCCGATGGTGCCGACGCTCATGACGGCGCCGAGGTAGCCCATGTAGCGGCCGCGCTCACGCGGGCTGATGATGTCGCTCATGACGACCTGCACCAGGGCGGTGAGGCCGCCGGCGCCGAGACCCTGGAACACGCGGAACGTGATCAGGGTCGCGGTGTTCTGCGAGAAGCCGGCCGCGACCGAGGCGAGCACGAACAGCACCAGGGCGACCTGCAGCAGCACCTTGCGGTTCGTGAGGTCCGAGAACTTGCCCCAGAGCGGGGTGCTCACGGTGGTCGCCAGCAGGGTCGCGGTGATGACCCAGGTGTACGAGGTCTGGCTGCCGTTCAGGTCGCTGACGATGCGCGGCAGCGAGGTCGACACGACGGTCGACGACAGGATCGCCACGAGCATGCCCATCAGCAGACCCGACAGGGCCGTGAGGACTTCGCGGTGGCTCATGCCGGGCGCTTCGCCCGGTTCGTGCGGTGCTGCGGGCTTCGTGCCCGCGGCGGTCGTGGTCTGCGACAAGGTGCGCTCCGGTGATTCGAGATGGTGGGGACCCGACGCCGATGGCTGGTCCGTTGGTTGCAGAACGTCAACCATACTCGGTGGTTGACGATTTGCAACCATCTATCTGCAGAATCTGCATTTTTTTCGGCGAGCACACGGGAGCAGACGAAGGAGGCGCGGTGCGAGTCGAACTCGCACCGCGCCTCCTCGGATCGGAAGGGTCGCCAGACCGCTAGCGGACCTCTTCGCGTCTCTTCTGCCGGAACATCTCGGCGGGTTCGTGCTCGCCGTTCCAGACCTGCGTGATGCCCCAGGCGACGGCCATCAGCGGCACCGCGATGACCGCGCCGACCACGCCGCCGAGGATCGTGCCGGCGGTCAGGGCGACCAGGATGACGAGACCGTGCAGCTGCAGCGTGCGACCCATCAGCACCGGCTGGAGGAAGTTGCCCTCGAGCTGGTTGACGACGACCACGACGACCACGACCCAGATCGCGGCCGGCACGCCGTTGGCGACGAGGGCGACGAGGGCGGCGAGAATGCCGGCCGCCGTGGCTCCGACGAGCGGGATGAACGCGGTGAGGAAGACGACGACCGCCAGGGGCAGCGCCAGGGGCACGCCGATGATCCAGAGGCCGACGCCGATGCCGATCGCGTCGACGGCCGCGACGGTCGCCGTGCCCCGCACGTAGCCGCCGAGGGTCGACACCGTCTTGTCGCCGATGCGACGCGCACGGGCGTACTGCTCGCCGCGGAACGGGCGGAGCATGAACTCCCAGATGGCCGGGCCGTCTTTGAGGAAGAAGAACAGCACGACGATCATCAGCACGAGACCGGTCAGGAAGCTGCCGACGGCCGATGCGCCGGCGAGGGCGCCCGAGCCGAACTGCGCGCTGGTGACGAAGTCGGTGACCGCGTCGATGCCGCCCTGGATCTGGTCGTCCGTGATCGAGAAGGGCAGGGTCGTGATCCAGTTCTGAAGCTGCTCTATGCCCTGCGTCGCCGACTCGACGAGCGAGGCGGCCTGATTCTCGACGGCCCAGACGATCAGCCAGGCGATGAGGCCGAGGATGATGACGACGGCGAAGAGGCAGATGAGGGTCGCCAGCACCGAGGGCACTCGGTGCTTCCGGAGGAACGACACCACCGGCAGCATCGCCGAGGCGAAGATGAGCGCGAGCAGCACCGGCAGGGTCACCAGGCTGAGGCTGAGGAACACGTAGATGAGGGCGGCGGCCACGATGACCACGGCGATGATCTGCACGGCGCGCGTCGCGAGCGCGCCGAAGGCGTCCGCCCAGAGCGAGTGACGCACGGCGGCGTCCTGCCGGGCCACCTCGGTGGCTTGGCTGCGGAAGAGTCCCACGATGTCGTCCTCGTTTCTGGTGGTGCGCTGCGGTCAGGCTGACGAGCCGACAGAGCAAGCCAACCCTGAAACGACGATAACGGGCCGCATCGCATCCCGCGCCCCTAGCGTGGGGGGATGCCGACCTCCGTGCTCGTCGTGTCCGACACCCATGTGCCGCAGAAGGCCAGGGCCATGCCGTCCGCCGTCTGGGCCGCCGTCGATCGCGCCGACGTCGTGGTGCACGCCGGAGACTGGACCGGCCTGCCGCTGCTCGACGAGTTCGAGACCCGCGCGCGCCTCCTGATCGGGGTCCGCGGCAACAACGACGGCCCCGAGTTCGACGACAGGCTGCCCGAGGTGGTGCGGACCACCGTCGACGGCGTCCGCCTGGCGGTCGTCCACGAGACCGGAGCCAAGGAGGCGCGCGAGAGCCGGATGGACCGCCTCTTCCCCGAGACCGACCTCCTGCTCTTCGGCCACAGCCACATCCCGTGGGACACCACGACCCCGGTGGGCCTCCGCCTGCTGAACCCGGGGTCGCCCACGGACCGGCGCCGCCAGCCGCACGCCAGCTACCTGACGCTCACCCTCGACGCCGGAGCGGTCCGCGACGTCGTGCTGCACGAGCTGCCGGTCAAGCGGCCCGGGGTGCTCCCCCACCCGCGCAGGACGACCTGAGCCGCGGCGCCGGGCGCGATCAGCCTGCGGGGGTCGCCGCGGGGGTCGCCGCGGGCGTCTCGGTCTCGGCCGGCTCGGCGGGCGCGCCCGACTCGGTCGGCGTCGGCGTGGCGGTGCTGTTGTCGGCGTAGCTGTTGCCGGCGGCCGTCACGACGAAGTTGCGGAACTCCTCGTTGGTGAACGGCGTGCTCGCCTCGTACTGCTGACCGTTGACCAGCACCAGCGGGGTGCCCGGCAGGGCGTCGACGGTGCTGTTCGGGATGGGGCCGTCGACGGCGCGCTCGGTCGCGCTGGTGACCCACGACGCGAACTCCTCGTCGTCGATGCAGGTCGTGATGCGCGCCGGGTCGACGACGCCCTCGATGCCCGTCGCGATGTCCGACAGCGTCGCGTCGTCGAGACCGCGGGTGCCCTCCTCGGGCTGCTGGTCGAAGAGGGCGGTGTTGAAGTCGAAGAACGAGTTCGGCGAGTAGTTCGCCACGCACGCGGCCGCGTTGGCCGCGCGGTTCGAGTACCGGGTGCCCACCGACGAGTTCGTCAGGATCGCCACCGGGTGGTACTCGACGGTGGCCGCGCCCGAGTCGACGAGACCGGCGATGTAGTCGTTGTTGGCCGCTTCGAACTGACCGCAGATCGGGCAGAGGTAGTCGAGGTAGACGACGATGTCGACGGTGTCGCTCGCGGCCGTCGTCTCGGAGGGCACCGGCTCGTCGTCGGCGGCGAGCGCCGGGGTGGTCTCGGCGACGAAGTCCTGGCCGATGCGGATGCCGTCGCTGGCCATGTTGGCGGGGCCGGGGCCGGCGGGCTTGATGCTGTTCGTGATGACGACGACGACGATCACGACGACGGCCACGAGAGCCAGCGCGATGCCGCCCTGCAGCAGCAGTCGACCGGTCTTCTGACGACGCTTCTGCTTCTTGCGGGCGAGCTGAGCCTTCTGCCGCGCGGCCGCGCGACGCTGGTTCTTGGTGAGGATCTTGTCGTCCGGGGTGTTGTCAGTCATGGAACGGGTCTCCGATGCGCCACGGGGTGTCGCCGTCGCGTCGTAGGGGGCGTGGGGAGGGTCTGCGAGTGCAGCGCCCTGTCGGGGGTGCCGGCCGCACCGGACGACTGTCCGAGCGACCGTGTCGAAAACGATACCGTCCCCGCCCCGGACACCGCATGAGACCGTCTCGGTTCGGTGCCATACTGTCAGGTGGTGGTCATCGCGGACCTCTTGGTCTGATCACCATCCATTCACAACGGATCGTCCGGCACGTACCTGCCGGTGAAGGAGAAACATCATGGCGTCAGTCACGTTCAGCAAGGCAACCCGTCTGTACCCCGGTTCTACCCGCCCCGCGGTCGACAGCATCGACCTCGAGGTCGCCGACGGCGAGTTCCTCGTCCTGGTCGGGCCCTCCGGCTGCGGCAAGTCGACCACCCTCCGCATGCTCGCCGGTCTCGAAGAGGTCAACAGCGGCGACATCTTCATCGGCGACCGCAACGTCACCGACGTGCCGCCGAAGGACCGCGACATCGCCATGGTCTTCCAGAACTACGCGCTGTACCCGCACATGACGGTCGCCGAGAACATGGGCTTCGCGCTCAAGATCGCCGGCGTCGGCAAAGAGGAGCGCGCGACCCGCGTCCTCGAGGCCGCCAAGCTCCTCGACCTCGAGCCCTACCTGGCCCGCAAGCCCAAGGCCCTCTCGGGTGGTCAGCGTCAGCGCGTCGCCATGGGCCGCGCCATCGTGCGTCAGCCCCAGGTGTTCCTGATGGACGAGCCGCTCTCGAACCTCGACGCCAAACTGCGCGTGCAGACCCGCACCCAGATCGCCTCGCTGCAGCGTCGACTCGGCGTCACCACCGTCTACGTCACGCACGACCAGACCGAGGCGCTCACCATGGGCGACCGCATCGCCGTCCTGAAGGACGGCGTCCTGCAGCAGGTCGGCAGCCCCCGCGACCTCTACGAAAAGCCGCAGAACGTGTTCGTCGCCGGCTTCATCGGCTCGCCGGCCATGAACCTGCTGCCCGCCGACGTCGTCGACGGCGGCATCCAGTTCGGCACCGCCGTCACCGCGGTCGACCGCGACACCGTCGGCCAGGCCAACGGCAAGAGCGTCACCGTCGGCGTCCGCCCCGAAGACGTCGTCGTCAACACCACCGGCGAGGGCCTCGCTGTGACCGTCGACGTCGTCGAAGAGCTCGGTGCCGACGGCTACCTCTACGGTCACACCGAGGTCGGCGGTCAGCGCGTCGACATCGTCGTGCGGGTCGACGGTCGCAACCACCCCAAGCTGGGCGAGACGATCCACATCACGCCGCAGGCGCACCACGTGCACGTCTTCGACACCGAGAGCGGCGAGCGCCTCGGCGACAAGGCCGTCATCAGCGCGTAGCAGCACACCTCATCGGCCCGACGGGTCACCTGGGCGCCAGCCCGGTGACCCGTCGGGCCGATCCCGTACCTCCCGCCAGACACCCTCGAGACGCACCCGAGAGACACAGAGACCACGAGACGATGCCCGACTCCCTCAACATCACCTCCGCCACGGTCGACCCGGCCCTGCTCGACCTCCCCTGGGATCTCCCCCTCGGGGCATGGCCCGACGACGCCATCGCGACGCTGCCGAAGGGCATCTCACGGCACCTGGTGCGCTTCGCCCACCTCAGCGGCTACGTCATCGCCATCAAAGAGACGTCGGGCGAGATGGCCCGGGGCGAGTACGAGATGCTGCGGACCCTGCAGCGCATGGACATCCCCTGCGTCGACCCGCTCGCCGTCATCACGAACCGGCACGACGAAGACGGCTCGCCGCTCGACCCGGTGCTCGTGACGCGGCACCTGAAGTTCTCGCTGCCCTACCGGGCGCTCTACTCGCAGACCCTCCGACCCGACACGGCCAAGCGGCTGGTCGACGCGCTCGCCCTGCTGCTGGTGCGCCTCCACATCATCGGCTTCTACTGGGGCGACGTGTCGCTCTCGAACACCCTGTTCCGTCGCGACGCGGGCGCCTTCGCGGCGTATCTGGTCGACGCCGAGACGGGCAAGCTCTACCCCGGCGGTCTGTCGAACGGTCAGCGCGAGAACGACCTCGAGGTGGCCCGCGTCAACATCGCCGGCGAACTGCTCGACCTCGAGGCGGGCGGGCGACTCGACGACAACCTCGACGCCGTCGACGTCAGCAACGGCATCGTCGCGAAGTACCGCAGCCTCTGGACGGAGCTCACCGGCAGCGAGACCTTCTCGAGCTCCGAGCGCTGGCGCATCAACGACCGCGTCGAGCGGTTGAACGACCTCGGCTTCGACATCGAGGAGCTCGCGATCAAGACGGCCGAGGGCGGCACCCAGGTGAAGATCCAGCCGAAGGTCGTCGACGCGGGTCACCACTCGCGCCGCCTGCTGCGCCTCACCGGTCTCGACGTCGAAGAGAACCAGGCCCGACGCCTGCTGAACGACCTCGACGCCTACCGGCTCCGGACGGGCAACAACGACAACGACGAGGAGATGATCGCGCACGAGTGGGCGGCCCGCGTCTTCGAGCCCGTCGTCCGGTCGATCCCCCGCGAGCTGCGGGGGCGTCTCGAGCCGGCCGAGGTGTTCCACCAGCTGCTCGAGCACCGCTGGTACCGCTCGCAGCAGGAGAACCGCGACGTGCCGATCGCCGAGGCCCTCACCTCGTACATCAACGACGTGCTGCGGCACCGTCGCGACGAGCAGATGGTGATCGAGCCGCCGACGGAGTCCATCGCGCTGCCCGAGGCCGAGTCGCTCGACGACGACGACTGGCGCAGCAAGGTCTGACCCGGCCGGAGAATGCAGGAGGCGCGGGCCGGGACGAGCCCGATCCGCGCCTCCTGCAGGGGGTCACTTCTTGCGTTCGGCCCGCAGCTTCGAGATCTCGTAGAGCGTGACGGACGCGGCGATGCCGGCGTTGAGCGACTCGACGGCGCCGGTGATCGGCACCGACACGATCGCGTCGCAGGTCTCGGCGACGATGCGCGAGAGGCCCTTGCCCTCGCTGCCGACGACGACCACGATCGGGCGGTCGGCCAGCTCGAGACCGGGCAGCATCACGTCGCCGCCGCCGTCGAGGCCGACCACGAAGACGCCCTGCTCTTTGAACGACTTGAGCGTCTGCGTGAGGTTCGAGGCCATCGCGACGGGGATGCGCGCCGCGGCGCCGGCCGAGGTCTTCCAGGCGGAGGCCGTGAGACCGACCGAGCGACGCTGCGGGATGATGACGCCCTGACCGCCGAACGCGGCGACCGAGCGGATGATCGCCCCGAGGTTGCGCGGGTCGGTGATGCCGTCGAGGGCGACGAAGAGCGGCTTCTGCTGACGCTTGATCGACGTCTCGAGCATGTCCATCGGGTGCGCGTACTCGTACGGCGGCACCTTCAGGGCGACGCCCTGGTGCACCGAGTCGGCCCCGGTCAGACGGTCGAGCTCGGGGCGCATGACCTCGAGCACCGGCAGACCGCGTCGCGTGGCGAGCTGCAGGATCTCCTTCGTGCGGTCGTCCATCTCGATGCGCGCCGCGATGTACAGCGTCGACGCGGGGATGCGCGTGCGCAGCGCTTCGAGCACCGAGTTGCGACCGGTCACCATCTCGTGGTCGTCGGCCGACTTCGGGCGACGACGCTGGGCGTCGCTCGCCCCGCCGCGACCGGCGATCGGCGAACCGGCGCGAGGGCCGTTGCTGCTGCGACCGCGGGCGCTCTCGAGGCGCTCGCGGGCGATCTTCGCCTTGCCGGCGGGGTGGTACGGGCGGTCTTCGGCCGCGGGAGTGGGCTTCTTGCCCTCGAGGGCCTGACGACCCTGCCCGCCGCTGCCGACCTGCTTGCCCTTGCTGCCCTGCCGCACGGCACTGTTGCCGGGACGGCCCTTACGTGCTCCGCTGGTGTTCTTCACTGTTCCAAGCTCCAATGCGACCCGCTGGGGGTGTCTTCGATGAGGATCCCGGCACCCGAGAGGGTGCTGCGGATCTGGTCGGCCCGTGCGAAGTCGCGATCGGCCCGGGCATGCTGGCGTTCCGCCAAGAGTACGTCGATCACGGCACCGAGCGCGCGGTGCGCCGCGCCCTCGTCGTCGTCGCGCCACTCGGGGGCGAGCGGATCGATGCCGAGCACGGCGACCATCGCGGCCACGTGCTGCCATTCGCGGGCGGCCGTGTCGAGGTCGCCGTCGTCGAGGGCCGAGTTACCGGCGCGCACCGCGTCGTGCAGCACCGCGATCGCCTGAGGCACGTTGAGGTCGTCGTCCATCGCGGCGGCGAAGTCGTCGGGGACGACCCGTGCGCCGACCGACGCGAAGCGGGTGCCGGCGAGGCGGCGCTCGGCGCGGGACAGGAAGGTCTCGACCCGGTCGAGGGCCGCATCGGCCTCGACCAGCGCACCGTCGTGGTAGTCGATCGTCGACCGGTAGTGCGCGGCGCTGAGGAAGTACCGCACCACCACGGGTCGGGCCTTCTCGAGGAACTCGGCGGCGAAGATCGAGTTGCCGAGCGACTTCGACATCTTCTGACCGTCGACGTTGACCAGGCCGTTGTGCAGCCAGTGACGCGCGAACCCGTCGCCGGCCGCCGTCGACTGGGCCAGCTCGTTCTCGTGGTGCGGGAACCTCAGGTCGAGACCGCCGCCGTGGATGTCGAAGGCCGGGCCGAGGTAGCGACGCGACATGGCCGAGCACTCGATGTGCCAGCCGGGTCGGCCCTCGCCCCAGGGCGACGACCAGGCGGCCGACGCGGGCTCGTCGGCCTTCGCGCCCTTCCACAGCGCGAAGTCGCGGGGGTCGCGCTTGCCCCGCGGGTCGGCGTCGGCGGCCGACGCCATGTCGGCGACGTCCTGTCGGGTGAGCGCGCCGTAGTCGGGCCAGCTCGCCGTGTCGAAGTACACGTCGCCCGAGGCGTCGTCCGCCGCGTAGGCGTGCCCGCGCTCGATCAGTCGCTCGACGATCTGCTGCATCTCGCTGATGCTCGCCGTCGCGCGGGGCTCGTAGGTCGGCGCGAGGATGCCGAGGGCCTGGTAGCCGGCGGTGAACTCGAGCTCGTAGCGGTAGGCGCGGGCCCACCACTGCTCGTCGGTGCCGGCGGCCAGGGCGAGGATCTTGTCGTCGATGTCGGTGACGTTGCGCACCAGCGTGACGTCGAGACCGCGGTAGGTGAACCAGCGGCGCCACAGGTCGTAGACGAGAGCGGAGCGCAGGTGCCCGATGTGCGGCGACGACTGGACGGTCGGACCGCAGACGTAGAGGCCCACCTGACCGGGGACGAGCGGTTCGAAGTCGACGAGCGCCTGGGCGCGGGAGTCGTAGAGGCGGATTGTCACGCGATCAGCCTATTGAGGTGCCGTCGACGACGGCGACCAGCGCGGTCGCGATCGCCGTGACGCCCTCGCCCCGCCCGGTGAAGCCGAGCCCGTCGGTGGTGGTCGCCGAGACGCTGACCGGTGCGCCGACGACCTCGATGAGCCGCGCCTCCATCTCGAGGCGACGGCGTGCGAGCCGCGGGCGGTTGCCGATGACCTGCACCGCCGCCGAGACGACGTCGAACCCGGCCGCGGTCAGGCGCTCGAGCGTCGCGGTGACGAAGACCTCGCCGCTCGCGCCGGCGAAGCGCGGGTCGTCGGTGCCGAACATCGAGCCGATGTCGCCGAGGCCCGCCGCCGACAGCAGGGCGTCGACCAGGGCGTGCGCGACGGCGTCGCCGTCGCTGTGCCCTGCCAGACCCGCCTCGCCCTCGAAGTGCAGCAGACCGAGGTGCAGCGGCTGCCGGTCGTCGAAGGCGTGGACGTCGACGCCCAGACCCGTGCGGAGCCGGTGCGCGTCGTCGTCGGGGCGCGAACCGCGCTCGGCGGTGGCGGCGTCGGCGTCGGCGGCGTGCGGGCCGGGGTCGACTGCGGCGCGCTCGCGGGCGATCGTCTCGGCCCGGCGGAGATCCCACGGGGTGGTGATCTTGAAGGCCACGGGGTCGCCCTCGACGACGACGACCCGGTGCCCGTGCGCGGCGAAGAGCGCTGCGTCGTCGGTGTGCTCGGCCCCCGCCGTGGCGTAGGCCGCGTCGAGCTCGGCCCGGGGGAACCCCTGCGGCGTCTGCATGGCGACCAGCTCGGAGCGGTCGACGGTCTCGACGACCTCGCCGTCGGACCCGATGCGCTTGATGGTGTCGCTGACGGGCAGACCCGGCACGACCCCGTGACCGGTCCGCTCGACCGTCGAGGCGACGAGGTCGAACTGCGCGGTCGGGGTGAACGGTCGCGCGCAGTCGTGCACGAGCACGGTCGCGACCGAGGGGGCGACGCGGGCGAGCCCGGCCGCGACCGAGGACTGACGGCTCGCACCGCCGGCGACGACCGACGCGTAGCCCGAGGCCGGCCCGGCGACGGAGTCGACCAGGGCGCGCGACTCGTCGACGAGGGCAACCGGCACCACGACGACCACCTGCACGGGGTCGGCCGACGCGAAGATCGACTCGAGCGATCGCTCGAGGATGCTGCGGCCGGCGACCGCGACGAAGGCCTTGGGCGCCCCCTGGGCGAGACGGGTGCCGCTGCCGGCGGCGACGACGACGACTGCGCGGGCGACGTCGACGAGCAGATCGTCGACCTCGGTCACGCCGGGCTCGAACTGCATCAATCTGGCTCCATCCTGCGGCTCACAGGCTAACATGGGGGCCTACCGGTAAGGGCTCCCTTACCCTCCGGCCTGCCCCGCGGTGGCTAGGCTGTAGAGACCTTTTGCTTTGACTGGATCCTGGAGGACACCCGTGCGAGACGGATCTGTGCTGGAACTTCGATCGGCGCTCGCCCGCCGCACCGTGGCGGCCACCGCCGTCGGGGTCGGCGTCGTGCTCGTCGCCGCCGGGTGCAACTTCATCAGCCCCCAGGCGACCCTCAAGCAGTACGACGCCAGCGACGGCACCAGCCTGAACATCGGCGACGTCGCCGTGCGCAACGCGATCGCGCTGACCGAAGACGGCACCGAGGCCAGCCTCAGCATGGTCGTGCTCAACACGGGCGACGACAGCGTCGACGTCTCGTTCCAGTACGAGACCGAGGCCGGTCGCCAGACCGAGACCGTCACCGTCGAGGGCGACTCGCAGGTCAGCCGCGGCACGACCGAGGGCGACGAGCAGCTGCTCATGTCCGACCTCGACCTCACGGTCGGCTCGCTGCTCCCCGTCTACATCCAGTACGGCACCGAGACCGGCAAGACCCTCCAGGTGCCCGTGCTCAACGGCGACCTGCCCGAGTACGCGACGCTGCTCCCCTCCCCCGCCACGAGCGCCGAGCCGGGCACCGACTCGACGCCGCTCCCCGAGTCCAGCGCCAACCCCGAGGGCAACGACCGCCAGACGAACGAGGGCACGACCCAAGAGGGCGCCACGCCGAGCGCCACCACCGCTCCGTAGGCACCGCACGCACCACGAGAGGCCCGGCCCGCAGTGTGCGGGGCCGGGCCTCTCGTCGTCCGCCCCGACCCGCGCCTCCTCGGCTCCGATCGGAGGGCGGCCGGGCGAGGGCGACAGGGCAGGAGGCGGGGGTCAGGCCTCGATGCGATACCCGAGTCCGCGCACGGTCACCAGGGCCTTCGGCTCCGACGGCACGGCCTCGATCTTCGAACGGATGCGCTTGATGTGCACGTCGAGCGTCTTGGTGTCGCCGAAGTAGTCGGCGCCCCAGACGCGATCGATCAGCTGACCGCGGGTGAGCACCCGGCCGGCGTTGCGCATCAGCAGCTCGAGCAGCTCGAACTCCTTCAAGGGCATGGCGATGTCGGCGCCGCGCACGGTGACGACGTGGCGCTCGACGTCCATCCGGATGTCGCCGGCCTCGAGCATCGAGTCGGAGAGGTCGTCGGTGTCGACGCGGCGGCGCAGCACGGCCCGGATGCGCGCCAGCAGCTCGCGCGTCGAGTACGGCTTCGTGACGTAGTCGTCGGCGCCGAGCTCGAGCCCGACGACGATGTCGACCTCGCTGTCTTTAGCGGTCAGCATGACGATCGGCACCTGCGACCTGGTGCGGATGACCCGGCAGACCTCGGTGCCGGGGATGCCGGGCAGCATGAGGTCGAGCAGCACCAGGTCGGCGCCGCCCTTCTCGAACGCGGCGATCGCCGCGGGGCCGTCTTCGGCGACCGTCGTGCGGTAGCCCTCGCGCTCGAGGATGAACGCCAGCGGTTCGCTGAGCGACTCCTCGTCTTCGACGATCAGGATGTGGGTCGTCATCGTGCCTCGATGTCTTGTCGGGTGGCGCCCTCGCGGCGGGCGCCGTCTGTTCGGGCGCCGTCGTGTCGGGCGGTGCGGTCTTGTCTGGTGGTGACCGGCAGGGGGGTCGATCGGGTCTCCGGCTGCGTGCGCGCCTCGGGCAGACGGAGGGTGAAGGTGCTGCCCTTGCCGACCTGCGACCAGACGCGCACGTCGCCCCCGTGATTCTGGATCACGTGCTTCACGATCGCGAGCCCGAGCCCGGTGCCGCCCGTCCGCCGCGACCGCGCCGGGTCGACGCGGTAGAAGCGCTCGAAGACGCGGTCGAGCTCGTCGTCGGGGATCCCGTAGCCCTGGTCGGTCACGGCGACCTCGACGGTGCCCGAGTCGTCGACGGTGGCGCCGATGCCGACCCGCGAGCCGTCGGGCGAGTAGTTGATGGCGTTGGCGATCAGGTTGTCGACGGCCGTCACGAGCATCTGCTCGTCGCCGAGCACCGTCGCATGCCGACCGCCGCGCACGACGAGGGAGATGCCGCGGGCGTCGGCGACGACGCGGTTGCGGTCGACCGCGGTGTCGACGACGACGCGCACGTCGATCGGCTCGCTCGATTCGAGGGCGTCGGTCGCCTGCAGCCTCGAGAGCTCGATGATGTCCTGTGTGAGGCGCCCCAGGCGACCGGCCTCGCGGGTCAGGCTCTTCGCGAAGTGCCGCACCTGCTCGGGGTCGGACGACGCCGACTCGAGTGCCTCGGCCAGCAGCCCGACCGCGCCGATCGGGGTCTTCAGCTCGTGACTGATGTTGGCGACGAAGTCGCGCCGCATGTCGTCGAGACGACGCCCCTCGCTGCGGTCCTCGGCGAGCACGAGCACGTACCGACCGCCGAGCGGCGCCACGCGCACGCCCAGCACGAACGTCGCCTCGCTGCCCGGGAGGCGCGCGAGGGTGAGCTCGTCGGCCTGCGGTTCGCCTTCGCGCCGGGCGAGGGCCACGAGGTCCTCGATCTCGGCGTGCACGAGGTGCTGCTGCGCCGAGACCAGACCGAGCTGCAGCGCCCGGGGCGACGCCTTGAGCACGTTGCCCGACGGGTCGACGACGACGCCCGCCGACTCGAGCGCGTCGAGCACGGCGTCGATGCCGTCGGGCAGCGACACCTCGACGAGCCGTGCCACCTTGACGGACCTGGCGTGCGCCGCCACCACGACGATGACGATCGCGGCACCGGCCACGGCCCCGAAGGCCAGCGACAGCGGAACCAACCAGGCTGAGTCCATGCCATCACGATAGTGACCCGCGCGGGGCATGATGAACGGGAGGGGCTGCGACGGCCTGTACTTTGGTGAGTGTTCAGACCACCGGCACCGGTCGTTAACCTTCACCCATGAGGCTGGACTGGACTGTGCGGGCGACATCGCCCCCGCTGCCGGGCGTCCACGCCCCCGCGAGCTACGAGAGGGTCGACTACGACATGCGCGAGGTATTCCAGCAGGAGCTGCAAGAGGTCCAGGAGCGCCTGGTCGAGATCTCAGGCCTCGTCGCCGTCTCGATCAAGAACGCCACGACGGCCTTCAACGAGTCGAACGTGTCGCTGGCCGAACAGGTCATCGCCGACGACGACGCCATCGACGAGCGCGCCATCGCCCTCGACGAGCTGGCCATCGACATCCTGGCCCGCCAGAACCCGGTCGCCCGCGACCTGCGCATCGTCGTGAGCGCGCTGCGCATCAGCGCCTCGCTCGAGCGCATGGGCGACATGGCCGAGCACATCGCCCAGCTGGCGCGCTACCGGTTCCCCGAGAAGGTCGTGCCGAAGTCGCTGCGCCCGACGTTCAAGGAGCTCGGCGAGCTCGACGTCGCGATCGCGAACAAGCTCACCGAGCTGCTGACCACCGAAGACGTGCGCCTCGCCGAGGAGATCCGCAACGACGACGACCGCATCGACGAGCTGCACCTCAGCGTCTTCGACAAGGTGCTCGGCGAGACCTGGAAGGGCGCGGCCGTCGACACGGTCGACTCCACCCTCGCCTCGCGCTACCACGAGCGCTTCGCCGACCACGCGGTCTCCATCGCCAAGAAGGTCCAGTACCTGGCGACCGGCGACTGGGTCGCATCCGAGGTCTGAGAGCCCGCATCGCCGAGGAGGCGCGGTGTCCGCCTGACGGACACCGCGCCTCCTTCGCGTCCGCCCCCGCAGAACTGCGAGAGGATGGCGGGATGGCTTCAGTCGCGATCCTCGTCAACGGTCTGCCCGGCTCGGGCAAGACCACCCTCTCGGCCACGCTCGCGGGTGTGCTGGGCTGCCCGCTGCTCGCCCACGACCCCGTCGAGGAGGCGCTGGTCGACCTGGCCGGGCCGATGGTCGCCCCCGAGGCGATCGACCGGATCGCCCATGAGACCGTGTGGTCGATGGCGGCCGAGGTCGAGGCGGGCGTGGTCGTCGACGCGTTCTGGCACCGCCCGACCGAGCTCGAGGGCGCACGGTCGGGTGTGGCCCGCGCCGGGTCGCCCCGCACCGTCGAGGTCTGGTGCGACGTCGACCCCGAGGTGGCCCTGCAGCGCAGCGTCGACCGGATCGCGGCGGGCGGGCGGCACCCGGCCCACGGGACGGTCGAGTCGACCCGGGCGGCGTGGGGCGAGTGGGCGGCCGCCGCAGAGCCCCTGGGGGCGTGGCCGGTGATCCGCGTCGACACGAGCACCCCGGTCGACATCGACGCGCTGGTGCTGGAGATCAGCGCGCAGTTCGTCTAGCCGGGGCCCGGTGCGGCGGGCTCGCCTGCCGGCGGTTCGGGTGCGGCGGGCTCGCGTGCGGGCGGTTCGGGTGCGGCCGGTTCGGGTGCGGCGGGTCGGTGTCCTCCGCGGCGGGTCAGCGCTGACCCGCCCCGGATGACGCGAACCCGCCCCACACCCGTCTCAGCGCGGCCGCAGGGCGGTTCGAGCTACTTCTTGCCCTGGTTCGCGACCGCGGCGGCACCCGCGGCGGCGGCCTCGGGGTCGAGGTACCGGCCGGGGCCGGTCGGCGCGAAGTCGTCGTCGAGCTCGTACACCAGCGGGATGCCGGTGGGGATGTTCAGCTCGGAGATCTCGTCGTCGCCGATTCCGTCGAGGTGCTTGACCAGGGCGCGCAGCGAGTTGCCGTGGGCCACCACCAGCGTGACGTCGCCGGCGGCGAGGCTCTCGGTGATGTCGCTGTGCCAGTAGGGCAGCATCCGCTCGATGACGAGGGCCAGCGACTCGGTGCGCGGGGCGTCGATGCCGAGCTCGGCGTAGCGCTTGTCGTGGGCCTGCGAGAACTCGCTGTCGTCGTCGAGCGGGGGCGGCGGCACGTCGAACGAGCGACGCCAGGTCTGGAACTGCTCGGGGCCGTACTGCTCGAGCGTCTGAGCCTTGTCTTTGCCCTGCAAGGCGCCGTAGTGGCGCTCGTTGAGCCGCCAGGAGCGCTTGACGTCGATCCACAGCCGGTCGGCCTCTTCGAGCGCGATGTCGGCGGTCTGGATGGCACGGGTCAGCCGCGACGTGTAGAGGATGTCGGGCAGCAGGTCGTTGTCACGCAGCAGCTCGCCGGCGCGCTTCGCCTCGGCGCGGCCCTGCTCGGTGAGTCGCACGTCGACCCATCCCGTGAAGAGGTTCTTCGCGTTCCATTCGCTGTTGCCGTGACGCAGGAGGATGAGGGTCGAAGTCATGCGACAAGCGTATCGCGACGACATGCTGGCAGACTCGGCGCATGCCCATCGGTTCGATCACCCGAGGCACGACCGGCACCAACCGGCTCCGCCGCGTCGACCGGTGGATCGCCGCCCACCCGTCGTTCCGCCGGGCCGACGACCCGCTGGTGGTCGACCTGGGGTACGGGGCGAGCGCGACGACCCCTCTCGAACTGCACCAGCGCCTCCTGCGGGTCCGCCCCGACGTCGAGGTGGTGGGCATCGAGATCGATCCCGAGCGGGTCAGACTCGCGAACCTGTCGGCGCGACCGGGCGTGAGCTTCCGCCGGGGCGGCTTCGAGGTGCCGCTCGACGGCGACCGCCGACCCGCCGTGATCAGGGCGTTCAACGTGCTGCGGCAGTACGACGAGTCGCAGGTCGTCGACTCCTGGGCGCTGATGACCGCGCGGCTGCAGCCCGGCGGCGTGCTCGTGGAGGGCACCTGCAACGAGATCGGCCGCGTGGCGAGCTGGGTGGACGTGACGCCCGAGGGGCCGCAGGCGTTCACCGTGTCGCTGCGGCTCGCCGAGCTCGACGTGCCGTCGGTCGTGGCCGAGCGGCTGCCCAAGGCGCTCATCCACCGCAACGTCCCGGGCGAGCGCGTGCACGATCTGCTCGTCGACCTCGATCGCCAGTGGGCCGTCGCGGCGCCGCTGTCGGTGTACGGCCCGGTGCAGCGCTGGCTGGCGACGGTGCAGGGGCTGCGTGACGGCGGGTGGCCGGTGCGGCACGGTCGCTCGCGCTGGCGGCTCGGCGAGCTGTCGCTGCCGTGGCAGGCGGTCGCACCCCGGGCCTGAGTCGCGGGGCCGGTCGGGCGACCGGTCAGACGGCGGTCGCGCCCCGAGCTTGAGGCGCCGGGCCGGTCGGTCGACCGGACAGACGCGGGCGAGCAGGGCGCGGGCCTGAGTCGCGAGGCCGGTCAGACGCGGGCGAGCAGGGCGCGGGCCTCGTCGTGGTCGAGCCCCGTCGCCATGAGCAGGTCGACCAGCAGCGGGCGCATCATCAGCACGATCATCGCCTCGGTCACGGGCGCACCCGGCACGACCACGGCCGGGTCGAGTCGGCGGGCCACAGCGGTCAGCGCCTCGCGCGCGACGGGTCGCCTCTCGACGTCGCGCAGGGACTCGCCGAGCACACCCACGGCCCGCGCGGTGCTCTCGAGCAGATCGCCGACCGCACGGCGATCGACCCCGTCGCCGACGGAGGTGTCGAGCCGACGAGCGATCACCCGGAGGTTGCGCACGGCGAGGTCGACGCAGCGGCGCACGACGGCCTGCTGCCGGAGGTGAGGCAGTCGCGAGCGCAGGAACGGCGACAGCCGCGCGATCGACTGCGCCGACTCGAGGGTCGACGACCAGTCGTCGAGCAGCGGCTGCGTCGAGCGCAGGCGGCGGAGGGCGTCGTCGGCCCGACGGACGTCGTCGGTGCGCACCGCCGCGACCAGCGAGGCGAACGCCTGCTCGACCTCGGCGAAGAGCTGCTCGGCGTCGGCACGGGCCAGACCGATCGGATCACGCGGGATCACCGCCGTGATCAGCAGCGCCACGATGCCGCCGATCGCACCGTCGATGCTGCGGACGAAGGGCCCGCCGTCGGGGTCGGGCAGCAGCATCACGAGCATCGACTGGGTCGCCGCGGCAGCCGCGAACGCGCTGCTCGACGAGAAGAAGCGCCCCACCAGGAGGGCGACGGACAGCACCAGGGCGATCTGCCAGAGCCCCTTGCCGACGATCATCAGCAGCACCTCGCTGAGGGCGATGCCGATTAGCACCCCGACGGCGTTCTCGAGCACCCGTCGCGGCCGGGCGTCGCGGGCGAGCCCGAGCGACGAGATGGTGATCGTCACGGCCAGCAGCGGGATCGCGTGCCCCAGGAGGTAGTGCGTGATCGCGTACGAGAGCGAGACCGCCACGACGATCTGCACGACCGCGGGGCCCGACGCGATCGTGCGCGCGGTGGCCACCCTCGGATCGAACCCGCCGGAGGCGCGGGTCAGCATCGACCGCACCCGTCGCGTCGACGAGGCGCTCGCGCCCTCGGACCCGCTCACCGCCGGGTCAGCGGCGGACGGCGCCGAGACGGGGCAGGCGGGGTACCCCCGCTGCGGCGCCGGCGGACGAGGGCACGATGACCTCCTGCGAGGCGGCGACCACGATGTCGTCGGCGACGACGGCGAGTGCCGCCGTCTCGGGGGTGGTGCGCTTCACGAGCGCCAGCGCGACGGGGCCGAGCTCGTGGTGCAGCGCGACGCTGGTCACGTGACCGACGACGGTGGGCGAGCGGGGCTGCGCTTCGGGGTCGGCACCGGGGTCGGCGTCGGCGGCGGTCTGACCGAACGCGCCGGTCGGGGGCGATGCGAGCACGACGGCGGCGCCGTGCTCGGGCAGCACGCCGTCGCTGCCGTCGAGGTGCAGCATCACCAGGCGCCTCGGCGGGTGCCCGATGTTGTGCACCTTGGCGACGGTCTCCTGGCCGCGGTAGCAGCCCTTCGCCAGGTGGACGGCGCTGCGCATCCAGTCCAGCTCGTGCGGGATGCTGCGCTCGTCGACCTCGGTCGTGAGACGCGGGCGCCAGGCCTCGATCCGCAGCGCCTCGAGGGCGAGCGTGCCGGCGGCGGGCAGGTCGGCGGCGGGAGACGCGGCCAGCGCGGCGAGATCGTCTCGGGCCACGAGGGTCTCTCGGTACGACCACTGCCTGCCGGGGTGGCTCTCGGAGTCGGCGTAGCTGTGACCGCCGACGGCGACCTCGTGCCAGGGGTCGACCCAGGCGATGGCGACGTCGTTCGAGGTGAGCACGGGCACCCGGTCGTCGGCGGAGAGGTCGTGCATCGACCCCACCGTCGCCATGTCGGACGACCGGTCGACGACCTCGACCCGGAGCATGAAGCGCATCCGATCGAGCCAGGCCCGAAGCGGCTCGGTCTCGTCGCCGTCGACGAGCAGCCAGGCGGTCTCGCCGTCGTCGACGAGCCGCACCGCGTGCTCGAGTCGCCCGTTGGCGTCGAGCAGCAGGGTCTCGGTCGATTCGCCGGGCGCCAGACGCCCGACGCTCTGACTGGTCAGCGAGTTGAGCCAGCTGAGCCGGTCGGGGCCGCTCACGGTGAGCACGCCGCGGTTCGAGAGGTCGACGACCGCCGTGCCCTGCGAGAGCAGACGCTGCTCGCGGATCAGCTCGCCGTAGTGGGCGGCGACCCCGGTGCCGTCGTCGACGAAGCCGTCGCGCGCGGCGAACGGCGAGCGGTACCCGGAGCCGGTCGAGGAGGCGGTGGTCGCGTCGGTCGCGCCGCCCGCGGAGGTGTCAGTCAACGCGCGACAGCCTGCCGGACGCGTGCGTGCGGAGCTCCTGGCCGAGGGCCGCGATGTCCCATGCCCAGAGGAGGTCGTTCTCGACGAGCCCGTACATGCGGGTCGACGCCGAGTGCTCTTTGGCATTGCTCGACCGCAGCACGGCGTCGGTCGCCAGATCGATGCGCGGGCCCTTGACACGACCCAGGTAGAGCTCGTTGACCCCGGTGGGGTGCACGATCTGCACCTCGAGACCGAAGCCGTCGTCGGGGGTGCGGAGGATCTCGACGGCGCGCGCCGAGTTGTACGGCTGGACGCCGACGCCGGGCAGCATGCCCGGGCCGCGGTCGCCCACCTCGGCCGGCCGCTCGAGCCGCCAGTAGCCCGTCTCGGTCGTCAACGGCGTGCGCTCGTCGTCGAGCAGCCAGGTGAACGAGCTGTAGTTGAGGAACGGCAGACCGTCGTGGCTGAAGCTGATGCGCTGACCGAACTCGTGGACGCGCCGCTCGGCGGGCTCGGAGCCGTCGGCGGGCAGGTCGGGATCGCCTTCGCCGATCTTGTAGTCGACGACGCCGGTGCCCTCCCATACGCCGATCAACCACGACAGGGGGACGAGCTCGGACGGCAGGTCGGTGGGGATGTCGATCAAGGTCAGCGCTGACCCTTGAAGAGCTTGACCAGCACGACGACCGACACGAACCCGATGCCGAGGGACGCCAGGGCGAGGAGGCCGACGAAGAACAACTCGAGAGCGAGCAAGGAATCCATGCGGGCAACCCTACCCGCCGACCACCGACATCGGGAGGGCCTCAGCAGACCCTCGGGGCATCGGCAGGCGCGCCGCCCTGGGCGGCCGCGCGCGGGTCAGCCGGTGACGGCCACCACCAGGGTCGCCATGGCGAGCACGACGAGGCTGCCGCAGAGGGCCAGCATCGTGCGCGACACCAAACCGTCCTTCTGACTCGCCGCGAGCTGCAGCACGAACGTCAGGACGATCAGACCGCCCAGTGAGAGGGAGAGCCAGGTGAACGCCTCGTCGCGCGGGGCGACGACGACGATGAGCACGGCCGCGACGACGGCGGCGAGCCACACGGGGATGATCGTCAACGGCTTGAGCCGCGCCGTGTCGACCGCGCTGGGGGTCAGGGGATCTGCCACTTCGTCGTTCTCCGTTCGAGACCTGCCCTAGCATCGGGTGGTCGGGATGGGCCGGGCTCATGTTTTAGACTGCTCGACAGTACATTCACTGGAGGTCGTGTGGCGCAGCTCTTGGTACTGACCTCGGCAGGCGGGCCCGACGTCCTCCCCGCGCTCGCACTCCTCAGTCACCGTACCCGCCAGATCCCCGCCGAACCCGCGCAACTGGTGAACGCGCCATCCAGCGATCTGATCTTCGTCGACGCGCGGGCCGATCTCGCGAGCGCCAAGTCGCTCTGCAAGATCCTCCGCACGACGGGCGTCACCGTGCCGATCGTGCTCGTGCTCACCGAGGGCGGGCTCACCGCGGTCAACGCCGAGTGGGGCGTCGACGACGTCATCCTCGAGGGTGCCGGCCCCGCCGAGGTCGACGCTCGCATCCGACTCGTCACGGGGCGTCTCGCCCAGTCGCAGACCGGGTCGAAGATCCACGCGTCGGGTGTCGTCATCGACGAGGCGAGCTACTCGGCCAAGGTGCACGGCCGCCCGCTCGACCTCACCTTCAAGGAGTTCGAGCTGCTCCGGTTCTTCGCGACGCACCCCTCCCGGGTCTTCACGCGCGAGCAGCTGCTCAGCGAGGTCTGGGGCTACGACTACTTCGGCGGCACCCGCACGGTCGACGTGCACGTCCGCCGTCTCCGCGCCAAGCTCGGCGACCTCGAGTCGCTGATCGGCACCGTGCGCAACGTCGGCTACCGGTTCAACGTGTACGACGACGACAACGTCGCGCCGGGGGCCTGACCGTGAGCGATCCCGGCGGGTCGACCCGCGCCTCCTCGGCCGCCTCCGACGGAACGAGCGGCACGGGCGGTCCGGGCCGGATCGCCGACGTGCTGGCCCTGGCGTCCGCGGCCGCGACGACCGACGGGAGCCCCCCGTTCAACGACCAGTCGCTCGTCGAGCTGCGCTCGGGCGAGGCCCGGGTGCTGGGCGACGGCCAGGCGGCGGCGATCGTCCGTGAGGGCGAGGCCGAGCTGGCCGTGCACCCCGAGCACCGCCGCCGTGGTCTCGGTGCGCGACTCGTGCAGACGGTGCTCGACGAGACGACCGGCCCGATCGCCTTCTGGGCGCACGGCGACCTGCCCGGCGCACGGGCGCTCGGCTCACGCTTCGGCGCCGTCGAGACCCGCCGACTGCTGCAGCAGCGGGCCCCGGTGGCCTCGCGCGCACCCCGTCTGTCCGACGGCGACCGCGTCGCGGCCTTCCGCCCCGGTGTCGACGACACGGCCTGGCTCGAACTCAACGCCCGTGCGTTCGCCGATCACCCCGAGCAGGGCTCGCTCGACCAGGGCGATCTCGACGCCCGCCGCGCCGACCCGTGGTTCGACGCCGACGACTTCGTGCTGCTCTGGCGCGGCGACGAGCTGATCGCATTCTGCTGGCTCAAGGTCGAGACCGGTCAGCCGGGCGAGTTCTACGCGGTCGGGGTCTCCCCCGATCACCAGGGCGAGGGCCTGGGAGGCGCGGTGGTCGACGCCGGCATGGCCCGCCTCGCCGAGAAGGGCGTCGGCACGGCGGCCCTCTACGTCGAGGGCGACAACACGGCGGCGCTCCGCCTGTACGCGGCGCGCGGATTCACCGACCACGCGGTCGACGTGCAGTACACGCTCACGCGCTGAGCGGGCTCACGCGTTGCACGCTCACGCGCTGAGCGGGCTCACGCACCGGGCCGGGTCGAGCCGTCCCACTCGGGCACGCGCTCCCAGCCGTCGCCGATGCGCCGCACCGCTCCCCCGCGGGCGAAGGCCTCGAGCCAGCCGGTCATCGGCCACTCCCCCCACTGCTCGGCGAAGAGCCGCCCGTTGCGGAGCACGTCGTCGAGGTGCTGCCACGGGGGCGACGAGGTCGGGTGGTGCTGGTGGTACGCGTCGGCCCCGCCGACCCAGACGAGCGGCCGACCCGCCCGGCGGAACGCGAAGGCGAAGTCGGTGTCCTCGCCGCCGTAGCCGACGTAGCGCTCGTCGAAGCGCGGACCGGAGCGCCAGGCGCGTGCCGTGAGCGCGAACGAGAGCGACCAGAACAGGGCGTACTCGCCGTCGCCGGCCCGGGCCAGCAGCCCCGCAGGAGGCGCAGGTCGAGCCGCGTGCGGAGCGGTCAGGTCGGCGAGCACGGCCGGGTCGTCGACGTCGACGCCGGGTGCGAGGTACGTGACGGGGCCGCAGAGCACCGCGTCGGGTTCGGCGCGGGCGGCGTCGACGTAGCGGGAGACCAGCGAGGGCGAGGGCACGCAGTCGGCGTCGAGGAACACCACGAGGTCGGCGCCGAGCCCCACCGCGGCGTCGGCCCCGGCGTTGCGCGCGGCCGCGAGTCGAAAGCCCTCGGAGGCCGGCGGCATGTGCACCACGAGGTCGACGCCCAGATCGCTCGGGGCGGGATCGTCGTCGAGCCAGACCACGACGGTGGACACGCGCGGAGCCGTCGACCGTGACGGGGCCGACGCGCCGGCGGGTCCGGGAACGGGCTCGGGTCCGAGCTCGGGCTCGGACTCGGGCTCGGGCTCGGGCTCGGGCTCGGGCGAGGCGGCATCGCGCACGACGGCCGCGAGCTGATGCCGCAGGTGGTCGAGTCGGGCGGCCGAGCAGAGGGTGACGACGGCGACGTGCCGACCGGGCTGCTGCTCCGAGCCGGCGACGCGCTCGATGACGTCGGCGGCCCGTCGGGCGGCGCCGGCCGTGCCCCACCGCGCCCAGTCGGGCTCGAGGTCGAGAGCGCGCGCGATGACCTCGGGCCACCGCTCGGCCGTCGGCCAGACCTGCTCGACGACGGCGAGCCCCGCTCGGTCGAGTGCGGTCGCGGTGGCGATCTGCTCGCCGAAGGGCCTCGCCTGCGGCACGACGATCGCGCGGGCGCCCGCGGCGGCGATGTCGGCCACGGCGTTCTGCCCCGCCCAGGTGACGACCACGTCGGCCCGGTTCAGGGCCGGCCACGGGTCGTCGACCACGACGGACGGCCGCCCGTCGACGCCGTCGACCCCGAGCACCGTCCAGTGCGTTCCCGGGGTGGCGGCGCGCGCCTCCTCGATGTCGTCGGCGGTGACATCGTGTCCGCCGCCTCCCGCGAGGACGAGCACGCGGGTGCCGTCGGACCCGGCCGCAGGCTCACGAGCCGCCGCGCGGCGGTCATGCCGGCTGACGCCGCCGGTGTAGGCGACGAGGTCGCGATGGGCGGCGAGATGCGCCGGCTCCATGAGCTCGCGCGGCCAGGGCGCGATGATCGCGGCGGCGAGGCGTTCGATCAGGGCGTGCGGCTCGTCGTCGCGATCACCGGGCTGGGTGAACAGCACGACCGGGACGCCGAGGAGGCGCGCGAGCAGTCCGACCTCGACCGAGACGTCGACGACCATCGCGTCGATCCGCTCGCGGGCGACGGTCTCGGCGATCGCCGCGAGCCGGTCGCGATGACCCCGATGACCCAGCGGCGCCCAGTGCAGCACGCCGTCCGCCGTCGGGTCGGCCCCGGCGGGATCGAGCTCACGCCCGGCCCCGTCGATCTCGACCCCCGCGTCGAGCGGGAGGGTCGTCCAGCGGGTGTCGGCGGGCAGGTCGTCGGGCGCGGGGCGCGAGCTGAACACCACGACGTCGGCGTCGACCTGCGGGCGGACGGCACGGAACCGTGCGACGTGCCCTCCTCCGTGGTGGTGCAGGTACCAGCCGACGACGGGTCGGCTCACGCGGCCTCCTCGGGCCGCTCGGCGTGCGACGCGTCCGACGCGTCGGCTTCGAGCGCGTCGACCTCGAGCGCGTCGTGATCGAGACCCTCGCGGCGGAGACCCTCGCGGCGCACAGTCGCGCGCAGCACCTCCTCGAGGCGGTCGACCCGGGCTCCGAGGGAGAAGCGCGCGATGGTGCTGGCGCGGATGTCGTCGCGCCCCCCGGGCATGCGCGACGCCTCGATGAGGTCCCGGGCGGCGACGGCCAACGCGGCCGGGTCGCCCAGGGGGACGGTGGTGATCCCGACGGAACCACGGGCGATCTCGGTCACGCCCCCCACGTCGTGCGCGGCGACGGGGGTGCCCGTCATGAGCGCCTCGGGCACGACGAGCCCGAACGGCTCGGCCCAGACCGGGGTCGTGAGCGAGCAGGCGCTCCGACCGACGAGGTCAGCCAGCTCGGCCTGCCCGAGAGGCCCGACGTAGGCGACCCGGTCGCCGAGCGCGGGCGCGACGAAGCGGTCGAAGTAGGCCTGGTCGCCGATGCGACCGACGATCGTCAGGGGCAGGTCGAGGAGGCGCGCGGCCTCGATCGCGAGGTGGGTGCCCTTCTCGGGGACGAGACGTCCGAACCACACGAGACCCGCGCCTCCCGGCCCCTGAGGCCAGAGCGACTCGTCGACGCCGTTCGGCAGCACGACCGAGTCGACGCCCACGGCCGACCACTCGTCGGCCGTGTGGCGGCTGACCGACAGGAACGTGCTGCGACCGCCGACCGACGCGCGGTCGGCGGCGAGCAGCTCGGGGATGACGGGCGTGTGCAGGGTCGAGACGACCGGGACCCCGAGCGATCCGGCCCGCTCGAGAGGGAGACCGTGCAGGCAGTGGTTGACGACCACGTCGTACTCGTCGGCGTGACGGCGGATGCGGTCGAGGGCGGCGTCGAGACGGGGAAGCGCGTCGTCGAGGTAACCGGCCGGGTAGGTGTCGTCTGCGGCGATCTCGCCATCAGCCCAGGCGACCGCGGGCATGACGTACTCGGCGGGGCCGTCGGTCATGAAGTCCGAGCCGCGCGGGGCGACGAGGTCGACGTGGTGACCGCGTCGACGGAGGGTCGCGACCTCGTTCCACAGGGCCGACTCGACGCCGCCGGCGTGCGGCTGTCGGATCGGGAACCGGAGGGGGGCGATGGTGGCGATGCGCAAGGGTCGTGGCGGTGTCACGCAGGAGTCCTCTCGGCGGGCGGGGCGGGTCGTCGGGCGGGCTGGATCATGGGATCCGACGGTGCCGGCCGAGCTCGGGGACGCGCCAGGGCGGCGCGGTAGACGGCCAGGTGGGAGCGGACGACATCACTGTCGACCCGGTCGCGTTCGGCCGATCGTGCGGTGATGATGTCACGTCGATGCGTCGTGCCGGGGCGGGCACCCGCCCGGAGCACCCCGTCGAGGGCGTCGGCGAGCGCCGAGCCGTCGGCGGCGAACCGGGCGGAGGCGACGGTCGGGTCGTCGTGCTGGTCGGCGTAGTGCCCGGTGTCGGGTGCGACGACGGGCACGCCGAGGTCCCAGCAGAGCTCGAGCCAGCCCGAGTGGGTGCCGTGCCGGTAGGGCAGCACGCAGGCGTCGAGGCGGGCGAGCCCTGCGGCGAGCGCGGTGTCGTCGAGGCGGTCGTGCTCGACGAGGACGACCGCGTCGGAGGCGGCGCAGAGGCGTCGGACCTCGTCGCGGGCGGCGGGGTCGCGGACGGAGCGGTGCAGGCGCACCTCGCCCGTGACGGCGTGCCCGCGGGCGCGGAGGAGGTCGAGGGCCGCGACGAGCGCCGTCGTGGCGCTCGGCCCGTCCACACCGGGCCGGAGGTCCTTCAGATGCAGGCCGACGACCCTCCCCTCGGCGGCGAAGCCGATGGGAGCGGTGTCGGCGGTGTCGGCGGTGGACTCGGGGCCGAGGAGGCGCGGGTGCGGCACGACGACGGCCTCCACTCCCCAGCGGCGCGCGATCTCGGCCGCGGCGCCCTCGGTCAGGGTCAGAACCGCGTCGACGCGGGGCAGCAGGGCGTCGAGCTGGGCGACGTAGCGGCCCTGGTCGGCGTCGGCGAGCTGCGGGTGGTCGAGGTCGTGGACGGTCTGGACGACGGGCCAGCCGACGGCGTGGGCCGCGTCGACGGCGTCCACGAGGTGGGCGACGTCGAACGACTCGGTGCCGAAGTGGATGTGCAGCAGGTCGGCCTCGTCGGCGTGGGCGCGGATCCAGGCCGCGTCGAGCACCACCGGGGGCCACCAGACGCCCGGCGCGGCGCCGTCGGGGCGCGGGTCGTCGTGGAGTGTGATCGCGTCGTCGGCGGTCACCCGACGCACGTAGGGGTGCGAGGCGGGGACGGCGACGACGCGCAAGGGGCGCGTCATGCTTCCTCCGCTTCTCGGCGCCCGATCGTCGACGACGACTCGGGCCACCTGTGGAACGTACTCCCAGGGAGGCCGATCGGGTGCGTGCTGTCCGTGTTCTCCACAGGGGCCTCGGCAGGCGCTCGGGCGCGGGTGCTGCCGCGTGTAACGTCCGACGCGTGCCCACCCCACTCTGCATCGTCGTCGGCCCGTCCTCTCACGGCGTGACGGCCTACGCGTCCGACGTCGCCGCTTCGCTGATCCAGGCCGACCCGGCGGTGCGGCGTCGCGATGTCGCGACGGCCGAGCTCGCCGAGACCCTCGTCGCCGACGAGCGCCCCGCCCGGGTCCATCTGCACGTGACGGACAAGCTGTTCGGGTCGAGTCTCGAAGACGCGGCCGATCGGATCGAACGGCTGGCCGCCCTCACCTCGCTGACGGTGACCCTGCACGACCTCCCCCAGCCGTCGGACGGCGAGACCGCCGTGCACCGGCGCGCCGCCGCGTACCGCCGCATGGCGCGGGCCGCCCACGGCGTCGTCGTGAGCAGCGAGCACGAGCGGTCGCTGCTGGCCGAGCACGTCGACGACGCTCTCCCCCGCGTGCTGGTCGCCCCGCTCGGGACGCGACCGGGCGCGCCGTTCGCGGCGGCGGTGTCGGCGGGATCGGCGGGGTGGGGCGTGGATGCCGCATCCGCGCCTCCTGCGGCCGACCCGTCCGAGCTGCGCGTCGTCATCGCCGGCTACGTCTATCCGGGCAAGGGGCACGACGACGCGATCGCGGCCTGCGGCGACCTGGTGCGCCGGGGCGAGGCGGCATCGGCGACGGTCGTGGCCCTCGGCGGGCCGTCTGCCGGTCACGAGCGCGACGTCGACGCGCTGGCGTCGGCCGCGACGGCGGTCGGCGTCCGCTTCGAGGTGACGGGGCGCCTCGGAGACGAGGCCTACGCCGCCGCGTTCCACGCACCCGTCGTGCCCCTCGTGGCGCACCGCCACTGGTCGGCGTCCCGCTCGCTGCTCGACTGGGCCGAGCAGGGTCGTCGGGCCGTGGTCGCCGACACCCGGTACACCCGCGAGATGGACGCCCTCCGGCCCGGCAGCATCGCCCTGTACGACCCCGAGTCCGACGGCGCCCTGGCGGCCGCACTGCTCGCCGCGCACCGCGACCCGCGGTCGACGGCGCTTCCGGCCGGCACCTCTCTGGCCCCCACGCTCGACGACACCGCCGCGGCGCACCTGGCGTGGTGGGGCGAGGTCGCCCCGTGACGGGCCCGACGCCCCGTCCCGGGAGGGGGCGCGCCCTGCCGGGGAACCGCTGGGACCTCCTCGACGGGGTGACGCCACCCGCGCCTCCCTCGGTCACGGTCGTCGTGGCGCACTACCGGCAGCAGGCGCAGCTCGACCGCACGCTGCTCGCCCTCGCCCGACAGACCCATCCGACCTCGCGGCTCGAGGTGGTGGTGGTCGACGACGGGTCGCCCGAGACGCCGCGCGTGCCCGACGGGGTGCGACTCGTCGTGCAAGAGGACCGCGGCTTCCGCCTCGCCGCCGCCCGCAACCTCGGCGCCTCGGTGGCCGACGGCGACGTGCTGTGCTTCCTCGACGCCGACACCGCGCCCGAGCCCGACTACGTCCGCGAGCTGACCCGTCTGCCCGCCCTCGCCTCCGACGTCGTCGCGGCCGGTCGCCGACGTCATGCAGCGCTCGATCGGGCCCCCGAGGAGGCACGGGTCGAGCAGGTCGCCCCCGCACTCGAACTGGACGAGCCGGCCTGGCTCCGCCGCGCGTACGCCGACTCGCGAGATCTGCTCGACGCCGACGACCGCTCGTACCGCTTCGTGATCGGCGCGGTCACCGCCTGCTCGGCCGACCTGTTCGCCGACACCGGCGGCTACGACGAGACGTTCACCCGCTACGGCGGCGAGGACTGGGAGTGGGCCTACCGCGCCTGGCTCGCGGGCGGTGTGCTGGCGCACGTGCCATCGGCCGTGGCCTGGCACGACGGGCCGGAGTGGTCGGGCCGCGACCTGGCCGATCGACAACGGGCGAAGAACGCCGAGGCCCTGCTGCTCGCCGATCTCGTGCCCGCCCCCGGGTCCCGCGGCCGGGCGCTGCGCGGGCCGCACGCCGACGTCGCCCTGCACGGGCCGCTCACGGGAGGCGAGGCGGCGCGGTTCGTCTGCCTGGACTCGATCCTGGCGGAGGTGCCCGAGGCGTCGGTCGTCGGGGCGCCGGGCGGGGCGCCGGGCGGGGCGCCGGTCGGTGCGCCTGTGGTCGGCGGCGACGCGGGGCTGGCGGTCGACGGGCGTCGGCTCGACCGGGTCAGGGTCGACGTGGTGGTCGCCGACGCACCGGTGCGGGTGCGCGACGGCGAGCTGCGCCGGGCCGTCGCCGAGCTGGACGGACGCGGGCCCGGGGCGATCGTCTACGTCGACGACGAGGGTGCGACCCTCCTCACCGTCAGCTCCCGGCGAGCGGCGATCAGAGGTCGACGCTGGGGCTCGGATGCACTGCACGAGACCGTCGTGCGCTGCAGCCCCTCCGTGGTGAGACTCGTCGACGAACCCGACGTCGAGGGGTACGTCGGCGGCTGGGCCTAGCTCGGACATCGGGCCCTCGCCCCGGCAAGGGGTACAGGACGGGGTACAGATCGGGCCGCTGACGGGTGCGAGGGCGCCTACTCCCCAGGGGGACGACGATCTGCCATGGCGCTCTCAGCGGCAGGGTGTGGATTGAGGTCGACCGGAACAGACCCCGCCTCGACCGCAGCACAGGAGATCATCATGAACCCCGTCAAATTCGTCTCGGACCTCGGAGTCCAGAGCAAGCACGCCTACTGGGGCGGCTTCGCCTCCATCGTCATCGCGCTCGTCGCCTGGCTCGCCTCGCAGGGCAAGGACTCGTCCGACAAGGCGCAGTCCGACCGCTGGGGCATCTTCATCGGACACTGGGCGCCCACGTTCTTCGCTCTCGGCCTCGCGCTGAAGCAGGAGGAGAAGTAAGCCCGAACACCCTCGTCCCATCGGACGACACCGCCCCGGCGATGTCATCCGATGGGACGACGTCGTTCGGGAGGCGCGGTGACAGGATCGTGACATGTCTCATACCGGACCAGTTCTCGACTTCGTCACCGCGCCTCCCTCGCCATCGCCGTCGACCCGCTGGCGGCTCGTCGACACGATCCGGGGCTTCGCGCTCGCGGGCATCCTCCTGACCAACGTGGGGTCGCTGACGACGCTCGGCTACGGCCTCGAGGCCGGCGACTGGCGGCCGAGCGTGGGTGCCACCGCACTCGATCTGCTCGTCGAGTCGCGCTTCGTCCCGATCTTCTGCTTCCTCTTCGGCCTCAGCCTGCAGCTGATCGTGTCGTCGGCGCGGCGCCGGGGCTCGTCGCCGTGGCCGCCCCTGCTGCTCCGACTCGGGGCCCTGTTCGGCATGGGCCTGCTGCACGCGCTCGTGTTCCCCGGCGACGTCCTGCGGATCTACGCCGTCGGCGGGCTACTGATCCTGCCCCTCGCGATCCTCGCCCCCCGCGTGATCGTCGCCGTGGCGGGGGTCGTGCTGCTGGCGGCCGGCTTCGCCGTCGGCGGCGGGATGGCCACCGTCCCGGGCCTGCTGGCGCTCGGCTCGGCCTCGGCGTCGTTCGGGCTGCCCGCCGCCCTCGAGCGCGGCGGGCCACGCGTCGTCCGGGTGTTCGCCGTCTCAGCCCTGGTGGGCGCAGCCGGCGCCGCCCTGCAGCTCCTCCTCGGCCCCGAGCTGTCGTACGGCTTCGTCGCGGAATCGGTGGGCATGGTCCTGTCCGTCGCGTACGTCACCGGGTTCGCGCTGCTCTGGAGAACACCGGTGCGACGCGTCCTCGCCGCCGCCTTCGAGGCACTCGGGCGCATGGCCCTGACGAACTACCTGTCGGCCTCGATCGTGATCGCATCCCTCGTGGCGCTCGTCCCGGGCGTCGACGCATCGGAGCGATCGGACCCGACCCCCGGGCTGCTGCTGGCCCTCGGGCTTCTCGTCGTGCAAGCCGTGGCGAGCCGCCTGTGGCTGACCCGCCTGTCGTACGGGCCGGTCGAATGGCTCTGGCGGACGATCACCTGGCGGTCGGTCGCGCGACTGCGGGGAGGCGCTCTCTGACACCCGCACCGCTCCTCCTCAGGGCACCCGTCGGCCCTCGTCATCCACCGTTTACCTGAGCGGCGTCGCGAGGGGCCCGGGCGGTGGCACGATAGGACGATGGACAGCGAACCCCGAGTCGACGGCGCCGGCGTCACCCCCGACTTCCTCGACGACTTCGACGAGATCGTCAGCTTCGAAGACGGCACCCTCCCCGCCGAGCGGTACCTCGACCGCGAGCTCAGCTGGCTCTCGTTCAACCAGCGGGTGCTCGAGCTCGCCGAAGACCCGAGCACCCCCCTGCTCGAGCGGGCGAACTTCCTGGCGATCTTCGCGAGCAACCTCGACGAGTTCTTCATGGTCCGCGTGGCCGGTCTGAAGCGTCGCATCGCGACCGGTCTGGCGGTGCCGACCAACGTCGGCCGCGGTCCGAACGAGGTGCTCGCCGACATCAGCAACAAGGCGCACGAGCTGCAAGAGCGGCACGCGCGCGCGTTCCTCGACATCGTCAAGCCCGACCTCGACGAGGCCGGCATCCACGTCGAGAAGTGGTCCGACCTCGAAGAGGCCGACCGCGTGCGCATGCGCGAGATCTTCACCGAGCAGATCTTCCCCGTGCTGATGCCGCTCGCCGTCGACCCGGCGCACCCGTTCCCGTACATCTCCGGGCTGTCGCTCAACCTCTCCATCCGGGTGCGCAACCCGAAGACGATGCGACAGGAGTTCGCGCGCCTCAAGGTGCCGCAGATGCTGCCGCGCTTCGTCCAGCTCCCCGACGACGAATCGGGGCGCGTGCGGTTCATCCCCCTCGAGGACCTCATCGCGAACCACCTGCAAGACCTGTTCCCGGGCATGGAGGTCGTCGAGCACCACGTGTTCCGCGTCACCCGCAACGAAGACGTCGAGGTCGACGAAGACGAGTCGGAGAACCTCATCCAGGCCCTCGAGCGCGAGCTGCTGCGTCGTCGCTTCGGGCCCCCGATCCGTCTCGAGATCACCGACGACATGGATCCCGTGACGCTCGAGCTGCTCGTACGCGAGCTCGACGTGACCGACCAGGAGGTCTACAAGCTGCCCGCGCCGCTCGACCTCGCCGGGCTGTTCGAGATCACCAGGATGTCGCGCCCCGACCTCAAGTACCCGAAGCACCTGCCCACCACGGCCGTGCAGCTGCAGCCGACCGAGCCGAACATGAAGCCCGACATGTTCGCCAGCATCGCCCGCCAGGACATCCTCGTGCACCACCCGTACGAGTCGTTCGCGACGAGCGTCCAGGCGTTCCTCGAGCAGGCGGCCGCCGACCCCAACGTGCTGGCCATCAAGCAGACGCTGTACCGCACCAGCGGCGACTCGCCCATCATCGAGGCCCTGATCGATGCCGCCGAGTCGGGCAAGCAGGTGCTGGCGCTGGTCGAGGTCAAGGCCCGGTTCGACGAGCAGAACAACATCACCTGGGCCCGCAAGCTCGAGAAGGCCGGCGTGCACGTCGTCTACGGCCTCGTCGGCTTGAAGACGCACTGCAAGCTCGCCCTGGTCATCCGCCAGGAGAAGGGCACGCTCAAGCACTACACGCACATCGGCACGGGCAACTACAACCCGAAGACGAGCCGCATCTACGAAGACATGGGCCTGTTCACGTCCGACGACCAGGTCGGCAAAGACCTCACGCGTCTGTTCAACGAGCTTCTCCGGCTACGCCATCGAGAAGAAGTTCAAGCGCCTGCTGGTCGCGCCGCGCTATCTCCGCCGCGGTCTGCTGAAGCAGATCCAGAACGAGATCGAGAACGCCCAGGCCGGTCGCCCGTCGGGCATCAAGATCAAGATCAACTCGATCGTCGACGAGCAGATCATCGACGCGCTCTACAAGGCCAGCCAGGCCGGGGTGCCGGTCGACGTGTGGGTGCGGGGCATCTGCACCATCAAGCCCGGGCAGCCGGGGCTGAGCGAGACCATCCGGGTCCGATCCATCCTCGGCCGCTACCTCGAGCACTCCAGGCTCTTCTGGTTCGCGAACGACGGCGACCCGCAGCTGTTCATCGGCAGCGCCGACATGATGCACCGCAACCTCGACCGCCGCGTCGAGGCGCTCGTCCGCCTCACCCAGCAGAACCACCTCGACGAGGTGGCGTCGCTGTTCGAGAGCGCCATGAGCGACGAGACCGCCTCGTGGTGGCTCGAGGCCGACGGCACGTGGACGAGGCACGCGCGCGACGAGTCGGGCCGGCCGCTGGTCGACCTGCAGAACGCGCTGATGAAGCAGATCAACCAGCGCAAGCGGAGCAGCCGGTGACCGTCGCCTCGACGACCGTCGTCGCCGCGGGCGCGGTGCTCTTCCGCTTCGTCGACGGCAAGGCCCGGGTGCTGCTGATCCACCGCGATCATCACGGCGACGTGTCGCTGCCCAAGGGCAAGGTCGACCCCGGCGAGTCGACGCCGCAGGCGGCCGTGCGCGAGATCCGAGAGGAGACCGGCTATCGGGTCGCCCTCGGCGCCCCCCTCGGGCACGTCGAGTACGTCATGCCCGGCGGCCGCGACAAGATCGTGCACTACTGGGCCGCCGAGGTCACCGACGAGGCCTTCGTCGCCGCCGGCGAGTTCACACCCAACAGCGAGGTCGGCGCCATCGAGTGGGTCGGCATCGACAAGGCCCGCGCCAAGCTGACCTACGAGCGCGACGCCGACGTGCTCGCCCGGTTCGCCGACCGCGTCGCGGCGAAGCACGCCCGCACCTTCGCGCTCGTCGCCCTGCGTCATGCCAAGACGACCGCCCCCGGCGACTGGAGCGGTTCGGACGCCACGCGGCCGCTGCTCCCCGCCGGTCGGCGGCAGGCCAAGTCGATCGCCCCCGGGATCGCCGCCTGGTCGCCGCAGCGGATCGTCAGCAGCACGGCCGCCCGCTGCCTGGCCACGCTCGAGCCCCTCTCGACTCTGACCCGCGTCGGCGTCAAGCAGACCGACGCCATCAGCCAGGACTCCTTCGAGAATGGTTCCGACGACGTCGCGAGCGTCGTCGCGAAACGTCTCAAGAAGCGCACCAGTGCGGTGCTCTGCAGCCACGGCCCCGTGCTGCCCGAGCTGATCCGTCAGATCGCGCTCGCGACCAAGGGGGGCGAACGGCTCGATCTGCGCCGCGCCTCCTCGTTGTCGCCGGGCGAGTACACGGTGCTGCACGTGTCGACCACCGACGCCTCGCTGGTCGCCGTCGAGACGCACGGCCCGCTCGCCTGACGCTGCGCCGCCCGGCCCGCGCGCGGCGCCGCCCTGCCCGCGCGCGGCGCCCGACGACTGTGCAAATCGCGACCGCGCCCGCCCCTGTGCAAATCGCGACCGCGCCCCGCGAGCAAATCGCGACTGCGCGGACGGCTGCAGCCGTGCTGAACCCGACCAGACGGCCGCGACACGCCGCTCATCTTCGTCGAAACACCCCGTTTCGGCCCCGATCCGTCGCGATCTGCACACCAACACCCTGGCGCGCGGAACGCGTCGGAGCGCCGCCGCGGACGCCTCCGATGTTCCCCGCCCGTTAACCTGCCGTTCACCGAGACGGGCGACCGTGGTTAACCCGTCGACGTAGCGTCTCGCAGGGGCCGGAACCCGGTCTCAGAACACAGTCGTCACCACCCGAGAAGGAATCACACTTGAATTTCAAGCGCACCGGCAGCCTCGTCGCCATCGCCGCAGTCGGCACCATGCTCCTCGCCTCCTGCGCCACGAACGAAGGCGGCTCGGCCGGCTCCGCCGAGGGCGGTTCCGACCTCTCCGGCACGATCTCCGGCATCGGCGCCTCGTCGCAGCAGGCTGCGCAGGAGTCCTGGGTCGCCGGCTACCAGACGGCCAACGAGGGCGTCACGGTCAACTACGACCCCCAGGGCTCGGGTGGCGGGCGCGAGAGCTTCATCTCCGGTGCGGCCGCCTTCGCCGGCTCGGACCGTGCGTTCACCACCGACGAGATCTCGTCGAGCACCTTCGCCGGTTGCACGCCCGACACCGGCATCGTCGAGCTGCCGGCGTACGTCTCGCCCATCGCCGTCGTCTTCAACCTCGACGGCATCACCGAGCTGAACCTGTCGCCCGCCACGATCGCCGGCATCTTCAACCTCTCGATCACCACGTGGGACGCCGACGAGATCGCCGCCGACAACCCCGGCGTCGACCTGCCCAGCACGCCGATCACGGCCGTGCACCGCGCCGACGACTCGGGCACCACCGAGAACTTCACCGACTACCTCAACAAGACCGCCCCCGACGTGTGGACGGCCGAGGCGGACGGCGTCTGGCCGACGAAGGACGGCGAGGGCGCCACCGGCACCTCCGGTGTCATCGACGCGGTCACCAACGGCACCGGCACCATCGGCTACGCCGACGCCTCGCGCGCCGGTGACCTCGGTGTCGCCAAGGTCAAGGTCGGCGACGAGTTCGTCGGCTACTCGCCCGAGGCCGCCGCGGCCATCGTCGACGCCTCCCCCGAGGAGGAGGGCCGCACCGAGGGCGACATCGCCATCGAGATCGACCGCACCTCCGATGCCGCCGGCGTCTACCCGATCGTCCTCGTCAGCTACCTGATCGCGTGCGAGTCCTACGAGGACGCCGCGCAGGGCGAGCTGGTCAAGTCGTACCTGAGCTACGTCACGAGCGACGAGGGCCAGCAGGTCGCGGCCGAGGCCGCCGGCTCGGCTCCCATCTCGAGCGACCTCTCGACCCAGGTCGCCACCGCGATCGAGCTGATCAAGTAACGACCCGCACCACACGACAGGCCCGGGGGCGCACCGCGTGCGTTCCCGGGCCGTCTGCCTGAATCGCCCCGCTCGACTCGAACACCGATCACCCGGAGGATCCGTCCGATGACCGCCCCCGCTACGACCTCGGCGCCGCACCAGGCGCCAAAACCCCGGCGTCGTCCCGCCGATCGGATCTTCGCGGGCAGCACGATCGTCGCCGGCGGGCTGATCCTCGCGATCCTCGCCGCGGTCGCGCTGTTCCTCGTCGTCCAGAGCATTCCGGCGCTCACCGCGAACGCCGACGACATCTCGCTCTCGGGATTCCCCGACTCGTTCTTCCAGTACGTCGGCCCCCTCGCGTTCGGAACGGTCTACGCGGCGGCCCTCGCCCTGCTCATGGCGTTGCCGGTCGCCATCGGCATCGCGCTCTTCATCTCGCACTACGCGCCCCGCCGCCTCGCGCAGGGTCTCGGCTACATCATCGATCTGCTGGCCGCCGTGCCGTCGGTCGTGTTCGGCCTCTGGGGCAGCATCGTCCTCGCCCCCGCGATCCAGCCGTTCTACACCTGGCTGGTCGACACCTTCGGGTGGATCCCGATCTTCGCCGGCCCGGTGTCGGGCACGGGACGGACGCTGCTCACCGCCTCCATCGTCCTCGCCGTGATGATCCTGCCGATCATCACCGCCCTCAGCCGCGAGGTGTTCCTCCAGACGCCCGTGCTGCACGAAGAGGCCGCGCTGGCCCTCGGCGCCACGCGCTTCGAGATGATCCAGATCGCCGTCCTGCCGTTCGGCCGCCCCGGCATCATCTCCGCCGCCATGCTCGGTCTCGGGCGCGCCCTGGGCGAGACGATGGCCGTGGCCCTCGTGCTGTCGCCGGCGCTCGTCATCAACCCCGCGATCCTCACGTCCACCAACTCGTCGACCATCGCCGCGAACATCGCGCTGAGGTTCCCCGAGGCGCACGACATCGGCATCAACACCCTGATCGCGACCGGCCTCGTGCTGTTCGTCATCACGCTGATCGTCAACTCGATCGCCCGCTTCGTCATCAACCGCCGCAAGGCCTTCTCGGGAGCGAACTGATGGCCACGACCACCCCCACCACGAGCGGCGTGCGTCGCGAGAGCCAGGCCGTCAACACCCTGACGACCGGACGCCTGCCCAAGGGCGCCCCCGTCGTCATCCTCATCGGCAGCTGGATCATCATGGGCGTCGTCTTCGCCCTGCTGCAGGCCGCCGGGGTCACCGAGGGCTTCAACTGGGTGCCCGCGCTCATCCTCGGCACCGTCCTCTACGCGGCTCTGGTCTTCGTGGTCGCCATGCAGGTCGAGGGCATCCGCCGGGCCAAGGACCGCGTCGTCACGACCCTGGTCGGGTCGGCGTTCATCATCGCCCTCATCCCGCTCGTCTCGCTGCTGATCACGGTCGTCACGGCCGGCTCCGGTCGCTTCGACGGCGACTTCTTCACCCAGTCGATGCGCAACGTCGTCGGCGCAGGAGGCGGTGGCCTGCACGCCATCGTGGGCACCGTCCTGATGACCGCCTTCGCCGCGGTGATCTCGGTGCCGATCGGCCTGCTGACCGCGATCTACCTCGTCGAGTACGGCACGGGCCGTCTGGCCAGGGCGATCACCTTCTTCGTCGACGTCATGACCGGCATCCCGTCGATCGTCGCGGGTCTGTTCGCCTACGCCCTGTTCGTCATCTTCTTCGGCGAAGGCGTCCGCATGGGCGCCGCCGGCTCCGTCGCCCTGGCCGTGCTGATGATCCCCGTGGTGGTCCGCAGCACGGAGGAGATGCTCAAGCTCGTGCCGAACGAACTGCGCGAGGCGGCGTACGCACTGGGCGTGCCGAAGTGGCTGACCATCCTCAAGGTGGTCCTCCCCACGTCGATCGCCGGCATCACGACCGGTGTCATGCTCGCCATCGCGCGCATCATCGGCGAGACCGCCCCGCTGCTGATCACCGCCGGCTTCACCGCGAGCATGAACTACAACCTGTTCGACGGCCGCATGCAGTCGCTGCCGGTCTTCGCATACAGCTCGTACGTGAGCCAGGGCACCGACGCGGCCGCCTACATCGACCGTGCGTGGGCCTCGGCCCTCACCCTCATCCTGATCGTCATGGCGCTGAACCTGCTCGCCCGTCTGATCGCCCGAATCTTCGCACCCAAGCTCGGCCGCTAGGCCAGGAACCACCCGGAGGAACCATGTCCAAGCGCATCGAGGTCCGTGACCTCAACGTCTTCTACAGCAAGTTCAAGGCCGTCGAAGACGTCAACATCACCATCGAGCCCCGCACCGTCACGGCCTTCATCGGCCCCTCCGGCTGCGGCAAGTCGACGTTCCTCCGCACGCTGAACCGCATGCACGAGGTGATCCCCGGGGCGTACGTCGACGGCGAGGTCCTGATCGACGGCAACGACCTCTACAGCCCCGGCGTCGACCCGGTGCTCGTCCGTCGTCAGGTCGGCATGGTCTTCCAGCGCCCGAACCCGTTCCCGACGATGAGCATCCGCGACAACGTCCTCGCCGGTGTGAAGCTCAACAACCGCCGCATGTCGAAGAGCGACCAGGACGGCCTGGTCGAGAAGTCGCTGCAGGGCGCCAACCTCTGGAACGAGGTCAAGGACCGCCTCGACAAGCCCGGCTCGGGTCTGTCGGGCGGGCAGCAGCAGCGTCTCTGCATCGCCCGCGCGATCGCGGTCTCGCCCGACGTCGTGCTGATGGACGAGCCCTGCTCGGCCCTCGACCCGATCTCGACGCTCGCCATCGAAGACCTCATCGAAGAGCTGAAGCAGGAGTACACGATCGTGATCGTGACCCACAACATGCAGCAGGCCAGCCGTGTCAGCGACAAGACGGCGTTCTTCAACATCGCCGGCACGGGCAAGCCGGGCAAGCTCATCGAGTACGACGACACCGCCACGATGTTCTCCAAGCCGAGCGTGCAGGCGACGGAGGACTACGTCTCGGGCCGCTTCGGTTGATCGATCCCCCCGGCCGGTCCGGGCCCCAGCCGGTCGAGAACCCCGGAGAGCCGAGGAGGCGCCCCACCAGCAGGTGGGGCGCCTCTCGTCGTTCTCGGGGTCGCGTCGCGTCAGGCGCTCGGCAGGGCCACGATCGGCTCGGTGGTCGGCTGGTCGGAGCCGCCGACCGGCTCGATCGTGACGCCGACGACGTCGCCGGGCGACATCTCGCCCTTGAGCACCTGCGTGACGGCCGAGTCGGTCGTCGTGTCGAAGGTGCCCGCCGGGACGGGGCCGTCGTCGCCGATGTACCAGAGCTCGTAGGTGCGGTCGCCGGGCAGCGACTCGAGACCGTCGGCGACGATCGCGCTGCGCTGCAGCTCGTTCGACCAGACGAGCGTGGCCGTCCCGCCCGTGCTGACCTCGGCCACCGTGCGCTGGAAGTCGGACGCGGCGTAGATCTCGTCGAGAGCCGAGGCCGTCGCCTCCTGCGACTGGCCCGGGCCGCTGACTGCGGAGATCACGGCGCCTCCGCCGAAGAACAGACCGGCAGCGGCTGCGGCGGCGCCGAGGATCGCGGCGGGGCGGGTGAACCAGCGACGCTCGGCAGCACCGGTCGGACGCAGGATGCGCGCCTCGGTCTCGGTCGGCTCCATCTCGGGGACGGGACGACGCTGGGGCTCGACGCGCTCGTGCTCGTCACCCGCGCCTCCGGCGGTCTCGGCCTCGGGCTGCCGCAGCGGCGGCAGCTGGGGAGTCCGGGCGATCTTCTCCATCAGCGAGCTCCGCAGCTCGGCCGAGGGTGCTACCGGCTGTGCCGCGTGAGCGAGCAACAGTGCTGTCTCGCGCAAATCGGCCACTTCTCTCTGCAGATCGGGTGAGCCGTCGAGGAGTCCCTCGAAGGCGTGTCGCTCGTCGTCGCCGAGGGCGTCGAGCACGTAGGCGCCGGAGAGGTTCTCCGTCGCTTCGCCGACACCATCGGTGCCGGTGGGTTCGTTGCGGTCGTTCACGAGGCAACCCCCATTTCGTCGCGAAGTCGGATCATTCCGTCGCGGAGTCGTGTTTTGACGGTGCCGATCGGCACCCCCAGCATGGTGGCCACCTCACTGTGGCTGTAGCCGCCGTAGTAGGCCAGTTGGACCGCTTGGCGTTGGAGCTCGGTCAATCGGGCCAGAGCCCGTTCGACGCGCTCGTGCTCGATGCGGATCTCGACCGACTCGGTGACCGAGTCGTATTCGGGAGCCATGTCGCGGACGCCGATCCGGAGGTCGCGGTCACGACCGGCCTGCGAGGCGCGGACGCGATCCACCGCCCGCCGGTGAGCCATGGTGAGCATCCAGCTGGCGGCGCTGCCGCGGGTCGTGTCGAAGCGCGACGCCGTCTGCCAGATCTCGAGGAACACCTCTTGGGCGACCTCTTCGGATTGCGAGTGGTCTTTCAGGAGGCGCTTGATCAGACCCAGCACCCGTGGCGCCGTCTGGTCGTACAGCTCTCCGAAGGCGACCTGGTCGCCGTCGGCCACCCTGTGCAGCAGCTCGTCGGGGGACGACGGTTGCGCCGCGTCGGGCATCTCGGTCTCTCGGGTCACGAGCTTCAGCATGTCAGGGTTCACCTCCGTCCGCTTCTCAGGGACCTGTTCACGACTGGATCGTGACGGCCTCGTCGGGTCGTGCAGGACGCTTCGCGCCTGCGATTGTGGACAGCACGTCGGGTGACGTGGAGTGTGTCCGCTCCCTCCGCGAGGCGCACCGCCTGGGATGGTAAACACGCCGAGGGCCTCGTGGAGGAAGCGGACCGCTGACCCCGGTCTTAGGGAGACCGGAACCGGCGGAGGAGCTTGCGCTCTCACACTCTTGGTTCGGCACGAGCTCGCAGCCGGATTGGGCGAGTTTGCGGGCGATGCACGACTGGTGATGTCGGCTTCAGCCGGAAGAGGTGCCAGGCCGCAGAAACGCCTCTCGGCGCGAGGCCGCTCGAAGCGGCTAAATTTGGAGCCCGGGGTTACTGCGGCCCGGCGAGAGTCGATGTTACCCGCTGTCTCGGGCATCCGCCTCGACGTTCGCCGGGTGCGAAATCCGCGACCTGATGCACCCGCCGACTTGCGTCGGGCGGGTGGCGCGAGGCAGGGGTCAGTCGAGGCTGTCGGTGCGCCAGAGGTGGGCGCAGGCCACGAGGTCGACGGCGAGCTCGGAGAGCCGCAGCGCCCGGCGGGTCAGGTCGGAGGCGTGGTCGGAGCCGATGGAGTCGTGGTCGTCTGCGAGATTCGTGGCCCCGGCGGAGGCGAGGCGGCAGAACGCCGCCCCGCGCTCGAGCGCCGTCGCGAAGTCGCCGACGAACACGCCGCGGAGGATGAGGTCGGCGAGTTCGAGGATCTCCTCCGGGCTGGCCGGCGCCGGGGCGCCCGCGACGATGGGGTCGATGGTCGACGACGACTCGACGCCGCGCTCGAAGAGGAACGTGATGTCGGCCGGGTTCTGCCGGATGACCGCCCGCACGAGGTAGATGCGCCAGAGGGCGCCGGGCAGGGTGTGGGCCCCCGCGTGAGCCCACAGCTCGGCGACCGCATCGATGCCGTGCAGGTCGGTGTAGCTGACGAGGCGGTCGAGGATCTCGGGCGACGGGTCGTCTTTGACGCGGGCGACGAGCGCCGCGGCCGACTCGTGGGCGACGCGGTTAATCGTCGCCGGGTCGTCTCCGCCTTGGAAGGCCTCGAACTCGGCGCCGGAGAACTGGGTGGGGCGGTGGAAGTCTCTTGGCATCGCCTCAACGATAGGCGCGACCCCTGACACTCACTCCCCCGGCGGGTCGTCCGAGCGACGACGGCGCCGCGCATGATCCCGTATTGTTGTCGATGAGGGCCTCTAGCTCAGTTGGTAGAGCATCGGACTTTTAATCCGCGGGTCATGGGTTCGAGCCCCATGGGGCCCACTCTTCTCCGGCGTCGAGCACGGCGCTCCGTCCACCGCGACACGCCTCGGCGCAGTGCCCCCGCATCCGTGACGGACCGCGCCCCCGGCTCCGACGCACGGGGCGTGGAGACCGGGGGCACGATGCACCGGGCGGGCGGGGCCGCCATTCGGATCAGGAAAAGAGCGGCCGCCTGCGTTACCCGGCGACTGTCGTCCGGTAACCAGCCGGACGATTCACGGTATCGCGCTTTTCTATACAAAGAAACGATCTGCGCGAGAGTGCGCAAACAGGACAGCCGCTCAGCGGATCGGGGTCAACCGCGGGTCCGCCGAATGCCCCACCGGGCCGACCAGGTCTCGCCTTCGTCGAGCCAGACGAGCCCCTCACCCGTCGCCAGGGCGTTCGCGGGAGCCGTCATCGGCTCGGCTGCGACCGCGAGCCCCTTCACTCCCCCGCGGGGGAAGTTGCGAGGCGTGAAGACCTGCACGAACGGGAAGGCCTCGTCTTGCCAGAGCTCGGTGGCCCAGCCGTCGGGGGCCGTGAGGCGGGTCCGGCGGATGCCGGCGTCGTCGGGAGCGATGTCGCGGTACCCGGTGTCGAGATCGAGGTCGCCGACGAGCGGCCCGGCGGTGAGGTCGTACTCGGTGCCGGCGACCGGCGCCGTACCCGTCGGGATGCTGCGGTCGTCGACCTCGGACCTGGTCGCCGCATCGAGCGTCACCCGCAGCGTCGCCGGGTCGTGGTCGCCGACCCGGAGGAACGGATGGGCGCCGACGGCGAACGGCGCCCGACCCCGACCGACGTTCGCGACGGTCTGCGTGACCCGCATGCCGTCGACGACCAGCTCGTGCCGCACGGTCAGGTCGAGCTGGAACGGGAACCCGTGCTGCGGGTGGACGGTCGCCCCGAGGGTCACCGCATGCCGCTCGACCACGAGGGGCCGGTAGGCGGTGTAGCGCAGCAGGCCGTGAGACGCGTTGCCCTTCGAGGGCTCGGTGAGATCGAGCTGCTGCACGACGCCGTCGAGGGTCCACCGGCCGCCGTCGACCCGGTTCGGCCACGGGAACAGCGTGATGCCGCAGGCGGACGGCGGGGTCTCGTCTTCGGCGAAGGTCTCGGTGAGCGCCTGCCCGTCGACCGACAGCGCCCGGATGCCCGCCGCGACCTCGGTCACGATCGCGCCGACCTCGTGCCCGGCCTCGTCGAGCGACAGGCGGTATTGCGCACCCGTGGGCGGATGGATGGTCGCCGGTCGGGGGCCCTCGCTGGATGGCTCGGTCATGTCGCGTCTCCTGTCTCGTCACGCTCGAGGCTGTGATCGCCCTCGCGTCGATGGCCGTCGCGGTGATGGCCGCCATCGTCACGCTCGGCCGCGTCGTCGTCGTCCCGATCGGCCTCGATCACTGTGAGACCCGCACCTCGGAGTCCGCTGATCTGAGCACCCGACGCCCCGGCCGTCACGAGCGCCTCGAAGGTGTCGAGGGGAGCGATGACGCCGAGATGCGCCTCCCCCAGCTTCGCCCCGTCGGCCACCAGATACGACCGCCGCGCGGTCTGCGTCATCAGCCGCTTCAGATCGGTCTCGGGCAGGTTCACGTTGGTCGCCCCGTGCGCGGCGTCGACGCCGGTGCAGCCGATGAAGGCCACGTCGGCCGTGATGCTCGCGAACACGCTGGTCGCGAGCGGATTGACCAGCGAGTGCTGCAACGGCCTGAGCGTGCCACCCGACACGATCACCGTGAAGCGCGGCACCGCCTGCTCGAGCGCGAGCGCGATGGTCAGACCGTTGGTCACGACCACGACGTCGTCGAGGTCGTCTCGCTCGAGCAGCGCGAGGGCGATCTGGGTGGTCGTCGTGCCGACGTCGATGACGACGCAGTCGCCCGACCGGACCAAGGAGGCGGCGGTCACCCCGATGGCCCGCTTGGCCTCGATGCCGACCGAGCTCTCTTCTTCGAACGGGCGCTCGACGACCGGCCGGTCGAGAGACAGCGCACCCCCGTGCACGCGTGAGAGCAGACCGTCGGAGGCGAGACTCTCGAGGTCGGTGCGGATCGTCACCTCGGAGAGGCGGAATTCGCGGGCGAGCTCGGCGGTGCGGATGAAGCCGCGCCGACCGACCAGGTCGGCGATCCGGTCACGGCGGCGACCGGCCGGCAGCTGCTCGTCGATCGGGCTGGCGTTCACCCCGTCATTTTCGTATGCTTTCAGGTGCTTTCGCAACTGCAAATCCCGCGGTGCGAGGCACGACCGAGGAGGCTCCCCCATGGCGTCGATCGCCACCCGCACCACGGTGCTCGCCGACGGGCGTGAACTCATCTACTTCGACGACGCCGACACCACGCTCGGCCCCGACCGCAAGGCCGACGCCCGCGTGCTCGACCCCCGCCCCGACACCGCGACGATGCGACAGGACGTCCTGACGGGCGACTGGGTGTCGATCGCCGCGTCACGGCAGAACCGCGTGTTCCTGCCGCCTGCCGAGCTCGACCCGCTCGCCCCGGCGTCGCCCACCAATCCGTCGGAGATCCCCGACATCTACGACGTCGCGGTCTTCGAGAATCGCTCGCCCTCGTTCGGGCCCCTGCTCACCGACGACCAGGCGCCCGAGGGCGTCGACGACCTCGCCCGCCTCGGCATGGGGCGCACGCGCCGCAGCGTCGGCCGCTGCGAGGTCGTCTGCTTCAGCCCCGAGCACGAGGGCTCGTTCGCCGAGCTCAGCGAGTCCCGTGCCCGCACCGTCGTCGAGGCGTGGGCGCACCGCACCGAGGCGCTGTCGGCGCTCCCCGGCATCGAGCAGGTCTTCCCGTTCGAGAACCGCGGCCAGGCGATCGGCGTCACGCTGCACCACCCGCACGGTCAGATCTACGCCTACCCGTACATCACGCCCCGCACGCTGGGTCTGCTGCGCAGCATCGAGTCGTACGGCCCGACGCTCTTCGCCGATCTGCTCGACTCCGAGCGCGAGGGCCCGCGCGTCGTGCTCGCCGGCGAGCACTTCACAGCGTTCGTGCCCTTCGCGGCCCGCTGGCCGATCGAGATCCACCTGCTGCCGCACCGTCACGTGCCCGACTTCGCGGGGCTGACCGGCGACGAACGCGACGAGCTCGCGATCATGTACCGGCGCCTCCTGCGGGGGGTCGACGCGCTGTACGGCGACCCCACCCCGTACATCTCGGCCTGGCACCAGGCTCCTGTCAACGTGGGCCGCGACACCGTGCGGCTCAACCTGCAGATCACGTCGCCGCGACGGGCCGAGAAGCGGCTGAAGTTCCTGGCCGGCTCGGAGGCGGCGATGGGAGCCTGGATCGGCGACCTCGTCCCCGAGGCCCAGGCCGACCTGATCAGAGAGGCGATCGAACGAGCATGACCGACACCACCACACCCCGAGGGTTCTCCGACGTGTTCGACACCGAGGTCGTCGGCCGCTGGTCGGCCCCCGGCCGCGTGAACCTCATCGGCGAGCACACCGACTACAACGACGGCTTCGTGCTGCCGTTCGCCATCGACCGACGCACCACCGTGACCGTCGGCGTCCGCACCGATCGCCTGCTCCGCGTCTCGTCGTCGTTCGAGGCCGGCGTGCACGAGATCTCGCTCGACGCCCTCGACCCGGCGTCGATGTCGGGCTGGTCGAGCTACGTCTTCGGCATCGCCTGGGCGCTGCAGGTCGCCCCGACCCGTGCCGAGTCCCCCGCGTTCAGCGCCGCCGGCGGAGACCTCTCGGGCGTCGACCTGTCGACCGCCACCGGTCTCGACCTCTTCGTCGAGTCCGACGTGCCCGTCGGCGCCGGCCTGTCGTCGTCGGCCGCCCTCGAATGCTCGGTGGCGCTCGCCTTCGCCGAGCTCTGGTCGATCGACGTCAACCGCTCGACGCTCGCCGCCGTGGGGCAGCTCGCCGAGAACGAGGCCGTCGGCGCACCGACCGGCATCATGGACCAGTCCGCGTCGCTGCTCGGGCGGGCCGATTCGGGCGTGTTCCTCGACTGCCGCAGCCTCGACGCCGACGTCGTCGAGCTGGGCTTCGCCGCCGCCGGCCTCGAAGTGCTCGTGGTCGACACCAAGGTGGAGCACGCGCACGCGACCGGCGGGTACGTCGATCGCCGCGCCTCCTGCGAGAGAGGGGCCGCAGCCCTCGGCGTCTCGTCGCTGCGTGATCTCGACGCCGACGACCTCGCTCGTGCCGAGCAGGTGCTCGACGACGAGACGTTCCGTCGCGTGCGCCACGTGGTGACCGAGAACCAGCGCGTGCTCGACACCGTCCGCACGCTGCGCACCGACGGCGCCCGCGCGATCGGGCACCTGCTCGACGCCTCGCACGTCTCGATGCGCGACGACTTCGAGATCTCGGTGCCCGAGCTCGACCTCGCGGTCGCCACCGCTCAGGCGTCGGGTGCTCTCGGCGCCCGCATGACGGGCGGCGGCTTCGGCGGCTCGGCGATCGCGCTCGTGCCGACGGAGGCACGCGCCGCGGTCGAGCAGGCCGTCGTCGCGGCCTTCGCCGAGGCGGGCTTCGCGGCGCCGACCGTCTTCACGGTGAACGCCGACGAGGGCGCGCGCCGCGACGCCTAGCGCGCCAGGGCGTCAGAAGGTGGACACGACGCCGGGTTTAAACCCGGCGTCGTGTCCACCTTCTGGCGTCGTGCAGGATCACGCCGCCACCAAGTCGACACGACGCCACCGGATGTCGTGGCGTCGTGTCGAGTCGGTGGCGTCGTGGTCCGGGGTCGACGCGCGCCCCAGCGGATCAGCGCTCGGCGGCCTCGACCACGTTCTTCAGCAGCATGGCGCGCGTCATCGGCCCCACCCCGCCCGGCACGGGCGACTGGAACCCGGCGACCGACGCGACCGCCGGGTCGACGTCGCCACGCAGCCGGTACCTGCCCGTCTCGTCGTTCAGCACGCGGGTGATGCCCACGTCGATCACGGCGGCCCCGGGAGCGACCCAGTCGGGCTTCACGAGCCCCGCGACACCGGCGGCCGCGACGACGATGTCGGCGCGACGCACCTCGGCGGCGACGTCGGCCGTGCGCGAGTGGGTCAGCGTCGCGGTCGCCTCGAGCCTCGTCAGCAGCAGCCCGAGCGGGCGCCCCACCGTCAGCCCCTGGCCGATGATCGTGACGTGCCGCCCCGCGATCGGGATGTCGTACGCCGTCAGCATCTCGACGATGCCGCGCGGCGTGCAGGGCAGCGGCGTGTCGATCGACCCCTTGCCGCCGGGCACCGCGAGCACGAGCTCGCCGAGGTTGACGGGGTGCAGGCCGTCGGCGTCCTTCGCCGGGTCCATCAGCTCGAGCATGGCCGTCGGCTCGATGCCGGCGGGCAGCGGCAGCTGGATGATGAAGGCCGTGACCGCGGGGTCGGCGTTCATGGTCTCGATGGCGGTGCGGATCTCGGCCTCGCTCGCGGTCTCGGGCAGGTCGATGCGGATCGACTCGATGCCGACCTCGGCGCAGTCGCGGTGCTTGCCCGCGACGTACGAGAGCGACCCGGGGTTCGCGCCGACCAGGATCGTCCCGAGCCCCGGGGCGATCCCCCGCGCCTTCAGCGCCTCGACCCGCACCCGCAGGTCGTCTTTCACGGCCGCGGCGAGCGCCGTCCCGTCGATACGGATCGCGGTCGACTCGTCACCGGCGACGAACCGCTCGCGCGGCACGACCGGCGCACCGGCGGCCGGCACGTCGGCCGTCGGCACATCAGCGGTCGGCACGTCGGCCGCCGCACCGGCGGTCGGCACATCAGCCGTCTGCGCACCGGCCGTCGGCACGTCGAGCACCGGATCGACGGCGTCTCCCGAGGAGGCGCGGGTCGACCCGGTCGCGCCCGCCGTCACGCGTAGAGGGGGAACGCGTCGGTCAGCGCCTTGACCCGTGCCGCGAGGGCCGCGATGTCGGGTTCCGGCATCAGGGCGAGGGCGATGATGTCGGCGACCTCGGTGAACTCGGCGTCGTCGAAGCCGCGCGTCGCGAGGGCCGACGTGCCGATGCGCACACCCGACGTCGTCATCGGCGGACGAGGATCCCACGGCACGGAGTTGCGGTTGACGGTGATGCCCACCTCGTGGAGGAGGTTCTCGGCCTGCTTGCCGTCGACCTCGGAGGCCCGCAGGTCGACGAGCACGAGGTGCACGTCGGTGCCGCCGGTGAGCACGTCGACGCCGGCCGCCTGCGCGTCGTCCTTCATCAGGCGGGCGGCGAGCAGCTGAGCGCCGCGGATCGTGCGCTCCTGGCGGTCTTTGAACTCGGGCTCGGCGGCGAGCTTGAACGCCGTGGCCTTCGCCGCGATGACGTGCATCAGCGGGCCGCCCTGCTGGCCGGGGAACACGGCCGAGTTCAGCTTCTTGAACAGCGGCTCGTGGTTCGAGAGGATCACACCCGAGCGCGGGCCGGCGAGGGTCTTGTGCACGGTCGACGAGACGACGTGGGCGTGCGGCACGGGCGACGGGTGCAGGCCCGCCGCGACGAGACCCGCGAAGTGGGCCATGTCGACCCAGAGGTACGCGCCGACCTCGTCGGCGATGGCGCGGAACGCTTCGAAGTCGAGCTGACGCGGGTACGCCGACCAGCCGGCGATGATGACCTTCGGCTTGTGCTCGATGGCCTGACGACGGACGACGTCCATGTCGATCAGGTAGGTCTCGGGGTCGACCTCGTAGGCGACGGCCTTGTACATCTTGCCCGAGAAGTTCAGCTTCATGCCGTGGGTCAGGTGACCGCCGTGCGACAGCTCGAGACCGAGGATGGTGTCGCCGATGTCGGCCAGCGCGGCGAGCACCGCGGCGTTGGCCTGCGCACCCGAGTGGGGCTGCACGTTGGCGAAGTCGGCGCCGAACAGCGACTTGGCCCGCTCGATGGCGAGGTTCTCGGCGACGTCGACGAACTCGCAGCCGCCGTAGTAGCGGCGACCCGGGTAGCCCTCGGCGTACTTGTTGGTCAGCACGGAGCCCTGCGACTCGAGCACGGCGCGGGGCACGAAGTTCTCGGACGCGATCATCTCGAGGTAGTCGCGCTGACGACCCAGCTCCTGCTCGAGCACGGCGGCGATCTCGGGGTCGACGACCGAGAGCGGCTCGTTGAAGGTCGACGGGAGTTTCTGGTTGACGGTCATGGGACTGCTCCTCGGCACACGGGACGGACGGGATCTGGTGTCGTGGCCCAGGCGTACGGCCACCAACCGTGTGTCAGTCGCTCCCCGATGGTCGACCATCTGAACGCCAGTCGCGACCGCCCCAGCATAACGCGACCGCCCGGCACCGGGTAGGCCCCGGGCGCCGGGCGACCCGACGACGGCCGGGCGTGACACCCTGGTGAGGTGAGCACGACCCTCGACGAAGAACGCACCGGCACCCGGGCCGAGGCCGACCTGCGCCTCCTCGGGGCCCCCGACACCCCGTGGGTCACCCTCGTGTGGGACGACCCGGTCAATCTGATGTCGTACGTGACCTATGTCTTCCAGACCTACTTCGGCTACCCGAAGGCACGCTGCGAACGCCTGATGATGCAGGTGCACACGAGCGGCAAGGCGACGGTCGCGACGGGGCCCCGTGAGCAGATGGAGCGCCACGTCGAGGCCCTGCACGACTTCGGCCTGTGGGCGACCGTGTCGAAGGCCGACGAGTGAAGCTGCCGTTCCGTCGCGAGCGCGGCGGCGACGACGTGCTGCTCGAGCTGCCCGAACACGAGCGCGCACTGCTGATCGACCTGACCCGGCAGGTGGTGCAGCTGCTCGAGCACGGTGACGCCGACGATGCGGCCGTCGCGCGCCTCCTGCCGTCCGCCTACCCCGACGACGCCGAGGCCGCCTCGGAGTTCAGACGGTTCACCGCCGACGACCTGACGAACCGCAAGATCGCGAACGCCCGCGTCGTGCTCGCGACCCTCGCCGACCGGCCGCCCGAGCCGTCGGGCGACGACACCGGCCCGCCGACCGCCGACACGGAGCCGAGGAGGCGCGGGTCGAGACAGCGCGGACCTCGCCCCGACGAGCGCCGGCTCGACACCGCCGCCCAGCAGGCGTGGCTGCGGAGCCTGACCGATCTGCGGCTGACCCTCGGAACGCGCCTCGGCGTCACCGACGAGGGGATGCCCGACGAGGCCGAGCCGCACCTCCGCGCGATGCACGCCGTCTTCGACTGGCTCGGCTACCTGCAGGAGTCTCTGCTGCAGACGCTGACGCGTCGCTGAGCGGGGTCGGCCTGGCTGGCGCCACGCGGCAGGTCGCGCCTACTTCTCTTTCGGGAACAGCACCCAGAGCACGACGTACAGCAGGACCTGGGGCCCGGGCAGCACGATCGACAGCACGAAGAGCAGTCGTACGAAGAACGGGCTGAGGTTGAAGCGGTTGGCGAGGGCGGCGCAGACGCCGGCGATGACCTTGCCGCGGCGGGGACGAGTGAGGGTAGCCATGGATCGAGCATGGCATCGACCACCGACAGAGGTCCAGCACGTCTGAACGGCCCGCGTCGCGTCGTCTCCACAGCGGTCCGCGCCGCGCGCATCCCGGTGCCGGTGCGGTCAGTACGATGAGGGGTGGAACGGTCGGGCGCGGGCCCGGATCGTCCGCACGGGGGTACACGAGGGGGAAGCAGTGGCGCAGTCGCGGTCAGGGGAGGCTCTCGGTGCGTCCTATCGACTCGTCGAGCTGATCGGCACCGGCGCCGTCGGCGAGGTCTGGCGCGTCTCCGTGGCGCGAGCCGAGGTGACGCGTGACGGCGGCGGCGAAGGCGCCGCCGATGGCTCGCCTGCCGACGCTGCACCCGCCGACTCCGGCGAGGCCGCCGCGAAGCTGCTGAAACCCGAGCACGCCGACGACGCCGGCCTGGTCGAGCGGTTCGTGCGCGAGCGCTCTGTGCTGCTTTCGCTGCGTCACCCGAGCATCGTTCGGGTGCGAGACCTGGTGGTCGAGGGCGACCGTCTCGCGATCGTGATGGACCTCGTGCCCGGCGGTTCGGTGCGCGACCTGCTCGCCGCGACCGGGCCCCTGCCCGCTCGAGACGCCCTGAATCTCGTCGCCGAGGTCTTCGACGCCCTGGCGGCCGCGCACGCACGCCAGGTCACGCACCGCGATGTGAAGCCCGACAACGTGCTGCTCTCCGAGCCGTGGCGCCCCGGTCTGACCGGTGCCGTGCGGGTGAGCGACTTCGGCATCGCCTCGGTGGTCGACGAGAAGCTGAGGCAGACCACCGGGCTGCTCGGCACGCCGCAGTACATGTCGCCCGAGCTGATCAGTCAGGGTCGCTCGGGTGGGCCCGGCGACGTCTACGCCACCGGTGTGATGCTCTACGAGCTCCTCTCGGGTCGAACGCCCTTCGCCGGGCCCGGCACCGATTTCACGGTCGCCTACCGTCACGTCACCTCGACTCCCCCTCCCCTCGACGTGCCGGCCGATCTGTGGGCCGCGCTCGAGTCGGTGCTGTCGAAGGATCCCGCGGCACGCCCGTCGGCCGCCGACGCGGCGAGCTCGATGCGCCGGCTCGCAGCGGCCCACGCCGAGCTGCCGGCCCTCGCACCGGTGGTCGCACCCGAGGGCTTCGACGACGTCGAGCGGCCGGCGACGATCGTCCGCGGTGCGGCGGCCGGATCCGCCTCGCCCGACACCATCCCAGGAGGCGCGAGCCGGTCCCCCGGGGCGGCCGGCGACCTCGACGCGGCCGGCTCCGACGCGGCTGCCGCAGCCCTCGCCGAGCCCCGACCCGACCTCGGCACCGGCGGCTCGGCCACGATCGTGCGACCGATGCCCCGTCGCGTGGCACCGCCGACCCGTGCGGCCGCGGCGGCTGAGGCCGACGCCCCCGGGTGGCGACCCGTCTGGCTCACGAACAAGGTCGCGGCGTTCGCCGCGCTGGGCGTCGTGCTGATCGCCGCGCTGGTGATCGGGCTCGTCGTGCTGCTGCCGGGCGACTCCCCCGCCGACGAGACCCCCACCTCGCCCGATGCGGCCACGGCCAGCCAGCGCGACACGGCACTGCCGACGGGGCTGTCGATCGTCCGCGACGCGAGCTACGACCCCGACGCGGGCACCGTGTCGGTGACGATCGCCTACGCCGCGCAGAGCGCCCCGCTGACCGGCCCGCTGCTCGAGGTGCTGCCCGCGCCCGCCGAGGGCGACGGCTGCCCGCCCGTCACCTGGACCGGCGCGACCGGCACCCGCAACCAACCCTCCGTCACCGGGGTCACGGTCGACTGCGGCTGGGCCCTCACGGGGGTCGAGGTGCCCGCGGGCGGTCAGGTCGAGGTCGAGGCGACACTCCCTGCCGAGTTCGCCGACGCCACGGCGCTCGACGCCTGGCTCGATGCGGCAGCGGCAGCGACCACCGAGGCGACCGGTGACGAGACGGTGACCGGGTCCGCGTATCCGGCGCAGCGCCTCCTCGGGGTCCAGGTCGTGACACCGTCGCGCACGGTCAGCCAGACGCCGCTGACCGTCACACTCGTGCCCGTCTGGGCCGGCGGGCCCGACGAGCTGAACCCGCTCTACTCGAGCCCGAGCACCGGGTCGCCGTCGCAGATGCTCGTCGACGTGGCGGGCGGCGAGGCCGGCGTGCGATTCGCCGACGGCTGCGGCGGGGCGCTGGCGGTGTCGTCCGACGGGTTGGTGGTCACGGCGCTGTCGATCGCGCCCGCGTGCGTGCTGCGCGCCACGGTCGGCAACTTCACGAACCTCGAGAGCTCGCCCTTCAGCATCACGACGCGCGACTAGCCGTCCGCCCGGCCGGCCGGCCGACGTGCGTGCGCGGGTCGCCCCACTCGAGTGGTCAGAAAACGCCCTTCACCGCCCACGGAAGGACACTTTCTGACCACTCACCGCCGCCGCCGCCCGCGCCCACGTCACCCCGGCGTCGCCACCGCAATCGAGTGGTCAGAAAACGCCCTTCACGGCACTCGGAAGGACAGTTTCTGACCACTCGACCCCGCGCCCACCCGCGCCCGCGCCACCCCGGCGTCGCCACCCCACTCGAGTGGTCGGAAAACGCCCTTCACCGCCCTCGGAAGGGCAGTTTCTGACCACTCGACCCCGCTTCCACCCGCGAGCGCCCCACCCCGGCGTCGCCACCGCACTCGAGTGGTCAGAAAACACCCTCCACGGCACTCGGAAGGGCGCTTAATGACCACCCTTCTTCCGGCCGCGTGCGGGCACGAGTGCGGGTGCACCCGAGCGCACCCCGGCGCACCCGAGCGCACCCCGGCGCACCCGAGCGCACCCCGGCCCGGCACCGCGGCGACCGCGGGCCCGGCGCGGCGGCGACCGCGGGCACGGCGCGGCGGCGACCGCGGGCACGACGCCGAGGAGGCGCGGGTCAGGCCGTGCGGGCCGGCTCCGCGACGCTCGGGCTCATCGCCTGCACGAGCCGCACCGCGCCTCCTGCACCGGCGTAGCCGCGCCCCTGGGTCAGTGCGACCGGCGCCCGTCGCGGCAGCGGTACGCCGAGCAGCTCGCCGTCGTAGTCGACGTCGGGCTGCAGCAGCACGCCGCAGCGCGACTTGCGGACGGTCTTCGTCCAGTGCCCGTAGAGCGTGCGCAGGTCGGCCGATCGACCCGCCGCGATGACGCAGAGGCCCGGCCGGTTCGATGCGAGCAGGGTCGCGATCGACTGGTCGGTGTCGTCGAAGCGCTCGGCGTCGTCGATCAGCAGCACGACCGGTCCGCGTTCGAGGCGGAGCGCAGCCAGCAGCGCGGGCACCTCGTCGGCGCCGACGGCGACCCGGTCGAGCGGAGCGTGGACGAGCGGCGAGCGGCGGTCGCCGATGCCCCAGACGACGGGCCGCGCCGAACCCGACACCGACCGGATCGACTCGGCGATCGCCAGCAGCAGCGTCGACTTGCCCGACCGCGCGGGCCCCGCCACGAGCACGTGCTCGCCCTCATAGACCTCGAGCACGGCGGGGGTCAGGTCGTCTTCGCCGATGCCGATCGGCAGACGCCACGGCTCGTCGTCGAAGGTCGGGGCGAGCCCGAGCTCGTCGACGCGCACGTCGTCGGGCAGCTGTCCGATGGCGTTGGACTTGGGGGCGGCGTCGCTCCAGACGGAGGCGACGTGCGCAACGGCCTCGGCGAGGCTACCCGGAGGGGTCGCGACGTGCATCTGCAGCCGGTTCGTCACGTCGACGAGACGACCGGGCACCGGCGCGGGGATGCTCTTGCCCTTCACCCCGAGCGACGCGTAGTCGTAGGGGTCGGCGAGGCGGAACAGCCACTTCTGCGTCGTCACCTCGTCCATCGCCGACGGCACCGCTTTCGCGCGGGTGGTCGACACGGCGAACGAGAGCCCGAGCGCGGGCCCGTCGGCGTAGACGCGGTAGAGCAGGTCGAGCAGCTGCTGCCCCTCGTAGTCCTGCAGCTCGTCGCGGAGCGCGGCCAGCCCGTCGAGCAGCACGACGGCGCGACGACGGCCGCTCGGGTCGGCGCGGCGGGCTTCGAGCTCGGTGCGCAGATGCCGGAGGAACCGCGCCTGCTGCTCCTTCGCCCCGGCACCCGGTCCGACGTAGGCGACGGTGTGCGGCAGATCGGCCAGGGGCGCGAGATCGCGCGAGCCGAGGTCGAGCACGTACAGGTCGAGGTCGGCGGGGTCGGTCTCTCGCGCCAGGGCGAGCGCGAGGGACGCGAGCGTCGTGCTCGTGCCGCTGCCCGGGATCCCCATGACGAGCAGGTTGCCCTGCGCCATGTCCCACCCGGCGGGGCTCTGCCGCTGCAGATCGGGCTCGTCGGCCAGGGCCACGACGACCCGGTCGCCGACCACCCCGCCGACCTGCGGCCCGCCGCCGCGCACGCGGTCAGGGCCCGACCCACGGCCGTCGCCCGACCCGTCGCCCGACGCGTCGCCGTCACCCTCCGCCGTCGCGAACTCCGCCGTCGGGAACCCGGCCAGCGCGATCGACTCGCCGAGCGCCTCCGGCCAGACCTGCCGAGGAGGCGCGAAACCGGCCTCGGAGTCGGCCGCGACGATCGCGTCGATCAGCTCGTCGAGGTCGGTGCTGTCCTTCGCAGAGGCGCGCGGGGGCGCCGGGCGCGGTGCGGGCACGCCGAACTGGCCGATCTCGCGCACGCTGACGGCCTCGGCCGCCGCCTCGAGGGCGCGCCCCGTGACGAGCGCGGTCTGCACGGGGGTGATGTCGTCCTGTCCGAGCTTCACGTACGCGCGGCCCGTCTGCGCGCGCGAGATGCCCGCGGCCGCCGGCACGCCGATCACGTTGCTGGAGTCCTCGCGGCTCTGCACCCGCAACGCGACGCGGAGGTTCGTGTTCGCGAGGATGTCGTCGTTCACCACGCCGGCCGGGCGCTGCGTGGCGAGGATCATGTGCACGCCCAGCGTGCGGCCGACGGCGGCGACGCTGACGAGCGAGCTGAGCACGTCGGGGAAGTCCTTCGCGAGCATCGCGAACTCGTCGACGACCAGGAGGAGGCGCGGCATCGGCTCCGCAGGAGACGTCGCCAGATACGCCTCGAGGTTGTCGATGTCGTCGCCCGCCTCGGCGAAGACGCGCTGACGGCGCTGCATCTCGGCCTCGAGGGATCGGAGGGCGCGGTCGGCGAGCTGCTCGTCGAGGTTGCTGATCGTGCCGATCGTGTGGGGCAGCCGCTCGCAGGCCGCGAAGGCCGCGCCGCCCTTGAAGTCGATCAGGATGAAGTTCAGCCGCGTCGGGTCGTTGCGCGCGGCGAGCCCGGCGACGAGCGAGCGGAGGAACTCGCTCTTGCCCGAACCGGTGGTGCCGCCGACCAGTCCGTGCGGGCCGTCGGCGACGAGGTCGAGGGTGAGCACCCCCGATTCGGACGACCCGATCGGGGTCGAGACGCCGGTGCGGGCGCGCCACATCGACTGCACGGACTCGGCGTCGACCCGCGGGACGCCGAGCAGCTCGGGCAGGCGCACGAGCGAGGGCAGCGACGCGCCCGGCACGATCAGCTCGGGGTCGTCGAAGTGGGCGAGATGACGGGCGCACTCCTCGGCGGTGGGCACATCGACCCCCGCGAGCACGACGTCGTCGACGCGGGTGCGGTCTTCGGGGCGGTGCACGGTCGCGGCGGCGTCTTCGCCGACCACGACGACGGTGGTGCACGACGCGGGCAGCTGCTCTTCGCTGGTGGCGATGACGATGCCGCTCACGCGCACGCTGCGTTCGTTCGGACGCAGCGACGAACCGGGCGTCGAGCGGCCGTGACCGAGGATCGCGCGGGCCGGAGCGTCACGCCCCTCGGTCAGCACCTCGGAGTCGAGCACGACGAGCAGGGCCGGGGTCGGCATCTCGTCGACCGTCTCGCGGAGGCCGCGCAGCATCGACACGCTCGCCTCTCGGCGGGCCGACATCCAGCGGTCGCCTGTGCTGCTGCCGACCTGACGGGTGTGCGGCAGCCACGAGGCCCACTCCCAGTCGCCGTCGCGACCGGGGTCGCAGAAGGTGCCGATCGTGAGGTCGGCGGGGCCGCAGTGCACGGCGGCCTGGGCGAGCAGGCTGCGGGCGAGGGCGAGGGCCCCGGCACGATCGCCCACGATGCCGACGACACCGGCGTCGGTCAGGTCGACGACGACGGGTGCCGAGGCGAGTCGCCCCGCGGCGAGGGCCTCCTTGACGCGGTCGTCGCGGCGGGTGCTGCCGCGGTCGTCGAGGGCGGGCCGCCAGGGCACGTCGCCGATGCCGGCGTGCAGCGCGAGGAAGTCGTCGGCGCCGACCCGACGCTGCCAGAGGAGCGTGGTCGGCAGCTCGGGGCGACGCAGCACCGTCGCCGGGTCGGGGACGAGATCGAAGCGGCGCCGCGCCTCCTCGGCCGCCGCCTCGGCGATCTCGGCGGAGAACTCGCCGATCGCCTTCTCGAAACGCTCCTCTTCTTCGCGGAGGTTCTTCGTGCGGCGGTGCTTCTGCTCGAGCCACATGCCGATCGCGGTCACCGGGCTGAGCAGCGCGAAGAGGGCGAAGCGGGCGTCGCCGAGCAGCGCGACCATCGCACCGGCCAGCAACAGCGGCGCGAGCACGGTGATGTAGCTGAACTTCGAGGCGGGCGGCACCTCTTTGCGGTCGGGCGGCTGCACCGGTTCGCCGTCGTCGGTGCGGCCCGGGCGGGGCGGGCGGTTGAAGGGAGCCGTGGAGGCGGGGGTCAGGTTGTGCAGCGACCCGGGCGCAGGCACGGTGACCTCGGCCAGAGCGGGGCGGACGAGCAGGACGGCGCCGCCCACGATGGCGGTCGTCGCCTCGGTGATGACGAGGCCCTCGGCGTCGACCCGTTCGCCGCCGATCAGGGTGCCGTTGGTCGAGCCGGCGTCGCGGATGCGGACCCCTTCGCCGTCGGGCTCGTTCTCGATGGTGCAGTGCTCCCATGAGGCGCTGGCGGTCGGCAGCACGAGGTCGGCCTGCGGGGCGCGGCCGACGACGAGCGGCCGGCTCCGGGGCACCTCGACGACCTGCCCGGCGGCGAGACCGCCGGCGAGGGTGACGCTCCAGCCGGCGACCTGGCGTCGGCGAGTGCCGGGGGTGCGGGCGATGCGCGAACCCTCGAGCAGCACGAGCTCGTCGAGCGGGGTGTCGAGCGGCACGGCGGCCTCGTCGACGAAGAGGTCGGCGTCGCCGTCGTGGAGAGCTCCCCCGGCGGTGGTGACGAGCTCGCCCAGGGTCGCCGCGCCGTGCCAGCGATCGACGTCGATGCTCCGTCGGTCGCCGTCGAGATCGATCAGGACACGCATGGGGGCTCCTCGGTCGGAGGTGGGGTGGGGCGGGCTCGCTGGGGGTGCTGTTCTTCTCGTCAGCCGGCGGCGGGAGCGGTGACGGGGCCGGCGAACCAGATGAGTCCCGTCGATCCGTCGTCGACGGCGGGGCGCAGACCGAGGTCCTGCGACGACGAGTTCAGCACGGCGACGTCGGCGTCGAGGGCCTGCGCCGACGAGAAGTCGACGGCAGGGCCGGCCATGCCGTCGCCGGCGCCGAGACCGAGGGCTCCGAGTGCGTCGCCGACGGCGCCGGGCTCGATCGAGCCGGCCGATTCGACGGCACGCACGAGGGCGACCACGGCGTCGTGGCTGCGGGCGTCGGCCGCACCGGCGACGACCGAGAACGGCTGATCGCCGGTCAGGTTCACGGCGTCCGGGTCCTGTGCGAGCACGCGGACTCCGCCGAGGAACGCCGACACCGATCGACCGGCGCCGTCACCGCGGAGGGCGGTCGCGTCGCCGCTCTCGGCGCCGACCGTGACGAGCGAACCGGAGAGGCTGGCGCCGTCCTCCTTCAGCGCCGCGGAGAACGCGGGGCTCGTCGCGTCGGGGGTGAGCACGACGGGGACGGCGAGGTCGGCGGCCTGCAGCCGCGCGACGACGGCGGCCTGGCGTGTCGCCGAGCCGCTCACGAGGACGGCGTCGGACGGATCGTCGACCGGCTCGGTCTCCTGGGAGGCGGTGGCCGAGACGTCGTCGCCGCTCGCGGTCGTGCTCGTGGCCGGCGGAGTCGACCCGGTGAGGCGGGCGACCTCGCGGGCGAGGGCTTCGTCGCCGGCCGACGATGTCGCCGTCTCGGTGCGGCCGATCTCGACGCCGACGGGGGCTCCGCCTCCGGCGTCGACGAGCAGCGTGTTGGTCGCGCCGCCGAGCGCCTCGGTGAGGGCGGCACCGGTCTGTGCTGCGTCGGGTGCCGTCGACCAGACGTCGCCCGAGGCGCCGTCGGGTACGGGGGCGTAGGGGAGGACGACGGGGATGCCGGCGTCGGCGGCGGCGGTCACCGCGCCGATGATGTGCGGACCGGACGAGGCGATGACGATGCCGGCGACGCCCTGGTCGACGAGGGCGGTCACGGCCTCTGCCGCACCGGCCTCGGTGCCGCCGTCGTTCTCGGTCGCGAGGGCGATGTCGGCCCCGCCGAGCTCGAGGCGCCGTTCGGCGACGAGGGCGCCCTGGGCGGCCCCGTTCCAGTCGGCGCCCTCGGAGCCCGGGCCGAGGGTGACGACGACGCCGACAGTGGTGCCTGCGGGCAGATCGGTCGCGGTCAGGGCGACGGGGAGGGTCGCGGCCACGGGGGCCCCGACGGGTTCGTCGTCGGGCTGCACGACGATGACGGTCACGACGATGGCCGCCGCGACGACGAGGGCGCCCGCCACGATGGCGATGGTGCGACCGCGGCGACGCGGGCGGGTCTCGGTGTCCACAGTCGATGCGGCCGACTCGACCGAGTCGGTCGACTTCGCGCTCGGCGAGCTGCCGGCCCCTGCGGTCGTGGCGCCGGGCGTCTCGCTGTGGCGTGCTCCGCGCTCGCTCATCGTGCGCCGCCGATCGTGAAGGCGTAGAGGGTGGTCGACGTCGCACCGGAGGGCACGTCGAGGTGGAACGCCGGCAGGGCGGTGGCTGCTTCGAGCGACGCGGTGAACTGCGCCTGACGGAGCATGATGCCGGCGATGTCCTCCGCTCGGACGTTGGCGTAACCCGACGCGTTCTGCGTCGCGAGGGCGAGCTGGAAGTCGGCGGTGTCGGCCTTGGCCGCGCTGGTGGCCATCGCTCCGAGGATCCCCGAGCCCTCGACCCGACGGTCGCCGAGGTCGAGCATGACCTTCGCGAGGTCGCCCGCGAGGAGGGTCGAGGCGCCTTCGACGTCGCGCGTCGAATTCTGGGTGCTCGCGGCGATGCGCTCGAGCGACGACGCGGTCTGCTCGTCGATCGCCGCAGCCAGACCGGAGGTCTGCTCGTCGAGGTCGATGCGCTGACCTTCGATGGTCTCCTTCGCGTCGCCGACGACCACGTCGGACGTCGACGACAGGCCGACGATCGAGCGGTCGAAGGCGTCGATCACGGTCTGGCGCGTGGCGGCACCCTGCTCGGAGACGACGCGGACCTGCGATCCGATGAGGTCCTGGATCTCGACCGAGGCTTCGACCGAGGCGTCGGCGAAGGCCTCCTCGACCTGGTCGGCGAGTGCGTCCTGCTGGTCTTTCAGGGCTACGAGGCTCGTGCTCACCACCGCGTTCTGCTTCTGCGCCTCGGCGACGCGCTCCTGCAGGGCGGCGATCGACGACTGGAGCCCACCGTTGCCCGCCTGGATCGTGCGGTCGAGCTCGTCGATGGCCTCGTCGAGGTCGGCGGTCGTCGTCTCGAGGGTCACGATCGTGTCGCCGATGCCTCCCGGGGCTCGGTCGTCGCCGACGTCCGTGGCCGTGATGACCGACTCCCACGAGGCGGCCTGATCGGCGAGGCGCTCGCTCATCGGGGCGTCGTAGGGGAACGGGGGCAGCAGTGCCCGTGCAGCCGCGCCTCCTTCGTCGTCCGCCGCGACTCGGGCCGTGGAAGTCGCCGGCTCGCTGGTCGGCGCCTCGGCGGCATCGGCCGTCGGGCCCTCGGTGGGCGCGGGGACCGGGATGTCCGTGGGCAGCGGGGTCGCGACGTCGGTCGGCTCGGCCGTGGGGACTTCGGTGGGCTCCGGGGCGGGGGTCGAGGTGGGAGCCGGAGTGGGGGTCGGCGTCGGAGTCGGCTCGGTCGGCTCCTCGTCGTCATCGCCGCCTTCGGGCACGTCGCAGGCCACATCCGTCAGGTACGAGCGCAGGTACTCGACCTCGGCGCGCGAGAGCCCCTCGCGGAGTCCGCCGCCGATCACATCGCAGAGCAGATCGGCGAGCCTGGCGTTCTGCCCCTGCATCGTGAGCGATCGGAAGCTGGAGTCCGGGTCGGGCTCGTTACCGATCCGGTCGCGCGCCTCCTGGGCGTTCTCGTGCACGCCGCGAACCTGGTCGCGCAGGGTCGGCACCCCGACCGAGACCGCGTCCGCGCTGGAGCGCAGGGCCGCGAGGGCCGTCGCCACCTCGTCTTCCGAGGCGTCGGCCGCGAGAGCGTCGACCTGGATGTCGAGGGCGGTCAGCTGAGCCGTGAGGGCGTCGTTGCTGTCGATGGCCTGCTGAGCGAGCTCGGGCTGCAGCTCGTCGGCCAGCTCGGTCCCGTCGGTGACGAGCCCGATCAGGGCGCGGGTGACGGCGAGCGACGAGGCGAAGAGCGAGCAGGTGAGCGAGGTGGTCGTCGCGCACGACTCGACGTCGGGGTTCGACGGGCCGACGGTGCGCTGCAGCTCGGCGGCGACCTGGTCGCGGCAGCCGGCGGTCGACTGGGCGTACCCGTCGAGCTGGGCGGACACCTGCAGCAGGCTGCCGTAGACGCTGGCGGTCTGACCCGGTTCGGCGACGACCGCGGCGCAGCCCTCGCCGTCGATCGTGACGGCGGGTGCCGTGGCCGACGTGTCGCCGAGCAGCGAGTCGACGCTCGAGACGGTCTGCTGCAGCTGGCTCAGCACGGTCGACTGGGTGCCGGTGACGGTGGCCGAGAGGTCGGTCTCGAGCGAGCCGAGCTGGCCGCTCAGGCCGTCCATCGTGCTGGCGAGAGACGAGCTGCTCTCTTTCAGCTGCTCGGCGGTGCGGACGCCGAGCGTCTCGGACGTGCTCTCGAGGTTCGTGCGCACCTCGGTGATCGTCTCGCCGGCGCGGCTCAGGACGGTGTTGACGTCGCCGACCAGCTCGATGGTGCGCTGCTGCAGCGCCAGCTCCGAGGTCGTCGACGAGTCGAAGGCCGACCCGAGCACGCCGTCGACGGTGAGGTCGGTCGAGATGCCGGGCTGCGCTGCGAGGTCGATCGTGGGTGCGGCGAAGTCCGTCACATCGGCGACGAGGTGCAGGGTCGTGCTGGCGCCGGAGCGCGGAGGGGCGAGCAATGCGGCCCACTGCACGACGGCGTCGCCGTCTTCGGTGGTGCTGACGATGCCGTCGGTGCCGGCACCCGTGCCGCTGCCGGTCGAGTCGGAGATGACCTGGCTCGGCGAGACGCCGGTCAGCACGGTCGATGCGGCGAGGCTGATGGGCGCGCCCACGAGGGCCGCGTCGGTGCGGGATGCGCCGGCGACGTCGTAGCTGAGGTCTTGCGGGGCGACGGTGAGGTTCTCGACCGTCAACTCGATCTCGACGCGGCCGTCGTAGCCGTCGAGGTCGGCCAGGTCGGTGCCCGTGCCGTCGGTCGTGCGGTACTGCGTGCTGATGCGCAGCGGCAGGTCGCCCGCGACGTCGGCGGGCACGTGCTCGGCGGTGGTCGTCGAGGAGGTACGGGTCGCGTCGTCGACGGAGATGGCCGTGCTCGAGACGGCCGTGATCGACCCGTCGGTGGCGAGTGCCGTGTCGACGGTCTGCAGGACCTTCGACGGATTCTCGACGACCGTCGGCTCGGACGTGCAGGCCGTGGCCAGCAGTGCGACGACGCCCGCCATGGCGACGACGCCCAGTGCGCGCCCCCCTCGGTGCCGTCGCAGAGTCGTGCTGTGTGTCTTCGTTCCCCTGGCCATGCAGACCGTTCCCCCTAGAAAGTGCTGTCCCTCCTTTGCATGATAGGGGTATGTCGGACGGCTGTGATGTCCCCCATCAGGGTCGTGAGCGGCCCGGCGACAGACGGATCGGTGCAGGGACGAGGATCGGCGGCCTTTCCACAGGCGAACATCGACGCCGAACTCGGCTCGACGGGGCGAACCCCGCGCCGAGCGGCTGCGCCGGCGAAGGCTGCGACGCCGGTGATCCCTCCCCAGGCTGCCACCCCCCGAACGGGGACCGACAGATCGGTGCAGGAGGGGTGCATCCTGGTCGTGACGAGCTAGTCTCGTCATGTTCGAGCCCCGGGGGCGTCTTGCACGGGGGCTAATTCCAGATGAAGGGGACATCACCATGTCACGCGTACTTTCCACCGAGCAGGCCAAGACGGCCATCCGCCAGGTCCAGTCGATCGTCAACGGCGGTTTCACCGACCAGATCTCGCAGCTCGACGCTCAGGGCCGCATCCTGTCCGACCCCAACGTCTGGGACGGACCTCTCGCGGCGACCTTCCGCGGCTCCACCTGGCCCGAGACCAAGGCCGCCCTCGACAAGGCCAAGACCGAGCTCGAGCAGCTCCGTACCCAGCTCGACAACATCTCCGCCAACATCTTCTCCGCCGGCGGCGGCGCGTAACACCAGACGACTGCCCCCGTCACCCCGATCTCCGGGGGACGGGGGCGTTCGCGTCGCGCCGGGCGTCAGAGATCACGCGACGCCGTGAGATTCGGCACGACGACACCAGACGCCCGGCAGGCGTCAGCACCAGCTATCCGCGACATCGCAGCATCACTCCTGAGGGGGAGGACAATTCATGGGGGATCCCAAAGGCGGCAATGAGCCCGTACCGTTCGACAACGGCACGGCCGACGCACTCGTCACCGCGTTCAACAACGCAGCGGACGACATCGAGGGGCAGAGCGGTTCTCGCTCGTCGCTCGTCACGACCGCGTCGCAGGAGTTCCGTGGTCTCTTCTCCGAGCTCTTCACCACGAACGCGGCGACTGCTGCGACAGGTGCCAGCACCCTCGCCACGAGCTTCCGGGCTATAGCGGACTTCGCCGGCGAGCTGAAGGAGGCGGCGAAGCAGGAGAACGACCGCCGCCGCAAGGCACGGGAGTGGCAGCAGCGCCAGGACGACCGCGGCTGGCTCAAGGAGGGCTTGGACGACATCTTCGGCGGCGAGGAGATGCCTCGTGAGCAGCCCGAGCCGGCGCCCCAGCTCGAGCCCCAGGACGCCAACGTCGGTACCCGCGAGACTCCCGCGCCCGGTACGGGCGGCGGCAGCGGCGGCACCTCGTCGGCGAAGCCCGACGACCTCCGCTCGTTCGCCACCGGCAGCGCAGCCCTCGACGCCGAGCTCGCGGGCCGCCCCTCGACGCTCTCCGGCAAGCTCGCTGACTTCGCGTCCGACTGCCAGTGGGGCGTCATCCACGCCGACGGCGTCGTCTCGAGCTTCTCGACCTGGCTGACCGCCAACGACACCGATGTCGCGTGGGCGAACACGGTCGCCGGCGCGTTCGAGGCGGCGGGCGGTTCGGGCGTCGTCTCGACCGTCGCGGACTCGGCTCTCGCCGCCGCACTGCAGTCCGCCGGGGTCCAGGGTCAGCGCGACGACCTCGTCGTCCCGCCCGCCCAGGGCTGGGGGTCGCCGCCCACGACCGGCTTCACGATGGACCCGGTCAACACGACCACAGGCAACTTCCTCGAGACGGAGGTCGACCTCGCCTTCGCGGGTGCCGCCTCCTCGTTGCGGGTCTCGCGCACCTACAACTCGCTCGACGACCACGTCGGCCCCTTCGGCCCGGGCTGGGGCTCCGTGCTCGAGATCGGCCTCACCCTCGACGACGAGGGCGCAGCGTTCACGATGGACGACGGCCGCGTCGTCACGTTCCCCCGTCTCGGCAGCTCGTGGGATCGCGCCGTCGGCGAGAACTTCTGGCTCGCAGCCGAGGTCGCCTCGACCCTGCCCGGCCTCGGCGACACGGGCACCGAGACCCTCCTCGTGGTCCGTGACAACACCGGCGGCTGGTGGGCTTTCTCCCCGCCGGCGTCTGGCTGGCGAGCGGAGGAGGCGCGGGCACCGTCGTCCGCGTCACCCGCGCCCCCGACGGACTCCCGTCGCGCCTGACCCACGCGCGTGGTCGAACGATCGACATCGACTACGTCGACGGTCGCGTCGCGACCCTCACCGCCTCCGACGGCCGCCGGGTCGAGTACGCCTACGACGCAGCCGGGCGCCTGACCGGCGCTGCGAACGAGGTGGGCACGCGACGGTACGACTGGAACGACGCGGGTCTGATCTCGACGGTGACCAGCGCCTCCGGCGTGGTCGAGGCCCTGAACACGTATGACGAGCTGGGGCGCGTGACGCTGCAGGTGTCGCCGCACGGCCGCACCGTGCGTTTCGCGTATCTGCCGGGTCGGGTCACGGTCGTCTCGGACGTCGACGGCACCCGGTCGAACAGCTACATGGCCGACAGGAAGGGCCGACTCGTCGGGGTCGTCGACTCCGACGACCAGCGCCAGTCGATGAGCTACGACCCGAACGGCAACCTCGTCTCGGTCACCGAGCGCGACCGATCGGTCACCGTCAACGGCTACGACGAGCGCGGGCGCAAGGTCCGCACCGTCACGCCGTCGGGCGCCGATCTCACCTACGGCTACGACGCCCTCGACCGGGTCACCACCGTCGTGACCGAGTCGGGCGCCGTCGTCGAGTACGAATACGCCGACGACGCCGAGCGCAACCCGTCGGCACTGGTCGACCCCGAGGGCGGCCGCACCGAGCTCGTGTGGCGAGACGGTCTGCTCCGGCAGGCGACAGACCCCACGGGTGTCACCGTCCGTTGCGAATACGACCGCTTCGGCGATCTCGTTGCCACCGTGAATGCGGTCGGGGACGTCGCCCGTATCGAGCGAGACTCCGCGGGCCGGGCGGTGTCCGCGACGAGCCCGTCAGGCGCCCGCACGACCTACGCCTACGACACGGCCGGTCACGTCGTCTCGCGTCGCGACCCCGACGGCGCGATCTGGCGCTTCGAGCACGGCAGGGGCGGGAATATCACGGCGATCGTCGATCCGCTCGGCGGTCGCACGGAACTCGAGTACGGTCCGCACGGCGACCTCGAGAGCACCACGGACCCTCTCGGACGCGTGGTCACTCGGTCGTTCGACGATCAGGGTGCCGTCGCCGGTCTCACCCTGCCGGATGGCGCTGAGTGGCGTTTCGGACATGACGCGCTGTCGCGCCTGCGGACCGTGACGGACCCGTCGGGCTCTGACTGGACCCGCGAGTACGACGTCTCCGGTGCTCTCGCCGCGGTCGTCGACCCGACTGGAGTTCGGCAGGAGGCACGGGTCGACCGCGCAGACGGCACCAGCACCCTGAGCGACTCGTTCGACACCACGACGCTGCGATTCGACGACCTGGGCCGCCCCGTCTCGCGGACGTCGACGGACGGGTCGGCCGAACTGACGACCTACGACCGGTGCGGTCGCCCGGTCGAGATGCTCGACGGAGAGGGCGGGTTGACCCGTCTGGAGCGGGATGCCGCCGGACGCGTCATCACGGTGACCTCTCCCACCGGTGCGCGCACGCGGTACGAGTACGACTCTTGCGGCCGTCCGTCGGCGAGTATCGACCCCCTCGGCGGACGCACGGCCCTTGCCTACGACGTGGACTCCCGGGTCGTCGCCCGGACCCTTCCGACCGGCGAGACGATCAGTGTCGCTTACGACGCCGTGGGGCGTGTGACCTCACAGCGGGTTCCTGGCCATGGCACCGCCCGCTTCGGCTACGACGCCGTGGGCCGACTCACGTCGAGCCAGGACACGCGCCATGGTCGACGCCGCTTCCGCTACGACGCCGCCGGCCAACTGGTTGAGGCCGCGAACGGGTTGGGCGGGGTCACGCGGTTCGACTACGACGTCCGCGGCCGAGTCGTCTCCATCACCGACCCTCTCGGTCGAGTCACGCGCAGGACGTACGACCAGCGCGACAAGGTCACCAGCGTCACCGACGCCCTCGGGCGGACGACTACGGCGGAGTACGACGCGGCCGGGCGCCAGCTGGCCCAGCGTGACCCCGACGGGCACGTGACCGAGTGGCTGCACGACGAGGCCGGGCGGGAGGTCGGGACGGTCGTCGATGGCCGTCGCCTTTCCACCGTGTCGCGGGATGCGTTCTCGCGGTCGGTGGTCGTGACCGACCACACCCGTGGTGACGGCGGCGATGTCGAGCACGAGTTGACCTACGACCGCCGCGGCGCTTTGGTGCGTCGCTCGCGGGGTGAGTCGTCGATCGCATGGGAGTACGACGCGGACGGACGCCGCACGGCCCGGATCGATCCCGACGGCACCCGCACGGAGTACCGCCGCGATACCGCTGGACGAGTCGTGTCCGTGCTGCACGCCGGTGTCGAGTCGACGGTCTCTTACGATGCCGCGGGGCGCGTGATCGGCTCGGCGGCTGGGGACCTGCTCCAGAGCTGGACCTACGCCGACGGCGACCTAGTCGAACACACGACGACTGGTGCCGACGGTGCCCGGACGACTCGCATCACGCGGGATGACGCGGGCCGTATCGCCCGGGTGACCGGTCCGGACGGCGGCGTCGAGTACGGCTACGACGACGCGTGCCAGCTGACGTCGCTGCGAACGGACGGAGGGTCGTATTCGACCTGGGTCTACGACCAGGCCGGTCGTCTGATCCGAGAGTCCGTCGACGGGGCCGCTTCGTCGTCCGTGTATGACGCTGCCGGCCAGTTGCTGTCGCGTTCGCTGCCGGATGGCCGTCGTCTGGACTACGTCCATGACGGTCTCGGTCGCCGTGTGCGCGAGATCGCGTCCGATGGTTCCTATGTCGAGTACGCCTGGTCGGACCTCGGATGGCTTGCCGCTGTCGTGGAGCGTCAGGCCGACGACACCGAAGCGAGGCGCACCGATCTCTGGGTCGACGCCCTCGGCGAGCTCGCCGCGATCGACGGTGCCGAGACGTGGTGGGACTCCGCCAGCGGTGTCCCGGCGCTCGTGTCCATCGGCGGGGCATCGGTGTTCACCCTTCCCGGAGGCGCGACGCAGGTCGGCGAGGAGTGGCTCGACCCTGCATGGCGCGGCGCACGGGCGACCGATGCGGCTGATCCGTGGGGATCGAGCCGCGCCTCGTCTGCTCTGCCTGGGCTGGAGCTGCCGGGTGGGGCGTCGCTGACGGCGACCGGCGGGCTGCAGATCGGCGGGCTCGAGTGGCTCGGCGCCAGGGTCTACGACCCCGCCGCCCGCGGGTTCTTGTCCGTGGACCCGCTGGCCCCCGTGACCGGTGCAGCGTGGGCTGGGAACCCGTACTCGTACGCCGGGAACGACCCGATGCACGCTATCGACCCGCTCGGGCTTCGGCCGGCAACTGATGCGGACCTCGACGCTTACGCTGCCGCGAACCAGAGCGTCATAGGGCGTGCGGGTGATTGGTGGAGCGAGAACTGGGAGTATGTCGCGGCGGGTGCCGCGATCGTCGCCGGTGTCGCGTTGATGTTCACGGGTGTCGGTGGGCCCGCAGGTGTCGCTCTTCTGGCTGCGTCGGGAGCGATGCTCTCGGGCGGCATCTCCATCGCGTCGCAGAAGGCGACGACGGGGGAGGTCGACTGGGGTCGCGTCGGCGTCGACGCGGTGATCGGTGGCGTGGGTGGTGGACTCGGGGCCGGCGCAGGCCTCGCGGTCGCCGCCCGCGGAGGATCAGCTGTGGCCCGCAATGTCGCCGAGGGCGTCGTGGACGGCGTTGCGAGCAACGCCGCCGGCTACGCGACTTCACCTGGACCTCATACGGTCGACGGCTTCATACGGTCCACCGCGAGTAGCGCGGCCACGGGGCTACTGCCTGCCGGTGCTGGATCCGCCATCAACCGGATAGCACCAGTCGGGTCGTCCGCTACGAATCGCCTCGGGGACCTTGTGCCGACTAACGGTCTGTCTAGGGCAGATGCATCGACTTGGATGTCGGCCCAGGGCATTCCCGACGTCTTGCACCGTCAGACGATCGATTCGTTCGAAACGGGAACGATGCGCATCGAGACTGCCGGTCCAGACACATACGGGATTCGCCACTACGGCGGACAGTCCGAGGCGCGCGGCTACTACCTGACACCTACGCTGCCTGCGACGCGGTCAGAGTTGGCTTTGCCTAACGGGAACACGATGCAACACTTGGCTCAATTTAAAATCCCGCAGGGCTCAGAGTTTCTTTCCGGTCGGGTCGGGCCGAATTTCGGCCATCCTGGAGGCGGTATACAGTACGTCGTTCCAGACAAGGACATCCTCGAGAGGATCGAATGATGAGCGACGGGCGACTGCACGAATTGATCATGAGGTTGGAGTCGGAGAGTGCTCTGGGCACTGAGAGTCCAGACTTCGGAGCGTCCCCGATTCTCATCAATTCTGTTCTCCAAGCACTGGTGCAGGCTCGCGACGCACGAGCCGCAGGACACGAGTCGGTTTTTCTCCAGAAACTGAACTTCGCGGCGTATCAGATCCTCGACGGCTGGCCCCGACGAGGTCCTCTTGGGCTTGAGATCATGAGCTACATAAACAGCGAGACGGCAGAACTCACATAGAGTGATTCGTCGCCCGCGACCCTCGCATTCATTACGAAAGCCTCGTACGGTACCGCGAGTCGGGTCGTGGGCGCCACGACCGGGGCCGACCTGCAGACCTGGGACTACATCGACGGGCACCTCGCCGGCCACACGAACACGGTACCTGACGGATCGTCCACGACGCGGTTGATCCGCGACGACGACGCCCGCATCGTCGCCCTCGACACCGTCGACGGACGGGTCGACTACGCCTACGACGCCGCCGGCCGGCTGACGCCTGAGCTGGTCGATGGCCGGGTGCGCAGCTTCCGTTACGACGCCGCGGGTCAACTCGTCTCCGAGGAGGCGCGGGTCGGGTCGACGACGGACGCTCTCGACACCGTCGTGGTCGCCTCCGTCGAGTACGTGCACGACGGTCTCGGGCGTCGGATCCGTCGGATCGACACCGACGGCTCGTTCACCGAGTACGCCTGGAGTGACCTCGGCTGGCCGACCGCGATCACTGCGCGGGACAGCGACGGCGGCGTCGTCTCGCAGACGAGTCTCTGCGTCGATGTGCTGGGCGAGCTCGCCACGATCGACGGTGTCGACACCTGGTGGGACACCGCCAGTGCTGTGCCGTCACTCGTGTCGATCGGTGGCGCACCGGTCGTGACGATTCCCGGTGGCGCGACGACAGTCGGCGGTGAACAGCTCGAGCCGACCTGGCGGGGCGCCCGCGCGACGGACGTCACCGACCCGTGGGAGGCGCGTCGCACCTCCTCGGGGATCCCCGGTCTCGAGCTGCCCGCCGGTGTGGAGCTGTCCGCGTCGGGTGGCCTCGCGGTCGCCGGTCTCGACTGGCTGGGGGCGCGGGTCTACGACCCGTCGACCAGAGGATTCCTGTCGACCGACCCGCTGGCGCCCGTGCTGGGTGCAGGCTGGGCGGGGAACCCGTACTCGTATGCGGGCAATGACCCGTTGCACGCTCTCGACCCGCTCGGGCTGCGCCCCGCGACGGACGCGGACCTCGACGCCTACGCGAAAGCGAACCAGGGCGCTCTGGCGGATGCGGGCGATTGGTGGGGTGAGAACTGGGAGTACGTCGCAGCTGGCGCTGCGATCGCCGTTGGCGTGGGCCTCATGTTCACCGGCGTCGGCGGTCCTGTGGGCATGGTGCTGATCGGTGCCGCGTCGGGCGCGCTGGTCTCGGGAGGCGCCTCCGTGATTCAGCAGAAGGCGACGACCGGTGATGTCGATTGGGGCAAGGTCGGCGTCGATGCCGCGATCGGCGGCGTCATGGGCGGCGCAGCAGCGGGTGCCGGAGTCTTCGCGACCAGCGCCATGGGCGCCCGTGCCGCAGCCTCCGTGTCGAGCGGCGCAAGTCGGGCCGCGACAGCCGTCGGCAACGCAGGCGGCCGGATCGGGACGACAGCAGCGAATGCGGGTCAGCAGGCGATAAGCCGCGTAGGGCAGGCCGCCTCATCTCAGCTGGGGCGCAGCGTCATCGCGAACGCGACGGTGGGGAGCGCCGGCAACACCGGTACGTATATGGTGACGACGAGTCCTGAGGACTGGACGTGGAACGGTTTCGCCGGAGCCGCCGGTGGTGGTGCCATCAGCGGCACGATGAGCGCCGTAGCAGGGCCGGCAGCGGCACGGATGGACAACGTCCTTACTGAGCGCGTGGTCAACTACGGCCTCAGCGGTGGAGGCAACATACTGGGTAACTTCGCGGGCAACGCCATCGCCGGTGAGGGATACAGTTTCGGAGAGGCGCTCATCGACGGCACATCGGGAGCCGCCCTGTCGAAGATTCCGGGACCGGACGGTGGTGCCGGCCTCGGTGCCCACTACGCCTCCGCGGCCGCGGGGCAGCAGCTCGCCTGGGGTGTCGACACGGTCAAACTAGCGCTCGAGACACAGGAGATCATTCCGTGAACAACGACTCCGCCCGTGAAGACGGAGCGGCTTCCGAGCCGGTGAAGCCGCTCGGTGGAAGGACCGCCGTCGTGCTGCGGCGTCTCCTCGCCGCAGGAGTGCTGGTCGATCTCGTCGTCGCTGGCTTCGTCCTCACTCGGGTACCCCTCGACACGACGATCTCCTATACGCGGGTCTCCAACGAGTGGCAGATCCCGATCTTCGCGCTGTTCGCCGCCCCCGCTCTGCTCCTGACACTGTGGTGGCAGACCAGGAAGGCCAAGGATCAGCCGCTGCCCCCCAAGGAACGCGTCTTCCTCATCGCGATCTTTGTGCCGTTCCTGGCATTCTTCGTGGGCGCCCAGTTCTTCATGGCTCGGGACTACCTCATCTCCGGGGGCGCTCTCGTATCGTGAGTTCTCGAGGACGAGTATGAATCGGTCTTCGCACCGACGAGGCGGTTTCAGGTGGGCTTGACCGTCGACTAGAGAACAGTGATGACGATGGCGGCATCAAGACGGTCGAAGCGACCGAACAACGCGGTGGCGGCCATGTCGGCCGCCGTAGGTCTAGTGCTCGGGGTATGGGTCAGCACAGCGATCGGGGGCGCAGGCGTGCTCGCAACCGTCATCACGTTGGTCGCCGGACTCGCGTACGGCCTGCTCCTCTTCGGCTTCCCGCCCCGCAACAGAGCGATCGGTCTCGGTCTTCTCGCACTCGTCCCGGTGGTCATGATCGTCATCGTCGCGAACCAGGACATCGTCGGATCCGTCCAGTACGCCTGGATCTTCGGCTTCATAGCCGGGGGTGTTGCAGGCGGGTACGCATGTCCCTGGTCGCGAGCCACCGTCGCGAAGAGAGCCGGTCGAGGCGATGATTCGCCCCCTGATCCCCGATAGACGTCAGTATCCGAGGTCGTATTCGACCTGGGTCTCCGACCTATCGAAATCCTGAGCCGTGAAAAATGAGTAATGAACTTAGTCAAAGACAATCGCGAGGCCGACTGGCTTTTGCCTTTGTGATGTCTCTAGCTGGAATCGTGCTGGTCTTCATGGTCGGAGGCTCTAGGACTTCTTCTGCATTACCCATTATCATTGGGACACTCTTAGCAGGAGCCGTCTTCAGCTCGTTCATTTTTGCAGTGCTGAAAATGAAATGGGCTTACCCCGTCATGCTACTTGGCCTGCTCGGCATCTGAGGTCTTTTGAACTGGCTCTCTGAACCCTGGGCAACCGGTCAAATAACTTGGCTTTTCGGAACCCTGGCTGGCACTGTTTTCGGTTCGCACCTGAGATATCTAGTCATTTCCAATCGGCATCGATCCTCGTAGTCAGCGACTAGTTATGCTGTTATGACAGTACTTTTAACGCGTCAAGGGTCGTAGCTGAAGGGACGGGGATACTTCCCAATGAGGACAGATAACACACCGGATCGACAGCCACCAACTGACGAGGAAATTAGGCTCGGAACAAGGACACAGGTATGGGTTAATCGTGTGAACCTGGCATGTATTGCTTTCTCATTGGCTGCAATCGTTTTTGTTATGACCCGAGTTCCGCTCAATACAACAGTTACCTACAACCGACTGAGCAGCGAATTTCAAATGCCCATATTCGCAATGCTTGCTATACCTGCAATACTGACAGTCATATGGATTCGCAGCAGGGGTGCCGCCGCAGGTGTCATCGATACTAAAGAGCGCTATGTCTTGATTATCTTTGCAACAATTTTCATAACCTTTTGCTTGATTGGGCAGATTATTCTTGTCAACGCGTTCCTTGCGGCTGGCAATTCATAGAGGCCTTGTGGGCTCAAGGAGGGGTTTAATAGAATCTAGTTCTTAGCCGCCGCTTTACCCAACGGTTATTTCGAGTACGACTACGACAACGCGTTCCAGCTGACGTCGCTGCAAGCAGGGTGACTGGGATTGGCGTGGCTTCGCCGGTGCCGCAGGCGGCGGCGCAGTCAACGGGACGATGGGAGCGGTGGCAGGCCCCGTGGCTGGTCGATTCGACAGCGCTATGACTCGAACCCTCGTCGAGTGTGGAATCACAGGGGGCGGTAACGCCATTGGAAATATCACCGGAAATTTGGTCGCTGGTGAGGACTACAGCGTTCTCGAGGGCCTCATCGACGCCGGTGCGGGCTCCGCTTCGTCGAGAATCCCGGGCCCCACGCGGGCGCATCGCTCGGTGTGCACTACGCGGGCGCAGCTGCGAGCCAGCAGCTGGGTTGGGGCGTTGACGTGGGGAAGTTCGCACTCGAGACACAAGAGGTCATTCCATGAGTAACGCGCAGGCTCCCGGTGACGTCGGGTCGGATTATGCCGCAAAGCCTCTCGGCGGGCGAACGATCGTCTGGCTGCGACGGGTGCTGCTAGTAGGTGTCCTTCTTGACATCGTCGTGGCCGTTTTCGTAGCTATGCAGGTTCCAATCGATACCACCGTTTCGTACACAAGGGTGTCGAGAGAATGGCAAATGCCACTCTTGGTGCTTCTCCTTGCTCCGCTAGTTCTAGCGAGCCTATGGTGGCGTTCTCGCCGGGCGGCAAGTGAATCACTGCCGAGAGGAGAACGGAAATTCCTCCTCGTTATCTTCGTTCCATTTTGGCTCTTCTTCACCGCTGGGCAGTTCTTCATGGCTCATGACTTCCTGATCGCGGGAGGCGTGCTGTAAGGCCGGAGTGATGTCGCGGCAGCCATCAGTACATGACAAATCGGCCTGGAGCTTCTTACCAACGAATCCGGTGAAGCCCTTACTCCGTGTGGGGCGAGCCCGAGCTGCTCGATAGCCCCTCGACAGCGAGCCCTTAGCCGTTCTCACCCCGCTCGGATCGGGTCGTCGTCGGACGCGGACCTCGACGCTTACGCGAAGGCCAACCAGGGTGCCCTGGCGGATGCGGGCGACTGGTGGGGCGAGAACTGGGAGTACGTCGCAGCTGGTGCTGCGATCGCTGTCGGCGTCGGTCTCATGTTCACGGGCGTCGGTGGGCCCGTCGGCATGGTGCTGATCGGTGCCGCGTCGGGCGCGTTGGTCTCGGGAGGTGCCTCGGTGATTCAGCAGAAGGCGTCGACCGGTGATGTCGACTGGTGCAAGGTCGGCCGACGTCCACGATCCCCGACAGACCGGTTCGTGCCAGGATGTCCAGCGAGCAAGCCGATCGCCGGCACCAGGGGGACTTCATGAGCACAGACCGCACCGCCGCACCCACCGAGACGAAGCCTCGTCGGCTGACCTCCACCAAGCCGGTCGCGATGCCGTCGTCGACGCGCAGGATCCTGGCCCCGCTCGCGTACGTGCTCGGTCTGGCCGCAGCACTCCTCGGCGGAGCGAACACCGGCCTGGCGATCACGCTCAGCCTCGTGGTGCTGGTCGCCTCGCTCCTCCTCGGACGCCTCCGTGACCGCAGTCGCGCGATCGCGGTGCCGATCACCCTGGTGAGTGTCGCGAGCGTGCCCATGATCACCTCCGGCGCCCCGAACATCTGGATCATCCTCGCCTTCGCCGGCGCCGCCTTCTTCGGCCAGACCATCGGCACGGCCTTGAGGGCCCGGCAGGAGGCGCGCGAGGCCATCATCCTGCCCACCGACCCCGCGAGCGTGCCCGGTCGCACCGTGCTGCTGTGGCGCATGGGACGCGAGCAGTTCGAGGTGCTCGACCCCTCCGAGAAGCGCCTCCGCACGGTCATCAAGGGGCCGAAGGGCAACATCCCCACCAGCATCGAGCTGCGCCGTGGCACCGCGGGTCTCGACATCCTCCGACCGGGCGATGTCCCCATCGCGGTGCTCCACGCCATGGACGTCAGCACCGGCCCCTGGTACGAGATCGTCGACCCGATCGTCGCCCCCGGGCCTGGTCAGCCGATCCCGGCCAACCCGTCCACCGCCGTGCTGCTCGATCGCACCACCGAGGCCGCGGTCCACTTCAGCCGCACCGGCGAACCGGCGCCCTCGGCCCCCTGGGCCCTGAGCACCCGCCGCTGAGAGCGATGCACCCGCCGGTCACGACGGGAGCGCCGCCACCCACGCCCTGAACGACGCCAGCTCGGCGTCGCGCAGCACCACGGTGGGCGGCGCATCGACGTCGGCGGACAGGAACGCCAGGCCGCCCGGAGCCTCACCCTCCAGCATGTCCCCCACCGCCGTGCCGGACTTCTTCGGCCATGCCTGCGTCCACACCGCATAGAACGACGGCCCGTGGGTCGTCTCGAGGATGGCCGTCTCGTCGTCCATGAAGCGATGCACCTCGTCGAGCCTCACCCCGGCGCGCCCCTCGGGCACCGTGAACACGATGCCCGGCACGCTCGGCCGACGCTTCGACGGGACCTCGACCGCCGCCGCCTCGGCCGTCGCCCCGCTGCCCGACCACGGCGCCACCGGGATGCGCGGCCACGGCTCGACAAGCACCGCGCGCTCGTCGTCGTCACGCTTGCGGAACAGTCCGAACACGTCATCCCCCTGACTCGAGGCACCGCCACCCGGCCCTCGTGTGCCCCGACGCTACCAAGCCGAGGAGGCGCGGCTCGCTTCCCCGCGCCTCCTGCGTCCAGGTGACGCGAACGGCTGCCCGGGCGGCCGGGACTTCGCCGGTAGCGTCACTTCGACGGGCCGGCCGAGCCTCCTCTCCACAACCACCCCGGCAGCGCCCTCCGGTACGCGAGAATAGGCCGATGAGCGCTTCACTCGTGGCCAAGGGCCTGGCCGGCGGCCACGGCCACCGCACCCTGTTCGACGACCTCGACCTCACGGTCGCACCGGGCGACGTCGTGGGCGTGGTCGGCGTGAACGGGGCCGGCAAGTCGACCCTGCTGCGCCTCCTCGCGGGGGTCGACGAGCCGCAGGGCGGCACCATCACCCTCAACCCCGGCGACGCCTTCGTCGGCTGGCTGCCGCAGGAGCACGAGCGCCTCCCCGGCGAGACCGTCGCCCAGTACATCGGCCGCCGCACCGGCAGCACCCAGGCCACCACCGAGATGGACGCCGCCGCGGCAGCCCTCGGCGACCCCGACCCCTCACCCCGTACCGATGGCCTCGACCCCGCCGACGTGTACTCCACCGCGCTCGAGCGCTGGCTCGCGAGCGGCGCCGCCGACCTCGACGACCGCCTCCCGGGCGTGCTCGCCGACCTCGGCCTCGAGACCGCGAGCGCGACGTCGTCCGCCGACCCCGGCACGGCGACCGTCGGCCCCGACACCCTGATGACCGCCCTCAGCGGAGGCCAGGCCGCCCGCGTCGGGCTCGCCGCCCTGCTGCTCAGCCGCTTCGACATCGCCCTGCTCGACGAGCCCACGAACGACCTCGACCTCGACGGCCTCGAACGACTCGAGCGCTTCGTGCAGGGCCAGCGCGGCGGGGTCGTGCTCGTCAGCCACGACCGCGAGTTCCTCGCCCGCTGCGTCACGAAGGTGCTCGAACTCGACCTCGCCCAGGCGTCGAACCGGGTCTTCGGCGGCGGCTACGACTCGTACCTCGACGAGCGCGAGACCGCCCGCCGTCACGCGCGCGAGGCCTACGACGAATTCGCCGACAAGAAGGCCGACCTGGTCGGGCGCGCCCGTGTGCAGCGCGAGTGGTCGAGTCAGGGTGTCCGCAACGCGATGAAGAAGTCGCCCGACAACGACAAGATCCGTCGCAAGGCCGCGGCCGAGTCGAGCGAGAAGCAGGGCCAGAAGGTCCGCCAGATGGAGAGCCGCATCGCCCGCCTCGAGGAGGTCGACGAACCCCGCAAGGAGTGGCAGCTCGAGTTCACCATCGGCGAGGCGCCGCGCTCGAGCGCCGTCGTCTCGACCCTCAGCGGCGCGGTGTTCCGCCAGGGCGACCCCGCGACGGGCGAGTTCGTGCTCGGACCGGTCTCGGTGCAGGTCAACGGCGGCGATCGCATCGGCATCACCGGGCCCAACGGGGCCGGCAAGTCGACCCTGCTGCGCGGTCTGCTCGGGCGACAGGAGCCCACCGAAGGAGGCGCGAGTCGGGGAGCCAGCATCGCCGTCGGCGAGATCGACCAGGCGCGGGCACTGCTCGCGGGCACCGTCCCCCTCGCCGAGGCGTTCGAGGGGCTCGTGCCCGACTGGCCGCAAGCCGAGGTGCGCACCCTGCTCGCCAAGTTCGGCCTCAAGGCCGACCACGTCAACCGCCCCGTCGACGAGCTGTCGCCCGGCGAGCGCACCCGTGCCGGTCTGGCCCTGCTGCAGGCCCGCGGGGTCAACGTTCTCGTGCTCGACGAACCCACCAACCACCTCGACCTCGTCGCCATCGAACAGCTCGAGCAGGCGCTCGAGTCGTACGACGGCACCCTCCTGCTCGTCACCCACGACCGCCGCATGCTCGAGAGCGTGCGACTCGACCGGCAGTGGCGCGTCGAGAACGGGACGGTGACGGAGCAGTGAGCCACGCCTCCTCGGCTCCGTCGTCGTCGACTCGCCCGGTGTCCGGGGCTGCCTCTGGGGCGACCTCCGGGCCTGCCTCGGGGCCGAGTCCGCGACCGGCGCGCCGGCGAAAGGTGCGAGGCCTCGCGGCCGTCGCGGTCGCCGCCGCCGTCGCTCTCGTGGCCGGCTGCAGCGGAGACCCGACGCCGGCGCCCACGCCCACGGCGGATCCGTGGGCGGCATGGGACTCCGCCCTCGCCGAGACCGACACCGAGTCGGCCCGCTGGCTGGCGCTCGGCGATTCGCTGACCGAGGGGCAGGGCGCCTCCGCGATCGAGAACCGGTGGATCGACCTCACGCGCGACGCCCTGCAGCGGCAGCACCCGGTCGACGGCGTCGCCGGCGGCGTCGGCTACCGGCCGGGGGTCTTCGCGGTCTACCCGCCCGACTCGACCTGGGGCGCCTGGCAGTCCGATCAGAAGGCCGTCACCCCCGACTTCACGACGCCGAGCCTCGGCTACCGCAGCGTCGACCTCGAACCCGGCTCGAGCATCACGTACCAGGTGCGCGGCACCGACCTCGACCTGTGGTGGTCGCCGGGCGGCGGGGTGTTCCGCTACGCGGTCGACGGCGTCGAGGGCGAGCCGGTCGACACGAGCGCGGCAGGGGCGAGCGATGCCGACGGAGGCGCGGGTGCGGACTCCGGAACCGGTGCGGTCTCCGGCGCCGGCATCACGAGCATCGACGGGCTCGAGAGCTCGGTGCACACGGTGACCATCGGAGTCGATCCGGACGCCTCCGACGGCTTCGTCTTCGAGGGGATCACCGCGTTCGACGGCGACCGCGACCGCGGGGTGTCGCTGTTCGACTCCGCCCACTCGGGAGCGACCGTCGCGACCTTCGCGGCGGATCTCGACGGGTTCCTGTCGAAGGTCGCGGCGGTGCAGCCCGACCTCGTCACCATCACCCTCGGCGCCAACGACGCCGTGAACACGAGCCCCGCCGACCTGGAGGAGAGCTATCTCGCTCTCGTCCGCGGCCTGAAGGGCCTCGACGATCCGCCGACCGTCGTCATCGTCGACGAGTTCAGCTCGGACCTCGCCAGCCTCTTCGACCAGAGCGGATCGAGCGGCGACTACGCGGCCGCCGTCGAGTCCGTCGCCGAGCAGACCGGGTCGGTGCGCGTGTCACTGGGCGACGCCCTGCCGGCGGACGCCGCGGGCGACGGCGACATCACCTCGCTGCTGTCCGACGACGGCATCCACCCGAACGACGCCGGGGCACGGGTCATCGCGCAGTACATGATCGAGCTGCTCGGGCGCTGAGGCGCCGGGGCGGAAGGCGCCGGGGCCGGCGAGCAGCCGCGCCACCGCGCCGGGGCGGAGCCGCGCCGGCGCCGGGGCCGGGGCCGGGGCCGGGGAGCAGCCGCGCCACCGCGCCGGGCAGCCGGTGCGCCACTGCGCCACCGCGCGAAGAACCGCGTTCGCGAAGATGAACCACGATCTATCGAGGTTCATCTTCGCGAACGCGGTTCATGGGCGAATCGGCCCTCGGCGCTACTTCAGCAGCTGAAGGGTGGCGTCGAGCGCCTGCTCGGAGCTGATCGGAGCCTCGTCACCGGGACTCGCGGACTGGACACCGAATACGCCGTGCGGCGTGACGACGAGGGCTCCTGAACTGACGAGCGTGTCGCTCTGTGCAGGATCCGCATAGAAGGCTCGTCCCCCGAAGGCGGCCACTCGATCGTCCTCGATCTCGGACGCACCCTGCTGCGCAGCCGCGGCGTCGCCCTGAGTGACGATCTCCTCCGCAGTGAACTCCTGCTTCTGAGCGACGAAGAAGACGGCCGCAGCGTCCGGGGAGACCTCGTCGCCATCTGCGGTGGCCTCTTCGTTGGCCCAGTAGCACTGCAACTGCGCGTCGGACTCGGTGCTGTCGTCCTGCAGGTCGAGGCCCTCGACGGTCGAGCCGAGCGAGTCGCCCGCGTCGGCGCAGGTCGTGACGGCGAGCTCGCCGGTCAGGTCGCGCTCTTCCGGTGCCGCGCTCGCACTGGCCGAGCTGCTCGAGTCGCCGCTCGACTCGGAGTCGCCCGACCCGGTGCAGCCCGCGAGGAGCAGCGTGAGCGCGACGGCGCCTGAGGTGACGACCGTCATCGCGGTCTTCGTGGTCTTGATGGTGCGCATGGTGGTCCCCCTACGTCGGCCGCCGACTCGCTGCGCGACGGACCCTGCCACCCTAACGGCGGCGACCTGTCGGTGCCCGACCCGCGCCTCCTCGGCTCCCCCGACCCGCGCCTCCTCGGCTCCCCCGCCCCGCACCCCCGCCCCGCACCTCTGTGCAAATCGCGACCGGGGCGGGGCCGGCGGCAGTCTTAACGAGGTTTATGGGGCCGGATGGCACTGAAATGGTCGGGTTCGGCACGGCCGGCGGGCTCTCGGCGGTCGGGTTCGGCACGCACGGCGCCGAGGCCCGGTCGCGATTTGCACACCAGGGGCGGTCGGGTTCGGCACGGCCGGCACCGAGGCCCGGTCGCGATTTGCACACCAGGGAGCAGACGAGCCTCCGGCACCGCCTCATCAGCCCGCCCGCGCCTGCTACCAGCGCGTGCGCTCGCGCTCCTGCTGCACGACGGCCTCGCGATCGGCGAGACCGGCCAGGCCCGACAGCGCCTGCCGCATGCGCGGGTTGCCCATCAGCACCGGCCCCGTCCGGTCGAGGAACGCCCAGTACCCCGCCGTCACCGGGCACGCATCGGGCCCGAGCCGCTTCTTCGGGTCGAACCGGCACCCGCCGCAGTGGTCGGTCATGCGGTTGATGTAGGCGCCGCCCGACGCGTACGGCTTCGTCGCGACGATCCCCCCGTCGGCGTGCTGAGACATGCCGACCACGTTGGCGGGCATCACCCACGGCGTCCCGTCGACGTACATGTCGATGAACCACTGGCTCAGCGCCGACGGCTCGACACCGCGCTGCAACGCCCAGTTCCCGAGGATCATCAGGCGCTGGATGTGGTGACTCCACCCGTGCCGGTGCAGCCCGTCGAGCGTCTCGGCCAGGCAGTTCGCCTCGACGACCGCCTCGCCCGCCGCGTCGGTCGGCTCGCCCGTGCCGCCACCGGTACCGGCACCACCGTCGGCTCCCCCGGCACCACCGGCACCGCCAGCGCCCCCGACACCACCCCCGGCACCCCCGAGGTCGCGCCCGAGCGTCGCGAACACCTGCGGCAGCGGCTCGTGCGCCTCGAGCTTGTTGTTCGACGTCGCGTAGTCCTCGCCGAGTCGCCAGTAGAGGTGCCACATGTAGTCGCGCCACCCCATGATCTGCCGCACGAACCCTTCGACGCTGCGGATCGGCGCGTCGCCCGCGGCGTACGCGGCGGCCACGGCGTCGATCACGTCGCGCGGGTCGATCAGTCCGAGGTTCATCGGGGCGCTGATCAGCGAGTGCGCCATGGTCCAGTCGCCGCTGAGCGTGGCGTCCTCGAAGGGGCCGAAATCGGGGAGGCGCACCTCGACGAAGTCGGCGAGCGCGGCCTCGGCCTCGGCGGCGGTCGCGGCGAACCGGCGGGGTCCGGCGTCGCCGACCAGGGTGACCACGCCGTCGCGCTCCCAGCGGGCGATGTCGTGCCGCACCTCCTCGTCGATGTCGTCCTCTTCTGGCCAGAGGGGTGCGGGCAGTCCGAGCGAGGCGGCGCCCTTCGGGGGCTTCTCACGGTTGTCGTGGTCGTGGTTCCAGCGACCGCCGGCGGGCTCCTGCCCCTCCATCAGCACACCGGTGCGCTGGCGCACGACGCGGTAGAAGTCCTCCATGAGCAGGCGCTTCCCGGCACGCGAATCGGCCCACGCCGCGAAGTCGCTCTCGCTCGTGACGAAGCCCCGACTCGGCAGGATCTCGGCACCGACCCGCCGCACCAGTCGTCGCGCCCGGTACGAGGTGGGGTCGATCACCTGCAGGTCGTCACGCCCGTCGACGGCCTCCGAGTAGTGCTCGACCTGCCGGAAGTCGACCCGGTCGCCGAGATCGCGCGCCCGATGCCTGATGGCCGACAGCAGCAGCTGCAGCTTCGCGCGGTGCAGCGTGCGCCCCCGCCACGACGACCTCGACTCGACGAGCAGCATCGGCCCGCCGTCGTCGAAGTGCGGGCCGAGTTGGTCGAGGAAGATCCAGCGGGTGCGGTCCATGAGGGGTCGAACGGTACCCGCGGGGGTCGGAGCGCGCGCGAGCCGTGGCCGCGTTCGGCTGCCGCCCGGCGCCACCCAGGCCGAGGAGGCGCGGGTCGGGTACCGTCGACCGCCCCTGACCTCTGGAGATCACCATGGCATCCCTGCTTCGCCGCTTCGCACCCCTGATCATCACCTTCGTCGTGCGCAAGATCATGAAGAAGCGCGGTGGCGGCGGCTCGACCGGCGGCAACTACCCGCGTCGCTGAGCCGCGCCTCCTCGGTCGCTGAGCCGCGCCTCCTCGGGCACGCGACCCGCGCCTCCTCGGGCATGCGACCCGCGCAGCGCAGACGAGAACCCCCGCGTGAGCGACGAACCCCCTGATGACGGGGTTCGATGCTCACGCGGGGGTTCTGTGTTGTCCGCAGGAGGTGCGGGTCAGCTCTCGAAGGTCGCGTCGAGGGTGATCTCGACCCCGGTCAGAGCCTTGGAGACCGGGCAGGTCGCCTTGGCCTCGTCGGCCGCCGTGAGGAACGCGGCCTCGTCGATGCCCGAGACCTCGCCGACGACGGTGAGGTGGATGCCGGTCAGCTGGAATCCACCGGCCGGGTCGGCGCCGAGCGAGACGTCGGCCTTGACGTCGAGGGCCTCGACGGTGCCGCCGGCCTGGCCGAGCACGGCGCTGAACTGCATGGCGTAGCAGGCCGAGTGCGCGGCGGCGAGCAGCTCTTCGGGGCTGGTCGAGCCGTTGGCGTCCTCAGCGGAGCGCTTCGGGAACGAGACGCCGTAGGTGCCGACCTTCGAGCTGGTCATCTCGACCTGGCCCTCGCCGGTCTCGAGGCTTCCGTTCCAGGCGGTGCGTGCGGTGCGAGTGGGCACGATGCTCCTTCGTAGGTGTTCGGGTGGGTGTTCGGAGGTGTTGAGGGGGACTGTTGCTGGTCTTGGGGGCTGGACTGGGGGCGGGTCAGGCGGCGGCGCGGACCCGGTCGGCGACCCCGCCGAGCTGCTCGGTCAGCGCCGTCAGCACGTCGGGCGACAACCCGGTCGCCTCGCAGATCCGCTCGGGGATGCTCGCGGCCTCGGAGCGCAGCGCGTCGCCCGCCGGCGTCAGCGCCACCTGGACGGCCCGCTCGTCGACGGAGCCGCGACGCCGGGAGACGAGACCCTGCGCCTCGAGCCGACGGAGCAGCGGCGACAGCGTGCCCGAGTCGAGGTGCAGACGCTGGCCGAGACCCGAGACGCCGGTCTCGCCGTCCTGCCAGAGCACGAGCAGCACGAGGTACTGCGGGTACGTGATGCCGAGCGGCTCGAGCAGGTCGCGGTAGCGGGACGTCAGAGCACGCGACGCGCTGTACAGGGCGAAGCAGATCTGCTCGTCGAGCAGCGGGGTGCGCGCGGTGTCGGACATGACTCGACCGTAACACGTCGCGCGCAACAATGTTGGGCGCAACCGGAATCGGCCAGAGCGATGCGGGCGCGGAGCAGCGGGACCGCCGAGGAGGCGCAGGTCGGCCGAGGAGGCGCGCGCACCGCGTCCATTCCCCGTCGCGTAGCGTGCACGCATGAGCTCCGACGACCCCACCGGCATGACCGACGACGAGAAGCGCCACGACCAGCTGACCCGTGCGCCGAAGTCCGACCCCGGCGACGACGCCCCGCGCATCACCACCGAGGATCGCGGCGACGGCGTCACCCGGATCGACGTCGCCGACACGGCGGCCGTGCGCCCCGGCAAGGGCGAGCCCCGCTCCGCCGACTGACCCGCGTCTCCCTCGCCTCCTCCGTCCCGCATCGAGGTGACGCGATCGGGTACTTGTTCGCCGCTGAGGGCACCGATCGCGTCACCTCGATGGCGGCTCGAGCCTCCTAGACGGCGGAGACCGGCCTCGGCTACCATCGACCCTGGTCGCACGTCACGCGCGGCCCCGGGCGCGCACGACAGCGCGCAGTCGGGATCACCATCCTCCCCGTGTCACACGGGTAGCAGGAACGGCGCCCGCCGACGACCGAGACCTCACATGACGATCACCTCCGCGCGTCCTTCGACGCCCACCGCCCCTCCCGCCAAGTTCCCCCTCGCCGGCCTGCTCGCTCTGGCCGTCGCGACGTTCCTCTCCATCTCGGGCGAGATGCTGCCGACCGGGCTGCTGCCCGAGATGAGCTCCGAGCTCGGCGTCAGCGAGTCCAGCATCGGCCTGCTGGTCAGCATCTTCGCGTTCACCGTGGTGCTGACCAGTACGACGCTGACGCATCTGACGCGGCGACTCCCCCGGCACCTGCTGATCGTGGGGCTGATCGTCGTGCTGGCGATCAGCGCGGGGTTGACCGCGATCGCGCCCACGTACGAGCTGGTCGTCGCTTCGCGGATCCTCGGCGGGCTCGCGCACGGCACGTTCTGGGCGATCGGCGGCGCGTACGCGGCCCACCTCGTGCCGCGCGAACAGGTCGGCCGCGCGCTGGCGGTCGCGATGAGCGGCGGCACGCTCGCGTTCGTGCTGGGCGTGCCGCTCGGCACGGCGGCCGGCCAGGCGCTCGGCTGGCGCCCCGCGTTCGGCCTGCTGGCCGCACTGATGGCCGTGGGTGCGGTGCTCGTCTGGCGACTGCTTCCCCCCGTGCCGACGCGCGCCGATGCCGACCCCGACGCCGAGTCCACCGAGGCCGCGACGACGATGGTCCCCGCGACGGGATCGGTGCCGATCGTGCCGACCCGCGCCTCCTCGGCTCCCCGACGACGGGGTTCGCTGCCGAAGCCGTCGGTGCTCGGCGTGGTCTTCAGCTGCGTCATCACCGCGGTGTTCATGGTCGGGCACTACTCGTTCTTCACGTTCATCGCGCCGTACCTGGTGCGCTCGACGGGCATCGCGGAGTCGTCGCTCAGCGCCGCGCTGTTCGCGTTCGGCATCGCCGGAGGCGTCGGTCTGCTGATGGTCGGCTGGTTCCTCGGCAAGCGCCCCCGCATCAGCATCCCGATCGGCATCGGCGTGGTCGCCGTCTCGGTGTTCGCGATGATGGCGTTCGAGGGGCAGCCGACCCCGTCGCTGATCGCGTTCGTGGTGTGGGGCGTCACGTTCGGGGCGCTGCCGCCGCTGTTCCAGACGCGGATGCTGCAGGTCGCCCCCGCGAAGATGCGCGACCTCGCGAGCGCGTTCTACACGACCGGGTTCAACGCGGGCATCGGCGGCGGAGCCCTGATCGGCGCGATCGTGCTCGACGGTGCGGGGCTCGACGCGCTGCCGGTGCTGTACATCGTCGTCGCCGTCGTGGTGCTCGGGCTGGTGCTCGTCACCGACCGGGTGCTCGCGGTGCGGTCGGCTCGCTCGTAGGAGCCGGGTCGCGCCTCCGGGCCGGCTCGCGCCTCCGGGCCAGCCCGCGCCTCCGGGCCGGCTCGCGCCTCCGGCCGTCGAGGAGTCGCGACACGCCGCGCGACCGCGAGCGCCGCGGCGAGTCATGACCCATCATCCAGACCCGAGCCCCGAAGTGGGGCGGACCACCGAACCAGCTCGTCCGCATACTCGAGAGACGGCAGGAGGCGACGATGGACACCGAGAGCACGACGACCGAGAGGTCCACGCGCTGCACGGGCTGCGGCGAGACCGCCCGCCTCGCACCCAATCCGTACTTCGGCACGGGGCTCTCGGTCCACCGCCACATCGTCACGTGCGCACGCTGCGGCACACTCGGCTTCGCGCCTCGGTCCGACCCCGAGCCGACGATCGAGACCGGGCCGACGCCGGTCGCGGCGGGGCCGTGGCGGCGACTCGCCTCGTGGTTGGGTGGGGCGTGACCGGGAGCGTCCGCGACCGACCGCACCGCGCCTCCTGAGCGCCGCCCGCCCTCTCGCACCGCACCTCCTGAGCGCTCCCTGATCCGCTGCTGAACCCCAGCCCAGAATGCGCACCCCCGCAGGGCGTTGGCTGGCCGCATGACAACAATCGGAATCATCGGAGCAGGCAACATCGGCAGCCAGGTCGCACGCGCGGTCATCGAGCAGGGCTACGACGTCGTGATCAGCAACTCGCGCGGGCCCGAGACGCTCGCCGATCTGGTCGCCGACCTCGGCCCGAAGGCACGTGCGGCGACGGCCGAGGAGGCGGGCGAGGCAGGCGAGATCGTCGTCGTCACCGTCCCGTTGAAGAACGTCGAGGAGGTGCCGGTCCAGCCGCTCGCCGACAAGATCGTCATCGACACCAACAACTACTACTTCGAGCGCGACGGGAACATCGCCGCCCTCGACACCGGCGTCGACACCGTCTCGCAGATGCTGCAGCGCCACCTGCCGACCAGCAAGGTCGCCAAGGGCTTCAACCACATCATGGCGAAGGACATCACGACCGACGGCAAGCCCTCCGGCACCGAGGGTCGCCGCGCGCTCGCGACGTCGAGCGACTTCGAGGAGGCCGCCGAGCTCGTGCAGCGCCTCTACGACGAGCTCGGCTTCGACACCGTCAACGTCGGACCGCTGAGCGAGAGCTGGCGCGTCGAGCGCGACCAGCCCGCCTACGTCGTGTCGCAGACCCGCGCCGAGCTCGTCGAGAACCTCGCGAAGGCCACCCGTGCCACCGCGACGACCGAGCCCGCGCCGCACCCCGAGGCGTAGCGCCCGCGGCGTCATCGAAGTGACCCGTTCAGGGCCCCGAGGTCGACTCCGGGCACCGAACGGGTCACTTCGACGATGCAGCGCCTTAGGCTGGCGGCATGCTCATCGTCTCGCTCGTGGCCGCCACGCTCGCCGCCCTGCTGCACGTCTACATCTTCGTGATGGAGTCCGTGCTCTGGACGACGCCGCGCGTCCGCGCGACCTTCGGCATCACCGACGACCGGCAGGCCGAGTTCACGAAGCCGATGGCCTTCAACCAGGGCTTCTACAACCTCTTCCTCGCGATCGTGACGATCGTCGGCGTCGTGCTCGTGGCGTCCGGCCGAGGAGGCGCGGGTCAGCTCGCAGACACCTCCCCCGCAGGTCTCGCCCTCCTGGTCGCGGGCACGGGCTCGATGCTCGCCGCAGCGCTCGTGCTGGCGCTCTCCGACCGCACGAAGCTGCGTGCCGCGGCGACGCAGGGGCTCTTCCCGCTCGTGGCCCTCGTGGCTCTGCTGGTCGCCGCGCTCTGAGCCATCCCGCACCTCCTCCACCCCGCACCTCCCGCGTCGAGGAGTCACGACTCGCCGCGCGCCCCGGGTTCGCGCGGCGAGTCGTGACTCCTCGCTGTCGGTAACCTGGGCGGGTGACCGACGCGACCACCGCCTCCACCCCCTCCACGCACTGGACCCTGACGCTCGTCTGCCACGACCAGCCCGGCATCGTCCACGCGATCAGCGGCGCCGTGGTGCAGGCCGGCGGCAACATCACCGAGTCGGCGCAGTTCTCGAGCCACGACACCGGCACGTTCTTCATGCGCCTGCAGGTCGAGGCGCCCGGCGAGCGCGCCGCGCTGGAGGAGGCGCTCGCGCCCGTGCTGGCCCGCTACGACATGCAGGCGAAGCTCGACGTGGTCGGCCGGCCGATCCGGACGCTCGTGCTGGCGAGCAAGGCGGCGCACTGCGTCAACGACCTGCTCTTTAGGCAGCGCGCCGGGCAGCTGCCGATCGAGGTGCCGCTGGTGCTCGCGAACCACGACGACCTCACGGGGCTCGCCGAGTTCTACGGCAAGCGCTTCGAGCACCACCCCGTCACCGACCCCGAGTCGAAGGCCGCGTTCGAGGCCCGGGTGCTGCAGGTCGTCGACCGGTACGACATCGAGCTCGTCGTGCTTGCGCGCTACATGCAGATCCTCAGCCCCGAGCTGTGTGCGGCGCTGGAGGGGCGGGCGATCAACATCCACCACTCATTCCTGCCCGGTTTCAAGGGGGCCAACCCGTATCGGCAGGCGCACGCCCGCGGGGTGAAGCTGATCGGCGCGACGGCGCACTTCGTCACGAGCGACCTCGACGAGGGGCCGATCATCGAGCAGAACGTCGTGCGCGTCGACCACACGCGCAGCGCCCCCGAGCTGATGGCCATCGGACAGGACGAGGAGAGCCGCACCCTCACCCAGGCCGTCCGCTGGTTCGCGGAGGATCGCGTGCTGCTCGACGGAGCCCGCACGATCGTCTTCCGCTGAGGCGGGGAGCGGCGCGGCGGGGCACTGCCTGGCGCATCACTGCCCGGCGCGGCACTGCCCGGCGCAGCACTGCCCGGCGCATCACTGCCCGGCGCGGCGAGGAGATGCCCTGCCCGGCGCTGCGAGGCGCGACCTAGAGCGTGCGGCCGGCGTTCGCGTCGAGCCAGGCCTTGGGGTCGATCTGCGTCGATCCGCCCATGAGCACCTCGAAGTGCAGGTGCTCGCCCGTCGCGACACCGGTGCGACCGACCGTGCCGACGAGCTCGCCGACGCCGACCTGCTGACCGACGTACATCGGGCTCGAGCCCGACCGCATGTGCGCGTACATCGTGCTCACCAGACCGCCGTCGATCACGTGATCGATGACGACGTAGGTGCCGAACTGGGCGTGGACTCCGGCGGTGCGGACCGTACCGGCGGCGACGGCGCCGATCGGGGTGCCGCCGCCCGGGGTCATGTCGAGCCCCATGTGCATGCTGGAGCACGCCGCGCACGGTGCGCTGCGGGGACCGAACCCCGAGCTCAGCACGACGCTGCCGGGGAACGGCCAACGGATGTCGCCGGCACCGCTGTTGACGACGGTGCCGCCACCCGAGGCGACGGCCCCGGCCGCACCGACGACCGCGTCGGCCGAGACCGACTCGACGGGCGACGCCGAGTCGGACACGTCGGGGACCTCCACCACGGGCGGCGGGGGCGGCGGCGGGGGCGGGGGGTCGGTCACGCCGTACGAGTCGCGCTCGGCGACGGCGAGCACGACGAGCGACGCGGCCATGGTCTGACCCGTCATCGGAGCGGCCGTCGACACGGGGATCCCCGAGCCGCCCAGGTCGGACGCCGATGCGGGAGTCACGTTCGACGAGAAGAACAGGGTCGCCGCCAGCAGCGCGAAGGCCGGGACGGCCGCGTCACGCGCACGCCGGGCCAGGAAGCTCGGACGACGGGAGGGCAGGAGGCGCGGTTCGGGGCCCGAGACGATCCGCGTCGAGCGCACGGGGACGCGAGCGATGGCCGGCTGACGTCGTGCGGCGGGGTGCTGCGCAGCGGTGGCCTGCGGAGCCGCGGCCTGCACGACCGGTGCTGCCTGCGGGGCCGGGGCCTGCGGGGCGGGTGCCTCCGAAGCGGCAGCCGGGACGCCTGTGTCGACCCGCGCCTCCGGGGCTGCGGCAGCCGCGCGCTCGCGGGCCAGGGCCTCGCGCCGGGTCAGAGGCGGAGCATCGTGCCGAGGGTCGCTCACGAGACGGTCGTCGTCTTGTCGGCGCAGCGGATCACGGTTCTCCTCGGGGTGGATGCATCGAGTTTAGGCAAGAAGGCGCGAGACGACCAGGGGCTCGGCCGATGTCGTCGAGAAATCTTCATGCCCGTGGTCGCCGCGCCGCGCCTCCTCGGCGTCGCTCAGGCGCCCGCGCCCGCGCCCGCGCCCGGACCCGCGCCCGCGCCGGGACGCCCTACCCACGCAGCCCGGGGAAGTCCGAGTCGCGGAACTCCCCCGCGATCCGCTCGCTCGAGACCGCGGCGTCCTCCTCGCGCTGCCGCAGCTCGACGCGGCGGATCTTGCCCGAGATCGTCTTCGGCAGCTCGTCGACGAACTCGATGCGGCGCACGCGCTCGTACGCCGGCAGCCCGGTGCGGGCGTGGGCGAGCACCGAGCGGGCGGTCTCCGCCGAGGCCTCGACACCGGCCGCCAGCGTCACGTACGCCTTCACCACGGCCAGTCTCACGTCGTCGGGAGCGGGCACCACGGCCGACTCGGCGACGGCGGGGTGCTCGATCAGCACGCTCTCGACCTCGAACGGCGAGACCTTGTAGTCCGACGACTTGAAGACGTCGTCGGTCCGCCCGACGAAGGTGATCATGCCGTCGGCGTCACGGGAGGCGACGTCGCCGGTGTGGAACAGCCCGTCGCGCATCGACGACTCGGTGCGCGCCGCGTCGCCGAGGTAGCCCGTCATCAGGTTCACCGGTCGGCTGGTCAGGTCGAGGCAGACCTCGCCCTCGTCGCCGACCTCGCCCGTGACCGGGTCGACGAGCACGACGTCGACGCCGGGCAGGGCGCGCCCCATCGACCCGGCCTTGATGGTGCCGCCGGGTGCGTTCGCGATGATCGCGGTGGTCTCGGTCTGCCCGTAGCCGTCGCGGATGTCGAGCCCCCAGCCCTGCTGAACGCGCGAGATGACCTCGGGGTTCAGCGGCTCGCCGGCCGAGAGCGCCTCGCGCAGAGCGTGCGGTCGGGCGCCGAGCGACGACTGGATCAGCATGCGCCACACGGTCGGCGGCGCGCAGAACGACGTGACGGAGGCGCGCTCGAGCTGGTCGCGCAGCTCCGCCGGCCGGAATCGCCCGTAGTTGTAGACGAACACGGTGGCCTCGGCCGTCCACGGCGCGAAGAAGCAGCTCCAGGCGTGCTTGCCCCAGCCGGGCGACGAGATCGTCATGTGCACGTCGCCGGGGCGGACCCCGAGCCAGTACGTCGTGCTCAGGTGCCCGACCGGGTACGAGGCGTGCGAGTGCACGACCATCTTGGGTCGGCTCGTGGTGCCCGAGGTGAAGTAGACGAGGCAGGGGTCGTCGGTCGCGGTGACGATGTCGGGGCGCACCGAGGAGGCGCGGTGCGAGTCGCCGAAGGAGACCCAGCCCGCGGGTGCGGAGCCGGCCCCGGCGCCGGCGCCTGCTGCGGCTCCGGCCTCGGCAGGCGGTAGCACGGCGATGCGGGTGACCGCGTCGATGCCGGGCACGGCATCGAAGACCGCCGCGTCGGAGGCGTTCGCGACGACGTGCCGCACGAGCCCCCGCTCGATGCGGTCGGCGAGGTCGGCGGTGCCGAGCACGGTCGACGTCGGCAGGATGACCGCGCCGATCTTCATCACCGCGAGCATCGCCTCCCACAGCTCGACCTGGTTGCCGAGCATGAGCATGACGTGGTCGCCCCGGGCGACGCCGAGTCCGTGCAGCCAGGCAGCGACCTGGTCGCTGCGGCGGCGCATCGCGTCGAAGGTGATGCGCTGCTCGGAGCCGTCCTCCTCGACGAGCCAGAGGGCGATGCGGTCGTTGCCCCACGCCATGACGTCGAACCAGTCGACGGCCCAGTTGAAGCGGTCGCCGACGTCGGGCCAGCGGAACTCGGCGCCGGCCCGGTCGAGGTCGTCGCCGAGGGCGAGCAGGTGGTCGCGCGCGGCGCGGAACGCCGTCGTCGCCGCCGAGTCGCCGGGTGCGCTGCTCGGGGTCGGGGAGTCGGGGCCGGAGGTCGCGTCGTGCATCACGCCATCATGCACCCGCATGCATGCCGCCCCCGGCATGCGGCGAGCCGCCTCTCTCCCCGCCCCCAGCCCCGCCCCGCTTCATCGAAGTGACGCGTCCGGGGCCCTGACCCGCGCCTCCTGCCCCTTTCGCGTCACCTCGACGCGCCTCCGGCCCCGCTCCGCTCCCGCACCGTTCATCGAAGTGACGCGTCCGTACCCCTGACCCGCGCCTACTGCCCCCTCCGGGTCACCTCGATGCGGCCGGGCCCGGCCCGCGCCTCCTGCTTCACTGCCAACTCATCGAGGTGACGCGTTCGGACCCCTGAACCGCGCCTCCGGCCCGCTTCGGGTCACATCGATGTGGCCCGGCCCCGGCGCAGCGGGTGCACAGTGGGGCGATGACGACGACGTCCCTCCTCGTGATCGGCGGCACCGGGCAGATCAGCGCGGCGGTGGTGCGACAGGCCCTGCTCGACGGTGTGGCCGTGACCGTGCTGAACCGCGGGAGCACCTCCATCAGACCGCTGCCCGCGGGCGTCGAGCAGCTCACCGCCGACGTGCGCGACGAGGAGGCGGTGGTCGCCGCCCTGCACGGCCGCCGCTTCGACAGCGTCGCCGACTACCTCACGTTCACGCCCGAGCAGCTCGCGTCGATGCTGCGGGTCGTGGCGCCGCTGACCGATCAGTACATCTTCATCGGCTCGGCCTCGGCCTACCAGAAGCCCCCGGTCTCGTTGCCGATCACCGAGGCGACGCCGCTGTTCAACCCGTGGTGGGCCTACTCGCGGGACAAGATCGCGTGCGAGCGGCTGCTGCGCGACGAGCACCAGGCCGGCCGGGTGCAGGCCACGGTGGTGCGCCCGTCGCACACCTACGACGAGACCCACGTGCCGCTGCTCGGCGGCTGGACGACCATCGAGCGCATGCGCCGGGGCGACGCGATCGTGCTGCACGGCGACGGCACGTCGATGTGGGCGCTCACGCACTCCACCGACTTCGCGCGGGCGTTCGTCGCGCTGCTCGGCCACCCCGACGCGATGGGCGAGGCGTTCAGCATCATGGCCCCCGAGCAGCTGACCTGGAACATGATCGCGCGCGATCTCGCCGACGCCGCCGGGGCGCCGCTGCACCTCGTCCACCGCACCACCCATGACATCACCGAGGCCGTGCCCGAGTGGACCGCCGACCTCTGCGGCGATCGCAGCCACCCGGCCGTGTTCGACACGGCGAAGATCCGTGCGATCGCCCCGGAGTGGGAGGCGCGGGTCCCGTTCGCCGAAGGAGCCCGCCAGATCGTCGCCTGGCACGACGCCGACCCGGCCCGCCGCGCGATCGACGCGGGGGTCGACGCCGCCTACGACCGGCTGGTCTCGCTGTAGCCGAGCGTGCGGGAGGCGCGGGAGGCGCGGGGGTTGCGGGAGGCGCGGCAGGCGCGGGTCAGGAGTCCGCGCCGGTCACGACCGCGGTCCGCCGCGACCAGGTGCCGTCGCCGAGCTGCGCGAGCATGAAGCGTGCGACGTCGGCGCGCGAGACCTTCGTCGAGGCCCCCGCCGGCAGCCTCTCGGCGACGACGATGTCGCCGGTCGCGGGGCCGTCGACGAGACGGGTGGGGTAGACGAGGGTCCAGTCGAGGTCGCTGGCGCGGACCTCGGCGTCGGCGACCTCCTTGGCCGCGTAGACCCTGCCCAGCACGCTGTGGAAGAACATCTTCTGCAGCGGCCCGGCGTCGCGTTCGCTGTCGCCGACCCCGAACGCCGAGCAGACGATCAGGCGCTCGACGCCGGCGGCGTCCATGGCGGGCAGCAGCACGCGTCCGACCTCGAGCTCGACCGGCACCCTGAAGTTGCGCGAGCCCACAGCGTTCAGCACGACGTCGCGCCCGTCGACCGCCTCGGCCATGTGGGAGGCGGTGGTCGCGTCGCCGACGACGACGTCGACCCCGTCGCTGGTGTCGAGGGCGGTCGCATCGCGGACGAGCACCCGCACGTCGTGCCCCGCGGCGAGGGTGGTGCGGAGGAGGTGCGAGCCGACGCCTCCGGTCGCTCCGAGCAGGAGGATCTTCACGGGGGGCTCCTTCGAGGCGCGGATGGGGCATGGCCGGAACCGGCGTGCCGAGAGGTCACCGTGTCGGTCGATGACTTGAATATGCAAGCCAACTCCCTGCCACCCGGCGGCGCCACCTCGAACCGCCAGCGGCCAGCGATCTCAGGGCCGAACCCGAGCGCGCTGTCAGGTGGCGCGGGTCGGCCGGGTCGAGGCCTGGGTCGATGCTGGTGCTGGTGCTGGTGCCGCGAGCGCCGCCGCCAGTAGCCTGAGGGCATGTCGGATCTCCGCCTCGAAGAACTGTCCGCCGCGACTGTGGTCGCGGCCAACAACCTGACGCTCAAGCCGGGCCAAGAGCAGTACGTGGCCCCGGTGTCGCACTCGATCGCCGAGGCGTACGTCAATCCGACGACCGCCTGGCCGCGAGTCGTCGTCGACAGCGCCGATGGCGAGAGCACGGTCGTCGGCTTCATCATGGGCAACTTCGACGCCTCGGCCGACGACGAGAAGCTGCGCAGCTGCATCTGGCGCATCAATGTCGAGGCCGATGCGCAGGGCCGCGGCGTCGGGCGGTTCGCCGTGCACGCTCTGGCCGACGAGGCCCGCAGCCGGGGGTTCGACCGACTGACGGTCATGTACGAACCCGGCGACGACGGGCCCGAGGAGTTCTTCGCCCGCATCGGCTTCGAGGTCGTCGGCGAGACCCCGTACGGCGAGCACTTCGCCGCGCTGAGGCTGACCCCGGCGTGAGCCCCGGTGCCGACCCGGGCGCCGACTTCGCCTCGCGCGTGGTCGAGGTCGTCGAGTCCATCCCGGCGGGCCGTGTCATGACGTACGGGTCGATCGCGGCCGTGCTCGGTTCGCGGGCCTCCCGTGCGGTCGGGCAGGTGATGGCGTACGCGGGGTCCGAGCTGCCGTGGTGGCGCGTCATCCGGGCGTCCGGGCATGCGCCCCGTGACCACGAGAGCCGCGCTCTCGAGATGTACCGGGTGGAGGGCACGCCGCTGCGGTGGTCTCGGGCGGGTGCGTTCCGGGTGGATCTCGAGCGCGCCTCCTGGGAGCCCTGACCCGGCACGATCCTCCTGACGGATGAGACCGTCTCGACTCCGGGCTGATCCGCTCGGCGCCGGGAGGCGCTTGGCTCGGAGCATGCCCTCCGTCACCCGTCTCGTCGCCGCGACCGCCCTCGTCTCCGCACTCGCGTTCGGCCTCGCCGCCTGCTCGCTCGGCAGCCTCGGGTCCGACGAGCGGAGCTTCGAGTTCGACAGCTACGGCGAGGCGCCGAAGTCGGGCACGCGGTCGTTCGTGCTCGCCGGGTGGGTTCCGTCGGACGCCACGTCGATCCGCGCCGTCTCGCTCCGTGACGATCCCGAGGAGGCGGTTCTCACGTTCCGCACGACGGCTCCCCTCGCCGACGCCGCGGGCTGCATCCCCGCCGACCCGCTCGAGTCGACCCCGCCCGTCTCCCCCGCCTGGTGGCCGTCCGACCTGCCGACCGCAGGGGTCGTCTGCGGCGAATGGTCGGTCGTGGCCGGTGACGACGGTCAGGTGTTCGCATGGCGGGAGTCATCGCCGACGGAGGCCTCGAAGGCCCGCTGACCGTGCCGCCCGGTCGGTGCGTGGTGTCTGCCGACCCCGGGCGAGTCCGACGCCGCCGGTCCTCGCCGACCGCCCGCCTCCGACGGACTCGCCCGCCGTCGCCCCGCGGTCGCCGGGCGGTCGCCGCGAGCGACGCAGCGGTCAGCGCGTCCAGTCGTACGGCGTCGTCGTGGACACCTTCACGAGACCCGACCGCTCGAGGATGGGCCGCGAGTCGTCGGTCGAGTCGCTGTGCACGAGCGTCTTGCCGAGAGCGACGGCCGAGCGCGCCCGGGCGGCGGTCAGCGCCCGGTAGATGCCGCGGTGCCGGTACGCCTCGAGTGTGGCACCGCCCCAGATGCCGACGAAGTCCGTGCCGGGCACCGGCTCGAGTCGGCCGCCGCTGACCATCCGGCCGTCGACCTCGGCGACCCAGAGCTCCATGCCGTCGCCGCGGGCGAGTCGGGAGAGCAGAGCGTCGGCCTGTCTCGCGTCGACGGCCTCGCCGAAGGCATCGTCGACCATCGCGCTCATCGCCCGCACGTCGGCCTCGGTCGTGACCCGCCGGACAGTCACCCCGGGCGGGACGTCGCCGACCTCGCAGAGCGCCGCGAGCGGTCCGATCATGATCGACTCCGGTTCACCGGGCCTGAAGCCATGGGCCACGAGGGCGTCGTGCAGACCGGGGGCGTGGTCGTGGCCGCGCGACTTCCACTCGACGCGGTCGATCACGGGGTCGGCTCGGAAGTGCTCCAGCGCCTCGCCGACCAGCCCGCTGATGCGCTCCGCATCGGAGCCGCCGAGATCGCGATAGGTGACGAAGCCGCGCCCGCCGGCGAAGGTCACGAGCCGGAGCGGGCCCAGCATCGTCACTCCGATCGCGCTCGGCGTCTCGGCGTCGGTGCGGAGTTGATCGTCGTAGGCCTGCAGGTACCTCGTCGTGTCTGGCATCGGTGACACGCTAACGGACGGCAGACCGGAACGGGCGAGTCCGTCCGCCCCGGTCGGCCACGGCCGCCCGCCTCCGACGGACTCGCCCGTCGTCGCGCCCGGCGCCGCACCTCCGCCGACCTCACACGAGGGAGTCCCGCCACGCGGCGTGCAGCTGCGCGAACCGGCCGGTGCCCGAGATGAGGTCGGCGGGGCTGCCGTCTTCGACGACGCGGCCGTACTCCATCACGAGCACCCGGTCGGCGATCGCGACCGTCGAGAGGCGGTGCGCGATGATCAGCGCGGTGCGGTCGGCGAGCAGGGTCTGCAGCGCCTCCTGCACCATGCGCTCCGAGGGGATGTCGAGCGACGCCGTCGCCTCGTCGAGGATCAGCACGCTCGGGTCGGCGATGAAGGCCCGGGCGAACGAGAGCAGCTGACGCTGACCCGCCGAGACCCGTCCACCGCGCTTGTTCACGTCGGTGTCGTAGCCGTCGGGCAGCGCCATGATGAACTCGTGCGCCCCGACCGCGCGGGCCGCCCGCTCGATGTCCTCGCGGCTCGCGTCGGGCTTGCCGAGCGCGATGTTGTCCGCGACCGACCCCGAGAACAGGTAGGCCTCCTGGGTGACCATGACGATCGCTCGGCGGAGGTCCTTCGGGTGGAGATCGCGGAGGTCGACTCCGTCGAGGGTGATGCGCCCGCGGGTCGGGTCGTAGAACCGCGAGATCAGCTTCGCCAACGTCGACTTGCCGGCACCGGTCGAGCCGACGAGGGCGATCGTCTGCCCGGCGGGCACCGTCAGGTCGAACTCGGGCAGCACGACGGTGTCGGCGTTGTAGGCGAACTCGACGTCGTCGAACTCGACCCGGCCGGTGGCGTGCCACAGGTCGACCGGGTGCGTCGGGTCGGGCACGCTCGGCTGCTCTTCGAGCACGCCCGAGATCTTCTCGAGCGCGGCGGAGGCCGACTGGTACCCGTTGTAGAACATCGCCATCTCTTCGGCCGGGTCGAAGAACCGCTTGGCGTACAGGGCCACCGCGAGCAGGGCGCCGATCGCCAGCGTGCCGTCGATGACACGGAACCCGCCGAACAGCACGACCGCGGCGAGGGTGGCGTTTCCGATCAGCACGAGACCCGGGTCGAAGGTGCCGAACAGGGTGAAGACCTTCGAGTTGGCCTGGCGGTAATCCTCGACGAATCCGCCGTACTCCTTCTCGTTGCGCCCCTCCTTGCGGAACGCCTGGACGGCGCGCATGCCGGTCATCGTCTCGACGAAGTGCACGATCACGCGGGCGCTCGTGACACGGGTGGCTCGGAACAGCTTCTGCGAGCGCACCTGGAACCACCGGGTCAGGGCGACCAGCGGCACGAGGGCGACGGCCAGCACGAGACCGCTCTGCGGGTCGAGTGCGACCAGCGCGATCGCCGTGAAGAGCATGTAGAGCAGCCCCGAGACGAGCTGGTTGATGCCCGAGTCGAGCAGTTCGCGGATCGAGTCGAGGTCGCTGGTCTGGCGCGAGATGATGCGCCCCGACGTGTACGTCTCGTGGAACTCGAGGCTCAGTCGCTGCGTGTGCAGGAACAGCCGCTTGCGCAGGTCGATCAGGATCGCCTGGCTGATGCGCGCCGACAGCACCGTGTACTGCGCCATCAGCACGGCGCCGATCACGCCGGTGACGAGGTACACGACGACGACGAGGATGGCCGGCGCCCAGTCCTGCTGATCCATCAGGGCGGGCAGGGCGCGGTCGATGCCGAAGGCGATCAGGGCCGGGCCGGCGACCTGGGCCCCGACGCTGATGACGACGATGACGCCCATGACGACGAGTCGCCATCGCAGCGGGTGGACCAGCGAGCCGAGGAGGCGCAGCGAACGCCCCCGGAGCCGCTTGCTCTCGTCGCGGGTGAAGTCGTCGCGCTCCTCGCCTCTGACCCCCTCAGTGGTCGAGCCCCGCCCGACGCGCTTCTCGGCCGGGGTGCGCCCGTCGAGGGCCTCACGCCCGGCGTCGCCGGTCTGGTCGCGGCCGGTCTGGTCGCGGTCCGCCTGGTCGCGGTCGTCCGGTCTCTGGTCGCTCATGCGAGCACCTCGTCTCGGGTGGTGGTGTCGTCGTCGAGCGACGAGATGACGTAGCGGTAGTGCTCGTTGGTGGCGAGCAGGTCGGAGTGCGTGCCGACTGCGGTCACGACCCCGTTCTCGAGCAGGGCGACCCGGTCGGCGAGGGTGACGGTCGACGGCCGATGGGCCACGATGAGCGAGGTGGTCGAGGCCAGCACGCGCCGCAGCCCCGCCTCGACCCGGGCCTCGGTGTCGACGTCGAGTGCGGACAGGGGGTCGTCGAGCACGAGCACGGCGGGGCGGGCGGCGATCGCCCGGGCCAGGGCGAGTCGCTGACGCTGGCCGCCCGACAGGCTGAGCCCCTCTTCGCCGACGCGCGTGTCGACGCCGTCCGGCAGGCGGTCGACGAAGTCGGACTGCGAGATCTCCAGGGCCTCGCGCAGCACCCGGTCGGACTCGACGGGGTCGTCGGCGAGATCGGGTCGGCCGAGCAGCACGTTGTCGCGGACTGTCGCACTGAACAGCGTGGCGTCCTCGAAGGCCATGCCGATGTGGCGACGCAGCTCTTCACGAGTGAGATCGCGCACGTCGACGCCGTCGAGCAGCACCTGCCCGCCGGTGACGTCGTAGAGCCGCGGCGCCAGGGCCAGCAGAGTGGTCTTGCCCGAGCCGGTCAGACCGACCAGGGCCATGGTCTCGCCGGGCTCGAGCACGAGATCGACGCCGTCGACCAGGTCGGGGAACTGCGCCGGGGAGTCCTGGTAACGGAAGTGGGCGCCCTTGAACTCGAGGCGGCCCCGCGGCTGGTCAATGGTCTGCGGGTTCTCGGGATCGGTCACGGTGTTCTCGCTGTCCATCACCTCGAAGAACCGGTCGGCCGCCGTGCGGGTGTCGAAGGTCATCGAGAGCAGGAACCCGATCGACTCGACCGGCCAGCGCAGCACCGTCGCGGTCGCGAAGAACGCGAAGAGCTGCCCCACGGTCAGCTGCCCGTCGGCGGCGAGCCAGACGCCGCCGAGCAGGCACAGCGCGAACGCGACGTCGGGGACGAGCAGCAGCCAAAGCCACAGCTTCGAGATGGCCCGCGCCTTCTCGATCTCGGTGCCTCGCAGGTCTTCGGCCTGCTTCTCGAACTCGCGCAGCGAGTGCTTGCCCCGCCCGAAGGCCTTCAGCACGCGGATGCCGTGCACGCTCTCCTCGACGCTGGTGGCGAGGTCTCCGACCTGGTCCTGGCTGCGACGGGCGACGAGCGAGTAGCGCTTCTCGAACGCGAAGCTGACCACGAACACCGGGAGCGACGCGACCACGAACAGCAGCCCGAGGGCCCAGCTGTAGAAGAACAGCACGACGAACCCGACGACGATCGTCAGCATGTTGACGACGAGCAGCACCAGCCCGAACGCGAGCCACCGGCGGATGAGGCTGAGATCGCTGACCGAACGGCTGAGCAGCTGCCCGCTCTGCCACCGGTCGTGGAACGCCACGGGCAGGTCTTGCAGCTTCGCGTAGAGCGCGTTGCGCATCGACGCCTCGACGTGGGTGCTCGGTGTGAGCACGAGGCGTCGCCGGGCGGCGATCATCAGCGCCTCGACGACGCCGAGGGCGAGCACGACGGCGAACGCCGGCCACACCTGCGATCGATCGCCGCTCGACAGCGGGCCGTCGACGAGCAGCTGCAGGACGACGGGGATGAGCAGGGCGACGACGGCGGCGAGCAGTGCCGCCACCATGCCGAGCACGATGCGCGGCACGGCCGGGCGGGCGTACGGGTAGAGCCGCGCGAGCGCGCGGAAGGTCGACGGTTTGTGCTCGGAGGTGGTCGATGACGGGGTGGAGGTGGACTGTGCTGACATGGCGGTTCCAAGTGTCGTCGTCTGGCGGGGGCGTAGCGGCTCGCAGCCCTGCCGCCGGGGATGTGTCGTGAGGTCGGCGACCTGTGGAGGCCGCATCCGGCCGACCTGATCAGTCGTCCGGACCTGCTCGTGGCACGCTGCGGATCGTCACTCCACCGCGCTGGGCAGCCTTTCAGGATAGGTGCACGAACACCCCCGCCGCAAGACCGGTTGGTTCGGATCGCGACGGGGGCGTGGGGCGAGGCCCGGGAGCCCGAGGCGCCGAGCGCGCTCGGAACTCTCTGAGCCCTCGGGGCACGTCTCAGTGGAAGAAGTGACGCTCTCCCGTGAAGTACATGGTGACGCCCGCGGCCGTGGCGGCCGCGACGACCTCGTCGTCGCGGATCGAGCCGCCGGGCTGCACGACGGCCCGGACACCGGCGTCGAGCAGCACCTGGAGCCCGTCGGCGAAGGGGAAGAACGCGTCGGACGCGGCCACCGACCCCGTCGCGCGCTCGCCGGCGCGATCGACGGCGAGGTGGCACGAGTCGACCCGGTTGACCTGCCCCATGCCGACGCCGACCGACGCGCCGCCGGAGGCGAGCAGGATCGCGTTCGACTTGACGGCGCGAGAGGCCTTCCAGGCGAACTCGAGATCGGCGCGCGTGGCCGCGTCGGCCTCGTCGCCGGCGACCAGCGTCCAGCCCTTCGACGAGAACCCGCTGAACCCGTCGGCGTCCTGCACGAGGAGGCCGCCCGAGATCTGCTTGACCTCGCGGTCGTCGCGCGAGTAGTCGGCGGGCAGCGTCAGCAGACGGATGTTCTTCTTCGCGCTGAGGATCTCGACGGCCTCGGCGTCGAAGCCGGGGGCGATGACCACCTCGGTGAAGATGTCGCGCACGGTCTCGGCCATGGCACGCGTGACGGGCCGGTTGGCGGCGATGACGCCCCCGAACGCCGACACGGGGTCGCAGGCGTGCGCCCGCCGGTGCGCGTCGGCGATGGCGTCGACGGCGCCCGGCGAGGCCACGGCGATACCGCACGGGTTCGCGTGCTTGATGATCGCGACGGCGGGCTCGTCGAAGTCGTAGGCGGCCCGCAGCGCCGCGTCGGCGTCGACGTAGTTGTTGTACGACATCTCCTTGCCGTGCAGCTGCTCGGCCTGAGCGATGCCCTGCGCACCCGGGGTGGCGTAGATCGCGGCGGACTGGTGCGAGTTCTCGCCGTAGCGGAGGGTGTGCTGCAGCTCGGCCGAGACGGTGACCGTGGGGGCGAAGCCGACCCGCGCCTCCTCGGCTCCGGCTGTCGCGTCTGCCGTCGCAGAGTCGGCGTCGTGGCCGACGTTCGCGGCGAAGTAGGCCGCGACGGCCGTGTCGTACGAGGCCGTGTGGGCGAACGCCTCGCCCGCGAGACGCTGCCGCTGCAGGAGGGTCGTTCCACCGGATGCGAGCGCGTCGACGATCTGCGGGTAGTTCGTCGGCGAGACGACGATCGCGACGTTCGCGTGGTTCTTCGCGGCGGCCCGCACCATCGCCGGCCCGCCGATGTCGACGTTCTCGATCACCGTGGGCACGTCGGCGCCCGAGGCGACCGTCTCGACGAACGGGTAGAGGTTCACGACGACGAGTTCGAACGCCGCGATGTCGAGCTCGGCGAGCTGCGCCTCGTGCGACTCGAGCCGCAGATCGGCGAGGATGCCCGCGTGCACGGCAGGGTGCAGGGTCTTGACCCGCCCGTCGAGCGACTCGGGGAACCCGGTCACGGCGCTGACGTCGGTGACCTCGTGCCCCGCGTCGCGGATGGTGGAGGCCGTCGAGCCGGTCGACACGATCTCGACGCCCGCGCCGGCGAGCGCCCCCGCCAGGTCGAGCAGGCCGCTCTTGTCGCTGACGCTGATGAGCGCCCGCCTGACGGGCACGGTGTCGCGGTCTCGGTAGAGGCTGGGGTCGATGGCGTGGCCGCTCATGCGGTGGACTCCTGTTCGAGGTCGATCGTTCCGTTGGCGATGTCGAGCACGGTCTGCACGAGCAGTCCGCGCTCGACGAGCTTGATGCGGTCGTGCAGCGACGACTCGTCGTCGCCGGGCAGCACGGGGATGCGCTGCTGAGCCAGGATCGGGCCGCTGTCGACGCCGTCGTCGACGACGATGACGCTCGCACCGGTCTGATCGACACCGGCGGCGAGGGCGTCGCGGACCCCGTGCGCCCCGGGGAACTCGGGCAGATAGGCGGGGTGCGTGTTGATCAGGTTCGGCGCGAGGGCCTTGACGACACGGGGCGGCACGAGTCGCATGAAGCCGCTCAGCACCACCAGGTCGGGCTGCCACTGCCGCACCTGCGAGAGCAGTTCGTCGCCCCAGGCCTCGCGGTCGGCGAAGCTCGAGAACGGCACCGTGAAGGTCGGCACCCCGAAGTGGTCGGCATGCTCGAGCCCGTCGGCGTCGCGATCGGCCCCGACGGCGACGACGCGCGCCGGGTACTCGGCGTCGTGTGCGGCTTCGAGCAGTGCCCGGAGGTTCGATCCGCCACCGGAGATGAGCACCACGAGCTTCAGCACGCGGCAAGCCTAGCGTGGCGGCTCGCGGCACCCCGCGGCGCCCGGCGGTGCCCGGGTCGAACCCGGCGAGGGGTCAGCGGGTGATGCCGTCGATCCGGCCCGTGACGTCGGGATCGTCGCCGCGGTCGTCGCGGTCGCCGTCGCGATCAGCACCATCGCCGTCGGGGTCGGGCTCGTCTCCGCCGCGGTCGCGGTCACCCCGTGAGCCGGCGACCATGGCGTCGTCGGCGACGGTCTCGGTCTCGTCGCCTGATACGGACCCGGGCGCGAGGACGCTCGTGCCGGTGCCGGTCGCCGTCGCCGCGCCTCCTGCGGTCTCGCCGGGACGTGGCGTGCCGAACTCGCGAGGTGCGCGCGCCGCCTCGTCTGCAGAGCGGCCCGCGGACCCGGCGCCGCGCGACGACGCAGCCGCCGCCGTAGACCCCGCATCGCGTGCGCCCCCCGAGGAGGCGCGGGTCGGCAGACCCCCGCCCGTCACGAACCGAGGCGGCGTCACGATCATGGCCAGGACGGCGGGTACGGCGACCTCGAGCGCGGTGAAGCCGCCGACCGCCCAGGGGTTGGGCCCGACGTCGACGAGGCGCCCCGGCCCGGCGGACCCGGCCGACGCCCACGCCGCCGCCCCGAGCGCGACACCGGCCACGACGCCGGCGGTCACCCCGACGAGCACCCGCCGCAGGGTGTCGTCGACACCGGCCGCGGAGAGGGCTGCCTGCAGTCTCGGGCGCAGCAGCGTCGTGACGACGTAGGCGGCCACGACGGGAACGAGCAGCCCGACGAACGCGAAGGGGAGATCGGCGGTCGGCAACGCGCCGAAGAACGGCAGAGCCGGCAGCGGCCCGACGGAGGTGCCGAGGGGCGAGATGCCCGACCCGGTGCCGAGGGCGAACCCGGGGCCGACGAGCCACGAGGCGGCCCAGACCACGATGTTCGGCAGCAGGGCCAGCTGGCCGATCGTCAGCGCGAGGCCACCGAGCAGACCCCCGTGGGCGCCTTCGTACAACGTGATGATCTGCGCGAAGTGCGTGAGCAGCAGCAGGGCGACGACGACCGCCGCGCAGGCGACCACGACGGACGCGATGGCGACGCCGGCCCGCAGCCCCCCGGCTGCGACGAGGCGGGCGACGAGCGGTGCGCGGACGACGAGGCGGGTGACGGAGGAGGCGATCGCGCCGGGGTCTTCTCCGCGGCGACGGCGGGTGATCTCGGCCATCGCGAGCACGGGCACGGCGTAGACGAGCGGCGGCAGCACGACGGCCTGCCACAGCGACGGCGAGGCGAGCTCGTGCTGGGCGGTGGCGGCCAGGCCCGTCGACAGCAGCGCGAAGGTGCCGATCGTCGTCAGCAGGCCGACCACGCGGTGCTCGGTCTCGGCGATCGCACGACCGGCGCGGACGCCGAAGAACACCGTCAGGGCCGAGAACCCGAGGGCCGCGATGGTCAGGTGGATGGGAGCGTCGGCCCCGGCGACCCCCGTCGCCTCGGCGGCGGCACCGCCCAGTCTCAGGGTCACGTCGACCCCGTGCCCCACGAGCCAGGTGTCGATCGAGGCGCGCCAGAAGATGATCCAGTCGAGCTGCAGTCCGTACTGGAACGCCCAGAGCAGGCTGGTGATCGCGACCGGCAGCCCCACGCCGATGCCGACGACGAGCAGGGCTTCGAGCGCGGCGAAGGCGGCGGTTGCAGGGCGGTTCATCGAGGTCGACTGTACCGGCAGCCCCCGACGCTCTCCGAGCGCCTCGCCCTGAGCGCTCGCCCTGGCCGGACGCCGAACGGGCGTGTCCGTCGGCTCCGGGTCATGACGACCACCCGGTCTCGACGGACACGCCCGTTCAGGAGGCGCGGGTCGCCCTACAGAGCCGCGTACACCTCGCGCAGGAGTGCGGCGGTCTCGCTCGGCGTCTTGCCGACCTTGACCCCGGCGGCCTCCAGGGCCTCCTTCTTCGCCTGAGCCGTGCCGGCCGAGCCGGACACGATGGCGCCGGCGTGACCCATGGTCTTGCCCTCGGGGGCGGTGAACCCGGCCACGTAGCCGACGACCGGCTTGGTGACGTGCGCCTTGATGTACTCGGCGGCCCGCTCTTCGGCGTCGCCGCCGATCTCGCCGATCATGACGATCGCCTTCGTGTCGGGGTCGGCCTCGAACGCCTCGAGGGCGTCGATGTGCGTCGTGCCGATGACCGGGTCGCCGCCGATGCCGATGGCGGTCGAGAAGCCCAGGTCGCGCAGCTCGAACATCATCTGGTACGTCAGGGTGCCCGACTTCGAGACGAGCCCGATGGGGCCTGCGCCCGAGATGGAGGCCGGGGTGATGCCGACGAGCGACTCGCCGGGCGTGATGATGCCGGGGCAGTTCGGTCCGATGATGCGGGTCGCGCCGCCCTTCGACTTGGCCAGCGCCCAGAACTCGGCGGCGTCTTGCACGGGGATGCCCTCGGTGATGACGACCACGAGCGGCACGGCGGCCTCGATGGCCTCCACGACGGCGTCCTTGGCGAAGGCCGGGGGCACGAAGACGATCGAGACGTCGGCGCCGGTCTCGGCGACGGCCTCGGCGACGGTGCCGAACACGGGCAGCTCGACGTCGCCGTGCGTCACGGTGGTGCCGGCCTTGCGGGCGTTGACCCCGCCGACGACCTGGGTGCCGGCCTTGAGCATGAGAGCGGTGTGCTTCGTGCCCTCACCGCCGGTGATGCCCTGGACGATGACCTTGCTGTCTTTGTTGAGGAAGATCGACATTGTTCTGTTCAGTCCTTACTTCGAAGCCAGCTCGGCGGCCTTGTCGGCAGCCTCGTCCATGGTCGCGACGACGGTGACCAGCGGGTGCGCCGCCTCCGCCAGGATCCGTCGACCCTCGTCGACGTTGTTGCCGTCCAGGCGGACCACGAGCGGCTTGGTGGCCGTGTCGCCGAGGATGCCGAGGGCGGCGACGATGCCGTTGGCGACCGCGTCGCAGGCCGTGATGCCGCCGAAGACGTTGACGAAGACGCTCTTGACCTGGGCGTCGCCGAGGATGACGTCGAGACCCGCGGCCATGACCTCGGCGCTCGCTCCGCCGCCGATGTCGAGGAAGTTAGCGGGCTTGACGCCGCCGTGCGCCTCGCCGGCGTAGGCGACGACGTCGAGGGTCGACATGACGAGACCGGCGCCGTTGCCGATGATGCCGACCTCGCCGTCGAGCTTCACGTAGTTGAGGCCGGCGGCCTTGGCCTTGGCCTCGAGGGGGTCGGCCGCATCGGCGTCTTCGAGCTCGGCGTGGCCGGGGTGACGGAAGTCGGCGTTCTCGTCGATCGAGACCTTGCCGTCGAGGGCGACGATGTCGCCCTGCTCGGTGAGAACGAGGGGGTTCACCTCGACGAGGGTCGCGTCTTCGCCCTCGTAGACGGCGTAGAGCTTGACGAGCACGGGGGCGACCTTCTCGATCAGCTCGGCGGGGAACCCACCGGCCTTCGCGATCTCGGTGGCCTTCGCCAGGTCGATGCCCGAGCGGGGGTCGACCTCGATGCGGGCCAGCGCGTCGGGCTTCTCGACGGCGAGCTGCTCGATCTCCATGCCGCCCTCGACGCTGCAGAGCGACAGGTACGAGCGGTTGGCCCGGTCGAGCAGCACCGAGAAGTAGAACTCCTGAGCGATCTGCGCGCCGCCGGCGATCATGACCCGCTTGACGACGTGGCCCTTGATGTCGAGCCCGAGGATGTCGCGCGCGGCGGCCTCGGCCTCGTCTGGGGTCTTGGCGACCTTGACGCCGCCGGCCTTGCCACGGCCACCCACCTTGACCTGCGCCTTGACGACGGTCACGCCGCCCAGCTTCTCGGACGCGGCCCGCGCCTCCTCAGGGGTGTCGGCCGTGATGCCGGGCAGCACGGGCACGCCGTACTGCTCGAACAGGTCTCTGGCCTGGTACTCGAAAAGATCCACGCTGTTCTTCCAATCCGCATCGCTGCGCCATTGCTTCGCTCGGTCGTGCCGACGTGTCGGCGGAGGCCGGTCGCCACCTGGTCGAACGGTCTGGACGTCGTGGCGACGAGCCCCGGTCAGCCTAGCGCCGAGCCCTGACGGGCACGTGAACCGTCGGGCGACCTGTGAGCACCCGCCCGTCCGTCGCTCTGGGGAGGAGTAGACGGGAGTCCAGACACGAGACAGGAACGGAGCCGACGATGGCGAAAGAGAAGAACATCAAGACCCAGGAGCTGATCGGCGAGATCCTCACCGCGCGGCAGGTCGATCGACTCGGTGAGGGATTCCACGCCGACGTCGTCGATCACGACCCCGCCCCGGGCGCACCGGCCGGCGTCGAGGGCATCAAGGCCTTCTGGGGTGAGTTCTTCACGGCCTTCCCCGACGTCGACCTCGCGGTGGAGACCCTCGTCGCTGACGACGAGCACGTCACCGCCGTCTTCACGATCTCGGGCACTCACACCGGTCCGTTCCAGGGGCATGAGCCGACGGGCAGGAGCTTCACCGTCCGCGGCATCCAGGTCGGCCGCTTCGACGACGACGGCATGCTCGTCGAGCGCTGGGGGGCCACCGACGAGGCGGGCCTGCAGCAGCAGCTCGGCCTCGCCTGACCACCGCCCCATCCGCATCCCGCGAACTCCCGAGAGGATCCATCATGAGCGACACCAGCAACCCCGCGGCTTCCGGCGAGAAGCCCTACGACCAGGCCGACGAGTTCGCCGAGTCCGAGCAGATCGCGACCAACGACGCCGTCGCCGGCGAGACGGTCTTCCCCGGCGTCGGCGAGGGCAATGACGGCCCGACCGGCGGCGCACCCCGTGAGGGATCGCCCGACGCGGCCGAGAACGACCTGGCCGACGAGGAGATCGACCTCGACGAGACCGACTGAGCGCGCCTCCTGAACCACCGGACGCCACCGCCGCCACCGCGCGACGGGGGCGTCCGTCGTTCCACAGCCTCCCCATCCGCGCCCTCCCCCGGCAGGCTCGCCCCGTCACGGTCCACAGGCCGAGGAGGCGCGGCGTCGGCACGCCCGCCCGTCCCGTCATCGTCGTCCCATGACATCCACGAACGCCCCCTCGCGGGCCCCACGAAGACGACTTCCGACCGCCCTCCTGCTGGTGCTGAGCATCCTCGGCGCCACGCTGCTCGGCGCTCTGCCCGCATCGGCGATCACCCCGACCGGACTGGGCACCGGCCATCTGTGGAACGGCGACCGGGCCTCGTGGCTCGGCACCTACCGACTGCCCGACGGGCGCCAGGCGTTCTGCCTGGAGGCCGGCAAGTCGTCGCCGATCGGCAACGAGTACGTCACCGAGACGGGTGCCGACGTCTTCGGGGTGTCGACCGCCGATCACGCCCGCCTCGCCTACATCGCACGCACCTGGGCCGGCACGAGCGACCCGAACACGGCGGCTGCGGGACAGCTGGCGGTCTGGACGATCACGGGGCTCAACGGGCACGACCAGCGCTACTACGCGGGCCGGGCGAACGACCAGTGGCCCGTGGTGCTGCAGCGGGCGAACGAGATGCTCGCCGAGGCGACCGCCGCCGCCTCGCGGTCGGTCGCCGGCACGGTGGCCCTCGACCTGCGCGACGACGGCACGGGGTCCGTCCGCGGCGATCTGACCGTCGACCGGGTGGCCGGCGGGCCGACCAGGCTCGGGCCCACGCACCGCGGCACGATCACGCTCGAGGGCGCCGTCTTCGCCGACGGCCGGCCGACGGCGACCCCCCGCAACGGCGAGACGCTGGCGTTCCGCACGACCGCGACGACCCCGGTCGTCACGGTGAAGGCGAAGGCGGAGTTCACGGGCCTCCCCTACGGGCGCATCATGACGGTCGGCAGCAGCGCCGTCGGCTCGCAGATGATCCTCTTCTCGGGAGGCACCTCGGTCGCCGCCGCCGGCAGCGCGTCGACCGAGTCGAGGTCGCCGCTCCCGTTCCAGCCCCGGGTGTCCACGATGACGAGCGATGCCGTCGCGGAGACGGGCACGGTGCTCACCGACCAGCTGACGCTCGCGGTCGAACCCGGCGACGGCCTGCTCGCCGAATGGGGGCGCTACGACGCGGGCGGCCGATGGGCGCCCGTCCCGATCACCGTGCGCAGCACGCTGATGGGCCCCTTCGCCGCACCCGTCGTCGAGAGCGCCGAGTGGCCGGACGACGCGCCGCGGGTGTGCGAAGTCGAACTCGTCATCACCGACGGACCGGGCACCTACGACACCCCGGGCTGCGAGCTGCCCTCGGGCGGCTACTACACCTGGGTCGAGACCATCGATCCGGCCGACACCCCGGCCGGCGCCGGGCGCGATCGGCTGCGCCCGTGGCGGTCGGTCTTCGGGGCTGCCACCGAGACGACGCTCGTCCCGTGGTCGCCGACCATCGCCACCGAGGTCGTCGGTCCGCAGCAGGTGCTCACGGGCACCTGCGTCAGCGACGCGCTCCTCGTCTCGGGGATGAACCCCGCCGTCGAGGCCTTCGACGTCGAGTCGTACCTCGTGGGGCCGTTCCCGGTCGAGCAGGTGCTCTCCGAAGGAGACGACGTCGGCCCGCTGGCGGACCTCGACCCCTCTCTGCTCGCGGGCCGTGTCGTCACGACGATCGACGGCGACGGACGGCACGAGTCGCCGTGCGTGTCGGTCGACGAACCGGGGACGTACGTGTTCGTCCTCACCTCGACAGGGTCGACACCCGACGAGTCGGGCCTGCAGGTCATCCCGGCCTTCGAGGACTCGCTCGTGTACGAGTCCGAGATGGTCTCGGTCGTCGCACCCGAGGTGCCCGAGATCCCCGAGGAGCCGATCACCCCGGCCGTCGTCGAGCCCGAACCGCAGCCGACACCCGAGACGGAGCTGGCCTTCACCGGCGGCCCCGACGGCATCCGGATCGCCGGTCTCGCCGCGGGGGTGGTGGGCACCGGACTGCTCCTGGTGCTGATCGCCCTCGTCGCGGGCCCCCTGCGTGGCCGAGCCCGGTCGCCCCTCGACCACGATGATCTCCCCGCGGTGGACGACGGGCGATGACACCCTGCTGAGACCGAGGGGCGGGCACCGAACGTCCGCCCCTCGACCGTCCGCCCCTCGACCCGCCCTCAGGCTCCGAATCCGACCGCAGCTCCCCCGTCATCCCCACGGGACCCGGACCTGCAGCAGCTCGCCTCCGCCCAGGTTCACGAGGGCGACACCGTGACGCAGGCGGGCCGCGAGCGAGCTCTTCGGCAGTGCCGCGCCGATCACGTCGCCGTCCACGGCCTGCTGCGGGCTGAGCACGGCTCCGCAGCGGTTCCGTCTGACGTCGACCAGCCAGCCGGAGAAACCCGAGCCCAGCTCGGACGACGTCCCCGCCACCACCAGTCCCTGACCCCGATCGGAGCACGACATGACGAACGACGACAGCCAGGCGGCAGCCGGTGCATCGCGGAGCAGCTCGGCGTCGTCCACGACGAGCACCCGCCGAGGAGGCGCGGTGTCGAACCACGACGCCAGCTCCTCCTCCCGAGGGCGGGCCCCGGTCACGACGGCGAGCACCCCGTGACCGGTCTCGAGCTCGCGGAGCGGCGACGGCCTGGGTGCCACGACCACGACCTCCGCGCCGCCGTCGACCAGAGACCGCACGACCGACAACAGCAGGGTGCTGCGCCCGCTGCGGCCCGGGCCGCCGACCATGAAGGTCCCCGCGCCCGTCGCGAGGTCGGGGCCGACGGCCTCGAGATCGTCGCCGCCGACGCCGACGAGCGCGAACATGCCGTCGCCGCCGGGTGCGGTCGAGCCGTGTCGACGACGACTCATGGCGTCGTCGTAACGGAGCGGCCCTTCGAGCCGGTCGAGGCGGAACGGTCGTCGGCCCGAGCCCGCGTCGCGGGTCGTCGCCTCCGCACCGATCCGTGTCAGGTCGTCGGCCTGGGCCTGTCCCGACGGGTCTCGACCGATGAGCGCGATCTGCAGCTCGACCCCGGTGCCGGCCACGACGCCTCTTCCCTCGGGCATCCGCTCGGGCATCCGTCGCATGTCGAGACCGGCGAGCGAGTAGTCGGAGGGGTCCGAGAGCCGGAGCACGATCTTGCGGTCGACGAGGGTGGAGAACCGTCCGGCGACGAGCTGACGGTCGCCGGTGACCATCACGTGGATCCCCGCGCTCGCCCCCTCCCGCAGCAGCTGCGTGACCTGCTCGGTGAGTCTCCCGCCGTCGAGATCCCCGAGCCCTCCGACGAAACCCTCCCAACGGTCGATCATCAGGACGATGTGCGGCAGCCGGTCGGACGGCTCGACGGCCCGGCGCTGCTCGACGACGCCGGCGTGCCCGCCGCCCGCCAGGACCTCCTGTCGCCGGAGGCACTCCCCCACGAGCCGCGAGAGGAGGCGCGCGGCTCGTTCGGTCTCGGTGCGTTGCACGATCGCGCCGACGTGCGGCAGCTTCACCATCGGCAGCAGCGCCCCGCTGCCGCAGTCCAGACCGTAGAGATGCACGTCGGCGGCCGACGCCCCGGAGGCGATCGAGGCGGCGAGCGCCCTCAGCACCTGCGACCGGCCGGTCCGCGGCGCCCCGACGATGTAGAGGTGGCCGTCGTGCTCGAGGTCGAACGTGGCGGGTCGGCGAGCTTGACTCGACGGGTGGTCCTCGAGTCCGAACGGGAACGCGGCGAGGCGGCCGCCGGCCGTCGGAGCGACGGCGTGCGCGCGGCGGATCTCGTCGAGGGTGATGGTCTCGGGCAGCGCGTCGAGCCAGGGGCGGTGCGGATCGGGGCGCCCGAGCCGTTCGACGGCCTCGGCGATGGCGGCGACCAGCTGCACGAGGTCGGTCTCGTCCGCGTCGACGACCCGCGCCTCCTGCGGGGGTGTCGGCAGCGGGCCGCCGATCGACGAGTCGGCGACGACGGCGCCCCAGAGAGGTCGTTCCGACACGGTCGCTGCTCCGGGGGCTCTGCCGCCGACCCTGCCTGCCTGGAAGGGCAGCAGGGCTCCGGCCCCGAGTCGGGCGAAGGCCCGCCCGGGGGTCGACTTCGAGATGGCGGCCGCGTCCCTGGCATCGATGACGTCGGTGCTCTCGGCGTCATCGGTCATGCGGAGGGCGATGCGCAGGTTGGTGTTGGCGCGGATGTCGCCGGTGACGACACCCGTCGGCCGCTGCGTCGCGAGGATGAGGTGCACCCCGAGCGACCGCCCCCGCTGGGCGATGTTCACGAGCCCCGTGACGAAGTCCGGCAGCTCGCGGGCGAGGCTCGCGAACTCGTCGATCACGATGACCAGGCGCGGCAGCACGACGGGTCGCGCGCTCCTGTCTCGCACCTCCAGGTAGTCCTCGATGTCCTTCGCGCCGGCTTCGGCGAGCAGATGCTCTCGTCGCAGCAGCTCGGCCCCGAGCGACTCGAGTGCCCGTTCGACGAGGTGGGGGTCGAGATCGGTGACGAGACCGACCGTGTGCGGCAGGGCCGCGAGGTCTCGGAAGGCCGCGCCGCCCTTGTAGTCGACGAGCACGAACGTCATCGAGTCGGGTGTGTTCGACGACGCGAGCGACGCGATGATGCTCTGCAGCAGCTCGGACTTGCCCGACCCGGTCGTCCCCGCCACGAGTCCATGCGGCCCGTCGGTGCGCAGGTCGAACGAGAAGCGTCCGTCGATGCCGTGGCCGACGACGACTTCGGTGGTGGGGCCTCGGGCGCTCCACCGCGCCTGGACCTTCGCCGCCGTGGGTTCGGTCAGGTCGAGGACGTCGAGGAGGCGCGATCGGGAGGGCAGACCGGCCGCGTCGTCCTCGTCCCCCACGTCGATCAACGGGGCGAGGCCTCGGGCCACGGCGTCGGCCCATCCGACCGGCAGACGGTCGGGGCGCACACGCTCGACGACGGGGGCGCGGTCGACCGCGACCGTGTGTCCCGTCGGAGAGCAGGTGACCACGGCGAGGCACTCCTCGGGCAGCGACCGGGCGTCGGCGTCGAGGCAGATGGAGAGGATGCCCACCGCCGGTCCGTCGCGGAGGAGGGGGACGAGCCCGGGCAGGGTGCGGAGCCGCCGCGCGCCGTCGATGACGACGACGACATCGGGGCCGGTGGCGACGGCCTGCCGACCGTGGCCCTGCCGCTCGACTCGGCGGCGGGCGTCGACGAGCTTGCCCAGGTCGGCGAGTCGGCCTGCCACACCCCCCGACTCGACCGCGAGGCGGATGGCCCGGTCTCCGCCCGCGTCGGTCCGCGCATGCGGCACCCATCGCAGCCATGCCCAGGCCTCGCGCCCTTCGGGGGCGGTGAGCACGACGATCTCGACGTCGCGGGGGCTCTGCAGCACGCCGAGCTGGGCGACGAACCAGGTGGCGAGCGCCCGGGTGTCGTCGGGTCGTCCGGCGAGGCCGACGACCCCGTGCTCGCCGAGTGCGATGCTCACGGGCACGTCGCGGGCCGGCCGCGACACGATCCGCCGGTGCTCCAGCTCGGCGGGGTCCTCGACCGTGACGCCGGAGGGCATGTCGGCGGTTCCGACCCGGAGGGAGAGGTGGTCGGCGTGACCGCGTCGCCGCTCCCACAGCCGGGAGCGGCGACGGATGGCGATGTCGAGGACCGTCGCCGGATCGGGCGCGGTGAGCCGCCGGTGGGCCTCGACCTGTCGGACGGCGGCGGAGGCGTCGTCCGCGATGGCGGCCTTCGTCGCCTCGTGCTCGGCGAGTCGACGTCGATGCGAGGTGCGGCCGTTTCGGCGGTCGTAGAGGTGGTTGCCGACGAGCACGACCGGCGACATGAGTCCGAAGGCCAGGAAGCCGAGATTGCCGAAGAGGCGCACCATCACGACGGCCATGATCAGGGGCGCGACGGCGGCGACGATGGGGAGCGGGCGACGTGCCGGGGGCTGCGGTTCTGGCGGGTAGCGGAACACCGTCGGCGGGTCGTCCGGCAGCAGTCGCGGCGGCCGGGCGTAGTCGACGTATCCGCCGCCGTCGGTCGGGCTGGTGGCCGCACGGGCGCCTCCCGCCCCCGACACCGCGAGCAGGGTCGCGCCGATCGTCACGATGCTGCTCTCGTCGAGGTCGGTGGGCGCGGTGATCCGACGCCGGTCGACGTACACGGACGCGAGACCGTCGGTCTCGGCGTCGGTCGAGTCGTCGGCGGTCGTGCTCGAACCGTCTTCCGTCGCCTGGGCCGGCGTGATGCTGAAGCGCCCGGCCCCGTCGAGTGTCAGGGCGGCCGCGAGAGGAGGCGCGAGAGGGTCGTCGAGGACGACCGTCGACCCGCTGCCCCGCCCGATGACGACGACTCCGGGGTCGACGACGAAGACCGTGCCCGCCCCCGGTCCGCCCACGATGCGGACGGTGGGCAGGTCGTCCGGTACCCGCGGGACGCTCGGCGGCGCTCCGAAGCTGATCACCGCGCCGTCGACGATCGCCCCCTCCTCGACGGTGCGGCGCGGGTCGACCGGCTCGCCGTCGACGTGGATGTGCTGCGTTTCGGCCGCGTCGACGCCGAGGCGGCTCGCGGCGTGCCCGACGATCGCCGCCAGGGTGGTGCCTGGCTCCGCCTCCCAGACGAAGTCGGTGGTCTGCTGAGACGGTTCGTGTCTGACGGTGGCGCTGATCCTCACTCGGCGGGCACCACGCTGATGCCCTGGACGAAGTCGTCGCTGAACGCGACGAGCGTGCTCGTCTGCTCGGGAGGTCCGATGTGGAGGGTGACTCGGAGGTCGTAGGGCTCGACACGGAACGAGTAGACGACGGCCGCCTCGAGCGCGCCCTCGTGCTCGGCGAAGCGGACTCCGCGCCACCCGTCGCCGAGGTCGGGAGTCGAGAATGCTTCGAGGAGGGGCGGCTCGATCTGGTCCAGATCGGTCTCGAGCACGAGCTGCCGCAACGTGGTCTCCCGTTCTCCGTCGCAGAATCCGTACTGCACCCGGAGCGGCCCCGCCAGCTCGTCGATCGACGGGGCGAAGAGGTAGTGCGACTCGCCCTCGCGAGGGATCTGCGCCAGATGCTCGAGGACCCGGCGCAGGTGCTTGAGCCCGGAACGGGTCACTGAAGCGGATCGTCCTCGGATGTCGTGGAGCGTGGTGTCGACCCACGACTGGGCTGTCGCGTGCTCCTGGAAGGGCCAGCTCTGGGGCAGGGCGACCCAGAGCAAGGGGTCGTAGCCCATGAGCACGTCGTGGGTGTCGCCGTTGGTGTCGACGTCGGTCATGCCGGTTCTCCTTGCGGGGTCGTGAGTCGTTCGGTGCGGCGAACCGGTCACGCTGTGGCCCGGTCCGTGATGGTGCTGCCGTCCTGGTCTCGCCACCGGATGCTCTCGACGATCGCGACCAGGAGGTCGGAGAGGGCGTCTGCGATGCTCCCATCCGGGTCTTCGACGGCCTCGTGGTCGTCGCTGCCCACGGTGGCGACGACGACGAAGAGATGTGAGGCGAGACCGTGGATGCGGCTGAGCGTCGTCCTGCGGCGCAGGACGGTGACGGTCCTCTCCAGGCGCGGAGGGGCGACGACGTCGCCGCCGTCCGTCCAGAAGACGGCCGGCTCTCCGGCGACCGCCGTGATCGATCCGCTGTGCCTGGCGGCCTGCGCCATGAGCGTGTCGTCCGGGTCCGTGCCGTCTGGCACGTCCGCCACCCCGCACGTGATGGTGGCCGAGATGCGGGTGCCCGGCCAGGTGCCTGCGAGGACGTAGCTGTCGAGCAACCGCAATCCGCTCTGCGTCGGAGGGATGACGTCGAGTAGCGGGCGAGCCTGCCTCCGGAAGTCGCGCTCGTCGTCACCCTCCAGCCCGAGTTGACCGACGACCTCGGCGAGAGCGGTGTCGGCTGACCACGACCCGCCCACATGGACGAATCCCGCCGGCAGCACGAGCGAATACGACCGCGCCGCGCCACTCACCGAGCGATGCACGAACGCCCGGCTCATGCCTCGACCGCCTGTTCACGCCGCCGCTCGGCCCGCTCCCGCACGCTCCGGACCACCGCCGCCGCGAACCCGACCACGGAGCACAAGCCCATGACCGCCGCGAAGTAGATGACGTATGTCGGCCACCCCTCCGCGTAGTCGAAAATCACCGAATAGTGCACCAGCGCCAAGGCGCTCGCTCCCCAAATGAAGGGGATCAAGTAGGGATGAGCATTCAAGGGGCCATCCTTTGGGCCGACGAAGAGCATTAGCAGACCGACGACGACGATCACCATCGATGGCAGAAAAATCCAGCCTGGAGCGACGAAGGGTGGCCAGTCAGGGGACGGGTCAAAAACCCTTGACCCGCTACTTCTTCTTCCGTCCTGCTTCCAACCAAGCGATAGAACGGTATACGAAAGGTAAATACCTTGGGCTATAAGAACAGTGCTTGGAGCCATGAAATATAGGAAGATCTGGAAAGGAACCCACCTAGAAGGGAGTTCCCTCGAGTCAAATGCCAGCGAGTACCCTCTCACCACTTCGCTCCCCCAATGACCCTTGGAGGAAATCGGTGCTTGAGCGCATCAAAGGCACCCATCTGGTCGGCGGTGGCAACCCCGTAGTTGGATACCTGCACGAGGCGCATAGCTTGCAACCGGGCCAAAACCGTTGCGACCACCCGTGGATCGTCCAGAACTCCTGGAATCGTCGCAGGCCTTATGAATCGCGCTATTTGCGCACCTAACGGGTCACCTAGCGATAGGAGCAGATTCTTATTCATGATCCCCGGATCTGCACGGGCCCACATGTGTTTCACCCAGGCTTGGGCAAGAGGGGCGTCAAAACCAGCACGAGTAATTTGGTCGACACGGGACGATTTGAGTGCATTGACACCACTTACTGCACTCTTGCCGAGAACGGCACCAGTACCAAACGAGGCGACGGAGAACAAGGCGACGGCGACGTCTACCCAGGAACCCGTTCCAGCTAACGCCCTCGCCGCAGTCGCCACCAAGACGATGACGGCAATCCCCGCAACTAGCACGCCGGCTAGCGGAACGAGCGGCGCCAGCAGCAATAATGCAACGCTGACGAACTCGAGGCCTTCAAGGAGTACCGAGATCCAGGCGTCGTTGTCTTCCATCCAGGTCTGGAAGCCGTCGTAGGCGACGCCGACGGCGCCGCCGATGTCGTCGAAGACCGAGTCGCGCAGGCCGTCGCCGCTCGCGCCGTCGAAACGCGAGATCGCGACGGTCGCCGCTGCCGCGACCTCGGCATGCGCCTCGTCGACCACCCGCCCGAGATCGATCACGCGCCTCCTCGCGTCGTCGCTTCTCGACCGGTGCAGCCGCTCTTGGTCTTCCAACCACTGCTTCGACAGCTCGTCGGGCTCGAGCATCGCCTCCCCGCGGAATCTCTCCGCCTGTCGATGATTCAACTCGTGGTCGTCGACCGCGGACTCGTACTGACGGAGAGCACGATCCGCGGACTCCTGCGCCACGGACAGCACCCGCGCATAGGCCACCAGAGCATCACCCGCGGCCTCGTAGCGCCCCTCCGCACGACCCATCTGCTCGGCGAGCACGCCCGCCTTCGCCAAGAACGCATCGACCGCGTCACTCGACGACCCGCCGTCGTCCAGCGCCCGCAGCGACCGTGCCGCCGACCGGATCGACTCGGCCGTCGATCCGAACCGGTCGGCCATCATCACGACCCGGCCCGCATCGCCCGACACCGGCGCCACCGGCATCGCCCACAACTCGCCCGCCATCAGCGGCGCCCCGCCAACTGGCCGGCCAGCTGGTTCTCGACCTCGGAGAAGCCGTCGGCCAACGCCCCGGCCGAACGCCCGAGGTCGCCGAGCGACTCGGAGAGGCCGCGCCTCACGTCGTTCCACTCGGTCGAGAACGACCTCACGCGTTCTGCGAGGCCCGCGTGCCCGCAGGCGTCGGCGGCCTCGTCCGCCGAACCGTCCGCCGTCTCGAGCTCTCTCTTGATCACGGTCAGTGTCGAGAACAGCGCCTCGAGCGAACTGCCGCGAACCGTCAGGGTCGATCGCCCCATGCCGGTCTCCTCTCGTCAGAGTGGCCGCCCCGGCCGTGTCGGGGCGGCCACGGGGTGGTCGGTCGGGTCAGCCCAGGCTGCTGGCGAGCTGCGCGTCGGTGCTCTCGAGCGCGTTGGCGGCGCTCTCGAGGAACCCGGCCAGGCCCTCGAGCGCGGCGATCGTCGTCGTCGCACCGGTCGTGAACTCGGAGTAGGTCGAGTCGAACGCCTTGGACGACTTGTCGGTCACGTAGCCCGACGAGACGAGGTTCGCGATCTGCGACTTCAGCTGCCCGAGCTGGTCTTCGATGGCCCGCTGGCCGTTGCGGAGCTGCGTGGACTGGGTACGGAGGTCGTCGTAGGTGACGGTGACGTTTGCCATGAGTGATCTCTCTCGGTCGGAGCCGCCCCGGCTGGGCGACGGACTCCAATATGTCACATAGGGTAAGTAGACCGTTTTGTTTTCCACAGAGGAGTCTCGAGTGCGTTCCGGTCGAGGGAAGAACACGAAGAGCCGGCGCAGGGGATCCCCGGTGACGCCGACCGACCTCCTCACCCCCGAGAGCGCAGCGCGACTGCGCGAGCAGGGCCTGCTCTCGCGCGTCGTCCGGCTGCCCTACCTTCCGCTGGAGACGACGGCGACGCCGGGCCTCGCGCAGATGTCGGCCAGCGCCCCGGTGTCGACACCGGTCCCGACTCCGACCCCGGCTCCAGCCCCGCTCTCGACCTCCGCGCGACAGCCGGATCCCTCGACCCCCTCCCCCGCACCACGGCCGGCGGCACCCACGCCCGCCGCCGCCCCTCAGCCCGTCGACGACCTCGACACGACGCTGCTCCGCCCCCGCCACCTTGATCTCGAGCTGCCCGATGGCTCGCGAGTGCAGATCGGAGGGCGACCGATCGTGATCGGGAGGCGTCCGACGGGGGCGACCGGCGACGAACTGGTCGCGATCGACGACCCGACGCGATCGATCTCCCGTCGCCACCTCCGCGTCATGGCCCGCCCCGACGGGTCGGTCTGGGCGGAGGACCTCGACTCCGGCAACGGTACGCTCCTCGAGCGGGGCGGCGAGAGCGTATCGGCGCTGGTCCCGGCGGTGCCGGTGAAGATCGTCAGTCGCGATGTGCTCGTGCTGGGCGAGCACCGGGTCCGTGTCGTCCGCCGACCACCCGGCCCTCTGCCTCAGACCTCGACGCGAGGGCCGGCGGACTCGGCGGTGATCAGACCTTCGTGATCGGTGCGACCTTGATCAGCAGCTTCTTGCGACCCGCCGAGTCGAACAGCACCTCGGCGATGCGGCGAGCGCCGACCCCCGTGACCGCCATGACGCGACCCTCGCCGAAGTCGATGTGCGAGATGCGGTCGCCCGTCTCGAGTTCGAGGTCGCCGTTGTCGCGCACCGTGCCCGTGACCCGGTTGGCCCACTCGGTCTTCGGCTTCGTCTTCGAGGCCGCCGTCGCCCGGTCGTAGCTGCCGCCGCCGTACCCGCCGGAAGCGCGGGGCGTGCCCCCGAGACCGCCCCCGCCGCCTGCACCCTCGCGTCGTGCGTTGAGCGCCCGCGGCTGCGTGCCGCCGCGACCGTTCGCCATGCCGGGCGACTGCTTCCAGTCGATGAGCTCGACGGGGATCTCTTGCAGATAGCGCGACGGCATCGCCACGTTGACCTCGCCGAACTGCGCGCGGGTCATCGCCAGCGAGATGAACAGTTTCTGCCGCGCCCGCGTGATGCCCACGTAGAACAGACGCCGCTCTTCGGCCGGCCCACCCGGCTCGCTCGCCGACATGCGGTGCGGCAGGAGGTCTTCTTCGACACCGGTGAGGAACACCGCCTCGTACTCGAGCCCCTTCGCGGTGTGCAGCGTCATCAGCGACACCGTGCCGCTCGTGTCGTCGAGGTCGTCGGCCGCCGCGACGAGGGTGACCTCGGTGAGGAAGTCGAGCAGCGTGCCGTCGGGGTTGTTCTTCTGGAACTCTTTCGTGACCGCTACGAGCTCGTCGATGTTCTCGGCTCGGGCCTCGTCTTGCGGGTCGCGCGACGCCCGCAGCACCTCGACCAGACCGCTGCCCTCGATCAGCGCCGTGAGGATCTCGTGCACCGGGGCCGTCGCCGCGGTCTTCTGCACCTCGTCGAGAAGGGTCGCCAGCCCGCGGATCGCCCCGGTGACCTTGGGGCCGAGCCCCAGCTGGTCGGCGTTGCGCATCGCGTCGCGGAGCGGGGTCGGCGCCTCGGCCGCGTTCGTGTCGGCCCACCGCTGCAACGCGGTCTCGGTCGCCGGGCCGATGCCGCGCTTGGGAACGTTCATGATGCGACGCAGCGCCATCGGATCGGCGGGGTTCGCGACCGAGATCAGGTACGCCATCGCGTCTTTGATCTCGGCGCGCTCGTAGAACTTCGTGCCGCCGAGCACCCGGTAGGGGATGGCCGATCGGATGAAGATCTCTTCGAGCGCTCGCGTCTGCGAGTTGGTGCGGTAGAACACGGCGACGTCTTTGTAGGCCGTGCCCGCCTCGTGCAGCGCCGCGATCTCGTCGGCGACGAACTGCGCCTCGTCGTGACCGGTGTACCCGGTGAAGCCGACGATCTTCTCGCCCGCCCCCACCGTGGTGAACAGGCTCTTGGCCTGACGGTCGAAGTTGTTGGCGATGACGGCGTTCGCCGCGTCGAGGATGTTCTGGGTCGAGCGGTAGTTCTGCTCGAGCAGGATGACCTTCGAGTTGGGGAAGTCGCGCTCGAACTCGACGATGTTGCGGATGTCGGCGCCGCGGAACGCGTAGATCGACTGGTCGCTGTCGCCGACCACCGTCAACGACGCCCCGGGGATCCGCCCGCTGCCGTCGCGCATCGTCTGCACGAACTGCCCGCCGCGCTCGAGCTCGTCGACCAGCTCGGGATCGACCGGCCGGGTCAGCTCACGGATCAGCGCGTACTGGGCGTGGTTCGTGTCTTGGTACTCGTCGACCAGGATGTGCCGGAACCGCCGCTGATACGTCGCCGCCACATGCGGGAACGCCCGGAACAGGAACACCGTCTGCGCGATGAGGTCGTCGAAGTCGAAGGCGTTCGCCCGCTGCAGCTCGCGGGTGTACTGGCGGAAGATCTCGAGGAACATCACGTCTTGCGGGTCGCCCGCGTTGACTTGGCGCGCGTACGTCTCGACGTCGGTCAGCTCGTTCTTCAGCTTCGAGATCTTGCCGGACGCCTGGCTGACGGTGAACCCGAGGGTGTCGGCGTCGAGCTGCTTGAGGATGCGCTTGAGCAGGGCCCGCGAGTCGGCCGAGTCGTAGATCGTGAACGACTTCGTGAAGCCGAACTGCTCGGCCTCGCGCCGCAGGATGCGCACGCACGCCGAGTGGAACGTCGAGATCCACATGCCCTCGCCGGCCTGCCCGACCAGGTGGGCCACGCGCTCGCGCATCTCGGCCGCGGCCTTGTTGGTGAACGTGATGGCGAGGATCTGACTCGGCCAGGCCTCGCGCGACGAGATGAGCCCGGCGATGCGGCGGGTCAGCACGCTCGTCTTGCCCGAGCCCGCGCCCGCCACGATCAGCAGCGACTGCCCGCGGTACTCGACCGCTTCTTTCTGCTGGGGGTTGAGCCCGGCCGTCAAGGGGTCGCCGGCGGCACCGGTGGGGTCTGAGGGGTCGAGCACGATCGTCATGTCCGGGTCAGTCTAAACGGGGCCACCGACAGTGGGGCCGAGGAGGTGCGGTGCAGGGGGACGGGCACCGCGCCTCCTCGGCTCCCCGGCCTCGGTCGGCCGCTCAGAGCACGTCGCGGACGGCGATCGCGAGCTCGGGCTGGTCGGCGAAGACCCCGTCGAGACCGAGGGTCATCAGGGCACGGAACTCGTCGGCGTGGTGCCCCTGCGCCGCACGCCCGCCCGGGCCCCGGTGCGCCTTCGACAGGAAGGCGTTCTCGGCCCGCAGCGTCCAGGCGAAGACCTGCAGCCCCGCGGCGTGCGCCCGGTCGACGACCCGGGGGTCGGTCGACCCGTCGGCGTCGATCAGGGTCGTCTTGTCGAGGCTGATGCCGTGCAGACCGTCGGCCGCGAGGCCCGCGAGCGACGCCTCGTCGAGCTGCTCGGCGTAGGTCGGCGCGGCCGAGCCCAGACTCGCGACGAGGTCGGCCGCCGCCCCGCGCTTCTCGAGCAGGTAGACGTAGCGCGCGCCGACGCCCCGGGCCCGCACCTGGTCGAGCACGGTCCGCTCGAAGCTCTCGATCGTGAGGCGCTCGTCGCCCGCCCAGCCCGCCGCCCGCAGCTCGTCGGCCACGAGCGAGTCGAGCGGCAGCCCGATCGACTCGAAGTAGGCGGCGTGCTTGATCTCGGCGACCAGCCCGACGGGCCGGTCAGCGGCATCGAGGAGGCGCAGCAGATCGGACAGGCGGAGCATGCGTCCCGTCCCGTCGTGCTCGGCGCTGCGCGGACGCAACTCGGGCAGCCGCTCGCGCACGGTCAGGGTCGAGAGCTCGGCCCAGGTGAGATCCTCGGTGAACCAGCCCGTGACGTCGGCGCCCTCGATGCGCTTCGTCGTGCGGCGATCCGCGAACTCGGGGCGGTCGGCGACGTCGGTCGTGCCCGAGATCTCGTTCTCGTGCCGGAGGACGAGCACCCCGTCGCGGCTGGCCACGATGTCGGGCTCGATCGCGTCGGCTCCGAGCTCGACGGCCAGGCGGTACGCGGCCTCGGAGTGCTCGGGGCGGTAGCCGCTGGCTCCGCGGTGGGCGATGACGAGCGGGACGGGGGTCACGCGGCCACGGTAGCGCGCCTCCCTCGACGTCCCGGTCGCTTCCGACCGTCGCCGCGTGAACGGTGCACGAACTGCATGTTCGCTCGGCGCGAATACGGCTCTCATCAGGCGTATCCCCAGCCATCCGAGACAAACCAACCGTTACGGTTGACCAACGGTCGACGAGTCCCTCGGCGGCCGACACGATCACCAAGACAAGGATCCTGATGGCATTCTCGAATCCCGGCTTCAGTCAGTCGCCGGCCTTCTCTGAGAAGGGCGCTGCCGTGATCCGGCAGCAGCAGGCCGGCGCCGCTGCTGGCCAGCGCCCCGTCGAGTACGACGGCATGACCGCCGAGCAGCTGCAGAACCTCTACACGCAGCCCTCGGCCGGCCCGTCGCAGACCGACCGCATGACCTACGAAGACACCATCACGAAGACGCTGCTCGCCTTCGCGGTCGTGCTCGTCGGCGCCGCGGTCGGCTGGTTCGTCCCGGCGCTCGCGATCGTCGGCGCCATCGCCGGCTTCGTGCTCGCGCTGGTCAACATCTTCAAGAAGAAGCCGTCGGCCGGTCTCGTGCTCGCCTACTCAGCCGCCCAGGGTCTCTTCGTCGGTGGCATCTCGGTGATCTTCGAGAACCAGTTCGACGGCATCGTCACCCAGGCGCTGCTCGGCACGGCCGCCGTGTTCACCGTCACCCTGCTGCTCTTCAAGAGCGGCAAGGTGCGTGCGTCGAAGCGCGCCACGAAGATCTTCATGATCGGCATGGTCAGCTACGGCCTCTTCTCGCTGCTCAACCTCGGTCTCATGGCCTTCGGCGCGAACAACAACCCGTGGGGTCTCCGCGGCGGCGAGATCTTCGGCATCCCGATCGGGTTCCTCATCGGCATCGTCGTCATCCTGATGGCCGCGTACTCGCTGGTGCTCGACTTCGACCAGATCAAGACGGGCGTCGAGCGCGGCGCCCCGCGCATCTACGGCTGGTCGGCCGCCTTCGGCATCGTCATGACCGTGATCTGGCTCTACGTCGAGATCCTGCGCATGCTCGCGATCCTGCGGGGCAACGACTAGGCGACACGGCTGCACCCACGGCGGGGCTCGTTCCGAGAGGAGCGGGCCCCGCTTTCGCGTGAGTCGTGCGGGAACGCGCGGGGCTCGTGTGTGGCGCTCACCCCGTCATCGAGTGGTCAGAAGATGTCGTTCCAGGGCCCACGAAGAGCATCTTCTGACCACTCGAGCCGAGCGGCACGCCCGTCCCGGCACGCCCGCCCCGGCACGGGACGCGCCACGGGGGCCACACGGGAGACGCCCCTCACGCGAACGTGAGGGGCGTCTCCGGGCCGGTCGGACGCGACCGGTCAGACCATGAGAGCGACGTCGCGCGTCACTCCCACTCGATGGTGCCCGGCGGCTTCGACGTGACGTCGAGCACGACGCGGTTGACGCCGTCGACCTCGTTCGTGATGCGGTTCGAGATGCGGGCCAGCACGTCGTACGGCAGGCGGGTCCAGTCGGCCGTCATCGCGTCTTCGGACGACACCGGGCGCAGCACGATCGGGTGACCGTAGGTGCGGCCGTCGCCCTGCACGCCCACCGAGCGGACGTCGGCGAGCAGCACCACGGGGCACTGCCAGATCTCGTCGTCCAGACCGGCGGCCGTCAGCTCGGCGCGGGCGATCGCATCGGCTGCGCGGAGCAGCTCGAGACGCTCGTGCGTCACCTCGCCGACGATGCGGATGCCGAGACCGGGCCCGGGGAACGGCTGGCGACCGACGATGACCTCGGGCAGACCGAGCTCACGGCCGATGGCGCGGACCTCGTCTTTGAAGAGCGTGCGCAGCGGCTCGACGAGCTCGAACTGCAGGTCTTCGGGGAGGCCGCCGACGTTGTGGTGACTCTTGATGTTGGCCGTACCCGTGCCTCCACCGCTCTCGACCACATCGGGGTAGAGCGTGCCCTGCACGAGGAACTTCACGTCGGACTCGCCCTCGGCCGCCGCCTCGAGCACGAGCGCCTCGGCAGCGCCCTCGAAGCTGCGGATGAACTCGCGGCCGATGATCTTGCGCTTCTGCTCGGGGTCGGTGACCCCGGCCAGCGCGTCGAGGAACTGCTGCTCGGCGTCGACCGTGACGAGACGCACACCGGTCGAGGCGACGTAGTCCTCTTCGACCTGACGACGCTCGTCGGCACGGAGCAGACCGTGGTCGACGAACACGCAGATCAGCTGATCGCCGACGGCCTCGTGCACGATCGCCGCGGCCACGGCCGAGTCGACCCCGCCCGACAGCCCGCAGATGACGCGCGACGTGCCGACCTGCGCACGGATGCGCTCGACCTGCTCGGCGATGACGTTGCCGCTGTTCCAGTCGGCGGGGATGCCCGCGGCCCGGTGCAGGAAGTTCTCGAGCACGGCCTGACCGAACGACGAGTGCTTGACCTCGGGGTGCCACTGCACGCCGTAGAGCTTGCGGGCGTCGCTGGAGAACGCCGCGACCGGGGTCGAGGCGCTCGAGGCGAGCACGTCGAAGCCCTCGGGGGCCTTCGAGACCGAGTCGCCGTGGCTCATCCACGTGGTCTGCTCGAGCGGCTGACCCGAGAGCAGCGTGCTCTCGCCCGGCACGAGGGTGACGTCGGTCGCGCCGTACTCGCGCTGACCCGTCTGCGAGACCTCGCCGCCGAGCGCCTTCGCCATGGCCTGGAACCCGTAGCAGATGCCCAGCACGGGCACGTCGAGGTCGAGGATCGCGGGGTCGAGACCCGGTGCGCCCTCTTCGTAGACGCTCGACGGGCCACCGCTCAGGACGATGCCGACGGGGTTCTTCGCCACGATCTCGGCGGCGGTGATCGTGTGCGGCACGATCTCGGAGTAGACGTTGGCCTCGCGCACGCGTCGGGCGATCAGCTGCGCGTACTGCGCACCGAAGTCGACGACGAGCACGGGGCTCTGGGCGGTCTCGGTGGCTTCTGTCACGCGGATGCTCCCTGGGGCTTCGGGGTGGTCTGATCGGGTCGAGCCGCCTTGTCGGCGACGAGCGCGGCGTGCTCGCGCAGCGCCAGCTTGGTCATGTGGCTCTCGACGAAGAACGAGAGCAGAGGCACGACGCCGCCGAGCGCGATGATGAGGAACCGCGAGAACGGCCACCGCATGAGGCTCCAGAGACGGAAGTCGGCGAAGAGGTAGACGACGTAGAGCCAGCCGTGGGCGATGAGGATCGCCGTCGACAGGTTGAACCCGGTCGTGATGGACCCCTCGGGCACGAGGAACCCGCCCTCGCCGCCGAGCTGCATCTCGAGCTGGAGGGGCGTGTACTTGAACACCATCTCGAAGATGAGCAGCAGGAGCATCACGCCGGTGATGTACGCCGAGACGCGGTAGAACTTGACCGCACCCGGGATCTTCGGGATGTCGCGTTGCCGGGGCTTGGGAGGCATGGCGTCGATTCTACTCGGGGGCGACCGGCCCGAGAGTCGCCGAGGAGGCGCGGGCCGGGTGGGTCAGGAGGTCGCGTCGGCCTCGAGGCGGGCCTCTTCGGCCTCGTCGATCTCGCGCTCGTAGGCGTCGCGCACGAGGCGGAACCAGAGGAAGATCGCGAAGCCGGCGAACACGACCCACTCGATGGCGTAGAAGATGTTGAGCCAGTTCAGCGACACGTCGGAGGCCGGGGCCGGCGAGCTGATCTGCTCGAGCTCGCCCCAGCTGTCGGCCGCAACGACGTAGCCGCCGTAGACGGAGCCGTCGAAGTCGCCCCACTCGTTGACGAGGCTCGCGACCGAGACGACCGTCTCGCGGCCGTTCTCGAAGTCGCCGTCGGAGGGCGCCTCGCTCGGCGAGTACCGACCCGTCAGCGTCAGCTCGGTGCCCACGGGCACGTCGGACTCGGCCTCGGTCGCGTCGGACTCGTCGGCCGACCAGCCGAGCGCCACCGCCGTCGACGCCCCGTTCGCGTCGTCGACGAAGCGTCCGATCAGCCAGTAGCCCAGATCGCCGTCGTTGACGCGGTCGGAGATGACGCGGAAGTCGCCGGGCGCGAATTCGCCGGTCACGCTGACCATCTGACCGCCGACCCTGTCGTAGAACGGGGTCTGCGGCTCGGTCACGTCGGACAGCACCTTGACCGTCTCGGTCTCCGGGTTGGCGACCTGTCCGCTCTCGATGCTGCGCTCGAGCTGCCAGTGGCCGAGCCAGGCGAAGATGCCGGAGATGACCAGCGACAGCGCGAGCATCGCGATCCAGCGACCGCGACGAGCCACCTGCCACATGCTCTCGGGCAGAGGCGAGCCGTCGGGACCGGTCGTCAGGGGACGTTCGTCGGTGCGGCTCACGAACGGCATCGTACCGTCGGCCGCCGGTGACCCCGCTGGGTGCGCCTAGTACTCGGGGTCGCGCTGCCGGGTCGCCCGCTGGTCGGACTGCTGACCGGCCTGCTCGGCCCAGAGCGCGGCCTCGGAGGCGTCCATCTCGTCGAGGTCGTCGAGATCGTCGTCGTCGTCCGCCGCGCCGTTCGCGGTGCGACCGGCGGCGCCGCCGGGGCGACCGGCCGCACCCTCGGCGGCCGTCACCGCGGGGCCGCGGCGCCGCACGCGCTCGGTCTCGGTCTCGGGTGCGTCGTCGACCGACTCGGCGGCGTCCGGATCGGCGAGCGCCGCCTCCATCAGGGCTATCTCGTCGGTGCCGCGGGCCGCCTTCTCGCGGCGCCGACGCTCGATCTCCTCGCGCTCGGCGCGCTTGCGCGAGCGGAGCAGGACTCCCCCGATGCGCTCCGAGTTCGACGCGAGGAGCGGACCGACGACGGCCATGATCAAGACGTACAGACCGGCGAAGGGCTGCAGTCGTTCGTCGAGGCCCGCCCCCATCGAGAGGGTCGCCAGGATGAGCGCGAACTCGCCGCGGTTCTGCAGGATCGCCGCCGTGTTGATGCCGGCTTGCGGACCGAGCTTGTTGAGCCACGCGACGAACTGCCCGGCGACGATGTTCAGACCGACGGTGATGCCGATCGCGATCGCCACGGGCCCGAGCACCGTCGGGAAGAGCGCGGGGTCGAGCCCGAGCCCGAAGTTCAAGAAGAAGAAGGCGCCGAAGACGTCGCGCATCGGCAGGGCGAACTGCTCGATGCGGTTGCGGTAGCGGGTCGCCCCGGCGATCAGACCGATCAGGAACGCGCCGATGGCGTCGGTGACGCCCAGCACCTCGCCGAGGCCGCCGAACAGGACGGCGAGACCGAAGAAGAGCACGGTGAAGAGCTCGTCGTCTTTCGTGCGCATCAGCCGCGAGACGACCTTGCCGCCCCAGCGCGCGATCGAGAACATGATCACCAAGAACGCGAAGGCGACGACGAGCTTGAGGATCACCGGCAGCGGGTCCGTCTCGCCGCTCAGCACCACCGACACCACGGCGAGGTAGATCGCGATGAAGATGTCTTCGACGACCGTCACGCCCAGGATCATCGGCGTCTCGCGGTTCGCCAGCCGGTTGAGCTCGATCAGCAGCTTCGTCACGATCGCGCTCGACGACGTCGCCGTCATGCCGGCGATGATCAGGGCCTCGCGGGTGCCCCAGCCCAGCATGAAGCCGAAGACGAGCCCCACGCCCATGTTGACGAGGATGTAGCTGCCGCCCGAGACGATCAGCCGCCCCGCGTTCGAGAAGAACTCGTCCTGGTCGAACTCGAGACCGAGGTTGAACAGCAGCAGGATCAGCCCGAAGATCGCGATCAGCTCGATGCTGTCGCTCTCGAAGCTGAGCGGGAACCACCCCGTGTTCGTGCTGGCCAGCAGACCGACCAGCATGTACACCGGGATCGACGGGAGGCCGATCAGCTTGCCGGCCCTGCCCAGGACGTACGCGAGCAGCAGGAGGATGCCGAGGACGATCAGCTCTTCACCCAGGTGCACGGGCGTCAGCCCCCGGGAGGAGCGTCGACCGGCGACCGGTGCTTGAGTTCACCCGTGCGGTAGTACGAGAACGCCTTCGCGACCTTCTCAGGGGAACCCGCGACCACGAGCGTGTCGCCGGGGAACACCTTGAAGTCGCCCGACGGCGCGGGGTTGGCGGCGTCGCCGCGCACGACGGCGACGACCGTGAGGCCGACCACGCCCCGGGCGCCGAGATCGCCGAGGGGCTGCCCGGCGATGTGGTCGTCGTAGTCGACCGTGAACCAGTCGATGCTGAGACCGGGGATCTGATCGAGCGCCGAGAGCGACTCGGTGATGCGCGTGCCGCCCAGCAGCTCGGCGAGGGTGTGCGCCTCGTCTTCGCTCAGACGGAGCGACACCTTCGTGACGTCGGCCGCGTCCGCCTCGTCGCTGAACGTGATGAGGTCGCTGTGACCCGAGCGGTGTGTGATGACCCCGCACTTGCCGCCGTCGTCCGTGATGAAGGTGTGCAGTACTCCGACGCCGGGGAGCTTGACTCGACGCACGTCAACCATGGTTCGTCTCCAGTGCACTCGGGGGCAGTCGTCTCAGCCTAGCGTCGGGTGACGACGCCGAGGCCGGGCTGCTCACGGTGGGTGCAACGGCATGCCCGGGGGGTTTGTTCCCGGGTGGACGAGGAGGCGCGGCGACGGTCGCCCCGTCACCGCGCCTCCTGCAGGCCGGTCGCCCTGCGACCCCCGCGGCTCAGCCCGCGCTGCCGCCGGGGCGGTCGGCGGAGGTGTCGTCGCCGGGGGTGCCGGCGGGCTCGACGACGCTCTCGCCGGGCTCGGGCGCGCCTCCCTGATCGGCACCGGGCACCACCATGTCGTCTTCTTCGAAGCCGAAGGCGATGTCGGGGGCCTCGAGACGGACCCGGTCGGCCGACTCGTCGTCGGGCTCGAGCTGGCTGGCGCGCTCGGCCGCGACGCGCTTGAGGTAGTTCGCCACCTCGGCCTCGGCCTCGTCGTCGCTCCAGCCGAGCACGCCGGCCATCAGCTTGGCGGCGACGGGAGCGGCGGACTCGCCCCGGTCCCACGCCTCGATCGAGATGCGGGTGCGGCGGGCGAGGACGTCCTCGAGGTGCAGGGCGCTCTCGTGGCTCGCGGCGTAGACGACCTCGGCGCGGATGTAGTCGTCGGCCCCGGGGAGGGGCTCGGCGAGCGAGGGGTCGTCGCGGATGAGGTCGAGGATCTCGTCGGTCGTGGTGCCGTACCGGTTGAGCAGGTGCTCGATGCGGACCTTGTGCACGCCGAACGCCTTCGCGATCTTGCCGCGCTTGTTCCACGCCGCGTGGTACCCCTCGGCGCCGATCAACGGGATCTCCATCGTGGTACTCGACGGGATGCGGCCGTCGAGGGCCGCGACGGCCTCGTCGATCGCGTCCTCGGCCATGACCCGGTAGGTCGTCCACTTGCCGCCGGCCACGACGACGAGGCCCGGCACGGTGTGGGCGACGATGTGCTCGCGAGAGAGCTTCGACGTCTGGTCGGACTCGCCCGCCAGCAGCGGACGCAGACCGGCGTAGACGCCCTCGACGTCGGCCCGGGTGAGCGGCACGGCCATGACCTTGTTGACGTGCTCGAGGATGTAGTCGATGTCGGCCGCCGTCGCCGCGGGGTGGGCCTTGTCGAGGTCCCAGTCGGTGTCGGTCGTGCCCACGAGCCAGTGGCGACCCCACGGGATGACGAACAGCACGCTCTTCTCGGTGCGGAAGATCATGCCCATGTCGGAGTGGATGCGGTCGCGGGGCACCACCAGGTGCACGCCCTTCGACGCCCGGACCTTGAACTGGCCCCGCTCGCCGACCATGGCCTGCGTGTCGTCCGTCCAGACGCCGGTCGCGTTGACGACCTGCTTCGCCCGGATCTCGAAGTGCTCGCCCGTCTGGTAGTCGTGCGCCTTGACGCCGACCACGCGCTCGCCCACCTTGACGAAGCCCTCGACGCGGATGCGGCTGGCCGCGTGAGCCCCGTAGGCGGACGCCGTGCGGACAAGCGACGAGACGTAGCGCGCGTCGTCGACCTGGGCGTCGTAGTACGTGAGCCCGCCGACGACCGCGTCTTTCGACAGGCTCGGGATCGCCCGCATCACCTGCGTCTTGGTGAGGTGCCGGTGGTGCGGCACCCCGGGCGGACGCCCGCCCGTCCAGCTGAAGATGTCGTAGAGCGCCATGCCGGCGCCGATGTAGAACCGCTCGTAGACCGGCTTGCTCAGCGGGTACAGGAACCGCACCGGCTTGACCAGGTGCGGCGCGAGGCGCTGCAGCAGCAGCCCGCGTTCGATGAGCGCCTCGCGCACGAGCCGGAAGTTCAGCTGCTCGAGATAGCGGATGCCGCCGTGGACGAGCTTCGACGAACGACTCGACGTGCCCGAGCCCCAGTCGCGGGCCTCGACGATGCCGACGCTCAGACCCCGGGTGACGGCGTCGAGGGCCGAGCCGGCACCGACGATGCCGCCGCCGATGACGAGGATGTCGAGCTCTCTGGTCTTCATCACCTCGACGGCGGCCGCCCGTTCGTCGGGGCCGAGCTTCGTCGAGAGCGAAACGGACGCGGACCTGGCCATGCGAGCCTCCATCGTTGGATCGGAACCGGGACGCTCGTCGCGCCCACGGGTCCATCCAACGCCCCCACGGCCGAGCCCGCCATGAGGCGGCGCTCAGCTGGGGACGGCCGAGCGGCTAGTGCGGCTGGTAAGGGGCGACGACGACCTCGCTGCGCTGGAACTCCTTGAGGTCGCTGTATCCGGTCGTCGCCATCGAGCGTCGCAGGGCGCCGATCAGGTTCGCCTGGCCGTCGACCGTCTCGGCGGGGCCGTAGAGGATCTTCTCGAGCGTGCCGACCTGGCCGACGTGCACCCGGCGCCCCCGGGGCAGCTCGGGGTGGTGCGCCTCGGCGCCCCAGTGGTACCCGCCGCCGGGCACGTCGGTCGCCCGGGCCAGCGCCGCGCCGAGCATGACGGCGTCGGCGCCGCAGGCGACGGCCTTGACGATGTCGCCTGACGTACCGAGGCCGCCGTCGGCGATGACGTGCACGTAGCGCCCGCCCGACTCGTCGAGGTAGTCGCGGCGCGCCCCGGCGACGTCGGCGACGGCGGTCGCCATCGGCGCGTGGATGCCGAGGGAGGCGCGGGTCGTCGACGCGGCGCCGCCCCCGAACCCGACGAGCACGCCCGCGGCGCCGGTGCGCATCAGGTGCAGCGCCGACGTGTAGGTCGAGGCGCCGCCGACGATCACCGGGACGTCGAGCTCGTAGATGAACTTCTTGAGGTTGAGCGGCTCGGTCGTCTTCGACACGTGCTCGGCGGACACCGTCGTGCCGCGGATGACGAAGACGTCGACACCGGCGTCGACGACCGTCTGGTACAGGTCTTGGGTGCGCTGCGGGCTGAGCGAGCCGGCCACGGTGACCCCCGCGGCGCGGATCTCGGCGAGGCGGGCGGTGACCAGCTCGGGCTTGATCGGCTCGGCGTAGATCTGCTGCATGCGGGCGACCGTCTCGGCCTCCGGCAGGCCGCGGATCTCGGCGAGCACCGCCTCCGGGTCGTCGTAGCGGGTCCACACGCCCTCGAGGTCGAGGACGCCGAGACCGCCGAGCTGACCGATGCGGATGGCCGTGGCGGGGCTGACGACCGAGTCCATCGGCGCCGCGATGATGGGCGACTCGAACGTGAACGCGTCGATCGACCAGCTCACCGACACGTCGCGCGGGTCTCGCGTCCGTCGGCTCGGGACGATCGCGATGTCGTCGAATGCGTACGCACGGCGGGCGCGCTTGGATACGCCGATCTCTACCTCAGTCACCGGGCCACCCTACCGGAGGCGCGGCTCGTGCCCCCGGGTCGCTCGCGTCCGGTTCGCTCCCCCGCCGCTGGGCCCCCGTCAGCGGGCGAGTCCGGCGGAAACGGGCCACCGGAGGCGCCCGTCTCGATCGAACTCGCCCGCTTTCGCGCCTTCGACTCGGGTGAGACGCCCGCCCGGGCCAAGACCTCACCGAGGCGGCGGGTGTCGAGAGCCGTCGACCAGCCCCAGCGGGCGAACCCCTGCACCTCGGGCAGGGACCGGATCTCGTCTTCACGATGCTTCTCGTCGATGACGACCTGTTCGACGGTGCGACCGTTCATCACCGCCGGGTCGGTGTACTTGATGCGACCGTCGGATTCTCCGACCGCTCCTGCGTGCGGCCACCAGTTGTCGACGATGGCGACTCTCCGACCCGTCGCGTCGAACAGGGGATGCTGCAGCACGGGGTCGGGCAGCCCGAGCAGCCGGAACCCGACTCGGCTGACCGATTCCAGGGGCCCCGCCGAGAGCGGGGAGGCGAACTGCAGCACGGCGCGGACACGGGTCGCGCCTCGTGCGGTGTCGCGCGACGCGAATTCCTGAGCCAGCTGCTCGAGGGTGACCGCTCCGATGCGCAGCGCGTGATCGGTCATGACGACCGCCCGGAGGAACGACTCGGTCAGGCACACGTCGACCAGGGTCGTCTCGACGGGTGTCACCAGCACGCCATCGATCTGCGGCAGACCCGGCAGGTCGTAGTCGGAGCGGGCGTGCTTGACGAAGCCGTGCTCACGACGACTGCCTCCCGGCGGGGCCACGAGCACATGCACCACCGGCGGCGGCGCCCCCACGAGCGGCAGGCCGTGCAGCACCGCGGCCGAGAGATGGCTGACCACGACCCGGGTCCGGCACGCGGCCGCCGCGGCGACGACCGTCAGCCGATATCGCTCGTCGACTCCGAGCCGCCGCCACAGAGCGGATTCCACATACGCTCCCCGGCGGACGCCGACGAGTTCGCCACGCCTGCAGGCTCGACGGAGCTCGGCGTCGTCGAGCCCGAGAGCAGTGAGGTCGCGACTGAGGATGAGACCCGGGTGACGCGAGGTGAGGAGCATCGCCCCAGGGTGGCGGGCCCACGGGCGGTCGGCCGGTGGTCTCCGTCGCCCTGTGGACGGAGCTGAGTCGCCGCCTCCTGTGCAGGTCGCCTCGCGGGTCCCCTGTGCACATCCCGCGGACAGGCGAACGGGCGAGTCCGGCGGAGGCGGGCGTGGTGACACGACCGGCTCCGCCGGGCTCGCCCGTTCTGGGCAGCGCACCGCGCCGCAGCGCGGGGCGGCGGACTAGCGGCGGTAGTTGGGAGCCTCGACGACCATCTGCAGGTCGTGCGGGTGGCTCTCCTTCAGACCGGCCGCCGTGATGCGGACGAACTTGCCCTTCGCCTTCAGCTCGGCGACGGTGCGACCGCCGACGTAGAACATCGACTGGCGCAGGCCGCCGGTCAGCTGGTAGACGACGTTGCCCAGCGCGCCGCGGTAGGGCACCTGGCCCTCGACGCCCTCGGGGATGAGCTTGTCGTCGGAGGGCACGTCGGCCTGGAAGTACCGGTCTTTCGAGTACGACGTGTTCTTGCCGCGGGTCTGCATGGCGCCCAGCGAGCCCATGCCCCGGTAGTTCTTGAACTGCTTGCCGCCGACGAAGACCAGGTCGCCCGGGCTCTCGTCGCAGCCGGCCAGCAGCGAGCCGAGCATCACGGTGTCGGCCCCGGCGACCAGCGCCTTGGCGATGTCGCCCGAGTACTGCAGCCCGCCGTCGGCGATGACCGGCACGCCGACCTCGCGCGCCGCGAGCGACGCCTCGTAGACGGCGGTGACCTGGGGCACGCCGACACCCGAGACGACCCGGGTGGTGCAGATCGAGCCCGGGCCCACGCCGACCTTGATGGCGTCGGCCCCGGCCTCGATGAGGGCCTCGGCGCCCGAGCGCGTCGCGACGTTGCCGCCGATCACGTCGATCGCGGCGAACGACGGATCGGCCTTGATGCGGCGGATCATGTCGAGCTCGCCCGAGCTCTCGCCGTTGGCGGTGTCGACCACGAGCACGTCGACCCCGGCGTCGCGGAGCGCGCAGGCGCGCTCCCACGCGTCGCCGAAGAAGCCAATCGCGGCGCCGACCCGCAGCCGCCCCTCGTCGTCTTTGGTGGCGTCGGGGTACTTCTCGCTCTTGTCGAAGTCCTTGACGGTGATGAGACCGCGCAGCTTGCCGTCGGCGTCGACCAGCGGCAGCTTCTCGATCTTGTGCTCGGCGAAGATCGCGATGGCCGAATCGGGGTCGACGCCCTCGGGCGCCGTGATGAGCGGTGCCGTCGTCATGACCTCGCGCACGAGGGTGGTCTGCATCTCGAACGTCGACACGAAGCGCATGTCGCGGTTGGTGATGATCCCGACGAGCGTGCCGTCGGCCTCGACGACCGGGAGACCGGAGACGCGGAACTGACCGCAGAGGGCGTCGACCTCGGCCACCGTCGCATCGGGGCTGGTCGTCACCGGATTGGTGATCATGCCCGACTCGCTGCGCTTGACCTTGTCGACGTGCGCCGCCTGGTCGACGATCGAGAGGTTGCGGTGGATGATGCCGATGCCGCCCTGGCGCGCCATGGCGATGGCCATGCGCGACTCGGTGACGGTGTCCATGGCGGCCGACAGCAGCGGGACGGCCACGCGGATGCGCTTCGTCAACCGCGACGAGGTGTCGGCCTCGCTCGGGATCACGTCGGTGCGCCCGGGCAGGAGCATGACGTCGTCGTACGTGAGTCCGATGAATCCGAACGGATCCGGCTGGTCCATGAGTGCCCTTCGAAGGAGCGGATGGGGGGCGGTGTGCACCGGATCGCCGTCGAGTGCCGGTAGTCGATGTTAACCCTCGCCGCGCCTCCTGCATTCCGGAGCTCGACGGGTCGAAACGGCCGAGGAGGCGCGAGAAGGTCACAGAACAGCGACGATTTTTCGACTCTTGCCTGTGTCGTGCACGAAACATGGCCGACACACGGCGAAAGTAGCGTCACCAACGACGGTAGCCAGCGGCACCCGGGGCATCGCCCCGACTGGCACCTGTCCAGGAGGTTCCGTGAAACCCGACACGACCATCGCTCCGCCGACACCGTTGCGGCCAGCCCTGTTCGTCACAGTCCTGACGCTGCTGCTCGCACTCGCCGGCGCCTTCCTGTCCGTGATGATCGCGCCCGAGCCCGCCAGGGCCCAGGGCGGGGCGACCGCCTCGTGCACCGTCGACGACGCCACGGCCTGCATCCAGGGCAGCATCCGCACCTCCGAGGGCGAGCCCGCCTCAGGTGTCGTGCTCACCGTGACGGGGCCCGGCGGCTTCGAGGGCACGGCCGAGGTCGACGGCACCGGCCGCTGGGCCCTGCCCGTGACCGAGGGCGGTCAGTACACGGTCGCCCTCGACACCGACTCGCTGCCCGACGGCGAGTTCCTGACGAACGCCGAGCAGGACGAGCGCATGGTCAACGCCACGCTCGGCGCCAACGCCGGCGTCATCTTCCAGCTCAGCGCGACCGAGGGAGCCACCACCGGCGACTCGGCCGCCGCCTTCAACTGGGAGCGCGTCGGTCAGCAGCTCGCCTCGGGCATCCGCCTCGGCCTGCTGCTCGCGCTGGCGGCCATCGGCCTCTCGCTGATCTACGGCACGACCGGGCTCAGCAGCTTCTCGCACGGCGAGCAGGTGACCCTCGGCGGCCTCCTGGCCTACGTCTTCGCGAACCAGCTGGGCATGAACATCTTCCTGGCCGCGATGATCACCGTCGTGATCTGCGCCGCGACCGGATTCATCCAGGACTGGGCGATCTGGAAGCCCCTCCGACGGCGGGGGTTGAGTCTCACCCAGCTGATGATCGTCACCATCGGCCTCTCGATCGCGCTGCAGTACGCGTTCCAGTACTTCTTCGGCGCCGCGACCGTGCGGATCCAGACCGCGAACCCGTCGACGGTCACCCTGGCGGGCATCACCCTGACGGTGCAGTCGTATGTGGCCATGGGCATCTCGATCGTCGTGCTGGTGCTGACCGGTCTCTTCCTCACGAAGACCCGCACCGGTCGCGCCACCCGCGCCGTGTCCGACAACCCGGCGCTCGCCGCGGCCTCCGGCATCGACGTCGACCGCATCATCCGCCTGGTCTGGACCGTCGCCGCCGCCCTCGCCGGCCTCTCGGGCGTCATGCTCGGGCTCGTGCTGAACGGCGTCAACTGGATGACCGGTCTGCAGATCCTGCTGCTCATGTTCGCCGCGGTGACCCTGGGCGGGCTCGGGACGTCGTTCGGCGCCCTCGCCGGCTCGCTCATCATCGGCGTCATCGTCGAACTGACCAACCTGGTGCTGCCGGGTGACTTCAAGTACGCCACCGCGCTGCTGATCCTGATCGTGATCCTGCTGTTCAGGCCGCAGGGCATCTTCGGTCGCGCCGAGCGGATCGGTTAAGGGGACTACTCATGGACTACGTCATCTCACTGCTCCGTGCCCTCACCGGCGAGGCGCTCGCGCCCACCACGGCGGCCTTCGCCCTCGCGGCCATCGGCCTCAACATCCACTTCGGCTTCACCGGGCTGATCAACATGGGCCAGGCGGCCTTCCTCCTGGTCGGCGCCTACGGCTTCGCCATCTCGCTGACCAGCGGCCTGCCGATCGGGGTGGCCGTGCTGATCGGTCTGCTCTGCGGGGTGATCTTCGCGCTCATCCTCGGTGTGCCGACCCTGAAGCTGAGGGGCGACTACCTCGCCATCGTCACCATCTGCGCGGCGGAGATCATCCGCATGGTCGGCAGATCGAGCATCCTGACCGACGTCACCGGCGGCTCGAACGGCATCACCGGCTCGTCGTACCGCGACGCCTTCACCGCCCTCTCGCCCCTGCCCGACGGTCAGACCACGATCCTCTGGTTCACCTACGACAACAACGGGGTCAGCGGCTGGTGGATCCGCATCGTGGCCTGGGGCCTCGTCGCCCTGCTCTGCGTGATCGTGTTCCTGCTCAGCCGCAGCCCCTGGGGTCGTGTGCTCAAGGGCATCCGCGAAGACGAGGACGCCGTGCGCAGCCTCGGCAAGAACGTCTTCTCGTACAAGATGCAGGCGCTCGTCTTCGGTGGTGTGATCGGCTCGCTCGCCGGGATCATCTACGTGCTGCCCTCGTCGGTGCAGCCCGACGCGCTCGGCCGCTCGACGACCTTCTTCATCTGGACGGCCCTGCTGCTCGGCGGCGCCGCGACGGTGTTCGGGCCCGTGCTCGGCGCGATCCTCTTCTTCGTCGTGCGACTGCTGATCCGCACCCTGGCCGGCGACTTCATCCCCGCGAGCATCATGAGCAACCAACAGGCCGACCAGTTCTCGTACGTGCTCGTCGGCGTCGCCCTCATGTGCCTGATCATCTTCAGGCCACAGGGGATCCTCGGTAACAAGAAGGAGCTGTCGTTCAGTGTCTGAGACAACCACGACCGGTGGCCGCGCACGCAAGGCCGGCTACGACTACGACCGCGACGCCCTCCGCGCCAAGCTGACCGGCGTCGACCGCACCCCGGGCTCGTCGAAGCCCGACCCCATCCTGACCGTCGACAACGTCGTGCGTCGCTTCGGCGGCATGACCGCCGTCGACGTCGGACACGTGGAGGTGCAGCGCGGCGCGATCACGGCGCTGATCGGCCCGAACGGGGCCGGCAAGACGACCTTCTTCAACCTGCTGACCGGCTTCGACAAGGCCTCGTCGGCCCCCACCGCGTTCAACCGCGGCGAGGGCACGGCGAAGTGGGTCTTCGACGGCAAGCCGATGGGCAACGTCGGCGCCGCCAAGGTGGCGCGCGCCGGCATGGTGCGCACCTTCCAGCTGACGAAGGCGCTGTCGCGGCTGACCGTCATGCAGAACATGCTGCTCGGCGCCCGCGACCAGCCCGGCGAGAACTTCTTCGTCGGCATCGTCCCGCCGCTCTGGAAGGCCCGCGAGCGCGAGATCACGGCGAAGGCCGAAGATCTGCTGAAGCGGTTCAAGCTCGACGACAAGCGCGACGACTACGCCGGCAGCCTGTCGGGCGGCCAGCGCAAGCTGCTCGAGATGGCCCGCGCCCTCATGAGCGACCCCGAGATGATCATGCTCGACGAGCCGATGGCCGGCGTGAACCCGGCGCTGACCCAGTCGCTGCTCGGTCACATCCAGAGCCTGCGGGACGAGGGCACCACGGTGCTCTTCGTCGAGCACGACATGCACATGGTGCGCCACATCTCGGACTGGGTGATCGTGATGGCCGAGGGCAAGGTCGTGGCCGAGGGCCCCGCCGACACCGTCATGGACGACCAGGCCGTGATCGACGCCTACCTCGGTGCGCACCACGACACCGACCTGGGCGACGACTCGCTGCTGACGGACGCGGTGCTCGAGGAGCTCGAGCAGGAGGTGGCCGCAGAGGACGCGGCCCGCGCGGACGACGCGACCAGCGCCTCCTCGGCCACCGGCGGCGGCATCGCCGGACGCGACCTGCCCGGCTCACCCGACCCCTCGACCCCCGCCGCCACCAACGCGGCGGACGACCAGCAGACCGGAGACAAGAAGGCATGAGCGCCTCGACCACGCAGATGCACCCGGGAACCGAGAAGTTCGCGGGCATCGAACCGATCATGAACGCCAGCGACCTCGTGGCGGGCTACTTGCCCGGGGTCAACATCCTGAACGGCTGCGACCTGGTCTGCTACCCGGGCGAGCTGATCGGCATCATCGGCCCGAACGGCGCCGGCAAGTCGACCCTGCTGAAGGCGCTGTTCGGCCTCGTCAAGATCCACTCGGGCGCCGTCACCCTCGGCGGCGAGGACATCACGAACCTCAAGGCCAACAAGCTCGTGCAGGCCGGCGTCGGCTTCGTGCCGCAGACGAACAACGTGTTCCCGTCGCTGACCATCGAGGAGAACCTGCAGATGGGGATGTTCCTGCGCCCCAAGAAGTTCGCCGAGCGGCTCGAGTACATCTACGACCTGTTCCCGGTGCTCGCCGACCGTCGCGGTCAGCGGGCCGGATCGCTGTCGGGCGGTGAGCGGCAGTCGGTCGCCATGGCGCGCGCGCTCATGATGGACCCGAAGGTGCTGCTGCTCGACGAGCCGTCCGCGGGCCTGTCGCCGGTGCGCCAGGACGAGACGTTCATCCGCACCCGCCGCATCAACAAGGCCGGCGTCTCGGTGATCATGGTCGAGCAGAACGCCCGCCGCTGCCTGCAGATCTGCGACCGCGGCTACGTGCTCGACCAGGGGCGCAACGCCTACTCGGGTACCGGCCGCGAGCTCGCCGACGACCCGAAGGTGATCGAGCTCTACCTGGGCACGCTCGCGAAGGACGTCGACGACTCGCACTGACGCCGACGCGCCACCCGCATCGCCCGGAGGCCCCGCACGCTCGACGTGCGGGGCCTCCGTCGTGCCGTGGCGGCATCGTCCCGCCCCGCGCCCCCACGGTGGGCGGAAAACGCCGTTCCGCAGGCCGCCAAGGGCATCTTCTGACCACCGAAGCACGCACGACGCTGCGCCCCGCACGCGCACCCGTGCCGCGCCCCCAGGGTGGGCGGAAAGCGCCCCACGTGACGCCGCCAAGGGCCGTTTCCGACCACCCGGGCCGTGGTGCGGGCCGGCGGCGGCACCCGGGCGCACGACGGAGGCCCCGGCGCATACGCGCCGGGGCCTCCGCAGAAGAGGGGATCGGGTTACTGGACCGTGCCCTCGACCGCCGTCTGGTAGACGATCTTGTTGTCGCCGTCGAACTTGTAGATGCCGATGAAGGCGCTCGACGGGTCGTTCTGGTCGTCGAATGCTCCGATGCCCGAGGGGCCGGTGTAGGAGATGTCGTCGCCGGCCTCGATCGCCGTCTTGCAGTCGGCGAAGGTCGAGCACTCGGTACCGCCGTCAGCACCCGACACCGCGGCCATGTTGGCCTGGATGGTGCCGGAGTCCGTTCCGCCGCCCTTCACCGCGGCGAGCGCGGCGAGCATGGTGGCGTCGTAGGACTCCTGTGCGTACGAGTAGTCGGTCAGCGCCGAGCCCGCGCTCTCCTGGTAGTACGTGTTGAAGCGCTCCTGCAGGTCGGACGACGGGAACGCACCGGGGATGGTGCCCTGGGCGCCCTCGAGGGTGCCCGGGTCGAAGTCCTCGCTGTAGTCGGCCGTGTTGCCGTCGGACATGTAGATGGTGGTCATGTCCGCACCCTGGGCGACGAGCTCGGGGACGATCGACTTGGTCTCGTCGAACGCGAGGATCACGATCGCGTCGGGGTCGGTGGCCAGGGCCGCCGTCACCTCGGACGAGAAGGTGGTCTGACCGGGAGGGAACTCCTGGCCTTCGCCGGTGCCGCCGTAGACGACGGTGCCGCCCGAGGCCTCGACGGACTCCTGCACGGAGTCGCGGAGACCGGTGCCGTAGGTGTCGTTGAAGACGAGGAACGCGACGTTGGCGCGACCGTCGTTGACGATCTGGGTGCCGAGCGCCGACCCCTGGACGGAGTCCGGCGGCGCGGTGCGGAAGTAGTACGACGAGTAGCCGCTGAGCGAGGACGCCGTGTTGGCGGGCGAGATCTCGACGATGCAGGCGGCGGTCAGCTGGTCGATGACGTTCAGCGTGACGCTGGACGACTCGGCGCCGATCGCGACCGGGACCTTCGCGTCGATGAGCTGCGTCGCTGCGGCGCTCGAGACGGTGAGGTCGTTGCTGTCGCCGGAGTCGGTGCGGGGTTCGACCGTGACGTCCTGGTCGAGCACGCCACCGGCGGCGTTGATGTCCTCGACGGCGAGACCGATGCCGGCCTCGGCGGGCGGAGCGAGGTAGGCGAGGGTTCCCGTGTTCGGCAGGATCGTGCCGATGCGGAGCGCGTCCTGTCCGGGGCTGCTGGGAGCCTCGCACGATGCTGCGGGGTCGGCCTTTTGCGAAGCCGAAGGCGACGACGACGCGCCGTCCTCCGGAGTCGACGACGTCGACGAACAGGCGGCCAGCAAGACGGAGGCGGCCCCTGCGAGCGCCAGAGCCTTCAGGCCTTTGGTGGATCGGATCATCCGTAGTCCCTTTCGTGAAGCGCGGAGAGCCGGACCGACACTAGGCAGACGGTCCTCGCGATTGAGTAGAAACTAGGGCTGGATTGTTTCTGGCGTGTGTTCTGGTCGTCACTGGACCGTTTCGTTAGCAATTCGTGACTTGCGCTCAATACCGCGATTCCGCCGCGACGATCGCACCGCGTCGACGGAGAGCACGATGAGCGCGACCCAGACGATCGCGAAGCCGATCCAGCGGGTGACCGGCATCTCTTCGTGCAGCAGCACCACGCCGACGATCAGCTGGAGCACCGGTGCGAGGTACTGCGTGAGACCGATCGTGGCCAGAGGGAGACGACGCGCGGCGGCGGCGAAGAGGAGCAGGGGCACCGCGGTGACGATGCCCGAGCTGATCACGGTCAGGGTGTGGACGACCGACACGGAGCCGAAGTCGACCCCGCCGCCGACCCCCGTGACGGCCATGACGACGAGAGCCGCCCCGGCCACCGGGGTCATCAGCATCGTCTCGAGCGTGAGACCGCCGATGGCGTCGACCCGCCCGCCGACCTGCTTCTTGACGAGACCGTAGAGACCGAACGAGGACGCGAGCACGAGCGACACCCACGGCACGTCGCCGGTGCCGATCGCGATGACCAGCACGGCGACGCCGCTGAGGCCGACGGCCGCCCACTGCGCGGGTCGCAACCGCTCGCGCAGGACGACGACGGCCAACAGCACGGTCACGATCGGGTTGATGAAGTACCCCAGGGCGGCCTCGACGACGTGCCCGGCGAGGGCGGCGGTGATGAAGACCGTCCAGTTGACGACGATGAAGACGCCGGCGAGCCCCATGGTCGCGACGAGACGGGGCTGCCGCAGCAGGCGGACGAACGCGGGGAAGCCCCTGGTCGCGGCGAGCAGCGCGAGGCAGAACACGAGCGAGAAGACGATGCGCCAGGCGACGATCTCGAACGGCCCCGACGGCGACATCAGCAGGAAGAACACGGGCAGGACGCCCCAGAGGCCGTACGCGCCGATCGCGAACGCGAGCCCGGATCGGGCGCCCCCGCCGGCGGTACCGGGCGAGCCGCCGCCCTGCGTCTCGGAGACGAGCGGGGCGGCGGAAGCCGAGGAGGCGCGGGGGCGGCTGGTGGTCACGTCACGACTGTAGGCCGGGCGACCGACACCGCGACACGTCCACCTCCGACAGGGTGGCGCTTCCGACCGCCGTTCTCAGGAGGCGCGGCCGGTGGAGGAGGCGACCCGCGCCTCCTGCGGCCTCTCAACGACGAGAACCCCCGCCGAAGCGGGGGTTCTCGAGGAGCTGCGTCGACCGACTAGCGGACGACGACGGCGAGGACGTCGCGGGCCGAGAGGACGAGGAAGTCCTCTCCGCCGTACTTGACCTCGGTTCCGCCGTACTTGCTGTAGATGACCTTGTCGCCGACGGCGACGTCGAGCGGCACACGGTTGCCGTTGTCGTCGATGCGACCCGGACCGACGGCGACGACGTCGCCCTCTTGGGGCTTCTCTTTCGCGGTGTCGGGGATCACAAGGCCGGAAGCCGTGGTCTGCTCGGCTTCGACCTGCTGGATGACGATGCGATCTTCGAGCGGCTTGATGGAGACCGACACGGTTGCCTCTACTTTCTCGGAACTTCGAAAAACGTGGGTTGGCACTTGCCACGTGCGAGTGCCAGAAACAACTGTAGGGCGTCACTGGCACTCGGTCAATCCGAGTGCCAGTGATGCGCGTCGGTCTCGTCGACCCCGGGCCCCGCACCTCGCCGGATGCGTGAGACTGGACGACATGGATGCGTCGGAGCTGCTCGAAGTCCTCTCTCCCGAGGGGCTGCGGCTGCTCGACTCCCTCCCCCGTGGCGCGCCTCCGACGACGTCGTGTCGTCGGTCGCCGCGCTGCGGAAGCAGGGCCACCCCGCCGAGCGCGTGTCGGCCGTGCTGACCCAGGCGCGCCTCCGCAGCAAGGCGGAGGGGAAGTTCGGCGAGTTCGCCAGTCGCATGCTCTTCACCGAGGCCGGGCTCGAGCAGGCCACGCGCCTCGGCGTCGCCGCCCGCCATGCCGACCGCTACCGCTCGGCCGGACTCACCAGCGTCGCCGACCTCGGCTGCGGCATCGGCGGCGACGCCCTGGCGTTCGCGGCCCTCGACCTCGACGTGCTGGCCGTCGACCGCGACGAGGTGACCGCCGCCGTGGCCTCGTACAACCTGTCTCCGTGGTCGTCGTCGCGAGTCCGTCAGGGCGACGCCGAGACGACCGACCTGACCGATGTGCAGGGCGTGTTCCTCGACCCCGCGCGACGCACCGGCGGGCACAGCGCCACGAAGCGGATCGCCGATCCGGCCGACTGGTCGCCGTCGCTCGACGTCGCGTTCGCCTTCGCCGACCGCCTGCCGACGGGCGTGAAGCTCGGCCCGGGGATCGACCGCGACCTCCTGCCCCACGACGCCGAGTGCCAGTGGATCTCGGTCGATCGCGACGTGGTCGAGGCCGGGGTCTGGTTCGGACCGCTCGCCCGGGCCGGGGTGGGCCGGTCCGCCCTGGTGATCAGCGCCTCCGGGGCGGCGGAGCTGACGGCGCCCGCCGACTCGGACGACGTCGAGGTGGGCGACCTCGGCGAATGGCTGTACGAACCCGACGGCGCCGTGATCCGCGCACGTCTGATCGGCGACCTGGCCCGCTCGATCGACGCCCGCATGATCAGCCGCGACATCGCCTGGCTGACGACCGACGAGCGGATCGAGACCCCGTTCGCCCAGGGCTTCCGGGTGCTCGAGACGTTCCCCCTCGACGAGCGGACCCTCAAGCGCGAGCTGCGGACGCGGGGCATCGGCCGCCTCGAGATCAAGAAGCGCGGGGTCGACGTCGACCCCGCGACGTTCCGCAAGCGCCTCTCGCTGCAGGGCTCGGGGTCGGCCACGCTCGTGCTGACCAGGGTCGCCGGGCGGCACACGGCGCTGCTCTGCGAACGCGCCTGAGCCCTCGGCACGACGACGGAGGCCGCCGCACCCTCGGGTGCGGCGGCCTCCGTCGTCGTGGGGAGCCGGGTCGGCGGCTCAGGTGCCGCTGTAGTACCCGTCGCCGGTCGACGGCATCCCGGAGACCACGGTGAAGAACAGCACCCAGGCGCCGATGATCAGGAGCGACAGCCCGATGCCGACGTAGCCGGTGATGAGACCCGTCAGCCAGAAGCCACGCGCATGGCGTTCGCGCTTCTGCCCCACGTGACCGAGCACCACGCCGGCGATCGAGAAGAGGATTCCCGACCCGAAGAGCACCAGCGACATCAGCACGCCGAGGATCGACCCCGACATCGACAGGATGCTCAGCAGACTCGAGGGTCTGGGCGCGCCACCCTGCTGGTACGTGGCGTACTGCGAGCCGTAGGGCTGCGGGGCTCCGTACTGCGGGCCCCCGTTCTGCGGGGCCCCGTACTGCGGGGCTCCGTAGGGCTGCGGGCGTCCGTACTGCTGCTGGCCCTGCTGGCCCTGCTGGCCCTGCTGCGCACCGTAGGGCTGCTGCGGAGCGGCGCCGTACGGCGCTCCCCCGCCCGGCTGCTCGCCGAACGGCGACTGACCGGGCCGGGTCGGCGCCCCGTACTGCTGACCACCCGACGACGGCTGGGGTCCGTCGGATGCCTGCTGACCGGGCGCGGGTCGTCCGTACTGCCCCGGCTGCCCGTACTGGCCGTACTGCCCCTGCGGACCCGCGCCGTAGGGCGCCGACCCGGGAGGCCCCTGCGGCGCAGGAGCGGACCCGACCGGAGAGGCCTGCTGCCCCGGCGCGACGAACGGGTCGCCGACCGGTCGTGACCCGGCAGGAGGCGCGGGCTGGGTCGGAGGCGCGGGCTGCGTCGGAGCCCCGGGGTACGCGGTCGGGGGCAGCGACGGCGACGCCGCCCCGCCCTCGGCGGTCGCGCCCGCGGGATCCGCGCCCGACGGATCGGCACCCGACCGATCAGCGCCCGACGAGCCCGACGACTCGGACCCCGACGACTCGGGCGAGGGAGTGGAGGCCGGAGGGACCGGGCCGGGAGGTGTCGTGTCGTCGGTGGCCATGAGGACCCTTTCGAGTGCGGTGCGGCGGTCGTGACGGACGGACGAGCGCCCGATGCACGAGGGGGCCCGCGCCGGTGAGCGCGGACCCCGTCATGGTATCGACGTCGTCGATGAGTGGACTCGGAGTGATCAGAACCCGGACTCGTAGCTCTGGTCGTACGCGAACCCGCCGGCGGCGATCGCGACGATGAAGAACACGACGACGGCGATCGCGCCGAGCAGGCCGAGGTAGCCGAGCACGAGGCCGATGATCGCCATGACCTTGCCCTGCTCGCCGGTCCGCTTGATCTGGCGCAGCGAGATGTGGCCCGTGACGATCGCGACGATGCTGAAGACGAACGAGCTCAGGATGCTCGCGACGAGCGACACGATGGCCAGCACGTTGGTCTTCGGCGACTGGCCGCCGTAGCCGCCCTGCCCGTAGCCGCCCTGCCCCTGGGCCTGCCCCTGATAGGGGTTCTGCTGATACGGCTGCTGCTGCGGCTGGCCGCCGGGCTGCCCCTGCGTGCTCTGCGAACCCTGCGGGTACTGCGGGTACTGAGGCGCCGGGGGGTTCTGCGGGCCCTGGCGGGCCGGGTCGTGGTCGGTCATGCCGAGGTCTCCTTCTGTCTGAGTGGCCCCGAGCCTACGCGGACCCGCCCGCGCTTCGCCCTGAGGGCCCCACGCCCACGCCCCGTCGGCTCAGACCGCCTGCACCGTCGTCACCGGCAGCGTCGAGTCGGCGCCGAAGTCGAGCGGCGACGGCGCGTGCCCGCGGGCGACGAGCTGCGCACCCAGGGCCGCGATCATCGCCCCGTTGTCGGTGCAGAGCGACAGCGGCGGCACGCGCAGCTCGACGCCCGCCGCCTCGCAGCGCTCGAGTGCGAGCTGCCGCACGCGGGCGTTGGCGACCACTCCTCCGCCGAGCAGGAGGCGCGGCACGCCCAGGTCGGCGCAGGCGGCCAGCGCCTTGGTGAGCAGCACGTCGGCGACGGCCTCGCGGAACGATGCGGCGACGTCGGCGACCGGCACCGCGCCTCCTTCGTCACGTCGGCGTTCGACCCAGCGGGCCACGGCGGTCTTCAGCCCCGAGAACGAGAAGTCGTACCGATGCTTGACGAGGTCTTTCGGCAGAGTCAGCCCGCGGGGGAACCGGATCGCGGCCGGGTCCCCGTCGGCGGCGACGCGATCGATCTGCGGGCCGCCGGGGTAGGGCAGGCCGAGGAGGCGCGCGACCTTGTCGAAGGCCTCTCCCGCGGCGTCGTCGATGGTCTCGCCGAGCAGCTCGACGTCGTCGACGAGATCGCGCACGTGCAGCAGCGACGTGTGCCCACCCGAGACCAGCAGCGCGATGGTCGGCAGCTCGAGCTCGCTGCCGTCGGCCCGCAGCACGTCGGCGCCGACGTGCCCGACGAGGTGGTTCACCGCGTAGAGCGGCTTGCCGGTGGCGAGCGCGAGGGCCTTGGCCGCACCCACGCCGACCATCAGCGCGCCGGCGAGACCCGGGCCGCTCGTCACCGCGATCGCGTCGAGCTCGTCGAGCGTGACGCCCGCCTCGGCGAGCGCGGCTTCGAGGGCCGGCTGCATCGCGTCGAGGTGCGCCCGCGCGGCCACCTCGGGCACGACGCCGCCGTAGCGCGCGTGCTCGTCCATCGACGACGAGATGACGTTCGCGAGCAGGGTCGTGCCGCGGACGATGCCGACGCCGGTCTCGTCGCAGCTCGTCTCGATGCCGAGCACGAGCGGGCCCGTCGACGAACCGGGCCCGTCCGACGAGTCGGCGGAGCGGGGAGCCGAGGAGGCGCGGGTCGGGTTCACGAGGAGGGTCCTGTCTGTGCGGGCGCGTCGTCGGAGGAGGTCGTCAGGCTGAGGCGCATCACGACCGCATCGACCCCGTCGGGCATGTAGTAGCGCGGGCGCACCGCGATCGACTCGAACCCGAGCGAGGCGTAGAGGCGCTGGGCGCCGGGGTTGTCGGCACGGACCTCGAGGAACACCTCTCGGACCCGGCGCCGCCGCGCCTCGTCGATCATCGCGGTCATCAGGGTGCGCCCCAGCCCATGACGCCGGGCCCCGGGCACGACCGCGATCGTCTGGACGTCGGCGTCGGGTGCGCCCGGCAGCACCAGGAGCCCCGCGTAACCGACGATGCCGGTTTCGGTGTCGGCGTCCGCGCCGGCCTCCGAACCGGCTTCGGCCACCAGGTACCACCCGTCGGGCGAGGCCAGCTCGTGGGCCATGCCCTCGCGCGACCAGGCGTCGGTGACGAAGACCGACGTCTCGAGGGCCATGATCCCGTCGAGGTCGTCGATCGTGGCGCGACGTATGTGGAACGTCATCGACCGACCGGCTTCGGGCCCGCCGAGACGGTGACGTCGGGCTCGCGGAGGTAGAGCGGAGCCGGGTCGGCGAACCCGCGGCCGTGCTCGAACATCCGCTCGGCGAGCATCCCGAGGGCCGCCGCCGACACGACGGTGTCGTCGGGATCGGTCCGAGGCGACGTCGAGGAGGCGCCCAGCGCGTCGTCGAGGTCGGCCGGCCTCACGAGCGACGGGCCCTCGACCCGCACCGGCAGCCCTTCGTCGTCGAGCCCGCGGTAGGCCGTCCACGCGACCTCGCGGCGGCGGGCGTCGGTCACGACCACGAGGGGCGCGTCGACTCGGCCGCTCGGCACGGCGACCGACCCGCTGGCGCCCTCGCCCGCCGTGAGTCGCGCGAAGGCGATGGCGTCGTGGCTCGCGAGCGCCAGGCAGGGGCGCCCGACCCCGAAGGCGAAGACCCGCGCGGCGACGATGCCGACCCGGAGACCCGTGTACGGGCCCGGCCCGACCCCGGCGACGACGGCGCTGAGATCCGCGGGGGCGACACCGGCCCCGGCGAGGGCCGACTCGATCAGGCTGCCGACCACCTCGGCGTGCCGTCGGGTGTCGGACTCGGTGCGCTCCGCGAGCACGCCGCGGTCGCGGTCGACGACGGCGACGGTCGTTCCCGCGGAGGTGTCGATGGCCAGGATCACGGGTCAATCGTAGGCGGTCGCCCCGAGTCGACCCGCGCCTCCTCGGCCGCCCGCGGCTCGTCTAGAGGTCGGCCCAGCGGGGGCCGTACATCGTGATGGTCACGTGGCGCGGCTCGTCGACGGAGGCGTCGGGGTCGGCGTCGGCGTCGGCGTCGGCGTCGAGGGGGTCGCTCGCCGCACCGGCTTCGAGCGCGGCGTCGGCGCCGGCACCCGTCGGTCGCTCGATGACGACCTCGATCCACGACTCGGCGACCCCGTCGAGCAGACCGGCGCCCCACTCGACCACGACGACCGAGCCCTCGAAGTCGAGGTCGAGGTCGTCCAGCTCGGCCGCGCCGCCCAGCCGGTACGCGTCGACGTGCACCAGCGGCACGCCCGTGGCGCTGGGGTGCGTGCGCGCCAGGACGAACGTCGGGCTCGCGATCTGCCCGCGCACCTGCAGCCCCTCGCCGACGCCGCGGGTGAAGGTCGTCTTGCCGGCGCCGAGCGGCCCGGTCAGCACGACCAGATCGCCGGCCCGGAGCAGCCCGCCGAGACGCCGGCCCAGCCCCTCCATCGTCTCGGTGTCGGCGACCGGCCCGTCGTAGAGCGGGAGGTCGTTCGCGGTCATCCCCGACGGCCCAGGTAGACGCGTGGCACACGGGCCCCGATGCGGCACGAGACCTCTTCGGGGATCGTGTCGGTCGCATCGGCCCATTCGCCGATGGTCAGCTCGCCGCCGTCGCCCGGGCCGAAGAGCAGCACCTCGTCGCCGACCTCGATCGGGTCGTCGCCGACGTCGATCAGGAACTGGTCCATCGCGACCCGACCGACGATCGGGTAGCGACGCCCCCGCACGGTCACCTCGACGCCGTGCTGCGCGCGACGGCTCACGCCGTCGGCGTAGCCGATCGGCACGAGGGCGAGGGTCGTGTCGCGGTCGGTGCGGTACGTGTAGTCGTACGACACCCCGGTGCCGGCGGGCACGCGCTTCACACGCACGACGCAGGCGCTGAGGGTCAGCACGGGGCGGAGACCGCGATCGCTCGCGCTGACCCCCTCGGTGACGGGGATCCCGTAGCCGTTCGACCCCATGCGGACCATGTCGAAGCGCCGCTCGGGGTGCTCCATGCCGGCCGAGCTCGACGACATGTGGCGCTTCTCGAAGGTGGCCCCGAGGGCCTCGGCGTCGGCGAGCGCCTTGCGGAACACGACCGAGGCGGCGTGGTCGTCGGCCTCGCTCGTCTCGGAGACGTGCGAGAAGGCCCCGCGGAGGCGCACCACGCCCTCGTCGCGGAGGGTCACCGCCCGGGTCACCAGCTCGGCCCAGTCTGCGGGCAGGCAGCCCTCGCGATGCAGACCGGTGTCGATGGTCAGGTGGACGAGAGCCTCGCGGCCGGCGTCGCGCGCGGCCTCGGCGAAGCGCTCGAGCTGGTCGAGGGTCGAGACGCCGAGGTCGACGCCGTGCTCGACGGCGCCCGCGTAGTCGTCGTCGGGGCCGAGCTGCCAGGCGAAGAACGACGCCTCGAGGGCGATGCCGGCACGGCGCAGCCGGAGGGCGGGCTCCAGCTCGACGGTGCCGAACCAGCGGATGCCCGCCGCCACGGCCTCGGGCACCATGACGTCGATGCCGTTCGAGTAGGCGTCGGCCTTGACGATGGCGAGCACCTCGACGGGCGCCAGACGCTCGACGAGGGACTCGAGGTTGGCCCGGTAGGCGGCGAGGTCGACGGTCGCGCGACGCAGGTAGCCCGTGCTCATACGTACCTCCGGGTCAGGGCGCCCGACAGGCAGGCGACGGTCTCGTAGGTGATCCCCCCGGAGGCGGTGGCCCAGTCGGCCGCGCCCTGGTGCCCGGCCGCGGGGTCGCCGAACAGGACGACGTCGTCGCCGACCTCGACGGGGTCGTCGCCGACGTCGATGACGAGGGCGTTCATGGCGATGCGACCACGGACCCGGTAGGTGCGGCTGCCGATGGTCACCGACGCCCGATCGCTCGCGGCCCGATCGACGCCGTCGGAGTAGCCGACCGGCACGACCGCGATCGTCGTGTCGCGCTCGGGCCGGAAAACGTAGCCGTACGACACGCCCTCGCCGGCCGGGACGCGTTTGACGGTGGTGACCGGGGCGGACAGGGAGAGGGCGGGACGGAGCCCCCACTCGGCGGCCGAGCGACCGGCGAAGGGGCTGAGGCCGTAGGCGGCGAGGCCGAAGCGCACGAGCCCGTAGCGGGTCCCCGGGTAGCTGAGACCTGCGGCCGAGGCCGCGAGGTGCAGCAGCCTCGGCTCGACGCCCAGCCCGCCGAGCACCCCGGTGGCACGGACGAACGCGGCCGCCTGCCGGCCGTCCTCTTCGGGCGAGGCGTTCGAAAGATGACTCATCAGACCCTCGATCGGGAGGCGGTCGGCGAGTTCCGCGGCACGGCGGAAGAACGCGGGCCACTCGGTCTCGACGGCGCCGTTGCGGCTCAGCCCGGTGTCGACGCAGAGGTGCACGGCGCGGACGCCTGCGGCCGCCGCCGCCTCGAGCTGCGCCAGGTCGGACACCGCGGGCGTCACGTCGTGCGCCGCGGCCGACTCGAACGTCTCGCCCGGCGCGTGCAGCCAGGCGAGGATCGGCGCGGTGATGCCCGCACGGCGCAGCTCGAGGGCCTCGTCGAGGTCGGCGACCCCGAGCCAGTCGACCCCGGCGTCGACGAACGCCTTCGCCGACTCGACGGCGCCGTGCCCGTAGGCGTTGGCCTTGACGACGACCATGACGGCGTGCGGTGCGACGGCCTCGCGCAGCACCGCCACGTTGTGCCGGAGCGCCGACGTGTCGACGGTGATCTTGACGTCCTGCGTCACGCGCTGACCGCCTCCTCGGGTTCGTCTCGGTTCGGGGTGCCCGGTGCGACCGAGCGGGCAGTGTCGGCGGGGGCGACCGGTGCTGCGGTCGTCGTGTCGTCGCCCTCGGCGATCACGTAGGCGACGGCGACACCCCCGTCGTGGCTGAGCGAGAGGTGCAGCCGTGCGACACCGCGGGCGTCGGCGAGCGTACGCGCCCCGCCCGTCAGCGTCAGCGACGGTGCGCCCTGCTCGTCGGAGACCACGACGATGTCGTGCCATGACACGCCGGTCGACCCGCCGAGAGCCTTGATCAGAGCCTCCTTCGCCGCGAACCGGGCGGCGAGCGACGGCACCTGGCGGGGTGCGCCGTCTCGCAGCACGGTCTCGTGGTCGCCGAAGAGCCGGCCCCGGAGGGCCGGAGTCCGGGCGAGCGAGCGCTCGAAGCGGGTCAGGTCGACGACGTCGACCCCGATCCCGACGATCATGCGGGTGCTCGGCGTGTCATCGGAGGCGGGCTCGCATCTACTCGACGGTCACGGACTTCGCGAGGTTGCGCGGCTGGTCGACGTCGAGGCCCTTGGCCGCCGCGAGCTCCATCCCGAAGATGTGCAGCGGCACGACGGCGAGCAGCGACTCGAACAGCGGCGCGGCGAGCGGGATGTGCAGCACCTCGTCGGCGAAGGGCAGGACGGCGGCGTCGCCCTCTTCGGCGATGGCGATGACGCGGGCCCCGCGGGCGCGGATCTCCTGGATGTTCGAGACGACCTTGGGGTGCAGGCTGCGGGGGTCGCGCGGGCTCGGCACGATGACGAACACGATCTGCCCGGGCTCGATCAGCGCGATCGGGCCGTGCTTGAGCTCGCCCGCCGCGAAGCCCTCTGCGTGGATGTACGCCAGCTCTTTGAGCTTGAGGGCGCCCTCGAGGGCGATCGGGTACCCGACGTGACGACCGAGGAACAGCACCGAGCGCGTGTCGGCCATCCAGCCGGCGAGGGTGCGGATGCGCTCCGAGCTCTCGAGCACGCGGGTGATCTTCTCGGGGATGGCCTGGAGGTCGGTGACCTGCTCGGCGATCTGCTCGGCGGTCAGCGTGCCGCGGAGGGTCGCCAGGTGCAGACCGAGGAGGAACAGCGCCGTGCCCTGCGCGACGAAGGCCTTGGTCGACGCCACGGCCACCTCGGGCCCGGCGTGCGTGTAGATCACGGCGTCGGACTCGCGCGGGATGGTCGACCCCTGGGTGTTGCAGATCGACAGCACCTGCGCACCCTGCTCGCGGGCGTACTTGACGGCCATCAGGGTGTCCATCGTCTCGCCGGACTGGCTGATCGACACCACGAGGGTGCGTGCGTCGAGCACCGGGTCGCGGTAGCGGAACTCGTGGGCGAGCTCGACCTCGACGGGGATGCGGGCCCACTGCTCGATGGCGTACTTGCCGAGGATGCCCGCGTAGGCGGCCGTGCCGCACGCGATGACGATGACGCGGTCGACGGTGAGCAGCTGCTCGCGGACGCCGTCGAGGTCGGTGAGGGTGACGGCGCCGTCGACCGCGCGACCCAGCAGCGTGTTGGCGACGGCCTCGGGCTCCTCGCTGATCTCCTTCGCCATGAAGCTCGACCAGCCGCCCTTGTCGGCGGCCGAGGCGTCCCAGTCGACCTCGAACTCGGTGGTCTCGACGGGGCGGCCCTCGAAGTCCACCACCTCGACCGAGTCGGGTCGGATCGAGACGAGCTGGTCCTGGCCGATGGACATGGCACGGCGCGTGTACGCGATGAACGCGGCCACGTCGCTGCCCATGAAGTTCTCGCCGTCGCCGAGACCGACCACGAGCGGGGAGTTGCGACGGGCGCCGACCACGAGACCGGGCTGGTCGGCGTGGACCACCAGCAGCGTGAAGGCGCCGTGCAGGGTGTTGACGACGGTGCGCAGCGCCTCGGCGAGGTCGCCCGTCGAGCGGTAGGCGCGGGCGACGAGGTGGGCCGCGACCTCGGAGTCGGTCTCGCTGAGGAACTCGACGCCCTCGGCGAGCAGCTCGGCCTTCAGCTCGGAGAAGTTCTCGATGATGCCGTTGTGGATGAGGGCGAGTCTGCCGTCGTCGGCGAGGTGCGGGTGGGCGTTCTCGTCGGTCGGCCCGCCATGGGTCGCCCAGCGCGTGTGGCCGATGCCGGTGCGGCCGTCGGTGAGCGGCGAGGACTCGAGATCGTCGACGAGCATCTGCAGCTTGCCGGCCTTCTTGCGGCTGCCGAGCGTGCCGTCGGCGTCGACGACGGCCACCCCGGCGGAGTCGTAGCCCCGGTATTCGAGACGCTTGAGCCCCCCGAGCAGCACCTCGATGCTCCGCTCGCCGAGACCGGTTTCCCCTACATAACCCACGATTCCGCACATGAGGACGATCCTACGGTGTCGGCCACCGGGTAGCCTCGAACCCATGGCCGACGCGACCCCGACGACGCAGGCGACCGGCCACGCCTCGCCGTTCGTCGAGATCGACCGTGACGCCTGGGCCGAGCTCGCCCCGGCCACGCGCCTCCCTCTCACCGAGACGGAGATCGTGCAGCTGCGAGGCCTCGGCGACCGCCTCGACATGCACGAGGTCCAAGACGTCTACGTGCCCCTCAGCCGCCTCCTGAACCTGTACGCCGCCGGGGCCCGCAACCTGCACCGGGCGACCAGCGACTTCCTCGGCGAGCGGGCGCAGCGCACGCCGTTCGTCATCGGCGTCGCCGGCTCGGTCGCGGTGGGCAAGTCCACCGTCGCGCGCCTCCTGCGGGAGCTCCTGTCACGGTGGGACGACACGCCCCGCGTCGAGCTGGTGACCACCGACGGGTTCCTCTACCCGAACGCCGAGCTCGAGCGCCGCGGCATCATGCACCGCAAGGGGTTCCCCGAGTCGTACGACCGCCGCCATCTGCTGCGCTTCGTCTCGCAGGTCAAGAGCGGTGCCGAGGAGGTGCGGGCGCCGTTCTACTCGCACACCAGCTACGACATCATGCCGAGCGCCGAGGTGGTCGTGCGCCGACCCGACATCCTCATCGTCGAGGGGCTGAACGTGCTGCAGCCCCCGCTCGGCGGCCGGCTCGCCCTCAGCGACCTGTTCGACTTCACCGTCTACGTCGACGCCCGTACCGGCGACATCGAGAACTGGTTCGTCGAGCGGTTCCTGGCGCTGCAGAAGAGCGCCTTCACCCAGGAGCGCTCGTACTTCCACCGCTTCGCCGACATGGACGAAGACGAGGCCCGCAGCTTCGCGTCGGGCATCTGGCGCGGGGTGAACGAGCCGAACCTGCTCGAGAACGTGCTGCCGACCCGGTCGCGGGCGACCCTCGTGCTGCGCAAGGCGGCCGACCACAAGGTCAGCTCGGTGCTGCTCCGCAAGATCTGACCCGGGCCGCCCGCCCGCCCCCCTGCCCCCCAGCCCCCTGCCCTCAGCTCCATGAGTCACAACACGCCGCGCGCCCGAGACCCCCGCGGCGCGTCGTGACTCATCGCGGCACCACGGAGTCAGTGCAGGAGGCGCGGGTCGGTTCAGACGGGCAGCAGCGACCACACGGCCGCGAGCGCGACGAGGGCCGCCGCCGCGAGGACGGCGACGGCGTTCAGTCGCCGGTGCTCGACCATGATGGCGATGTACTCGCGGAGGAACGCGCTCGGCACGTAGTAGGCGGCGGTCGGCGACCCGACGACCTGGGCGTCGCTGCCGATGGAGCGAGCCAGCAGCGCGGCACGCAGCACGTGGTAGTCGTTCGTCACGACGAGCGTGGCACCGTCGCGGCCGTCCGCACGCTGCACCTCGCGCGAGAGGAGCAGGTTCTCGCGGGTGCTCGTCGACGCCGTCTCAGGGCGGACGTCGGCCGCGTCGACCCCCTGCCCGAGCAGGTACTCGGCCATGGCGTCACCCTCGGCGCGGGGCTCGTCGGCACCCTGCCCGCCTGAGGGGATCAGCACGGGGCGGGGCCCGTCGGCGGCGACACCGCGGTAGACGGCGAGCGCCTTGTCGAGTCTGCTGCGGAGGAGGGGCGGCACCTCGCCTCGGATCAGGCCCGACCCGAGCACCACGATCGCCCGGGGCGTCTTCGTGTGCCGGTAGCGGCTGTAGACGAGCGAGTAGAGACCGAAGGCGGCGAAGGTCACGGCCGCGTAGAAGCAGCCGAACGCTACGAGCAGGCCGAGCGCGACGAGCAGCACGTCGACGACCGACGGCAGGTCGAGCTGACCCGGCAGCGTCACGAGGGCCACCGCGACGACGGGCAGCACGAGGATGGCCACGCCGGCGACGAGCGACAGCAGATTGCCGAGGCTGCGGCCCTCCGATCGGAGCATCGTCACGCCGTTGCCGATCAGGGCGACGGCGAGCACGCCGACGAGCACGACGGCGAGCAGGGCCCCCAGCGTGACGAGCGACTGCTGCGCCGGCCCCGACCGGTCCAGCTCGACGAGCCCGGCGAGGAGCAGGCAGCCGAGGGCCGCCACGAGGAACACGCCGTTCCGCAGGCGACGGGCGTCGCGTCGGCGGCTGACGACGTAGAGCACCGCGAAGACGAGGGCCGGCACGAGGAGGATCATCTGCTCATGATGCCGGACTCTCCGAGCGGGTCGGGCGCCGCGCCTCCTGCGCCATGCCCCTCGAGGAGTCACGACACGCCGCACCTCTCGCGGTCGCCGCGGCACGTCATGACTCCTCGACGGAGACGCGGCCGAGCCGAGCAGGCTGGGCGCGCCGGGTCAGAGGGCCAGGCGCTCGCGCACGACGTCGGCCAGCGCGTGGGCGACGCGGTCGGCGGTCGACTGGTCGGCCGCCTCGACCATCACCCGGATGACGGGCTCGGTGCCCGACGGACGCAGCAGCACCCGACCGGTGTCGCCGAGCTCGTCCGAGAACGCCGCGACGGCCTCGGCCACCCCGGCGTCGGCTGCGAGTCGAGTGCGGTCGACGCCCGAGACGTTGATCAGGATCTGCGGGAAGACGGTCATGACGGTGGCGAGCTCGGCGAGGCTCTTGCCGGTCGCGGCCATGCGCGCCACCAGCGACAGGCCGGTGAGGATGCCGTCGCCCGTCGTCGCGTGGTCGCCGAAGACGATGTGACCGGACTGCTCGCCGCCGAGGTTGAAGCCGTGCTCGGCCATGTCCTCGAGCACGTAACGGTCGCCCACGCGGGTCTGACGCACGGTGATGCCGTGCTCGGCCATGGCCCGGGTGAGGCCGAGGTTGCTCATGACGGTCGCGACGAGTGTGTCGGACGCGAGCGCGCCGCGCTCCTTCTGAGCCACGGCGATGATCGCCATGATCTGGTCGCCGTCGACCACGGCGCCGGTCGCGTCGACCGCGAGGCACCGGTCGGCGTCGCCGTCGTGGGCGATGCCCACGTCGGCGCCGTGCTCGAGCACGGCCCGGGCGAGGTTGTCGAGGTGCGTCGACCCCACGCCGTCGTTGATGTTGAGGCCGTCGGGGTCGGCGCCGATGAGCGTGACCTTCGCGCCGGCGTCGGTGAACACCTCGGGCGAGACCGCCGACGCGGCACCGTGAGCGCAGTCGAGGACGACGTGGATGCCGTCGAGACGGTTCGGCAGAGCGCCGAGGAGGTGCAGGACGTAGCGATCTTCAGCATCGGCGAACCGGCGGATGCGACCGACGTCGCCGCCGATGGGCATCAGCTGCGGATCGTCCATCGCGGCCTGGATGCGATCTTCGACCTCGTCGGGCAGCTTCGTGCCGCCGAAGGCGAAGAACTTGATGCCGTTGTCGGGGGCCGGGTTGTGCGAGGCGCTGATCATGACGCCGAAGTCGGCGCCGATGTCGTCCACGAGGAACGCCGCCGCGGGGGTCGGGATGACCCCGGCGTCGAGCACGTCGACACCGGAGCTGGCCAGACCCGCCGAGACGGCGGCGGTCAGGAACTCCCCCGAGATGCGGGGGTCTCGTGCGACGACGGCGACAGGCCGCCGCCCTTCGGCACGACGGGCATCGGCGTGATGCCCCTTCGTGAGGACCACCGCGCTCGCCTGGGCGAGGCCCAGGGCGAGCACGGCGGTCAGCTCACGGTTGGCGAGGCCCCGAACACCGTCGGTACCGAAGAGACGCGACATCGCGAGACCTGCCTTCGGGTGCGCGCTTAGCGCTTCGAGAACTGCGAGGCCTTGCGGGCCTTCTTGAGACCGGCCTTCTTGCGCTCGATGACGCGGGCGTCACGAGTCAGGAAGCCGGCCTTCTTCAGCGTCGCGCGGTTGTTCTCGCGGTCGATCTCGTTGAGCGAACGGGCGATGGCGAGACGCAGCGCGCCGGCCTGACCCGAGGGGCCGCCACCGGTCACCTTGACGGTGACGTCGTAGGCGCCGAGCAGATCGAGGACCTTGAACGGGTCGTTGATCAGCTGCTGGTGCAGCTTGTTCGGGAAGTACTCTTCGAGCGTGCGGCCGTTCACCACGAAGGTGCCCGAGCCCGGGACGAGGCGAGCGCGAGCGATCGCCTCCTTGCGGCGGCCGACGGCCGAACCGGAGACGTTCAGGACGGCGCGGGGCGTCGCCTCGGCCTCGGTGGACGTGCTCTCGGTGGTGAAGCTCTGGGGAGCCTGGTCGATGGAATCTGCGATCTGAGCCACTGTGTGGGAGTCCTTAAGTCTGAAGGCGGACGCTACTGAGCGACCTGGTCGAGGGTGTAAACCGTGGGCTGCTGAGCAGCGTGGGGGTGCTCGGCACCCGCGTACACCTTCAGCTTCTTAATCTGGGCGCGGCCCAGCGAGTTCTTCGGCAGCATGCCGCGGATGGCCTTCTCGACCGCACGCGTGGGGTGCTTCTCCACCATCTCGGAGTACGTGGTGGCCGTGAGGCCGCCCGGGTAGCCCGAGTGACGGTAGTAGAGCTTCTCGGCCAGCTTGGAGCCGGTGAGGGCCACCTTGTCGGCGTTGATGACGATGACGAAGTCGCCCATGTCCATGTGGGGGGCGAAGGTCGGCTTGTGCTTGCCGCGCAGCAGTGCTGCCACGTGGCTGGCCAGACGGCCGAGCACGACGTCGTTGGCGTCGATGATCAGCCAGTTCGGCTGAACGTCAGCCGGCTTGGGGGAGAAAGTGCGCGTCACAGTAGTGCTGCTTTCTTGTCGAGGTGAGAGGTTCGTGAATCCCGCTCCGGCGCCGTTCTCGAGGCAGATGCGACGAGAACGAATCAGGTGGAGGGCTCAACTTCGGGCGAAAGCGCGCAGTTGCGCAGACACCAAGGGGCAACGATACCCGACACCCCCTGGGGCGTCAAACGTCACTCGTCGACCTGAGCGGCCGACCGCTTCACCTGCGTCAGCTCGGTGCGCGCCGCGACCTCGTCGTCGGGCGGGTACCCGACCTCGACCATCGTGAGGCCGTGCGCGGGCACGACTCTGAACTCGCCGTTCCGCTCGGCCTCGCGGCGGATCCCCACGGCCCGGTGCTGGGGCAGCACCCCCTCGCCCACCGCGACGCAGGCGCCGACGAGATTCCGCACGAGATTGTGGCAGAAGGCGTCCGCCTGCACCGTCGCGACGAGCACGCCGTCGGCCTCGCGCCTCCATCGGAACTCCTGCAGTTCGCGGATGCTCGTCGCGTACTCGCGGTACCGGCAGTACGCGGCCCAGTCGTGCAGACCCAGCAGCCCGGCGGCCGTGGCGTTCATCAGGTCGAGGTCGAGCCGCTGGTCGTACCAGAGCGTGTGACCGCGCCGCGCGGGGTCGCGCTCGGCACCGCGATCGGCGATGCGGTACTCGTACCGTCGCCAGAGCGCCCCGAAGCGGGCATGGAACCCGGGAGGCGCGAGCCGGCCTCCCGAGACGACGATCTCGTCGGACGCGCCGGCCAGCCCGTTGAGCCGCCGGGCGAGCACCGTCGGGGCGTCGAGCGGGGTCCTGTCGACCATGCCCCGGTGAGGGCGCTGCAGCTGCGCGATCTGGGCGTCGGTGAGATCCAGGTGAACCACCTGACCACGGGCATGCACCCCCGCGTCGGTCCGCCCCGCCACCGTCACGGTGGGGACGTCGCCGAGCCGGCGGAAGAGGGTGACCAGGGCCTGCTCGATCTCGCCCTGCACGGTGCGACGGCCGGGCTGCTCGCTCCACCCCGAGAAGTTCGTGCCGTCGTATGCGACGTTCAGCCGGATGCGCGTCAGGTTCGGCGGGTCGAGGGCCGCGTCGTCCGGGGTCGGCTCGTCGGTCGTCGTCACCCTGGGATTCTACGAGAGACGACGACAGGGCCCCGCGTCCACGACGCGGGGCCCTGCCGTCTCATCGGCGGGTCGGGGTCATCCGACCCGGCGGGTCACCGCCAGCGCCAGCCGAACAGCTGCTTGAACCAGTCGATGACCGCGGTGACGATGGCCGTGACGATCTGGCCCAGGGTGGGTGCGCCTCCCCCGTGACCGGGCTCATCGGGCTGACCCGGGTCGCCCGGCTGCTCGGGCTCGCCCGGGTCGACGTCGCCGACGAGCTCGAGTCCGACGACGACCGGGTCGTGGTCGCTCGACCGGTACGGGCCGTCCGCGTAGAGCGGGGCCGCGTTGTAGTCGTACCGGCTGTACTCGAGCCCGACGGACTCGCCCGCGTTGATGTTCCAGATGTCGACGCCCGTGACGGCCTCGGCCGCGGCCGGGCTGGCGAGCACGTGGTCGAGCGATCCGCTCAGGCCGCCGAACACGTAGCTGTACTCGTCGGTCTCGGTCGAGCCCAGGTCGGTGTAGCCGGCGTCGCGCAGCACCTCGATCGGGTCCTCCTGCGAGTAGGCGTTGAAGTCGCCGACCAGGAACGCCTTGTCGGTCCCGGCGTCGGACTGGACCCGCGTCGAGAAGTCGGCCAGCGCCTCCGCCTGGTTGACGCGCGAGGCGTTCGAGGCGCCCTGACCGTCACCGAGGTCGGCGTCGACCCCCGACCCGCTGCCCTTCGACTTGAAGTGGTTCGCGATGACGACGAAGTCGGCGTCTGCGGGGGCGCCGACGGGCGCGAAGGTCTGCGCCAGCGGCTGACGGGCGTTGCTGAACGCCGGGGCGTCCGTCAGGATGCGCGACTCGCCGACGGTCTCCGCGGTGGCCTTCTTGTAGATGAAGGCCAGGCGGATGACGTCCTCGTTGGCGGGGACGGTCGCGGGGGACGGCACGAACGCCCACTCGTCGGCACCCAGGTCGGCGTTCAGCGCGTCGACCAGGGTCGAGAGCGCCTCGTCGCGGTCCTGTCCGAATCGGGCCGAGTTCTCGATCTCCTCGAGCGACACGACGTCGGCGTCGAGGCCGTTGATGGCGGCCACGATCTTCGCCTGCTGACGCTCGAAGCTCGCCTGGTTCGCGGCGCCTCGCGCGTCGCAGCCGCCCTGGACGGTCACCGGGTTTCCGAAGCGGTCGGTGTAGTAGGTGCAGCCGCTCAGCTGGTCGCCCGTCGTGGGGAAGTAGTTCAGCACGTTGAAGCCGGCGAGTCGCAGGTCTCCCCCGACGTCGCGGGGCGCCTCCTCACGGATGTCCTCGAACGAGACGGGCAGGTCGGCCGTCTCGGTGTCGCCGGTGATCCGCTCGGTGGGCTGCAGCTTCCAGGTGGAGTTGCGGAAGTCGAGCACGAGCGGCTCGTCGAAGGTCACGGCCGCGCCCACGGTGACGGGGGCCTCGGTCGAGAGGTACGGCACGGGGATCCCCTGGTTCGAGGCCGTGAAGAAGTTCACCGACGAGCCGTCGTCGAGCACGAGCTTCCGGGCGGCGTTGTCGGCGACCGTCGCCGTGTACTCGGCACTGCCCGGGCGGGCGACCTCGGTCGGCTGGATGAGCGGCTTCGTGCCGGAGGCCAGCACGACCTCCCCGTACTGGTTCGTCGTGTAGACGTCGCTGACGGTGAAGTCGCCCTGCGGCGCGATGAGCATGCTCTCGAGCGCCTCGCGCTCGGCGTCGGTCTCGGGGAACCCGACCGTCGCAGCCACCGGCGCCGTCACGGACGCCGCGTCGAGCACGGCGAGGTCTGCGGCGGTGGTGACGGTCAGCTGGGTCAGACCGAAGTACTCGCTCGCCGTGCCGGTGGTCTCGACGTAGTCGCCGATGGACACCGAGGAGGCGGTGGCCGAGGAGTAGACGAAGACCGCGTCCGACGCGACGTGCGTCGCGGAGTCGAGCGCGCCTCCGGTGCCCGGAGTCTGGATGACGTAGCCGTTCAGACCGCCGGTCGGGTACGCCGCGGTCACGACGCCGCGGGTGGTCACGCGCTGCCCGGCGAACGGACTCGTATCGGTCGTCCCCTGCAGCTCGGCGATCGTGACGTCGACCCCGGGAGTCGGCTCGGTCGGCAGCTCGGGCTCGTCGGGGTCGGTCGGCACGTCGCCGCCGCCGGCCGAGTTCCGAGGCGTGACGTCGGCGGTGACGCTGAAGTCGGCGGCGTTCACGTCGGTGTCGACATGGTCGGTGCGCGTCAGCGAGTTGGGGACGGCGTTGCCGCCGGAGGTCGCCGCGACCGTGGTCTCGTAGGTGTTCGAGGTGCCGTAGCCGAGCAGGTCGACGACTCCGTCGACACCCACCGAGGAGGCGCCGGTCGGCAGGGTCACGGCCGTCGCCTGGTCCGACAGCACGATGGTGCCTGTCGAGCCGCTCGGGTTCAGACCCAGCGTGGCGTCCGGCGTCGGCAGGGCCTCACCCGTGGTGCCGTTGCTGCCGAGCTGGACGAGGAAGCTGCCGCCTGCGGGGACGGTGCCGGCGAGGGCGCCGACACCCGAGACCGCGCTGGCCGTGGCCGCACGGTACTGCAGTGACCAGCCCGCCAGCGACACCGCGCTGGTCGTGGGGTTGTAGAGCTCCACGAACTTGTTCGTGAAGGGTGCGTTGGCGCTGCCGCCCTTCAGGTAGGCCTCGTCGATGACCAGGCCGCCGGCCACGGCGGTGGCGGTCGACGTCGCGGGCGCAGCGGTCGCCGCGGTGAAGGGGACGAGGGGTGTGACGAGGAGAGCGAACCCGGTCGCGACGGCGATGTGCTTCCGGGTCAGAGGGCGGGGGCGAACGGACATGTGATCCTTCGTCGGAGAGGCAGGGATGAATCGACCCTACGTTTCTTGGCTCCTTCACAGGTTTCTGTCACATGTCGCCGAGATGAACACCCCCCGAGAGGGGTACGCCGGAGCCCCCCATGCGGTGGACCGGAGCCGCACGATCGCCGGAAGGATGCCATGGGGCGGTCACCGAGGTCACGCACCGAGGGGACCCGCCGACGCCGAAGGGCCCCGCAGCACGGATGCTGCGGGGCCCTTCGAAGCGGAACGGGACTACTTCGTGTCGTCCGACTTCGCGGCGTCGTCCGACTTCTCGGCGGCGTCGGTCTCGACCTCGTCGGCGGCAGCCGTCTCGGTCTCGGTCTCGACGGGTGCCGACTCCTCGACGGTCTCGGTCTCCTCGACCGGGGCCTCCTCGGCGGGCGCGGCGGCCGCGGGGGCCGACGTGCTGCTCGACGACTTCACCTTGGGGGTGACGGGCTCGAGCACGAGCTCGATCGACACCATCGAGGCGTTGTCGCCCTTGCGGAAGCCGAGCTTCGTGATGCGGGTGTAGCCGCCCTCACGGTTCTCGACGAGCGGCGCGATCTCGGTGAAGAGCATGTGCGCGGCGTCCTTGTTGTTGCGCAGCGTCTGCATCGCGCGACGACGCGACGCGAGGTCGCCCCGCTTCGCGAAGGTGACGAGGCGCTCGGCGACGGGGCGGAGGCGCTTGGCCTTCGTCTCGGTCGTCTTGATGCTCTTGTGCTCGAAGAGCGAAGCGGCGAGGTTCGCGAGCATCAGACGCTCGTGAGCCGGGCCGCCTCCGAGGCGGGGACCCTTGGTGGGCTTGGGCATGATCGTTGTTTCCTAGCTGTCGAAGATGATCAGGGCGTCGGGAGACGAGACCTAGTTGGTCTCTTCCTCGTCGTAGCCGCTGTAGAAGTGGGCTCCGTCGAACCCGGGGACCGTGTCCTTGAGCGAGAGGCCGAGCTCCACGAGCTTGTCCTTCACCTCGTCGACCGACTTCTGACCGAAGTTGCGGATGTTCATGAGCTGCGTCTCCGAGAGGGCGACGAGCTCGGACACCGTGTTGATGCCCTCGCGCTTCAGGCAGTTGTAGCTGCGGACCGAGAGATCGAGGTCTTCGATCGGGGTCTGCAGTTCGCTCGAGAGGACGGCGTCGACCGGCGCGGGGCCGATCTCGATGCCCTCGGCAGCGGTGTTGAGCTCGCGGGCCAGGCCGAAGAGCTCGGTCAGCGTGCGACCGGCCGACGCGATGGCGTCGCGCGGCGAGATCGCCGGCTTCGTCTCGACGTCGACGACCAGGCGGTCGAAGTCGGTGCGCTCACCGGCACGAGTCGCCTCGACGCGGTAGGTCACCTTGAGGACGGGCGAGTAGATCGAGTCGATGGGGATCTGACCCGCTTCGCTGAACTCGCTGCGGTTCTGGACGGCGGAGACGTAGCCGCGGCCACGCTCGATGGTCAGCTCGAGTTCGAACTTGGCCTTGTCGTTCAGGGTCGCGATGACCAGCTCGGGGTTGTGGATCTCGACACCGGCGGGAGCCGAGATGTCGGCGGCCGTGACCTGACCGGCACCCTGCTTGCGCAGGTACGCCGTGATGGGCTCGTCGTGCTCGCTCGAGACGACGAGCTGCTTGATGTTGAGGATGACCTCGGTGACGTCTTCTTTCACACCGGGGACGGTCGTGAACTCGTGCAGCACACCGTCGATGCGGATGCTGGTGACAGCGGCTCCGGGGATCGACGACAGAAGAGTGCGGCGCAGCGAGTTGCCAAGGGTGTAGCCGAAACCGGGCTCGAGGGGTTCGATCACGAAGCGTGAACGGAACTCCGAGATGTTCTCCTCGGTGAGGGTGGGGCGCTGTGCAATGAGCACTGTGGATTCCTTTCGGCGAAGAGTCCGCTATATGACTCTTGGCGGTACGACAGGTGGCGGGCCGGTCGGGTCTGTTGAGTTGTGATGCCCCTGCCGGTGGTGCAGGAGGCGGTGCGAACGCGGTGTAGCCCGCCGCGCCTCCTCGACCCAGATACCGGGTGAGGGAGGCGCGACGGGCGGTAACTCAGTTAGACGCGACGACGCTTCGGCGGGCGGCAGCCGTTGTGCGCCTGCGGGGTGACGTCGTTGATCGAACCCACCTCGAGGCCTGCGGCCTGGAGCGAGCGGATCGCCGTCTCGCGACCGGAACCCGGACCCTTGACGAACACGTCGACCTTCTTGACGCCGTGCTCCTGCGCCTGTCGCGCGGCCGACTCGGCAGCGAGCTGCGCGGCGAAGGGCGTCGACTTGCGCGAACCCTTGAAGCCGACGGCGCCGGACGAAGCCCAGCTCAGCACGGCACCCGAGGGGTCGGTGATCGAAACGATGGTGTTGTTGAACGTGCTCTTGATGTGGGCCTGACCCACAGCGACGTTCTTCTTCTCTTTGCGGCGGGGCTTACGCGCGGCCGACTTCGGTGCTGCCAATTTTTTCTCCTACAACCTAAGGGCGAGTACGGCGGGAGCCGGGGCCTATCGAGCCTTCTTCTTGCCGGCGACGGTGCGCTTCGGGCCCTTGCGGGTACGAGCGTTCGTCTTGGTGCGCTGTCCACGGACAGGCAGACCGCGGCGGTGGCGGATGCCTTCGTAGCTGCCGATCTCGACCTTGCGGCGGATGTCGGCGGCGACCTCGCGACGGAGGTCACCCTCTACCTTGAAGTTGCCCTCGATGTGGTCGCGGAGAAGGACGAGCTGGTCGTCCGTCAGGTCCTTGACGCGGATGTTGCCGTCGATCTCGGTGTCAGCGAGAGTCTGGAGCGCACGGGTGCGGCCGACTCCGTAGATGTAGGTCAGTGCGACTTCCACGCGCTTGTCGCGCGGGATGTCAACGCCTGCTAGACGTGCCATGGTGGCTTCTCCTCAGAGAGTGGTGGAGGTCTGTCACAGCACCGGTGCCCGGGCCTCCGCCCCGGGGTGTCCCCACGACCGCCGGAGCGTTCGTGGTTCTGGTGCTGCTTTGTCGATCTTGCTGTGGGCCGGCTCACCGGCCCGGCATCTTCAGACCGCGCGGACGCGGCCTGAGAGCTAGCCCTGACGCTGCTTGTGGCGCGGGTTGCTCTTGCAGATGACCATGACGTTGCCCTTGCGGCGGATCACCTTGCAGTGCTCGCAGATGGGCTTGACGCTGGGGTTGACCTTCATTGCTGATTCCTTGATCTCGCTGGCTTCGTGCCCCGCGGGTGCGCGGGGCCGTTCCTTTCCAGCACGCCCTACTTGTAGCGGTAGACGATCCGGCCGCGGGTCAAGTCGTAGGGCGAGAGTTCGACGATCACGCGGTCTTCGGGGAGGATGCGGATGTAGTGCTGACGCATCTTGCCGGAGATGTGGGCGAGAACTCGGTGGCCGTTCGTCAACTCAACGCGGAACATCGCGTTGGGAAGAGCCTCGATCACTGCGCCTTCGATTTCGATGACACCGTCTTTTTTGGCCATAGCCTCACTGTCGCTCAGGTTCGGGGGTGTTGGTCGTGCGGGGATGCGGTGCGGTCTGTCAGATGAAGCCGACACAAGACACCAAGGGTCGATCTTATGTGATGCCGCTATAGTTCAGCAACCTGCGTTGTCGATGCGACACGCCGGATCGTCGAGACATGCCGAGACAGGGAGCCCGAATGCCCGGACGAACCACTCCGAGGAGCCCCCGCGGCATCGCCCGTCACGGGCGGCTGCGACGACGTGGTCCGGTCCGCCCGCTGCTCGCGTTCGTGGCGGGCGGGCTCGCCGTCGCGCTGGTGAGCGGGGCTTCGGTGGCGGCGATAGCCGTGCGTTCGGCCACTTCGGACGTCTCGACGGTCGTGCTCGGCAACGAGGATTCCGTCCGGGACATCCGGATCTCCGAGATCACCGGCGGAGCCAACATCCTCCTCGTCGGCACGGACGTCCGAACCGCAGACAGCCAGATCGACGCCGGGACGACCGACGGCGCTCGCAACGACGTGACGATCCTCGTGCACCTCTCGGAGGACCACTCCCAGATGAGCGCCGTGAGCTTCCCCCGCGACATGATGGTCTCCGTCCCCGAGTGCACTGGACCCGACGGCACGTACTACCCGGCCGAGACCCGCGTCCAGTTCAACACCACCCTGGAGCGCGGCGGGCTCTCCTGCACGGTGTCCACGGTCGAGTCGATCACGGGTCTCGCGATCCCCTACGCCTCGGCGATCACCTTCGACGGCGTCATCGAGATGTCCAACGCCCTGGGCGGCGTCGACGTCTGCGTCGCTCAGCAGATCACCGACACGGACAGCGGGCTCGACCTCTCCCCCGGGACGCACTCCCTCCAGGGCGTCGACGCTCTGGCGTTCCTGCGCACACGTCACGGCGTCGGCGACGGCAGCGACCTCGCGCGCATCAGCTCGCAGCAGGTCTTCCTGTCGGCCATGATGCGGCAGATCCTCTCCGTCGGCACGCTCTCGAACCCCGCGACGCTCTACAAGCTCGCCTCCGCGGCGCTCAGCAACATGGAGCTCTCCTCGACGCTGAACTCCCCCGACACGCTCGTGCAGCTGGCATACGCCGCACGGGACCTCTCGCCGGCCGAGATCGTCTTCGTCCAGTACCCCGTCGTCGACGACCCCTACGACTCGAACCGGGTCGTGGCGTCCGAAGCCGACGCGGCGACGTTGAACGCGGCACTGGCGGCCGACACCAAGTTCACGGTCGGCGACGAGAGCAACGGACGCGCGTCCGTCGCACAGGATCCCACCGCGACGCCGTCCACGCCCGTCAGCCCGACGACTCCCGCGCCCGACGCGGAGGCCGCGCCCACGGCACCTGCCACCGACGCGCCCGTCTCGACGCTGCCCTCGACCATCTCCGGGCAGACCGCAGCGGAAGAGACCTGCAGCGTCGGCAACGGCTGATCCCACCGGGCGGAGTGGTCGTTCCACCGTTCCGCACCGCACGTCGCGCTCGGGTCGACTCAGGCGATCGGGACCGGCGTGATGCCCAGCGGGGCGAGACCGGCTGCGCCGCCGTCGGCGGAGGTGAGCACCCAGATGCCGTCGTCGTGGACGGCGATGGAGTGCTCCCAGTGCGCCGCGTCGGAAGCATCGACGGTCGAGACCGTCCACTCGTCGGCACCGGTGACGGTGTCGATCGTGCCGGAAGTGATCATGGGCTCGATGGCCACGACGAGGCCGGGCTTGACCGAAGGGCTGCGCCCCGAGACCCGGTAGTTGAAGACGGGCGGGTCTTCGTGCATGGAACGGCCGATGCCATGACCCGTGTAGTCCTCGATGATGCCGAACCGGCCCTGGCTCTCGACGTGGTCTTCGATGGCGCCACCGACCTCGTCCAGCCTGCGCGCCGTCGCGAGTGCCGCGATGCCGTGCCACAGAGCCTGCTCGGTGACGTCGTTGAGCCGCCGACGCGAGGCGACGACGTCGGGACGCGACGGATCGTCGAGGACGAAGGTGCGGGCGCTGTCGCCGTTCCAGCCGTCGACCTCGGCCCCGCTGTCGATGGACACGATGTCACCCGCGCGGAGCACACGCTCACCGGGCATGCCATGGACGACCTCGTCGTTGACCGACGCGCAGACGGTGTGGCGGTACCCGGGCACCAGCATGAAGTTGGGCACGCCGCCCCCGTCTCGGATGACGGCCTCGGCTATGGCGTCGAGCTCTCGGGTCGTGACACCCGGTCGGATGGCCGCGGCTACCGCGTCGAGCGACTCGGCCGTCAGGAGACCAGGACGGACCATGGACCGCATCTCGTCCCGGCTCTTGTAGATGCCGGGTCTCCGCAGACCCATCAGGTTCAGGAGGCCGCGGCGGTGGAGCGGAAACCGCGCTCGGTCAGCGCCGAGTCGATGCGTGCCGCCACCTCGGCGATGCTGCCCAGACCGTCGACCTCGACGAGCAGACCGCGTTCGCGGTACGTCTCGACCAGCGGTGCCGTCTCACGCAGGTACACGTCTTGACGGTGGCGGATCGCCTCTTCGGTGTCGTCGTCGCGACCCTGCTCGAGTGCGCGCTTACGGAGACGCTCGACGATCTCGTCGCGATCCGCGACGAGCTGCACGACACCGGTGAGCGACGATCCCCGCTCGGCCAGGTGGGCGTCGAGGAAGTCGACCTGAGCCATCGTGCGCGGGTAGCCGTCGAGCAGGAAGCCCTCTGCGGCGTCGCTCTGCGCGAGACGATCCGAGATGAGCTCGTTCGTCAGGCTGTCGGGAACGTAGTCGCCGGCGGCGAGGATGGCTTTGACCTTCAGCCCGAGCTCGGTCTCGTTCTTCACGTTGGCACGGAAGATGTCACCCGTCGACACGGCGGGGATGCCGTACGCCTCGGCGATGGCCGACGCCTGAGTGCCCTTGCCGGCCCCGGGGGGACCGACGATGAGGAGGCGCGGGCTGATGTGTCCGTCGACACCGGTGCTCATCGGAGGAGCCCTTCGTAGTGACGCTGCTGGAGTTGAGAGTCGATCTGCTTCACCGTCTCGAGACCGACACCCACGATGATTAGGATGCTCGCGCCTCCGAAGGGGAAGTTCTGGTTCGCGCCCACGGTCGCCAGGGCGATCAGCGGGATGAGGGCGATGATGCCGAGGTAGAGGGCACCGGGGAGCGTGACCCGCGTCAGGACGTAGTCGAGGTACTCGGCGGTGGGTCGACCGGCGCGGATGCCCGGGATGAACCCGCCGTACTTCTTCATGTTGTCGGCGACCTCTTCGGGGTTGAAGGTGATCGCGACGTAGAAGTACGTGAACCCGACGATGAGCGCGAAGTAAACGAGCATGTAGAGGGGGTTGTCACCGGACGTCAGGTTGGCCTGGACCCAGCTGACCCATGCGGGCGGAGCCGTGCCGTCGGCGGGCTGATTGAACTGCGCGACGAGGGCTGGCAGGTAGAGGAGCGACGAGGCGAAGATGACGGGCACGACGCCGGCCATGTTGACCTTGATCGGGATGTACGTGTTGTTGCCGCCGTATGTCCGTCTACCGACCATCCGCTTCGCGTACTGGACCGGGATGCGGCGCTGGGACTGTTCGACGAAGACCACGGCGGCCATGATGACGAGGCCTACCGCGATGACCATGAGGAAGATCTCGAAGCCACGAGCCTGGGCGATGCTCCAGAGAGCCGTGGGGAACCGGGCGGCGATCGACGTGAAGATGAGGAGCGACATGCCGTTGCCGATGCCGCGCTCGGTGATGAGCTCGCCCATCCACATGATGAGGCCGGTACCGGCGGTCATGGTGATCACCATGAGCATGACGGCGTACCACGCGTCGTTCGTGATGAGCTGGCTGCACTCGGCTGCGCCGGATCCGCTGAACAGGGCGCCGGAACGGGCCACGGTGATCAGGGTCGTCGACTGCAGGATGCCGAGCGCGATCGTGAGGTAACGGGTGTACTGGGTCAGCTTCGCCTGGCCCGACTGGCCCTCTTTGTAGAGAGTGTCGAAGTGGGGGATGACGACCCGGAGCAGCTGCACGATGATCGACGACGTGATGTACGGCATGATGCCGAGCGCGAAGACCGAGAGCTGGAGGAGCGCGCCACCGCTGAAGAGGTTGACGAGCTCGTAGAGACCCGACGTGCCGGTGTTGCCGGCGAGACAGAGCTGCACGTTCTGGTAATCGACGAACGGTGCGGGGATGAACGAACCCAACCGGAAGAGCGCGATGATGCCGAGCGTGAACCCGATCTTGCGACGCAGGTCGGGGGTGCGCATGATTCGCGCGACAGCTCTGAACACGTGGTGCCTCCCGGTACGAGGATAGACGACTGATGGGGGTGGCCCTCTCGGACCACCCCCTCAGGTGATTACTTGGTGACGGACCCGCCGGCGGCGACGATCTTGTCTTCGGCGGAGCCGGAGACCTTGTCGACCGCGACGGTCAGCTTGACGCTGAGGTCGCCCTGTCCGAGGACCTTGACCTTCTCGTTCTTGCGGACTGCACCCTTGGCGACGAGGTCGCTCACGGTGACGTCGCCACCCTGCGGGTAGAGCTCGCCGAGCTTCTCGAGGTTCACGACCTGGTACTCGACGCGGAACGGGTTCTTGAACCCGCGCAGCTTCGGAGTACGCATGTGGAGCGGCATCTGCCCACCCTCGAAGCCGACCTTGACCTGGTACCGGGCCTTCTGGCCCTTGGTTCCACGACCAGCGGTCTTACCCTTCGAACCTTCACCGCGTCCCACGCGGGTCTTCGCCTTCTTGGCACCGGGAGCCGGACGAAGGTGGTGCACCTTGAGCACCTGGGGACGGGCGACGTCGTCGGACGACTTCGCGGCGGGAGCGGCCTTGGTGGTCGAACCCGTCGAAGCGGCGGCCTTGTCGGCAGCCGGCTTCTTGGCGGCTGCCTTGGGGGCAGCCTTCGTGGTCGTCGCCTTGGTGGCGGCGGCCTTCTTCGGAGCGGCCTTCGCGGCCGTCTCCTTCTTCTCGTCAGCCATTAGTCAATCTCCTCGACCTTCACGAGGTGGGCGACCGTGTTGACGTAGCCGCGGTTCTGCTTGTTGTCTTCGCGGACGACCGACTGGCCGATGCGCTTGAGGCCCAAGCTCCGCAGCGTGTCACGCTGGTTCTGCTTCTCGCTGATTACGGACTTGATCTGGGTCACCTTGAGGTTGGCGGCCATCATGCACCTGCCTTCGCGGTTGCTGCGTCACGCGCCGCCTGCTCTGCACGAACCATGAAGGCCGGCATGACGGCGTCGATGTCGAGCCCACGACGGGCGGCGACGGCACGCGGCTCTTCGAGCTGCTTGAGCGCCTCGACGGTCGCGTGGACGATGTTGATCGTGTTGGACGAACCGAGCGACTTGCTCAGCACGTCGTGGACACCGGCGCACTCGAGCACGGCGCGGACGGGACCACCGGCGATGACACCGGTACCGGCCGAGGCCGGACGCAGCATGACGACGCCTGCAGCGGCCTCACCCTGCACGGGGTGCGGGATCGTGTTGCCGATGCGGGGGACGCGGAAGAAGTTCTTCTTCGCCTCTTCGACGCCCTTGCTGATCGCCGTGGGGACCTCGCGGGCCTTGCCGTAGCCGACGCCGACGAGTCCGTTGCCGTCTCCGACCACGACGAGCGCGGTGAAGCTGAAGCGACGACCGCCCTTGACGACCTTGGACACGCGGTTGATCGTGACGACTCGCTCCAGGAACTGGCTCTTGTCGTCGCGGTCACCGCGGCCGCGGCCACCGGCGTTGCGATCCCCGCGTCCCTGACCGCCACGGCGGTCGGTACGACCACCCTCGCGGTTGTTGGACTCGGAGCCCGCAGCCGTCTCGACGGGGCGCTCGACGACGGCCTCGGCCGGAGCCTTGGTCGCCTCGGTCGTCGCAGTCGCCTCGGGCTCGGCGGGGGGTGTGGTGTTCGTAGCGTCGCTCACAGGTTCAAACCAGCCTCTCGGGCGCCTTCGGCGATGGCCGCGACGCGTCCGGCGTACTTGTTGCCGCCGCGATCGAACACGACGGCCTCGATGCCCGCTGCCTTGGCGCGCTCGGCGACGAGCTCGCCGACCTTGCGGGACTTAGCGGTCTTGTCACCGTCGAACGACCGCAGGTCGGCCTCGAGGGTCGATGCGCTGGCGACGGTGAAGCCCTTGCTGTCGTCGACGACCTGCACGAACACGTGCCGGGCCGAACGGGTGACGACGAGACGGGGGCGCTCTTCGGTGCCCACGACCTTCTTGCGCAGGCGGGTGTGACGGCGCTTGGTGGCGGCCGACTTGCTCTTTCCTCGTGTACCGAGACCCATGATTACTTACCTGACTTTCCGGCCTTGCGGCGGACGACCTCGCCGGCGTAGCGCACACCCTTGCCCTTGTAGGGCTCGGGCTTGCGCAGCTTGCGGATGTTGGCGGCGACTTCGCCGACGGCCTGCTTGTCGATTCCGACGACCGTGAGCTTGTTGTTGCCTTCGACCGTGAAGCTGATGCCCGCAGGCGGCTCGACGGTGATGGGGTGCGAGTAACCGAGGGCGAACTCGACGTTCGAGCCCTTGGCCTGGACGCGGTAGCCGGTTCCGACGACCTCGAGGCCCTTCGTGTAGCCCTGCGTCACACCGATGATCTGGTTGGCGATGAGGGTACGCGTGAGGCCGTGCAGCGAACGCGACTCGCGCTCGTCGTCGGGGCGGGTCACGACGACCGTGCCCTCTTCGAGCTTGGCTTCGATGGGGCTCTTCACGATGAGCGACAGCTCACCCTTGGGGCCCTTGACGGTGACGGCCTGGCCGTCGATCTTCACGTCGACCCCGGCAGGGATCGAGATGGGGAGTCTTCCGATTCGAGACATGACGAGTTACCACACGTAGGCGATGACTTCTCCGCCCACGCCCTTCTTCTGGGCCTCACGGTCGGTCAGCAGACCGGAGGAAGTCGACAGGATGGCTACACCGAGTCCACCGAGCACCTGAGGGATCTCGGTCGACTTCGCGTAGACCCGGAGACCGGGCTTCGACACGCGCTTGATGCCCTTGATGGAGCGCTCACGGGCGGGGCCGTACTTGAGGTCGATGGTGAGGGTCTGTCCGACGCGGGCGTCTTCGACCTTCCACGACTCGATGAAACCCTCGCGCTTGAGGATCTCGGCGATGTGGGACTTGAGCTTGCTGCTCGGAAGCGACACGGTCTCGTGGAAGGCCGAGTTCGCGTTGCGCAGTCTGGTCAGCAGGTCTGCGACCGGATCTGTCATCGTCATGCGATTGATCTCTTTCTCATCCGGTTTCGACATCCGGTACACCGGGTGCCGACCTGGACGATCGGGTGGTCGCAGAGCGAATCTCCGCGACCTCAGGGGAACGGCCGGCAACTCGACGTGCGAGTTGCCGACCGGACGATCTTACTTGGCCGAGTCGGCCGAACGGAACGGGAAGCCGAGCGCCTTCAGCAGCGCGCGTCCCTCGTCGTCGTTCTTGGCGGTGGTGACGACGGTGATGTCGAATCCACGCACGCGGTCGATGCGGTCCTGGTCGATCTCGTGGAACATGCTCTGCTCCGTGAGACCGAACGTGTAGTTGCCGTTTCCGTCGAACTGGCGGTCGCTGAGACCACGGAAGTCGCGGATGCGGGGAAGCGCGAGCGACAGCAGCCGGTCGAGGAACTCCCATGCACGGTCGCCGCGAAGCGTCACGTGGGCGCCGATGGGCTGACCCTCGCGGAGCTTGAACTGGGCGATCGACTTGCGAGCCTTCGTGACCTGCGGCTTCTGACCCGTGATGGCGGTGAGGTCCTTGATGGCACCGTCGATGATCTTGCTGTCACGAGCGGCCTCGCCGACACCGGTGTTCACGACGATCTTGACCAGGCCGGGGACCTGGTGGACGTTCGTGAAACCGAAGTCGCTCTTCAGCTGCGGAAGGATCTCCGCGCGGTACTTCGCCTTGAGGCGCGGCAGCGCAGTCGGGGTGGTGGTGGTGTCAGTCATCAGAGGTTCTCTCCCGACGCCTTGGCGTAACGGACACGGACGGTCTTGGTGACGCCGCCCTTGGTGACCGTCTCTTCACGGAAGCCCACTCGCGTCGGCTTCTTGGTCTTGGGGTCGACGATGGCGACGTTCGACACGTGGATGGGTGCCTCGTGCGTCTCGATGCCACCGGTCTTCGTGCCGCGCTGCGTCTGGCCGACGCGGACGTGCTTGGTGACGAGGTTGACGCCCTCGACGACCACGCGGTTGCGCTCGACGAGGACCTCGAGGACCTTGCCCTGCTTGCCACGGTCGCCGCCACGCGTCTGCGTCGCGCCGGTGATGACCTGAACCAGGTCACCCTTCTTGATGTTTGCCATGACTTAGATAACCTCCGGCGCCAGCGAGATGATCTTCATGAACTTCTTGTCGCGAAGTTCGCGACCGACCGGCCCGAAGATACGGGTACCGCGGGGGTCCCCATCGGCCTTCAGGATCACTGCGGCGTTCTCGTCGAACTTGATGTAAGAGCCGTCCGGACGACGGACCTCTTTCTTGGTGCGAACGATGACGGCTTTGACGACGTCACCCTTCTTGACGTTTCCGCCGGGGATGGCGTCCTTCACCGTTGCGACAATGACGTCACCGAGACCCGCGTAACGACGGCCGGAGCCTCCGAGGACGCGGATGGTGAGGATCTCTTTCGCACCGGTGTTGTCGGCGATCTTGAGGCGGGATTCCTGCTGAATCACTTGTGTCTCCTTCTACGCAAGCAGGCCGCGAGGCCTACTTCGCCTTCTCGAGGATCTCGACCAGGCGCCAGCGCTTGGAGGCGCTGAGCGGACGGGTCTCGCTGATCACGACGAGGTCGCCGACACCGGCCGCGTTGGCCTCGTCGTGCGCCTTGACCTTGGACGTGCGGCGGATGACCTTGCCGTACAGGGGGTGCTTGACGCGGTCCTCGACCTCGACGGTGATGGTCTTGTCCATCTTGTCGCTGGTCACGTAGCCGCGACGGGTCTTGCGGTAGCCGCGGGTCTCGACGGCTGCCGAGTCGACCTCGGTCTTGTTCTCGGTAGCCATTACTTCTCCTCGGCGGTCTCGACGGTCTCGGCGGCGGGCGCCTCGTCGGCGGCGGCCTTCTTGGTCGACTTCTTGGTCGCCTTGGGAGCGGCCTCGACGGCGACGGGGGTGGCACGGATGCCGAGCTCGCGCTCACGCAGAACCGTGTAGATGCGAGCGATGTCGCGCTTCACGGCACGCAGGCGGCCGTGGCTCTCGAGCTGGCCCGTGGCCGACTGGAAGCGCAGGTTGAACAGCTCTTCTTTGGCCTTCTTCAGCTCGTCGACCAGACGCTCGTCTTCGAAAGTGTCGAGCTCGGTCGGACGGAGCTCTTTGGATCCGATCGCCATTATGCGTCGCCCTCCTCGCGCTTGATGATGCGTGCCTTGAGGGGCAGCTTGTGGATCGCACGAGTGAGTGCCTCGCGCGCGATTTCGTCAGACACGCCGCTGAGCTCGAAGAGCACGCGACCGGGCTTGACGTTGGCGACCCACCACTCGGGCGAACCCTTACCGGAACCCATGCGGGTCTCGGCGGGCTTCTTCGTGAGGGGGCGGTCGGGGTAGATGTTGATCCAGACCTTGCCGCCGCGCTTGATGTGACGCGTCATGGCGATACGAGCGGACTCGATCTGACGGTTGGTCACGTAAGCGGGCGTGAGTGCCTGGATGCCGTACTCACCGAAGCTGACCTTGGTGCCACCAGTGGCCTGGCCACTGCGACCGGGGTGGTGCTGCTTGCGGTGCTTGACACGACGGGGGATAAGCATGGTTACGCCTCAGCTCCTGTGGTGGCGGGTGCCTTCTGCTCGCGGGGAGCGCGGTCGCCCCCGCCGCGACGGGCACCGTCACGGTCGTTACGGCGCTCGGGGCGAGACGACTTCTGGTTCGCCTGCTCGCGTGCGAGCTCCTTGTTGGTGATGTCGCCCTTGTAGATCCAGACCTTGACACCGATGCGACCGAAGGTGGTCTTGGCCTCGTAGAAGCCGTAGTCGATGTTCGCGCGGAGCGTGTGCAGGGGCACGCGGCCCTCGCGGTAGAACTCCGAGCGGCTCATCTCGGCGCCGCCGAGACGACCGGACACCTGGATGCGGACACCCTTGGCGCCGGCGCGCTGCGCGCCCTGGAGGCCCTTGCGCATCGCACGACGGAAGGCGACACGAGCAGCGAGCTGCTCGGCGATGCCCTGTGCGACGAGCTGAGCCTCGGCCTCGGGGTTCTTGACCTCGAGGATGTTGAGCTGGATCTGCTTGCTCGTGAGCTTCTCGAGGTCGCCGCGGATGCGCTCGGCCTCGGCGCCACGACGACCGATCACGATGCCCGGACGGGCGGTGTGGATGTCGACGCGGACGCGGTCACGGGTGCGCTCGATCTCGATCTTGGCCACGCCGGCGCGGTCGAGCGAGGTCTTGAGCAGGGTGCGGATCTTCACGTCTTCGGCGACGTAGTCGCTGTAACGCTGGCCCGGCTTGGTGCTGTCGGTGAACCACCGCGACACGTGGTCGGTGGTGATGCCCAGACGGAAGCCGTACGGGTTTACTTTCTGGCCCATTACTTGCTCGCCTTCTTCGTAGCGTCGGCAGCCTCGACCTCATCAGGCGTCGCGAGGACGATCGTGATGTGGCTGGTGCGCTTCAGGATCTGGAAGGCGCGCCCCTGGGCTCGCGGCTGGAACCGCTTGAGGGTTGCACCCTGATCGACGAATGCACGGCTCACGTAGAGGTCCTGCTCGTCGAGGTAGCTGTTGTCTTTGTCCGCCTTGACACGGGCGTTGGCCATGGCCGACGCGACGAGCTTGTAGACGGGCTCGCTCGCACCCTGGGGCGCGAACTTCAGGATGGCCAGGGCCTCGAGGGCCTGCTTGCCGCGGATCAGGTTGACGACGCGACGGGCCTTCATGGGGGTGACGCGGATGTGACGCACGCGTGCGATCGACTCCACCATTTCTCTCCTCCTTACGTCGCCGCGTTAGCGGCGACGACCCTTCTTGTCGTCCTTCACGTGACCACGGAAGGTGCGGGTGGGCGCGAACTCACCGAGCTTGTGGCCGATCATGCTCTCGGTCACGAACACGGGGATGTGCTTGCGTCCGTCGTGCACGGCGATGGTGTGTCCCAGCATGTTCGGGATGATCATCGATCGGCGCGACCAGGTCTTGATGACGTTCTTGGTGCTGGCCTCGTTCTGCGTGACGACCTTGCGGAGCAGGTGGTCGTCAACGAAGGGGCCCTTCTTAAGACTGCGTGGCATCTTCTACAACTCCTACTTACGCTTCTTGCCAGCGTTACGACGACGGACGATGAGCTTGTCGCTCTCCTTGTTGGGGTGGCGCGTGCGGCCTTCTTTCTGGCCCCACGGGCTGACCGGGTGACGACCACCGGAGGTCTTGCCCTCACCACCACCGTGCGGGTGGTCGACGGGGTTCATGGCGACACCACGGACGGTCGGGCGGACGCCCTTCCAGCGCATGCGGCCGGCCTTGCCCCAGTTGATGTTCGACTGCTCGGCGTTGCCGACCTCGCCGATGGTGGCGCGGCAGCGGGCGTCGACGTTGCGGACCTCGCCCGACGGCAGACGGAGCTGCGCGTAGGGGCCGTCTTTGGCGACCAGACGGACCGACGCACCGGCGGAACGGGCCATCTTCGCGCCTCCACCGGGCTTGAGCTCGATGGCGTGGATGACGGTACCGACGGGGATGTTCTTCAGCGGCAGGTTGTTGCCGGGCTTGATGTCGGCCCCGGCACCCGACTCGACGATGTCACCCTGCGACAGCTTGTTCGGAGCGATGATGTAGCGCTTCGAGCCGTCCATGAAGTGCAGGAGCGCGATGCGCGCCGTGCGGTTGGGGTCGTACTCGATGTGAGCGACCTTGGCGTTGACGCCGTCTTTGTCGTGACGACGGAAGTCGATCACGCGGTACTGGCGCTTGTGGCCACCACCGATGTGACGGGTCGTGATGCGACCGGCGTTGTTACGCCCACCCGACTTGGTCAGCGGACGGAGCAGCGACTTCTCGGGCGTCGAACGCGTGATCTCCGCGAAGTCGGCGACCGACGAACCGCGGCGACCCGGCGTCGTGGGCTTGTAGTTACGAATAGCCATGTTTTATCCCTCTGCTCCCTAGCCGACAGCCGTGAAGATGTCGATGGAACCGGACTTGAGCGTCACGATGGCGCGCTTGGTGTCTTTGCGCTTGCCGGTCCCGAAACGGGTGCGACGGGTCTTGCCCGTCCGGTTGAGCGTGTTGATGCTGTCGACCTTGACGTCGAAGATCTTCTCGATGGCGAGCTTGATCTCGGTCTTGTTCGACCGCGGGTCGACGATGAAGGTGTACTTGCCCTGATCGATCAGGGAGTAGCTCTTCTCGGAGACGACGGGCGAGATGATGACGTCGCGAGGGTCCTTGCCGTAGCCGCTCATGCGGAGGCCTCCTTCTTGGTCTTCGAGGCGACGAAGCCGTCGAAGGCGCTCTTCGTGAAGACGATGTCGTCGCTGACGAGCACGTCGTAGGCGTTGAGCTGGTCGTACGTGATCACGTGGACCGTGGTCACGTTGCGAACGCTCTTGCGGGTCAGCTCGTCGTCGCGGTCGACGACGATCAGGACGTGCTTGCTCGACGCGACGGACGCGAGGAGGTCGAGCGCGACCTTGGTGCTGATCGAGTCGGCGACGAAGCTCTCGACGACGTGGACGCGGGCACCGCGTGCACGGTCGGACAGGGCGCCGAGGAGGGCTGCGGCGATCATCTTCTTGGGCGTGCGCTGCGCGTAGTCACGCGGCTGCGGCCCGTGGACGATGCCACCGCCGGTCATCTGAGGAGCGCGGATCGAGCCCTGACGAGCGCGACCGGTTCCCTTCTGCTTGAACGGCTTGCGACCGGCGCCGGAGACCTCGCCACGACGCTTGGTCTTGTGGGTTCCCTGACGGGCGGCGGCCTGCTGGGCGACGACGACCTGGTGGATCAGCGGGACGTTGGTGACGACGTCGAAGAGCTCGACGGGCAGCTCGACGGTGCCGGTCTTCGAGCCGGTGGCGTCGAGGACGTCGACCGAGGCGGCCGATGCGGTAGTGGTGGCCATGAGCTACTTCCCCTTCACGGCGGTACGGACGAAAACGATGCGGCCGCGAGCACCGGGGACGGCGCCCTTGACGAGCAGCAGACCCTTCTCGGCGTCGACGGCGTGCACCGTGAGGTTCAGGATGGTGACCCGGTCGCCACCCATGCGACCGGCCATGCGCATGCCCTTGAAGACACGGCTGGGGGTCGACGAAGCACCGATCGAACCGGGCTTGCGGTGGTTGCGGTGGGCACCGTGCGAGGCGCCGACGCCCTTGAAGTTGTGACGCTTCATGACACCGGCGAAGCCCTTGCCCTTGGAGGTGCCGACGACGTCGACCTTCTGGCCGGCCTCGAAGGTGTCGACCGTGAGCTCCTGACCGAGTGCGTACTCGGCGGCGTCGGCGGTGCGGACCTCGGTGAGGTGGCGGCGGGGCGTGACACCGGCGGCGTCGAAGTGACCGACGGCCGGCTTGGTGGCCTTTCGGGGGTCGATCTGACCGGCGGCGATCTGGACGGCCGTGTAACCGTCTTTCTCGAGCGAGCGGACCTGGGTCACGACGTTCGGAGCGATCTCGACGACGGTGACGGGGATGAGCTTGTTGTTCTCGTCCCAGACCTGGGTCATGCCGAGCTTCTTGCCGAGCAGGCCCTTGACGTTCTTCGTGGTGCTGATGGTCATGGTCGCCCCCTACAGCTTGATCTCGATGTTGACGTCGGCGGGGAGGTCGAGACGCATGAGCGAGTCGACGGCCTTCGGCGTCGGGTCGACGATGTCGATGAGGCGCTTGTGCGTGCGCTTCTCGAAGTGCTCGCGCGAGTCCTTGTACTTGTGGGGCGAACGGATCACGACGACCACGTTCTTCTCCGTCGGCAGCGGCACGGGGCCGACCACCGTAGCGCCCGCGCGGGTGACCGTGTCGACGATCTTGCGCGCGGAGGAGTCGATGACCTCGTGGTCATACGACTTAAGTCGGATGCGGATCTTCTGTCCCGCCATGTGTGACTCTCTCTCGTTCGGACGTCGCGCACCTCGAGGGCCGCCTGACGCTGTTTGCTGGGCAAACATCTGGCACTACGTGTCTCTCGCGTACCGCTGTTCTTGTGTCAATCCATCTCGGAACCCGGCCGATGGCCGCGGAGAAGACCCGGGGAGGGCAGTCATCGTGGTCATCGCCCCGCCTGCCGCACCCCGAGGGGCGGGCGTCGCAAGGGATTCGATTGTGAGATGCGTCCTGCTACCCGCGGCCCAGACGCGATACGTCTGTGCACTGCCTGGCAGTGATCCGTGGTGGCGCCCGTGGCGCAACCCGAAGTGTGGAACTAGACGATTTTGCCACACGCCTGCATTTGCTGCAACCCGGGCGTGTCGCGGATTTCGGAGAGGGGCCGCGCGCGCCTCCTGGGTGGACGCGACCCCTGTCGGAATCAGACCTGCTCGACGGGCGAGGGTCGGAACCAGGGCGGGTAGACCGAGATGCGCGGGGCGTGCCCGCCGGCGTCGGCCACGAGGTTCTTGACGGCGTCGCGGACCTTGTCGTTCGGCACGCCCACGAGGGTGACGGCGTCGAAGGCGACACGCGACGGGACGAGCACCTCGGGCTCGAGCAGGTCGGGGTCGGCGAGCGAGAACCGGCGCACCATGCCCGCGGCGTCGTCGACGCCCACACCGGCGCGCACACCCTGGACCGCAGCGTCACCCTCGGTGACGACGAAGTCGTCGCCCAGGGCGGAGATCGGGACGACGAGCATGACGAAGTCCGTGGCCTTCGCCGTGCGGGCGGCGTCGGACCACTCGTAGCCCTCGGCACCGGAGCGCACGGTGTCCCAGGCGGTGGCGTGGGGCGAGAGCGAGAACGGCACGTGGTCGGCGAGCGGAGCGCCGGAGGCGGCGGTCACCGAGGCGCGGAGCGCACGGGTGGCCTCGGAGCTGACGTCGAGCACCGGCGTGGCGCCGGCGCGGATCTCACCGGACTCGAGGATGCCGGGCAGGTTGGAGACGTGGGTCCAGTGGTAGACGCGCTGCTGGGAGAACACGGGGACGGGCGTCTGGGCCGCCTGAGCGGCCACGGCGGACGCCGCCATGTCCCGAGGGAGTGCGGGGGTGCTGCGGAGCGACTCGGGCTTCCGAGAGGCGGCACGCCGCTTGGGCACGAGGGTCTTGACCTGACCGTCGGCGTCGACCTGGGGCTCGCGTCGGCGAGGCGCGCAGATGTCGCACAGCTCTCTCTCGAAACCGTGGATGCACTCGTCCATCACTGCAGTAGTTCCTCTCGGGCGCCGGACTCGATCCGACGCAACCCTCAACGGTACGTCATCGAGCCGAGCGCTGGCGAACGCTCGGGGCGGCTTCACCGGTAGAGGAGCGCTCTGACCTCCGACTCGGCGGAGGCGATGCGAGCCGGATCGATGGTCTCCCCGTGCTCGTAGGCATCGATCAGACGCGGGTCGACGTACGACGCCCGGGCGACGGCGGGGGTGTTGCCGAGCACCTCTGCGGCCGCCGCGATGGCCTGCGAGACGGCCTTGCGCCTCCTCGTGGGGGTCTGCTGCGGGCCCGCATTCGCGAGACCGACCGCTGCCGCCACCGTGCCGTGCAGCGTGCGGAAGTCCTTCGCCGTGAAGTCTCCCCCGGTCTGCTCTCGGACGTAGTCGTTGATCTCGACCGCGTGCAGCGGGCGCCACGGATCGCCGGCCGCGGGACGCCAGGCCAGGAGACGCGCCCGGGGGCCGCGGCTCTTGAGCCCGCGGACGACGGACGCGAGGTCGGCGTCACGGATCGACGACTCCCACGCCTGACCGCTCTTGGCGGGGAACGCCAGCGACACCGCGTCGCCGGAGACCGACACGTGCGCGCAGAGCAGCGTCGACAGCCCATGACTGCCGTGCTGCTCGGCGTAGCGTTCGGAGCCGACCCGGAGGGAGCCGGTGTCGAGCATGCGGAAGCCGGTCGCCAGGGCGCGCTCACGCACGGGCTCGGCGAGTCGCAGATGCCGGGTGACGCGCCCGCGGGCAGCCGGCAGCGATTCGGCGAGAGCCATCGCACGATCGAACTTCAGGCGGTCCTTCTGCTCACGCCAGGTGGGGTGGTAGACGTACTGTCGACGCCCGGCGGCGTCCACACCCGTCGCCTGCACGTGGCCGTTCGGATAGGGCGCGATCCAGACGTCGGTCCAGGCGGGTGGGATGCCGAGATGATCGATCCGAGCCCTGAGCCCGGGGTCGGTCACGAGCGCGCCGTTCTCGTCGCGGTAGGAGAAGCCGGAGCCCGCCCGCCTGCGCGAGATGCCGGGCCTCGTGGCATCGGTTCGACGGAGGCGCGGCATCAGTCGAGTAAACACCCGACGGGCGACCCGGGGTGATCCCAGGCCGCCCGCCGGTCATGACACGTCAGCGGTCGCCGAGCTTCTCGTCGGCCTGCCGCCGTGCCTGCTCGATCTTGTCGGAGTGCTTGCCACCGGTGGCCTTGTCGGCCGCCTTGGCGACGGCGTCGAGCACGGAGTCGCTGACGCCCTCCGCCTTCTCGCTCTTCAGCGCCTCCTGGACCTTGCCGTCTTTCAGGAAGGCCTGGGCCTTCTTGCTGATGTCGTCGAAGCCTGCCATGGAGATCTCCCGTCCGTGCCGGTCGGTCCGGCTCGAGTCCATCGTGTACCCGGAGACGAGAAAGAGGCCGGACCCCGAAGGGTCCGACCTCTCTCGAGATCAGCAGTGCTGGAGGACCAGTACTTACTTGACGATCTTGGTGACGGTACCGGCACCCACCGTGCGACCACCCTCGCGGATGGCGAAGCGGAGGCCCTCTTCCATGGCGATGGGCTGGATCAGCTGAACGGTGATCTCAGTCGTGTCGCCGGGCATGACCATCTCGGTGCCCTCGGGCAGCGTGATGACACCCGTGACGTCGGTGGTGCGGAAGTAGAACTGCGGGCGGTAGTTCGCGTAGAACGGGTTGTGACGGCCGCCCTCGTCCTTCGAGAGGATGTAGACGTTCGCCTCGAACTCGGTGTGGGGCGTGATCGAGCCGGGCTTGACGACGACCTGGCCGCGCTCGACGTCTTCACGCTTCGTGCCACGGAGCAGGAGTCCGACGTTCTCACCGGCGCGTGCGTCTTCGAGGGTCTTGCGGAACATCTCGATGGCGGTGACGGTGGTCTTGGAGGACTTCTCCTTGATGCCGACGATCTCGACCTCGTCGTTCGGCTTCAGGATGCCTCGCTCGACACGACCGGTGATGACGGTTCCACGACCGGTGATCGTGAAGACGTCCTCGACGGGCATGAGGAAGGGCTGGTCCGTCGCACGGACGGGCTCCGGCACGTTCTCGTCGACCTGGTCCATCAGGTCGGCGACCGTGGCGGCCCACTTCTCGTCGCCCTCGAGGGCCTTGAGAGCGGAGACCTGCACGACGGGAGCGTTGTCGCCGTCGAAGTCCTGGCTGGAGAGGAGCTCGCGCACCTCGATCTCGACGAGCTCGAGGATCTCCTCGTCGTCGACCATGTCGGACTTGTTCAGGGCCACGACGATGTAGGGCACGCCGACCTGACGGGCGAGCAGGACGTGCTCACGCGTCTGGGGCATCGGGCCGTCGGTGGCGGCGACCACGAGGATCGCGCCGTCCATCTGAGCCGCACCGGTGATCATGTTCTTGATGTAGTCGGCGTGGCCGGGTGCATCGACGTGAGCGTAGTGGCGCTTCTCGGTCTGGTACTCGACGTGCGAGATGTTGATCGTGATGCCGCGCTGCTTCTCTTCGGGCGCGTTGTCGATCTGGTCGAACGCCGACGCCTCGTTGAGGTTCGGGTACTTGTCGTGCAGCACCTTGGTGATCGCCGCGGTGAGCGTGGTCTTGCCGTGGTCGACGTGACCGATGGTTCCGATGTTGACGTGCGGCTTGGTCCGCTCGAACTTGGCCTTAGCCACTGTGGGTCCTCCTCAGGACTCGGTTGCAGTGGAGCCGGGGGCCGGGTCGATGACCCGGCCTACCGGACACTGCGGATTGGTGTGTGTACATGTTACGCGGTCGAGGTTCGGCCGCGTGGTTCGGGACTATTCGCCCTTGTTCTTCTGGATGATCTCCTCGGCGACCGCCGAGGGGACCTCCTGATAGGACTCGAACGTCATCGAGTAGACGGCACGACCCGAGGTCTTCGACCGCAGGTCACCGACGTATCCGAACATCTCCGACAGCGGCACGCTGGCCCGAACGACCTTCACACCACTGGCGTCTTCCATCGACGAGATCTGCCCGCGTCGCGAGCTGAGGTCGCCGATGACGTCGCCCATATACTCTTCGGGCGTACGGACCTCGACCGCCATGAGCGGTTCGAGGAGAACGGGCTGGGCCTTGCGAGCCGCCTCTTTGTAGGCGATCGACCCAGCGATCTTGAAGGCCATCTCGGACGAGTCGACGTCGTGCGCCGCACCGTCGAGCAGCAGCGCCCGGACACCCACGGTCGGGTAGCCCGCGAGGACACCCACCTGCATGGCGTCCTGGATGCCGGCGTCGACCGACGGGATGTACTCGCGCGGCACGCGACCACCGGTGACCTTGTTGACGAACTCGTAGGTCGACTCGGCGGTGACCTCGTAGGGCTCGAGCGCGATCTGGATCTTCGCGAACTGACCCGAACCACCGGTCTGCTTCTTGTGCGTGTAGTCGTACCGCTCGATGCCCTTCTTGAGGGTCTCGCGGTAGGCGACCTGGGGCTTGCCCACGTTCGCCTCGACGTTGAACTCGCGCTTCATGCGGTCGACGAGGATGTCGAGGTGGAGCTCGCCCATGCCCTTGATGACCGTCTGACCGGTCTCGACGTTGAGCTCGACGCGGAACGTCGGGTCCTCTTCGGCGAGCTTCTGGATGGCCAGCGAGAGCTTCTCCTGGTCGGCCTTGGTCTTCGGCTCGATGGCGACCTCGATGACGGGCTCGGGGAACGTCATCGACTCGAGCACGATCTGCTCGGACGGGTCGCACAGGGTGTCGCCGGTCGTGGTGAACTTCAGACCGATGACCGCGTAGATGTGGCCGGCGGTCACGCTCTCGACCGGGTTCTCCTTGTTGGAGTGCATCTGGAAGATCTTGCCGATGCGCTCTTTCTTGTCTTTGGTCGAGTTGATGACCTGGGCGCCGGACTCGATCGAACCCGAGTAGACGCGGACGTAGGTCAGACGACCGAAGAACGGGTGCACCGCGACCTTGAAGGCGAGAGCCGAGAAGGGCTCCGACGACTCGGGCTTGCGGATGATGACCTTCTCGGCGTCGCGGACGTCGTGGCCCTCCATGGGAGGCACGTCGAGCGGCGAGGGGAGGTAGTCGATGACCGCGTCGAGCATCGGCTGGACGCCGCGGTTCTTGAAGGCGGAACCGCAGAAGATCGGGTACAGCTCGGAGTTGACCGTCATCTTGCGGACGGCGCCCTTGATCTCGGCGATCGTGAGCTCTTCGCCACCGAAGTACTTCTCGAGCAGCGCGTCGTCCGACTCGGCGACCGTCTCGAGGAGCTTGGCGCGGTACTCCGCGGCCTTCTCCTTCAGGTCTTCGGGGATCTCTTCGATCTCGTACTTGGCACCCAGCTCGACGTCACCCTTGGCGTCGCCGCGCCACGTGAGGGCACGCATCTCGACCAGGTCGACGACGCCCTCGAAGGAGCTCTCGGCACCGATCGGGAGCTGCATGACCAGCGGCTTGGCGCCGAGGCGGTTGATGATCGTGTCGACCGTGAAGTAGAAGTCGGCGCCGAGCTTGTCCATCTTGTTGACGAAGCAGATGCGGGGCACGTCGTACTTGTCGGCCTGACGCCAGACGGTCTCGGACTGGGGCTCGACGCCCTCCTTGCCGTCGAAGACGGCGACGGCGCCGTCGAGGACGCGGAGCGAGCGCTCGACCTCGACCGTGAAGTCGACGTGACCGGGGGTGTCGATGATGTTGATCTGGTTCTTGTTCCAGAAGCACGTCGTCGCAGCCGAGGTGATGGTGATGCCGCGCTCTTGCTCCTGCGCCATCCAGTCCATCGTGGCCGCACCGTCGTGGACCTCACCGATCTTGTGGGTGATGCCCGTGTAGTACAGGATGCGCTCGGTGGTCGTCGTCTTGCCAGCATCGATGTGAGCCATGATGCCGATGTTGCGGACCTTGTTCAGGTCGGTGAGCACATCTTGTGCCACGGGTTCCTCCGAAGGGATAGGTGGGGAGTGGGGGGACGAGGAGGTGCGGTGCGCGGGATGCGCACACCGCGCCTCCTCGGCCGGTTACCAGCGGTAGTGCGCGAAGGCCTTGTTCGACTCGGCCATCTTGTGCGTGTCTTCGCGACGCTTGACAGCGGCGCCGAGACCGTTCGAGGCGTCGAGGATCTCGTTCATGAGACGCTCGGTCATGGTCTTCTCGCGACGAGCCTTGGCGTAGCTGGTGAGCCAGCGGAGAGCCAGGGTGTTGGCGCGGTGGGGCTTGACCTCGACGGGGACCTGGTAGGTCGAACCGCCGACGCGACGCGAACGGACCTCGAGAGTCGGGCGCACGTTGTCGAGCGCCTTCTTCAGCGTGGCGACCGCGTCTTGGTCGTTCTTGGCGGAGACGCCGGCGAGAGCACCGTAGACGATGCGCTCGGCGAGCCCCTTCTTGCCGTCGAGGAGGATCTTGTTGACGAGCTGGCTGACGATCGGCGCACCGTAGACCGGGTCGGCGACGACAGGGCGCTTGGGCGCGGGTCCTTTACGAGGCATTACTTCTTGTCCTTCTTCGCACCGTAGAGGCTGCGAGCCTGCTTGCGGTTCTTCACGGCCTGGGTGTCGAGGGCGCCACGGACGATCTTGTAGCGCACACCGGGGAGGTCTTTGACACGACCGCCGCGGACGAGCACCATCGAGTGCTCCTGCAGGTTGTGGCCCTCGCCGGGGATGTAGGCGGTGACCTCGGTGCCGTTCGAGAGCTTCACACGAGCGACCTTGCGGAGCGCGGAGTTCGGCTTCTTGGGGGTGGTGGTGTACACACGCGTGCACACGCCACGCTGCTGGGGGTTGGACCGCAGGGCGGGGGCCTTGGTCTTGACGACCTTCGGCGTGCGTCCCTTGCGGACCAGCTGCTGAATAGTTGGCACTGGTTCTCCTCGTTCGATCTCGGCCCGGTCTGACGACCCGGCCGAGTCGCGCTGCTCTCGCATCGCTGTGCTCTGTCCGGCGGAATCGCCGGAATCCTCGTCTCGGAGACCGAGACGGTCGCTACCCGACTCGACGGCGACGCCGAGGGGTAATGGGTGTGGGCGCGGTTAAACGCACACCCGCTAGAGCATAGCTTCGACCCGGGGGGTTAATCAAATGTCGGCCGGCAGCGGGACCGGCCGCGGGGCAGCTCCAGACGACCTACGCCTGGGGTGCGACGCGTGAGACGGCGACGGTGCCCGCCACGACGAGACCCGCCCACAGCGCGGAGCCGAGCACGAGCGGCGACAGCGCGTACCGCCCGGCGAAGAGCGTCGCCCAGAACAGGTCGTCTCTGACCAGCCCGTACCAGACCGACCCGACGAGCAGCATCGCGAGATAGACGAGCGCAGCGGTCGTGATCGCGGCCGGCAGCAGTGGAGCATGTCGCGGACGGAGCTCGTCGTCGGGATCGAGCGCCGGCCGGGTCGCGGCTCGCCGGGCGGGATCGTCGGCCGGCTGGGCGGGGAACGCGCCGCGCATGGTCGGCGCGGCCCCGTCGACGGCGTCGGCCAGGGCGGCGGACCGCAGGAGCGACAGCAGCACGATCAGCACCGCCACCGCGAACATCGCGGGGCCGAGGAGGGTGCCGGCGTCGGGTTCGGCGATGACGTCGCGGTCGAGGAGCACGCTCTCGAACGCGGCGGTGGTGATGATCAGCGCCGCGAAGAGGACGGTGCCCATCACCGCGTAGACGGCGCGATTCATGTCGTCGAGGCTACGCCGAGCCGAGGAGGCGGTGGTACAGCACGTGGTCCTCCCACACGCCCGCGATGCGCAGATAGCTCGCCGCATAGCCGTACTCGACGAAGCCGGAGCGGATCAGCACGGCCCGCGACGCGGCGTTGCGGGGCAGGGCGCCCGCCTCGAGGCGGTGCAGACGCAGGGTCACGGTCGCGAAGTCGACGACGGCTCCGACGGCGGCCGTCGCCAGGCCCCGACCGACGTGCTCGTGGTCGAGCCAGTAGCCGACCGTCGCCCGCTGGACGGGGCCGCGGACGATCTGGTTGAGCGAGATGCCGCCGACGACCTCGTCTCCCTCGATCAGGAGGAACGACTGCCCCTCCCCCGCCGCCGAGGACGCGAGCCGACCGGCCAGCACGCTCCGTTGACCGTGCTCCGTGAAGAACGAGGGCGTGCGCTCGGGATCCCAAGGGACGAGGTGCGCTCTGTTGCGGTCGTAGGCGGCGGCGAGGGACGCGGCGTCGTCGACCCGCGCCTCCCTCAGGTGGACCGTGTCTGACAGCTGCCGTTCGTAGCGCACGCCGCCGACCCTATCGCCCGGTAACGGTCACCCGCCGGAGTGAGGCGGGGACGACGGAGGGCCCCGGTCCACGCACGAGGCGTGGGCCGGGGCCCTGTGTCGATTCGAGGAGGCGCGGTGCGGGACTGACCCTCACCGCACCTCCGCGGATCAGTTGTAGGTGCCGGGCGTGAAGTCGTCCGACGAGAACGAGTCGAAGTCGACGAAGCTGAGGTCAGCCTCGTTGAACGACGCGTCGTCCGTGAACACGCGGTTGGGGTACCGCTCGGCCTTCGCCTCTTCCGTCGCCTCGACCGAGACGTCGCGGTAACGCGACAGACCGGTGCCCGCGGGGATCAGCTTTCCGATGATCACGTTCTCCTTCAGACCGACCAGCGGGTCGCTCTTGCCTTCCATCGCGGCCTGCGTGAGCACGCGGGTCGTCTCCTGGAAGGACGCGGCCGACAGCCACGACTCGGTCGCCAGCGAGGCCTTGGTGATGCCCATGACCTCTTGACGAGCGGACGCGGTCCGCTTGCCCTCGGTCAGCGCAGCACGGTTGATCTCGTTGTACTTCGACCGGTCGACGAGCTCTCCGGGGAGGAGATCGGTGTCGGCGTGGTCGACGACGGTGACCTTGCGGAGCATCTGACGGACGATGACCTCGATGTGCTTGTCGTGGATCGGCACACCCTGCGAGCGGTAGACGTCCTGCACGCCGCCCACGAGGTGCTGCTGAACCGCACGGACGCCCTTGACTCGCAGGACCTCCTTGGGGTCGACGGCGCCCGCGATGATCTGCGCGCCGAGCTCGACGTGCTGACCGTCTTCGACGAGGAGGGTCGAGCGCTTGAGCACCGGGTAGATGACCGGCTCGTCTCCGTTGTCGAGGTTGAGGATGACGCGGCGAGCCTTGTCGGTGTCCTCGATGGTGATGCGACCGGCACCGTCGGCGATCGGGGACGCACCCTTGGGGGTACGCGCCTCGAACAGCTCCGTCACGCGGGGAAGACCCTGCGTGATGTCGTCGGCCGAAGCCGAACCACCGGTGTGGAAGGTGCGCATCGTGAGCTGCGTGCCGGGCTCGCCGATCGACTGGGCCGCGATGATGCCGACGGCCTCTCCGATGTCGACGAGGTTGCCGGTGGCCAGCGAACGGCCGTAGCACTGGGCGCAGACACCGACGGCGGCCTCGCAGGTGAGGACGGAGCGGACCTTGATGGTCTCGACACCGGCCGCCACGAGCTCGTCGATCAGCACGTCTCCGACGTCGGCGCCGGCCTCGGCCAGCACCGTGCCCTTGGCGTCGACCGCGGCCGCGGCGAGAGACCGTGCGAACACGGTGTTCTCGACGGTCGCGTCGCGCACCATGACGCCGTCGGCGTCGGGTGCGGCGATCGGCATCTCGAGGCCCCGCGAGGTGCCGCAGTCGTCTTCACGGATGATGACGTCCTGTGACACGTCGACGAGTCGACGGGTCAGGTACCCCGAGTCGGCCGTACGGAGGGCCGTGTCGGCCAGACCCTTGCGGGCACCGTGCGTCGCGATGAAGTACTCGGCCACCGACAGACCCTCGCGGTACGACGAGATGATCGGGCGGGGGATGATGTCGCCCTTCGGGTTGTTCACCAGGCCTCGCATGCCGGCGATGTTGCGCACCTGCAGCCAGTTACCACGAGCACCCGACGTCACCATGCGGTTGATGGTGTTGTCGATCGGGAAGTTCGCCCGCATCTCGGCGGCGACCTCGTTCGTGGCCTCCGTCCAGATCTTGATCAGGTCGGCACGACGCTCGGCGTCCGAGATCAGACCCTTGTCGAACTCCGACTGGACCGCTGCGGCCTGCTTCTCGTAGCCCGCGACGATCTCGGGCTTGCGCGGCGGCGTCAGCACGTCGGACAGCGCGACGGTCACACCGGAGCGCGAGGCCCAGTAGAAGCCGGCGTCCTTGATGTTGTCGAGCGCCGCGGCGACCGCGACCTTCGGGTACCGCTCGGCCAGGTCGTTGACGATGGTCGAGAGCATGCCCTTGTCGGCGACCTCTTGCACGAAGGGGTAGTCGGCGGGGAGGTTCTCGTTGAAGCGAGCGCGACCCAGCGTCGTCTCGAGCAGGATGTCCTGTCCGACCTCGTAGCCCTCGGGCGCCTCGCCCTCGGCGAAGTGCACGCCGTTCATGCGGATCTTGACCATGGCGTTGAGGTCGAGCGACCCCTGGTCCATGGCCATGATCGCCTCGGACACCGACGAGAACGAGCGGCCCTCACCGGTGGCGCCGGGGGTGACCGTCGTCAGGTAGTGCAGACCGATGATCATGTCCTGTGCGGGCAGGGTCACCGGACGGCCGTCGGACGGCTTCAGGATGTTGTTCGACGCGAGCATCAGGATGCGCGCCTCGGCCTGGGCCTCGACGGACAGCGGCAGGTGGACGGCCATCTGGTCGCCGTCGAAGTCGGCGTTGAACGCCGCGCAGACGAGCGGGTGCAGCTGGATGGCCTTGCCCTCGACGAGCTGGGGCTCGAACGCCTGGATGCCGAGACGGTGCAGCGTGGGCGCACGGTTCAGCAGCACGGGACGCTCGCGGATGATCTCTTCGAGGACGTCCCAGACCTGCGGACGCGAACGCTCGACCATGCGCTTCGCCGACTTGATGTTCTGAGCGTGGCTCAGGTCGATCAGGCGCTTGATGACGAAGGGCTTGAAGAGCTCGAGAGCCATCTGCTTGGGCAGACCGCACTGGTGCAGCTTGAGCGTCGGGCCGACGATGATGACCGAACGACCCGAGTAGTCGACGCGCTTGCCCAGCAGGTTCTGGCGGAAGCGACCCTGCTTTCCCTTGAGCATGTCGCTCAGGGACTTCAGGGCGCGGTTGCCGGTACCCGTGACGGGACGACCACGACGGCCGTTGTCGAACAGTGCGTCGACGGCCTCCTGCAGCATCCGCTTCTCGTTGTTGACGATGATCTCGGGCGCGCCGAGATCGAGCAGACGACGGAGGCGGTTGTTGCGGTTGATGACGCGGCGGTACAGGTCGTTCAGGTCGGACGTCGCGAAACGGCCACCGTCGAGCTGGACCATCGGGCGGAGCTCCGGCGGGATGACCGGCACCACGTCGAGCACCATCGCTGCGGGCGAGTTGCCCGTGGCGAGGAAGGAGCTGACGACGCGCAGGCGCTTGATCGCGCGGATCTTCTTCTGACCCTTGCCCTCGGAGATCTGCAGGTGCAGGTTCTCCGCCTCGGTGGTGAGGTCGAAGCCCTCGAGGCGCTTCTTGATCGCCTCGGCGCCCATGTGGGCCTCGAAGTAGATGCCGAAGCGGTCCTGGAGCTCGTGGAAGACGGCGTCCTCCGGCTTGAGGTCGCCGACCTTCAGCGACCGGAAGTCCTCCCAGACGCGCTCGAGGCGGTTGATGTCCTCGTCGAACGACTTGCGCGTCTGCGACATCTCCTTCTCGGCGCCGTCCTTCGCGCGGCGCTTCTGGTCGCTCTTCGCACCCTCTTCTTCAAGAGCGGCGAGGTCGTCCTCGAGCTTCTGGAGACGGTCGGCGATGCGGGTGTCGCGCTGCGACTCGAGCTGCTTGATCTCGAGGCGGAGCTCGTTCTCGAGTCCGGGCATGTCGGCGTGACGGCCCTCCTCGTCGATCGAGATGACCATGTAGGCGGCGAAGTAGATGACCTTCTCGAGGTCCTTCGGCGCCATGTCGAGCAGGTAGCCGAGGCGCGAGGGGACGCCCTTGAAGTACCAGATGTGCGTGACGGGAGCGGCGAGCTCGATGTGGCCCATGCGCTCACGGCGCACCGACGACTTCGTGACCTCGACGCCGCAGCGCTCGCAGACGATGCCCTTGAATCGGACTCGCTTGTACTTGCCGCAGGCGCACTCCCAGTCGCGCGAGGGCCCGAAGATCTGCTCTCCGAAGAGGCCGTCCTTCTCGGGCTTCAGCGTGCGGTAGTTGATGGTCTCCGGCTTCTTGACCTCACCGTGCGACCAAGCGCGGATGTTGTCGGCCGTTGCGAGGCCGATCCGCAGCTCGTCGAAAGTTGTTGCTTCGATCAATGTTTATCCCTTTGTGAAAAAAGTGTCGACGTCGTCTGGGGAGGGCTTAGATCTCGTCGACGTTCGACGACTCGAAGCGGGAAGAGATGTTGATGCCCAGCTCTTCGGCGGCACGGAAGACCTCGTCGTCCGTGTCGCGCAGGCTGACCGTCTGGCCGTCGGCCGAGAGGACCTCGACGTTCAGGCAGAGCGACTGCATCTCTTTGATGAGGACCTTGAAGCTCTCGGGGATGCCGGGCTCCTGGATGTTCTCACCCTTGACGATCGCCTCGTAGACCTTGACGCGGCCGAGGATGTCGTCGGACTTGATGGTCAGGAGCTCCTGCAGCGCGTATGCGGCGCCGTAGGCCTCGAGGGCCCAGACCTCCATCTCACCGAATCGCTGACCACCGAACTGCGCCTTACCACCCAGCGGCTGCTGCGTGATCATCGAGTACGGACCCGTCGAGCGAGCGTGGATCTTGTCGTCGACGAGGTGGTGCAGCTTGAGGATGTACATGTAGCCGACCGAGATCGGGTTCGGGAACGGCTCACCCGAGCGACCGTCGAAGAGGCGGGCCTTACCGGACGAGCCGATGAGGCGCTCCCCGTCGCGGGTCGGGAGGGTCGAGTCGAGCAGACCCTCGATCTCGCGCTCGGCGGCACCGTCGAACACCGGGGTGGCGACCTTCGTGCCGGGAGCGGCGCTGAGCGCCTCGGGGGGCAGGTTCTTCGCCCACTCCTGGATGCCCTCGACGTTCCAGCCCTGCGCCGCGATCCACCCGAGGTGGATCTCGAGCACCTGGCCGAAGTTCATTCGACCGGGGACGCCCAGCGGGTTCAGGATGATGTCGACGGGGGTTCCGTCGGCGAGGAAGGGCATGTCTTCGACGGGGAGGATCGTCGAGATGACGCCCTTGTTGCCGTGACGACCGGCGAGCTTGTCACCCGCGGTGATCTTGCGCTTCTGGGCGATGAACACCACGACGCGCTGGTTGACGCCCGAGCCGAGCTCGTCGTCTCCGTCTTGCGAGTCGAAGACCTTGACGCCGATGACGGTCCCCTGCTCGCCGTGAGGCACCTTCAGGGACGTGTCGCGGACCTCGCGGCTCTTCTCGTTGAAGATCGCACGGAGCAGACGCTCTTCGGCGCTGAGCTCGGTCTCGCCCTTGGGCGTGACCTTGCCGACGAGGATGTCGCCGGGGCGGACCTCGGCGCCGATGCGGATGATGCCTCGCTCGTCGAGGTCGGCCAGCAGATCCGGGCTGACGTTGGGGAGGTCACGGGTGATCTCCTCCTTGCCGAGCTTCGTGTCGCGGGCGTCGACCTCGTACTCCTCGATGTGGATCGAGGAGAGCGTGTCGTCCTTGATGAGGTTCTGCGACAGGATCATCGCGTCCTCGTAGTTGTAGCCCTCCCAGGGCATGAACGCGACGAGCAGGTTCTTGCCGAGTGCGAGCTCGCCGTTCTCGGTGGCGGGTCCGTCGGCGATGACCTCGCCGACCTCGATGCGCTGACCGGCGTCGACGATCACGCGGTGGTTGTAGCTGGCGCCCTGGTTCGAGCGGTCGAACTTGCGGAGGTAGTACTCCTGGGTTCCACCGGCGTCGAGCTGGACGGTGACGACGTCGGCCGAGACCTCGGCGACCACGCCGGCGGCGTCGGCGGTGACCACGTCACCGGCGTCGATGGCCGTGTAGCCCTCCATGCCGGTGCCGACGAGCGGGCTCTCGCTGCGGACCAGCGGGACGGCCTGACGCTGCATGTTCGCACCCATGAGGGCGCGGTTCGCATCGTCGTGCTCGAGGAACGGGATGAGCGACGTGGCGACCGAGACCATCTGGCGCGGCGAGACGTCCATGTAGTCGACCTCGTCCTTGCCGACGAGCTCGACCTCTCCGCCCTTCTTGCGGACCAGGACCTTGTCGTCGACGAAGTCGAACTTGTCGTCGAGGGGCGCGTTGGCCTGCGCGACGACGTACTCGTCTTCTTCGGACGCGGTCAGGTAGTCGATCGTCGTGGACACGTTGCCCTTGACGACGCGACGGTACGGGGTCTCGATGAACCCGAAGGAGTTGATGCGGGCGAACGACGCGAGCGAGCCGATCAGACCGATGTTCGGGCCTTCCGGGGTCTCGATCGGGCACATGCGGCCGTAGTGCGAGGGGTGGACGTCTCGGACCTCGACGCCGGCGCGCTCACGCGACAGACCACCCGGTCCGAGAGCGGACAGGCGGCGCTTGTGGGTCAGACCCGACAGCGGGTTGTTCTGGTCCATGAACTGCGACAGCTGCGACGTCCCGAAGAACTCCTTGATCGCGGCGACGACGGGGCGCACGTTGATCAGGGTCTGCGGCGTGATCGCCTCGATGTCTTGAGTGGTCATGCGCTCGCGGACGACGCGCTCCATGCGCGACAGACCGGTGCGGACCTGGTTCTGGATCAGCTCGCCGACCGCGCGGATGCGACGGTTGCCGAAGTGGTCGATGTCGTCGACGTCGAGACGCAGCTCGACGGACTCGCCCTCGCGGACTCCGTCCATCGTCTTCTGCTCGGCGTGCAGCGAGACCAGGTACTTGATCGTCGCGACGATGTCGTCGACGGTCAGGACCGAGTCGACCAGGGGCGCGTCGATGCCGAGCTTGCGGTTGATCTTGTAACGACCGACCTTCGCCAGGTCGTAGCGCTTCGGGTTGAAGTAGAAGTTGTCGAGCAGCGCGCGCGCAGCCTCGGCAGCGACCTGCTCGCCGGGACGCAGCTTGCGGTAGATGTCTTTGAGCGCCTCCTCCTTGGTGAGGATGGCGTCCTTCTCGAGGGTCGCCTCGATGGAGGCGAAGCCCTTGAACTTCTCGGTGATCTCTTCGCTCGTCAGACCGAGGGCCTTGAGGAAGACGGTGACGCTCTGCTTGCGCTTGCGGTCGATGCGGACGCCGACCTGGTCGCGCTTGTCGATCTCGAACTCGAGCCAGGCACCGCGACTCGGGATGACGCGAGCCGAGTAGATGTCCTTGTCGGAGGTCTTGTCGGAGGCGCGCTCGAAGTACACGCCCGGGCTGCGGACGAGCTGCGACACGACGACACGCTCGGTGCCGTTGATGATGAAGGTTCCGCGCTCGGTCATCAGCGGGAAGTCGCCCATGAAGACCGTCTGCGTCTTGATCTCACCGGTGAGGTGGTTCATGAACTCGGCGTTGACGTACAGCGGTGCGGCGTAGGTCTTGCCGCGCTCTTTGCACTCGTCGATGGTGTACTTCGGCTCTTCGAGCTCGGGAGCGGTGAACGACAGCTGCATCGTCTCGCCGAGGTCCTCGATCGGGGAGATCTCCTCGAAGATCTCCTCCAGGCCGGAGTGGAGGGCGAGGTCGGTGCGACCCTGCTCGGTCGCCTCAGCGAGGCGCTCCTTCCAGATGTCGTTGCCGACGAGCCAGTCGAAGCTCTCCGTCTGCAGCGCCAGAAGGTCGGGGACCGTCAGCGTGTCGGTGATCTTGGCGAACGAGAGTCGCGATGCGCCTCGGCCGTTCTTGGGTGAGTTGGTGTTTGCGGTGTTCGCAGCAGCCAAGGAAGTTACCTCCGTGGACCCCGTCGGGTCATCACTGTCGGACAGTATGGTGAGTGGTGAACGGCCCTCCCGGGGGACGTCGGCCCCGCGGCGCATGGCCGGAGGTCGAAGCCGAGGACGCCCCCGCCGCGATATTCGGGGGCCTGAACTCGGAGGTGCGTCGCCGACCGGAATATGACGAGTCGACGCACGGGGAGCGCAAAGGTCCATACTAGGTCGCTGCGGACACGCCTGGCAAGCCCTGTCGTTGACCTTCTGTGCCGGATTCGGTATAACCCGTGCCAGGGTTGACCCCATGGCCGCACAGCACGACGAACCCCCCGCCGAGATCTCGATCGGCGCGGGTCTCGCGCGCATCGACGAGGACCGCCACCGCCCCGGCGCCTACACGCTGATCGTCGACGGGACGCCGCAGTCGCACGTCGACCTCGACGACCCGACCCACCTCGCCTTCGAGTACGTGCACCGCATCGGCCACGCCATCGATCTGCTCCCCGAGGGCCCCGTGACGGCTCTGCACCTCGGCGCCGGCGCCCTGACCCTGCCCCGCTACGTCGAGGCCACCCGCCCCGGGTCGCGCCAGCAGGTCATCGAGCTCGAGGCGGATCTCGTGGCGCTGGTACGGGAGCGACTGCCCTTCCCGCGGGGCGCCTCCATCCGGGTCCGCTACGGCGACGCCCGCGAGGTCATGGTGAAGCTGCCGGCCGGGCTGCGGGGCACTGTGGATCTGCTCGTGGTCGACGTGTTCGGCGGGTCGCAGATCCCCGCGCACGTGACCTCGCTCGAGTTCTACTCGGCCGCGGCGGAGTTCCTGTCGCCGACCGGGATGCTCATCGTCAACTCCGCCGACGGCGCCGGCCTGGCCTTCGCCCGGGGGCAGGCGTCGACCCTGGCGACGGTCTTCGAGCACGTCGCGGCCGTCGCGGACCCCGCCACCCTGAAGGGCAGGAGGTTCGGCAACGTCGTGCTCATCGGCTCGCCGTCGCCGCTGCCCACCGACCGCATGCCCCGGCTCTACTCGTCGGACCCGCTGCCGGCCAAGGTCGTGCACGGTCGTGAGCTGCGCGACTTCATCGCCGGAGCGCCGGTCGTCACCGACGCCACCGCCGTGCCGTCGCCCGAGCCGTCGCGGAGCGTGTTCGGGGCGCGGTAGCCGCGATCACAGGAGGAGCCGCCCCCCGGCCCTCCCTCCCCGCCCCAGGGCGTCGGGGAGTCGCCGGATCGACACCGAGACGTCGACGACGAGGCAGACCAGGACAGCCGCCGCCGCGGGGCGGAGGTCGGGCGCGGAGACGACGACCGTCGACCCGGTCACCTCGGCGAGACCGAGGGCGGCACCGAGAGCCAGCAGGGCCAGCGCCACAGGGGGCACCCCGGCGGCGCAGGTCTGCAGAGACGCCTGAGCCAGAGGCACGAGTCGCGCGGAACGCCGCGACAGACCCATCCCTGCGAGCGCGATCCAGTCGCTCGAGTCCTGTCTGGACGCGACGAGCATCGCCGCGACACCCCCGCTAAGAGCGATCACTACCGCAGGGCCGAGGCTCCAGGCGACTTCGAGCCACTGCTCCGCGACGGTGGTCTGCAGTTCGAAGCCGGTCATGGCGGCGAGGTCGAAGGTGGCCTGGGTCAGAGCCACCAGCCCGACCAGGATGACGGTGGCGGAGGCGGACGCGGACGTGACGGCGACTCGTTCGACTGCGATGCGGCGGGCGAGATACCAGACCACGCCTCGCAGGGGGGCGAGGGCCGCGGCAGCCCGGACCAATGCCACTCCGACGACCGGAGCGAGCATCGCGAGGGTCACGACCACGGCCAGCGTCGAGGCCACCATGAACGCCATCGCCCACGACCCCTCGGACATCTCGACCAGCCTCTCGACGCCCCGCAGCTCCTCTGGCGAGAGGGCCGGGCTCAGCGCTCGGACGAGCCGTGGGAGCGCCGGAGACAGGAGGGCGAGGGCCACCACGGGACCGATCACCGAGACCAGGACGACGAGCGACGCGGCCACGCGGAATGCCGAGGACGGGAACGCGCGACGACTCGTCTCGCGGAGCGCCGCGGCCGGCAGCCTCCGTCGCGAGGGGATGGCCGCGGCGAAGGCGGAGAGGCAGAACATCGACATGACCGCCAGAGACGCCATCGCGACCGTGGTGGCTGATTGACCGACGGTCTGGGCGGCCCTGTCGAGCAGTCGCACGGAGGTGTCGAGTCCCGATGAGACGACGATCGGGATCATGAGCACTCCGGCGATGAGGGCCCCGCCGGCGGCGAGCAGAACCGAACGCAGCGCACAGGCGACGGTCACGGCTGCGGGGTCGGCACCGAGACTGATCAGGGCCAGCAGGACCGGACGCCGAGCGTCGTGGACGGCCCGGACGGTGGCGCTGACGACCGCAGCAGCCGTGACGACCGCGAAGGTGAGCGCCGTCGCAGTCGCGTCCGCCGACTCGTCGGCGGCAGACGGCACGCTGGCGACTGCCGCCAGGTGCGCGGAGACGATGAGGGCGAGAGCGAGGACGGACGCGCACGAGACCATGACCTCCGCCCAGAGGGCCGCTCGCGAGGACGAGGCTCGATGGACGAGCCCGACCAGCCTCACCTGCGGTCGCTCCTGATCATCCCGCGCTCGAGCAGCACCCGACGATGGGCCCTGGCCGCCGCGTCGGCGTCGTGCGTCACCATGACGACCGTGCACCCCCGCTCGGCCTGATGCCGGAGCAGATCGACGACGATGCCGGCGCCGTGTCGGTCGAGCGCCTCCGTCGGCTCGTCGGCGAGGATCAGCGGCACCCGGGAGGCGAGACATCGCGCGACGGCGACCCGCTGACGCTCTCCACCGGAGAGCTGAGCCGGACGAGCCTCGGCCCGGTCGGCCAGACCCACCGCATGGAGCGCTTCGAGCACCTGCGTGTCGGGAAGCGGTCGACCCCGGATGCGCGCAGGGAGGCCGACGTTCTCGGCGACGGATAGAGCCGAGAGGACGTTGTCGCGCTGCAGGACGAGGCCGACGCCATGGGAACGCAGGGCGGCCAGACGACGAGGTGAGAGCGACCGGAGATCGCCTCCGTCGAGGGCGACGAGGCCCCGGGACGGCCGATCGAGACCGGCGAGGCAGGCCAGCAGGGTCGTCTTGCCGGCGCCCGATGCCCCCTCGAGGGCGACGAACTCCCCGGGCAGGACGGTCAGGTCGATCCCGGCGAGGATCGGCGGTCGTCGCCGGTCGGGATGCGTCACGACGACATCTCGTAGATCGATGCGGGTCATGCGAGACCTCGAGCCGAGCTGGTCACGATGCCTGGCTCGAGCCCCGGCCCGATCGGCGCGCTCTCGTCTCGAACCGGATCTCGGGGCCTGACGTCGTCTTCGACCATGAGTCACCTCTCGCCATCTGCCGACACCCGGTTAACATTACAGGCGTGAGGCATTTCAGCGCCAGGCGACCAGATCGTCGCGGAGCGTGTTCGGGGCGCGGTAGCCGCGATCACAGGAGGAGGAGCGGCGCGGGTCAGCGGGGGGCGGGGCCGCCGAGGGCGGCTCGGAGGCGGGCCTCGGCGTCGGCGGGGGCCGCGGCGGCCTCGGCGTTGGCCTCGGCGACGGCCTTGACGACCTCCTCGCGCTGGATCTTCACCCCGCGAGGGGCGTCGATGCCGATGCGCACGCCGTCGCCGCGCGAGTCGAGCACGGTGATGACGATGTCGTCACCGATGAGGATCCGCTCCCCGACCTTGCGCGTCAACACCAGCATCCGACCACCTTACCCAGGCTGACGCGAACGATCGGTCTAGAGGGACTCGCGCCACCCGACGGGCACGCCCAGCAGGTGCACCGTGCCCGGCGTGGCGGTGTCGGCCTCGCCCACGACCGCGGCGGCGGCGACATCGGAGACGACCCGCACCTCCTCGACCCAGCGGGCCGTGTCGTCGTGCTTGCGGCCGACGTCGACCGCGACCCACACCTGGTCGGCGGACATCGAGCGCAGGGCCTCCGCCGCCGACCCGTCCCACGCGAGGGCGGTGACCACGGCCGTGCCGCCGTTGACCCCCTCGGCCCGGGCCAGGATGGCGCTCCGCCGGTCGTCGACGTCGACCGACCGCAAGCCGAACGACGACGCCATCTGCGCCGCCACCCGGAACGCGTCTCCGGGGCGCCCCACGACGACCACGAGGTCTCCGGCACCGGTCAGGACGGCAGGAGGCGCGGGCACGTCGACCTCGGACCTCGCGACGAGCGCGGGGGACGAGGAGGCGGCGGCCGCGGCGAGGAACTCCGCGGCGTTCGTCAGGGGGCCGGGCCGCGCCTCCTCGGCGGGGACGACCGGCCCGCGCGGTGCCGGGGCGATGCCGTTGAAGGTGAGGTCGTCCATGATCTCGGCGAACGCGTCGCTGCGGGTCGCCGGCTGCACCCCGGGGTTGGCGTCGCGAGGTGCCGCGGCGGACGCGGCCGTCGCGGCGGACGCGGCGGCGGCACGGGCGGCACGTCGCGGGCTGTCGCCCGGCACCCGCGCGCCCGACATCACCTGGTCGAACGGATCGGCCCCCGGTGCCGGGGAGGGCGCGGACCCGAGCGCGGCGGACGCGGCCGGTGCAGCGGGCACGGCGGGCGAGAACCCGTCGGCGGCGTCGGCGTCGGCCAGCAGCGTCGCGATGCCGGCCCGGGACGCCGGCGGGGTGATGGTGACGCGGGCCGACGGCTGGTCGGCCGACGGGTCGGGCACGTCGACGGTCGCCTCGTAGTGCTTGCGCGCGAAGAGCCCGCCCACTCCCCCGACGGTCACCCGCTGGGCCGCGACGATCCGCGCGCCCGGGCCGTGGGCCTCGCGCACGCGCCGACGCAGCTCGTCGAGGGACTCGCCCGTCATCACCACTCTCGTCGGAGCCATCTCAGGCCACGATCGCATCGCTGGCGCGCACGACGCCCACGGTCTCGATGGTCGACCCGGCCGCCGTCGCCTCCTGGTACGACAGCACCGGCAGGCCGTTCTGCTGCGCCGAGACGAGTCGGTGGATCGCGGGGCGGAGGGCGGGTGCGCAGACCAGCACCGCGCTCAGACCCTGCGACTCGACCGCCGCCACGGAGTCGCGGAGCGAGCCGAGCACCTGCTCGACCCGGTGCCCGTCGAGCAGGATCTGCGTGCCCTGGTCGGACGGCCGCAGCCCCTCGAGCATCGACTGCTCGAGCCCCGGGTCGATCATGATCACGCGCAGCACGGACCCGTCGAGGTGACGGGCCGCCAGGGCGGGCCCCAGGGAGGCGCGGGCCGCCTCGACGAGCCCCTCGGGGTCGGTCGACACCTTCGCCCGCAGCGTCAGCCCCTCGCAGATCCGCCCGAGGTCGTTGATCGGCACCCGCTCGGCCAGGAGCCCCTGCAGCACGCGCTGCAGCTCGGCCAGCGAGAGCATGCCGGGCACGAGGTCGTCGATCGCCGACGGGTTGATCTGCTTGACGCCCTCGGTGAGCACCCGCACGTCCTCGCGGCTGAGCAGCCGCGCCGCCTCGTCCGCGATGATCGACGACAGATGCGTGACCAGCACCGACACCCGGTCGATGACGGTCGCGCCGGTCATCTCGGCGCTGTGCCGCATCTCGGCGGGCACCCACTTGCCGGCCAGACCGAAGACCGGCTCGATGGTCGCCGTGCCGGGCAGGGCGTCGAGGTGCTCGCCGAGGGCCAGCACCGACCGCGCGGGCGCCTGACCGCGGCCGGCCTCGACCCCGGCGATCCGGATCGAGTAGGTCGACGGCGGCAGGTCGACGCTGTCGCGCGTGCGGACCGGGGGCACCACGATGCCCAGGTCGACGGCGATCTTGCGACGCAGCGCCTTGACGCGGCCGAGGAGGTCGTCGGACGAGCCGCCGACCATGTCGACGAGGTCGGGTGCCAGGAGGATCTCGAGCGCGTGCACCCGCATCTGCTCGAGGAGGTCGTCGGTGGTGTCGGTGGGGGCGACGACGGCGGCCTGCCGGCTCTCGAGAGCCGCGCGCGCCTCCTCGGCCTTCGACTTCGCCGCCAGCCGCTGGGCGACGATCAGCAGCGTCGCGCCGACGACCAGGAACGGCACGATCGGCATGCCCGGGATGAACCCCATGCCGATCGCGGCGACGCCGGCCACCGCGATCGCGATGCGCGACTGCCCGAGCTGGGTCGCGGCCTGCGAGCCCATGTCGCTGTCGGCGCCCGAGCGCGTGACGATCATGCCGGTCGAGACGGCCATCAGCAGCGCCGGGATCTGCGTCACGAGACCGTCGCCGATCGTCAGCAGACCGTAGTGGTTGAGGGCTTCGCCGATCTCCATCCCGTTCTGCAGGGCGCCGATCGCGACCCCGCCGACCAGGTTGATGATGATGATGATGATGCCGGCGATCGCGTCGCCCTTGACGAACTTCGACGCGCCGTCCATCGCACCGTAGAAGTCGGCCTCGGCGCTGACGTCGGCCCGGCGCTGCTTCGCGACCTCGTCGGTGATCAGACCCGCGTTCAGATCGGCGTCGATGGCCATCTGCTTGCCGGGCATCGCGTCGAGGGTGAAGCGCGCCCCGACCTCGGCCACGCGCTCGGCGCCCTTCGTCACCACGACGAACTGGATGACCACCAGGATGAGGAAGATCACCGAGCCGATGATGATCGACCCGCTGACCGCCACGTGCCCGAACGCCGCGATGACGTCGCCCGCGTAGCCTTCGCCGAGCACGAGCCGCGTCGACGCCACGTTGAGACCGAGCCGGAACAGCGTCGCCACGAGCAGCAGCGACGGGAACACCGAGAAGTCGAGCGGCTTCTTGACGAACAGCGTCGTCAGCAGGATCACCAGCGCCAGCAGGATGTTGAGGATGATCAGCACGTCGAGCATCGGGGCCGGCACCGGCACCACGAGCAGCAGCACGATGCCGACGATGCCGACCGGGACGGCGAGCTTGGGGAGGGTCTTGATCATCAGGCGGTTCCTCCGGAGGCGGACGGACGGGGAGCAGGGCGGGAGGGGCGGACGGCGGCGGAACCCGGAGGCGCGGGTGGGGCGGCCGCGTCGCGAGCGATCCGCAGACGCTGCGGCACCGCCTCGGCCGCGAGCGACCCGGGCGTCAGCACGGCGGCGACCTCGTCGGGGGTGGTCGGACGCGGGTTCGCGTGGGTGCCCGCGACGGCCGACGCGCCCCGCGCCCGGAGGGCCATGACGAAGGTCAGCACCCGCGCGACCGGCGTGTAGAGGTCGACGGGGATCTCGTCGCCCAGACCGCAGTTCGCGTGCAGGGCGCGGGTCAGCGGGACGTCCTCGACGAGCGGGACCCCGTCGGCGGCCGCCTGCTCGCGGATGCGGGCCGCGACGGCGCCGGCGCCCTTCGCGACGACCCGCGGAGCGGAACGACCCGGCTCGTAGCGGACGGCCACCGCGTAGTCGGTCGGGTTGACCATCACGACGTCCGCGTCGGCGATCGAGGCCATCATGCGGTTGCGACTCATGGCGAGCTGCCGCGAACGGCGCTGCGACTTGACCAGCGGATCGCCGTCGGTGCTCTTGTTCTCGTCGCGCACCTCCTTCTTGGTCATGCGGGTCTTCTTGCGGTTGCGGCGCATGACGACGAAGACGTCGGCGGCGGCGAGCACCAGACCGGCGACGACCGCGGCCTGGAGGAGGATCGCCGTGCCGGACGTCGCCTCGTCGAGCAGGGCCGAGACGCTCAGGCCGCCGCCGTTCATCAGCACCGGCATCAGCCCCTGGATGGCCATCCACAGCACGAGACCGACCACGGCCGTCTTGATCAGGGCCTTCGCGCCGTTCCAGAGGGCCTGACCGCCGAACGTCGTCTTCAGCCCGTTGATCAGGTTGAACTGCTCGTAGTTGCCCGTCATCCGCTTGATGTGGACTCCGCCCTGCACGATCGCGGTGAGCAGCACGACGATGCCGACGACGGCGAGCATCGGGCCGATCGTCGCGGCCATCGAGCCCACGCCCTCGCCCAGCAGCGTGACCACGGTCTGCGCGTCGGGATGCCGGATGGCCTGACCGATCGAGAACAGCTGATCGGTGCCGGCCTCGGCGCCCCGCTCGATGGTGGTCGGGATCATGACGGCGGCAGCGCCCACCCCGAGCCAGGCGCTGAGGTCCTGCGACCTCGACAGCTGACCCTTGGAGTGGACCTCCTTCATCCGCTTCTGCGTGGCGTCCTCTGAGCGCTCGCCGGAGTCGTCGGCCATGGCTACCTCACCCCCGTGAGCAGGTCGGCGGCGTCGCCCGAGAGGTTCTGCACCACGCTCGGCAGCGCCAGGAAGACCCCGCCGGCGAGCATGACCGTCATCAGGATCTTGAGCGGGAAGCCCATCGCGTAGGCGTTCAGAGCCGGCGCGACCCGGCTGAGCAGACCCAGCCCGACGTCGGCGAGGAACAGCACGACGCAGAGCGGCCCGGCGATCTGCAGCGTCGCGAGGAACATCTGCGTGACCCCGTCGGTCATCAGCGACACCGGATCGGCCAGGTCGATGCCGAGCCCCAGCGGCACCGCGTCGAACGACCGGGTGAGACCGCCGATGATCAGCTGGTAGCCGCCGCTCGCGAACATCAGCGCGAGGGCCGTCATCTGGAACAGCCGCGTGAACTGCGCGCCGTTGATCATCGACTGCGGGTCGAACGCCTGCGCCAGGGTGAACCCGCCGAACAGGTCGATCAGGCTGCCGGCCGCCTGAACGGCCGAGAAGACCAGGAGGACGAGGAACCCCAGCACGGCGCCGACGACGACCTCGAGCACCAGGGCGAGCACGAACGGCCCCGTCGCCAGCGACTCGTAGCCGGGCGAGACCCGCGGGGCCACGGCGAGCGCGAGCCCCAGCGCCAGCATCGCCTTCACCCGGCCGGGGAACGCCCGGTACGAGAACGGCGGCGCGACGACGATGAACGCGGTCATCCGCACGGCGGCGAGCAAGGTCGCTTCGAGACCGCTGAGGTCGAGGTCGAGATCCATGGTCGGGGTCAGCCGCCCGTGAGCAGCTGCGGGATGCGGTCGAACACCACGTGCGTGAAGGTGACCATCTCGGCGATCATCCAGTGCCCGCAGACGATCAGGGCGATGCCGACGGCGACGGCCTTCGGCACGAACGAGAGCGTGACCTCCTGGATCTGCGTGATCGACTGCAGCAGCGAGATCGCGAACCCCACGACCAGCGAGGTGATGAGCACCGGCGCGGCGAGCTTCGCGGTGATGACGAGGGCCTGCATCGAGATGTCGAGGACGGCGTTGGAGTCCATCAGGCGGTCACCTGATAGCTCTCGATGAGACTCGTGATGATGAGCCCCCACCCGTCGACCAGCACGAACAGCAGGATCTTGAACGGCAGCGAGATCATCACCGGCGGGAGCATCATCATGCCCATCGACATGAGCGCGGCGCTGACGACGAGGTCGATGACGAGGAACGGGATGAAGATGACGAACCCGATGATGAACGCGGCGCGCAGCTCGCTGATCATGAACGACGGGATGAGCGTCAGCATCGGCACGTCGGCCTGGCTGTCTGGGTTCGGCTGGTCGGCCGAGCGGGTCATCAGCGCGAGGTCCTCCTGGCGGGTGTGCGCGAGCATGAACTCGCGGAGGGGCGCGCTGCCGGCGTCGATCGCCGCCTGGAAGTCGATGCTGCCGTCGAGGTAGGGCTGCACCGCGTCGGCGTTGATGTGCTCGAGGATCGGAGCCATGATGAAGAGGCTGAGGAACAGGGCGAGCCCGGCCAGCACCTGATTCGGCGGGATCGACGGCAGCGCGAGGGCGTTCCGGGTCATCGCGAGCACCACGAAGATCTTCGTGAACGACGTCATCATCAGCAGCAGGGCCGGCGCGACGCTCAGCAGCGTGATGCCGAGCAGCGTCACGACCGCCGTGCTGGGAGCGCCGTCGGGGCCGTTGATGTCGATGTTCAGACCGCCGGTGCCCGTGCCGTCGGATTCGGTCTGGTCGCCGTCGGTGAAGTCGGTCGGGGCGGTGCCGCCGGTGCCGGGGGTGGTGCCGTCGGTGGTGCCGGTGCCGCCGGTGCCGGGCTCGACGGGGGCGGTGGGCGCGGTGGGCTCGACCGGGGCGGCGAGCGCCTGCTGACCGATCAGCATGATCAGGCCCGAGGCGACGATCATCGCGAGCAGCGCGACGACGACGGCGCGGGCGAGACGGGTGTCGGCGAATCGCAGCGGGGCTGTGCCGACGGGCGCGGCGCCGAGGGCGTGCCGCGCGAGGGCTCGGCGGTCGGCGAGCGGCACGGTGCGGACGAGCGAGTGACGACCGGCGGAGGTGCGGTCGATCGTGGTGCGGCCGGTCTGGGCGCGCGGGGCCGGGGCTCGACCGCGCAGGCCGTCGCGCAGGGTGGGCCCGGCGAGGCGGGCGACGGCGGTGGCGAAGGAGGCGCGGGTCGTCCGGGCGGACGGGGCGCGGAGGGTCATCCGGCTCGTCCGCTGCGGAGGGCCGAGGCCGCCTGCCGCCAGGTGTCGGGGGCGAGGATCGAGCCGTCGAGGGCTTTCGCGGCGCGACCGGTGCGGCGCTCGGCGAGGTCGCGCGGGGCGCGCTCGCGGACGGCCGCGGCGCGGCGCGCGGCGCCGCGCGGCCGCAGCATCGGCTCGCCGTTCGCGCTCGCCGCGGCGGCAGGCGCGATCGAGGTGACGCGTCGGGGGGCCTCGGGCGCGGGGACCACCCCGGATGCGTCACCTCGATGGGCGGAGAGCACCGCGGCGAAGCTCGGGGCCGGTGCCTGGGCCGGAGTCGCAGCCCGAGCCGGTGCCGCAGCCGGTGCCGGAGCCGAAGCAGGGGCCGGGACGAGCTCGAGCGCGACCGGCTCGACCGGACGGTCGGCGGCGGCCAGCACCGTGATCGACGCGTCGGTGACCCCGAGCACGAGTCGCTCGCCCTCGACGTCGACCACGACGACGCTGGCCTTCGCGCCGATCCCCTGGCGCGCCACGACCGTCACCTGCGCGGCCTGACGACCGGCGCGACCGCCCTTGACGATGCGCTTCTGCAGCACGTAGAGCAGTGCGAGCACGACGCCGAGCGAGAGGACGACGCGGAGACCGACGAAGAGCGTGTCCACGATCAGATCGCGCCGTCGGCGACGTCGAGGATGGTCGTGATGCGGACCGCGTAGTCCTGGTCGACGACGACGACCTCGCCGTGCGCGATCAGGCGCCCGTTCAGCAGCACGTCGGCGGGGGCCCCGGCCGAACGGTCGAGCTCGACGACGGCGCCGGGCTCGAGTCCGAGCACGTCGCGGACGGACATCCGCGTGCGACCGATCTCGACGGTGAGGGCCATCTCGACGTTGTTGATGCGACCGAGGTTGCCGGCCATCGACGAGAACAGCGGGGCGGCGTGATCGACGGGCGCCGCGCCTCCTACCGTCCCGTTCTCGCGGAGGCGGATCGCGAACCAGCCGGCGGGCGCTCCCGCGGCGGTCAGATCGAAGACGACCGTGTCGGGATCGGCGAGCAGCGTGTCGGCGGGCTCGCGACGGCTCTCGCCGAGCACTCCCACGCCGAGCACCGACGTCGCGGCCTCGAGCGCCGGTCGCAGCACGTCGGTCACCGAGACCAGCGGGCTGTCGGTGCCGGCGGCGGCGCCGAGGCGGTCCATGTCGACGAGCACCAGCGCCGTGTCGGCCGAGACCCCGCCGACGAACGACGTGACGACGACCGGGGAGGCGGCGGTCCGGTTCTGCGCGGACTGCCCGGCGTCGAGGAGGACGGCCCGCAACGGCGTGGGCGTCGGCAGCTTCGCGACCAGGGCCTCGGCCGCCGCGGTGTGCAGGGTGATGGTCGTGGCGGTCATGAGGTTCCTTCTTCGGTGCCGGTCAGAGAGGTGGAGACGACGATGCCGGCGAGACGGGAGCCGTTCGACGCGACCGCGGCGCGACCCACGGGCTGACCGTCGACGCGGATCTCGAGCGGACGCGACTGCGGGTGCGGCAGAGGCAGCACGTCGCCGACGGACAACCCGAGCACCACGCTCGGCAGCACGGCGGCCGGGGCGAACTGCAGGGAGACGCCGACCGGCACCGAGGCCAGCTGCGCACCGAGCAGACGCCGGGCGTCGGCCGGGTCGACCGTCGGCGTCGCGTCGCCCAGCTGGGGCAGCAGCACGTCGGCCGGCAGGGCGACGGTCGCGAGCGACGAGCGCTCGCCGACCTGGATGGTGAAGACCGCGACGATCATCAGGTCGGACTTCTGCGCCGCCTGGGCGAACTGCGAGTTGTACTGGAAGCCGCCGACGCCGATCTGATCGACGAGCAGCCCGCCGAACGAGTAGCGCAGATCGTCGAGGGCGTCCTCGATGAGACGCCGGACGAGCGCCTGCTCGATCGGCGTGAAGGCGCGCTCGGGGGTCACCGGGGGCTTCGCCGCACCCAGCATGTGACCGACCCAGGCCAGCGCGGCCGACGCCGAGAACTGGACGACGGCCTTCGCCGCGACCCCCTCGAGGGGGCAGAGCACCATCGCCGTGGTCGCCGGCAACGACGCGGCGTAGTCGTCGTACGTGAGCATCTGGACGCTCTCGGAGGTGACCTGCGACAGCACGCGCACCTTCGCGGTGAGCTGCGTGCCCCACTGACGCGCGAACGTCTCGAACGCCAGCTCGAGCACCCGGGAGTGCTCGCGCGCCAGCGTCGTCGGGCGGCGGAAGTCGTAGACCTCGACGGTCCTCTGCGGGCGCGCCGACGGGCCGGCGGTCGCGGCCGGTGCGGGAGCGTCGAGGAGGGTCACGGACGGACCTATCGACCCGCGCCTCCCGGGCGTTAGAGAACGGTGATCAGTGCCCCCCGGACTGGGCCCCCTCGGAGTCGTGGTCGGCGGCGGCCTCGTCGGGGGCCTCGTCGGCGGCGGGCGCCTCGGCGTCGACCGGCTCCGGCGCCTCGGCCGTGGTGGCGGCCACCTCGGCGGCGGCGTCGTTCCGGCCCGCGGTCACCGCGCCTCCGGCCCCCTCGGCGGCCCTCTGCAGCTCGGGCAGCAGGGCGCTGACGTCGTCGGACTGGTTCGACAGGACGACGATGTCGACCCGGCGGTTCGCCGCGAGATCGGCCGGAGACCCCCCGGCGGCCAGCGGACGCGACGAGCCGAACCCGACGGCCTGGATGTGCTCGACCGGCATGCCGCCCCGCTCGACCAGATCGCGCAGCACCTGCGTCGCCCGCGCCGACGAGAGCTCCCAGTTCGTCGCGAACGGCGCCGTCGAGCTGCGCTGATCGGCGTGACCCTCGACCGACACGTCGTGCGCCGAGGTGCTGAGCACCGGCGCGATCGCGTCCATGACCCTCGTCGCCTCGGCGCTCAGGTCGGCGCTGTTCGTGCCGAAGAACGTCTCGGAGCCGACCAGCCGCACCGTCAGCCCCCGGGCGTCCGTCGCGAACTGCACGTCGGCGCTGAGGCCCGACCCGTCGAGATTCGCCTCGATGGCCGCCTTGATCGCCGTCAGATCGTCGAGCTCGCTCTTCGCCAGAGCCTCGGAGGTCTCGGTGCCCTCGCCCGTCTCGGCCTCGCCCGACGCGGCGGCCTCGGCCATGTCGGTCTCGTCGCCCGCCGAGTACCCCTCGCCCTCGGGGGTCACCTGGTCGACCGGCACGACGGTGCCCGACGCCGAGTCGATCGCGCCGAGCTCGGTCTGCCCGAAGCCGGTCGCGAGCGAGTTGCGGAGCGCGACGTACTTGTCCTGGTCGACCGTCGACATCGCGTACAGCACGATGAACATGCACATGAGCACCGTGATCATGTCCATGTACGAGGCCATCCAGCGCTCGTCGGGGTGCTCGTCCTCATGGACCTTCTTCTTGCGAGCGCCGCGCGACCCGCTCATACCGAGACCCCCCGGTCGCCGGCGTCGACCCGGCCCGTGGCCTTCGCGCCCTTCGCGCCCTGCTCGAGGGCATGCGACGGGACCATCGCCTTGAGGCGTTCGCCGAGGAGGCGCGGCTGGCTTCCCGCCTGCACCGCCAGCACCCCCTCGAGCAGCAGCGTCATGCGGGCCTCGTCGAGGTCGGCCAGCTTCTTGAGACGGGCGCCGATGGGCAGCCAGAGGAAGTTGGCGGTGAGCAGGCCCCAGAGCGTCGCGACGAACGCGGCGGCGATCATGTGGCCGAGCTCGTCGGGCTGGGCGAGGTTCTCGAGCACGTGCGTGAGGCTGACGACCGTGCCGACGATGCCCACGGTCGGCGCGTACCCGCCGAGGCTCATGAAGAACTTCGACGCCGTGCGGTCGGCCGCGAGACGCGACTCCATCTCGTCCTCCAGCAGGATCCGCAGCTCCTCGCCGTCGGTGCCGTCGGCGATGTTCTGCAGCGCGCCCTTCATGAAGGGGTCGTCCATCTTCTCGGCCTCGGCCTCGAGCGACAGCAGCCCCTCGCTGCGCGCCTTCTCGGCGAGACCCACGATGCCGTCGATCACCGACTGCGGCGGGATCACCTTGCCGGTGAAGGCGCGGGGGATCTTCGTGAAGCTGAGGATCGCGTCACGGATCGTGGTGCCGGCGATGCCGACGCCGATCGTCGCCCCGAACACGAGGATGATCGGCGCGGGCAGCAGCAGACCCATGAGGTTGACGCCCTCGAGCTGGATCATGCCGAACAGCGCACCGAACGCGAGGACGATGCCGATTATGGTCGCGGGATCCACGTCAGCGCCCCGCGGGGGTGGTGGCCGGGGCGTCCGTGGTCGGTTCGTCTGCGGGGGCCGGGCGGAGGTCGCTGAGTCGACCCGCGCCTCCTGAGCCTCGGACGAGCCCGAGCTGCGGACCGGTGCCGCTGCGCGTACCGAGCGGCTGCACGGACGGCGACGTCGCGTGCGGCTCGTCGTAGGCGATCGCGACGATGCGGGCCCGGTAGCGGGCGATCATCTCGATGACCTCGGACATCGGCTCGGTCACGATGTACTTCGCCCCGTCGACCATGATCAGCGTGGTGTCGGGCGTCTCGTGGATGCGCTCGATGAGGTCTGGATTGACAGCGAATCTGCTGTCGTTGAGTCGCGTGACGACGATCATCGGCCCGTCCTAGGTCTGTGTTCTCCCGCCTCCATCCGTGGGGCGGGGTGGCCTCCCGTCCTGGGTGGCTACGGGTCACTATCGGCCGGGGGTCGGTGGCCGTTAGGTGCGGGGTGGTGGCGGCATCGAGGTGACGCGTTCGGGGCCTTCGCGGGGCGCGGGGCCCCCGGATGAGTCGTCTCGATGCGGTGGCCGAGGAGGCGCGGGGGCTTTCCACAGGGAGGGTTGCGGATATCGGTCGATAGGCTGACGTTCGCTATCGTTACGGCTGGCCACGCGGCGACAGCGCCGCCCGACGAAAGCGACGCCCTTGGAATCCCTCCGCCCCTCCCCCTCGCCAGCATCCCGCCTCACCCTCGACTCGGAGCCCGTCGTCCACCGACCCGCATGGTCGTCGTTCGGGCGCCGGGCGAAGAGGGCGTTGATCCCGCTCGCCCTCCTCCTCGTGCTCGTCACGGCTCGCGTGGGGCCCAGCACGCTGATCGTGCTCGCCGTCGGCGTCGCGATCGTCGCCCCCACCCTCATCGTCTTCGTCCACACCGCCACGGTGACCGTCACGGCCGACCGCCTGACCTACCGCCGACTCGGGCGCGAGAGCACCGTGCTGCTCGACGGAACGCAGCGCGGCATCCACTGCCGCCTGAAGCAGGGCCTCGAAGAGCTCGAGTACGTCGGCGTGCGCGGCTCGTCCGGCAGCCTGGTCGGCCTGACCGAGGCGTACTTCGCACCCGAGGCGCTGGCCGACGTGGCGCGACGGGTCGGTGCGGACCCGACTCCGCTGCAGCAGACCCTGACGGGGCCTCAGGCCGAAGCGGAGAGGCCGGGCACCCTGACGTTCACGCTCCGCCGGCCGGGTGTCACGGGACTCCTCGTGGTCGTCGCGACGACGATCGTGGTGGTGCCCCTCGTGCTGGCGACCGCCGCGTGAGCGCCGCCGCCCCCGGCGCCGCCGGGCGGGCCGGCGCGGGATCGAAGTGACTCGTTCGGGGCCTTCGCGGGGTGGGAGGGCCCCGGACGGGTCACTTCGATGCGCGGGGCGGGAGGGGGCGGCGACACGAGCGCGTAACACCGGGCTGGCAGGATGCTCCGGTGACCGATACCCCCGCGAACGACGGCACGCGCGACGCCACCCCTGTCGCCCGGCCCTCCTCCCCCACCACCGCCTCCCCCACGACCGGCTCGACCGGCTCGACCGACACGGCTGCCACGAACGGCCCGAACGGCCCGAACGGCTCGCCCGTCTACTCGACGCCCGACTCGAACGGGCTGGACGCCGCGCTGTCGCCCGACACGGCGACCCCGCTGGTCGACGACCCGGCCCTGACCGAGACCATCGCGACCGTCGACGCCAACCGGCACACCCTCGTCGAGAACGTGATGGGCGTCGTGACCGGGGTGTTCCTGGCCTCGTTCGGGCTGTATCTGCTCAAGGAGAGCGGGTCGGTCTCCGGCGGCACCGCCGGGCTGGCGCTGCTGCTCAGCTACGCCACCCACATCTCGTTCGGCGTGCTGTTCTTCGCCGTCAACATCCCGTTCTTCGCCCTCGCCCTGTGGAAGAAGGGCCTCGCCTTCACCCTCCGCACGACCCTGACCGTCGCCCTCGTCTCGGCGTTCTCGTACCTGCACCCCCTCGCCTTCCGGATCGACAGCCTGAACCCGGTCTACGGCACCCTCGGCGGCAACCTGATCGTCGGCGTCGGCCTGCTCATCCTCTTCCGCCACGGCGCGAGCCTCGGCGGCATCAACATCCTCGCCCTCGTGCTGCAGGAGCGACTCGGCTGGCGGGCCGGGTACGTCCAGATGGCCGTCGACGTCGTCATCGTCGCCCTGTCGCTGATCGTCGCGTCGCCCTGGGTCGTGCTGCTCTCGGCTCTCGGCGCGGTCGTGCTGAACCTCGTGCTCGCCCTCAACCACAAGCAGGGGCGGTACCTGGGCCGCACGTGAGCCGCCGAGCTCGATCGGCCGGCCTCGTCGCCCCGAGCGCATCAGTCCGAGCGCATCACCCCGGTCACGTCAGGCCGAGCGACCTCAGCACCGCGTCCAGCCACACCACCACCACGTCGCGCTGCAGGGCTGCGGCGATGGCGATCGTCAGCTGAAGCAGAGCCATCACGTTGGCCAGGGCGATCCGCGGCACCGTGGTCGACGGCGGCACGAGGGCGATCGCGGCCAGGGTCACGAGCACGAAGGTGTTGCCCGCCGAGTTCATCGGGACCGTGCCGATCACGAATCCGAGCAGCACCGCCGCCAGCAGGAGCGTCCCGATCACACCTCCCGCGAGGCGCCGCACCACGGTGGTCATCAGCCAGGCGCTGGCCACGGGTGCGAGCAGCAGCAGCCCGAACGGCGTCGTGAACAGCGACCAGAAGATCGGCCAGCGCGACGCGTCGTAGTCGAGCACGCTGCGGAACGCCCCGAGGGGGTCGCCGCCGAAGCTCCACTGCACGAACATCAGGGCGGCGAGCGCCGACAGCGTCGGGAACACCAGCACCAGCGCATGCGCCCGGTGCACGCCGACCTGATGCCGGCCGTGCGTCAGGAACGGCACCGTCAGCACCGCGGCCGTCGCGTAGAGCAGCCCGTTGGGGTCGGTGAGGGTCGCGAGCATCAGCAGGATGCCGGCCCGGAACCCGGACTGCGTGTTGCGGTACGTCACGAACCGGACGACGTCGGTCATCGCGAGCCCGAAGAACGCGATGCCGAGGAACGCCGGCAGGTTCTCGGTCGCCAGGAAGAAGAACAGCGGGTTCGCGACGAGGGCGAGCGTCAGGGCCGTGACGGTCGACGCGTGGAAGCCCCGCTGCACCATCATCTCGATCATCGCGTGCACGACGACGCCGGCGCAGAGGGCTCCCACGATCGACAGGCCGAACGCACCTCCCGGGGTGATCGCCGCGACCACGCCCGTGATGGGCGGGAACGTGTCGCCCAGCCAGGCGGCCCCCGACCCCGTCCAGTCGACGGTCGCGGTCCGGGCCACGAGCAGCACGTTCGCCGACACGGATTCGGACACTCCCCCGACCTCGAGCAGCACCGCGACGATCACGAAGGGCGCCGCCAGAAGCAGCCGCATCGCGGTGCGCCCGGCGAGGGTGCGCGGGAACGCCGAGTGCGTCATGCCGGCGAGCACCGACGCGAGACGACGCTCCTGGACGAGCTCGCGCAACGCGAGGGCGCGGGCCGTGCCGCGCGGTCGCCCGACCGATGCCGCAGGAGGAGCGGGTCGCTGCTGCGGGGCGGGTCGCTGCAGCGGGACGGGGCGCCGCAGCGGGGCGGGTCGCTGCAGCCGGGCGGCTCGCCGCAGAGGCGGCAGCCTCAGCCCGAGGTCCACCGAGGAGGCGCGGGTCGGGGCGGCGGTCGCGACCGCCTCGTCGACCGGGGCGACCCCGTCTGCCGTCGCCGCGCCTCCTGCGGGTCCCGTGCCGTGCTCGTCGGCCTCAGGACGAGTGCGTGGTGAGGCCATGCTCGGTCTTCTCCCAGTAGTGCGGTCGGGTCAGCAGCTGGGCCAGCGCCTTGTACGACGCGACGGAGTGGAGGATCCAGTAGACGGGGTTGAGCAGCGCCCAGTGGATCAGGTGGAAGGTGCCCCGCTTGTAGGGGCCCATCATCGAGAGGTAGACCATGATCCCGTTGCCGATGATGAAGTTGAACAGGCAGATCCAGAGCACCCAGGCGGGGAACACCGCCGCCAGCCAGTCCGACGGCAGCAGCAGCGCGACGACGGTGCCGATGTACGAGGGCAGCACACCCAGGAACGTCGCCGGGGTGCCGCCGATCAGCAGCGCGAACGACGCGAAGCGGACCAGCCCGATCTGCTGGATCAGCCGCAGCGGTCGGCGCGCGTGCACGAGCGTGGTCTGCATGTAGCCCTTGATCCACCGGCTGCGCTGACGCACGAAGTTCGGGATGGAGGTGTTGGCCTCCTCCATCGTCGTCGAGTTGATGACGCCCACGCGGTACCCGAGGGCGCTCGCGCGGATGCCCAGGTCGGCGTCCTCGGTGACGTTGTACGGATCCCACCCGCCGAGCCCGACGAGGGCCTCGGTGCGGAAGTGGTTCGACGTGCCGCCGAGCGGGATGGGCAGGTCGGCGTGGTCGAGCCCGGCCAGCATGTAGTCGAACCAGTAGCTGTACTCGAGCGTGAACATGCGGGTCAGCGCGTTCTCGGTGGCGTTGAAGTAGTTGAGCGCCGCCTGGACGCAGACGGTGCGCTCGCCGCCGCGCTCGAAGGCGATGACGGCCTTCTTCAGCTGATCGGGATCGGGGGTGTCCTCCGCGTCGTAGATCACGAGGAAGTCGCCCGACGCGAGGTAGAGACCGACGTTGCAGGCGCGCGGCTTCGTCTGCGGGTGCCCCTTCGGCACGGTGACGACATGGAAGTGCGCCGGCGGGTCGGCGGCGGCGATGGCGTCGCGGGTGGCGTCGTCCTCCTCCTCGATGAGGATGAGCACCTCGAGCTTCTCGAGCGGGTAGTCGAGCCCACCGAGGTTGTCGATCAGCTGCGCCACGATGTTCGCCTCGCGGAACACCGGAACGAGCACCGTGTACCGCGGCAGGTCCGCATCGTCGAGCGCGGCGACCTCGGCGTCGGTGATCCGCTCGACCACGTCGAACCGGGCTCCCCGCATCGCGACGACGAACTTGAAGCCGGTCCCGAGGAGGAACACCACGCTGACGATCGCGATCAGCGTGCTGGCCAGGACGGCCGGAGCGAGCACGGCCGCCGCGAGCATCACGACCGCGAGCACCGCCCCGCCGATCTTCTGACCGCGCGAGAACACCACGCGGGCCGAGAGCGCCGGGTTCGCCCGGAACAGGTCGTTGGCCGCGCTGTCGGCGACGATGTCGTCGAAGACCCGCAGCGTCGCGTCCTTGATGCCCCAGGTCGAGGCCGCCCGGAACTCCACGGGGGCGCCGAGCTCGGCCTCGAGATCCGCCTGCCGGTCGGGGGTCGGACGCCGCGCCGTGGCGACCAGCACGCTGCCGTCGCGGCGCCGGTGCACGGGCATCCAGTCTTCGGCGATGTACCGCTGCCCCGAGCCGGACCGCACGAGGTCGCGGTCGAAGCGGACCGTCTCGGTGTCGACGGTGTCGAGCCCCCACGACCGGGCGACCAGACGCTGCAGCTCGACGGAGTCGACCACACCGAGCTGCACCAGCATCTCGTCGAGACCGTTGCCGGTGCGGGCGGACTCGCGCCGCGCCTCCTCGATCTGCCGCTCGCTCGCGACACCGGCCTCGAGCAGCGGATCCGTGTAGTCGGCGTCGCTCGTCGACAGGCGGGTCGGGTCGGGGGTCATACCCTCAGCGTGTCCTCGCAATGGGGGACACAGCACCCCCCGAACGAGGCCGCGCGCCCCCTTGTGACCAGAACTGGGGTCCGCGACGGGGCCCGAGGAGGCGCGGGCTGGCCGCGGAGCGAAGGTCGCGCCGCCGAGGCGATCGGCCTGGTGCCGGAGCCGGCACCCGTGGCGGGGCCGGCGCCGGCTCAGGTGTCAGCGCTTGAGGTTCGTCAGCTCCTGCAGCACCTCGTCGGAGGTGGTGATGATGCGGGCGTTCGCCTGGAAGCCGCGCTGCGCGACGATCAGGTTGGTGAACTCCTGCGACAGGTCGACGTTGCTCATCTCGAGCGTGCCGCTGGCGAGCGAGCCGACGCCGGGCGAGCCGGGAGCGCCGATGCGAGCGTCGCCCGAGTTCGCCGTCGCGCGGTAGCCCGACCCGCCGGCCTTCTCGAGACCGCCGGCGTTGGCGAACGTGGCGAGCGCGATGCGACCGACGGCCAGCGACTCGCCGTTGCTGAACTGGCCGACGAGCGTGCCGTCCTTCGAGAGCGAGAAGCCCTGCAGCGTGCCGGCCTCGCGGCCGTTCTGGCCGGTGACGGCGACGGTGTCGAGCGCGGCGAAGCCGGTGATGCCGCCGAGGGCGACGGAGACGCCGCCGACGGTGAGGGTGGTGTTGCCGGTCGAGCCGCCGGTCGCCGTGAAACCGAGCGTCGCCGTGCCCTGAGCCGTGCCGTTCCGACCCTCGACGTCCCAGCCCTGCGCGGTGCGGGTGAAGGTCAGCGAGATGGTGCTCTCGTTGCCGGCCGCGTCGTAGACCTTCGTGTCCCGACGGACGACGCCGCCGATCGCGGTGTCCGAGGGCAGGTTGCCGCCGAGGGTCGCCGTCGTCGTCCGGACGGCGGGTGCGGCGCCGTTCAGGGGCAGCGTGATGTCGCCCACCGCGCCTCCTTCGTTCACGACGCCGTTCGTGGCCGAGTAGCCCTGGACGAGCTTGCCGTCGGCCGAGGTCAGACGCCCCTGGGCGTCGAAGTCGAACGACCCGGCGCGCGTGTAGACGGTGTCGTTGCCGAGCCGCGTGACGAAGAAGCCGTCGCCCGAGATCATCAGGTCGGTGGCCTTGCCGGTGGCCTGCGCCGAGCCCTGCGCGAAGTTCGTCGAGATGCCCGCGACCTGCACGCCGAGACCGACCTGGGCCGGGTTGGTGCCGCCGACGCCGGTCTGCGGGCCTCCGGCGCTCTGGGTCATCTGCGACAGCGTGTCCTGGAACTGCGTGGTCGACGCCTTGAATCCCGAGGTGTTGACGTTGGCGATGTTGTTGCCCGTGACGTCGAGCATGGTCTGGTGCGAGCGGAGGCCGGAGATGCCGGAGTAGAGCGAGCGGAGCATGAGTGCTGCCTTTCGAGAGGAGAAGAGGGGGTCGAGAGCGTGTGGGGGGCCGGGAGCGTGAGGCGGGGCGAGCGCGTGAGGCGGGCCGAGCCGGTGAGGCGGGTCAGGGCGAGGTCGTCGCGGAGATGCCGGAGATGAGATCCAACGCGACCTCCTTCCCGGCGACCGTGACCCGGGGGACGGCGTCGGCGAACGAGACGCTGGTCGCCGTGCCGGTGACCGGCTTGCCGTCGGCGCCCGTGTAGCTGACCTCGCGACCGACGAGGTTCGACGCGGCGATGCGCATCTGCAGCGAGAAGCCCTCGGTCGCCGTGGTGGTCTGGTTGGTGATCTGCTCCATCATCGCGAGCTGGGTCGTCTGGCCGATCATGGCGTTCGTGTCCATCGGCGACGACGGATCCTGGTTCTTGAGCTGCGAGACGAGCAGCTGCATGAACATCTCGCTGTCCATGCTCTGCTTCGGGGTGCGCGACGCGGCGTTCGAGTTGGCGAGGGCCGCGGCGGCGCTCGCGGCGTCGACGCTTCCGCTGATCTGGTCGATCGAGGGCATGTCTGGATCCGTTCAGGCCAGGACGTCGAGGGACGTCGAGAGGAGGGAGGTGCGGGTCGGGTCGACCGCGGCGGTCGGGTCGAGGGCGTCGACCGGGTCGAGGGCGTCGTCCGCGGGGCGGCGGGTGCCGGGGGCGGGTGTCTGGCCGGGCTGGCCCGATCGGCCCGGGTCGCCGTGGTTCCCGGGCTGCGCCCCGGTGCTCTGGGCGCGCGCGTCGGAGGGCTGGTTCTGGCTCGACAGGTCGATGCCGACCTGCAGACCCGCGCCTCCCATGTCACGTCGGAGATCGGGGATGATCGCCCGCACGGCGTCGCGCGCCGCGTCGGAGCCGGCGAACATCTCGACCTGCATCCCGGCGGACGACACGTGGGCTCGCACCGTGACGGGGCCGAGCGCCTCGGGGGCGACGGTCACCGTCACCGTGTGGGTGCCGCGGCCTGCCGAGGCGAGCGAGAACAGGGGGCGGGCCAGCTGCTGGCCGAGCGGGGCGGGGGTCGGCGGAGCAGCGGGGGTCTGCGCCGGAGCGGTCGCTGTGCCGGGCCCGGGCGTCGCCGGCGCGGGCATCGCGGGAGGGAGCATCGGAGGCAGGGCGGCGGCCTGCGCGGATCCGGACGCGGTCGCAGTGGCAGTCGCGGTCGCAGTCGCCGCCGCGGTCGCGGTCGCGGAGGAGGCGGGAGGTGCGGCGTCCGACGAGTCCGCAGCCGCCGTGAGCGACACGGGTGCGCCGAGTGACGGGGAGGGAGATGCGTCGGCGGGGGAGGGCGTCGTCATCGGTGCGGCGGCGGGCGGCATCGCGGGCGCGGCGGCGGCGCCGGCGAAGGGGCCGCCGGCGGACGGCGGCGCAGGTGAGGCGACGGGGCTGGCGACGGCGGGGCCGCCGGCGGGCGAGATCGCGAGCGGGGCGGGGGGTGCGCTCGCTTCGGCTATTACGCCTGCATGCGGAGCGGCACCGTCGGAGGGAGGCGCGGCGAGGGAGGCACCGGCAGGGGCAGCGGCACCGGCAGGGACACCGGCGCCCGCACCGGCACCGGCGAGGGATGCGGACGGGGCGGCGGCGACCGCGACGTTCGCTCCCGGAGCAGGGATGCCGGTCGGATCAGCTGTCACGCCTGCAGGCGTGATAGCCGAAGTGGGGGATGCACCCGGAGCCGGCGGCGCGGACGTGCCCGCAGCTGCCGGGTGAGCGGCGGGGGCTGGGCTGGCGGAGGAGGCTCCTACGCGTGCTTGCGTAAGAGCGGATGTCGAGGATGCTCCGGGTACGGGCGGCACAGGGGGCGCGGACGCGAGGGCAGCTGCCAGAGCCGCGGCGGGCGCCGCGTCGGCGGGCGTGGCGTCGGCGGGCGCCGCGTCGGCGGGCGTGGCGTCGGCGGGCGCCGCGTCGTCGGGCGCCGCGTCGTCGGGCGCCGCGTCGTCGGGGGCCGTGCCGGCGGGCGCCGCGTCGACGGAATCGGCTATCACGACTGCATGCGTGATAGCGGATGTCGGGGTCGCTCCCGGCACGGAGGCTCCGGACACCGGGGCAGCCGCCGAGACCGAGGAGGGACCAGGGACCGGGGTCGACGGCATCGGCGGAACCGACCCGGCGTGGTCGGGAGCCGGGGCGGGGCGGTCGGGAGCCGGGGCAGCACCGGCCGAGAGCATCGCCGCTCCGAACACGACGTCGGTCGCCCGGCCCGAGGCGGAGACTCCGGCGCGCGCACGACTCGACCCCGCACCATCGACGGGCGCCGCCACGAACGGCAGGGTGCGCAGACCGCTCACGAGCCGACCCCCGCCCGCATGATCTGCTGCAGCGCAGCGGTCGTCATGTCGGTACCGGCGAACGCCGGCGCGCCGAGCCCCGCCGCGCCGAGCCCCACAGCTCCGGCCGACACCGCACCCGCCGACCCGGTCGCCGGGACCACGCGCCGGATCGTCGACAGGTCGGCGTCGCTGTACCAGTTGTTCACGATCTGGACGTCCTTGCCCGGGCGAGGCGCATGCAGCACCTTGCCGTCTCCGACGTAGATCACGATGTGCCCCTCGCCCTTCGCCACGAGCAGGTCGCCCGGCCGCGCATCGGCGAGCGAGCCGACCTCCGCACCCATCCGCGCCTGGTCGGGCACGACGCGCGGCATCGCGACGCCGAGCTCCTTGAACACGGTCTGCACGAGGCCCGAGCAGTCCATCCCGCTGCGGTCCTCTCCCCCGAAGACGTACGGCACCCCGAGGTACTTCTCGGCACCCGAGACGACATCGGCCCCGGAGGCCCCGCTGCCCGACGCGACGGCTCCCTTCACGGCGTCGACGGAGGCGGTGGTCGCCCCAGCCGCCCCGGCCGCCCCGGCACCCGTCGCCGACGGACCCGCCGCACCCGCACCGGTCAGACCGAGAGCGGCCGCGGCCTCCGCGGCCGACCCCGCCGACCCCAGCGTCGAACCGGTCGCCGACAGCGCTGACGCGAACGCCGACGCCGACGCGGCCCGATCGGCCGACGACCCGGAGGCGCCGGTCGCGTCGATCAGACCCGCACGGCCCGCACGGACCTGGGCCAGCTGCGATCTGATGTCGTCGATCCGGGACAGGACCTCGCTCACGGGACTCATGTCGCGCCTCCTCGGCTCTGCGATGCGATCTCGTCGAGCACGGTCTGCTCGGCCCGGAGATCGTCGGCGGCGGTCGTCGCGGCGTGCTGCGCCTCGAGCTTCTCGAGCGCCAGGGCGGCGCGGCGCGCCTCGTTGAAGGCCCGCTGCGCCTCGTCGGCCTCAGCACGGCGACGCTCGGCGACGGCGTCGAGCTCGGAGAGCATCCCCCGCGTCGACGCGCGCGACGCCGCGATCGCACTGAGCATCGCGGCGTCGGAGACCTCGACCGGGCCGTCGTCGAGAGTGCGACGCGCCGCCATGCGACGGTCGGACGCCTCGCGCAGCCGCTCGTTCGCATCGGCCAACGTCGCCGCCGCCTGACCCTGCTGGGCATGCCGCAGTCGGAGCAGCCCGATCAGCGAGAAGACGCGCGCCATCAGGCACCCCCGAGCCGGGAGGTCAGCTGCGCGAGGCGGTTCCACGAGTCGGCCGACGTCGACCGCTCGTCCATGCCCTGCTGCAGGAACGCGTCGATGGCCGCCTGGTTGTCGACGGCCGCATCGACCAGCGGGTTCGCCCCGCGCTGATAGGCGCCGACGTCGAGCAGATCCTGGGCCGCCCGACGCGCGGCCATCACCTTGCGCAGCACCGTCGCGGCGGCGCGCTGCGGCGGACTCGTCACCTTCGACGCCACGCGCGACACCGAGCCGAGCGCGTCGACCGACGGGAAGTGGCCGGTCACGGCCAGCTTCCGGTCGAGCACGACGTGACCGTCGAGGATGCTGCGGGCCGCGTCGGCGACCGGCTCGTTGTGGTCGTCGCCGTCGACCAGCACCGTGTACATGCCCGTCACCGAGCCGACCCGATCGGTGCCGGCTCGCTCGAGCAGCCCGGCGAGCACAGAGAACGTCGACGGCGGGTAGCCGCGCGTCGCCGGGGGCTCGCCCACCGACAGGCCGATCTCACGCTGCGCCATCGCGACGCGCGTCAGCGAGTCCATCATCAGCATCACGTCGGAGCCCGCGTCACGGAACGACTCGGCGATGCGCGTCGCGACGAAGGCCGCGCGCAGACGCATGAGGGCGGGCTCGTCGCTGGTCGAGACGACGACGATAGAGCGGGCGAGACCCTCGGGGCCGAGGTCGTCCTCGAGGAACTCGCGCACCTCCCTGCCGCGCTCGCCGACGAGGGCGATCACGCTGACCTCGGCGTCGGAGCCGCGCGCGATCATCGACAGCAGCGACGACTTGCCGACGCCCGACCCGGCGAACAGCCCCACGCGCTGACCGCGACCCACGGTCGTCAGCGTGTCGAGCACGCGGACGCCGAGCTGCAGCGGCGTGTCGATGCGCGCCCGGTGCATCGCGGAGGGCGTCGCGTGGTCGAGCGGCACGAGATCGACGGGGCCGCCGCCCGGGCCGACCAGCGGACCCCTGCCGTCGATCGGACGACCGAGGCCGTCGAGCACGCGGCCGAACAGCCCCGCACCGGTCGGGACGAGCAGCGGGCGCCCGGTCGAGCGCGCCGGAGTGCCCGAGGTGATCCCGGCGAGCCTGCCGAGCGGCATGCAGCGGACGCCGTCGGGCGTCGTCGCGACGACCTCGGCGAGGTTCGAACCGTCGGTCGCGTCGCCGACGCTGACGACGTCGCCGACCGCGGCGTCGAGACCGACGATCGTGATGCCGAGACCGACGGCGGTGCTGACCCGGCCGACGCGCTGCGGACGGGCGGCGGCGTGGGCGGCCGCGATGCGGGTCTGGGCGACGCGGGCAGGGGCGGGTGCGAAGGCGGCAGGTGCGGGGGCGGGTGCGAGGGCGGTCGGCGCGGTCACGAGGTCGCTCCGGTCGTGGACGGCGCGGTGTCCGCAGGCGCGCCCAGCAGGGCCTGTCGCGCGCGGGCGAGCGCCGTGTCGAGACGGGCGTCGATCAGCCCGGCCGGCAGATCGGCCTCGGCGTCGCCCCGCCCGAGCGACGGATCCGCGGCGAAGACGACCCCGGGAGCCGAGGAGGCACGGGTCGACTCGTCGAGGAGCGCCAGATCGAGAGGGTGCAGCCGGAGGGTGGTCACGACGCTCCCGTCCGCTCCGGCGAGGGCGCGCGCGACGGCCGCCCGGGCGGTGCGTCCGGCGCGGGGATCGGGGTCTCCGGGGGTCGCGGGCGCGTCCGCCGAGGGCTCGTCCGTCGAAGGGCGGTCCGCCGATGACGCATCCGCTACGGGCTCGGAGGCTCGGAGTTCGTAGCCGACCACCGCCTCCGCGAGGTCGAATGCGGTGGCGACCAGCACCTCCTCGGCGTCGGAGACCGACTGGACCACGCGGGCGTCGAGCGCCCTCGCTGCCGTGACCAGGATGTCCGCCGCGGCGACCCCGTGCGCCATGAGCCGCTCGCGCAGCTCGGCGTGCTCGGCCTCGAGGGCGGCCCGGCGCGCGGCGAGTTCGAGCTCGGCGGCGCGGAGACCCGCGGCGTACCCGGCGGCGTGGCCCCGGGCCTCGGCACGCACGTCGTCGGCGTCGCGGGCGGCGGCGCGGTCGGATCCAGGACCGGCGATGGTCGGATACACGACACGCGCGACGGAGCCCGGCGCGGAGGCCGGGGGGTTCATCACGGAATCGAGCATCACGGGCCGTTCGGCGTTCGAGGACGACGGCCGATCCGTGGCCGGGGTGAGGTGAGCGATCCGTGCTCAGCTGCGACTCTCGACCGGAGGCGGGTCGGCGTTAGGCGCTGCCCCGAAGGGGGGCCGCGGAGGGGGTGCTGGTGCGTGCGCGCAAATCGCGACCGCCCCGACCCACCTCCGGCGTGCCGAACCCGACAAAACGGCGGCGGGACGCCGCTCCACTCCCCCAAAAACCCAGTTACGCGCCGAAACAGTCGCGATTTGCACACGCACCCACACGCACCGACAACGCACACCCCGGCCGAGAGCGCGCGCCCGGGCTACTCGACCAGGGCGTCGTCGTCGGCGCGGTGCACGGTGATCGAACCGAGCGCCTCGAGTTCGCGGATGGCGCGGACGACCTCGGCCCGCGCCTCCTCGATCTGCGACCGGCGCACCGGTCCGAGCGAGGCCAGCTCGTCGTCGAGCAGCTCGGCGTTGCGGGCCGACACGTTGCCGCGGATGACCTCGGTCACGGCCGACGGCGCCCCCTTCATCGCCAGGGCGAGCACGGCCGCGTCGATGCCGCGCAGCACCTGCTGGATGTCGCGCGTCTCGAGCCGGACGATGTCCTCGAAGGTGAGCATCCGCGACCTGACCTCCTCGGCCAGCTCGGGGTCGCGGGCGTCGAGACCGTCGAGCAGCGCCCGCTCGGTCGCGCTGTCGCTGCGGTTGATGATCTCGACGAGGGGCTGGATGCCGCCGACGACCTCGATCTGGTCGCGCGGAGCCACGACGGCCCCGGCCCGGATCTTGAGCGTCGCCGCGACGATCCCGACGGCCTCGGGCGTGGCGGTGCCCATGGTGGCGATCGCCTGCGCGACGTCGGCGCGCACGTCGAGGTCGAGCCCCGCGAGCACGGCGGACGCCTGGGGCGGACGCACATGGGCGAGCACGAGGGCGATGGTCTGCGGCAGTTCGCCGTCGAGCAGCGCGACGACCTGACCCGGGTCGGCCTCGTCGAGGAACTCGAACGTCTTCCGGGCCATGTTCGACGCGAGCCGCTCCATGACGCCGGCCGCGCGCTCCGATCCGAACGAGGCCTCGAGCAGGCCGATCGCGACGTCGTGTCCGCCGCGCGGCTGGTGCTGACCCGACACGCTCAGCTCGTGGAACTCGGCCACGGTCGACTCGGCGACGGCGGCGTCGACCCGGCGCATCCGCACGATCTCCGTCGTGATCTCCGCAGCCTCGTCCTCGCTGAACTGCTGCATGACGGTCGCGGCCCGGCTCTGCTCCATCTGCATCAGGATGACGGCGACCTTCTGCGGCCCCGTCAGGGCGGTCGGCGCCTGCGGGGTGGCGGCGAACGGCACGACGAGGTCGGTCACAGTCCGCTCCGCTGGTCCATCAGGCCGCGCAGCAGCTCGGCCGTCTTGGCCGGGTCGCGTTCGGCGAGCGCGTCCACCTCGGCGCGGCGGCGCTCGGCCGACAGCACCTCGGGCGACGGCTCGGGGGCGTCGCCCGTCGGCAGCATCTGCGTCGCCGTGTCGTCGGCGCCGAGCATGGAGCGTCCGGAGGCGGCGTCCAGGTCGAGACGCATGGTCGCGTCCCAGGTCTGGGCGGCGTTCGCGGACGCGAGCTCGCCGAGGTCGACGTCCTCCCGAGCCTGACGGCGGCTCCGACGGGCGAAGACGATGAGCGCGACGATGGCGGCGAGCGCGACGAACCCGACGATGCTCGCGGTGCGAATCGTCGACCACATCGCCTCCGTCGCGGCGGCGGCGTCGGCGGCGGCCAGCGCCTCCTGCGCGGCGGCGGCGGCCGAGGTGTCGAAGTCGACCATGGCCACGTCGACGGTGTCGCCGCGGGCGCCGTCGATCCCGGCCGCGCTGTCGACCAGGTCGCGGATGCTCTGCATGTTGACGCCCTGCGCGGCCGTGGCGTTCAGCGCGACGGACACCGTCTGGCGGGCCACCGTGCCCGACGGCACGCTCATCGTCTCGGTGACCTTGTCGACCGCGTTGTTCTTCGTCGCCGACTCGTTGACGTACCCGTCGCCCGCGGCGCCGTCGGCCGTCGCGGCCTCGCCGTCGCCGCCCGCGGGCACGGCGATGTTGTCGGGGCCGAGCACCCCGGTGGTGCCGGTGCCGGCGCCGTCCGGGCCGTACTGCTCGGTGGTGCTCGACTCGTTCAGCGCGAGGGGTCCGCTCTCGGGCTCGGTGAACGACTCGGTGACGCGCGTGCCCGAGTTCTGGTCCAGCTGAGCCGCGACCACGACCGACGAGTTGCCGACGCCGACGACCTTGTCGAGCATGGTCTGCACGGCCGTCTGCACCTTCGTCTCGTACTCGCCGGCCTCGCCCGCGCCTCCTCCCGTCGCCCCGGTGCCGACCTCGGAGAGCACCGTGCCGGTCGAGTCGGTGACGGCCACGCCGGTCGGGGTCATGCCCTCGACGGAGGCGCTGGTCAGGTTGACGATCGCCTGCACCTGCTTCGTGGTCAGCGAGACCCCCGCCTGCGTCTCGACGAACACCGACGCCGTGGGGTCGCGCTGCTCGGCGACGAACACGGTCTCCTCGGGGATGGCGAGCTGCACGGTCGCGTTCTTCACGCCCTCCATCGTCTTGATGGTGTTGGCGAGCTCGCCCTCGATGGCGCGCTTGTAGGTGACGTCCTGCTGGAACTCCGACGACGTCACGCCCATCGTGTCGAGCAGCGTGTAGCCGCCGGTGCCGGCGGTCGAGGGCAGACCGGCGGCCGCGGCGGTGAGGCGCTCCTGGTAGACGTGCTCCTCGGGCACCAGGATCGTGTTGCCGCCGGCGGTCAGCTCGTACGGCACCCCGTCGGCCTGCAGCTGCTCGACGATGGCGCTCGCGTCGGCCGGGTCCACGCCGCTGAACAGCGGCGTGTAGGTCGGCTTCGACAGCCACGCGGACAGCGCGACGACGCCGAGCACGAGGGCGGCGAGCAGGATGACCGCGATGGTCTTCTGCGCGATCGAGAAGCCCGCGAGGGTCGCGCGCATCCGGTCGAGCGAGTTCTTGACGGCGGTGGGCATCAGGCCTGCATCCTCATGATCTCGTTGAAGGCGTCGACGCCCTTGTTGCGGACGGCGCTGACGAGCTCGAGGGTGACCTGGGCGCGCGTCGCCGCGATGGTCGCGTCGTGGATGTCGGTCAGATCACCGGTCACGGCCTTGACGGCGAGGGTCTTGGCCTCGCCCTGCATCTGCTGGAGGCCCTCGACCGCACCGGCCATCGACGCGCCGAAGGTCGCCCCGGAGGCGCTGGTCGCGCCTCCTCGTCCGGTCGCGTCGAGAGCGCCCGCGGCACCCGACGCGCCACCGGCCCCCTGCAGCAGCGAGGCGGCATCGGCGTAACCGGACGGTTGGACGGCTCCGAGAGCCTGGATCGCCGAGAGGGGCATCAGCCACGTCCGATCTGGAGTGCGGCCTCGTAGGCCGTCTTGGCACGGTCGACGACAGCGGCGTTGGCCTGGTAGCCGCGCTGCGCCATGATCAGGTCGCCCATCTGGGCGCCGAGGTCGATGTCGGGCATGCGCACGTAGCCCTCGGCGTCGGCGAGCGGGTGGTCGGGCGAGTACGTGACGCGCCCGGCCTCGCTGCCGTAGCGGTCCGCTCTGACGAAGACGCCCGAGGTGCCGTCGCCCTCCTGCACCTCGATGTAGCGGGCCTGGAACGCGGTGTCGTCCATCGACTTGACCGTGTTCGCGTTGGCGATGTTGTCCGAGACGGCGTCGAGCCACTTGCGGTGCACGGTCAGGCCGGTGCTCGCGATGCCGATCGCGTCGAAGGCGGTCATCAGCTCGTCCTGAACGCGGCGCGCACGGCCGTCAGCTCGGAGTTCATCGCCTGCGTCGCGAACTGGTACCGCAGCACCGTGTCGACGTTCGACAGCGTCTCGGTGTCGAGGTTCACGTTGCTGCCGTCGGTGCGGGTCGGCTCGAGCGAGCGGGCCGTGGTCGCCTGGACCGCCCCGCCGCCCTCCGCGACCGACCGGCCCAGCGCCTCCTCGAACTGCACGCGCTTGGCCTGGTAGCCGGGCGTGTTCACGTTGGCGATGTTGTTCGCGATCGACTTCTGGCGCAGCGACAGACCGTCGAGGGCGCTCTGCAGCGCCGCTTGCGTCACGGATTCGAGTGGCATGGCCGTCCCGGGGAGGTTCGAGGTGCCCTGTGCGTGCTGCTGCGTGCGTCGGGCGGGGGCCGATCCGTGGCCGGGTGGGCGAGCGATCCGTGCTCACGTCGCTCTATCGACGGCCGGAGCCGCGGCGTAAGCCCCCACCCCGTACTGGGGGGGGTGCGGTATCGAAGTGACGCGAAAGGACCCCTCGGAGCTCGCGACCGCCCTCTCTGCGTCACTTCGACGAGCCGAGGAGGCGCGGCGCCCCTCAGGCGCGGAAGCAGCAGCATCGAAGTGACGCGAACGGGGCCTCCGGGGGGCGCGACCACCCCGTTTGCGTCACTTCGACGAGCGGGGCGGGGGGAGCCGAGGAGGCGCGGCGCGCGTCAGGGGCGGGAGTAGCGGTGCTCGGGGCGGCCGGTCGCTCCGTAGCTCAGCCTCATCGTGACGAGGCCGTCGGCGGCGAGCGCGGCGAGGTACCGCTGCGCGGTCGCCCTCGACACTCCGACCCGTGCGGCGACGTCGGCGGCGGAGAGCTCGCCGGCTGAGCCCCCATCCGCGCCCGCAGCCGCACTGCCGCCCGAACCCGCACCCGCGCCCGCACCGGCACCCCCCGCAGCACCCCCACCAGCACCCGGCACCGCGAACTGCTCGAGCACCGACTGCTCGGTCGCCGACCGCGACGGCGACGCCGCCTTCGCCGCGTCGCCCGAGTGCAGGATGCGGAGTGCGCGCTCGAGGGCCTCCTGGTCGACGCTCCCGCGGTCGTCGAGCACGTTGCGATAGCGCTGATAGGCCCGGAGCCGGTCGGCGAGCACGCCCGAGCCGAACGGCTTGATCAGGTAGCCGACGACCCCGCGCCGCAGCGCGCGCCGCACGGTCTCCCCGTCGGAGGCCGCGCTGAGCACGAACGCGTCGACGTCGACCTCGCGCAGCAGGTCGAGGCCGCTCCCGTCGGGCAGGTGCACGTCGAGCAGCAGCAGGTCGATCGGGGTCTCGGCGAGCACGCGGCGCATCTCGGCGACCGTGCCGACGGGCGCCAGCGCGCGGAACCCCGGCACCTCGTCGACCTGCCGCCGGTGCAGCTCGGCCACGTAGAAGTCGTCGTCGACGACGAGCACGGTCAGGTCGGGGGTGGTCACGGGTCGATCCTCTCAGGAGGCGCGGGCGGCTGGACGGCGTCGGCCAGACGCGCGCAGAACACGGCACCGTGGCCGTCGCCGCCCGGCGAGCCGAGCCAGACGTCGCCGCCGCGCCGTCGGGCGATGTCGCGCGAGAGCGGCAGACCGAAGCCGAGCCCGTGCACGCGCGAGGGGTCGTCGTCGGCACCATCGGGCGGGAGCGCCGGTGCCCCGCCACCGGCGTCCGCACCGCCCGCCGCCCGCTCGAACAGCGCGCCCGCGTCGGCCACGCCGCGGCCCGAGTCCATCACCGACAGGTGCAGGTCGGTGCCGTCGTCGAGCACCTCGACCTCGATCCAGGCGGGGCTGACGTCGCCGGCGACCGCGGCGCGCACGGCGTTGTCGACGAGGTTGCCGAGCACCGTGGTGACGTCGCCGGCCTCGACGACCGTGCCCGACACGAGCGTCTCGGGGCCGAGCTTCAGCAGCACCCCGCGCTCGGCGGCCTCGACCCCCTTCGCCCCGAGGAACGCCTGCAGGTACGGCTCGGTCAGCCGATCCGCGTGGGCGACCGGGTAGCGCAGCGGCCCGTGGTCGAGCACGTCGGCGAGGTAGCCGCGCGCCTGCTCGGTGCGACCGAGCTCGAGCAGCCCGGACACGGCGTGCAGCCGGTTCGCGAACTCGTGCCGCTGGGCGCGCAGCGCGGTGGTCATCGCGCCCACCGCGTCGAGGCGGCGGGTCAGCGCCTCGACGTCGGTGCGGTCGCGCAGCACCGCCACGCGTCCGAGGTCGACGCCGTCGTGCGAGACCGCGCGCACGTCGACGAGCAGCACGTGCGGCCCGACGACCAGCGTCGTGTCGGCGGGGCCGGTGCCGGTCTGCGGGGCCCGGCCCGCGCCTCCTCGGCCGTCCGGCGACGTGCCGACCAGCATCTCAACGAGCACGCCCGGCAGCTCCAGCGAGTCGACGCGTCGTCCCACCACCGCGCCGGGCGGCAGGCCGAGGAGGCGCGGTGCCAGATCGTTGCAGACCGTCACCACCCCGTCGCGCGAGACCGCGAGCACGCCCTCGGCGACACCGCCGAGCACGGCCTGCTGGTTCTGCACGAGGGCGGCGAGCTCCTCGGGCTGGAGCCCGAGGGTCAGCCGGTCGAGGCGCCGGCGGATGAGCACGGAGGCGACGACGCCGATCGCCAGGGCGAGCAGGGCGACGCCGATCACGGGCAGGCTGTCGCGGGCGAGCGTCTCGTAGACGCGCGCAGGGGCGTAGCCGACGCTGACCTCGCCCACCACGTCGGCGGCATCGGCGACGGGCTCGGCCCCGGCGTCGCCTGCCCCGGCGTCGCCTGACCCGGTCGGAGCGTCGGCCGATCCGCCTGCGGAGCCCGCGCCTCCTGCGCCGGATCGCGGGTCGTCCGCGGTGGGCGCGACGATCGGCACCTTGGCGCGGGCCGACTCGCCGAGCGTGCCGCGCTCCCACGAGACGACCTCCTCCCCGCGGAGCGCCGCATCGGGGCTCGTGCTGACCCGCTCGCCGATCCGCGTCGGGTCGGGGTGCGCCAGGCGGACGCCGCGGTCGTCCGTGATGACGACGAAGAGCGCTCCGGTGCGCAGCTGGGCCGCGACCGCCGTGCGCTGCAGGTCGCCCGCGGCGAGGGAGCCCTCGTCGATCGGCGTTCCGTCGACGCTGAGAGCCGCGACCTCGGCCCGCACATCGGTGTCGGAGGCGACGCTCTGCGCCACGGCGAGCGCCGTCGACTCGGCCTCGCGGGCCAGGCGCTGCACGGCGATCGCGGCGAACACGGCGCTGGTGAGCACGACGATGGCGGTGACGACGGCGAGCTGCAGCAGCAGCACCTCGGTCGCGAACCGGCGGGGGCGGAGGCGGAGGCGGGCGCCGGGCCGCGAGCGCGGGCGTGAGCTGTCGTCGGTCACGTCGGCCAGGGTACCGGGCGCGGTCGCGGCGACCCGCGCCTCCTGCGGTGCCTGCTCGCGTGGCGGCCCGCGGGTTCGGCGGGTTCCCGTCATCGGCGGCGGGTCAGCGCTGACCCGCCCCCGATGACACGAACCCGCCCCACCCCCGCGACACGGCCCCGCGAGCGTGAGCAGAACGCGCAGAACACGACCAACGCGCGATAGTCGGCGAATGCGCAGAAGCGCGACGCGACCGAGGAGGCGCGGCTAGCGTGCCCGGACACGCTCGGCTCCTCCACGGTGCCGCTCACGGACGAAGGAGTTCGGATGCTCGTCGTACTCGGTTACCTCATGGTGCTGACCTTCATGGCGCTGATCATGACCAAGAAGCTGTCGCCGATGCTGGCCCTGATCATGGTGCCGACCATCTTCGGGCTCTTCGCCGGCGCGGGTCTCGGCATCGGCGACATGGTCATCGAGGCGATCGGCGATCTGGCCCCGACGGCCGCGCTGCTGATGTTCGCGATCATGTACTTCGGTCTGATGATCGACGTCGGGCTGTTCGATCCGCTGGTGCGGCTGATCCTGCGGGTGACCGGCAACGACCCCGCGAAGGTCGTGCTCGGCACGGCGCTGCTCGCCGGGGCGGTCTCGCTCGACGGCGACGGCTCGACCACGTTCATCGTGACGACCGCGGCCATGCTCCCCATCTATCTCAAGCTCGGCATGAGCCCCGTGGTGCTGACCTGCGTCGCCGGTCTCGCCAACGGGACGCTGAACATCGTGCCGTGGGGCGGCCCGACCGTCCGTGCGGCGGCGGCCCTCGGCGTGCAGCCGAGCGACATCTTCGTGCCGCTCGTGCCGTCGCTGATCGCCGGCCTCGTGCTGGTCTTCGTCTTCGCGTGGCTGATGGGGCTGCGCGAGCGCCGCCGCCTCGGCACTCTCGAGATCGGCGAATCGCGCCTCGGGGCCGCGGCGGCTGCGATGTCGCCGCTCTCGCAGGAGCTCGCGACCGCCTCGCGCGGCGGCGGCACCGGCATCCCCGGGGTCGGCGTCTCGATGTTCACCAGCCCGACGGTCGCCCTCGGAGTGCGGGGCGGGCGGGCCGACGGCAGCCGCGCCGACGCCCCCGGCGAGCGCGCGGTCGACAACCCCGCTGGCGCTGGCCCGGGCGTCGGCGCGGGCGCGGCGGCCTACGGCGGCAACGAGAACGGCACCCCCGGCGGCGCGACCCTGGCCGACACGATGCTCGACCCCGACCGCCCGACGCTCCGCCCGAAGATGATCTGGTTCAACCTCGTGCTGACCGTCGCCGTGATGGTGCTGCTCGTGGCCGACCTGTTCCCGCTCGCCTACGTGTTCATGGTCGGCACGGCGATCGCGCTGCTGGTGAACTTCCCCCGCGTGAAGGAGCAGTCGGCCGAGATCGTGGCGCACGCGCCGAGCATCGTCGGAGTCGTCTCGATGGTCTTCGCCGCCGGCGTGCTGATCGGCGTGCTGAACGGCACCGGCATGGTCGACGCGATGGCGCAGTGGCTGGTCGACGTGATCCCCACCTCGATGGGTCCGTACCTCGCGGTGATCACCGGGGTGCTGAGCCTGCCGCTCACCTTCTTCATGAGCAACGACGCCTTCTACTTCGGCATCCTGCCCGTGCTGGCGCAGAGCGGCGCGGCGTTCGGCATCGACCCGGTCGAGATGGCGCGGGCGTCGGTGGTCGGACAGCCGGTGCACCTGCAGAGCCCGCTGGTGCCGGCGATCCTGCTGCTCGTCAGCCTCGCGAACGTGAACCTCGGCGACCACCACAAGAAGGTGCTGTGGCGTGCGGCGATCGTGTCGCTCGTGATGCTGGCCGTGGCGATCGTGGTCGGCGTCATCCCCTGGGGCTGACCCGCGCCTCCTGCCCCGCCCTGCCCTGCCCTGCCCTGCCCTGCCCTGCCCCACCGGTCGATGAGTCACGACATGCCGCCCGCACCCCGGTGCCCGCGGCGTGTCGTGACTCCACGACATGCGGGGGCGGGAGCCGAACGTGTCAGGACACCCGGGCCAGCCGCGTCATGAGTCACGACACGCCGCGTGCACGCCCGTGCCGCGGCGTGTCGTGACTCCTCGACGCAGGGGGCGGGGCGGGGTGTCAGCCGACGGTGTCGAGGTACACGGGCCGACCGGGCTCGCGCCCCTGCTCGACCGAGCGGACCGCTCCGAGATGCTGCAGCACCGCCGAACGCGCTTCGAGGAGGCGCGCCACGACCGCTCCCTGCCGGGCCAGCACCGAGGAGGCGCGGGTCGACAGAGCGGACGGCACCGGTCCCAGCCCCGTGGGCGGCGCCCAGGGCAGCAGGGGCGCGGGCTGGCTCGACGCGGCTCCGGCCGACTCGACCCCGCTCGGCTTCTCGGCCCCGCTCGCCGGCTCGACCCCGAACGCCGACTCCGGCCCGCTCGCCGGCTCCGGCCCGATCGCCGACAGCGTCCGCTCGGCGTCGTCCAGCCAGCGCTCGAGGTCGTCGAGCACGGCCGACCACCGCGGGTGATCTCCCATCCCGCCAGCCGGCACCCAGCCAGCAGACCCAGCCGCGGCAGCAGACTCAGCCGCCACAGCCCCCTCAGCCGACACCGGAACCCGACATCCCGGCGCCCGATGCCCGCCCCTCGGCCTGCAGCGACGCGGCGGCCTCGTGCCACGTCTGGCGCAGCGGTTCGAGCAGCGCGATCACCTCGCGGGTCACGGCCACGTCGCGGTGGATGTTGGCGTTGACCAGGGCGGTCGACGAGTACGTGTAGAGGGCGAGGAGGCCCTCGCCGCCATCCCACACGTCGATCCTGAGCGACGACGACAGCTCGGCGACGATCGCCTGGGCGTGCAGCAGCTGCTCGGAGGCCGCGGCCCAGTCGGCGGCCGCCTGGGCCACCTCGGCGCGCGACAGGTCGAGCAGCAGGCGGTCGTAGAGCATGGTGACGAGCTGCACGGGCGTCGCCGACTGCACGGCCTCGGCCGTGTACCGGGCGCGCTGCTTCTGCACGACGGCGGTCGGGGCGGACGAGGCGGCGGCGAAGGCCGCGAACGAGGTGGCGTCCATCAGCTGCTGCTCGCCGACAGGCCCGCGAGCTGGCTGGTGATGTAGCTCTGCTGGGCGGTGAGGGCGCTGAGGGCGACCTCGAGGGCGGAGTAGGTCTTCTGCAGGTTCTCGCGTCGCGCGGCGAGGCGGTCGTCCCAGATGCCGACCCGGTCGTTCAGGTCGCGGACGACCGACTGCTGACCGGTGATGAACTTCGTGAGCGATCCGTCGAACTTGTCCGAGACGGCGGTCGACGTCGACGCGACGCGCTCGGCGATGGCGCTCATCGTCGCCTGCACCTTCTCGGGGTCGGCGGCGAGGGCGGCGGCGAACTTGTCGGCGTCGACCGCGAACTGCCCGGTCTTCGCGTCGATCGAGATGCCGATCGCGCTGGGCGACTGCCCGTCGACGGGGCTGAGGACGGCGTCGGTCAGGCGCTGCGTGATGCCGCGCGTGGTCGAGTCGCCGCCGAAGACGCCGGCGGTGACCGTCGTGACGCCCGCCGAGCTGGTCGAGGTCGATGCGGCGCTCTTGCCGGCGATGATCGTCAGGGCGGCGTTGACCCCGGCGACGAGGTCGGTGGCGACCTTCGTGGCGGCGGTCGCGTCGCGGGCGATCGAGAGGTGCACGGGCTCGGTGGTCACGGCCGACACCGTCACCGAGACGCCGGGGATGACGTCGGCGAACGTGTTGCTGCTGCTGGTGACGACCTGCTCGGCCGCCGTCCCCGCCCACAGCGTGATCGAGGCGTCGCGCGCCTGCGAGATCACGGCCGCGCCGGGTTCGGTCATCAGATCGGTCGCCGTGCCCGCCGCGACGTCGGCCGCGCTGCCGCGGTGCACCTCGAAGCCGCCCTCGGCCCCGGTCTTCTCGCTCGAGAGCTGCAGTCGGTACCGGACGGCGCCCGAGGCGTCCGTGCCCGAGGCGACCTTCACGGCCGTGACGCCGGCGGCCGACGCGTTGACGGCCTGGACGACGTCGTCGAGCGACGAGGAGGCGGCGGTCACCTCGGTCACGGCTCCCGACGCCGAGACGAAGGTGAGGGTCGCGGGCGAGTCGGGCCAGGCCGTCATGGCCGCGGTCACCGCGGTCTTGGACGACGCGACCGCGCCGACGACGAGGTCGATCGAGCCCGAGACCGCACCGGCCGAGGTCTTGGCGGTCACGGCGGTCGAGCTGCTGGTCGGCGTGAAGAGCGAGAGCGAGCCGGTCTTCGCGGTCGCGGCGGCGAGCGTCGCCAGCTCGGCGATCTTCGTGTTCAGCCCCTGCAGGGCGGAGACGAGCGTCTGCCCGGCGGTGGCCTTGTTCTTGAGGATCGTCTGGGGCACGGCCTCGGACTGCATCAACGAGTTGATCAGCGTCGTCGTGTCCAGGCCGCTGACGAGACCGTCGATGCCGAACGAGGCCATGCGGTGCTCCTGTCGAGGGGGTGGTGGGGCGGATCGGGGACTGCAGGAGGCGCGGTGACCGTGTCGAGACCGGGTGGCAGGAGGTCGCAGGATCAGCTGCGACCTCTCGCCACCCGGTCTCCGAGCGAGGCGGGTCGAGACGTCAGCTCTGTGCTGGGAGCACGGAGCCGGGCCCCGGTCCGACTAGCGGAGCAGCGACAGGACGCTCTGCGTGCTCTGGTTCGCCTGGGCCAGCATCGCGGTGCCGGCCTGGGTGAGCACGTTGGAGCGCGTGTACTTGACCATCTCCTCGGCCATGTCGACGTCGCGGATGCGCGAGTTCGCCGCCGTGAGGTTCTCCTTCGCGACGTTGGTCGACGCGATGGAGTGCTCGAAGCGGTTCTGCACGGCACCGAGCTTGGAGCGCTCGGTGGACACGTCGGTGATGGCCTCGTCGATGGCCGCGATCGCGAGCAGGGCGTCAGCCGAGCTCTTGAGTCCGGCCGTCCCCGCCGCCGGGGCGGGGGTGGGCGCCGGGTCGGTGCCGTCACCGGGGTCGGTGCCGGGGTCGGGCGTGGTGCCGGGAGCCGTCGCCGCCTGCGTGGCGATGCCGCTGACGATCTCGGCGATCTTCCCGATGTCCGCACCCTTGAGGTCGACCGTGATCTGGTCGGCGTCGGCGTTCGAGCCGGCTCCGACCTGGAAGGTCAGCGACGCGGTGCCGTCGAGCAGTGCGGTTCCGGTGAAGTTGGTGGACTTCGAGATCCGCGTGAGCTCCTCGCCGAGGGCGGCGACCTCGGTCGAGATCGCCTCGCGAGCCTTGTCGTTGTTCGAGTCGTTACCGGCCTGGACGGCCAGGTCGCGGACGCGCTGGAGGATCGAGTGGACCTCCGTCAGTCCGCCTTCCGCGGTCTGGATGACCGAGATGCCGTCCTGGGCGTTGCGTGCGGCCACCGTGAGTCCGCCGACCTGCGAGCGCAGGCCCTCGGAGATCGCGAGACCCGCCGCGTCGTCAGCGGCACGGTTGATGCGAAGACCGCTGGAGAGCTTCTCGAGGCTCTTCGACAGGTCGTTCTGCGTGCTGTTGAGGTTGCGGTAGGTGTTGTTGGCCGCGAGGTTGGTGTTGATCTGCATACCCATGGTGTTCTCCTCCGTGACTGGGTGTTGTTCGTCGGCCCATCCGTGGGCTGACACCGGCTACTGTCGACCGGCTCACGACGCGCGTTAGTGCGACGTCGAAAGTTCTCGGGGCGGTTCAGACCGCCGTGCTGAAGCCCTGGGGCTCGGGGTCGCGCAGGGCCCGCGCGATGCCGACGGCCGCGTTCGTCGCGACGCGCGACAGGTAGGCGCTGCGCCGGGCGGGCGCGGTCTTCGACACGGGCTCGAACCCGGCGTCGGGGTCGTCGGCGTAGTGCGCGGCGAGTCCGTCGCGCAGCAGACGGACGGCCTCGGTGCGCTGCTGCGAGACGGCGCTGTGGGTGATGCCGAGCTCGTCGGCGATCTCGGTGACGGTGCGGTCTCCGAAGTAGACGCCCTCGATGATCAGGCGCATGCGCTCGGGGAGGGCCTCGACGGCGGCCCGCAGGTAGCGGCTGCGCTCGTCGACGAGCAGGTCGTCGCCCGGCAGCGGCAGGTCGCTCGAGAGATGGTCGGCGATGGTGTCGTCGAGGGTCGAGACCGTGCGGCCGGCGTCGCTCAACGCGGACTGCGCCGCCTGACGGTCGACCCCGAGGGCCGAGGCGAGCTCGTCGACCGACGGGCGCCTCCCCAGCGACGCGGTCAGCGCCTCCTGGGTGGCCAGGGTCTCCTTGATGCGCTTGCGGGTGCCGCGGCTGGCCCAGTCGCCCGAGCGCATGTCGTCGGCGAAGGCCCCGACGATGCGGGTGCGGGCGTAGGCGCCGAACGGGATCCCGAGGGTCGGGTCGAAGGCGTCCGCCGCCTGCACGAGCGCGATCGCGCCGACGCCGGCGAGGTCGTCGCGCGACAGGTGCGTGGCGCGGGCGCAGACCTCGGAGACGAGGTAGCCGACGAGCGGCAGGTTCTCGACCACCAGGGCGTTGCGTTCGGTGCGGTTCATCGCTTGCTCCCAGCAAGAGGGTCCGTCAGGACAGGTGTGGATCGCGGGCGCGACGAACAGCCCTCTGATCAGGGCTGATGTCGAGACGCACGGTCTGAGCTGCGGGTAAGCGACTGGTGCGGTCGAGACGCGTGTCGGACGCGTCGAGACGGGGGTTCGTGCTTCGGGGTGTCGGGGTCGTGCGGGGGTCGTGCGGGGGTCGTGCGGGTGCGTGATCGGTCTTCGGGGTGACCGGTCGGGCTGGTCGACGACCCTCCCTGCATCGGCAACGCTATCGGCGTCCACTCAGCCTGCGGGGCGCCTGTGTGACCCCAGTCAGGGGGAACAGGTGTCGCGTCTGTGGAGGACAGCACCCGTACCCCCTCCCCCGCAGTGGGGTGCCGACGCGACTTCCGGTCGACCCCGGCCACCCGCTATGCGATCGGATCCGTCGACCGTCTGGCGCGCCTCGCTAACGGCGGCGAGGGTGGCGTCGATAGTCCTCCTCGTAGGGGACGTCACCGCTCCCCCGCCGAGATCATCGACACCCGACCGAGGAGACCCCATGGGCGCGAACGAACTGTCCGCGCTGCTCTGGCGTGAACGCGAGCTGCTCGAGCTGCTCACCTTCAAGCTGGAGGAGGAGCAGCTGCTGCTGACCGCCGGTCGCACCCGCTGGATCGACCACGCCACGCGCGAGGTCGAGCAGGTGCTCGACCGGCTGCGGACCGCCGGGCTGGAGCGCAGCGTCGAGGTCTCCTCCGTCGCCCAGCAATGGGGGACGGACGAGGAGGCGCCCCTCCGTGACATCATCGCCGCGGCTCCCGCAGGCCCCTGGGGCGAGATCTTCACCGCGCACCTCCGGGCGATGACCGACCTCACCGCCCGCATCGCGCAGCTGCGCGACGAGAACGAGCGCTTCCTCCGCGCCGCGGCCCGCGCCACCCAGGAGACCCTGGCCGCGACGACCGACGACGCGACCGCCGCAGCGGGCGCCATCTACGACGCGACCGGCTCGACCGCCGCCACCGCCGCCGGGCGCCGGGTCGGCACCCCGGGCGGCACCACCGCCTCCGGCGGGCACCTCTTCGACGGGAGCCTCTGAGCATGGGCAGCACCTTCGGCGGCCTCAACACGGCCTACACCGGTCTCGTGGCGGCCCGCACGGGTCTCGACGTGACCGGTCAGAACATCGCCAACGTCAACACCGACGGCTACACGCGTCAGCGCATCACGACCTCGTCGATCGAGTCGCCGGCCCGGGCCGGCATCTTCAGCGCCGGCGTCGTCGCCGGCCAGGGCGTCTCGATCGACGCCATCGCCCGACTCGGCAACCAGGTCGTCGACGGGCAGGTGCGGAGCGCGGCCGCGACCGCCGGGTACCAGTCGACCCGCGCCTCCGCGGTCGCCACCCTCGAGGCGTCGCTCGGCGAGCCCTCGACGAACGGCATCTCGAGTCAGCTGAACGCGTTCTGGTCGGCCTGGGGCGACGTCGCCAACAACCCCGGCGACGCCGGGCCCGCCGCCGTGCTGATCGGTCAGGCCACCTCGCTGGCCGCCGCGCTCTCGGCCGGGCACCGTGCCGTCGACGAGCAGTGGGGCGGGCTGCGCACGCAGAGCGACGGACTCGCCGCCGAGCTCAACTCCGCCGCCTCGCAGGTCGCCGACCTCAATGCCCGCATCCGCACGAACACGCAGCTCGGGGTCGGCTCGAACGAGCTGATCGACGCCCGATCGCTGCTCACCGAGCGCATCGCGACGATCGCCGGCGGCACCGTCCGCGACGTGGGCGACGGCACGGTCGAGGTGCTGATCGGCGGCGACGCCCTGGTCAGCGGCACCTCGGCCCGCACGGTCGCCGTCACCGGCGGTTACAGCATGGCGACGGCGACGGCCGGTGTGGCCGTCGAGTGGGCCGACCGCCCCGGCCGGTCGATCCCGCTGACCGGCGGCAGCCTCGCCGGCACGGTCTCGCTGCTGCAGCCCGCCGCGGGCGGCGTCGGCGGCACGCTGGCCGAGGCCGCCGCCTCGTACGACGCCCTCGCCACCCAGCTCGCGACGCAGGTGAACGCCGTGCACCGGACGGGCTTCACCGCGGACGGCACGGACGGTCACGACTTCTTCGCTCTCACGCCCGGCGGCTCGCCCGCCCGCAGCCTCACGGTGCTGCCGACGGGGCCCGGCACGATCGCCTCGGGCGACGGCGCAGGAGGCGCGCACGACAACACGGTCGCCCTCGCCATCGCCCAGATCGGCGTCGGAGCCGGCTCGCCCGACCGCACCTGGTCGGCCGTCGTCGCGACGATCGGCGCGACCGCGAAGAGCGAGTCGCAGCAGGCCGCGCTCACCGACCTCGCCGCGAGCTCGGCCAAGAACCGTCAGCTCTCGGGCGCAGGCGTCAGCCTCGACGAGGAGAACGTCAACCTGCTCTCGTACCAGCACGCCTACCAGGGGGCCGCCCGCGTCATGACCGCCATCGACGAGATGCTCGACACCCTCATCAACGGCATGGGCCGGGTCGGGAGGTAACGGACGATGATCAGCCGCGTCACCGACCAGATGAGCAGCCTGCGAGCGCAGCAGCACCTGATGTCGAGCAAGACCCGCGTCGCCGAGAGCCAGGACCGCGCGTCGAGCCTGCAGAGGATCGGCAGGCCCTCCGACGACCCGACCGGCGCCGCCGAGGCCATGCGCGTGAAGAACCTGCAGGCGGCCGCCGCCCAGCAGTCGCGCAACGCCGACGACGGCGACGGCTGGCTGTCGACCGCCGACGGCGCCCTCTCGGCGGCCGACTCGATCATGGCGAAGGTGCGGCAGCTCACCCTCCAGGGCGCCAACACCGGCGCCGCGGGGCCCGCCGCGCTCGAGGCGATCGCGATCGAGCTGGAGGGCCTGAAGAAGGACCTGCTCGGCACGGCCAACACCAGCTACAACGGCCGCAGCGTCTTCGCCGGCACCTCCGACGCCGGCGTCGCCTGGACGGACGACTACACCCACACCGGGTCCGAGAGCGGCACCGTCGTGCGTCGCGTCGGCCCCGAGACCACCGTCCGCGTCGACGCCGACGGCCGGACGGCCTTCGGCACCGGCGACGACTCGGTGTTCCGCCTGATCGACGACATCGTGACCGACCTCCGCGGCGGGGTCAACGTCAGCGCTCACCTCGCCGACATCGACACTCGCGTCGGCGACCTCCGCGGCGTACAGTCGTCGGTCGGAGCGAGCCACGCTCAGCTACTGAGAGCCAAGGACACCCTGATGGACACCAAGGTCGGACTCGAGGCCCAGCGATCCGGTATCGAGGACCTCGACCTCGGGCAGGCCGTGCTCGAACTCAAGCTCCAGGAGAACAGCTACCAGGCGGCGCTCGCCGTCACCGCCCGGGTCGTCCAGACCTCGCTGATGGACTTCCTCCGATGAGCGGCATCACGCAGACCCCGGTGCGCTTCGTCGCCCCGCCGTTCGGCCTCGAGCCGAAGGTCGACTTCGTGCTCGACGAGATCGAGGGCGCCGTCGGACTCTTCGCCCTCCGCGCCGTCGACGTCCTCGACGACGACGCCGACGTGCGGCTGTTCGTGCTCGACGCGTCGGTGCACCTGACCGACTACTCGCCGGTCATCACCGACGAGCAGACGGCGCTGCTCGAGCTGACCGACGCGGACGACGCGATGCTCCTCGTCGTGGCGACCCCCGCCTCCTCGGGGATGACGGTGAACCTGCTGGCGCCCGTCGTCGTCAACCGGGTGACCGGGGCGGGTGCTCAGCTGATCCTCGAGGGTCAGGACTGGCCGCTCCGGGCGGAGCTCGGCCCCCGCTGACGAGGCCGCCCACCGGCACGTCGATCGGCATGCCGGCGGGCGCGCCCAGCGGTGTCCTCCAGAGTGCGGACACCCGCGTCACGGTCCGTTAACGATGGAGCGACCGGGCCCTCCGGGGTGCTCGGCATGCTGTCTCATGGGGTGATGCACGAGGCGCGGAAGACCACCCCCCGGGGGCACCGCGCCGTCCGCCCGCGGGTGCTCGCCACGGGGCTCGCGCTCACCGCGGGGCTCCTGCTCGTGGCCGGATGCACGAGCGAGGTGCCCACCGCCGGGCCCGCGCTCTCCGACGCCTCGTCGTCCTCGGCGCGTTCGAGCGGACCGGCCGACGTCGGGCCCTCGCCGGTGGCCGCCACGACGAGCACCGACGGGGTCACGATCGCCGACGACGCCGAGACGACCGACGTCGCCACCGGACTCGAGGCGCCCTGGTCGGTCGTCCGACTCGACAGCGGCTCGGCGCTCGTCAGCCTCCGCGACAGCGGCCGCGTCGTCGAGCTCACCGCCTCGGGCGAGCTGCGCGACGTGGCGCGGATCGACGGCGTCGTGCACGAGGGCGAGGGCGGGCTGCTCGGGCTCGCCGTGCTCGGCGGAGCCCCGTCGTACCTCTACGCCTACCTGACCACCGCCGACGACAACCGCATCGTGCGGGCGCCCATCACGGGCACGGCCGGCTCGTACGGGCTGGGCGGCGTCGAGGAGGTGCTGACCGGCATCCCCAAGGCGTCGAACCACGACGGCGGGCGCCTGGCCTTCGGTCCCGACGGCATGCTCTACGCCACGACCGGCGACGCCTCCGACCCGACCGCCGCACAAGACCCCGACTCGCTCGGCGGCAAGGTGCTGCGTCTCTCGCCGACCGGCGCCGTGCCGTCCGACAACCCGATGCCGGGCTCGCCCGTCTACACGCTGGGGCACCGCAACCCGCAGGGCATCGCGTGGGACGCCTTCGGGTCGCCGTGGGCCGCCGAGTTCGGTCAGAACACCTACGACGAGCTGAACTCGCTGTCGCCGGGCTCGAACTACGGCTGGCCCGAGGTGGAGGGCCGGGGCGACGACGGCGACTTCCTCAACCCGGTGCTGCAGTGGTCGACCGACGACGCGAGCCCGAGCGGTCTCACGGCAGTGGGCTCGACGCTGTTCCTGGCGGGGCTCGGCGGCGAGCGGCTGTTCGAGATCCAGGTGCCGGCGACCTCGGCGGCGGTGCCCACCGAGCGGTTCACCGGCGACCGGTCGCTCGGCCGCATCCGCGACGTGCTGCCCGGGCCCGACAGCACCCTGTGGCTCGTGACGAGCAACACCGACGGCCGCGGCTCGCCCGGCGCCGACGACGACCGCATCGTCTCGGTGCCGCTGACCCGGGTGCCCTGACCCGCGCCTCCCCTGCGCCTCGCGCGCCGCCCGCGCCGCGCGCGCCACCCGTCGAAGCGCCCCAAAACGTCGCTCCCACGCCCCCGACCCACCCCTTCGAGGCACCTCGTTCGCAGCACTGCGCCCCGCGCATCCCTCGCCTCCCGCCCCCGCGCCCGCCGCGCGTCGAAGTGCCCCGAAACGTTGCTCCCGCGCCCCCGACCCCCCGCTTTGCGGCACCTGGTTCGCCACCGCCCCGCCCCGCGCCTCCCGCCGCGCATCGAAGCGCCCCAAAACGTTGCTCCCCCGCCCCCGGCCCCCCGCTTCGAGGCACCTCGTTCGCCACCGCCCCGCCCCGCGCCTCCCGCCGCGCATCGAAGCGCCCCAAAACGTTGCTCCCCCGCCCCCGGCCCCCGCTTTGCGGCACTTGGTTCGGCAGCACTGCGCCCCACGCATCGCGCCCCCGCGCCCGCGCCCGCCGCGCATCGAAGCGCCCCAAAACGTTGCTCCTGCGCCCCCGACCCACCGTTTTGAGGCACCTCGTTCGGCAGCACTGCGCCCCGCGCATCCCGCGCCGCCGCGCCCGCGCCCGCGCCTCCTGCGCTCCCCGCACGTCGAAGTGCCCCGAAACGTTGCCCCCGCGCCCCCGACCCACCGCTTTGCGGCACCTCGTTCGGCAGCACTGCGCCCCGCGCATCCCGCGCCGCCGCGCCCGCCCCCGCGCCCACGCCTCCTGCGCTCCCCGCACGTCGAAGTGCCCCGAAACGTTGCCCCCGCGGCCCCGATCCCCCGCTTCGAGGCACCTCGTTCGCCAGCCCGGCGCCGCGCCGCGCCGCCCCGCCCGCCCCGCGCCACCGCTTCGAGGCACGTCGTCCGCCACCGCGACGGCGGGTGCGTCGCGAATCGGGGCGGCAAGCGGGTGAGCCTGCGCGCCGTGCGGTCCGTTCGCGGGGCGGGCGGTTACCCTCGTACACGATGAGCGAGCACGCCCCCCACCTCGGATCCGCACCCGGCAGCGCCCGCCCCCAGAGCGTGCCCCCGGGCCTCGCCGAGCCTGCCGGCTCGAGGCTGGGCGGGGCCGGCGGCTTCGAGCCGATCAGCCTCCGCACGGCGGTCGACGTGCCAGCCGCCGAGGCCCGCCTCGGTGCGCTCGGGCAGAGCCGCAGCACCTCGGCCCTCGGCGAGCGCGCCGATCTGCTGAGGCTGCTCGGTCGACTCGACGAAGCCCTGGCGATCGCCGAAGAGGCCTTCCGCCTCGCGCACTTCACCGGCGACCGGGCCGACTCGACGGCTGCGCGGATCCGTCGGGCGCACATCTTCCGTGAGCAGGGCAAGCTCGAGCGTGCCCTCAACGACCTGCACACGAGTCTCATCACGGCGTCGACCGAAGAGTGGCGCGAGCTCGAGGCCGCGGCCGCCGAGCTCGAGGGTTACACGCTGCTCGAGCTCGGCCGCCACGACGAGGCGCGGGCCAGCCTCGCCCACGCGCTGACCGCCTACTCGGCGAGCGGCGCCCCGCGCGATCGCGCCGTGGATCTGCAGAACGCCATCGACGACATCCTCCGTGCCTACCTCGCGCAGACCGACGGCCAGTCGGTCGAACCGCTCGACGACCCCGCTTCCGGAGGCGCGGCGGAGGTCTTCGACGCCGGTCCCGACGCTCCCCGCCCCGGCGACACGAACCCCACCGGCGGTCTGCCGTCCGAGTCGCTCGTCGACCCCGCGGCCGCCGCGCGGGCCGCTGCGACGCGCACCGACGACTCCGACGAACGTGCGGCCCGCCACGCCCGGCGCGACGAGGTGCCGCCCGCCCCCGAGAGCGACCGTCCGGTGCGAGCCGACACGAGCCTGTGGGGCAAGATCTCGAGCCTCGCCGCGAACGCCGCCGGTCACCGCGAGGGCGACCGGTTCCGCGACTCGTCCTCTCGGTCGGACCGCGGTGCGACCTCGGGCCGACCCGACGACGACGACGCCGACACGACCCGACCCGGCGCGACCGGTGTCACCGGAGTCGTCGACGCCCTGCCCAAAGACGACCAGCCGTCGACCTGGCCGTTCCCGCCCCGGTGACCCGCGCCTCCTGATCCGCTCATGGCCGATCTCGATCGGGTGAGGCGCTGGGCCGACGCGCTGATCGCCCTGCACCTCGACCCCGCCGTCTGGAGCTTCGGCTTCGACAACGCCAAGACCCGCGCCGGGCTGTGCAACTACACGCAGAAGCGCATCACGGTGTCGAAGCACCTGGCCGGTCGGTACGACGACGACGAGATCCACCAGGTGCTGCTGCACGAGGTGGCGCACGCCCTCGCCGGGTCGAAGGCGGGGCACGGACCGCGCTGGAAGTCCGTCGCGACCGACCTCGGCTACATCGGCAGCCGTCTGCACGACGGGGCGATCGCGTCGGATCTCGCTCCGTGGGTGGGCCTCTGCTCGGAGGGGCACGAGCACTTCCGGTACCGCGAGCCGAAGCGCCCGCTGTCGTGCGGGCGCTGCTCGCGCAGGTACGACCCCGACCACCTCATCACCTGGACGAAGCGCGAGCCCTGAGTGGAGCGGCAGGGCGCGAGCCGAGGAGGCGCGTAACCGGTTAGAGTGGTTCGGTGCAGACCGGACAGTGGCTCAGATCAGACACCGACACCCGCTGGTTCTTCGACTCGGGTTCGCTGGGGCTCGATTTCGCCTACCTCGGAGGGTTCCGCGCCGGCTCGCGCTTCGGCCCCGAGTCGGGGCTCGCGCTGCCCGCCGACGGGTCGACCCCGTGGGATGGCCTGCTGCTGCCGCCCGACCTCGACGACTGGATCGGCGAGCGCTTCGAGGGGGTCGCCGGTGCCGCGGGCGATCGCGAACTCGCCGACGCCCGAGGTCTGCGCGACGCGATCGCCCGACTCGCCGTGGCCGCAGCGGACGGCACCTCGACCGATCCGCAGGACGTCGACACGCTCAACCTCTTCGCCGCGCTGCCCGACGTGCCGCCGTCGCTCGAGGGTGGTCGGCGTCAGGCCGGTGCGGGGCGGCTCCGGCTGGGGCAGGCCATGGCATCGGTCGCCCGCGATGCGGTCGCGCTGTTCACGACGGTCGGGTTCGGCGGCGGGCCGGACTCGCGGATGCGGCGCTGCTCGAACGAGGCGTGCGGGCTCGTCTTCTACGACGAGTCGCGTGCCGGGAGCCGCCGCTGGTGCTCGATGCAGCGCTGCGGCAACCGCGCCAAGGTGCGAGCGCACCGCCAGCGCACCGCGACCCGCTGACCCCGACCCCGCCCGCCCGGGCGCGCCGCCAGCACCCCGCGCCGCTCCCCCTAAAACGCCAGAAAGTGGACACGACGCCACGTATGAAGCTGGCGTCGTGTCCATCTTCTGGCGTCGAGGCGTCGTGGCGACCCGGCGACCTGGCGTCGTGGCGCCGGTCTGACGGACTCGACCCGCGCCTCCTCGGGTCAGTCGACGATCTGCACGTCGTTGTAGAAGGCGACGTAGCCCGAGTAGTCCGAGCCGACGCGGTCGAACGACGACGGGATGGGGGTGGGGTAGCTCCAGGCGCGGTCCTTCAGCAGGGTGTCGCCGGATCGGACGCTGAAGTACTGGGTGTCGCCCTTCCACGGGCAGTGGTACTGGGTGGGGCTCTTCTCGAGCAGGCTCTCGTCGACGCTCGACGGCGGGAAGTACCAGTTGCCCTCGATCGAGACGAGCTCGTCTTTCGGGGCCTCGGCGACGACGGTTCCGTCGGTGAGCACTGCCTTCATGGTTCCTCCAGCGGTTCGGGCGACGGGTGGTCGCGATGCGGCACAGGCTACGCCGCGCCCCCGACAGTGGGCACCGGGGCAGGAGGCGCGGGTCCGCTCAGGAGGCGCTGGCCGGTTCAGGAGGCGCAGCGCGATTCAGGAGGCGCGGCGCAGCCTAGGAGGCGCGGGTCGACGACACGAGGTCGGCCCGGCCGGTCGCGACGAGCTCTCCCGCCGAGGCCGACGCCGTGAGAAGGTGCGACGTCGCCCGCCGGAGCGACACCGCGGCGGCGCAGGCGACGGCCGCCTCGGGCGACGACGAGTCGATGCCGACCGCGGCGAGCGCGTCGACGACGGCTCCGGCGGCGAGCTGGTCCTCGACCGCGGGGCGGAAGCCGTCGGGCTCGACGGCGCCGGCGGCGACGATCGCGACGACGGCGCGGTCGCCCCGGTCGGCCTGCCGCTCGAGCACGCGGCGGGCGACGCCGTCGGCGTCGGCGGGGGTCGTCACGAGCAGCACCTCGACGGTCTCGGCGTGCACGGGCCCGTCGCCGCGCTCGGCGTCATCGGCGCCCTCGCTCCGGTCAGCCCCTTCGGACCCCTCGGCGACGGCGTCGAGCACGGCGGCGACCGTCTCGTCGGTCGAGAGCAGCCCGTGCCCGTCGAGGGCGTCGACGACCACGACGAGGTGGGCGCCGGGTGCGATGCGGCCGGCTCCGTCGATGCCGTGGTCGAGCCTGACCTGGTACTTCTGCTGGCCGTGCGCGTTCATCCCTCCACAGTAGGTCGGACGAGCGGGGCGGTGGCCGAGCATGACGCGCGATGACGGACGGCCGCGACCCGCGCCTCCTCGGCCCCTCCGCAGGCGGCCCCCTCCACAGGCCGCAGGAGTTGGATCGACGCATGCACGTGCAGCTCAAGATCCGCCTCGCCTGCCCCGTCGACGTCGCGACCGACGCCCTCCGCGACCCCCGCGTGATGGTCGCCGTGACGAAGCCCCTGGTGAAGTACCGCTCGGATGCGCCCGAGGGCTTCCCCGAGCGCTGGACCGAGGAGGCGCACCCGGTCTCGGCGAGCATCCTCGGCGTCCTGCCCCTCGGCAGCACGCACGTCGACCTCGACTGGCACGAGCGCGACGGGGCGTGGATCCAGCGCGACACCGGTACGGGCACGAGCGGCCAGTTCGCCCGGATGCGCATCAACCACCGCATGGCCGTCTCGCCCGACGGCCCGGACGGGACGCTGCTGCGCGACCGCATGGAGTTCCACGCCGGCGCCCTCGGCCTGCTGCTCTGGCCCGGGCTCTGGGCGACCTGGCAGTGGCGGGCACTCCGCATGAAGGCGCTCGCGCCGACCTGGCGCGGGGCCCCGACGCACCCGAAGCACGCCTAGAGGGCGTTCGACGGGCGGGCGCTGCGGCATCGCGGACCTGAGAAGGAGGCGCGAGCAGTGTCGGAGGCGCTGCGTACGGTGGGTGACGTGACCGACCCCACCCGCGCCTCCTCGTCTTCTGCTGCATCCGACTCCGCGACCCCTGTGGCCGCGGCAGGGAGTGACGTGCCCGGGGCCTCGGTCCCCAGCGCGGCTCGGTCGGCGCTCGACATCGCGTCGTGGCGTCGGACCATCCACCGCCTGTACCGCGACGTGCGCGAGTCGGCCGATCTGGTCGAGGCGCACGACCTCTGGCGGCGCACCCGCGACGAGCTGTTCACGACGCACCCGTCGACGCCGCTCCTGCCGGAGGACCGGCCCGGTTTCACGGGACTGCCGACCACTCCGTACGACCCGGCCTGGCGGTTCGAGGTGGCGGTCGAGTCCGTAGAGACTCGACGCATGGTCGTCGAGACGGGCACCGACGGCGATGTGCAGTTCGACCTGGTGGGCGTGGCGGATGTGCCAGGCGTCGGGAGACTCGACGTGTGGAAGCTCGTGCAGTACGGCGGCGGCTTGTTCGTGCCGGTGAAGGATGCGCTGGCCGGCAAGCCGGGAGGGACGTACGGAGGCGGTCGGTACCTGATCGACTCGGTCAAGGGCGCCGACCTCGGCGCGGGCACCGAGCCCGGCACGATCGTGCTCGACTTCAACTTCGCCTACAACCCCAGCTGCGCCTACGACCCCGCCTGGGCCTGCCCCCTCGCCCAGCCGGGCAACACGGTCGCCGTGGAGATCCCCGTCGGCGAGCGCTACGGGACGGTGCGCTGAGGCTTTCATCCTCCGGGATCGGACCGAGGGAGATCAGCCGAACGGTTGATTGCATGACGACATCGATGTAATACCGTCAACGGATGTCGATTCGTCGTGCCGCCGTCGGCCTCATTTCTGCTCCAGTACATGCCTCCGCCCTGGTGGCACTGTTCTTCGAGTCGCTATTCAGAGCACCGAGCGTCATCAGTTGCTTATTCGTCGCCTCGGCGGCCATGCCGGTCGCGCTCTCGCGGCACTTCCTGGGCAGACTGTCGACGCCAGGCAGAGTCGACCTCCTCATACGGGTCTCCCATCTGATCTGCGGCTTCGTCGGAAGCACGGTCGTGGCAGGCGTCGGCCTCCTCCTCATGTCCGGTGATGACGCCATTCCGATGCTCGTCGGGGTTACGTCCACGGCAGGGTTCATCAGCCTGCTCCTGGGCCCTCCGGCGCGGAGCCTTCTCCGCGTGGATGTACTGCACGAACCGCCCGTGCCCAGAGGCAGCCCCTGGCTCGGCGTCGCGACTCATATAGCCCTCATCGTCATCGCCGCAGGCCTCGCCACAGTGACGATCCCATGTCGAACGAATGGCTAGGTCGCTCAGACCAGCATGGATCTGGTCAGCCCTCGTCGCGTTCATCGGTGCCGCCTGCTCCCTGGTGCAGGCCAACGCCATCAACTGGGTCTCCTTCATGCTGGTCCTGACCGACGGGTGCCACAGGGTCGCCGCTGATGATCGCTTCGAACCCATGCTGGCGGCCGTCGTGACGACCTCATGGCTCCCCCTGTGGGGATCGATGTCGGCAGGAGGTTGGGCGACATCCAAGCCACGTGCCTGGTTCATCCTGCAGATCGGCTTCGTCCTGCTCGCCCTGCTCCCCATCTCCCTCGTCGTCGGCATCGAGGTGCTGCTGTCATGGGAGGAGATCCGACAGATGCCGTCGCCCGTCGTCGGCGTGGCCATTCACCTGACTCCGACCATTCCGCCACTCCTGTGGTTCGGGGCCGCCGTCGTGCTCAGCCGACGCACGCCGCTGGGGACCCTGACGCGGAAACAGGGTCTCGCCATCGGTCTCGTGACGGCAATGCTCACGATCGCCACCCCAGGCGTCGTCCTCCTGACGCTCTCTGACGGGTGCCTGTTGGCCGAGTTCCTGCCGACGGTCCGACTCTGGTGATCGAGGAGATGAACGGCTGATCGACCTTGCTGCTCACGACCATTGGTCTCCCTGGCGACATGCTCCGCGCTCCACCGGCGACCGGAATCCGGCCCGCGCGCGGCGTCACGACTCGACCCGCGCCTCCTCGGCACCCCCGTCGCGCTTTCCGCGCACCTCCGCTAGGCTGGAACCACTTGCGAGTCGGCCTGACCGGCTCCCTGCGTCGTAGCACGCCCCTCCCCGCCTCTCCCGTCCTGGCACACACCCAGGCAGCCCAGCAGGCGCGCGAAGCTCACTCTGCGGCGAAACGATCGTGCACACCTGCACCGTCGCCACATCTCGAGCCCGGCTACGACAGCCGTTCTCCCGGCACTGCCCCGCCCCCGCGCGAACACGTCAGCACGACGTCGTCGCCCGACACGGTGGTCACGCAGCCTGGCCCGGCTCGACACCGATGCCCCGAAAGGTGCACCACATGTCAACGAACACCCTCGACACCGAGAACACCACCCCCGACGGCTCGACCGTCGACGAGACGGCCGACACCGTCACCTTCAGCTCGCTCGGCGTCCCCGCCCCGATCGTCAAGTCGCTCGCGGCGGAGGGCAAGACCACCGCCTTCCCGATCCAGGTCGACACCCTGCCCGACACCCTCGCCGGGCGCGACGTGCTCGGCCGCGGCAAGACCGGCTCGGGCAAGACCCTCGCGTTCTCCATCCCGATGGCTGCGCGCCTCGGCGGCAAGCTGGCCGGCGGTCAGCGTCGCGCCGGCCGCCCCCTCGGCCTGGTGCTCGCCCCCACCCGCGAGCTCGCCACGCAGATCGACGCCGTCCTGGCCCCGCTCGCCGCGGCCTACGGCATGCGCACCACCACCATCTTCGGCGGCGTCTCGCAGAACCGTCAGGTGCAGGCCCTCAAGGCCGGCGTCGACATCATCATCGCCTGCCCCGGCCGCCTCGAAGACCTCATGAAGCAGGGCTTCGTCAAGCTCGACGCCATCGAGATCACCGTGCTCGACGAGGCCGACCACATGGCCGACCTGGGGTTCCTGCCCGGTGTCACGCGCATCCTGAAGGCCACCCCGACCGACGGTCAGCGCCTGCTCTTCAGCGCGACCCTCGACAACGGCGTGGACAAGCTGGTCAAGCAGTTCCTCCACAACGAGGTGCTGCACTCCGTCGACGAGGCCAACTCGCCCGTCGCCAAGATGACCCACCACGTGTTCGAGACCCCCGACCTCGACAGCAAGAACGCCCTCGTGCAGACGCTGGCCGGCGGCAAGGGCCGTCGCATCCTCTTCATGCGCACCAAGCACCACGCCAAGAAGCTCGCCAAGAAGCTGACCGACGCCGGCATCCCCGCCGTCGACCTCCACGGCAACCTGTCGCAGCCGCAGCGCGACCGCAACCTCGCCGCCTTCCAAGACGGCAGCGCCCGCGTGCTCGTCGCCACCGACGTCGCCGCCCGCGGTGTGCACGTCGACGACATCGAGCTCGTCATCCACGTCGACCCGCCCACCGAGCACAAGGCGTACCTGCACCGCTCGGGCCGCACCGCCCGCGCCGGCGCCGAGGGAGACGTCGTCACCCTCGTCATCCCCAGCCAGAAGCGCGACGTCGCCCAGCTGATGAAGAAGGCGGACATCCGCCCGACCATCACCGCCGTCGTGCCGTCCTCGCCCGAGGTCGCCGCGCTGGTCGGCGAGGTCGCCGCGTACGTCAAGCCCGCCCCCCGTGCCGCCGTGCAGCAGCAGCAGGGCGGCGGCGGTCGCTCGCAGGGCGCCAACGCGCAGCGCAAGCGCGCCGCTCGTCAGGACTCGCAGGGCAACCCCATCGCCCGCCAGGACCGCTCGGGTCGCCCCGCGGCGGCATCGGCCGGCGGCTCGCGCGACGGACGCCAAGGAGGCGCGGGTCGCGGCTCCGAGACCGGTCGCGGTCGCGACGGCGCAGCCCGCTCGGGTGGCTCGCGTGACGGCGGACGCCAGGGTGCCGGCCGCGACGGCGGCGCGCGCCGCGACGCCGCCCCCCGCGGTGGCGCCTCGACCTTCTACTCGACCGAGTCCGGCCGTGGCGCCGTGACGCCGGTGCGCGACGGCGGCCGTGACGCCGGCCGCGACGAGGCCCGTGGCACCCGCCAGACCGGACGCCGCGCCCAGAGCGACGGCGGCCAGAGCCGCACCAACGCCGTCCGCAACGACCAGGCCGACTTCGCGGCGTCGCAGGGCGGCCCCCGCGAAGGCGGGCAGCGCTCCGGCGGACGCCGCGCCTCCTCGGAGGGCGGACGCCCCGGCTCGCTGAAGGTCGGCGGTCTCGTCGGCGGCAAGGCCCGCACCGGCGGCGGCCAGCGCGGCGGTCGCTGACCCGCGCCTGACGGCGCCACCCGCCTGACACCCCGTTCTCAGCGCAACACCCGCATTCATCGGGGTGTAGCGCCGAGAACGGGGTGTTGCGCGTTGCAGCGCGCGCCGCGCGCGGCGCGCCGCGCCGAGCGCGCGCCGCGCGCCGCGCGCCGCGCCGCGCCGCGCGTCAGCGCACGCCGGCGCGGCGGAGCGCAGCGACGAGCGGGTCCTTCCGGAGGGCGTCGGCCCAGCTCCACCTCACGACGGCCCTCACGCCGGGCAGCGAGCGCAGGGCGTCCTCTCGGCGCTTCTCGTCGATGACGACCTGCTCGGGCGTGCGTCCGCGCCTCGGGCCCGCATCGCGGTACTTCACTTCGCCGTCGAACTCGCCGATCACTCCGCATTCGGGCCACCAGAAGTCGACGATCCCCACGAGCGATCCTCCCCGCGGGAACCGGGCCTGCAGCTCGGGCTTCGAGAGGCCGGCGAGGTGGATGACAGCGCGACTCAGGGACTCGCCCGGCGAATCGGCGCGGGCGTCGGCGAAGGCGATCGCGGCCGCGGCGCGTCGACTGCCCGGAACGCCGGGACGCCGTGCCGCCACCGCCTCGAGCTCCGCTCGCGAGAAGGCGCCGGTGCGCAGACCGTGGTCGAGGATCACGGCCCCGCCCGCGAGATCGTGTCGCCTCACCGCGTCGACGGCGGCCTGACGAGGCACCGCGACGCGCAGACCGTCGACGATATCGATCTCGCCGCTGACGAACGGCCCAGCGTGCTGATGCGCCCAGGGGCCGACCTTGTCGCGATGACGCCGGGGGTCGATGACGTGCACGCGCTCGGGCCAGTCCCCCAGCAGCGGGAAGCCGCGGAGCGCCAACGCCGACTCGTGCGAGACGACGACCTCGTCGCCGAACCGCGGCACGATGGCGTGCACCCGCATCACATGGCGCTCGGCGGCCGTGAGCGCCTGCCAGACCGGAGTGGGCACGTAGGCGCCGGGTGCGACCCGCCGCAGGAGCCCTCGCCGGGCATCGCGCTCGATCGTGGAGCTGTCGCCGCCCGATCGGATGACGGAGTCACGGCGGATCAGCGTTTCGAGCACGGGTAGAGCATGACGCATGTGATCCGCACGGCGCCACCCGCGCCTCCTCGGCTGTGGATGACCGGCCCAGCACCCCGAAAGCCGCGCTACACCCCGATGAATGCGGGTGTAGCGCGGCTTTCGAGGTGTCGCAGCGAACGAGCGCCGGCGGGGCGGCGCGGCGGCGGGCTACTGCAGGGCGCCGACGGAGGCGAGCGCGCTGCGCAGCAGAGCGCCGCGCCCGCCCTCCATCTCGGCGGCCACGTCGTCGCTCGCCGCCTGGTGCGGCGTCAGCCACGTGAGCTCGAGGGCGTCCTGGCGCGGGTCGCAGGTGCCCGTGACCGGCACGACGTACGCGAGCGACACGGCGTGCTGACGCGCGTCGGTGTAGACCGACGACCCCGGCAGCGGGAAGTACTCGGCCACCTGGAACGGCACGGGCGACAGCGGCAGCTGCGGGAACGCCATCGGCCCGAGGTCCTTCTCGAGGTGGCGGAAGAGCGCCGTGCGCAGGCTCTCGCCGTACATGACGCGGCCCGAGACGAGCATGCGCGACATCGAGCCCTCCGACGAGGCGCGCAGCAGCACGCCCACCTCGGTGACGACGCCCATGCCGTCGACGCGCACCGGCACCGCCTCGACGTACAGGATCGGCAGCCGCTGACGTATCTGGAAGAGCTCCTCCTCCGAGAGCCAGCCGGGATTGGGGTCAGGGGTCTGCACGGAGCTCATGAGGCATGTCTACCAACCCCGTGTGACGGTCGGGTGACGAAAACGCTACAGGCGAACACGGCGACGGTGGTGCTGGATAGGCTCTGGCCATGGTGCAGATCGATCCCTCCGTGGTCACGTGGTCCGTCGACGAGTCCGAGCGCGACGGTCGGCCGCTGCTGGTGCTGCTGCACGGGGTCGGTTCGCACGAGGGCGATCTGATCGGGCTGGCTCCCTATCTGCCGCAGGCCTTCGCGATCGCCTCGCTGCGAGCGCCCTTGCCTCACGGCGACGGCTTCTCGTGGTACCCGCTCGCTCTGCCGGGCTCGCCCGACCCCGCGCCGGTCGACGAGGCGGCGACCGCCGTCCTCGACTGGCTCGACTCGCTGGCCGAGTCGTACACGAGCGTCAGCCTGCTCGGCTTCTCGCAGGGCGGCTCGCTGTCGCTGCAGCTGCTGCGCCGCGCGCCCGAGCGCTTCACGTTCGCGGCCGTGCTGGCCGGCTTCGTGGTCGCCGACCCCGCCTCGGCAGACGCCGACGCCGCCCTCGCGCGGGTGCGCCCCGCCGTCTTCTACGGTCGCGGCGACGCCGACCAGGTCATCCCGATCGACGCCGTGACCCGCACCGTCGAGTGGCTCGGCGAGCACGCCGACGCCGACGTCGAGGTCTACGCCGAGCTCGCCCACGGCGTCTCGCAAGACGAGCTCGACGACCTGAACGCGTTCATCTCGAGGGTGACGAACCCGTTCACCGCCGAGGGCACGCACGCGCCCGACAGCACCGACCTGGTCGTCTAGGGGGCGGCGGAGACATGGCCGACATCGTCGTCTCGGGCACCGTCACGCACCGTCATCACGCCGAGCGGGGCCTGCTCCGGCTGGCGGTCGAGCTCGAGGGCGACGACCGCGCGGCCGTCGTCGACGAGGGCATCGCGGTGCACAACCGGGTCACCGAGCAGGCGACGGTGCTGCGCCGGCAGGGCGCGGCCACCTGGTGGACGGCGCGATCGGTGTCGGTCGGTCTCGTGACCGAGCCGGCGTCGCCCGACGGGAGCCGCGCCTCCTCGGTCCGGTACCGCACGCGGTCGACGATCGAGGTGCGGTTCCAGGACTTCGCCGCGCTGGCCGACTGGGTCGGCGAGCTCGCGCACGTCGAGGGCGTGTCGATCGACGGCATCGAGTGGTCGCTCGGTCACGCGCGTCGCGCCGAGGTCGAACAGGACGCCCGTCTCGCCGCGGTCGCCGACGCCGTGGCGCGCGCCTCCGACTACGCCGACGCGCTGGGTCTCGGCAGCCCCGTGCTGCAGGCCGTCTACGAGCCGGGGCTGCGACCGGGCGAAGGAGGGTCAGGAGGCGCGGGTCACCTCGGCTTCGGCTCATCCCGTTCGCTGATGGCCGCCTCGATGCTCGACGACGGCGGTTCGGTGGTCTACGACCTGCACCCCGCCGACATCGAGGTCACCGCGACGATCAGCGCCGACTTCACGGCCTGAGCCTCCTGCTCCACACCCCCTCGTACTCGAAGGGGACGAAGCCGACGGCCTCGTTGACGTCGAGCATGGGGCGGTTCTCCTCGGCGTTGAAGGTGAAGACGCCCGGGTGACCGGGGCGTTCGGCGGTGAGCAGGTCGGTCGTCGCGATCTTCAACAGCCAGCCGAGTCGGTGCCCGCGGTGCTCGCGCAGCACGAGGGTGTCCTGCTGGAACGCCGGTCGGGTCCGCTCGGCCGGCGCCTCGAGCTGGCTGAACCCCGCCAGCCGCCCGGTCGGCACGTGCTCGACGGCGGCGGTGAACCGCGTCCGCGGACCGGCGAGCGCCTTCTCCTCGGCGTCGCGGAACCGCTCGGGCGTCCAGACGTCCTCCGGCTCGTCGACGCCGCCCGAGGGGGCGTCCGTGCTCATCCGCGTCTCGAGCGCGGCGAGGTCGTCGAGCCACCGCTCGGGTGAGCGTCCGACCCAGGTGTGCAGTCGGTAGTCGTCACCGGCGGCGGTGCGGGCGCGGTCTCGGATGCCGGCCAGCGCCTCCTCGTCCACCGGCAACGCCAGGCGGCTGCAGCGCACCACCTGCCCGAGCACCCAGCCGGCGCCCTGCAGCAGCTGCACGGCCGCATCGTCGGCTCCGACCGACCCGGCGCCGGTGGGGGGCAGGAGGCGCGGCTCGGCCTCGCCGGTCGACCGCACGTAGGCGATCGCCTGGGTCCGGCCCTCGCGGCGCGCGACCTCCTCGACGTGGGCGAGCAGCGCCGAGCCGATCCCCCGGCGCCGGTGCGAGGGGAGCACCATCACGTCGACGTAGGCGGTGCTCGCGCCGTCGCCGTCGAGTCGGCTCTCGTACGACCCGGTCGCGACGATGCGCCCGGCGTCGCGGACGACGTACCAGCGCATGTCCCTGTAGGCGTCGAGCCAGTTCGGCAGCTGCTCGTCGGGCAGCCAGGCCAGGTCGTCGGAGCCGATCGCGTCGGCCCGGATCGCGTTCTCGACGGCGACGGACTCGACGAAGTCGGCGGCGTCGGGCGCGTCGATCGTCTGCGGGATGGCGATGCGCTCGATGACGATCGGTGCTCGGTCGGTGGGCGTCGGGTCGGTCGGGGTCATGTCGGGCCTTCCGGCCGCAGGTGCGTGCGGTCGATGCGCGCCGCCCCGTGGGCAGCCGACCAGACTAGCGGGTCCGGTGCGGCGTAGAACAGACCGATGAGCGATCCGACCGGCACCGACCCGCACAGCCGTCACGGCGACGCCGACACCGATACCGACCCGTTCGACCTCGACCGCTTCGTCACGGCCCAGGAGGCGCACGGCACCTACGACCGCGCCCTCTCCGAGCTGCGCGACGGTCGCAAGGTGAGCCACTGGATGTGGTTCGTGTTCCCGCAGATCGCGGGGCTGGGTCGCAGTGCGACGGCGCAGCACTACGCGATCGGGTCGATCGGCGAGGCCCGCGCGTACCTGGCGCACCCGCTGCTCGGGCCGCGTCTGCGCGAGAGCGTGGACGTGCTGCTCTCCCTGTCGATCTCCGACGCCGATGCGGTGTTCGGCGGCGTCGACGCGCTCAAGGCGCGCTCGTCGCTGACCCTCTTCGCGGAGGCGGAGCCCGCCGAGTCGCGGTTCGGGCGCGCCCTGACGAAGTACTTCGGCGGCGAGCCCGACCAGGCGACCCTCGACCTCCTCTGACGCGCGCGCCGCCGCGCCCCCCGGCTCCAGTGGTCAGTTGTCGCCCCTCCCACGCGCACAAGGGGCCACTCACGCCCACCCTGACTCTTGCGCCGCACCTCCCTGGCGCGCCCCGAACTCGAGTGGTCAGTTAGCGCCCCTCCGACGCGCGCGAAGGGCCCATTCTGCCCACCCTGCCCACCCTGCCCCGCACGCTTCCCCCGGCCGAACTCAGTGGTCAGTTGTTGCCCCTCCCACGCGCACAAGGGGCCAGTCACGCCCACCCTGACGCGCACGCGCCCCCGCGACAGATCGAGGAGGCGCGCGAGGGATAGCCTCGGAGCATGAGCGTTCTGATCGCGGGCTGCGGCGACCTGGGCACCGAGGCGGGTCTGCGGTTCGCCGCCGACGGCCACCGCGTGGTCGGACTCCGCCGTCGTGCCGACCTGCTGCCCGCCCGCATCGAGGGTCGCTCGGTCGACCTCCGTCGCGAGACACCCGTGGTCGACGACGACACCGAGGTCGTCGTCGTCGCTCTGGCGGCCGGCTCGCGCACGCCGGGCGAGTACCGCACCACCTACGTCGACGGGCTGCGCCACGTGCTCGACGGGATCGCGGCGTCGGCGGCCGACCCGCGCCTCCTCGTCGTCTCGTCGACCGCGGTCTACGACGTCGCCGACGGCGGACTCGTGACGGAGGAGACTCCGGCCCGCGGCGGAACTCCGACCGCCGACGTGCTGCTCGAGGCTGAGCGGCTGCTGCGCGGACGGGCTCCCGAGGCGGTGCTGCTGCGGCTCGGTGGGGTCTACGGACCCGGTCGCGAGCGACTGATCGACCAGGTGCGCAGCGGTGCGGCCACGCTGTCCGACCGGCCTGGAGGGTCGCCGCACACGAACCGCATCCACCGCGACGACGCCGCCGCCGCGATCGTGCACCTGACGACGGCTGTCTCGCAGCCCGAGGCCGTCTACCTCGGCGTCGACGACGAGCCCGTCCGGCTCGACGACGTGCTGCTGTTCCTCGCGGACGAGCTGGGGGTCGAGGCTCCCCCGAGCGCGCCTCCCACGGGGCGGCAGTCGGGCGGCGACAAGCGGCTCTCGAACGCCCGACTGCGGGCGACGGGGTTCTCGTTCGCGTACCCGACGTTCCGCGAGGGGTACCGGGCCGTGATCGCCGGCGAGGGCGCGCGGCACGCCTGACCCGGCACGGCTGAGCCGGCGACGCTGGGCGAGCGCGGCTGACCCGGCGCGGCTGAGCGAGGCGACGCTGGTCAGAAGACGCCCCTCCTCGCGCGGCGAAGGGCATCTTCCGACCACCGTCGAGCACGCGCCCCCCACGCTGGTCAGGAGACGCCCTTCGCCGCGCCGAGAAGGGCATCTTCTGCCCACCGAGCAGCCCGTCGCCGCCCCGCCCCCGCCCCGTGCGGCGCGTGAGCCGAGCGAAGCGACGTTGGGCGCAGACCGCCCCTCCCTTGTGCGGCGACGGGCATCTGCCGACCACCGTCGAGCACGCACCCCTCACGCTGGTCGGAAGACGCCCCTCCTGGCGCGGCGAAGGGCATCTTCTGGCCACCGCCACGCACTCGCCCCACGGGCCGAGCGCCAGGTGACCCCGGGTACGGTGGACGCGTGCTCCCCGACCACGACGTCCCTGCCGCCCGACGACGGATCCTCCCCGTCATCACCCTGCCGATGGGCGTCCGTCGTGTCGACCGCGCGGCCGCGAACCTGATCAACGGACGCGAACGGCACCCGCGATCGGATCGTGCCTGGAAGCGGCTCTCGCACTCGGCCGACCACGGCACGCTCTGGCTGACGACCGCCGCCGTCCTGCTGCTCGTCGGCAACCGCCGCGCCGGTTCGCGCGGCGCGCTCTCGCTCGGGATGGCCAGCCTGATCGCCAACGCGGTCGGCAAGAACCTCGTCGGGGGTCCGCGGCCTCTGCTCGACGACGTGCCCATCGGCCGTCAGCTGCGTCGCCAGCCTCGGAGCGCCTCCTTCCCCTCCGGTCACACCGCCAGCGCGATCGCGTTCGTCACCGGGGTGGCCCTCGAGTCGCCCCGCACCGGTCTCGTGCTCGCTCCGCTGGCCGCCGCCGTGTCGTACTCGCGGCTGAAGGTCGGGGCGCACTGGCTGTCCGACGTGGTCGGCGGCGCGCTGCTCGGGGCCGGGGTCGCGGTCGCGGGGCGGCTCGTGCTGCCCGTGCCGGCGCACCCCGTCGGCCCGGCCGCTCTGGCCGGCGAACCGATCGAACTGCCCGCGTCGTCGCGCGGCGAGGGCGTCCTCGTCGTCTCGAACGGGGCGTCGGGGGCTGCTCGTCGGCGAGACCCCGTGACGCTGCTGCGCAAGCGGCTTCCGGAGGCGCGCTACCGGTCGCTCGGCGACACCGACCTCGGCGAGATGGTCGCCGCCGAACTGCGGCGGCGGAATCCTCCGCGGGTGCTCGCGGTCGTCGGCGGCGACGGGACGGTCGAGACGGCCGCCCGCGTCGCGCTCGAGCACGATCTGCCGCTGCTCGTCGTGCCCGGCGGCACCTTCGATCACTTCTCGCGAGCCGTCGGCACGGACTCGGTCGAGACCGCGGTCGCCGCCCTCGCCGCCGGCACCGGCGCGCGGGTCGACGTCGCCGCGGTCGACGTCGACGGCGAGCCGCACCACCTCGCGATCAACGCCACGGCCCTCGGCGTCTACGCCGACTACCTCGCCGAGCGCGACCGACTCGAAGGGCGGCTGGGCAAGCGCGTGGCCGGGCTCGTGTCCGGTGTGCTGATCCTGCGACGGGGACGCACGGTGACCTTCGAGCGACACGGCGACGCGGGGAGCCGCGGTGGCGCCGATGCGGCGGGCGTCGGTGCGGCGGGCGTCGGTGCGGACGATGCGACGGGCGACGGCGGCGCTGTGCGCCAGGGGGCCGCGCGCACGGCGTGGTCGGTCTTCGTCGGGGTCGGGCGCAATGACGACGACGTCGTCTCGCCCATGCGGCGCCGGGCCCTCGACGACGGCTCGCTCGAGGTCCGCACCCTGTCGTCCGGCTCGAGGCTCGGCCGTATCGGGGCGCTGTCGTCGCTGGCGTTCGGCCCGAGGAGCACGGCGACCCTGCGCCTCCTCGGCCTCCTGCCCGAGAAGGAGGCGTTCTCGACCGAGGTCACGTCGCGGTTCGCGGTGAGCGTCGCGGGGGCGCCCCGCCCGGCGATCGCGCACGACGGCGAGGGCGACACCTCACTGCCCGAGACCGCAGAGCGCGACGGGTTCCGCTACGAGGTGCGCCTGCTGCCCCGGGCGTTGCGCGTGTACCGCCCTCGCGGCTGATCCGCGGCCTCACACCTCGGAACCGGCCCCACACCCCGGAACCGGCGTCACACCCCGCGTTCTCGGGGTGTCACGCCGGATACGAGGTGTGACGTGGCCTGCCCAGCCCACCGGGCGCGCTACCAGCGCGGGTGCACGGCCTCGCGGAAGTACTTCTCGTAGATGCGGACGACCTCGGAGTCGAGCCCCTCGTCGAGCGTCACCTCGCCGGCCGCGGCGTTGGCGCGCGCCTGCTCGACGTTGCGAGCACCGGGGATGACGGTGCTGACGCCGGGCTGATCGACGATCCAGGCGAGGGCCGCCTGGGGCACGGTGACGCCCTCGGGCACCGACTCGGCGAACTCGCGAGCCGCGGTGACGCCCTGCTCGAAGTCGACGCCGCTGAAGGTCTCGCCCTGGTCGAACGCCTCGCCGTTGCGGTTGTAGCTGCGGTGGTCGTTCTCGGCGAAGGTCGTCTCGGTCGTGTACTTGCCCGAGAGCAGGCCGCTGGCCAGCGGGACGCGGGCGATGATGCCGACCCCCGCCTCCTCGGCTCGGGGCAGCACCTCGTCGAGCGGCTTGAGCCGGAACGCGTTGAGGATGATCTGCACGGTCGCGAGATTCGGGCGGGCGATGGCGGTGAGGGCCTGGGCCGTCTCTTCGACGCTGACGCCGTAGGCGGCGATCGCCCCGTTCGCGACCAGCTCGTCGAGCGCGTCGTACACGGCGTCGCTCTCGAAGACGGGCGTGGGCGGGCAGTGCAGCTGCACGAGGTCGAGGGTGTCGACGCCGAGGTTGCGGCGCGAGCGGTCGGTCCATTCGATGAAGTTCTGGCGGACGTAGTTGGCCGGCAGCTGGTCGAGACGGCGGCCCATCTTGGTCGCGACGGTGACGTCGACCTCGGGGTTCGCGGTGCGGAACCGGCCGATGATCTGCTCGCTGCGCCCATCGCCGTAGACGTCGGCGGTGTCGAAGAAGGTGACCCCCGCCTCGACGGAGGCGCCGAGCACCTCGAGCGCGTCGCTCTCGGTGACGTCACCCCAGTCGGCTCCGAGCTGCCAGGTGCCGAGGCCGATGACGGATACTTCGCGGCCGGTGCGGCCGAGTGTGCGACTGTGCATGCGGCCAGCGTAGGCGGTGCCGCCGACACCGGGCCGAGGAGGCGCGGGTCGGCTCAGCGACGCCGGGTCGCCGCCCGGGCGAGTGCGAACGCGACCGCGATCAGCGCGACGGCGATGACGACGAAGGCCGCGCCCGCCACGACGTGCGCCTGCAGGATCCGCACCAGGCCGACGAGGAGGGCGAGCGCCGAGGCGAAGGCGAGCGCCTTGCTGACGGCCAGCTGCCCGCGGCGGAGAGCCGCGCCTCCTCGGCGGGTCATCCGCGACTCGTCGCTCGACGGCCGGGGCCGGCGGACGGGTCGATGCGGAGCGCGGGGGGCATGCGACCACCGTAGCCGGGCCGCCGGCCGCGCCCGGTGACGGTCGGTCGGGGAGTCACGACCCCGAGGAGGCGCGCGAGACGGAATGTCAGTGGTCCGGAGCAAGATGGCACCGATGAACGACGTGCTCGACCGCTTCTCCCCCGCCACCCGCGAGTGGTTCCGCGGGGCATTCGCCGCGCCGACCCGCGCGCAGGAGGGCGCCTGGGCGGCCATCAGCCAGGGCGACCACGCGCTGGTCATCGCACCCACGGGGTCGGGCAAGACACTGGCGTCGTTCCTCTGGTCGATCGACTCGCTGGCGTCGACGCCCCCGCCCGAAGAGAAGCTGCACCGCACCCGCGTCCTCTACATCTCCCCTCTCAAGGCCCTCGGCGTCGACGTCGAGCGCAACCTCCGGTCGCCTCTGGTCGGCATCACGCAGACGGCCCGGCGACTCGGCACCGAGGCGCCCGACATCACGGTCGGCGTGCGCTCGGGCGACACCAGCTCGAGCGATCGCGGGCGGCTGGCCCGCACCCCGACCGACATCCTCATCACGACACCCGAGTCGCTCTACCTGATGCTCACCTCGCAGGCGCGCGAGACGCTCAAGGGCGTGCAGACCGTCATCATCGACGAGGTCCACGCGGTCGCGTCGACCAAGCGGGGCGCCCACCTCGCCCTCTCGCTCGAGCGGCTCGACGCCCTGCTCGACGAGCCGGCCCAGCGCATCGGCCTCAGCGCGACGGTGCGTCCGCCCGAAGAGGTCGCGAGGTTCCTGGCCGGCCCGGCACCGGTCACCATCGTCAACCCCCGCGCCGACAAGAAGTTCGACCTGCGGGTCGTCGTGCCGGTCGACGACATGACCGAGCTCGGCACGGCCGCACCGCTCGAGGGCTCGGCGGCGGGCGCCGCGCCTCAGGGGTCGATCTGGCCGCACGTCGAAGAGGGCATCGTCGATCTGATCGCCGAGCACCGGTCGACCATCGTCTTCTCGAACTCGCGCCGACTGGCCGAGCGCTTGACCGCGCGACTCAACGACATCTGGATCGAACGCCAGGGCGGCGACCTCGAGACCGCGGTGCGGGCCACCGAAGAGGCACGGGGCCAGCTGGTCGCGGCCGGCGGCGGCGGCGTGGCGCTCGACGCCGATGGCGGTCCTGCGGCAGGCGACGCGTCCGAAGCGGGTGCCGACGTGGTCGTCGACCCGTTCGCGCCCTCCCCTCCGACTCGCAACCCCGCCGTCGGCGGCGGCGCGCCCGCGCAGCTGATGGGCGGCTCGGGGCAGACCTCGGGCTCCGATCCGCTGCTCGCGCGCGCCCACCACGGGTCGGTGTCGAAAGACCAGCGGGCGCTCATCGAAGACGACCTGAAGAGCGGTCGGCTGCGGTGCGTGGTCGCGACCAGCTCGCTCGAGCTCGGCATCGACATGGGCGCCGTCGACCTCGTCATCCAGGTCGAGTCGCCACCGTCGGTCGCGAGCGGTCTGCAGCGGGTCGGGCGCGCCGGGCACCAGGTCGGCGAGACGTCGCGGGGCGTGCTGTTCCCCAAGCACCGCGCCGACCTCATCCACTCCGCCGTCGCCGCAGAGCGCATGGTGGCCGGCCTGATCGAAGAGCTGCGGGTGCCGACCAACCCCCTCGACGTCCTCGCGCAGCAGACGGTCGCCGCCGTCGCGCTCGACGAGCTCGACGCCGACGAGTGGTTCGAGACGGTCCGGCGCAGCGCCCCCTTCGCGACCCTGCCCCGCTCTGCCTACGATGCGACGCTCGATCTGCTCAGCGGCAAGTACCCCTCCGACGAGTTCGCCGAGCTGCGCCCCCGCATCGTGTGGGATCGCGTGCACGGCACCCTCACCGGCCGACCGGGCGCCCAGCGTCTCGCCGTGACGAGCGGCGGCACCATCCCCGACCGGGGTCTCTTCGGCGTCTTCATGGTGGGCGAGAAGGCCGCGCGCGTCGGCGAGCTGGACGAGGAGATGGTCTACGAGTCGCGGGTCGGCGACGTCTTCGCCCTCGGCGCCACGAGCTGGCGCATCGAAGACATCACCCACGACCGCGTGCTCGTGTCGCCCGCCTACGGCCAGCCGGGTCGCGTCCCGTTCTGGAAGGGCGACGGCATCGGCCGCCCGGCCGAGCTCGGCAAGGCGATCGGCGGCTACATCCGCGAGCTCTCCAACTCGAGCGAGGCCGACGCGACGACGCGGGTCGCCGCCGGCGGACTCGACGAGCGCGCCGCCCGCAACCTCATCGCGTTCCTCACCGAGCAGAAGGCCGCCACCTCGTACGTGCCGACCGACACGACGCTCGTCGTCGAGCGGTTCCGCGACGAGCTCGGCGACTGGCGCCTCATCCTCCACTCGCCCTACGGCATGCAGGTGCACGCCCCGTGGGCTCTCGCCGTGTCGGCGCGCATCCGCGACCAGCTCGGGGTCGACGGCGGGGCGATGGCCGCCGACGACGGCATCGTCGTGCGGATCCCCGACACCGACGCCGAGCCTCCCGGGGCCGAGCTCTTCTCGTTCGAGCTCGACGATCTCGACGACATCGTCACCGAGGAGGTCGGCGGGTCGGCGCTGTTCTCGTCGCGATTCCGCGAGTGCGCCGCCCGCGCCCTGCTGCTGCCGCGCTACAACCCCGGCAAGCGCTCACCGCTCTGGCAGCAGCGTCAGCGCTCGTCGCAGCTGCTCGACGTCGCCCGCAAGTACCCGTCGTTCCCGATCGTGCTCGAGGCGGTGCGCGAGGTCCTGCAAGACGTCTACGACCTCCCCGCGCTGATGAGCCTCACCCGCGATCTCGCCAGCCGCACCGTCCGCATCGTCGAGACCGAGACCGAGGTGCCCTCGCCCTTCGCCCGGTCGCTGCTCTTCGGCTACGTCGCCGCGTTCATGTACGAGGGCGACTCGCCCCTCGCCGAGCGCCGCGCCGCGGCCCTGTCGCTCGACTCGACGCTGCTGCAAGAGCTGCTCGGGCGCGCCGAGCTGCGCGAGCTGCTCGACGCCGACGTCATCGACCAGCACGAGCTCGAGCTGCAGCGACTCGCCCCCGACCGGCGCGCCCGCGACATCGAGGGCGTCGTCGATCTGCTGCGTCTGCTCGGCCCGCTCACCACCGACGAGATCATCGACCGCAGCTGGCTCGCGGCCACGCTCGTCGCCGGCGACGTCGCGGCCCGCGACGACGCGCACCGCTCCCTCGAGACGGCCCTGACCGATCTCGCCTGGTCGAACCGCGTGCTGCGCTTCACCCACTCCGGCGTCGTGCGCTGGGCGGGCATCGAAGACGCCTCGCGCCTCCGGGACGCCCTCGGGGTCGCCCTGCCGATCGGGGTGCCGACCGCGTTCGTCGAGACCGTCGACGACCCCCTCGGCGATCTCGTCGGCCGGTACGCGCGCACCCACGGGCCCTTCACCTCGGCCATGGTCGCCGAGCGGCTCGGGCTCGGCGGCGCCGTCGTGCTCGACGCCCTCCGCAAGCTCGCGACCCAGCGCCGCGTCGTCGAGGGCGAGTTCAGACCCCGCCAGCAGGGCAGCGAGTGGTGCGATGCCGAGGTGCTGCGGCGCCTCCGCGGCAAGTCGCTCGCCGCGCTGCGGCACGAGGTCGAACCGGTGGCGCCCGAGACGCTCGGCAGGTTCCTGCCCGCGTGGCAGCACGTCGCCACCGGGCTGAAGGGCTCGGGGCTGCGCGGTCTCGACGGGGTGCTGCAGGTCGTCGACCAGCTGAGCGGGGTCTCGCTGCCCGCCTCCGCGTGGGAGTCCCTCATCCTCCCCGCCCGCATCACCGACTACAGCCCCGCGATGCTCGACGAGCTCACCGCCACCGGCGACATCATCTGGTCGGGCACCGGCACCCTGCCCGGCAACGACGGCTGGGTCAGCCTGCACCTCGCCGACGGTGCGCAGGTCACCCTGCCCGAGCCGTCGGGCGCCGAGACCGACGACCTCCAGCGCGAGGTGCTGGCGGCCCTCGCGGGCGGCGGCGCCTACTTCTTCCGTCAGCTCTCCGACGCCGTCGGCAGCACCGACGACGACGCCCTCGTCACCGCGATCTGGCAGCTGGTCTGGGCCGGGCAGATCACCAACGACACCTTCGCGCCGCTCCGCACCCAGGTCGGCGGCGGCAAGGCCCCCCGGCCCCGTGCACCCACCCGCTCGCGGTCGTCGTACCGCAGCCGCGGTCGCATCGCGATGCCCCGCCAGGCCGGTCCGCCGACGGTGGGCGGTCGCTGGTCGCTGCTGCCGCTGGCCGAGCCCGACGGTACGATCCGGGCCGCGGCGACGGCCGAGATCCTGCTCGAGCGCCACGGCGTCGTCACGCGCGGCGCCGTCGTGAACGAGGGCGTGCGGGGCGGCTTCTCGACGGCGTACAAGGTGCTCAGCGGCTTCGAAGAGACCGGTCGCGCCCGCCGCGGCTACTTCATCGAGGGGCTCGGGGCGGCGCAGTTCGCCACCGGTCCGACCGTCGACCGCCTCCGCTCGTTCATCCGCGACGAGGGCGACCGTCGAGACGACGACACCCTCGTCGCCGCCGGTCGCCAGCTCGACGTGCCCGTGGTCACGCTCGCGGCGACCGACCCTGCGAACCCGTACGGCGCCGCACTCCCCTGGCCGGGGCAGACCCTCGACGGCGCCCCCGCCGACGAGGCGGCCCGCGCGGCGGCGAGCGCGGCCGAGGCGGCCTCCGCTGCAGCGGCGACCACGGCGACGGGGGCCGGGGCGCGGGGTGAGGCGAGGTCCCCGGTCGACGCGGCCCGTGCCTCCTCGTCCGCCGATCGTGCGGCCGCCGATCGCACGGCCGTCGACGCAGGAGGCGCGGCGACGAAGAAGAGATCGGGTCACCGCCCCGGGCGCAAGGCCGGCTCGCTGGTCGTGCTGGTCGACGGACGGCTGACCGTCTACGTCGAGCGGGGCGGCAAGACCGTGCTGACCTTCGGCGAGCCCGACGAGCGCGAGCTGGCCCTGGCGGCCGCGTCGCTGGCCTCCACGGTGCGGACGCGTCTGAAGAAGCTCGCCATCGAGCGGGTCGACGGCGAGTTCGTGCTCGGCACCGCCCTCGGCGACGCCCTGCGCGACGCCGGCTTCGCCCCCACCCCCAGCGGCATCCGATTGAGGTCGTGACCGATGCCTGAAGGAGACACCGTCTACCGCGCCGCGACCAACCTCGACGCGGTGCTGCACGGGCAGACGCTGACGGCGACCGACTTCCGGGTGCCGGCGTTCGCGACCGTCGATCTGACCGGCGAGGTCGTCGACGACGTCATCCCGCGGGGCAAGCACCTGCTGCACCACATCGGCGACCTGACGCTGCACACGCACCTCAAGATGGAGGGGTCGTGGCACGTATACCGCCACGGCACGAAGTGGCGGCGCCCCGCCTATCAGGCACGGGTCGTGCTCGAGACGGCCGAGTGGGTCGCCGTCGGGTTCGATCTCGGCCTGGTCGAGCTGGTCGCCCGCGACCCCGAAGACAGCGTCGTCGCGTACCTGGGCCCCGATCTGCTCGGCCCCGACTGGAACGCCGCGACGGCGCTCGCGAACCTCGAGGCCGACCCTCGGCGCGAGGTCGGTCTCGCCCTGCTCGATCAGCGGGTGCTCGCCGGCGTCGGCAACGTCTATCGCAACGAGCTGTGCTTCCTGCGGGGTGTGCTGCCCACGCGTCCCGTCGGCGAGGTCGAGAACCGGCCCAAGCTGATCGACCTCGCGCACCGCCTGATCCTCGCCAACAGAGACCGCGTCGACCGCACGACGACCGGCAACCTCCGGGGCGTGACCGACTGGGTCTACGGGCGGGCCGGCAAGCCGTGTCTGCGCTGCGGCACGAAGATCCTCCGGGGCACCCTCGGTGAGAGCGAGCTCGAGCTGCGCGACACGTACTGGTGCCCGCACTGCCAGAGCTGATGCGCGACCGCCGTCGCGTGTGACGCCGCGTGACGCACCCGGGCCGCCCGCCCAGCTCGCCTGCCTACGATCGGCCGCAGCCGAACTGCACGTACCCGACGTGCCGCTCACCGCCGAGAGGACGACCATGTCGAACGCCGAATCCCCCACCACCCCCCGCATCGCCGACCAGGTGACCGAGTTCGACGAGGGGTTCACGGCGCAGATCGGGCCCGAGTTCTCGAAGGTGTTCGCCGACGAGCAGAGCGCCCTCCGTGCCGCGGGCACCCCCGACGACGCGGTGGCGGCGGGTGACACGATCGTCGAGGCGACGCTCGTCACGCCCGCCGGCGACGAGGTCTCGCTCGCCCAGACCGTCGGAGAGGGCCCCGCCGTGCTGGTCTTCTACCGCGGAGCCTGGTGCCCCTACTGCAACCTGACGCTCAAGACCTACCAGGCCGAGCTGCTGCCCCGGCTCCGTGAGCGCGGCGTCGCGCTGGTCGCCATCAGCCCGCAGACCCCCGAGGGGTCCGAGGCGTCGGTGACGAACGGCTCGCTCGAGTTCCCCGTGCTGTCCGACCCGGGCAACGTCTTCAGCAGTGCGCTGGGCATCCGCACCGAGCCGAGCGCCGACGCGCGTGCCGTGCACGGTCAGCTGGGGTTCGACGTCGCCGACAGCAACGCCGATGCGACGGGTGACATCCCGTTCCCGACGGTACTGGTCGTCGATCGCGACGGCACCGTGGTGTTCGCCGACGTGCACACCGACTACACGACCCGGACCGAGGTCGACGAGATCGTCGCGGCGCTCGACCTGCTCGAGACGCCCGAGGCCTGACCCGAAGGAGGCGCGGGTCGACCCGACACGCGCCTCCCGACCCGCAGGCGCGACGGCCCGGTCACGACACCCGGAACTCACGGGCGGGGGCGCGCGCGCATCAGCTATTACGCACGCATGCGTAGGAGTCGTAGGAGTCGTAGGAGTCGTAGGAGTCGTAGGAGTCGTAGGAGTCATAGGAGTCGTAGGTGACGGGGCCCCGAGGTGCCCGCCGACGACGTGTCGCTACGCATCGATGCGTAATAGCTCGAAACAGAGCGCCCGCCACCTCCGCGGCGTCGGTGAGCGGCCGCCCACCAGCCCCGGCCCCGCACCCACGCACTCGACTACGATCAGGGGACTCTTCGCGCCTCGACCCGTTAGGACCACGACGACATGACGTCCCAGGACATCGCCACGCAGGTCGCCGACTTCCAACGGACCTTCAACGCCGAGATCGGCCCCGAACTCGAGGCGATCTTCGAGGCCGAGCAGGCTCACCTCCGCTCGCTCGGGGTGCCGGCCGACGCCGTGCGCGTGGGCGACCAGATCGTCGACGCCGCGCTCCTCACCCCCACCGGTCGTGACATCGCGCTCATCGACGCGATCGGCGCATCTCCCGCGGTCGTGGTCTTCTACCGCGGAGCCTGGTGCCCCTACTGCAACATCACGCTCAAGACCTATCAGGACGACCTGCTCCCGTCGCTCCGCGAGCGCGGTGTCGAGCTCGTGGCCATCAGCCCGCAGACGCCGGCCGGGTCCGAGAAGTCCGTCGCCGCCGGGGACCTCGAGTTCACCGTGCTGTCCGACCCGGGCAACGTGCTCAGCCGCGCGCTCGGCATCGCGACCGAGCCGAGCGTCGGAGCCCGCGGCGCCCAGCGCGAGCTCGGCTTCGACATGGCCGACGACAACGTCGACGGGTCGGCCGAGATCCCGTTCCCGACCGTCCTCGTCATCGACGGCGACGGCCGCGTCGTCTTCGTCGACATCCACACCGACTACACCAGTCGCACCGAGGTCTCCCTCGTGCTCGAGACCCTCGACCTGCTCGAGCTCGGCGTCGTCTGACCCTGCCGGCCGGCACAGCTCACCCGAGTCCGCACTGCGTGAGCACAGACGCAGGAGGCGCGGGTCAGGCGAACCCGACCCGCGCCTCCTGAGCATCGACGACCTCGCAGTGGAGGCCCGCCGCTACGAGCGCTCGACCCCCGACGCGGCCGACGTCTCGACCCCGGCATCGGCCGATGCGTCCTCGCCCCGACCGACCCGCGAGTGCCGCCGTCCGTACGCGAAGTACACGATCACGCCGAGCACGAGCCAGGCCGCGAACCGCGCCCAGGTCAGCGTCGTCAGGTTCAGCATCAGCCATACGCAGAGCGCAGCCGACAGGATCGGCAGCACCGGCGACAGCGGCACGCGGAACGCCCGCGGCAGATCGGGGCGCTTGCGACGCAGCACGATCACGCCGATGCTGACCAGCACGAACGCCGAGAGCGTGCCGATGTTGATCATCTCCTCGAGCACTCCCACGTCGGTGAACGCGGCGACGAATGCGACGACCGTTCCGGCGATGACCTGGATGCGCACCGGGGTCTTGCGGGTCGGGCTCGTCTTCGCGAGCCAGCGCGGCAGCAGGCCGTCGCGGCTCATCGAGAACACGATGCGCGACAGGCCGAGCAGCAGCACCATGATGACCGTCGTCAGACCGGCGAGCGCACCGACCGAGATGACACCGGCGGCCCAGTCGGCGCCCACGAGGCGGAACGCGGTCGCGAGCGAAGGGTCCTCCTCGCCGGCGAGGTCGCGGTACGACACCATGCCGGTCAGCACGATCGAGACGAGCACGTAGAGCACGGTCACGACGGCGAGACCGAGGAAGATGCCGCGGGGCAGCGTCTTCTGCGGGTTCTTGACCTCTTCGGCGCTGGTCGCGACGACGTCGAATCCGATGAACGCGAAGAAGACGAGCGATGCCGCGGCGAGCAGGCCGAAGACGCCGTACTGCGCGGGGGCCGCGCCGGTCATGAACGAGAACATCGACTGCGACCAGGTGTCGCTCGCGCCGGCGCCGTTCGCGCTCGGCTCGGCGGCGGGCACGAAGGGCGTGTAGTTCGCGGCACGCACGAAGAAGAAGCCGACGACGATCACGAAGAGCACGATCGCGACCTTGATGATCGTGAAGACGGCGCCGACGCGGGCGGTCAGCTGCGTGCCCGCGACGAGCAGCGCGGTGAAGACGGCGACGATCAGGAACGCCGGCCAGCTGACCTCGATGCCGCCCAGCATGAAGGTCGCGGGGATGCCGATGCCGAAGGTCTCGAACGCCGACGCGAGGTACACGCCCCAGTACTTGGCGAGCACGGCCGAAGCGGTGAACATCTCGAGGATGAGGTCCCACCCGATGATCCAGGCGAGGAACTCGCCCATCGTCGCGTAGGTGAACGTGTAGGCGCTGCCGGCGACCGGGATGGTCGACGCGAACTCGGCGTAGCACATGATCGCGAGCCCGCAGGTGAGCGCGGCGAGGATGAACGACAGCGTGACGGCCGGCCCCGCGTAGTTCGCCGCGGCGTTCGCGCCGACCGAGAAGATGCCCGCGCCGACGGCGACCGCGACGCCCATGAGCGTCAGATCCCAGGTGCCGAGCGTGCGCTTCAGGCCGTTCTCGGCGATGTTCGAGTCGGCGATCGACGACTCGACCGACTTCGTGCGCCACAGGCTGCGGGGCCCGCGGGTGGGCGTGGGGTTCGCCATCTCGTCTCCTCGTTCGACGGTGCCGGCCCCCGCCTGGGGACGACGCGCCAGCATACAAGGAGGCGCGCCCCTTCCTCGTACGATGACGCCATGGGGAACGACACGGGCGACGGCAGGCCGAGCGCGGGGGCACCCGACCCGATGCCGCTCGAGCGCGCGCGGCGACGAGTCGGGCGGGCGGTGCGCGGCCGCTGGCACCGCGCCTCCTCGGGGCGTCGGCTGGTGGGCCTGTTCACGGGCCTGGTCGTGGCCACGGCCCTCGTCGCGGGTGTCGGCACCGGCTCGCAGCCCGTCTATCCCGACTGGCCCGACGGGGCGACGCTGCTCGGCGATCTGCGACAGGCGCCGACCCGCGAGGCGTGGAGCACCGACCTCGCCGCCCTGAACGACACCCCGCTGCCCGCAGGGTGCCGCGGATTCCGACCGGTGGGCGAGATCGACGGAGACGCGCTGGTCGCCGGTTCCGCCACGGCGTACGACGGGTGCGATTCTCCCCCGGCGATGCTCCTGCGCATCGACCCCGACTCGGGCGACGTGCGCTGGGTGCTCGATCTGACGTCGCGCCTGGGGGCCTCGGGCGCGTACCTGAACCTCGTCGCCGACGACGACGGGTCGCTCGCGACGGTCTTCGGGCAGGCAGCCCCCGGCGATCGGGCGGTGCGCGTCGATCTCGACGACGGCAGCGTGGTCGCCGACGTGATCGGCCCCGTCGACGATCCGACCGCGGCCGTGCCCGTGCTCATGGGCATCCACTCGGGCCGAGCACTCGTGGCTCTCCAGCCCCGCGACCGCGTCTCGGACGACGGCCAGGGCATCGAGTACACCGACGGCGACACGACGCTCTACCGTCTGATCGACGTTGACGACCCCGCTGCGACGATCTGGAGCGGCGAGGTCGGCACGAGCGACGTCCCGCTGCTGCTCGGGGCGTTCCTGATCGTCGAGACGACGAACGGGCCGGTGATCATCGACGCCGAGACCGGCGAGGCGAACCCCGTGCCCGGAGGCGCGGCCACGGTCGAGAGCGGCGGGGTCGCGGGCCTGGTCGCGGGCGACGCGGGCGACGCGGGCGACGGTGCGATCGGCGGGGCCGGAGACGAGCTGCTGATCGCGACCGTGACGACGCGCGCCGGTGAACGCGAGGTGATGGCGCTCGATCGATCCGGCGGGTCGAGGTGGTCGGAGCCTCTCGCGCTGAGCGGCGCGGTGACGGTGACCGACGACTGCGTCATGGTCTCCGAACCGCCGTCGACGTTCCGCTGCCTCGACGCCGTCGACGGCGGCGAGCGCTGGCAGCGGACCCTCGCGCTCGACGACGGCTACTCGGCACGGGTCGACTCGTATCAGCAGCCGCAGGGCGGGTCGGCGATCGTGGTCGACATGAGCTCCGGCGCGGCGGGCGTCGCGGACCTCGAGGACGACCACCCGTCGACCTTCGTCGGCCTGTCGACGGCGACCGGGGCCACGATGTTCTCGGCGGAGGTGCCGGCGATGTCGTTCTCCGCCGGTCTGGCGAGGACGGCGGGCTTCGCGGGTTCGATCGTCGGCCAGGACTTCTCGCAGACGATGGTGACGGCGTTCGACCTCTCCGACGGGCGGCGGCTCTGGCAGCAGCGGTCGCCCGCACGGGGCACGCTCGACTTCTGGGCGGGCGCGCTCGTGTCGGTCGACGCCGACGGGGTCGCGCACGGGTTGCGGACGCAGGCCGACGTGGTGCCGCCGACCGCCGACGCCGCGACGTCGCCGCTCGGCTAGCCCGCGCCACGACGCCAGGTTGTGGACACGGCGCCAGGTTAAACCTGGCGTCGTGTCCATCTTCTGGCGCTGTGCGGGCAGCCCTCAGCGCAGCGCCGGCTAGCCCGCGCGGACGAGCGCCGGGAACACGAACACCGCGAACACGAAGAACGCCGCCATCACGCCGAGCAGGATGAACGGACCCTTGCCGAGCACCGTCTGCCCCGCGGCCTCGCGTCGACGCAGCACCCGCCGGCGGTAGACCGCCTGCATCACGATGAGCGCGACGGCCGCGACCGCGAGGATCGAGATGATCAGGACGTCGATGACGTGTCCTTCCGAGGAGGCGCGGTGCGGGTGGTCGAAGCGCGACCAGCCTACCTGCGGTGCGCCCGCCGTCCGCCGAGCCCGCACCTCCTCGTCCGGCGCCCACCCGTACGCTGAATGCTGAGCCGCACGGCTGCGGCACGGCGACGACGACGAGGCACCGAGGAGGCGCGGGTGGACGGACAGGGCGACCGTCGCGTCGACGGGGCCCTCCGCGCCCGCTGGCACCGCGCCTCCTTCGGGCGTCGGCTCGTCGTGTCGGCCACGGCGCTCGTCGTCGCGACCGCCGCGGTGATCGGACTCGGTCTCGCCACGCAGCCCGGCTACCCCGCCGGCGGGGCGTCGGGCGGGCCGGTCGACGGGCTCGTGGTCGACGAGCTGCGGCACCGCCCGACTCCCGGCCCGTGGCAGCTGACGACCGCGGCGCTCGGTCTGCCCGAGGTCTCCGACGGCTGCCTCACCTACTCGGTGCTCGCCTCCGTCGGCGCCGACGTGCTCGTGTCGACCTCGTCGCAGCTGGCCTACACCGAGACCGGCTGCTACGACGAGCGCGGCCGCTCCGAGCGGCTCGTGCGCCTCGACCCGCTGGCCGGCACGGTGCGCTGGTCGGTCGACATCTCGGAGATCAGCGGGGGCGGCGGCACGCTCGCCGCGTTCGTCGACGAGGCCCGGGGCGACGCGATCGTCAGCACGACCGGCCTCTACGGCTACGGGCGGGGCGCCTCGGGCTACGCGCGCGTCGATCTCGCGACCGGCGCCCTCGCCGACGTCACCACCTCGGACGACGCGACGCCGATCGTCGAGGCCGCCGACGACGGGCTCGTGCTCGTCTCGGTCTCGCCGGCACCCGTCTACGGCTACTCAGACGACCCTCTCGCGGGCGCCGCGGCCGAGGCCCTCCTCGACTCGCAGAGCGGTCCCCGCACCCTGCTCTACCGCCGCGACGACCTCGGCACCCCGGTCTGGTCGGACGAGCAGACCGGCGACATCAGCTCGTCGGTGCTGCTCGACGACGGTCTGCTCGTCGTGAGCGGCGGCACCGGCACCGTGATCGACGGCGCGACCGGCGACGAGCGGTCGTGGGCCGACGACCTGTCGCCCTCGGCCCAGGCGTACGGGGTCGGCGACACGGTGTTCGTCGTCGACTTCGGGCGCGGCATGGACTCTCGGGCCGAGGTGTCCGCCTGGTCGCCCGACGGCACGGAGCGCTGGCGGCGCCCCTTCGATCAGGACCGGCTGCCCGTCGTGACCGGCGGCTGCGTCGCGTTCTCCGACCGGACGGGCGTGCACTGCGCCGACCTCGAGACGGGCGACGACCGCTGGGTCGTCGAGCGCACGGGTGAGAGCCGCGGCATCCCACTCGTCAGCGACTCCCGCCCGGGCCGCTGGGACGACGACGTGTTCGTGCAGACCTTCAGCGCCCGCTCGGGGCTGGGCGACCCGAGCACCGACCGGGCTCTGCTGCTGCTCGACGCCGAGACGGGCTCCGAGCGGATGCGGGCGTACGTGCCCCCGGACTCGTCGGTGGTCGCCGTCTCGCGCTCGGTCGCCTACGTCGCCGGCAGCGACAGCTCGGACGCGATCGCGGGTCACCGCGTGTTCTCGACCGTGATGGGCGTCGACCTCGCCGGCGGTCGCACGCTCTGGAGGCTCGACTCCGACGCGGACCTGCAGTTCTGGGGCGGGGCGCTCGTCGAGATCGGCGACGACGGCTCGATCCGCCGCCTGGTCGACGACGTGCGCGTCACCGACACCGTCGCCCGCTGAGGAGGCGCGGGTCGCGTCAGCCGCGCAGGTCGCCGACCCAGCCGGCCAGGAACTCCGCCCCGGCCTCGTCGTGGATGAGGTCGGTGGCGCTCGTCAGCACCGGGTACGGGGTCACGGGCACGCCGTCGGCCGGGCGCACGTCGACGTGGGCGACGTCGTGCCCGTTGGCGTGCAGCCAGTCGGCCATGGCGTAGTCGCTGCGGGAGTCGCCGACGGTGCGCCAGCTGATCGGCAGCGGGCCGTCGAGGGCGAGCAGCTCGAGGGCGCGCTCGGCGCCCCGGTCTTTGCCGAGCAGCACGGACTCGATGTCGGTCGAGATGATGGTCGGGTCGATGCGCCACTGCACGGCGCCGTCGGCGTCGGGGCGGACGTCGTCGAGACGGCGGACGCCGAAGCCCCGGGCGACCAGCGCCTCCATCGCCTTGCGGTCGAGATCGGCCTGGCGGGCGAGGTAGGCGGCCGACGTGACCGAGGTGAGCTGCTCGATCGAGACCATGGCGCGCTTGGTGCGGTCGAAGAAGACGAGGTCGGCGAACTCGGCGGCGACCAGGGAGTCCATCTCGGCCGAGAAGTCGGCGGGCATGGCGAGCGACTCGTCGACGACGACCTCGCTCATGCCGTCGGGGCCGTGCTCGGGGCCGATCGAGAACCACGAGGCGCCCTTCTCGCAGACGCCGTGCACGCGGGCGCCGCGGGGCAGACCGGCGGCCATCAGCGGCACGACGACCTCGTCGCGGATGAACGCGTCGGAGCGGCCCGTGTTGAACACCAGCGGGATGCCGGCCGAGGCCAGGGCGACGAGATCGCGCGTGATGGCGGGGATCGCGATGCTGCGGGTGATCGGGCTGGCGATCGGCCCGTCGACGTCGAGGAGCAGCCCGAGGGCGGGGCGTGGGGTGGCAGACGAGTTCACCCCGTCATCTTCGCAGCAGAACCTCCCCCCGTCGGCTGAAACGTCCGGAGGCTGTGGATGGGATGATGGACGACCAGAACTGAAGGAGACCCTGTGGCCTCGCTCCCCCAGACCGTGATCGACGCACTCGAGGCGTTCGCCGCACCCGACCAGCGCGGCACCGTCCACGACCTCGCCCAGGTCGCCGCCGACGAGGCCGACGAGCGTCTCGCCGCCGTGCTCGAGTCGGCCGACTGGGTCGACATGAACGCCAAGCACCCGGTCGGCCCCGACCGCAGCGACCCCGAGGGCATGCGGCGCCTGCTGCAGGCGATGGGCGCCGAGAGCCGATGCGCCGTCGTGACGTCGCGCGGCACCGAAGACGACCGCGATCTCGGAGGCGCGCTCGACCAGGTGCTGCAGCATCAAGACCACGGCGCGATCGTCGTGTGCCGACCCGGGCCGCTCGCGTTCCTGGTGACCGCGACCGACGAGCACTGGCTGCTCAGCGATCGCAAGATGCCGATGCTGACCGGGCAGATCCCCGTCACCCGCACCTGAGCCGACCCCGACCCGCATCGCCCCGACCCGCATCGCCCTCCTGGAGGCACACGCACGTGAAGACCGCTCTCGTCACCGGATCGACCCGCGGCATCGGGCTCGTCGTCGCCCGTGAGCTCGGGCGCGACCATCACGTGATCGTGCACGGCCGCTCGCAGGAGGCGGTGGCCGCGATCGTCGAGTCGCTCCCGTCCGCGACGGCCTGGGTCGCCGACCTCGCGGGCGACTCGTTCGAGGCGCCGACCCTCGAGTCGCTCGACGTGATCGTGCACGCGGCCGGTGTGATCGGCGGCGCCGAGGTCGAGCGCACCGCCCTCGACGACTGGCGCCGCGTCTTCGAGGTCAACGTCTTCGCCGTGGCCGAGCTGACCCGGCAGCTGCTGCCGGCGCTGCGCACCGCGCAGGGCACGGTCGTCACGATCAACAGCGGCTCGGGTCTGACCGCCGGCCCCGGCGGCAGCACCTACGCGGCGAGCAAATTCGCTCTGCGGGCGCTGACCGACTCGCTGCGCGAGGAGGAGCGTCCGCACGGCGTGCGGGTCAGCTCGGTCCACCCCGGCCGGGTCGACACCGACATGCAGCACGAGCTCGTCGAGAAGGAGGGCGGCGAGTACGACGCCGCGCTCTACCTCGAGCCCCAGTCGGTCGCCGACGCCGTCCGCCTGGTGGTCGATCTGCCGCACGGGGCGACCGTCGAATCGCTCTCGCTCCGCCCCACCCGCAAGCGCTGACGCGCGCTGCGCCCCGCGCCGAACACCCCCTTCCCCGCGCAACACCCCCTTCCCCGCGCAACACCCCGATAGATGCGGGTGCAGCGCCGAAAACGGGGTGCAGTGCGGCGGTCGGCCCGCGTCGGCGGCCGCGCGCTCCTCGCCGAACACCCCTTTTCCCGCGCAACACCCCGATGAATGCGGGTGCAGCGCCGAAAACGGGGTGTCCGGCGGCACGAGGAGGCGCGCGAGGGCGTCGGGCGCGCCTCCCGACTAGCGTGCAGGCATGACGAACGCGCCGACCGAGTCCGCGACCCTGTTGATCCTCGGCGCGAGCGGTGATCTCGCTGCGCGCCTCCTGATGCCCGGCCTGGGCGGGTTGCTGACGTACGAGTCCGAGCGGCGGGTGCAGCTGGTCGGCGCCGGCACGGAGGAGTTCGACGAGAGCGCGTGGCGCGCGCACGTCGCCGAGGCGTTCGAGAGCGTCGAGGCGTCGGGCCCGGCGGTCGAGGCGCTGCTCGAGTCGACGATCTACCGGACGGTCGACGTGACCGATGCCGAGCAGATGCGGGCGCTCCTCGGCGAGTGCACCGCGCCTCCTTCGATCTACTTCGCTCTGCCGCCCGCGATCACCGCGAAGTGCTGCGCGGCCCTGGCCGAGCTCGACCTGCCCGAGGGCACGGCGCTCGCGCTCGAGAAGCCGTTCGGCACCGACCTGGCGTCGGCCGAGAAGCTGAACCGCGAGGTGCTGGCGCTGGTGCCCGAAGACCAGGTGCACCGGGTCGACCACTTCCTGGGGCGGTCGACGGTGCTGAACCTGCTCGGGCTGCGCTTCGCGAACCGGCTGATCGAGCCGATGCTGAACAACACGCACGTCGAGAGCATCGAGATCGTCTACGACGAGGAGCTCGGTCTCGAGAACCGTGCCCGCTACTACGACCACGCGGGGGCGCTGGTCGACATGATCCAGAGTCACCTGCTGCAGGTGATGGCGGTGCTGACGATGAACGCTCCGGCGACGTTGACGGCGGCCGATCTGCGCGACGAGAAGGCCCTGGTGCTGCGGGCGACACGGCTGTGGGAGGGCGATCCGGTGGCGAACAGCCGGCGGGCGCGGTACGAGGCGGGCACGGTCGACGGGCGCGAGCTGCCGGCCTACGCCTCGGAGGAGGGCGTCGACCCCTCGCTCGAGACCGAGACGCTCGCGGAGGTCGTGGTCGAGGTGGCGAACTGGCGCTGGGCCGGGGTGCCGATCCTGCTCCGGTCGGGCAAGGCGCTGGCCTCGAGGAGGCGCGAGATCGTGATCACGTTCCGCCCGCCCGCGCACGTCCCCGCCGAGTTCGTCGGCGGTGGCACGCCCGACCGCCTCCGCATCGCCATCAGCCCCGACGAGATGTCGCTCGAGCTCAACGTCAACGGCCCGGGTGACGCGTACGACCTCGGTCGGGCGGCGCTGCACGCCGAGTTCGGCAGCTCGGATCTGACGGCCTACGGCGAGGTGCTGAGCGGGATCCTCGACGACGACCCGACCCTGTCGGTGCGCGGCGACACGGCGGAGCAGTGCTGGCGCATCGTCGACCCGGTGATCGCGGCGTGGAACGCGGGCGACGTCGAGCTCGACACGTACCCGGCCGGGTCGGCGGGGCCCGAGTCGTGGCCCGCGGGGGCGCGGCAGAACGAGCCCGCGGTGCGCGCGGAGAAGACGGAGCCTGCCTCGCAGCGGCCGGAGTAGTCGCGGGCCTCGGCGCGCGGTGCAGCGGCCGCAGTAGGCGCAGGGCGCAGTCCCCGACCGAGAGCGCGGGTTGGCTCGGGTTTCGAGCGGGGGCTCGCGCTTCGAGCGGGGGCGGGGTTCTGCAGATCGGCTATTACGCATGAACGCGTAATAGCTGCCAGACGGGCATACAGGCGCGTGACGGCAGCCCACGGAGACGACCGGGCGATGCGCGCAGCACCTCCGGGCCACCCTGATCTTGCTTGATAAAGTTATCAGCAGTCGACCTGCCCTCTGATAACTTTATCTTCATGCGGTCGCCCCTCACGAACCCCTTCCAGGCTGGATCCGACATCGTCCCCGACGTCTGGGCAGGTCGCTTCGAACAGCTCAGCGACTGGAGAGACGTCCTGCGACCCCGGAGGAATGCGGGTCTGTACGAGACCGGCCGGACGATCCTCGGCGAGCCGGGCACCGGCAAATCGAGCCTGGTACGCCGCATCGCCCGCGACGCCGCAGAGCTCGGCGACTGGGTGACCCCGCAGGTGCGCATGCCGGTCGGGGCGGACCCTCTGAAGCTGGTCGCCTCCGCAGTGCTGCGCCTGGCCGACACAGCGGGTCTGCGCGCCTCGTCTCGACAGCATGTGCTGCAGCTCCTGGCTCGGGTCGAGCAGGTCGCGATCTCGGGGTTCTCGGTCACGGTGCGAGGCGGCGAGGGTGCGGAGCCGTCCACCGCCTTGTTCGAGCTGCTGGTCGAGCTCGGACGAGCGGCGATCGAGCAGGGCGTCGTCGTGATGATCCACATCGACGAGGTGCAGAACATCGCCGACGAGGCGGCCCTGTCGCAGCTGCTGATAGCGCTCGGCGACGCCCTGTCGTACGAGGTCGAGGTGACGGCCCCGGGCGGGGTCGTGGTGACACGGTTCCTGCCCATCGCCGTCTACCTGACGGGATTGCCCGACTTCGAGGACATGGCCGGGGCGCGCAAGGGGGCGACCTTCGCCCGGCGGTTCCGCACCACGACCCTGGCCGCACTCGACGAAGGGGCCCTGCTTCAGGCCCTGCAGCCGTTCGTCGTCGAAGGCTGGGAGACTGCGGCCGCCGACGGCGGTGTCGAGATCGTGCGGATGAGCCGAGATGCGACGAAGGCGATCGCCGAGCTGTGCTGCGGAGAGCCGTTCCTCTTCCAGCTCGCGGGCCAGCGCGCCTGGAACGCGAGCGACGGCGCGACGATCTCGGAAGACGACGTCGTCTCCGGGTGGCGAGGCGCCGAGAGCGAAGCGTCAGCCCACGTCGAACGCATCCTGAACCGTCTGCCGTCCGGCGAACAGGAGTTCATCAACGCGATGGCGGCCTTGCCCCGCGACGACCGGAAGCTCACCGTGATCGCGCAGCGCATGGGGGCGACGAGCGCGCCCCAGGTGGGTGCCGTGTCGCGAAGGCTGGACACCGTCCGGGGCATCATCGATCGGGGCAAGCCCTACTCGTTCCGCAACCGCGCGGTCGAGGCGTACCTGACGACCGACTGGCCGCGGGTGGGGTGAGGCCGCGACGGCGCCCTCGAGGCGTAGCGTCGACGACGGCCCGCAGCGGAGCGCGCCCGACAAGGAGAACCCCATGGAATTCAGGTACCTCGGCAACTCAGGACTCAAGGTCTCCGAGCTCACGTTCGGCAACTGGCTGACGCACGGCTCGCAGGTCGAGAACGACACCGCGACCGCGTGCGTCCGCACCTCGCTCGACGTCGGCATCTCGACGTTCGACACGGCCGACGTCTACGCGAACACGCAGGCCGAGGTGGTGCTCGGCGAGGCGCTGAAGGGCGAGCGGCGCGAGTCGGTCGAGATCTTCACGAAGGTCTACGGCCCGACCGGCCCCAAGGGTCACAACGACACGGGCCTCAGCCGCAAGCACATCACCGAGTCGATCAACGCGTCGCTGAAGCGGCTGCAGACCGACTACGTCGACCTCTATCAGGCGCACCGGTACGACGTCGAGACGCCGCTGGAGGAGACGATGGAGACCTTCGCCGACCTCGTGCGTCAGGGCAAGGTGCTCTACATCGGCGTCTCGGAGTGGAATGCCGAGCAGCTGCGCGAGGCGCACCGGCTGGCACGTGAGCTGAAGATCCAGCTCGTCTCGAACCAGCCCGAGTACTCGCTGCTGTGGAGGGTCATCGAGGAGGAGGTGGTCCCGACCTCGAAGGAGCTCGGCATCTCGCAGATCGTCTGGTCGCCCATCGCGCAGGGCGTGCTGACCGGCAAGTACACGAAGGGCGCCGCTCTGCCCGAGGGCAGCCGGGCGACCGACCAGAAGGGCGGGGCGGCGATGATCGAGCGCTGGATGCGCGACGACGTCCTCGACGCGGTCGCTCAGCTGAAGCCGATCGCCGACGAGCTCGGTCTGACGCAGGCCCAGCTGTCGCTGGCATGGGTGCTGTCGAACGAGAACGTGGCGTCGGCGATCATCGGGGCGTCGCGCCCCGAGCAGGTCGAGTCGAACGCGAAGGCGTCGGGCGTGAAGCTCGAGTCCGACGTGCTCTCGAAGATCGAGTCGATCTTCGCCGGGCTCGCCGAGACCGACCCCCGCAAGACCCAGATGCCCGCCGGCCGCGAGGCGTGACCGCGCGCTGACCGACCGACGACGCGGCGTCCAGGGCCCACGGGCCCTGGACGCCGCGTCGTCGTGCGCCGTGCGACAGGGCGCGCCAATCCCGACGGGTGCCCTTGAGAAGGCGGAACCGCCGGCGCTTCACCGATACATTCTGATGATGACCGGGATCCAAGTCGCTGCGCTCTTCTTCTCCCCTGCCTTCGCGATCTTCGGTGTCTGCTTCATCGTGTTCCATCAGCACATCTCGGACATGGCTCGACTGTTCCGAAAGGAGCGGGGGGCATACGTCGGTGCGCAGACCCAATCCCCCGGGCAGATGATCGTCGTCGGCCTCTTCATGCTGATGGTCTCGGTCGCCATCGTGCTGTACGCATTCACCGGCATATTGGGCGACCACAGCCAGATCTGATGCCGCCGGAAGGGACTGGGCGCAGCGCCACCGGGCTCGCACTCCCGCCGCCCGCTAGCCTGGCGGCAGTGACATCCTCATTCTCTCTGTGACGCCGAGGCTCATAAGCAGCACCGGTTCGCTCTCCTCGACGAGGGCGGTGATTTTGTGCGCCCGGATCGGGAATTCCTCCGGGAGTTCCCCCTCCTCGCCCCCTATCGAAATTCACTTTCCAGAGAGCTTCTCCTCATGGCGTCCATCAACCTTCCCGACCCCTCATCTCACAGCCGCGCAGATCTCCGAGCGAACTGCGGCGACTGCTTCGCACTCTGCTGCACGGCGTTCGGCTTTCAACGCTCCGCTGACTTCGCGATCGACAAGCCAGCGGGGACCGCTTGTAGAAACCTGTCCGACGACTTCGCGTGCACCATCCACGATTCGCTTCCCCAGCGAGGCTTCCGCGGCTGCACGGTCTTCGACTGTTTCGGCGCCGGTCAGTTCGTATCCCAGCAGTTGTTCGACGACGTGAGTTGGCGAGAGAGCCCAGCGACGGCGCCCGAGATGTTCGCTGCTTTCGCGCTGGCCCGTCAACTGCACGAGATGCTGTGGCACCTCACCGAGGCCAGCGCGAGAGCGATGTCGCCTGATTCCGCAGCGCCCGCAGACGACCTCCGTGACAGGATCGCCGCCTCCCTCGCTGCTGATGCGGAGTCGGTACTGGCCACCGATGTGTCAGAACTCCATGAACAGGTTCGACAGGTTCTCATCGACGTGAGCGCAGAGGTGCGAGGCGGATACCAGAACGAGGACGAGGGTGGGGCCTCGGACTTCATGGCCGGGTCGGATCATGCGGGGGCGGACCTGCGAGCCATGACGCTCGGCGGTGCGGATCTGCGCGGGGCGTGTCTCATCGCCGCCGACCTCCGCGGCATGGATCTCTCACACGTGGACCTCCTCGGAGCCGACCTCCGCGATGCGCGGCTCGAAGGCGCGGACCTGTCCGCGGCGCTCTTCGTCACGCAGTCGCAGATCGCTGCGGCCCGGGGCGACGCCCGAACGGCGCTCCCTCAGGACATCGCACGGCCGCGTCACTGGCACCGACCGTGACTCGCGCCGGTCTCTCGTCGCGGGCACTTCTCCGGGACGGGTCGCCGCGAATCCCTGAGGCGACTGCCCGGCCACGGGCTACGCCTTGCGGCGGAACCATTCGAGGAGGAGCTGGGCACGGGAGGAGTCCTCGCGGATTCCGAAGCGCCCGACGGGTGTCTCGAAGAGGGACTCGTAGCCGGGTGCCGTGCGCAGGTCGGCGTCGACGGGGTCGGGGAGGCCCATCGACCACTGCGGGAACCTCCGCTGCTCGATGGACTCGTCGAGCAGCGTCTTGAGACCCGTGTGGCGGGGATCGCCGGAGATCGCCGCGTATCTCTCGCGGACATCCCTGTCGGCGCCTTCGAGGACCTGCATGAAGCGGCCCTTCTTGTAGAGGAGCATCCCGGTGAGGCCGTGGCGCTCGTTGTTCTCGCGGCTCTGCAGCAGCAGGGCCGCGATCTGCGTCGCATCGAACGGCGTCGACGCCGTGCTCAGGTAGGTCAGGGAGGTGATCACGGTCGCCTCGCTTTCTTCTCGTGACGACGGACGACCAGCACGGTGACGTCGTCCTCGGGACGGAGGGCTCCGATGGCATCCGACAGCTCTGCGAACAGGCTCGCGTCGTCGGCGGACCGTCGGACGAGGGCCGCGAGCTCATCGAGGGCGCCCAGCGTGCCGTCGAACAGGTCGAGCGCGCCGTCCGAGCAGGTGAACAGGACGTCGCCGGGGTTCAGAGTGGTCTCGTGGGCCGTCCAGCCGCCGCCCTGGGCGATTCCGATCGGGAGGTCCGTCGAGGCCAACCGCACCGAGGTCCCGTCGGTGCGGAGGACGACCGACAGGCCGTGTCCCGCATCGGCGTATCGGAGAAGACCGGTTCGAGTGTCGAGGGCCGCGTGGAAGAGGGTGGCGAAGGTCCCCGTCGCCGAGAGGTCGGCGAGCACCTGCTCGTTGACCGCGGAGACGGCCGCTGCGGGCTCCCAGCCGGGCCGAGCCTGGAATGCGGCTCGCACCGTAGCGGCGATGAGGGCGGCGGAGTAGCCCTTGCCCATCACGTCGGTGAGGGTGACGTCGATCCGCTCGGGCGACGAGACGGAGGTGAAGAAGTCGCCTGCGACCTCGGAGTACGGCCGCGTGAAGCCGGCGACCGTGAACCCGTCTTCGTGCGTGAACGGCGCGGGGAGCATCTGCTGCTGGGTGCGACGGGCGTGATCGGCGGCGTGCACCTGGCGCAGCTCGCGTTCGACCCAGGCGCCGAGCTCGTCGAGCAGATCCTGGTCCTCGAGGGTGAGGTCCCGTGCGGCCGTGTCGACGAGGCAGATCGTGCCGACCTGGGCGCCGTCGGCCACGCTCAGGGGTCGCCCTGCGTAGAAGCGGATGTGGGGGTCGCCCGTGACGGACCCTCGGTGAGCGAACCGCGCATCCTCGAGGGCATCGGGGACCACGAGGATGTCGGGCTGCTGCACGACGACATCGCAGAACGAGTCCGCCCGCGGTCCGAACGGCGCCGCGCCCGGTGACTGCGGGGACTTCGTGAACTGGTGGTCCTGGTCGATGAAGTTGATCTCGGCGATCGGCACCCCGAAGAGCTGCTTGGCCATGCGCGTGATCCGGTCGAAGCGCTCCTCCGCACCGGTGCCCATGATCCCCAGGTCGTCCAGCGCCGCGAGCCGGAGACGCTCCCGTGCTTCGGAACGATCCATCGTCGTCTCGCTCACCGCGCCTCCTCGTCCTCCACCGCTCGAACTATCCGACACCTGCGGCCCGGCCGCTGCCGATCACGCTACGCGGCTGAGGTGGGAACAGGCACCCCGCTTACGGGGTGTCGATGCTTCACGCGGCAGACCATCCGGCGGGGCGGAATTCGCGCTGCACCTCCGCGATGTCGTAGACCTCGAGCTCGAGGAGGTCCGCCAGGGTCTCGCCCTCGGCGTGCCACGCCTGCTCCCACTCCAGCGTGTCCCAGCCCGTCTCGGGCACGAGATGGTCGAAGAAGGTGTCGGTCCACGCGAGTAGTCGGGCGGCGAGTTCAGCGGAGAGGCCGTAGTCGTCGGGCTCCATCCCGTATTTGTCCGTGCCGCTCTCCCAGAGCGGATAGGCGTGACCCCAGTCGACGAACAGACGGATGCTGCGCAGCTCTCCGTCGCGAGCCTTGCGGGCACGCTCGATGGCCCGCCACGACGAGAGGCCCTCGGGCACCAGGAGCTCGACCTGCGTGACAGGGTCGACCACGACTCTTCTCGAATCCATGCCACCAGGGTCGCACCCTCTCGTCGAGTCATGACTGCAAACGGAGCCGGGGCGGGGCGAGGCGGGCGGGCCGGGCCGGGCCGGGCCGGGCCGACGCTCGCGAGCTATTACGCGACGATGCGTAATAGCTGTGGCACCATGGCACCTCCTGGGCCAGGGTCTCGGACCTCGGGAGCACGGGTTCCCGCCACGTGCGCCGGGTCCGCCCCACGCACGACGGGCCCAGCCCACGCGCGGTGGGTCCGGCGGGTTCGTGTCACTCGGGGCGGGTCAGCGCTGACCCGCCGCCGATGACGGGAACCCGCCGAACCCGGCCCGTGCACGCGCACACGCACGAATGCATGCACGCACGCACGCACGCACGCACAGCGTTCACCCGCGCGGCAGCACCACGCCCGTCTCGCGCTCGAGCGCCGCGAGCACCGCGTCCTGGAAGCCCTCGTCGCCGACAGACTCGTGCGGCCGCTGCTGCTCGTCGTGGAACCAGTACGCCCCGCTGACCTCGCCCAGCTCGCCGAGGGCCAGCCGCCGCTGCGTACGGTGACCGAGCTCGAAGTCGTCGGGCGCCCCCGCGCCTCCCATCTTCGTGGCCACCCAGCCCGGGTCGACCGCATTGCTGCGCAGATCGGGCAGGAGGCGCGCGACAGCCGCCGAGAACGCCGTCACGAACAGCTTGCTGTCGGAGTACGACCCCGTCTCGCGCGTCCCCGCCCAGTCGACGGCGTCGAGCACCGACGCGCTGCCGCTCTTGTGCATGCCGCTGCTGAGATACACGTGCCGGGTCGGCGCCGTCAGCAGGGCGGTGAGCAGGTAGGGCGCGACGACGTTGACCGGCATCATCGCCGCGCCGCGGATGAGCCCGGCGTTGTGGATGACCGCGTCGAGCGGGGAGTCGAGGGCGTTCAGCTCGTCGGCGAGCGCCGTGACCGCGTCTCGGTCGCCGAGGTCGGCGACGACGAGTCGGGCGCCGCGGTCGACGAGCGGCTGCAGCACCTCCCCGCGGGTGTCGCCGCGCGCGTGGACGACGACGTGGTGCCCCTGCTCGAGCAGGGCTTCGGCGGCGCCGCGGCCGAGGCCGTCGGTCGAGCCGGTGACGAGGATGTGTGCCATCCCTCGACTCTGGACCCCGCGCCTCCTGCTGTCCTGGGTCCGGGGGGGCCTGGGGCCGGGGCTGCGGCGGGTTCCCGTCATCGGGGGCGGGTCAGCGCTGACCCGCCGCGGAGGACGGGAACCCGCCGAACCCGGCCCGCGCCTCCTGCCGTGCCGCGCCGCGCCTCCTGCCGTGCGGCGCCGCGCCTCCTGCCGAGCGGGATGGTCCTCACGAGGGATGCGGGCCGCCGCCGTGCTGCCCGAGACTCGGCTCATGCCCTCCGACACGACCGACCCCGCCGCCGACCCCGCCGCCGCGACAGACGGCAGGAGGCGCGGGTCGAGCCGCCGCACCGTCGCCCTGGTCGTCGGCCTGGCTCTGGCCGTGCCCGCTCTCGGCATCGGCGCCCTGGCCTGGCTGCTCGTGCCCGATCCGGTCGTCACGACGGTCGTCGACGCTCAGGGGCGTGAGACCGAGCTCGACTGGAGCGAGCATCCCGGCCGGTTCGGTCTGCCCGTCGACGAGGTGCTGGCCGGCCTCTCTCTCGAGGAGGGCGTCGCGGAGGGCGAGGCGATGGTCGACGAGATGGAGGCGGCGCTGACGGAGCGGTTCTCGGTGAGGTGGGTCGCGCCTCCTGCAGGTCTGTCCGACGACGACGTGACGTTCCCGACCGACAACGGGTGGGGTGGGCCGTCGCTGCTCGAGGTCGTGAACCTGCCGACCGAGCAGACCTCGTCGGTGCCGCGGTCGTGGGCCGAGAAGGAGGCGGCGGTCGCGATCATCGGCGAGGTCGCCGCCCGGCACGGCTGGTCCGAGCCCTGGTTCGACGACGAGCGCTGGCCGCAGCCCGCCGCCGACCGCCTGGCTCAGACCGGCGGGACGACGCTGGCCGAGCAGGTGATCGTGTCGGGTGGTCTCGAGGGGCCGACGGGTCAGTGGCTCTCGTTCACCTTCCAGGATCTGTCGAAGGACGACGCCGAGGGCACGTTCGCCGCTCGCTTCGACGACGTGGCGGATGCGGGGTGGGAGCCCGAGTCGATCACGCTGTCGTACGGGGCGGACGGGCTGCTGCCCGAGTCGCGCCGTGCCGAGTTCGAGCGCCGCGCCGAGCCGTTCGCAGGGCAGGTGCTGCCGGAGGCGCAGGAGGACTGAGCAGGAGCGGCCCGGGAGCGCTATTCGTAACGAGCTATTACGTTCCGATGCGGAACAGTTGCGGCGGGTTCCCCTCATCGGTGGCGGGTCAGCGCTGACCCGCCCCCGATGACGGGAACCCGCCGCACTCGGTCCGCACTCGCGTCGGCGACGAACGCACCCGAGCACGCCGCGAGCGCGCACGCGAGGATGGCGCCCGAGAGGAACGCGGGTTGGAGGACGGCGCCGGCGTTCAGGCAGCCGAGAGCGACGGCGAGCAGCACGGACCGGCTCACGTCGCCACGGACGAGCGACGCTCCGAGCAGGGCGGCGCACGCGACGGTGAAGGCGATGGCGGATGCGGCCGCCACGCCGATCCAGACGCTCTCCGCCCCGAAGGTCGTGCCCGACGACAGGTATCGAGCGCACCACACCGCGATGCCCCCGGTGAGCAGCACCGGCATCACCGCGAGGGCCGCGCTGCACCTCGCCCGAGTTGTCGGAGACGAGCCGCCGCTCGCGAAGACGACCACACAGGCGACGGCCGACAGGGCGATGGCGAGTGCCGTGGCGACGACTCCGGGCACGATCAGCCCGATGCCGTCCGGTCGGAATCCGCGTGACTCCGCCAGAACGTCGGCGGCCAGCAAGACGGGCCCGCCCGCGGTCACGATCGAGCCGAGAGACCCGAGCGTCAGCAGCACCACACGGAGACGGGATGCTGCGGTCGGCGACATGACGACAGTCCATCAGCAGGAGGCGCGCCCCGCATCCCCCGCGAGGACCCGATGCGGCGCGGTCACCGGTGCCGGCCGGCGATGCCGACCGAGGGGCCCGCTCTGCGGAGGGCATCGTGGTGACGAGCTATTACGCATCCACACGTAATAGCCGCCGACCATCGGCACGTCCCCGAGCCCGGCCCCTGCACCCCGCGTCGAGCACCACGCCGCCGACCCCCGGACGCTCACGGGTGCCGACGCAGCTCCGCCAGGATCGCACCATGCGGCCGCGACCCAGGCCGACCACCTGTCCGCGTATGCGTCTCGACCACGTCGAACCGCGCCTCCTCGAGCTCGGCGGTCAGCGCGTCGACCGACCACCGGTACGCGGTGACGACGGCGTGGTCGAACGCCTCCACCTCGTCGCCGACGAAGAACCCCACCAGGAGCCGGCCGCCGGGCCGGAGCACCCGCGCGAACTCGTCGAGCGCACCGCGGAGGGCGGCCGGCTCGTGGTGGATGAGCGAGTACCACGCCAGCACTCCCCCGTAGCTGTCCGCCGGGTCGGTCAGGGAGTCGATGCTCCCCACCGCGAAGGGCACAGAAGGGTAGGAGGCGCGGGCATGGTCGACGAATGCCCCGACCGCATCGACACCTCGGGCAGCGACGCCCCGGCCCGCCAGATGAGCCGTCCACTGCCCGGGCCCGCACCCCGCGTCGAGCACCGGGCCGTCGACCCCCTCGGCCCATGTCGTCACGAGCTGCACATCGGACGGATGCGCCGTCGACATCGCTCCCAGCTGCTCGATGTACTCGGCGGCACGCCGTGAGTACGACCCTTCGACGTCCCCTGTCATGCCCGAAGCCTAGGAGGATGAGGCGCCGAGCTCACCACCGGGCCACCGGATCGCAATAGCGTGGTGGCATGAGCGACGAAATGTGGGAAGACCGAGTGGCCGCGCTGTGGGCTGACGAGACGATCGACGACCAGCAGCGGATCGATCGAATGCGCGCCCTCGCCGACGAGGCACCGCACCCTGCCCTGGGCGAGTTCGAGCTCGGGGGCGCCTTCGACACCGGCGGGCACGAGGTCGAGGCCGACGTGCACTACGCGGCCGCCACCGCAGCAGGCCTCAACACGGTCGACCCCGACCGGGCCGCCCGGATGGTCGTGCAGCACGCGTCGACCCTCCGCAACATCGGCCGCATCGACGAGGCCATCGCGATGCTCCGAGACGCACCCCAGCACGCGGCCACCGGCGCGGCCCCCAAGGTCTTCCTCGCTCTCGCGCTGCACAGCGCCGGTCGCCCCGACGAAGCACTCCGCGTCGCGATCGAGGCCGTCGAACCGACCCTCCCCCGCTACCACCGCTCGGTCAAGGCCTACGCCGCCGCCCTCACCGAGGACGAGCGGTGATCGCACGACTCAACCTGCCCGTGTCCGTCCGTGCCCGCGACGCGAGCGTGCTCGTGAGACGGGCCACCCGCGACGATCTCGAGGCGATCATGCGGCTGCTCTCCGACGATCCGATCAGCGCCGGGCGCGGCGACGTCGCGAGCGACGCAGACCGCGGCGCCTACGCGTCCGCACTCGATCGGATCGTCGACGATCCGAGCAACGAGCTCGTCGTGGCGGTGGACGCCGCCGGCGTCGTCGTGGGCACGCTGCAGCTGACGGTCATCCCCGGCATGGCACGCCGCGGCAGCTCGCGACTGCTGGTCGAGGCGGTCCGCGTCGCCGGCACGCAGCGGTCGTCGGGCATCGGAGGCGCGATGATGCGCTGGGTGACCGAGCAGGCGGCCATCGACCTCGCCACGCCCCTGGTGCAGCTCACCTCGGACTCCGCCCGCACCGACGCGCACCGCTTCTACACGCGCCTCGGCTTCGTCGACTCGCACGTCGGGTTCAAGTACGCGGTGCCGCTTCCCACGCACGCCACGCGATAGAGGCCGATCCGAGGCGTCGTGAGCGACTCGCGGTCGGGAGTCGCGCCTCCTCGTGTCAGGCTCTCGGCATGGTTCAGATCCGAGCGTTCGCCGAGGCGGACACCGAGGCCGTGGTCGCACTCTGGCAGGAGGCGCGGCTCGTCAGGCCGTGGAACGACCCGTACCGGGACATCCAGCGCAAGACGATGACCCAGCCCGAGATGTTCCTCGTCGCCGACGACGCCGACTCGGTGGTCGGCACCGCCATGGTCGGCTACGACGGGCACCGGGGGTGGATCCACTACCTCGCCGTCGCCGCGTCCCAGCGTGGCACCGGGCTCGGGAAGGCGCTGGTCGGCGAGGCCGAGGCGATGCTGGCCGCGCTCGGCTGCCCCAAGGTGCAGCTGCAGGTGCGACCCGACAACACCGACGTCATCGCGTTCTACGAGAGCCTCGGCTACGCGACCTACGAGGCGGTCAGCATGGGGAAGCGGCTGGAGAGCGACGAGGCTTCCGCTCAGGCCTAGGGTCTCGGGCACGTTCAGTGGCCGGCCTCGAACGAGACCCCAGCTAGTCGCCGAGACCCCAGAGCGCGAACTGGGGTCTCGGCGGGAAGATGGGGTCTCGCGGCCGGCGGGTTCTACTGTGAACCCATGGCCGTGGACCCGTTTGAGAACGCCGAGCTGGAGCGAGCCGAGCGGGCCGTGGCGCACGTGCCGAGCCGCGCCCTGCTGCCCCCGCGTGGCCGTGGTGGCGAGCGCCCGGTATCGCGGGTCGGCCGCGTCCTGACAGCCGTCGCCCCGCTCGCCGCGATCGCGACGGTCGGTGTCGAGATGCTCTTCTCGTTCGCCTCGACATCGGTCGAGAGCGTCTGGGTTGCGGTGGTCGCCCTGGTCGCGGTCACCATCGCGGTGAGCATCGCGGCCGGCGAGTACGGCGGCCGGTGGGGACGCATCAGCGGTGTCGCCTCGGGCATCGTGATCATCCCCCCGATCGGCATGGCGATCGCCTGGTGGTCGTCCGAACTGATCGCCTGGCTCGCCCGGCTGGTGGGCTAGCCGTGGCTGTGCCAGGGCCCGACGACTTCGCCGAGACGCGGGCCGCCTTCGCCGACGCGGCGACCTGGTTCGGTCGGACCGTCCGCGAATTCGATCTCGCGCCCGACGAGTGGGACGCCCCGGCCCTCGGCGAGTGGTCACGCCGTGACCTCGTCGGTCACACGTCGCGAGCGCTGCTCACCGTCGAGCAGTATCTGGACGGCGGCCCGTCGTCGTCGTCGCGGCGCACCATCGACTACTTCCGGGCGGTTCGCTCTGGTCGCTCGGACCCCGACGAGGTCGCCGAGCGTGGTCGCCGCGCGGCGGACGAGCTCGGCGACCGTCTGCCCGACGCGGTCGACGGGATCGTCGAGCGGGTGATCGACCTCGTCTCGCAGCAGCGGGCCGACACCCGTGTCTCGACGCCGATCGGCGAATGGACCCTCGCGACGTACCTCCCCACCCGCGTCTTCGAGCTCGTCGTCCACACCCTCGACCTCCGGCGCGCCGCAGGCATCGCCGACGCGCTGCCCACCGGCCCCGGTCGCGTGGCCCTCGCCGTGCTCGGGTCGCTCGTCGCCGACGCGGCGGTGGACGACGCGGCGGTCGCCGGAGCGCCCGCGCTGCTGACCGCGCTCACGGGTCGGGCGGCGTGGCCGGCAGGCCGCTCGATCCTCTGAGCTCGAGACCCAGCTCCTCTCCGAGACCCCGGTGCGCGCAGAGGGGTCTCGGCGAGGAGCTGGGGTCTCGGCGGCTGGTCGGCGGCTCGCGCGGACACCTGCCTGACTACGGTGAGGCATGACGTTCTTTCCCGCGGTCGTGCCGTCCGACGACGAGGTCCCGGCGGAGTCGTATCGGGCTCCCGAGTGGGCCGCGCCTCCTACCGCCTGGCTTCCCTCGCGCACCGGGGTGTCGGCGCTGCTCGCCTCGACCGACGATGTGGCCATCACGATCAGAGGCCTCGCCGTCTACTCGACGGGCGTCGCGCTGGACGTCGACTGGTCGCTCCGCAGCCGGGGCCAGACGCCCCGCGAGTGGGCTGACCTGTCGGACCGCTTCGAAGGCGGACGCTGGCGGCCGGGCAGAGCCGACCCGACTCGAGGCATCCGGTTCGGCGTCGCCCTCGCCGACGGCACGAAGGCCCTGACCGGGGTCGGTCACGGCCACCATCACTTCGGTGACGATGCCGAGGTTCCCGACCCGCCCCTCCTGACCCTGATCGAACACGGCGGCACGGGCGACGACGACCTCTTCACCACGTCGGCCTCGCTGTGGCTCTGGCCGCTGCCGCCCGCCGGCGCACTCGATCTCGTCGTGAGCTGGCCCGAGTTCGACGTCGCCGAAGCGCGGCACACCCTCGACGCCGTCGACTTCGAGATCGAGGCCGCGAGAGCGCGTCCGCTCTGGCCGTAGCCGCGCGAGACCCAAGCAAGTCGCCGAGACCCCAGCGCGCGAACTGGGGTCTCAGCGACTAGCTGGGGTCTCGCGGCCGGGTCAGCGGTGAGCGTCGACCTCTCGCTCCGCCTCGCGCGACCACGTCTGCGTGATGAGACGCGCCAACTCGGACGAGGGCGACGCCCCGTCTCCCTGCCCACCCCGTCCGCCGATCCGGGTCGACACCGGACGAGACGCTTCGACGCTCCACACGACGGCGCCGGCCAGGCAGGTGAAGCCGGCCAGCAGCAGCCCCATGACCACGAGGGCGCTGCCCCACCACAACCCCGATCCGTCGCCGGGGCAGCCCTCGAAGGTCTGAACTCCCCACTCGTCGACGTCACCGACGGCGCACCAGGCGGCGAGGTTGCGAATCGCCGTACCGATCGCGACCAGCCCCGTCACCGCACATGCCAGCGTCAGGACTCCCGCGGCGAGCACCCACCAGCGGGCGCCCGACAGCGTCTTCAGACGATTCACGAGATTCTGCACCCGGTGAGGCTATCGCCACCCGAGACCCCAGCGAGTCGCCGAGACCCCAGCGCGCGAACTGGGGTCTCAGCGAGCAGCTGGGGTCTCGGCGCAGGGTCGGGGTCGGCGGCTCAGCCGAGGCTGACGAACTGCGCGACGTCGTCGGTCGGGAGCTCGTCGACGACGGCGGTGACGCGCATGCTCGCGACCGTCACCGCGCCTCCTCGGCTCGACAGGAACGCCGTGTCGGACGCGTCGCGCCCGGTCGCGATCCGCACCAGCGACTGGCGCGGGGCCAGCGCCGTCGCATCGACCACGTGCCACCGCCCGTCGACCCACGCCTCGGCGACGGCGTGGAAGTCCATCGGCGACAGCCCGGGCGCGTAGACCGACACGAGCCGCGCCGGCACATCGAGCGCCCGCAGCAGCGCGACGACGAGGTGCGCGTAGTCGCGGCAGACCCCGCGACGGTCGAGCAGCGTCTGCACGGCGCCGTCGGTCGGCGCGCTGGCCCCGGGCACGTACGCCAGGTGCGAGCCCACCCACGAGCTGACCGCCGCGAGCAGATCGCGACCGTCGAGCCCGGCGAACTCGGCCCGCGCCGTCGGGAACAGCGTGTCCGACTCGCAGTACCGACTCGGCCGGCGGTACCGCACGAGGTCGATCTCGTCGAGTTCAGGAGGCGCGAGCCGGCCCTCGACGACGGCCCGGTAGTCGACGGTCACCCGCCCGGCCTCGACCTCGCACAGGTGCAGTCGCGTGCCGTGCCGGTCGTCGATCTCGCGCACCTCGATCGGTTCGCCGTTCTGCGTCACCGCCAGCGACTCGTCGACCACCCCGTCGTACAGGCGCGACACGGCGACCGACAGCACGAACTCGGCGGGCGCCGCGACGTCGAACTCGAGCAGGGCGGAGGCGTGGCGTCTCATGCCTCGATCCTGGCAGCCGCGGGCCCCTGCCGCGTGTCGCGCGTGTTACCACTCGGCGCCCGGCCCGCCGCGCTCGCGCACCCGCGTCGATGAGTCACGACACGCCGCATGGCCCGAGGAGGCGCGGCGTGTCGTGACTCATCGAGCGCGGAACCCGGGGGGGGCAGAGAGGAGAGACGAGAGACGCCCTCCCCCGCACGGGGAAGGGCGTCTCGCGAGCGCGCAGCGCGGCTCAGTACCAGTTGACCGCCTGGCTGTGCGACCACGCGGCGCACGGGCTGCCGTACGCGCGGTCGATGTAGTCCAGCCCCCACACGACCTGGGTGGTCGCGTTCGTGGCCCAGTCCGAGCCGGCCGACGCCATCTTGCTGCCGGGCAGCGCCTGCGGGATGCCCGTCGCACCGCCGTTGGCGTTGTACGCCTTGTAGTTCCAGCCGGACTCCTTCGTCCAGAGCGAGACGAGGCACGAGTTCTGGTCGGCGCCCCAGCCGTAGTCGGACGCGGCGAGTCGCTGCGCGGTGGCCTTGGCCCCGGCGACGGAGTTGCCCTCGGCCAGCGACGCGGCGGCGGCAGCGGCGGCAGCGGCCTCGGCGGCCGCCTTCGCGTCGGCAGCGGCCTTGGCGTCCGCTGCGGCCTTCGCCTCGGCGGCGGCCTTCTCCTCGGCGGCCTTCTTCTCGGCGGCGGCCTTGGCCTGCTTGTCGACCTCGGCGGCGGCGGCCTGCACGGTCTGCGCCGTGCTCGCGGCCTCCGCGACCCGGTCGTCGACCGCGTCGGCGTCGAGCGACCGGTAGTCGTCCAGTGCGGCCAGCGACGTCTCGAGCGCGCTGGTGTCGACCTTGCCGGCGGACGCGGCGACGACCTGGTTCGCGATCGAGATCGTCGACTTCGCCTTCGCGTGGCTGAGCGACTCGGCGATCGCGGCCTCCTGCTCCTCGACGTCGGCCGCGTGGGAGGCGGCGGTCACGCCGGTCGCGGGCCCGGACGTCGTGTACACGGCGAAGCCGGTGCCGCCGACGAGGGCGACGGCGGCGATCGAGCCGATGGCGACCAGCTTGCGGCGGGCGGCCCGGCGACGCGCGGTGGCCAGGGCCCGGCGGGTGGGGGGCACGGCGGTGGCGGCGGTCTCAGGGGTGGGCGGGGCGGGGGTGGTGCCGGGTGTCTCGAGGGGCATGAGGTCCTAGTGCTCGGCCGACCCGCGCCTCCTCGGTGCTCGCGAGGAGGGCGCACCCCGGTTCTGACGACGGACTGGACACGTCGTCGACACCGGGGATCGGCGGTGGATTCCGTCGAGGCGGCTGAGCCTCGAGTCGTCCGCCCACGCTCCCGTGCGGACGGGCGTGCGCTCGGGCGAAGCGGCAAGTATGCAGAAGGTTCCTGATCATCCGCACAGAATCATCCTGCAGAGGGATGCGGGAGGTGCGGTGAGGCGCGACCGGGCACCGCCGACCGGGGCAGGGCCGACCGGGTCACGGCCGACCGGGTCACGGCCGACCGGGTCAAGGCCGACCGGGGCAGCGCCGACCGGATCAGTGCTCGCGCACGAACCGCGGCCCGTCGTACCCGTCGCGCTGCACGTCCGCGACGAAGTCGTCGAGCGGGCGAACCCAGAACGAGTAGTCGTCGTAGAGCTTCCGGTAGAAGACGAGCTGCTCTTCGGTCTCGCTGTGCCGCCCTGTGCCGACGACCTCGTAGAGCGCGCCCTTGAAGTGCCGGTAGATGCCGGGCGAGGGCGCGGCGCCGGGGGCGGGGTCGGGCTCGGGCTCGGAGACGGAGGTGGGCTCGGGGGTGATCGACTCGCTCATCACGATCACACTACGACCACCCGGAGTGAACTCGACTACGGCTCAGGTCCGCGCTAGTTTCGACCCCGGCGAGCCGAGAGGTGCGGCCGCCGGCAGCAATGGCGCTGACGACGGCCGTGCCTCTCGGCGAGCTCCGCGTACGCTCGTCGCCTCGACGACGAACCCCCGCATGAGCATCGAACCCCGACCTGACAGGGTGCGATGCTCACACGGGGGTTCGACGTGGTGCGGTGGATCAGATGGCGGCGCGGATCTCCGCAGCGGCCGCGGCGACGTCGTCCGCACCGTAGATCGCGGCACCGGCGACGGCGACCTGCGCACCGGCGTCACGGACCGAGCCGACCGACGACGCCTTGACGCCGCCGGCGACGGAGAACGGCACACCCGAGGCCTTGCCGGCCTCGAGCAGCTTCTCGAAGGTGAAGCCCTCTTCGGCCTGCTCGTCGAGACCGGCGTGCATCTCGACGAACTCGGCGCCGAGCTCGACGACCTCCTTCGCGCGGGCGGCCTTGTCGCTGACGCCGATCAGGTCGACGACGATGCCCTTGCCGTGGGCCTTGGCCGCCTTGACGGCACCGGCGATGGTGCTGTCGCCGGCCACGCCGAGCACGGTCACCAGGTCGGCGCCGGCCTTGAAGGCCTCGCCCGCCTCGAGCTCGCCGGCGTCCATCGTCTTGAGGTCGGCGAACACGATCTTGTCGGGGTGCGCCTCCTTGATGGCGGTGATGGCGCGGAAGCCCTCGGCCTTGATCAGAGGGGTGCCCAGCTCGATGATGTCGACGCTCGGTGCGGCGGCGGCGGCGAGCTCGAGAGCGGCCTCGGTGGTCAGGGTGTCCATGGCGAACTGCAGCTTCATGTGGTGCTCCTTCTATGAGGTGGGGTGGAACGGGATCCGAGGAGGCGCGGTGCGACTACTCGAGGTTGGCGTGCCGCGGCCAGAGGTCGTCGGCGTCGATGCCCGAGCGCTTCCACAGCGAGTGGAAGATCGCGTCGCCGACCAGCACGACGACCTGCTCGAACAGGCCGCCCGCGTACTGCGCCGACGCGTCGCCCGAGCGGTCGAGCTTCTCTGCCGCGGGGACGATGACGACGGCGGTCGCCAGCTCGGCCAGGGGCGACGAGGAGGCGGTGGTCACCGCGGCGACGCGGGCGCCGGCCTCGGTCGCCGCCTCCGCCGCACGGACGATGCCGCCCGTCGTGCCCGAGCCGCTCGCCGTCAGCAGCACGTCGCCCTCGCGGATCGCGGGGGTGGTGACATCGCCGACGACGTGCACGGTCAGCCCGAAGTGCATGAGGCGCATGGCCGTCATGCGGAGGGCCAGACCCGATCGGCCCGCGCCGTGCACGAAGACGCGGTCGGCGTCGGCGAGCAGACCCGCGACGGCCTCGAGACCGTCGGGGCTCGTCTCGATCACGGCGCGGAGGGCCTGGTCGACCTCGGCGCGCACGAGGTCGAGCGCGTCGGCGGGTGCGGGGGCGGCGGTGTCGCGGGTGTCTGCGGGAGGCATGGGTACCACCCTCCTCGCCCGCACCTCCTGATGCGCCGTGCGTCCGACGAGGTGTGACTATCCGTTCGGGTAGGTCGGGTTGTGGAGGATAGGTTGAGGCCATGCCCGACACAGCCGCTGCAGCTGACACAGCCCGCGACGCCGCCGCAGCCGACACGGCCCAGCCCCTCGTCGATCTGCCGTCACCCGCGAGCCGGTCGCTCGTCGTCGAGCACGCCCGGTCGGTCGCCGAGCTGGTCGACCGGCAGGCCCTCACCCTCGAGTCGCTGCTCGCGACGCTCCGGTCGTCGCGGCTCGACGACCGCGCCGCCCGCACCATGGCCATCGACATCGCCGCCTCGGCCATGGTCGAGATCCGCACCGAGACCGATCACCAGCGATCCCTGCTGCTCGAGCCGGTCGTCGGGGCCTTCGCGCGCCTCCGGAGCGATCTGCGACCGCTCGTCCGCTTCGGCGACCTCGACGTGCAGTTCGTCGAGCCTCCGGCGACCGGGCGCGCGCTACCCGGCGAGGTCGCCCACGCCGCCCGCGCCATCGTGCGGAGCGCCGTGCTGGCCCTCGTCGACACCGGCGACGCGCGCCGCGTGCGGATCCAGTGGGACTGCGACGGGCTCAACCTGCTGATGAGCATCCGCGACGACGGGGCCGGCGCCCTCACCGTGCACGACGACTCGCTGCGGCCCATCGCCGAACGGGTCACGGCGCTCGACGGCTCGCTCACGGTCGCCTCGACGCCGGGGTGGGGGTCGGACGTCGCCGTCTCGCTGCCCCTCGACCCGCCCGCCGAGAGCGGGACGCTCGACGAGACCGTGGCGCTGAGCGGGCGCGAACGCGAGGTGCTGCGGCTCGTCGCGTCGGGGGCGCGCAACCGGGCGATCGCCGACTCGCTCGGGATCAGCGAGAACACCGTGAAGTTCCATGTCTCGAACCTGCTGCGGAAGGCCGGCGCCCGCACCCGGGCCGAGCTGACCGCGCTGACGCGGTAGCGCGGCCCGCACCGGACCGCAGGAGGCGCGGGTCGGCACGCGGCGCGGCTCCGGTTCATCGCTACACCCGGTTTTCGGCGATACACCCCGATGAATGCGGGTGTCGCGCCGGGAACGGGGTGTCACGCCCGGGACCGGGTGTCGCGCCGGGGACGCGCGGCCGGCAGCCCGCGCGGCGCTAGCGCTCGAGCTCGACGAGGCGGGCGCGGTGCGTGCTCCAGCTGCCGACCTCGGCGTAGCCGTCGCCCAGCAGCTCGCGCAGTCCCGACTTCGGCGACGTGCTGCCGTCGGCCGCCACGTACTCGACGAACCAGACCCGCGGAGCGTCGTCGAACCGACCGGCCGCGGCCGCCTCGGGCACCGTCAGCACGTCGTCGCGCCAGCCGTCGGCGTCGACGAACGGCGTCTTCAGCGTCACGTCGCGCAGCCCCTCGAACCCGTCGGGGTAGGTGTGCAGCGCGAGACGCGGCTCGATCGACGGCTTCGGCGACTCGTCGAAGACGACGGCGTCTCCGGCGACGGCGTGCTCGCCGACCAGGGCGCTGAGGTCCTGCCAGCCGGTCGCGTTCTTCGCGTACGGTCCGCGCTGGTCGAGCCACACGGGTGCGGCGAGCCCGACGACGGCGACGCCGAGGGCCGCGACGGCCGTCCGTCGTGAGGCGAGCACGTCGATGCCGATCGCGACGAGGATCGCCACGGCCGGAGCGCTGAACGACAGGTACCGGCCCGAGAACGCGGGCACGGCGAGGTTCAGCGCGAGCAGCGCCACGGCCGGCACGAACGCCAGGAGGAGCGCCGTCACCGTGAGGACGCCGCGCGGTGTCACCGAGAGGGCGGCCGACCAGCCGTCGCGGGCGCGGTGCAGCAGCCCGGCGGCGAGCGCCACGACGGCGACTGCGACGAGCGCCCAGGCGACGACGGCGAACCGGGTGTCGCCGAACCACAGCTCGACGAGCAGGGCGCGCGGGCTGGTCGTGTCGCGCCGCGCGAGGAACGACACCTGTCCCCGCTGCGCCACCGAGAAGACGACGATCGGCGACACCGCGAGCAGCGCGACCACGACCGTCGCGACCCAGGCCCGCACGACGTCGCCGCCCTCGCGCAGGCGCGCCGCGCCTCCTTCGGGGATGCTCGCCGCACCTCCTGCGGGGATCGTCGCCGCACCTCCTGCGGGGATCGTCGCCGCGCCTCCTGCGGCAGCGGCCGGGCGGGCGTCGCGGGCCAGCGCGAGCAGCAGCAGCGCGTGCACGCCGACGATCAGGCCGAAGTAGACGAACACGCCCACCCCCGCGCCGGCGAGCACGCCGTAGACGACCCAGTCGGCCCGGGAGGCGCGGTGCCGGGAGGTCACGATCCGTACGAGCGCCCAGGTGCTCCAGACCGCGAGGGCGGCCCCGATCGCGTACGACCGGGACTCGGTGCCCATCGAGGTGACGCGGGGCAGCACGGCCGCGACGACACCGGCGATCACGGCGAGGCGGCGGGTGCCGAGGCGGTCGACGAGGAGCACGACTCCGGCGACCATCGCCCCGACGGCGAGCGCCGAGGGCAGGCGGGTCGAGAAGGGGGAGGCGCCGAACAGGTCGATCCAGAAGTGCAGCCCGAGGTAGTAGAGACCGTGCACGGCGTCGATGTGCCCGACCATGTGGAACAGGCTCGGCAGGGGGCGCTGGGCCGACATGACGCTCGCGGCCTCGTCGCCCCAGAACGACGGGATCCACGAGCCGGCCGCGGAGATCGCCGCGGCCAGCAGGCCGAGCACGACCGCGAGGCGGACCGGCGGGCGGGCGGTGGTGGTGGTGGCGGCGGCGGCGCGCGTACTGCGGGTGTTGCGGGTGCTGGTGCTGCTGGTGCTGGTGGCGGCGTCGGCGCCGCGGGTGTTGCGGGTGCCGGTGCTGGTGCTGGTGCTGGTGCTGGCGCCGGCGTCGGCGTCGGCGCCGCGGGTGCCGGTGCTGGTGTTCCGGTCAGCGGCGGCGGGGTGAGGCGTGGCGGCGGGGTCGGCGGCGCGGGCGGAGGCGGTGGGGTGAGCCGATGCGGCGGCGCCCGGGGACGGGGTCGATGCGGGGGTCACGGGTGCCTCTCCGACCCGGGGTCCATCCGCGAGTCGCGGCCGAGGCGGCCGACAGGCACCCGCGGGCCGAGGGGCGGACCGCGGAGGCGGCGCCCGGCTCGTTCCGGACGGTCGACCGCACGAGACGGCCGCCGTCAGGGTATCCACGCCGGCTGCGGGGCTCCTGCGGAGCGCGCCTCCTCTGCGCTTCGCGGCCAGCGCCTCCTGCCGCGGTGCTCGCGCCGTGCGGCGACTCCCGCCCATGAACCGCGTTCGCGAAGATGAACCGCGCTGTATCGCGGTTCATCTTCGCGAACGCGGTTCTTCGCAGAGTGGAGCGGGGCGGCGCGGGGCGGAGCAGGGCAGAGCTAGCACCGGCGGCGTCGCCGCGCGCGCCCGCGGCGCTAGGCTCGCCGGATGGTCACCGTCGTGCTCCCCTGGCGTCCGCAGCCCAGCCGCATCGCGGCCTTCGAGGTCGTCCGCGACTGGTACGCCGAGGCCCTGCCCGACGCCGAGATCCGCACCGTCGACTCCCCCGACCCCGTCTTCAACCTGGCCCAGTGCCGCAACCTCGGCGTCGCGGCCCTCGCCGACGACGAGATCGCCGTCATCGGCGACGCCGACACGCTGCCCCAGCGCGAGCCCCTCCTCGCCGCGATCGACGCGGCCCGCGACAGCGGCCGCGTGCACCTGCCCTACACCGAGTATCACTGGCTCGGTCGGGAGGGGACCACGCAGGCGGCTGCGGGGACGCCCCTCGAGCAGTGCGACTTCGAGCTCGTGCGGGGGGCGTGCTCGGGGGTGTACGTGACCCGCGCCTCCTCGTGGCGGAGTCATGGCGGGCAGGACGAGCGCTTCCGAGGGTGGGGCTTCGAGGACGCCGCGTGGTATCTCGCGCACAGCACGCTGCTGGGTGAGGCTCCGCGGCGTCACGAGGGCATGGTCTTCGCGCTGCATCACCAGGCGGAGGTGCGCGAGGGCCCGCAGTACGACGCGAACGCCGCCCTCATGGAGCGCTATCGCGAGGCCGCCGTCAGCCCCGACGCGATGCGCGCGGTCGTCTTCGGCTGACGCCGCGCCCCGCGCGCGCCGCGCACCCTGGTCAGAAGACGCCCCTCCGCGCCCACTGACGGGCCACTTCCGACCACCGTGGGCAGCGCTCTCGTCCCGCGCAGCGCACCTTGGTCACAAGACGCCCCTCGGCACCCTCTGACGGGCCGCTTCCGACCACCGTGGGCAGCGCCCTCGCCCCGCGCAGCGCACCTTGGTCACAAGACGCCCCTCCGCGCCCCCCGACGGGCCGCTTCCGACCAAGGTGGGCAGCGCCCCGAACGCCCCGAACGCACCGTGCGCGCTGATCCGAGGAGGCGCGGGTCGCCCGGGTCAGCGCCCGGCGGTCAGCGCGGTCGCGGCTCGCACCCTCCCCGGCACCTCGTTCAGCGACGAGGCGAGCGCGGCCAGGCGCGCCGCCGCGTCGGGCGCGCTCTCGTGGAGGGCGAGCACATGCCGCAGCGCCTCGACCAGCTCGCTCTCGGTGGCCGTGTTGGGGGGCAGCGCGACGCCGAAGCCGGTCCGCTCGAGCGCCGCGGCCCCCGCGAACTGGTCGGTCGAGAACGGCAGCACGACGAGCGGCACACCGGCGGTCATCGCCTCGGTCACGCTGTTGTTCCCCCCGTGCGTCACGGCCGCGGACGCCGCCCCGAGCAACCTGACCTGCGGCAGGAACTCCCGCACGAGCCAGTCGGACGGGATCTCGCCGAGGTCCTCCCGGGCGCCCGACCCCAGTGCGATCGCCGCTCGGACGCCGAGCGTGCGGAGCGCCCCGGCCACACGCCCGAGCACGTCCGAGCGCACCGAGAGGAAGCTCCCGAAGCTCACGTACACGAAGGGCTCGGCGGGTGCGGCGGGTTCCTGTCGGCGGGGGCGGGTCAGCGCTGACCCGCCGCCGATGACGGGAACCCGCCGAACCGCCCCGCCCTGGGCCAGCCAGGCCTCCACCTCGGAGTCGGCGGGCTCGGTGCGCACCGCCGAGCCGAGCCAGACGTGCGGCGGCAGGAGCTCCTCGCGCGCCGGGTCGGCCAGCTCGCCCGGGTAGTTGTAGAGCAGCAAGCTCGCCGTGCTCGCCGAACGCGCTCGTCGACGGCGGCAGGTGCGGGGCCAGCTCGGCGAGCGCGGTGTTCCACTCGGCGGTGAACGACGCGTCGACCCGTTCGCAGAGCTCGCGCAGCCCCGCGATGCCGGCCGTTCCGTCGTCGCGCCGACCCGCGCCTCCCGCGGCACCCGCGACATCCGCATCACCGGCCTCCCCGACCGCACCCGCAGCACCGGCCTCCCCGACAGCACCGACCGCACCGGCAGCCTCCGCCGCGAACGCCGCAGGCCACTCCGGCGGGCAGCCGTAGACCTCGTCGCCGACGGGCAGCGCCGTCGGGTGCCCGAGCACGACGTCGGCGTAGGGCACTCCCCCGGCGACGAGTGCGAGGCGGGCGCTGAAGGCGAGGTGGTCGACGATGATGCGGTCGGGCGCGACCGACTCGACGACCGCGAGCACGGCGCGGGCGGTCTCGACCGGCTGCCACATGAGGTCGGTGAGCCGCTCGCGAGCCTGGTACGTCAGGGTCTCGATCATGCCGACGCGGGTCGCGTCGAAGAAGCCGCGCAGCGAGGCGTCCTCGTCGGCGACCTGCTCCTCCGCCCGGATGACGCCCGGGTTCGAGCCGCGGCCGAGCTGCAGGTGCGCTCGTTCGAAGCCGAACGACTCGACGATGGAGGCGGTGGCTGGCCCGGTCGCGACGACCACCCGTTCGCCGCGCTCGCGCCATTCGGTGGCCAGCGTCGCCAGTGGCAGCAGGTGCGAGGCGTAGTCGGGGCTGATGACGAGCAGGGTCATCGGCTGCTCACGCTCCATTCGCGTTGTTCGAGCTCGTCGTGGTGCACGGTCTCGTACACGCCGGTCAGTGCTCGGGCCATGGCCTGGATGGTGAACGACCGCTCGACGGTGTCGCGTGACCGGCCGGCCCGCGCCTCCGTCGTCTCGTCGCCCGCGGCCTCGAGCGCCTGGCCCATCGCGCTGCGGAGGGCGTCGACGTCCCAGGTGCGGGTGAGGTAGCCGGTGTCGCCCTGGCGCACGTAGGTCGAGGGCCCGCCGCCCTCGGGCGCGACGACGAGCAGACCCGAACCCATCGCCTCGAGCAGCGCGATGCCGAACTCCTCTTTGAGGCTGCCGCAGACGTAGACGCCTCGGGGGGCCGCGAGCCCGGGCACCCCGAAGCGCGCCGCGGCGACCCAGCGGGCGACCGTGTCGTTCGGGCGATGCCCGGGCAGCAGCAGGCCGGAGGCGCGGTGCCGGTCGGCGGGGATGATCCTGTCGATGAGGTCGAGCTGCTCGCGCTCGTCGGCGCTCGGGTGCCGCAGATCGCCGCCGATCAGCAGCAGATTGGCCCGGTCGCGCAGCGCACGCGCACCGCCGGCACCTGCGCCTGCGCCGCCGCCGACCGCGCCCGCACCGCCGCCGGCCCACGCCTCGACGATCGTCGCCATGCCCTTCACGCGGTGCAGCCGCCCGACGCTCACCAGCAGCGGCAGGTCGCGCCGCTCGGGCGGCACGGTCTCGAGCAGCTCGCGCAGCTCGGCGAGCGGCGGGGTCGGCGGCAGCCCCGCGGCGTGCTCGGCGGCCTCGGACACCGCGCGATCGACCACGTCGAGATCGATGCCCTCGGGCACGACCGTGTGGCGTTCGGGGTGGGCCGTGATGTCGATGCCGACCAGTTCGCGCATGTCGCGCTGCAGCTCGGGTCGGGGGAACAGCACCGTGTGCGACGCGTTGGCCGCGAGCTGCTGCACCAGTCGGGTGCGGAACCAGAAGTGCTCGCGCTCGTCGACGTCGCCGAAGGTCTCGCGGGTCAGACCGCCCGCGAGGTCGAGCGACTGGATGACGGCGTGCGGGTCGGGCGCCACCGTGAACACCACGGGGATGTCCAGTTCGCGCGCCACGTCGGACGCCGCGAGACTGCCGACGTCGGCCATGCGCAGGTGCAGCAGGTCGACCCCGCCGCTCGCGCGCAGGATGCGACGGATGCCGCGTCGGGCCGCGACTCGCAGCGGCCAGGCGGTGGCCGACGAGACGGGCTCGCTGAGCAGGGGCACCCGTCCGTAGGTGTGACCGGTCGTGGTGGCGGCGATCCGTTCGACGCTGTCGAGCGCCCCGGCGGCCGAACCTCGCGAGAGGGTGACCACGCGGCCGACGTGACGGGTGTCGGGCTCGCGACCCGCGCCTCCTCGGCTGTCGGGGTCGGCCTGAGCACCGAAGCCCGCGCCGAAGCCGCCGCCCGCATCGGAGCCGCCGCCCGCGCCGAAGCCGCCGCCCGCGCCGGAGCCGGCCGGCGCCCCGGCGTCGGAGCGCCCCGCCAGCGCGTCGCCGAGCCGCACGAGCAGCGTCGCGATCCCGCCGTTGTCGCCGCTGCCCGCCTGCGTCAGGTCGGCGTCGATGTCGGCGTGCAGGAACAGCTGGGCGATGGTCAGGTCGCCGGTCGGGGCGCGGAGCTCGTCGGGTCGCGCCGAGAGGTCGACGACGGCCAGCCGTGCGACGTCGCCGAGGAACCCCTCGTGCCGCGCGAGCCCGTCGACCGCCGCGGCGACCGCGGAGTCGCCCTGCCGCTGCCCCAGCGCGGAGACGGCGGCGACCCGGACGCGCTCGTGCTCGCCGGGGTCGAGGGCGATGGTCAGCAGCGGCCGGGTGGCGATGGCGGCGCGCACCAGCCCGAGCGTCTCGACCAGCCGGTAGCGTGCATCGGGCTCGTGCACGCCGAGCAGCGCGCCCTCGAGCCCGACGGCGACGAGCGCGGGCGACGACGACGTCCACTGCTCGAGCGTGCGCTGCGCGACCATCCCCGTGAAGCCGCCGGTCGCGACGAGGCCGATCAGCCGCCCGATCGTGTCGTAGCGAGGGAGGCGCTGGCTGAGCGCCGAGGCGGCGTGCTCTCTCAAGAAGGTGCGGTCGCTCGACAGCAGCCCCGAGAGCACGACGTCGGCCGCGTCGTCGAAGACCTGCGCGAGGGCGTTCGTGGCGGCGATGGCGACGAGCTGGTCGTCGCTCGAGAGGGCCGTGCGCAGCACGCGGATGGTGCGGGGGCCGCCGGTGCGGGCGGCGTCGAGGGCCAGCTCGTCGGCGAGGCGCATGGAGTCGACGAGCCGCTCGGCCTCGTGGATCGCGTCGAGCGAGGTCTGGATCCCCATGTGGTGCCTCTCGAGGTCGTGTGCCGTGCGGTGCTGGTGCGCGGGCGGTGCTGGTGCGCGGGCGGTGCTGCGTGTGCGGCGCCGCCGGTGCGTCGCGCCCGGACTCCCCGGGCAGAGGGGAGCCTATCGCCGCCCGGTGACACTCTCGCGCGGGTCCGATCCGCGCGGGCGGGGCCCCTGGCGGTGGGGCGGGTCCGTGTCATCGGCGGCGGGTCAGCGCTGACCCGCCCCGGAGGACGCGAACCCGCCGCAGCCCGTGTCCGAAGCCCCGCTCCGCCGTCCGGTACCGTCGTCTCGGCGCGGAACCGCGACCCCCATCACCACCCCCCGGAGGCCCCGTGCGCATCGTCACCATCGGAGACGTCGGCGTCGTCGACGACATGATCCACATCGGCGACGAGGCCATGTTCGACGAGTTCACCGCGCAGCTGCGGGCCCGCGGCGCCTCGATCACCGGGGTCTCGTCCACCCCCGCCGAGACCGCCTCCCGCTACGGCATCGAGGCCGTGCCCGCGCTCGACTTCTCGCCGGCGTCGACCGGCGGCCGCGAGGGTCAGCTGGAGCGCAGGAGGCGCGTGCTGGCCGCCGCCGACGGCGACCGTTCCGCACTCCCCGCCTCCCACACCGCGTGGCAGGCGATCGAGGCGATCCGCGCCTCCGACGCCTTCGCCGTCGCCGGGGGTGGCAACATGGCGTCGCTCTGGCCGATGCACGTGTTCGAGCGGTCGACGCTCGCCGAGCTCGCGCGCCGCGCGGGCAAGCCGTACGTCGTGACCGGGCAGACGATCGGGCCCGTGCTCGACGGCGACGACCGCGCGCTCGTCGCCGAGCTGCTGTCGGGCGCCGAGCTGGTCGGATTGCGCGAACGCGCCTCGTTCGACCTCGTCCGCACGCTCGGCGTGCCCGAGTCGCGGCTGACGGCGACGATCGACGATGCGAGCTTCGTCGGGGTCGAGGCCGACGCCGCAACCGGCACCGCCGCGCCCGCGGCCCCGTACTGCGCGGTCAGCCTCTCCGCCCACGTGGGACCCGCCGACCGCACCCTGTTCGCGGAGGCCGTGGCGCGCCTCCTCGATCGGGTCGTCGACGAGACGGGGCTCGAGGTCGTGTTCCTCGCGCACTGGGCGTCGTTGCGGGCCGACGACGAGCGCGGCGACTCGCTGCTGCACCGCGCCGTGATCGACCGGATGACGCGGCCCGCCCGCGTCGAGCCGACCACCGACACCCCCGCCGCCGCGCGCTTCGCCCGGGAGGCGGCCCTGCACCTCACGAGCCGGTACCACCCCGCGGTCTTCGCCGTCGCGGCGGGCGTCCCCACCGTCGGCATCGCGGTCGACGACTACACGACGGTCAAGCTGACCGGGGCGCTGGCGAACTTCGGTCAGTCGAGCGTCGTCTCGGCCGAGCAGGTGCTGGCCGGCTCGGCCGACCAGGTCGTGCTCGACGCCTGGGGCGCGCGCGACGCGGTGCGCACCGCCTGGGAGGCGCGGGTCGACTCCGCCCGGACCGCCTCCGCCGCGTGGTGGGACCGCGTCGCCGCCGCCCTCCGCGCGTAGCCCGCGCCGCGCCGCGCCGCGCCCGCGCCGCGCCGCTACACCCGCTTTTCGGCGCGACACCCCGATAGATGCGGGTGTAGCGCCGAAAACGGGGTGTCACGCGAGCGAGCCGGCGGCGCGCCGGCTCAGCCCCGGTCGAGGGTGATCGTGTCGTGCGCCCCCGCCGCGGCGTCCGCCGCCAGTGTGCCGGTGCGGGCGAAGTCGGCCCAGATCTGCCGCACTCGGCGCCCGCGGCGGTCGACGTCCTCCCACGAGCTCGAGCCGACCAGCCGGGTGTGCCCCCACGACTCGCGGCCGCCGAGCAGCAGCGGCACGTCGGTCACGTGGGCGGCGCCGAACTCGGCGCCCTCGGGGGCCCAGGTCATCCGGTACCGCACGGCCCTCCCGCCGGAGGCGCGGTGCCGGTCCGCGAACGCCCGCGCGTCCCGGCCGTAGATCACGTGCGTCGTCCCACCGACCAGCGCCCTGCGCACCAGCCCGCCCACCACCGGCAGCGCGGCCAGGCGACGGAGCACCGGGATGAACGCCAGGAACAGCCCGGTCTCCTCGCTCGTGGTGCCGATCAGCAGGTCGATGTGGGGGGCGACCCGGCGCCAGGCGGCGTCGCGGTCGGCTTCGGCGGGCAGGGGCGCCTCGTCGTACTGGAGCCCGAACGCCATGCCGCCGCGCAGGCCGAACCGTCGGGCGGCCTTCTCGGCGACGGCCTGCCGGGCGAGCACCTCGTCGACGGGGGCGTCGCGCGACGGGGTTCCGACGGCGACCGCCATCGCGGCGGACATCTTCGAGCGCCCGGAGGTGATGCCGAGTGGGGCGCTCTGCACGATCGCCCGCTGGAAGAGCCCTGCGGCGCCGTCGCTGATCATCAGGTGGGCGATGGCGTCGCCGCCCGCGGACTGCCCGAAGAGGGTGACGCGGTCGGCCGCGCCCCCGAACCCCTCGATGTTCGCGTGCACCCAGCGGAGCGCCTCGAGCTGGTCGAGGAGCCCGAGGTTGGCGGGGATCCGGTCGCCGTCGCCGAAGAAGCCGAACAGGCCGAGACGGTAGGTGACGGTGACGACGACCACGCGCTGCTCGACGACGAGCGCGCGGGGGTCGTAGACGGAGAGGTCGCCGGCGCCGGTGACGTACGAGCCGCCGTGGATCCACACCATGACGGGCAGGCGCTCGCCCGGTCGGAGGTCGGCGGGGAGGGTGACGGAGAGGAACTGGCAGCTCTCGTCGGCGACCATGCCGTCGGCGGCGCCTTCGATGAGGGCGCTCAGCGTCTCGGAGGGCAGCTGCGGAGACCCGGGCGAGCGGTCGAAGGCGAGCACGGGCTCGGTCGAGGGCGGCACCGGGCGTGGTGCGGTGAATCGGTCGGACTCGGCGTAGCGGATGCCCGTCGCCCGCACGACGTCGCCGTCGACCCGGCCGATGATCGGGCCGGCCGGTGTCTCGAACCGTCGCCGCGCCTCCTCGGGGATCGATGCTGCAGGAGGCGCGGTGCGAGAGCTCTGTTCGGTCACCCCGCCACGCTAGGCCAGCCCCCTGCGCCCGGCCCGCGAGCCGCCGCCCCGGCCCGTCACAGAACCGCCTGGACACAGCGGCAGGACTCACGGGCTTGAACAGCACGCACATGCCACTCCAGGGTCGAGAGATCCAGCTCCCTGATGGAACCCGAGAGAGTCGGCGATACACCGAGAAGCAGTCGCACGGCCTCCCACGCCGTCAAGCTGCCGACGACTCCCGCGATGGGGGCGATCGATCCAGCTGGGCCGGCGGACTTGATCACCTGGGCCTGGGTCCCCACGTCGTCATCGGCGGTAGTCGCGCGGACGCAGAACCAGCACACCGTCTCACCGGGAATCACCGAGACGCCCGGCGCCCCGAGGACGGCCCCATAGGCCCCTCCGACGATGTGCGGGATGCCCATCGCCATGCAGGCCTCGGCCACGATGTCGGAGGCCAGTGTCACCGTGGGGTGATCGGCGCAATTGATGACGAGATCACAGCCCGCGATGATCTCGCGCAGAGCGGCCACCGTTCGGATGGTCCGGTTCCGGGACGTGACCCGGATGGATGGGTCGATCTGCTCTACGCGGCGTCGCGCCGCCTCGACCTTGATCGAACCGACGTCTTCCAGTCGGAACAGGACCTGCCTGTTGAGGTTGCTGACTTCGACCACGTCTGCGTCGATGACATCGAGGTTGCCCACTCCCGCCGAAGCGAGCGCCTGGACGACCCACGAGCCTGCACCGCCGACCCCGACGACTGCTACTCGAGAATTCCGGAGGATCGACTGAGCCCCGTCCGACGTGGAGGCGTCGATGAGATCCCCCGACGCGAGCATGTCGTCGAAGAGGCGCAGCTGCCGGCTGTGTCGTCCCGAGACGTCCCGACTCGGGGCCGAGACCGCGAGGAGACGTTCTTCGGCGAGCGCATCGATGATGGCTTCGACGTCGCCGCGTGGAACAGCCGGCGCCACGGCCCATCCGAGCTCCTCCGCCGTCTTGGAGCCGTCCATCTTCGAGACGACTTGCGGCACCCACGCCTCGACGTCGAATGTGGAGACCGTCCTCTCGTAGGGGTTTCTCACCTGCATGCGCCCGTCCTCTCCGATCGCGACGACGATGCTGTCGCGAAGCCGTGGTCGGGTGCCGGGTTCGTATCGCTCGGTCATGTCGCCTCAGCTCTCATGACGATCAGCGGGTCGGTCGTCAGCGCGGACCGCAACGGCGCGACGGCGGCGAGAGTGAGCGCGACCACGGTCACGCCGACGACACCCCCGGCGAGACTCCAGGGGATCGGCTGGGGGAGGGCGACTCCGAGCAGACCCGAGACGAGGCCCGTGCCGAGGAATCCGCCGACGAGCCCACCTGCGACCCCGCCGAGGATCCCGACGACGGCCACCACTGTGACGTCTGTCGCGATGACGCGGGCCACGAAGCGACGATCGGCGCCTATGGCGCGCAAGATGGCGAGGTCCCCTCGACGCCTCTCGACGTTCGAGTTGAGGGCGCTGCTCGCACCCAGGGCACCGAGTCCGATGGTCAGAGCGACGACTGCGAAGAGTCCGGCGGTGAGTCCGACGATCTCAGTCGTAGCGCGTGTCCTGGTCTCGTGTCCTGTGATGACCTGGACTCCAGGTTGCTGTCCGACGAGGTCATCCACGCGTTCCGCGAGCATCTCGGGTTCGACACCCGGCGCTGCGGAGATGTCCCACCTGCTCACATCGACGAATCCCAGAGCACGGCCGAGCGACCGGTCGACGACTATCTGCTGACCAGTCGCCAGCGAGGTGAAGGTCCCTGCGATGGTCACCTCGCGGTCGACTCCGCCTCTCGTCAGGACGACGTCGTCGCCCGCCTCGACACCGAGCATCTCCGCCACCCCCCGAGGCACGGCGATGCCCGAGGCGGCGCGCACGCTGGCCGCCCCTTCCGTGTCGCCCACATCGAGCCACGGCAGTTGGGCGACGTCGAACCACGCGTCGCTGTCGACCGCCTGGACAGGCACATCGATGACGGACGTTCCACTGCTGAGGCTGGCCGTCCCCGTCGAGGCGGAGGCTATGAGTCCGACGCCGTCGACGCTGCCGAAATCGGGGACCTCCCTGAGCGGGACCATCGACGTCACCTGCACGTCCGCCCCGAACTGCCGCTCGATCTGCGTGACCGTCGCGTCGGACACCGCGCCCACAGTCGATGACAAGAGCACCCCGCCGAACACGACCATCGCAACCGGCGCGGCCACCTGCCGCCGCACGGTGCGCTCGTCTCGCGAAGCCAGCTCTCCGCTTCGGAGACAGCGAGCCGTGATGACGGACGCCGGCCGAACGAGAGCCCGCGCGGCGATCATCGAGAGCAAGGCGCACCCGACGACACCGAGCATGGCGAGGTTCGTCCCCCTGAGGCCGCTGCGATGCACACGCCCGTGACGGCCGCCGAGCCGATGATGAGGCTGACTGGACGAGCACGGCCAGCGGCTCGAACATCGCGGTCTGCCAGCCCCCGAAGCTGCAGGGCGGGCGAGATGCCCATCACCTCGCGGACGGCTCGGAGGGCGCCGGCACCACCCGCGACGATCCCACCCGTGACCCCGATTCCGATGGCGAGCGCGATCGACACCGGCCCCGGGATGTCCTGTCCTGGCACGATTCCGGTCAGCACCCCCACGACGGCGCCGACGACGGTTCCCGCCCCGCAGGCGATCGCCGTCTCCGCGAGGACGGAGGCGCCGATCCAGCGCCTGTCGGCACCGATGGCCCGGAGTGCGGCGTAGGTGGTGCGGCGCGATCGGACCGCGCCGAGACTCGCCGAGGCGACGAGCATCGTCGAGAGCGAGAGCGCGAGGACACCGAGCAGCCCCGTGACCACGGAGACCGCCGTCGCGACCGGTTCTATACCGCGAGCGATCGCGGCAGTGTCTTGAAACGCCGCGCCCTCGGGTAGATCGCGCTGGTGCAGGGTCGTCCATCCATCCGCGTCGGCCGCGTCCAGTGTCAGATCGATGCGGGTCAAGGCCCCGTCCAGGCCGTACGTCGTCTGGGCGTTGCCGAGGCTCGTGAACACATGTCCGTCGGCGAATACGCCGAGGGACTGCTGATCGACGACTCCGACGACGGTGAAGCGAACGGGGCCGTTCGGGGTAGCGACACTCACTGGTGTGCCGACGCTCACGTCGGCGTCAGTCGTGAGCCTCGACGGAACGAGCATCTCCGTCGCGTCGGCCGACGGAAGCCGACCCTCGGTCACGACCAGGGCAGCGAGCGAGTCCGGTCCGACGGGTACGCCGGTCAGGAGGGCGGGTTCGTCTGACAGACCGCCTCCCGTGAGTACCGTCTCACGGCTCAAGGTGGGCAGGACGCTGTCCACCCCAGGTAGCGCGGCGAGATCCGGCACGGCGTCCTGCTGCAGCAGCTCTCGTCCCGGTCCGGGGACGACGCCGACATCTCCCAAGGACACGAGCGACTCGATGCCCCCGACGACTGTCTGGCGTGATGTCAGGCCTCCGAGCACGGCGGTCGTCAAGAGCGCGACCCCCAGTGCCGTGCTCAGCCCCGTGAAGATCGACCGCCGGCGCCCGTCAGCGATGTTCCGCCAGCCAACGACGAACGCGTTCTTCATGAGCCCTCACCTCCTCGTGGCCTATGCCGGGTGGGGTGAACGATCGATCCGCGGTGACGCGGCCGTCTCGCAGGACGATGAGACGGTCGGCGATGCAGGCCGTCTCCAGGTCGTGCGTGACGATGACGACGCTGGAGGTCCCGGCCCCGACGGCCGAACGCAGCAGAGTGTGGACTCGTGATGCCGTCGCCGTATCGAGCGCGCCGGTCGGTTCGTCCGCCAGCAGCACCTCCGGTCGCGCGAAGAGGGCTCGCGCGAGAGCGACGCGCTGCCGTTCGCCTCCGGACAGCTCGACTGGTCGGTCACGACCCCGCGTGCCGAGCTCGAGATGTCTCAGCAGTTCGTCCGCACGCGGGCCCCAGGATCGCCGCCGCTCCCCCGCGACGATGGCGGTCAGCGCCACGTTCTCGGCGATGCTGAGCGTCGGCACCAGGTGACTGGACTGGAAGACGAACCCCAGACGTTCTCGGCGGAGGGCCGTCCGTTCTCGTTCCGAGAGACCTGCGAGCGGAACGCCACCGATGCTTATCTCCCCGGCGTCAGGTTCGTCCAGCGCTCCGATGAGTTGGAGGAGAGTCGATTTGCCGGATCCCGAGCGCCCGACGATCGCGACCATCTCCCCTCTCCTGATCTCGAGGGAGACGTCATCGACGGCGGCGGGGGCCGGCGGCGAGTCGAATCGGCGGGTGACTCTTTCCACACTCACCAGAGGCGCCTCGGTCATGTGCCGCCACCCGGTTGCATGCGATCGAAGTCCGTCCACATCTCCCAGTCGCCGAGTCGGCCGTCCAGCAGCAGTGCTGCGATGAGGTTCCAGAGGCATGACACGGCGGTCGCGATGTCGTTCTCCGTCACGGGCGCAGGAATGGGCTCGTGGACGCGCAGGACGAAGCGACCGTCACCATCGGCGTCCAGTTGCATCGGAATCATCGGAGACCCTGCCGCGGCGCTGAGCAGCGCCGGACCCTGAGGGGCCTTGATGCGCGACCCCAGGAAATCGACCTCCTGATGGCGATGGTCTTGCCCGCGAGGGTCGTATTCCGGGAACATCGCGAAGATCTGCCCTGCTTTCAGCGCCCGCAGACCACGCCTGAACGTCGTCGTGTCGTCGAGGGGGAAGCCCGCGACGTCCAGGTCCGGGAAAGCGAACCGTTTGAGGGTCTCCACGTCCATCCGGTTCACGACGAAGCGGGTCGGATGGATGTGCCCCAGGAGAGGAGGGATGACGTAAGACGCTCCGAGATGAAGCGGCAGCGCCAGGACTCCACGGTCTGCTGCCAGTGCGTCGTCCAGATGCTTTCGTCCCTCGACCGTCACGACCTCGGACAGCCTGTCCCGATCCGACAACCACAGCATGATGAAACTCGCGTCGCGCTGCATTCGAGGCCCGTAGGTGCCGTACCGGTTCGCAGCCTCGTCGATCAGGTGGCGAGGCACGGCAGGCAGGGACTGCATGGCCGTTCGGGCACGCGCTGCGCTCGCGACTCGACCGTCGCGCCTTTCAGCCGCGCTCTCGTAGCGCTCGGAGTCGAGGGCGGCCAGCTCTGTCATCAGCCGATCTGCACGTCTCGGACCTGCGGCTCGGAGAGCCAGCCACAAGTTCTCGTACCGCTCGATCTCGAACAAGGTCAGGAGGGGGAGATTCATGATCACTCGCAAGAAGAGGAAGAGCGGGCCGCCGCGTCGGCGACCCGCCCTCGATGGTCAGGTGCACAGGCAGGCGCCGTCGCAGCGTGCTGCACTACCGGGCTTGATCGTTGTCGTCTCGATCTTCTTCATCTTCGTCACCCCCTTCACGTCGTCCTCTGGTCGATGGATCAAGCTTCTCCAGAGGCATGGGGACGCATCAGTGCCTCGCATCATCGACTGCCCGTGAGTGACTCATGCATCTAACATGATGGGCGTGATGTGATCGACCAGGCGAGTCAGCGGAGCGGAGACCGATCGATGAACGACGACGAGATCGCAGTGAAGGTCATCGCTGCCGACACCCTCACCGTGTCGGCACTCGAGAGGTGCATACGCTCGACGCCCGGCATGTTCGTCGCCCGAACCGGCCGCACGACCCCCGGGTCGACCGCCGATCCTCCTCAGGGTCCGGAGGCCGGTGGATCGACACGACGTCGGTCAGCTGTCGTCATCGACCTCGACCACTGGGAAGCAGTCGCCGTCGACGAGGCGCGACGCTCCGTCGACTCCGGCGAGACGGTCATCGTGCTAGCTCACAAGCTGCCTCCGGCACTCGTGCGACGGTGCGTCCGCGCTGGAGTGCACGCCGTCTTGACGAAGAACCTCTCGATGCGACAGCTGCTGGCCCTCGTCGCCCGGGCCGTCGACGGCGAGAAGTACGTCGACCCCGGGGCCGCCGCCGAGGCCCTGGCCCACGCTGAGTGCCCCCTCACCCCTCGGGAGCGCGACGTCATGCGCCTCGTCGCGCACGCGAGCGGATCGGCCGACGTGGCCGCGCAGCTGCATCTCGCGGTCGGCACGGTGCGCAACCTCGTCGCCTCGGCCTGTCGCAAGATCGGCGAGCCGGATCGGACACGGGCGGCGGCTGAGGCCCTCGACCGTGGGTGGCTCTGAGGGCGTCGCGCGCCCCGGGTCGGCGCATGGCGAAAGGACGACGCCCCCCCGCGAGGGGAAGGGCGTCTGGATGGAGCACAGGTCCGGGCTCCCGGACAGGGCTGCCGAGTGGTCAGAAGATGTCCTTCAGGCTGAGCGGAAAGACATCTTCTGACCACTCGAGTGCGAACCCGCGAGCCCGCGAGCCCGCGAGCCCGCGAGCGGACCCCTACAGGCCGCGGGCGAGGCGGTGGTACGCGGCGTTCCAGGCGACCTCGTGGCGGAAGTCGCGGATGCGGGTGTCCTCGTCGATGACAAGCAGCTCGGTCTCGACGATGCGGGCGAGGTCCTCGAAGGCCTCGAGTCCGACGGCCGTCGACATCACCGTGTGGTGCGCGGCGCCGGCGGTGAGCCAGGCCTCGGCCGACACCGGGAACGACGGGCGGGGCTTCCACACCGCGCGGCCGACCGGCAGGTTCGGGAGGTCCTCGTCGGGCTCGACGACGTCGACCACGTTGACCGTCAGACGGAACCGGTCGCGCACGTCGCTCATCGCGACGACGACGGCGGGGCCGGGGTCGGCCGAGAAGACGAGTCGCACCGGGTCGTCCTTGCCGCCGATGCCGAGCGCGTGCACCTCGAGCGACGCGCGATGCGACGTGAGGGCGGGGCTGACCTCGAGCATGTGCGCCCCGAGGATCTTCTCCTCGCCGGGCACGAGGTGGTACGTGTAGTCCTCCATCAAGGAGGCGCCACCCGGCAGACCGGCGCCCATCACGTTGGCCGCGCGCACCAGCACGGACGTCTTCCAGTCGCCCTCGGCGCCGAAGCCGTAGCCCTCGGCCATGAGGCGCTGCACGGCGAGACCGGGCAGCTGCTTGAGCGCACCGAGGTCTTCGAAGTTCGTCGTGAAGGCGCTGAACCCGCCCGCCTCGAGGAACGACCGCAGACCGATCTCGATCGCCGCCCCGTCGCGCAGCGACTGGTGGCGCTCGCCACCGGCGCGCAGTGCCGGGACGACGTCGTACTCGGCCTCGTAGACGGCGGCCAGCGCGTCGATCTCGGACTCGGTCGCGGCGGCGACGGCCTCGGCCAGCTCGTTGACGCCCCAGGTGTTGACCTGCACGCCGAAGGCCAGCTCGGCCTCGGTCTTGTCACCCTCGGTGACGCCGACGAAGCGCATGTTGTCGCCGAAGCGCGCCAGCTTGAGCGAACGCATGGCCGAGGCTCCGGCCGCGGCGCGCATCCACGTGCCGACCTGCTTCTGCACGCGGGGGTCGCTGACGTGACCGACGACCGTCTTGCGCGGCACTCCGAGGCGGGTCTGCATGTAGCCGAACTCGCGGTCGCCGTGCGCGGCCTGGTTGAGGTTCATGAAGTCGAAGTCGATGTCGGCCCAGGGCAGCGCCACGTTGGCCTGCGTGTGCAGGTGCAGCAGCGGCTTGCGGAGCGCGTCGAGCCCGCCGATCCACATCTTGGCGGGGCTGAAGGTGTGCATCCAGGCCGTGACGCCGATGACGGAGTCGTCGAGGTTGGCCTCGAGCATCGTGCGGCGGATCGAGTCGGCGTCGGTCAGGACGGGCTTCCAGACGAGACGCACGGGCACGTCGGAGGCGGCGGCCAGCTCGTCGGCGATCGCCTTCGACTGGTCGGCGACCTGCTTCAGGGTCTCTTCGCCGTAGAGGCCCTGGCTGCCGGTGAGGAACCAGACCTCTTTCGAGGCGAGGAAGGCGACGGGGTCGAGGGTGTCGTTCATGACAGTTCTCCTGCTGGCGCTTGGCCGTAGACGTTCTGGTACCGGTCGAACAGAGCGTCGATGCTCTGCTGAGGGATGGGGATGGGCTCGCCGAGCTGGCGGGTGATGTGCACGGTGCGCGCGACGTCCTCGGTCATGACGGCGGCCTTGACCGCGTCGCGGGCGTCTCTGCCGATCGTGAAGACGCCATGGTTCTGCATCAGCACGGCGCGGCTGCGGTGGCCGGTCAGCGTCTCGACGATGCCCTCGCCGATCGACTCGTCGCCGATGATGGCGAACGGCCCGACGGGGATCTCGCCGCCGAACTCGTCGGCCATCGCCGTGATCACGCAGGGGATCGCCTCGCCGCGCGCAGCCCAGGCCGTCGCGTAGGTCGAGTGCGTGTGCACCACTCCCCCGACGTGCGGCATGTTGCGGTAGACGTAGGCGTGCGCGGCGGTGTCGCTCGACGGGCTGCGTTCGCTGCCCGGGGTGCCTTCGAGCACGGTGCCGTCGAGGCGGCAGACGATCTGGTTCTCGGGGGTGAGGTCGTCGTAGCCGACGCCGCTCGGCTTGATGACGAAGAGGTCGGTGCCGGGCACGCGACCCGAGACGTTGCCGCCCGTCCAGACGACGAGGTCGTAGCGCACCAGCTCGGCGTGCAGCGCCGCCACGTCCTCGCGGGTGGCGTCGATGGCCGCCTGGGTCGCGCGATCGATCCAGCCGCTCATGCGGAGGCCTCGATGCTCGCGTCGGCGGCGGTCTGCTCGACCGAGTCCGCGCCTCCTCGGCTGTCGCCGTCCGACCCGGGAGCAGGAGCCGAGGAGGCGCGGGTCGCCTCCCGACGCATCGCCCGCAGGCGGTGCATCACGTCGTTGCCCCCGCGACCGAACCAGTCGTGCAGCAGCAGGTACTCGGCGTAGAGCGCGTCGTAGGCGTCGGCGTTCGCGGGGTCGGGCGTGTAGGTGGCCCGCTCGACGCTGCCCATCGCCTCGGCCGCGGCGCGGATGTCGGCGTACGCGCCGGCGGCGACCGCGGCGTGGATGGCCGAGCCGAGGGCCGGGCCCTGCTCGCTGGTGATCGTCGAGATCGGCAGACGCAGCACGTCGCTGTAGGTCTGCATCAGGTGCTTGTTCTTCAGCAGACCGCCGGCGGCGATGAACTCGGTGACGGGCACGCCCGACTCGTCGAAGGCCTGCACGATGCGGCGCGTGCCGAAGGCCGTGGCCTCGAGCAGCGCGCGGTAGCCGTCGGCGGGCGAGGTGGCCAGGGTCTGACCGACGATGACGCCGCTCAGCTCGTGGTCGACGAGCACCGAGCGGTTGCCGCTGTGCCAGTCGAGGGCGACGAGTCCGTGGGCGCCGACGGGCTGCTCGTAGGCGACGTCGGTGAGGTGCTGGTGCACGCTCTTGCCGGCGGCCGCGGCCGCGTCGACGGCCGACTGCGGCACCTGGTTCTTGACGTACCAGGCGAAGATGTCGCCGACGCCCGACTGCCCGGCCTCGTAGCCGTAGAGCCCGTCGACGATGCCGCCGTCGACGACGCCGCACATGCCGGGCACCTCGGCGAGCTTGTCGCCGTTCATCACGTGGCAGGTGCTCGTGCCCATGATCGCGACCATCTGACCGGGCTGCGTGGCCTTCGCGGCGGGGGCCGTCACGTGCGCGTCGACGTTGCCGACCGCGACGGCGATGCCCTCGGGGAGGCCCGTCCAGCCGGCGGCCTCGGCGGTCAGCGTGCCGGCGGCGTCGCCCAGCGCGCCGATCTCGTGCACGACCTTCGACTCGGCGAAGTCGGCGAAGTCGGGGTTCAGCGCGGCGAGGAACTCGCGGCTCGGGTACTCGCCGTCCTGGTAGATGCCCTTGTAGCCGGCGGTGCAGGCGTTGCGGACGTAGCGCCCGCTCAGCTGCCAGACGATCCAGTCGGCGGCCTCGACCCAGTGCTCGGTCGCGGCGTAGACCTCGGGGTCCTCTTCGAGCAGCTGGAGGCCCTTCGCGAACTCCCACTCGCTCGAGATGAGTCCGCCGTAGCGGGGCAGCCACGACTCGCCGCGCTCGGCTGCGAGCTCGTTGATGCGGTCGGCCTGACCCTGCGCGGCGTGGTGACGCCAGAGCTTGACGTAGGCGTGCGGGTGGCCGGCGAACTGCTCGAGCTCGTTCAGCGGAGTGCCGTCGGCGGTGGTCGGCACCATGGTGCAGGCCGTGAAGTCGGTGCCGATGCCGATGACCGACGAGGGGTCGACGCCCGCGGCGGCGAGGGCCTCGGGCACGGCCTTCTTCAGCACGTCGACGTAGTCGGACGGCACCTGCAGCGCCCAGTCGGCGGGCAGGCGGTCGCCCGTGCCGGGGAGGGTCGTGTCGACGACGGCGTGCGAGTACTCGTGCACGCCGGTGCCGAGCTCGGCCCCGTCGGAGACCCGCACCACGACGGCTCGGCCGCTCAACGTGCCGTAGTCGACGCCCACCACGTAGGTCTCGGCGGGTGCGGCTGAGCCGGGGGCGGTCGGGGGAGCGTGATCGACCATGATGACCTCTTCGTCGTCGGGGTGGGCGGAGTGATCCGCGCCGAAAGTGAGCGCTCACATCATGCCATGTGAGCGCTCACTCTCGCCACCCCGCGGCCGGCTCCGCGCGTCGATGCGACTCGTTCGGCGGATCAAACGGGGTCGACTCCGCAGAACGAGTCACCTCGACGACTCGCGCGCCAGCCGCGCCTGGCTCCGCGCGTCGATGCGACTCATTCGGCGTATCAGACGCGGCCGACTGCGCAGAACGAGTCACATCGATGGCACGGCGCAGCGCAGCTCGCGGCGCGTCGTAGCGCGGCGCAGCGCAGCTCGCGGCGCGTCGCAGCGCGGCGCGCAGCGCAGCCTGTCAGCTGTAGTCGTGCCCGGCGACGCCCGTCGCGCGGTAGACGACCGGGTCGGCGTCCGCGGTCTCGGGGTCCAGCTCGTACGTGATGTCCTCGCCGTCGGCCGCGCCGGGCCGGGTCAGCGACTTGACCGGTGCGCCGTCGATCGGCTCGAGCTGCTCGCTCGACACCTCGGCGCCGTCTTCACCGACGAACGACGCGGTGTACGTCGACTCGTCGCTCATGCCTGGACGTCTCCGCGCCATGCGCCCGTCTCGGAGCCCTTCGACTCGATGAACTCCTTGAAGTTCCTGAGGTCCTTCTTGATGGCGTGGTTGTCGGCGCCGAGCGTGTTGCCGACCTTCTCGAGGAACCCCTCGGGGGTCCAGTCGATCTGCACGGTGATGCGCGTCTCGGAGTCGCTCAGCTTGTGGAAGGTGACGACGCCGGCGTGGTCGACCTCGCCGCCGGTGCTGTTCCAGGCGACGCGCTCGTCGGGGTGCTGCTCGGTGATCTCGGCCTCGAACGTCTTCTCGACCGGTCCGACCTTGACCTTCCACACCGTGAGGGTGGGCGTGGTCTGGGTGATCGACTCGACCTCGTCGAGGAACTTCGGGAAGTCCTCGAACTGGGTCCACTGGTTGTAGGCGACGCTGACGGGCACGCTGACGTCGACGGTCTCGATTGCTTGCGACATGTTTCGTCCTTCGTTCTGCTGGTGGTGCTCTGTCTGCAGTGGACGGTAGGTCCGCGACCGTTGCCGCGTCCGCGCGTCCAGCGGATTGGCAGGGCCGAGGAGGCGCGGGTCAGGTGGTCGCGCGCCGCACCAGCTCGGTCGGCAGCGTCATCGCCGCGGGCTTCTGACCGTCGATCAGCTGCAGCAGCAGCCGCACCATCTCGGAGCTGATCCGGTCGAACGGCTGGCGCATGGTGGTCAGCGCGGGTTCGGTCGACGCCGCGATGCTCGAGTCGTCGAAGCCGCCGACGGCGACGTCGTCGGGCACCCGGCGGCCCGCCGCGGCGAGCGCGTCGAGGGCCCCCGCGGCCATGCGGTCGTTGGCCGCGAAGACGGCGTCGACGTCGGGCGACGCCGCGAGCAGGTCGGCCATGGCGACCTCGCCGCTGGCTCGCGAGTAGTCGCCGTGACGGATCAGCGATTCGTCGAGGTCGTCGCCGAGCTCTGTGCGGTAGCCGTCGAGCCGGGTGATGCCGCCTGGGGTGTCGAGCGGCCCGGCGATGGTCGCGATGCGGCGGCGACCGAGCGAGCGGAGGTGCGCCACCATCTCGCGGGCGCCCTCCTCGTCGTCGGCGGCGACGTACCCCATTCGCCGCTGGTAGCCGAGCGGGATGCCGCAGGCGATGGCGGGCACGCCCGACCCGACGATGTCGGCGAGCAGACGCTGGCCGCTGTGCGCCGAGACGAGCAGCACGCCGTCGACGTGGCCCGCCTCGATGTAGGCCACGGCGCGCTTCTGCTCGGCCGACGACCCCGCCATGATCAGCACGAGCGACATGTCGCTCTCGGCGAGCGCCGCCGCGGTGCCCTTGAGCAGGGCCGAGAAGTTCGGATCCTCGAAGAGCTGCTGGTGGTCTTCGGTGAGCAGGAACGCGACCGAGCCGGTGCGGTTGGTCGCGAGGCTGCGCGCGTGCGGGTTGACCCGGTAGCCGGTCTTCTTGATGGCGGCGTCGACGGCGGCCTTCGCGTCGGGGCTGACCCAGCGACCGCCGTTCAGCACCCGCGACACGGTGCCCCGCGAGACGCCCGCCTGGTCGGCGACGTCGTTGATCGTGGGCCGCTGCCGACCGGGAGTGCTCGTCACGCGGCCAGCCTAGGGGGCTGCCGACTCGCGGGGCCCGCTCCCGCCGAGCCGGGCCGACCCGCGCCTCCTGCGCCCGCCGGGCCGGGCCGACCCGCGCCTCCCACTACTTGACGGCGCCGGCGGCCAGGTCGACCCGCCAGTACCGCTGCAGCACCAGGAAGATCAGGATCAGCGGGATGACCGACAGCAGGGCCCCGGTGATGACGAGCGTGTACAGCGCCGGCGCCGACGCGCCCTGGTTGAGCAGCCCGTTCAGGCCGACCGTCAGCGGGAACAGCGAGTCGTCGCCGAGCATGATGTACGGCAGCATGAAGTTGTTCCAGATGGCGACGAACTGGAACAGGAAGATCGTGACGAGCCCCGGGCCGAGCATCGGAACGGCGATGCGATGGAAGATGTGCAGCTCGCCGGCACCCTCGGTGCGGGCCGCCTCGATCACGTCGGTCGGCACGGCCGCAGCCCCGTAGATGCGGGCCAGGTAGATGCCGTACGGGCTGATGATCTGCGGCAGCAGCACGCCCCAGAACGTGTTGGTCAGGCCGACGTTCGCCAGCAGGAAGTACTGCGGGATCGCGAGGATGACCCCGGGCACCAGCACCCCCATCAGCAGCACGTTGAAGACGACCTTCTTGCCGGGGAACTCGAACTTCGCGAGCACGTAGCCCGAGAGCGCCGACACGTAGGTCGAGGCGAGGGCGCCGATGCCGGCGTAGAGGGCGGTGTTGAGCATCCAGCGCCAGAACAGGCCGTCGCGGTACTGGCTGAGCACGACGAGGTTGTCGAGCAGGTGCGTGCTGGGCGCGAGGGTGAAGGTCGAGAAGAGCTCGCCGCCGTCCTTCGTGGACGCCATGACGACCCAGAGCACGGGGAACAGGCAGTAGACGGCGCCGATCAGCACGATCGCGGTCGAGACGAGGCTGCGGCGCTCGGTCAGCGAGCTGCCGCCGGGGCGACGGGTGCTGCGGGGCCGACCCGCGCCTCCTGAAGCGGTCGCCGAGGAGGCGCGGGTCGAGTCGGCGACGGAGAGGTCGCCGCGGCGGGTGGCGCCGTCGAGGTCCGTGGTGGTCATGGTCAGTCCTCCTGGCCGAAGGCTCGCTTCTGCACGACCCGGAGGAAGAAGAAGGAGACGATGAAGGTGGCGAGGGCGATGACGACCGAGGTCGCCGCAGCCGAGTAGATGTCGTCGCGGGTGAACGCGTCGCGGTAGACGAGCATCAGCGGCGACCAGCTGGTCGACAGGCTGTTCGTCAGGGGGCGGAGCGTGGTGGGCTCGGCGAAGACCTGCAGCGTCGCGACCATCGAGAACAGCGCGGTCATGACGAGCGCGGGGGCGACCATCGGGATCTTGATCCGCAGGGCGATCTGCACCTCGGAGGCCCCGTCGAGTCGGGCGGCCTCGTAGATGTCGCTCGACACGGCCTTCAGCGACGTGTAGATGACGATCATGTTGAAGCCGACGCCGCCCCAGAGCGCGATGTTCGCGATGGCGAAGAGCACGGTGCCCGAGCCGAGCACGCCGGGGACGTCCCAGCCGAGCCGCTCGAAGACGTAATAGAAGGGGCTGACGGCGGGGAGGTACAGGAACCCCCAGAGCAGCGAGCTGATGACGGCCGGCACGGCGTACGGCAGGAAGATCGCGATGCGCGAGAACGACGTCGCGCGGGTGCGCTTCGAGTCGAGCAGCAGGGCGAAGAGCAGCGCGAGACCGAGCATGCAGGGCACGAGCACGAGGCCGTAGAGCAGCACGCGACCGACGCTCGCGCCGAACTCGGGGTCGGTGAGCGTGCCGATGTAGTTCTCGAGACCGGCGAAGCCCGTGCCGCGCGAGGCCGAGCCGAGACCGAGGCCCGAGACCTGCTTCTTCTGGAAGCTGAGGAACAGCGTGTAGACGATCGGCGCCGCCATGAACAGCACGAACAGGATGATGCCCGGGGCGAGCATCGCGTAGGGCGTGAGCACGCGGCTGCGGAAGCTGCCCGTGCCGTGCCGGCCGACGGGCGCGGTCGCACGACGGTCGGGTGCGGCGACCTCCGCCGGGGTGAGAGGGGTGAGCGTGTCGGCCATGACGGTTCCTCGCTGGTCGCGGACGGTGAAGGGGGTGGAGGGCGGAAGGGCGGAAGGGGCGGCGCAGAGGGCCGCCCCTCCCGAGGGACTCGGCTACTCGACCGAGAAGCCGCTCTTCACGAGGTCGTCCGTCGTGATCTCCTGCATGGCGTCGACCGCGTCTTCGAACGCCGCCTGGGTGCGGGCGTCGGCGGCCTTGGCGAACTCGTCGTTGTACGCGCTGAACGCGACGTTGACGTTGGGGCCGTAGGTGAACGGCGCGACGGTCGACGACGCCTCGGCGGCGATGTCGTAGAAGTCGCTCTGCTGGCTGAAGAACTCGGGCGAGGTGGTCAGCGCGTCGGCCGCGGCCTCGGTCGCGGCGGGGTAGACGCCGGCGATGTCGGCGAGCGCGGCGACGGCCTCGGGGTCGGTGTTCAGCCAGGTGGCGAACTCGACCGCCGCCTCCTTCTTCTCGGACTGCGTGGTGACGGCCGTGGTCGACCCGCCCCAGTTGCCGTCGGAGGGGTTCGCGGCGTCCCACTGCGGCAGCGGCGCGGCGGTCCACTTGCCGGCGGTGTCGGGTGCGTTGCCGCTCAGCACGCCGGGAGCCCAGACCGAGCTGATCCAGCCGACCTGCGAGCCGTCGTTCAGACCGGCGTTCCACTCGGGGGTGTACATCGGCTTGTTGTCGATGGCGCCGCTCTCGACGAGTCCGCCCCAGTACGAGGCGACCTGCTCGGTCGGGCCCTCGGCGATGTCGACGCCCCAGCTCTGGTCGTCGATGGACCACCAGGAGGCGCCGGCCTGCTGCGAGAGACCGGCGAACCAGCCCGCGTCGTTGGCCGAGAAGGTGCCGAGGTACTTGCTCGGGTCGGCGGCGTGCAGGTCTTCGGCGACCTGGGCGTACTCGTCCCACGTGGTGGGGACGCTGAGGCCGTACTGGTCGAGGATGTCGGTGCGGTAGTAGGCCATCATCGGGCCGCTGTCCTGAGGGATGGCGTAGACGCCCTGCCCGTCGAGGGTGACCGACGACCAGACGCCCTCGCTGAAGTCGCCCTCGAGGTCGCCGACGCCCTGGTCGGTGAGGTCGGCGAGCGCGTCGGACGAGACGAGCGTCGGGATCTTCTGGTACTCGGCCTGGATCAGGTCGGGGGCGCCGCTGCCGGCCTTGATGGCGGTGAGCAGCTTGGTGATCGCGGGGTCGCCGCCGTCCTGCTTGTTGACGGTGACCTGGATGTCGGGGTTCTCCTCGTTCCAGATGTCGACCACCTTGTCGAGGTTGGGCGCCCAGGCCCAGTAGGTGAGCTCGACGGGCCCGTCGGACGAGCTGCCACCGCCGCCGGAGCAGCCGGTGAGGATGAGGGCCGCTGTGGCGACCGTGACGACGCCGATGCGGCGGAGTGAGCTGTGCATTCGTCCTCCTTGAGGAAAGCAAGAGCTGGTGAGCGGACAGCGCGAGCCGGGAGAACCACCACGCTGTGCCTGTGAGCGGTTACAGTTACGCACACGGTTTTTCGCTTGTCAACACACTGCGGGTCACGGTTCGACATAGTCGTTGCGCCTTCTGCAGACTCATCACGTGTGCTAGAACTGGGAGCGCACACAGTCAAAGGAGATCACCGCATGTCACTCGACCTCGACGCCCCGGCCGTCACGCCGACCCCCGAGTCCGACCCGCGTCGCACGACGAGCTGGCTGCCCGGTCGTGCCGACATCCGCTACGGCGGCGACTACAACCCCGAGCAGTGGCCCCGCGAGGTCTGGCTCGAGGACATCGCGTTGATGAAGCAGGCCGGCATCAACCTGGTCAGCGTCGGCATCTTCTCGTGGGCGCTGCTCGAGCCCCGCGAGGGCGAGTACGACTTCGCGTTCCTCGACGACATCCTCGGGCTGCTGCACGACGCCGGCATCGACGTCGACCTGGCCACGCCGACCACCGTGCCGCCGGCCTGGTTCTGGTCCGCCTACCCCGACTCGCACCCCGTGACCCGCGAGGGCATCACCCTCGGTCGCGGCTCGCGAGGCATGGTCAGCCCGAGCTCCCCCGACTACCGTCGCGCGGCGACCGCCATCACCGAGAAGCTCGCCGAGCGCTACGCGACCCACCCGGCGGTCGTGCTCTGGCACGTGCACAACGAGTACGGCGCCCCGATCAGCGACGACTACGGAGTGCACTCGGTGCGCGCCTTCCGCGCCTGGCTGAAGACCCGGTACGGCACGCTCGACGCGCTGAACGCGGCGTGGGGCACGCTCTTCTGGGGTCAGACCTACGGCGAGTGGACCGACATCGACGCGCCCCGCGTCTCGGCCACGGTCGTGAACCAGACGCAGCGCCTCGACTTCGCGCGGTTCACCTCCGACGCCCTGCTCGCCTGCTTCGTCGCCGAACGCGACGTGATCAAGCGACACGCACCGCACCTCCCTGTCACCACGAACTTCATGTCGACCAACTGCCCGTCGATCGACTACTGGAAGTGGGCCCGCGAGGTCGACGTCGTCGCCAACGACCACTACCTGGTCGCCGAACGCCACGACAACCACGTGCTGCTCGCCATGGACGCCGACCTGAACCGGTCGCTGGCCGGCGGCGAGCCGTGGATGCTGATGGAGCACTCGACGGGCGCCGTCAACTGGCAGCCGCGCAACATCGCGAAGCGGCCCGGCGAGCTGGCCCGCAACAGCACGACCCACCTGGCCCGTGGCGCCGACGCGATCCTGTTCTTCCAGTTCAGGGCGTCGCGGTACGGCGCCGAGAAGTTCCACTCGGCGATGCTGCCGCACGCCGGCACCTCGTCGCGCATCTGGCGCGAGGTCGTCGAGTACGGCGCCGACCTCGGTCGCCTGGCCGACGTGCGGGGATCCCGGGTGGAGGCGCGGGTCGCCATCCTCTGGGACGTCGAGTCGTTCTGGGCCCACGACCTGGAGTGGCGCCCCTCGGTCGAGCTCGACCACCGCGAGCGCATCGTCGCCTTCTACACCGCGCTCTGGAACCTCGGCGTCACCGTCGACTTCCGCCACCCGCACGACGACCTGTCCGGCTACGACCTCGTGCTGGCGCCGTCGCAGTACATCGTCGACGCCGAGACGTCCGAGAACCTGACCTCGTACGTGCGATCGGGCGGCCGCTTCGTCGCGTCGTACTTCTCGGGAGTCGTCGACGAGAACGACGCCGTGCCGGCCGGCGGCGCCCCCGGCGGCCTGCGCGAGGTGCTGGGTCTCTCGGTGCCCGAGTTCCTGCCGCTCTACGCCGACCAGGTCGTCACGCTCGACTCGGGCGCCACCGGCACCGGCTGGTCGGACGACATCGTGCTCGAGGGCGCCGAGGCCGTGGCGCGCTACATGACCGGCCCCGCGGCCGGCGGCCCGGCCGTCACCCGCAACGCGCTCGGCGACGGGACGGCCTGGTACGTCTCGACGCGCCTGGCCGGCGACGACCTCGCCGCCTTCGTCGGCGACGTGCTCGACGAGGCCGGGGTCGTCGTGCCCGGCGGCCACGTCGAGGGTCTCGAGGTCGTCGTCCGCCATGGAGACGACGCGACCTTCACCTTCTTCGTCAACCACGCCGACGCCGACGCCGACGTGGTGGCCGAGGCGGGGGTCGAGCTGCTCGGCGGCGAGGTCGTCGACGGCCCGCTGACGGTGCCGGCCGGTGGCGTGCGCGTGGTGCGGAGCCCGCGGGGCTGACCCGCGCCTCCTCGGTCCGCCCATGGAGTCGAGGAGGCGCACCGGGCGGAGCGGGCGGGCCGCGGGTGACCTCTCGGCCCATCCCTTGTCGGCGGCATCGGCACCGGCTACACAGGGTCCATGAAGCACATCACGTTCGCCGCCAAGTCGCTCTTCGTCGATGACGAGGCGGCGGACACGCTGCTCGAGTACGCCGCCCTGCTCGCCCAGTCGGGCGACGCCGACACGGTCGAGCTGAACGCGATCAACGCCGACGGCAACCAGGTCGTCGCGACGTTCCTGCTCGACTCGGGTTCGCCCCTGATGGCGGAGTCGACGACGAGCTCGCTCGAACCGCCCGAGAACGGCGAGGCGATCGCCTACATGCGGACCGAGATCGGGCACGCCTTCTCGGCCCTGTTGCCCGATGAACAGCACGGGGGCCGGGACTAGCGCACCGATCAGGCCGCTATGCGAGTGCTTGTTTTGAATTCTTCAAAACAAGGTCTAGAGTCGGGGCATGACCTCGACGCACACCACCACCCCCACAGCCCAGCTGCACCCCCTGGGCGGCCAGTTCGTCTCGCGCATCGACACGGGCGCCGGCGTCGGCGTCGGCGTCGGCGTCGGCTCGTACATCGGCTCGAGCGCTCACGACGCCACGGTGATCGGCTCGTACGTCACGACCGGCGCCGAGCGCAACCTCGCCGTCGGCCGCTACACGCGCAGCGAGCGACGCGGCGTCTCGGCCTGGACCACCGCGGTCCGCACCCTCACGGGGTCGATCGTCACGTACCGCACGGCCGCCTAGCCGGGGGCTGCGCCCTCGCGCGACCGGCCCTGGCGCCAGCCGGCCTCGCGCCACCCTCCCTCGCGCCACCCGGCCTCGCGCCACCCGGCCCAGCGCCGCCTCCCTCGAACCCCGTTCGCGAAGATGAACCGCGTTATATCGCGGTTCATCTTCGCGAACGGGGTTCATGGCGTCACCCGGCACCGCGCGCAGCTCAGCGCCGCAGCGCCGCTGGCCTCAGCGCCGCGCAGCAGCGCAGCGCCGTTGGCTGCGCCGCTACCGGTGCAGCGTCGCGGACGGCTTCTCGCCGAAGCGCTCGCCGTACGACGCCGAGAACCGTCCCAGGTGGGCGAAGCCCCAGCGCGTCGCGATCGCGGCCACGGTCGTCTCGCGCGGCCCCAGGTTCAGCAGATCCGAGCGGGCGCGGTCGAGCCGGATGCCGCGCAGGTAGTCGGTCGGCGTCGTGCCGAGCTGGCGGCTGAAGGCGACCTGCAGCCCGCGGAGGCCCAGGTCGGCGTGCTCGGCGATCATGGTCGGGGTGATCGGCAGCTCGGCGTTGGCGTGCATGTACTCGACGGCCGCGCGCAGTCGCGCGTTGCGCGGCGCCAGCAGCTGCTCGGGCAGCTGCGGCCCCCGGTGCTTGAAGGTGCTCAGCAGCGTGACCGCGGCGAGCCGGTTGACCTCGGAGCGCAGCAGCGGCGTCGCCTCGCCGCCGAGCACGGTCTTCGCCACCGTGGTGATCGTGTTCTTCCACTGCAGCAGCGCCGTCGCCTCGGGGATCGCCGTGTGATCGAACTCGAGCGCGCCCGGCAGGGTGCCCTCCTCTTCGGCGGCGACCCGCTCGAGGAACCCGGCGTTGAAGTGCACGAGGTTCTGGCGGTAGTCCTCGAACTCGAACTCGAACTGCTTGCCGGTGGGGAACATCGCCGGCCGGCCGATCTGCAGGGGCAGCTCGTCGCCGTTCAGGTCGTAGACGCCCGAGCCCCCGGTGATCCACGACACGACGTACTCGTTCTCGGGCTGGATGGCCCCCTTGATCGACCCGAGGAACATCGACGACCGCAGCGTCATCTCGTCGTCGCCCGTGATCGTGTACCGGTACGCGAAGTCCGACTGGCTGTGCTCGGTGTCGAAGCCCTTGCCGTTGTAGCCGTCTTCGTACATGGCACGCGCCTGGTCCATGTCGCGACCCGCGATCTCCGACCTGATCGGCGGCTCGGTCTCGCGGGTCATGCCCAGATGGTCCCACAGATGGCCTGATGGTGCCGCTTCTCGGGCCGCAATGCGAAGACGGCAGGAGGCGCGGGTCGACGACCGCGGCGGTCAGCGGTCTTCGGAGTCGCCCAGCACCTTGAGCAGGGCCGTCCGCAGCACCGAGCGGAACGCCTTGGGCACCCTGATGCGGTACCGCCGATCGCCCTGCAGCGTCAGCACGACGTTCGACCCCTGCACGACGAGCGCCCAGCCGGTCACGGCAGCGAGCCGGAGGGTCGCCGACCCGCCGACGATCTCGGGTCCTTCGATCGCGATGCGGTCGGGGTACACGTAGACGGCGTTGTGATCGCCCGAGAGCGTGGCCGAGCACTCGAACACCAGCTCGGGGTCGAGTTCGCCGAAGAAGTCGGCCCAGTCGTCGTCGGCGGTGAGCTCGGAAGCGGCCGGACGGCGGTCGGCGATGGCGGCGGGTCGACCGTCGGCCCCGCTGAACGCGTCGAGGAGGGCATTGCCCGCGTCGGTCATCGAGTCACGCCCGGCGGTCGGGTCGGGCTGCTGCTGCTGCACCACGACGCACCACCTCTCACCTCGGCCTGATCTCTTGTTCCGTCAGTCAATCAGTCGATCATGCTGCGATGCGAGGAGGTCGCAGGACTCCCAGGCCGTCTTGCGAGCCCCCACAGCCCTCGATCCGCGGCGGGACGCCGATGCGAGGGGATACCGGGCCGCCGACCGATTTTCGTGCACAGTCCGCTAAACGAACGCCCATCCGTCCAGACCACCGAGGCGCAGCCCGCCCTCGACCGCACCTGTCGCCTGGCGACGATCGGACAGCCGAGGAGGAGTGGCCCGCAGGAGGCGCGGGTCAGCCCGAGACGAGCGCCATCGACCGGCTGCGCATCACGCCGAGCATGGCCGCGGCGTCGACGGGAGCCGACACGGAGACGTCGACGACCGCGGCCTGCGCGGCGGCGCCCGAGGTCGGTCGGCCCTGCGGCTCGGCCGTCGGCGTCGGTGATGGAGGAGGTGTCGGCGAGACCGTCGCCGGCCCGTCGACGACCGTCTGATCGGAGGGAGCCGAGCGCGGAGCAGGACCGACCGGAGTCCGGCCCCAGACGACGGTCGCGACGAGGAGGACCATGCCGATGGTCGTGAGCATCATCGTGCCGTGCAGTGCGCGGCGCGTGACGTGGCGATGTTCTCGACGCATGACTCCCCCTCTGGTCGATGCGACGTTAGGGGGTCAGCATCACCGACTGCTGGGTCGTCGCCGTCAGAAGGCTGACAGGCGGGATCTCGCGCCGATGGCGATGCTCTCGACGAACCGCAGCGCCAGCGCCTGCGCCGCCGCCTCGTAGTCGTCGTATTCGGGCAGGCCCTGCACGAGCAGCGACAGGCAGAACACGACGTCGACGCCACGGAGGGTCTTGTCGACCGTGCCGTCGTGACGGCCGCGCGCCACGAGCAGATCGATGCGACGCCGGATCTCGTCGTCGAGGCGGGCGACCTCGGTGGGCGGCAGGCCCGGGGCGCCGAACCCCGGCAGCATCAGGCTCTCGCGTCGGTCGATCGCCTCGGCGAAGAGGCTCTCGAGGCCGACGATGCCGTCGAGCTCGAGACCGGCGATGTGGTCGAGCAGCGAGATGGTCTCGCCGTACGCACGCACCATCACCCCCTGGGCGGCGGGGGCGGCATCGGCGTCTGGGCCGTCGGGCACGAGGCGTGGCGGAAGTCGAGTCACGATATGTAGCCTACGAAACACCGGCGGCGAACGCGACCCCGGATCGCGACTCCGAGCGAAATCACACCGAGCGGACCCCTCAGACGATGTCGGGAGCCTCCGTGAACCGGACGCTGCACTCCCACAGGCCGCGGGCCAGCTCGGCGTCGTCCGCCGACCGGTGCAGACGACCGGGGGCCTGCAACCGGTCGAAGTAGTTCCCGCTCGGTGCCGGGACCCGTGCCGCGCCCGCCAGCCGCACGAGCGGCTCGGCGCCCTCCTCCGTCGTGACGGCGAGTCGCTTGCCGAGGGTCATGAGGCCGCCCGTCCCGCCGAAGCCCGACGCGACGAACCCGGGGTGGAACGCGAACGCCTCGACTCCCGTGCCGCGCAGGCGCCGGGCGAGCTCCCGGGTGAACAGCACGTTCTCGAGCTTCGACGCCCCATAGGCCCTCATGCCGCCGACCCAGGGGCCGGTGGCGGTGCCGAGGTCGTCGAGCCGAACCCCGCCCATCCGGTTGCCCGCGCTCGAGGTCTGCACGATGCGGACCGCACCGGCCGGCGAGCTCTCGGCGGTCTCGAGGAGGCGCGGCATCAGCAGCGAGGTCAGCAGGAACCCCGCGAGGTGGTTGCTCTGGAAGGTCGTCTCGAAGCCGTCGCGGCTGCTCGTCCGCTCGGCGAAGATGCCGCCGGCGTTGTTCGCCAGCACATGGATGCGCGGGTGGTCGGCGAGGAGCGACGCCGCCAGATCGCGCACCTGCGCGAGATCGGCGAAGTCGGAGACGTAGGCGCGACCGCCGACCTCGGCGGCGACGGACGTGGTGCGGTCGGGGTTGCGCCCGACGACGGCGATCTTCGCCCCGAGACGCGACAGCTCGCGAGCGGCGCTGCGGCCGATGCCGGAGCTCGCGCCGGTGATGACGATGGTGCGGTCGGTCTGGTCGGTGGCTTCAGGCAGGGTCACGGTCATGACTGCACGCTAGGCGCAGGCGCCTCCGAAGGGACCGGGGAACGGCAGGAGGCGCGGTGCCGACCGGCACCGCGCCTCCTGAAGGGATCGTCTCGGCTCTACAGCGTCGCGAGCGCGGCGTTCAGCGTCGCCGACGGGCGCATGACCGCTTCGGTCTTGGCGGCGTCGAGGCGGTAGTAGCCCCCGATGTCGACCGCGGTGCCCTGCGGCGCGATGAGCTCGGCGGTGATGACCTCCTCGCCCTCGCCCAGCGTCGCGGCGAGCTCGGCGAACGAGGCGGCCAGCTCGGCGTCGACGGTCTGCGCGGCGAGCTCGTCGGCCCAGTACTTCGCCAGGAAGAAGTGGCTGCCGCGGTTGTCGATCGAGCCCAGCTTGCGACCCGGCGACTTGTTCTCGTCGAGGAACGTGCCGGTGGCGCGGTCGAGGGTGTCGGCGAGGATCTGCGCCCGGGCGTTGCCGGTCGTGGTCGCCAGGTGCTCGAAGCTGACGGCCAGCGCGAGGAACTCGCCCAGGCTGTCCCAGCGCAGGTAGTCCTGCTCGACGAGCTGCTGCACGTGCTTCGGGGCGGAGCCGCCGGCGCCGGTCTCGAAGAGCCCGCCGCCGTTGATCAGCGGCACGACCGAGAGCATCTTCGCCGAGGTGCCGAGCTCCATGATCGGGAACAGGTCCGTGAGGTAGTCGCGCAGCACGTTGCCGGTGACGGAGATGGTGTCTTCGCCGCGGCGGATGCGCTCGAGCGAGAACGCCATCGCGTCGACCGGCGACATGATCTCGATCTGCAGACCGTCGGTGTCGTGCTCGGCGAGGTACGTGCGGACCAGGTCGATGAGGGTCGCGTCGTGCGCACGGGTCTCGTCGAGCCAGAAGACCGCCGGGGTCTGGCTGGCGCGGGCCCGCGTGACGGCGAGCTTGACCCAGTCGCGGATCGGGACGTCCTTCGTCTGGCAGGCGCGCCAGATGTCGCCCTGTGCGACCTCGTGCTCGAGGAGGGTCGTGCCGGCGGAGTCGACCACGCGGACGGTGCCGTCGGCCGGCAGCTCGAAGGTCTTGTCGTGCGAGCCGTACTCTTCTGCGGCCTGGGCCATCAGCCCGACGTTCGGCACCGAGCCCATCGTGGCCGGGTCGAAGGCGCCGTTCGCGCGGCAGTCGTCGAGCACGGCCTGGTAGATGCCGGCGTAGCTCGAGTCGGGGATGACCGCGAGGGTGTCGTGCTCGCCGCCGTCGGGGCCCCACATGTGACCCGAGGTGCGGATCATCGCGGGCATCGAGGCGTCGACGATCACATCGGAGGGCACGTGCAGGTTCGTGACGCCCTTGTCGGAGTCGACCATGGCGAGGTCGGGGCCGTCGGCGATGCCCTGGTCGAAGGCGGCCTTGATCTCGGCGCCGTTCGGCAGGGCCGCGAGACCCTGCAGGATGCCGTTCAGGCCGTTCGCGGGGTCGAGCCCGGCGGCCTTCAGGTCGGCGCCGTACTGCTCGAAGACGCGGGGGAAGAACGCGCGGATGACGTGACCGAAGAGCAGCGGGTCGCTGATCTTCATCATGGTGGCCTTGAGGTGCACCGAGAACAGCACGCCCTCGGCCTCGGCGCGGGCGATCTGCGCGGCCAGGAACTCGTGCAGGGCCGCGACGTGCAGCACGGTCGCGTCGACGACCTCGCCCGCGAGCACGGGGATCGACTCGCGCAGCACGGTGGTCGTGCCGTCGGCCGCTGCGAACTCGATGCGCAGGGTGTCGTCGGCGGCGACGACGACGGTCTTCTCGTTCGACCGGAAGTCGTCGACGCCCATGGTCGCGACGTTCGTCTTCGACTCGGCCGACCAGGCGCCCATGCGGTGCGGGTGCTTGCGGGCGTAGTTCTTGACCGAGAGCGGAGCGCGGCGGTCGCTGTTGCCCTCGCGCAGCACGGGGTTGACCGCGCTGCCCTTGACCCTGTCGTAGCGGGCCTTGACGTCGCGCTCGGCGTCGTCCGCCGGGGCGTCGGGGTAGGCGGGCAGGTCGTAGCCCTGCGACTGCAGCTCGGCGATGGCGGCCTTCAGCTGCGGCATCGAGGCCGAGATGTTCGGCAGCTTGATGATGTTGGCCTCGGGCGTCTGCGCCAGGGCGCCGAGCTCGGACAGGGCGTCGCCGATGCGCTGCTCGTCGGTGAGCCGCTCGGGGAACTGGCTGATGATGCGTCCGGCGAGCGAGATGTCGCGGGTCTCGACGTCGACCCCCGCGGTCTTGGCGTACGCCTGGATGATGGGAAGGAACGAGTAGGTCGCCAGCAGCGGCGCCTCGTCCGTGAGCGTGTAGATGATCTTGGCCATGACGGCGGGTTCTCCCTCGTGTCGCTCGTGCGTGTGTTCCGCCTCAGGCTAGCGCTCGGAGATGTCTCGATGTCGAGAGACTTCGAGCACCCGGCGCGCGGCCCGCTCGACCGACTCGACGTCCACGCCCTTGAGGCGCAGCAGCTCCGCGCCCGAGCCCGACTCGCCGAACCCGTCGATGCCGACGACCTCGCCGTCGAGCCCGACGTACCGATGCCAGGGCTGCGTGCTGCCGGCCTCGACGGCCACGCGAGCCCGCAGGGCGGACGGGAGCACCGCCTCCTGGTATCCGGCGGACTGCTCGTCGAACCACTCGAGGCAGGGCATCGAGACGACCCGGGCCGCGACGCCGTCGACCGCGAGTCGACGGGCGACCTCGACGGCCACGTGCACCTCGCTGCCGCTGGCGATCAGCGCCAGGTCGTCGCCGCCGCGCTCGGCGTGCACGACGTACCCGCCGCGCGCCGCGCCGATGTCGGTCGCGTCGCCGCCGCCGAGGTCGGGCAGGGCCTGACGCGAGAGCACGAACGCGGTCGGGCCGCTGCCGTCGCGCTCGGGGGCCGGGCCGTCGCCCACGCGGGTCGCACCGTCGACCTCGCGGGTCGAACCGTCGACCTCGCGGGTCGCACCGGCCGCCGCCGCCGAGGAGGCGCGCTCGGCTCCGCGACCCAGCACGCGCCTCCAGACGGAGACGACCTCGCGGGCGTCGGCCGGGCGCACCACGTCGAGCCCCGGCACGGTGCGGAGCGACGCGATCTGCTCGACGGGCTGGTGGGTCGGGCCGTCCTCGCCCACGGCGACCGAGTCGTGCGTGAAGACGTAGAGCACGGGCAGCCGCATCAGCGCAGCCAGCCGGATGCTCGGTCGGGCGTAGTCGCTGAACGCGAGATAGGTCGAGCCGTACGGGCGCCAGAGGCCGTGCAGGGCGATGCCGCTGAGCATGGCCGCCATCGCGTGCTCGCGGATGCCGAAGTGCACGAAGTCGCCCCCGGGCGTCGCGCGATCGACGGCGACCCCCTCGACGGCGACGTTGGTCGAACCCGACAGGTCGGCCGAGCCGCCCCACAGCCCGGCGAGGTCGTGCACGGCGGCGAGCACGGCGCCCGACGTCGTCCGGGTCGCCGCGCCGTCGTCGACCGGGACGCCCGCCAGCACGGCCTCGAGACGGGTCGGGTCGGGCGCGGCGCGGGCGGCGTCGCGGCGGGCCGCGAGGTCGGGGTGCTCCCGCCGCCAGCGCTCGACCGCCGTGCTCCACTCCCGGTGCCGCCGGACGCCGCGGTCGCGCGCCGTGAGACCCGCCGCCCGCACGTCGTCGGGCACGAGGTCGTGCAGACCCGCGTCGGGCGCGTAGCCGAGCGCCACCTTGACCGCCGCGACCTCTTCGGCACCGAAGCCGCCGGAGTGCGCCGCCGGGGTGCCGCCGCGCAGGGTCGACGGGGCCCCGATCACGGTGCGGAGGGCGACGAGCGTCGGGCGCCCGTCGCGGACGCGCGCAGCCTCCAGTGCCCGCTGCAGAGCGTCGAGATCGGTGGCGTCGTCGGCCGCCACGTCGACGACCGACCAGCCGTAGGCGCGGTACCTCGCCCGGACGTCCTCCGAGAACGCCAGGTCGGTCGTCCCGTCGATGGTGATGCCGTTGTCGTCCCACACGACGACGAGGTCGTCGAGCCCGAGCGTGCCGGCGAGGCTCGACGCCTCGGCCGAGACCCCCTCCTGGAGGCAGCCGTCGCCCGCGATCACCCACACCGTGGGGTGGAACAGGCCGGTGCCGCCGCCGTGCAGGGCCTCGTCGCGGCGGGCGGCGAGCGCGATGCCGACGGCCGACGCGAGCCCCTGGCCGAGCGGCCCGGTGCTCATCTCGACGCCCGGGGTGTGGTGCAGCTCGGGGTGCCCGGGAGTGCGCGAGCCGAGGCTGCGGCTGCGGGGCAGCTCGTCGAGGTCGAGGTCGTAGCCGGTCAGCACGAGCTGCGTGTACAGCAGCAGGCTCGCGTGGCCCGCCGACAGGACGACGCGATCGCGCCCCTCCCACCCCGGGTCGGACGGGTCGTGCCTCAGCACGCGATGCCAGAGCACGTGGGCGAGCGGCGCGAGGGCCATGGCGGTGCCGGCGTGACCGTGGCCCTTCGCCTGGACGACCTCGGCGGGGATCGCGGTGGCCGCGGCGACCAGGCGCTCGTCGAGCCCGCGGCTAGGGTCAGTCGGGTGGATGTCGGGGACGTCGTTGGCCATCCGTCCACATTCGTATACAAATAGACAGAAGTCAACCGACCGGCACGGACCGAGCGAGACCGACACGACCCACCGAGACCCACCGACCGAGAAGAGCGCATCGTGGCCCGAACCCCCAAGACCCCCTCGACGGGGTCCGGCGTGGTGCTCGACCTCATCCGTCGCGGCGAGGCGGCCACGCGCTCCGACCTGATCGACCGTCTCGGCTGGTCGCGCGTCACGCTCGCCCGCCGTCTCGACGACCTGCTCGAGGCCGGCTTCATCGTCAGCGCCGGGCAGCGCAGCTCGAGCGGCGGCCGTCCGCCCGAGGAGTTCGCGGTCGACGCGTCGGCCGGCGTGATCCTGTCGATCGACATCGGCGGCTCGCACACCCGGGTCGGGGTGACCGACCTCGTCTCGACGGTGCTCAGCGAGGACGAGGCCGACATCGGTCTGCACGACGGACCGGACGAGATCTTCAGCTGGGCCATCCAGGTGTTCGACTTCCTGCTCGCCGACCTCGGTCGCGGTCGCGGCGACGTCCGGGCGATCGGCATCGGCGTGCCCGGGCCGGTCGACGCGGTGACGGGTCGACTCGGCAGCCCGCAGCTCGACTCCCGCTGGGAGGAGGTGCGCGTCGACGACTACTTCACCGGCTTCGACGCCGTGTTCGCGGTCGACCGCGACGTCAACATCCTGGCCGTCGGCGAGTCCCGGCTGAGCTGGCCCGAGTACTCGCACCTGACCGTCGTCAAGGTGGGCATGGGCGTCGGCTGCGCCTTCGTGCTCGACGGTCACGTCTACCGAGGGGCCCGAGGAGGCGCGGGTCAGCTGAGCGCGCCCCGTCACGACGGCAGCCCGCTGCACCGTCTCGAGCTCGAGGCGAGCGGTGCCACCATCCGCCGCGAACTCCGCTCCCGGGGCCGCGACATCGCGACGAGCGCGGACATCGTCGCCGCCGCCCGGGCGCACGACCCCGTGGTGCTCGATCAGCTCGAGCAGGTCGGCACCCGCATCGGCGAGGCCCTCGCCGACGTCGTCGGGCTGCTGAACCCGCAGGCGGTGATCATCGGCGGCAATCTGGCCGAGACCGGCGAGCGCCTCGTCGCGGGCATCCGCTCGGCACTGCTGACCGGCACCCACGACTTCTCGCGCCGCGGTCTCGTCGTCGAGCGGGCCCGCCTCGGCGACAAGGCCGGCGTGCGGGGGGCCTCGCTGATGGCGCAGGACGCCCTCTTCGACATCGGCCGGGTGAGCGCCGCGACCAGCCGACGCTCCCCCGCGTCGTGAGCCGCGCCTCCTGACCGGGCCTGCCGCGCCTCCCGACCGGGCCTCCCGAGCCCCCGCGCCTCCTGCGGGGACTTTCGAACACGAGTGGTCAAAAGCCGTTTTTCGGGTTAGGCTCGGGCACCAGTCGACGAGGCCCCTCTTCGACGACAGCTGCCGCCCAACGAGGCGCCGAGCGGAAGAGCGCGACATGCCCGTCGACCTGGCCGAAGAACTCCCCGTCGAATCCGTCGTCACCGGCGCGCACGCCGCCGACTGGCGCGAGGCCCTCCGACTGGCCGGCGACGGTCTCGTCGCCTCGGGCGCCACGACCTCCGCCTACACCGACGAGATGATCGCCGCCGTCGACGAGCTCGGGCCGTACATCGTCATCGCCCCGGGGCTCGCCCTGGCGCACAGCCGCCCCTCGCCCGCCGTGTCGCGCACGGGCCTCTCGTGGGTCGGTCTCGCCGAGCCGGTCGCCTTCGGGCACAAGACGAACGACCCGGTCGATCTGGTGATCGGGCTCGCCGCGCTCGACCACGACGGCCACATCGAGGTCATGTCGGCCCTGGCCGGCGTGCTCGCCGACGAAGACGGGCTCGCGGCCCTCCGCGCCGCCGAGTCGCCCGACGAGGTGCTGCGCACGCTGCACGCGCTCTCCGACGCCCAGAACGCCTCCTGACCACCACCGCCACGCACCACCACCACGCACCGCTCGAAAGGAACGCACCATGAAGATCATCACCGTCTGCGGCATGGGGATCGGCACCTCGGTCCTGCTCAAGATGAACGCCGAGAAGGCCCTCCGCGCCCTCGACGTCGACGCCGACGTCGAGGCGGCCGACATCGGCACCGCCCGCGGCGCCGCCCGCACGGCCCAGATCGTCCTGACCTCGGCCGACCTCGTCGAAGAGCTGGGCGAAGTCCCCTCGAAGGTCATCGTCATCGACAACTTCACCAGCGTCGCCGAGATCCAGGCGAAGCTCCAGGAATCGATCGCCTGACGCTCCGCGTCGGCTGATCCCACGAACGAAACCCAGAAGGAGTCCCAATGGAGTGGCTGGTCGTCGTACTCGACTTCATCGGCATGCAGATCCTCAACGTGCCCGCCTACCTGATCGGCATCATCACCGCGATCGGTCTGATCGCGCTGCGCCGCAACGCCGGGCAGGTCGTGGGCGGTGCGCTCAAGGCCGCTCTCGGGTTCCTGATCCTCGGGGCCGGCGCGACCGTCGTCACCGGGGCGCTCGACCCGCTCGGCACGCTGATCCTCGCCGTCACCGGCGCCCAGGGCGTCATCCCCACGAACGAGGTCATCGCGGCCGTCGCGCAAGAGCAGTACGGCGCGCAGAGCGCCTACGTGCTGGTGCTCGGGTTCCTGGTGATGCTCGCCCTCGCGCGCTTCACCCCGCTGAAGTACATCTTCCTCACCGGGCACCACATGGTCTTCATGTCGGTGATGCTGACGGTCGTGCTGTCCGTCGGTCTCGGCGAGGGCCTCAGCTGGCTCACCGTCGTGCTCGGCGCGGTGCTGCTCGGCGTGATCATGGTGGTGATGCCCACCCTGGCGCAGCCCTTCATGAAGAAGATCACCGGCGACGACTCGATCGCCATCGGCCACTTCGGCACCCTCGGCTACCTCGCGGCGGGCGCGACCGGCTCGGTCGTCGGCGGCAAGAGCAAGTCCACCGAAGAGATCAAGTTCCCGCAGGGGCTGAAGTTCCTCCGCGACTCGATGGTCGCGACCAGCCTCTCGATGGTGCTGATCTACCTGGTCTTCACCGTCTGGGCCCTCATCGTGCTGCCGCGCGACCAGGCCTTCGACATCTTCGGCGTGACCGACGCGGGCGCGTTCATCATGGCCGGCTTCGCCCAGGCGCTGCAGTTCGGCGTCGGCGTCGCGATCATCCTCTACGGCGTCCGCACCGTGCTCGGCGAGCTCGTGCCGGCGTTCCAGGGCATCGCCGAGAAGGTCGTGCCCGGCGCCAAGCCGGCCCTCGACATCCCGCTGATCTTCCCGTACGGGGCGAACGCGGTGCTGATCGGGTTCCTGTCGTCGTTCGCCGGCGGTCTCGTCGCCCTCGCGGTGCTGGCGTCGTGGCTGAACCCGGTGTTCGGCCTCGCGCTGATCCTGCCGGGCATGGTGCCGCACTTCTTCACCGGTGGTGGAGCGGGCGTCTTCGGCAACGCGACCGGCGGTCGCAAGGGCGCCGTGCTGGGCGGTTTCGTCAACGGCCTGATCATCACGTTCCTGCCCGCGATCCTGCTGCTCGTGCTCGGCAACCTGGGCTTCGCGAACAGCACCTTCGGCGACGCCGACTTCGGCTGGTTCGGCACGCTCATCGGCGTCAGCTTCCTGGGCGGCCCGCTGATCGGCGTCGTCATCAGCCTGGTCGTCGGCGCCGCGCTCGTCATCGGCGCGTCGATCTACCAGATCAAGCTCGTCGACGGCGGCTGGGTGCCCGGCGCGAAGCGCGATGCGCGACTGGCGGCCGAGCAGGCCGAGGTCGATGCGGCGAAGGCGACCACCGCCTCCTAGGCCGCCGCCTCGCGAGAACGACGAAGACCCCCGTGCGCTGTGCACGGGGGTCTTCGCGTCGATCGGCCGGGTGCCGCCGGGAGCGCAGGAGGCGCGGGTCGCGACGACCGCGACGACCGGCTAGCGGGGGATCACCGAGAACAGGAACCGCTTCCGCACCATCCACCACACCAGCAGGATGACCGCGGTGTGGATGATCGTGCCGGTGATCACGTTCGTCCGGTCGAGGCCGGGGATCGACGCCACCGCCAGGGCGAAGAACACCTGCCAGATGAACACGTAGAGGCTGGCCTGCCCGAGCGGGATCCACAGCCAGCCGAGGGCGGCGGCGATGGGCTTCCAGAACACGGTGAGGATCGCGTAGACGCAGACGACGACCAGGGCGGTGTCGACCAGGCGGCCCCACTGCATGTCGACGCGCTGGTAGCCCGTCAGGTACAGCGAGTCGTAGATCGACGAGGGGATCGGCCCCAGGTCGAAGCCGTAGGTGCTGCCGGCCCAGATCAGGGCCAGGAACCCCGCGTAGCCGACCACGCCGACCCCGACCAGCACCTTGCCGACCGTCGTCGTCAGCGCCGAGACGATCTGCCGCCGGTAGTTGCCGATCACGAGACCGTGGGTGAACAGCACCTGCCAGGCGAAGAGCGGGAACACCGGCTCGAACTGCGACGGCAGCAGCGAGAAGTCGGGGAAGAGCACGCCGACCGCGTAGACGGCCCAGCTGCCGACGAGCACGACCCACCAGAGACCGCGCTTCACGAGCCACATGAGACCGGGGATCGTCAGGCTGAGCACGACGAACAGCCCCATGATGTTGAACGGCCAGGGGCCCATCTCGAGCAGCAGCAGCTGCCGGACGGCGTACCAGGGCGGCGGGTAGTCGAGCAGGCGGTCGGCGTTCGGGTAGAGGTCGTAGACCCGGCCCATCGCGCCGGCGCCGGTGTCGCCCGTGCCGCGGTCGGTGAAGGTCGTGATCTCGTCGGTGTTCACCAGCGGCACGAAGCTCAGGGCGAAGACGACGAGGATGACGACGAGCGTCACGACGTACTGCTTGCGGGCCCGCACGAAGGCGCCGATCGCGGCGGTCTTCTCGCCGAACTTCTTGACGCCCAACGGGTAGACCATGCCGAGCACGAGCCCGCTGAGGAACACGAACATCTCGGCGCCGGTGATCGCGCCGACCGCCTTCAGCGTGACGAACGAGTACGGGCCCGCGACCTCGATGTGGGTGATGACCACGGCCAGGATGATGAACCCGCGGAAGAGGTCGATGCGGAGGTCGCGCCCGGGCTTGCCGTCGTCGGGGTAGCGCCAGCGCGGCAGCACGCGCCCCACGACGCCGCTCAGCAGGAACGCCAGCGCGAGGGCGACCGCGCAGCCCACGATCCAGCCCATCTCGTCGCCGCCGCCGCCGTCGCGCACCTGCACCGTGGCGGCGTCGCCCTCCTCGGGTGTGACGGGGTCGGTGAGAGGCCCGAAGACGATGGCCCCGCTGTCGACCAGGTCGGCGCGGAACGCCGCGGCGATGGCGTCGTCGTCGGTGGCGCGCCAGTCGACCTCGCGGTCGCCGGCCTCGGCCTCCTCGCGCACGGTCTCGAGCCAGGTGACGCCGGCCACGAGGGGCTGGTCGTCGAGCGCGGTGAGCATCTGACGCCACCAGCCCTGCTTGACCGCGAGCTCGGTGGCGCCGTCGAGCCCCTGGTCGTAGAGGGCGCCGGTGTCGAGCAGCAGCGGGTGGTCGGTGCCGACCGCGAACCGGTCGTAGAAGGTCGCCTCCTGCGGCTGCGAGTAGCCCCAGGTCTCGTCGAAGCGCGCCTGCACCTCGCCCTCGGCCGGCGCCTGGTTCGCGACGAGCGGCACATCGGTGCCGGCGGCCGTCGAGGCGTCGCCCTTGCCGAAGAAGAACATGGTGAGACCGACCCAGTCGACGGCGTCGTCGCCCGGGTAGTACGGGCCGTACGGGTCGTCGGCCTCGGTGACCGTGCCGTCGCCGTCGGTGTCGAGCAGGGCCTCGTCGCGGGCCCCGGTCGCGGGCAGACGCCCGTCGGCCTGGGCGAACGGGTAGCCGGCGCCGTACGAGGGCGCCCAGACCATGTCGGCGGTGGACGTGCCGTCGTGCACGGCGTCGGCGATCTGGCCGAAGGCCCGCACGAACTCGGTAGGCTGCTGCCCCCAGCGCTGCCAGTTGCCGTTCATCTCGGGGGCGAAGCGCACGAGCTGCGCGATGCCGTACTGGTCGTGGAACTCGGTCAGCAGCTCGTCGGCCCGGGCGGCCTGGTCGGCGTCGAGGTCGGCGAGCGGTCGCGACGGCTCGAGGCTGACGACCAGCGCGGCGCCCTGAGCCGCCGCCGCGCGGGCCGATCGCCGCCACTGATCGGCGGAGTCGTCGTCGATCGGGTAGTCGATGTTGACGGAGTACGTCGAGGGGGTCTCCCCCAGGCGATCCGCGTAGCCGTCGGGCCCGTCGGAACCCCAGTCGAGGTCGGGCCCGAACCAGGCCCCCTCTGCAGGAGGCGCGGTGTCGGCGGTCGCCGGCGCCGCGCCTCCCAAGACCAGGGGCACCACGGCCACCGCCGCCGCGAGTGCGGCGAGGGCGCGCAGTGCCGGTCTTCTCAGCGACGGCACACGAGAGTCCAGATGTTGCGGCCGCCCTCGCGCGTGTAGTCGAGCGACTCGAGGCTGAGCATGGCGAGTGCCAGACCGCGGCCCCCCTCGTCGTCGAGATCCGCCATCGACACGTCGCTGAGGTCGATCTCGGCGGGCAGGCCGTTGTCGTTGAAGACGGCCGTCAGGCGCTCGTCCTCCGCACGGAGCTCGAGGGTGAAGCGGCGCCCCTCGATCCCCTCGGCGCCGTCGGCCACGATCGAGTGCTCGATGACGTTCGCCGCGATCTCGACGATCGCCGTCTCGAACGGGAACCGCACCTCCATCGAGTCGATGCCGAGGGCCGTCCACCAGGCCTCGAAGGTGTTCTGGACGAGATCGATGCTCTCGGGGACGGCCGCGACGTCGATGACGCTGACGCCGTCGCTCTCAGTCATGGAGCGCTTCTTCGACCGAAGCGCGGGGCTGGAGGATGCGGTCGAGGTTCGTGAGCTTCAGCACCATCGACACCTGCTCGGTCGGCGCGACGAGCCGCAGGTCACCACCCGCCTGGCGCGCGGACTTGAGGCACGACACGAGCGCGCCGAGCCCCGACGAGTCGACGAAGGTCGTCTGCGACAGGTCGACGATGATCAGCCGGTCGCCGGCCTCGATGCGTGTCGCCACCTCCGTCCGCAGCTGCGGGGTCGACACGACGGTGAGGCGCCCCTGCGGGGAGATCACGCATCCGCCCTCGACGGTCTTCACTTCTACGGTCATCATGGGGATTCCTTGTCTCGGGGCTCCGGCCCCGTGTAGAGAACGGCGCGGACGACGATGCTGAAGATCACCAGGTCGAAGACGACCCAGAGGATGTTCACCAACGGCGCGATGCCGTCGGCCTGTCCGGTCGCGTAGCGGATGCCGACCAGCACCAGCGCTGCGGCGAGGCAGCCCATGGCGACGAGTTGCGGCTTCACGAGGTCCCAGCGTGGCCCGTTCGAGGCCTGCTTGGTCTTGGGCGTCACCGAGAAGCCGAGCGCGCGGCCCCGGTAGACGTTCTGGAACGCCGTCGTCACCGACGCGATCCAGACGGGGAAGAGCGCCAGCGAGTACTGCTGGCCGCGCCAGGTCGGCCGCCCGGCGGCCACGACCCAGAACAGCACCTGGTTCAGCACCAGGAACGGGATCAGCCGGGCGAAGAAGTCGACGCTGTACGCGGTGACGGGCACGACGCCGAACGAGAGGCAGAGCACCGGCGCGCCGATGTAGACGAGGGCGGCGAAGCCCGAGAGGTAGCTCCACATCGTCGAGAAGTACATCAGGCGCTGGCCCAGCGAGAGGCCCTTCTGCACGAGCGGGTTCTCGCGGAAGAACACCTGCATCGTGCCCTGAGCCCACCGCAGGCGCTGGGTCATCATGGTGTTCAGGTCTTCGGGGGCGAGGCCGATCGCGAGGATCTCGTCGTGGTAGACCGACTTCCAGCCGAGGCCGTGGAGGCGCATGGCCGTCGCCATGTCCTCCGTCACCGAGATCGTGGCCAGCGGCATGATCGCCTGGGCCTCGTCGCCGCGGTCGACGTCGAGCGCGCCGACGAGCATCGAGATCGACTCGATGGCCTGCAGCGGCGACGCCGAGCGGTCGCTGAGCAGATCGAGGGCTGCCTGGTCGAGCGCGTCGAAGGTGCCGGGGCCGACCGACATGGCCGCGAGCTCGGCGATGTCGTCCTGCATGGCGGCGACGTCGGCGTCGGCGAACCGGTAGGCGATGGTGTCGATGCCGCGCTGGAACCGGTACGTGACGTCGCCCAGCGAGTCTCCGCGGGCGAGCTCGACCCGGGCGCGCTCGACGATCGTCTCGGCCTCCTCGAGCACTTCGAGAACGCGCGGCTGGTCGACGGCCTCGAGACGGGCGTGCTCGATCAGACGGCTCGACGTCTTGACGGCGCGACGCACGGCCGACTCGACCTCGGCGACGTACCGCGACACGCCCAGCTGCATCAGCGCCTCCCGACGGAGGACGGCGTTCGAACCGCAGAAGAACGCGCTGTTCCAGCCGTCCTTCGACTGCTGGATGGGCCCGTAGAACAGCGGGGCCTGACTGCCGAGCGGGTCGGACTCGGGCACGTTCTCGAACCACTGCGGCGTCTGGACGAGCGCGGTCTTCTCGTCTTTGAAGTACCCGAGGGTGCGGTGCAGGATGCTCGGCTCGGGCACCTGGTCGGCGTCGAGGATCAGCAGGAACTCGCCCTCCGTCGTCAGCAGCGCGTTGTTCAGGTTGCCCGCCTTGGCGTGCCGCGGGCGGTCGACCCAGTCGGACGACCGGGTGATGACGCCGATCCCCGCGCCCTCGGCCGCCTCGCGGATCTCCGCCCGCCCGCCGTCGTCGAGGATCCACGTCGTGTGCGGGTACTCGATGGCCTGCGCGGCGAGCGCCGTGCGCATGACCATCTCGACGGGCTCGTTGTAGGTGGTGACGAAGACGTCGACGGTGACGACGGTCTCGGGCGAGTCGGGCGACGGCGGGGTGGGCGGCTCGCCGCGTTCGCGGAGGCGCCAGGCCCCGAGGCCGAACAGCAGCGAGTCGATCACGCTGTACGTCTCGGCGACGACGAGCGGCACGGCGATCCACCACGAGGTCCAGTTCACCGAGACGGCCCAGCGCCAGATGATGTAGTTCAGGCCGGCGAGCGACGCGAGCAGCACGACGATGCGGATGGGCACGATCCGACGGGCCGGGGTCGACCGGCCGAGGAGGCGCTGGTCGCGTCGGGTGAGGAGGTCCGTCACGGACGTCGGTCCAGTACGAGGAGGGTCACGTCGTCACGGGCGATGCGGTCGCGGGCGAGCAGGGCGATGGCGTCGACGAGATCGGGGGCGTCGGAGCGTTCGGCGTCGCCCGAGCGGGCGACGATGCCGCCGACCTCGGCCAGCCAGCCGTTCTCGTCGTCGAGCACGTCGAGCACGCCGTCGCTCATGACGACGAGCCGGTCGCCCGGCAGCAGCACGATGGTGTGGGTCTCGTGCGTCTGCGCCTCGAGCCCGAGCGGCAGGTCGGATCCCATCAGCTGCTCGACGGAGCCGTCGGCGCGGACGACCAGGGCGAGACCGGAGCCGGCGTCGACGTACGAGAGCTCGTCGGTGTCGAGGTCGAGCACGGCGTGGAAGTACGTGACGAACGAGCCGGTGCGCTGCAGATCGCCGATGACGGCGCGCTCGATGCGGTCGACGGCCGTGCCGAGGAGGCGGTTGTCGCTGACCGTCGGGACGGCGGCTCGGCAGGCGGCCCGGACCGACGACCCGAGGATGGCCGCGCCGACGCCCTTGCCCATGACGTCGCCCACGGCGACGTGCACCTGTCGGCCGACGACGCCGTAGTCGAAGTAGTCGCCGCCGACGCTGAGCGAGGGGAGGCAGACGCCCTCGACGTGGACGTCGTCGATCTCGAGCGGCTCGGCGGGCAGCAGCGCCTGCTGGGTCGCGGACGCCGAGGCGGCCTCGGCGTCGGCCAGCAGCTCGCTCTGCGCCCAGGCCGCGAGGTCCTCGAACTCGGACATCTGCTCGGCGTCGAGATGACGCGGTTCGAAGCCCATGACGCAGAACGAGCCCACGACGTTGCCCGACCCGTCGAGCAGGGGGTGACCGAGGTAGAAGCCGAGGTCGTTGGCGCGGAACGGCTCGATGTGGTCGAAGCGGGCGTCGGCGCGGGCGTCTTCGGCGGAGATGATCTCGCCCGAGTCGATCACGAGGTGGCAGGGGGTGTCGTGCCGACCCACCACGGGGACGTCGAAGCCGTCGCGACCGAGGAAGAGCGCGCGTTGATTGTCGAGCACCGTGACCGACGACATCGGCACCCCGAAGATCGCCCTGGCCATGCGGGTGATGCGGTCGAGGCGGGGATTGCGGTCGGAGTCGATGACGCCGAGGCTCTCGACCGCCCGCTGACGTCTGATCTCGCGAGTCGACTCCTGCATCGCCGCACCCCCTCTCTGTGGACACTCTAAACAGATGGAGCGGTCTACGGCGGCGATCGAGCCACCGCCGGTGGCCCCATTTCTGGTCTGGCCGGCGTGTGGAGGAGCCGGTTGACGGGCCGTGGCGTCAGCGCTGGGCGAGAGCGGCGGCGACGGACGCGGCGGACTCGGCGTCGTCGATGGTGACGGCGACCGCGCTGCCGTCGCGGCGTCGGACGACGATGCCGGGGCGGCGGCCGGTGACGTAGGCGGTGCCGCGCTTCGAGACGCGCAACCCCCAGCCGCCCCACGACATCGGGTCGAGGGTCTCGGTCTCGACGCCGGCGACGTCGGCCAGGCGCACCCGCAGCAGACGGATGCCGAGCAGTGCCGAGACGAGGCGAACCCCGCGCTGGTCGACGGTCAGTCGGACGCGCCCCAGAGCGAGCACGGCGGCACCGGCGAGCAGCAGCACGGCCGAGTAGACGACGACCGAGGAGGCGCCCATCACGAAGAGCACGGCGCCGGAGACGATCGCCAGGGCCATCACGACGGACCCCATCACGACGAAGACGGGGCTGCCGCTGGTGCCCGACCACGCCAGGCGCTCCCCCGGTCGCAGATCCGCCGGGCGGGCGCTCGCCCGGTCGTCGAACTCCACGTCGGGCAGCGCCCGGACGCCGCTGCCGGTCGCCAGCCAGCCGACGACGACGCCCCAGGCGAGGCCCGGGAGCGTGAGCGCGGGCGTCCAGCCGGCCACCGCCTCCTCGGGGGTCGGCGCGGCTGCTGTCGCGAGGGCGGTGGCGACCCAGGTGCAGGCGGCCAGGCCGGCGAAGGAGGCCGCGCCTCCGGCGATCAGGCGCGACGGGCGCCCGCGCCGCGTCAGGGCGGCCACGATCGACACCGTGGTCAGGGCCGCGACGATCGCCGCGACGACGGCGAACGACGACCAGGTTCCCGAGAACCCGTCGGCGGCGCCGTCGCCCGACCAGTGACGCGCGATGGTGTCGCCCAGCCGCGGACCGAGCACGAGGGCGACGACCACGAGGAGGGCCGCGGGCGCGAGGGCCGCGACGACGGCCGAGGAGGTGCGGAGCAGGACCACCCCGTCCACCTCGGCGGGCACGGGGTCGGCAGGCACGGGCGTGGTGCCGGTCTCGGGCCCGTCGGGCGTGCTCGGGGCGGGTCGGTCGGCGGTCATGTCATCCCCCTGATGATCGTGGCGAGGTCGGCGGGTGCGATGCCGAGGCGGGCGGCGTCGCGCACGAGCGCGGCGGCGGCGGCGTAGAGGGCCGTGGTCGGGGCGTCGGCGCCCGCGATGACGACCGCCCCGCGACCGCGACGGAGCTCGATCAGGCCGGCGGTACGGAGCGAGTCGTAGGCCCGCAGGACGGTGTGCATGTTGATCGCGAGGGCGGCCGCGAGGTCACGAGCCGAGGGCAGTCGCTCGCCGACCTCGATGTCGCCGTCGGCGATGCCCCGGCGGATCTGCGTCACGATCTGGTCGGCGATCGGCATCTCGGATGCCGGGTCGAGCCTGATCAACATGTTCTAGTTCTACTAGTACAAGTGGTTGCTCGCAAGGGCCCCCGTGCGCTTATCGGCTAGCCGACGCTCGAGCTCAAGCACGAGACTCTCAGGAGGCGCACAGTGGATGTACCGCTAAGCCTCGATTTGAGGCTCCTGAGCTCGTCACCATCTCGGTGGTGAGGGGGTCAGGCGGTGCAAACTTGTCGTCAACCGCTCGAAAGGTCTCTCATGAGCTTCCTCGCCTTCCTCCTCCTCGGCCTCATCGCCGGCGCCATCGCCAAGGCCATCCTCCCGGGCCGTCAGGGCGGCGGCTGGATCGCCACCCTCGTGCTCGGCGTCATCGGCGCCCTGCTCGGCGGCTGGATCGGCGGCGCGCTCTTCGGCGTCGACTTCAACGGCTTCTTCTCGATCGAGTCGTGGCTGATCGCCATCGTCGGCGCGGTCGTCGTGCTGTTCGTCTACGGCCTCATCACGGGTCGCAGCAAGCGCTGACCCTCCGGGGCCAGAAGAAGGGGCGGGCGCAGTGCGCCCGCCCCTTCGTCGCGCTCGGGGTCAGCCGAGCCGGCCCGTCAGGCGGGATGCGCCGTTAACGCATCGGCGAACACCCGCCTCCCGCGTCATCCACGGTCGCAGCTGCTGACCCGACGCGACTCCCGAGTGATCAGCTGCCCGCAGGGCGACCGCCCTGATCGCGAGACATCTTGACATATCGTACGGTATGTCTTACTTTCGGCAGCTATGCATGAGCCCATCCTCGACGTGCGCGATGCGCGACGCAGCTTCCGGACGTCGACAGGATCGATCGAGGCTGTCCGCGGGGTCGACCTCGCCATCGACGCCGGCGAGGTCGTCGCCGTCCTCGGCCCGAACGGCGCCGGCAAGACCACCACGGTCAAGATGGCGGCGACGTTGCTCGAGCCCACGCGAGGCTCCGTCCGAGTCGCAGGCATCGATGCTGTCGCCGACCCTCGCGCAGCTCGCCGTCACCTGGGGCTGGTGCTCGGAGGCGACCGGGGCTTCTACATGCGGGCCAGTGCGGTAGAGAACCTCCGCTTCTTCGGGGAGCTCCAGGGAGTACACGGACGCGCCCTACGGCAGCGGATCGTCGAGGTGCTCGCCCGCGTCGGCCTCTCCGATCGTCGAGGCAGCAGGGTCGAGACCTACTCCAGGGGTATGAGGCAACGACTGCATCTCGCGAGAGCGCTCCTCGCAGAGCCCGAGCTCCTCCTCCTCGACGAGCCGTCCATCGGGCTCGACCCTGAAGGCGCCGAAGACCTCCGCGGGCTGATCCGTGAGCTGCGGGCCTCGGGCAAGGCGGTCCTTCTGACCACGCACGATCTCGCCGACGCCGACGACCTCGCTGATCGCATCGTGATCATCTCGGATGGTCTCGTCGTCGCGGAGGGGGCCCCCTCCGACATCGCGGCCCGCGCGGGGATCGGCACCGTGACGACCCTCACCGTCGAGTCGAGAGCAGACCCCCGGAACATGTTCCGGTCCGTCGTCGGAACAGCGGACATCATCAGCGAGGAGCGGGGGACTCTGGTACGTCGACCTCGTCTGGGAGCACGGCCGTGATCCCGCCGCACCGGCCTTTCTCGCCTCCCTGGCCGACGTCCGGGCCTCCGTCACGAGACCGACGACCCTGGAGGAGGCGTACCTGGCCTTCCTGCGGACGCATCGAGAACGAGTCGGGACATCGGCGCCGTGAACGCGCTTCGAATCACGCTGTTCCACGCCCGGCAGCTCCTGCGGACGCCCTTCTTCCTGCAGCAGGCGCTCGTCTCACCAGGCATCTTCGTCGCCCTCCGCGTCCTCGGCTCCCTCGGTGCGGACACGCCGCTGACGGCCTCACTGTGGCTCGAGGGCTCCATCGCCGGGATCTGGGCGACGACCACGACCGCTGTCGGCATCATCAGCTACCAGCGCTTCCAGGGCACCCTCGAGCACATGGCCTTGAGCACCCTCCGCCCGGGCGTGGTCTTCGGGAGCCTGTGTGCGGCGGCGGCGACCATCGGGCTCCTCGGCATCCCCCTCGCGCTCGGGTTGCAGCTCGCCGTGACGGGTCACGTGCACGTGGATCTCCGCGACCTGGTCTCGTTGGCCGCGTCGTTCCTTGCCTGCATGAGCCCGCCCTCGTCCTGGCCGCGTTCTTCCTGGTCTCGCGCTCGGCGACTGTGCTGGAGCCGCTGCTCCTGACCCCGATCTGGCTGCTCAGCGGGATCGTCGTCCCCTTGTCGTCATTCCCGTGGTGGATCGTTCCGGTCGCGGCGATCCATCCGCTCGTGGGGGCCGTCGCCGTCGGGCACTCGACGGGGTCCGTCGCTCTCGTGTGGCTCCTCGAGTCGGTGGGGATGTCCGCGCTGTGGGCTACGGCCGCGTGGGTCCTGCTGATCACGGCGCTCCGTCGAGCGCGTCGCGACGGAACGCTGGCGCTGGCATGACGGGCGCAGGTTCGACCTACCGCGCGGCGATGGTCATCGCATGGCGGGCGCTGCCCGAGTCGATCAGTCCGACCGTTCGAGCGGTCCGCCTCGGGGTTATCCCGCTGCTGACGTCGATGTTCTACCTCGCCATGGCGAGCGGTGCCGGGGCCGCCGATCCTGATGCGGGCGACGCCCTCGCCGCGTCGGTCGGCGTCGGTTCGGTCGCCGCGAGCGTCGCCGTCGCCACCCTGGTCGCAGAGGATCGCTTCGAGGGGACGACCCCGTTCCTCTTCATCGCCCCGCACGGAACCGTCGCCTCGTGGCTGGGTCGCTTCACCGTCGTCGCCGGCCTGGGCGTCCTGGTCGCGACCGTCGGTCTCCTCGCGACCCTCATGGTGATCCAGCCGTCGGGCCGCTCAGACAGCTGGGGCATCATCGCCCTGGTGCTCGTCGGCGTCGCACCGGCTGCCATCGGCATCGGCTTCCTCATCGGTGCCGCCAGCCTCTCCCTCCGCGACAACTTGCTTCTGTCCAACATCGCCGAGTACGTGCTGCCCCTGGCGGCCGGGGTCGTCGCCCCCCTGAGCGTGCTGTGGCACCCGATAGATCTCGTAGCGCGTGTCATTCCTCTCGCGAACCTCATCGAAGCAGGGAGGACGGGCGTCGACGAAGGGATGTCGGAGGGGTTCTGGGGCGACTACGCCCTCGCTCTCGGCACCGGAGCCGTCTGGGTCATCGCGGCGGTCGTCGTCTGGGGGCGTTTCGAGCGACGCGCCCGTCGCGCCGGGACCCTGGAATCGTCGGCGTTCTAGCTACAACCGGTCTGGACGTGCAACATCGCCTTCGCCGGCTGCTCTCGGGAGACGTCACAAGGAGGCATCAGCGACTGCTGGCGTGATCGACGAGTCGGTGGTCGGCGACGACGACTCGTCGCTCGCAGGAGGCGGCTACGCGAGGACTGTGGGTGGCGATGATGAAGCTGATGCCGCTGTCCTGCAGGGATGCGAACAGGCCCAGGATGTCGTCCTCCGTGTCCTCGTCGAGTGCACCGGTGGGCTCGTCGGCGAGGATCAGAGTCGGACGCTTCACGATCGCCCGTGCGATGGCGACGCGTTGGGCCTCCCCACCGGAGAGCCTGGTGACCGACTTCTTGCCCATCCCCTGCAGTCCTACCGACTCCAGGGCTTCCCCGGTGCGCTCTTTAGGCTGCGCGAGTCCGCGGGCACCGAAGAGCACGTTCCGCTCGACGGTGAAGTCGTCGAGGAGGTCGTAGGACTGCGCGATCAGGCCGATGTGAGCACGTCGATGGTCGGCGAGCGGATCGAGGCGTCTCGGCACGGCTGTGCCCTGGAAGACGTATGACCCCTCGTAGTGAGCGTCCAAGCCTGCGAGGATGCGCAGCAGCGTCGTCTTGCCGCTGCCGCTGCGCCCCAGAAGGGCGATGGAGCGCTCGTGAGAACCCATCGCGAAGTCGAGTCCGTCGAAGATGCGGCGCACGGATCCGTCAGGCTCGCGCACTGTCTTCTTGAGGGACTGCACGGTGAGGAGCTCGGTCATGGTTCGTTCCTTGGTCTGTGTCGGATGGCGTGCTGCAGCTGCGTCCGGCGGTGAAGCAGGTCGAGAGCGCCGAGCAAGGTGACGAGCCCGAGACAGAACGTCTGTGCAGACGATTCCTGGTTCGGAAGAGAGTGCGTGATGGCCAGGAAGACGAGGGCGAGTCCCGCGTATTCGACCGCGACGATGGCGAACACTGCTCGTCCGAGGTCGCTGCGACTCTGACCGAGCTCCCACGCGACCCGGATCCGTCGCTCCCGACGTCGAATGGCGCTGCCGGTCAGGATGGCGCTCATCACCAGGGATGCGGCCGCGATCAAGAGTTCGACCGTCAGCACGACGGCGAAGTTGTCGTGCACCAGCGCCCGGACCGATGAGAACTGCGTCAGGTAACTCGGCACATTCAGCAGCACGTAGTGCTCGAACCCCGAAGTCGCCGCTGCGCCCTCCAACGCCTCGAACACCGTGGCATCGGAGAGCCCTCGATCGACGGCGATGTTGGCATTCAGCATCGCGAAGGCGAGGATGCCTGAGAAGTCGCGATCCGAAACCGGTGAGGCGGTGATGCTCGTGGGGTAGGGGACGATCAAGTAGTCGTCGAGGAAGTGATCGATGTCGCCCTGGTAGAACATCGAGGCATTCGGTGGGAGGAAGCCTGCGACCTGCATCCGGGTCGGCTTGAAGTAGTAGTCGACGGCCAGCTGGTCTCCCACGTCGTAGACGCCCTCGTACTCGGCCCCCAGGAGCACGGGGATGGTCTCGTTCTCGTAGTCCACAGCGTCCCAGTCGAGATCCGTGCCGCCCTGCCCAGCGAGGTTGTAGAACTCGAAAGTCTCGCGGCTCAGCTGCATGGACTTCACGTCGACGACCTGCTTGTTCGTGAACGGATCTTCGTAAGGCCCCTGCGCGGCACCGGGAACTCCATAGCCCTCTTCGAAGGTCACCCCTCCGGCGAAGTCCTCGACCTGCATGGGCTGGTCGAAGGCCGAGAGCACCTGAACGCCCTCGGGGGCGTTCTGCGTCAGGGCGTCGTAGAACGTGGTGACCTTCTGGATGTTCTCCGTGGACTCCCGGTACTGCGAGAACATCGTCGGGTCCGTCAAGCCATCGATGAGGCCGTACATGTCGACCTCCGCTGAATCGCCGAAGCTCTGGATGGCTGCATCCTGCGTCGACAAGGAGAAGGTCAGCACGTTGTAGAGACTCGTCAGGAGGAACGCGAGCACGAGGATCTTGGCTGCGAGCCGCCCATAGGTGCCGCGGAGCAGTGCGCGCGTGTTCATCGGCTCGTCCTCACCAGTGAGGCCACGAGCGCCCCCGCCGACACGACGACGCTCACCGCAAGCGGAAGTCCTGCGGCGGCGGCGAGGTCCGGCAGCGAGCGCAGCGCTCCCGCCGAGAGCAGTGCGCCGGTCGACACCGCGACGAACACCGCCCCCGCGAACCAGGCGAGGGGAAGGACACTCAGCATCACGACTCGCGGGCGTCGGAGACCGAGTCGATACTGCAGGGCGGCGACAGGCCGTCGGAAGCCTGCGATGAGCAGGCCGGCGGCGATCGCACCGAGGAGCGTGAGCCCCCACCCGCAGATGATGACGATCGGTGAGACGAAGTCGATGTTGGTGCGCCGGTCCGCACCCCCGCCGACCGGCGCAGCCATCTCCGATGTCACCCCGGCGACCTGACGCACGCCACCCTCCACGTCGACGAACACGGGTTCGTCGTCGCTGATGAGATCGGGAGCCTGGAGAAGAACATCCTGCGCGAGTCCGCTGTCCGCACGGACACCGAGCCGCCCGATCACGGCGAAGGCCTGCCCTGCGTAGTCGACGTACTGTCGGCCATCATCCGAACGGGTGGCCACCCCGTCGCCGACGAGAGCGACGAGCTCGTCGTCGGCACGCAACTGCCTGCCTTCGTGGATCGGCAGCGCCGCAGGATGACCGAATGTGCGAACCGCTCGAAGGTCGCCGCTCCCATCCAGATCCTGAAACACACGCCCGCTGAGGCGCGTCAGGTCGAGCAGCGTCGGATCGAGGGCGGTTGAGTCGAGCGTCACCGCCGTGCTGCTGAGCAGATCGCCACCCTCGAGCGACAACGCGCTGCGGACGTTCGCGTACACGCTGATCCCGGCACCGAGCGAGCTGAACAATGCCAGCAGCACTGCGCTGAGGATGACTGTGCGGAGGTTCATCGGAGTGTTCCCTTGGGCTCGAGACGACCAGGCCGGGAGGGCACGAATCCTCCCGCCCCGGGGTACCGCGGAGCTCCAGCGGCAGATCGGTCGAAACCATTACTACAGGTATGTGATCATGTCAGGCAAGCTCCGGATCCTCACCCGGAAGCGGCGCGGAGCTAGGCTTCGGCGTGATGAGCGACGACGACGTCTCCCGGCCCGACGCTGCCGCCCCGGCCCCCAGAGGGCGCGGCGCGGTCCTCTCCATCGCGCTCATCGTCGGGATCTCACCCTTCGCGACCGACATGTACATCCCCGGTCTGCCGGCCATCGCGCGCGACCTCGGTGCCTCGACGGCGCAGGTGCAGCTCAGCCTCACCGCCTTCCTCGTCAGCTTCGCGCTGGGGCAGATCGTCATCGGCCCGCTCAGCGACGGCACGGGTCGCCGGCGCATCGTCCTCATCGGCATGTCGGTGTTCGCGCTCGCCTCGGTCGCCTGCGCGGTGGCACCCGACGCGAGCACCCTCGTCGTGGCCCGGGTGCTGCAAGGATTAGGAGGCGCGGCGGGCTCCGTCGCGGCCCGCGCGATGGTCGGCGACTCGACGACGGGCACCACCCGGAGCCGCCTCTTCGCCACCCTGGCGGCCATCAACTCGGTCGGCCCGGTCGTGGCCCCGCTCGTCGGCGGCGCCGTGCTGGCGGCCGGGTCGTGGCGCATCACGTTCGTCGTGCTGGCCGTCTTGGGGTCGGGGCTGGCCATCGCGGCGACGCGACTGCTTCCGGAGACCCTCACCGCGCCTCCCGAAGGCGGAGCCTCGTTGGGGGCGTCGCTGCGAAGGATGCGCGGCCTGCTCGGGATCGCACGGTTCCGCTGGTATCTGATCACCGGATGCGCGGCGACGATCGGCTTCTTCTCGTACATCTCGACGTCGTCGTTCGTTTTTCAGCAGGAGTACGGATTCGGCGAGGGGCTCTACACGCTCGTCTTCGCCTCGAACGCGTCGTGCATGATCGCGTCGACGCTGGTGTTCCGGCGGCTCATCGGGCGATTCGACGAGGACCGCCTCTTCACCGTCGGGCTCGCGGTCTGCGCGACCGGGTCGCTGCTGGTGCTCGTGGGGGCTCTCTCGGGTGCCGGGCCGGCGCTCGTGTGGCCGGCGCTGGCGATCGTCACGGCGGGGTGGGGGTGGGTGATCCCCGGGTCGATCACGCTGACGCAGGCGCTCGGCCACCGCTCCCCCGGCACGGCGGCCGCCCTCGTCGGCGGGCTGCAGTTCGGCCTGGGCGGAGCGGCCACACCGCTCGCGGGCGCCCTCGGCGGCACGGCCGTCGTGATGGGCGCGCTCATGCTCGGGTTCATCGCGGTCGGTCTCGGCGCGCAGGTCTGGGCGTCGCGACGGGTCAGGTGATGGTGCCGGTGCCGGTGCCGGTGCCGGCTGAGCCGTGGCCGGGATCGAGGAGTCGCACGATCACACGGCCTGGATCACCCTCGTGAACGCGAGTCGTGTCGACCTACGGGAGGTCGAGGGACCCTTCGTCGCGGCGAGGGTCGGCCTGTGCCTGCAGACGGTCGAAGACGGGAGCGCAGGCCGCTCGGAGTTCGTGCCACGTGGCCTCCATGAGGCCCGTCAGCGGGATGTCCACGCTGTGCGCGTAGCCGTGCTGCGCGCGCGGCACCGCGTCTCCGGGCAGGACCAGAGACTGCACGAACGCCCCCGTGTCCTGGTCGAACGTCAGCGTGTGCGAGGCGACGTTCCGCCCCCAGTCTTCGGAGGGCCAGGACAAGAACGCCACGTGACGAGGTGGAGCGGCCGGGTCGGTCGCGGAGACGTAGCTCCCGTAGTGCTCCTCGCCGGGCGAGAGGATCTTGTACGCGCCGTTGTCCAGGTAGATCAGCAGAGCCTCGGGGAACGGCTTCGGTCCGTACATGGCGGTGTACCGCAGCGCCTGGACGAACACGGGAGCGCCCAGCGGCACCTCGAGTCCTCGTCGTGGTGATGAGTGATCTTGCTCGGTCATCGTGTCTCCTCTCGGCGACCCCGGGTCGACAGGGGTACCCAGATTAGACAATCTCGTCGGTCCGTAGGCGTCTCCGGAGCCGCTGGGCTGATCGGCCGGTAGCGTCGCCGTCATGGGGATCTGGTCTCGGCTCGTCGGCGCGGCGTCGAGCGACGTGCCCGCGGAGTTCGTCGTCGTCGTCAACCGGGAGAGCGTGTCGATGGGCGACGACGCCCAGTCGCACCGTCGCGAGCTACGGGTCCGGGCAGGGTCGCTCGTCGGCGATGTGGTCGAGCGCAGCAGCCCCGACATCCGCGTGCAGGGCTGGTCGTGGGTGGCCGTCGTCGACGGAACCGTCGTCGCCGTGTGGTCGGACGACCACGGCGTCGCCCTGCTCGCCCCCGACAGGCCCCTCACCGCGTCAGACCCGGGCGGGGTCGTCCAGGTGCGCTTCCTCTATTTCGGTCGGCTCGACCCGGCGTGGCTGCACGCGCGCCTCGCCCAGGGTGCGCCGCTCGACCGGGACGCACTCGCCGCCGAGCACGCTCCGCTCGCCCGTGCGGTGCTCGAGCGTGAGCGCCGGGAGCGCGAGGCCGCGACGACCGCGCGCCTGCTCGGCCCGACGTGCGTGCGGGCGCTGGATCATCTCGGGGCGGTCGTCGACCTCCACTCCGACGTGCTCTGTCGGTTCGACATCGGCGGCGTCGCCTGGCAGGTCGAGCGCCAGGACAGCATGACCGTCGTCTTCGGCCGGGGGCGCCGGTCACCCCTGGCGTCGCTGCGCCCGGTCGGCCTCGCGGAACGCTGGGTGCTGGCGGCGCTCGCCCTCGACCGGCGCGCCGCCGACGGCCTCGACCCGCTGCCCGACGCGCCCGTGCGCGCCGGGGCCGAGCCGGTGCAGCTCACGGTCGCGGGCAGGGCCCGGGCTGTCGAAGGCTCGTCGGGCGCGGTCGTCGCGCAGTTAGGGGATGAACGCGACGTCCGGTCCCTCGACCTCGTCCTGGGCCGCGACCTCGACGAGGTGGTCGCCCTCTTCGGCCTCGCCGGCCCGCGCGCTTGAGGCACCCCTCGCAGCTCAGCCCGTGGCGCCGCCGGCCGGCCCGACCGGGGGCTTGATGGGCTGCGCGCGCACGACGACGGCCACGCCGGTGCCGGATCCGGCGGGGCCGGCCTCGGAGTCGGCGGTCCCGAGGTCCGCGGCGGCCCAGGCGAGCACCTCCGGCCGGCGAGCCGGTGTGCCAGAGCGGCACTTCTGTGGACAGTGTTGGCCACGTTCACACTCATGCTTGCTGTGTTCACGCTCACACGCGGGGACGTTTCGTGGTGGGGCCAAGTCGGCCCAACCGAGGCACCCGGCTTGATCGGCGCTTCTGAGCTCATCTACGGCGCCAGCTATCGAGTGCACCGCGTGCGGGAGTGGCAAGGGGAATAGCCGAGCGTCTCGGTGGCCCATCGTCTATCGGGCATGGCGGGGCGACGGCCCATGAGGTTACTGTGCGGTCATGACCGCGAATACTCTGGGCACCCTGCTCGCCTTCGTTGGCGCTTTCGTCCTGATCGGTGGCGTCGTACTCCTTGCCACGTCTCGTGAGATCGACGATTTGTCGGCCTCTTCGATGGCGGCCGCATGGTGCGTCGTCGTCGCCGGCGCCGCGAAAATCGTGTCCGGCTTGATCTTGCGCCGGCAGGTCTGGCGCAAAGGTAAACCCGGTGCGGACCGCTGACCGATCGGTAAGCGGCCACCATCGTGTCAAAAATCACGAACTCGGCAAAGCACGAGAGGGACACTGCCGCAATGATTAAGAACATCCAGGTGGAGCTGAACATCCTTGGCCAACAGGGCTCTTCGGCGCACGTGACACACCTCTTGGGCGTCACACCGGACGAGCACTACGAGATAGGCGATCTCAAAGGTGACGGTCCCTGGGTCTTCGACGTATCGATATGGAACCTATTCAGCAACCGTCACGTCGACGAGATACGCGCAGAGCACGGGCAAGACCCTTGGGGGCGTGTGCAGTGGGTGCTGCTACTGCTGCCGCGGAACTCGGCGGATCTCTTCGCGATTCTGCGCCACGAGGGGTACATCCTCACGCTGGCCGTGTCACTCATTACCGACCATGAAGAGAACACCTTCACAGTGCCGGCGCAGGTCGTGCGGCAGGTGGCAGCCGCTGGGCTTGATCTAGAACTGACACCCGTATCGACCAAGCACATAGATATTTCATACGCCGACGTCTGGTGATCTCGGCTGAGTTCAACGGGGCACGTCACCACCTGCCGATAGCCGATCCCTAATCGGGTGCCCTCCGGAGCTGCATGACTGAGGTGCGAGAGAGTGCTCTATAACGACCTTGTAGGCGTTTCCCCTCGCCTTCACGCCGCTGTCTTTCAGCTACCGGAGGCCATCGCAGCAGAATCGATACTTTTTACCGCTTCCGCAGCCGCACGGCCCATACACCCCTAGCTGCAGTCGAAGCTCTCGATCAGGAGTTGGATTTGCAACGGTGCGGGGATCGGCATCCAAGATCACCTCTCCTGCAGTAACAGCGACCGTCATTCCAGGTTCTTTAGGGATTCCCCAGTTTGGGCCGGAGCTTGGCGCACCCTCGGACTGGACCGATCGCATCTCCTCCCCGGCGGCACGGTTATGTCGCACTAGCGAAGACCAAATTCGTTGTGGCCCAGCAGAGCCCTTTCGACGGTCGGACAGCTCGTCTAAGACTGTCCCGGCCAGGGCAAGCCCAGTCATCGGACCGACCGCTCCGAGCGTAAAGTCCGCAGCTAGGGCCGCTGTGATGCCGTACTTGTTCGCAGAAAGAGAAGCCCCCAGTCGAGCCAGATAGCCGGATGACGCGGCATCCTCGCCTTGAGCGATTAGGGGGCGAAGCAGGGCGTTCTCCTGGTCCTCGATATACAGTCTGGCCTCGTCGGGGTTTTCTACTGGGGTGTGCTGATAGACCTCATGAAGTTTCGCCCGGAATTCCGCGAAGGCATCGTCGTCATGGATGTCACGAACAACCCTTGGCGTCAGGCCGTGGAACACGGGTAGCCCGGAGTTCAGCACGGCTTCAACGACTCGAGCTGAACTTCCGACGATAGGGCTGATACCTGCTTGGCAAAGGAATCGCTCGTGTGCAAATGGAGCTGTGTAGGTCACGCCATGTTCAGACGCGAGAGTGAACTCGCGGGAGAAGTACCGAATGCCGTGATCAATCGCCTTCTGGATCTGGGGTCCGGGATCTGGCCCTGGGGCCATCGCGAAAAACCCTCGCACGTTGGTCTCAGAAGCGATTTCTCGAGCACCAAACCGCTCTGCGTATTCAGTCGGCCCCAAGTCGACTCTGCTTGAGATGTCTCTTCGAAGCTGATCAATTAAGGACCTTCTACGGTAGAAAAGCGGCTCCGAAGCGACGGGAACGACAATGCCTGCCTCAATAAGTGGCCGCATTCGGAGCAGTTCAGGGATGACGGTGCAGAGGAACGCGCGAGTCCGCCCCATGCGAGTCTCGGCGTCTTCCTCAGGGGGCCGATATCCCGGTCTAGCGCTGATCATGTGTTCGAGGTGGTATTGCTCCCAAGAGAACCAATCAGCTATGGGGTCGCGAACGAGGACTTGCCCGCTGTAAAGCAGGCTCGAGAGCACAAGGTCGCCACCGATCAACGTAAAGTTGGCCGACGGCCATCCGCCCAAGTAGATGGGATGTAACTCCGAATCAATTTCAGGCTCGTGGGCAGCCGAGAACTCGCGCACTCGCTCACCGAAGTGATCCAGATCTCGTCCAGGGAGAGAAGAGAAGTCAGCTTCGCCCCGTGGCGTGAGGTAGTTGTCGATGACGTCCAGCGTTGACAGCATGACCCCATCCTGTCGTTGATTCGTCCTGGAAGAAGCAAATGCGCAAGGTACATGGCCGACGTGTTGCGACGAGGCCCTGATCGGCAAAACGATTGCCCGCCCCCAGATTGAGATCTCAGGTTGCTAAGTCAAGTCTTCACAGCCCTCCGTGGGACACATCTCAAGTTAGTTCGGCGCGATGGACCGCTCGATAAACCGTCGAGCGGGCGACGCCGAACAGCTCGGCGATCTCGCTCGTGGTGCGGTGCAGCTGCACCAGGTGCTTCTCCTGCGAGGGGGTGAGCTTGGGCTTTCGGCCCCGGAGATTGCCGGCAGCCTTCGCGATCGCCATGCCCTCTCGGGTTCGGGCACGGATGAGGTCTGCCTCGAACTCCGCGACCATGCCGAGCACATTGACAGGAGCCGCCCTACCGGGTCGGTGGGGTCGTAGACCGCTCCCCCGAGGTTCAGCGCGACACCCTTCTTCGTCAACTCGTCCGCAATATCGGTCGCGTCCCGGGGCGAGCGGGCAAGGCGGTCAAGCTTGGTGACCACGAGAACGTCACCGGCACGGCACGCAGCCAATGCCTCACGGAGGCCCGGCCTCGCTCGAGTGGTGCCCGACAAGCCGTGGTCAACATGGACGTGTTGATCGTCAACACCGAGCGATTCAAGACCATCAAGTTGTGCTGCGAGATTTTGTCCCGAAGTCGAGACACGCGCGTATCCGATGAGCGTCCAACGACTGCAGCGTTTAAATCCCCATGATCGGGCATTTTTGCGGGACAGTCATACGCGAATACGCAGGCCAGGCGGCACTTGACTTCAGTCGGCCGGGACCGACGCGCAAAGTGTCCCGATGAACGACCGTCTAACGGGCGCCCGACCCGCAGGCTTCCCAGAAACCCGGGCCGGTTCGAAACCCCGTTTCGAACCGGCCACCGTTTCTGGCCGGTCGATCCGACCCTCGGCCGAGTCCACCCGCAATCGAACGTTTATGGGCCTTGAATCGATAACCCTGTTTGGACAGAGATGACGTCTATCGCTCGAGACGGCGCAGGAGTGCGCACCCCTTGCCGTTGGCGGCGACCTAGCGGGCACTCTCTAGGGGCTTCGGGGTGGCGATCCAGGAACTGAGGATGCGGAATTTGTATTCGGTGACGCCGCCGGGGCTCTGCCGGACGGAATCTGCACGTAGTGGTCTTGTCTTACGCCGAGAAGTTGGCCCGGGCATACATGACGATCCAGCCCTTGTCAGTGATGTTCACAGTCTTCCGGCGCTGGTCGTCCTCGTCTACAACGGCGTGCACAAGAGAGACCTGCTCGAGAGCAGAGAAATTAGTTCGCATCTGCTGCGGCGTGTTGAAACCAAATTCTTCATTGTCGCTGGGGGCACATGCGCCCCCTGCGGCAGCTAGATCGTCGAAGAGGGTCCAGGCGCGTGGCTGAAGCGAGATAGAGGAAACGATCTGCTCAGCTTCCTGGGCCAACCAGACCTCCAGCAGGGGCAGATATCCGTCCGGATGCTTACCTAGCTCTCCCTCGATTTCAAGCCAAACGCAAAAGGCTTGGGCGTACTTCAGGGCGTCGCGGAGGTTCTCATTGCAAATCTTGTAGAGGTGTTGAAATTCTTCCGCCTCGACTGGCGACTGCACATCGTCACTAGCGGCGTAATGGTTTAGACGCGCTGAGATGAGATCCGGTATAGAGCGTGAATGAACAGGCGCTACCGCGATTGGGGTACTCACCCGGCCATTCAGACTGGGCGAGCTCACGGAGGATCGAATGATTCCTAGGGCCCCGCAAAGCACCCACTTGACACCCGGAAGAGACAAAGTCGTATCGCGGACAGTCTGAAGAACCCGTCGCGCCTCGTTGCTTTTTCCGACGAGCTCGACATTGTCGATAATCCCCACGACCGCACCATCGGAGGATGTCGGGAAGATGCGAACCAAGGCGGCTTTCAAGAGTCGCTCAAATCCAGATTCGTCAAAACCAGGAGAAGAAGTTGCCGTCTCCGCGTACTCCCCTGAAACCCCGAAGAGGCCCGCGCCGTAGCTGCGATTCACCGGCTGATTCAGCCAAATCTTGAGGTCGTGCAGGCCGCCTACGTCATGGCCGCACTGCTCAAGGAAATGCTGGTGCTCAATTAGAGCTTGGGCGACGGAAAAGAGTGCGTCCCGGTGCAGTTGGTGAGCGTCGGTGCCCATCTGGACCAAGACTGATGCGGGAACGAACGTCTGGTCTGTCTCGCGCCGCTTTCGCTGCTCCATTGCGCGATAGAGCGTGACGAGAACAAGACTTGTCTTGCCAACACCGTTGGCGCCTTCAAGCGTTGGGTGCAACGATTCGCTACCGAGCTTGACGGCCAGCGTTCGGCTCTCTCGCTCCCGACCAACTAGAAGCGCGTCCCCGGCTTCCGTCGCCGGAAGCGGTTGTGATGCGTACGGGTTATCGCGAAACCCAAGGTCGGTCCAGATAGTCATGTGTCCTCCTAAAGTGCAGCAGCACTGCCGCAGACGCAGCTTAGGGGTGAGTGGCAGCTGCCACCCACCCCTAAGTCGTGGACGCTAGTCGAGGACCACCTTGAGGCCTCTAACGTTGTTCGCGGGCGAGCCAGAGACGCTGCCTGGCAGCCGCTCTCAGCCTGGGGCATGCTCTCAGTGAACACACAGCACAACCTCATCATGGATGCCAAGTCTGATGTATCATTGGTACGTACCCCTGCACGAGTGTCCGGCCTTTCAGCGACTAATTGTCAATGATCCGCTGGCGTCACGATATGTACCCGCTTCACGGCTAGAGCCCTGTCGCGGTGCGAGACCCGGTGAAAACCGGCGCTGATTACATGTTCTGAGGCCCCGCAGTCTCGAGCCGAAAAATGTCGCGCCAGTTCGAGTCTCGCTATAGCAACACCGGCCCTGTCTTCTTTTTGGTGCCATGTGTGCGGGTGCTTGGTACCAGTAACGGAGATTCTGGTGCCTCTGTGGCTTCCTATCGTGACCGACCTCATCGAGGCGGCACCGTCAACTGTGTTGGTCGTACTGCTCGCTCTGCGTGTGACCAGTCGCCCGCTCCTGCTCCTTGGGGCCGGGGTAGTTGCTCTCGTCTCGTCCGGGCCGCGAGGTGACCGTGCGCAACAGATCGTCACCGCGCTCACCTCGCGTGCCCCGCGCCCAAAGTAGGACTGCACCGGCGATCGAGTCGGCCGCCTGTCACGGTCGCTCGAGGCGCTACTGCGCGTGTCGGTGGATGGGCCTACCGTGCGCCTGTGGGTGTGCAGGGATCTGGCGACGCGATGCGGAACATCCTCGCGAAGCGACGAGAACAGCACCCGTATGCTCGCCCGGTGTTCCCGGGGTCGCACGGGCTGTGGCTCGTGCAGCAACAGCCGGCGCCACCTCTTGGGTACGTCACGACTCGCAGCTCGACGGGCCGCTGGGTGTTCGACGTCTACGCACACTGCCGCGACGACGGCGGCCGCCGACCCTGGCTGCGGACCTTCGACACGCTCAACGCTGCCATCGCCTGGGCGGTTCAGCATGAGGCTGAGATCCGCGTGCTGATCGAGCGCAGCTCGCCGGAGCCGGAGGCATGGTCGGGGACGGTCTAGCCCCCGGGGCTCGACTCGATGCTGCCGCCGTTCCACTTGTAGCCCCCTCGGAGCTGACGCGGTGCAGCTCGTCACTGTCGGCGACGGCTCCCGCGAGCGACGGGCAACCCGCGATCCACGGTCTATCGCGGACGGCCTCAGCGTATACGTAGACGTGGACGGCGATCACGGCGTCGACGACGCGGAACCACGCGAGAGGGGCTGCCGAGGGATCATCGACGGTCTTTATCCGGGCGACGTTCGTACCCTGAAACACGAGCCGGTACTGAGTCACCCGCCGACCCTAGGTCAGGCGACCCACAGTGGCCTAGGTGCCGCGGGCGGCTTGCAGCCGGAGCGCTGCGGCCTTGACTCGCTCGATGATGACCTGGTGCTTGGCGCGATCCTCTGCCCTCAACAGGTGACCGCCTGCGTCTCGGTAGAACTCGGCCGACTCGGTGACGATGGCGTTCTACGCCTTCCACTCGGCCCGCTCGGTCATGCTCAGCCGCGGTGAGCGGACGCTTAGACATCGCTGACGTTGAGCTGCATCAGATCTCTGTCGAACGGCGCGCAGCACTGTTCGCGTCGATCTGGCGTTCGACGTCCAGCGCCAAGGCGCGAGCCTGCTCTACGAGGAGGCGGAACGACCCGGCGTTGCTCATTGTCTCGGGCAGGTCGTTGTCGTGGACGCGCTGGCGTTCGCCCTCCGCCTGGTGATCGTTCGCCTCGGCGAAGTCGTGCAGGGCCCTGGTCAGGATCACGTAGGTGTCCGTGTCGAGGTTGAGCAGCACGGGCTCGAACAGCTCTTGCTCCTGCGGCACGTCACTCCCCCATCGGGCGACCCTGGGGCAGCTCTCGCGCGCAGGATCAGGTCGTAGCGTCGCTTGAGACGGCCCGCAGGGCGACGGCCGGCAGGGCCTCGCGGAGACGCTCCCGCGGCCAGCGCCAGCGATCACGGGTTCATTGCGGACGGCGCCGACGGTCACGCCTGACATCGGCACGAGGTCGAGGCCCGGCACGATGACGTCGCGCAGCGTTTCGAGTGCACGGGCGCCAAGCGCGACCGAGAGGCCGCCGGGTCGTCGTCGACGGGGCCGGCGGCGAGCACGTGACGTTCTGTCTTGGCCGCAGGATGGAGCAGCTGTACACCCCTCGCGATGCGGAAGTGCAGGTTGCTCACTCGAGCTCACCGCGTTCCTGTTACCGCTGCGTTACCGCTGTTCTCCGACGACAAATGAAAGAGCCCCGGAACCCCTGCAAGTACGGGGTTCTCGGGGCTCTTTCTCTGGCGGTACCGGTGGGATTTGAACCCACGGTGGAGTCAACCCCCACACATGTTTTCGAGACATGATCCTTCGGCCGCTCGGACACGGTACCGAGAGCGAGTGTAATACACGACGGGGGCTGTGTCGAAACGGCGACCCGCGCCTCCTCGGCTCCCGCGTGGCTCCACAGGCATCGCAGCCGTGATGTCAGTGGTCGGGCGTAGGTTTCGAGCATGACGCAGCGCACCTCCCTCGCCTTCCTGTCGGGCGTCGGCACCACCCTCGCCGCCGTCGGCGGGACCTTCGCCCTGTACCGCCACTTCGCCGGTCAGCAGCGCGCCGCCGCCCACGACCTGAACGAGAAACTGCCGGTCCACTCGGCCTGGTGGCGCTCGCGTTACGACAAGAAGGGCGCCCTGCTCTACGTCGCCCTCGGCGACTCGGCCGCCCAGGGCATCGGCGCCTCGAGCCCCGCCCGCAGCTACGTCGGCCGCCTGTCGGCAGGCATCCGCCGCGCCACCCACTCGTCACTGCGCATGGTCAACCTCAGCGTCAGCGGCTCGACCACCTGGCTCTGCCGCAAAGACCAGCTGCCGAAGCTCGCCGAATACGACCCCGACATCGTCACCGTCGCCATCGGCGCCAACGACATCATCGACTTCAAGGCCGAGTCGTTCGAGAAGAACATCCGCGCCATCTACAGCGCCCTGCCGAGCCACGCCATCGTCGCCGACCTGCCGACCATGTGGCTGCCCGACCGCGAGAAGAAGGTCGCCGAAGCCAACGCGATCGTCCACCGGGTCGCCGGCGAACTCGACCTCACCGTCGCACCCCTCTACGAGACCACGCGCCGACAAGGGCTCCTCCGCACCTTCCGCAACTCCGCCGGCGACCTGTTCCACCCCAACGACCTCGGCTACCGCGTCTGGGCCTCCGCCTTCGAACCCGCCATCGCCGACCGCCTCGCGCAGATCGCCGCCGACCGCGCCTGAGACGGGTTGGGCGGCCCGATTCGGGCTGACCCGGCGCGGCCCCTCGCAGCGGCCCGACCCGGCCTGACCCGGTGCGGCCCCGGCCTGACCCGGCGCTGCCTGGCGCTACCCGGCGAGGCTCCGGCCTGGAACCCCCGCGTGAGCAAGGCACCCCTCTACGACGGGGTTCGATGCTCACGCGGGGGTTCGTGGTCGGCTTTCCACAACCCCGCCGAGGAGGCGCGGCGAGTGTCGGTGGCCACACCTAGGCTGTCCGCATGGCACGCCCCGCATCCCCACCCTTCCGCTGCACCGAATGCGGGTGGACATCGCTCAAGTGGGTCGGTCGCTGCGGCGAATGCCAACGCTGGGGCACCGTCGTCGACGTCACCACCACCCTCGCCAGCGCCCGCGGCACCGCCGCCATCAAGGTCGGCGCCGACCGCGCCGCCCGCCCCATCACCGAGATCGAAGCCACCAGCGTCGCCTCCTGGCCCAGCGGCATCGACGAGTTCGACCGCGTGCTCGGCGGCGGCATCGTCCCCGGCGCCGCCATCCTCCTCAGCGGCGAACCCGGCGTCGGCAAATCGACGCTCCTGCTCGAGGTCGCCTCCCGCGCCGCCGCCACCGGCGCCCGCGTGCTCTACGTCACCGCCGAAGAGAGCGCCTCGCAGGTCCGCCTCCGCGCCGAACGCACCAACGCCCTGCACCCCAACCTCTACCTCGCCGCCGAAGTCGACCTCGCCGTCATCCTCGGCCAGATCGAGCAGGTCGACCCGCAGCTCGTCATCGTCGACTCCGTGCAGACCGTCTCGTCGTCCGCCCTCGACGGCATCGCCGGCGGCACCTCGCAGGTGCGCGAAGTCGCCTCGACCCTCATCCGCGTCAGCAAAGACCGCAACCTGCCCGTGCTGCTGGTGGGGCACGTGACGAAAGACGGCACGATCGCCGGCCCGCGCCTCCTCGAGCACCTCGTCGACGTCGTCTGCCAGTTCGAAGGCGATCGCCAGACGTCACTCCGCTTCATCCGCGCCCACAAGAACAGGTTCGGCCCCACCGACGAGGTCGGCTGCTTCGAGATGACCGGCGACGGCATCGCCGAGGTCGCCGACCCCAGCGGGCTCTTCATGTCGCGCACCGGCGCCCCCGTCAGCGGCACCTGCATCACCGTCGCCATGGAGGGCCGCCGCGCCCTGCCCGTCGAGGTCCAGGCGCTCATCGTCGCCAGCTCGGCACCGCAACCCCGCCGCGTCGTCAACGGCGTCGACTCGTCACGCGTCGCCATGCTGCTCGCCGTGCTCGAACGCCGCGCCGGCATCCGCCTCGGCGACGCCGACGTCTACGTCTCCACCGTCGGCGGCATCAAGCTCACCGAACCCGGCGCCGACCTCGCCATCGCCCTGGCCCTCGCCAGCGCCAGCCGCGACGTGTCGTTCCCGCACACCATGGCCGCCACCGGCGAGATCAGCCTCGCCGGCGAGATCCGACCCGCGTCATCCGCCACCCAACGCAGCTCCGAAGCCCGCCGCCTCGGCTTCACGCACCTCGTCGACTCGGACGCCACCCACCTCCGCGAGGCCCTCCGCCGCGCCTTCAGCATCGGCAGCAGCCCGCGCGAACGCGAGCTCGACGCCGCATTCTGACGGCATGACCCCGCCGGGTCGCTCGCCGCCTCGGGCGACGACCCGCGCCTCCTTCGCTCCACCCGGTGTGCAGCGGCGCCGACCAGGGACGTCGGGCAGGGACGTCGGCCAGCGGCATCGAGGCATCGTCGGCCAGCGACATCGACCGGCAGCGGGTCGACTAGTGCAGAGCCTTCAGCAGGTCCTCCGGCGTGGCCGCCATCGTGTGCGGCCCGGCGATGTCGAAGAACACCTGCTCGAGCACGTCGAGGTGCACCTCCAGGAAGGCCCGCAACGCCGACGCGTCGTACAGCATCACCTGACGGTTCGTGTCGTTCGGCACCATCGCCGCATACGCGTCAGCCGACGAGAACAGCAGCAGGATCCGCTTGTCGGTGTTCTCACGCCCGAAGACGCGCACCTGCTCGGCCGCACCGAACGCCACACCATCGGCGTCAGCACCGTCAGCACCGTCAGCACCCTCGGCGCCGGCACCACCGGCAGCCCCGGCAGCACCGGCACCCTCGGCAGCAGCCGACGCATCGGCCACGAGCTTCGGCACCACGACCACGTCATGGCGCAGCGCGAACGCGACGGCGGCGACGTCCTGGCTGGCCAGGGCCAGCTCGAGCGCCTCGGAACGGGGGTCAGCAGCTTCGGTCATCGCTCAGTTCAAGATCATCGGGGCGGGGTCGGCCGACGTGATGTCGCCGACGAAGACGGAGAGTCGGTAGGTCGCGCCATCGGCCGGCACGGGGCTGCGCGACTCGCTGTCGCAGGTGTCGGGCGACGACCGCGTGCGGTCCCACGCGATCGCCGGGGTCTCGAGCGTCTGCCCGGCCGTCAGCGTCACATCCTGATCGGTGCCGTTCACCTGGCAGTCCTTCGACGACCAGTACTGCTCCTCACCACTCGAGACGACCAGACGCTGCTGGTTCGACCCCAGGTTGATGACGCAGTCGGCATCGCCGGTGTTCGTGATCGACATGGCCATCTGCGGCAGCTCGGTGGCCGCGTACGACTCCTTGTCGAGGATCGCCGCCAGGGCGATGTCCGCGGGCTCGCACGCCGTGCCGTCGGTCGCGGCCGTCGGATCGGCGCTGGGCTCGGGCGTCGCATCGGCGGCAGGAGCCGTCTCGGCGGGTGCCGTAGCGGCGGCGTCGGCCGAGCCGTCGGCGGCAGGAGCGCTCGACGTCGCCGCCGCACCTGGCTCGCTCGCACCCGACCCGGGTCGCACGACGATCAGCACGATGATGACGATCACCGCGATCAGCCCGAGGGCCACCACGGCACGTCGACGCCAGTACACCGAGGGCGGCTGCGGCCCGGTCGGATTCTTGAACGTCGACATGCGCACAAGCTAACCGCAGGTCAGCCCGCGAACCCGGCACCCCGGCGGCGTGTGGGCTGAGAATCGCCCCAGCAGCAGCCGAGGAGGCGCGGTGCCGGCGCCCCGAGGCAGCCGGACGAGCGCCCGACCCGCCCGGTCAGTCGAGCGCGGGCAGCGCCTTCAGCATGCGCGAGTTGCCGAGCGTGTTCGGCTTGACCCGCGCCAGGTCGAGGAACTCCGCCACACCCTCGTCCGTCGACCGCACGAGCTCGCCGTACACCTCGGGCGGCACGAGCCCCTCGTCGCCCACGTTGAGGTACCCGTGCTTCTCGAAGAAGTCGACCTCGAACGTCAGGCAGAACAGGCGCCCGATCTCGAGTCGGCGCGCGGCGCCTTCGAGGGCCTCGAGGAGGCGGTGGCCGACACCCCGACGGATCCATGCGGCATCGAGAGCGAGCGTCCGCACCTCGGCCAGATCGTCCCACATGACGTGCAGCGCTCCGCAGCCGATGGGGGTGCCGTCGGGGCCGACGGCGATCTGGAACTCCTGCACGTCGCCGTACAGCGTCACGAGGTCCTTGCCGAGCAGGATGCGCTTCTGCACGAAGGGCTCGCAGAGCCGCTGGATGTGCGGCACGTCGCTGACGACGGCGTCGCGGACGGTGATGCCGAACTGGTCCGCTGTGGTCATCGGGCCAGCCTACTCAGGCCGACCCGCGCCTCCTCGGCTGCGGACACGCCGAAGGGCGGCCCGGCCGGAGCCGGACCGCCCTCGCGGTGAATCGGATGGACCCTCGATCAGCTCTCGATCTCGGGGGCGTCGCCCACCAGGACCTCGTCGCGACCGGGCTGGCGCGACGTCTCGAAGGTGAACTCGCCGTCGACGAAGTCGATCGCGACGTGGTCGCCCGCGGTCAGGTCGCCCGTGAGGATGCGCTCGGACAGACGGTCTTCCACCTCGTGCTGGATCGCACGACGCAGCGGACGAGCACCCAGCGACGGGTCGAAACCGATCTTGATGAGCTGCTCCTTCGCGGGCAGCGTCAGGACGGTCGTCATGTCGCGGTCGAGCAGTCGCTCGGACAGGCGCTTCACGAACAGGTCGACGATCTGCAGCAGCTCGGGCTTGCTCAGCTGCGGGAACACGATGGTGTCGTCCACGCGGTTGAGGAACTCGGGCTTGAAGTGCTTCTTCAGCTCTTCGTTGACCTTGGCGCGCATCCGGTCGTAACCGGTCGCCGTGTCGCTGTCGCTCTGGAAGCCGACGGGGCCACCCGCGATGCCCTTCGACCCGAGGTTGGTCGTCATGATGATGACCGTGTTCTTGAAGTCGACGACGCGACCCTGACCGTCGGTCAGACGACCCTCTTCGAGCACCTGCAGCAGCGAGTTGAAGATGTCGGGGTGGGCCTTCTCGATCTCGTCGAACAGAACCACGGAGAACGGCTTGCGGCGGACCTTCTCGGTCAGCTGCCCGCCCTCTTCGAAGCCGACGAACCCGGGAGGGGCGCCGAACAGACGCGAGACGGTGTGCTTCTCGCCGTACTCGGACATGTCGAGCGAGATGAGCGCGCCCTCGTCGTCGAACAGGAACTCGGCGAGCGCCTTGGCCAGCTCGGTCTTACCGACACCGGTCGGACCGGCGAAGATGAACGAGCCGGAGGGGCGGTTCGGGTCTTTCAGACCGGCCCGCGTGCGGCGGATGGTCTTCGAGAGCGCCGCGATGGCCTCTTCTTGACCGATGACGCGCTGGTGCAGCGCCTTCTCCATGAAGACGAGACGCGAGGTCTCCTCTTCGGTGAGCTTGAAGACGGGGATGCCGGTCGCCTGGGCCAGCACCTCGGCGATGATGCCCTCGTCGACGGTTCCGCCGGCTCCGGCTTCGCCTGAACGCCACTGCTTCTCGAGTCGGAGACGCTCGCCGAGCAGCTTCTTCTCTTCGTCGCGCAGCGAGGCGGCCTTCTCGAAGTCCTGATCTTCGATCGCGCCCTCCTTCTGCCCGCGGACGCCGGCGATGCGCTCGTCGAACTCGCGCAGCTCGGGCGGAGCCGACAGGATCGACAGACGCAGACGCGCGCCGGCCTCGTCGATTAGGTCGATGGCCTTGTCGGGCAGGAACCGGTCGCTGACGTAGCGGTCGGCGAGGTTCGCCGCCGACACGATGGCGCCGTCGGTGATCGAGACCTTGTGGAACGCCTCGTACTTGTCGCGGAGGCCCTTGAGGATGTTGATCGTGTGGGGCAGCGAGGGCTCGTGCACCTGGACCGACTGGAAGCGGCGCTCGAGAGCGGCGTCCTTCTCGAAGTGCTTGCGGTACTCGTCGAGCGTGGTCGCACCGATCGTCTGCAGCTCGCCGCGGGCGAGCAGCGGCTTCAGGATCGACGCGGCGTCGATGGCGCCCTCGGCGGCACCCGCACCCACCAGGGTGTGGATCTCGTCGATGAAGACGATGATGTCGCCGCGGGTGCGGATCTCCTTGGTCACCTTCTTCAGGCGCTCCTCGAAGTCACCGCGGTAGCGGCTGCCGGCGATCAGCGAGCCGAGGTCGAGCGAGTAGAGCTGCTTGTCTTTCAGCGTCTCGGGGACCTCGCCCTTGACGATCGCCTGGGCCAGACCCTCGACGACGGCCGTCTTGCCGACACCGGGCTCGCCGATCAGCACGGGGTTGTTCTTCGAGCGGCGGGAGAGGATCTGCATGACCCGCTCCATCTCCTTCTCGCGCCCGATGACCGGGTCGAGCTTGTTGTCGCGCGCCGCCTGCGTCAGGTTGCGACCGAACTGGTCGAGGACCTGACTGCCGCCCTGAGCGCCCTGGGTCGCTTCGCCGCCCACGGCCACCGCCTCCTTGCCCTGGTAGCCGGAGAGGAGCTGGATGACCTGCTGGCGGACCCGGTTGAGGTCGGCGCCGAGCTTGACGAGCACCTGGGCGGCGACGCCCTCACCCTCGCGGATGAGGCCGAGCAGGATGTGCTCGGTGCCGATGTAGTTGTGGCCGAGCTGCAGCGCTTCGCGCAGGCTCAGCTCGAGGACCTTCTTCGCCCGGGGCGTGAAGGGGATGTGACCGGTCGGCTGCTGCTGGCCCTGACCGATGATGTCCTGGACCTGCTCGCGCACGGCGTCGAGCGAGATGCCCAGAGACTCGAGGGCCTTGGCGGCGACGCCTTCGCCCTCGTGGATGAGACCGAGCAGGATGTGCTCGGTACCGATGTAGTTGTGGTTGAGCATCTTCGCCTCTTCTTGGGCGAGGACGACGACGCGACGGGCACGGTCGGTGAATCTCTCGAACATCTTCTTTGCTCCCTAGGTGACGGGGTGGAGTTGTCGCCACCGATACGCAGTCGGTGCCCGCAGGGGGTGGCACCGGTTTACACAGAGAGTAACCACGGGACACCGCTTAATCAGCCCCTGTTCGCTGGGGGCATAGAGCGGCCTCGCGACGGGCCGCGGGAGGCCTCCGGGGTCGGGCTGCGGCAGGCCCGCGACGGGCCACGGCAGGCCTCCGGGGTCGGGCTGACAGGGCCGACGACTAGCCTCGGCCCCATGGGCACCTTCACCGTCGGGCTCGTCCCGCACCCCACCAAGTCGGTCGTCGACAGCGTCGCGATCCTCCGCGACTGGACGGCGCGATCCGACGCGCACCTGCTCGCGATGACCGCCGACGCGGCCCGGGTCGGCGACGGCGTCGAGCTCGTCGACGAGGGCGTCTTCCGCGAGCGCGTGTCGGTCGTGGTGGCGCTCGGCGGCGACGGGACGATGCTCGGCGCGATGCGCCTCGTGGCCGAACGGCCGGTGCCCGTGCTGGGCGTGAACTACGGCAACGTGGGGTTCCTGGTCGAGGTCGAGCCGCGCGACCTGCCCGAGGCCCTCGATCGGATCGGCGGGAAGCAGTTCTCGCTGGAGGCGCACCACGCCCTCGAGGTGACCCACACCTCGTCCGGCTTCGAGAACACCTACCTGGCCTTCAACGACGTCTCGGTGGCACGGCGCCCCGGCGAGGGCGTCGTCAGCGCCGACCTCGTGCTCGACGACACCCCCTACGGCTTCTACAAGGCCGACGCGATCGTCGCCTCGACGCCGGCCGGCTCGACCGCTTACAACTACGCCGCCGGAGGGCCGATCCTGTCGCCGGCCGTGGCGGCCGTCGTGGTCACCCCGGTCGCCCCCATGTCGGGCATCGACCGCTCGGTGGTGCTGGGCCCGCGCGAGCTGCTGCGGTTCGAGATCGGCGACGGCACGCACTCCGCCGCGCTCGAGATCGACGGACGCGTCATGGCCGACGTGAGCGCCGGGTGCGTGGTCGCGCTCCGGCTGCGCCGCGACGCGGGCCAGGTCATCCGACTCGACGCCGACCGGCACGGACGCAAGGGGCGCCTGAAGCTGAGCCTGCTCGACCTGCCGCTGCGCGAGGACCAGCTGCTCGAGCTCGTGCCGAGCGACGTGCGGGCGCGGTTCCGCGAGCGCGTGGAGCGCGGCGAGCGCGCGGAGCGCGGCGAGCGGCCGTAACCGGTCACCTGCCTGCCCGCCCGTCGCTCGAACGTCAGCCCGCGCCACTCGGTACCGCTCGACCCCAGACGGTGGGCAGAAGATGCCCCTCGCGCGGCGCTGAAGGGCACCTTCTGACCAACCTCACGAGCCCCACCGCCACGGTGGTCAGAAGACGCCCTTCGCGCGGCGCTGAAGGGCACCTTCTGACCAACCTCACGAGCCCCACCGCCACGGTGGGCAGGAGACGCCGTTCATGGGGCGCCGGTGGGCACCTTCTGACCACCGTGGCCCGAAGCGAACCGCTCGAGGCCAGAGCAGACCTCTCGCGGGTCGACGGGGAGTCTTCGCCGGGCACGCAGCGACATCATCCGACCACCCGCTCGGTATCGCTCGCGGCCGCCGCCTGTCTAGGCGAGAAGACGCTCGACGCGGGCCACGAGTTCTGCGGCCCGCCGCCCGTCGAGGTCGTCGCCCGTACAACGGACCGTCCGCCAGCCCGCGTCGGCGAAACGCTCGCGCCTCAGGATGTCGTGCCGGAACCGACGACGATCGAGCCGGTGCTCGTCACCCTCGTACTCGATCGCGACCTTGCGCCACCGGTACCGCAGGTCCGGCCTGCCGAGATAGCGACCGCTGGCGTCATAGGTCGGCTGGTTGATCTCGGGCTCGGGCAACCCCGCACGGACGAGAAGGAGGCGCAGGTCGGTCTCCCTCGGCGACTCGACGCCCGGGCGGATCAGCTCGAGAGCCGCTCGAACCCGCCCGGCCCCGGGGACCCGGCCCACTGCGGCGATCGCGGCGATGAGCTCGTCGATCGACCGTTCGCGCGCCTCCGCGTGCGGCGACCACGAGCCGACCAGAGCGTCGCCCGCTCGGACGAGCTCGTCGAGGCTCAGGAGGGTGCCGGACCGCGCCCAGGCCGAGAGGGGATCATCGACCGGCAGTGCTCTCCGGGCAGAGCTCGCGCTGCCTCGCGACGTTGGTGACGAGACATCGAGCCGCGTCGGATCGGGCAGACGCGTCCGCGTCGACCGGTGCCCGACGACGCCCGGCCGACGTGGGCCGCGCCCGACGCTCGTGCTGACGTGCAACGCCTCGACCCCGGTGCTCACCCGGCGGGGGACCGGCAGATTCCAGATCGCGAGCGCCGTGGCGTGTGAGAAGAACCAGCCGCTCAGCATGACGGGCTGCAGCGCCAGCGCCCGGTCGATGACCACGGCCGACGGCCTCTGTGGGGCGGTGGACTCGAACCCCGTACGGCCCGGCGCCGACTCCATCGCCAGGCCAGGCGGCCGGGCGTCGGGCACGGCACGGTCGTGACTCGCGATGCGCTCGGAGGAGAGACGGACTCCGCGATGCGGAGCCACGAGATCGGGGCCGCGGAGACGCTTGGCCCCCAGACCGGCCTCTCTCGCTTCGGCGACGGAGAACGGACGATCGACGAGGTCAGGGGGCAGAGGGATGCGGGGCATGAGGCGAGACTGGCCCGGCTGAGTCGACCCGCGCCTCCTCGGCTCCGCCCCCTGTGGACGATTCGGCCCCGCCTGCGACTGGGGAGGGCCCGCCTCACGGCACAAGCCCGCAGAGCACCGCGGGCCGACGGCTCACGGTGGGCAGAAAGCGCCCCTCAGGCACCCCGTGAAAGGCGACTTCCGACCAACGTCAGCCGAGGCGCGCGCAGCAGGGTCCCACGGTGGGCAGAAAGCACCCCTCCAGCACCCCGCGAAGGGCGACTTCGGACCAACGTCAGCCGGGCACGAGCGCGAGCGACGGGCGACGGGCCACCAGCGACGAGCGCGCACGGCGAAGGGCCGCCACCCGAGCGGACTCGGGGCGGCGGCCCTCCGGTGTAGCAGACGAGCGCGAGCGCCCGACAGGCCTACTGCAGGTACAGCTGCAGGTCCTGGCTGACGGCCTTCGCGAACATGCGCAGGCGGGCGCGGCTCTCGACGCGCGAGACGGCCTGGCGCGACGAGTGGACGCGCTTCGAGATCTCGTCGAGGGTCATCGGCTGGTCGTCGTCGAGGCCGAAGCGCATGCGGATCACGCGCGCCTCGTCGTCGGGCAGCGTCGCCACGAGGGCGTGCATATCGCGGTTCAGCAGCGAGTTCTCGGTCGCGGCGGTCGGCGAGGGCGTCTCTTCGTCTTCGATGAAGTCGCCCAGCTCGCTGTCCTCCGCGTCGCCGACGACGGTGTGGATCGACACCGGCTCGTGCGAACGCGACTTCAGCTCGACGAGGTCGGCGACCTCCATCGCGACCTCGGCGGCGACCTCGTCGACGGTGGGCGCACGGCCCAGGTCGACGGTCAGGTCGCGCTCGGCCCGCGAGATGCGGTTGATGCGCTCGACCGTGTGCACCGGGATGCGGATGGCGCGCGCCTTGTCGGCGAGCCCGCGGGCGATGGCCTGGCGGATCCACCACGTGGCGTAGGTCGAGAACTTGTAGCCCTGCGTGTAGTCGAACTTCTCGACGGCGCGCACCAGGCCGAGGTTGCCCTCCTGGATGACGTCCATGAAGGGCAGCCCACGCTGCGTGTAGCGCTTCGCGATGCTGACGACGAGGCGCAGGTTGGCGGTGATCATGCGGTCCTTCGCACGCTCGCCGTCGTGCTGCAGCCACTTGAGGTCGCGCATCATCTGGGCGTGGGCCTTGGTGCGGTCCTTCTTGACCGCGTCGGCGGCCTGGAGGTCCTTGATCTTCTCGGCGGCGAACAGGCCGACCTCGATGCGGCGGGCGATCTCGGTCTCCTCGGCCGCGTCGAGGAGGGGCATGCGGCCGATGTGGCGGAGGTAGTCGCCGACCTGGTCGGTGGAGGCCCCGCGGACCTGCGAGAGGACCTCGACTTCGGTGTCGTCGGTCGTCTCGGTGCTGCTGCTGCGCGTGGTGACGGTGGTGGTCGTCATCGTTCTCTCCCTGCTTCGAGTGCTGACTGCGTTGCTGTCGAATAAGTTCGTGAAGCTCTTCGGCGTAGTAAAAGTCTCTCGCTCGACCGAATCCCGGCAAAAGCCGGAGGGGACCTTCACAAGCTTTCTCGGAGGGCGCACACAGGGTTTCGAGTCATTCGGGGTACGAGAACACGTCGTCTTTGACGGCGCACCCCCTGCGGGTGTAGGCACCTCGACGCCGCACAACGGGGTACAGCCCCCGGAGTCGGGGCACAGCGATGCCCGTGATCATGGGCATCTCGGGGCGCGAGCGGCACGTCGAGGGGGACGCCGTCCACCGATGCACACATCGGGTACGGCTGCTCTATCTTTTTCAGCCCACCGGGCACCCTCCGTTCGGTTCACGGCTAGGGGGACAACTCCGCTCGTGTCTGCACGGCGCCCGAGACAGCACGAACGCCCGCCGACGTGGTCGGACGGGCGTTCGGGGAGAAGCCGGGGAGAGGAGCCGAGGAGGCGCTACGACGTGGCCGCGCGGCGATCGCCGTCGAGGCGGTCGCCCCCACGGCGGTCGGCCGCGATGCGCTCGGCCTCGAAGTCGGCGGCGGCGACCTTGGCGCGCTCTTCGGCCTCGATCTTGGAGTACGCGGAGCGTTCCGTCCGGTCGGCGCGGATCAGCGAGCGCACGACGAACCAGAAGATGAGGCCGACGACGATGGTCGGCGTCAACGAGAAGACGAACGCTCCGAGATAGGTTTCAGGCACTCGTCAAGGGTACGTCTCGGGATGTCACTTCACCAGCGGGAACAGGATCGTCTCGCGGATCCCCAGGCCCGTGATCGCCATCAGCAGGCGGTCGATGCCCATGCCCATCCCGCCGCTCGGCGGCATGCCGTGCTCGAGGGCCGTCAGGAAGTCCTCGTCGAGGCGCATGGCCTCGACGTCGCCGCGGGCGCCCAGGGCCGCCTGCTCGACGAAGCGCTCGCGCTGCACGACCGGGTCGACGAGCTCGGAGTACGCCGTGGCGAGCTCGAACCCGCGGACGTAGAGATCCCACTTCTCGACCACGCCCGGCTTCGAGCGGTGGCTGCGGACGAGGGGGCTCGTGTCGACCGGGAAGTCCATGACGAAGGTCGGGCGGTCGAGCGACGGCTTGACGAAGTGCTCCCAGAGCTCTTCGACGAGCTTGCCGTGCGTCTCGTGCGGCACGACGAGGTCGACGGTGGCGGCGAGCGCCTGCAGGTTGGCGACCGAGGTGGCGGGGGTGACCTCGACGCCGGCGGCCTCGCTGAGCGACTCGTACATGGGCACGCGGGCCCACTCGCCGCCGAGGTCGTACTCGGTGCCGTCGGCGAGGGTGACGAGGTGCGTGCCGGCGACGGCGAAGGCGGCGTTCTGCACCATCTCCTGCGTCAGTCGCGCCATCTGCTCGTAGTCGCCGTAGGCCTGGTACGCCTCGACCATCGCGAACTCGGGCGAGTGCGTCGAGTCGGCGCCCTCGTTGCGGAAGTTGCGGTTGATCTCGAAGACGCGGTCGATGCCGCCGACCACAGCCCGCTTGAGGAACAGCTCGGGCGCGATGCGGAGGAACAGCTCGGTGTCGAACGCGTTGCTGTGGGTCTGGAAGGGTCGGGCCGCGGCGCCGCCGTGCATGGTCTGCAGCATGGGCGTCTCGACCTCGAGGTACTCGTGCGAGTCGAAGGTGCGACGGAGCGACGCGACGGCGGCGGCGCGGGCCCGCACGGTGGCGCGGGCCTGGTCTCGCACGATCAGGTCGAGGTAGCGCTGACGCACGCGGGTCTCTTCGCTGAGCTCGCCGTGCAGGTTGGGCAGCGGCAGGATCGCCTTCGACGCGATGGTCCAGTCGGTGACCATGATCGACAGCTCGCCCCGGCGCGACGAGATGACCTCGCCGGTGACGAAGACGTGGTCGCCCAGGTCGACGAGCTCCTTCCAGTCGGCGAGCGACTGCTCGCCCACCTCGGCCAGCGACACCATCGCCTGGATGCGCGACCCGTCGCCCGCCTGCAGTGCGGCGAAGCAGAGCTTGCCCGTGTTGCGGGCGTGCACGATGCGACCGGCGAGCCCCACGACGTCGCCCGACCGGCTGTCGGTCTCGAGCTCGGCGTGACGGGCGCGGACGGCGGCGATCGTGTCGGAGACGGGCACCCCGACCGGGTAGGCCTCACGACCCGAGTCGAGCAGACGCTGCCGCTTGGCGAGGCGCACCTGCTTCTGCTCGGACGCCTCGCGCGCCTCCTCGCTGACCGCCTGGCCGTCGGCGGCGGCGCCTGCCGCGCCGTCGAGCGCGGGGGTGGAGGTGGGGTCGGGCGAGACGGTCATGTGTCAGCTGCTCCAGCGAGGGGGAAGAGGATGTGGGAGGCGCGGTGCCGTCAGGCGCGCGGGTCGCCGAACGCGGACGGCCCGTCGTCGAACGAGGCCACGTCGATGGTACCGGGGCCGACCGACCCCTCGGCGATGCCGAGGGCGCGGTCCATCGCCGACCGGACCAGCGGGGCGATGACGCGCCCCGGCTCGGGCATGCCCAGCTCGGCCAGCAGACCGACCGACTGGGTGACGATCGCGGCCGAGAACTCGGTCGCCGTCGCGACGGCCTCGGCGTACCGGGGGCGGTCGGCGTCGGCGACGAGCACGGGCTCGGCGCCCATCTCGACGACGAGCGCCTGCCCGATCGGCTGCACCGGCACGGGCGCCGTGACCGCGCAGTACGCGCCGCGGAGCCGCACGAGGTCGATGGTGGTGCCGGTGAACGTGAGCGCCGGGTGGATCGCGAGCGGGATGACGCCGGCGGCGAGCGCGGGTCTCAGCACCTCGAGCCCGTGCACGGCCGAGGTGTGCACGACGCGCTGCCCCGGCTGCCAGCCGCCCGTCTCGGCGAGCCCCGCGACGAGGTCGGCGAGCTGGTCGTCGGGCACGGCGAGCAGCACGAGCTCGCTGCGTTCGACGACCTCCTGCACGGTCAGCACGGGCACGCCCGGCAGGATCGCCTCGGCGCGGTCGCGGGCCCGCTCGGAGACGGCCGAGATGCCGACCACCGCGTGCCCGGCGGCGGCGAGGGCGGCCCCGAGGATGGGCCCGACGTGCCCGGCTCCGATCACACCGACGCCGAGCCGTCCGCTGCGCTGAGCGCTCATGGGCGCTCCCCCGCGCCGTCCGCGCCGTCCGAGACGGGCCCGGCGGCGGCCGCATCGGGAGTCCCCGCAGGAGGCGCGGCGTCCGTCCCCGCAGGAGCCGCGGCGTCGGTCCCCGAAGGAGGCGCGGCGTCCGTCCCCGAACGAGCCGCCCCCTCTGCGGACGCCCCGCTCACCGCCGCCGACAGCCACCGGTGCGTCCGGTCGGCGCGCGCCGCGCCCACGGCGTCGCGCCCCGCGGCGTGGAAGAACTCGAGCGCGTCGTTCTCGTCGAGCGCCCCGATCTGAGCCGTGATCGGCCCCTGGACGGTGTGCACGGTCACCTCGGCGAGACGCAGCCGGCGCAGCAGCGGCCCCTGCCGCAGGGCGACGCTCTGCATGCGCGGCAGCGGCACGACGACGAGTCGCCGCCAGACGGCCCCGGTGCGCAGCAGCACCGCGCCGGGCGCCGAGCGGAACCCGTTGCGTCGCCACGAGAACCAGCGCAGCACGGCCGCACGACGCGGCGAGACGGTGAACCCGCCGTCGTCGCCCTTCGCGGTCAGACCCTGCTCGATGATCGACACGGTGCGGGCGGCGTGCTCGCCCGCGTTCTCGCGGAACCCGCGCGCAGCGCCCACCGGATCGGAGGCGACCGCGTCGGAGGTGGCGACCAGCGCCTCCTCGGTGACGGGCTCCGTCGGGGCGACCAGCGCCTCCTCGGTGTCGGCGTCCGCGGCGGCCACTCCGACGAGCTCGGGCAGCACGAACTCGAGCACCCGACGCACGTCGGCCATGTCGCCCACCGGCAGGATGCTGGTGTTGTTCTGACCGTCGGCGCCGTTCGCACTCGACCGCGAGGCGCGGTTGATCGAGATCTCCCACCAGCCGAACGGCCGCCAGAGCAGCGGCTGACTGACCTTGACCGAGTGGATGCGCCCGGGGGGCAGCGTCTCGTTCGTGGTCGAGAAGAGGCCGTAGCCGATGCGGATGCCGTCGCGGGTCGACGCGATGCTGAAGCGCAGCGACTTCGAGATGCGGTTGACGAAGAACCCGCCCGAGCCGAGCAGCGCGGGCAGCATCGCGAACAGCAGGAAGTACTCGCCGGTCACAGCGACGCTGATCGCCACCGCGACGGCCGCCGCGACGATGAACAGCGTGTAGCCGCTCAGCAGCACCGAGCCGACCAGGCGACCCGGTTCGATGCGGACGACCGAGTCGGGGTCGGCCTCGCGGGGGTCGAGCTCGGGCGCGAGGAACTCGTGCGCGCGCTGCTCGACGACGCCGCCGAGCCCGGTGCGGTGGGCGACCGGCGGGGTGCCGGGGGCTCCGTCGACGACGGTCGCCGCGCCTCCTCGGTTCGCGGGGTCGTCGCCGGCGAGCGCGGACGTCGTCTCGGGTCGGCGGGCTCCGGAGGCGCGGCGCAGGATCTCGCGCCGGAGGTCGTCGGCCGCGGCCCCCCGGAGGTACGCGAGCACGACGTTGGCGTCGTCGCCCGCCTGGTTGACCTCGAGCCGGGCGGCCCCGAAGACGCGCGCCAGCAGCGGGCGCTGGATGTTGATGCCCTGGATCCGGTCGAGCCGCGCCCGACGGTTCGTGCGGAACACGACGCCGCTGCGGACCTCGACGATCTCCTCCGTGACACGGAACGTGTTCATCCGCCACGAGAGGTAGAACAGACCGACGAGCGCCGCGATCACCACGACGATGCCGAGCAGCACGAAGCCGATCCAGCCCTGGTCGACCACGTAGCCGAACGGGTCGCCCTCGTCGGAGCCGCCCCGGCGACCGCCCGGCAGGAAGAGCTCGATGGCCCAGTCGCGAGCGTTGTTGACGACGATGCCGAGCAGCACGACGAGCGCGATGCCGCCCTTGAGCACCGGGGTGGCGGGGTGCAGGCGGTGCCACTCGCCGTCGGTCAGCGCCGCGACGGCGGGCGGCGGCGTGGGTGCACCGGGCGACGGGGTGGGTGCGCCGGGCGGCGGGGTGGGTGCGCCGGGCGGCGAGGCGGGGGTGCCGTCGCTCACAGGCCGGCCCGTCGCGACTCGGCGAGGCTCACGAGGCGGTCGCGCAACGCCTCGGCGTCGTCGGCGGGCACCCCGGGGATGGTCACGCCCGACGAGGCCGCGGCCGTGACGAACTTCAGATCGCTGAGACCGAGCGCCCGCACCACGGGGCCGCGGTTGATGTCGATCAGCTGCATGCGGCCGTAGGGCACCGCGACGAAGCGGACGAACATGACGCCCTTGCGCAGGAGCAGGTCGTCGTCGCGCAGCTGGTAGCGGATCGACCGGACGCGCCGGGGCGTGAAGGCGGCCACCAGCGCGAAGATCACGACCACCGCGGCGGTGACGGCGTAGGCCCACCACTGCTCGAGGAGCCACAGGGGCAGGGTGGCGGCCGCCGCGATCAGGCCGGTGACGACCCAGCCGATCAGCTCGGGCCAGACGTACTTGGGCGAGATGCCGGTCCAGGAGCCGGTCACGGCGCCGTCGCGGCGGGCGATGTCGTCGTAGGCGCTGTCGAGTCGATCCATGGCGGAGGTTCCTCCGGTCGGCGGTGGCGAGACGGAACACGGCCCTCAGGCCGCTTGCGCCCCCGGCCCGCCGTCGTCGTCGCCCGGTGGCACCGTGCACATGCGCTCGGCGACGATCCCCGCCACGAGGAGGGCGAGACCCCCCACCACGGCGACGATCGTGGGCACGAGCGAGCCTACCGCGACGGTCACGCCGCGCGTCAGCATGAAGACGAGCACCCCCGCGGCGGCCCCGCCGAACAGCGATCCCGAGAGACTGCTCGCCTTGGCGAGCAGCAGCACCCTCGTCGCGTAGTACGGGTCGATGCGGTCGGTGCTGGTGCCCCGGGCGACGCGGCGCACGGGCACGGCCATGCTGACGACGATGCCGCCGATGGCGAGCAGCACGAGGCCGAGCGGCACCGGGGGCACGAGGGCGGCCATGCCGTTCGCGACCAGGGCGGCGTCGACGACGAAGCCCGCGACGAGGGCCACGAGGCCGAGTGCGATCAGGGTGCCGGGGCGGGTGTGCTTCACGCGGTGACTCCCTGGTCGGGCCGGTCGTCCGTCGACGGGGTGGCCGAGGAGGCGCGGCGCCGGTCGAGCAGCCTCGTCGCCCCGGTCACGGGCCGGGTCCGGTCGGGGAGCCGCGCGATCAGGGCGGCGACCGGTCCGTGGCCGCCGAGCCGCGCCTCCTCGTCGATCTCGAACCAGGGCTCGAGCACGAAGGCGCGCTCGGACGCTCGCGGGTGCGGCAGGGTGAGGCGCTCGGTGTCGAGCTCGAGGTCGCCGAAGACGACGATGTCGATGTCGAGCGTGCGATCTCCCCAGCGGACCTCGCGGGTGCGGCCGTGCTCGGACTCGATGCCGTGCAGCGCGTCGAGCAGCGCCAGGGGGTCGAGGTCGGTGTCGACGAGCGCGACCGCGTTGAGGTACTCGGGGCGCGTCTCGTCGGGGCCGTCGAGCGTCAGCGCCACGGACGACACGGGGGTCGAGGCCGCGACGACGGCGATGCCCGGGGTCGCGTCGAGGGCCCGCACGGCGTCGCCGAGCAGTTCGTCGCGGGCGCCGAGGTTCGAGCCGAGTGCGATGACGGCGCGGGTGGTGGGTGTGCCGGCCGCTCGGGTGGCGGGTGCGCCGGCCGCTCGGATGCTGGGCGCGTGCGGCTCGGCGCTCACGGGCGCTCCCGCACGATGGTGATCGAGACGTCCGAGAACGGAACGGTGATGGGCGCGCTCGGCTTGTGCACGGTGATCTCGGTGCGCACGGCGGCGGGGAACGCGAGGACCACGCCGGCGAGACGCTCGGCCAGGGTCTCGATCAGATCGACGGGGTCGCTCTCGACGGCGGCGACGAGCTGCTCGGCGAGCACGCCGTAGTGCACGGTCGCCTCGAGGTCGTCGCCGGTGGCCGCCGCCCGGGTGTCGAGGTGCACGACGGCGTCGACGACGAACTCCTGACCGTCGCGGCGCTCGTGGTCGAAGACCCCGTGGTGCCCCGTGGCGCGCACGCCGCTCAAGCGGAGCACGTCGAGGCCGACGGCGGCCGTCGCGGCGGGGGCAGCCGCGGCGGGGCTCGTCTCGGCGGAGGTCATGCGTGCCTCGCCGATCGGGTCGACTTCGTGGCGCCCGCCGAGCGGCCCCCCAGCTGCCAGGCCTGCCAGACGTCGAGCGCCGCCCGGGTCGCGGCGACGTCGTGCACGCGCACCGCCCAGACGCCCTCGAGGGCGGCCAGCACGCTGACGACCGCGGTGGCCTGGTCGCGGGCCTCGATCGGAGCGCCCTCGGGCAGCAGCTCGCCGAGGAACCTCTTGCGCGAGGCCCCGACCATCAGCGGCAGCCCGAGACGGCCGAGCCCCCGCAGACCGGCGAGCACCTGCCAGTTCTGCGCGGCGTCCTTCGAGAAGCCGAGACCGGGGTCGAGCACGAGACGGGAGGGGTCGATCCCCTGGGCGACGAGGTCGGCGACGCGCTGCTGCAGCTCGTCGTGCACGTCGGTCACGACGTCGCGGTAGTCGGGCCGGTCGGAGCCGTCGAGCGGCCCGCGCCAGTGCATGGCCACGAAGGTGCTGCCGGTGTCGGCGACGGCCTGCGCCATGAAGCGGTCGGCGAGACCGCCCGAGACGTCGTTGACGATGTCGGCTCCGGCCTCGACGGCCGCGTAGGCCGTGGCGGCGTTCATGGTGTCGATGCTCACCCGGACGCCTTCGGACGCCAGCTGCCGGATGACGGGCAGCACGCGCCGCTGCTCGTCGATCGGGGCGACCCGGGCGCTGCCGGGCCTCGTCGACTCGCCGCCGACGTCGATCACGTCGGCCCCGGCCTCGACCAGCGCCCTCGCGTGCCGCAGGGCGTCGTCGACCTCGACGTAGCGACCGCCGTCGCTGAACGAGTCGGGCGTGACGTTCACGATGCCGACCACGAGGGGTCCGTCGCGTGGCGGGCGCGGTGCCGGCACGGCAGCGGCAGTGGCAGTGGCAGCGGCAGCCGGCGTCGCGGCCGACGTCGCGGCAGCCGTCTCAGCAGACGTCGCGGCCGGCTGCACGATGTCCATCACGAGGGTCGCGGCGTCCGGCTCGACGCCGGGCGAGCTGCTCGCCGGGGGTCGCCGCAGCTCGTCGGCACCGCGGACGGGCGGCACCACGAGACCCGGGGCGGCGTGCGAGCCGACCCGGGTGCGGGTCGCGGCTTCGTCGCGGTCGTCGAGCGGCCCGTCGAAGCGTCCGCCGGCGATGAGGCGGCGTCCGGAGGCGCGGGTCGGCCGGGCGGGCTCGCTCGCCGTGCTCGGACCGCCGGGGGTGCCGGTCGCGGCGGACGGGCTCGCGGTCGCGGAGCCGGCAGGCGCGGAGCCGGCGGTCGCGGAGCCGACGCTCGCGGAGCCGGGTGTCACGGCGGACGGGCCGCCGGGGGTGCGGGTCGCGGGCGTCTGCGTGACCGGGGGCAGCTGGGCCGGGGGGCGGACCGCGGCCCGCTCGCCGAGCGAGAGGACGAGGCGACGTTCGCTGCCGGCAGCCGGCGCGCTGGCCGGCGGTGCGTCGAGCACGACCGGGTCGGGGTAGCGCGCCCTCCCCCGCGGACGCTTCCAGACACGACCGGCCGACGTCTCGTCGGATGCCCGGTGTGCTCCACTCGGTGAGTCGGTCACGGGGAGGCGCCTCCGATCGGGGCCAGGGGTCGAACAGGGTCGGGCTCCAGGGTAGCGACCGCACCGACGGCGTCGAGCCGGTGCGGTCGCTCCGCTCGACGGTTACGCCGTGGCGATGCCGGGCGTCGTGCGCGGCGGGCGCTGACGACTCGACGAGCTGTCGGCCTCGGGCTCGGAGCCGACGCCGCCGTCGACCGCGGCCGCGTCGACCGGCGCCTTGGTGGGCATCGGGATCGCGGGTCGGTCGGAGACGGGCCGCTTGTCGCTCGAGAGCCACTGCGGGCGCTCGGGCAGCTTGCGGACGTCCTTGAAGATCTCGGCGAGCTCGTCGTGGTCGAGGGTCTCCTTCTCGAGCAGCACGGCGGCCAGCTCGTCGAGCACGTCGCGGTTGTCGTTGATGACCTGCCACGCCTCGTCGTGCGCCTGCTCGAGCAGCACGCGGACCTCGGCGTCGACCGTCTCGGCGATGTTCTCCGAGTAGTCGCGCTGACCCATGTCGCGGCCCATGAACTGCTCGCCCGAGCCCTGGCCGAGCTTGACCGACCCGACCTTGTTGCTCATGCCGTACTCGGTGACCATCTTGCGGGCCGTGCCGGTCGCCTTCTCGATGTCGTTCGACGCACCGGTGGTCGGGTCGTGGAACACGATCTCTTCGGCGACGCGACCGCCCATGGCGTAGGTGAGCTGGTCGAGCAGCTCGTTGCGGGTGACCGAGTACTTGTCTTCGAGGGGCAGCACCATCGTGTAGCCGAGGGCACGACCACGCGGCAGGATCGTCACCTTCGTGACCGGGTCGGTGTGACGCATCGCGGCGGCGGCGAGGGCGTGACCACCCTCGTGGTAAGCGGTGATGAGCTTCTCGTGGTCGTTCATGATGCGGCTGCGGCGCTGCGGGCCGGCCATCACGCGGTCGACGGCCTCGTCGAGGGCGCGGTTGTCGATCAGCTGCGCGTTGGAGCGCGCCGTCAGCAGCGCGGCCTCGTTCAGCACGTTGGCCAGGTCGGCACCCGTGAAGCCGGGCGTCTTGCGGGCCAGCACCTCGAGGTTGACCGACGCGGCGAGGGGCTTGCCCTTGCCGTGCACCTCGAGGATCTGCTTGCGACCGTCGAGACCGGGGGCGTCGACGCCGATCTGGCGGTCGAAGCGACCGGGGCGCAGCAGGGCGGGGTCGAGCACGTCGGGCCGGTTGGTGGCCGCGATGAGGATGACGTTGGTCTTGACGTCGAAGCCGTCCATCTCGACGAGCAGCTGGTTGAGCGTCTGCTCGCGCTCGTCGTTGCCGCCGCCGACGCCGGCGCCGCGGTGACGACCGACGGCGTCGATCTCGTCGACGAAGATGATCGCGGGCGAGTTCTGCTTGGCCTGCTCGAACAGGTCGCGGACGCGGCTGGCGCCGACTCCGACGAACATCTCGACGAAGTCCGAGCCGGAGATCGAGAAGAACGGCACCCCGGCCTCGCCGGCGACGGCGCGGGCGAGCAGGGTCTTACCGGTGCCGGGAGGGCCGTAGAGCAGCACGCCCTTGGGGATGCGCGCCCCGACGGCCTGGAACTTCGCGGGCTCCTTCAGGAACTCCTTGATCTCCTCCAGCTCCTCGATCGCCTCGTCGGCGCCGGCGACGTCGGTGAACATGACCTGCGGGGTCTCTTTCGAGTTCAGCTTCGCCTTCGACTTGCCGAACTGCATGACCTTGCTGCCGCCTCCCTGCATGGACGACAGGAGGAACCAGAAGATCACGCCGATGATCAGGAAGGGCAGCAGGATGCCGAGCAGCGACACGAGCCAGTTGCTCTGCGTGACGGTGTCGTCGAAGTTCTCGAGGTCGGCGTCGGTGATGGCCGTGACGACCTCTTCACCACGCGGCGTCGCGTAGTAGAACTGCTCCTGCTTGTCGCCGTCTTTCAACACGAGGTCGACGCGCTGCTCGTTGCTGAAGATCGTGGCCGACTTGACGTCGCCGGCGCTGATCGAGGCGAGGCCCTTCTGGGTCGACACCTGCGTCGTGCTCCCGGAGCTGATGACGCTCCACCCGATGCCGATGCCGATCACGGCGATCACGATGTAGATGATCGGGCCGCGGAAGAGTTTCTTGAAGTCCATGTCAGTACGGGCGGAGCCCGACGCCTTTCTGCAGGGAGAAGATGAGCAGAAGGTTACATCGAGCGCCCTATGCGCCTCATGGGTGTTCGCCGTGGGCCTAATGCGGGCCCCGGCCCCTGCCCGCCCGGCCGACCCGCGCCTCCCGCGAGGGCCTAGCTGTAGACGTGCGGCGCGAGCACGCCGACGCCGCGCAGGTTGCGGTACCGCTCGTCGAAGTCGAGGCCGTAGCCGACCACGAAGTCGTTGGGGATCTCGAACCCGACGTACTTGACGTCGACGTCGACCTTCGCCGCCTCGGGCTTGCGCAGCAGGGCGAAGATCTCGACCGACGCGGCGCCGCGGGTGCGCAGGTTCTCGAGCAGCCACGACAGGGTCAGCCCGGAGTCGATGATGTCCTCGACGATGATGACGTCGCGACCGAGCAGGTCGGTGTCGAGGTCTTTCAGGATGCGCACGACACCCGAGGACTTCGTGCCCGAGCCGTACGACGAGACGGCCATCCAGTCCATCGCGGCGCTCATCTTGAGTTCGCGCGAGAAGTCGGCCATCACCATGACGGCGCCCTTCAGCACCCCGACCAGCAGCGGGTCGCGCCCGGCGTAGTCGGCCTCGACCCGGCGGGCGATCTCGGCGATCTTCGCGTGGATCTGCTCTTCCGTGTAGAGGACGGAGGTGAGGTCGCTCTCGATGTCGCTGAGTTCCATGGCGGGCTGTCGCTCCAGAGGTGAGGTGTGAGGGGGTGGTGGCGGGGATCTCAGGAGGCGCCGGTCGCGGCGAAGTGCAGCGCGCCTCCGGTGCGTATCACTGTAACGCCCGGCAACGACACGGGTCCCTGCCCGTGCCAGTCGGTCACGAGCCGGGCGACCTCGAGGGTCTGTGCGCGACTGAGCGTGACGGCGAACTCGCTCGCGACGGCCAGCCGGATGAGCCGCTGCCGCAGCGCCGCGGGGTTCGCCGCCAACGACCGGACGTCGAGCGAGATGCCGGCCTCGGCGTGATCCGCCACCTCTTCGGCCTGCTCGAGCGCGAAGTGGTCGAGCGCGTCGTTGTCCTCTCGCAGCTGAGCGGCCGTGCGGACGAGCGCCTCGGCGACCCCGGGTCCGAGCTCGCGTTCGAGCACCGGCAGCACGGACCGCCGCACCCGCACGCGGGCGTAGGCGGGGTCGTCGTTGTGCGGGTCGTCCCACGGATCGAGCCCGAGATCGGCGCAGGAGGCGCGGGTCGTCTCCCGACGCACCCCCAGCAGCGGTCGTCGCCACCGCCCCGTGACGGGCTCCATGCCCTGGAGGCTCACCGGGCCGCTCCCCCGCGCCAGCCCGAGCAGCACGGTCTCGGCCTGATCGTCGAGCGTGTGGCCGAGCAGCACGGCGACCGCACCGGTCTCGGTGGCGACCCGGTCGAGCGACCGGTAGCGCGCCTCCCTGGCTGCCGCCTCGGGCCCGCCGTCGGTGCCGACCTCGACCCGGCGGATCTCGACGGGGGCGAGCCCGAGCGCGATCGCGGCCGAGGAGGCGCGGGTGGCGATCTCGGCGGAGCCCGCCTGCAGCGCATGGTCGACGACGACGGCCCCGGCGCGGAGACCGGCGCGGGGGGCCTCGAAGGCGGTCGCGGCGGCGAGCGCGAGCGAGTCGGCTCCGCCGCTGAGAGCGACGAGCACGAGGGAGTCGGCGGGCAGCCCCTCGAGCGAGGCGCGGACGGCCCGGCGGACGTCGGCCATGGCCGGGGTCAGGCGCGGACGGGTCGGACGGTGCTCGGCGGGCATCTTGTAACGTTAGCGAAGCCGTCGACCGGCCCGGTCGGCACGCCCCCCGAACTGAACCAGGAGCACCCATGGCCGCGTACGACGCCGTGATCGAGATCCCCAAGGGAAGCCGCAACAAGTACGAGGTCGACCACGAGACCGGTCGCGTCTACCTCGACCGCGTGCTCTTCACGGGCTTCGTCTACCCGACCGACTACGGGTTCTTCGAGAACACCCTCGGGCTCGACGGCGACCCCGTCGACGTGCTGGTGCTGCTCGACTACCCGCTGTTCCCGGGTGTGGGCGTGAAGGTGCGCCCCGTGGGCGTGTTCAACATGACCGACGACGGCGGCAGCGACGCCAAGGTCATCGCGGTGCCCGCGAAGGACCCGCGCTGGGAGCACATCCAGGACATCTCGGACGTGCCCGAGTACCTCCGCAAGGAGATCGAGCACTTCTTCGAGCACTACAAGGACCTCGAGCCCGGCAAGTGGGTCAAGACCGAGGGCTGGGGCGACGCCGCCGAGGCCGAGGCCATCGTCGAGGCCGGCATCAAGAAGCTGGCCGACGAGGGTCACTGACCTCCGCCCGCAGCACGCAGAAGGGGCCCCGCGCGATCACGCGCAGGGCCCCTTCTCTTTCGTCTCCCCGCTACAGCGTGATGCCGCGCTGCGCCATGAAGGCGACCGGGTTGGCGGCCGTGCCGTTGATACGGGTCTCGAAGTGCAGGTGGCAGCCCGTCGAGTTGCCGGTCGAGCCGACGTGCCCGATCTGCTGGCCGAGCGCGACCCGCTGGCCGACGCCGACCATGATGCCGCCGTCGGGCTGGTGACCGTAGGCCGTCGTGATGCCGTTGCCGTGATCGATCAGCACGTAATTGCCGTAGCCGCCGTACCAGCCGGCGTAGACGACGGTGCCGGCCGTGGCGGCGAAGATCGGGGTGTTGCAGGCGGCGGCCAGGTCGGTGCCCGCGTGCAGGATGTAGGCGCCGGTGACCGGGTTCACGCGCATGCCGAATCCGCTCACGACGTTCCCGCCCGACGGCCGCGTCCAGCCGAAGCTCGACGTGACGCCCACCGGGGTGCCCGAGGTCGGGCTGCCGAGACGGGCGGCGCGGGCCGCGGCCTCGGCCTCCTTCTTCTTGCGCTCGGCCTCGCCCTTCAGGAACTGCTTCTCGGTCGTCTTCGTGTTCGTCTTGAGCGAGGTCAGCTGGGCCTGGAGGCGGGCGCCGTTCTCCTGCTGCTCGGCGAGCGAGTCGGCGGCGGCCTTGGCGGCCTCGTTGGCGACCTCGAGCGCGGCCTGGGCCTTCGCGGCCAACTCGCCCAGCGCCTCCTCGGCCACCGCGGCCTGGTCGGTCAGCGACTGCGCCGTGTTGCGATCCTGCGTGGCCTGCGAGTAGATGCCGTCGGCCTGCTCGGTCAGCTTGGTCATCGCGCCGAGCTTGTAGAGCAGCTCGCCCGCGTCGCCCGGGTCGGCGATCAGGGTGCCGGTCATGTCGTTGCCGTTGCCGCCCGAGCGGCCGAGCTGCGCGGCGAGCTGCCCCGCGCGCTCCTCGCTGGCGGCGGCAACGGTCGCCGCCGAGTCGGCCTGATCGCGCAGCTGCTGCGTCTTGAACTGCGCTTCGTCGAAGGCGGTCTGCGCCTTCTGCAGGATGTCGCCCTTCTTCTTCGCGTCGGCGTTCTTCCGGTCGAGGTCCTTCGTCATCTGGTCGAGGATCTTCTCGAGCCGCTTGATCTCGGCGACCTTCGCGGCCTCGTCGCCCCGCGCCTTCTCCACGTCCGACCACGACGGGTAGCTCGCCGCCTGAGCCGATTCGACGGGCCCGCTCGTCACGCCGACGCCGACGCCCGCGACCAGAGCGAAGGCGACGGCCACGGCGGTCGCGCGACGAGGGCGACGGGTCGAGGCAGCGGGGCGCGACGCACCGGAGCGGCCGAGGAGGCGGAAGAGACTCATGCAGGATCGATTCGTTCGAGAACAGGGTGACGCCGCCTGCGGCCCCTCAGACCTTCAAGCGCAGGTCGAAACTAACGGCGCCCGACCCGTCCGGGGGGTGACACGCCGGAGCGACGTCCCGGTCGGTGGTGGCAGCCGCCGGCCGCGCTCGGGCGATCACCGACCACGTTTTGCATTAACGCCGCCTGGTCCGTATGCTCGTCTCTCGGTTGCTCTGTGCTCTTCGGAACACACGGCCCCATCGTTTAGTGGCCTAGGACACCGCCCTTTCACGGCGGCAGCACGGGTTCGAATCCCGTTGGGGTCACTGGTTCGGCAACGATCAAGAGTCCGGTTAGTATAAGTAGCAATTGTTTGGCCCTGTAGCGCAGTTGGTTAGCGCGCCGCCCTGTCACGGCGGAGGTCGCCGGTTCAAGTCCGGTCAGGGTCGCCAAGGCGAGTTTCTCGTCTGGAGGGCCAGTCCCTCCCGGTGGGCCAGAGAGTCGAAGCACCTGTTCGATCAGGCCCCCACGGCTGGGTAGCTCAGTTGGTAGAGCGTTCGACTGAAAATCGAAAGGTCCACGGATCGATGCCGTGTCCAGCCACTCAAGGTCCCGTCTCGGCGGGGCCTGTCGTCTTTAAGCCGGGTATCGCATCACTGCCGGGTATCGGATCACTGCCGGTCCTCGGGCGCGGTCGTCGCGCCGGCCGCTGCGAGGTCGTGTGAGCATCGGCCACGACCCCGGCGTCGCGCATCCGCGCCACCGCTGGCTCGACCCGCTGCTGGCCGGTCTCCTGGCGTTCGTGGTCGCCGGTGTCGGCAGCTGGATCCCCTCGTACTGGAGCGACGAGGCGACCACCCTGATCGCCGCCCGCATGCCGCTGCCCGACCTGATCGCGTTCCTGGGTCAGCGCGACGCGGTGCACAGCGTCTACTACCTGATGATGCACGCCTGGATCGGCGTGATGGGCGAGAGCGAGTTCGCCACGCGCCTCCCGGGGGTCCTGTTCACCGGTCTCGGGGCCGCGGGCGTGCTCGTGCTGGTCCGCATGCTGACCAGCCGCATGACGGCCGTGCTCGCCGCCGTCGTCTACGCGGTGCTGCCGCGCCTGACGCTCGAGGCCATCGAGGCCCGGCCGTACGCCCTCACCGCCGCCCTCGCCGTCTGGATCACCGTGCTCGTGCTCGTCGCGTCTCGGCGTCAGAGCTGGTGGTGGTGGCTCGCGTACGGCGCGGGTCTCGCCGCGTCCATCGCGACGTTCGTCCCGCTCGCCCTGATGGTCGTGGTGCACGGCGTGTTCCTCGCGTTGGCACCGGCTCAGCGCCGGCGTCGGGGAGCCCGCCACCGCCTCCTCGGCTGGTCGCTCTCGACCGGGGCCGCGCTGCTGGCGACGGCGCCGATGATCGGCACGGTGCTGAGCGAGCGCAACCGACTGCTCGGCTCGGACGACCCCTCGACCGGGGCCGACATCACCTGGTGGACGGTGCTCGTCGAGCCGTGGTTCGCGACGTCGATCGCGTACGCGGTGATCGGCCTGGTGCTGCTCATCCTGCTCGGCACGCGGTTGCGCGACCGGGCACGGACCCCGGGCAGCGTCGTGCTGCTCGGAGCCCTCTGGGTCGTGCTGCCGGTGGGCCTGCTGCTGATCGCCGGTCTCGCGCTCGAACCGGTCTTCCAGGCGCGCCTCGTCGTGTTCGCGGCGCCGGGCATGTGCCTGCTGCTGAGCGTGGCGATCACGGGGTTCCGGCGCCGGTGGGTCAGCATCGCGCTGATCACCCTGCTCGTCGTCGCCTCCGCCCCGACCTGGGTGCTGCAGCGACAGCCGACGGGCAAGGGCGGTGCGGCCGACCTGCGTCAGATCGCCGGCTACATCGAGCAGCAGGCCCGGCCCGGCGACGCGTTCGTGCTCGACGCCTCGGGCACGGTGTCGACCCGGCCCCGCCAGGCGTTCTACGCGTACCCCGACCGGTTCGACGGGCTCGACGACGTCGCGTTCGTCCGGTCGGGCGCCGCCGAGGGCCGCTTCACCGACGTGACGCTCGGCCTCGACGACGAGACGCAGCGCTCCGAGCTGCAGGAGCGCCTGACCGACGTCGACCGCCTGTGGATCGGGCGGCTGCAGATCGATGCGCTCGACGACCCCGACCTGAACACCCTCGGCGGCTTCGGCTACGACCTCGCGCAAGAGCACCGCACGGGTCGCAGCGTCGTCTACCTGTTCGTCCGCCCCGACGGTCGCGGCTGAGCGGCGACCGCCGAGGAGGCGCGGGTCGGGTCGACCGTCAGCGTCGCAGATCGAGGGTGCAGCACTTCACCCCGCCGCCACCCAGCAGCAGCTCGGAGAGGTCGACGCCGATCGGGTTGTAGCCCCGCTCGCGCAGCTGACGCTCGAAGCCCGTCGCCCGGGCGGCGATGACGACGTTGTAGCCGTCGCTGTACGAGTTGAGCCCCAGGATGGCGGCGTCGTCCTCGTCGACGAGGATCGCGTCGGGGAACCGCTCGCGTAGCACCTCGAGCGAGGCCGCGTCGAAGGCGCTCTCGAGATAGGCGATGTTCTGGCGACCGTCGACGGGCTCGGGGTCGAGCACCGCGATGGCCGTGTCGAGGTGATAGAACGCGGGGTTCACGAGGGTCAGCCCGACGACCTCGCGTCCGAAGACCCGTGCGACCTCATCGTGCGAGCGGGTCGAGGTGCGGAACCCGGTGCCGGCCAGCACGACGTCGCCGACGAGGAGCAGGTCGCCCTCGCCCTCGTTGATCTCGTCGGGCACGGCGACGTCGAAGCCGGCCTCACGGAACCAGTCCATGTAGGCGGGGCCCTCGGGCTGGCGCTCGGGGTAGGTGAACAGGGCGCCGTAGGCCTTGCCGTCGACGACGAATCCGCCGTTCGCCGCATAGACCATGTCGGGCAGGCCGTCGATCGGGTCGATCAGGTGCACGTCGTGACCGAGGCCGACGTAGGTGTCGTAGAGCACCTGCCACTGCGCCACCGCCTTCGCGGTGTCGGTGGGCGCCGCGGGGTCCATCCAGGGGTTGATCTTGTAGCTCACGGTGAAGTGGTCGGGTCGGCACATCAGCACCGTGCGCGGGGTGGCTCGACGGGTGATCGGGGGCTGGGGGTCTCCGGCGGTGTCCACGGAGTCGCTCGTGATGCTCACGGATGCCAGTGTCACACGCACCGGGCGCAGGAGGCCGGTCGGCGACGCAACGAATGTGCGTCGTGGGCCTTGATGACGCAACTAGTTGCCGTAGGGTCTCGGGGTGGACAATCTCGACTTCGGCATCATCGACCTGCTGCGCCAGAACGCCCGTGCCGGCTACGGCGACATCGGGGCGTCGGTGGGGCTGAGCGCCTCGGCGGTGAAGCGACGCGTCGACCGGCTCGTCGCGGACGGCGTCATCAAGGGCTTCACGGTGCAGGTCGACCCGACGGTGGACGGCCTGGGCACCGAGGCGTACGTCGAGCTGTTCTGCCGGGGGACGGTGTCGCCGCAGGAGCTGCAGCGGATCCTCAGCACGGTGCCCGAGGTCGTCGACGCCGGCACCGTCACGGGCAGCGCCGACGCCATCGTGCACATGCGCAGCCGCGACATCCCGTCGCTCGAGGAGGCGCTCGAACGCGTCCGCAACGCCCCCAACGTCGATCACACCCGCAGCGCGATCGTCCTGTCGAAGCTGATCAGCCGCCACCCCGCCTGAGCGCGGCGGGCGCGGCGCGCGGCGCGCGCGCGGCGCGCGGCGTCGAGTGGTCAGAAGATGCCCTTCGCGAGGCCCCGAAGAACATCTTCTGACCACTCGAGCGCGGGCGCGCCCGACCTCACGTGACCGAGCGCCGAGCCCTGCGCGTCGCGCCTGAATGGTCAGAAAGCGCCCTTCGCGAACCCACGAAGGGCGACTACTGACCACCGAGCCCGACCGGGAACCGCGCGCACCGCGTCGAGTGGTCAGAAGATGCCTTTCGCGAGGCCACGAAGAACATCTTCTGACCACTCGAGCCCGGGCGCGCCCGACCTCACGTGACCGAGCGCCGATCGCTGCGCGTCGCGCCTGAATGGTCAGAAAGCGCCCTTCGCGAACCCACGAAGGGCGACTACTGACCACCGAGCCCGACCGGGCACCGCGCGCACCGCGTCGAGTGGTCAGAAGATGTCCTTCGCGAGGCCACGAAGAACATCTTCTGACCACTCGAGCCGCGAGCGGGGCGGGGGCGCGGGCTGAGGCGCGGGCGCGACCCAACCCGCGCGCGGGCGCGAGCTAGCGCGCGGGCGCGAGCTAGCGCGCGGGCGCGAGCTAGCGCGCGGGCTCGGGCGCGACTTGCGCCCGCGCCCGCGCCCGAGCCCGCGCCGGCGCCCGCACCCGCACCCGCGTCAGAGCCGCAGGTCGCGGAGGGCCGCCTCGGGTCGCCCGTCGCGGTGGGCGGCGACCGTGACCGTCTGCTCGTGCACGAAGGGGAGCAGCTCGACCCGGCCCTCGTCGGTGACCTCACCCGTCCAGATGGCGACGTCGGCGCTGTGCCCGACGGCGGACGAGAGCTCGGTCCGCCCCCGGCCGACGAGACGGATGCGCAGCCCGCGGTAGTCCGCCACACGACGGCGCTGGGCGGCGGAGGGAGTCATGCCGAGATCGATCGCGGGGTCGTCGACGTCGTCGATCTGCTGCAGCGACCCGACGGCGGCACGGTCGAAGAAGGCCTCGTCGCTCTCGACGATCACGGCCCCCACGGCGACGGGCGACTGCGGAGACGTGATCAGCAGGTGGAGCGCCGCGGGCAGCGGTAGGGCGGTGCTGAGGTCGATGCGCGCCTCCGCCCGGGTGGCCGCGGCGAGGAGACGGACGAGATCGACGGGGTCGCCGCCCGACGCGAGCCGCAGCACGACCGACGCGGGGCGGTGACGCAGCACGGTGCGCTCGACCTCGAGGCCGCCGAGGGCCCGCGAGGCGCCGAAGACGTCTCGCCAGGCGCGTTCGTCGCTGCGGGCCGCGGCGCGGATGCGGTCGAACTCCTCGAAGGAGAGGTTCGCACGGGCGGCCTCGATCAGGCGGACCACCCGCTCGGAGACGCCGTCGAGCTGCAACGACTTCTCGAGCGACCGGGCCGTTCTCGACCAGGCGCCCTGCGCGATGACGGTGTGAGCGCCTCCTGCGGCGGTGGTCCGCCCGACCGACGCCCGACGGCGCCCGACGGAGGGGCTCCGACCCGCCCGGGGTCCGGCGACCGCGCGGTTCACCACGAGCGAGCCGACGTCGAGGGCCTCGAGCCACTGCTCGACCTCGTCGACGTCGAGCGAATGCAACCCGGCCGTCGACGAGCGCTCGAGCGCGCTCTGGAGGTCGACCGCCTCGGCGAAGGTGTCGACGTGCACGAGTCCGAGCACGGGCCCGCCCGGCATGGGGCGGGTGAAGGCGCCGCCCAGGCGCACGCCGTCTCGGATGCCGGGCCGCCACAGCACGCCGTCGTCGTCGAGCCGTTCGGGCGCGACGAGCCAGGATTCACCGGGGTCGAGCTCGGTGAGGGCGGCGAGCAGCGGCCCCTCGGCGGGAGCGATCAGCGGCCCGACGTCGGTGGTGGCGGCGTCGGGCCGGCCGACCCGCAGCGCGGCGACCGCGTCGACCAGACGACGACGGAAGCCGGCGGCCCGTGACCTCGACCCCACGACGACGACGAGCCGGGCGGCCCAGGGCGCCTGACCGGCGTGGGCGAACGCGCCGGCCACGACGTCGACGGCGGCTCGGTCGAGGTCGGCGGTCTCGGCGACGACGACGGAGTTGAGCCCGGGCGTCTCGGCCCAGAGCTCGCGGTCGCCCCGGAAGGAACGGACGCCCGCCGCGGTCTCGAACGGGCCGTGCAGCACGACGCGGTCGACGGCCGGGTGCACGAGCAGATCGTGCGCCAGCCCGAGGTCGTCGACGATCGCCGTCACGACGAGCTCGGCGGGCACGCCGGCCGAGCGGAGCAGGTCGGCGACCACCGAGGCGGTGCGGCACGCCTCGGGCGCGGGGCGGACGACGACGCCGCTGCCCGCCGCGAGCGCCGCGGACACCGAGCCGACCAGGGTCGAGACGGCGGAGTCGGCCGTCGGCACGACGACGGTGAGCCGAGGAGGCGCGTAGCGGGCCCCGCGGACGTCGCCCAGACCGCGGGCGAGCACCGCGTGCCACCGGGCGGCGTCGACCGCCGCGCCGACGTCGAGTGCCGCCTCACTGAGCGTCGCGCCCGTCTCGCTTATCTGCACCTCGATCAGGCGGGCTCGGTGGGAGTCGAGCCGGGCGGCGACGGCGTCGAGCAGCGCGGCGCGCTCGGCGTGGTCGCGGCGGCCCCAGGCGACTCCGGCCTGGACGGTGCGGGCGACGGTCTCCTCGAGCCGACTGTGATCGGGCACCCGTGCGCCGTCGATCTGCGCGAGACCGAGCTCGGACGTCTGCGCGGCGACGAGGATGCGCCGACCCCAGGCCCGAGCGAGGTCGAGTGCCGGGTCGGCGTCGGGGGTGTTGACGAACCCGGTGCCCGACTCGACGCCGGAGGTCGGATCAGCGGGCCCACCCGCCGCGGAGTCGCCGGCGGGCGCGCTCTCGGCCCCCGCCGCGGCCGCGGGCGCGACCGACCGACGGTAGGCGGCGACCTCGCGCTCGAACCCGGGCCCGTCGGCCGGGTCGACGCCGACGGGGCCGCCGATGAGCCCCCGCACCAGTCCGCCGATCGCGGCGTCGAACTCCTCCGGCGGTGCGATGGGCGTGTAGATCGCCATGCCGCCGACCTCGGCGGCGACCGCGCGGGTCTGCGCCGGCGCCAGCCCGTGCACGGCCTCGAAGACGACGTGGGGTACGACGTCGTGCCGCTGCGCGAGGGTCCAGGCGTGGGCGAGGTCGAGCAGACTGTGCGTCGCGACGCCGACGTGCGCCACCGCGGCGTTCTCGGGTCTCAGGGCGTGCTCGAGCAGACGCCGGTACGACGCGTCGGTCGCGGCCTTCGTGGGCAGGGTCGGCGCGGGGCGCGCGTGACGGGACGCGTCGACGGCCTCGGCGGCGAGGTTCGCGCCCTTGACGAGTCGGATGCGGATCGGGGCCCCGCCGTCGGCGACCCGCTGCCGTGCCCAGTCGGTGAGCAGCTCGAGTGTCGCCAGGGCGTCGGGCAGGTAGGCCTGCAGCGCGATCCCGGCCTCGAGGCGGCGCAGCGAGGGCTGGTCGAGGAGGCGCGTGAAGACGTCGACGGTCAGGTCGAGTTCACCGCGCCGCCCCATGTCGAGGTCGATCAGCGTCGGCGCCCGGCCGGCGAGCGCGAGCTCGTAGACCGGGGTCAGCCGGGCGACCAGGGCCGCGGCGGTCTCGTCGAGGGCCCACGGGCCGAAGGGGCCGCCGACGTCGCGCAGCGAGACCGAGACGTGGTGCACGTCGTCGCGGGCGACCAGGTCGCGCAGCCGCGCGAGGCGGCGGTCGGCCCCGGCCGGGCCGATGACGGGCTCGCCGAGCGGGGCGAGGTTCGGTCGCGAGCCGTCGGACGCGAGGGCGGACAGGTGCGCGCCGAGCTTGTCGGGGCTCTCGTCGACGACGAGGTGCTCGACCAGGCGCCGGAACGCCCGGCGTGCGACGGGCATCACGGCCCGCGGCGCGAGGGGGCCGAATCCGCCCCCGGTCGAGACGGCGGCCCGCAGGTGCCAGGGCAGGGAGTCGGGCATCGCCCGGCTGAGCTGGTCGAGGCGACGTGCCGCGACGGCGTGGTCGTCGACGAGCACGACGCCGTCGACGAACGCGGCGGTGAACTCGAGGCCCTCGGCGTCTCGCGCGACGCGGGCGAGACGGGTCGCCGACGCCTCGGCCGGGGCGTCTCTCACGGCCCGGCGCCACCGCCCGGCGGTCTCGACGGTCTGCTGCGTGAGTTCGGCGGCGTTCACATCGGACATGGCCCGAGGATATGCCGGACCACCGTCTCTACACTGGGCGAATGGCCCACGAACTGACCGACGACGAGTGGGCCGTCTGGGATGCGTTCTACGCCATGCGTCGACGTCTCGATCGCGCGCTGGAGCTTCCGACTGCACACGCAGTCGGGCGTGTCGGCGGCCGAGTACGAGATCCTGGTGGGGCTCGGTCGCAGTGCCGACCGGCGCCTCCGGGTCCGTGACATCGCCGAGCAGATCGGCTGGGAGAAGAGCCGGGTCAGCCATCAGGTCACGCGGATGGAACGACGCGACCTCGTGCGCCGGTCGGACTGCTCGACGGACGGCCGGGGCACCTGGGTCGAGCTCACCGCCGACGGCCGCCGCGCCATGCTGACGGCGACCCGCGGTCACACCGCCGCCATCGGCGAGTACTTCGTCGCGGCCCTCGGGCAGGACGCCGCGGCGCTGCACTCGTTCTCCCATCGGGTGCTCGACGCGATCGGCGGCGACGCGTCGCCCGACGCGCCGACGGGCCGCCCGGCGGCCTGAGCCGCTGCGTCGACCTGCCCGCGCGCCCGGCGGGGCGTCAGTGGAACCGGTGGTCCTGGATGGTCATCCGCGGGCCGAACTTCGGCTTCGAGAACCCGCTGGCCGAGATGAGCCGCATGACCCGCTCGCGGTGACCGCGCCACGGTTCGAGCAGTTCGAGCATGCCGTCGTCGTCGACGGGTCTCCCGATCAGGGCCCAGCCGACGAGCGCCGGGAGGTGGTAGTCGCCGACGCTCGGGCTGTCGGCGTCGCCGTGGGCCCGCTGCATCGTCTCGGCGGCCGTCCACACGCCGATGCCGGGGATCGATCGCAGCCGCCTCTCGACCTCCGGTCCGCCGCGACCGAGCGTCAGCGTCTTCTCGAGCGACGGCGCGACGGCGCAGACCCGCATCACGGTGTCGGATCGCTGCGGGCCGACCCCGGCGCGGTGCCACTCCCAGCTCGGGATCCGCCGCCACCCCGCGGCGTCGGGCGGCACGACGAGCCCGTCGGGCGCGGGCCCGGGCGCCGGCTCGCCGTGTCGGCGCACGAGGTCGCGCCAGGCCCGCCAGGCCTCGCGACTCGTCACCTTCTGCTCGAGCACGGCGGGCACGAGCATCTGCACGACCTGGTTGGTGCGCGTCAGGCGGAGCCCGGGGAGGCGGTGGCGGGCATCGCGCAGGAACGCGTTGTCGGCGACGTCGAGACCCGACCAGTCGTCGCCGCGACCGAGCATCTCGGGGACGGCCTCGACGACCCAGTCGGCGCCCGGGCCCCAGGCGTGGGCGCGGATGCCGTCGGTCGTCGACTCGAGGCGGAGCGTCGCGGGGCCGGTCGGCGCCCGCACGGCACGCCACAGGGCGCCGCCGACCACCCGGAACGCGGGGTCGCCCGAACCGCGTGACAGCGGTCGGAGCGTCGCCCGCACGTCGACGTGCTCGCTCGGACGGTACGTCGTCTCGATCGGAGCCCCGGCCTGGTCGGGCGTCGGGGCGGGATCGGGCATGCGGCGATGGTAGACGCCGCCCCCGACACCCGCAGCGACCGACCCCCAAAGAGGCATTTGACGGTCGACGCCTCGAGCGTGCGGCGCTTGACCCGGGATGACACCGGCGGGCAATAGCATCCGATCATGACGGACATCGCAGGCAGTCGCTGGGTGATCACGGGCGCGGCGGGCACGATCGGCTCCGCCCTCCGGGTCGCGCTCCACGAGCAGGGGGTCGAGCTCGTCTCGACCGATCGCGCGCCGATGGCGCCGGTGGGGGCGCGCGACCACGTCGTGATCGCCGAGCTGGCCGATCTGGAGGCGCTGGTCGAGTCGTTCGCGGGGGCCGACGGCGTCATCCACCTCGGGGGCATCCCCGACGAGGCCGACTTCCACGACCTGGCCGACGTCAACATCGTGGGCACGTATCACGTGCTCGAGGCCGCGCGGCGGGCCGGGGTTCCGCGTGTGGTCTACGCGAGCAGCAACCGTCTGACCGGGTCCTACCCCGCCGGCACCCTCGTCGATCCCTCGATGCCGCCGCGACCCGACGGCTTCTACGGCGTCTCGAAGGTGGCGGGCGAGGCCCTGTGCCGGTTGTACGCCGACAAGTTCGATCTCAGCACGATCTCCGTGCGGATCGGCACCTACGAAGAGCGGCCCGACTCCCCGCGCACGCAGCGCACCTGGCTCAGCCCGGCCGACGGGCTTCGCGCGTTCGTCGCCGCGATGACCACGGCGGAGCACACCGCGGTGTTCTACGCGGTGTCGGCCAATGCGGAGCGCTGGTGGAGCCTCGACGCCGGCGCCGCCGTGGGCTTCGCGCCCCTCGACGACGCGGGGCAGCGTGGCCCCGTCGCGCCGATCGACCCGAGCGTGCCCCAGGGCGGCGACTTCGCGACCCCGGAGTTCTCGACGGACAGGATGCGCCGGTAGCTCAGGCGAGCATCGCACCGGACGAAGTACCCTGGAGCCCATGAGCCACGCCCGGATCCGACACGTGCGACGTCGCGTGACGGTCCGTGCGCAGTCGTTCCCGAAGGCCCGCGTGCTGACGAAGCGCACGTGCGGCACGAACGGGTGGATGAGCCTGTGGGGCAGCAACGCCCACGGCGAGATAGCCGGCTGCCCGCCGCCACGGCGCTGAGACCACCCGACCTCCAGGCCGGGTGACACGCATCCCCTTCTCGCTCCACCGACCCCGAGGTCACGCATGTCCGACGCTCCGTCCGCCCACCCCTCCCCCCAGCAGGCCCCCGGAGGCGCATCCCGCGCGCAGCGCATCTCCCGCTTCGTCAGCCGCGACACCACGGGCGGGCTGCTGCTGCTCGTGGCCACCGTGCTCGCACTCGTCATCGCCAACAGCCCGGCCGGCGGCTTCTACTCGGAGGTCCGGGACCTCCGCTTCGGCCCCGAGGCGCTCCACCTGAACCTCAGCGTGGGCACCTGGGCCGCGGACGGCCTGCTGGCGATCTTCTTCTTCGTCGTCGGCCTCGAGCTCAAGCAGGAGTTCGTGGCGGGTTCGCTCCGCGACCCGAAGGTCGCCGCCCTCCCGATCGCGGCGGCCGTCGGCGGCGTCATCCTGCCCGCCGTCATCTTCACGCTGATCAACCTGAACGCCGGACCGGACGCCCTGCAGGGCTGGGCCATCCCGGCGGCGACCGACATCGCCTTCGCCGTCGCGGTGATCGCCGTCGTCGGCAAGAACCTCCCACCCGCTCTGCGGACGTTCCTCCTCACCCTCGCCGTCGTCGACGACCTCATCGCGATCACGATCATCGCCGTGTTCTACACGGCCGGCATCGCCTTCGTCCCGCTCCTGCTCGCGGTCCTGCCGCTGATCGCGTTCGCGGTGCTCGTGCGCCGCGGGGTGCGCTCGTGGTGGCTGCTGATCCCCCTGGGCGTCACCGCATGGGCCCTCGTGCACGCCTCGGGTGTGCACGCCACCATCGCCGGCGTCGTCCTGGGCCTCCTGGTGCCGGCGGTCGCGACGAAGCGGGCCGGTGTCACGCACGTCAAGGCCGACGGCCGAGAGGAACGCCACCCGCTGACGCACCACTTCGCCGAGCGCTGGAGCCCGATCTCGTCGGGTCTGGCCGTGCCGATCTTCGCGTTCTTCTCGGCCGGGGTCTCGGTGGGCGGCGTCAGCGGCCTCACCGAGTCGTTGACGGACAGCGTCGCCCTCGGGATCATCGTCGCCCTGGTCGTCGGCAAGTCGATCGGGATCACCGGCGCGTCGCTCCTCGTGACGCGCCTGCCGGGCATCCGGCTCGACCCGACCCTCCGCTGGTCCGACGTGCTGGGTCTGTCGTTCGTCGCCGGGATCGGGTTCACGGTGTCGCTCCTCGTCGGCGAGCTCGCCTACGGCACCGGCAGCGCGCAGGACGACGTGGTGAAGGTCGGCGTGCTGGTGGGCTCGCTGGTGGCCGCCTTGATCGGCGCGGGCATCCTCGTCGTGCGCGGCCGCTGGCACGCGCGGCAGCCCGGCTGAGGCCGGGCGGACCCCGCCGAGCGCCCCTCGGCCGGCGCGGTCCGCCGACACCGGAATATCGGGTCTGGCTTAAAAGAATGACAGATGATATGTTTTGCTTCCGACCTTGGAGGCAGCATGCCAGTTCCCGACCGCTCCACACGCCGCCCCCGGCGACTGCTGCGTGACCTGACGTTCGAATCGGTGCTCGACGCCATTCTCGACGGCACGCTGCACCCGGGCGAGCGCCTGTTCGAAGACGACATCGCCGCGTGGCTCGGCGTCTCGAAGACACCCGTCAAGGAGGCGCTGGCGCGTCTCGCGACGCAGGGCCTCGTCGACATCGAGGCCAACCGGTACACCCGGATCTCATCGGTCACGGTCGCCGATCTGCTCGACACGTTCGAGCTGATCGGCATCCTGCACGGCGACGCCATCCGCTCTGCAGCGCACGCCCCGACCGACGAGACGGCCGAGATCGCCGACCGCGTCGTCGAGGCGATGACGGCCGACGGCGCCACCTGCGCCGACGTCGTCCGAGAGACGACGGTCTTCGTCGACCGCGCCGAGAACCCCCTCACCCGCAAGGCCGCCGAGCCCCTCGACCACCGCGCGGCGTTCCTCTCCCGCCACGTGTCGATCGACCTGCACCACCCGGCCCTGCGCCCGTCGTTCGACGCGTTCGTCGCGACGCTCGTCGATCGCCGGTGGGTCGAGGCGGGCGACGCTCTCACGGGGCTGCTCGGTCGCGACGCCCTCGGGCCCGCGGTCGCCGGGCTCGACGACATCCCGCCCCTGCCCGAGACCCGGCGGGTGACCCGGTGACGTCGACGCCCCTCCGCCCGCACGCCGAGAGCATCCGCATCGAGCTGCCGCCCGTCCGACGCCGACCCCACCGGGTGACGAAGCGCGTCGTCGACGTCGTGGTGGCCGCCCTGCTCATCGTCGCCCTGCTGCCCCTGGCTCTCGTCACGGCCCTCGCCCTGCGACTCGACAGTCGCGGGCCCGTCCTCTACCGGCAGGTGCGCGCCGGGCTCGACGGCGAGGCGTTCACGATGCTGAAGTTCCGCACCATGCACGTCGACGCCGAGACCCGCCTGGCCGATCTCGTCGCCCGCAACGAGGCCGGCGGCCCGCTCTTCAAGCTGCGCGACGACCCGCGCATCACCAGGGTGGGTCGCGTGCTGCGCCTCTACTCGATCGACGAGCTGCCCCAGCTCTGGAACATCCTCCGAGGCGACATGAGCCTCGTCGGGCCACGACCCGCGCTCTTCCGCGAGGTCGACCGGTACTGCGACCGGGCGCGTCAGAGACTGCTCGTGCTGCCCGGCCTGACCGGCCCGTGGCAGGTCGGCGGCCGCTCCGACCTCCCATGGGACGACGGGCTCGACCTCGATCTCTCGTACGTCCACGACTGGACTCCGGCGACGGACGCCGTCGTCCTGGCGCGGACGGTCCGAGCGGTCATCCGCCCCGTCGGCGCCTACTGACACCACCGGTCGTCACGCCGCCGCTCTGCCGGCACGCACGACCGAGAGCAGCACCGGCGCCGACGCGATCTCGGCGAGGGCGACGCGTGAGGCGTCGAGGTCGGCACGGGCCACGGCGGCGCCGAGGGCGGCCAGCGCCGCCGACAGCCCCGCCTCGTCGAGATCGTCGCCGATGAAGCGGGCATGGAACAGCACCGTGGGGCCGAAATGGCCCATCAGCTGAGCGAGCCGCCGGTTCGACGACGCCGTGGCCATCGCCTCGGCGGCGGAGACGAGCGCCTCGATGACCGGGGGCGCGGTCGGCGATGCGACCCGCGCCTCCTCGTCCACCGGCAGCGGACCGTCGAGCGCCGCCGCCACCGCGACCCGGGCCGCGTCGTCGGCGATCGCCTCGGCGAGCGCGAGATCGGCGAGCGAGCAGAGCGTCGACAGCAGAGGCCGGACGAGCCACGGGCGCGCGGTGCTGACCCGCGTGTACCGCTTGGGCACCGTCTCGACGAGAGAGAGGTCTTCCAAGCGGGCGAGCGCCATGCGGATGGGTGTGCGCGAGACGCCGAGCCAGTCTTCGAGATCGGTGTCGTGCAGGCGTTCGCCCTCGCCGAGCTGCCCCGACACGATCGCCTCGAGGACGAGCTCGAAGACCTCGTCGCGGTGGAGACGCCGGCAGAGGGTGGGCGACGGGGTCGTCGGGATGGGCATCGATCCTCCTCATGGTGGGTGGCGGCACCGACCGGTCGACCTGTCGTGCCACATCCCAGAATAGTGCATTTATCATCCAGCCCCTGACTACCGATGGCTACACTCGTCCGGTGGCCGTCCCCAAGATCCTGCTGTTCTACGTCTTCACCCCGCTCGCCGACCCCGAGGCCATCCGCCTCTGGCAGCGCGAGCTCTGCCGCTCGCTCGACCTGACCGGCCGCATCGTGCTCTCGCCGCACGGCATCAACGCCACGGTCGGCGGCGAGCTCGCCGACGTCAAGCGCTACCTGCGGACCACGCGCGAGTACGCCCCCTTCGCGGGCGTCGACGCGAAGTGGAGCGAGGGCACCGGTCACGACTTCCCCAAGCTGTCGGTCAAGGTCCGCGAAGAGATCGTCACCTTCGGCGCCCCCGACGAGCTGCGCGTCGACGAGCAGGGCGTCGTCGGCGGCGGCACCCGCCTCAGCCCCGACGACCTCCACGAGCTGATGGACCGCGAGCAGGTGACCTTCTTCGACGGCCGCAACGAGTTCGAGTCGCGCATCGGGCGGTTCCGCGACGCGGTCGTGCCCGACGTCGCCACGACGCGCGAGTTCGTCGCCGAGATCGAGAGCGGGCGCTACGACCACCTGAAGGACGAGCCGATCGTGACGTACTGCACCGGCGGGGTCCGCTGCGAGGTGCTCAGCTCGTTGATGACGAGCCGCGGGTTCTCCCGCGTGTACCAGCTGGAGGGCGGGGTGGTCCGCTACGGCGAGCGCTTCGGCGACGACGGCGTCTGGGACGGCTCGCTCTACGTCTTCGACGGGCGCGGCTCGGTCGACTTCTCCGACCACACCGCGGTGCTCGGCCGCTGCGTGCGATGCGGAGACGCCACGAAGCGGATGCAGAACTGCAGCGACGTGCAGTGCCGCGAGCAGCTGGTGGTCTGCGACGCCTGCGGACGAGGAGGCGCGGTTCACTGTGACTCGCACCGCGCCTCCGGCGTACCGTCGCAGCCATGACGGACACGAACGACATCAAGCGCATCTCCGAGGTGCTCGACAAGGGCCGCATCGGCATCCTCACGACCCAGGGCAGCAGCCAGCACCTGGTCAGTCGGCCCCTGGCCATCGTCGACCGCGAGTTCGACGGCAAGGTCTACTTCTTCACGCCCGACCCGTCACCCAAGACGGACGACGTGCGCGCGCACCCTCAGGTCAACGTCGCGGTCGAGACCGGCAAGGGCTACCTGTCGCTCTCGGGCAAGGCGACCGTCGTCAAGGACGCCGAGATCATCGACGAGCTGTGGACCACCGCGGCCGAGGCATGGTTCGACCAGGGTCGAGACGACCCGACCGTCGCGCTGCTCGAGGTCGACGTCGAGACGGCCGAGTACTGGGTGAGCAACGAGCCCAAGGCGATCACGATGCTGAAGTACGCGAAGGCAGCGATCACCGGCGGTCACCCCGAGAACATCGCCGACACGGGCACCGTCCGCCTCTGAGGCGACTGGGCTGCGCGCGACTCCGGGTCCGACCCGGCTGCGCGCGGCCCGGCTGGGGGCGACCCGGCTGAGGGCGACCCGGCTGAGGGCCTCTCAGCCGCAGGTGACCTCGCGCCCGGCCGGGTCGACGTACTCGCCCGAGCCGAGCTGGGCGCAGGTCGCCGACAGCCGTGCGAGGTAGTCGAGGGCGCTGACGCCGTAGACGATGCTCGCGATCAGCACGACGCCGCCGATCGCGACGCCGGTCAGGGCCAGCCGACGCGAGAAGCCGGCGTGCGACGACCGGTGGGCGGCGACCAGCCCCAGCACGATGCCGAGCGGCGCGAAGAAGACGCCGAAGACGACCGACGCGACGGCCAGGCCGTGCCCCGGGTCCTCGTGCCGAGGCCGCGGAGCGTCCCAGACGTCGTCGTCCGCGGGCGCGAAGTACGAGTCGAAGTCGGCGTCGCGGGCCCGGTGATCGGGGGCCGGCGTGCCCTCCGCAGCGGACCCGGCCGCGCCCTGACCGGACGGCGTGCGCTCGGGCGCCTCGGGCGACCAGGTCTGCGGGGCGACCGGCGCGGTCGACGCGACCCGTGCCTCCGGCAGGGTGTTCACCGGCCGAGGAGGCGCGGCGAGGGGGATCGCGCGATCCTCACCGGGTGCGGGTCGGGTGAAGCGCGCCCACGGCGACGGGGGTCGCGGCGTGGACTGGTCGGTCATGCATCCACGGTAGTACGCCATGATGGGATCGACCTCGGCCCTCCGGGCCGGGCCCGACCTTGCGATGGAGCATCACGATGAGAATCGGAATCCTCACCAGCGGCGGCGACTGCCCTGGACTCAACGCCGTCATCCGCGGAGCCGTCCTCAAGGGCACGCAGATCCACGGGCAGGAGTTCGTCGGGTTCCGCGACGGCTGGCGGGGGGTGGTCGACGCCGACATCGTGCCTCTCGCCCGCAAGGACATCCAGGGCATCGCGAAGCAAGGCGGCACGATCCTCGGCACGAGCCGCACGAACCCCTTCGAGGGCGACGGCGGCGTGGCGCGGATCACCGAGAACATGGAGCGCCACGGCATCGACGCCATGATCGCGATCGGCGGCGAGGGCACCCTCGCGGCCGCGAAGCGCCTGACCGACGCCGGCCTCAAGATCGTCGGCGTGCCGAAGACGGTCGACAACGACCTCGGCGCCACCGACTACACCTTCGGCTTCGACACGGCCGTGCAGATCGCGACCGATGCGATGGACCGCCTCCGCACCACGGGCGAGTCGCACAGCCGCTGCATGGTGGCCGAGGTCATGGGCCGCCACGTCGGCTGGATCGCGCTGCACTCGGGCATGGCGTCGGGTGCGCACGCGATCCTCATCCCCGAGCAGGCGACGAGCATGGACCAGATCGTCGCGTGGGTGAAGTCCGCCTACGACCGAGGGCGCGCACCTCTGGTGGTCGTCGCCGAGGGCTTCGTGCCCGACCAGGGCACCGACGTGCACTCCGAGCGCGGTCTCGACGCCTTCGGCCGCCCGCGTCTCGGCGGCATCGGCGAGCGCCTCGCCCCGATCATCGAGGAGCGCACCGGCATCGAGACGCGCGCGACGACGCTGGGGCACATCCAGCGCGGCGGCACCCCGACGTCGTACGACCGAGTGCTCGCGACGCGTCTCGGTCTCGCGGCGAGCGACGCCGTGCAGGAGGGGCGCTGGGGGCGCATGGTCGCCCTGCGCGGCACGGACATCGTGCACGTCTCGTTCGAGGAGGCGCTCGACAGCCTGAAGACCGTGCCGCAGCACCGCTACGACGAGGCCGCGATCCTCTTCGGCTGAGCCGAGGAGGCGCGGGTCGCCTCCACACGGACGGATCCGTCCACATTCCCCCGCGCAGGCGAGACGCGAGGCGTCGTCATCTGACAGTCTCGATGCATGGTCACGTTCATCGTCGTCGGGTCGGTGGGGCTCGTCGTCCTCCTGGTCAGCATCGTCGTGGGCGATCTGCTCGACGTCTTCGACATCGGCGACGGCCTCGTCTCGGGCGTCGCCGTCGGTGCGGCCCTCGCCATCTTCGGCCTGGCCGGCATCGTCACGCTGCAGAGCGGTCTGCCCTCGGGGTGGACGTACGCCATCGCCGTCGCGATGGCGCTCGTCGCGCTCGTGCTGATCCAGATCGTCATCCGCCGCGTGACCAGACGCGAGACCGGCGGCCACTGGTCGCCCGTCGGCTTCGTCGGCACCGCCACCGAGACCATCACGCCGACCGGCGGCGAGGTCCGGCTCGACGGCGTCCGCGAACTCGAACGGCGTCTCGCCGTCAGCGACGTGCGCATCGAGCGCGGCACACGCATCCGCGTGGTGGCCGAGTCCGGGCCGCGCGTCGAGGTCGTGCGCGACGACTCCGAGCCGACCCGCGCCTCCTAGGCTCCCCCGGCCCCCCTGACAACCGCCCTGCACCACCGAAAGAGAAACGAGAAGCCCTGTGGACTTCATCTCCGGCAACACCAGCGTCGTCGCCATCGTCGTCGCGGTCGTCATCGCCATCGCGCTGCTGTCGTTCATCGCCAGCCGCGTGCGCCGCGTCCCGCCGAACGAGGCGCTGATCGTCGTCGGCCGTGGTGCCGAGCGCTCCGAGGGCGGGGGCATCTCGAGCCCGCAGAAGGTCATCATCGGGGGCCGCACGTTCGTCTGGCCCATCTTCCAAGAGGGCTTCAAGCTCAGCCTCGAGCAGTACCAGACCCCCGTCGAGGTCCAGGCGATCGACGCCAACTACATCCGCACCGCGGTCAAGGCCACGGTCAACTTCAAGGTCACCGGCACCGAAGACGGCGTGCGCCGCGCCGCGCAGCGCTACCTGCTGCAGCAGCAGCAGCTGCCGGTCATCGTGCAGCAGTCGCTCGAGGGCTCGATCCGCGGTCTGATCGGCGGGCAGCCGGTCGACGACCTGGTCAAGAACTTCTCGCGCCTCGCGGCCGACGCCGTCAACGAGACGAAGGGCGAGCTCGCCGAGCTCGGTCTGCAGATCGAGACGATGAACATCCGCGAGATCGAGACCCCGGGCAGCACCTACCTCGCCGACCGCGGTCGCGCCGAGGCCGCCGTCGCCAAGCAGAACGCCGACGTCGCCGAGGCGGAGGCAGAGCGCATCGCCGCCCTGGCCCGCATCGGCAACACGCAGCAGACCGCCGAGCGTCAGCTGCAGCTCGACGTGCGCCAGGCGCAGATCAAGGCCGAGACCGATCGCGCCAACGCCGAGGCATCCGCCGCCGGCGAGCTGGCCCGTGCCACGCAGGACAAGCTGGTCGCCGAGCAGGAGAGCATCGCCGTCGCCGAGCAGGCCAAGGTCAACCAGGAGCGCCTGAACATCGACGTGCGTCAGCCCGCCGAGGCCGCCGCGTACGCCGCCGTCCAGAACGCCGAGGCCGAGCGCGACGCCGCCAACGCCGCCGTCGAGGCCGAGGCGTTCCGCCGCACGCAGCTCGCCGACGCCGCCCGCGCCGCCGCCGAGAACGAGGCCGCAGCCGTCGAGGCCGCCGGTCGCGCCGAGGCCGCGGCCATCAAGGCGAAGGGTCTGGCCGAGGCCGAGGCCGTCGACGCCCTCGCCGAGGCGCAGGGCAAGTTCGGCCAGGCGGCGCTCGCGTCGCAGGTCATCTCGCGCCTGCCCGACATCGCCCGCGAGATGGCGGCGCCGATGAGCAACATCGACACCCTCACCGTCGTGTCGACGGACGGGGCGAACGAGCTCACCAAGTCGGTGGCGAACAACATGACCCAGCTGCAGGACGTCGTCAAGGCCACGACGGGTCTCGACCTCGTCGGCGCCCTGGGCGGGTTCCTGGGCGGGCGTGCCGGTGCGGCGTCCGACCAGACCGTCGGCACGTCGCCTCTCGGCACCACGCCGCGCAGCACCACGCCGCGCGACTCCGCGTAGCCTGACGCCCATGCGAGCCGTCGTCGTCGAGAAGGGTCATCCCGCGTCTCTCCGAGAGGTGGGGCCCGGGCCCGACGGCGACGGCCTCGAGCCCGGCCAGGTCGTCGTCGACGTCCTCTGGTCGGGCCTGAACTACAAAGACGGCCTCGCCCTCGCGGGCGACCCGGGTGTCGCACGGGTCAGCCCGCTCGTACCGGGCATCGATCTCGTCGGGACGATCGCGGCCGTCGGGCCGGTCTCGAGCGGCGGACCGGTCTCGAGCGGCGGGCCGGTCTCGAGCGGCGGGCCGGTCTCGAGCGGCGGACCTTCATCCGCCTCGTCGACCTCGTCGTTCGCGGTCGGCGACCTGGTGGTCGCCACGGGCGCAGGTCTCGGCGAGACGCGAGACGGCGGCTTCGCCGAACGCGCCGTCGTCGACACCGCCACGCTCGTGGCCGTGCCCGACGGCATCGACGCCCGGCGTGCGGCAGCGATCGGCACGGCCGGTCTGACCGCGATGCTCAGCGTGCTCCGTCTCGAGCGCGACGTGCGACCGGGCGACGGCGACATCGTCGTCACCGGCGCCGCCGGAGGCGTCGGATCGGTCGCCGTCGCGATCTTGAGTCGCCTCGGGTACTCGGTCACCGCCTCCTCGGGTCGGGCCGACGAGCTGGGGCCGTACCTGCGGTCGCTGGGCGCCTCGTCCGTCATCGACCGCGCCGAGCTCGGCGAGCAGGGGAAGCCGCTTCGACGCCCCCGCTGGGCCGGCGCCGTCGACTCGGTCGGCAGCACGACCCTCGCGAGCGTGCTCGCCGAGACCGCCTGGGGCGGCACGGTCACGGCCTGCGGCCTCGCTCAGGGCTCGGACCTCACGACGACGGTGCTGCCGTTCATCCTGCGGTCGGTCACCCTGGCCGGCATCGACTCGGTTGAGGCCCCCCTGGCACTCCGCCAGGAGGCGTGGTCGCGGCTCGCGACCGACCTCGACCTCGAGCTGCTCGACTCGCTGACCACCGAGACGACCCTCGATGAGGTCGTCGCCCTCGGCCCCGAGATCGTCGCCGGGCGCGTGCGCGGACGCACGGTCGTGCGCGTGGGCGCCTGACACGACGGTCTCCGGCGGAACCCCGCGGGTCGGCCCCTAGGGCGGGGCCTTGAGCGTGGGGCCTCGACATGTTTCGCAGCGGTCGAGTAAAGTACCGGATAATCGATACTTCCTCGCGCATTGAAGGTCTGATACATGCCCATCCCCACCGGCCCCGAGAACCCGGCCCCCCGCCGCCTCCTCCGTGACGTCGTGTTCGACAAGATGCTGTCCGCGATCGAAGACGGAACGCTGCAGCCCGGCGAGCGCCTCAACGACGACGAGCTGGTCACCTGGCTCGGCGTCTCGCGCACGCCCATCCGCGAGGCGATCGCCAAGCTGGTCGACTACGGCCTCGTCGAGATGGAGGCCAACCGCTACACGCGCATCGCGATGCCCGACTTCGATCTCTATCGGCATGCGCTGCAGGTGTACGCCGGGCTGAACGAGTTGACCGCGCGATGGGCGATCCCGCTGCTCTCCGACTCCGACGTCGACGAGTTCACCGACCTGGTCGACACGGCCCTCGGTCGCCTCCACGCCCGCGACGTCGGCGGCCTCGGCGACTTCCAGGCCGTGCCGGCGTACCTCCGCACGAAGGTCGGCAACCCGCTGCTCGACAGCGCCGAGCGCCTCGTCAACGCGCGGGTCATGTTCATGTCGAAGCCCGTGCTCAACCACTGGCAGTGGGAGCTCACGACGGACTTCCTGAACCGCATCCGCGAGGCCGTCCGCCGACGCGACATCGACCTCGCCATCGCCGCGTTCATCCCGTTGAACGAGGCGAACCTCCGCCACCTCGAGGCCGTCGAGGTCGACGGGGCCCTTCTCTCGACCCCGTCGTGACCCCGCTCGGACACTGAGCCGCAGCACAGCAAGACCGTAAGACCGCAAGACCGCACCACCGCAGCACCGCACCACAGCACCGCCTCATGTGCGGGCCGACGCAGGGAAGTCGGCCCGCACCTCCCACCCTCCGCCCGACCCAGGAGTGCCCGATGCCGATCCCCACGCTCACCGACCAGCCGCCCGCCCCCCGCCGCCTGCTGCGCGACGTCGTCTACGACAAGATGTTCGACGCGATCATCGACGGCACCCTCGAGTTCGGCGAACGACTGAACGACGACCAGCTGGTCGCCTGGCTCGGCGTCTCGCGCACGCCCGTCCGCGAGGCCATCGCGAAGCTCGCCGACCAGGCGCTCGTCGACATCGAGGCGAACCGGTACACGCGCATCGTGCACCCCACCTTCGACGAGTTCGTCGACACCATCGATGTCGGTTACGCCGTCTGGGCGCTCTTCGTCGAGCGCGGTGTCGCGCGTCTGGGTGCCGCTCAGCGCACCGAGGCCCTGAAGATCCTCGACGCCCGCGCGAAGGCGTTCGCGGCGAAGAAGCCCGAAGACGACCGCGCGCTCGTCCGCTTCAACGAGCTGCTGCTCGAGGCCAGCGCGAGCACCTCGTTGGCGCGACTGTGGGCGAACACCGGCCCGCGCCTCCTTCTCCTCATCCGCCGCCCGTCGTCGCAGGGTCTGTTCGACTTCGACGCCGCCCTCGCATTCACGAAGACGCTGCGCGACGCGGTGGCCGAGGGTGACGCTCAGGCCGCGGCCGAGGCGGTCCGCACGCAGCCCGAGCGTCTGGCCGAGTTCCACGAGCAGGTCCGCGAGGCGGGCGTCTACCTCTCGTGACGCCGACGTCGATCACGTCGAGCACCGCACCGGTGGTGCTCGACGTGGCCGACGTCCGGGTCGCCCGTGCGGGTCGCGATCTGCTCGCCGGTGTCTCGCTGCGCGTGCGGGCCGCCGAGCACTGGGCCCTCATCGGCCCGAACGGAGCAGGCAAGACGACGCTGCTCACCCTCTGCGGCGCCCTCGGCCACCCCACCTCGGGCACGGTCGACGTGCTGGGACGACGGCTCGGTCGCGTCGACCTGAGCGAGCTGCGCCGACGCATCGGCCACGTCGACCCGCGGCATCGCATGCTGCGCGACAACACGGTGCTCGAGGTGGTGCTGACCGGGCTCACCGGCAGCAGCGACCCCGTCGCCCGCTGGTCGCCGACACCCGCCGAGGAGGCGCGGGCGCGATCGCTGACCGCCTCCGTCGGACTCGGGGCCCGCTCCATGGCCCGCTGGTCGGTGCTGTCGCAAGGAGAGCGGGGTCGCGCCCTGATCGCCCGCGCGCTGCTCGCGTCGCCCGCGCTGCTGCTGCTGGACGAGCCCGCGACGGGTCTCGACGTCGCCGCGCGCGAGCACCTGCTCGACACCCTCGACGAGGTGCGGGCGAGCCACCCCGACGTCGCCTCGGTGACGGTGACGCATCATCTCGAGGACCTGCCGGCCAGCACGAGTCATGCGGTGCTGCTGCGCGACGGACGCGTCTTCGCGCAGGGGCCGGCCGACGACGTGCTGACCTCGGAGCTCGTCTCGGCGGCGTTCGACCACCCGCTGGTGATCGAGCGCGTCGCCGGCCGCTGGTCTGCGCGCACCCGTCGGGGCCGCCCGGCCGCATCGAGGTGACCCGAAACGGGCCCTCGGCCGGTGCCGATGCCCCCTTCTGGGTCACTTCGATGAACGAGTCGGGGCCGCGGGCGCCCAGCCCGATCGAGGTGACCCGAATCGAGCCCTCGGCCGGTGCCGACGCCCCCTTCGGGTCACTTCGATCAGAGGCCCGGCGGCTAGTCGGCGGCGGGCGCGGCCGCGGCCGCGGCGGCCTTGGCGGCTGCGGGCAGCGCGTCGAGGATGCGTGACACCGCAGTCTCGTCGTGCGCCGCCGTGACGAACCAGGCCTCGTACACCGACGGCGGCAGGTTCACCCCGGCGTCGAGCATCGCGTGGAAGAACGGCGGGTAGCGCCAGGTCTGCTGGGCGCGCACGTCGTCGTAGTCTCGCGGGGCGTCGGGTGTGAAGGCGAACGAGAAGAGCGAACCGGCGCGCTGCACGGTGTGCTCGACGCCCTCGGCCGACAGGGCCTCCGAGACGGCGACCGACAGCCGGTCGGCGACCGAGTCGAGCGTCGCGTAGACCTCGGGAGTCGCCAGTCGGAGCGTCGCCGTGCCGGCCGCCACGGCGACCGGGTTGCCGCTCAACGTGCCGGCCTGGTAGACGGGGCCGAGAGGGGCGAGGTAGTCCATCACGTCGGCACGTCCGCCGAGCGCCGCCAACGGCATGCCCCCGCCGATGACCTTGCCGAAGGTGACGAGGTCGGGCTCCCACCCGCTGCCGTCGGGGACGACGTCGGCGGCCTCGAGACCCCACCAGCCGGCGGGCCCGACCCGGAACCCGGTCAGCACCTCGTCGACGATCAGCAGCGAGCCGTTGCTGCGGGTGATCTCGGAGAGACTGCGGTTGAACCCCCGTCGCGGGGCGAGCACGCCCATGTTGGCCGCGGCGGCCTCGACGATGACGGCGGCGATCCGCGGTCCGTGCTCGGCGAACGCCTGGCGGACGGCGTCGAGGTCGTTGTACGGCAGCACCAGGGTCTGCGCCGCGGTCGCCTCGGTGATGCCGGCCGAGCCGGGCATCGAGAGCGTCGCGACACCCGAGCCGGCCTCGGCGAGAAGCGAGTCGGAGTGGCCGTGGTAGTGACCGGCGAACTTCACCAGCAGGTCGCGACCCGTGAAACCGCGGGCGAGCCGGATGGCCGTCATGGTCGCCTCGGTGCCGGTCGACACCATGCGGATCTTGCCGATCGGCCGGGCGTCGCCCACGGAGACCCGTTCGCGCACGAGCTCGGCGAGCTCGGTCTCACCCGGCGTCGACGCCCCGAACGACAGGCCGCGCGCGGCGGCCTTCTGCACGGCCTCGAGCACCTCGGGGTGCGTGTGGCCGAGGATGGCCGGGCCCCACGACGCAACCAGGTCGACGTACTCGCGACCCTCGGTGTCGGTGACGTAGGCCCCCTTCGCACCCACCAGGAACCGGGGTGTGCCCCCGACCGAGCCGTAGGCGCGGACAGGCGAGTTCACCCCGCCGGGGATGGAGCGCTTCGCTCGGGCGAAGAAGCCGTCGTTGGTGCGGTCGTCGCGGTCGATGCCCATCAGATGCGTCCTTCCCGGAGGCGCGTGGCCAGTTCGGTCGCCCAGTACGTCAGGATCGCGTCGGCCCCGGCGCGCTTGATCGACAGCACGCTCTCGTACGACGCGGCGTCGAGGTCGATCCAGCCGTTGGCGGCGGCGGCCTGGATCATCGCGTACTCGCCGCTGATCTGGTACGCCCAGACCGGGACGGTGCTCGTGGCGGCGGTCTCGGCGAGCACGTCGAGGTAGCTCATGGCCGGCTTCACCATGACGATGTCGGCGCCCTCGGCGATGTCGAGGTCGACCTCGCGGAGGCCCTCGCGGCCGTTCGCCGCGTCGAGCTGGTACGTGCGGCGGTCGCCCACGAGCGTCGACTGGACCGCCTCGCGGAACGGCCCGTAGAACGCCGAGGCGTACTTCGCCGAGTACGCCAGCAACGCGGTGTTCGAGAATCCGGCCTCGTCGAGGGCGTCACGGGCCGAGCCGATCTGGCCGTCCATCATGCCGCTCATGCCGATCAGCTGCGAGCCCGCCTCGGCCTGCACGACGGCCATCGCGTCGTAGCGCTCGAGCGTCGCGTCGTTGTCGACCGAGCCGTCCGCCGCGAGGACGCCGCAGTGGCCGTGGTCGGTGAACTCGTCGAGGCAGAGGTCGGTCTGCACGACGAGGGCGCCCTGCGCCGCGTCGACGGCGACCCGGGTCGCGACGTTGAGGATGCCCTCGGGGTCGGTGGCCCCCGAGCCCACGGCGTCCTTCTCGAGCGGCACGCCGAACAGCATGACGCCGCCGACACCGGCCTCGGCGGCCGCGGCGACCGCATGCGGGAGGCTGCTCAGGCTGTGGTGCACGACACCCGGCATGGACGAGATCTCGGCGGGCGAGTCGATGCCCTCTCGCACGAACATGGGCAGCACGAGGTCGGACGGGTGGAGGCGCGTCTCGGCCGTCAGGCGGCGGAGGGCGGGGGTGGCGCGCAGCCGGCGGGGGCGCACGCGGGGGAACTCTGACATCAGTCTTTCTCGGGATCGGAGTGGCGTCCGTCGAGGGCGTGGTCGACCACGGCCTGGACGAGGGCGGCCGCCGAGCGGGTCTCGGCGATCAGGTGCACCGGCAAGCCGGCGGCGCGGGCGTCGAACGCCGTGCGCGGCCCGATGCAGGCGACGAGTGTGCTGGCGGGCAGCGGGGCGAGCTGCGCCGCGATCTGCCGGGCGACGCTGCCCGAGGTGATGAGGATGACGCCGATGTCGCCCGAGCGGACGCCGGTCGCGACGGGCTCGGAGACCTCGACGCCGACGGTGCGGTAGGCGGCGACGAACTCGGCGTCGAAGCCGCGCTCGGAGAGACCGGCGACGAGGGTCGGCTCGGCCAGGTCGGACTGGGGCACGAGCACGCGACCCTGGACGTCGTCTCGGGGCCACTCCTTGACGAGGCCCCGGGCCGAGTTGTCGCCCTCGGGCACGAAGTCCACGCGGTACCCCGACAGCGTCAGGGCCGCGGCCGTCGTCTCGCCCACGGCGGCGATGCGGGTCGAGGCCGGGGGCCGGATGCCGTTGCCGACGAGGACGTCGACCGTGGTGGCGCTCGTCACGACGAGCCAGTCGTAGACGCCGGCCTCGAGTCGTGCCAGGGCCGCCGCGAGCAGCTCGGGCGTCTCGGCCGGTGCGAAGTTGATCATCGGGGCGATGACCGGGGCGGCGCCGTGCGCACGGAGCGCCGCGGCCACACCGTCGCCCCACTTGCCGCCTCGGGGCACGAGGACGCGGGTGCCCTTGAGCGGCCGCTCGGCCGTCACGAGGCGCTCCCCACCGGGTCTCCGCCGGAGGGCCCGCCGCCGATCGGGGCTAGCTCGGCCGCCCCGAGCTCGAGCAGCTCGTCGACGACGCGGCCGGCGACCTCGGCGACGTCGACCAGCTGCGTCTCGAGCGGACCGTCGTCGAGCGAGACGGCGTGCGACGAGCTGACCGTGCCGGCGCCCTCGGGGCTGTAGACCGTGGCGCTCAGGAGCAGCAGACCGGCGTCCACCACGGCCGAGGCGCCGATCGGCGCGGCGCACCCCGCCTCGAGCCGCGCCAGCACCTGACGCTCGGCCGAGACGACCAGACGCGTGTCGCGGTCGTCGATCGCGGCGAGGCCGCGGGCGAGGGTCTCGTCGGGGTCGCCCTCGCGGACCTCGACGGCCAGCGAGCCCTGGCCGGGGGCGGTGGGCCACCAGCCGAGACCGAGCAGGTCGGTCGCGGCGTCGAGGCGCCCGAGACGCCCCAGACCGGCGGCGGACAGCAGGACGGCGTCGAGATCGTCTCCGACCCGGCGGAGGCGCGTGTCGACGTTGCCGCGGATGTCGACGACCTCGAGATCCGGTCGTCGTGCCAGCAGCTGGGCGGCGCGACGCGGTGACCCCGTGCCGACCCGGGAGCCCTGCGGCAGGGTCTCGAGGGTCAAGCCGTCACGGGCGCAGAGCGCGTCGCGGGCGTCGGCACGACCGGGTGTCGCGCCGATGACGAGCCCGGGGTGCGAGGCGGTCGGCAGGTCTTTCAGGCTGTGGACGACCACGTCGCACTCGTCGACCAGGAGCGCCGAGCGCAGTGCGCTGGCGAAGACGCCCGTGCCCCCGAGGCTGGCGAGCGACTCGCCCGTCGCCTGGGTGCGGTCGCCCTCGGTCTTGATGCGGATGAGCTCGACGTCGGCGCCCGTCTCGCGGGCGAGCCGCTCGGCGATCGTGGTCGACTGGGCGACGGCGAGTGCGCTGCCGCGGGTTCCGATGCGAAGTGTCGTCACAGCTCTAGGGCACCAGACCCGAGAGGGCGGGCTTGAAGCCGAGACGGACGTTCTCGCAGCACCCGGGGCGGCAGACGTCGTACCAGGGGCCGAGATCGGTTACGTGCGGGCGGTCTTCGACCGGCACGCCGTCACGGCGTTCGAGCACGAGGTCGACCAGGCCCGTCACGTAGTTCGGGTCGATGCCGGGGGTCGGCGTGCGCACGGCCCAGAAGCCGTTCTTCTCGCTCGTCTCGAGGGCCTCGTTGTCGAGATCCCACATGACCTCCATGTGGTCGCTGACGAAGCCGAGCGGCACGATCACGACGGCGCGCGTCGGGCCACCGGCGAGGTCGTCGATCGCGTCGTTGATGTCGGGCTCGAGCCACGGCATCGACGGCGGGCCGCTGCGCGACTGGTAGACGAGCTGCCACGGCACGGTGCTGCCGCCGCCCTCGGGGATCTCGAGCTCGAGCGCAGCCTCGGCGGCCGCCATGACGACCTCGGCCACTGCCTTGTGCTGCGCGGCGTAGGCGCCGTCGTCGTCGAAGCCGCGCGACTGCGGGCCGCTCTTCGCGGCGTCGGTCGACGGGATCGAGTGCGTCGCGAACAGCACCTGGATCTCGCTCGACAGGTCGAGGCCGTCGATCTCGGCGCGGGCCTTCAGCAGGGCGTCGCGCACACCGTCGATGAACGGCTGGACGAAGCCGGGGTGGTCGAAGAACTGACGCACCTTGTCGATCTGCATGGTGTCGGCGAGACCGGTCTCGTCGAGCGCCATCGCGAAGTCCTCGCGGTACTGGCGGCACGAGCTGTACGACGAGTAGGCGCTGGTCGCGACGGCGATCAGCTTGCGGAACCCGCGGCTGTCGGCCTCGCGCACCGCGTCGGCCATGTAGGGATCCCAGTTGCGGTTTCCCCAGACGACGGGCAGGTCGATGCCACGACGCTCGAGCTCGGCCTCGAGGGCGGCCTTGAGCTCGCGGTTGTGCTGGTTGATGGGGCTGACGCCGCCGAAGTGGCGGTAGTGCGTCGCGACCTCTTCGAGCCGCTCTTCGGGGATGCCGCGACCCCGGGTGACGTTGCGGAGGAACGGGATGACGTCGTCCTGGCCCTCGGGCCCGCCGAAGCCGGCCAGCAGGATCGCGTCGTAGTCGGTCGGCTCGGAGACGTGCTCGGGTCCGCGCTCGGCCGCCGGGGTGGCGTTGCGCACGAGCTCGCCGTTGGTGATTCCGCTGGTGTCGGTCACGACAGAACCTCGATGATCTCGGTGGTGGTGATCCGTCGGCCGGTGAAGAACGGGATCTCTTCACGGACGTGACGGCGGGCTTCGGTGTAGCGCAGGTCGCGCATCAGGTCGACGAGCTGCACGAGCTCGGGTGCCTCGAGGGCGAGGATCCACTCGTAGTCGCCGAGCGAGAAGCTCGCGACGGTGTTGGTCAGCACCGCGCGGTGCTCGGAGCCCTGCTTGCCGTGATCGGCCAGCATCTGACGGCGCTCGGCCTCGGGCAGCAGGTACCACTCGTAGCTGCGGACGAACGGGTAGACCGTCAGCCACGTCTCGGGCTCTTTGCCGCGCATGAAGGCGGGGCTGTGGTTGCGCGAGAACTCGGCATCGCGGTGCATGCCCATGGCGTTCCAGGTCGGGAGGAGACCACCGAGGGCGTCGGTACGCAGCAGCCGCCGGTAGGCCGACTGGATCGCCTCGGGCACCTCGCCGTGCAGCCAGATCATGATGTCGGCGTCGGCGCGCAGGGCGCTGACGTCGTAGAACCCCCGGACGACGACCCCGTCGGCGGCCAGCGATGCGACGACCGCGTCGAGCGCCTCGGCGTCGGCCTCGTCGGGTGCGAACGGGTTCTGGAGGTCGCGTCGGAGGACGGCCCACAGGGTGTAGCCGAGACGCTCGCCCCCACCGGCCGACGACGACGCGTCGGTCGGGGCCGGCGACGGCGCCTCGGGTGAGGGGGCGGCGGGTGAATCTGACGTCGGCAACACGGGTGCCGACCCGTCGGCGCTGGTACTCATGCGGCTATTCTCCCCCTCTCCCGGCTGGGAGCCCAACCAGGTACTTCCAGTTCGAGAGAACCGTGGAGAACCCTTCGCGGAGGGGCCTCCGGGGAGGGGCTATCGGCGCTTGACGACGGCGACCAGGATGCCGCCGACGGTCAACGCCACGACACCGGCACCGGCCAGCCAGGGCCACTTGTCGTGCTCGTACGAGGCCTTCGCACGCTGGCCCGCGGCACCCAGCTGCTTGGGCACGTTCAGCTTGTCTTCGATCTCGTTCAACGTGGCGGCCAGCTCGGCGCGCGTCTTGTCGATGTGACCCTGGATGTCGTTCGTGTCGCTCACGATGGTTCCGATCGGTGCAGAGGAGGTGCGGAGAAGGAGGGAGCGCGTCAGGACTCGTCGAGGCGCGTGCGCGGGATGGTGCCGACGCCCTTGATGGCACGCAGGTCGCGCTGGAGGCTGGCGAGGGTCTTCTCGGGGACGACCGGCAGGCCGACCTTGATCTTCTTGTAGCCGACCCAGCCGAGGATGGCCGCGCCGATCAGCAGGGCCACGGCCACGATCAGCGCCGAGAGCCAGCCCGGCAGCCAGATGGCGATCAGCAGCACGATCGCGGTCAGCAGCACACCCAGCGCCGCGAAGACCAGCACGAGAGCGCCGACGACGAAGCCGGCCCCGAGGCCGAACGCCTTGAGCGTCGCCATGATCTCGCTCTTGAGCAGCGCGATCTCGCCCTTGACGAGATCGGTGACGAGCGTGGGGACGTCGTGCAGCAGGGTGAAGAGCGACCGCGAGCGCGTCCGTGAACCGGAGTCGTGCCGGATCCGGTCGCTTCGGGTGGAATCGGTCATCGGGTCTTACCGGTGGTCGTCGACTTCTGCTTCTTCTTGCCCCCGCCGAAGGCCCGCACGATCACGAGCTTCGCGCCGTTGACCCCGGCGTCGACGAGGTCGGCGGTCTTCGCGCCGGCGAAGTCCTCCGCCTTGGCGACCTGACGCTGCACCGCGCGGCTGTGCCAGAGCTTGGACGACGTCGTCGAGATCTGGTCGTAGCGGTCTCGCCCGGCCCGGGCGCCCAGTACGAAGCCGAGGGCTCCTCCGGCGACGAAGATCAATTTGCCTCGCATGTCGCTCCATTCGTGGTCTGCGCACGGCAGACGGCCGCGCGAGTCCCCAATCTAGTCCGAGCGCGCCGCGAGTTGCCCGACCCCGCCGCTGAGCAGTGCGGCGGCGGTCGCCCGGGACTGCGCGATGACCGCGGCGAGACCACGACCGGCCACGGCACCGCCGACCCGATGCACGCCGTCGAGGGGGGCGACGGGGGCGACCCGCGCCTCCTCGGCGTCCGTGACGGGTGCGGCGAGCGGGGCGTCCCAGGCGACCCGCGCCCAGCCCTCGACGGCGTCGGGGTCGATCGGCACGCCGAGCAGCACCGCGGCGTCGGCGATCGCGACGGCCCGCAGCTCGGCGTCGGGCGTGCCGGGCTCGACGACGGGCGAGTCGTAGCTGAGACGGAGCACGTGCCGCCCGCCGGCGAGGTCGGCGAGCCAGGGCCATTTGACCGTCGCGTGCGTGAGGGCCTTCGCCCGCACGTCGAGGGCGCCGGGGGCGACGAGTACCCCCGTGCCCCGCGGCCCGGTGTCGAGCGCCGGCTCGCGGATGACGAGCGTCACGAGCGTGATCAGACCGGCAGCCGAGGAGGCGCGACCCGCCAGAGCCCGCCCCGCACCGTCGCCCACGGCCAGCACCACGGCGTCGGCGACGAGTCGCTCGCCGTCGACGGTGACGGACGACGCGTCGAGCGCCGACACCACCGCACCGAGTCGCATCTCGACGCCGAGTCGCTCGAGGTCGGCGACCAGGGCGTCGACCAGGCGGGCGTTGCCCCCGCGGAGACCGGCGACGGCCGAGCCGGCGGGGGCCAGCGCGCGGAGGCTGAGCACGGCCGCGGCCAGCGAGCCCTCCCGCAGCAGCGCCCGGCGGAGCCCTGGCGAGACGCGGTCGACGAGGAGGTCGTCGGGGTGACGCGAGTGCACGCCTCCGACGATGGGCGTGACCAGGCGGTCGAGCACGGCGTCGCCCATCCGCGCCCGGATGAACGGGCCGACCGTCGTCTCGTCGGCGCCCACCTCGGCCGGCTGCGCGTCGAGTCGCTCGGCGAGCGCGGCGCCCTCGACGCCGATCACCTGCAGCACGTCGGGGTCCGTGAGGTCTCCGGGGATCCCGAGCAGACCCGTGCGGGGCAGCGGGAAGGCCTGTCCGTCGGCCTCGTGCACCCAGGCGCCGCGGCCGTCGGGCAGCACGACGTCGTCGGCGAGACCGAGCTCGTCGAGGTACGCGGCCACCGTGCCGCCGCGGGTGGCGAAGCTCTCGGCGCCCGAGTCGAGGTCGATCCCCGCGACGGTGTGCCGACCGACCTCGCCGCCGAGACGGTCGGACGCCTCGAGCAGCAGCACGCTCGCACCGCCGCGGGCCAGCTCGCGCGCGACGACCAGCCCCGCGACGCCGCCCCCGACGACGACCGCGTCGGCCGGCGACCCACCGGTCGCAGCCGCACCGGTCGCAGCGGCACCGGCAGCAGCGGTGCCGGCAGCGGGCACCGGGTCGATCCCGGCCGAGGAGGTGCGGAGCGGGTCGGACACGATCGTGCCCCTTCTACGAGAGCGGACTTGCGAGAGCGGACCGGCTAGAGCGTGTGCGCCAGCTCGACGATGCGGCTCAGCACGTCGGGATCGGTGTCGGGGTTGACCCCGTGGCCGAGGTTCAGCACATGGGCCGGGGCGGCGCGACCGCGTTCGACGACGTCGCGCACGTGGGCCTCGAGCACGGGCCAGGGCGCCTGCAGCAGAGCGGGGTCGATGTTGCCCTGCAGGGGCGTGCCGCCGCCGAGCCGCCGGGATGCCTCGTCGAGCGGGATGCGCCAGTCGACGCCCATCGCGTCGACGCCGACGTCGCGCATGGCGGTCAGCACCTCGCCGCTGCCGACGCCGAAGTGGATGCGCGGCACGCCGAGGTCGGCCACGTGCGACAGCGCGCGGGCCGAGTGACGCGCCACGTTCGCCGTGTAGTCGGCGAGCGAGAGCGACCCGACCCACGAGTCGAACAGCTGGGCGGCGCTGGCACCCGCGAGCACCTGGGCGCGGAGGAACGCCCCGGTGACGTCCGCCGCCCAGGTGAGCAGCGCCTCCCAGGTGTCGGGATCGCTGTGCATCAGGGTGCGCGCGCGGATGTGGTCTTTCGACGGACCGCCCTCGACGAGGTACGCGGCGAGGGTGAAGGGCGCCCCGGCGAATCCGATCAGCGGCGTGCTGCCCAGCTCGGCGACGGTCTGGGCGACGCCCGCGGCGATCGGCGCAAGGGCCTCGTCGTCGAGGGGTCGGAGGGCGGCGACGTCGGCCGCGGTGCGGATCGGCGTCTCGAGCACGGGGCCGCGCCCGGGCACGATGTCGACCGAGACCCCGGCGAGCTTGATCGGCACGACGATGTCGCTGAAGAAGATGCCCGCGTCGACCCCGTGCCGGCGCACCGGCTGCAGCGTGATCTCGCTGGCGAGGTCGGGCGTCAGGCAGGCGTCGAGCATCTTGGTGCCGACGCGCAGCTCGCGGTACTCGGGCAGCGAGCGCCCGGCCTGCCGCATGAACCACACGGGCAGGGTCTCGGGTCGGTCGCCCCGCAGGGCCCGCACCAGCCGGGAGTCGGCGGTGAGACCGGTCGCGAGCGGGTGCTGGTCGGGCAAGGCGGAGGAAGTCACGCGGAAGATTCTCGCATCGCCCGCTGGGCATCGCATCGAGGTGACGCGACGGGGGTCTCGCCTGGGCGACGGACCCCTCGTCGCGTCACCTCGACGACCGCGGAGCCGAGGAGGCGCGGGTCGGCCGAGGAGGCGCGGGTCAGCCGACCTTGACGACCATCTTCCCGACGTTGGCACCGCGCATCAGGCCGGTGAACGCCTCGAAGGCCTGGTCGATGCCCTCGACCACGGTCTCGTCGTGGACGACGTCGCCGTCCGCCAGCCACGGGCCCATCTCGGCCTGGAAGGCCGGAGCGACGTGACGGTAGTTCCCGAGCGTGAAGCCCTTCATCATCAGGCCGCGCGTGACCATGTTGGTCAGGCCGGTGATGCCGACCGGGGCGCCGGTCGAGTTGTAGTTCGCGATCGAGCCGCAGAGCGCCGCGCGCCCGCCGTCGCGGAACGAGTCGAGGGCGGCCGAGAGGTGGTCGCCTCCGACGTTGTCGAAGTAGAGGTCGATGCCGTCGGGCGCCGCCTCGCGCAGCAGCTCGGTGACGTCGCCGTCCTTGTAGTTGAAGGCCGCGTCGAAGCCGTACTTCGAGGTGAGCAGCTCGACCTTCTCGGCGGATCCGGCGCTGCCGATCACGCGCGAGGCGCCCTTGAGACGGGCGATCTGGCCGACCATGGTGCCCACGGCGCCGGCGGCTCCCGAGACGAAGACGACGTCGCCCTCGCGGATGCCGGCGATCTCCGTGAGACCGACGTAGGCGGTCAGCCCGGTGAGACCGAGCACGCCGAGGTAGGCCGACAGCGGCACTCCGTCGACGGGCTGCACGGCACGGAACGAGCCAGCGCCTCCCTGGGCCACGTCGCGCCAGCCGAGGTCGTGCTGCACGACCGCGCCGACGGGCAGGTCGCCCGAGCGGGACTCGACCACGCGGCCGATGGCGCCGCCGGTCATCGTCTCGTTCAGGGCGAAAGGCGGCACGTACGACTTCACGTCGTTCATCCGACCGCGCATGTAGGGGTCGACGGAGAGGAACTCGTTCTGCACCCGGACCTCGCCCTCGCCGAGCTCGGGCAGCGTCACCTCGACACGGCGCACGTCGTCGGGGGTGGGCTCGCCCTGGGGGCGGGCGATGAGCTGCCACTGGGTGCTGATGGTCATGATTCTCCTGTCGTCGGGCCGAGCGGGTGGTCGGCGGGGCCTCGTGTTGCAATGCGCAACACCGGCTGAGCATTCCCGTGCCTCAGCATCACCCCGCGCTTCCGCTCGACGTCGAGCCATCACCCAGCCGAATGCGCCCGGGGGCGTTACTCTTGATCGGTGCTCATCTGCCTGACGGCGTCCCATCGGAACGCCAGCTTCGACCTCCTCGAGAAGTTGAGCATCGGCGCACCCTCCGCGGTCGGCACACTGGTCGACGGCAGCGACTTCGTCAACGGCGCCGTCGTGCTCGCGACCTGCAACCGCTTCGAGGCCTACCTCGACGTCGACGAGCCCCTCACCGCCGGCAGCGCCGTCGCGGTCGAGGCCACCATCGCCACCATGAGCGACGCGAGCGACGTCACGGCCGACGACCTCCGCGACAGCGTGCGGGTCATCACCGGCGACGAGGTCGTCGAGCACCTGTTCGCCGTCAGCTCCGGCCTCGAGTCGGTCGTCATCGGCGAAGACGAGATCTCGGGTCAGGTGCGTCGCGCCCTCGAGCGGGCCCGCGAGGGCGGCACGACGTCGTCCGACCTCGAACGCCTCTTCCAGAAGGCGTCGCACACCTCGCGGGGCGTCAAGAACCGCACGAACGTCGGAGGCGCGGGTCGCTCGCTCGTCCGCCTCGCCCTCGAGCTGGCCTCCTCGCGCGTCACGGACTGGGCCCACGCCCGGGTGCTGATCGTGGGCACCGGCCAGTACGCGGCCACCACGGTCGCCGCACTGCGCGACCGGGGCGCCGACCGACTGGCCGTCTACTCGTCGTCGGGTCGCGCCTCCTGGTTCGGGCTGAAGCACGACGCGACCCCCTACGACGACCTCGCGACCGCCATCGAGTGGTGCGATGTCCTCATCACCTGCACCTCGACCACCCAGCCCGTGGTCACCCCCGACGTCGTCACCCCGGGGGCACGCCGACTCGTCATCGACCTCGGTCTGCCGCGCAACGTCGACCCGCTGGTCACCGAGATCGAGGGCGTCGAGCTGCTCGACCTCGAGACGATCAGCCTGCACGCTCCGCTCGCCGAGCTCACCGCCGCCGACGACGCCCGCGCGCTCGTGTCGACGGCCGCCGCCGAGTTCCAGGCCGTCGCCGCCGAGCAGTCGCTGACCCCCGCGGTCGTCGCTTTGCGCAAGCACGTCTTCGACCTGCTCGACTCCGAGATCGAGCGGGCACGGTCGCGCGGCGACTCGTCCGACCGCACCGAGGCCGCGCTGCGTCACCTGGCCGGCGTGCTGCTCCACACCCCGTCGGTGCGGGCGCGAGAGCTGGCCCGCGAGGGCCGCGGCGAGGAGTTCCGCGACGGGCTCGAGGCGCTGTTCGGCCTCACCGAGACGCGCGCGGCCGCCGCCCCGGCCCCGCACCTGCGCGCCGTCGGCGACGCCAGCTGACCAGCGCGTCACCCCCGCGCGACGTCAGCTGAACAGCGCGTCACCCCCGCACGACGCCAGAAGATGGACACGACGCCACGAGAAAAGGTGGCGTCATGTTCATCTGGTGGCGTCGTGATGACGACCCGCGCCTCCTCGGCCGACCGCCGGCGCGTCGCCCCCCGCACGACGCCAGCCGACCGGCGCGTCGCCCCCCGCACGACGCCAGCCGACCAGCGCACCACCCCCGCGCGACGCCGGCTGACCGCGCGTCGCCCCCGCACGGCGCCGGCTGACCAGCGCGCCACCTACGACGCCACGAGATGCGCACGACGCCACGAGAAAAGGTGGTGTCATGTCCATCTGGTGGCGTCGTGATGACGACCCGCGCCTCCTCGGCCGACCGCCGACCGCCGACCACCGGCACCGGCACCGGCACCGGCACCGGCACCGGCACCACGGTCACCAGATCGTGACGCGCTCCTCCGGCGGCAGCCAGGCCGCGTCGGTCGGCGAGACGTCGAACGCGGCGTAGAACTCGTCGATGTTGCGCACGATCTGGTTGCAGCGGAACTCGTTCGGCGAGTGCGGGTCGATCGACAGCAGGCGCACGGCCTCCTCGTCGCGCAGGGTGATCTGCCACGCCTGCGCCCAGCTGAGGAAGAACCGCTGGGCCCCGGTCAGACCGTCGATCACCGGCGGCTCGGCCCCCTCGAGCGACAGCAGGTAGGCCTTGTAGGCGATCGACAGCCCGCCGAGGTCGCCGATGTTCTCGCCGATGGTGAGGGCGCCGTTGACGTGGTGGTCGGGCACCTGGGCGGGGGCCAGCGCGTCGTACTGGGCGATCAGCGAGGCGGTGAGCTTCTCGAACGCCTCGCGGTCGGCGGCCGTCCACCAGTCGCGGAGCCGTCCGTCGCCGTCGTACTTCGAGCCCTGGTCGTCGAAGCCGTGGCCGATCTCGTGCCCGATGACCGCGCCGATCGCGCCGTAGTTGGCGGCGGCGTCGCGGGTCTCGTCGAAGAACGGGAACTGCAGGATGGCGGCGGGGAACACGATCTCGTTCATGCCGGGGTTGTAGTACGCGTTGATGGTCTGCGGCGTCATGAACCACTCGCCGCGGTCGAGCGGCTGACCGATCTTGCCCAGCTCGCGGTCGAAGCCGACGGCGGCGGTCGCCCGCACGTTGCCGACCAGATCGGCCGGGTCGACCTCGAGGGCCGAGTAGTCGCGCCAGGTGTCGGGGAACCCGATCTTGGGGGTGAACTTCTCGAGCTTCTCGAGCGCGCGGCCGCGGGTCTCCTCCGTCATCCACTCGAGCTCGGTGATGCTCTGCCGGTACGCCTCGACGAGGTGCGCGACGAGCACGTCCATGGCGGTCTTGGCCGCGGGCGCGAAGTGGCGCTCGACGTAGATGCGCCCGACGGCCTCGCCCATGGCGCCCTCGACGAGCGAGACGCCGCGCTTCCAGCGGGCGCGCTGCACGGGTGCGCCGGTGAGGGTGCGGCCGTAGAAGCCGAAGTTCGCCTCGACGAACGGGCTCGACAGGTACGCCGCCGACGAGCGGACGATCTGCCAGCGCAGCCAGTCCTGCCAGTCGAGGAGGCGCGCTCCGGTCAGCAGCGACGCCAGACCGGTCACGAACGACGGCTCCCGGACGACGACCTCGTCGAACACGCGCTCGGGCGCGCCCACGGCGTCGCGCCAGACGGTCAGGTCGACGCCGTCGGCGAGCGCCTCGAACCCCGCCCAGGGCAGCAGGTTGTAGGTGGCGTCGCTGTCGCGGGTGGCGACGTTGTCCCAGTGGTGCGAGGCCAGCTCGGTCTCGAGCGCCATGATGCGGGCGGCGCGGTCGTGGGCCTCGTCGAAGCCGGCGAGCTCGAGCATGCGGGCGACGAAGGCGACGTAGGCGGTGCGGATCGACTCGGACTTCTCGTCTCGGTAGTACGACTCGTCGGGCAGCCCCAGACCGCCCTGCTCGACGAACAGGACGTAGCGCTCGGGGTCGCCCGGGTCGTTGTCGACGAAGAGCTGCACGAAGCTCGCGAGCCCCTGCTTCTCGAACGAGCCCAGGAGGCGTAGGAGGCCGTCGACGTCGGTCACGTCGTCGACGGGGTCGAGCAGGGGGCGGATGGGCTCGGCGCCGAGCGCCTCGACCCGCTGCTCGTCGAGGAAGCTCGTGTAGAGGTCGCCGACCTTGCGGGCCTCGGTGCCGGGCTCGGCGTCCTGGGACTCGTGGATGATGTCGCGGACGGCCGCCTCGGCCTCCTCGGCGAGCACGTAGAACGAGCCGTAGCGCGCCTTGTCCTCGGGGATCTCGGTGCGGGCGATCCACCGCCCGTTCACGTGACGGAAGAGGTCGTCCTGAGGACGCACCCCCGGGTCGAGCTCGTCGGTCAGGATTCCGGAGGAGAGGGCGTCGCTGGTCATGGCCGTCAGCCTACGGCCGCGCCGCCGCTACAGTTCTGAGCATGGCACTCCCCTGGTCTCTGCACGGTGACGGAAAGACGGTGGACTCCACCGAGATCGTGGCGCCGGAGGAGCGGCTCACCTGGCCGCGCACCATCGGCCTGGGCGGTCAGCACGTCGTCGCGATGTTCGGCGCGACGTTCCTGGTGCCGATCCTCACCGGGTTCCCGCCGAGCACGACGCTGCTCTTCTCGGGCATCGGCACGCTGCTGTTCCTCATCATCACGAAGAACCGGCTGCCGAGCTATCTCGGGTCGTCGTTCGCGTTCCTCGCACCGATCGCGGCGGCGAAGGAGGTCGGCGGCATCCCGCTGGCGCTGAGCGGCATCATCGTCGTCGGGGCGCTGCTCGCGATCATCGGCGTGGTGGTGAATCTCGCGGGCACCCGCTGGATCGACTCGCTGCTGCCCCCGGTCGTCAGCGGCGCGATCGTCGCCCTGATCGGCTTCAACCTCGCGCCGGCGGCCCGCGACAACTTCGCGCTCGCCCCGCTCACCGCGGTCATCACCTTGGCCGCGGTCGTGTTGAGCGCCGTTCTGTTCCGAGGCCTGCTCGGTCGCCTCTCGATCTTCGTCGGCGTGGTGGTCGGCTACGTCGCGGCCGTCCTGCTCGGCGAGGTGAGCTTCGACGCCGTGCGCGACGCCCCGTGGGTCGGTCTGCCGACGTTCACCGCCCCGGCCTTCGACCTGTCGGCGCTGCCCGTCTACCTCGGGTTCCTGCCGGTCGTGCTCGCGCTGATCGCCGAGAACGTGGGGCACGTGAAGGGCGTCGGCCAGCTCACCAAGCGCAACCTCGACCCGCTGACCGGTCGCGCACTGTTCGCCGACGGTCTCAGCACGGTGCTCGCCGGGCTCGGCGGCGGGTCGGCCACCACGACCTACGGCGAGAACATCGGCGTGATGAGCGCCACGCGCGTGTTCTCGACCGCGGCCTACTGGGTCGCCGGCATCGTCGCGATCCTGCTGGGGCTGTCGCCGAAGATCGGCGCCGTCATCTTCACGATCCCCCCGGGCGTGCTCGGCGGCGTGACCACCGCCCTCTACGGTCTGATCGGCGTGATCGGCATCCGCATCTGGGTCGAGAACAAGGTCGACTTCAGCCGCCCGAAGAACCAGCTGACCGCCGGCATCGCCCTCATCATGGGCATCGCGGACTTCACGCTGTCGCTCGGCGGCGCCACGTTCGGCGGCATCATCCTCGGGACGGTCGCGGCCATCGTCGTCTACCACCTGATGACGCTGGTCGGCCGCGCCCGCGGCACCGACTGAGGTGCGCCTCCGGAACCCCCTCGATCGCGAGATCGTCCGCCTCGCCCTGCCGGCGCTCGGCGCGCTGATCGCCGAACCGCTGTTCCTGCTGACCGACACGGCCCTGATCGGGCATCTCGGGTCGGTGCCGCTGGCGGGGCTGGGGGTCGCCGGGGTCATCCTGCAGACCGCGCTCGGGCTGCTGATCTTCCTGGCGTACGCGACGACGCCGACGGTGGCGAGGAGGCTCGGCGCCGGTGACCGCGCCGGTGCCATCCGGGCCGGCGTCGACGGGCTCTGGTTCGCGCTGCTGCTCGGCGTGGTGCTCGCCGTCGTGGGGGCGTTCACGGCACCCGCGCTCGTGGGGCTGTTCGGCACGGAGCCGGCCGTCGAGGCCGCCGCGACGACCTACCTCACGGTGTCGATGATCGGGCTGCCGGGCATGCTGATCGTGATCGCCGCGACGGGTCTGCTGCGTGGACTGCAGGACACCCGCACCCCGCTGATCGTGGCCGGCGTAGGGTTCGCCGCGAACGCGGGCCTGAACGTCGTGTTCATCTACGGTCTCGGCTGGGGCGTCGCCGGCTCGGCGGCCGGCACGGTCGTGGCGCAGTGGGGCATGGCGGCCGTCTACGTCGTCATCGCCGTGCGGGCGGCCCGCGCCGTCGGCACCGACCTGCGCCCGGGGCTCGCGGGGGTCGGACGCACCGCCCGGTCGGGCGCGTGGCTGCTGGTGCGGAACGCGAGTCTTCGGGTCGCGATGATCGCGACCGTGGCGACCGCCGCCTCCTCGGGGGTGACGGGGTTGGCGACGATCCAGATCGCGTTGACGCTGTTCAGCACGCTCGCGTTCGCGCTCGACGCCCTGGCGATCGCCGGGCAGGCGATGATCGGGCACTCGCTCGGCGCCGGCGACCGCGACCGCGTTCGTGCCGTCACCCGGCGGCTGATGGTGTTCGGGGTCGGCGGCGGGGTGCTGCTCGGCGGGCTCGTCGCGGCGCTGTCGGGCGTGCTCGGGCCGGTGTTCACGACCGACGAGGGCGTGCGGGCGCTGCTGCCCGACGTGGTGCTCGCGATGGCCGTCGGCATCCCGCTGGCCGGGTTCGTCTTCGTGCTCGACGGGGTGCTGCTCGGCGCGGGCGACGCCCGGTACCTCGCCCTGGCCGGGATCGTGAACGTGGTCGTGTACCTGGCGATCCTCGTGCCGGTCGAACGCGCCGTGGGCGACGGAGCGGGATCGACCGTGGCGTTGTGGCTCGCGTTCGGACTGGGCTACATCGGCATCCGCGCCGTCACGCTCGGGGTGCGGGCGGCGGGGTCGCGCTGGATGGTGGTCGGGGCGCGCTGAGCACCTCCGCAGCAGCGGGGCCCTCCGCACGTCCGTCCAGCCCCCGACCAGGAGACTGCGCGATGTGTAGCGTCTCCTCTCGTGCCTTCCTTCGACGAGACCCCGCTGCGTGACCGCCACTTCGACGACTACCGGCCCGGCGACGGTGGGACGTACGGCCCCGTCGAGGTGACCGAGAGCTCCATCGTGGGCTTCGCGGCCGACTTCGACCCGCACACCATGCACCTGGATCCCCTCGGAGCTGCCGACGGCCCCTTCGGCGGGCTGATCGCCAGCGGCTGGCACACGACAGCCGTGATGATGCGGCTGATGGTCGACAACTTCCTGAACGAGCGGACCAGCCTCGCGTCTCCCGGCGTCGACGAGCTGCGCTGGCACCTGCCCGTCCGCCCCGGTGATCTGCTGCGCGCGCGGTTCACGGTGCTCGAGGCCCGGGCATCGCGGACCAAACCCGACCGCGGCATCGTCCGCACCCGCATCGAGATGCTGAATCAGCGCGACGAGGTCGTCATGTCGCAGGTGATGATGAACCTGATCCGTCGCCGCGGGTAGCGGTGGGCGCCGGCCCGCCTCCCTCTCGTGGGCACGGTGGGCAGAAGGCGCCCTTCGTGAGGCGCTGAAGGGCGTCTTCCGACCAACGTCAGAGCCGCAGCCCGGCCACACGGCGTCCAGGCGTCCCGGCCCACGGTGGGCAGAAGGCGCCCTTCGTGAGGCGCTGAAGGGCGTCTTCCGACCAACGTCAGACCCGCCCGGGACACGGTGGGCGGAAAGCGCCCTTCGCCGCGCCGGGAAGGGCGTCTTCCGACCAGGGTGGGCGTCAGTCGGCCGGGGCGACGCCGGGCGGCTCGACGCCGGCCTCGAGCCGGGCGACGGCGCGGGCGATGCGGCCGACCCGCGCCTCCTCGGTGGCCGCCGTCAGCACCGGGTGCATGACCGAGTAGCGGGCCGACCGGCTCAGCCCGGCGAACGCCCGGGAGGCGCGGGTCGAGTCCGCGATCGCGGCCGCCAGGTCGGCGGGCGGCTCCATGTCCGCCTGGCCCGCGTAGGCGCGATCCCAGCGTCCGTCGGCCTTGGCCCGGTCGATCTCGGCTTGGCCCCGCGGGCGCATCCGGCCCGAGTCGACGAGGCGGGCGACGTGGTCGACGTTGCGCACCGACCAGATCGAGCGTGCTCGACGCGGAGTGAAGTGCTGCTGGAAGGTCGCCTCGTCGATGGCGTTGCGGCGCCCATCGATCCAGCCGCTGCAGAGCGCCTCGTCGAGCGCCTCGGCGTAGGTGAGCGACGTGGGGCTCGACGTGCCCTTCTTCGCGAGCACGAGACGCACGCCGTCCGAGGTCGACTCGTGGGCGTCGAGCCAGGCACGCCAGGCGGCGGCGTCGGGCACGGTGAGGCGGTCGTCGCTCATGTCTCCCTCTCGGGGCCGGGTCCGTCGGCGAGTGGCGACCCGCGCCTCCCCGACCCGCGCCTCCTCGGCTCCGTGGTCAATCGGCGGCGGGCGATTCGACGGCGCGCAGGGCGGTGACGACCTGGTCGAGGAACGCGTCGACCTGATCCTGGTCGTACCCCTCTCGGAACTTCGTCGGCTGGAACCTCGCCGCGACGACCTCGTCGGCGGTGAGGGGGCCCGGGCCGCGCCCCTGCTCGACGGCCGCGAACGTCGCGGTGATCTTGTCGAGCAGATCGTCGACCTGATCCTGGTCGTAGCCCTCCCGGAATCGGGTCGGTGTGAATCTCGTCGCGACGACGTCCTGTGCGAGCATGTCTCCCCCTCGTTCGTGCCTCGATACTCCCACGGGTCGCGGCCTGCCACGCTCGCGGCCCGGGGGTCAGGCCGTGGGCAGCCAGACGCGCATCGTCGAGGGCCCGCGGTTCGCCCACGAGGCGTAGGGCACGAGGTCGACCCGGCCCAGGGGCACGACCCGCCCGCCGGACTCCCCGTAGGGCCAGTCGACCGTCTCGTCCGCGAATCGGGCGATGTCGACGGAGGCGCCGGTCGCGGTGGTCTCCAGGGTCGCGCCGGTGTCGACCACGACGTCGTTCACGTCTCCGCTCGGCAGATCGGTCGACTCGAGCACGAGCACCAGCGGGCCCCGCTGCACGGCGACCTGCCCTCGGACCGCGTCGATGCGCGGGTCGGGGGTGACCCAGCGCGCCTCGAGCGGGAACTCGACGGTCACGACGTCGCCGGCGCGGAACCGCCCGGAGACGGTCGTCGTGCGCCCGACGCGCACGTCCGCGGCGACGTCGGCGGCCCCGCCGTCCGCGGCGACGTCCGCGGCCTCGCCGACCCCACCACCACGCCCGACCCGCGCCGACCCGGCCCACGACGGGATGCGCAGGTCGAGCTCGACCTCGCGCCCCGTGTCCTCGCGCCAGGTGACGGTCACGTCGCCCGCGTACGGGTAGCCGCTCCGCACCGAGACCGCGACGACCGTGCCGTCGGCGAGCGCGGTGTCGACGTCGTAGTCGCCGTACTGGTGCAGCTGCAGCCCGCCGGGCGTCGTCGTCGCGAAGGTCGACTCGACGCTCGCCAGCGTGCGCGCCACGTTCGTCGGGCAGCACGACACCTCGAACCAGGGGGCCCGGAGACTCGAGAGGGCGCGCGCGTTCAACGCGGCCTCGTCGGGCGCGACGCCGTCGGTGCGCTGGTGCAGCGTGTTCGTGTAGAAGAACGCGCGGCCGTCGTCACGGGGCGAGGCCATCACGTTGTTCAGCAGCGTGCGCTCGATCAGGTCGGCGTACCGGGGGTCGGCGTCCTGCAGCAGCAGCCGCCACGACAGCATGTTCGACGCGATGCCCGCGCAGGTCTCGGAGTACGCGCGGTCGGGCGGCAGCTCGAAGTCGGCGCCGTACGACTCGTCCTGATGGTGCGAGCCCATGCCGCCGGTCACGTGGGTGCGTCGCGCGACGGTCGCCTCCCACTGACGGCGGACGGCGTCGGCGAGCTCGGCGTCACCCGTCTCGACCGCGACGTCGAGCGCACCGGCGGCCAGATAGAGCGCCCTGACCGCGTGACCCCGCAGCACGTCCGCTTCGCGCACCGGCACGTCGTCCTGGAAGTACTCCGGCCCGTACTCGATCGGTGCGAGCAGCCCGTGGCCGCGACGCTCGACGAAGAGGCGGGCGAGCTCGACGTGACGGGGCTCGTCGAGAGCCCGACCCAGCTCGACCAGGGCGACCTCGATCTCGGGGTGCCCGCAGACGGCGACCCGCCCCTCCGGCCCGAACGCCTCCCAGAGGTGATCGGCCAGGCGACGCGCGACGTCGACGAGCGCGCTGTCGAGACCGGAGCGCGCCGCCGCGACGGCCGCCTGGATCAGGTGCCCGAAGCTGTAGAGCTCGTGCCCCCACTCGAGGTTCGAGTAGCGCGCCGGCTGCCAGGGGCGGCCGAAGCTGGTGTGCAGGTAGCCGTCGTCGTCCTGCGCCGCGGCGACGCGCGAGACGAGTCGGTCGTAGCGGGCCGCCAGATCGGCGTCGTGCGACCGGCCGAGCTCCCACGCCATGCCCTCCAGCAGCTTGTAGACCTCGCTGTCGACGAACTCGATGCCGGAGTGCTCCCAGCCGGTCCCGCTCGACGCCGCCCGGTCGAAGTTGGCCGTCCAGCCGATGCGCTCCATCCAGTCCTCGCAGTGCCGCAGCACCACGTGGGCGTTGAGCTGCTGCTTCTCGAACCAGTAGCCGCCGGTCAGACGGATCTCGCTCGAGTCGAGGGGGGTCAGCGCCGAGCTGCGCGGGGCGACGGGGCCGCCGAGGGCGGACGTCGAGGTCTGGACGGTGGTCACGGGAGTGCTCCTCGAGGGGTGGGTGGCGGTCATGTCGTCAGTCCTTCACGGCGCCTGCGGTGACGCCGGCGGCCACGTAGCGCTGGGCGACGACGAGCAGGACGGTGGCGGGGATGGAGGCGACGACGGCGGTGGCCATGATCGAGTTCCACTCCTGGTTGTTGTTGCCGATGTAGCGGTAGATGCCGAGGGTGATCGTCTGCGCGTCGCCGCCGCTGTTGAGCGTCGACGAGAAGACGAAGTCCGACCAGGCCCAGAGGAACGCGAAGAGTCCGACGGTGACCGCCGAGTTGCGGCTGACGGGCAGCACGATCGAGATGAAGGTGCGCCAGGCGCCGGCGCCGTCGAGCTTCGCGGCGCTCATCAGCTCGTCGGGGATCCCCCGCATGAAGGCGGTGAAGATCAGCACCCCGAACGGCACGGCGAGCGTCGAGTCGGCGATGACCAGCCCCCACCACTCGTCGAGGATCCCGAGGTTGAGGTAGATCGCGTAGAAGCCCATGGCCATGATCACCTGGGGGATCATCTGCGCGACCAGCAGGACGAAGCTCAGCGCGCCTCCTCCCCGGGGTCGCAGCTTCGCGAGCGAGTACGCGGCAGGCGCGGCGAGCGCGATCGTCACGACCACGGTGCCGATCCCCACCAGCAGACTCGTGCCGAGGTACGGCAGCTGGTCGGCGACCACGGCCCGGTAGCCGTCGAGCGTCGGCGCGGCGGGGAACCACGACGGCGGGCTCTGCCGCATCTGCGCGGTCGGGGTGAGCGAGACGTTGATCATCCAGTAGATCGGGAACAGCATGATCGCGGTGAGGACGACGCCGATCACGGTGGTGGCGAGACTGCGACGACCGGCTCTCCCCGAGGAGGCGCGGCGCGCCTCCGATCGGGGGGCCGCGGCGGGGCGGACGGCGGTGGTCATGACTGGTCCTGCTTCCTCTGCACGCGCAGGTAGACGAAGCCGCAGACGAGGGCCATGACGATCAGCAGGTTGCCGACGGCCGCGGCCGGTCCGAAGGAGGGGAGGGTGGAGCCGAAGCCGAGCTGGTACGACCAGATGGCGAAGGTGGTGGAGGCGTCGCCGGGGCCGCCCCGCGTCATGATCCAGATGATGTCGAAGACCTTCAGCGTGTAGACGAGGCCGAGCAGGATCGTGATGGCCGACACCGGCCGCAGCAGCGGGAACGTGATGCGCCAGAAGACCTGCCAGGCGTTCGCGCCGTCGAGGGCGGCGGCCTCGTAGATGTCGCCCGAGATGTTCTGCAGCCCGCTGTAGAGGATCACGAGGTTGAACGGGATCCCGATCCAGATGTTGGCGATGATGACGCTGGTCAGAGCCCACTGCGGCGAGGTGAGCCAGTTCACCTGGTCGCCGCCGAGGGTGCGGATCACCGAGTTGACGACGCCGCTCTCGCTGTTGAGCATCCACGACCAGGTCGAGGCGCTGACGATCAGGGGGAGGAGCCACGGCACGAGGAACAGCGCCCGGAGCGTCGCCGAGAGCGGGAACCTCTGGAAGAAGAACACCGCGAGCGCCATGCCGATCGAGAACTGGAACGCGATCGAGATGCCGGTGAACAGCAGCGTGTTGATCAGCGCCGGCCCGAAGGTCGGGCTGGTGAAGACGTCGGCGAAGTTCTCGAACCCGATGAAGGGCGCGTTCCCGTCGATGAACGAGCGGACCGTGTAGTCGTGCGTCGACAGGTCGACGTTGCGGACCAGCGGCCAGACGTAGAAGACGGCGAGGTAGGCGACGACCGGGGCGAGGAACGCCCAGGCGGCCAGCTGCCCCGTGTCGGGGCGGCGCCGTCGGGTGGGGCCGGCGGGGGCGGGCGTGCCGCCCGTCCCCGCCGGGGACACGGCCTCACGACGTTCCATCGTGTCGGTGCTCATGGTGCTCCTGTCGTCGTTCGGCGGTGTCGGGGTGGTGCGGTGGTGCGGTGCTGCGGGTGCTGCCGGTGCTGCGCGGCGGCGGCGTGCTACTCGGTGGCGGAGGACGCAGCGGTCTGCGCCTCCTTCAGGGCCTCTTCGGGGCTCGCCGACCCGCTGAGGCTGTTCTGCACGGCCTTCCAGAGCTGCTCCGAGATCTTCGGGTAGTCCGTGCCGAGGTCGTCGCTGGTGCGCCCCTTGGCCTCGCCGACCGCGGTGACCCAGGGCTCGAGGTCGGGATCGGCGGCGAGCTGCGCCTCTTGGGCGTCCTTCGTCGGGGCGACGTACGACAGGGTCGTGTCGGTCGCGACGAGGTTGTCGGTGCTCGTGAGGCAGGCCTGGATCTTCTCGCTGACCTCGTAGCGGGCGTCGTCGCTCTGCACCGGCACGGTCAGGAACTCGCCGCCGGTCGGTGCGGGGGCCGCGCCGCCGTCCTTCGAGGGGATCGAGATGATGCCGTAGTCGATGTCGGACGCCTTGATGCCCGCGAGCTGCCAGGTGCCGTTCTCGCCGAACGCGTACTCGCCGGTCATGAACTCCTGCCACGTCGTGGTCTGGGTGTTGTTGATCACCGAGTTGGGGGCGTACCCCTTCTCGAGCCAGCCGGTCCAGAGGTCGAGGGCCGAGACGGCGTCGTCGGAGTCGAGCTCGGTCAGGTCGGCCCCGCTGCCCCAGTACCAGGGGAGGAACTGGAAGCTGCCCTCCTCGGTGCCGATGGCCGAGAACGTGATGCCCTTCTTGCCGACCGCCGTGACCTTCTCGAGGGCGCTCGTCAGGGAGTCCCAGTCGGTGATCGACGCCGGGTCGACGCCCGCCTCGTCGAGGATCGCCTTGTTGTAGTAGAGCGCCAGGGTGTTGGCCCCGATCGGAACGCCGTAGGTCTTCCCGTCGACCTGACCCGCGGCGAGGATGTTCTCCTCGATGTCGGCCGTGTCGGCGCCGGTCTCGTCGGTGTCGGTCAGCAGACCCGCCTCGGCGAGGGTGGAGACCACCGGGTTGTCGACGAGCAGCAGGTCGGGGCTGTTGCCCTGTTGACCGGCGAGGAGCGCCTTGCTCGTCAGGTCGGAGGTGTCGTAGCCGGTCCGCTCGATGGTGACGCCGGCCTCGGTGCCGCACGACTCGACGAGCTTCGTCCAGTCGGACGCGCCGTCGAACTGGGGGTACGGGTCCCAGAAGGTGTAGGTGCCGGTGGCCGCGTCGCCGCCGGCGGACGAGCCGCCACCGGAGCAGCCGGTGAGGGCGAGCGAGACCGCTGCGAGCCCGACGAGCGCGACGGCGGCCTTCTTGCTGTGGAAGGGGGAGATCACAGGAGGTTCCTCTCTGAACTGCTGCGGGTGCTCCGTCAGAGAGCCGGGCCGGAGGTGCGGCGCGGGTGCTCGTCGTCGAGAACGTGAGACCGAAACTGGTTTCGGGAGTGAAGTTACACGCGGCCTGGTTGCTCGTCAACGACTTTGTGAACTATTTTCGGAACATGTCCAACGCAGCAGGTGGCAGAGGCCCCGCATCGACGGTCACGCTCGCCGACGTGGCGCGTGCCGCCGGGGTCTCCGTGGCGACGGCCTCGAAGGCCCTGAACGGTCGCGCCCAGGTGCGCGAGAGCACGCGGGTCAAGGTGCAGGAGGCCGCGGCCGCGCTGTCGTTCACCCCCAACTTCTTCGCCCAGGCGCTCAACTCGCCGCGCACCGGCACCATCGGCATGGTCACCAGCGACCTCGACAACCGGTTCGTGCTGCCGGTGCTGCTCGGGGCGGAGGACGCCTTCGGCTCGGGCTCGCTCTCGGTGCTGCTGGCCGACGCCCGCGACGACGCCCTGCGCGAGCAGCTGCACCTGCAGACGCTGCTGACCCGGCGCGTCGACGGCCTGCTGATCGTCGGGCGGACGACGAACCCGAGACCACCCGTGCCCCTGATGGCCAATGTGCCCGTCGTGTACGTCTACGCGCCGTCGACCGACCCCGCCGACGCGTCGTTCACGCCCGACAACGTGCAGGCCGGCCGCCTCGCCGCCGAGCACCTGCTGGCGACGGGTCGCACGCGCATCGCCCTCGTCAACGGCGAGGCCTCGTACGCCGCGGCACGTGACCGGGCCGCCGGGGTGCAGCAGGCCGTCGAGGCGGCCGGGCTCGAGCTCGTGGGCGGCACGTCGCTGTTCGGGCAGTGGGGCGAGGGGTGGGGGCGTGACTGCGCGCGCCTCCTCGTCCGGGGCGGCGAAGCGGTCGACGCGATCATCGGCGGCAGCGACCACATCGCCCGCGGGGTCATCGACACGCTGCGCGACGAGGGCGTCGGGGTGCCCGACGACGTCGCCGTGATCGGGTTCGACAACTGGGACCTCCTCGTGCGCGAGTCGCGCCCGACCCTCACGAGCGTCGACATGTCGCTCGAGCAGCTCGGGCGGGCGGCGGCGCAGCACCTCGTCGACGCGATCGGCGGGGCGCCGTCGCCCGGCGTGGTGGCGGGGCCGGTGCGACTCGTGGTGCGCGACTCGGCGTGACTCGACGGTCTGCACCCGACCCGCGCATCCTGCGCACGCACCCGCGCCCTGCGCACGCACCCGCCCCCTGCGCACGCACCCGCGGGAGGTTCGGCGGGTTCCTGTCACTCGCGGCGGGTCAGCGCTGACCCGCCACCGATGACGGCGACCCGCCGCACCCTCACGGCACCGAGAACAGCACCGCGCCCTCGGCCACGACCACGTCGGGCGTCCAGTCGGCGCCGAGCACGACGAGGTCCCCCCGGGCACCGACCTCGAAGCGCCCGAGATCGCCGCGGCCGAGCAGATCGGCCGGGGTGCGTGTGAGCGCGGTTACCGCCGCGACCGGGTCGACGCCCGACTCGACGGCGAGGCGCAGAGCGACGTCCTGCGTGAGCACCGACCCGGCGAGCGCGCCCGAGTCGGCGAGCCGCGCCTCCCCGTCCGAGACGACGACGTCGAGCCCGCCGAGGCGGTACGCGCCGTCGGCGCTGCCCGTGGCGCTCATCGCGTCCGTCACGAGCGCCACGCGCCCCGGGGCGAGGCGGAAAGCCGCGCGGGTCACGGCCGGGTGCAGGTGCACGCCGTCGACGATGAGCTCGAGCACGGCGTCGGCATCGACGGCCGCCAGCACGGGCCCGGGCTCGCGATGCAGCAGCGGGGGCATGGTGTTGAAGGCGTGGGTGAGCGCGCGAGCGCCCCGGCGGAAGGCGTCGAGGGCGCAGTCGTAGTCGGCCGCGGTGTGCCCGACGGCGACGACGACCCCCGCCTCGACGAGACGACTCCGGGCGTCGGCGGCACCGTCGAGCTCGGGCGCGATCGTGACCATCCGCAACGACCCGGCCGCCGCGGCGAGCAGGCGGTCGATCGACTCGGCGGTCGGCGTCGTGAGCACCGTCTCGTCGTGCGCGCCCTTGCGCGTCGGCGCGAGATAGGGGCCCTCGAGGTGCGAGCCGAGCACGAGGGGGTCCGACGCCGCGAGCGCCGCGACCCGCCGGAGCGCCGCCTCCTGCCGGTCGATCGGCGCCGAGACGAGGCTCAGCACCTGCCGCGTCGTGCCGTGCCTGCGGTGGTGCGCGAGGGCGGGTGCGAGGTCGGCGTCGTCGTCGTACGAGATCCCGGCCGCGCCGTGCCCGTGGAGGTCGATGAAACCGGGGGTGACGACCCGGCCCCGCGCATCGATCGTGCGGACGCCGGCCGGCGGCTCGGCGCGCGACCCGACACCGGCACCGGCCCCAGCCCCGGCCCCAGCCCGAGCCCCAGCCCCGACCCCCACCTCGACGACGACCCCGCCCTCGGTGCGGAGCCAGCCCGGCCGTCGCCCCGCCGAGTCGATCAGAACGGCGTCGTGCACGAACAGCGCACCCGCACCGGCGTCGGCACTCGCGTAAGCGGTCACAGCTCCTGCCACTCGGGCTTGTTCTCGTAGGCGAGGCGGTAGTAGTCGGCGTGCTGCAGCTCGCTCGCCGCCGCTTCGTCGACCAGCACCGTGACGCTCGGGTGCAGCTGGATCAGCGAGCCGGGCACGCCGCTGCTGACCGGGCCCTCGACGGCGGCGGACACCGCGGCCGCCTTGTTCGCCCCGAACGCGAGGAGCACGAGGTGGCGCGCGTCGCGGATCGTCCCGAGGCCCTGCGTGAGGCAGTGCAGCGGCACCTGGTCGATCGAGTCGAAGAAGCGCGCGTTGTCCTCGCGGGTCTGGGCGGTCAGGGTCTTGACCCGGGTGCGGCTCGCGAGGCTCGAGCCGGGTTCGTTGAAGCCGATGTGCCCGTCGGTGCCGATGCCGAGCAGCTGCACGTCGACGCCGCCGGCGGCGGTGATGGCCGCCTCGTAGCGCTCCCCGGCCGTGGCGAGGGTCGCGGGCGACGCGTCGGGCACGGCGAGCAGGGCCGGGTCGAGCCCGAGCGGTTCGACGGCCTCGCGTTCGAGCACGGCGCGGTAGCTCTCGGGGTGTCCGTCGGGCAGGCCGACGTACTCGTCGAGCGCGAAGCAGCGCACCCCGCTCAGGTCGGCGCCGGCCGACGCGAGCGCTCGGTAGGTCGTGAGCGGGGTCGAGCCGGTGGCGACCCCGAGCACGGGTCGATCGATGCGCGCGAAGCGACGGAGGATCGCGTCGGCGGCGAGACGGCCCGCGGCCTCCGCGTCGGTGACGATGACGACTTCGGCCATGGCGGTCGGGCCTTTCGAAGCGAGGGCTGAGGCAGGGGTGGAGGCGTGGGGTGGGTCCTGGCGCACGGACCCGCACGCGATCTCGCGCCGCAGACGACGCTAGCATCGGCGACCCGCGTTTTGGGGGCGCGCGGACTCGCCCCGGATGCGCGACCGTGGAGGGATGAGCTCACGCCCTGCGTGTTCGTGACGATGACGCCTCCAGCCTCGTCCTGATACATGCAGCCGCACGCCCCACCAGCGCGCGCTGCCGAAGGCTCAGGACCAGGAGACACCCATGACCAGCACGTACACGCCCCACGACGCCTCCGCCGCCGAGCCCTCTCCGCCGACGGGCGGCTTCGATCGATTCCAGATGTCGGGAGAGGATCTCGAGGAGGCGCGGGCCGGTCTCGAGACCAGTCTCGAAGGTCGCGAATTCCGCGCCCGACGTGCGGAGATGCCCTTCTCGTACCGATTCGCGTCGGCGGGCGACTCGCGTCTCAGCCTGCAGAGCGGGACGTTCCTCGCGCACATCCAAGGGGTCATCCCCTGGTCGAAGGACTACATCGTGTCGTGGTTCCGTTCGGGCGCGGTCACCATCGACCACCCGGGCGGCCAGCTCAGCAGCGACGGTTCGCGGCCCTTCCTGACGCCGAGCGAGACGTCGTACTCGTTCACGATGACGCCGCACCGGCACGGCATCGTGCACTTCGGGGCGTCGTTCCTCGAAGACGTCGCGACCGAGCGACACGGCGGTCCGCCGCAGCGCATCGTCTTCGACTACGCCGCCGTCCCCGACGCGCCGGCCCTCTCCGCCTGGCAGGCCGCGCTCGGCGCCGCGACGCCTCTGATCGTCGCGCCCGCGACACCCCCTCTCGCCCGGCACTCGGCGCAGGCGTCGCTGGCCCGGGCCCTGCTCGACCTCTTCCCGTGGCAGGCCGTCGACGTCCCCGAGGCGCTCCGCACCGAGCACACCCGGAAGCTCCGCCAGGCCGCCGAGTACGTTCACGCCTTCGCCGACCAGCCGATCACCGCGGGCGACATCGCGGCGGCGGCCGGAGTGCACACCCGCACATTGCAGCAGCTGATGAGCCAGCACCTCGGATCGAGCCCCACGACCTACCTCCGCCACGTGCGCCTCGACCGGGCGCGTCAGGACCTCCTCGCGGCAGACCCCGGCTCCGACTTCGTGGCCGGCATCGCGCGCCGTTGGGGCTTCGGCAATCTGGGGCGTTTCTCCGCGGCCTACGCGGCGCGCTTCGGCGAGTACCCGCGAGACACGCTCAGCCGCTGGTGACGTCGAGAATCGCTTTCCTCACCCTCGCATGAATGCGTGCGCATAAACGATTAGGAGGTGCGTCAGCGGCCTGCGGAGCGGGATAGGGATGTCATACGGAGAACCATGAATTACACTTGACCCTTAGCACGCCGTCGCGCGTTTATCCGCGACGCTTTTTCATTGTTTTTTCAGGAGACTCCGTTGGCCCAGAAAACACTCATCCAGCTCGTCGACGACCTCGACGGCACCCCCATCGCCGACGGCGAGGGCAAGACCGTCTCGTTGTCGCTCGACGGCGTCTCGTACGAGATCGACCTGAGCGACGCGCACGTCGACGAGCTCACCGAGGCTCTGGCCCCCTTCGTCGGAGCGGCGCGCAAGACCGGGCGAAAGACCCCGGCCCGCACCGGCCCGACCAAGTCGAACTCCGACGATCTGCAGAAGATCCGCGAATGGGCGAAGGCGAACGGGCACGACGTGTCCGACCGCGGCCGCATCGCCGCCACCGTCCGCGACGCTTACGACGCTGCGCACTAGAACGGTGACTACGACATACGAAGTCGGCACGACGCTGGTCTACCCGCACCACGGCGCCGTCACGATCACCGACCTGACCACCAAGAACATCAAGGGCTCGCCCACCGAGTACATGTCGCTGCGCGTGCACACGAGCGAGCTGGTCATCCAGATCCCCACCGGCAACGCCACCGACATCGGTGTGCGCGAGGTCATCGACCAGGCCGGTGTCGAGCGCGTCTACGACGTGCTCCGCACCTCCGAGGTCGAAGAGGCCGGCAACTGGTCGCGTCGCTACAAGAGCAACCAGGAGAAGATGACGAGCGGTGACGTCTACAAGGTCGCCGAGGTCGTCCGCGACGTCTGGCGTCGCGATCAAGACAAGGGCATCTCCGCCGGCGAGAAGAGCATGCTCGGTCGCGCTCGGCAGATCCTCGTCTCCGAGCTGGCTCTGGCGCTGAACACGACCTCCGAAGAGGCCGACAAGGCCCTCGAGGGCGTGCTCGCCACCCCCGCCGGCTGACACGCCGCGTCCTGCGAAGAGGGGCGTCGCACCGCTGATCCCAGCGGCGCGGCGCCCCTCTCCTCATCCCCGGGCATCCCGAGGCGGAACCTGCAGGAGGCGCGGCGCCGGTCAGCGACGCGGCGGCGCCGTGGTCGACCCGCGATGGAACACGCTCGTGAACGTCGTCGACTCGGCGGGTGCGCCGGCCAGCAGGTCGAGCAGCGCCCGGCCCGCCGCACGCCCCTTCTCGACCGCGGGCTGCCGCATCGTCGTCAGGTCGGCTGCGCGGGGATCGTCCAACCTGATGCCGTCGAAGCCGACGACGCTGAGGTCGCGCGGCACCTCGAGTCCGAGCTCGGACGCCGCGGCGATGACCCCCGACGCGAGCAGATCGCTCTGGGCGACGATCGCCGTGGGGCGCTGGTCGGGGGCGACGTCGAGCAGCGCCCGACCGGCCCGGTGCCCCTCCGACGTCCAGCTGCCCGCCGTGACCACGCCGCGGGCCCGGGGAAGACCTCGCGGACCCCCTGGAGGCGCTGCAGCGCGGTGTGCGTCGTCCCCGTCGCGATGCGCTCGTCGGTGATCGGCCCGAGGATGCGCGTGGGGCCGAGCTGGAGCGCGACCACGGCGACGTCGCGGTGACCGAGGTCGTGCAGGTGCCGGGCGAGGGCGCGAGACGCGTCGACGTTGTCGAGACCGATGTCGAGCACCCCCTCCATCGCCCGCGCCTCGATCGACACGACGGGGATGCCCCGACGACGCACGACGGCCACCGACTCGTCGAGCCGCAGACTGCAGCCGAAGAGCACCACGGCGTCGACGGGCGCGTCGATCAGTCGCGACTGCTCCGGTCCGGTCTCGGTCAGCAGCAGCAGCGAGTTGTCGGCCGGGCCCGTGACGTCGGCGAGCCCGTCGAGCATGGCCACGTTGACCGGGTCGCGGAACGCGTCGCTGAGACTCGACTCGATCACGGCGCCGACGATCCCCGAGCGGCCGCGGCGGAGCGACCTCGCGCGCGGATCGGGTCCGCCGTAGCCGAGGTCGGCGGCGACGGCCAGCACGCGGTCGCGGGTGGCCGGCGAGACGGGCCCGGCGCCGCTGAAGGCCAAGGAGGCGGTGGAGGCGGACACACCGGCCGCCTGCGCCACGGCGGCGAGCGTCGGCCTGACGGCGGCGGCCTTCTCTGCCCGGGTCATGGTGGTGCAGCCTAGCGAAGCCGCCGGAGAGAGCCCCCTACGGCTTGTCGGGCGCGAACGCGATGGAGAAGTCGGCCATCAGACCGGGGATCGCGCGCCATTCGCCGTAGTGCACGGCCGTCTCGATCTCGTCGACGATGCGGGCGCGGAGATCGTCGGAGAGAGCGGGGGCGGCGCCGTGGACGCGCAGCGCCTGCTCGGTCGCGAGCACCGAGAGCGGGCGGACGACCTCGCGATCGAGTCGAGCGGCCTCGTCGTCGTCGAAGAGGCCGAGCAGGGGGTCGGCGAGCTCGATGAGGCGGGCGATGTCGAGGGGCGTCTCGAGCCCGTGCCGGTCTCCGAGGGTCGCGGCGGGCCGCGGCTCGGGGAGATCCTCGGTCCGAGCACCTCGAGCCAGGGCGAGCTCGATGGCCCCGCCGAGGCGGCGCAGCAGGGTCGTCGTGCAGTACGCGGGCAGTCCGACGACCGCATCGCGTCCGAACGGGGGCCGCAGCAGGACGCCGATCCGGCAGAGCACGTCGACCGACCGGCGCACCTCCGCGAGCGTGACGCCGAGCTCGTCGGCCACGGCCGCCTCGTCGAGCACGTCGCCCGGGGTGTGACGACCCGTCGCGAGGTCCACCAGGAACACGTCTCCGACGAGGTCGACCACGGGCCGGGGGTCGCTCGCCTGCGAGTCGCTCGGGTGCGGCGCGGTCGGGTGCGAGGCGGTCGGGGGCAGCGTGGTCGACATGGTGTTCCTCCGGGGTCTGAAGCGGATGGTCGTGCACCGATCGTGTCGGTGTCATGAACATATGTCGCATTTCACACTCTGTCAACACCGGATCGCGGTCGGGTCGACGAAGCCCCCTCCGCCCGACCACCGCCTAAGATCGTCGGGTGCGTCTCGTCATAGCCCGTTGCTCAGTCGACTACGCCGGGCGACTCTCAGCCCATCTGCCGTTGGCCACCCGCCTTCTCATGATCAAGAGCGACGGCAGCCTCCTCGTCCACTCCGACGGCGGCAGCTACAAGCCGCTCAACTGGATGAGCCCGCCCTGCTCGATCAGCATCCTCGAGGCCGACGCCGACCAGCGGGAGGCGGGGGTCGTCGAGCTCTGGAAGGTCACGCAGGCGAAGACCGCCGACATCCTCGTGGTCTCGATCCACGAGATCATCCACGACTCGAGCCACGAGATGGGCTTCGACCCGGGCCTGACGAAAGACGGCGTCGAGGCCGATCTGCAGAAGCTCCTGGCCGAGCAGATCGAGCTGCTCGGCGAGGGTCACACCCTCGTGCGCCGCGAGTACATGACGGCGATCGGCCCGGTCGACATCCTCGCCCGCGATGCCTCCGGAGGCGCGGTGGCGGTCGAGCTGAAACGTCGCGGGGACATCGACGGCGTCGAGCAGCTGACCCGCTACCTCGAGCTGATGAACCGCGATCCGCACCTGGCGCCCGTCACGGGCGTCTTCGCGGCGCAGGAGATCAAGCCGCAGGCACGCACCCTGGCGCACGACCGCGGCATCCGCACGCTGCTGCTCGACTACGACGCCATGCGCGGACTGGACGACTCGCACTCGCGGCTGTTCTAGCGCGACGGCGGACGATGTCCGCCGACCCCCTTGCGGAACCGGAATATGAGGGTAACATTTCTTATGACCCGCCCTCTTCTCCGACCCGCGACCTCCTGGAGGCTCCCGTGACCTCGCCCATCTTCGACCAGATCCTCTCGCAGCGAGAGGCGACTCCCCTGTTCGAGTCCATCTCCGGCTCCTTCCCGAGCGTCCCGCGAGACGACATCGACACCCTCCCCTCGATCTCGCGCCGGCGCACGGTAGCCGAGCGCCCCGCACGTCGACCGGTCTCGTCCGATCGCGTCCGACCGGTCGCCCCGCTGACCGTCCCGACGACCACCTGGCCCCTCGGCCCGGTCGCCTGAGCACCGCCGGCCGAGACACGGGGCACGGCGGCCGACCGCACCGCCGCCCGGTGTCGGCGGCGATGCCTAAGCTGAGGGTGATGACTCTCCCCTACACCGCCGTGCTCTTCGACCTCGACGGCACCATCGCGGACTCCGCTCCGGCGATCACCGCCAGCCTCGCCTACACGATCGAGGCCATGGGGCTGCCGGTGCCCCCGTCGACCGAGCTGATCGCCTGGGTCGGCCCGCCCCTCCCGCAGAGCTTCGAGGTCCGTCTCGGTCTCACCGGCGACCGTCTGGTCGAGGCCATGCGCATCTACCGGGCGCACTACCTCGAGACCGGGGCGCTCACCAGCCCCATCTACCCCGGGGTCGCCGATCTCCTGGCCGCCGTGCACGCCGCCGGCATCCCCACCTCGACGGCGACCTCCAAGCCCGAGACCCCGGCGACGCGCATCCTCGAGGTCAACGACCTGGTCCGCTACCTCGACATCATCACCGGCGCCTCCGACGACGAGGTGCGCAACACCAAGGCCGACGTCGTCGCCGAGGCGCTCCGCCGGCTCGAGGCCCGCGGCGTCGACCTGTCCCGTCCGGTCCTGATCGGCGACCGGCATCACGACGTCGAAGGCGCCGCCGTCCACGGCGTGCCGACGATCATCGCCGGCTGGGGCTACGGCGACGAGCACGAGCACGTCGGGTCCGTCGCGGTGGCGGCCGACGTCGACGAGCTCGCGGCCCTGCTCGGCGTCACCCTCCTGCGCGGCGCGGCGTGAGCACCCGCGCGGGGGCCGCCGTGCGGTCGCCCGCCACCTGGCTGCTGACCCTCGCGATCGTCCTGATCGCGATCAACCTCCGCGGGCCGATCGTGGCCACGGCACCCGTGCTCGACCAGATGATCGGCGACCTGGGGCTCTCCGCGGTCGTGGCCGGCCTGCTGACCAGCATCCCGGTGCTCTGCTTCGCCGTCGCGAGCCCGGCGGCCTCGGCCCTGATCGGCCGGGTGAGCCCCGAGCTGGCGGTCACCCTCGGTCTCGCCGGCGTGCTCGCCGGCACGATCATCCGCACCCTCGGCAGCTCCTTCTGGCTCTACGCCGGCACGATCGTCATCGGCATCGCGATCACCATCGGCAACGTGGTGCTGCCGGTGGTCATCAAGCGCGACTTCTCACCCGAGCGGGGCGGCTTCGTCACGGGCGTCTACACGTCGGCGCTCAACGTCGGGTCGATGATCACCTCGCTCGGCACCGCCCCGATCGCGTCCGTCGTCGGGTGGCCGGTGGCGCTGCTCACCTGGGGTCTCCTCGCGGTGCTCGCGGGGGTCGTGTGGTCGATCGCCGTGGGGCCCCGGGTGGCGCTGCGGGGCGTGCGCGAGCGGTCGGCGACGGGCGCGGGCGACGCGACCCGCGCCTCCTCGGCTCGCGACGGATCCGACACGACGCCCGGGGCCGAGCCCGGCGCGTCCGACGTGCTGACCGGCGGCGTCCCGGTCATCGACGAGCGGTCCGCCGCCGCCGACGCCGCGCGCCGTGCCGAGGCCGACCGTCCGCCGCTGCTGCGCCGCTGGACGACCTGGGGGCTCACCCTCGCGTTCGCGGGCCAGGCCTTCGGCTACTACGGGCTGACGGCCTGGATGCCGACGCTGCTGCGCGACGAGATCGGTCTTACTCGCGAGGCCGCGGGCGCCAGCTCGTCGGTCTTCCAGATCCTGGCCGTGGTGGGTGCGCTCGGGGTGCCGGTGCTGGCCCTCAAGCTGCGCCCCGCGATCGTCATCGCCCTGATCAGCCTCTTCTGGACGGTCATGCCCCTCGGGCTGCTCTTCGCCCCCGAGCGCTGGCTGCTCTGGTCCATCTTCGGCGGCGCGGCCCAGGGCGGCGGCATCACGATCATCTTCATCGTCATCGTGCGGATGGCGAGCACCGACACCGACGCGAGGCGCCTCTCGGCGCTCGTGCAGGGCGGCGGCTACGCGATCGCGGCACTCGGTCCGCTGGCGATCGGCGGGCTGCACGACGCCTCGGGCGACTGGCAGGTGCCGATGCTCGGCGTCTTCGCCGCGACGCTCGTGCTCGGCGTCAGCGGCGTGCTGTCGTCCCGGCGGATCCGCTGACCAGCTGCTCGAGGGTCAGAGGGTCGCGCCCGGTCAGATCGCGCACGGCGGTCGAGACGCGCGACACCTCGCCCGAGGCGATCGACGTGTAGGTGCTGACCCAGGCGTCGGCCATGTAGGGCTCGGGGTTCCAGGCCGCGCGCGACGCGTAGGCCTCGTCGAGGGTCTCGTCGACGAACGAGTGGCCTCGTCCGGTCGCGGTGGTCAGTCGGGCGGCGAGCTCGGCGAGGCTCAGCGCCTCGGGGCCCGTCAGGTCGTAGGCGGCGCCCCGGTGGGCCGACGGGTCGCGCAGCACGGCGACCGCGGCGTCGGCCACGTCGGCGCGGGCGACGGCGGCGACCCGCCCCTCCCCCGCCGGTCCGCGGATCACCCCGTCGGCGTCGGCGAAGTCGATCAGCGCGTCGAGGTAGAACGAGTCGCGCAAGAAGGTGGTGGCGACACCCGAGGCGAGCAGGTGCTGCTCGGTGGCGGCGTGGTCGCGCGCCAGCGTGAAGACCGCGTCGGCCGCCGCGCCCTGGAACGACGTGTAGACGACGTGACGCACCCCGGCCTCGACGGCGGCGTCGACGAACGCGCGGTGCTGGTCGAGTCGGTCGACGGCCTCGGCGGCCGACACCATGAAGAGCGTCTCGACGCCCTCGAGCGCCGTGCGGGCCGCGGCGCGGTCGGCGTACGAGGCGACGGCGACCTCGACGTGCTCGCCGAGGCTCGGCGCGCGCGAGGCGTCGCGCACGACGAGGCGCAGCGGCACGCCGTCGGCGGCGAGCGCGGCGGCGACCCGCCCGCCGAGGGCTCCGGTGGCGCCGGTCACGGCGACGAGGCGGGGGGAATCCGAGGAGGTGCGGGTCGTGTCCATGACTCAGCCAACCGCGGTCGCGCCCTCCCTGTTCCGCGACCCGCGCCTCCTGGGCTCGATCGCCGTGCTGACGCGGATCGAGAGTCGTTATCGACTGGGTCCGAGACCTGTCGGGTGTCGGCGGCCCGGGCTATCGTCGGGGTGAGCGATCACCGACGACCCGCGACCGGGCCGTGGGCTCGAGCCGCCCGAACACCCGAGAGAGCACAGCATGGCGCACGACCACCAGCACGGTCACATGGCGGCCGACGGGCGACGGCTGCGACTGGCGATCCTCGTCATCGCGCTCGGTCTGGTGGCGCAGCTGATCGGCGCGCTCCTCTCCGGGTCGCTCGCCCTGCTGGCCGACTCGGGGCACATGTTCTCCGACCTCGCCGGCCTCGTCGTGGCGTTGGCGGCCACCATCGTCGCGGCCCGACCCGCGAGCGGTCGGCAGACGTACGGCTACCGGCGGGCCGAGGTCTTCGCCGCCGCGATCAACGGCCTGGTGCTGATCGCCGTGTCGATCTCGGTGGCCGTCGCGGCCGTCGGGCGACTGCTGACCCCGTCGGATCACGAGGTGCTCGGTCTGCCGATGCTCGTCGTCGGCGTGATCGGCGGGGCGACCAACGTCGTCGCGCTGCTCGTGCTGCGGGGCGGGGCGACGCACTCGATCAACATGCGGGGCGCCTACCTCGAGGTGCTCGGCGACCTGCTCGGCTCGGTCGCCGTCGTCGCGGCGTCGATCGTCGTGCTGACGACGGGCTTCGTGCAGGCCGACTCGGTGGGGTCGCTGATCATCGCGGCGATGATCGTGCCGCGCGCGTGGTCGCTGCTCCGCGAGGCGTTCCGGGTGCTCTTCGGTTCGGCGCCCGGCGACATCGATCTCGACGACATCCGCAGCCACATCACCGAGACGCCCGGCGTCGTGTCGGCGCACGACGTGCACGCCTGGCAGATCACCAGCGGCGCGACGGTCTTCTCGGCGCACGTCGTCGTCGACCGCGAGGTCTTCTGCGACATGCGGGTCGACGAGACCCTCGACTCGCTCGACCGCTGCCTGGCCGCGCACTTCGAGGTCGAGCACGCGACCTTCCAGCTCGAACCGGCCGATCACGCCGACCACGAGCGCGCGACGCACGCGTAGTCGACCGCGTCAGCGCCCCGCGCGGCGATCCCCCGCCGCGACCCCCGTGGTGCCGGGGGTCGCGGGTCAGAGGTCGTGCTCCCACGGCAGCCGGTCGGTGCGCGCCACCGGGGCCAACGGCACGACGACGACGGGCAGATGCTGTCGGTGGCTCAGATGCAGCGCGACCGAGCCGGCGAAGAACTCGCGGACGCTCCCCCGCAGACCCGCCTCGCGGCTGCCGACGACGATCATCGGAGCGCCGATGCGCTCGGCGAACCGGCCGAGGCAGTGCGCGGGTTCGCCGGTGAGGGCACGGGTCTCGAGCACGACGCCCCGGGCCTCCGCGATCGGCCGGAGCCGCGCCTCCTGGTCGTCGTCGAAGGCCGGCGGGCCGTCCGACTCGTCGGGGTCGAGGGGGTACGAGAGCACCGTCCCGTCGATGCCCTCGGTGAAGGCCACGCGATCCGGTTCGACGATCACGCAGACGAGGCCCGTGCCGAAGCGGGCGGCGAACTCGACCGCCCGGGTGACCACCGCCTCCCCGCTGCCGGGAAGCACGCCCGCCACGACGTAGCCGTGCAGGTCCGAGTCTTCTGTCGCCATGGTCACCCTCGTCTCGTCGAGGCCTCGCGGGGCCGATGCTGCGGCGGCGTGACACCGTCCGCTCGGCCCCAGTGAAGCACTACCGGTGGACGCTGCGGAAGGGGAGACTGGGCGCATGTGCGGCCGTTACGTCATCGCCCGAGCCACGTCCGATCTGCTGCCGAGCCTGCTCGACGGTCTGGGGCCGCTGCCCGACGACTTCAACGTCGCGCCGACGACCCGCGTGCCCGTGGTCCGCGAGCGGCAGGGTCGACGCGAACTGCCGCTGATCCGCTGGGGCATGGTGCCCTCGTGGTACCCCGATCTGAAGCGGCGACCGCAGCCGATCAACGCCCGCATCGAGACGGTGGCGACGAGCGGGATGTTCCGTCGACCGTTCGCGCAGGCCCGGTGCATCGTGCCCGCGCTCGGCTACTACGAGTGGGTGGTCACCGCGACGGGCAAGCAGCCGCACTTCATCCATCAGCCCGAATCGGGGCTCGCGATGGCCGCGGTCGCCAGTGCGTGGCCCGACCCGGCCAGAGGTGACGACGACCCCGACAAGTGGCTGCTCTCGATGTCGATCATCACCCGCGACGCCCATGTGGCCCCCGGCGAGGTGCACGACCGGATGCCGGCCTGCCTGACCCCCGACTCGTACGACGACTGGCTCGGCGACCACCTCGACACGACCGAGCTGCTCGAGCTCCTCGACCGCGACTCGCACGAGATCGCGCACGATCTGGTGCACCACGAGGTCTCGCGAGAGGCGAACAGCGTCCGCAACAACGGTCCGCACCTGATCACCCCCCTCCCCTAGGAGGCGCGGCGCAAGAGAAAAGGCCCTCCCGTAAGGGAGAGCCATTCTGTTCGTGCGCCGCAGAGGCGGCGGCGCACCATCGGCACAGAGAACAAATGGCCCTCCCCGTAGGGGAGAGCCATTTCGTTCGTGCGCCGCAGCAGCGGCGGCGCACCATCGGCACAGAGAACAAATGGCCCTCCCGTAGGGGAGAGCCATTTCGTTCGTGCGCGAGGGGGGACTTGAACCCCCACGCCCTTTCGAGCACTGGCACCTGAAGCCAGCGCGTCTGCCAATTCCGCCACTCGCGCGAACTCGAAAACACTAGCATGAAGACGGCCTGCTGCTTCGCACTCGTGAGAACATGCCACCCGTTCCGGCTAAGATCGGGCGACCTGAGACCCGACCCTGGAGAGACATGGGACTGCTCGACAACTTCGAACGCGGGCTGGAGCGTGCCGTCAACGGCGCTTTCGCCAAGACGTTCCGTTCGGGCGTGCAACCTCTCGAGTTGACGAACGCGCTGCGGCGCGAGCTCGACACGAAGGCCGCCGTGGTCTCGCGCGACCGCATCCTGGTGCCCAACGAGCTGCTCGTCCGGCTCGCCCCGGTGGACTACGAGAAGATGGCCGCGATCGGCTCCAGCCTCATCGACGAGCTGACCCAGTTGACCCAGCGTCACGCGACGGCCCAGGGGTACCACTTCGCCGGTCCGCTGAGCATCCGCCTCCGTGAAGACGAGTCGCTCAGCATCGGCATCATGGCGGTCGACTCGCGGAACGTCCGGGGCGAGGAGGTCTCGTGGCGGCCTGTGGTCGACATCGACGGGCAGCGGCACGTCCTCCGTGGTCAGCGCACGGTGATCGGGCGCGGGTCCGACGCCGACATCACGATTCAAGACACCGGCACGTCGCGTCGGCACGTCGAGATCCTGTGGGACGGCGATCGGGCCCAGGCCCGCGATCTCGGCTCCACGAACGGCTCGAAACTCAACGGCGAACCCCTGTCGAAGGCCCCGTTGCCCCCCGATTCGACGATCCAGATCGGTCGTACGCGTATCGTGTTCCGCGTGCTCCCCCTCTCAGCGACGCCCGACCCCTCTCCTGGGCCCGACGTCTCGGGGGGTCGACGATGACGAGTGAACTCACCCTCCTCGCCCTGCGGTTCGGCTTCCTGGCCGTGCTGTGGCTGTTCGTGTTCGCGATCGTCTTCGCGCTCCGGTCCGATCTCTTCGGCCAGCGGGCGCGCAGACTGCCCGCCGACCAGCAGCCGGGCCAGATGGCCGCAGCCCCCGCCGCGCCTCCTGCCCCCGCCGCGCCTCGCGCCTCGGCTCCGTCCGCCCCCGCCGCGTCCGACGGAGACTCCGCCGCCCGCCGCCTGGTCATCACGAAGGGCGCGAAGGCCGGGCTCGAGATGCCCCTGGTCGACGGCCCCCTGACGATCGGTCGCTCGCAAGAGAGCAACCTCGTCATCCGCGACGACTACACGTCGACGCATCATGCGCGTCTCATGCTCTGGAACGGGCGCTGGGTCATCCAAGACCTGGATTCCACGAACGGCACGTTCCTCGCGGGCGAGCGTGTCACGGTCCCGACCCCGGTGCCCGTCGGTTCCACGGTGACGATCGGCCAGACGAGCTTCGAGCTGCGACGGTAAGCGCCCGATGACGCCTCCCAAGAGCGCGGCTCTGTCCAATGTGGGCAAGATCCGCTCGAACAACCAAGACAGCGGCTATGCCGGCGGTCGTCTGTTCGTGGTCGCCGACGGGATGGGCGGGCATGCGGGTGGCGACGTCGCCTCCGCCATCGCCATCCGTCGGATCCGCGAGACCGACAAGCAGTACAGCTCGCCCGGCGACGCCGAGTTCGCTCTGCAGTCGTCGCTGATCGCGGCGAACCAGCTGCTCGCCGAGACGGTGTTCGAGCATCAGGAGCTCACGGGCATGGGCACGACCGTCAGCGCGATGCTGCGGGTCGGCGACAGCATGGCGATCGCGCACATCGGCGACTCGCGCATCTACCTGTGGCGCGAGGGCGAGCTCAGTCAGATCACGGCCGATCACACCTTCGTGCAGCGACTGGTCGACAGCGGTCGCATCACGGCCGAAGAGGCCGCGGTGCACCCTCGTCGCAGCGTGCTGATGCGCGTGCTCGGCGACGTCGACGCGGCTCCCGAGATCGACACGGCCATCCTCGGCACGCAGCCCGACGACCGCTGGCTGATCTGCTCCGACGGTCTCAGCAGCTATCTCGCCGAAGACCGCATCAAGAAGGCCCTCGCGGCCGGGCTCGACCCCGAGCAGACCGCCCGTCGTCTCGTGAAGGAGACGCTCGACCACGGCGCCCCCGACAACGTGACCGTCGTGATCGTCGACGTCGACGAGTCGGGCGACTCGTCCGTCGAGCCGCCGGTCACGGTCGGCTCCGCCGCCGTCCCGCTCACCTTCGAGGGCGAGACGGGTCGCAAGTCGCTCCGGCTGCCCACGATCCTGCTGCACCCGCTCAAGGTGGCGACCACCCCCGAAGACAGCCACTTCGAGCCCGAGTCCGACGAGTACCTCGCCGAGCTCATCGCCGAAGACAAGCGCCGTCGCCGTCGCCGCCGCATCACGTGGCTGGCCGCGCTGGTGGTCGCGATCGGCGCACTCGTCGCCGGTCTCGTGCTCACCTACCAGTGGACTCAAGACCACTACTACGTGGGTCAGCAAGACGGAACCGTCGTGATCTACCGGGGTGTGCAGCAGACCCTCGGGCCGATCGCGTTGTCGAGCGTGGTCGAAGAGACCGATCTCGACGTGTCCGATCTGCCGAACTACACGCAGCGGACCGTCGAGGACACGATCAACGCCGGTTCGCTGGGCGACGCCCGCGCCATCGTCGAGAGGTTGACCGATGCCAGCACCCGGTGACGACACGTCGACCGAGCTGATCGGTCGTCCCGCAGGAGGCGCGCGAGGGTCCGCCAAGACCCCCCGCCCCGCACCCGCCGAGCCCACCAGTCTGACGCAGGCCATCACCATCCGTCTGCGGCAGCCGGCCCGGCTCCGCAACCTCGAGCTGCTGATGCTGCTCATCGCGTGCGGCATCTGCGCGGGCGCCGTGGTGCTCGTGCAGCTCGGCGCCACCGACGCCATCGATCCCAGCGTGCTGATCGCCGGCTCCGCCGTGCTCGGTCTCGGTCTGATCTTCCATGTCGTGCTGCGTGTGGTCGCCCGCGAGGCCGACCCGTTCATCCTGCCGATCGGGCTAGCCCTGAACGGCATCGGCATCGCGATGATCTACCGCATCGACCTGGCCTACGGCCGTTCGGGCTGGGAGGCCTTCGGCATCAAGCAGATCGCCTGGACGGCGATGGCCATGGTGATCGCCCTCATCGCGCTGATCGTGGTCCGCAACTACCGCATCCTGTCGCGGTACCGCTACATCGCCATGTTCGTCTCGATCGTGCTGCTGCTGCTGCCGCTCATCCCGGGTCTCGGCCGAGAGGGTCTGAACGCGCGCGTCTGGATCGACATCGGGCCGTTCTCGTTCCAGCCGGGCGAGATCGCGAAGATCACGCTGGCGATCTTCTTCGCCGGCTACCTGGTGACCGCGCGCGACAACCTCTCGCTGATGGGCCCGAAGATCCTCGGCATGCGGTTCCCCCGACCGCGCGACCTGGGGCCGATCCTCATCGTCTGGCTCGTCGCCATGGGCGTGCTGATCTTCCAGCGCGACCTCGGAACATCCCTGCTCTACTTCGGGCTGTTCCTCGTCATGATCTACGTCGGCACCGGTCGTGCGAGCTGGATCGTGCTGGGTCTGACGCTGTTCCTCGGGGGCGCGATCGTCGCCTCCACGTTCCTGGGCTACGTGCAGGGACGCTTCGCCGCCTGGCTGAACCCCTTCGACCCGGCGGAGTACAGCGCCGACGGCGGATCGTTCCAGCTGGTCTCCGGTCTGTTCGGCTTCGCGAACGGCGGGCTGATCGGCACGGGGCTCGGTCAGGGTCGACCGCAGACGACGCCGCTCGCCGAGAGCGACTACATCTTCGCGTCGCTCGGCGAAGAGCTCGGTCTCGCCGGCATCTTCGCGATCCTCGCCCTCTACCTGCTGCTCGTCTCGCGCGGGTTCCGCATCGGCTTCGTCGGTCAGGACGACTTCGGCCGGATGCTCGGCGTGGGTCTGGCCTTCGTCATCGCCCTGCAGGTCTTCGTGGTCATGGGCGGCGTGACCCGCGTCATCCCCCTGACCGGTCTGACGGCGCCCTTCATGGCCGCCGGCGGATCCTCCCTCGTGGCGAACTGGATCATCGTGGCCCTGCTGCTGCGTCTGTCCGACTCGGTGCGCAATCAACCCAGGCTGGTGATCGGCTGATGAACAAAGAACTGAGACGAGTGAGTCTCGTCGTCCTCGCGATGTTCGTCGCGCTGTTCGTGTCGAGCACGTACATCACGACGTTCCAGGCCGACGCCCTCCGGGCCGACCCGCGCAACTCGCGCTCCCTGCTCGCGAGCTACTCGGCCCAGCGCGGTCCGATCCTCGTCGGCGGCGAGCCCGTCGCGCAGTCCGACCCCGTCGACGACGTCTACGAGTACCAGCGCTCGTACCCGCAGCCCGAGCTCTACGCGCCCGTCACCGGCTACTACACGCTCGGTCAGGGGTCGCGGGGCATCGAGGACGCGATGAACCAGTACCTCACCGGCAACGCGAACTCGCAGTTCTTCGAGCAGATGAACTCGCTGCTGACCGGCCAGTCGCCCGAGGGCGCCACGGTGAACCTCACGCTCGACCCGGCCGTGCAGCAGGCGGCCTTCGACGCGCTGGGCTCCAACAACGGCTCGATCGTCGCCGTCGAGCCCTCCACCGGCAAGATCCTCGCCATGGTGTCGAAGCAGAGCTACGACCCCAACCCCCTCGCGAGTCACGACAGCGCCGCCGTCAAGGCCGCGTACGACTCGCTCGTCGCCGACCCGGCCGACCCGCTGCAGAACAAGGCCATCGAGGGGAACCTGTACGTGCCGGGGTCGACCTTCAAGCTCATCACCGTGGCGGCGGCGCTCGAGAGCGGCGACTACACGCCCGAGAGCACGTTCCCGAACCCGTCCACGCTGACCCTGCCCGGCACGTCGACCAACATCAACAACGCCGAGGGCGGCAGCTGCGGCGGCGGCGACGAGGCGACCATCGCGACCGCCCTCCGCCTGTCGTGCAACATCCCCATGGCCCAGCTCGGTCGCGCGCTCGGCGCCGACGCGTTGAAGGAGCAGGCGCAGGCGTTCGGCTTCGACGACGACTCGATCGAGATCCCCCAGTCGGTCACGCCCAGCCAGTTCCCGATCGAAGACGCCGACGGCGCCGAGATCAGCGACGCGTCCCTCATGCTGCAGTCGTTCGGACAGGGCAACGACCGCGTCACGCCGCTGCAGATGGCGATGGTGTCGGCTGCGATCGCCAACGGCGGGACGCAGATGGATCCGACCCTGATCGACAGCGTCCTGAACCCCGATCTCAGCCCGGTGGAGGATTTCTCGCCCACCGAGTACGGCGATCCGATCAGCTCCGACACGGCGTCGACGATGACCGACATGATGGTGGACGACGTCGCCGACGGCGCGGCCAGCAATGCAAGAATTAGCGGTGTCGATGTGGCCGGCAAGACGGGCACGGCGGAGAACGGCCCAGGCGAGCCGTACACGCTGTGGTTCACCGGCTTCGCCCCGGCAGCCGACCCCGAGGTCGCCGTCGCGGTCGTCGTCGAGAACGGCGGCGGGCAGGGACAATCCGCGTTCGGAAACAGTGTCGCGTCACCAATCGCGAAGAAAGTCATTGAGGCGGTGCTGAACAAATGAGACCTTCGGGCGGAATCACCTTCGGTGGGCGTTACCAGCTGTCGACCCGCGTCGCCATCGGCGGCATGGGCGAGGTCTGGGAGGCCACGGACCTCGTGATCGGGCGCACCGTCGCCATCAAGATCCTGAAAGACGAGTACCTCGGCGACCCCGGGTTCCTCGAGCGCTTCCGGGCGGAGGCCCGCCACGCGGCCCTCGTGAACCACGAGGGCATCGCCAACGTCTTCGACTACGGCGAAGAGGAGGGCAGCGCCTACCTGGTGATGGAGCTGGTGCCCGGCGAGGCCATGTCCACCGTGCTCGAGCGCGACCGCGTGCTGCCGACCGACAAGGTGCTCGACATCGTCGCCCAGACGGCGTCGGCTCTGCAGGCCGCCCACGCCGCGGGCCTCGTGCACCGCGACATCAAGCCCGGCAACCTCCTCGTCACACCCGACGGTCGGGTCAAGATCACCGACTTCGGCATCGCCCGCATCGCCGACCAGGTCCCGCTGACCGCGACCGGTCAGGTCATGGGCACGGTCCAGTACCTCTCGCCCGAGCAGGCCAGCGGCCACCCGGCCTCCCCCAGCACCGACATCTACTCGCTCGGCATCGTCGCCTACGAGGCCCTCGCCGGTCGACGTCCGTTCACCGGCGAGTCGCAGGTCGCCATCGCGATGGCGCAGATCAACGAGCAGCCACCGGACCTCCCGGCCACCGTCTCCGAGCCCGTCCGCCGACTCGTCATGTCGTGCATCTCGAAGAAGCCGGGCGAGCGACCCGCGACGGCCTCGGCCCTCGCGCAGGCCGCCCGTGCCCTGCGTCGAGGCGACGTCGGCGCAGCGACCGTCGCCGTCCCGGCCATCGGCGCCGCGGCCCTCGCCGCCGACGACGCGACCCGCGCCTTCGCGACGCAGGACGCGACGACCCAGCTCTTCAACCCGAACGCCACGGGTGCGGGTGCAGCCGTCACCGGCGCCTACACGCCCGGGTCCGCAGACCCCGACGCCCTGCGCGACGACGACCTCGACGACGAGCCGAAGCGGCGGAGCCCCTGGTTCTGGCCCCTCATCGTGCTCGGGGTGCTCGTCCTGGCCGGTGCCGTCGCCGTGATCGCGTTCGCGCTCAGCTCGAACGAGCCCGCTCCCGCGCCGACCACGTCGTCGTCCTCACCGTCGACCGAGCCGAGTCCGACGCAGACCACGCCGAGCGAGACCCCGAGCCCCACACCCGACACGGTCAACGTCGTGCCCGGCGACTACGTCGGCATGAGCGAGAGCGACGCGCGTTCGGCACTCGGCGCCCTCGGCCTCGCGGTCGAGTCGGCTCCGAGCTCGGCGGCCCCCGCCAGCGCTCAGGACGTCGGCACCGTCGCGAGCCTGAACCCGAGCGGCAACGTCCGCAAGGGCAGCACCGTGACGATCCTGATCTACCAGGAGGCGCCCCAGCCGACCCAGCCCGGGTCGCCGACCGCGTCGCCCACCCAGATCACCGCCGACGGCACGGACGCCGCCACGATCACGTGGGAGCCCTACGCGGGCTGCCCGGCCGGCTACTCGCTGACCGGCTACTCGTACTCGATCACCGGAGGCACCGACACGGCGGGCCAGAGCGGGGGCGCGGTCGGCGCGAACGTCTCGTCGATCCAGGTCGTCACCACGACCGCCGGCAACGTGACCGTCGCCTACGTCGCGAACTGCGGCGACCTGGCGTCCGATCCGTCGCCGGGTGTGACGGTCAGCGCCACCGCTCCCGCACCGGAGCCGACCGCCGAGCCCACGACGGACCCGACCGAGCCCACCGTCGACCCGACGCCGTAGAGGCGTCTCGTGACCGCGGCCCCGGGTGCCGCGGTCACGAAGCCGTGACAATCATCCCCATGGCGGACCCCGACACCCGATCTGGGGCCAGACGGCCAAGTACACTTGCTCCGACCGTGCGTTCCGAGTTCACGGTCACGTGAGGGAGTGTACGGCGTGGTCGAAGGCGTGAGAGAGGGCATCGAACTCCTCGCCAACCGCTACCAGATCGGTGAGCGCATCGGTCGTGGCGGCATGGCAGACGTGCATGTCGGCACCGATGCCCGACTGGGTCGCCGCATCGCGATCAAGCTGATGAAGCCCGCTCTGGCCACCGACCCGGCCTTCCGCATGCGGTTCCGTCAAGAGGCCCAGGCGGCTGCGCGCATGGCCCATCCGACGATCGTCCGGGTCTTCGACGCGGGCGAAGAGACCGTGCGCTCGGCCAACGGCCACGAGGTGCAGGTCCCCTTCATCGTCATGGAGTACGTCGAGGGTCGTCTACTCAAGGACATCGCGGCCGAGGGCCCGATGGACCCCGCCGAGGCGGCGCGCATCACACAGGGCATCCTGACCGCTCTCGAGTACTCGCACCGGGCCGGGGTCGTGCATCGCGACATCAAACCCGGCAACGTGATGATCAACCACGCCGGCGAGGTCAAGGTCATGGACTTCGGCATCGCCCGGGCCATCTCCGACTCGTCGGCCACCGTCGCCCAGACGACCTCCATCCTGGGCACGGCCCAGTACTTCAGCCCCGAGCAGGCCAGAGGCGAGTCCGTCGACGCCCGGACGGACCTCTACTCCACCGGTGTCCTGCTCTTCGAGCTCCTCGCCGGTCGGCCCCCGTTCCGGGGCGAATCGCCGGTCGCGGTCGCCTACCAGCACGTCAGCGAGCCCCCGGTCCCGCCGAGCACCATCGTCCCGGGCGTCTCGCCGGCCCTCGACGCCGTCGTCCTGCATGCGCTGGCCAAAGACCGCTTCGAGAGGTTCCAGACCGCGGCCGAGTTCCGCTCCGACGTCGAAGCCGCCGCGGAGGGGCGTGCGCCGAGTCGTCGACAGCCCGCTTCCGCGGCCGGTTCGACGCTGTTCGGGGTCAATCCCGCCGCGGCCGCCGGCAGCGAGGCGGCGTTGAAGGAACTCGCCTCCGACGACAACAACCGGCCCCAGAGAACTCAGACCCGACCTCCGGTCGCCTGGATCTGGGCCGGCATCGTCCTGGTCGCGATCGTCATCGTCGCAGTCGTCTTCTGGGTGGTCAATCTGACGCCCCCGGTGGTCGACAACGCCCAATCCGCGCGGATCCCCGACCTCGTCGGGGTCAGCTACGAAGAGGGCTCCGCCGAGCTCGACGAACTGGGGCTCGAGGTCACCCGAGCAGAGATGCCCGACGACACGGTGTCCGAGGGTGACATCGTCTCGACGGATCCGACCCCGGGAATGTCCGTCCCCCTCGACACCACCGTCACGGTGACCGTCTCCACCGGCCCCCAGCTGTCCGCCGTGCCCGACATCGTCGGCTCGCAGGTGGACGAGGCCTGGGCGACACTCTCCGATCAGGGGTTCACCCAGGGCCAGCAGACCACGGACTACTCTCCCGACGTCCCCGAGAATGCGGTGATCTCGGCCGACCCGGCCACAGGTACCGATGTGCCCGCGGGCAGCACCGTCGACCTGGTCGTGTCGAACGGCCTCGTCAACGTCCCCGACGTGACGGGCGAGTCGACGGTCGAGGCGAACGCGCAACTCGCCGAGCAGCTGCGACTCCCCGTGACCCTCGAGTCCGACGTCAGCTGCACGGGCGGTGCCGTCGCCGGTCAGACCCTCGCGCCGGGCGACCAGCCTCAGGGGTCGCCCATCACGCTGCGGGTCTGCAGCGGCTGATCCGGCGCCCGGGCAGGCTGGCGGGGTGTGCCGAGTCACGCCCTCTCGTCTCGAACCGCGTTCGCGAAGATGAACCGCGATGTACCGCGGTTCATCTTCGCGAACGCAGTTCATCGGAGTGGCACACGCCGCCGCGCACAGCGTGACGCCGCCGAACTCAGCCCGACGCCGCCGCGCACAGCGCGCCCGCTCTCAGCTGAGGTCGAGCAGCGGTGACAGCCCTCGGGCCGTGACCTTCGCCTCGGGCAGCCCCGCCTCGCCGAGCCAGTTGCCGATCATCTGGTAGCCGCCCTCGGTCAAGACCGACTCGGGGTGGAACTGCACGCCGTACACGGGTGCACTCCGGTGCCGGAGGCCCATGATGATGCCGCCCGTCGTGCGTGACGTGACCTCGAGGGCCTCCGGCACGGTCTCGTCGACGACGGCGAGCGAGTGGTAGCGGGTCGCGGTGAACGGCTGCGGCACGCCGTCGTAGAAGGGGCTGTCGTCGTGCGTCACCGCCGAGGTCTTGCCATGCATGAGCTCCTCGGCGTGGGTCACCGTCGCACCCAGCGCCTCGGCGATCGCCTGGTGCCCGAGGCAGACTCCGAGCAGCGGCTTGTCGACCTGCAGGGCGGCGTTCACGACATCGATCGACACCCCGGCGGCGGCGGGCGTGCCCGGACCGGGCGAGAGCAGCACGGCGTCGTAGTCGCCGATGCGAGCGGCCGCGTCGCGACCCGAGAAGGAGTCGTTGCGGACGACCTCCGTCTCGGCGCCCAGCTGCTGCAGGTAGCCGTTGAGGGTGTACACGAAGCTGTCGTAGTTGTCGACGACCAGGATGCGCGTCATGGGTTCTCCACAGTGACGTCGGGGGCGGGCAGCAGCTCGTTCACGGCGGGGAACACCCACTCGACGAGTGCGAAGAGGACCGCTGCGAGCAGGACCAGCACTATCACCAGTCGCACCCACCACGGACCCGGAAGAATACGCCACAGGGCTGCGTACATGGTCAGCTCCCCACACCGGTGGCGGCGAGCTCGGCCGGAGGCCCGGCGGAGAGCGGCTGCCACGAATCGAAGACGCCGTAGGCGACGATGCGCTCCTGGGCGGTGAACATCGGGTTGCAGCTGGTCAGCGTGATGAGGCGCTCCCCCGAGGCGGACGAGACGTCCGGGGCGTCGGGCACCGGCTGCAGCACCGACACCTGGGTCGCCTGGACGTACTGCAGATTGCGGAAGCCGTAGGTGTACCAGCCGTCCTCGGTCTCGACGTACATCTTGTCGCCCGCACGGAGGTCGGCGATCGCATTGAACGGGGCGCCGTAGGTCGTCCGATGCGCGGCGATGCCGAAGTTGCCGACCTCTCCCGGCATCTGCGTCTGGTCGTAGTGCCCGATCCCGACCGTGTTGAGGGTCTTGACCGTGCTCGTGCCCCCGGCGATCGGCACGGCGTAGTCGTCGCCGAAGCGCGGCACGTAGAAGTTCGCGAACTCCTCGGCCTCGGTCGGCTGCTCGCCCACCGGCGGATCGCCGAACGAGCCGTCGGCGTCGGGCTCTCTCGCCGGCCCGGCCTCCTGCTCGAAGCGCTCACTGAGGCTCGACGCCTGATCTCGGTGCTCACCGGCGACGACGAGGTCGTTGAACCACTGCTGCCACCCGATGAAGAGCAGCACGAGCGCACCGGCCGTGATCAGCAGCTCACCGACGACACCCACGAAGGAGGTGCGGTGAGGGGGCCGACGCGACCGCGGCTTCCGACCGGGTCGGCGCAGGTCGTCGGTCATGGCTCGATTCTAGGTGCAGGCCCTCGGGGGCCGGCCGTCTCGGAGACGGCTGTGGACGGATCGACCTCCCCCGCGCCTCCTGAAGGCCCCACGGTATGATGTCGGCCATGGCCAAAGACACGAACCGCACCTCGAAGCCCATCGATCCGCGCGAGACGCGCACGGCCGCAGACGCCCCGAACCCGGTGTGGTTCAAGCCCGTCATGTTCGGCTTCATGCTGATCGGGCTCGCCTGGATCGTCGTCTTCTACGTCAGCCAGAGCACGCTGCCCGTACCGTCCATCGGCTCGTGGAACATCCTCGTCGGCTTCGGCATCATGTTCATCGGGTTCCTGATGACGACCCGCTGGCGCTAGAACACACCTTCGGACTTACACGGATGTAACTATCCCCAGTGTTAATAAACCTGTGGATAACTTTCTGTGGACAACGGTGTGAAAAGTCCCGGCCCGGCCACGAACGACAGAAGAGGCGGCTCCTGAACGGAGCCGCCTCTTCTGTCGTCCGGGTGTTCGAACCCCGCCGGGTCAGATGATGCCGTAGGCCTGTGCGAGTTCGTACGAGCGCCAGAACACGATCGCGAGCACGACGACCCCGATCCCGGCGATAGCGGCGGTCTGCACCGCGCGCTTCGACCGGTGACGGGTCTTCGAGAACACGAACGCGACCGCGGCACCGGCCACGAGGCCGCCGACGTGCGCCTGCCACGAGACGTTCGGCAGGACGATGCCGATCACCAGGTTGATGCCGACGAGCACCAGCAGCTGCACCCCGTTCGAGCCGCCCAGACTGCGGGCGATCACGAAGAAGGCCGCCATGAGGCCGAAGATGGCCCCGGAGGCGCCGATCACGCTCGACAACGGAGCGATCAGCGAGACCGCTGCCGCGCCTCCTACCCCGCTGATGAAGTACAACGCCAGGTAGCGACCTCGGCCCAGCGTCCGCTCGAGCTGCCCGCCGAAGATGAACAGCGCGTACATGTTGAACAGCAGGTGCAGCAGGCCGGCGTGCGCGAACAACGACGTGACGAGTCGCCACGGCTGAGTGATCTCGAACGGCGCCGAGAACGACAGCTGGTTCGTCAGAGCGGAGCCGAAGACGAACTGCAGCACGTACACGAGCACGCTGACGCCGATCAGCGAATAGGTCGCCACGGGCGCACCGCCGGCCGACGCGCTCCGCATGCGGGTCACGACGGCGGGCTGGACCCGCGGGGCGTTGCTGCGCGCCTCACGGACGCACTCCGGGCAGTGCACACCGACGGCCGCCGGTGTCTGGCACTGCCCGCAGATGGTCCGACCGCAGCGCTGGCAGAGCACGAAGCTCTGCCGATCGGGGTGCCGGTAGCAGAAGTTACCCGCATCCGACGGAGAGGGTCGCGTCACTTAGACCTCGTCGATGGTGACGCTCTGGATGACGACGTCCTCGAGGGGCTTGTCGCGAGCGTCGGTCTTGACCGCCTCGATGGCGTCGACGACCTTCTTGGACTCGTCGTCGGCGACCTCGCCGAAGATGGTGTGCTTGCCCTGCAGCCAGGGGGTCGCGACGGTCGTGATGAAGAACTGCGAACCGTTCGTGCCCTTGCCGCCCTGGGTGCCGGCGTTGGCCATGGCGAGGACGTACGGCTTGCTGAAGTCGAGCTCGGGGTTGATCTCGTCGTCGAACTGGTAGCCGGGGCCGCCGATGCCCTGGCCGAGCGGGTCGCCGCCCTGGAGCATGAAGTCCTTGATGATGCGGTGGAAGACGACACCGTCGTAGAGCTTGTCGGTGCTGACCTTGCCGGTGCCCGGGTGCTTCCACTCGATGGTGCCGGTGGCGAGGCCGGTGAAGTTGGCGACGGTCTTGGGGGCGTGGTTGCCGAACAGGTTGACCTTGATCGTGCCGAGCGAGGTCGTCACGGTGGCAACAGAAGTGTGCTTTGACATGGGACTCATTCTTTCACAGGGGCCCGTCGACCTCAGGGTGGGTACAGAATTCGTGGTGTTCCCTGTCAGGTTGCCTCGTGCCAGGATGGAGGAGCCAGTATCCCTCTGGCCCCGTTGCCTACTCGTTGGAGGAACACTGTGGCCCTGTCACGTAAGCAGAAGAAGGAACTGAAGAAGTTCAAGAAGCACGCGTCCGACGTGTGGACGGAGCAGCGCGAGGTCCTCGGCCACGCTGGCAAGGTCCTCGTCGACGTCCGTGACGCCGGAGTGAAGGCGGCCAACAAAGAGGTCGTGCCCCGGGTCCGCTCCGCGGTGGACAACAACGTCCGCCCGGCCGTGTCGACCGGTCTCGCCGCCGGCAGCAAGTACGCGACCAAGGCTCAGGACCGCCTGAAGCACGACGTGTACCCGAGCGTGCAGTCGTACCTGAACGGTCTCGACATCACGAACGACCCCAAGGTGAAGAAGGCCGTCAAGAACGCCAAGAAGCAGGGCGCGAAGGTCGCGAAGAAGTACGCACCGGCCCCCAAGAAGTCGGGCCCCGGCGTGGGCGGCGTGCTGCTGATCGGCGTGGGCGTCGTCGCCCTCGGCGCACTCGTCTTCGCCGCGGTGCAGACGCTCCGCGCCGACGACGAGCTCTGGGTCGCCGACGACGACGCCGACACGAAGGCGTAGCCTTCCCCTGAACCACCGAGAGGGCCCGCATCCACCGAATGCGGGCCCTCTCGTCGTCCGGGGCCGGTAGACGCTGACCCCACGACTCGTGCGGCGGGTTCCCGTCATCCATGGCGGGTCAGCGCTGACCCGCCATGGATGACGCGAACCCGCCGAACCAGGACTGCACGGCCCTGAGCGGCGGGGCTCCGAACACAGAGCCACACGAGCAGAGAGCCACACGAGCACAGGGCCACACGAGCACAGCACCACACGAGCACAGACAAGAAATCCCCGCTGCCCGACCAAGTCGGGAGCGGGGACAGAAGTACTTCTCGTGGAGCCTAGGAGAATCGAACTCCTGACATCCTGCTTGCAAAGCAGGCGCTCTACCAACTGAGCTAAGGCCCCGTGGAGCTGGGGTTTCACCCGCTGGTGGATCTCACGGGAGTGGGGCTAACAGGACTTGAACCTGTGACCTCTTCGTTATCAGCGAAGCGCTCTAACCGCCTGAGCTATAGCCCCCGAACCGTCGTAAAGCCTACAACACCACGACGGAGATTCCGAATCGTCGACGCGGCGGCCGCGTCGACGATTCGGTGGAACGGATCAGTTGTTGGTGAAACCGACGAGGAGACCGCCGGTCACGCGCACACTGAGGTTGTACAGCACCGCCACGATGGCGCCGATCACGGTGCCGATCACGACGTTCAGGATGGCGACGACGATCGCGAAGAGCATGACCTGGCCGATGCTGAAGGACTCCTGGATCGAGAAGTCCTGGTCGCCGAGGATGTCGCGCAGCAGCTGGTCCAGGTCGTTGAAGATGCCGGTCTGGTTGAGGATCAACCAGATCAGGAACGTCGCGACGACGGTGATGATGCCCAGGGCGACCGCGATCAGGAACGAGAGCTTCACGACCGACCAGAAGTCGATGTAGACCAGCTTCAGCCTGACCTGCTTGGTGCCCGCAGGTCGCTTGGCTTTGCGCTGGAGTCGCTCGGCGACACTACTCATTGATCGGTTCCTCTCCGGTGGTGCCGTCGTTCGGCACATCGGTCGTCGTGGCGTCGGTGTCGACGGCGTCGATCACGTCTCCGGGACTGACGGCCGGTACGGCCTCGTTGTCCCCGACGGCATCGATGACAGCCTCGTCGGACTGTGCCACGAGGTTGCGCTCGGTGTTGCGCGCCACGGCGATGATCCGATCATCTGCGGCGAACCGTGCGAACACGACACCCATGGTGTCGCGGCCCTTGGCAGGCACTTCGGCCACGGCAGACCGTACCACCTTGCCGCTCGACAGCACCACGAGCACCTCGTCGTCCTCGCCGACGATGAGTGCGCCGGCGAGGTCGCCCCGCGCCTCCGCCAGCTTGGCGACCTTGATGCCGAGACCACCTCGGTTCTGCACCCGGTACTGGTCGGCGGCGGTGCGCTTGGCGTAGCCGCCCTCGGTCACGACGAACACGTAGCCCTCGTCGTCCGAGACCGACGCCGACAGCAGCGTGTCGCCCTCACGGAAGGTCATGCCCTTCACACCCGACGTCGACCGACCCATCGGACGCAGCGAGTCGTTCGTCGCCGTGAAGCGGAGCGACATCCCGTGGCGCGAGACGAGCAGCAGATCGTCGTGCTCGTCGACCAGGAGGGCGGAGACGAGCTCGTCGTCGTCGCGCAGGTTGATCGCGATGATGCCGCCGGTGCGGTTCGTGTCGTACTCGGTGAGCGCGGTCTTCTTGATCAGACCGTCGCGGGTGGCGAGCACCAGGTACTGGGCCACCTCGTAGTCGCGGATGTCGAGCACCTGCGAGATCTGCTCGTCGGGCAGCATCGCGAGCAGGTTCGCGACGTGCTGGCCCTTCGCGTCGCGCCCGGCCTCCTGGAGCTCGTAGGTCTTGGCGCGGTAGACGCGACCCTTGTTCGTGAGGAACAGCAGCCAGTGGTGCGTGGTGGTGACGAAGAAGTGGTCGACGACGTCGTCGGCGCGCAGCTGCGCACCCCGCACGCCCTTGCCGCCGCGGTGCTGGCTGCGGTAGTTGTCGCTGCGCGTGCGCTTCACGTAGCCGCCGCGCGTGATGGTGACGACCATCTCCTCTTCGGGGATGAGGTCCTCGACGCTCATGTCGCCGTCGAAGCCGAACATGATCTCGGTGCGCCGGTCGTCGCCGAACTTCTCGGTGATCTCAGCCAGCTCGTCGCTGACGATCGTGCGCTGGCGCTCGGGCTTCGCGAGGATGTCCTTGTAGTCGGCGATCTCGCGCTCGAGCTTGTCGGCGTCCTCCTGGATCTTCTGTCGCTCGAGCGCGGCCAGACGGCGCAGCTGGAGGTTGAGGATGGCCGAGGCCTGGATCTCGTCGACCGTCAGGAGGTCCATCAGGCCGACCCGCGCCTCCTCGACGGTGGGCGACCGGCGGATCAACGCGATGACCTCGTCGAGGGCGTCGAGCGCCTTGAGGTAGCCGCGCAGGATGTGCACGTCGGCTTCGGCCTTCTTCAGACGGAAGCGGGTGCGCCGCTGGATGACGTCGATCTGGTGATCGACCCAGGCCGAGATGAAGCCGTCGAGCGCGAGCGTGCGCGGGATTCCGTCGACGATCGCGAGCATGTTCGCGCCGAAGTTCTCTTGCAGCGACGTGTGCTTGTAGAGGTTGTTCAGCACGACCTTCGCGACCGCGTCGCGCTTGAGCACGATGACGAGTCGCTGACCGGTGCGACCGGAGGTCTCGTCGCGGATGTCGGCGATGCCGCCGACGCGACCGTCTTTGACGAGCTCGGCGATCTTGATCGCCAGGTTGTCGGGGTTGACCTGGTACGGCAGCTCGGTGACGACGAGGCAGGTGCGACCCTGGATCTCTTCGACGTTGACGACGGCGCGCATCGTGATGGAGCCGCGACCCGTGCGGTAGGCGTCTTGGATGCCCTTGACGCCGAGGATCTGCGCGCCCGTCGGGAAGTCGGGCCCCTTGATGCGCTGCATGAGCGCCTCGAGCAGCTCTTCGCGGGACGCCTCGGGGTTCTCGAGGTACCACTGCGCACCCGACGCGACCTCGCGCAGGTTGTGCGGCGGGATGTTCGTGGCCATGCCGACCGCGATGCCGACCGAGCCGTTGACGAGCAGGTTCGGGAACCGGCTGGGCAGGATGGCCGGCTCCTGCGTGCGGCCGTCGTAGTTGTCTTGGAAGTCGACGGTGTCTTCGTCGATGTCGCGGACCATCTCGAGCGCGAGGGGCGCCATCTTGGTCTCGGTGTACCGCGGGGCCGCGGCGCCGTCGTTGCCGGGCGAGCCGAAGTTGCCCTGGCCGAGCGCGAGCGGGTAGCGCAGGCTCCACGGCTGGACCAGACGCACCAGCGCGTCGTAGATCGCCGTGTCGCCGTGCGGGTGGAACTGACCCATGACGTCGCCGACGACGCGCGAGCACTTCGAGAACGCGCGGTCGGGGCGGTATCCGCCGTCGTACATCGCGTAGATGACCCGGCGGTGCACGGGCTTCAGGCCGTCTCGGACCTCGGGCAGCGCGCGCCCGACGATGACGCTCATCGCGTAGTCGAGGTACGAGCGCTGCATCTCGAGCTGGAGGTCGACCTGCTCGATGCTGTCGCGCTTCAGCGCCGCCGCGAAGGTGGGCGTGACCTCGGGGTCGGTGCCCTCGGGGGTGTCTGTCGGCTCGTCGGCCATGATTCTCCGTTTGTCGTCGTCGGCCCCGATCTGCTCCGCGGGGCGCGGATGTCCTCCGGATCACCGGAGGCGCGTGTCAGATGTCGAGGAAGCGCACGTCTTTCGCGTTCTGCTGGATGAAGTTGCGTCGCGACTCGACGTTCTCGCCCATCAGGGTGTCGAAGATCGTGTCGGCGGCCGCGGCGTCCTCGAGGGTCACCTGCAGGAGCGTGCGGGTCTCCGGGTCCATCGTGGTCTCCCACAGCTCTTTGTAATCCATCTCGCCGAGGCCCTTGTAGCGCTGGATCGCGTTCTCCTTGGGGATCCGCTTGCCGGCCGCGCGACCCGACACCAGCACGGCGTCGCGCTCGGCGTCGCTGTAGACGTACTCGTGCGGCGCGTTGCTCCACTTGAGCTTGTAGAGCGGCGGCTGTGCGAGGTAGACGTAGCCGAGGTCGATCAGCGGACGCATGTAGCGGAACAGCAGGGTCAGCAGCAGCGTCGTGATGTGCTGGCCGTCGACGTCGGCGTCGGCCATCAGCACGATCTTGTGGTACCTGGCCTTGTCGGGGTCGAAGTCCTCGCCGATGTCGGCGCCGAAGGCCTTGATCATCGCCTGGACCTCGTTGTTGCCGAGCGCGCGGTCGAGACGGGCCTTCTCGACGTTGAGGATCTTGCCGCGGAGGGGCAGGATCGCCTGGGTCTCGGGGTTGCGCCCCTGCACGGCCGAGCCGCCGGCCGAGTCGCCCTCGACGATGAAGATCTCGCTGAGCGACGGGTCTTTGCTCTGGCAGTCCTTCAGCTTGCCGGGCATGCCGTTCGACTCGAGCACGCCCTTGCGTCGGGTCTGCTCTCTCGCCTTGCGGGCGGCCATGCGGGCCTGCGATGCGAGGATCCCCTTGCGGACGATCTCGGCGGCCTGACGCGGGTTGCGGTCGAACCAGTCGGTGATCTGGTCGAACGCGACCTTCTGCACGAACGACTTCGCCTCGGTGTTGCCGAGCTTCGTCTTCGTCTGACCCTCGAACTGCGGTTCGCCCAGCTTGATGGAGATGACGGCGGTCAGGCCCTCGCGGACGTCGTCGCCCGTGAGGTTGTCGTCCTTCTCCTTCAGCAGCTTGTTCTTCGGGTCTTTCGCGTAGCGGTTGACCAGCGTGGTGAGCGCCGCACGGAATCCCTCTTCGTGGGTGCCGCCCTCGTGCGTGTTGATCGTGTTCGCGTAGGTGTGGACGCTCTCCTGGTACGAGGTGTTCCACTGCATGGCGACCTCGAGCGAGATCTTCTTCTCGGTGTCCTCCTGCTCGAAGGCGATGATGTCGTCGTGGACGGTCTCGACCTTCTTCACCGAGTTGAGGTACTCGACGTAGTCGACGAGGCCCTTCTCGTAGTGGAAGACGTCGTGCCTCGGCTCGGCGTCGTCTTCTTGGACGCGCTCGTCGCTGAGCTCGATGCGGAGGCCCTTGTTCAGGAAGGCCATCTGCTGGAATCGGGTGCGGAGCGTCTCGTAGTCGAACTCGATGCTCTCGAAGATCTCGGCGTTGGGCCAGAAGGTGATCGTGGTGCCGGTGGTCTCGTCGACCTCGCCCTTGGCGAGCGGCGCGACGGGAACACCGTCGGTGAAGCTCTGCCGGTACACGTTTCCCTGGCGGCGGACCTCGACGTCGAGCTCGCTCGAGAGCGCGTTGACGACGGAGCTGCCGACGCCGTGCAGACCACCCGAGACGGCGTACCCGCCACCGCCGAACTTGCCGCCGGCGTGCAGCACGGTGAGGACGACCTCGACCGTCGACCGCCCCTCCACCGGGTGGATGTCGACCGGGATGCCGCGGCCGTTGTCGACGACGCGGACGCCGCCGTCTTCGCGCATCGTGATCTCGATGTGGTCGCAGTGCCCCGCGAGGGCCTCGTCGACCGAGTTGTCGACGATCTCGTACACGAGGTGGTGCAGACCCCGGGGCCCTGTCGAGCCGATGTACATGCCCGGTCGCTTTCGGACGGCCTCGAGCCCTTCGAGCACCTGGATGTCGCCGGCGCCGTAAGAGTGGTCGGGTTGGGCGTCGGTGGTGTCAGGTGACATGTGCGGGGAGGCTCCTGCCGGATGGGACGAGGGTGGAACGCCCGTTCTCCGAACCCCTGGAGAGGCCGGCGGACGACCTTCCGAGTCTACCGCAGGCCCGTCCGAGACGGGGCGAAATCCGCCCTCAGAGGGATTTTCTCCACCGCCTTGGACGATTCACCCTCGTCACCCGTAGGTATCGCGAGGACCACGCCCTGGAACCGATCTGGGACCGCGTTTCCAGGTCGGGGCGTTGGGTGCCAAGAATCGCACCGACTGGATGCCCGCCTCGGGGTACCTCTGGACGATGGTCGTGGTGACCTGTCCGCGCATCAGACGGAGCTGCGTCGCCCAGGCCGTCGAATCGCACTGCACCGTGAGCGTGCCGTCGTCGATCGACACCGGATGCGAGTGACCGGAGAAGCTCGTCACCCACCAGCGCGGGCCACGCCTCCATCAGCTCGGACTGCGCGAGCGGGGAGTTCCAGCCCATCTCGGTCGTGACGCTGGCGAGCACGTCGGCGATGCCCCGTGGCTCGCGACCGGTGCCGAAGGGCTGACTCGGCGACCCGAGCTTGATGGCCTTGCGTCGGCGACCGTCGCGCGACCGGCTGGTGGGGTCGCCGAAGACCCGACGGAACCGCAGATACACCCGCTGCGCCTCGTCGGCGGGCGGCGGCTCCACCGGCGGCAGCTGCGGACCGGGGACCTGAGGAGGCGCGGCGCCGCTCTCCGACGGATCGGGCGCGTCGGTCACGGCGTCGCCTCGTCGACGATGGTGCCGGCCGCGATGCGCACGGTGTGCGCCTTCAGTCGTTGCGGCACGTCGCCCTCGACCGCGGCGGTGATGAGCACCTGCTCGTAGCCGGCGACCTCGTCGGCCAGACGCTCGCGACGGGATCCGTCGAGCTCGGCGAACACGTCGTCGAGCACGATGACGGGGTCGCCGGTGGCCGACTCGGAACGGACGACGGCAGCCGACGCGAGCTTGAGGGCGAGGGCGAACGACCAGGATTCGCCGTGGCTGGCGTAACCCCGTGCCGGGAGGCCGTTCAACGAGAGGAAGAGGTCGTCGCGGTGCGGTCCGACCAGAGTGAGACCGCGATCGAGCTCGGACGGGCGCACGCGGGCGAGCGCCTCACGGAAGACTTCGGCGACGGACTCGGCCGGGATCGCCTCGTCGGGGACTTCGGCGGCCGCCGCGGTCTCGTCGTCGGGGACGGATCCCCGGATGCTCAGCACGGTGGCGAGCCGTGCCCGGTGGTCTTCGCCGGCCACGGCGGCGTAGGCGCGGGCGACCTCGGGGGCCAGATCGGCGGCCAGTCGATCGCGCGCGATGATGAGCTCGCTGCCGAGGGCGACGAGACGTTCGTCCCAGATGTCGAGGGTGCCGAGCTGACCGGCCTTGACACCGCTGGCCCTGGCCGACTTGAGCAGGGTGTTCCGCTGCTTCAGCACCCGCTCGTAGTCGGTCTGGACGCCGGCGAAGCGAGGTGATCGGGCCACGAGCAGCTCGTCGAGGAACCGGCGGCGACCCGACGGCTCGCCCCGGACGAGCGCGAGGTCTTCGGGGGCGAACAGCACGCTGGTGAAGTAGCGCGGCAGCTCGCGGGGCTTGATCGCGCCGCGGTTGATCTGCGCCCGGTTCGCCGACGACCGGTTGATCTGCACCTCCGCGAGCAGCTCGCGACCGTCGGCCTCGAGCCGGGCCCGGACGATCGCGGAGTCGGCGCCCTGTCTGATCAGGGCGGCGTCGCTCGAGACTCGGTGCGAGCCGAGACTCGACAGGTAGCCGAGCGACTCGACCAGGTTCGTCTTGCCCTGGCCGTTGCTGCCGACGAAGAGGTTCGGCCCGCGCGCGAGGCCGACTTCTGCAGTGGTGTAGTTGCGGAAGTCGGTGAGGCTGAGATGCAGTACTCGCACGCGGGCCGGAGAGGCGCTAGGCCTTCTTGACCGCGTGGCCACCGAACTGGTTGCGCAACGCGGCGACGGCCTTCATGGTCGGCGAACCCTCGCCCTGACGCGAGACGAAGCGCGCGAAGATCGACGCGCTGATCGTCGGCATCGGCACGGCGTGGTTGATCGCCTCTTCGAGAGTCCAGCGGCCCTCGCCGCTGTCCTCGACGTAGCCCGAGATCTCGGCGAGCTTCGGGTCGGCCTCGAGGGCGAGGACCATGAGCTCGAGCAGCCAGGAGCGCACGACGGTGCCGCGCTGCCAGGCCTTGAAGGTGCCGGGCACGTTCTTGATCAGGTCGGAGCGGGCCTCGAGGAGCTCGTAGCCCTCGCCGTAGGCCTGCATGATCGCGTACTCGATGCCGTTGTGGACCATCTTCGCGTAGTGACCCGCGCCGGTGTCGCCGGCGTGCACGAAGCCCTCTTCGCGGGGGCCCTCGGGGCGGAGCGCGTCGAAGATCGGCTGCGCGATGGCGACGTTCTCGGTGGAACCGCCGACCATGAGGCCGTACCCGTTGTCCTTGCCCCAGACGCCGCCCGAGACGCCGGCGTCGATGTACTTGATGCCCTTGGCGCCGAGCAGCTTCTCGTTCGCGAAGTCGCTGGTGAACTTGCTGTTGCCGCCGTCGATGACCAGGTCGCCCTCGGAGAGCTCCTTCGAGAGGTCTTCGATGACGGCGGCGGTGATGTCGCCCGCGGGGACCATCACCCAGACGATGCGGGGGCTGGGGAGCCCGGCGGCGAGATCGGAGAGCGTGGCGACGTCGGAGACGGCGGGGTTGGCGTCGTAACCGGTCACCTCGATGCCCTTGTCGCGGAGGCGGGCACGCATGTTGTTGCCCATTTTGCCGAGACCGACGAGGCCGATGTGCATAGGTTTCCTTTGTTCGTGGGAGGCGCGGGTGGGCGCCTGCTCTGAGGGGCGCGTCTAGCGCAGGAGGAGGTTGGGCTGCAGCAGGTACTTGTAGCTGTCAGCGCCTGCCTGGTCTTTGGAGGACTGACTGGTGATCAGCACCGGACCGGGCTTGTTCGGGTTCTCCGTCTTCGTGAAGGAGATGCGGACGAACTCGGAGTGGACTGCTCCGAGACCGTCGAGGAGGAACTGCGGCTTCAACGAGACCACGGTGTCCTCTCCCGTCAACAACGCATCGATCGACTCTGACGCCTGCGCCTGCTCGCTACCGATGGCCTCGAGGGTGAGGCCGTCGATGGTGAACGTGAACCTGAGGGCCGCCTCGCGCTCGAGCACGAGCGAGACGCGGCGGATGGACTCGACGAGCTCGGCCGTGTTGATCACGGCGTAGTTCTCGACGGTCTCGGGGAAGAGCCGCTTGACCGGGGGGAAGTTGCCCTTGATCAGCAGCGAGGTGACGGTCTTGTTGCCGGCCTGGAACGCGATGAGCTCGCGGTCGTCGCTGCCGGTGATCGACACGGACACGGTGGTCGCGTTGCCGAAGGTCTTGCCGACCTCCTGCAGGGTGCGGGCCGGGACGAGCGCGGTGGTGGTCTCGGCGCTGGCGGCGGTGCCCGGGTCGAAGTCGATGCCTCGGACGGCTACCCGGTAGCGGTCGGTGGCCACGAGCGAGAGCGCGTTCTCGGTGACCTCGAGCTGGACGCCCGTGATGACCGGTGTGACATCGTCGCGGGACGCGGCGACGGCGACCTGCGAGACGGCCAGTGCGAAGCGGTCTCCGGGTACGACACCGGACTGCTCGCCCACCGTCGGCAGCGTCGGGTACTCCTCGACGGGCATGCTCAGCAACGAGAAGTTGGCGGACCCGCAGCTGACCGCGATGCGGTTCTCCTCCGTGGAGAACGTGACGGGAGCGTTCGGCAGACGACTCGCGATGTCCGCCAGCAGACGCCCGGAGACGAGGATCGTGCCGGGTTCGTCGACCTCGGCGGGGATCTGCGTCTGGGCCGAGACCTCGTAGTCGAACGACGACAGCGTGAGGCCGTCGGAGTCGGCTTCGATCAGCACCCCGCTCAGGATCGGGAGCGTGGTGCGCTGCGGAAGGAGCTTCACCGCGAAGGAGACGGCATCGCTGAAGACGTCACGGTTGACCTGGAACTTCACGCGGGGGACCCCTATCGACTACCTGCTCGTGGATGGCCGGTTAATACTGGCACAGCAATCGGCGCCCCGGACCCGTGGCCTCGAGGGCCCTCGATCCGTCCACAAGGTTGTCTCTCCAATGATTTCTTGTAAGGAGGATTAACAGTCTTAACCGTTGTGCACAGTGTGGATAACCTGTTAAGAACCCCGCGGCGACAGGGAACTACAACCGTGTGACTTGTGCACTCGGTGTGGACCGGAATCACAAACTCCGGGACGACCGCTGGTGGGGTCGAGGGCTGTTCCCACAGGGTCATGTCATCCGTGAACAACCGGCCCCCAAGTTATCCACCACTTTCCACAGGTTATCCACACTGTGGGATCGTCCGGTCTCCTGGGGTGCTGCTGCGCGCCTCCTGCAGGTCGACGAGACGACGAACGGGCGCCGACCGATGGTCGACGCCCGTTCGGACGGTGCTGCCGGGAGGTGACGATCTCGCCCCTCGACCGGGCCCTTATTTGTAGCGGGTGTCCTGTTTGATGCGGCTGGTGAGCTCGGTGACCTGGTTGTAGATCGACCGGCGCTCCTTCATCAGCTCGCTGATCTTCTTGTTCGCGTACATCACCGTCGTGTGGTCGCGGTTGCCGAACAGCTGACCGATCTTCGGCAGCGACAGGCTGGTCAGCTCGCGGCACAGGTACATCGCGATCTGCCTCGCGGTCGCGATCGCCTGCGACCGCGACGAGCCGTAGAGGTCGTCGACCGAGAGCTTGAAGTAGTCGGCGGTGTGGTTGATGATGTCGACCGGCGCGATGATGTTGTCCTCATCGAGCGTGATGAGGTCCTTCAGCACGGTCTGCACCAGCGCCAGGTCGACGGCCGTCCGGTTCAGGCTCGCGAACGCCGTGACCCGGATGAGCGTGCCCTCGAGCTCGCGGATGTTGCTCGACACCTTCGTGGCGATGAACTCGAGCACCTCGTCGCGGATCTGCAGCTTCTCGCTCTGCGCCTTCTTGCGGAGGATCGCGATGCGGGTCTCGAGGTCGGGCGCCTGCACGTCGGTGATGAGACCCCACTCGAAGCGCGAGCGCATGCGGTCCTCGAAGCCGGTCAGATGCTTCGGCGGCAGGTCGCTCGTGATCACCAGCTGCTTGTCGTGATCGTGCAGCGTGTTGAAGGTGTGGAAGAACGCCTCCTGGGTGCTGTCCTTCCCCTGCAGGAACTGGATGTCGTCGATCAGGAGGATGTCGATCTCGCGGTACCGCTGCTGGAACAGGTTCGAACGGTTGTTCGCGATCGAGTTGATGAAGTCGTTCGTGAACTCCTCGCTGCTGACGTAGCGGACGCGGATGCCCGGGTACATCGTCTCGGCGTAGTGGCCGATGGCATGGAGGAGGTGCGTCTTGCCGAGGCCGGACGACCCGTAGATGAAGAGGGGGTTGTAGGCCTTGGCCGGCGCCTCGGCCACGGCTACCGCGGCGGCGTGGGCGAACCGGTTCGAGGCCCCGATGACGAAGTTGTCGAAGCTGTACTTCGGGTTCAGCCGCGAGTCGTTGCGCTTGCCCGTGGTCGGCGACTCGACCGGGGTGGGGACGAACGGGGCCTCGATGTAGTGGGCCGGCTCGGTCTGCTCGGGCTGCTGGGTGAGGGTGTCGGGCGTGATGTCGGGGTTGACCGTGATGGCGAAGCTCGCGACGGAGTCGTCGCCGAGCGCGGCGATCGACTCGAGGAGCGGCCCCCGGATGCGCTGTTCGAGCATGCCCCGGGTGAGGTCGTTGGGCACCTCGAGGTAGAGGGTGCCGCCCAGCACGCCCTTCGGCTCGACCAGGCTGATGAAGCCGTGCAGCTGGGGGGTGATGCGGTCGTCGGTGGTCAGACTCGCGAGCACGGACCGCCAGAGGTCCTGGACCGGATCGACGGTGTTCGCCACGGGGATTTCTCTTTCTGCCGGTGATCTGCGTGCTGGGCACGCCGTGCGCCCCGGGGGCGACGGCATCTCGGCGGACCGAGTTATGCACAGCTTTGTCCACGGGTCGGCGGTGGCCGATTCAGCCGGGAGTGGTGCTCGTTCCCCGTGTTTACGCGGATCCGGAGCGGGAGGTACCCACCCTAGTTCGGATGAGTATGTCTTCTGCAATCGGAGTTTTCAACACTGTGGATAAACTCGTTCGAGGCTGCCGTTTGACCGCAGGGCCGATGCCGCGTACTTTTAATCAGTTGATTTCAGCCAGTTGGGCTGTACAAGACTTCTCGGATCATGGCAGCAGGCCAGGTCCGCATCACTGGAGAAAACACCATGAGCAAGAGAACGTTCCAGCCGAACAACCGCCGACGCGCCAAGAAGCACGGTTTCCGTGCTCGCATGCGCACCCGTGCGGGTCGCGCCATCCTCGCCGCCCGTCGTGGCAAGGGTCGCACCGAACTCTCCGCGTAGTCGCACCCGGTGTTGGCCAGAGCCAACCGGATCGTCCGCGCAGACGACTACCGAAACACCGTGCGCCGTGGCCGCAAGTCGGCCACGGCGCACTCGGTCGTCTACGTGCGTCGTCATGACGACGGCGGCGACGTCCGGTTCGGGTTCATCGTGGCCAAGACCGTGGGCAATGCGGTCGCCCGCAACACCGTGCGTCGTCGCCTCAAGCACGTCTGCCACGAGCTGCTGCCGTCGCTGCCTCCGGGCACCGACATCGTGATCCGCTCTTTGCCAGGCAGTGTCGACGTTTCCTGGTCTACCCTGCTGAGGGATATCTCAGGGGTCGTCGACAAGGTCGTGAAAGCGTGAGAGAACTCGTACTGTTCGTGTCGTTGCTTCCACGCAACGTCGCGATCGTCGTGCTCCGCGCCTACCGGGCGGTCATCTCCCCGCTCTACGGCGAGGTCTGCCGGTACCACCCGTCGTGCTCGCGGTATGCGCTCGAGGCGATCCAGCGGTACGGCGTCGTCGCCGGCTCCGCTCGCGGCGCCTGGCGCATCGCGCGGTGCAATCCCTGGGCGGCGGGCGGCATCGACGACGTCCCCGAACCGCGGTTCCAGAACTTCTCGATCACGGGCTCCGGCTTCGTGCTCCCCCGTCGTGCGGCTCGAGCCTCCGCTCCCGTCGCACCGCACGGTCTCCTCGTACAGAGCCACGGAAAGGGCTGACCCGAACACCATGGGCTTCATCGACACCATCCTCTGGCCCCTCAAGTGGGTCGTCGAGGCGATCCTCGTCGGCTTCCACGAACTCCTGACCAGTGCGGGCATGGGCTTCGACTGGGGTGGAACGTGGGTGCTGTCGATCGTCGGCCTGGTGCTCGTCGTGCGCGCGCTGCTCATCCCGATCTTCGTCCGGCAGATCAAGAGCCAGCGACGCATGATGGAGATCGCGCCCAAGCTCAAGAAGATCCAAGACAAGTACAAGGGCAAGCGCGACCAGTTCAGCCGCGAGGCCATGTCGCGCGAGACCATGGCGCTGTACAAGGACACCGGCACCAACCCCCTCAGCTCGTGCCTGCCGCTGCTGATCCAGATGCCGATCTTCTTCAGCCTCTTCTCGGTGCTGCAGAACGCCCAGCGCGAAGGTGTCGGCGTCGGCCTGCTGAACCAGGCGCTCTCCACGTCGTTCGGTGAGGCGACCCTCTGGGGCGCACCGCTGAAAGAGACCTTCCTCAGCGCCACCACCTGGGAGGTGCGTCTCATCGCCGCCGGCATGGTCGTCGTCATGACCGCGTCGCAGTTCATCACCCAGCTGCAGATCGTCTCCAAGAACATGTCGCCCGAGACCAAGGCGAGCCCGATGTTCAAGCAGCAGCGCATGCTCCTCTACGTGCTGCCCCTCGTCTTCGTCTTCTCGGGTCTGTCGTTCCCCCTCGGCGTCATGTTCTACTGGCTGACCTCGAACATCTGGACGATGGCGCAGCAGTTCATCGTCATCCGCAACATGCCCACGCCCGGCAGCGAGGCCGCGCTCGCCCGCGAAGAGCGCCTCGCCCGCAAGCAGCAGCGCAAGGGCCAGGGTCTGCCCGCGATCACGGTGACCGAGATCGAGTCGGCTCCGGCCGTGCCGAAGACCACCCAGCGCACTCAGCCGGTGGGCAAGAACCGCGCCAAGAAGCAGAACGGCAACAAGAAGTGACGAGCGAGACGGACCACAACGACGTGACGAACACGCAGCCGACCGACGCCGAGGGCGTCGCCTCCGAGACCGAGTCCCCCGAGGAGGCGCGGGTCGACCCGAGTGCCGCCGAGGGCTCCGGCGAGAACGCGACCAGCTCCTCCTCGACGGGCGACCTCGACGAGGGCGAGATCGCCGCCGACTACATCGAAGAGCTGCTCGACATCTGCGACTTCGACGGCGACATCGACATCGAGGTCCGTGCCGGCCGCTCGTACATCTCGGTGGACTCGACGGGCGAGGGCAACCTCCGCGTGCTGTCGAAGCCCGACACGGTGAACGCCCTTCAGGAGCTGACGCGCATCGCGGTGCAGACGAAGACGGGCGAGTTCTCGCGGCTTATCCTCGACATCGGCGGCTCGCGCGCCATCCGCGAGGCGGAGCTCGGCGCCCTCGTCGACCGCGCGGTGGAGAAGCTCGAAGAGGGTGGCACCGCGGCGTCGCTGCCCCCCATGTCGTCCTACGAGCGGAAGCTCGTGCACGACATCGTGGCCGCTCGTGGTTTCACCTCGGAGTCCGAGGGCGAAGGCCGCGACCGCCACACCGTCATCACCCGCGCCTGAGTCGGCACGCCGAACGACCGATGGCCGACCAGAGCACCCTCGAGACCGAACCGGCCGTCGCCGCCGAGATCTTCGGCGACCGCATCGACGTGGTGCGGCAGTACGCACGTGATCTGGCCCAGTACGGCGAAGAGTTGGGCTTGATCGGCCCGCTCGAGCTGCCGCGGCTGTGGACGAGGCACATCGTCAACTCCGGTCTCGTCGCGCCGCTCCTCGTCGACGGCCGCGTGGGCGACGTGGGGTCGGGTGCGGGTCTGCCCGGCCTGGTGCTCGCGGCCGCCCGGCCCGGGGCGACGCTCGTGCTGATCGAGCCGATGGAGCGTCGAACGGACTGGCTGCGTGCCGAGGCCGAGCGCATGGGCCTGACGAACGTCGAGGTCGTGCGGGCCCGTGCCGAAGAGGTCGAGCTCGACGGCTGGCTCGACCAGGTGACGGCCCGGGCCGTGTCCGCACTGTCGAAGTTGATCCCGCTGACCGCTCCCCTGGTCAAGACGGGTGGCCAGCTGCTGCTGATGAAGGGCGCGCGTGTCGACGCCGAGGTCGACGCGGCGCGCAAGGTCATCGTGAAGAACCACCTCGTCGACGTCGAGGTGCTCGAGTTGGGTGTCGGCGTGGTCGACCCGACCGAGACGACGCGGGTGTTCCGCGCCACCCTGGCCTGACCACCTTCAGGAGGCGCGATCCGGCTCCACAGGAGCCGATCTGAGCGCGATCGGTCGCGTCGGGGTGCGACTCGTGGTGGCTGTGGCGCTCAGGGAGCGTTTGACGCATACGACACCCGCTTTCGTGTCTGAACTGCTTTTGATCAGGGGTTTTGGCGTACTATGTGTTCGCGGGCGGTTGCCTCCGTGCTTTGTCGGTACTGCAAGCTAAAGTTGAGCCAGTGCTCGACCTGTCGCCGCGCCTCCTCGGTGTTCGACTGTGTTCGTCGGGCGGCACCCACGTTGTTCCACGTGAAACATGGCGATTCGGAGAATCCATCCGGTGAGTTCCTCCACTGATTACGACGGCACCACTCCCCTGGCTCGGGAGCTCGCCGACCTGAACCGGCGCAAGGCCGCATTGTCGCGTGCGCCGCTTCCCCCGCCGGCGGAGACACGGGTCTTGACCGTGTCGAACCAGAAGGGTGGTGTGGGCAAGACGACGACGACGGTGAACCTCGCCGCAGCCCTGGCTCGCAGTGGCGCCCGAGTGCTCGTCATCGACCTCGATCCCCAGGGCAACGCCTCGACTGCTCTTGGAGTCGACCACCGGGCGGACACCCCGAGCGTCTACGACGTCATCGTCAACGACGGCAACATGGACGACGTCGTGCAGCAGAGCCCTGAGTTCGACACGCTGTTCTGCATCCCGGCGACCATCCACCTCGCCGGCGCCGAGATCGAACTCGTCTCTCTGGTTGCCCGTGAGCAGAGGCTCCGCACGGCGCTGGAGGCACACCTCGAACGGACCGAGGCTGCGGGCCAGCGCTACGACTACGTGTTCATCGACTGCCCGCCGTCATTGGGTCTTCTCACCATCAACGCCTTCGTCGCTGCAGGAGAAGTCCTGATCCCGATCCAGTGCGAGTACTACGCGCTGGAGGGGTTGAGCCAGCTGCTCCGCAACATCCAGCTGATCGAGAAGCACCTGAACCCGCGTCTGGCCGTGTCGAGCATCCTGCTGACGATGTACGACGGCCGCACGAATCTGGCGCAGCAGGTCGTCGCCGACGTGCGCGAGCACTTCCCCAAGGAGGCGCTCAAGACGCTGATCCCCCGCTCGGTGCGGATCAGCGAAGCCCCTGGTTACGGGCAGACCGTGATCAGCTACGACCAGAACTCCCCCGGGTCGATCTCGTACCTCGAGGCGGCCGCCGAACTCGCACACCGAGGAGCACCCCAGTAGTGGCTACGAAGAGAACCGGACTCGGGCGCGGTATCGGCGCCCTCATCCCCGTGAACGACGAGACCCAGGGTCGTCCTGTCGATGTGTTCTTCCCCACGGCCCAGCAGACGGCAGAAGACCTGGTCGCGGTTCCCGGGGCTCGGTTGGCGAACCTCAATCCCCTCGACGTGGTGCCCAACGCGAAGCAACCGCGCACGGAATTCCGTGACGAGGAGCTGGCTGAGCTCGTGACGTCGATCCGCGAGGTCGGCGTGCTTCAGCCCATCGTCGTGCGGCCCCTGCCGAACAAGGGCAAGAAGACATCACCTGTGCAGTACGAGCTCGTCATGGGCGAGCGCAGACTCCGTGCGACGAAGGAACTGGGTCTCGCGACGATCCCGGCGATCGTCAAAGACACCGCTGACGACGCGATGCTGCGTGATGCTCTGCTGGAGAACCTGCACCGAGCCGAGCTGAACCCGCTGGAAGAAGCATCCGCCTATCAGCAACTTCTCGCTGATTTCGGCATCACCCAGGATGAGCTGGCGACGCGCATCGGCAGAAGCCGACCTCAGATCACCAACACGCTGCGCCTTCTGAGGCTGCCGGCCAGTGTGCAGCGCCGGGTGGCTGCGGGCGTGCTGTCGGCCGGTCATGCACGGGCGATCTTATCGACGGGCGACCCGGTACTGATGGAGCGTCTGGCGGAGAAGATCGTCAACGAAGATCTCTCCGTCCGACAGGCCGAGGCGATCGCTGCAGGGTCGCCGTCGAAGGCGAAGACCACTAAAGCGGCCGGCCGACACCAGGCGCACCTTGACGAGATCGCCGAGGGCTTGGGTGACCGGCTCGAGACCCGGGTCAAGGTCAACCTGGGCGCTCGTAAGGGGTCGATCACCATCGATTTCGCCACGATCGACGATCTGAACCGCATTCTGGGCGAGTTGGGCCAGGAGCCAGTGGTCTGAGTTCGAACTGGCCGTCTCGACGGTCGTGTTTCACGTGAAACGCCCCTTCCTCGAGGGGGCGTTTCGTCGTTGTGGTGCAGTGCAGTGCAGTGCAGTGCAGTGCAGTGCAGTGCTGTGACGGATACCGGCTGCGTACAGACCCGATCGAACGGCCTGGCACGGTGGGTGGCCCTGGTCGCTGCGCGGGATCGGGAGCGGGCGCCGCTCGTTGTCGCGGTCGTACCGTGCACGGGTGAGTAGGGTGATCTCGAAGGTCTGCTTGTGTCTTCGCATGCGAAGTCGTGGTGCTCGTCGCCGGAAGGCGACGCGCTGGTGCACCCTTGTGAGCAGCGCTTTCGCCGGTGTGACCCGCACTTCGCCGCTGGGTCAGGAGGTCGTAGTCGCCGATCGTGGTCCGATGGTCGAGGGATGCTTCTGGTCGGCCTTGCGGCGGGCAGGGCTACGGCGATCTCACTTCCAGCCGCGTCAGGACATGGCGAGGTCGTCATTGGTTGTGCAGGTACGTGAATCGATGGTGGTGGCCCCTCTATGCATAGTCGCGTGTGCGGGTGTGCGGGTGTGCGGGTGTGTGGGTGTGTGGGTGTGCGGGTGTGCAGGTGCGCGGGTGCGCACATGTCCACGTCGGAGGTGCCGGGTCCGCGGGTGCGCAGGCGGGCAGCATGCAAGTACGAGGTGCCGGGTTCGGTGCGCACGAATGGCAAGTGCCAGATAACAGGTGCGTGGGCTTGTGTGGCGACGGTCGAGTCGGTACGTTTCACGTGAAACAACCCAGGCGCCCCTGCCTTAGCCGCGCGATGAGCCACTCGAAGGCGTTTTGAAGCCAGAGCGTGCTGCACTCTCGCCGTGTTTCACGTGAAACGCAGACGCGAAGAGTCGAACGCAGACCTACTGGTGGTCGCGCACAGCCTTCTCCGCCAGCGCGGCATAGACGAGGCCGAGCTCGAAGCCCGCGGCATCGAGTGCCATAGGCACGAGAGAGGTCTCGGTGAGCCCGGGCAGCACATTCACCTCGAGGAACCACGCGGCACCCGCTGCATCGACGATGAGGTCGACCCGTGACAGGTGCCGCAGCCCCAGTGCCTCGTGGACGGCGACCGCCGCCCGAGCCGCTCCAGCTGCAGCGTCATCGTCGAGACGAGCGGGCGTGAAGAAGGTCGTCTCCCCCGCGTTGTAGCGCGCATCGAAACCGTAGAAGCCGCTCCGCGGCACGATCTCCACGGCCGGCAGCGCAGTCGGACCGTCACCGGTGTCGATGACCCCGACGGCGATCTCGGTGCCGGTGATCTTCTGCTCGACGATCACGTCGTCGCAGTACGTGTAGGCGTCGACCATCGCACGGGGCAGGCCGTCCGCGGACTCGACGACCGTGACTCCCTGCGCCGAGCCTCCTCGGGCCGGCTTCACCACGACGGGCACCGGGTGCTCGTCGGCGATCGCTGCGAGGACTCCGGCGGCGCCCAGTTCGCGGAAAGCGTCGTGCGACAGGGTGAGCCCCCGAGGGGTCAGAACCCCTGCGCGACGGGCGAGTTCTTTGGCGGTCGGCTTGTCCCACGCGAGTCGCGCCGCGGCGGAGGTGCTGCCGACGAACGGGATGTCCAACGCTTCGAGCAGGCCTCGGAGAGCGCCGTCCTCACCGCTGGCCCCGTGCAGCACCGGCCACACGACGTCGGGCCGCGTGTCGGTCAGGTGACCCAGCAGGGCCGCATCGGGATCACGGAGCTCGACCGTGATGCCGTGGGAGGTGAGACTGTCGACCACGCGCCTCCCTGATCGCAGAGACACGTCTCGCTCGTGCGAGATGCCGCCGGCGAGGACGGTGACGTTGCGCAGAGGGCTCGAGTTCATGGCCGGTGATCCTTCGGGAGAGTGAGCGGTGTTGCGGGTAAAGGCCTGATCAGGAGATGTTCGGGGGCGGCATCGTGACGCCCTCGCGCTGGCGGCTGGGCTTGCCGAGCTGCGCCCCGGAGAACGTGTTGAGCAGATCGAGCTCGCCGTTGATGACGGTCGCCAGCCGGGCCACGCCGACCTTGATCATCTCGGAGGTCGGGTAGCAGAACGACAGACGGATGTTCTGCCGCCCTCCCCCGTCGGCGTAGAACGCCGTACCGGGCGTGTAGGCGACGAGCTCTTTGACGGCCCGCGGCAGCATCGCCTTCGAGTCGAGCTCGTCGGGCAGCGACAGCCACACGAAGAAGCCGCCCTCGGGCCGCGTCCAGCTGAGCGACGGCAGGTACTCCCCCAGGGCCGACAGCATGGCATCACGCCGCTCGCGGTAGAGATCGCGGAAGATGTCGATCTGCCCCCGCCAGTCGGCCTGATCGAGGTACTCGGTGATGACGAACTGACCGAACGAGTTCGGCGACAGGGTGGCCGACTCGTTCGCGAGGATCAGCTTCTCGCGGATGGCGTGCGGAGCCAGCGCCCAGCCGACTCGGAACCCGGGTGCGAGCGTCTTCGAGAACGAGCCGAGGTAGATGACGCCCTCGTCGTCGACCGAGCGCATGGCCTGCGGGGCCGGCTCGTCGAACGACAGCAGCCCGTACGGGTTGTCTTCGAGCACGAGGATGCCCGCGCTGCGGCAGATCTCGAGGATCTCGAGTCGGCGGGCCCACGAGAGCGTGACACCGGCCGGGTTGTGGAAGTTGGGGATGGTGTACAGGAACTTGATCGTGCCGCCCCGCGAGGTGACGGCCGTGATCGCCTCCCGCAGCGCCTCCGGGATCAGCCCCTCGTCGTCCATCGCGACGTGCTGCACATCGGCCTGGTAGGCCTTGAAGACGCCCAGGGCGCCCACGTAGCTCGGCGACTCGGCCAGGACGACGTCGCCCGGGTTGATGAACAGGCGGGTGACCAGGTCGAGCGCCTGCTGCGAGCCGGTCGTGACGACGACGTCGTCGGCACTGCCGCGGATCCCCTCCATCGCCATGATCTGCATGATGTGCTCGCGGATCGCCGGTGTGCCTTGCCCCGAGCCGTACTGGAGCGCCATCGCTCCCCCGCCCTTCGACATGACGCGGTCGATCGAGCCCGTGACGAGCTCACGCGGCAGAGCCGACACGTAGGGCATGCCGCCGGCCAGGGAGACCACCTCGGGGCGGGAGGCGACGGCGAACAGGGCTCGGACCTCGGAGGCGCTCAGGCCGGCCGTGCGGTCGGCGTACGAGTCGTACCACGGATCGAGGTTGGTGCCCTTGTCGCTCATCTGCGTCCTTAACGGTCGGAGGGTGAATCGCTCAAGACTATGCCTGGTGTGGCGGTGAGACCACGAGAGCCCGCCCAGCGTGGTGCTGGGCGGGCTCTCGATGCGGTCTGTCGACTACGCCAGGAACTCCGCCAGGTCGGCCTCGAGGGCCTGCTTGGGCTTCGCGCCGATGACGGTCTTGACGACCTCGCCACCGCGGTAGACCTTCATGGCGGGGATCGAGGTGATCTGGTACTTCGCCGCGGTCTGCGGGTTGTCGTCGACGTTCAGCTTGACGATCTCGATCTTGTCGGAGTGCTCTGCCGCGATCTGGTCGAGGATCGGCGAGACGGCGCGGCACGGGCCGCACCACTCGGCCCAGAAGTCGACCAGGATCGTCTTGTCGGAGGTGATGACGTCGCTCTCGAAGGACGCGTCGGTGACTGCCTTGGCGGTGCTCATGGTGGTTCCTTTCGTCGTGGGGACTGTTAGGGCTGTGGGGCTCGCGAGACGGTGACCGGGGGCGCCGGTCAGACGCCCACCGCGACGGACTCGGCCGTGTCGATGCCCTCGGCCGCGCCCTCGGTGTTCTCGGCTAGAAACGTCTGGTCGAGGCTCGCCAGGAAGTGCTCGGCGTCGAGCGCCGCGACGACACCGGAGCCGGCGGCTGTGGCCGCCTGGCGGTAGGTCGCGTCGATGACGTCGCCGGCCGCGAACACGCCGCGGAGGTTGGTCTTCGAGCTGCGGCCCTCGACGGCGATCGTTCCGTCGACCGTGAGGTCGAGCTGGTTGTGGACGAGGTGCACGCGCGGGTCGTTGCCGATCGCGATGAAGAGACCGTCGAGGTCGAGGTCGCTGGTGCTGCCGTCGACCGTGTCGGTCAGCTGCACGCCCGTGGCCTTCTCGTCGCCGTTGATCTTCGTGACGGTCTTGTTCCAGAGGAACTCGATCTTGTCGTTGGCGAAGGCGCGCTCCTGCATGATCTTCGACGCACGCAGCGAGTCGCCGCGGTGGATGACGTAGACCTTGCTGGCGAAGCGGGTGAGGAACGTCGCCTCCTCCATCGCCGAGTCGCCGCCGCCGACGACCGCGATCTCCTTCTGCTTGAAGAAGAAGCCGTCGCAGGTGGCGCACCAGCTGACGCCGCGGCCGCTGAGGCGCTCTTCGTCGGCGAGGCCGAGCTTGCGGTACGCGCTGCCCGTGGCGAAGATCACCGTGACGGCCTCCTCGACGGTGCCGTTGCCGAGGGTGACCTTCTTGACGTCGCCGGTCAGGTCGACGCTGGTGACGTCGTCGAGCAGCACCTCGGCGCCGAACTTCTCTGCCTGCTCTTGCAGCTTGAACATGAGGTCGGGGCCCATGATGCCGTCGGGGAAGCCCGGGAAGTTCTCGACCTCGGTCGTCTTCATCAGCTCGCCGCCGGCCTCGACCGAGCTGGCCACGATGAGCGGCTCGAGCCCGGCCCGTGCGGCGTAGATGCCGGCCGTGTAGCCCGCGGGGCCGGAGCCGATGATGATGATCTGGCGCATGAGCACCTCTCTGGAAGAACGTGGCGGATGTCGTGCCAGATGCGTTCGAGCCGTGGTGCCCGATCGACGTTCTCGCCCGACCGTCTGAGTGAACACATCCTAACGACGGGCTATTCCGAGCGACCCGGGAGGCACGGTTCGCCCCTCGCGGACTTCGCAGGCCGGACACCGAGGAGGCGCGGGTCAGCGCTTCAGGACGCGCGCCAGCAGGGGCCGGGCCCGGTTCCACACCGGCGCCGTGAGGGCTTCGAGCTCGGGCAGGCGGATCAGCTTCAGCATGCCGAGGTAGACGACGGCCATGACGGCGGCCGCGACCATGACGGTCAGCAGACCGGGGATCCGGCCGGTGTGGGCGAAGCCCTCGGCGGAGAAACCGCCCATGGCGGTCACCACGACGAGCCCGACGGCACCGGCGATCAGCGAGAAGAACAGGAACTGCACGTAGCGGCGCAGCACCCAGCGGCCGTCCATGCCGTCGAGTCGCCGTGAGATGAGCACGAGCGCCACGACGGTCTGCGTCGAGCCGGCGATCGAGGTGGTCACGGCGATGGCGACGGCCACCTGATCGTCTGCCACCACGGCGGACGAGATCAGGGTGCCGACCACGAAGATGCTCGACTGGACGACCTGCATGAAGAACGGCGTGCGCTGGTCGTGGAGGGCGTAGAAGACCCGCTGGACGACGAACAGCACGCTGAAGAGGATCAGCCCCGGCATGAAGCCGAGGATGACCTGGGCCATCTGGCTGGCTCCCTCGAAGGTGCGCTCGAAGAAGCTCGCGAACGGGTAGGCGACGACGCACATCGCCACGGCCGCGAAGACCATGAACATGCCGATGGTGCGGAGGGACTGCGACAGGTCGGCGCGGACGGCCCGGAGGTCGCCGCGGGACGCGTGACCGCTCATCCGGGTGAAGTAGGCGGTCGCGATCGAGACGGCGACGATGCCGTGCGGCAGCATGAACAGCAGCCAGGAGTTGGCGAGCACGGCGTTCGAGGCGCCCGCGCCGCTGCCCTGCGATGCGACCCGGCTCTGCACGAGACCGGCGACCTGGGTGACGAGCACCATGCCGAACAGCCAGCCGGCCGCCTTGCCGGTGGCGCCGAGACCGACGCCGCGCCAGCGGAAGTCGGGGCGGAACGTGAGCCCGGCCCGGCGCCAGAACAGCAGCAGGAACGCCGCCTGCGCCAGCACGCCGAGCGACGCGGTGCCGGCGATGACGGTGATGCGGTCGGGCGACCAGACGTCGACGACGGAGTTCGACTCGGCTCCGCCGAACAGCACCATGAAGACGACGAGACCGGCGATCGCGACCACGTTGTTGAGCACCGGGGCCCAGGTGAACGGGCCGAAGACCTGACGGGCGTTGAGCACCTCGCTGAGCAGCGAGTACATGGCGTAGAAGAAGATCTGCGGCAGGCACCAGTAGGCGAAAGCGGTCGCCAGGGCCAGCGATTCGGAGGTGTAACCACCTTGACCGGATGCATTCGCCTGCTGCGCGTAGATCGAGACGAGCACCGGCGCGAGCAGGGTGCCGAGCAGCCCGACAGCGGCGAAGACGATCGTGCCGAGGGTGACGATCTTGTTGATGAAGCGCTGCCCCCCGTCGTCGTCGTGGGTCGCCGCCCGGACGATCTGGGGCACCAGCACGGCGCTGAGCAGACCGCCGGCGATCAGCGCGTAGATGTTGTTCGGCAGCTGGTTCGCAAGGGCGAACGAGTCGGCGGCGCGGCTCGCCGACTGGCCGATGGCCGCGGCGAGCACGGCCGTCTTGACGAAGCCGAGCACCCGCGACACCATCGTGCCCGAGGCGAGCAGCACGCTGGCGCGGCCGAGACCACCTTGACCGGTCACGCGACGGCGTCTTCCGACGGGGCGTCCTTCGACGACAGGTCTCCGTCGGCGGCGCCGCGGCGGCGCTTGCGGATCGTGCGGTAGATGCCGCCGCCGAACAGCAGCGCGAAGCCGATGCCGAAGGCCCAGGTGATCGCGGTCTCCCAGCCGGCCTGCACGTTGATCGAGACGACGGCCGGGGTCGCGATGGTGACCCCGGTGGAGCTGACGAGGGACATCGAGACGTCGACCGTTCCGTTGGCGATGGACTGCACGGGCACCCGCACACGGGTCTGCGACTGCGCCTGCACGGTCACGGGGATGCGGTTCTCCTCGACGAGGAGGCGCGAGCTGGACGGCGCGAGGGTGAGGAACACCGTCGCGGCCGAATCGGAGGTGTTCTGCACGTAGAGCGGCAGCGACGAGCGGTCGCCGAGGATGAGCTGATCGCTGCCCTGCACGATCGAGACGAGCTTCGAGGTCTCGGTAGCCGCGATCGCGGCGTCGCCGACCTCGTTCGTCAGACCCTCGGCGTTGTCGCGCCAGGCATTCGACGACAGGGCCAGCGTGCGCAGACGGGCGGCGCCGGTGACGGTCTGCGGCTGCTCGAGCGCGGTCGAGAAGTCGGTGACCTGCTGGTCGGACCTGACGAGCGAGCGGAGCTCGCGGAGGCGCTCGGCCGGCTCGGGCCGGTCGACCACCGTCGCGTCGGTCGGCGCGGTCTCCAGGGTGTCGCCCAGCGCCGACGGTTCGGACCAGGGCAGCGCGTCGAGCGCCTGGAGGGTCTGGCGGAGACGGTCGCCGTCGACCGACCACGAGCGGTCGAGCGTCGCGAGCATGGTGCGGGCGTCGCTGGGGCGCTCCTTCGCGATCGTCGCGACGCTGGCCGACAGCTCGGCCATCGCGGACTCCCAGCGGACTGTCGAGGTGGCGGACGCGGCCTCGCGGACGAGATTCGAGAGCGTGTCGTCGGAGACGAGGCCGGTCGAGCCGCCGAGGTCGACGGGCGCGTTCTCGGTGGCGTCGGTCGCGACGTTGACGTTCGAGCTCGAGAGGATCGTCGACGTGTAGTCGCGCTGGGTGATCGTGGCGATGTCGGAGGCGACGACGCTGTCGTCGGCCGGCCAGGCGATCGACGAGAGCGACCACGGGAACGCCAGCAGCGACTCGGTCGTCGGCAGCGGCGGAGCCGAGGGGGCCTCGGTGGGGGTGGCGGTCGGCTCGTCGGTGGGCGTCGCGGTCGCACCGGAGCCGGCGGCCCCGGAGCCGGAGTCGGACGAGCCCGAGCCCGACGAGCTGGTGCTCGAGTCCGACCCGTCGCTCGTGTCGCCGGTCTCGACCGGGCTGGGAACGTCGGTCGCGGTGGCCGAGGTGTCGAACCGCGACTCGTCGACGAACGAGTCGAACGACGTGGGCGCCGGCACCGAGGGGGCGCCGGCCTGGCTGAGCCCGGCGACGTCGGCGTCGGCGTAGGTGAGGGGGAACGTCTCGAGCCCCGCCGACGTCAGGTCGTCGAGCCATTCGACGGCCGACTCGGGGGCTTCGCTGCCCAGCAGGCGGATCGACGTGATGATCATCGGGTCGACGGCCACGGTCGCCGAGCTGCCCACCACCTGGCGCAGCTGCCGGGTCAGGGTGCCGTCGGCCGAGGTGTACGCCTCGAGCGCGGCGGCGTCGAGCACGCCGTTCTCGGTCTCGGGGGTCGTGATCGGCACGGCGACCGAGAGCCTGGTCGGCTGGAAGCTCTCGCTCGGGTACCAGACGACGCTGCTGCGGGCCTGCGCGACCTGCAGCCCGTCGGGGCCCAGGAGGCGCACGCCGAGTGCGCGCGCACCCCACGTCCACCCGTCGAGGGCCGTCCGCTCGGCCGGGATCGACACGTCGTCGACGGTGATGCTCCGACCGGCGGCGACGGCGGGGACGTCGACGCGCGCCATGAAGAGGCCGAGGTAGTCGTCGCCCGTGGTCGTCTCGGGCTCGAGCCAGTCGGCGAGCTTCGAGCGGGTGAGGAACGAGTCGCGGTCGAGGTAGATCCGCGCGCTACCCGCCTCGAGGTCGGTCTCGCTGCCGTTGCTGATGGTCAGCGTCAGGTCGAGGTCGTCGCCCGAGCGCAGCACCCCGTCGGCCTCGGGCGCGACCGTCAGCGTGACGGAGTCGCCGTCGGCCGCCGTGGCCGCCTGGCTCGTGGCCGACGCCGTCGTGGCCGTGCCCGCCGACGCGGCCGTCGCCGTGTCGGCGGGCAGCGCGGCGCCCGCGACGCCGAGCGTCGTCACGAGGGCCAGGAGGGCGGGGAGAAGTCTCATAGTGATGGCGCTCGCACGGACGCAGGGGTCGCGCGAGCAAGGCGAGTCTAGAGAATCGTCCCTCGCAGGTGGACCTCGAGCACGCCCGACGGGCGCTTCCGGGGTGGGGAACCAGCCCTGGGGAGGAGGCGCGCGACGGTGATGCGCGCCTCCTCGTGTGGCAAAGTGGTCGCCCATGGACAACGTCGCCGCCGCCGTCGAGCGCCTCGGTCGACTGGCCGCCACTCCCCGCATCGCCCGCCTGTCGGCCGCCTTCGCCGCCGCGGGTCACGAGTTCGCCCTGGTGGGCGGTCCGGTGCGCGACGCGTTCCTCGGGCACCGGGTCAACGACCTCGACTTCACGACCAGCGCCTCCCCCGACGAGATCCTCGAGATCGTCGTGCCGCTGGCCGAGGCCCACTGGGACGTCGGGCGCGAGTTCGGCACCATCGCGGCACGGGTCGACGGCGAGGTCGTCGAGATCACGACCTACCGCAGCGACGTCTACGACGGCGAGACCCGCAAGCCCGTCGTCGAGTTCGGCGACACGCTCGAGGGCGACCTCGTCCGCCGCGACTTCACCGTGAACGCCATGGCGCTGCGCCTGCCCGAGCAGGTGCTGGTCGACCCGTCGGGCGGCGTCGACGACCTCCTGGCCCAGCGCCTCGCGACACCGGGCGCCGCCGTCGACAGCTTCCGAGACGACCCGCTGCGGATGATGCGGGCAGCACGGTTCACCGCGCAGCTCGGCTTCGAGGTGTCGCCCGAGGTGCGCGAGGCGATGACGACCCGCGCCTCCACCCTGTCCATCGTCTCGGTCGAGCGCGTCGCGGACGAGCTCTCGAAGCTGCTGCGCACCGCGACGCCGACCCCGGGCATCCGCCTGCTGGTCGACACCGGGCTCGCCGAGCACGTGATGCCCGAGCTCGCGGCGATGCGCCTCGAGGTCGACGAGCACCACCACCACAAAGACGTCTACGAGCACAGCCTCACCGTGCTCGAGCAGGCCATCGGCTACGAGGCCGAGCGGCACCCCGGCGACTCCCCCGACCTCACGCTGCGTCTCGCCGCCCTGCTGCACGACTGCGGCAAGCCGGCGACGCGTCGACTCGAACCCGGCGGGGTCGTGACGTTCCACCACCACGACGTCGTCGGCGCGAAGCTCGCGAAGAAGCGGCTCAAGGCGCTGCGCTTCGACAACGACACGATCGCGGCCGTCCACCGCCTGATCGAGCTGCACCTGCGTTTCTTCGGCTACACCGAGGGCGGCTGGACGGACTCCGCCGTGCGCCGCTACGTGCGCGACGCCGGCGACCAGCTCGAGCGGCTGCACATGCTGACCCGCGCCGACGTCACGACCCGCAACCGCCGCAAGGCCGACCGCCTCGGCTTCGCCTACGACGACCTCGAGCACCGCATCGCCGACCTGCGCGAGCGTGAAGAGATCGACTCGCTGCGACCCGACCTCGACGGCGACGACATCCAGCGGGTGCTCGGCATCGGCCCGAGTCGCGAGGTCGGCGAGGCGTACCGCTTCCTGCTCGAGCTGCGCACCGAAGAGGGGCCGCTGGGCGCCGAGGCGGCCACCGAGCGGCTGCTGGCCTGGTGGGGCGCGCGCGGGGCGTAGCCGAGCCGAGCCGCGCCGTGCGGGTGCGGCGGGCGGTCAGGCCGAGCCGCGCCTCCTGCGGGCCGACCTGTGAACCCGGCCGCGCCTCCTGGACAGGCCGACCCGCGCCTCCTCGGCGGTGCGGGTACTCTGCATCGGTGTCCAAGCCTCTGAACTCCGCGATCGTCGCCGGGTCCGTCTGCGTCGCGATCGTCGCCGCCTCGGCCCTCGGCATCACCGCGTTCGGTCTCGCGAACTCGGGTCACTCCGGCCCGTCGCGCCCCGGTCCCGACGAAGATCAGACCACCGTCACCGTCCGCGTGTGGGATGAGACCGTCGCAGCCGGTTACGAGAAGTCGTTCGCGACGTTCGAGCGCGACAACCCCGACATCGACATCGAGGTCGACGTCGTGCCCTACGGCGAGTACTTCACGACGCTCGCCGACGACGTCGAGTCGGGCGAGGCCGACGACATCTTCTGGCTGAACAGCTCGAACTACACGACCTACGCCGACGCGGGCGCGCTGCTCGACATCGACCGCGCGCTGGCCCGATCGTCGCGGGCCGCGTGGTCCCCCGCCGTCGTCGACCAGTTCACGACCGCCGACGGCCACCTCTGGGGCGTGCCCCAGCTGTCGGACGGCGGCATCGCGCTCTACTACAACGCCGATCTGCTGAAGCAGGCGGGCATCGACCCGGCCGCGCTCGACGATCTCACCTGGGCGGCCGGCGGCGGCGAGGGCGACACCCTGCTGCCCGTGCTGAAGAAGCTGACCCGCGACGCCGCCGGTCGCACCGCCGACGACCCGGCCTTCGACGGCACCCCCGTGCAGTACGGCTACAACGCCGGCAACGATCTGCAGGCCGTCTGGTACGACTACCTGGCCTCGGCCGGCGGCACCTTCGAGAACGACGACATGACGGCGTTCGCCTTCGACACCGAGGAGGCGCGGGTCGCCTTCCAGTACGTGGTCGACCTCGTGCAGCAGGCGCGTGTCGCGCCTCCTGCGGCACTGACGAACGACGACGCCGACTTCAGTCGCGAGCAGTTCGCGGCCGGCAAGATGGCGCTCTTCCAGTCGGGGCTGTACAGCCTCTCTCCCGTGGCCGCCGGTGCCGACTTCGAGTGGGGCGTCGCGCCGATGCCGGCCGGGCCCGAGGGTCGGGTGAGCGTGACGAACGGCATCGTGGCGGCCGGCAACTCGGCGTCGCCGCACCGCGACGACACCGCCAAGGTGCTCGCCTGGCTCGGCTCGACCGACGGCGCGAAGCACATCGGTGCAGAAGGGGCCGCCGTGCCGGCCGTGCTCGGCGCGCAAGAGGGGTACTACGACCACTGGACGGCGCAGGGCGTCGACGTCAGGCCGTTCTTCGACGTGATCGACGACGGGCCGACGATCGCCGCGCCGAGCGACATCTACGGTCGCACCCAGTCGATCATCGAGCCGATCTTCGACGAGATGTTCGCCGGGCGGATCTCCGTCGAGGACGCCCTGGCGCGCGCTCAGAGCGAGGCGAACGCGGCGCTCGAGACTCCCCCGGCCGGCGACGAGCCGGGCGACGGAGACGACGGGGCATTGAACTAGGAGGCGCGAGCGGCTACCCTTGCAAGGTTGCGTGTGCCCATGCGGTGCCCGCGACCATGAATACCCTCCTGTCACAGACCGTCTGTGACCGTTAAGTCCGAAGGAGGTGGGTTAGTCATGAACCAGTACGAACTGATGGTCATCCTGGACCCCGAGATCGATGAGCGCACCGTCGCCCCGAGCTTGGACAAGTTCCTCAACGTCATCCGCAACGACGGTGGCACGATCGACAACATCGACATCTGGGGTCGTCGTCGTCTCGCCTACGAGATCAACAAGAAGACCGAGGGCATCTACGCCGTCGTCAACATGACCTCGAACTCGGCCGCCACGGTCGAGCTCGACCGTCAGCTGGGTCTCTCCGAGGCCGTGCTGCGCACCAAGGTGCTCCGCGCCGAGGAGGCCATCGCTATGGTCGCCGCCGCGAAGAAGGTCTCCGACGAGAAGGCCGCCCGCAAGGCCGCCAACGCCGCGTCGGCTCCCGCCGCTGCTCCGGCCTCCGCGTCGGCTCCCGCCGCGTCGGTCGCTTCCGCGTCGTCCGAGAAGCCCGCTGCCCCGGCAGCGCCCGCTGCTCCGGCCGCACCGAAGGCCTCCGAGTAACCGATGGCAGGCGAGACCGTCATCACAGTGGTGGGTAACCTCACCAGTGACCCCGAGCTGCGGTACACGCAGAACGGGCTCGCGGTCGCGAACTTCACCATCGCGTCGACCCCCCGCACGTTCGACCGCGCGTCGAACGAGTGGAAGGACGGCGAAGCGCTCTTCCTCCGTGCCAGCGTCTGGCGCGAGTTCGCCGAGCACGTGGCCAGCAGCCTCACCAAGGGCAGCCGGGTCATGGCTCAGGGGCGGCTCAAGCAGCGCTCGTACGAGACCAAGGAAGGCGAGAAGCGCACCAGCATGGAGCTCGAGATCGACGAGATCGGCCCCTCGCTGCGTTACGCGACCGCTCAGGTGACCCGCGCCTCCTCGTCCCGCGACGGCGCTGCCGGAGGCTCCTTCGGGGGCAACCGCGGCGGCGGCCAGCAGGGCCAGCAGGGTCAGGTCGGCGGCGGTCAGGCGCAAGAGCCGTGGGGTCAGCCCGCAGCCGCTCCGCAGGGTGGCAACACCTCGGGCGACGTGTGGAACACCCCCGGTGGCGGCGGCACCTACAACGACGAGACGCCCTTCTAGGCACCCTGCCTCAGGGCACGTCGTTCACTTCAGTACTTCTTCTTACTCATCTGAAAGCAGACCACAATGGCTGGAAAGAGCAGCGGCGACCGCCGCAAGCCCCTCCGCGGCAAGGGCGGCAAGAACGCCGCTCCCGCGAAGTCGATCCGTGTCGGCGTCATCGACTACAAAGACGTCGCGACCCTTCGCAAGTTCATCTCGGAGCGTGGAAAGATCCGCGCCCGTCGCATCACCGGCGTCTCCGTCCAGGAGCAGCGCCTCATCGCCCGTGCCGTGAAGAACGCCCGCGAGATGGCGCTTCTCCCCTACGCCGGCTCCGGCCGCTGATCAGCGCCGACTGAAGGAGAGAACGCATGTCTTTGAAAGTAATCCTCACGCACGAGGTCTCCGGCCTCGGCTCGGCCGGTGACGTCGTCGACGTCAAGAACGGCTACGCCCGCAACTACCTCGTCCCCCAGGGCTTCGCCGTCGCGTGGTCGCGTGGTGGCGAGAAGCAGGTCGCTCAGATCCGCACGGCCCGCGAGACCCGCGAGCTGAAGACGATCGAAGAGGCCCACGACCTCAAGGCCCGCCTCGAGGCCCAGAAGATCCGTCTCACGGTCAAGACCGGTGCCGACGGTCGTCTGTTCGGCTCGGTCCGTCCGGCCGACGTGGCCGACGCGGTCACCAAGCAGGGCGTCGCGACCATCGACAAGCGCAAGGTCGAGATCCCCTCGGCCATCAAGCTCGTCGGTGAGCACGAGGCCACGCTGCGTCTTCGCGAAGACGTCATCGCCACGATCACCCTCACGGTGGTCTCGGCCAAGTAGCTCTCTGAGCTCTGGCGAGCGGCGCCCCTCCTGTCGGGAGGGGCGCCGCTTTTCGTCGTGGTGGCGGGATGAACCGCGTTCGCGAAGATGAACCGCGCTCTATCGAGGTTCTTCTTCGCGAACGCGGTTCATGGGCGTCCGGCGGCGCGGGGGCGCGCAGCGGGGCGCTGAGGGGCTGCTGAGGGGCCGAGGAGGCGCGGCTGGGGGAGTCGAGACCGGGTTACCAGAAGCTGAACGGGAGCCGAGTCCGTATCGGTCACCGCGCCTCCTTGTCAAGTTCTCTGTGCACAGGCCGTTGTCAAATCGGGAGTCTCGACCCCGGGTTGAGACTAGTTTTTACACACAGGGTGAGTAAATCGAAATCCCTGGTCAGAGGGGGGTCTAGTCAGTGAAGTATCTCTTTCTCCACAGGTTGATCCACAGTTCTCCCCAAGCGCCTCCGGCGTTTCGCACGGGTTCTCCCCAGAGTTATCCACAGGCTTGTTTGCTGTGGAGAACTAGGTGTCCATATGGTGTACACGCGCTCGTAGGGGATAGGTCGCGGCGGTTCGGGCAGCGATGTCGGGGGTCCGCTGTAGAACAGTCCCGAGTGTCGTTCGTGCCCGTCGGCACGCGCCCGATCAGCTCTCGCCAGGAGGCCACATGTCGCTCGCCCAGCTCGGTATCGCCAGCGATTCGCCGCGTGACCGCGATCGCCCCGCGATGGGTTCGGGCATGGATCGTGTGCCGCCGCACGACCTGCTGGCCGAGCAGAGCACGATCGGCGGCATGCTGCTGAGCAAGGACGCCGTCGCCGATGTGATCGAGACGGTGCGCGGCATGGACTTCTACGTGCCGAAGCACGAGGTCATCTACGACGCGATCCTCGGGCTGTACTCGCACGGCGAGCCCACCGATGTCATCACGGTCAGCGACGAGCTGATGAAGTCGGGCGATCTGTCGCGTGCCGGTGGGGCCGAGTACCTGCACACGCTGACGGGTGTGGTGCCGACGGCGGCGAACGCCGGGTACTACGCGTCGATCGTGGCCGAGAAGGCGGTGCTGCGCCGTCTGGTCGAGGCCGGTACGCGCATCGTGCAGATGGGTTACGCCAGCGAGGGCGAGGTCGTCGACCTGGTCAACAACGCGCAGGCCGAGGTCTACAACGTGGCCGGGGGAGTCCAGACCGAAGACTACGTGCCGCTGAACGAGGCCGTGACGGTCGCGATCGACGAGATCGAGGCGGCCAAGGGTCGTGACGGTCAGATGACGGGTGTGCCGACGGGGTTCGCGCAGCTCGATGCGTTGACGAACGGGTTCCACCCCGGGCAGCTGATCATCGTGGCGGCGCGACCGGCGCTCGGTAAGTCGACATTGGCGCTCGACCTGGCGCGGGCGGCGTCGATCAAGCACGGGCAGGCGTCGGTGTTCTTCTCGCTCGAGATGGGGCGAAGCGAGATCGCGATGCGTCTGATGTCGGCCGAGTCGAGTGTGCCGCTGCAGAACATGCGCAAGGGCACGGTGGATGCGCGTGACTGGACGAACATCGCGCAGGTGCGTGGGCGGATCAACGATGCGCCGCTGTTCATCGACGACAGCCCGAACATGACGCTGGTCGAGATCCGCGCGAAGTGCCGGCGGTTGAAGCAGCAGCACAACCTTAAGCTCGTGGTGATCGACTATCTGCAGCTGATGACGTCGGGTAAGCGCGTCGAGAGCCGTCAGCAGGAGGTGTCGGAGTTCTCGCGTGCGCTGAAGCTGATGGCGAAAGAGCTGCAGGTGCCGGTGATCGCGCTGTCGCAGCTGAACCGTGGCCCCGAGCAGCGTGCCGACAAGAAGCCCGCGATCAGCGACCTGCGAGAGTCCGGTTCGCTCGAGCAGGACGCCGACATGGTCATCCTGCTGCACCGCGAGTCCGCCTACGAGAAGGACAACCCCCGCCAGGGCGAGGCCGACTTCATCGTCGCCAAGCACCGCAACGGGCCCACCGACACGATCACGGTGGCGTTCCATGGGATGTTCTCGCGGTTCGTGGATATGCCTAGCTAGCGAACCGCCTCGTGTCGACGACGCATGCAGATTGTCTCTCCGCCAGACAGGCTGTCCGCTTTGGGCAGTCAGACAGACTAGTTGGCGCTCGCTCATACGTTCTAAGGATTTGCGTTGCTCGGCGATAGGGAGCCCACGGTCCAAGACAAGGTCTTTCCACCCGTGCCACCGGCATGGCTTGAGGATCCGGAAGCTCAGCATGTAAGGCGAATCGCGCGCGTCCGTGCATTGGGCTTGTGGAGCCATTTCGTCGATTGGTGCGCACTTCGCGACTCGCCGCGGCATTCTCAGCGCCTTGAACAAGGCCATTAAGTCTGACGTACAGCAGAACGCGAAATTGTCACTCCTCTCCGAGGTCTACTCGGACATCAAAATGAACGTGTCTACTGATGAGGATGATCCGAAAGCAGTCGCGCGTCTCACCAACTTGATTGGCGACTTCATCGACTGGGTCACCGAGATCTCTGGGCTGATCAACTCCAACGCGTGGAACGGAGAAGACGTGATGGCGATCTTCTTCAACGAGTTCAACCGCTACAAGAAGAAAAGCGAATCCGGACAGGTATTCACTCCTGACCACATCACGAGCTTTATGTACCGCCTTGTCGGAGTCAATAAGGACGACCGAGTCCTGGACGCCTGCGCGGGGTCCGGTTCATTCCTGGTCAAGTCCATGAGCAACATGATTCGAGAGGCCGGAGGGGTCAACACGACCAAAGCCAAGGAGATCAAGGCCAAGCAGCTCTTCGGTATCGAGTTTGACCGCGAAATCTACGCCCTGGCATGCGCGAACATGCTCATTCACAAGGACGGCAAGACCAATCTCGCCCACATGGACGCCCGGTCGGAGTCGGCAGCCAGCTGGATTGAGGAGACCTTGGCCACAAAAGTGCTCATGAACCCTCCTTACGAAAACAAGTTCGGGTGCATGAAGATCGTCGAGAACGTGCTCGATCACGTCGACCGCGGCACCATTTGTGCTTTCATCCTGCCTGACAAGAAGCTTGAGAAGACAAGCACCGGCCAGATGTCACGGATACTGCGCCATCATCGCCTGCTGAAAGTGGTCAAACTTCCTCAGAATTTGTTCTTCGGAGTCGGTGTCACCACGAGCATTTTCATCTTTGACGCGGGCAAGCCACAGGAAGGCAAGAAGTTCTACGCCGTCAACATCGAGGACGACGGCTTGGTGACAGTCAAGAATCAGGGCCGCCACGATGTTCGTGGAAAGTGGCCCGCTCTTGAGGACTACTGGGTGGATGCAATTGAGCGCACTGACGACGATGAGTACGCCACTGGCCAATGGGTGGACCCTGCAGAGCACTTGAGTTGGCAGGCGGACTTGAAGCCGTTCGTGCTGACCCACGAAGATCTCGCTCAGGCAGCTATGGAGTATGCGGTCTTCCGCCGCGGAATCAATGGAAGAGTCCTGCGCGAACGGCTTGGCCAGACGGCCTTGTACTCAGCTGAGGTGAGGCAGGAAGACTCGACCATCACTCTCGAGGTCGAGCGATGAAGCAGATCGACACGGCTCAATGGATTGATTTCCCAATTGAGGATCTTTTCACTGTGGTGAAGGGGTCCACGCTCACAAAGTCGAACATGCGGGAGGGGACGATCAGGCACATCGGTGCCTCTCAGTTCGACAACGGCATCACTGCCATGATCGCGAACGATGAAAACGTGCACCCTGGCAACCTGTTGACCGTCTGCTACGACGGGCCGGTCGGGACCACCTTTTACCAGGCGGAGCGTTTCTGGGCGACGGATGCCGTGAACGTGCTGTACCCCCGATTCGTTCTGACTGAGGCTCGGGCGATGTTCTTGATCCCCGTAATCCAAGAGGCTGGTTCACGCTTCGATTATGGGGAGAAATGGGGTATGGCGGTCATGAAGACAACCCCAATTAGGCTGCCGGTGACCGCAGGGGGTTTGCCGGCTTGGGACTTTATGGAGTCGACAATGACGGAGGTGAGCCTGGCGCGCGAACGCGCACTTGACGCGCTGGCAGACCTGATTTCTGCACGCGCCCGCAAGATTGACACGGACGCCTGGGGTGCATTCACGATTGACCAACTGTTTGAAGTCGTGAAGGGATCTCGCTTGACGTCTCTGGAGCGGACGCCGGGCCAGGTCCCCTACGTCGGCGCCAGCTCGCTCAACAACGGCATCACGGAGTTCGTCTCGAACGATGACCATCTGCATCGAGCCGGGACGTTGACGGTTTGCTACAACGGACCAGTTGGCACCACGTTTTACCAGCCGGACGCCTTCTGGGCATCAGACGACGTGAACGTCCTGTATCCCAGGTTCGAAATTTCCGTCGAAGTTGCTTTGTTCGTGGTTCCGATCATCAAGCACCTTGGGTCGAGCTATGCGTATATCGACAAATGGAAGATAGAGGACATGCGAGCGAGTTCTCTCCTGCTGCCGATCACCGATGCTGGCACCCCGGACTGGCGCTCAATCGAGGAAACTATGCGGTCTGTCATGATGCAGAGAGAGCAAGCACTGGATGCATACGTATCACTGGAGGAGTTCTAGCGCGTCGCGTACCTCGCGAGCGGCGCGGGCTCGGCAGGGCTGTTCCAGCAATTTGTCTCGACTACGGGTTGCCCTAGACCGAGATTGCAACGGAGGCAGGCTTTCGTACGGCCGTCTACTTTGTGCTCACAGTTATGTCTCGGCACCTCCGTCACTGTCGCTTCCGGTCTTGCTGAGACTCAGCATCTAGCTGCTCGACGCGACGCGTGTAGTCGTCCCCCTCGTAAGCCGCCGGCAAGCTCAGGACGTTCAGTGCTCTAAACGCTTCTTGACCGCATTTCATGGCACGCATGGACCAGATCAGTGCATTTCGGGACAGGGTTTCAAACTCCTCCGCCCCTGGCTTCATCTGGGTTTCAACTGACTCAATCAAGCCACCAATCCCCAAATCTGCGGCAGCAGTCAAATTTGGGCTTGTGAGGTGATGGGCGCCAACCGTGTTTCTTACTCGATGAAGTGTCTCAACAAACTCCTTTGGAAGCTGAGCCATTTCCCGTCGGTAGATCTTTTGCGCGCGGGTCACAGCTTCGGCGTCGACGACGGTCGGACCCGCAGATGCGAGGTGCTTGCATTCACGGACGAGCTTGCCAATCATCTTCGGGTACGCCTCGATGGCGGCATGGAGATAGACCACCAAGTGCCTGTCCCAGACATGCTTCGCCGCCGGCAGTTCAATTCGAGCGAGCAGAAGGGCGATGGTCTCGACACGAGCATTAGCGGCGTAGATAGTCAGGTCGTAACCGTAGGAAATCGCATTCCTCTCTGGGACGTCGCGCCTCATGCGCCGGCGCTCCCAAACGAGGCGTTCAAGGTCGTGCTGCGTCTCCTCCACACGAGGTCGGAGATCGTCGGCGGTTACGTTGCTCCAAATTCCTGACACTCCACAAGTATGCAGACCAGCTGAACCCAAGATCCCCTCTCGGGACATAACACTTGTGGTTAGGCTCCGACACTCTGGAGCATGGCCGCCATTTCCGGTGAGATCGAGTACAGGCGCTTCTTGGGATCCCAGTCCCAAATGAAGTGCCAAGTGCGTCCCGATGCGTACTCGTACATAGGGAGCTGCTGGGTTGAGATGACCTGTCCAATGCCGCCGAAGGTTCCCGCAAGCGACTGGGTGCTCTTCGCGCCCGTGGCTTCAACGAGGTCATGAGGTGAATAGGTGCGGGTGGTTTTGCCCTCGACGCCTGCGATCAGTGCGCGCAAGAGTTCGCGGCCCGGCCCGGTCAGGTCGTGCCACAGCCGAGCTGCTCGTTCCTTGGCGTCAGGATCGGCAAGCCAGTCCGGGCCTCGGCCGGTGGTGTGAAGTTCCGTCGGGACTGCGCTGGTAGCGCGCCTACGGGAAGCGTTGTCAGTCAAAAAGTCTGCAAATCGCGTGTAGAACTCGCCGACGCGGTCGTCGGGGACTGGAACGGATACGTTGATCATCTTGTGCTCCTAAGCGGGGTTCAAGCTAGGTTGCTCTTTTTGAGCATGACGCATCGCTCAAATCAAGTCAAGGGCGCTTCAAGCCCGCTTAAACATTTGGGTCACATCAGCCCACCTCTGACTCGACTAGGAGTCGGTTGCCACCAGCGGCACTCACCTCTCATGCGAACAGTTCCGTCATCTGCAGCCGCACGAGCCGTCGCCCGCGAGCTCGAGGAAGCAGGTTGGGCAGGACCTGGGCGCAGGGCGCCCTGCCGTCAGGCGCCGAGCCGGCCCGGCAACATCCGAAGCGATCGTGCCCTGGCCGATGCCGAGACGGTCGTTCTGGCGCGTGATGATCTCCCGCCATTGACGCGTGTTCGCAAGGGTCACGCCGAGGTCGAGGACGTCGATGCGCCACTCGAATGAGATCGCCCGCCGGAACTCGGTCGTCAGAGTGATCGGCGCCCCGTGTTCATCTAGCGCCTTGAAGGGCTGTCCGTCGCCGCTGTTGTACGGGGCCCCGGTGAGCGCGCCGGTGAAGTCGCGGAGGGCGTAGCTCGTGCCCTGGATGTTGAGGTGGAGGAGCGTGCCCGGGGCGATGTCGGGGCAGTAGATGAGCCACTTGTCATGGCCGGCGCGGTCGAGGGTGGTGGGGGCGGTGATGGTCATCTCGGTCTCGACTACGTCGTGAACTTCTAGAAGTTGTCTACTTCAGTCTAAGAACGTGACCCGTCTTGGGGGCACCCACGTGCTCATGCCACTATCAGCAGGTTGACCCGACGACGAGGACGAGGCCCCACAGATGAACCCGAAACCCATCGACGCAACCGACAGCGAACGAGAAGAAGTGGAGCAGGACCGAGCCGAGCTCCGCGAATTCATCAAGTCCCTCGACCCGAAAGACATTGCTTCAGGGAACTGGTTCACCAAGCTGCTCGCGCATGCGCTGGATTCCTACACGGACAAGGTTGATGCGGAGTGGTTCAAGGCGAAGTACCCCGGCGTTCCGGCTGACGCGATCGTCGATCAGCGAATCAAGATGGCCGCTCGGTATGCAGCGATTGAAGGAGGCCTGTCTGCTGGCGCGTACAGCGCCGCGGCAATGGCCGCTGTCCTTGCCCCGGTCACCCTTCCCGCCGCCGCAGCCAGCGTCCTCGTCGACGTCGCCTACACGGCACGCCTTCAGATCCACCTCGCCTACGACATCGCCGTCCTCTACCGAGTTCCGCTGGACCTCGATGACCCGGACGACCTATGGAAACTGATCCGGGTTGCCTTCACCATCCAGAGTGCACAGGTAGCAGGGGAAGGGCTCTTGAAGTCCGTACCTGCGATCGTGAAACCGCTCGTCAAGGCCTTCTATAGGGGCGACGCAATCAAGGCAGGCAAGGCTCTTCCTGTCGTGGGCAAGCACCTATTACAGCGCAACGTGGTCAAGATAGGCATTCCCCTTGTGGGGGTGCCCCTCTCTGTGGGGATCAACTTCTACACCACCCTCCTTGCGGGCAAGCACGCACGTGCCGTCTTCCGAAACGATGCCCGCATCACGGAAGCCGCCGACCGAATTTCAACCCGTACTGAGCACCCTCAGTCCATGCTCTGGGTGGCCTGGATGCTGATCATGGCCGACGGCAAGATCACTGACGACGAAGCCCTCCTCATGAAGCAGCTCACGAAGCTCGCCAACGAAAAACACGGCCTCACAGAGGAAGACCTTGCACAAGTCATCGACATCGACAAAGCAGACATCTGGCGCCGCCTCGATGCCGAGGACGGTGACCTGTTCGACCTCATAGATGTCGCTCAGAAAACCGCCGGGATCAACGGTGAGGTCAACAAGCTCGAGGAGGCCGTCCTCGAAGAACTCAGGCAGCGCTACGGCACGAGTTGAGTCGTTACTTGAGAACCGATCTCTAAAAGGGGCGGTCGGCGAAGCGGTTGCGGGCCACGCGTTCGAGACCGGACCCGGCGTCTCGAAGGCCCGAGAGGGCGCAGCGCTCATCAGGGGACGAACACGAGCATATCCTTCTCGACAAGCAAATGAGGTAAATTCACGTCATAAGGTTTGCGACCGTCTTCTTCACTTCCCATCTGCTGCTACCAGCTCATGGATGGAGACGCAGCGATCACCAAAAACAGGACATGGGGAAGCAATCGTCGGAAAGCAAATCCGGCGCGTTCGCATTAAACACCGGGTCAAGGGTCTGGCTGAAAGTACTTGGGCTAATAGCTTCAGCTGGTGAACTGAGCGATGACGAGCTTGCTAGCGAGATGCTTGGTCGCACGACGTTCGGCGCGTTCATTCCATGGCCTGAATCTGCGCTGGAGCGGCTCGCGGCAGCCACCACCGAGACCACCCGTCGGTGGTCCATCGTCATGACTCTCTGTGCCGAGAATCCCGGGACGCTGTTTTCGACGACAGACATCTCCGAGCGCACGGAGCTCACGATCGAAGAATGGCGAACTGCGTGCCGCCACATCACTCCGCACCTGAGGAAGCACTACAATGACGCTCCATTGTCGGGGCCCGGCTCCTACGAAGGCTCGACCGAGAGGCCTCTTGTGACCATGTCCGGCCGGCAGCTCAAGCTGAGGCACGAGCTGCACGTTGGCATCACCGAAGAGCAGGCCAAACGATGGCTCGCGGTCCTGAACCGCACAACGCAGAACGGAGCTTGACCATGAAGCTAGGTGAGATGAAGGTCGAGACACCGACACCACTTTTGGAGGTCGAAGACCGCAGCCTTTATGTCGGCAGCGAGAACATGAGCCAGTGCTCATACTGCGGAACCAGGGAAGGCGATCCCTGGTACCCGGTTGAGGACGTGACGGTGATCAGGCATTGGACTAAGTCCGGTGGTATCGGATGGTGGTACTGCTCTGAACATTTGAGCCAGTGGACTGGTCGGTGGTGGCGGAACAGTGATCTTGCTCCCGCGCATTTGCTGCCAGTAATTAAGCACCGGTGTGAGCGAGGTGGCGCTCTCGGTTCCCAGTGCGGCGACGACGCGGCAGTGGCAATCAGTGGCATCTGGACGTGTGACCGGCATGCAGAGGCCGCACGCGTCCAGCGGCGGATCGACGATCTTTTGACAGACGACGACACGCAGAGTGACTTATGAGCGAGTTTCCATATCCTCCAAGCTGGGACCGAGCGGGCCTTGAATCTGTGGGTTTTCGCGGTTTTGTTACGTTCGACGATGTGCGGATTCCTCGGCACCTCGAGCTGCCGAAGACGCGCGGTATCTACGCCGTCGTGCGCCCAGGTTCCACCAAGCGGGCGTTCACGAGCACAAGCTTGGCGACAGGTAGGCCCTACGAGGTTGAAATCTTAGTGGGCCGGTGGGTAGAGGACAGCCCGATCCTTTACATCGGTAAAGCCGACCCGGCGAAGGGCGGCATTCACAGTCGCGTCAAGCAATACGCACGCCGAGGAAGTAGCCACACCGGCGGACGCGCCATCTGGCAGCTAGCGGACGCTCACGAGCTTCTTGTGGGCTGGGCGCCCACCGGCGAAGAACTCGGCCGGACGGTAGAGCAGCGGTGGATAGCTCGGTTCGCGGAAACGTTTGGACGCAAGCCTTTCGCCAACGTTGCCTCATGACCCGAGGGGCGGCACAAGTCTGTTCCGTTCCCTGGTCAGTGCTGAACACCCGAGCTGTCTGTTGGCTACCTGTCACGATCGGTTCTTCGGCAATGCCTGAAGCACGCCTCGACGATGCGTGCTCGCAAATTGGACTTGCGTGCGTGGGAGCCCATGAGCGGGCCCGTCTCGCGGTGAGACGAGACGTTCCTAAGCCACATAAAGTAACGTATGTGCGCGGCGGCGGCTTTGTATCCTCCATCCTTGTGCGAGGATCCGGGCAGGATGAGGGAGTGCCTATGACTGAGCAGGTTCCGGCAGGTTGGTACCCGGATGCTGGGCAAGCGGGTCACGCGCGGTGGTGGGACGGAAACCAATGGACCGAGCACCGGTCAGCTACGAGCGAGTTACAGCAGTCGGAACCCGCCCCGAAGAGTGACGAGGTCATCGTTGCAGCCGCACCGTCGTCTTCGAAGAGCGCCCCCTCTGCAACCGTGCCTGCTACACCCGCAGAAAGTGGCAATTTTAGCGCCGAATGGGCGGACGCACAGGCGTCAAACGTCGCGACATTTGCCCCGACACAAGTCGTGGGAAACCTTATTGAACTTGATGCACGGGGAGTGCTGCTCTTTCGGAAGCTGGCCACGAGCAAACCGCACCTTGAGTTGCCCATGAGCACCGTCAGCGGCGTCAGGGTGAACGACATGAACAATGTCATCGACTTCGACCGTGTTGGCCGACCGCCGCTCGAAAAAATATCCGCTACGTCTCAAACCGCTTTCGTCCGGACCTCCACGACAAGCAAACAGGAATGGCTACGCATTCGCGAGGCGCTCGTAATGGCGGAACGGCTTGCCGTCGAAAAGATTCCGGCGCCGCCGGCAACGCTAAGTGAGCCAAGAAAGAGACGAAAGGTAGAAAAACGGATACCCGGCCAGGCCGAGGGTTGGCTCGGAGCCATAAGCGGCGGACTCATGAGCGCAGGCATTGGTGCCTTGGCCGGCGGGCTCACCTACGCGCTAATCGGTGGCATCATCGGAGCCATTGGTTTTGGCATCTACTTCTACGCAAAGGCGAAGAAGGAGGCAGGTGCTCGCGGTGTTGACGGAATGCACACGCTAGGTGGGGTCACCTTCTCCGGCACACGAATCACCTACGCGGGAGCGAGCCAGCCGGTGACTGGTACCCACGTGGAGGTGCTCACCTCAGGGCAGATCTCTCGACGGTTCGACTGGGGAAACACGATCACCGGCGCTGCGCTTCTTGGCCCCGTCGGAGCGGTGATCGGGGCGAGAGAAAAGAAGACTGACGATCGCGAGCTCTACCTCGTCATCACCGGAGCCGAACGGGTCTGGTCGGTCAAAATGAGTCCTAAGGACAGCGAACTAGCCCACAGCTTCGCCGCAGCCGTCAACACCGCTGCGCTAAAGATAACGAAGTAACCGAACTTCGGCAAAGGCAAGGACGAGCGATTGGAAGATCGAGACCTAATGGTTGCAGTCAGGGCGTGGTGATGAACCTGCAAAACTGTGACGCCGGGGGTGTGGCCTGATGTGGATTACCCGCGACGTCGAGCTGCCCGACGCGATCCTCGAGGCCCACGAACGCGGCGAGCTCGTGTTTTTCATCGGTGCTGGGGCTTCGCTGGGTAAGCCTTCGAACCTTCCATAATTTGACAGCCTGGCGAAGAGGCTGGCACGACAGGCATCGCACCCATTCTCGAAACGCGGCGGTCTGGACTTCTTCATCGGGCAGCTCGGCCTCAGAGAACCCGCCGTCACGTTCGGTGTCCTGACTGCTCACGCCGACCCGCGCCTCCTGGGCTAGACGTCTTCGTGGGCGTCGAAGGTGGTTCGGGCGGCGGTTACTGCGGGGAGGCTGGTGGTGGTCCAGCGGTAGAGGGCGTCGATGAGGGTCTGGACGGAGTGGGCCAGGGGGGTGAGGCGGTACTCGACGGCCACGGGGTGGGTGGTGAGGACGGCTCGTTCGACCATTCCGTTGCGCTCGAGACGGCGGAGGGTCGTCGTCAGCGACTTGGGGGAGACGTCGGGCACGGCACGCCTCAGGTCGTTGAATCGACGCGGACCCTCGCAGAGCTCGTCGATGATGTGCAGCGACCAACGGTCGAGCAGCTCGCCCAACAGCTCACGGTGCTCGGGCGTGATCACTGCCGCATCGGTGTCGTGCATGCCACCTAGTTTCGTTGAAGTGCCTTGAGGTCGTCCCGTAGACAGTCCTGCGACGGCCTCCAACGCGGCGGCCTCGAGAGGATGACATGACCGTTCAGCTCAGCAGCCCCGCGGGGATGCTCGCCCCCGCTCCGTACCACCACGTCTCGGTCGCCAGCGGGTCCCGGTTCGTCGAGGTCGCGGGGCAGGTGGCTCATGGGGCGGACGGGGTTCCGGCGGATCTTGCAGGGCAAGTGGCCTCGGCCCTGCGAAACACCGCGGTGGGGCTGGCCGGGGCCGGCGCGTCGTTCGCCGACGTGACACGGCTGCGGTTCTTCGTCACCGAGTGGTCGGTGGATCAGATGGACTCGTTCATGGCCGGGGTGCTCGCCGTGGCGGGGGAGTTGGGGATCCCGTCGCCGATGCCTCCGGCGTCGCTGATCGGGGTGGAGATCCTGTTCGAGCCGGGGGTGCGGGTGGAGGTGGAGGTTTCGGCTGTGGTGGGGTGAGCGGGCGGCGTGGCGCGGTCTGGCGCACTCGCTAGCGTGAGCGTGAGCCGGCGTTCGCTGCGATGATGTGGGTGGGGTGCAGCGGAGACTCCTGGCGGGGTGTCGGGGTCTGGGGGACTGGGCCGCCGGCGCGCGAGCCGCAGAGGTGTCGACTGCGCCGTCACCGCGATGGAGGAGGAACGTGTCGAAGCCCAAGCGGTCGCCGAAGCCGATCGAGCCGCTCACTGTTCGGCAGAAACGCGACCTCAAGACGATGGGGATCTTCCTGCTCGTGATGGTCGGAGGCATGGGCCTCTTCTTCGTGGCGATGCTGATCTGGAACGAACCCGACTTCCCCCAGGAGATCGCCGAATCGACACCCCACAGCGTCTTCGAGACCGACGACGGCCGCCCGGGATCGTGGGAGTACCTCGACGAGAACCTCGAGACGCACCCTCTCGGCGAATGCGTGCGGATCGACGGGTGGCGCAATCAGAGGCCCTTCCAATGCACCTCGGCCGACGAATCCCATGTCTTCACCTTCCGAGACCCGGGCGGACATACCGGCGGCGGCTTCCAAGACGAGGCCCTCACCGTCGACGGCCGAGACGTCCCCATCGAGTGCACCCTCGAGAACGACTGGGACGCCCTCATCTACTGCGCGCCCCTGTCAGCGATACCGTCGCCCGAGGCTCGAGGACGGTGAGGGGCGTCAGCCGCTCGCCCGAGGAGACCGACCGCGGAGGATGCAAACCGATGACTTCTACCCGGACCGACCGCCTCATCGATCGGGGGCGGCTCTCGTGACGACGTGGCTGCGCGCGCTCGCTCCCGTCGCGCTGACGGCGATCGCCCTCGTCGTCTTCTTCACGGGTGACCGCACCATCGGGATGCTCCTGATCGTCGCCGCACTGGGGTCGGCGTTCCTGACGGGCACGAGCATCCTCGGGCGCCCGGTCACGCGCACCTCAGGCCAGGTCGACTCCGCCGTCGACTCCGCCGCCGTCCGGGCGTATCGCCGGGCCCATCCGGGGAGCACCATCAGCGAGGCCGTCCGTGCCGTGGGGGAGGATGAGTCATCGAGGTGACTCATCGCGGGGGGTGAGGTGGGTTGGGGGCGCGTTTTGGGGCACTTCGATCGCCTCGGGGGGTGACCCGCGCCTCCTCGGCTGGGGTCGAGGGCGAGGGACCCTGAGGCTCAGGACTCGAGGAGGCGCCACTCGCGGGCGAATTCGGCGACGGTCTTGGTCTCGAGGTCGTTCCGCACGGTGGCCAGAAGCCGGTCGGCCTCCTCGAGCGTGCCCGCTCCGGTGCGGAGGACCTCGCGACCCGTGTCTCGACGCGTCACGACCAGGTCGATGCCCCCGGTCGCAGCGGCCCCGTCTCCCGTCAGCAGGCTCCCGATCAACCCGGCGACCAGACGACGCGCCCGCCCGCGCGCGGGGTCCCGCTGCTGATCGAGCCGCGCGTCGAGAGCGGCGCTCGCGGGCTCGGTCACGATCGCCCCACCCTGGCGTCGGTGCGTCGAGGGGTCACGACACGCCGCGGGGGTGGTCGGGCACGCGGCGTGTGTCGACTCCTCGAGGGGGAGACCCGCCGGCGGCGTCGAGCAGGGCGGTGAGGGCCTCGTCTCGCGTGGGGAAGCGGCCGTAGTCGACCTCACGGGGTGTGGTGGCCGTCCAGTCCCCGACGCGCGAGCACAGGAGGACGCCGATGTGGTCGGTGAGGAAGCCGTGCTCGTCGGTGGCGGGCGAGGTGAACACGTCGTAGAACGTCGGGCCGTCGTCGTTCTCGAGCCAGTCGGCGCTCGGGCGGAGCAGGGTCCCGCGGAGACCCGCCTCGAGTGCACCGCCTCGCTCGGCGAACGACTCGGCTCGTCGGTCGACCCCGCGTCTGAGCCGCCAGAAGTCGAGCCATCGGCCCGCTCGTGCTCGCGTGAGCGCGTCCTTCAGGGCGGCGGACTCGAACGCGTAGAGACTCGTCCCACCCCAGACCGCGGCTCGCTCGTCGGTCGCCCAGACGCGGTAGCCGACGTAGTCGTCGCCGGTCACGACGACCGTGTCCATCACGTTGTCGTGATTCTCGAAGATCTTCAGGCGCAGCTTCTCGGCGTCGCGCAGCGCGACGAGTTCCTCTCGCGTCAGGTCTGGCATTCGTGGTCCCCCGGAGCGGGCGGCGGTGGACGCCGCACCCCTCCCATCCTGTCAGGCCGGCGAGGCGGCGCGCGGGGTCATGCACCCGTGGGGGAGGCGCGACCTGCGCCTCCTGGGCTGGGGCACCGCGGGTCGACGACGCTAGGCCGCGATGTCGAACACGACCACCCGCTCCGACGCGTCGCGCAGGTACGCCGACACCGGCTGATGCGACGGGTGCGGCAGATAGCCGTCGAGCGCCGTCCGATCGCGGAACCGCACGACGAGCATCCAGTCGAACCCGGCCTCGAGGCGCTCGCCGCCGACGCTCTCGCCGCTCGACACGGAGAGGACGCCGTCGATGCGGGGGAGGTGCTCGCGCGAGAGGCGCGTCGCCTGCTCGGCCACATCGGTCGGCGCTCCGTCGGCCCACTCGACCAGGACCACGTGCACCAGCTCGTCCGTCACGGTCATGCGCGCATCCTCACGTCGGCGACGCCGCCGACGGCGACGTCTGGTCGATCCTGGCACGCGGGGCGGGCCACGGCGCCAGGTTGTGGACACGACGCCGGGTTTAAGGCTGGCGTCGTGTCCATCTTCTGGCGCGGTGGCGGGAGGGGTGGCGGCTCGGTGCTCGTCAGCCACCGACGCCTGAGCGCGTCGCCACCCCGAGCTCGACTCGGCGCGTCGACCAGTGGACGACGGCCGGATCGTGCGTGGCGACCACCACGATCGAGCCCGATCCGCCGAGCGTGTCGAGTGCATCGAGCACCCGGACGGTGCCGGCCGTGTCGAGGGCGGACGTGGGCTCGTCGGCGACGACCATCGCGGGCCGCTGGGTCAGGAGGCGCGCGAGAGCGAGTCGCTGGTGCTCGCTACGGATGGTCTGCAGAGAGAAAAAGCGACCCTTGCGCGTCTGCAAAGCGGTCAGTATGTTATTGCAATCGTCATCGGAATTCTGGTCTGTTCCGAGGACGCGTGGTCGCGCACGAGCAGACGCTGGTGCGCTCAGTGAACAGGTGGGAGAGACATGCTCAAGAAGATCGTAGCCACGGCCGCCGCGACGGCCGTCATCGCAAGTGGAGCCCTGCTGGCAGCCGCTCCGGCGCAGGCAGCCGGAATCGAGACGTGGCGGTACAAGAATTACAAGACGTATCTGTCCAGTTTCGGCACAGGTACGTCATACGTCGGGAGCGCCTTCGACAACCTCACCTCGTCGCTCAAGGTGAGGTCCCCGGCCAACTACGCGGTTCTGTACCAGCACCGCGACTACCGCGGCGCCAAGACCGGCAAGTTCTACATCGGCGCGGACGACCTGTCCGACTGGGGCTTCGACAACATGACCAGCAGCATCGGCTAGGCCGGGCCGGGGCTGCCAGTGCAGCTGGCAGCCCCCTCCGTCCGATTCGCCCGTTCCCGTAGGAGTCCCCCATGAACACGTCACGCACCGTCGCTTGTCTGGTCTCGATCGGCGCCGTGATCGGGCTGACCGCGTGCTCCGCCGACGCCGTCACCGACGGCCCCCCTGCGACGTCCGACGATCTCCCGGCTGTCGACATCGCCGCCTTCGACGACACCTCCGCCCGACTCGACTTCGATCACGCGATCCCGACGCTGCCCCTCGACGATCTCAGCCTGTCGTCGCCGATCTTCGTCTCGAAGGTCTTGCACGCCCTCGCGGTCGCTGCGGACTCCTGCATGACCGACCAGGGCTACGAGGCCGTCGCCGACCGCATCGACTGGTCGCCGTACCTTCTCGAGGAGGACAGGACCTACGGACTGTGGAGCATCCCCTACGCCAGCAGATCCGGCTTCGACCTGGCCGCCGACACCGGCCCCCGCACGCTCGACACCCTGCCCCTGGGCATCGAGTTCAACAAGGCCTACCCCGTCTGCATGGAGGAGGCGAAGTCGTCGATGACCGACGAGCTCACGTTCGCACAGGGCCCCGACATCGATTGGCGGATCAGGACGGAAGCGCAATCCAGGGCGTCGGCCAGCGACGCGGGCGAGGCGGCCCAGGCCGATTGGCAGACCTGCATGGAGGACGCCGGCCTCGTGCTCGACCCCGACGACGGCCGACCGTCGGAGCAGTACTCCGCCCAGGGCAAGGAATCGGAGATCGGCGCCGCCGTCACCGAGGCCCGGTGCGCACAGACGACCGGTGCGGTCCAGGTGCTCTACGACCTGCAGGCCAAGTACGAAGCCGCCTACATGGACGACCAGGCAGCCCAGATCCAGGCGTTCTCCGACGAGCGCCGGAAGGTCGAGAGATTCTTCGACGACGTGATCGCCGGCCGATGACCCTCGTGCCCGAGGCGGGAGACGGGCTCGAGCCCGACGATGAGATCCGCATCGTCCGACTGCGGCATCCCCGACGCATCGCTGCCTTCGTGGCGGCGGTCGTGCTCCTGATGGTCGGCGCGTTCATCACCGGTCGCTACGTCACGTCGCCCACGGACGTCGCCCTGCGGGGGGCCAGCGTCAGCGTCCCCGTGACGGCGGCCGTCGAGGAACGCGTCGTCTCGCCCGGCTACGCACTCCCCGCGGCCCTCACCGACGGCACCGCCTTCGACGTGATCATCGAGGAGGCGTCCGTCGAATCATCGGAGACTGCGCGCCCCGTCGAGGGTGCCGACGAACCGTCGGCGAGCAGCTCCATGACCTCGACTGATCCGTCCACCCCGGACAGCACGTCGCAGCGCGTCGTCGTGACGGGTACGTCCGTGGCCGCCGGCGACACCGTGGGTCCGGGGCGCCTGCTGGCTGAGGTGTCCGGACGTCCCCTCTTCGCGATGTCGACCTCCGTGCCCCTCTATCGAGACCTCCTGCCCGGCATGTCGGGCAACGACGTCCGTGCCGTCCAGCAGACGCTGATCGATCTCGACTACCGGGGCGTCGCCCTCACGGCCGTACTCGACGCCGGGACGGTCGACGCTCTCGCTCGCCTCTACCGGGCCGCGGGATATCGGCTGCCGTTCGTCGCCCCCGGGGTCCGCGGTCTCGCCATCCACGAGTTCGCGGGCGTCCCGACGAGCGATGCGACCGTCCTCAGCGTCGCCGGCGTCGGCAAGACGCTGTCCGGCGAAACAGCCCTCGTCCGGTTGCAGACGTCACCACCGGTGCTGACGGCGCAGATCACGGCCGCGGAGCACGACGCGGTGACCGTCGGCACGACCGTCACCGTCTCGAACGCCACCTCCGGCCCCCTCCCGACGACCGTGCTCACGGTGGGCGCCTTCTCCGCCGAAGCCGACTCGTCGGCGCCGGGCTACCCCATCACCCTCGCCGTCCCCGAGGGCCTCGACGCCGACCCCGGCTCGATCATCCAGGTGACGCCCGCCGGGCAGCCGTCGGCGGGCCTCGCCGTCCCGCTCGTCGCCCTCCGTCAGGAGGGCACGCGTACCTACGTCGTCCTGGCCACCCCGGCCGACTCCGCGCAGGGCGACGATGATGACGCCGACGCTGCGCAGGGTGCCGCGCCCGAGGGCGTCACGCAGCCGAGCAGCAGCCCGGCGCCGCCCATCGAGGTCGACGTCGACGTCCTGGCCCAGGCCGACGGCTGGGCGGCCATCGCCACGACCGAGCGGTTGCCGCTCGGACAGCGTCTGCTGGTCGAACCGTGAGCCGGCCGGACGTCGACGACAGCACCGACACCGTCCCCGTCCTCCAGCTCGACGCCGTCGGAAGGTCGTTCGGCTCGGGGGCCGGCGTCACCCACGCCCTCCGGTCGGTGTCGCTCACGATCCAGCCGGGCGAGTTCGTCGCGATCGTCGGCCCGTCGGGCGCCGGTAAGTCGACCCTCCTGAACATCCTGGGTCTGCTCGACGTGGCGACCACCGGCACGCACCTCCTCGACGGCGTCGACGTCCGCACCCTGACGGAGCGAGAACGGAACGCGCTCCGCTCCGAGACCATCGGCTTCGTGTTCCAGGACTCCCACGTCCTCCTCGATGAGACGGCCGCCGGCAACGCCGCCCTCGGCCTCGAGATCCAGGGGGTCCCGATGGTCGAGAGGCGCTCGGCGGTCACCACCACCCTCGACGAGCTGGGTCTGCGACATCGAGCGGGCGAGGTCGCCACGTCCCTCTCCGGCGGTGAGCGTCAGCGCGTGGCCCTGGCCCGGGCCATGGCCACCCGGCCCAGGCTCCTGCTGGCGGACGAACCCACCGGCGCGCTCGACTCCGTCAACTCGCAGAAGGTGATCGAGCACCTCACCGCCCTCAACGCAACCGGGGTGACGATCCTGGTCATCACGCATGATGAGTCGGTCGCGGACGCGGCGGGTCGACGGCTGCGTCTCGTCGACGGCGTGCTCGCCGACGACCGGCCCGCACCGGCGAGTCCGTCGCCCGCCCCCGTTCCCCGGCCACATGGATCGAGGAGGCGGGGGCCCCGCCTCGCTGTCGCGTGGAGACGCATCGTCGACGAGGTCCTCGACGCGGTGTCCAGCCACAGTGGGCGTCCGGGGCGGACGGCCTTGCTCCTCCTCGCGTTCCTCCTGGGAACCGGCGGGCTCGTCTGCTCTCTCGGCATCAGTCAGAGCGCCTCGACCCAGGTGTCCGCGAGACTGACCGCGGCGAGCCTCGACGAGGTGATCGTCCGCATTTCGAGCGCCGAGGCCGCCGACGAGGGCTTCTCCGACCGATCGAGCGCGACCGAGGCGATCTCCGAGATCGAGGCTCTCGAGGGGGTCGACCTGGTGGGTTCCGTCGCGCGGATCCCTGCCGGTGAGGCGGGCCTCACGCTGCTGCCCGCCCTCGCCGGGCGGCAGGCGGTCTTCAGTGGTGAGGTCCGGGTGGCCGACAGCGCGTACCTCGAGGCGCAGGGCGCCTCCACCGCCCCCCGCTCGGCGGCGACGCTGCTGGACAACACCTGGGGAGGCGCGGTGGCCGTCGTCGGGGAAGGCGCGGCCGAGTCGCTCGGGCTGACCGCCCCCGGCCCCGGCAGCGTGATCTGGATGCACGGCACCCCGATCGACGTGGTCGGGTCGATAGTCGACACGGGCAGGGATCCTCTCCTCTCCGGCGCGGTGATCCTCTCCCGTGACGCCGCCCGATCGACCCGCCTAGACGACCCTCACCTCGTCGTGAGGACCGTCCCCGGGTATCCGGCGCCGCTGGCGGACGCCATTCCGCTCGCCGTCGCGCCCGCGGACCCCTCCTCCGTGCAGATCGAGACCGTGGCGGATCTCCGGTCGCTCCAGAAGGGGGTCGCGTCGGACCTGGGGACGCTCATCGCCCTCGTCTCGTGGGTGCTCCTCGCCTTGGCGTCGCTCAGCGCCGCGACCGCGATGTACCTGTCCGTGCAGGCGAGGGCACCGGAGATCGCCCTGCGACGGGCGCTCGGGGCGAGCCGGTCGTCGATCTGGCGCATGTTCACCCTCGAGGGCCTCATCATCGGGGCGGCCGGTGGCGTCGCGGGAGGTGTGACGGGACTCTGCGGCGTCCTGATCGTCTGCGCGGCACAGCGGTGGACGCCGACGCTCGACATCCGGATCGTCGTCGTCGGACTCGTGGCGGGGTGCGTCACCGGCGTGCTGTCGGCGACCTACCCGGCTCTGGTGGCCGCTCGGGCGAACCCTGCCAGCGCCATCCGCGGCTGACGGGCCTCGGGGAGGGGAGGCCGCCCGCCGGGGTGACCCGCGCCTCCTGCGGCGGGGCCAGACCCCAGGAAGTCGCTGAGACCCCGGCGCGCGTGCTGGGGTCTCAGCGGCTTTCTGGGGTCTCGGTGCGAGGGCTCAAGCGGAGCGGCGGCGGCGGCCCACCGTGACGAGGGCCAGTCCGGCGAACTTCGCCAGGATCCCACCGAGCACGACGGCGACCGACACCGCCGCGTCGGCACCCGTCCAGGCGAGGGCACCGCTCGGGGCGGCATCGCCGCTGCCGGTGCCGGCGTCGGCTCGGGGCCGGGCGTCGGCGGCACGGGGGTCGGGGTCAGGCCGGGCGCCGCGGCCACGTAGTCGACCACGAGGCGTCGTGAAGGAGGCGCGGCGGCGCTGGTGCGCGGGCCCGGATGGGGCCACTCTGGGCGCATGGACGAGAAAGAGACCCTGCAGCGCTACCTCTCGAAGCAGCGCGCCGACCTGCTCGGCAAGCTCGACGGACTCGGCGAGTACGACATCCGCCGCCCGCTCGTACCCAGCGGTACCAACCTCCTCGGCCTCGTCAAGCACGTCGCCAGCGTCCAGCTCGGCTACCTCGGCGAGGTCATGGGGCGCCCCGCCGACCGCGACGTCCCCTGGCTCTCCGACACGAGCGAACCCGAAGCCGACCTGTGGGCCACCGCCGACGAGACGAAGGAGGCGGTGGTCGAGTTCGCCCACTACTCCGCCACCCACGCCGACGCGACCGTGGCCGCCCTCGACCTCGACTCGCCCGGCATGGTGCCGTGGTGGTCGGAGGGTCGACGCGACGTCACGCTGCACTCGATCCTCGTGCACCTCTGCGTCGAGACCGCGCGTCACGCCGGGCACGCCGACCTCCTCCGCGAGCTCGTCGACGGGCGCCTCGGCAACGGCGCGGGCGACCCGAACGTGCCGGAGCGCGACGGAGCCGGGTGGCGCAGCCACCACGACCGGGTCGAGGCCGCCGCGCTCGCCGCGAGCGGGCGCGCTGCGCTCTGAGCGTCGATGAGTCACGACTCGCCGCGGGGAGCAGGGGAGGCGCGGCGTGTCTTGACTCGTGGAGGTGCGGGTCCTGGGGGAGGCGGCCCGCGTCTCCTGGGGGACCGGGGTCGAGGAGTCGCAACACGCCGCGGGGAGCGGGGGAGGCGCGGCGTGTCTTGACTCGTGGACGGGGCGGGCCCTGGGGGAGGCGGGGCGCGCCTCCTCGGGGGGCGACGGCCTACTGTGAGCGCATGACTTCGACGGCTCCCTCGGTCCTGTTCGTCTGCCGGAAGAACGGCGGGAAGTCGCAGATGGCCGCGGGCCTCATGCGGCACGTCGCCGGCGACGCCGTGCACGTCGCGTCGGCCGGCACCGCACCCGGCAGCGCACTCAACGCCCAGTCGGTCGAGTCGCTCGGCGAGCTCGGCATCTCGCTCGACGGCGAACAGCCCAAGGCGATCACCGACGAGATGGTGCGCGACGCCGACCTGATCGTCGTCCTCGGCGAGGAGGCGCGGGTCGAGGACCCCGCCGGCACCCCCGTCGAGACGTGGATCACCGACGAGCCGTCGCTCCGCGGCATCGAGGGGATGGAGCGCATGCGGCTGGTGCGCGACGACATCCGCGGCCGCGTCGAGGAGCTGCACTCGCGCCTGCTGCGGGACGCCTAGGCGGCGCCGCGGCTCGATGAGTCACGACACGCCGCGCGCCTCAGGGGGCTCGCGGCGTGTCGTGACTCTTCGACGGGACGGGAGGGGGAGGGGGAGGGGGTGGGGGAGTGGAGCGCGCCCCGCAGCCCTACTCGGGCCAGGCGGCGAGCAGCACCTTGCCGCTCACCGACGAGTCCTTCGCCACGTCGAACGCGTGCTCGGCGGCGTCGGTGCCGATCACGTGCGTCACGACCGCCTCGAGCGAGGGCGTCGCCGCCAGGATCCGCACGGCCTCGTCGATCTCGTCGACGAAGCGGAACACCCCGAGCACCGACAGCTCCTTCGAGATGGCCGGCGCGAGGTTCACCGGGCGCTCCTCGTTCGGCATCATGCCGACCTGCGCCACCGTGCCCTGACGGCGTGCGGCGACGAACGCCGCGCTGACCGCCTTCGCCGCACCCGAGCACTCGAGCACCACGTCGAACGAGTCCGCCGGCACCGCGTCGACCCCGAGTCGCAGGGCCTCGTCGGCGCCGATCGCCAGCGCCCGGCTCAGCGGCCCCGGCAGCAGGTCGACCACGGTCACGCTCGCCGCACCGCGGGCCTTCGCCGCGGCCGCCGCGAGCAGACCGATCGGGCCGGCACCCGAGACGAGCACCCGCGCGCCCGTCACATCGCCGACGCGGGTCAGAGCGTGCAGCCCCACCGCCAGCGGCTCGGCCAGCGCCGCACGCTGCAGCGGCAGATCCTCGGGCAGCACGCGGATCATGCCGGCGTCGACCACGAGGTACTCGCTCAGCGCGCCCTGCGTGTGCGGATGCGTCGACGCGCTGCCGAGATACGATCCCCCGCGTCGCAGGTGCGGAGCGTTCTCGAGACCGGGCTCGTCCGCGCCGAAGCGGGCGGGGTGCACGGTCACCGGGGTGCCGACCACGAGACGCCCGCTCGGGTCCGCGTCGACCCGGCCCGAGAGCTCGTGGCCGGGGGCCAGCGGCTCCTCGACGACGAACGCCCCGTTGGCACCCTCGAAGTAGTAGTGCAGGTCGGACCCGCAGATGCCGACGTAGTCGACCCGGATCCGCACCTCCCCCTCGGCGGGCTCGGGCGTCGCCACCTCGCGCTCGGTCAGGACATGGGCGGAATCGATCTGGATGGTCTTCATGCTGGTTCTCTCTGGGGTCTGCGGGGGCACGGAGCAGGGGAGGAGCCGAGGAGGCGCGGCGCGAGACCGCCCGCAGCCCGGCCCCGGCTCAGACGACGCTGGTCATGCCGCCGTCGACGAAGATGTTCTGCCCCGAGACGAAGTCGCTCGCGGCCGACGACAGGTAGATGAGCGTGCCCTGAAGCTCTTCGATGCGGCCCCAGCGCTGCGCGGGCGTCCGCTGGCGCAGCCAGGCGTCGAAGGTCTCGTCCTGCCAGAGCGCCGTGTTCATCTCGGTCGCGAAGTACCCGGGCGAGAGCGTGTTGACCTGCACGTTGTGCCGCGCGAGGTCGGCGGCCATGCCGCGGCTCAGCTGCGCCACGCCGCCCTTGCTCGCCGAGTACGGCGCGATGGTCTGCCGGGCGAGCATCGACTGGACGCTCGCGATGTTGATGATCTTGCCCGAGCCGCGCTCGACCATGCCGGGCGCGACGAAGCGCGACACGTAGAAGACGCTCGACAGGTTGGTGGCCATGACGGCGTCCCAGTCCTCGACGGCGAACTCGGTGAACGGCGCGCGCTTCTGCACGCCGGCGTTGTTGACGAGGATGTCGGGGACGCCGTGGTCCGCGACGATGCCGGCCACCGCCTCCTCGACGGCCTTCGCGTCGGTCACGTCGAAGACGGCCGCCGCCGGACGGGTGCCCGTCGACTGCTCGATCGCGTCCCGCGTCGCCGTGACCGCGGACTCGTCGCGACCGTGCACGATCACCCGCGCCCCGGAGTCGGCCAGCGCGGCGGCGAGCGACCGCCCGAGCCCCCGGGAGGAGCCGGTCACGAGCGCCAGGCGCCCGGTGAGGTCGAAGAGCGGGGATGACATGAGACTCCTTCGTGAGGGTGCGAGGGGAGGGGCAGGAGGCGCGGTGCGGGAGGCGCGGGCAGGGTCGACCGGGAGGGCCCGGTCGACCCGACGGGCCGGGTCAGATCAGCGAGCCGACCGCGAACACCAGCAGTGCGGCGGCGAAGCCGAGCACCGACTCGATGGCCTGCTGCAGGGTCCAGACGCGCAGGGTGGTCTTGACGTCCATGCCCATCAGGCGACCGACGAGCCAGAAGCCCGAGTCGTTGACGTGACCGGCGAAGACCGAACCGGCCGCGGTGGCGAGCACGACGGCGGCGAGCTGGACGGCGTTGAGGTCGGCGAGAGCGACGGCGGGCGCCACCAGGCCGGCGGCGGTGACCAGCGCGACGGTCGCCGAACCCTGCGCGAGTCGCAGGATCGCGGCGATGACCCACGCGGCCACGATGACCGGCAGACCGAGGTCGCCGAGCACGTCGGCGAGGGCGTCGCCGATGCCCGAGGCGCGCAGCACCCCGCCGAACATGCCGCCGGCGCCGGTGATCAGCACGACCGAGCAGATCGGGCCGAGCGCGCTGTCGAGCACCTTCTCGAGCGCGCTGCCGGTGACGCCGCGGGCACGGCCGAGCACGATGGCGGCGACGAGCACCGAGATGAGCAGCGCGATGCCGCTCGTGCCGACGAGGACGAGGGCCTGGACCCAGCCGGCCTCGGGGTCGACGATGCCGACGGAGCCGAGCGAGCTGAGGCCCGTGTTGAGCAGGATGAGCACGAGGGGCACGGCGAGCACGGCGATCACGGTGCTGGCCTTGGGCGGGTTCGCGGCCTGGACGTCGTCCTTCTCGCTGCCGAAGAGCGACAGCACGGGCAGCGGGATGCGCTTGTTGACGGCCTTGGCCCACAGGTAGCCCGAGACGTACCAGACGGGGAACACGATCACGAGACCGGCGAGCAGCACGATGCCGAGGTTGGCGCCGAGCAGCTCGGTCGCCGAGACGGGGCCCGGGTGCGGCGGCAGGAACACGTGCATCACCGAGAAGGCCGCGGCGGCGCTGATGCCGTAGAGCAGCATCGACTTGCCGCCCATGCGGCGGGCGACGGCGAACACGATCGGCAGCATGACGATCAGGCCCGCGTCGAAGAAGATCGGGAACCCCATGATCAGCGACGCGAGGCCGAGCGCGAACGGCGCCCGCTTCTCGCCGAAGACGTCGACCATGCGGTCGGCCAGCACCCGGGCACCGCCCGACGACTCGACGAGGCGGCCGAGCATCGCGCCGAGCCCGACGAGCAGTGCGACCGAGCCGAGCGTCGTGCCGAAGCTCGTGACGAGCAGATCGGCGATCGCGCCGGTGGGGATGCCGGTGACGAGGGCGGTGAGGGCGGCCACGATGACCAGCGTGAGGAAGGCGTGCAGCTTGAACTTGATCACCAGGATCAGGATCAGTGCGATCGACCCCGCTGCTATGGCGAGAAGAGGTCCCGCGTCGAGGGTCTGGGTCCAGTCGTCCATGGTGGGGTTCTCCGTCGAATCCGGTGCGCCTGTCGGCTGCGGGGTGTGAGCTCGGGGTCTTGCGGGTGGTGGGTCTCCGAGGGGTCTGTCGCGCGCCTCCTCGGTGTCCGTAGGTTGCCACCAAAAGTAGTACTTTTGCAACCCCGTCGACTCAGGAGGTGCACGCCAGGATGGTCACGATGACGTCACCACCCGCCCGCGAGGGCGCACACGCGCAGCTGCTGCACGCCCTCGGCGGCGCGATCGCGGCCGGCCGCCTGGAGCCCGGCGCGGTGCTGACGCTCGCCCGCCTCGGACTCGACTACGGCGTCTCGCGGACCACCGCACGCGAGGCCGTCCGGGTGCTCGAATCGCTCAGCATGGTGCAGTCGCGCCGCCGCGTCGGCATCACCGTGCTGCCGCGCGCCGACTGGCGGGTGCTCGACGTGCAGCTGATCCGCTGGACCCTCGCCGGCCCCCTGCACCGGCAGCAGCTCGTCGAGCTGATGGAGCTGCGCGCGGCGCTCGAACCGGCCGCCGCGGCGCTCGCTGCGGTGCACGCCTCGGACGCCCAGCGCGTCGCCCTGGTGGAGCACGCCACCGAGCTGCACCGCCTCGGCAGCGCCGCCCGCGGGGACTCGGCGGAGTACCTCGCAGCCGACATCCGGTTCCACACCCTGCTGCTCGTCGCCAGCGGCAACGTGCTCTACGCCGAGCTCGCCGCCCCCGTGCGCGAGATCCTGCAGGGGCGGCACGAGCTCGGGCTGACCCCGGCCGTCCCGGCAGCCGGCACGCTCGACGCCCACCTCGCCGCGGCACGGGCGATCGCCGCAGGCGAAGGAGGCGCGGCGCGGGAGCACTCGCGCACCCACCTGTCGCTCGTCAGCGACGAGGTCGAGGGCGCCTGAGCGGTGTCGCGACTGCGGCGGTGCGGCGCGGCGGCGGTGGGCGGGTACGACGCCAGGATGTGGACACGACGCCGGGTTTAGGCGTGGCGTCGTGTCCACCTTCTGGCGTGGTGGTGGGGCGTGCTGCGGGGAGGGAGCGGCGTGTAGCACGATGGCGGGTATGAGACGCCGAACAGCGACCCCGACCGCCGCCGTGCTCGCCTCCGCCGCGATCGTCGTCGCCGGGGTGACCGGCTGCACCACCGGGGCGACGCAGGGCGATGCGGGGGAGGCGACCCGCGCCTCCTCGGCTCCGGCATCCGCGACGCCCGCGACACCCGCGACACCCGCGCCGGCCACCACGGCGCCGACCGCCGACGCCTCGGCCGCGCTCGGAGCCCTCGAGACCGAGTTCGACGCCCGCGTCGGCGTCAGCGCCCTCGACACCGGATCGGGCACCACCCTCGACTACCGGGCGGACGAGCGATTCGGCTACGCGTCGACCATCAAGGTGCTTGCGGCCGCGGCGTTCCTCCAGCAGGTGCCCGCCGATCAACGCGACGAGGTCGTCACCTGGACGGCCGCCGACGTCTCGGCCGCCGGCTACTCACCCGTGACCAGCCAGTATGTCGACGTGGGCATGAGTCTGTCGTCGTTGGCCGAGGCCGCCGTGCGGCAGAGCGACAACACGGCGCTCAATCTCGTGCTCAACCGGATCGGCGGCCCCGCAGGGCTCGACGAAGCCCTCGAGCAGCTCGGCGACAGCACCACCGAGGTCGTGAACCGCGAACCCGACCTCAACTCGATCGAACCCGGCAGCACCGACGACACGACCACCCCGGGCGCCTTCACGGCCGACCTCGCCGCCCTCGCCAGCGCGGAGAACCTCGACCCCGTCGACCGCGCCCTCCTGCTCGACTGGGCGAGCGGCAACGCCACGGGCGACACCCTCGTCCGGGCCGGCGCACCCGAGGGCTGGACGGTCGTCGACAAATCAGGAGGGGCGGGAGGCATCCGCAACGACGTCGCCGTAGTCACGCCCCCGGGTCGCGACCCCATCGTGCTCACCGTCCTGACGGCGAAGAACGACCCCGACGCCGCCTACGACGACGCGCTCGTCGCCCGGGTCGCCGCCGCGGCGCTGGCCGAACTCGACTAGCTAGCTGAGCCAGCTGGTCCAACTGGGCTAGACGCCGGGCCTACGCCTGGGTCCGGTCGGAGGCCTCAGCGGAGGCCGTGTCCGTGTCGGCGGCCGGTGCCGTGTCCGAAGCCGTGCCCGAGACCGGGTCCGAGGCCATGGCCGGTGCCTGCTCGGGGGTCGGGGCCGGGGCCGACGCGACCGACGCGGCAGACGCGGGGCGCGCCTCCTCGGCGAACGTGCCGAAGCGGAGCACGTCGGCCCCGTACGAGGCGAGCAGCGCCGTGACGTCTTCGACGCGCGCCTGCGACAGCTTCTTGGTCGGACGCGAGATCAGCTCGCGCACGACGGCCTCGAGCTGGGTCGGGGTCGACACGATCTGCGTGGCCGCGCCTCCTTCGCTGCGGTCCTGATCGACGGCGAAGACCGTCGCCTGCGGGTGCGAGTACAGCACGCAGGTGTCGAACCACAGCCTCGCGTCGATCGACTCGTGCACCCGGTCGGACAGCCTGTTCGCCTGGCGCCGCACCTGCGACGCCGGCGACTTCGTGCCGAGGTGCGACCGCACGGTCAGCACCGTGGGCGAGTCGTCGACCACCTGCAGGGCGAACGGCGGCGACATCGTGCTCTCGTCGAAGAGCCCCCCGAACGCCGGGAACACGCTGCTCGGACGCCGACCGTCGAACACGATGCCGCGCCAGCCCTTGTTCTCGACCACCATCGCCCCGGTCTCGCCGACCAGCACGTGGTCGACCTGTGCGACGAACCTGCCGGAGGCGCTGCTCGCGGCGGGCACGAACACCACGTTGGTCAGCAGCACGACGTCCGCGCCGGCCGCACGGCAGGCCGCGGCGATCAGCTCGCGCGACGTCGCCTCGTACTTCAGACCCGTCGACAGCAGGGCCCGGGTCTGCTCGGCCTCGTCGAGGGCGGCCTGCTTCTGATCGGCCAGCCGCTTGTTCTCGGTGCCGAGCTCGGTGGCGAGGGCCTCCTTCTCGCGGGTGTGCTCGGCGGTCGTGCGCGCCATGCGGGTGTCGTGGTGGGCGTCGCGGGCGTCCTGCTCGGCACGGGCCTGGCGGGCCTGCTCGTCGGCGGCCCTGCGGGCCTGCGTGAGGCGGCGTCGCAGCACCAGCAGCACCACGACGACGGCGATGACGACGACGAGCAGTGCGGCGGCGATGAGCCACGGGAGGGTCTGATCGGAGAGCATGAGGCCAGCACATCACGAGGAGGCGCGGCGCGGGTCGTCCCTCGCCGGGCCGGACCGAGGTCGGCCGGCTCGGTCGTCTTCGCGCCTGCTGATCGCGTCGGCCGCGAGACCCCGGGGAGTGGCTGAGACCCCTTCGCGCGCACGGGGGTCTCAGCGACATCGTGGGGTCTCGGCGCAGGCTAATCTCGGGGCATGCCCGACGCCACGATCTACGACGTGGCGTCCCGTGCGGGGGTGTCGCATCAGACGGTCAGCCGGTTCCTCCGCGGCTTCGAGGGGATCCGGCCCGAGACCCGCGCCAAGGTCGAGTCGGCCCTCGCCGAGCTCGAGTACCGGCCGAACAGCGCCGCGCGGTTCCTCCGGCTGAAGCGCACCAACCGCATCGCCCTGCTCGCCGACAACATGCACCTGTCCGGCCCGGCCCGCACGATCGCCAGCGCCACCGAGGCCGCGCGCGACCTCGGCTACGTCACCGACATCGTCACGATGGACGGCAGCGACGAGGGCAGCGTCCGCGAAGCCCTCGACCTGGTGCTCAGTCAGCAGATCGCCGGGCTCGTGCTCATGGCCCAGACCGCGATCGCCCGCACCGCCATCGCGCAGCGCGACATCTCGATGCCCGTGGGCCGCGACTTCGGTCTCGTCGTCGACGGCACCGGCGAGTCGCTCGGCATCCGGGCCGGCCGCGTCGCCGCCGAGCATCTGATCGAGCTCGGCCACCGCCGGGCCGCCTACGTCGCCGGGCCCGAGCAGTGGCTCGTCGCCCGGGAGCGCCAGGAGGGCTTCACCGCCGCCTTCACGGCCGGGGGAGGCGAGGTCGTCGCGAGCACTTCGGGGGACTGGTCGGCCGAATCGGGCTTCGCCGCCGCGCGCCGCCTGCTCGACGAGGGCGCCATCGAGAGCGGAGGAGGCGCGGGTCGGGCCCCCGACGGAGGTGCCACCGCCGTCGCGGTCGCGAACGACACCATGGCGATGGGTCTGCTCGCGGCGCTCGCCGAGGCCGGCGTCTCGGTGCCCGGCGACGTCAGCGTCGTCGGCAACGACGACGCCCCGGAGGCGCGCTACATGGTCCCGTCGCTCACGACGGTCGACCTGGACTTCGCGCAGGAGGGCGTGCTCGTCGTCACCTCGCTGATCGACCGCATCGAGGGGCGCGAGACCGACCCCGTGATCCACGTGCCGACGCCGGCGTTGGTGACCCGCGCCTCCACGGCTCCGCCCCGCGCCTGAGGCCTCGGCACCGGCACCCGCGCCGGCCGAAGACGCCTCGCCGCTGGCCGCAGACGGCCCCTGCGCGCACCGCCGCATCACGGTCGGGTCACGCCGCTCGATTGCCACTTGCGCGACGTCGGCGGCTCGACTAGCTTCCTCATCAACGCCGATGTTATCGACAACATCCGCGTCACGAGCACGCCAGCATCCGCGGATCGACGCCGATCCGCACGAGCAGACAGGTCGACGATGACGTCAGCACCACGCCACTCCGGGGTCCTCTTCGGGGCCGCCTACTACGCCGAGTACCAGCAGGCGGGCACCCTCGACCGCGATCTCGACCTGATGGTCGAGGCCGGCTTCACCGTGATCCGCGTGGGCGAGTCGGTCTGGTCGACGTGGGAGCCCCGCGAGGGCGAGTTCGACCTCGACTGGCTGCAGCCCGTGCTCGACGGCGCCCACGCCCGCGGCATCTCGGTCGTGCTCGGCACGCCCACCTACGCCGTGCCGCCGTGGCTGCAGGTGCTGCACCCCGAGATCGCGGCCGAGCGCACCTCCGGGGTCCGGGTCGGCTGGGGCGCCCGCCAGGAGATGGACCAGAGCCACCCCGCCTACCGCTTCTACGCCGAGCGGGTCGTCCGCCGCGTCGCCGCCCGGTACGCCGACCACCCCGCCGTGATCGGCTGGCAGGTCGACAACGAGCCCGGCAACGAGCTGCCCCGCAACGAGCAGGTCTTCCAGCGCTTCGTCGCCTGGCTGCAGCGCCGCTACGGCACGGTCGAGAGCCTCAACGACGAGTGGGGTCTCGTCTACTGGTCGCACCGCATCACCGAGTGGTCTCAACTCTGGCGGCCCGACGGCAACGTGCAGCCGCAGTACGACCTCGAGTGGCGCCGGTTCCAGGGCGAGCTCGCCGACGAGCTGATCGCCTGGCAGGCCGACGTCGTGCGCGAGTACGCCCGCGACGATCAGTTCGTCACCACCTGCATCTCGTACGCCCGCCCCCAGGTCGCCGACGACCGGCTCGTGAAGAGCCTCGACGTGACCGCCGGCAACCCCTATTACAAGATGCAGGACGGCCTGACGCGCGGCGTCGAGATCCCCCGCGAGGCCGGCTGGTGGCACACCGGCGTCTGGGCCCTGCACCAGTGGGGCGACCGGGCGTTCTCGTCGGCGCAGTCGTCGTTCCTGGTGACCGAGACCAACGCGCAGTCCATCGGCGGCCCGTGGCAGAACCACCCGCCGTTCGACGGGCAGATCAAGCAGGCCGCGCTCGCCCTGGTCGCCCGCGGCGCCCGCATGGTCGAGTACTGGCACTGGCACACGCTGCACTTCGGCGTCGAGACCTACTGGGGCGGCGTGCTGCCGCACAGCCAGCGACCCGGCCGCATCCACCGCGAGGTCGCGGCCCTCGGCGCGACCCTCGAGGCGGTAGGAGGCGCGGTGGACGGATTCACGCCGGCAGCCGACGTGCTCATGCTCTGGTCCACCGACACGAAGTGGTCGTTCGAGGGTTACCCGCCCCTCGCCCTGCCGAACGGCGACCCCGACCCCGACTCGTACCTGCACCTCTTCGACTCGCACTACCGGGGCCTCGCCGAGTCCGGCGCCCAGGTGCGCATCCAGCACGTCGAGCAGTTCGTCGCCGCGATGACCGCCGATCCCGCGGATGTGGCGGCCGAGCACCCCGTGCTCGTCGTGCCCGGTCTCTACGTCGTCGACGACGAGACGCTCGACGCGCTCTCCGCCTACGCCGAGGCCGGGGGCCACCTCGTGCTCGGCGTCCGCACCGCGTACGGCGACCAGCTCGCGAGGGCGCGGCGCGACGTCGCCCCCGCCCGGCTCTCGGGCCCCGCGGGCGTCTGGTACGAGGAGTACACGAACCTCGACGAGCCCCTCGAGGTCCTCACCGCCGGCCCCGCCGACGGTCTCGCCCTCGAGCCCGGCTCGGCCGGCACCCGCTGGGCCGACGTGCTGAAGGTCGACGACGCCGAGGTGCTGGTGCGGTTCCCGGCCACCGAGATCGGGGCCGACGCGGTGATGACGACCCGCGCCTCCGGGGCCGGTCGCGTCAGCTACGTCGCCACCGTGCCGAACCCCGAGCTGTCGCGGAGCATCGCCCGCTGGCTCGTGCCGCAGACGGCGGCCCGCGACTGGGCGGCGACGGACGCCGTCACCGTCACCACCGGCTCGCGCCCCGACGGTCCCGACCTGGCCTTCGTGTCGAACTGGTCGGCCCACGAGGCCGCCGTGACCGCACCCCGCGCCGTCCGTGATCTCGAGACCGGCGACGTGCTCGAGGCCGGTCGCACCCTGACCCTCACCCCCCGATCGGCCCACGTGTTCGAGCACGTGGCCACGACCTCCACCCCTTGAACCCGGCGTCTCGCCCGAGACGCCGCACACCCCGAAAGAGAAGACCATGAAGCGGAAGAACACAGCAAAGGCGCTCGTGTCCCTGGCTCTCGTGTCGGCGTTCGCGCTGACCGCGTGCGCCCCCGGCGGCGGAGGAGGCGGTGGCGGCGGCGAGACCACCGCCCCCGTCTCGCAGGCCGACATCGACGCGGCGATGGACACCGAGACGACCATCACCTTCTGGACCTGGGTCCCCGACATCCAGAAGGAGGTCGACCTCTTCGAGGCGAAGTACCCGAAGATCACCGTCGACGTCGTCAACGTCGGCACGGGCACCGTGCAGTACCCCAAGCTGCGCACGGCTCTGAAGGCCGGCAAGGGCGCCCCCGACGTGGCGCAGATCGAGTACCAGTACATCCCGTCGTTCCGCCAGACGGACAGCCTCGTCGACCTGACCCCGTACGGAGGCGCGGAGCTGGAGTCGAAGTACGTCGAGTGGGTCTGGAACCAGGTCGCCGACGACAGCGGCGTCTGGTCGGTGCCGCAGGACTCCGGGCCGCTCGGCAACCTCTACCGCTCGGACATCTACGAGCAGGCCGGCATCACCGCCCCGCCCGCCACCTGGGACGAGTTCGCCGAGCAGGCGCAGACCGTGAAGGACGAGACCGGCTCGTACATGTCGAACCTGCCGGGCAACGACCCCGGTCAGGTCGTCGGGCTCTTCTGGCAGGCCGGCGCCAAGCCGTTCTCGTACGACGGCGACAAGACCGTCGGCATCGACCTCGACTCGGCCGAGACGCAGAAGGTCGTCACGTTCTGGCAGGACCTCATCGACAAGGACCTCGTCTCGACCGACGCCGACTTCACGGACTCCTGGTACCAGGGCTTCTCGTCCGGCAAGTACGCCAGCTGGCAGACCGCCGCCTGGGGCCCCGTGTTCCTGCAGGGCACGGCCGCGAACACGAGCGGCAAGTGGACCGCCGCGAAGATCCCGCAGTGGGAGGCCGGCGAGGACGTCTCGGGCAACTGGGGCGGATCGTCCGACGCCGTGATCACGGGCACGAAGAACCCGATCGTGGCCGCCGAGTTCAGCAAGTTCCTCAACAGCGACCCCGAGTCGACCCTCGCCTTCGCGAACGAGCAGTTCCTGTTCCCGACGACGACCGACACCCTCTCGAGCAGCGAGTTCACCGGCACGGCCAGCGACTTCTACGGCGGCCAGAAGGTCAACGAGCTCTTCGCCGGCGTCTCGGACACGGTCAGCACCGACTTCCAGTGGCTGCCGTTCATGGACTACGTCTACTCGAGCTTCAACGACACCCTCGGCAAGGCCATCGCCGACCACGACGACATGTCCGCCGCCCTCACGGCGTGGCAGGACGACGTCACCGCCTACGCGAAGCAGCAGGGCTTCACCGTCCAGTAGTGCTCACGGGCACCGTCCGTCGACGTCGAACCGCCCCCGGGCGGGCGGCGGCGACGGGCGGTGCCCCCGGCCCGGCAAGGAGCCCCGATGTCCACCTCCGTCACCCCCACCCCCGCCTCCGCGAGTGCTCGTCGAGACGCGACCCGCGCCTCCTCGACCCGCGCCTCCTCGGCCCGCACGCCGACCCCGCGTCGTCGCAGCACGCTGCACCGACCCCAGCTGATCGCCGCCTGGGCGCTCGCGATCCCGTTCCTGCTCGTCTTCGCGGCGATGTTCCTCGTACCGCTCGGCTACGCCGGGTACCTCAGCACCTTCACCTCGCAGCTCGTCGGCGGGCAGGTCTTCTCCGGGCTCGCCAACTACGAGCGGGCCCTGAACGACCCGAGCTTCTGGGCCGGTCTCGGCCGCGTCGCGCTGTTCCTGTTCGTGCAGGTGCCGATCATGCTCGTGATCGCCCTGTTCGTCGCCCTCGCCCTCGACACCGGTCGCGTCGCGGGCAGCAAGTTCGTCCGTCTCGCGATCTTCGTGCCGTACGCCGTGCCCGGCGTCGTCGCGACGCTCATGTGGGGCTACCTCTACGGTCGCGAGTCGGGGCTGATCGCCCAGGTGCTGACCGGCGTCGGCCTGCCCGCCCCCGACCTGCTGTCGCCGCAGAACGTGCTCGGCAGCACGATGAACATCGTCAGCTGGGAGTTCATCGGCTACAACATGATCGTGCTGTACGCGGCCCTCCGCAGCGTGCCGACCGAGATGTACGAGGCCGCCGAGATCGACGGCGCCGGTCCCTGGCGGGTGGCGTGGAGCATCAAGATCCCCGCGATCCGCTCGGCGATCCTGCTGACGGTGATCTTCTCCGTGATCGGGTCGTTCCAGCTCTTCAACGAGCCGAACCTGCTCTACAGCATCGCCCCGAACGCGATCGGCTCGGACTTCACCCCGAACCTCTACGCGTACAACGTCGCGTTCCGCAATCAGGACGTCAACTACGCGGCGGCCATCGCGTTCCTGCTCGGGTTCCTCATCATGATCATCAGCTACGTGGTGCAGCTCGCCACCTCACGCAAGGAGCGACTGTCGTGACGATCGCACCCGCACCCGTCGACACCGCCGGAGCCACGGCCGTCGACCGACCGGCCCGCCGACTGCAGAGCGCAGGAGGCGCGGGTCGGCGACGCCCCCGACGTCGCGTCGAGCGCTCCCAGCGCAAGACGCCGATCCTGACCGTGATCCTGTGGATCACGCTGGCGTACTTCCTGCTGCCGCTGGTCTGGCTCGCGATCCAGGCGACGAAGACGAACGGCGACATCTTCAGCACGTTCGGTCTGGCCTTCGGCCGCAGCTTCGCGCTCGGCGACAACGTGGCGCAGCTGTTCACCTTCCAGGACGGCATCTTCCTGCAGTGGATGGGCAACACGGTGCTCTACGCCGTGGTCAGCTCGGTGGGCGCGGCTCTGCTCGCCACCATGTGCGGGTACTCGCTGGCGAAGTACGTCTTCAGGGGTCGGTCGTTCGTCTTCGGGCTGATCCTCGGGGCGGTCATGGTGCCGTTGACGGCGCTGGCGATCCCGACGTACCTGCTGTTCAGCGCGGCGAACCTGGTCGACACCCCGTGGGCGATCATCCTGCCGTCGCTCGTCAGCCCGTTCGGCGTCTACCTGATGCGCGTCTACGCGAGCGAGGCCGTCGACGACAGCCTGCTCGAGGCCGCCCGCATCGACGGGGCCGGCGAGCTGCGGATCTTCCTGACGATCTCGTCGCGACTGCTCGCCCCGGGCATCGTCACGGTGCTGCTGTTCGCGCTGGTCTCGACCTGGAACAACTACTTCCTGCCGCTGATCATGCTGAACGACCCGAGCCTGTTCCCGGCGACGGTCGGCCTGGCGCAGTGGCAGCAGGCGGCGACCGGCGGAGGCGGGGCGCAGGTGCTGTTCTCGACGGTGCTGACCGGGTCGTTCGTGTCGATCCTGCCGCTCGTGGTGGCGTTCCTGTTCCTGCAGCGGTTCTGGCAGTCGGGGTTGAGCGCCGGCGGGGTGAAGGGGTAGCGGCGGACGGCGGGGCGGGCTCCGCGCCTCCTGCCCCGCGCCTCCTGCCCATGCGAAGAACCGCGTTCGCGAAGATGAACCGCGATATAACGCAGTTCATCTTCGCGAACGCGGTTCATGGCGCACCCGCCCCGAGAGCGCAGGAGGCGCGGGTCGCGCTAGACGGGCAGCCAGACGGAGTCCGCGGCGTCCGACGCCTCGACCGCGGCCAGCACGCGCTGCACCTGCAGGCCGTCGGCGAACGACGGTGACGGCTGCGTGCCGCCGGCCAGCGCCACCACGAGATCGCGCAGCTGGTGCGTGAACGCGTGCTCCCACCCGAGCCCGTGCCCGGCCGGCCACCACGCGTCGACGTACGGGTGCTGCGGCTCGGTCACGAGCACGCGGCGGAACCCCGACTCGGGCCCGTCGACCTCGAGCACCTCGAGCTCGTTCGGACGCTCGAGGTCGAACGCCACGGCGCCCCGCGAGCCCGAGACCTCGAGCCGGAAGGCGTTCTTGCGACCCGTCGCGAACCGGGAGGCCTCGACCGAGGCGATCGCGCCTCCTTCGAGTCGGGCCGTGAACCATGCGGCGTCGTCGACGGTCACCCGACCGCGCTCCGACCCCGCGACGCCGCCGAGGCCCGACGTCGTCACGGTCTCGTCGACCAGCGGCCGCTCGGTCACGAAGGTGTGCAGCGTGCCCGACACGTCGGTGAGACGCCGACCGGTCACGAACTGCGCCGCGTCGACCGCGTGGGCCCCGATGTCGCCGAGGGCGCCCGAGCCCGCGACCGCCTTGTCGAGCCGCCAGGTCATCGGGTCGCGCCCGTCGATCAGCCAGTCCTGCAGGTACTGCGCCCGCACCTGACGCACGTCGCCGATGCGCCCCGCCGCCACGATGTCGTGCGCCAGGGTCACGGCCGGCACCCGCCGGTACGAGAACCCGACCATCGCGAACACCCCGCGCTCGGCGGCGGCGGCCGCGGCCGACGCCATGCGCTCGGCCTCGGCGACCGTGTTGGCCAGCGGCTTCTCGCAGAGCACGTGCTTGCCCGCCTCGAGCGCGGCCACCGCGATGTCGACGTGCGTCGAGCCCGGCGAGCAGATGTCGATCACGTCGATGTCGGGGTCGTCGACCGCGTCGCGCCAGTCGGACGCCGTCGACCCCCACCCCCACCGCTCGGCCGCCGCGCGGGTGGCCGCGACGTCGCGACCGACCAGGGTCGCCATCACGGGCGCCAGCGGCAGATCGAAGAAGGCGGGCGCGACACGGAGGGCCTGCGAATGCGCCGCACCCATGAACCCGTGACCCACGAGGGCGAAGCGGAGGCGGCCCTGCGCGGTCACCGTGCCTCCTGCCGTTCCCGCTCCGGAGCCGAGGAGGCGCGGGTCGCGTCGACCCCGCCCGCCCCGCCCTGCAGGGCCGCGCGCACCGACGCCCACGACTCGAGACGCGCCTTCACCTCGGGGTCGCGCTCGACCGAGACCGCCTCGCGGTGCGCCTGCTCGAGCACGTCGTCGACCAGCACGCGCTCACCCGTGCGCGTCGACCGGATCGCCGCCTCGACCATCACGAGGCTCATCACGTTGCCGTGCACCTCGCCGTCGGGGCGCTCGCCGGTGCGGAGGGCCCGGGCGAACGCCGCGAGCGAGCCCGCGATCTCGACGCCCACGGTCGGTCGCGCCTCGGGGGCCCCGGGGGCGCCGTCGATCTCGCTGACCGGCTCGTCGTCGCCCGACCAGAGCGCCGTGCCGCCCGAGCCCGAGACGCGCCAGGCGCCGTTCCACGAGGTCTCGACGCCGGGGCTGCACCACGAGCCGTCGTAGCTGTAGCGGACACCGCCCTCGAAGCCGATCACGGCGCTCGCCGCCGCGTCTCCGCGGTACCACGACCACGAGGGGTTCCACGAGTCGCACCACACCGACACCGGGTCGCGACCGATCAGGTAGCGCGCCGAGTCGAACGCGTGGATCGCCATGTCGAGCAGCAGCACGTCGTCCATCTGCTCGCGGAACCCGCCGAAGTGCGGCGCCTTCGCGAACGACGTCGACACCATGCCCACGTCGCCGAGCAGCTCGGCGTGCGCCTTGAGCGCCACCAGCTGGTCGTTGTAACGGCGCGACTGCGACACCATGAACAGCTCGCCCGTCACCTCGGCGGCGGCCGTCAGCGACAGCGCCTCGGCGACGCTCTGCGCGGCCGGCTTCTCGCCGAGCACCGGCAGACCGAGGCGGAGCGCCTGCATCGTCACCGGGTGGTGCGCCACCGGCACGGTCACGTCGAGCACGGCGTCGGGCGAGACCCGGGCCACGAGGGCGGCGAGGTCGCGGTCGACCGGCAGATCGGGCAGACCGGCGTGCTGGGCTCCGGCGCGGGCGGCGTCGAGATCGAGGTCGACGATGCCGACCAGCTCGACGTCGGGGGAGTCGGCGACGGTGCGGAGCCAGGCCCGCCCCATCTCGCCGGCGCCGACCTGCACGACCCGCAGCGCGCCTCCTCGGCGGTCGACGCGGCGGAAGCCGCCGGGTGCGGGTGCGGGTGCGGTCCCGGGTGCGGGGGATGCGGGGGCGCCGGAGGCGGTGGTCTCGTCCTCGGGGATCGGGGCGCTCATGCGTCGGCCGGCTCCTCGATCGGGCCCGAGTAGTCCTTGCCGTCGAAGTACTCGCCGAGGTCGTAGCGGAGCAGCGTCGGCGTGGCGCGTTCGCGCTCGGGGCGGGCCCACTCGGCGGCGTTCGAGATGACGCGGCGGACGTCGGGGTGGAAGTACACCGGGAAGTCCTGGTCGCCGGGCGAGAAGAAGAAGATCTTGCCGAAGCCGCGGCGGTAGGTCATGCCGCTGCGGAACACCTCGCCGCCGGTGAAGCCCGAGATGAAGATCAGCTCGTCGGGCGTCGGCACGTCGAAGTACTCGCCGTACATCTCCTGTTCGGGGATCACGATCGGGTTCGGCACGCCGCGGGTGATCGGGTGCTGCGGGTTGACCGTCCAGACGAGCTCCTGGTCGTGCTCGCTGCGCCAGCGCAGCGTGCAGGTCGTGCCCATCAGCTTCGTGAAGATCTTCGACCAGTGGCCGGAGTGCAGCACGATCAGCCCCATGCCGGCGAGCACGTGGCGGTGCACCCGCTCGACGATCTCGTCGTCGACGTCGCCGTGCGCCGCGTGACCCCACCAGGTGAGCACGTCGGTGTCGGCCAGCAGCTCCTCGGTGAGGCCGTGCTCGGGCTGATCCATCGTCGCGATGCGGACGACGGCGTCGGGCAGGTTCTCGCCGACGCCGGCGGCGATCGCCCCGTGCATCCCGTCGGGGTAGCGGTCGGCGACGTGCTGCTCGACCTTCTCATGGACGTTCTCGCCCCAGACGGTGACCCGCAGGGGTGCGGTGGCGTTCGTGGTCATGGTGTTGCCTCTCTCTCTGGTGTGCGCCGTCGTCACTTGACGGCCCCGCCGGTGGCACCGGCGGCGATGAACTTCTGCGCGGCGAGCAGCAGCACGATGGCGGGCAGCGACGCGAGCACGGCGGCGGCCATCACGGTCGACCAGTCGGCCGTGTAGGTGCCGATGTACTGGTAGATGCCGAGCGTGATCGGCCGGATGTCGGTGGTCGTCGTGAGGGTCAGCGCCATCAGGAAGTCGCTCCAGGTGAACAGGAACGTGAAGAGACCGGCGGTGATCATCGCGTTGCGGCTGATCGGCAGCACGATGCTGCGGAACGCCCTGAAGTCGCCGGCCCCGTCGACCTTCGCCGCCTCGATGACCGACGGCGGGATGTTCAGCATGAACGCCCGCATGATCAGGATCGCGAACGGCACCCCCGCCGTCGAGTCGGCCAGGATCAGCCCCGGGATCGTGTTCAGCAGCCCGACGTCGTTGTACGCGGCGTAGAGCGCGTTCGCGACGACGATGCCCGGGATCATCTGCGAGATCAGGATGGCGAACAGCACCGCGTTGACCCCTCTGACCTTGAACTGCGCCAGAGCGTAGGAGGCGGGGGTCGCGATCGCGAGGCTGAGCACGACGCTGCCGAGCGCGATCACGAGGCTCGTGACCAGGTTGCCGCCCTGGTCGGCCAGCGCCTGGGCGTACCCGCCGAACTGCGCCTCGAACGGGAACCAGGAGGCCTCGATGGCCGACCCGGCGGGTTGCAGCGAGATGTTGACCATCCAGTAGACGGGGAACAGCATCCCGGCGAGCAGCAGCACGCCGATCGCGCTGAGCAGGTACTTCTTCGGCCCCTCGGGGCGCGAGAGCGGTCGGCGGCGTGCGGCGCCGCGACGATCGACGGCCCCGGTGCTCGGGACTCGCAGGGCTGTCTCACTCATCGACGGCCTTCCGGTTGAGTCGCAGGTACACGACGGCGAACACGGCCGAGATGACGATCAGCACGTTGCTGAGCGCCGCCCCCGACCCGAAGTCGAACTGCTGGAACGAGAGGCTGTACGACTGCGTCGCGATGGTCTGCGTCGCGTTCGCCGGCCCGCCGTTCGTCAGCCCGAGGATGATGTCGAGCACCTTGATCGTGTAGACGACCCCGAGCACGAGCACCACGCTGACCACCGGTCGGAGCAGCGGCCAGGTGACGTGCCGGAAGCCCTTGAAGCCGGTGGCGCCGTCGAGCGACGCCGCCTCGTAGAGCTCGGTGGGGATGTCCTGCAGACCGCCGTAGAGGATGGTCGTGTTGAACGGGATGCCGATCCAGATGTTGACGAGCACCACGGTCAGCAGGGCCACGCTCGGGCTGGTCAGCCACGGCACGGCCGGGATGCCGAACGTCCCGAGGAACTGGTTCAGCACGCCCGAGTCCTGGTCGAGGATCCACTTCCAGATCGCGCTCGAGACGATCAGCGGCAGCAGCCACGGCAGCAGCAGCAGCGACCGCAGCACGCCGTTCAGCGGGAACGCCCGGCGGAAGAACAGGGCGAACAGCAGACCGATCACGAACTGCCCGACGATCGAGCCGATCGTGAAGAGGGCCGTGTTGAGCAGTGCCGTGCCGAACAGCTGCGAGCCGAGCACCTGGGCGTAGTTGGCGAAGCCGACCCAGGGCGCCTCGCCCGTGTAGAACGTGGTGGTCGTGTACGCCTGGAAGCTCATGATCAGGTTCTTGACCACGGGGTAGCCGAAGAACAGGACGATGAACAGCGCGGCCGGCAGCACGAACAGCAGCTGAGAGACGCGCTCCCAGCGGCGGGCCGTGCTGCGGCGGGTCGTGCGGCGGCCCGAGGGGCCGGGATCGCCGCGGCCGGGCCGCCGACGCGAGACCGGGGTCTCGTCGCCGGCGACCGGGCGGGTGCCGATCGAGGAGGCGGTGGTCATGTCACTCGCTCGGCTGCGCGTCGTCGAGGGCCTCGGCGGGTGAGGCCTGGCCGGTCAGCGCGGCCTGCACGGCGGTGTAGATGGCCGTGGCGGCGGCGGGCCAGTCGGCACCGAGCTCCGCCGTGCGCGACCGGGCGCCCGCGACCAGGGTGACGAACGCCTCCTGCTCGGGCTGCTGCTCGGCGTAGGTGTCCGCGACGCTCGTCTTCGAGGGGATCGTGTTGCGCTGCTCGGCCATGGCGAGCTGGTTCTCGTCGGAGTTCATGCACTCGACGACCTTCGCGGCGACGGCCTGACGGGCCTCGTCACCGGTCTGCGGCACCGTCCACACCTCGCCGCCGAGCGGGGCGACCGCGGTGTCGGAGGGGTCTCTCACCGGGATCGTCGTCACGCCGTACTCGACCGCGGTCTGGGCGTTCAGGGCGGGCAGCTGCCACGGGCCGTTCACCATCATCGCCGTCTTGCCGGCCATGAACTGGTCGTTCACGTCGGCCTGGGTCCAGTTGACGACGCTCTTCGACATGGAGCCGTCGGCGACGAGGTCCGTCCAGAGCTGGAGCGCCTCGGCGGTCTCGGGCGTCGCGATGTCCTTCTCGTCGCCGCCGTTCGACCACATGAAGGGCAGGAACTGCCAGGTGCCCTCGTAGGTCGCGTTGGCGTCGACGGCCATGCCGTACCGGTCGCCCGAGGTGAGGGTCGCGGCGGCGGTCTCGAGCTCGTCCCACGTGGTGGGCGGCTCGACCCCGGCGTCGGCCAGGGCCTTCTTGTTGTAGAACAGCGCGATCGTGTTGACGGTCGGCGCGAGGCCGTAGAGCTCGCCGTCGTAGGTGCCCGACTGCACGACGCCCTCGGCGTAGCCGTCGGCGTCGAGCCCGAACTGCGACAGCGGGGTGAGGGCGCCCGTCTCGGCGATCTGCGCGAGGTCGGGGTTGTCGAGCATCAGCACGTCGGGCAGGGTGCGCGACGACGCCTGCTGCAGCACCCGCTGGATGAGCGACCCGCCGGGCACCATGGTGCGCTCGATCTCGACGCCGTTCTCGGTGCCGCACTGGTCGAGGAACGTCGTGATGACCTTCTCGTCGTTCTCGCCGTAGTAGTCGACGACGGTGATCTTGTCGACCGACCCTCCGGAGGACGCGCCTCCGCCTCCGGTGCACCCGGCGAGGACGAGGGGGACGACGGCGACGAGGGCCGTCGCGGTGAGGGTTCTGGTGCGGATCGATGCGGGCTTCATTGCTCAGCTCTCTCTCGGTGACTGGTGGGCGGCCGGCGACGTCGGCCACGCGGGGGTCGACCCGAGAGGCGGAGTGCGACGTCGCTGCTCCGTTGCAGGGAAGCTAGCAGTTAACCGCTTTACGTGTAAAGCGGTTAACACGGATTCGTCCGATGTCTGCGCTGCGGGTCCGCCGCACTAGCCTGGTGTCGAGCGAAGGAGAGTCGTGGCGACCATGCGAGAGGTGGCCGCACGGGCGGGGGTGTCGATCGCGACGGTGTCGTTCGTCGTGAACGGGTCGCGCAACGTGTCGGCGGGGGTGCACCGACGGGTCACCGAGGCCATGGGCGAGCTCGGCTACACGAACAACGTCGTCGCGCGGGCCCTGGCCAGCAAGCGGACGCGCATCATCGCCCTGCTGTTCCCGGCGCTCGAGCAGCGTCTCGGCGGGATCGCCCTCCACATGTTCATGAGCGCCGCCACCCGCGCCTCCGAGCTCGGCTACCACCTCGTGCTCTGGCCCACCGGCACGACCGACGACGACGTGCGCGAGCTCGTGTCGGGGCGGCTGTTCGACGGCGTCCTCGTGATGGAGGTGCAGCTGCACGACTCGCGCGTCGAGGCGCTGCTCGAGCTCGATCTGCCGTTCGTCTCGATGGGGCGCACGTCGCAGAACGACCGGGTGCCCTACGTCGACATGGACTTCGAGGAGGCGGTGGAACAGGCCCTCGATCATCTCCAGTCGCTCGGGCACCGCAGCATCGGCCTCGTGGTCGAGGACTTCGCGGGGACCCCGATCGTCGGGTACGGACCCACCGCCCGCACGGAGGACGCGTTCCGAGCATCGACGGCCCGCCGCGGACTCCGCTCGGCGATCGTCACGAGCGGGCAGTCGGCCGCCGGCGGTCGGCAGGCCGCCCACGATCTCGTCGAGGCGCTGCCGGACGTCACCGGGGTGCTGATGCTGAAGGACGACGCGACCGGCGGGCTGCAGAGCGGCCTCGCGGCGACCGGGCGCGAGGTGCCGCGCGACGTCTCGGTGGTGCTGCTGGCGTCGTCACGGGCGGCCGGCGCCGCGACCGAGCCCACGATGACGACGCTCGACGCGCCGGGAGCCGAGATGGCGCGGCTGGCGGTCGAGGCGCTCGTCGCGCGGCTCGGTGCCGGTGCCGGTGCCGGTGCCGGTGCAGGTGCTGCCGGTGCCGGTGCCGGTGCCGGTGCCGGTGCTGGTGCCGAGCTGACGCAGGTGCTGCTGCCCTGCGTGTTGCACGTCGCGGGCTCGAGTGCGCCTGCTCCCGCGCCCCGCGCCTCCTAGGCTCCCCCGCCCCGCCCCGCCCCGCCCCCCCGCACCCGCCGCGCCCCCGCACCCTCCCCACGCGAAGAACCGCGTTCGCGAAGATGAACCGCGACATATCGCAGCTCATCTTCGCGAACGCGGTTCATGGTGCGCGCCCCTGGAACGCAGGAGGCGCGGGTCGGCCGACCCGCGCCTCCTCGGCTCCCGCAGCCGGTCAGCCCTTCGTCGCCCCGGCCAGCAGCCCGCGCACGAAGAAGCGCTGCAGCGCGAAGAACACGATCAGCGGCACGATGATCGAGATGAACGCGCCGGCGGTCAGCAGCTCCCACGACTGGCCGTACGACCCCGAGAGGTCTTGCAGCGCCTTCGTGATCGGCAACCCCTGCCCCGAGGTGAACACCGTCGCCACGAGCAGGTCGTTCCACACCCACAGGAACTGGAAGATGCCGAAGGAGGCGATGGCCGGCATCGACAGCGGCAGCACGATGCGGAAGAACACCTGCCCGTGCCCCGCGCCGTCCATGCGCGCGGCCTCGATGACCTCGGCCGGGATCTCGCTGATGAAGTTGTGCAGCATGAAGATCGCCAGCGGCAGGGCGAAGATCGTGTGCGCGATCCACACCTTGGCGAACGAGCCGTCGAGCCCGTTCACCCCGAGCCCCGGCAGGATGTACAGCCCGCCGATCTGCAGACCATCCGAGAACAGACGCAGCAGCGGCACGAGCGCCATCTGGATCGGCACGATCTGCAGGGCGAAGACCAGGACGAACATCGTGTTGCGACCCTTGAAGTCGATCCAGGCGAAGGCGTAGGCCGCGAGGCTCGCGATCGTGATCGGGATCAGCGCCGCGGGCAGCGTGATGACCAGCGAGTTGAGGAACGCCTTGCCGAGGGTGAGGCTGTCGCCCGAGTTCAGCGCGTTGACGTAGTTGTCGAGCGTGAAGCCGGGGTTCGCGAAGACCGTCCACCAGCCGGTGGTCTTGATGTCGTTCGCGGGGCGGAACGACGAGATGAACAGACCGGCGGTGGGCAGGGTCCAGATCACGGCGATGATCAGCGCGGCGATGGTGGCGCCCCGGCTGGTCGTGCCCTTCTTCAGCTTGCCGCTCGAGCTCTCGATCTTCGCGACGCCGCGCTTCAGCTGACTCTCGGTGCCCGGGGTGACGGCGACACCGACCGGGGTGGGGGTGGCGGTCATCGGATCTCCCTCTGCTTCTGGATCTGACGGGCGTTGTAGATGACGATCGGCAGCACGAGGATGAACAGGATCACGGCGAGTGCCGAGCTGTAACCGGTGCGGCTGCCGAGCTGGAACTGCCGCACCATCTCGAACGCGAGGATGGTCGTGTCGTTGCGACCGCCGGTCATGGCCGAGACGATGTCGTAGACCTTCAGCGACGCGATCGAGATCGTCGTGAGCACGACGATGATCGTCGTCCGGATGCCCGGGACGGTGATGTGGCGGAAGGCCTGGAACCCGTTGGTCCCGTCGAGCGACGCGGCCTCGAGCTGCTCGGCGGGCACGCCCTTGATCGCGGCCGAGAGCACCGTCATGGCGAAGCCGGCCTGGGTCCAGATGAGCACGATCACGAGCAGCAGGGTGTTCCACGGCTCGAATCCGAGCCAGTCGACCGGCTGCCCGCCGAACGCGACGAGGATGCCGTTCAGCAGACCGATCTGCTCGCCCTGACGGATGTCGTAGAAGAACTTGAAGATGATCGACGCGCCGACGAACGAGATCGCCATCGGCATGAAGACCAGCAGCTTGAGGAACTTCTCGCCGCGGCTCTTGTCGATGAAGACGGCGTAGGCGAGACCGATCGCGGTCGCGGTGATCGGGGCCAGCAGCACCCAGATCAGCGTGTTGCCGAAGGCGGTCAGACCGTCGGGGCTGGTGAAGACCCAGATGAAGTTGTCGATGCCGGCGAAGCCCGACCCGTCGTTCTTCATGAACGCCTGACCGGCGGTCGTGATGGTCGGGTAGATCAGACCGATGATCAGGAAGAAGACCGCGGGGGCCATGAACCCGATGAGCTGCAGCGAGTAGCCGGCGCCGCGCTTCGAGCGGTAGTCGAGCAGGAACAGCCCGCCGCCGAGGACGGCGGCGATGACGGCGACCCACATGACCGAGTTGTAGAGGCCGAAGGCGAACAGCACCCCGACGGGTACGAGCACGCAGACGGCGAGGCGGAGGATCGTGTACAGCCGGCCGCGACGGGGCGCGAATTCGACGAAGACCAGCACGATGCCGACCAGGGCCGTGAAGGCGAGCAGGATCAGGGGGATCTGAGCGAGCGGCGGGATCCCCGCCAGCCACTGGAAGAAACTGGACATCGCTGTCCTTTCGGGTACGGGTGAGGGTACGGGTCAGGGGCCGCCGACGAGCGGCGACCCCTGACTGTCGGGCGACTAGGAGGTGTAGCCGGCCTGGATCTCTTCGAGCACCGTCTCGGTGTCCGAGCCGTCGATCCAGTCGACCATGCCCTTCCAGAACGAGTCCGAGCCGACCGACTTGGGCATCAGGTCGGAGCCGTCGAAGCGGAAGGTGGTGTCGGTGCCCTGCAGGATCTCGACGGCGCTCTTCAGCAGGTCGCTGCCGGCGTTCTCGGGGTCGAGGCCCTGGTTGGCCGAGATGACTCCACCGAGGGAGACCCGGCTGTTGGCCCAGTCGGCGCTGGCGAGGTACGCCTGCACCTTGGCGGTGTCGTCGTCGTTCGAGAACGCGGCGACGAACTCGCCACCACCGGTGACGGCGGCGGGGTCGCCCTCTTCCATCGGCGGGGTGAGGAACGCCCACACGTCGCCGTCTTCAGCGACCGTGGCGGGCTGGCCGTCGGCGTTGTTCGCCGCGGTCAGGAAGCCCTCGAAGAACGAGGCCTGGTGGGTCAGCGCGCAGCTGCCGTTCGCGACGTTGGTCGCGACGTCGCCGAACGCGGTCGAGTTGATCGACTTGACGTCGCCGTAGCCGGCGTTGACCATCGACGGGTCTTGCAGGATGGTGCCGACCGAGTCGAACGCGGCCTTGATGTCGGGGTCGGTGAACTCGGTGTCGCCCGAGACCCACGAGTCGTAGGCGTCGGGGCCGGCCTCGCGCAGCACGAGGTCCTCGATCCAGTCGGTGCCCGGCCAGCCGGACGCCTCACCCGAGTTGAAGCCGGCGCACCAGGGCGCCTCGCCGCTCTTCTCCTGGATGGTCTTCGAGACCTCGACGAGCTCGTCGTAGGTCTTGGGGACCTCGACGCCCCACTCCTCGAACTTGGCGGGCGAGTACCAGACGTAGCCCTTGACGCTGGCCATCAGGGGGGCGCCGTACTGGGTGCCGTCGACCTGACCGTACTTCTGCCAGTCTTCGGACCAGCCGTCCTTGACGTTGGCGAGAGCCTCTTCAGGGAGCTCCTGCACCTTGCCGGACGAGACGGTGTCGGCGAGCAGACCGGGCTGCGGGAAGATCGCGAGGTCGGGGGTGTCGCCGCCCTGGACCTTGATGCCGATCTGCTTCTCGAACTCCTTGTCGCCCGTGTACTTGATCTCGATGTCGTTCTCGGCCTCCCAGTCGGCCCAGCTCTCTTCGAGCAGGGTCGCCTCGTCGCCGTTGATGGTGCCGTAGATGTTGACGACGCCGTCGGCCGTGCCGACCTCGGCGCCACCGCCGCCGCCCGCGTTCGGGTCGTTGGGGTCGGCGGTGCCGGAGCAGCCGACCATCAGGAAGCTGGATGCCGCCAGGATGGCCAGAGGGCCTGTGATCCGACGGTGCAGGGATGCTCGCATTGGTTTCTCCTCATTGAGTGCAAGACAGGCGACCGGTCGTGCTGTCAGCCGGTCTCCGCGACACGTCGTCGTCGACGCGCGTCGACGACGATCTTCACACAGCCTCAGGAGGCGCGCAACCGCATCGAGGGTCGCTCAGGTCACGGGCTCGTAACGGGTGCGGAGCTGCCTCGCACCGTCAGGCGGGGCGCGATCAACACGTGTGGCGCATCGTGCCGACGCCCCTCGATGCGGTCGACGAGGTCGTCGACGGCGGCCGCCGCGATCCGGATGCCGGGCGGGCTGACCGTCGTCAGCGGGGGCGACGTCATCTCCGCCGCGAGGTCGCCGATGCTGAGGGCGACGACGCTGATGTCGCGGGGGATCGACCGCCCGGCCGCGGCGGCCGACTGCACGAAGCCGGCGAGGGCCGTCTCGTTGAACGCGAGCACGGCCGTCGGTCGACTCGGCAGCCCGTCGAACACCTCGAACGCCGCGCGACCGCCGGGCACGGAGTTCTCGGCGAGATGCGTCTCGAGTCGCAGCCCGCGCTCGGCGGCGGGTCGCTGCAGGGCGCTGGTCGCGCGGTCGAGCGGACCCGAGCCCCGCTCGGGCGACGCGATGATCTGACTGAGGAAGAACACCCGCTCGTGCCCGAGATCGGCCAGATGGTCGACGGCCATCCGCCCGAGCGACTCGTAGTCGGCGTCGACGAACCACAGCCCGTCGGCGTCGTCGGGTCGGCCGATGTTGCTGAACGGCACGCCCGAGTCGGTCAGCACCGCGACCCGCGCGTCGCTCGCCGTCAGCTCCATCAGGATGACCCCGTCGACGAGCCCCTCGCTGACGAGGCTGCCGAGCCCGTCGACGTCGTTGATCGGATGCGACCAGAGGAGGAGGTGGTAGCCGCGTTCGCGCGCCCGATCGGTGGCCGCGGCGACGTACTCGAACTCCGACGACGTCACGCCCCGACGGCTGTACGGGTAGTGCAGCGCGAGGATCCCGCCGCGCGACCCGGCGAGCCCGCGGGCGAACGCGTTTGGCGTGTAGCTGAGGTCGGCCATGGCCTGCTCGACCCGCTGGCGCGTGCTGGCCGAGATCGTGCGGCGGCCGCTGATCGCGTACGAGACGGTGCTGGCCGACACCCCGGCGAGCCGCGCCACATCGTCTCTCGTCGCCGCCACGGCCTGCACCTCGCCTCGTCACGCCTCACGCGTCGCTCGAAGGAGAGGACGACGTCGTCCGGGCACCCGGGTGCCCTTCGTGGATCGTAGCCGGTGCGGCCCGCGAGGCCGGCACCGCGCCTCCTGCCGGTGCCTCCTGCCCGCGTGCCCCCGGCCCGCGCCGGCCTCCCGCCTGGCGCGCCTCCCGCCTCTCGCCCGCGCCTCCCGCCGACGTCCCGCCCAGCGATGAACCGCGTTCGCGAAGATGAACCGCGATAGAACGCGGTTCATCTTCGCGAACGCGGTTCATGGTTCGCCGGCAGCAGGCGCTGCGCGCGGGAGGCGCTGCGCGTGGCCGGTGCGGCGCGTGGCCGGTGCGGCGTCAGGCGCCGCGCGCAGCGGCCGGCGGGGCGGTCGTGCCGCGCACGACCAGGCGCGTCGGCAGCTGCACCTCGGGCGTCGTCGGCGCACCACCCTCGAGCATCGTGAAGAGCATGCCCGCCGCGGCGCTCCCGAGCCGCTGCATCGGCTGCTGCACGGTGGTCAGCGGCGGGGACTCGCGCGACGCCTCGGGGATGTCGTCGAAGCCGACGATGCTGAGGTCGTCGGGCACGCGCAGTCCGAGCTCGAGCGCCGTGCGCAGCAGCGCGATCGCCGACAGGTCGTTCGTCGCGAACACGGCGGTCGGCCGGTCGGCCTGGGTCAGCAGCGAGCGGGCGGCCTGCCGCGCCGTCGTCAGCTCGAAGTCGCCGTGCCGGGTCAGGCAGGGGTCGCGAGTGATGCCCGCCGCCCGCAGCGCCTGCACGTAGCCGGCCTCGCGCAGCGACGCCGAGCGCAGGTCGGGGCGCCCCGACAGGAACCCGATGCGGCTGTGTCCGAGCGCCAGCAGGTGCTCGACGGCGAGCAGGGCCCCGCCTCGGCTGTCGGCCTCGACGGAGGGCAGGTCGGTGCGACCGGTGTGCGGGTCGACGGCCACGACCGGGATGCTCACGGTCGTGGTCAGCACCGACGGCGTCACGAGGATGGCCCCGTCGATCAGCGTGCCGCTCAACCGGCTGAGCGACCGGCGCTCCCACCCGCTGTTCTCGCCGTGGTGGGCGCCGCTGTAGGCGAGCAGGTCGTACTCCGAGCCGCGCGAGCGGACGGCCGCGCCGACGCCCTTGAGCACCTCCGAGCTGAACGGCTCGAAGTCGGCGACGAGCACGCCGATCACCCCGGTGCGCCGGGCGCGCATGCTGCTCGCGACGAGGCTCGACTCGTAGCCGAGCTCGTCGACCGCGGCCATGACGCGCTCGATCGCCTGGGGCGAGACCCCGTACCGCCCGTTGACGGCCTTCGACACGGTCGCCGTCGAGACGCCGGCGGCCTTCGCCACGTCGTGGATGGTCACCCGACTCGTCATCACGAGCCGAATCCTAGTCACGTCGAAATGGTTTTCGAAAACGTTTGACACCTGCGCAGCCGTTTTCGACACTGAGGCGACGCCGCGCATCGGAGCACGGCGCGCTCGGCCGACCACGGCCGCTCAACGAAGAGGAAAAGGTGGAACCATGACCACATCTCGACGGCTCCTGGCCGGGTCTGCGGCCCTGCTGATCGGAGCGGGACTGCTGACCGGCTGCAGCACCGGAGGAGGCGGGGGAGACGACGACGGCTCGCTCACCCTCTGGCAGAACTCGACCACCGGCCCCGGGCAGGACTTCTGGGTGAAGGCCGCGGCCGACTTCGAGGAGGCCAACCCCGACGTGACGATCGATGTCCAGACCGTGCAGAACGAGGACTTCGACAGCAAGCTGCAGACCGCCCTGAACTCGGGCGACGCGCCCGACGTGTTCCTCCAGCGCGGCGGCGGCAAGCTCTCGGCGATGGTCGAGGCCGGCCAGGTGAAGGACATCAGCGACAGCATCTCGGACGACGCCCGGGCCGACATCAGCGAGGGCACCTTCGGCGCCGGCTCGGTCGACGGCAAGGTCTACTCGATGCCCGTCGCCGTGCTGCCCGGGGGCTTCTGGTACAGCCAGGATCTCTTCTCCGAGGCCGGCATCGACGCGGCGCCGACCACGATCGACGAGCTCGACGACGCGGTCTCGAAGCTGAAGGACGCCGACGTGCAGCCCGTCGCGCTCGGCGGCAAGGACGCCTGGCCCGCCGCGCACTGGTACTTCTTCTTCGCCCTGCGCGCCTGCAGCAGCGACGTGCTCGAGCAGGCCGCGACCGACCGCGACTTCAGCGACCAGTGCTGGGTCGACGCCGCCCAGGATCTCGCCGACTTCCGTGACACCGAGCCGTTCAACGAGGGCTTCCTCACCACGGCCGCCCAGCAGGGCGCCGGCAGCTCGGCCGGCCTCATCGCCAACAAGCAGGCCGGCATGGAGCTGATGGGCGCCTGGAACCCCGGCGTCATCGCCTCGTTGACCCCCGACGAGAAGCCGCTGCCCGACCTGGGCTGGTTCCCGTTCCCCGAGGTCGAGGGCGGCGACGGCGAGACCGGCGCCATCATGGGCGGCGTCGACGGGTACTCGTGCTCGACCGATGCTCCCGACTCGTGCGTCGACTTCCTCAACTACCTGGCGACCCCCGACGTGCAGACGGCCTACTACAAGGCCTTCAACGCGCCTCCGGTCAACACGGTCGCTCAGGAGTCGGTCACCGAGCCCTACCTGCAGGACGTCCTGGCCGCCTACAACGACGCCCCGTTCGTGTCGCAGTGGCTCGACACCGTCTACGGCCTGAACGTCGGCAACGCGATGAACGTCGCCGTGGTCGACCTGCTCTCGGGCGACGGCACGCCCGAGCAGTTCGTCGAGGCCGTCGACGCCGCCGCCAAGAAGGCGTAGGGGTCGCATCGTGAGTCTCCGCGAACCCTCCGTGCGGCCCGCCGCACCCTCGCGGGCTCACGCCACCGCCGGGGGCGATGCGCTCGCATCGCCCCCGGCGGCCTCCCGGGCCGTGTCCCGGAAGGGGCGTGGCGCCCGGGGTCTCGAGATCGCCCTGCTCGTCGGACCCGCCCTCGTGGTGTTCCTGGCGTTCGTGGTGTTCCCGATCGTCATGGCCGCCTACTACGGCTTCTTCAGCTGGTCGGGCTTCGGGGCGCCGACCGACTTCGTCGGGTTCCGCAACTACCTGACGATCTTCCAGGACGTCGCGTTCCTCGACGCCCTCCGCCACAACGCGACCATCGTGGTGCTCTCGCTCGTGCTGCAGGGCCCGGTCGCGATCGGTCTGGCGCTGCTGCTGAACCGGAAGCTGCGCGGTCAGTCGCTGATCCGCGTGCTGATCTTCGTGCCCTACGTCATCAGCGAGGTCGTCGTCGGCACCGGCTGGAGCCTCATGCTCCAGGGCAGCGGCGCCGTCAACGACATGCTGACGAAGATCGGCCTCGGCTCGCTCGCGCAGGACTGGCTCGCCGACCCGAGCATCGCCATCTGGACCCTGCTCGTCATCATCACCTGGAAGTACGTCGGCTTCGCCGTCATCCTGTTCCTCGCCGGTCTGCAGGGCGTCCCCGAGGAGCTCAGCGAGGCCGCGGCCATCGACGGCGCGAGCTGGTGGCAGATCCAGCGCCGCATCACGCTGCCGCTGCTCGGACCGACGCTGCGCATCTGGGCGTTCCTGTCGATCATCGGCTCGCTGCAGCTGTTCGACCTCGTCTACATCATCTGGGGTCAGTACATCGCGGCCACCGCCGGCACCTCGACGATGGCCACCTACATGGTCGCGAACGGCCGCACCTCGGGCAGCTACGGCTACGGCAACGCCGTCGCGGTCGTGCTGTTCCTCATCTCGCTCGTCGTCGCCCTCGTCTACCAGCGCTACGTGCTGCGTCGCGACACGGCCGGCGCCGTGACGACCTCCGCCACCACCGCAGGAGAAGAACGATGACCGCCTCGACCCTCACCGCGCCTCCTCGGGGCCGCGGGTCCGCCTCCACCGACGACCGACCGCCGAAGCGCAGGAGGCGCGGGATCGCCGATCCCGGACGCGGCGTCGCGTACGTGGTCGCCCTGGTCGTCATCGTGGCGATGCTCGCGCCCGTCGCGTTCATCGTGCTCGGCGGGTTCCGCACGAACGCGCAGATCACGACCGACCCGTCGGGGTTCCCGAGCCCGTGGCAGATCGGCAACTACCTCGACGTGCTGACCGAGGGCACGTTCTGGCGGCAGGTCGGCAACTCGCTGATCTCGGCCGGGGCGACCACCATCGGCACCGTCGCGCTCGGTCTCGCCGCGAGCTACGTGCTCGCCCGCTACCGCTTCGCCGGTCGCGGTGTGCTCTACGCGATGTTCGCCGCCGGGCTGATGTTCCCGATGACCGTCGCGATCACGCCGCTGTACCTCGTCATCCGCGACCTGGGGCTGACGAACTCGCTGGCCGGCGTCATCCTGCCGCAGATCGCTTTCGCCCTGCCGACGACGATCATCATCCTCGTGCCGTTCCTCCGCGCGATCCCCGACGAGATCGAGGAGGCCGCGTTCATCGACGGCTGCAGCCGCCTCGGCTTCTTCTTCCGCATGGTCGTGCGCCTGTCGCTGCCCGGCGTGATCACCGTGGGCATCCTGGCGTTCATCGGAGCGTGGAACTCGTATCTGCTGCCGCTGTTCATCCTCAACGACCCGTCGACGTTCACCCTGCCGCTCGGCGTGCAGGCGTTCTCGTCGCAGTACTCGGTCGACACCGCCCGGGTGCTCGCCTTCACGGCGCTGTCGATGCTGCCCGCGCTGATCTTCTTCAGCCTCTTCGAGCGCCGCATCGTCGGCGGACTCACCGGGGCGGTCAAGGGATGACCGCCGCCGACACCGTCACCGAGACGGTGCAGAACCCCTCAGACCAGGAGGCGCGAGCCGACATGACCGACACCGCCCAGCGACCGCAGTCCATCGCGACCGATACGGCCGAGGCGACCCTCCTGCGGGGCGAACCCCGTGCCTCCGGCCGGGTCTCCGCTCTGCTCGCCGACATGACCCTCGACGAGAAGCTCGCGCAGCTGGTCGGCTGGTGGGTCGACCAGGGGGCCGAGAACGTGGCGCCGATGCAGGGCGAGATGGCCACCTCGGGCGACTACGAGGCGGCCACCCGGCACGGGCTCGGGCACCTGACGCGGGTCTACGGGACGCGACCGGTCGACCCCGTCGAGCGCGCCTCCTGGTTGTGGCGCGAACAGCGTCGCCTGCGCGACGAGACCCGTCTCGGCATCCCGGCCCTCGTGCACGAGGAGTGCCTGACCGGGCTCGCCGCCTGGCAGGCCGCGACCTTCCCGACGCCGCTCGCCTGGGGCGCCTCGTTCGACCCCGAGCTGGTCGAGCGGATGGCCGAGCTGATCGGCGGGTCGATGCGCGAGCTCGGCGTGCACCAGGGGCTCGCACCCGTGCTCGACGTGATCCGCGACCCGCGCTGGGGGCGGGTGGACGAGTGCATCGCCGAGGACCCGTACGTGGTGGGCACCATCGGCACCGCGTATGTGAGGGGACTGCAGAACGCGGGGGTGCATGCGACGCTGAAGCACTTCGTCGGGTACTCGGCGTCGGCGGCGGGGCGCAACCACGCACCGGCGCAGATCGGGCCGAGGTTCGTCGAGGACGTCCTGCTGCCGCCGTTCGAGATGGCCGTGCTCGACGGCGGGGTCCGCTCGGTGATGAACTCGTACGCGGAGATCGACGGGGTGCCCGTCGCCGGGACCCCGTCGTATCTGACCGATCTGCTGCGCCGCCGGTGGGGGTTCGACGGCGTCGTCGTGTCGGACTACTTCTCGGTGGCGTTCCTCCAGGTGATGCACGCGGTCGCCGCCGACCGGGGCGAGGCCGCCGCGCTGGCCCTCGAGGCCGGCATCGACGTCGAGCTGCCGACCGGCGACGCGTACCTCGAGCCGCTGGCCGAGCGGGTGCGCGCCGGGCTGGTCGACGAGGCGCTGGTCGATCGTGCCGTGCTGCGCGTGCTCGCGCAGAAGGAGGAGCTCGGCCTGCTCGACGAGACCTTCGAGACGCCGCCGCCCACCGCGTTCGACCTCGACTCGGGCGAGCACCGCGTCGTCGCACGGCGACTGGCGGACGAGTCGGTCGTGGTGCTGACGAACGACGGGGTGCTGCCGCTGGTGGGTGCGGGTGCTGGTGCGGGTGCGTGTGCTGGTGCTGGGGCTGGCCCGGCCTCGGTCGCGGTGCTCGGGCCGAACGGCGACAGCGCCGAGGCCCTGATGGGCTGCTACTCGTTCGTCAACCACGTGCTGGCGCACCACCCCGGTGTGCCGCTCGGCATCGAGCTGCCGACCGTAGCCGACGCGCTGCGGCTCGAGCTGCCGGGCGCCGACGTCACGGTCGTGGCGGGCTGCGACGTCGAGGGCGACGACCGGTCGCGCATCGACGAGGCCGTGGCCGCCGCCCGCGACGCCGAGGTGGCGATCGTGGTGGTCGGCGACCGCGCCGGCCTGTTCGGTCGCGGCACCGTCGGCGAGGGCAACGACGTCGAGAGCCTCGAGCTGCCGGGGGTGCAGCGTGACCTGGTGGAGGCGGTCGTCGCCACCGGCACGCCCGTGGTGATGGTCGTGCTGTCGGGGCGGCCCTATGCGATCGGGTGGGCGGTCGGAGGCGCGGGGGCGCCGGCGGCCGTCGTGCAGGCGTTCTTCCCGGGGGAGGAGGGCGGCGCCGCCGTCGCGGGCGTCCTCACCGGGAGCGTGGAGCCCTCGGGTCACCTGCCCGTGTCGCTGCCCCGTTCGGCCGGAGCCCAGCCGTTCTCGTACCTGCACCCCGTGCTCGGCGGCCCCTCCGAGGTGACGAGCGCCGACAGCACCCCGGTGCTGCCGTTCGGCCACGGGCTGTCGTACACGACGTGGGAGCGGACCGACCTGGTGGTCGGCTCGGCCGGCTCGGCGGGTTCGGCCGGCTCGGCCGGTTCGTCGGGTTCGGCCGGCTCGGCCGTGGAAGTGGCCGCCGGAGGCTCGTTCACCGCCTCGGTGCGCGTCGCCAACACGGGCGACCGGCGCGGCACCGACCTCGTGCAGCTCTACGCCCGCGACGTGATCGGCTCGGTCACGAGGCCGGTCGCGCAGCTGCTCGGATACGCCCGGGTGACGCTCGAACCGAATCAGGAGGCGCGGGTCGAGTTCGACGTGCCCACCACCCGTCTGGCGTTCACCGACCGGCACGGCCGACGGGTCGTCGAGCCCGGCGACGTCGAGCTGTGGGTGGGCCCGTCGTGCGACGCCCGCGAGACGGAGGCGCGCCTCCTGCTCACCGGCGACGTGCACCCGGTCGCCCTGACCGACCCCCGCCTCGTCGGGGTCGAGGTCGCGCCCCTGGCCTGACCTCCTGCTGCTCCTCGCCGCGCCATGAACCGCGTTCGCGAAGATGAACCGCGATGTATCGCAGTTCATCTTCGCGAACGCGGTTCTTCGGTACAGCGGCGGCGGCCGCGCCGCGAGCAGCCAGGGGGATAACCCCCGCGCGGGTCTGGGTGCGGGCGTCATAGGGCCGCGCGGCACGCGTCGCGAGGATCGTAGGCATGGAAGATCACGCCGCCACCACCACGCCCACCACCACCCGCCGCCGTCTGCGCGCCGGGGCGCTCGCCGCCCTCGGGGTCGCCGGCATCGCCGCCCTGACCGGCTGCTCGTCGATGGTCAGCGCCGCCGAGGAGGCCCTCGGCAGCGAGCAGGTGCAGCAGCGCCACTACGACGCCTACGCCGACGCTCCGAGCTCGCGCACCTCCGACGACGTCGCCTGGTTCATGCCCGACTGGGTGCCCGCCGACGCCCGCGACATCGACGTGCGCCTCGACACCGAGCAGCCCGGTTACGAGCTGTCGTTCACCTCGGCGGAGGGTGTCGACCTCGACGCCTGCGAGCCCGTCGACGGCGATCTCGGCGGACCGGCCATGCCGACCGAGACGCTGCCGCAGCCCCTCCCGACGACCGGTCTCGTGTCGTGCGGCGACGGTCGCGTGACCGCCTCCGTCGACGACCGCTGGGCCAGCTGGACCACCGCCGAGGCCGTGCCCGGCGACGACGGCGGCAGCACGCTGCGTCGCTGACCCGCGCCTCCGCGCCGCCGACCCGCGCCTCCGCGCCGGTGCCGACCCGCGCCTCCTCGACCCCTCTCTCCGACAGGACCCCCCTCATGACCCACCCCGCAGCCCACCCCGCCACCCCCACGAGCCGAGGAGGCGCGGCGCCCGTCGCCCGCGTCGAGAACGTCACGAAGTCGTTCGGCCTCGGCGACGGCCGCGTCGACGCTGTGCGAGACGTGTCGCTCGACCTCCGCGCCGGGCAGTTCACCGCCGTGATGGGCCCGAGCGGATCGGGCAAGTCGACGCTCATGCACATCACCGCCGGGCTCGACCAGGCGACCTCGGGCCGGGTGATGCTCGGCGACACCGACATCACGCGCCTCGACGACACCCAGCTGACGCTGCTGCGCCGCCGCCGGATCGGCTTCGTCTTCCAGGCGTTCAACCTCGTGCCCACGCTCGACGTGTCGGCCAACATCGAGCTGCCGTTCCGGCTCGACGGCCGCCGCGCCTCCGTCGAGGAGCGCGCCTGGATCGACTGGCTCGTCGGCACCCTCGGCCTCGACTCGCGTCTGACGCACCGACCGCACCAGCTCTCGGGCGGACAGCAGCAGCGCGTCGCGATCGCCCGCGCGCTCGCCACCCGGCCCGACCTGATCTTCGCCGACGAGCCCACGGGCAACCTCGACTCGAAGGCCGGCCGCGACGTGCTCGAGGTGCTGCGCACCGCCTCGCGCGACCACGGCCAGAGCATCGCCATGGTCACCCACGACCCCGTCGCGGCGAGCTACGCCGACCGCGTGGTGTTCCTCGCCGACGGACGCATCGTGCACGAGGTCGGCGCCAGCACGCCGGCCGAGATCTCGCAGGTCATGCTCGAGCTGGAGCGTGCCGCGTGAGCGCCGCGACGGTCGACCGCGCCGGTGCCCGCGGCTCTGCGCCCACCGGAGCCCGTACCGGAGCCCGCTCCGCCCTCCGCGACCAGCTGCTCGAGCACCGCCCCAGCGTGCTCGTCGCCGCGCTCGGCACCACGTTCGGCGTCGCGCTGCTCTCGGTGTCGCACGTCTTCGAGCAGCTGATCGCGTCCGACCCGGCGGTCGCGGCCAGCGGCACCGTGTCGACGATGCTCGACCTCGTCGCGTCGGTCTTCGTCGGGCTGGCCCTCTACGTCGGCGCGATCGTGACGGCCAACACCTTCACCACGGTGGTCGCCGGTCGCACGCCGACGATCGCCCTGATGCGCCTGCTCGGCTCGTCGGCCCGAGACCAGCGTCGGGTCGTCGCCCGCGAGGGGCTCGTCGTCGGCGTCGCCGGTGCGCTGATCGGCGTCGTCGTCGGCACCCTGCTGGTCGTCGTCGCCGTCGGCGTGCTGGTGGCCCGCGGCACCCTGCCCGACCTCGACTACTCGTACGTCTCGATCGGCGGGCTCGTGCCGGCCGTCGCCGTCGTCGCGACCACGGTCGCCGCCGCCTGGATCGGCTCGCGTCGCGTGCTGCAGGTCACTCCGCTGCAGGCCACGGGCGTCGTGCAGGAGGAGCCGGTCGGCTCGCGCCCCCGCCGGGTGCTCCGCACGGTGCTGGCGGCGCTGCTCGTCGTCGGGGGCGGCGTGCTGCTGCTCGCCGGGGTGCTCATGGGGCTCGCGAACGAGGCCGGCGTGCTCGTCGCCTTCGCCGGCGGGGTCCTCTCCTTCTCGGGTGTCGTCGTCGGCGCCCACACGGTGATGCCCGCCGGGCTCGCCGCGGTCGGCCGCCTGTTCGGCTCGGGTCAGGTGGCGCGCCTGGCCGCCGAGAACGCCGTGCGTCAGCCCGAGCGCAGCACCCGGGCGACGATCGGCATCGTGATCGGCGTGACCCTGGTGACGACGATGTCGGTGGCGCTCGAGACGCTCCGCAGCTTCATCGGCAGCATCGAGCAGGACCCTGCCTACGCGGCCGAGCTCGACACCATGTTCACGACGACGCTGCTCGTCATGGCGGGCCTCGTCGGCTTCTCGGCCGTGATCGCCGCGGTCGGCATGGTGAACGACATGTCGCTCAGCGTGCTGCAGCGGCGGCGCGAGCTGGGGCTGCTGCGCGCCGTCGGGTCGACGGTGGGCCAGATCCGCGGGATGATCCTGCTCGAGGCGGCGCAGATGGCCGTCACGGCGATCGTCGTCGGGGTCGTGCTCGGCACCGTCTACGGCTGGGCCGGGGCGCAGTCGCTGCTCGGGGCCGCCAACCAGGGGATGCTCATCGCGCCGACGCTGCCCGTGCCGCTGCTCGTCGGGCTGGCGCTGACGGCAGCGGTGCTGGCCGGGGTGGCGGCGCTCGTGCCGGCTCGCCGGGCGACCTCGGTGACCCCGGTCGAGGCGCTCGCCGCCCGCTGAGCCGCGCCGCGCCTCCTCGGCTCGCACTGCACCCCGTTTTCGGCGCTGCACCCCGATAGATGGGGGTGTGGCGCCGAAAACGGGGTGTCGCAGGAGGCGCGGGGGACGCGGGCGGACGGGGTGTACCTTCAGGGGCACAGACAAGTGGGTTCACACGGGGGTGTGGTGGGCATGACGACGATCGAGTTCGACGATGGCGCGGCCGATGCGTTGATCGCTGCGGCGGACGGGGCGTCGAGCGACCTGCGCACGCAGGCGATGGCCAACAGGGTGCAGGTCGAGTCGGTGGTGCTCGACTTCGCGGGCGCCTACGCGACGCTGTTCACTGAGGCCAGCACCGTGCGATCCGAAGACACGCAGAAACTCGCCGGTGTGATGTCGGATCTGAGCGGTGCCGTGGGGACGGCCAAGCAGGAGGCCGAGAGGGAGCGCCAGCGCTTGCGCGACGTCGCCAGCTGGGCCACGCGGGAGGCCGCGCGTGAAGAGCAGCGCGCTTCGGGGGACCTCCTGCAGGGGGCGTCGGCTTTCGCCACCTCCCTGACGGACCCTCGCCCCAGCGATGCGGCGGTCAAACCGAAGCCGATCGCGGCGTCGTTCAGTGCTCGAGTGCGCAACCGGACGAGTGGCGGTTCCTCGGGCGGGACGTCGTCGGCCGATCCCGATCTCCTTCGGACTTTCGCTGCCGCGGGCCGAGCGTCGGACCTGAGCTCGGCGCAGCACGTGATCCAGATGAAGAACGCTTGGGCCGGCTTCACATCAGCGTGTTCGTGGGTGCCGATCGACTCGTCGACGGCGATATCGAGTCTTGACGTGCTGATGACCGAGAACGCGGCGGACTCGACGTGGCTCGACGGAATCGCGGCGGCGTTCGAGGAGGCGGGGGGCGGTTCGCTTCCGGACCTCAGCCTCGACTCGGTGGCGGTCACGTCCGCCTCGCCCGCGCTCACGAAGCTGCTGCAGCCGGGCCTCACGCCGGCGGAGGTGGCGGAGGCTTATGCGCAGCTGCCGCAGACCGACGACTACATCTCCGGGTTGCCGCTGGCGACCCAATATCTGTTCGCGAACCTCGACGGCGTGCCCGCGTCGAAGCGCGACATAGCGGCGAGAGCCGTGCTGGACGCCGCTGTCGAGGATCCGGAGCGGGTCTATCAGCTGATGGGCTTCGATGGGGACAGAAACCAGGGGCTCCCGGCCTTCGAGGAGCAGGTGAAGGCGCTCAGCGATGCCTTGGACGACGCGGATGAACGGGCACGGTACCTCCCGGGGGAACAGGTCGATAAGGTGGCGCAACTCGTCGGATTCGGTGAACATGACGGGGCCCTCGTGGCTGCGATCTCGTTGGGGAACGTCGAGACGGCGTCGAATGTGACAGTCAATGTGCCGGGAATGGACTCCGATGCCGCTGGCCTGTCGAGTTCGGTCAAGGCCTCAGAGCAATTGATCACAGCCGCCTTCGACGAGAACAGGCACGAGTCTTACGCCGTCGTTTCGTGGTTCGGCTACAACTCCCCAAACAAGGGCGAAGTGGCGTTCTCCGCCAGGGCGTCATCCGGCGCTTCTGAGCTGGCCTCGTTCTTAGACGGTGTGCACGACAGCAGGGCCGGCAACGCACCGGATTCTGTGACCGTCATGGCTCACTCTTATGGTTCGACGACGACCTCAGAGGCCCTCTTGCTCACGCAGAACCCGGTTGATTCGTTCATCTCTTACGGTTCTGTGGGTCTGACGGATAAGGCTACGGTCGAAGAGCTGAATGCTGACGGAGTATTCTCCACGCTCGCCGCCGGTGACGGCCTCGCCCCATTCGGGCTGTGGCTCGGGCAGAACAGCCGGACTGATCCATCGGAGGTTCCAGGGGTGCAGCAATTCTCATCTGAGGGCGGACCGGGGACCGAAGCCGTCACCCAGCACAACATGTGGACGGACTCCGAGTCCGACCAGACGGGATACCTTGCTGCCGATTCGACATCCCTCATGACTATCTCGCAGATCGTAGCCAACGGAAGACCGGACTGATGAATCGAGCCATGAGACCGAGCCTGCATCATCGCGTCGCCGCTGTGGTGTCGACGCTCTTGGTGATCGCGATGACAGGATGCGCCGCGAGCGCAGGGAATGGAGATGACGTGTCGGGACAGGACGTTCGGGATGCCGCGGGGATGACTCAGTCGGAGGTGGCCGAGATGACGCTGGAGGACGAGTTCGGGTTGGCCTCGGAGCGCTACGTCGAGATGCAGGGTGTGCTCGAGGAGGCGCAACTCCAGATCTCGGACGGCTCGTGGTTCTGGAACGGTGGCGATGTGCTTCCTGTCGCAGCGGGGGCCGACGCGTTCGGTGAGCCGCTGCCTGGTGCGGACGATGACAACTCGTACTTCTTCACAGCGGGGAGGATTCTCGAGCCGGAGGGTGCCGAGGGTGAGCGGGCGGATCTCGATCCGATGATCGCGTATTTCGACGAGAAGGGCTGGGAGTCGGGTAGCCGCGAGATCGGCCGCAATTTCGAGGCGAGAGCCGACAGCGGTGACGGGTGGTGGGTCACCTATACGGTTCGTCCGAACGGCCAGTACTCCCTCGCCGTGTACAGCGAGCCGTTCTGGACGAACGACTCGCGTGCGTTGTTCTCGGCGATCGCCGATCGTGATCCGGCCGATTTCCCGCAGGAGTCCGTGCCGGGTGAGTACTCGCCGTTCCCGTCGTGGAGCGACCCGGTTCAGCCGTAGATCATGCTGCGATCTGGGGGTGTTCTTCGAGCGGTGGTGCTGTCTGTGGTGACGGTGCTCGCGGTGGCGGGGTGCGCCTCCGGGGCGGGGGCGGCAGGCGAGGATGCACGGGACGCGGCGGGGTTGACGCAGGCAGAGGTCGCCGGGCTGTCGCTCGAGGACGAGTTCGCTCTTGCTTCCGAACGCTATGCAGAGATGCAGTCTGTGCTCGAGGAGGCGCAGGTCCAGGTGTCAGACGGTGCGTGGCAGTGGAACGGCGGTGAAGTCTTGCCGGTCACTGGAGGGCCGGATGCCTCGGGCGAGCCCCTACCGGGCGCGGACGAGTCGAATAGCTACCTGTTCAGAGCAGGGCGGATCCTGGAGCCGCAAGGTGCCACGGGTGCCCGAAGCGATCTTGACCCGATGATCGAGTACTTCGACGAGAAGGGCTGGAAGTCGGGGAGTCGCGAGGTCGCCGGCGAATACGAGACGAGGGCCGACACCGGTGAAGGTTGGTGGCTCTCTTACACCGTGCGTCCGAACGAGCAGTACTCGTTGGCGATCGACAGCGAGGTGTTCTGGACGAACGACTCGAGTGAGCTGCGTCTGGCGATCGGCAAGCGGGATGTGACGCCGTTCCCAGAGGAATCTGTCCCTGGTGTCTTCGAGCCGTTCCCGTCGTGGACCGATCCGGTGCAGCCGTAGAACATGGTGATGCGTGGGGGTGTTCTTCGAGCGGTGGTGCTGTCGGTGGTGACAATGTTCGCGGTGGCGGGGTGCGCCTCCGGGGCGGGGGCCGCTTTCGGCGGCGAGCCTCCCGACGTGGCGGGGTTGACGCAGGCGGAGGTCGCCGGGATGTCGCTGGAGGACGAGTTCGGGTTGGCATCGGAGCGGTACGTCAAGATGCAGGGCCTGCTCGAGGAGGCGCAGCTACAGATCTCAGACGGCTCGTGGGTCTGGATCGGTGGTGATGTGCTCCCGGTCATGGGTGGGGCCAATGCGTACGGTGAGGCGCCTGAGGGTGCCAACGAGGACAACAGCTACTACGTCCGTACCAGCCGAAACGTCAAACTGAAGGGGACGACGGGCGAGCGTGCCGATCTCGATCCGATGATCCAGTACTTCGACGAGAAGGGCTGGGAGTCGGGCAGCATGAAGATCGGCCGAAACTACGAGGCCAGGGCGGACACCGGTGACGGGTGGTGGGTCATGTACACGGTGAGGCCCAACGGGCAGTACACGGTGGATGTGTACAGCGAGGTGTTCTGGACGAACGACTCGAGTGAGCTGCGTCTGGCGATCGGCAAGCGGGACGTGACACCGTTTCCGCGCGAGTCTGTGCCGGGCGAATACGAACTGTTCCCCTCGTGGAGCGATCCGGTTCAGCCTTAGTTCATGATCAGACCTGGGGGTGTTCTTCGAGCCGTAGTGCTGTCAGTGGTGACGGTGCTCGCGGTGGCGGGGTGCGCCTCCGGGGCGGGGTCGACAGGCGAGGATGCACGGGACGCGGCGGGGTTGACGCAGGCAGAGGTCGCTGGGATGTCGCTGGAGGACGAGTTCGGGTTGGCTGCGGAGCGGTATTCGGAGATCGAGTCCGTGCTCGAAGAGGCGCAGCTGCAGGTGTCGGATGATGCGTGGCGGTGGAATGGCGGGGATGTGCTGCCCAGTGCGGGCGGCCCGGGGTCGTTCGGTGAGCCTCTGCCCGGCGCGGATGGAGACAACAGCTATTACTTCCGAGCAGGCCGATCGCTCCGGCCCGACGGTGCCAGTGGTGCGGTCGCTGGTCTCGAGCCGATGAGCTCGTACTTCGATGAGAAGGGGTGGAAGTACGGCACCCGCGAGAGCGGCACGAAAAGCGAGGTGCGCGCTGACACGGGTGATGGCTGGTGGCTGACGTACACGGTGCGTGACAACGGGCAGTACTCGTTGGTCGTGTACAGCGAGCTGTACTGGACGAACGACGCGGGCGAGTTGCGACTAGCGATCGGCAAGCGGGACGTGACTCCGTTCCCTGAGGAGTCCGTGCCGGGCGAGCATGAGCCTTTCCCCACGTGGAGCGACCCGGTTCAGCCGTAGACCTCGCCCTACCTCGGCCTCAGCCGGCGGCCCAGACCGGGAACGGGTCGACGAAGTCCCGCCATTCGGCCGGATCCCGCAGGAGTTCGGCGTCGCTCAGGAGGCACGAGTCCAGCTCACGACGGATCGTCGCCACGTCGAGATCCAGACCGAAGAACGCGATCTGCTGACCGTGCGGCGAGTCCGGGTGCCACGACGGGCTCGACGTGGGGTCGAGGCTCAGCATCTGCCCGATGCTCGACCACGACCCGACCCGGTCGCACCGCGTGGCGAACTGGGTGAACCCGCGCGATCGCAGCACCGTCCCCACGGCCCCCGGTGCGAAGGTGCGCTCGACGACGGCGGCGAGGCGCTCGGGGTGGAACGGGCGCTCGTCACGGTAGACGTAGGTCGTGATCGTCCCGTCGTGGGTGAGGTCGGGGGTGTGCTCCGAGAGGGCCTGCATCCAGCCGGCTGCGCTGCCGAGGTGAGCCGCGCCTCCTCGGGTCGCCAAGGAGGCGCGGGTCACCTCGTCGACGGGCAGCACCGCCGCCTCGGGTGCGAGCCTCGCCAGCAGCCGCTCGAGCGTCCGGCGGTCGGCGGTGGGCACGGCGTCCGTGTCGGCGAGGGCGACGACGGTTGCGTACTCGACCAGTTCGACGACGTGCTCGGCGGCGCGGAACCGGTCGTCGACACCGCCCAGCGCCAGCTCGGCGAGGTCGACCGCGCTGACGACGGAGACGACGTGCTGCAGCAGCGACCGGCCGTCGGGCAGCCCCAGATCGGCGTCGAGCAGCGCGCCGAGCATCAGCCCGGTGGTCCGCAGCGGCGTGCCGGGCTCGACCGAGGCGACGATGTCGACCGCGGCGCCGTCGTGGGCGAGGTCGAGTGCGAGTCGGTGGACGGTGTCGACGGCGGTGTGCGGGTCGGGACCTGGTGCTGGCCTGAGGTCGAGGTCGAGGTCGAGGTCGAGGTCGGGTCGGGGCTCGGGCTGGCGCTCGCGCTCGGTGGAGAGTCGTCGGCCGGCGGGGCCGGCGAGCTCGTCGGCGAGGCGGTCGACGAGGGCGGGGCTCTGGCCGCCGACGAGGACGACTCCCCGGTGTCGCGAGAGCCGAGGGGTGGGCAGCGGTTCAATCATGCCCCTAAGCTAAGTGATAACCGTTCTCAGTAACAAGCTGGGGACGCTGATGAAGGAGGCACGGTGAAGGTCCGCAACTCGCTCAAGGCTCTGAAGGCGATCCCGGGGTCGCAGGTGGTGCGCCGCCGCGGCCGCGTGTACGTGATCAACAAGAAGAACCCCCGGTGGAACACGCGCCAGGGGTGAGCGCTGGCGAGGTCTCCGCTGTCGGAGGTCTCGCCTAGGGTCGGCCGGCATGGGAGTCCAGTCGTCGTTCGTCAACGCCGCCGCCGCGCTCGCGAAGCGGCCGCACGAGCATCCGTACGCGATCCCGCCCATGCCGGGAGGGCAGGGGCTCTGGTTGATCCGGCAGGGTGCGGCTGCGCCGCTCGGCTTCGTCAGGATGCGCCCGGTGCTCGGGGGGTACGCGTTCGACGTCTACGCGCACTGTCGTGACGACGGCGGGCGCCGCCCCTGGCTGCACACTGCGGGGAGTCTCGACTCGGCGGTCGCCTGGGCGGTGCAGCACGACCGCGAGATCCGCGCGCTGATCGCCCGCTGCGCGCCCGAGCCCGACGTCTGGCCGGCGTGAGCGAGCGGGGAGGGTGTCGTCTGTTCGGCTGTTACGCACGCATGCGTAATAGCTCGCGGGTGACAGCACCTGCTCCTGCTCGTACGATCGGCTCATGACGCAGCCCCGACGGACGCGCGCCACCACCGCCGTCGTGGCGATCACGGCAGCGGCGGCGCTGATGCTCGGGCTCAGCGCCTGTGCGTCGGTTCCCGCGGAGGTGCGCGGCCAGTGGGTCCTCGTCGAGGCCCGCGACGCCGCCGGCGACCTCTCTCTCGATGCGACCGGCGCGAACGCGACGCTGAGCATCGACCAGACGCGCCTCGACGTCACCAGCATCTGCAACACCATCGGCGCCGACATCGAGAGCGTCGACCCCTGGCGTCTCCACGAAGGCACCGCGACAGAGCAGGCGTGCGTCGATCCGATGCTGAACGACCTGAACGCGCGCTTCACCGCCGCCCTGGTCGACGCCGACCACGCCCGCGTGCAGGACGGCGAGCTCGTGATCGTCGGGGAGGACTCACGGCTCGCCTTCGCCCCGCAGTGAGTACGGTGTCGACCTGACCCGCGCCTCCTCGGCCCGGCTCTACAGGCGGACGACGAGCTTCTGCGCCGAGACGCCGGCCCGCTGACGGTCGACCGCGCCCTGGATCGCGGCGAGTCCTTCTCCGGTGACCAGCGCCTCCGGCATCGGGCGCAGAGAACCGTCGGCGAGACCGCGGGGCAGCACCTCGCCCCAGAGCCGCTCCCCGAGGTCGTCGTCGCGCAGGCTGCTGCCCCAGATGAATCGCGCCGTCACCCCCGCCTGGCGTGCGGCCAGCGCCGATCGCGCCGTCGCCAGCCCGAGGCGCGCGAAGGTCGGCAGGGCCGTCGGGATGAGCCGCCGGCCGGCCGCGACCTCGGCGAGCGACACGGGGGTGCTCGCGATCGCCAGGCGCGTCCCTCCCGTGCGGGCCAGCAGGCGGATGCACGCCTCGGTCGAGCCGGCGCCGATCGCGACCGCTCCGGCGACGGTGCGACCCGCGATCACCGCGACGAGCTTGTCGACCACCTCGGGGTCGCGGTAGTCGTAGACGTGGGTCGCTCCGAGCTCCTTCACGGTCTCGGCGTTCATGGCCGACGCGGTGCTCAGCACGTCGTATCCGGCCGCCGTCGCCAGCTGCACCGCGTTCATCCCGACGCTCGACGAGCCGCCCCAGACGACGACGACCTCGCGCTCGACCGGAGCCGCGCCTCCTCGGGTGGGTGAGGGGTCGCGGTCGACCGGCGCCGCGCCTCCTCGGCATGCCGGCGGGAGTCGCAGCCCCAGGTGCCGCTCCTGGAACAGCGCGCACGCCGCGGTCGACACCCCGAGCGGCAGCACCGCGGCCCGCTCGAACGACAGCCCGTCGGGGATCACCGTCGTCAGCCGCTCGAGCAGCGCCGTGTAGTGCTGGAACGCCCCCTCCCGCGTCGAGTCGCGCCCCTTGTCGGTGCCGGTCGCCAGCCCCGCGACCCGGTCACCGACCGCGAGCCGCGTCACGTGCGAGCCAATCGCGATCACCTCGCCCGCGACGTCCGTGCCGAGCACCGCGGGATGCGCGAGCCAGCGGTACGTCAGCTGGCCGGTGCCCTGCACCACCCAGTCGAGCGGGTTCACGGCGACGGCGCGCACCCGGACGACCACCTCGTCGGGAGCCGGCTCGGGCAGGGCGGCCGGGCCGACCTCGAACGGGGTGCGCGGTGCCCGCAGGAACGCGGCGGTGTTCGTGCGGGGCATGCTCGGTCCTGACGTCGGGGGTGTGCGGGTGCGCGGGGTGGTCGGGTGCGCGGGGGCGCGGGGGCGCGGGTGCGCGGGTGCGCGGGTGCGCGGGGGCGCGGGGTGCGCGGGGTGGTCGGGTGGTCGGGTGGTCGGGTGGTCGGGTACAGCATGGCGCGCCTGCCGGGGTGTGCAAATCGCGACCGTTTCGGCGGTTCGGGGCGTCATAGCCCGGTTCTTCGCAGTGCGTGAGCGTGCACAGGTCGGGTTCGGCCCGCCGGAGCCGCCGCGCGCGGTCGCGATTTGCACAGATCCGAGGCGGCGCGGTCGCGATTTGCACAGATCCGGGGCGGCGCGGTCGCGATTTGCACACAACCGGGCGGCGGCGGTCGCGATTTGCACAGGGGGAGGGGCGGGGCGGCCGCGACCCGCGCCTCCTCGAGTCCTCAGCGACGAGCCGAGCCGAGGAGGCGCGGGTCGCGCATCAGTGCCGACTCGCCGTCCAGAGGGCGTCGCCGACCACGAACACGACCAGCGACACCCCGAGCAGCGGCAGGAACAGCGCCAGCACTCCTCCGACCGCGAGCACCAGCGCGACACCCCACCACGGCGCGCGCGTCAGCGCCCCGGCCGGCGCCGCGGGGCCGGGACGCAGCCGGGCGAGCCGCCCGCCTCCGCCCCCGGCCGCGGTGCCAGCCCCAGTGCGCGCGGAGCCAGCGGCGCCGGCAGCGGGCCCAGCACCAGCCCCCGCAGCACCAGCCCGTGCACCGCGCGTCGGCCGCCGCTTCCACCACATGAGGTACCCGAACACGACCATCGCCGCGATGCCGAGCGCCGTGACCGCGAGCAGCAGCTGATTCGCCAGGCCGAACATCGAGCCCATGTGGGTGTCGACGCCCCAGCGCGCGAGCTTCGCCATGACCGGGTAGTCGGCGAAGTCGGTGCGTCCGACCACCTCGAGCGTCGACGCGTCCACCGCCACCGCGTCGACCTCGGTGGGGAAGCTGCGTTGGATCTCGGTGACCGTCCAGGCGCTCGCGGCGTCGGCGGGCGGCTTGATCTCGACCTGCCCGGTGTTCACGTTGACGGTCCGGGCGACGGCGAGCACGGCGTCGAAGTCGGCGGGGTCCGCGTCGGCGACCGGCGCCTCCTCGGCTCCGTGGTGTCCGGCATGCGGGTCGGCCGCGACGTCGGCCGCGTCCTCCGCCGACGACCCGGCCCCAGACCCGGACCCGGCACCAGACCCGGACCCGGCCCCAGCACCCGACCCCGCACCGTCAGCGGGCAGCGCCGTCGTCAGCGCGGGGTTCGACCAGCTGAGCGCCGACCGCAGCCCGGTCACGTTCTCGCCCGCGAACTGCGACCACGTGATGCCCGTCGCCGAGAGGAACAGCGCTCCGACGAGCAGCCAGATCCCCGTCGACGCGTGCCACGAGAAGATGCGCCGGTAACCGGTCGAACCGGTCTCAGGCCGCAGCATGCCCCGCCGGGCACGCGCGCGATCCGCCGGACGCGCCCGCCGCCGGGCCGCCCGCCACCGCACCAGCCACAGCGCCCCGCCCGCGACGACGACCACGCCGAGCCAGCTGGCGGCCAGCTCGCTGTACAGCCGGCCGGCGTCGCCGAGCCCGAGACTGCGGTGGAAGTCGCTCACCGCGGTCCGCAGCGGCAGCGCCCCGCTCGTCCCGTACACCGGTAGATCGCCCCGCACCTCGGCGGTCGCCGGGTCGACGAAGATCGCGCGGGTCTGACTCTCGATCAGGTCGTCGCCCGTGAACATGACCCGTGTCGTGTCGCCCGCCTCGGGAGCGGGCCGCACCGCGACCAGCGCCCCGTCGTCGCCCACCACCCGCGCGGCGGCCTCGATCTGGTCGGCCAGGGGCAGGGCGGGTGCCTCGGCACTCGCAGCCGGCACCGTCAGCTCGTCGGCGTACACGACCCGTTCGATCGACGGGGTCAGCGCGTAGGCGGCACCGGTCAGCGCCGCCACGAGGATGAACGGCCCGACCAGCACTCCCGCGAAGAAGTGCAGCCGCAGCAGCAGCGGCGCGAACCAGCCGCGCCGCGGTGCGGCAGGGTGCGGCGCGGCATCGCGCGATCCGGCAGAGGGCGAGGCCGAGGAGGCGCGGGTCGCGTCGCCCGCGGAGCCCCCGTCGGTCGGGTGGTCCGTCGCGACCGCCTCGGAGTCGTGGGGTGACTGCGGGGGCCGACCCGCGCCTCCTCGGCTCCCCGCGGTGTCGGGCCCTGCGGTGTCGGGCCCAGCGGCGTCGGGCCCTGCGGTGTCGGGCGCCGCGGTGTCGTGCGCGTGGCCGCTCATCGACGGGCCTCCTGCTGGCGACGGAGGCCGATGGTCAGCAGCACGACGGCGACGACCCCGACGGCGAGACCGGCGAGTCCGAGCAGACGGGCGGTGTCGTCGATCGGCGCGGCGGCGGTGGCGCCGGCGCCGGCGTCGGCTGTGGCCGTCGTGGCCGACCCGTCCGCCGAGTCCGTCGAGCCCGTGCTCGAGGCCGCGTCCGTCAGCACCAGCGCGGGCGCCGGTTCGTTCGGCTCGGGGTCGTCGGGGTCGGAGGAGGGCAGCTCGCTCCACGCGTACGATCCCGACTCGCAGGTCTGCACGGTCGGGAACGCGACGAGGTCGCCCGCCTGCCCGTCGAGCGGCAGCAGCGCCGAGATCTCGACCGTGTCGCGGAACCCGTCGGGCAGCGGGGTGTCGGCCGTGTACGTCACGGTCGTCGCCTCGAGCACGGTCGGGTCGGCGGGCGGGGCGGACTCGGTGATGGTCCAGCCGGGCTTCACGGTGGGGGTGACCGACTGGACGCCGGCGGGCAGCTCGATCGCGAGCGAGGTCGTCGGCGAGCCCTCGCAGCCGTGCCCGACGGCGAAGGTCAGCACGCTGAGCGTGGCCGGCGCGGTCGACGAGGCCTCGAGCTCGACGTGCGCGGAGGCCGCCATCGGGATGCCGACGGCGAGGGCGAGCCCTGCGGCGCCGGCGACGAGCGCCGCGGCGAACGGACGGGAGGCGCGGGCGGTTCGGGCGGTTCGGGCGACGGAGTCGAGATGAGAGTCGTGGCGGTTCTGGGTGCGCGAGCGCATGGCGGAGCGGGTCCTTCGAACGGGCGGGGTGATCCCCGGGGTGCGGTCGTCCGGCGCGGCCGCACCCGGACGGGGCGGCGGCACGCCGGGACCACGCGAGTCAGGCGACCCGCGCGGTCAGTGGGCGAGCGCCCCGACCGGAGGGCCCCGCAGCCCCCGCGTCGTGCCGAGCAGCGACGACGCCCGGCGGCAGGCGGCCCGGACGTGCTCGCCGACGAGGCGGTGCCGACGACGGACCAGCGCGATCGGGTCGACGAGCGCTGCGATCGCCGACGCGAGCGCCGCGACCAGAGCGGTGATCAGCGCCGTGACGAGGCGGCCGAGGTGCGACGACGCGATCGCGGTGCCGACCGTGACGGCGACGCTGCGAGCCAGCTGTCGCACGGCCGAGGCCCCGAGACGCAGCGCGATGATCGTGACGACGCCCGCGACGACGTGCGCCCAGAGCATCGTCCCCGACGGCATGGCGCCCATGTCTGCGGACGCCGCCCCCACGTCGGGCATCGTGACGAGATGCGCGTGCGAGCCGTGACCGGTGGACCCGGCCGAGGAGGCGCTGGTCGGGTCGACGCCGACCGAGCCGTGCCCGACCGACCCGTGTCCGAGCGAGCCGTGCCCGATCGAGAAGGTGACGTGCAGCAGCCCCTGCAGCAGGCCGATCGCGACGACGAGGTTCGGCAGGGCGACGCGGTGACCGCCGGCGGCGAAGCAGCCGAGCACGCCTGTGACGAACACGAGCGCGAGGAGGAGCGGCGGCGGGAACGCGCCCCCGCCGAGCGAGTGGGCGGTCGCCGTGACGAGCACCCCGACCGAGGTGGACAGGACGGCACGCAGCATGCGTTCCTGTCGAGCCAGCACGTCGCCTCCCAGCGGTCATGACAACGGTACCCGAGCGCTCCTTCCGGCCCGCGCCTCCTGCACCGTCGGCATGCTGCGCCCCCTGCGGCGGGTTCGCGTCCTCCGCGGCGGGTCAGTGCTGACCCGCCCCCGATGACACCGACCCGCCGCACCCGCGCCCCGCCCGCACCGGCTGACCCGCGCCTCCTGCGCCGCGCCGCCTCCCCGCCGGCACCGCGCCAGGAGATGGACACGACGCCACGTTTAACCCTGGCGTCGTGTCCACAACCCGGCGTGCTGGCGGCCGCGCCCGCCCGCGCCGCCCGACCCGCGCCTCCGGCCTGCACCTCCCACCCGCCGTCGCGCCTCCTCCGCTCTGTCCACAGCTCGCCGCGCTCGCCGCCCGCTTCGCACCCCGCGCCGCTAGGGTCGGCGCATGACCCTCACCGTCGCCGGACTGCCCGCCCTCTCGTGGACGAACGGCGAGGGCGACGCGTCGCTCGACGCCGACGGCGCTCTCGTGCTGCGCTCCGCACCCGGCGTCGACTGGACGAACGACGCCCTCGGCGCCGAGCCCCAGCACGCCGCGACGAGTCTCGGCTTCGAGGCCCCCGACGAGTTCACGCTCTCGGCGCGCATCACCATCGTCGGCGCGCGCACCACCTTCGACGCCGGGGCCCTCGCGCTCTGGAGCGACCCCGACCACTGGGCCAAGATCTGCTTCGAGAACTCCCCGCAGGGCGAGACGATGATCGTCACCGTCGTCACGAACGGCTGGTCGGACGACGTGAACTCGACCGCCGTCGAGGGCGATGCCGCGTTCGTGCGGGTGACTCGGGTCGGTCCGGGCTGGGCGTTCCACTCGTCCGACGACGGAGTCGAGTGGCGGTTCGTGCGGCAGTTCCGGCTCGAGGTCGACGGGCCGGTGCACGTCGGGTTCCTCGCGCAGGCGCCGCAGGGCGAGACGTGCGAGGCGCGCTTCGACCGCATCGCGCTCGGTGAGACGGCGCCCGCCGACCTCCGCGACGGCAGCTGACCCCGTGTCGACGAGCACGCTGCGGACGCCGCTCGACCCACCGCGCAGCGGGTCCGAACGGCGGTTGCGTCGATCGGCGCTCTGGCAGCTGCTGGTCCCGGTCGTGTTGCTCGGCGTCAACGTGCCGGTCCGCATCGCCGACGACGACCGGACGACCTTCGACGTGCTGCTCATCGGGCTGATGCTCGTCGTCGCCGCGTTGAGCATCGGGCAACTGGCGCAGATCCGCGCCTTCGGCTCGTGGCGCTCCCTCCCGGTCGAGCCGGGCGAGACGCTCCTCTGGGGCACGGTCGCCGCGCTCATCCTGCCGACCGGGGGTGCCGGGTACGGGGGCCGATTCGTCCTGTCGAGCCGGCGCCTCCGGTACCTCCCCGATCTGACGTCGCGGCTGCGCGGCGGGCAGCCCACCGAGTGGCCGGTCGCGAGCATCGTCGGCGTCGAGGTCAGTCCGGTCGACCACCGGCGTCGACTCCGAGGAGGCGCGTGGGTCGTCCTCGAGATCGCCGACGCCGATCCCGTGACCGTCCTCACCCCCGAGCCGCACGCGGTCGCCGCCGAGTTCCACGAGCACCTCGCGAGCACCCGCCCCCGCTGACCCCGCGCCTCCCGAGCGGACATCCCGCCACCGTCTCGACAACCCGCCACCGTTTCTCGTGGCGGGATGTCGAGTTCGTGGCGGCGTGACCCGCCCCGCCCGCTACCGCGCCAGGAGATGGACACGACGCCACTCTTAAACCTGGCGTCGTGTCCACAACCTGGCGTGCGGGCGGCGCGCCCCGCCCGCTCCTGCCGGCCCGCGCCTCCTGCACCATCGACGTGCTGCGCGCCCCTGCGGCGGGTTCGAGTCATCCACGGCGGGTCAGCGCTGACCCGCCGCCGATGACACCGACCCGCCAAACCCGTATCGGTACCGGCACCCGCCCGTGGTCGCACGCGCGTAGGCACCCGCCCGCACCACGCTCCCGCACGCACCACGCTCCCGCACGCACCACGCGCAGGCACCCGCCCGCACCACGCATCCGCCCGCACCACGCACCCGCACCGGCACGCACCACGCACAGGCACCCGCCCGCACCCGCCCGCACCACGCACAGGCACCCGCCCGCACCACGCACCACGCCCACCCCACGCCCGCACCCCACACCCCGCACACACGAAGGAGGCGCGGTGCCGGCACCAGCCGACCCGCGCCTCCTCGGCGTCACGGGATCACGAGCGGGGTCAGTGGCGACCCGCGCCCTTGTCGTTCGCGTCGTCGGTGGCACGCGTGACGGGCTCGCCCTCGACGGTCGCGCGGTCGTTCTTGTTCTTGTCGCCGCGGGTCTTCGCGAGGCTCGCGACCGTGGCGACCGTGATCGTCGCGCCGATGAACAGCAGCGACAGCCAGATCGGGATCTCGGGCACCCAGAGCAGCGGCTCGCCGCCGTTGATGAAGGGCACCTCGTTGACGTGCAGGGCGTGGAAGACGAGCTTCACGCCGATGAACGCGAGGATGACGGCGAGACCCTGCGACAGGTACACGAGACGCTCGAGCAGACCGCCGATCAGGAAGTACAGCTGGCGCAGACCCATCAGGGCGAAGGCGTTGGCGGTGAAGACGATGTACGCCTCGTTGGTCAGACCGTAGATCGCGGGGATCGAGTCGAGCGCGAACACCAGGTCGACGAAGCCGATGGCGATGACGCAGAGCAGCAGCGGGGTGACGAAGCGCTTGCCCGAGATCTTGACGGTGAACTTGTCGCCGTTGAAGTCGTCGTGCACGGGCAGGATGCGGCGCGCGATGCGGACGAACATGTTGTCGGCCGCGTTCCCGCCGTGGTCGCCCTTGAGCTGCTGGTAGGCGAGCACGAACAGGAGCGCACCGAAGATGTAGAAGACCCACGAGAAGTTCTCGATGAGGGCGGCGCCGGCGGCGATGAAGCCCGCGCGCATGATGAGCGCGATCACGATGCCGATCATCAGCACCTTCTGCTGATACATCCGCGGGATGGCGAACCCGGTCATGATCAGCAGGAACACGAAGAGGTTGTCGATCGACAGCGCCTTCTCGGTCAGGTAGCCGGCGAAGTACTCGCCGCCGTATCCCCAGCCGTTCGTGACGCCGATCCCGACGCCGAACAGCAGCGCCAGGCCGATGTAGAAGGCGGACCAGCGGGCGGACTCGCCGATCGTGGGCTCGTGCGGCTTGCGCACATGGGTGAAGAACTCGTAGACGAAGAAGGCGATCGTCACCGCGATGGTGATGAGCCAGGTGGTCAGCGATATGTTCACGGGGTTGGGCTCCGGGTTTCGGGCTGGGGCTGTGAGGCGCGTTGGCGGTCGATGAGCGGGGTCGCGTCGACCGTCGGGATGACTCCCGAGACGAATCTACGTGAGAGTCCGCTGTGGGCGTGCCGCCAAGCAGCCGCCACGCTCCTGTGAAGCTGCAGAGCGTGCAAAGTCCTGGTCAGGGCGCGATCAGCGCTCGACGCCCACGCGGTCGAGCTCGGCGCCGATGCCCGTCAGCACGCGGGTCATGTAGGGCCCCCAAGCGAAGCGCACGATGCCGCGCACGATCGGCCCCGCACCCGGCTTCGCCGTGAACGAGTACCGCCAGCGCACGCGCGTCCCGTCGCCGTCGGGCATGTACCGCCAGGCGGCGCGTCCGCCCGAGACGAGCTTCTCGAGCGGCCCGCGGAAGTCGGTCAGGTCGTAGATGAACAGCGAGGGCGTGTCGACCCGGGTGACGGTCTCGCGCACCGACCCGCCGCCCGAGAGTTCGAGGAGGCGCGTCTGACCGGGCGCGTCCCACCCGCCGGTCTGCCCGTGCACGGCCTGCACCTCGGGCAGCGGTCCCCACTTCGGGTAGAAGCCCACGGGGTCGAGCGGGGTGCCGATCTCCCAGGCGCGCTGCAGCGGTGCGGTGGTCGTGATCTCGCGGGTGGCGCTCGCGGTGGTCGTCATGCCCGGTGGTTCGGAGTCGCGGCCCGGATCGGCAGGAGGCGCGGTGCCGGAGGTGCGGTGCCGGCAGGTGCAGGAGGCGCGGTGCGGCCGACCCGCGCCTCCTCGGCTCCGCACCCGCGCCTCCTCGGCCGACGGCCGCGCCTCCTCGGCCGACGGCGCTGGTCGCCGATGATCGAACACCTTTTGCATGTGCGTCGACAGAAGTAGTTGAATGGTGTCCGGCGTTCACATCGGACCACCGGAACGAAGGAGTATCCCCATGAGCAGCTCACCCTCAGTCCAGCTCTACAGCGTGCGCGACGCGATCTCCGCCGACCTGCCGGGCAGTGTCGCCCGTCTGGCCGAGATCGGCTTCACGAAGGTCGAGCCGTACGGCTTCGCCGACAACCCCACCGACATCGCCGCCGCACTGACCGCGGCCGGTGTCACGGCGCCGACCGGTCACAGCGCCGTGATCGACGCCGACGACTCGCAGCGCGTCTTCGACGCCGCGAAGGAGATCGGTCTCGAGACCGTCATCGACCCGTTCATCCCGAGCGACCGCTGGCAGACCGCCGACGACGTCAAGGCGATCGCCGAGCGCGTCAACGTGCTCGCCGACGAGGCGGCCGGTCACGGGCTCCGCTTCGGGTACCACAACCACCAGTGGGAGTTCACGAACAAGGTCGACGGCCGCCCCGTCTACGACCTCTTCGTCGAGCTGCTCTCTCCCTCCGTCGTGCTCGAGCTCGACACCTTCTGGGCCACCGTCGGCGGCGCCGACACCCCCGCCGTGCTGAAGTCGCTCGGCGACCGCGTGCAGTTCCTGCACATCAAGGACGGCAAGGTCAGCGGCGACATCGCCACGGCCCTGCCCAGCAGCGAGAGCGCACTGATCGTGCCGGAGGCGCTGGCCGCCGCATTCGAGAACCAGACCCCGGCCGGGCAGGGCGACGTCGATGTGCGCGCCATCCTCGCCGCCGCACCGCACGCCCTCCGGGTCGTCGAGTTCGACGCCTACTCGGGCGACGTGTTCGAGGGCATCGCCGCGTCGTACGCGTGGCTCGCCGAGAACGACACGGAGGCGAACGCGTGAGCGCCACGTCCTCCACCTCGGCCGCCTCGGCCGCTCGCGGATCGGGGCCCGTCGGCGTCGGCGTCATCGGCGCGGGTGTCATCAGCGGCACCTACCTCGAGAACATGACGAAGTTCGCCGACCTGAAGGTGCTCTTCGTCGCCGACCTCGACCTCGATCGCGCCCGCAGCCAGGCCGAGACGTACGGCGTGCCCGGGCACGGCACGGTCGACGAGCTGCTCGCGATCGACGAGATCGAGATCGTCGTCAACCTGACGATCCCGGCCGTGCACGCCGAGGTCGGTCGCCAGATCATCGCCGCCGGCAAGAACGTGTGGAGCGAGAAGCCCCTGGCCCTCGACCACCGCTCGGGCAGCGATCTGCTGGCCGCGGCCGACGCCGCCGGCGTGCGCGTCGCGTGCGCACCCGACACGGTGCTCGGCGCCGGCATCCAGTCGGCCATGCGGGCCATCGCCCGCGGCGACATCGGCGAGCCGCTCTCGGCGACGACGATGTTCCACGTGCCCGGCCCCGAGTCGTGGCACCCCAACCCCGACTTCCTGTTCGCCGTCGGAGCGGGCCCCCTGTTCGACATGGGTCCGTACTACGTCAGCACGCTGGTGCACGCCTTCGGCTCGGCCAGCAGGGTGAGCGCCGTGTCGTCGAAGTCGTTCGACACGCGCACCATCGGCAGCGGTCCGCGTGCCGGGCAGACGTTCCCCGTCGAGGTGCCGACGCACCACGCGGCTCTGATCCAGTTCGAGGGCGGGCAGTCGGCGCAGTCGACCTTCTCGTTCCAGAACGCGCTGCCCCGGGCGGGCTTCGTCGAGATCAGCGGCACCGAGGGCACCATCGTGCTGCCCGATCCGAACATGTTCGAGGGCGACTCGACGCTGTGGCGCTTCGGCCACGACGAGCCCGAGACGCTCACCGCCGTCGGGTCGACGTACGGTCGGGGGTCGGGCGTGCTCGACCTGGCCCGGGCGATCCGCGGGGGCGAGAGCGAGCGGGCCAGCGGCGCGGTCGCGGCGCACGTGCTCGACGTGCTGCTCGCCGTGTCGGAGGCGGCCGAGAGCGGCGTCGTCGTCGACGTGGCGTCGAGCGTGGCGAAGCCCGCGCCCCTGCCCGAGAGCTGGGACCCTGCGGCCGCGACGCTCTAGCCGCGACGCTGTAGCTGCAGCCGGTCCGCGCCTCCTGACCCGCGCCTCCTCGGCCTGCGTCGCGGCGGCGCGTGCCCATGAACCCCGTTCGCGAAGATGAACCACGATATATCGCGGTTCATCTTCGCGAACGGGGTTCTTCGCCGCTAATGTACGTTCGTACACAGCGCGCCACCCCGCCCTGCACCCCGCACCCCGCACCTCCGCACCTCCGCACCTCCGCACCTCCGCCCCGCACCCCCACCCGGAAGCCCCCCATGAGCACGACGACGTCTCGCCCCCCGGTCCCTCGCGACATCCAGCGTGCGCGCTGGGCGGTGTCGCTGCTGTTCCTGACGAACGGCGCGATCTTCGCGAACCTGCTGCCGCGCTACCCGGCGATCAAAGACGGGCTCGGGCTGTCGAACGCCGAGTTCGGGGTGGCCGTGGCGGCGTTCCCGCTCGGTGCGATCGTGGCCGGGCTGGCGGCGGGGCTGCTGATCCGCAGGTTCCGGTCGTCGCGGGTCGCCGTCGCCGGCACGATCGTGACCAGCCTCGGAGTCCTCACCGCAGGTGTCGCGCCGTCGTGGGCCCTGCTCGCCGCGGGTCTCTTCCTCGCCGGAGCGATGGACGCCATCACCGACGTCGCCCAGAACTCGCACGGCCTGCGGGTGCAGCGGCGCTACGGGCGATCGATCCTCAACTCGTTCCACGCCGCGTGGAGCGTCGGAGCCGTCATCGGCGGCCTGATGGGCGGTGCGGCCGCGGGGCTCGGCATCCCCACCCCCGTGCACCTGTCGGTCTCGGCCGCGCTGTTCTGCGTCGTCGCGCTGCTCTCGTACCGCTCGATGCTCGCCGGCCCCGAGCCGACCGACGAGAGCGAGGCGGCAGACGCCGAGGCGTCCGACACGAGCGCAGCCGGCACGGGCGCGGCGAACACCGAAGCGACGAGCACCGCAGCAGCCGAGGAGGCGCGGGTCGAGTCGAACCCGTCCGTCGCGTCGGTCGCCGCGGGCGCCGGCCGCTCCGCCCTCCGCTTCGGCACGGTGGCCGTGCTGGCCGCCCTCGTGCTCGTCTCCATGGGCGCGGCCATCGTCGAGGACGCCGGCAACACCTGGGCCGCCGTCTACCTCTCGGGCTCGCTGGGGGCGAGCATCACGATCGCGTCGCTCGGGTTCGTGTCGCTCGCGGGCATGCAGCTGATCGGCCGGCTGGTCGGCGACGTCATGGTCGATCGGCTGGGGCAGCGCACCGTCGCGCGGATCGGCGGCGTGCTGGTCGCGGTCGGCACGGGGCTCGCGTTGGCGTTCCCGTCGATCCCCGGCACGATCATCGGCTTCGGTGCGGCCGGTTTCGGCGTGGCGACGCTCATCCCCGGAGCGATGCACGCGGCCGACCAGCTGCCCGGCTTCCGGCGCGGCACCGGTCTGACGCTGCTGAGCTGGCTGATGCGTCTCGGGTTCCTGTTCTCGCCGCCGCTGGTCGGGCTGGTCGCCGATGCGACCTCGCTGCGCTGGGGTCTGCTCGTCATGCCGGCCGCCGGAGTGATCGTGCTGCTCCTCGCCGGAGTGCTCGCGCGGCGGGTGCCCCACGGGACCGCCGTCCACGACCCGCGGGCCTGACCCGCGCCTCCTCGGTGTCCCCCGACCCGCGCCTCCTCGGCGTCCCGGTTCAGGAGGCGCGGCGTACTCTCTCGCGCATGGAACGGCGAACCGAACCCGGCGATGCAGGAGGTGCGGGTCGGGCAGGAGGCGCGGCGAACGACCCCCGGGTGGCCGCGGCCCGCTACCGCACCGACGGTGCGGCTCCCGCCGCCGACGCTCCGACCGACAACCGCACCGCGGCCGAGATGCGCGCCTGGGCCCGCACGGCCATCGACCAGGCGATCGCGCGCGGCGACTTCGACGACCTGCCGCTGGCCGGCAAGCCGCTGCCCGGTCTGGCCGGTGACACGGTCGACCCCGACTGGTGGATCCGGGGCCTGATCGAGAGGGAGGGGCTGACCGGGCTCGCGCCTCCTGCGCTGTCGTTGCGGACGGAGCACGCGTCGTTCGAGCGGACCCTCGACGGGCTGTTCGCCGAGGCCGCGGTGCGCGCGCACGTCGACGACTACAACGCGCGGATCGTCGAGGCGCGGCGGCAGCTGCGCGGCGGACCTCCCGTGGTGACGCCGACGCGCGACGTCGACGCCGAGGTGCTGGCCTGGCACCGGCGGCGCGTCGAGCGTCGTGCGCGCGAGGCCGCGGAGGTGCCGCCGCCCCCGCCCTCGTGGCGCGAGCGCCGCGCCCTCCGCCGAGAGCTGCGCCGCCGCCGCGCGTAGCCCCGCTGCGCTCGCCCTACGGGGGTTCGGCGGGTTCGGCCTCACGTTCCGCGCTCTTCTCGGGGTTCGGCGGGTTCCCGTCATCCTCGGCGGGTCAGCGCTGACCCGCCCCCGATGACACGAACCCGCCGCAGCCCCCGCAAGCTTGCTCAGCCCCGGCTCAGCTCCCGAGCCGGCCCGTCAACCGCCCGTGGAACTCGCTGCTGCGGTCGTCGAGCCCGACGAACTCGACCTCCACCCCGTGCGCGGCGTACTTCGTGCCGACGGCGTCGAGGGCGGCGACGCTCGAGGCGTCCCAGATGGAGGCGCGGGTCAGGTCGATCGTCACCCGCGCCGGGTCGTCGGCGTACGAGAAGTGCTCGACGAGGTCGTTGCTGCTGCCGAAGAACAGCGGCCCGATCACGTCGTAGCGGACCGAGGCGTCGCTGCCGTGCCCGCTGCCGTCCGCCCTCGCCGCGCCTCCTCCGACCGTCCGCTCGACCCGGATCACGTGGGCGATCCGCCGCGCGAACAGCACCATGGCGAGCAGCACGCCGACTGCGACGCCGAGCGCGAGGTTGTCGGTCGCGACGACGACGGCCACGGTGACGACCATGACGAGCGTCTCGGGGATCGGCATGCGCCGCAGCGTCGACGGCCGGACGCTGTGCCAGTCGACGGTCGAGATCGCGACGATCATCATCACGGCGGCCAGCGCGACCATGGGGATGCGCGCCATCACCTCGCTCAGCGCGGTGACGAGCAGCAGCAGGAACAGCCCCGCGACGACCGTCGACACCCGGGTGCGGGCCCGGCCGATCTTGACGTTGACGACGGTCTGGCCGATCATCGCGCAACCGGCGATGCCGCCGTAGGCGCCCGCGGCGATGTTCGCGACGCCGAGCGCCCACGACTCCTTGCCCTTGCGCGACGGGGTCTCGGTGATGTCGTCGACGAGCTTCGCGGTCAGCAGGGTCTCCATCAGGCCGACGAACGCGACGCTGAGCGCGGTCGGCAGGATGATGCCGAGCGTCTCGAGCGAGAACGGCACGAGCCAGGGGGTGAGCCCGGGCAGCCCGCCGCCCATCTCGCCCTCGTCGCCGACGGTGGTCACGTCGAGCCCGGCCGCGACGACGATCACGGTCACGACGACGATGGCGACGAGCGGCGCCGGCACGGCCTTCGTCAGGCGCGGCAGCAGCACGACGATCACGATGGTCAGCACGAACAGGGGGTAGACGATCCACGGCACGTCGATCAGGTGCGGCACCTGGGCCATGAAGATGAGGATGCCGAGGGCGTTGACGAAGCCGATCATCACCGACCGCGGGATGAACCGCATCAGCCGGGCGAGCCCCGCCGTGCCGAACGCGATCTGGATGACTCCGGCGAGCAGCACGGCCGGCAGCACGTACTCGACGCCGTGCGCACGGACGAGCGGGGCGATGACGAGCGCGACCGAACCGGCCGCGGCGGTGACCATGGCGGGGCGGCCGCCGAGCAGAGACATGACGAGGGCGAGCACGATCGAGGCGACCAGGCTGACCATCGGGTCGACGCCGGCGATGACCGAGAACGAGATGACCTCGGGCACGAGGGCGAGCGTGGTGACGATGCCGGCCAGCGCCTCCCGGGTCAGGAGGCGCGGTGACCGCAGGACGCCGAGCACCGTGTCGTCGCGGTGCGGGCGCACGACGGGCGCGGGGGAGGGAGCGGTCACGAGGACTCCTGGGGAGAAGAAGAGGGAGGGGTGCCGCGATGCGGCGCGTTCGACTTTAGGCGACGGGCGCGGGCCGTCCGCGCGTCCGTCCGCGCGTGCGCGTTCGCGGGGCGCCAGAGGGTTCGGCGGGGTCGGGTTTGGCGGGTGCGCGTTCGCGGGGGCTGCAGGCGATGCGGCGGGTTCTTGTCATCGGCGGCGGGTCAGCGCTGACCCGCCGCAGATGACGGGAACCCGCCGAACCGGCAGGAGGAGCGGTTCGCGAGCGGCAGGAGGCGCGGCTCGCGACTGCAGGAGGCGCGGCTCGCGACACGCACGCGAGGCGCGACTCGCGAACGATCCCGGGTCCGCCCTGAGGCCGATGACAGCACAGGGTCCGAGCGCGAGACTCGAGGCATGAGCTCAGTGGACGACGGCCGGATCGTGCGGCGCATCTTCGCCGGCCTGCTGGTCGTCGTGACCCTGCTCGGTCTGGCGATCTTCTCGCTGGGGCGCGCCTCCTTCGCGGTGCTCGACGCGGAGGGGCAGGAGGCGCCCCCGTTCACGGTCTGCTCGGTCGACTACCCGACGTGCACCGATCCGCAGCCCGTGCTCGTGATCTTCGGAGCGGCGATGATGATCGCCGCCCTCGTCGCGCTGATCAGCATGATCGCCTCGCGTCGTCGCCGGCATCGCCCGGTGCGCCGAGCTCGCCGCTGACCGCCAGCCGCCGACCCCCAGCCGCTGACCGCCAGCCGCCGACCCCCAGCCGCTGACCGCGAGCCGCCGACCCGCCAGCCGCTGACCGTTCGCGACCGACGCGCTCATCGACCCGCGCCTCCTCGGCCCCCGCTGCCGAACCCCCGGGGGCTCAGGCGTCGCGATCGGCCGCCGCCGGGGCGGACGGGCCGCGGACGGCGTCGTGCGCCGACACGTCGCGGTCGCTGCCGCCGTGGCGCCGCTGCTGCGACTCCGAGTTGAGCAGCAGGTTGAGCAGCACGGCGACGAGCGCCCCGGCGCTGATGCCCGAGTCGAACACGATCGTGAACCAGGTCGGGAACTGCGCGTAGATGTCGGGGCTCACCGTGGGCAGCAGGCTGACGCCGAGCGCCACGGCGACGATCAGGATGTTCGAGTTGTTGAACCGCACCTTCGACAGCGTGCGGATGCCGCTCGCGGCGACCATGCCGAACAGCGCCACGCCCGCGCCGCCGAGCACCGCCAGGGGAACCCCCTCGACGACGGCGCCGAGTGCCGGTACGAGTCCGAGCACGACGAGGATCACCCCGGCGAACGTCGCCACGTAGCGCGACCGCACGCCGGTGATGCTGACCAGGCCGACGTTCTGCGCGAACGCCGTGTACGGGAACGTGTTGAAGACGCCGCCGATCACGGTCGAGAGGCCGTCGGCGCGCAGGCCGTCGGCGAGGCGGCGCGGGGTGACGGGCTCGTCGACGATCTCGCCGACCGCGATGATGTCGCCGGTCGTCTCGGTCATGATCACGAGGCCGACGATGCACATCGACACGATGGCGCTGATCGGGAACGTGGGCAGCCCGAAGTGGAAGGGCAGTGCGAGGCCGAACCAGGCGCTCTCGCCGACGCCGCTCCAGTCGGTGAGGCCGAACGGCCAGGCGACGAGGGTGCCGATCACGAGCCCCAGCAGGATCGAGACGCGCTGGATCGCAGGAGGCGCGAACCGCTCGATCAGGATGATCAGCAGCAGGGTCCCCGCCGCGAACCCGATGTCGAGCGGGTCGCCGAAGTCCTCGGAGCCGGTGCCGCCGCCGACCCAGCCGGCCGCGACGTCCATCAGCGAGACGCCGATGATGAGGATGACCGTTCCGGTGACGATCGGCGGGAAGAACCGGACGAGCCGGGAGAAGAACGGTGCGAGCAGCATCATGAACACGCCGCTCGCGATGACCGAGCCGTAGATCGCGGTGATGCCGTACTCGCCGCCGATCACGATCATCGGGCCGACGGCGGCGAAGGTGCAGCCCTGCATCAGCGGCAGCCGCACCCCGAAGCGCCAGAACCCGACCGACTGGATGATGGTCGCGATGCCGGCGACGAGCAGGTCGGCGCTGATCAGGTACGCGATGTCGCCCGGCTGGAGCTCGCCCATGCCGACCAGCGCACCGCCGACGATCAGCGGAACCGCGACCGCCCCCGCGTACATCGCGAGCACGTGCTGCAGCCCCAGCGGGAACAGCCGACGCAGCGGCGGGATCCGGTCGACGGGTCGCTTCTCGGCCTGCGCGCTCGCGGTCATGGGGCCTCCTGATCAGGGTGTGTCGGTCGCTACGACGCTAGGGCACCAGGGTTTCACGGGTGAGGCGTCCATGTGACAGCGGCGTTAAGCGCCGAGTTCACACCGAGGAGGTGCGGGTCCTGTGGAGGAGGCGCGGCAAGGAGCTGTCTGGGCAGTCTTCGGGTCTCACCCCTGGGCTGTGATGAGTAACAGTTTGATCTCGGATGTAACCGACTTCGCGGCCGCCGAGGAAGTCAATGCCCGCGCGAGTAACGACTGCGGAATGTAATTGTCCCCCGAAAATGCAATCGTCCCGAATAGGGCACAATTCACGGCTGTTTCAAATCCCGCTCAGGCCCTATCTTCAGATTCAGCTGAGTGGACCGGTCTTTCTTCCGGGATTTCACATCGGCCTGAGCTGGGGGAATCAGTGCTTCTACGTCGAAGTCGTCGTATCTCGATCACGCTTGCGGGAACGCTCGCCGTTGTTCTGGCGACGTCGGTTGCCACCGGCGCCTCGCCCTTGCCGGGTAGCTCAGCGGCGGTCGGCGCGGAGATCATCCCAGACGCGGAGTCAGCCGGCACTGCGGCCAAAAAGCATTGCTGGCGATCACAGTTATAAGGGGCATGCAGCCGAATATCCCGGTATGGATCGACAACAGTACAGAGGCGTCGCTGAAGACGTGATAAATAATGGCATTTATAAAAGCGGAATTAATGGACGAATTATATTCTGGTGTGAAGGTAATATGGTCGTCTATAACTCGCTCAAGCCTGGCAAGAGTACTATGTATAGACCGGTCAGAGGTATCGCAGACTTCGAGAAGGCAGATTAGTATATGACGAACAAAAGAATCACAGTTGAATTCCGGTCCGACGATTTTATAATTCTTTTAAATTGCATTAATCATTCCTATAGCGCAAGTCAACTCGAGGCGGAATATGAGGTCAGGGCAGGGGGCACAGTCGAAATCGTTGAAGATCTAAGACTTCGCATCAAGGAAAAAAGCAGGCAACTGGAAAAGAAAATCATGGAATAGGCATGTGGGGCCATAAATAAATTAATCACATACTTGTTGGCAAGCGAATAAACGAATAGATAGAGGGCACCGTGGAGAGGCATCTTAGAAGACGATTCATGACGCAAGGCGTGGATCTCTCGTCGGGGGAATTGCAGATCCTCATAAACTGTATGACCATGACCATCGAATACATCGGTCAGGACTTCGATTTCCACTCACGTATCGGGATGGAGGTGGAAGATGTCTTGGCCTTGCGCACTCGTCTCGAGGCTGAGTTGAGTGTGCTCATGATCGAGAACTCCGATTAGTGCTCAGGGATAGCAGGACGCGGTTCTCGCCCCCAGATCGGGGCTGGTCCGCCTCGCGACGTGGGCATGACGATAGTGTTGGGACTCCGCCGACAGTCGTCGAGCAATGTCCCAGCCGTTCTGATCGAGACTGAGAAGCATGCACCGCCTCACCACGCGCCCCGACCTCTCCGGGTCGACCCGCGCCTCCCGGGGCCGACGTGCCGTCACGACCGCGATCGCCGTCGTCGGGCTCAGCGTCGCCTCGCTCCTCGCCGTCCCCGCTCAGGCTCAGGCCGCCGCCCCCACCTGGGCTCAGATCGAAGAGGCCCGCAGCTCCGAGACGGCCAAGAAAGACGCCATCGCCGACGTCGAGGCCGCACTCGAGGCGGCCACGAACCGGGCCGCAGACGCCCAGAAGGCCGCCGACGCCGCCGGTGAGGTGCTCGTCGACGCGCAGGCCGCGGCCGACGAGGCCAATGCGACCTACGCCGCCATCCAGAAGAAGGCCGACGAGGCCCGCGAGCAGTCCGCCTCGTCCGAGATCGTCGTCGGTCAGGCCGCCGCGATGCTCGCCCGCCCGACCAGCACCGGCACCCTCAGCGACCTGCTGTCGTCCGGCGCCGGTGCCGAAGACACCCTCCGTGGCCTCAGCATGTCGAGCAAGGTCGGCGAGAACCTCGACGCTCTGCGTGATCGCGCCATCGCCGCCGACAACCTCGCGACCTCGCTCGCCGACCAGGCCAAGGTCGCCCTCGACGAGCGCGACCGCCTGACCGACGAGGCCGACGCCGCCCTCGACGAGGCCGTCGCCGCCAACGAGGCCGCCAAGGCCGACGCGGCGAAGATCGACACCGAGAAGGCCACGCTGGCCGCCCAGCTCGTCGTGCTGCAAGACGACCGCATCTCGATGGAGCAGGCCTTCGCCCAGGCGCAGGCCGCCGAGGCGGCGGCCGCCCAGGCGAAGCTCCAGGCCGGCGCCGCGGGCACCGGTCCGATCAGCGTCGGTGCGGGCTCCGGCCCCGGCACCACGCAGCCCGACCCCGGCACCGGCTGGGTCGCCGCGATCCGCTCGTTCGGCTCGTACCAGGCGTACGGCTACCGCGTGCACCCGATCACGGGCGAGTACAAGCTGCACGCCGGCGCCGACTTCGGCGCCTCGTGCGGCACGCCGATCTACTCGATCGCCGCCGGCACCGTCTCGTACGCGGGCCCCGCCGGCGGGTACGGCAACCTCGTGATCATCGACCACGGCAACGGCATCAGCAGCGCTTACGGGCACATGGAGTCGTCGGGCATCTTCGTGTCGCAGGGTCAGACCGTGACCCCCGGTCAGAACATCGCGGGCGTCGGCACGGCCGGCGGCTCGACGGGCTGCCACCTGCACCTCGAGGTCCGTCAGAACGGGCTCGCCACCGACCCCGTCGCCTACCTCGCCACTCAGGGCGTCCGCTAGGCCACTGCGCCCGGCGCGTCCGCCTCGTCCGCTCCGCCTGAGCTGACCACGGCGCTGGCGATCCGCGCCTCCTCGGAGGCCGCCTCGGTCACCCGCGCCTCCGCCAGCAGCTCGTCGACCACGACGCGCACCGCCGGCCGCACAGCCCGATCCGGCCGCATCAGCGCCTCGATGTGCCGCCCGGCGCGCACCTCCTCGAGCGTCGCCAGATGGAACCGCCCCCGTGCGCGCCCCGCCGACGTGTGCCGCGGAACGAGCGCCACCCCATGCCCCGCGGCCACCATGTTCTCGAGCAGCGGCAGGTGCGTGCTGCGGTGCACCACGTCCGGCGTCACGCCCGCCCGCAACGCCATGGCCATCAGCACGCGGTCGATCGGGAACCCGACCGGAACGCCGATCCACGGCTCGCCGATCACGTCGCCGAGCGTCACGCGCTCCCGCCCCGCCAGCGGGTGATCGAGCGGCATCGCCACCTCGAGCGGCTCGCGCAGCAGCGCCACGACCGCGAGCCGCGACCGGTCAGGAGGCGCGACCCCGTCCGACCGGTGCCCCACCACCACGTCGAAGTCCGCGGTCAGCCGTGCGAACTCGTCTTCGCTCACGTCGCGGTCGTCGATCTCGACCTCGATGCCGGCGTGGCCCCGCATCCGCGTCACGAACCCGGGCAGCAGCAGCTCGGCCGCCGAGGGGAACACCGCGAGCCGCACGACGCCCGTCGCGCCCGTCCGCACCGCCTCGAGCGTCGCCTCCGCCTCGGCCACCGCCGTCGACACCGCCAAGGAGGCGCGCGCGAGCGCCTGCCCCGCCTCCGTCAGTCGCACCCCGCGTCCGACCCGCTGCACCAGCTCGACGCCGAGCTGGCGCTGCAGGGTCTTGAGCTGCTGCGACACTGCACTCGGCGATCGGTGCGTGGCGGCGGCGACGGCCGTGACGCTGCCTCGTTCGCCGAGTTCGCGGAGGAGTTCGAGATGCTGCACGTCCATGAAGGGAGGCTACAAGGTCACCGCGGAGATGCGCGCTGGTCCTGCAACGAGGCATCCGCCAGCATGGAGCCATGAGCCCCCGCGACCGCCTCCTCGCCCTCGTCGTCGCGGTCTGCTGGGGAGTGAACTTCCCGATGACGGCGCTGGCGCTCGAGCACTTCCCGCCGTTCCTCCTGGTCGCGGTGCGTTTCGCGCTGCTGGCGGTGCCGACCCTGCTGCTGGTGCCGCGTCCGGCGATCCCGTGGCCGCGCCTCCTGATGGTCGGATTCGCCCTCGGGATCCTGCAGTTCGGGTTCCTGTACCTCGGCATGGAGGCCGGCATGCCGTCGGGCCTCGCATCGCTCGTGCTGCAGGCGTCCGCGCCGTTCACCGTGGTGATCGCGGGCATCTGGCTGCGCGAGCGCATCACGCGACGGCAGGCGATCGGCATCGGCGTGGCGGTGCTGGCGCTGGCCGTGATCGCGGTGCACAGGTCTCAGGTCGCGGCGCTGCTGCCCGTCGTGCTGTGTCTCTGCGCGGCGCTCGGCTGGGCGCTCGGCAACGTGGCGGTGCGGCGGGCGGCCGCTCCGAACCCGCTGCATCTGACGCTGTGGATGTCGGTCGTGCCGCCGATCCCGATGCTGGCGCTGTCGTTCGTCGTCGAGGGCCCGGCGCGGATCGGCGAGACGTTCGCGACGCTGTTCACCCTCGATGCGCTGCCGTCGATCGTGGGGCTGCTCTACGTGGTGCTCGTCGCGACGGTGCTCGGTTACGGGCTGTGGACGCGCCTCCTCGCCACGTATCCGTCGAGCACCGTCGCGCCGTTCTCGATGCTCGTCCCGGTGATCGGCGTGCTGGCGTCGTGGCTCGCGTTCGACGAGGTGCCCGACGTGGTCGAGCTCGTGGCGGGAGTGGTCGTGGTCGGCGGGGTGCTCTACGCGAGCCGCGTGGTGCGAGCCGTGCCGGAGCGGGGTGCTCGGTCTGCGGCGGACTCGGAAGCCCCTGCAGGAGGCGCGGCGGAGGTCGGCACCGCGGGTGTCGTCCCGCAGGGCGGTGCCGGCGCCGGCGCCGGTGCCGGTGCCGGTGCTGTGGGCGAGGCGGCGCCCGAGGCCGGGGTGCGCCGCTAGTCCTCCCGGGAGCGACGCGGTGCGTCGGGCGTGCGTCGCAGCCGCTCATAGCGCACGAGGCTGCGGACGGCGAACGCGCCGGTGGCGACGGCTCCGACGGCGGCCGCCCAGGGTGGGACGGTGAAGCCGGGGGAGTCGGCGGCGAGGGCGGCGGCACCGACGGCGAGCCCGGCGGTGATCGCTCCGAGCGCGATGCGGCGGCGGGGGTGTCGGCGGTGCGGGTCGACCAGGCGGACCGTGATGAGGGCGACGGTGACGGCGAGGAGGGCGACGAGCGCGCCGACGAAGCCTGCCACGGGTGCGGCGAACAGGTACGACGACGTCGACACCCCGGCGGGCGCCCCGATCGACGAGACGATCGCGATGACGACGACCACGGCGATGCCGAGCAGCGTGCCGCTGGCCATGGCCCGGACGACGAGGCCGAACACGAGACCCGCGTCGGGGCCCGTCGTGCCGGAGGAGTCGCTCACCCGGACAGGCTAGCCCCGCCCCGCCCCGCCCTGCCCGGCCCCGGCCCGCCCTGCCCGCTGCCGCGACCGACGGCTCCGCCTCGTAGGGGGCTGACTCGAGGAGGGCCGCCTCGAGGGGGGCCGCCTCGCCGAGCTGCGGTGATCGCGTGCGAGCTATTAGGCGTAGATGCGTAGGAGTGTGAGGGAGAAGGGCCCTCTCCGTGGCGAGCTATTACGCGTAGATGCGTAATAGCTCGAGAGAGAAGGGGCCTTCCCGCGACGGGTGTTACGCGTCGATGCGTAGTAGCGCTAGGGAGAAAGGGCCTTTCGGCAGTGCGGTATTGCGCGTCGATGCGTAATAGCTGGAAGGAGGAAGGGCCTCCCACGACGACGTGCGAGGCGATCGTCGCAGCCGGGCCGTGGTCTCACGGAGAGGGGGCAGGCACGCGCGTGACCCGCCGGCCTGAACGGCTCCGGGCGCAGAGTCGATCAGGCCGACAGGTCGCCCCCGCTCCCCTGCTGTTCCTCTGGTCGCAGTTTAGAGACCGGCCGCACGAATGTGCAGCCCCCGCAAAGGGGGATGACCTCGCCGCGCCGCCGTCACCGCCGTGCGGGCGTCCGCGTCTCGAGCACCCGCTCGACGGTCCGCGTCGCCGCCGCGATGCCCTCGACGTCGACCTGGGCCAGCACCTCGCCGTAGTCGTGCGGCACGGTCAGCTGTCGCTGCCATTCGGCCTGGTACAGCGCCTCCAGATACCCCGACGACTCCCGGCACGCCGCGTCGGCCGTCGCCAGGCGGATCTCGTCGCTGCTGATCGGCGACGACGGGTCGTCCGACCCGAACTCGGCCGCCATGTCGATCGTCGGCATCCCCGCGGGCGAGCGCGGCAGGGTCTCGGCCAGCGCCTCCGTCGCGAACGGCCCCGTCTCGAAGACGTCGGCGTCGATCAGGCAGCTCCGCCACTCGTCGGCGGTGTCGAGCACGCGGTCGTCGCGCCGCGCCTCCGAGAACGCGGCGTCGCCGAGCCGGATCGCGATCGACGACGTCAGGTCGTCCTGTGCCAGCTCGGGGTGCTCCGTCAGCACCTGGTCGCCGCACCTCATCCGGGCGTCGAACACGGGATCGGCGAACACCGTCGTCGAGTAGGTGCGCCAGGCCGTCGCCCCCGGGTCGTCGGTCGGCGCCACGTGGTAGCCGCGCGCCCGGGCGTCGGTCAGATCGAACGCCCGCACCGGCTGCGATTCGAGGGCGTTCGTCGCCGCGTCGACGTCTCGCCACGGGACCTCGACCCCCTCGAATCCCGCCGCCTGCAGGCACGGCTCGATCAGCAGCTCCTCGGCGTAGGTCAGCCTCGTCGTGCTCGGGCCGATGTAGGCGTCGAGCGGCATCAGCCACTCCGCGCGGTCCTGCTCGGGCGGGTTCGGCAGCGTGTAGGCCGCATTGGCGGGGATGCCGACCGCGATCACCCCGGCGACGACGACCCCGACGGAGACCGCGGTGATCCGCTTGGCGAGCTGCTCTCGGCTGCTCACCCGCGCCTCCGGTCGGGCCCGGACACCACGCCGTTCTCGTATGCGAAGACGACGATCTGCACCCGGTTGCGCATGCCCAGCTTCTGCAGCACCGAGCGCACGTGGCTCTTCACCGTCGCCTCGCTGAGGTACGCCTCGGTCGCGATCTCGGTGTTGCTCAGGCCCCTCGCGACGAGCGTGAACATCTCGCGCTCGCGGGGCGACAGGGGCGCGAGCGGGTCGACCCGGGGCGGCGCGGTCGGCGGCACGGCGAACTCGTGCACGACGTCGAGTGCGGCCCCCGCGGTCGGCACCGGGTCGCCCGCGAACGCCGCACGGATCGTCGTGATGACGTCGTCGGGCGTCGCGTCCTTCGTGAGGAACGCGTACGCCCCGGCCTTCAGCGCACCGAACACCGCTTCGTCCCGCTGGATCGTCGTCAGCGCGACGACCCGCGGCAGATCGTCCGGCGACACCCCCTCGAGGATGCGCGCCGTCGCCTCGAGCCCGTTCATCACCGGCATGCGGAGATCCATCAGCACGACGTCGGGCGACTCGCGGGCGACGAGCTCGAGCGCCTCGCGCCCGTCGACGGCCGTGCCCACGCAGGCGAGGTCGGGCTGCGCCTCGATCAGCATCCGCAGACCCGAGGCGAAGAGCGGCTGGTCGTCGACGACGGCGACGCGGATGGCGCGGGTCGGCTCGGTGAGGTCAGGCATGAGGGTCTCTCTCGTGAGGAGCGGGCGGAGCAGCGGAAGGCGCGGGTGCAGCCGCAGGCGCGTGCCCAGCAGGAGAAGGGGCGGGGCCCGACGAACCCGCACCCGTCCCGTCGAGCAGGGTGCGCGGGTAGTTGCCCGTCGAGGCGCCGGAGGTGCGGGCCGAGTCGGGCCGACGCCTGGTCGGCACGAAGACGGTCACCTCGAACCCGGTGCCGTCGCTCGACGGCTGCGCGGTCAGCCACCCGCCGGCCAGGCGCGCCCGCTCGACCATGCCGCGCACCCCGGCGCCGCGGTCGACCCCGGTGCGTGCGGCCACGAGCGGGGCGCCGCGACCCCGCGAGGTCACCAGCAGCGACAGGCCGGGCCCCCGCCAGTCCATGGCGATCACGACCTTGCTCGTCGTGCCGGCGTGCTTGAGGGCGTTCGTCAGGCTCTCCTGCACGATGCGGTAGACGGCGAGCTGCTGCGACGGCGCCAGCTCGCCGGGCTCGCCCTCCTCGGTGACGCCGATGTCCATGCCGACCTCGCGCATCGCCGAGACGAGCCCCTCGATGTCGGCGAGGGTCTCGCGGGGCGCCGTGACGTCGTCGTCCTGCGTGATCCGCTCGACGAGGCGCCGCACGTCGAGCAGGGCCGTGCGACCCACCTCGGCGATGTTCTGCAGCGACTCGGCCGTCACCTCGGGTCGGGTGTGCTGCAACGCGATCGCCCCCTGCGCCTGCGAGACGACGACCGCCAGCGAGTGCGCCAGCGCGTCGTGCACGTCGCGCGAGATGCGGGCGCGCTCCTGAGCGATGCGGAGCTCGAAGTCGGTCGCCTCGAACCGGGTCTCGGTGGCCTCGAGCGCCTGCCGGATGACCAGCACGCGCCGGATGCTCGCGAACGCCACGCCGATCGCCCACGCCCCGGCGAAGACGCCGAAGAGCGCCGCCGTCAGCAGCGAGAACTCGAGACGGAGCCCGCCGGCGGCGCCCGTGCCGACCCAGCTGCTCCAGACGTAGGGGCGCGTGATGGTCGGCACGGCGAGCAGCCAGGCGCCGAGCGCGGCGACGCCGGCCGCGATCAGCAGGGCCGCGAGGCGCAGCCACGGCGAGGGGCGCACGGCGACGAAGAACATCACCAGGGCGATGGCCACGTAGGCGCCCCAGGTGTCTTCTCGCGGGGCCTCGACGACTCCGAACAGCTGCAGCACGGGTACGACGACGACCAGCACGAGGGCCGTGACGGGCATCCAGTAGGCCAGCCCGATCGCCATCGCGAACAGACCGAAGACGACGGCGTTGTCGGCGACGCCGCCGTTGCCCCAGGTGCTCGCCACCCAGAACGCGAAGTAGACGACCGCAGCCACGGGCGCGGCGATGTGCCGCTGCCACCGCCGTACGTTCGTCATGCCGTCACGTTAGGGGAGGGTCGGGGTGCACCGCGCCTCCTCGGGGCCGTTTTCAACCCGGGGGCGCACGACGGGGGTCTGTGGAGGAGACGACGAGGGCGCACCCGCCGAAGCGGATGCGCCCTCGAGAGCAGCGATGCGGCTGCGGGGGACCGGATCAGAAGCCGGTCAGCAGGCCCTGCGTCTTGGTGGTCGCGGCGGCGTAGCGGGCGGCGACGTTGTCCCAGTTCACGATGTTCCAGAAGGCCTTGACGTAGTCGGCGCGGACGTTCTGGTAGTCGAGGTAGTAGGCGTGCTCCCACACATCGAGCATCAGCAGCGGCACGAGGCCGAACGGCACGTTGCCCTGCTGGTCGAAGAGCTGGAAGACGCTGAGCTTCTCGCCGAGCACGTCGTACGCGAGCACCGACCAGCCGGAGCCCTGCACGCCGAGCGCCGTGGCCGTGAAGTGCGCCTTGAACTTCTCGAGGTCGCCGAACTCGGAGCCGATGGCCTCGAGCAGGTCGCCGGTGGGCTCGCCGGTCTCGGGGGTCAGGTTCGTCCAGAAGATCGAGTGGTTGACGTGGCCGCCGAGGTTGAAGGCCAGGTCCTTCTCGAGCTTGTTGACGTTGGCGAGGTTGCCGGTCTCACGGGCCTCGGCGAGGGCGGCGTTGGCCGTGTTCGCGCCGGTCACGTACGTGTTGTGGTGCTTGGAGTGGTGCAGCTCCATGATCTTCGCGCTGATGTGCGGCGCGAGCGCTGCATAGTCGTAGGGGAGATCGGGAAGGGTGTACTCAGCCATGTGGGGTCCTTTCGAGTTGACCTCCGTCCACCGTACGACCTCCACCCATGTCGGGGTCAACGTTCTCCCAGCGTGATCGCAGATACGGCGACGCCGTGGTGGTGCGAAGCTGGGGGCGACGAGAGACCGAACACCAGCACCCAGGAGGCGCACCATGGCCGGATTCACCGGGCTCGGCAGGCGGCGCGCAGCCGACCCGCGCCTCCCACCGGGGCAGTACCTCGAGAACGGGTTCCCCGTGCTGTCGGCCGGGCCGACGCCGAACATCAAGCGGTGGGAGCTCCAGATCGCGACGGAGACGGCGCAGCGCTCGCTCAGCTGGGCCGACTTCCAGGCGCTGCCGCACGAGGACATCGAGACCGACATCCACTGCGTCACGAGCTGGAGCAAGCTCGGCACCCACTGGCGCGGCGTCTCGATCGACACCCTCTTCGACGGGCTCGACACGCAGCACGAGTTCGCGATGGCCACCAGTCATGGCGGTTACACGACGAATCTGCCGCTCACCGAGCTGCTGGGCGGCAAGGCATGGGTGGTCGACACCTACGAGGGGCAGCCGCTGCACGCCGAGCACGGCGGGCCCGCGCGCCTCTTCGTACCCGGGCTGTACTTCTGGAAGAGCGCCAAGTGGCTGCAGGGGCTGCAGACCATGGCCACCGACCGTCGCGGCTTCTGGGAGAGCATGGGCTACCACCCCCACGGCGACCCCTGGAAGGAGGAGCGCTACGCGTGAGCCCCGTCGCTGACTCGTTCGACTGGCTGCCCGGCACGATCGTCGCAGCGTCCCCGCAGACCGGGCGGGCGCGGTCGCTGACGATCGCGGTGCCGGGTCTGCGGCCGGCTCGAGCCGGGCAGCACGTGGATCTGCGCCTCACCGCCGAAGACGGGTACACGGCCGTGCGCTCGTACTCCCTGTCGGATGTGCGCGGCTCCCGACGGTCCGGAGGAGGCGCGGGTCGCCTCGCCGAGACGGGTGCGGATCCCGCGAGCCCAGGAGGCGCGGGTCGCGTCGCCGATGCGAGCCCGGTTCCCGACGGCCCGGGAGGCGCGGGTCGTGCCCCGCAGATCGAGGTCACGGTCGAGCGGATGGACGACGGCGAGGTGTCGCCCTACCTCGTCGACGCCGCCGAACCCGGCGACCCGATCGAGGTCCGCGGCCCGATCGGCGGCTGGTTCGTCTGGCCGCCGACCGAGTTCGAGCCCGGCTCCGCCGTGCATGCCGTGTTGCCCGAGCCGGAGGGGGCGACGCCGGTGCGCGAGGCGCCCGTGCAGCTGATCGGCGGCGGGTCGGGCCTCGCTCCGCTCATGGCGATGGTGCGGGCGCGAGGCGACGGCGCGCCTCCCATGCGTCTGCTCGCGTCGGTGCGCGGCCCGCGGTCGCGCTGGTTCGCGGGGAAGCTCGACGAGGCCGTGCGCGCCTCCTCGGGGGCTGGTGGTGGTGCTGGTGCTGGGTTGCGGGTCGACTGGGTCTACAGCCGCGAGGTGCCGGAGGGGGAGCTGCGGCCGGCGAGGCGCCTGACCCGGGACGAGCTCGAGTCGCTCGTGCTGCCCGCCGCCGAGCACCCGCTCGTCTACGTCTGCGGGGCGAACTCGTTCGTCGAGGCCGTCGCGGGGTGGCTGGTCGAGCTCGGACACGCGCCGACCCGCGTGCGCACGGAGCGCTTCGGCGGCGTGTGACGGGGCGGGCGGCGGCGGCTGTCCACAGGTCAGTGCTCGACGTCCATAACGCCCAGTATGTCGCGTGTAGCATGCCGGTCAGCGCGTCCGTCGGATGCGCCTGACACAAGGAGCACCATGTCCACTGCCAGAACCTGCCTCGCGACGATCGGCACCGCCGGCGTCGTCCTCGCCTCGCTCGTCGCCGGGCCCGCATTCGCCGCGAGCCCCGACGCGTCGGCTTCCTCGGCGGCGTCGGCGACCATCGCCTCGACCACCGGCGACGGCACGGCCGAGCGCCCCGCCATCACCCTCCTCGGCGTCAGCGACGGCGCCGTCGAGGTCGCAGTCCAGGGCGCGCCCCGCGCTCTGGTCGTCTTCACGGACGAGCGCGGCGTCGAGACCCGCACCCTGCTCGACGGCTCGGGCCGCAACACGGTCTCGATCCGCGTCGCGAACGACCGCGAGAACGTGTTCCAGGTCCGTTCCGTCGTCAGCGGCGTCCCGTACCTCTCCGAGTGGCGCGTCGACCCGCGCCAGGGCGTCGACCCCGGCACGCCGGTCGACCCCGAGGTGCCGGTCGACCCCGAGGTGCCGGTCGACCCCGAGGTGCCGGTCGACCCTGAGGTGCCGGTCGACCCTGAGGTGCCCGTCGACCCCGGTACGCCGGAGGAGCCCGGCATCCCCGGCGACTTCCGCGTCTCCTACAGTGTCGGCGCCGTGATCGAGGGCTACGCCACGGTCACCCTCGCCGGCCCCGCGGGCCAGATCTGGAGCGTCGTCGACGCCTCCGGCGACTCGTACGGCCTCGACGCCTTCGGCACCGACGGCGTCGGCCGTGTGTCGCTCCCGGCCCCGGCCGGGGTGAAGACGGCCTTCACCCTCGAGCTGCGCGAGGGCTACAGCACGGTCGTCGAGAGCCAGCCCCTCGTCATCGACCGCACCGACGAGGGCGAGACCCCCGGCGAGCCCGGTGACCCCGGTGAGCCCGGCGACCCGGGTGAGCCCGGCGACCCCGGTGAGCCCGGCACGCCGGCTCCGGGCACGGTCGTCGTCGGCGACATCGCGGACGGCCGCGCCGCGGTGACCATCCACGGTTCGCTCTTCGCGAGCTTCATGATCACGGATGCACAGGGCCGGTTCGTCACCGGCAGCTGGCTGAACGGCGAGTCGGTCACTCTCGACCTCGCGGCACCCGCCGGTGCGGTGACGACGTACACGTTGCACATCGCCGACCTGCCCGCGCCGGTGCAGTTCTCGATCGACGCCCGCTAGTCGATCCCGCTCCACCCTCTGCGCGTCTCCCCGCGCCACACCCCGAAAACCGCTCCACACCGCGATTTCTCAGGGTGTGGCGCGGTTTTCGGGGTGTGACGCAGCCGCGGCCGCGGCCGCGGCCGCGCGGGCCGGCGGGCTAGGCCTCGGGGGCGGTGGTGCGGAACGTGCTCCGCGAGACGTGCTGCTGCCAGAGCAGCTCGGCCAGGGCGTCGGGGTTCTTGCCCTCGCTCTGCGGGTCGATGCCGCCGGGGATGATCAGCTGCGCCACGTGGATCCCCTCGTCGGCGAGCACCTCGTGCAGCAGCTGCGCATAAGCGGTCTCGCCGGCGAACGCGATCGACGTGCCGGTGAGGTTCTTGCCGGGGGTGACGGCCGAGCCGCCGTTGACGAAGAGGATCGTGCCACCGCCTCCGGGCAGGAACCGCATGCCGGGCAGCACCTGGTGCACGGCCGCGACGGGTCCGTAGACCGAGAACTCGATCGGCCCGACGAGGTCCGCCGGCGTCGTCTCGAGCACGGGGCGCATGAAGTCCTTCTGCGGCAGGGGGCTGTACTGCAGCACCTGGATCGGCCCGAGCTGCTCGGTCGCCTGCTCCAGCGCGGCTGCGAGGCTCGCGGGGTCGCGCACGTCGGCGGTGAAGCCCTGAGCCGTGACGCCGTCGGCGCCGAGCTCGGCGGCCAGCGCGTCGAGCCGCCCCTGGTGCCGTGAGATCAGCGCGACGCTGTAGCCCTCCCGGCCGAATCGTCGGGCGACGGCAGCGCCGAGCCCCTTGCCTGCTCCGATGATCGCGAGTGTCGTCATGCCCCCACTCAACCAAGGAGGCGCGGGTCGGCACCCAGGCAGCGCCCCGCCCCCTGCGCTCCCGCACCCCGCCCCGCCCCCTCGAGGTGACGCAAAGCGTGGCCCCCTGGCGCCCCAGGCCCCGTTTCGAGTCACTTCGTTCGGGCGAGAGGTGCGGGAGGTGCGGGTCGGCCCCCAGGAAGCCCGCCGCCCCCTGCGCCCCGTCCCGCCCCATCGAGGTGACGCAACGCGTGGCCTCCTAGCGCCCCAGCGCCCGTTCCGCGTCACATCGTTCGGCGCCGGCGGCGCCCGCCCGCGCGGCGCCTCATCGAGGTGACGCAAAGCGCGGCCTGCCGGCGCCTCAGGGCCCGTTTCGCGTCACTTCGTTCGGGTGCGACGCGCGGGAGGCGCGGGTCGGCACCCGGGGAGCCCGCCGTCCCCCGCACCCCGTCCCGCACCCGTCCCGCCCCATCGAGGTGACGCAACGCGTGGCCCCCTGGCGCCCAAGGGCCCGTTTCGAGTCACTTCGTTCTGCGCCGGCGGCGCCCGCCTGCGCGGCGCCTCATCGAGGTGACGCAAAGCGCGGCCTCCTGGCGCCCGAGGGGCCGTTTCGGGTCACTTCGTTCGGGGAGGGGGCGCGCCGCGGCGCCGCGGCGCGCGGGCGGGCGCCCAGGCGGGGGCTGCGAGCATGGACGCCGTACCCCGTCGGCCCCTGACCAGGAGCAACTCGTGTCGCCTCGCACCCTCTTCCGCTCGTTCGCCGTCGCCGAGGTGGTGACCTGGTCGCTGCTGATCGGCGGCATGCTGCTGAAGTACGTCGCCCGCGTCGGCGACTGGCCGGTCAGCGTCGCCGGGCCGATCCACGGCTTCGTGTTCCTGGCGTATCTCGTCGCCGGGGTCGTCGTCGCGGTCAACCAGCGCTGGTCGCTCGGTGTCACGCTGGCTGCGCTGGCGAGCGCTGTCGTGCCGTACGCGTCGGTCCCGGTCGAGCGCTGGATCGACCGCAGCGGGCGACTCCGCGGCGACTGGCGACGCACCGCCACCGACGACCCCCGTGACCGCCGCCCGCTCGACCGCCTGCTGCGCTGGATGCTCACGCACCTCGGGCTCGCCCTGGGGTTGCTCGTCGCCGGTGTGGTGGTCGTGTTCGTCGTTCTGCTCGTGGTCGGGCCTCCGGTCGGGGGCTGACCGGCGGGACGGGCGGGGGGTGTCGCGTCGCGCCTCCGCGGCTCGGGATCCATCGGATGCTGGCGGTCTGACGTATACCCCCCTAGGGTATGTGTATGAGCACCGGGCACCCTGACAGCACCCCGCACGCCGACCACGCAGGAGGCGCGGGTCGCGACGACCGCGCTGCTCGCGACGCGCATGCGGGTCACGACCCGCACGCGGATCACGAAGGAGGTGCGGGTCACGACGCGCACGCCGGTCACGCGGGTCACGACGCGCACGCGGGTCACGACGCGCACGCCGGGCATGACGCGCACGCTGGGCACACCGGACACGGCGGGCACGGGCACGGGCACGGGCACGGGCACGGCGGGCACGGCGATCACGCGGCGCAGTTCCGCGACAAGTTCTGGGTGAGTCTGGTCGTGGCGATCCCGGTGATCGTCTTCAGCTCGATGTTCGCGGGGCTGCTGGGCTACGACGTGCCCGAGTTCCCCGGTTCGACGTGGATCTCGCCGGTGCTCGGCACGTTCCTGTTCTTCTGGGGCGGCTGGCCGTTCCTCAGCGGAGGGGTTGCCGAGGCGCGAGCCAAGCAGCCCGGCATGATGCTGCTCATCGCGATGGCGATCACCGTCGCCTTCGCCGCGAGCTGGGCGACCCAGCTCGGCATCGGCGGGCTCGACCTCGACTTCTGGTGGGAGCTCGCTCTCCTCGTCGTCATCATGCTGCTCGGCCACTGGATCGAGATGCGGGCGCTCGGCGCCGCCTCCGGAGCGCTCGACGCCCTCGCGGCGCTGCTGCCCGACACCGCCGACCGCGTCGTCGCACCCGACACCGCCGACGCCGACACCGCCGACACCGAGCCCGTCGCGATCGCGGAGCTGGCGGTCGACGACGTCGTGCTCGTCCGCTCGGGCGGGAGGGTCCCCGCCGACGGCAGCATCGTCGACGGCGAGGCCGCGATGGACGAGTCGATGATCACGGGTGAGTCCCGCACGGTCTCCCGCGCTGTCGGCGACCGCGTCGTCGCCGGAACGGTCGCCACCGACGGCACCCTGCGCGTGCGGGTCGAGGCGGTCGGCGAGGCCACGGCGCTCGCCGGGATCCGCCGTCTCGTGGCCGAGGCGCAGGCCTCGTCGTCGCGGGCTCAGGCGCTCGCCGACCGCGCCGCCGCCCTGCTGTTCTGGTTCGCCGCGGGCGCGGGTGTCATCACCTTCGTCGTCTGGCTGCTGATCGGCGACGTCGACCAGGCCATCACGCGCACGGTCACCGTGCTCGTCATCGCCTGCCCGCACGCCCTCGGCCTGGCGATCCCGCTCGTGATCGCCATCTCGACCGAACGCGCCGCGCGCGCCGGAGTGCTCGTCAAAGACCGCCTCGCCCTCGAGCGCATGCGTCTGGTCGACACCGTCCTGTTCGACAAGACGGGCACCCTCACGCGGGGCGAGCCGGTCGTGACGGACGTGACGACCGCCTCCTCGGACTCCACCGCCTCCGCCTCCTCCGACGACCGTCGGCACGCCGCGCTGCGCCTCGCGGCCGCCGTCGAGCGCGACAGCGAGCACCCTCTGGCCCGGGCCATCGTCCGCGCCGCGGCCGAGTCGCCTCACGCCCGAGCCGAGGAGGCGCGGGTCGACGTCACCGACTTCCGCACCGTCACGGGGCGCGGCGTCGAGGGCACGATCGACGGCGTGCGGGTCGCGGTCGGCGGCCCGGGTCTGCTGCGCGACGGCGACCACGAGGTGCCCGACGAGATCGGCGCCGCGACCGCATCGTGGTCGGACGACGGCGCCACCGTGCTCTATCTCGTGCGCGACGGCGCGGTCGAGGCGGCCTTCGCCCTGCGCGACGAGGTGCGCCCCGAGTCGGCGGAGGCGGTGCGACGTCTGCACGAGGCGGGCGTGCGCGTCGCCATGATCACCGGCGACGCGCGGCCCGTCGCCGAGGCCGTCGGGCGCGAGCTCGGCATCGACGAGGTGTTCGCCGAGGTGCGCCCCGACGAGAAGGACGCCCGCGTGGCCGAGCTCCAGGAGCGCGGCCAGAGGGTCGCGATGGTGGGCGACGGCGTGAACGACGCTCCGGCGCTCGCCCGCGCCGACGTCGGCATCGCGATCGGCGCCGGGACGGACGTCGCCGTCGAGTCGGCCGGCGTCGTTCTCGCCTCGAACGATCCGCGGGCCGTGCTGTCGGTCATCTCGCTGTCGCGGGTCGGCTACCGCAAGATGATCCAGAACCTCGTCTGGGGCGCCGGCTACAACGTGCTGTCGGTGCCGCTCGCCGCCGGGGTCCTGGCAGGGGTCGGCTTCGTCCTCTCGCCCGCCGCCGGTGCGGTGCTGATGAGCCTGTCGACAGTGATCGTCGCGCTCAACGCGCAGCTGCTGCGTCGCTGGAAGCCCGCCGCCTGACAGGTCGCTGATTGTTTTAGTTGCTAAGAGAAATCTGCCGGAGGCGCGACTAGCGTCATCCGCATGAGTTCCGACCCGCAGACCAGCAGCCCCGCCCGCACCCCGTCGCCCGCGGCGGGCGACTCGCGCGCCACGAGCGACGCGCCCGCCACCGGCGCCGACGTCGTCCGCCAGATCGTCGTGCTGGTCAGCGCGGTCGTCGCGATCGTGCTCGCGGCCGTCGGCTCGGGCGCCTTCGGCGGCACCGCGGTCGCCGACGCCGCCGGGGGAGCCCTCAGCGCCACGGCCACGACCGTCGCCCCCGCGACCACGGCGTTCAGCATCTGGAGCGTCATCTACCTCGGCCTCGTCGCCTACGCCGTCTACCAGGCCCTGCCCCGTCAGCGGGCCGTCACGCGGCACCGTCGCCTCGGCTACTGGGTCGCCGCCTCGATGCTGCTGAACGCGGGCTGGCTCTTCGCGGCCGTGCAGCTCGGCAGCGTCTGGCTGGGCGCGGCCGTGATCGTCGCGCTGCTGCTCGTGCTCGCGCGCATCTTCGTCATCTGCTTCCACACCGCCTCGAGCGGCTGGGTCGACGCCGTCGTGACCGACGGCACCTTCGGCCTCTACCTCGGCTGGGTCAGCGTGGCGACGGTCGCGAACGTGGCCGCCGGGTTCGTCGACGCAGGCTTCGACGGCTTCGGTCTGCCGGCCGGCTTCTGGTCGGCCGTGGTGCTCGGGGTCGCGGCCCTGGTCGGCGTCGCGATCGCCTTCGCCGGGCGCGGTCGCATCGCCCCCGCCCTGTCGCTGAGCTGGGGTCTGTCGTGGATCGCAGTGGGACGTCTGCTCGGCGAACCCGAGAACACGGTGGCCGGCGTCGCGGCGATCATCGCGGCGGTCGTCGTGCTAGGCGTGACGGTGGCCGTGCGGGTGGCGCGAGGTCGCGTCGGCGCCACCCGCTCGCTGCACCGCTGAGCGCCGGCGCCGCCGCCGCCGCGCGCCGCCGCGCTTCAGCGTCACACCCCGTTCTCGGCGCAGCACCCCGAAAGATCCGGGTGTAGCGCCGAAAACGGGGTGTAGCGCGCTGCGGGGCCGCGCGAGCGGCTAGCGGCCGCCGGCGAGCTTGCGGTCGCGCTGCGCGACGCCGGCGGTGCCGTACGGGTAGTCGTCGATCCGCGGGGCGCTGGCGGCCGACAGGCGGGCGACCTCGTCGTCGGTCAGCGCGACCGCGACGTCCGACGCCCCGAGGTTGTCGGAGAGCTGCTCGACCGACCGCGCGCCCAGGATGACCGACGTCACCGCGGGCTGACGCAGCAGCCACGCGAGCGAGACCTGCGACGCCGACGCGTCGTGGGCGGCGGCGATCGAGGTGACCTCGTCGAGGACGGCCCAGGTGCGCTCGTCCGCGTTCCGCGCCTCCCAGGCCTCCATTCCGCGCTTCGGGTCCTCTCCGAGGCGGGTGGCTCCGGTCGGGGCCTGGTCGCGGGTGTACTTGCCGCTCAGCCAGCCGCCCGCCAGGGGCGACCACGGCAGCAGGCCGATGCCGGCGTCGAGCGAGGCCGGCACGATCTCGTGCTCGATGTCGCGCACGAGCAGGTTGTACTGCGGCTGCAGGGTCACGGGCGGCGTGAAGCCGAGGGCCGCGGCGCGACCGACGGCCTTGCTCACCTGCCAGCCGAGGTAGTTCGAGAAGCCGTAGTAGCCGATCTTGCCCGCGCTGACGGCGTCGTCCAGGAACCGAAGGGTCTCGTCGATCGGCGTCAGGTGGTCCCACGCGTGCATCTGGTAGAGGTCGACGTGCTCGACGCCGAGTCGGGTGAGTGAGGCGTCGAGGGCGGTCGCGAGGTGACGGCGCGACAGCCCGACGTCGTTCGGGCCGGCCCCCATCGGGAACCGCCCCTTCGTCGCGAGCACGACCTGCGCCTCCTCGGTCGGGTGCTTCGCGAGCCAGCGCCCGATGATCTCCTCCGACACGCCCGCGCTGTACACGTCGGCGGTGTCGACCAGCGTGCCGCCCGCCGCGACGAAGGCGTCGAGCAGGGCGAAGGAGGTGGTCTCGTCGGCTTCGGCGCCGAAGGTCATGGTGCCGAGTGTCAGCTCCGACACGGAGGCGCCGCTGTTTCCCAGAGTTCTGTAGTCCATGTCGGCGACGCTACGCCCCGTCCCGCGGCTCGGGATCTCACCCGCTCGGAGCCTGCTGACGCGCGGGTTTCCACGGTAGCCTTCGCCCAGTCGACGGATCAGGTCGACGAGCTCACGCGAACCCGGACCCCGTTCGCCGCGGCCACCACCCGACCCGGGCCGACACCGATGTCACCGAATCCCTTCGCGGACCCGCGCGTCCGCACCATCGAGACGACCGACCGCGCCGTCGCCCACGAGATCCTGCACCGCGTCTACCGTCTGCAGTCGCTCGACGCCGCCGTCTCCGACGACTTCCGGTTCCGCCGATCGGTCACCGGCGAGTCCCGCTTCGCCGTCGGTCACCTCGAGTACGGCGGAGTCCTGCGGACCCTCAGCGACCCGATCCCGTACTTCAGCATCGCGACCGTCGTCGCGGGTCGGGTGACCGTCTCGGACGGAGTCGAGGAGGTGCGGGGCACGACGGGCCAGACCGTCGCCTTCTCGAGCAGTCGCGTCAAGGACACCCGCTGGGAGCACCTCGAGCTGTCGCAGATCATGCTCGATCGCGAGGCGGTCGAGAAGGAGCTCGCCGTGCTCGGTCTCACCGCCCCGCGCGGACTGCACCTCACCTCGATGAACCCCGTCTCGCCCGCGCACCAGAAGCACTGGCGGTCGGTGTCGGGGCATCTGCGGCAGCTGGTCGGCAACGACGCGGCGATGGCGAGTCAGCTCGTGCGGTCGGCCGCGTTCCGCACCGTGGTCGCCGCCTTCGTCGAGGGGTTCTCGACCACCGCCGTCGGGCTCGACGAGCGGAGCGAAGGGCCCCTGCTGCCCTCGACCGTGCGCCGCGCGATGACGTTCATGGCCGAGCACGCGCACGACGACATCGGCGTCGCCGAGATCGCCGAGGCCGCCCGGCTGACCCCGCGCGGGCTGCAGCTCGCGTTCCGCAAGCACCTCGACTCGACTCCCATGGCCGAGCTGCGGAAGGCTCGACTGCGCGGCGCCCACGACGAGCTGCTGGCGAGCGACCCCACCCTCGGGCACACCGTCGCGGGCATCGCGGCGAGCTGGGGCTTCGCCCACGCGGGCCGCTTCTCGGCGCTTCACCTCGAGGCGTACGGCCGCTCGCCGCGCGAGACCCTCGAGGCCTGACGCACGACGAGCCGCTGCCACGGCCGGGCTCAGGAGGCGCGGGTCGGCAGGGGTGCGAGGTGCGAGCGTGCAAGGGATTGACCTTCGCGCGGCGTCCTGATACTTCGTTCTTCGTCCAGGACGCTCACAAAAGTGAGTATTCGTTACAAGATGATGATGCCTCGCGGTGACCGGTTCAGGATCGCGAGTCACGGGGTGCGGGTTGAGATGTCGGGTTTCTCCCCGCACCCCTTCTCATGCCCTGTGGCGGGCCCGGGGGTCTCGCTACTGCAGTCGACGAGTCACGACGCGCCGCGCCTCCTCGGGGTGCCGCGGCGTGTCGTGACTCATCGACCGAACTGGCGCGGCGCGGGCGCGGCGCGGGTGCGGCGCCGCGGGGCTAGCGGCTGACGTCGGTGTGCACGAACGACTGCGCCGACCGGCTCGCCGTCGGCCCGCGCTGACCCTGGTACCGCGAGCCGTACTCGCTCGAGCCGTAGGGGTGGTCCGCCGGCGAGCTGAGTCGGAAGAAGCACAGCTGCCCGATCTTCATGCCGGGCCAGAGCTTGATCGGCAGCGTCGCGACGTTCGACAGCTCGAGGGTCACGTGACCGCTGAATCCGGGGTCGATGAACCCGGCCGTCGAGTGCGTCAGCAGCCCGAGACGCCCCAGCGAGCTCTTGCCCTCGAGTCGCGCGGCGACGTCGTCGGGCAGGCTGACCAGCTCGTAGGTGCTGCCGAGCACGAACTCGCCCGGGTGAAGGATGAACGGCTCGTCGGCCTTCGTCTCGACCAGCCGGGTCAGCTCGGGCTGCTCGACGGCGGGGTCGATGAAGGGGTACTTGTGGTTGTCGAACAGGCGGAACAGCCGGTCGAGCCGCACGTCGATGCTCGACGGCTGGATCAGCGCCGGGTCGTAGGGGTCGAGGCCGATGCGGCCCGCGTCGAGTTCGAGCTTGATGTCGTGGTCGGAGAGCAGCACGCGGCCAGCCTAGTCAGGACCGCGGGGAGGCCCGGTCAGCCCGGCAGGAGGCGCGCTCGGCACCGCGGGGAGGCCCGGTCAGCCCCGTTGGAGGAGGATGGGCGCATGCGTGCTGTCACCGTCCCCGTGCCCGGAGGGCCCCGTGCCCTGATCGTCAGCGAGGTGCCCGAGCCCGTCGCCGGAGCGCACGAGGTCGTCATCGACGTCGCGGCCGCCGGCGTCAACCGCGCCGACGTGAACCAGCGCGAGGGGCACTACCCGTCTCCGGCCGGAGCGCCCGAGTGGCCTGGGCTCGAGGTGAGCGGCACGGTGGTGGCCGTCGGCAGCGAGGTGACCAGCGCCTCCTTGGGCGACCACGTCGTCGCGCTGCTGCCCGGCGGGGGCTACGCCGACCGCGTGTCGGTCGACGCGGGGCTCCTGCTGCCCTACCTGAAGGGCATGGACTTCGTCGAATCGGCCGGCCTGCCCGAGGCGGTCGCGACCGTCTGGTCGAACGTGTTCATGAACGCGCAGCTGCAGCCGGGCGAGACCCTGCTCGTGCACGGCGGATCGAGCGGCGTCGGGTCGATCGCGATCCAGCTCGCCAAGGCCCTCGGCTCGACCGTGTACGCCACCGCCGGCACCCCGGCCAAGGTCGAGTTCTGCGAGCAGCTCGGCGCCGACCGCGGCATCGACTACAAGAGCGACGACTTCGTCGAGGTCGTGCACGAGCTCACCGGCGGCCGGGGCGTCGACGTGATCCTCGACCTCGTCGGCGGCGATTACCTCGCCCGCGACGTCGACGCGCTCGCCGTCGGAGGTCGCATCATGGTGATCGCCGCCCAGGGCGGCCGCGACGCCACCATCGACGTCGGCCGCCTGATGGCCAAGCGAGCCCGCATCTGGGGCACCACCCTGCGCGCCCGCCCCCTCGAGGAGCGCCGCGAGATCATGGCGCAGGTGCGCGAGCACGTCTGGCCGCTCGTCGAGCGGGGCGACGTGCGCCCCGTGCTCGACAGCGTGTTCCCGCTCGAGTTCGCCGCGGCCGCGCACGAGCGCATGGAGTCGGGCGGGCACAGCGGCAAGATCCTGCTCGCCGTGCGCTGAGGCCGCCCGGGTGGCCCGGACGCCCGGGGTAGCCAGGTCGCCCGGTAGCCGGGATGCCCGGGTCGCCCGGTAGCCCGGATGCCCGGCTGCCGCCGCCCGCTAGCTGACGCGGGTCGCGACGGGTACGGAGCCCTCGTCGTCGTCGACCCCGGCGATGTGCACGTCGACGACGGCGACGTTCACCTCGGCGACCTGCATGCCCACGAGCTGCTCGATCGCGTCGGCGACGCTGGCGCGCACGTCGTCGGCGATCCTGCTCATGGGCAGCGGGTACTCGACGACGATCGACACGTCGGCCGCGACCTGGGTCTCGCCGACCTCGACGCGCACGCCCTGGGCGAGGTCCTGGCTGCCGACCACGTCGCGGATCGCGCCGAACGCGCGCGCGGCGCCGCCGCCGAGCGCGTGGACGCCGGGCACCGCGCGGGCGGCGATGCCGGCCACCTTCGAGATGACGGTGTCGGCGATGACGGTGCGCCCGGTCGCGCGCGCCGTGCCGGTCGCCACGGCGGTGCTCGCCGTGGTGCCGCTCGCTGCGGGGGTGACGGTGGGGGGAGTCGTGTCGGTCATGTTCGGATCCTGTCTGTCGGATGTGCGGTGGAGTCGTTCGTGGTTTAGTCGTCTACGAGACGCATGCCGCGACCGAATCGTCACGGTGTCCGTCGGCACTCTGTTCCGCTCCGTTCTACCGGAGCACCGGAGGTCGGGTCACAGCGATGCGCCCCGATCGGATGAAGCCGAGGAGGCGCGGTGGCGGTCGACCTGTCCGAAGCGTCCGACGCGGTGCTCGCGTCGCGCGCCGCAGAGGGAGACGAGAGGGCCTTCGAGCAGCTGCTCCGCCGGCACCTCGGTCTGATGACCGCCTACGCGACCCGTCTGACGAGCTCGCGCGCCGATGCGAACGACGCCGTGCAGGAGGCCTCGATCGCGATCTGGCGCGAGCTGCCGACCCTCAGCGAGCCGGCGGCCGTGCGCGGCTGGATGATGCGGATCGTGTCGCGCAAGTCGTTCGACCTGGTGCGCTCGCGGCGTCCGGCGAGCGACGTCGACGAGCTGGAGCTGCCGAGCGAGCCCGGCGGCCGCGACGACCCCGAGCGCGCGGTCGTCACCGGCGACGCCATGTCGGGTCTCCGTTCGGCGCTGCGTCGACTGCCCGAGAGCCAACGCCAGGTCTGGACGCTCCGCGAGATCGGAGGCGAGTCGTACGCCGACATCGCCGAGACCACCGGCACGACCGTGACCGCCGTCCGAGGCCTCCTGGCCCGGGCCCGAGAGACACTGACCCGAGAGATGGAGGCCTGGCGATGAGCGACGACCCGACCCGCTCCTCCGGGTACGACGGCGACGAGAGCGGGCCGACCCGCGCCTCCTCGGAGATCGCCGACGCGACCCCGTCGCCCACCGGCGCCGAGACGACCGCCGACGCGATCGCGCACGGACTCGACCCCGAGCACGCGACCGCGGCCGGCGACGCCGTGACCGCAGCCGACGCCGAGGCCGAGCTCGACGCGGCCGTCGACGCCGCCCCCGACGACGGCGTGAGCATCGAACGGATCGCCGACTACCTCGACGAGGGCCGGCAGCCCTACGACCCCCTCATCGAGGACGACCCGTCGGCGCTCGCCCAGCTCAACGCGCTGCAGCGGCTGCGCGGCATCTCGGCCCAGCTGCTGACCGACGAGGTCGCCGCGACCCCCGCCCCCGCGCCGTCGTGGATCGCCGACGTCATGAGCCGCGTGCGACTCGAGTCGCGCTCGGGCCGCGAGATCCCGCTCACGTCGATCCACGAGCGGACGACGCTGCACATCACCGAGGGGGCCGTCCGCGGGCTGATCCGCGAGGCGGGCGACTCGGTCGACGGGGCGCTCGTCATCTCGTGCGCCATCGTGGGCGACGTCGCGCAGCCCGACGCGATCGTGACGGTCGACGTCGCCATCAGCGCCCTCTACGGCGTGGCCGTGCAGCCGCTCGCCGACGAGGTCCGCGACGCCGTCGCCCGACACCTCTTGCAGCAGACCGAGCTCGTGGTCGAGAGTGTCGATGTGACGGTGCGCGACGTGCACCAGCTCGACGACGAAGCCGACGGAGGCCTGTGATGGACGACAGCCGACTCTCACAGCTCGCGACCGAGCTCGGGGCGCTCGCCGCGGGTGCACCGGGCGTCGTGCGCGTCCAGGCCCGCCCGGGGTTCGGCACGGTCGTGCGGCGCGCCGTCGACGGACTGACCAGCGTCGTCGGCGGAGGCACGGGGCTCGGTGGCGAGGCGGATGCCGGTGCCGCGGGTGCTTCGGGTGGCCCGGGCGGCGCTGGCGACGGGGCTGGTGCTGCTGCTGCTGCTGGTGCTGGTGCCGTGGACGGCTCGGGTGCCGTGGCGACGGTGACGGGGCCCTCGGCTCCGATCGTGGGGATCGTCGTCACGAAGGCCGAGACCCGGATCACACTCGACATCGCCGTGAGCGACGAGGCCGCCGGGCCGCGGGTCGCGCGCGATGTCGCCGAGCGCCTCCTCGGGCGTCTCGCCGTCGAGTCCGAACTCGTCGAGCCGTCGCTCGACCTCCGCATCGTCGGCGTCGGCCCGCACTAGCACTCGCCGGCTGCGTCGGGTGCTCCCCGTGTCGGTGGTCAGAAGCGGCCCTTCGTGGGCGTAGGAGGGGTGTTTTCCGCCCACCCTTGCGAGTGCTGGCCGAGGGTGGGCGGAAGATGCCCTTCTCGGGCTTGGGAGGGGTGTTTTCCGCCCACCCTTGCGAGTGCTCCGCCGAGGGTGGGCAGGAGACGCCCTTCGAACGCTCGCATGGGGCCGTTTCCGACCCGCGAGGCGACGTCCCGGTGCTCTGAGCGGCCGAGGAGGCGCGGGTCGCTATAGTGGACTGGTCCGCGTCCGACGCGGCACGCGAGTGTAGTTCAATGGTAGAACTCCAGCTTCCCAAGCTGGTAGCGCGGGTTCGATTCCCGTCACTCGCTCCGATTCCTGTCACGCGCCTCCTCGGTGGGGCCGCCGCCCTGTGGCCGGTGGTCGGTGCACCGCGTTGCCGAGGCCTCGGGGAGCGACTCCCCGGCGCCGCCGCTGCGCCGCTGCGCTCGAGGTGACCCGAAAGGGGTCGTCGTGGGCCGGGAAGGGCCCCCTTTGCGTCACTTCGATGGGCGCCGGGTCGCGTGCCGCCGCGCCGTGCGGATCGAGGTGACCCGAAAGGGGGCGTCGGGGGCCTGGAGGGCCACCTTCGCGTCACTTCGATGGGGTGGCGCGCGGTGCCGGCGGCGCGCGGCGCTACGCGGCGGCGCGGGCGACGTAGTCGGCCGCGAGCGCCTCGCTGGCCGCCTCGACGTCGGGCACCACGACCGGGTGCACGGTCAGCCGCACCCAGTCGTCGCCGAGCACGAGGTCGGTGATGCACGACTCGGCGCAGGTGCGGTAGGCGCGGTCTCCTGAGGCGAGCCCCGGCACCTCGACCGCCGACGACGCGTCGACGTGCCCGAACTCGAGCCGCTGATCGAGCGCCCACGCGCCTCCTACCAGCAGACTCTCGTCGACCACCGAGTCGACCGCGGCGTCGGCACCGCCGTCGTCGACCGTCAGGAAGCAGTTCGAGGCCGCCGCACGCTGCCAGGCCGCCGCGTAGATCGAGTACCCGCCGCCGGGCAGCACGAGCTGCACCTCGTCGTCGATGCCGAGCGCCGCTCCGTCGACCGGGGCGTCGGCGCTGCAGGTGAAGCCGGGCAGCGCCCCGCCGAGCGGCCAGGGGTCGTCCGAGACGTCGGCCGCGGTCACCGCGTCGGTGACGGAGCGCACGGCCGGTGCGAAGACCTTCTCGTTCGAGCCGCCGTCGGGCACGACGAGTCCGGTCGCGAGCATGCTGACCCAGGTGTCGCCGATCAGCATGTCGTGCGTGCAGCCCGCGGTCCCCTGGTTCTCGACGCTCATGTTGTCGTAGCAGTCGGGTTCGGTCTTCTCGCCGTAGGTGGCGACCAGCTGCGCGTACTGCTCGGCGGCGTGCGGCAGCACCTGCACCAGCAGCCCCGTGTAGCCGCTGCCCGGCACGGGGTTGTTCTTGCCGTCGGAGGCGGCTCCGTCGTTCCACGTGCAGATCAGGCCGCCCTCCTGCGCGATCGCGTAGTCGGCGGGCACGGCGTCGGCGCGGGCGTAGTAGTCGCGGGGAGTCCACTCGGGCTGCAGCGCGCTCGCGGTGGCGGAGTCGAGCAGGGCGGCGCAGTCGAGGTCGATCTCGGTGACCGGTGACGCGGCCGAGTCGTCGGGTGCAGGCGTCGGCGACGGCGTGGCGCCGGCGGAGGGGGTGGAATCGCCACCGCCTGTCGGGCCGGGGCTCGCGGAGTCGTCACCCGCGCCTCCTGCGGTGCACCCGGTCAGCAGCAGCACGGCCGCGATTCCGCCGATGACGCCCTGTCGAAGTCGTGTCGTCGTCCCCATGCCCCGACGCTACCGAGCCGAGGAGGCGCGGGTCGTCACGATCGTGCAACACCCGTCGTGCAGTCGGCCGGCCTCGCCGCGCGGCCGACGTGCATCGAGGTGACCCGTCCAGCGCTCCCCGCCCCTCGGAGGGCCCCGGATGCGTCACCTCGATGCCGCTCGACGTCCGCGGAGGCCGCTGGACTACGGTCGAGCGATGTTCCTCCTCTTCGGCACGACCCTCCGCCGTTCGCTGCTCGTGACCGTCGTGTTCATCTGCGGCTACTGCGACAAGAACGTGCCGCAGCGCGTCGAGAAGCTCTCGACGAAGTTCACGCTGTTCTTCATCCCGCTGTTCACGGTGTCGTCGCGCTACTCGAACCAGTGCACGAACTGCGGGGGAGTCACCGACCTGACCCGCGAGCAGGCCGAGCACGCGGTGGCGCGCCAGGGCTGAGTCGCCGCCGAGCCCGCGCTGCCCCGCCTCGCCCGAGCCCGCCCCGCCCCGCTCGAGCCCGCCCCGCCCCGCCCCGCTCGAGCCCGCCCCGCCCCGCCCCGCTCGAGGGTGGGCAGAAAGCGCCCCTCGTGCGTGCGGCGGGGGGCGTCTTCTGCCCAGCCTGGCGGTGGGGTGCGTGAGGGTGGGCGGAAGATGCCCTTGCGCGGGCGGTGGGGGGCGTTTTCTGCCCAGCCTGGTGGCGGGCGGGCGGGCGGGTGGGGTGCGTGAGGGTGGGCGGAAGATGCCCTCGCGCGTGCGGTGGGGGGCGTCTTCTGCCCAGCTTGGCGGCGGGGTGCTCGAGGGTGGGCGGAAGATGCCCTCGCGCGCAGTGGCGGAGGGCGCCTTCCGACCACCGTGGCCGGGCGCGGCTAGCCGAGACGTCGGAGGCGTCGGCGTCGGGCGACGATGAGCCCGGCTCCCGCGGCCATCAGGGCGAGCGCGGCGGCGATGATGCCCGCGATCGACTCCGAGCCCGTGTAGGCGAGCGACCCGCCGTCGGCCGGAGCGAGGTCGTCACCGGCGGACGTGCCGGGTCCGGGCTGCTGCGCCGCGCCTCCGGCGTCCTGCTCGTCGTCGGCGGGCACCGCGGCCGGATCGGTCGGATCCGCGGGCGCGGGCGCGGCCGGGTCGGCCGGCGCGGGGTCGACGGGCGCCGGGTCGACGGGCGCCGGGTCGACCGGAGCCGGGTCCACGGGTGCGGGGTCGGTCGGTGCGGGGTCGACCGGTGCGGGGTCGACCGGCGGCGCGGCCGGGTCGACCAGCGAGACCGTGCCGTCGGCCGCGACCGTCACCGACGCCGACATCGCCGCCGCGAGGTCGAGCCGCTGCCAGCTGCCCTCGGTGCCCTCGTCGAGCGGACGACCCGAGTCGACGGCGGTCAGCGCGAGCACCTGGCGACGCTGCTCGGGGGTGAGGTCGGGGTGGCTCGTGATGAGCAGCGACTCGGCGTTCTCGGGGACGGTGATCGGCTCACCGGCGGTGCCGACCAGGGGGAAGTCGTAGTCGAGGCGGTCTCGGTAGACGGCCAGCGCCTCCTCGTCGCTCAGGTACGGGGTGTCGGCCGCGATGCAGTCGGCGAGAGGCGCGCCGCAACCCGCCTCGAGCACCTGGTGCAGCTCGGTGCTCGCCTGCTCGAACAGGGTGCGGAACTCGGGGTCGGACCACCGGCGCTCGACGATGTGCTGACCCATCATGCGACCGCTCATCACGTCGAGCGGGTAGTGCGCGGCCATCACGATGCGGTTGTTCCCCGCCTCGGAGGTGCGGGCCAGGATCTGCGGCGCGAGCTCGGGCAGCATCGTGGCGAGCGAGGTGCCCTGCCAGTACGCCTGCGAGGTGTGCCCGCTCGGGTAGGCGCCCGACGTGGAGGCCCACGCGTCGCCGCCCGGCTTGTCGCGGTAGGTCAGCAGCTCGGGGAACCGGATGTAGGGGCGGTCCCAGTCGAAGTGCTCCTTCGCGGGGTTCGACGACGAGTAGTAGCCGACCAGCCCGCCGCTCTTCGCCAGCAGCGCCTCGGTCTTGGGCAGCTCGCCCGCCAGACGCGCCTCGCGGTAGATCGCACCGAGATCCTCGCCGAGCCCGTCGGCCATCGACACGGACATGTCGTCGTACTGGTCGACGATGGCGCGGTCGACCTGCTCGGCGGTCGCGTTCTGGTTGATCGTCACGGTCTTCGCGTCGTTCAGGGCGATGATGTCGGGGCGCTCGGCGCGCAGCTGCGTGAACCGGTCGATGATCGGCACGTAGTCGTACGTGGCGTTCGAGGGGTACGGGTAGCTCAGCTCGGCCGGGTCGAACGGCGTGGCCGCCGATGCGGAGAGCGCGCCGAAGCCGGAGAGGACGATGCCGAGGCCGGTGCCGGCGGCGAGGAGGGACGTGACGCGTCGGCGGGGCGCGGAATCTGGTCGCGGGGTTCGTCGGGGGGTCGCGGTGGTGATGATCGTGCCTCTCGTCCGGTGCGGGGTGGGCCCGAGCGGGCCTCCGGCACCGTAGTGAGAGCGCGTGACCGGCAGTGAGACGACAGGTGTCGCGGAGGTGACCGGGCGTGCGAGGCGGTGCCGGGCCTGCGAGGCGGTGCCGCGCCCCGCGCCCCGGGCCCTAGCGGCGACCGCGCCAGAGCAGCCAGACGAAGTACGGCGTCCCGATCACGGCGGTCAGCAGCCCCGCGCCGAGCTGTGCGGGTGCGATCGCGGTGCGTCCGAGCACGTCGGCCAGGCCCACGAGCACCGCTCCGAGCAGCACGGCGACGGGCACGACCCTGGCGTGCCTCCTGCCGACCAGCGCCCGGGCCGCATGCGGTGCGACGAGCCCCACGAACCCGACCACGCCGATCGCCGCCACGGCAGTCGCCGTCAGCACCACGGCCAGGGCCAGGAAGACCAGGCGCGAGCGTGAGAGCGAGACCCCGAGGAGGCGCGGCGTGTCGTCGTCCACCCCCACGAGGTCGAGTCGGCGACGCTGTGCGACCACCACGACGACCGCCAGCACCAGTGCCAGCGCGACCGGCGCCGAGTCCGCGAGCGAGCGGCCGTAGGTCGAGCCCGACAGCCAGGTGAGCGCCTTCGCCCCGTTGAACGGGTCGGTGAGCACGATGAGCAGGCTGATCGCGGCGGTCGTCGCGGTCGCGACACCGATGCCGATCAGCACGAGTCGGTTCTGGGCGAAGCCGCTGCGCGCGGCGAGGCCGAAGACGATCAGCGAGGCGAGGACCGCGCCGACGAAGGCCGCCCCGGCGATGCCCCAGCCCGACGCCGCGGGCACGGTGGTGACGAACAGCACGGCGCCGAGCCCCGCGCCGCCGGTCACGCCGACGATGCCCGGCTCGGCCAGCGGATTGCGGGTGGCGCCCTGCACGAGGGTGCCCGCGAGGGCGAGCGCGGCGCCCGCCGTGACGGCCGCGACGACCCGCGGCACCCGCGTGTCGAGCACGTAGCTGACGACCGGCCCCGAGCGGCCCGCGATCCAGTTGACGACGTCGCCGAGCAGCAGCTTCGCGTCGCCGAGCAGCACCGACGCGACGACGACGCCGATCAGCACCGCCGCGACGATGACGAGGGTCGCGACGTAGCGGGTGCGCGACACGATCGGGTGCCGCTCGACCGGCGTCGCCCCGCCGTGGTCGCGGGCCCTGAAGGCGAGCACGACCAGGAAGACGGCTCCGAGCAGCGAGGTGACGACCCCGGTCGGCACCTGCACCGACGCCTCGGCCCCGACCAGCACCCGCAGCAGCACGTCGGCGCCGAGCACGAGCCCCGCGCCGGTCAGCCCGGCGAGCGGCATGAGCACGAGCGAGCGCCGCACGGCGGGCACCACGGGCCGCATCAGTCGCACGAGGGCGGGCGCGCAGAGCCCGACGAACCCGATCGGCCCGGTCAGGGTCACGGCCGCCGCCGACAGCAGCACGGCGGCGAGCACCGTCACGACGCGGGTCGTGCGCACGTCGACCCCGACGCTGCGGGCCGCGTCGTCGCCGAGGGCCAGGGCGTCGATGCGGGTCGAGGCGAGCAGCAGCACGGCGAGCCCGACCACGACGATCGGGGTCAGCTGCACCACGCCGGCGAAGCCGTTCTGCGAGATGCTGCCCTGCCCCCACTGGTAGAGGCCGACGGTCTGCTGCGGGAACAGCAGCAGCAGCGAGCTCGTGACCGAGGCGAGCCCGAGCGCCAGCGCGCTGCCGGCCAGCACCAGTCGCACGGTGCCCGAGCCGAGACCCGACAGGGCGAGCACGACCGCCGCGGCGATCAGGCCGCCGACGAACGCGACTCCCGACGAAGCGAGCAGCGGCAGCGTCAGGCCGGTGACCGCGGCCACGGCGAGGGCCGCCGAGGCTCCGGCGTTCACGGCCAGGGTGTCGGGCGACGCCAGCACGTTGCGGCTGATCTGCTGCAGCGCGGCGCCCGCGGCCCCGAGGGCGACCCCGACGACGAGACCGGCGACCATCCGAGGGAGGCGCGACGCCACCACCACGGACGCGTCGCCCGCCGTCGCCGTCCCGGTCAGGGCCTGCCACACCTGGCGGGGCCCGACGTCGGCGGTGCCCTGCGTGACGTCGACGAGGGCGAGGAGCACGACGACGGCGACCAGCGCGACCGTCACCCCGACCGATCGAGGGGTGAGCCGGCGGGGCGCGGCGACCCGCGCCTCCTCGGCTCGCTCGGGTCGCCCCTGCCGGGTCGGCGGGACGGGATCGGTGGGGATGACGGTCGCGGTCACGGTCAGGGCGTCGGTCGGTGCGTCAGGCGTCGGTCGGGCGTCAGTCGGTCAGCGCGGCGACGGCGGCGTCGATGTAGGCCGTCATCGCGGCCGGGCCGCCGAACATCCAGATGCCGTCGGGCAGGCGGTGCACGTCGCCCGACTCGACGAAGGGCAGCGACTTCCACACGGCGTTGTCGCCCAGCACGTCGGCGAAGGGGTCGTCGCCGTCGACCTCGTTCGTGATGTACAGGAACTGCGTGTCGTCGGGCAGCTGCGTGAGCCCCTCGACGTCGGTCGAGGCGAGACCGTAGGCGGGGTCGCCCTCGACCGTCCAGCCGTTGGCGAGACCGAGCTCCTCGGTGACGTCGCCGACGAGCGACCCGGCGGCGTACGGGCGGATCCCGACCTGGCCGGCGTCGACGTAGCCGTCGGCGAAGGCCACGTTCGTGCCCTCGAGACCGGCGTCGGCGATGGCCTTCCTGCCCTCGGCCAGCGCGTCGGTGAAGGCGTCCTTGACCTCGGTCGCCTGGTCTTCGGTGCCGGTGGCCTTCGCGATCAGATCGAGGTTGTCGGTCGAGTTCTCGATCTGGCGCGAGGCGTCGGCCGAGGTGATCTGCAGCACGGGGGCGATCTCGCGCAGCTGCGTCACGGCGTCGGCGGGCAGGTCGGTGGTCGCGACGATCAGGTCGGGCGCGAGCGAGGCGACGGTGTCGAGGCTCGGCTCGCCGCGCGTGCCGATGTCGGTGGGGTCGTTCGTCAGCGGCACCGCGGAGCCCCAGGCCTCGTAGCCGGGCACGTCGGCCACGCCGACCGGGTCGACGCCGAGCGCGACGAGGTCCTCGACGACGTTCCACTCGGTGCCGACGACCTTCGTCGCCGGGCCGTCGAGCGTGATCTCGGTGCCGGTCGCGTCGGTCAGCGTGATCTGCTCGCCGCTCTCGGCGGTCGCACCGGCGTCGGTCGTCTCGGTGGTGCCGCACCCTGCGAGGGTGAGGGCTGCGGCGGCGGCGACGGTCGCGGCCGTCAGGAGTCGTCGTCTGGTGTTCACGGGTGGAGCCTCTCGGTTCTGGTGTGGTGACGGCCGATGGCGCGGGTGCGCAGGTGGCCGGTGGTGGGGTCGGTGTCGACGTCGATGCGGATGCCCCAGACCTCGCTCAGGAGGTGCGGTGTCAGCACGGCCGCGGGCTCGCCCTCGGCGACGACGCGGCCCTCGCTGAGCACGACGATGCGATCGGCGAGAGCGGCCGCCTGGTCGAGGTCGTGCAGCACGACTCCGACGGCGATGCGCCGGTCGTCGGCCAGCTCGCGCACCAGGTCGAGCAGCTCGACCTGGTAGCGGAGGTCGAGGTACGTGGTCGGCTCGTCGAGCAGCAGCACGCCGGTGTCCTGTGCGAGGCAGCTGGCCAGCCAGACCCGCTGCAGCTGCCCGCCCGAGAGCTGGTCGACCCCGCGGTCGGCGAGGGCGGCGACGCCCGTCAGGTCGAGGGCGCGGTCGACGGCGGACGAGCCGTCGGCATCGCCCCGACCCCAGCGGCCGCGGTGCGGGTAGCGGCCGAACTCGACGACGTCGCGCACGGTCAGACCGCTCGGGGTGGGGCGTCCCTGCGTGAGCATCGCGACGCGACGGGCGAAGTCGCGGGGCGAGAGCGCGAGGGCGTCGAGGGGCTGGTGGTCGGCGTCGCTGTGGTCGGCGGACCGGGTGGCGGCGGCCTGGTGGTCGGCGGGCCGGGTGTCGACGCCGTCGGCGAGGGCGAGCGAGCCGACCCGCGACTGCTGGAGGCGCGCGAGGGTCCGCAGGAGCGTCGACTTCCCGCTGCCGTTCGGCCCGATCAGCGCGGTGACGCATCCAGGGCGGAGCTCGAGTCGGGCGTCGTGGACGACGTCGACGCCGTCGTAGGCGATCGAGACGCCGTCGGCCACGAGGGCGGCGCCGGTCGGCAGATGGGAGGTCACAAGCGATTAGGTTAGCCTAACCTCACTAGCTGGCGCGACCCCGGTCGTTCGACGTCGAGGCGCTCGCCGCTCCCGCCCGCCCCGAACGAGGTGCCCCGAACCGGCGCCTCGGGCCGCGGCAAGGCCCCTTTCGCGTCACCTCGTGTGGCCGAGCTGCAGGCGCCGCGGGCGCTGCGCCGTCGGCTCTAAACGAAGTGCCCCAAATCGGCGCCTCGGGCCCCCAAACCGCCCCCTTTGCGTCACCTCGTGTGGCCGAGGTGCGCGCCCCGCCCCCGCCTCCGAACGAGGTGCCTCAAACCGCCGCCTCAAGCCGCCGAACCGCCCCTTCTGCGTCACTTCGTGTCGCCGAGGTGCGCGCCCCGCGGGCGCTGCGGGCGCCGCGCGCGCCGCGCCGCCGCCTCCGAACGAAGTGCCTCAAACCGGGGCCTCGGGCCCCCGAACCACCCCTTCTGCGTCACTTCGTGTGGCCGGGGTGCGGGCCGCTCCGTCGGGCCCGAACGAGGTGCCTCGAAGCGGGGGCTCGGGCTGCGAAACGGCCCGCTTCGCGTCACTTCGTTTGGGCGCGCAGCGGCGCGGCCGCGGCCGCGGCGGCGCGGCGGCGCGCCCGCGGCGCCGGACGCGGCGACGGGCCGGTGCCGCTCCGACGGGCCGATGACCCGGGGTGCGGCACCGGCCCGTCGGGCTGGTGCGGTGGTGGCGCAGCCAGCTGCAGGTGTAGGTGACGCCGTCGACCACGTGCGTGCCGGGGCCGAGGTCCGCGCACTGCTGCAGCAGGACGGAGGCGCTGGCGATGAGGGCGATGATGCCGATCACCGTGATGATGATGACCACGATCGAGATGATGATGCCGGCCAGCGAGAGGCCGCGCGGCTGACCCGCACGCCCGAACCGGCGGAACGAGATGATGTTCAAAATCAGACCCACGATGGCGAGCAGACCGAAGAACGAGAGGACGAAGCCGGCGATGGCCATGCCCTTCGACGGGGGCTTGCTGCCGCCCGTGGTCTCGTTCGAGCCGGGCGTGTACGCCTGGGGAGCCGATCCGTAGGGCTGCTGCGCGCCTCCCTGGGGCGGGTAGCCGGGCTGGCCCTGCGGGTTCTGGTGGCCCGGCTGGTTCGGGTCGTTGGGCGTGTTGTCGGTCATGAGCGGTCCCCTCGGTACGCGGTCGTTTCGCTCAGCCTAGGGGGCGGGGGTCGCCGCGTCCGGGCCCTGTGGATAACGCTTCCGCGGCCGGCTCGCCACCTACGATGAGAGCGTGACCATCGCCTCCGCCCCCAGCGACCGCGCCCGCGCCCGTCGGCCGATCGACCAGCCGTACTACCGAGCGTCGTTCGTCGAGGCCATGAGGCGCTTCATCGTCAAGTACGCGACGTTCTCGGGTCGGGCGGGGCGGGCAGAGTACTGGTGGGTCGCGCTGGTGCAGTTCGCGCTGCCGTTCGCGATCCAGGGCGTCACCGGTGTGCTGACCGGCGACTGGAGCGAGGTCGACGGGCAGTCGTTCTCGACCGCGCCGAACGCGATCCTCCTCGCGATCTACCTCGCGACGGCCCTGCCGACCCTCGCCATCACCTGGCGGCGTCTGCACGATGCGAACCGCAGCGGACTGTGGGCGTTCGTCCTGTTCGTGCCGTTCGTCGGCTGGCTCGCCTTCCTGATCTTCGTGCTGACGCCCCCGCGGCCCGAGGGTGCCCGCTTCGACGCGGAGCCGACGGTCGCGACCGGCTGACCCGCGCCTCCTGCGGTGCGACTGCGGTGTCGGTCGTGTCGACCCGCGCCTCCCACGGTGCGGCTGCGTGCGGATGTCGAGTCGGCCAGCGGGTGCAGCGTGCGATCCGGTGTCGGAGCCGAGGAGGCGCGGCGCGAGCCGGTCGGAGGAGCCGAGGAGGCGCGGCGCGGGACGGTCAGACGCTCGCGGGATCGAGATTGAGCGTCGTGCCCTCGAACAGACGCTGCTCGTCGTCGAGCACCTGCAGCCCGGCGTTCAGGTAGATCAGCGCCGCGACCGAGATGCCGAACCGGGCGGCGACCGCATCGGTGGTGTCGTTCGGGGAGACGAGGTACCTTCGGGGCGCTCCGGCGTCGGTCGTCGAGGTGACCGTGCCGGCCGCGAACGACGCGGGGCCCGAGTCGGCGGGGGCGATGTTGGTCTCGCGCGGCGGGATGGTCCAGGCGACGGACTGCACGGCCAGCACCTTGTCGGGTCCGATCTCGAGCGGGACGCCGTCCGCCGACGGAGCCGACGAGTAGGTCACGATCGTGCCGAGGTACGACGGCTGGCTGGTGCCGAGGGTCGTGCCTCCCGACGCCGGCGCGCTCGTCGGCCCGCCCAGCAGCACCGAGCCGACGCCGTACGAGGTCATTCCGTCGCCCACCGAGGGCGCGATGTCGATGAGCGTCGCGGACACCGGCACGGGCAGCGTCGACGTGAAGCCCGAGTACTGGACGTCGTAGCCGTTCGAGCCGTCGGCGACCACCCGGTAGTGGTACGCGACGCTGCCGAGCGGAGAGCGCACATCACCCTCGGTCACGACCGTTCCGGCCGGGACGGACGCCACCGTCGGCGCCGGCAGATCGGCGTCGACGGGCGCGGCGGTTGCGGCGCGCGGGGTGGGCTCCCCCGACGGGGTGGGCGACGGGGTCGGCGTGGGGGTCGCGCTGGCGCCGAACTGAGCGGCACCCGGCCGTGCGGTCGCGGACGCCGTCGCGGACGCCGTCGCGGGCGCCGCCGAGGGTGCGTCGCCGCGCAGCCCCAGGACGTCGCCGAAGACGACGAAACAGGCCGCCACCACGGTGACGACGGCGACCGTCACGGCGATGATCGGCAGGGCGAGACCGCCGCGACGCCGGTCGGGTTCGGGGTCGGTGGCGGTGGCGGTGGCGGGTTCCGGGTCGTCGTCGGGGGCGCCGAAGAGCATCTCGTGCCCGGACCGCTCGCGGGGCTCGGCGGGCTGGCGGGACTCGGCGGGCTCGGCGGGCTGGCGGGACTCGGCGGACTCGGCGGGCCGGTCGGGCTGGTCGGCCCCGTCGGGCGCGTCGTCCGGCCCCTGCGCGTCGCGGTCGTCGTCGGTCATGCGGCCCCCCAAGGGTTGATCTCTCGAAGCAGGTGCTCCCCCGTGGACGATCCTAGGGCGGGTCCGAGTAAGGTGCCGCCCCGATCGGGAGACGGGGTACGGCGGGCCGATCATCGGCTGTCAGTCGTGCGCGTGTCTCGGTCGGCGAGCCTGAGATGGACCTCTGCCCCACCGACACGAGGACCACATGAGCACCACACGCACCGCACCCATCGCACCCACCGCACCCGCGGCACGCACCACAGACACTGAACCCACCGCCGACACCGCACGCACCGCACGCACCGAACCAACCCCCGCAGCCCGCACCGCCCGCATCACGACCGCCGCCGCCGACCTCTTCGGCTGGGACGACCTGCACGCCGGGCAGCTCGAGGCGATCGAGGCCGTCGTCGCGGGTCGCGACACCCTGGGCGTGATGCCGACCGGGTTCGGCAAGTCGGCGATCTACCAGGTCGCCGGTGCCGTGCTCGACGGGCCGACCGTGGTCGTGTCGCCGCTCATCGCGCTGCAGGCCGATCAGGTCGCCGGGCTGGTCGGGCGCCCCGATGCGCCCGCGGCCGTCGCCATCAACTCCGGTCATACCGACGCCGAGAACGACGCCGGCTGGCGGCGTCTGGCCGCGGGCGAGATCACGTATGTGTTCCTCGCCCCCGAGCAGCTCGCGCGCGACGAGACCGTCGACCGGCTGAGAGACGCCGGAGTCGCCCTCGTCGTGGTCGACGAGGCCCACTGCGTGTCGTCCTGGGGTCACGACTTCCGGCCGGACTACCTGCATCTCGGCGAGATCGTCGAGCGCCTCGGCCGACCGACGGTGCTGGCGCTGACGGCGACCGGGTCGGGGCCGGTGCGCGACGAGATAGTCGAACGCCTGCGACTGCGCGACCCGCTGATCGTCAGCCGCGGCTTCGATCGTCCCAACCTCGCCCTCGAGGTGGTGCGCCACGAGGACGACGACGAGAAGATGCGCGCCGTCGTCGAGCAGGTGGCCGACTCGACCACCCCCGGCATCGTCTACGTGGCGACCCGCAGAGCGACCGAGGTCTACACGACGGCGATCGCGGAACGCTGCCCCGACCGGACGGTGGTCGGCTACCACGGCGGGCAGCGGTCGGCCGAGCGCGGGCTGCTGCACGAGAGGTTCCACGCCGGCGAGGTCGACGTCGTCGTGGCGACCAGCGCCTTCGGCATGGGCATCGACAAGCCCGACGTGCGCTTCGTCGTGCACGCCGACGTGCCCGACTCTCTCGACGCCTACTACCAGGAGATCGGGCGGGCCGGTCGTGACGGAGACCCGGCCACCGCCACCCTGCACTACCGGCCCGAGGACCTGTCGCTGCGGTCGTTCTTCGCCTCGGGGCTGCCCGGCCGCGCCGATCTGCGGGGGGTCTTCACGGCGCTGTCGGCCGCCGGACGCCCGGTGACCCGTGCCGAGGTCGCGGGGCAGCTCGCGCTCGGTTCGCGCACGGTGTCGCGCCTCATCGATCTGCTGCTCGAGGGCGGGGCGCTGACCGAGTCGACGGACGGGTTCGAGCCGGTCGCCGGTCTCGACGCGGCGGAGGCGGCGGGCGCGGCTCGCGAGGTCGCCCAGACCCGCGAGCGCGTCGCGACGTCCCGGATCGAGATGATGCGCACCTTCGCCGAGGCCGCCGGCTGCCGCCGCCGGTTCCTGCTCGGCTACTTCGGCGAGGACTCGCCCGAGCGCTGCGGCAACTGCGACCTCTGCCTGTCCGACGCCCGCACCGGGACCGACGCCGCCGGGACGGGTGCCGGGACCGATGCCGAGGAGGCGCGCTCGGGAGACGAGGAGGCGCACCCCACCGACACCGCGCCTCCTGCATTCGCCACCGACGCCCGCGTCGTCCATGCGACCTGGGGCGAGGGCACGGTCATGGGCACCGACGACGACCGGATGACCGTCTTCTTCGAGAGCCAGGGCTACAAGGTGCTCTCCGTGGCGGACGTGCTCGAGCGGGGGCTGCTGACCCCGGCCTGACGCTGGTGCCGGCTGCCGGGTGCCGGTGCCGGGTGTGCCGGCGGGCCTAGCCGCGGTAGCCGAACGAGTGCAGACCGTACTGCTCGGAGAGGGCGCGGCTGAGGGCCTCGCCGCGGACGCTCGTGCCGAGCTCGTCGAGCGGCGGGCTGATGATCGCCGCGCCGAGCAGATTCGGGGCGGCGAGCACGATGGCGCCCGAGACGCTCGACTTCGCGGGCACGCCGACCGAGCGCATCCAGCGCCCCGAGCCGTCGTAGACCCCGCAGGTCGCCATCACCGACACGACGTCCCGCGCCACCTCTGTCGAGACGACGCGCTCGCCGGTGACCGGATTGCGCCCGCCGAACGCCAGCGTCGCCCCCATCACGGCCAGCGCGACGGCGTCGACCATCACCGAGCAGGCGCGGGCGTAGACGGCGACGGCCTCGTCGGCGGTCTCGTCGAGCGTCCCCTCCGAGCGCATCAGGTGAGCGAGCGCATGATTGCGATCGCCGTGCAGCTGCTCGCTCTCGCTGATCTCGCGGTCGTAGTCGAGCTCGCGACCGGCGAAGGCGCTGAGGCCGGCGAGGATCCGGCGCGTGCGCGCATCGCCCGAGTCGCCGTCGACCAGGTTGGCGGTCAGCAGCGCCCCCGCGTTGACCATCGGGTTCGGCGGCCGACCCGTGTCGCTCTCGAGCTTGATCGCGTCGAACGCCTCGCCCGTCGGCTCGATGCCGACCCGGTCGAGCGCGGCGCCGTCCGAGTCGGCGAGAGCCAACGCGAACAGGAACGGCTTCACGGCCGACTGGATCGAGAACGGATGCTCGGCGTCACCCGAGGCCACCACCTCGCCCTCGGGCCGGACCAGAGCGACCCCGAACAGGTCGGGGTCGGCCTCGGCGAGCTGCGGGATGCTGTCGTCCACCGCACCTCCTCGGGTGGACACGAAGGAGGCGCGGAGGGCATCGAGCGACGGCATGCCTCCCAGCGTGGCAGGGTCTACGGCCCGTCGACCGACGCGAACCAGTCGGCGTACCGCGTGTTCTCGGCCATGCGGCGGGTCTCGTCGGGTGCGCCGTCGCCCCACCAGACGGGGCCGCGCTCGCCGAGGGCGGTCTTCGCCGCGTCGACCCGGGCGCGGGCCTGCTCGACGGCGGCCGGGTCGTCGTCGCCGAGCGCGGTCTTCTTCGCGCGCCGCGCCTCCATCAGGTCGTGGACGAGCTCGGCCCGCCGGTCGTCGCTCAACGACGGGTCGGACCGCCGCCAGAGGCGACCGCGCACGACGATGTAGCGGCCGTCGGGGGTCTCGAGCGGGGCGGTCATGACGCCAGTCTGGCTGCGCTGGCGTTGCGGGGGCCGGACCCGACCGGCTCGGCCGGTGCGGTGCGGTGCGGTGGCGTCGGCGCTGCGCGTGCCGAACCCGACCGGCTGGGCCGCTGGGCGCGTGCCGAACCCGACAGTTTTGCCCCGGGGGAGCTGAAACGCCAGGAAATGCTGCCCGTCAGGGATCGTTCAGTCGCGATTTACACATACGGCTTGCGCGTGCCGAACCCGACCGGCTGGGCCGCCGGGCCCGTGCCGAACCCGACCGGCTCGGCCGCCGGGCGCGTGCCAAACCCGACAGTTTTGCCCCGGGGGAGCTGAAACGCCAGGAAATGCTGCCCGTCAGGGGCCGTTCAGTCGCGATTTGCACAGAGGGGTGCGGCGGCGGGGACGCAAGGGGGCGGCGGGGCTAGGGGTGCTCGTCCTTCATGGGGAGGCGGTCGTCGCCGACGCTGTCGCCGGTCGTGGCCGACCAGCGGGCGACCAGGCGGCGTGCGATCGGCAGCGGGCACGGGATCGTGACCGCGCCGGTGCGGCTGACGATCGACAAGCGGGCCGCACCCGACTGGCCGCGGTGCCACATGCGCGAGATGTCCATCGTGACGCCACCGCTCTCGTCGCTGTCGTCGCGACGCGGTTCCGTCATCTCGAGGGTGAGGCGATTGCCGAAGACGGTGATGCGGTAGACGACGCCGCCGTCGCTCCAACTCTCGTCATCACCCACGCCACAAAGATACGAACAAGCGTTCGATCCTGTCCAGCCGAGAACGGCCCCGATCAGCCGCGGTTTCCGAAAACGGACAACCCGGGCATTCCCGCCGCCCGCGCCGCCTATTCTGCGATCCGCCTACCGGCCGCCTGCCGATCGACCAGGCCCCGCAGACCCGCCCCGCAGACCCGCCCCGCCGACCGGGCCCCCGCCTACCCCGCGACCCGCGCCGCCAGGAACTTCTCGGCTGTCCGAAGCCCGAGCGCCATGATCGTCAACGCCGGGTTGGCGACGACCGCGCTCGGGAAGACGGAGTTGTCGCAGACCCAGAGGTTCGGCACGTCGAAGCTGCGCCCGTCGGCGTCGACCACGGCGTCGGTCGCGTCGTCGCCCATGCGGCAGGTGCCGATGGTGTGCGCCGTGCGGGCGAGCACCATCGTGTCGGTGGCGCCGGCGGCCTCGACGATGGCGGTCATCGTCGCGATGGCGTGCTCGTCGATGGCGTCCTCGTTGGGGCCGGCGCTGAACGAGACGATCGCCTTGGGGATGCCGAACTCGTCGAGCTCGTCGGACAGCACGAGGCGGTTGTCGTCGCTCGGCAGGCACTCGGCGTTGATGCCGACCCCGGCCAGGTACCGGTAGCCCTCCATCGCCTCGACGAGCTCGTCGCCCCAGAGTCCGCCGCCGCGCACCAGCGTCGTGGCCAGCGTCAACGGCATGACCCCGAGGCTCTGGATGAGATAACCGCCCACGAAGTCGACGCCCTCGGGTCGCATCGTGTCTTCGGTGATGATCGACGACGGGTAGCCGCGGTGGCTGCGGATCTCCTCGGTGAAGGTGCCCCACACCTGGGTCGCCCCGTGCGCCATGTAGTTGCGGCCCACCTGGTCGCTGCTGTTGGCGAGCCCGGTGTGCAGCAGCAGACGGGGCGTCTCGACACCACCCGCGCAGAGGAACAGCGCCTTCGTGCGCTGACGGTGCTCGACCCCGTCGCGGGTGTAGACGACGGCCGACACCTCTCCGGCCTCGTCGAGCTCGATGCCGTGCACCATCGACCCGGGTCGGATCTCGGCGCCGTGCGCCACCGCCGACGGCAGGTAGGTGGTGTCCATGCTGACCTTGGCGCCGTTGCGGCAGCCCTGGTGGCAGCTGCCGCAGTTGACGCAGGCGTGGCGCATGCCCGCGTGCTCCTGCTCGCGGTCGACGGTGGTGATCGCGACCGGGCCGTCGGTCGCGGTGATGCCGAGCGCCTCGCACCCGCGGATCACCATGTCGGACGACGCGTTGCGCGGCGCCGGCGGCAGCGTGTACCGCCGCGAAGGGTCCCACGGGTAGTCGGCGGGCCCGGCGATGCCGACGAAGGCCTCGACGCGCTCGATGTACTCGATCAGCTCGGCGTGCTCGATCGGCCAGTCGACGCCCTTGCCGGTCAGCGACTTCAGCCGCAGATCGCGCTCGTCGGGGCGGGGTGTGAAGGCGCCCCAGTGCAGGGTCGACCCGCCGACCCCCTTGCCGCTGTTGTTGAGGCCGAAGGCCGTCGGGTTCTCGCCGGCGCTGAGGCGTTCGTCCATCCAGTTGATGGCGACGGCCTCGGTCTCGTCCTGGGTGAAGAGCTCGGGATCGAAGTTCGCCCCGGCCTCGAGCGCGACGACGTGCAGACCCTGCGCCGCCAGCGTGCTGAGGATCGGCGCCCCGCCGGCACCCGTGCCGATCACGACCGCGTCGACGATCTCGTCGTCGGAGTAGGTGGTCATCTGGTCGAGGTTCATCGGACGACCTCCATCGTCGGTTCCCACTGCTCGCGTCGGTCGGCGCCGAGCAGGTCGAAGCCCTGGAAGAGCGCACCGCCCGGTCCGCCGTTGGCGAAGCCGTCGAAGCCGATGCGCTCCATCGTCGCGGGGTGGGCGAGCCAGGCGCGCACGAGGTCGACCCGCGCGTCTTCGAACCAGAGCTGCATCTGCTCGGCGGTCATCTCGCCGGTCGACGGCTCGAACTCGCCGGCGACGAGTGCGGCGACCCGTGCCCGTTGATCGTCGACACCGAGGAGGCGCAGGTCGGCGAGGGCGTCGAGCCCGCGTCGGTAGGCCTCGCGGTCGGGCGGCAGAGCGTTGTTCCGCCAGCCGTCGGACCGGCCGAGGTTCTGATCGACGTCGATCCGTGCCGCGAGGTCGAGTTCGGCACCGGGCCAGGGGGCGCGCTGGGGCACGACCAGGTCGGCGACGACCCGCAGCGTCTCGAGCTGCGACGTCGAGAGGGTCTGCGGCCGGTAGTCGGGGTCGTCGGCGAGGGCACGACGGGCGAGCAGCGCCCGGGTCTGCGGACTGGTGCGGGTCGAGGCGATGACCTCGGCGAAGTCGAGCGACATGGTCGGTCCGAGCCCGGCGCGATCGCGCCAGAACGTCGCGATCGCCTCGACGAGCGACTCTCCTGCAGCGGAGGCGTCGTCGAGCACGAGCGCGGGGACGCCGTCGAAGTCGCCCGGTGAGGTCACCACCACGCCGGCGAGACCGAACACGCCCGCCTCGCCGGACAGGATGCGCGCCACCGTCTGCGAGACGGCGTCGACGCGCGTACCGCTCGCGGCCAGCAGCCACCGGGATGCTCCGGAGGCGCGGATCGCCTTGACGACGGCCGTCACGATCTCGTCGTCGGTCGCCCCGGTCGGGGGCGCCGACGCGATGTGGACGTCGAGGGAGGCTGCCCCCGGGTGGCCCGATGCGATCGCGAGCGCGGCACCGAGCGAGTCGTCGGACCGGTCGGGGTCGGGGGCGGCGTCGGACAGGAAGACGACGGTCGCACGTGGTGGCGTGGGTCGATCAGATGACACGGGGCTCCTCGTGAGAACGGCCTCGAACGAGGCTCATCCGACGATACGTCTCCCGCCGAGATTCGGCCCGGCTTGCGCCGGAGAGCGAACAGCGGGACGGCGGCGCACGACCCTGTGGAGGGATCGGCGCCGCGAGATCGGTGCCCAGCAGGATCCCGGATCGTCGTTGATCCGAGAGCCCGCGCCGAGGTTCGGGTCCTCGACTGGTGTCGTCCGCTGCGTCGGCGCGTGATCTCGGCGGGTTTCGGGTACTCGCCGGGAACGTCGTCCGCAGGGGACCGGACACACGGGTTGCTAGGCACCCGCAGAAGAGTTCGGAGGCGTCGGCGCCCCGGTTGGGGGGCATCCGGATGTGTTCGCGAATCGGATAGCGAGGCCGTTCCGTGACCAGCGGGGGATTACTGTCGCGCTCCTCCGGCGACCACCTCTCGCGCGCCTCCGGCGACTCCCCTCGCGCGCCTCCTGAAGACGTCGACGTGCGCGGTCGGCTCAGCGCTCCGTGCGGGCTCCTGCGGATACGACCGGCTCGATCAGGCGCACATGGCTGGCGGCGACCCTCTTCGGCTGATCGGCGAAGGCGGCGGCGCGCGAGTCGCTCGCGAGGTAGGCCTCCTCGACCGCGGCGAACGTAGCGGCGTCGCCCGCGACGCTGACCGCCCAGACGAACTCCCCGGCCTCGCGGTCGGCGTACGCGAACTCGACGGCGAACCCCTCGGCCTCGCGGGCCGGGACGATCCTGGCCTGGAACCACTCGACGAACTCGTCGAGCACGCCCTCGACGAGTTCGTAGCGGCGCAGCTGGACTGTCTTCTCGGCGTCGATGCTCATGGCGGACAGCCTAAGACGGCGCACCCGCACCCGCACCCGCACCCGCAGACGACGACGGGCCTCCCGGTGAGGGGAGGCCCGTGGTCGGTGATCCTCGTCGGCGCCCCACGTCGTGGGCCGCTGGTACGGATCGTGCTCGGTCGTGCTGATGACGCAGGAGGAGCGGGTGGAGCGGGTGGAGCGGGTGACGCGGTGAAGTCAGGTGACGCCGATCTCAGTCGAGGTCGTCGTCGTCGATGCCGGTGTCGAAGTACGACACGTGGTCGACGTCGTCGGACGAGGCCAGGATGCGGCTGGAGAAGGAGGGGCGCATGGCTCAGGCGGCCAGCGGACCGTCTTCGCCGCGTCCGACGAAGAGTTCGGAGAGGTCGAGCGCTTCGGTGGGCGCGAGCTCGACGTGACGCAGCTCGGACGCGCTCATGCGCCGAAGCCCAGGGTGACGAGGAGGGCGGCCGTGGCCATGACGCTGGCCGCGACGGCCGACGTGGCGACGACGAAGAGGGTGGCCTGGCGCTCGGTGTCGCGCACCTCGGAGAAGGGGCTGCGGACGCGACCGGTGGTGGGGCGGATGAGGCTCATCGTGGTGCTCGTTTCTGGCAGCCCTGCGCTGCCCTTGACTCTCGGTGGAGAGGCCGTGAGCCGCTCCGCACCGCCGTGAAGTCGATGCATGAGCATGCTGTCACGGGAATCGCTAGACCGACTAACTATCCGCGCATCCAGTGCGCATGACGGATAACACCCGCCGATCGGGGTCGCGGGCCACCGTGCGACCCGGGGTACGCACGCACCCTCCGCTCAGGACCCCGGCGTACGACGGACGGCATGGACCGCGATCAGTACACCTTCGACGACCCCCGCACGCGCTTCCCCGTGATCAGCCCCGAGGTGCAGCAGCAGCCCGAGCCGGGCCTGCAGTCGAGGATGAACCCGGTGCCCGACCTCGGCGAGAGCACCTACCGCGGCTCGGGTCGCCTCACGGGTCGCAAGGCGCTCATCACCGGTGCCGACTCGGGCATCGGCGCCGCCGTCGCCATCGCCTACGCGCGTGAGGGCGCGGACGTCGCGCTGTCGTACCTCCCCTCCGAAGAGGAGGACGCCCGCCACGTGATCGAGGTCGTCGAGGCGGCCGGTCGGAAGGCCGTCGCGATCCCCGGGGACCTCACCAGCGCCTCCTTCTGTCGCACCCTGGTCGAGGAGGCGGTGGCCGGCCTCGGCGGACTGGACGCCGTCGTCAACGTGGCCGGTCGGCAGATCTGGCAGGACGGCATCGAGAAGATCACCGACGAGCAGTTCGACCTCACCTTCAAGACCAACGTCTACGCCCCGTTCTGGATCATCAAGGCCGCCCTGCCGCACCTCGGCCCGGGCTCGACCATCATCAACACAGCGTCGCTCGAGGCCTACACGCCGGCGCCCGACCGCCTCGACTACGCCACCACCAAGGGCGCGATCAACAACTTCTCGAAGGGGCTCGCGCAGCAGCTCGTCTCGAAGGGGATCCGCGTCAACGTCGTCGCGCCCGGGCCGACCTGGTCGGTGCTGCAGGTCACCCAGGGCGTCGACCCCGAGACCCTGCCCGAGTTCGGTTCGAGCGAGTCGCCGATGGGCCGCGCGGCGCAGCCCGCCGAGCAGGCCCCGGCCTACGTGTTCCTGGCGAGCGCCGAGTCGAGCTTCGTCGCCGGCGAGACCCTGAACGTGAACGGCGGCATGGTCACTCCGTAGCCCGAATAGGGTGGGGGGCGTTGCCCGACGACCCGGACAGGAGGCGACATGGACACCCCGGACCTCACCGCAGGCATGGTGCTCGACGGCCGCTACGAGATCGAGTCGGTGCTCGGCCGTGGCGGCATGGCGAGCGTCTACCGCGCCCGCGACACGCTGCTCGGCCGCGTCGTCGCCATCAAGCTCTTCGCGCCGACGGGGGCCGACGCCGCCGAGCTGCGCCGCGAGACCAGCGAGGTGCAGGTGCTCGCCGGTCTCGCCCACCCGGCGATCGTGACGCTCTTCGACGCCCGCGTCGACGACGCCGACCGCGCCTACCTCGTCATGGAGTTCGTCGAGGGGCCGACGCTGCAGACGCTCATCTCGGAGGGCCCGCTGACCCCCGCCACGACCGCCGCGATGCTCGCCGACCTGGGCGAGGCGCTGCACGTGGCCCACGAGGGCGGCGTCGTGCACCGCGACGTCAAGCCCGCGAACATCCTGCTCGCCCCCGTGCCCGGCGGCGAGGGGCGCTACCGTGCGAAGCTCGCCGACTTCGGCATCGCCTACCTCGTCGACTCGACGCGGCTCACCGCGACCGGCACCGTCATGGGCACCGCCGCGTTCATCAGCCCCGAGCAGGCGCTCGGTCAGCCGATCGAACCGCCGTCGGACGTCTACTCGCTCGGTCTCGTGGCGCTCGAGGCCCTGACGGGATCGCGGGTCTTCACGGGCTCCGCGATCGAGTCGGTCATGGCGCGCCTGCACAACGACCCGATCGTGCCGTCGTCGCTCGAGACCGGCTGGGCGTCGCTCCTCACCTCGATGACCGCCAGGGATCCGGAGGCGCGACCCACCGCGCTCGAGGTCTCCCGCCGCGCGTCGCGACTGGCCTCGGCCGCCCGCGGCGGCGACACCTCCGACCTGGCCTCGGTGCCCGATCCGACGGAGCCGATCAGCCGCAGCGACCGGACGATGGTGCTGCCCGCCGCGGCCGCCGCGGCTGCGGCTGCCGGGGTCGCGGGCGCCGGCGTCGCGGGTGCGGCGGCGGCGGATGCGCCGACCGCCGCGTACGGCGCGGGTGCGGGTGCTGACGCGCCGACCGCTGCGTACGGTGCCGGTGCTGACGCACCGACCGCGGCCTACGGCGCGAACGCCCCGACGTCGTCGTACTCGAACGGCGCTCCGGGCTCGGATGCGCCGACCGAGCGCTTCGCCCCGGCGGTGGCCCTCGGCTCCGCCGCGACGGGTGGCGGAGTGGCGGCCGGTGCCGGTGCGGGAGGCTCGGGTGCCGATGGCGGCCCCGGCGACTTCGACCGCGCCTCCTCGGGGCGACGCCGCTGGGTGCTGCCGGTGATCATCGTCGCGGTGCTGGCTCTCATCGCCGGGGCCGTCGTCTGGGGGATCACGCAGGGCGGCGACGGCGACGGAGCACCGGTCGAGTCGTCGCAGCCGAGCAGCGGCACGCCCAGCGACGACCCTTCCGACGAGGCCACGACCCCGGCCGAGACGACCCCGGCCGAGACGACCGAGCCGCAGCCGGAGCAGACCGAGGACGCACCCGCGCCGGCCCAGCCGTCGGAGGATACGGCGCCCGAGCCGACGACCCCCTCCGAGTCGACCGGCGAGGACGAGCCCGACGAGAACGAACCGGACGAGAACGAGACCGCGCCCGAGGAGGTCCCGGTGCCCGAGGCGACCGTGCCCGGCACCGGGGTGGGCACCGGCGCCGTGACCGGGCCGGGCAACAGCGGGACGAACCCGAACTCGGGCCCCGGCAACAACAACGGGAACGGGAAGCCGTAGGGCGGAGGCCGCGCTGCGCTGCGCTGCAGCCCGCTCCGCCCCGACGCCCGGCCCCCGACGCCCAGCGCACGGTGGTCAGAACGTGCCCTTCGTGGGGTGCTGAAGGGCGTCTTCTGCCCACCCTGGTCGCCAGGCCCCCGATGCCCGGCGCACGGTGGTCGGAACATGCCCTTCGTGGGGTGCTGGAGGGCGTCTTCTGCCCACCGTCGCCCCGTGTCGCACGGCGCGCGGCCCCAGCCCCGGGCGCACGAGAACGGGCCGCCCTCCGACTGGAGAGCGGCCCGTTCGCGCGGCGCAGGGTCGACTAGTTGCGAGCGCCCTTGCGGCCGGTGACCTTGAGGTAGATGACCAGGACGATGATGGCGCCGATGATCGAACCGATGATGCCCGAGGTCTGGAAGAAACCGTCGGGGTTGCTGCCGGGGAAGATCAGGTAGGCGAGGAATCCACCGACGAACGAGCCGATGATGCCCAGGAGGATGGTCATCGGGATCGAGATGTTCTGCTTGCCGGGGACGACGAGGCGGGCGACTGCACCGGCGATGAGGCCGATGATGATGAGGCTGACGATCAGACCGAGCATGATGACTGCTTTCTTTGCGAGCGCCGGGTCGGGCGCGGTTGCTGCCACGGGGTCGGGCAATCACCGACTCAACCACTTCTGCGCGTCGGCGGGCCAGATTCGTCCGATTCCATCCAGATGATCCTCCAAATCGCTGGTGGCGCAGGTAGGAGTTCGCTGAATATGATCGCGACATGTACGTGCTCGTCTCCGGTCTCATGTTCGCCCTCGTGCTCGTCGCCCTGGTCGACATCGTCACGCGACAGGACGGCCAGGTGCAGCATCTGCCGAAGCTCGTCTGGGTGCTCCTCGTGGTGTTCCTGCCCCTGATCGGCAGCATCCTGTGGTTCGCGGTGGGCCGTGAGCGGTCGGCCCCGTCCGAGCACGTGTCGTTCGGCGATCCGAGGAGGCGCGAGCGGCTCGGATTCGGCGGTCCGCGCACGCAGACGGTCGCCACCACCTCCCGCCCCCTCAGCACGGAGGAGCAGCTGGCCGCCCTCGACCGCGAGATCGAGTTCCACGAGCAGCAGGCCCGCCTGCGGGCTCTCGAGATCGAGGTCGAGAAGCGCCGCGACGGCGATCGCCCGGCCTGAGCGGGCCGTCGGTTTCGCCGTCGTGCCGCGACGGTCGATGATGGACGACGAGCCGATCGGGCTCGATCGCCCCGGAAGGACCCCCATGACCGAGACACTGCAGGCCGCCGACATCGTCCGCCTCGTCGACCACACCCTCTTGAAGCCCGAGGCGACGCACGCCGACGTCGACGCCCTCATCGCGGAGGCCGTCGAGCTCGGCGCCTACTCGGTCTGCGTCTCGCCGTCGATGCTGCCGCTGGTGCTGCCCGAGGGGTCCGAGCTGAAGATCGCCGTCGTCGCCGGGTTCCCGAGCGGCAAGCACACCTCGGCCGTCAAGGCCGCCGAGGCTCTCGAGGCCGTCGCCTCGGGTGCCCACGAGATCGACATGGTCATCGACGTCGGCGCGGCGAAGGCCGGCGACTTCGTCTCCGTCGAGGAGGACATCGCCATCGTGCGCGGCGCCGTGCCGAGCCCGACCGTGCTCAAGGTGATCATCGAGTCGGCCGCCCTGAGCGACGACGAGATCGTGGCCGTCTGCCAGGCCGCCGAGCGGGCCGGGGCCGACTTCGTCAAGACGAGCACCGGCTTCCACCCCACCGGCGGCGCGACCGAGCACGCGGTCAAGCTGATGGCCCAGACCGTCGGCGGCCGCGTCGGCGTCAAGGCCTCGGGCGGCGTCCGCACGATCGACGACGCCCGTCGCTACGTGGCCGCGGGCGCGACCCGTCTGGGCGTCTCGGGAACCCGCGCGCTCGTCGAGGGCGCCGACTCGTCGGCCGGCGCCGGCTACTGAGACCCGCCTGACACGGAGCCCGGGCCGGCATCGCCGTCGGCCCGGGCTCCGCTCAGTCGTAGAGGCGCCCGAGCAGCCAGTGCCCCGCGGCGTCGCGGACGACCTCGAACATGTGGGTCGTGCCGTCGGACGCCGTGGCCTGGAACCGCCACCCCAGGAACCTCCGCGGCGGGTGCGTGATGAGCTCGTGGACGAACAGCGGCTCGTCGACGAGGGGCGTCGGGGTGTCGCTGACCCGCCACCGGACGCCGTCGTGGACGAGGCGCGCGGGCAGGCCGTCGTCGAACCAGAGCGCGACGGCCGATCGGGTGGTGGAGATGTTCATGGCCTGCCTCTCGTTCGAACACGTGTTCGATCAGAGGCGAGTGTAAGCAGGCCGCTCGCGCCGGCGCAACCGCCACGGCGCGTCGTGCGCGGAGCGGACTCGGCGGCTCAGCCCAGCGGCATCCCGAGCGCCGCCGCGACGCCGGCGTTCGTGACCTCGCCCGCGTGCACGTTCACCCCGGCCGCGAGTGCCGGGTCGGCCGCCGTCGCCGCGTCGAGGCCGCGGTCGGCCAGGGCCACGACGTACGGCAGCGTCGCGTTCGTCAGCGCCCGCGTCGACGTCTCGGGCACCGCGCCCGGCATGTTCGCGACGCAGTAGTAGACGGCGTCGTGCACGGCGAAGGTCGGGTCGTCGTGGGTGGTGGGCCGCGACCCCTCGAAGCAGCCGCCCTGGTCGATCGCGATGTCGACCAGCACCGCGCCCGACCTCATGCCCGCGACCATCTCGTCGGTGACGAGCTTCGGCGCGGCCGCACCGGGGATCAGCACCGATCCGATCACGAGGTCGGCGTCGCGCACCTGCATCGCGATCTCGTGCGGCGTCGACGGCCGCGTCTGGATCCGTCCGTCGAAGCGCGCCTCGAGGGCACGGAGGCGCGGCAGCGACAGGTCGATCACGGTCACGTCGGCGCCGAGGCCGAGCGCGTTCGCCGCCGCGTGCTCGCCGGCGACACCGCCGCCGATCACGACGACCTTGGCGCGCGGGGTGCCCGGCACGCCGCCGAGCAGGGTGCCCCGACCCCCGGAGGCGCGCATCAGCTGGTACGCCCCCACCGTGATCGAGAGCCGCCCGGCCACCTCGCTCATCGGCTGCAGCAGCGGCAGCGAGCGGTCGGGCAGCTGCACCGTCTCGTAGGCGATCGCGGTCGTGCCCGAGGCGACCAGCGCCTCCGTCAGCTCGCGGTCGGCGGCCAGGTGCAGATACGTGAAGAGCACCTGATCGGGGCGCAGGAGGCGATGCTCGGCCGCGATCGGCTCCTTCACCTTGAGCAGCAGGTCGGCCCGGGCCCAGACCTCGTCGGCCGTCGGCACGATGGTCGCGCCGGCCGCGGCGAAGTCGTCGTCGTGGATCCGCGAGCCCGTGCCGGCCCCGCTCTCGATCAGCACCTCGTGACCCCGGCGCACCAGGGCGTCGACGCCGGCGGGCGTGATGGCCACGCGGTTCTCGTTGTTCTTGATCTCGGTGGGCACTCCGACGCGCATGGGCGTCTCCTGTCGCGTCAGGGCCTCGCGGGCCGGTCGTCGTCGATCGATGAGACGATGCTGTCGATCATTCGTTTCACCCGTGTTTCAACCGAAGAATATTCTGCGAGACCCGATGGATCGACCCGATGACACCCTGCGAGAGGCGCTGAGCATGACCGAATCGAACGATCTTCGACCTGCAGGAGGCGCGGCGGGCGTCGGTGCCGTCGCCGCACCTCCTGCGGACCTCGACGAGGTCGACCGCCGCCTCCTCGACGTGCTCGCCACCGACGGCCGCCTGTCGAACGCGGCGCTCGCCGCGGCGGTCGGCGTCGCGCCGTCGACCGCGCACACGCGACTCCGGTCGCTGATCGACCGCGGGGTGATCACCGGGTTCCTGACGAGCGTCGACCAGCGTCGCATCGGCCGCCCGCTGCAGGCGGTGATCGGCGTGACCCTGCGCCCGGGGTCGCGGCAGGCGGCGATCACCGCGTTCTCCGAGGCTGTGCGGAGTCTGCCCGAGGTGCTGCAGGTGTTCTTCCTCGGCGGGCACGACGACTTCATCGTGCACATCGCCGTCTCGGATTCGAGCGAGATCCGCACCTTCGTCGTCGACCATCTGTCGGCTCAGCCGAGCGTGGCGTCGACACGGACGAGCATCGTCTTCGACTACCACCGCAACGGGGTCGCGGCCTCGTTCCGCTGAGCACCTCGGCGTCGGGGGAGGCGCCCTCGTCGTGCCGCCCGCCTGCGGAGCGGCTCGAGGTCGGCCCTTATCACCCTCGCCGGCTCCTGTCGACGGACCCCGGGAATCCCCTCGTCGGCCTACGGTCGAGGTATGCAACTCACCGGCCCCAGCGAACCGGGCTCGCTCACGCGTCTCGTCGCCGACGACCTCCCCTCCGACGTCGAGGGCTCCCTCCGACTCGGCATCGCCCTCACCAGCCGAGGAGGTGCGGCGCCCGTCCCCGGGGAGGGGCGCACCGCCGACCTGTGGCGGGCCCTCGCGACGCTCGCCGCCCACGATCTCGGCGCGGCCCGCGCCGTCGAGCCGCACCTCGACGCGTTCGCCATCCTGCAGCAGGTCGATGCGGCGGGTGGAGCCGACGCGACCAGCAGGCCCGACGGGACGGACGCGGCGGGCGCGACCCGCGCCTCCGCGGCGGCGACGCGCAGCTGGGGCGTCTTCGCGGCCGAGCTGCCCGGCACCCGTCTCGAGGCGCAGCAGGTCGGCGACGGCTGGTCGCTCTCGGGCGAGAAGGGCTGGTGCTCGCTCGCCGGCGTGCTCGACTCGGCGCTCGTCACGGCCTGGGTAGGCGACGAGCGGCGGCTGTTCTCGGTCGATCTGCGGCAGGGCGGCGTCGAGGTCGTCGACGGCGCCTGGCACGCCCGCGGGCTGGTCGAGATCCCCTCCGGCCCGGTGCGCTTCGACGCCGTCGCGGCCTCGCCGGTGGGCGCCCCCGGCTGGTACCTCGAACGCCCCGGCTTCTCGTGGGGCGGCATCGCCGTCGCCGCGTGCTGGTACGGCGGGGCCGTGGGCATCGCCCGCGCGCTGCACCGAACGGTCGTCCGACGCGACCCCGACCCCTACACCGCCGCCGCGCTCGGAGCCGTCGACGAGCGCCTCTCCGACGCCCGACGCGCCCTGGCCGAGGCCGCCGAGCTCGTCGACGGGGGCCGCGCGACCGGCGACGACGGCCGTCTGCTCGCCAAGCGGGTCCGCGCGACCGTCGCCCACGCCGCCGACGACGTGCTGACCCGGGTCGGTCGCGCGCTCGGCCCGGCGCCCCTCGTCGCCGACGCCGCCCACGCCAAGCGGGTCGCCGACCTCACCCTCTACCTGCGCCAGCACCACGCCGACGCCGACGACGCGTCGCTCGGCCGCCAGCTGCGCGAGAGCGCGGTCGCCCCGTGGTGAGGTTCGACGCGCGCGACCCCGCCGGCCCCGTCGAGGCGTGGGCCGCCGACGGGAGGCTGGCCGCGCTGCCGGTCGACCCGCGCCTCCTCGGCGACGGCTCCGGCTTCGGCTCGGCGGCCGGTCCGCTGCTCGTGCTCTCGGCGCACGCCGACGACGAGACGCTCGGCGCGGGCGGGCTCATCGCGCTCGCCGTGCGTTCGGGGCGCGCCGTCACCGTCGTGGTCGTCAGCGACGGAGCCGGCTCGCACCCCGACTCGACCACCACCTCGGCCGACGCCCTGCGCCACGAGCGCGCGGCGGAGGCGCGAGCCGCCCTCGACGAGCTCGGCTCCGGCATCGAGCTCGTGCTGATGGGCGTCGCCGACGGAGGACTGCAGGAGGCGCGGGTCGACATCCGCACCCGCCTCGCCTCCGTCGTCGCCGACGTCCGCCCGGCCGTCGTGCTCGCCCCCTGGCGCGGCGACGGTCACCGCGACCACCGCGTGCTCGGCGAGATCGCGGCGGAGCTGGTGCAGAACGCTGCGGCCGACGCCGACGCCGACGCCGACGGTGTCGCGGGTGTCGTGGGTGCCGGTGCCGGTGCCGAGGCGGTCGGTGCCGACCTCGCGCCGGCCCTGTTCGAGTACCCCGTCTGGCTCTGGCACTGGGGCGCCCCCGAGCACCCCGACGTGCCGTGGGCCGATCTCGTGCGGGTCGAGCTCGACCCCGAGGCCCGCGCGGCCGCGGCCCGCGCCCTCGACCGGCACGCCTCGCAGCTGCGCCCGCTGTCGTCGCGCCCCGGCGACGAGGCCGTGCTCCGCCCCGACTTCGTCGCGCACTTCCGGCGCGACGCCGAGGTCTTCGTGCGCTCCGGGCCGCCCGAGCCGGTGCAGCCCGAGCCGGCGCAGCCCGAGTCTGCTCAGCCCGAGTCCGCTCAGCCCGTATCGGCGCAGCCGCACGGCACCCGCTTCGACGCGACGCACGCCCGCCGGGCGGACCCCTGGGGGGTCACGACGCGCTGGTACGAGCGGCGCAAGCGCGCGATCACGCTCGCGTCGCTGCCCGACGAGCGGCTCGGCTCGGTGCTCGAGATCGGCTGCTCGATCGGCGTCGTGACGGCCGAGCTCGCCGAGCGCGCCTCGTCCGTGCTGGCGCTCGACGTCTCCGAGGTCGCCGTCGGGCACGCCAGGGCGCGACTCGCCGATCGTCCGCACGTGCGGGTCGAGCAGGCCGACGTGACGCGCGGGCTGCCCGACTCCGGCCCGTTCGACCTCGTGCTGATCAGCGAGGTCGGCTACTACCTCGACCCCGACCAGTTCGAGCGGCTGCTCGACGACGTCGAGCGCGTGCTCGCCCCCGCGGGCACGGTCGTCGCCTGCCACTGGCGGCACGGGGCCGACGACTTCCGGCAGAGCGGCGACGACGTGCACGCCGCCCTGCTCCGCCGCCCCGGGCTGCACCCGGTCGCGCACCACGACGAGGCCGACTTCGTGCTCGACGTGCGGTCGCGCGACGGGCGATCCGTGGCCGACCGGACGGGTCTGCGGTGAGTGCGCCGCGCCTCCTCGGCCCGCGTGTCCTGGGCCCGCGTGTCTTGGGCCCGCGTGTCCTGGGGGTCGCCGTCGTGGTGCCCGCTCGCGACGAGTCGGCCCTGATCGAGCGCTGCCTCGCCGCCGTCGGGGTCGCACGGCACCGCCTCCACGACGATCACCAGGAGGTGCGGGTCGTCACCGTCGTCGTGGCCGACGCCTGCACCGACGACACCGCCGAGCTCGCCCGACGCGCCCCCGGCGTGACGGTGATCGAGACGGCCGGCGGCGCCGTCGGCGTGGCCCGCGCCGCCGGAGTCGACCGGGCCATGCGACTGCTCACCGCAGAGGGCGTCGACGAGAGCGCCGTGTGGATCGCCAACACCGACGCCGACTCGGTCGTGCCGCCGCAATGGCTCGTGGCGCAGGTCGCCCTCGCCGACGACGGCAGCGACGTGATGGTCGGCACCGTGCGACCCGACTTCGCGGACCTGAGCGCCGAGCAGATCGCGGCCTGGACGGCCCGGCACACGCCGGGTCGCCCGAACGGGCACGTGCACGGCGCGAACCTGGGGCTGCGGGCGAGCGCTTACCGCGCCGCCGGAGGGTTCGACGCGCTCGACCTGCACGAGGACGTCGTGCTCGTCGAGCGGCTCCGCGAGACCGACGCCGTCGTCACCGCATCCGACGCCGGCGAGGTGCTGACCTCGGGCCGCCGCGTGGGTCGCACCCGCGGCGGATACGCCGGGTACCTCGCCGTCGACCTGCTCGCGTAGGCCCGGCGCAGCGCGGCGCTGCGTCGACCCGCTCGCGGAGGGGGCGGCCCGGCGCCGCGCGGCCTCGACCTACGCGGGCAGCGACGCCTCGATCAGCGACACGATCTCGGGGGCGTCGGGTTCGGTGGTGGGGCGGAAGCGGTGCACCGCGCCTCCGGGGGTGATCACGAACTTCTCGAAGTTCCACTTCACCTTGCCGGCCTTGCCGTCGGCGTCCGCCGCCTTCTTCAGCTCGGTGTAGAGCGGGTGCTCGTTGCGCCCGTTGACCCTGATCTTCTCCATCATCGGGAACGTCACACCCCAGGTCGCCGAGCAGTACTCGTCGATCGCCTCGGACGACCCCAGCTCCTGCAGGAACTGGTTGCTCGGGAACCCGAGCACCGTGAACCCGCGCTCGCCGTAGGTCTTCTGCAGCTCCTCGAGCTTCTCGTACTGCGGGGCCAGACCGCAGCGCGAGGCGACGTTCACGACCAGCACCACCTTGTCGCTGTAGGCGCCGAAGGTCGTGCTGTCGCCGCGCAGGGTGGTCAGGTCGATGGTGTCGAGTTCGCTCATGGCCCCGAGGGTACGCCGCGCGGATCGGCGTGAGCCTCCGCGGGCGGCCAGCCGCGCCCCGCCCGCCCCGCGCCCCGCCCCGCACCCCGGGGTCGAGGAGTCACGACTCGCCGCGGGGTCGGGAGGATGCGCGGCGAGTCGTGACTCATCGAGCGGGCCAGCAGGAGGCGCGGGCCTGGGCGCACGGGAAAACCCCACCTCGCGCGGCCGTGGGGCTTTGCGGGGTGGGGTTCCACCGGGAACACGGGTCCCGGCCGGGGGCCGGAGCCCGAGTCGTCGTACTGAGAAGCGATGCCGCCGGAGCGGCGCCGACTACTCGGTCGCGACGGTGATCTTCGCGACGCCGACGAGCATCTCGTCCTGGACGGCGTCGGTGCTGAAGGTCTCGTTCAGCAGCGCGGCGGCGTCGGGGCTGATGTGCACGGTCGTGCCCTCGAGGACGGCGTTGGTGCCCTCCATCTGGAGGGGCTTCAGGGTGCCGCCCCAGAGGTTGAACAGGTAGGCGTCCTCGACGACGACCTCGCCGTTGGCGGACACGGTGCCGTAGAGCTTGGACTCGCCCGGGTCGATGCGGAAGTCGGTGAGCTCGACGGTGGTGTCACCGGCGGTCAGCGACAGGCCCGAGCCGTCGTGGTCGAGCTCGCCCTGGACGTAGGGGCGCACGTCGGAGGAGGGGTCGTAGTAGTCGACGTTGCCGCCGGTGATCGGGAACGCGAAGGTGCCCGTGGCGCCGTCGAAGGTTCCGGTGCCGACCGGGGCCGGGGTCAGACCCAGCGAGGTGAGCGCGTCGACGAAGGACTGGTCGACGGTGACCTGGGTGTCGACGCCGTTGCTGAGGTCGGGGAGCGAGGCGACCGGGGTGGCCTCGGCGCTGGGCTCGGCCGATGCCGATGCCGAGCTGGTCGACTCGGTGGAGCCGCTGTTGGAGTCCATCGAGCACGCGGCGAGCGAGAACACGAGGGCGCCGGAAGCGACGAGGCCGAGTCCGACCTTGGTGATCTTCTTACGGGAGAAAGCATTCATGATCAGGTCCTTTTCTGTGATTCCCGGTGGGGATGAAAAGGATTCGCCACCCTCCCGGGAAACGATTGGACGGGATCGGCGAACACAGAAGACACTCAGGTTCGCCGATCCCGTCCGAGACGGCCTACTCCGACGCGGCGCGGCGCCGGCGGGCCAGCAGCAGCAGCCCGGTGCCGAGCGCGAGGAGCGCGGCGCCGACGGGCAGCACGAGCCACGCGCTGTCGGAGCCGGTGAAGGCCAGCGCGCCGTCGTCGGTGTCGTCGGCCGCGCCTCCTGAACCGTCGGAGCCGACGCCCGGGTCGCCCGCGTCGCCCGTGGGCGTGGGCAGCGGCACGGCCGTCGCGCCATCGCCCGGCTCGGTGGTGGGCGGCACGGTGGGGTCGACCGGCGGCACCGTCGGGTCGACCGGAGGCGCGCTCGGGTCGACGGGAGGCGTGCTCGGGTCGACGGGCGGAACGGTCGGCTCGACCGCGGCGGGCACGGAGATCGCGTACATCGTGGTCGATCCCGACACCTCGTTGCCGACGGCCAGCAGCGGCTCGCCGGTGGGCGAGTCGGCGGCCGAGACGAAGGCGAGCCCCTCGGGGCCGAGGTCGCCGGCGCGTGTCAGCACGCCGGCGGGGTCGGCGCCGTCGTCGATCTCGTCCTCCGCCGAGACGGAGAGGTCGCGGTTGTTGACGTAGGCGGTGAAGGAGGCACGGGTCGGCTCGGTCACGTCGTACACGGCGATCCCGCCGACGCGCTCGAATCCGATGAACGCGTATGTCCGCCCGTCGATCTCGCCCAGGGCGACGCCCTCTGGCTCGGGGCCCTTGTCGTCGCTGCGGCCGTCGACGCCCGTCGCGGTGTGGTTCGAGTCGAACGACTCGGGGGCGACCTCGGCGAGCAGCTGCTCGAAGGCGTCGCCGGAGTCGAAGACCGACGTGCCGGCGGCATCCAGGATGCTGAACGACCGGCCGCCGAACGTGTACAGCGTCTCGTAGCAGCTCCGATCGGCCGAGAGGCCGTTCGCCGTCGTGATGTTCAGACGGCCGAGGCCGGCGTCAGTCAGCAGCGAGGGGTCGATCGAGTCGCAGACCGGGGCGAGTCCGTCGTCGCCGAGGTCCTTGACCCGGGCGACCTCGCTGTAGGCCGACCAGTCGCGCGAGTCGCCCTCGTTCGCGGTCACGATGTAGGTGTCGCCGTCGGCCTCGTAGCTGTCGATCGTGTCGGGCATCAGGTAGCCCTGCACCGGCCAGGTGCCGATCGAGATCGCCGGTCCGCCGTCGGCGCCGTCGCGGTCGGAGGGATCGAACGGGACGACCGAGCGGTCGACGGTGCCGAGCGGGACGATCTCGCTCACGGTCGCCGTGGCGACGTCGACGATCGCGAGGGCGTTCGCCTCCTGCAGCGACACCCACGCGGTGGAGCCGTCGCTCGAGAAGGTCGCGTACTCGGGCTCGAGGTTCTCGGAGACCGGGCGCACGAGCGGGTCCGCGTCGGTCACGGTGCCGGCGTCGGCACGACCGCCGAAGATGCGCACGGCGGGGTCGACCGGGGTGGCGCCGTCGGCCTCGAAGGCGTGGAAGTCGGCGGTCCGCACGGCGGTCTGCGCCGGGACGGACACCGTCGCGGGGGCGTCGATCAGGCTGATCGTGCCCTCGGGGTCGACCGTGTAGTCGTCGGCCGGCTCGCCCTCGTTCGCGACGATGAGACGGGTGCCGTCGGGCGAGAAGGCGACCATGTCGGGCAGGGCGCCGACGCGCACGGCGCCGAGGGCCTCGCCGTCGCCCGCGGCGTCGAAGAAGACGATCCAGCCGGCGGCGGTCTTGGGGCTCGACTCGACGGCGACGGCGCCGAGTCCGTCGGCGCGCACCGACACGGAGTTCGCGACGGCGTCGGCGGGCACGACGGAGCCGTCGGACGACAGCACGCCCGTCGTCTGCAGGTCGAACAGCTTGGTCGGCTCGGCCGGGTCGGCGACGTCGAGCACCTCGACGCGGGCCGCGGCGGCGTTCACGACGAGCAGGCGCTGCTCGGCCGCGTAGTGCGCGACGATCTCGGCGGCGCTCTGATCGAACACGCCCGTCTCGTAGCTGCCGACGGGCGCCATCGAGAAGGCGTCGGCGTCGGCGAACGACGCGATCGGCGCGGCGACGATCGCGGCCGCCGCGGGGTCCGAGGCGGCGGGGCCGACGGCCGCGAGGGCGACGAGGCCGAGACCGGTCAGCCCGGCGGCGCCGGCGAGGGCGGTCCGCTTGGCGCGGGGAGCGGAGGAGGCGCGGGGCGCGTCACGGACGCCGGTCGCGTCGTGCGGGGAGGGGCGGCGGGCTGGTCGCATGGGAACGGTCCTTCGTCGGGGGTCGATCGACCGTACGGACCACAGGTGTTGCGCACGTGAACCGACGGTTGCGATTCGGGGTCGACCCGCGCCTCCTCGGCGGGCGGCATCGATGTGACTCGACGCGGGCGTTCCGCGCCGCACGAGGCCCCTTTCGCGTCACATCGATGAGGGCTGCGCGGCGCCGCTAGACGGCGTCGGGCGCGAGCACCCGGAGTGCGCCCGGCACGACCTCGACCGTGACGGGCAGCGACCCGATCCGCTCGCCGTCGGCGTACGCCGCGACGTCGTCGGAGTGGATCGTGACGCGTCGCGCCCGGTGCACGTGCACGCGGGGGTCGGCGAGGTGCGTGCCCCGGGCCACCTGACCGAACAGCCGGAGGAACTGCAGGCGCCCGAGCCGCTCCACCACGAGCACGTCGAGCAGCCCGTCGTCGAGCTCGGCGTCGGGCAGCACGGTGATGCCCCCGCCGAACGACCGGCCGTTGCCGACGCTGACGAGGGTGCCGTCGAGCTGCATGCTCTCGCCGTCGATCTCGAGCCGGTACGAGAGGTGCTTCAGCCGGATCAGCTCGAGGTAGAGGGCGAGGTTGTAGCGACTGCGGCCCCTCGGGCGGCGCATGCGGTTGGCGCGCTCGTTGACGACGGCGTCGAACCCGGCCGACAGCATGCACGCGAACCAGGTCGTGTCGGCGCCGCGCGAGACCCGGCCGGCGTCGATGACGCGGGCGGGCCGGTCGAGCTGCGAGACGAGGAGGCGCGTGGCCGCATCGCTGTCGTCGTGCGGGATCCCCAGGGCCCGGGCCATGTCGTTGCCGGTGCCCGTCGGGACGAGCCCGAGGGGAACGTCCGTGCCGGCGACGAGGTTCGTGCCGAGGTTCATCATGCCGTCGCCGCCCACGACGACCAGGGCGTCGGGCGAGGTGGCGAGCTGCGCGCGGGCAGCGACGACGAGGTCGTCGAACGACTGCTCGAGCAGCACGGTGACGTCGTGCCCGGCACGGGTCAGCGCCGCGACCACCGACGAGCCGACGTCGCTCCGCCGACCGAACGACGCCGACGGGTTGACCGCGACGACGAGGCGCAGGGGGGTCGGGCTCATCGTCCGATCATGGCACCCGGCGGTGCGGTCCGCGCTCGGCTCGCGCGCGCCTCCCCGGGGTGCTTGGATGTCTTCATGACGACCACGAGCACCGTTCCCGCCCCGAGCATCCGCGAGTCGCCGAACCGCGGTCTCACGCTCGCCCTCGGCACGATCGTGCTGCTCCTCGGGGTGGCGGGGTTCCTGGCGCCCGACATGGGCAGCTTCTTCGACACCACCGGGGCGAACCTCCTCGGCATCTGGAACGTCAACCCCGCCCTCGCCGTCATCTGGGTGCTGGCGGGCGCCGCGCTCGTGCTCGGCGGCACGTCGGGCGTCTCGGCCGCCAGATCGATCGGCGCGATCGTCGGTCTCGTCTTCGTGGTCTTCGGCGTGGTCGGCTTCTTCGTCGAGGGCACCGAGGCGAACTACCTCGCCGTCAACCTGGGCGACAACATCTCGCACCTCGTGGTGGGCGGGCTGCTCCTGCTGACGGCGATCGGCGCCGACCGCCGCCGCTGAGCCCCGCGGCCCCCGATCGGGGGTCGGTCGCTTGACGTGCGACCGTGAACGTCACTCAAGTAGTTCGTTATCCGGCTAAAGCATTGTCATCGGCGTCGGCTCCACGTATACCTCGAGTAACGGGGAACGCCGCATGACCCAGTCGTGTGATCAGGTGCCTCCTCTTCTCAGTCAGGTGCCTCCATGGCCCGCACGCCGTCCCCTCTTCCAATCGCCCGAACGGCGCTGGTGCTCGGCGTCGCCGCTGCTCTCACCGTCGCCGGCGGCCTCGCGGCTCAGGCCGACACGATCATCGACGGCCCCGTCAACCTCCGCACCGCCTCCACCTACGGGGTCCTCGCCGGCTCGACCGTGACGAACACCGGCACGAGCGTGGTGCAGGGGAACGTCGGCCTCAGCCCGGGGACCTCCGTCACCGGCTTCCGCGAAGGCCCCGGCGTCATCGTCGGCGGCACGCTGCAGGTCGCCAACGGCCCCGCCCGCCAGGCCAAGGCCGACCTGGCCACCGCCTACGGCGTGGCCCGCAGCCTCACGCCGCAGGAGAGCGGCATCGCCCAGCTCGACGACCGCACGCTGACACCCGGCGTGTACTCCGGCGGCGCCATCAACCTGGCCGACACCGGCGACCTCGCCTTCGCCGGCGCCGCCGACTCCGTCTTCGTCATCCAGGCCGCCAGCACGCTGACGATCGGGTCGGACACGGTCATGACCTTCTCGGGCGGCGCGAGCTCGTGCAACGTCTTCTGGCAGGTGGGCGACTCGGCGACCCTCGGCACCGATGCGCAGTTCGCGGGCACGATCCTGGCCCAGCAGTCGATCACCGCGACGACCCGCGCGACCGTCTCCGGTCGTCTGCTGGCGCAGACCGGCGCCGTCACCCTCGACACCAACACGATCACCGTGCCGCAGAACTGCGCGCCTCCCGGCGAGCCGTCCGTGACGTCGGCTCCGGTCATCACCTCGGGCAACCCCACCGACGGCACCGTCGGCACGCCGTACTCGTTCGAGGTCACGGCGTCGGGCAACCCGGCCCCCACCTTCTCGGTCACCGACGGCACGCTGCCCCCCGGGCTGACCCTCGACTCCGACACCGGGGTCATCTCGGGCACGCCCACCACCCCCGGCAGCACGACCGTGACCATCACGGCCGACAACGGCGAGTCGCCGGCCGACAGCGTGGACTACGTCGTCGGCATCGACGAGGCCGCGGGCCCGACGCCCGGCCCGACTCCGGAGCCCACTCCCGAGGTCCCGGCTCCGTCCGACTCGCCCACCCCGGGAGTCCCGGCCCCGTCGGACTCGCCCACGCCCGGTGTCCCGGCCCCGTCGGACTCCCCCACCCCCGGAGTCCCGGCCCCGTCGGACTCGCCCACGCCTGGAGTCCCGGCTCCGTCGGACTCGCCCACGCCTGGTGTGCCCACCCCCTCCGACTCGACCAGCCCCGCGTTCCCGGTCGGCGATCGCTTCGGCGGTGACGACGGCGACTCCGGGAACCTGGCGTTCACCGGTTCCGAGTCGACCGTGCCGCTGACGATCGGCGGTCTCGCGCTGCTGGCCGGAATCGGGCTGCTGGTCAGCGCCGTGATCCGCAGACGACGGGCGTCCAGCTCGGAGGGCTGAGCCGCGCCTCCTCGGTAGGGCCCCCTGGTCCGGGCGTCGTCGGTTCGGGCCGACGTCGCCCCGGGTCTCGGGGGGGTGCAGCGACGATCGGCTATTACGCATCCACGCGTAATAGCCGATCGTCGTGTCCCCGGGGCCTCGGGAGGTGCCAGTGTCGTGTCCCCGGGGTTTCGTGAGGCGCCAGCGAGAATCGGCTACTACGCATCTACGCGTAATAGCCGTTCGCCCTGCGAGACCCTCGGCATCGCCTGACGTTTCGCCGAGGGGCGTAGCCGTCACGCGCCTCCCTCGCTATGGTTAGGGTCACCTAACCGACTCACGGAACGGAGGGGCCCGCGATGTCCGTCGTCATCCCCTTCTCGCAGGCCCTGCGAGAGCGCACCTCGGCGTCGAGCGCCACCGGCGACATCGGCTGCACGTTCATGGCCGATCTGATGACCGGGCGCGGCACCCGCGACGACTACATCGAGATGCTCGCCCAGCACTACTTCGTGTACGAGGCGCTCGAGACCGTCGCGGCCCGGTTCGCCGGCGACGCGGTCGCGGCCCCGTTCCTCTCGCCGGCGCTGACGCGGCTTCCGGCGATCACGGCCGACCTGGCGTTCCTGCTGGGCGACGACTGGCGGTCGCGCATCCGCCCGCTCGACGTCACGAGCGACTACTGCGCGCGCATCCGGTCGGCGTCCGAATGGGTCGGCGGCTTCATCGCGCACCACTACACGCGCTATCTCGGCGACCTGTCGGGCGGGCAGCTGATCCGCCAGATCATGCAGCGGCGGTTCGGGTTCGACACGAACGGGGTCGGGTTCTTCCTCTTCGCCGAGATCGCCGCACCGAAGCAGTTCAAGTCCACCTACCGCCAGCAGCTCGACGCCGTCGACTGGAGCCCGGAGGCGCGCGAGCGCGTGCTCGACGAGGTCGCGGTCGCGTACGAGTTCAGCACCGAGCTGTTCGTGGCGCTGGCCGCCGCGAAGGCCGCCGCGGCCGCGTAGCACCGACCCCGTCTGCCCGGCTGCCCGTCTGACCGTCTGCCCGTCTGCCCGTCTGCCCTCAGGCCTCGTCGCCCGCCTTCTCCGCGGCGTCCGCGGCAGCATGAATAGCGGGCACCCGCGTCGCCTGGCTCATGAACCGCCGCACGTCGAGGTCGACGATGATGTCGGCGGGCCGCAGGGGGCGCGACAGGTACAACCCCTCGAGCGACGTGATGCGGCTGAGCGCCACGTACGTCTGCCCCGCGCTGAACACCCGCGACCCGAGGTCGACGATCGCGCTGTCGTAGGTCTTGCCCTGCGACTTGTGGATGGTCACCGCCCAGGCCAACCGCAACGGGAACTGCGTGAACTCGGCGACGACGTCCTTGCGGAGCTGCTTGGTCGACTGCGAGTAGCTGTAGCTGTACTTCTCCCAGACGGCGGGCTGCACCTCGTGCTCTTCGCCGTCGACCTCGACGAACACGGTGTCGCGCACCTTCGTCACCGTGCCGGTCGTGCCGTTGACCCAGCGCTGGTCGCTGTCGTTGCGGAGGAACATCACCCGCGCCCCGCGCTTCAGCTCGAGGGCCTCGTCGGCGGGGAACGACCTGCCGCCGAACTCGCCGCTGACCTCGGCCTTGGCGGTCAGCACCTTGCCGGGCAGCCGCTCGAGCTCGACCTTGTTGATGCGGTTGACGGTGTCGTTGCGGGTCGCGAGCGTGATCGCGTCGGAGTCGGCGGGGACGGCTCGGGCGCCCGCCCCGTTGAGGTGACCGGCGATCTCGGCCGTCACCCGACCGTGCCGCACGGCGTTCAGCATCTCCTTGAAGTCGCCCGCGGTCTGCCGGTGGATGAACGCGAGCTCGTAGATGCGCAGCGACGCATCGTCCCACACGTGGGCGTCGAAGAACCACATCGAGCGGTAGTTGTCTCGGAAGTACGCGCGCTCTTCGGCGTCGCCCGGCACCGGCGGCAGCTGGTACGGGTCGCCGAACAGCACGACCTGCACCCCGCCGAACGGCTCGGACCTGCGCTGCCGTGCCTGGCGGAGCGAGCGGTCGATGGCGTCCATCAGGTCGGCGTTCACCATCGAGACCTCGTCGATCACGAGGGTGTCGATGGTGTTCAGCAGCTTGCGCAGCTCGGGCTTCTGGTCGATGTCGTGGTCGGCGATCAGGCCGATCGACAGGCGGAACAGCGAGTGGATCGTCTGCCCGCCGACGTTCAGCGCCGCGACGCCGGTGGGCGCGCAGATCACGACCTGCTTCTCGGTGTTCCACGACAGGTGGTTCAGCAGGGTCGACTTGCCCGTGCCGGCCCGCCCGGTGACGAAGATGTGCTCGCGCGTGTTCTCGATGGCGTCGAACACGGCCTGCTGTTCGGCGGAGAGGGCGACGGGCACGAGCGGACGGGACCTTTCGACGAGGCCCGGAGGGACCGAGGAGGCGCGGGGAGCGGATCCAATCTACCCGCGCCTCCTCGACTCCACGGCGTTCCGTGACCCGCGCCCACCTACACTGTGGGCATGTCTTCTGCTGTGGGGGAGAGGAGACCCGCCTCACGGAATCGGACGTTCGTCGCGATCTGGGGAGGCGCGGCGCTCCTCGTGGTCGTCGCGTTCGTCGTGACCGTCGCCGCCCTGAACGCGACCGTGTACAGCGCCGGCGGCTTCGCCCGCGGCTACATGGACGCCGTCGACCGCGGCGACGTCTCGAGTGCGCTGACCCTCGCCGGCGTCGAGCCCACCGACGATCTCGACGACAGCCTGCTCGAGGTCCCGTCGCTCGGCGGGCTCGACGACGTGCGCGAGGTGTCCGAGCTGCCCCTCGGCGACGGCACGCGCACGGTCACCCTCGCCTACACGCTCGACGGCGTCGCGGGCGAGTCGCAGTTCGTGGTGCGCGAGGCGGGCAAGCGGTTCCTGTTCTTCGACCAGTGGAGCTTCGAGCAGAAGCCGACCGCCACGATCGACGTCACCCCGCGCAACGACCCCCGCTTCGAGGTCGACGGGCGCGAGGTCACGACCACGAGCGGCGACGTGACGACGCGCTTCACGGTGCTGGCGCCGTCGCGCTTCGAGCTCTCGCACGACAGCACCTACCTGCACGCCGACCCCGTCGAGGTCAGCGCGTCGGCGGTCGCTTCGACGACGGCCGTCGCGGTCGACGTCGAGCCGCGGGCGTCGTTCGCGGCGGTGCTGCAGAAGCAGCTCGACCGCCAGCTCGACGGGTCGTGCGTCACCCAGAAGGTGCTGCTGCCCGCCGGCTGCCCGTTCGGCCGCCAGGTCGACGACCGGCTGCTCGACGAGCCGTCCTGGTCGATCGTCGAGCACCCGACGGTCGCCGTGGTGCCGTCGTCGACGCCCGGTCAGTGGCTGGTCGACGAGGCGCCGGGCACCGCCCATCTGGTCGTCCAGGCGCAGTCGCTGTTCGACGGCCTCGCCTACACGATCGACGAGGACGTCCCCTTCACCGTCAGCTACGCCATGACGATCGCGCCCGACGACACCCTCAGCTTCCAGTAGCGCCGCGGGCACCGCCGCGGGCCGAGGAAGCGCGGGTCGAGGAGGCGCGGGTCGAGGAGGCGCGAGTCGACAGGAGCGCCCGCGCACGGTCTCGGCCGTCTCGGCTCGACTACAGTCGTCGAGCCGATCACCCCCGTGACGCACCCCTCTTGATGCCCTGGCAATCGACCGTGCGCGGCGCTTCCCCGGTGTCAAGAATACATAGTTCCTGCGAGAATGACAGAAGTCCGTCACTCTCGGGCGATCCGCGACCCCGCATGGCCCCACCCACTCGAGAGGAGAGGCGCATGTCGCTCCCCTCCGGCGAGTTCCGGGCCTGGGCCGAGACCGTCGGTCTGCCGACGGCCGCGCTCCCGCTCGCCCGGGCGCTCGGCGTCAGTCGCAGCACCCTGCAGGCGCAGCTGCTGCGCGGCCGGGTGCCCGAGGCGCAGGTCGTCGCCGCGGCCCGCGTGGCCGGCGTCGCACCCGCCGACGCGCTCACCTCGTTCGACCGCTACGCCGACCTCGCCGGGCGCCCGACCGCCCCGACGCCCGCCGAGGTGCTGGCCCAGATCGAGCTCGCCGACGCCCTCGTCGTGCTGCTCGACCGGCAGGCGCCCGGCTCGCGCGACGCACTCGCCGGGGTCCGCGACCAGCGCGACCCGCCCCTCCCCGGCTCCGTCCGCACCTGGATCGACGCCGTCGACCCGGGCGGCCTCCGCGCGACCCTCGCCGAGCGCTGGCGCATCGCGCCGTCGAACGTCTCGGCGGCCATCAACACCCCCAAGCTCCGCCCGTCGCAGCTGATCGAGATCGCCCTCATCGCCGGCACCTCGTGGACGGGCGGACTCGCCGCCGCAGGTGTTCTCACGCTGGAGGAGGCAGGATGGAGGCGCGGCGCGAGATCCGACGCGCTCACCCGCCTCTCGGACGTCGACCTGAACGACCTGGTCGCCGAACGTCTCGCCGCGGCGCAACGCGAGGCGCGGCGTCTCGCGGCCGACACCGAGCAGGCGCACCGAATCCAAGACACCCTGGGGTGACATGACCATCGCATTCCTCGTGGTCGCCGTGCTGGCGGCCCTGGCCCTCACGCGCCTCCCCGGCGCCATCCGCGGCCGCAACCCGATCGTCGTCGCCTCGGCGTTCACCGTCGCCCTGGCCTTCGCGCTGATCACTCCGCCGGTCTACGAGGCGGTCGACCGCCTCCTGCCGTTCGAGAACGCGACCGACCTGGTCGCCAAGCTGCTGCTCTTCACCGGGCTGCTGCTCGCCGGCACCCAGGTCGCCCGCGCCTACGACGCGCCCCGCACCCTGCGACTCGTCTCGGGGCTGCCCGGGGCGCTCGTCTTCGTGGCGGTGTTCGTCGTCGAGGTGCTGCTCTTCGTCGCGGCCGAGCCGACCGGCCGCGCCGCCGATCTCGCCGTCGACCTCGACCAGGGGGTCGTGCGGCTGTACTCGACGGTCGCCACGGCGTACCCCGCGTACATCTTCGCGCTGCTGCTGCCGCATGTCGTGCGCGGCATCCGCAGCTCGCGCACGAGCGCACGCGTCACCTCGGCGCTGCTGACGGCCGGTGGCGCGCTGGCGCTGGTCCGCTTCGCGATCGGGCTCGTGACGCTCGGCGTACCGGGCGCCTACCCGGTCGGGCAGGTGGTCAGCGGCCTCGCGGCCGTGCTCGTGGCGGCGGGTCTCGCGACGGCGTTCTTCGCCCGGATGCTGCGCGGCCGCGCCGCCCGCTGACCCGCCCCGCGCCGCGCCGCATCGAGGTGACCCGAAAGGACCCCTCGAGCCGCGGAAGGACCCCTTTCGCGTCACCTCGACGCAGAGCTGCCCACCCGCGCCTCCACCCCGCGCATCGAGGTGACCCGAAAGGACCCCTCGAACCGCGCAAGGTCCGCTTTCGCGTCACTTCGATGCAGAGCGGCCCGCCGGCCCGCGCCTCCTGCCCCGCCCGCGCCTCCCACCCCGCGCCTCCCACTCTGCGCATCGAGATGACTCGAAAGGGGCCCTCGAGCCGCGGGACGGCCCTGTTCGCGTCACATCGATGCAGTGGGGAGCGACGAAGCGGGGGGCGACGCAGCGCGGCCGGCAGCTTCTCGAGCCCCCGGTGGCGACACTGCCACTGGTGGCCGGACGCGTCGACTCGTAGATTCACTCCCATGACGGACTCCTCGCGCCTCGACGGCCTGCTCACCCCGCCGACCCCCGTCGCCGAGAGGGCGCTCGCCGTCGTGCGGGCGCACGCGTCGCCTGCGCTCGCCGACCACAGCCTGCGGTCGTTCGCCTTCGCGGCCGAGCTCGGCGCCTCCGAGGGGCTCGAGGTCGACGTCGAGCTGCTCTGGGTGGCGGCGATGCTGCACGACCTCGGGCTGGCCCCCTCGTTCGACAGCCACACGGTGCCGTTCGAACGGGCCGGAGCCGACGTCGCGCGGGTCTTCGCGGCCGGTGCGGGCTGGAGCGACGACCGGGGGAGGCGCGTGGCCGAGGTCATCGAGCGCCACATGTGGCCGTCGGTGGCAGCCGAGCTCGACGTCGAGGGGCATCTGCTCGAGCGCGCGACGAGTCTCGACGTGAGCGGGGCCGCGCCCGACGACTGGGCGCCCGGGTTCGTGCGCGCCGTGGTCGAGCGGCTGCCGCGTGGAGCCTTCGGCGACGCCTTCGCCGCACTCGCCGCCGAGCAGGCGCACCGCAAGCCGTCGTCGGAGGCCGGGCGCTCCGTCCGGGCGGGCCTCCCCGCAAGGGCCCGGGCCAACCCCCTCGACGTGGTGCCGCCCGCGCCCTGACGCGCCCCGCGCCTCCTACCCCTCGGCGTCGAGGTGACCCGAAACGGGCCCTCGAGCCGCAGCAGGGCCCCGTTCGCGTCACCTCGATGCGGTGCCGCCCGCGCCCCCCGACCCCGTTCGCGTCACCTCGACGCAGCGCCGCCCGCGCCTCCCGACCCCGGCGCGTCACCTCGACACGGTAGAAGGGTGCCGCCATGTCTTCCGCCGCGCTCCTCCTCGTCCTCGCCGCCGCCGTCTGCCACGCCTCGTGGAACATCGTCGCCCACAGCGTCAGCCGCATCGGCACGCCCTTCCTCTGGTGGGGCGCCGTCGCCAGCGCGGTGCTCTGGCTGCCCGTCGTCCCGTTCACCGGCGGGCTCGGCGGAGGACTCGCGGGTCTCGCGATCGGCGCCGGAGTCTCGGCCGTGCTGCACGTCGTCTACATGACCGTGCTGCAGCGCGGCTACGCGGCGGGCTCCCTCTCGACGGTGTACGCCACGGCCCGCGGCACCGGCCCGGCGGTCAGCGCGCTGCTCGCGGTGCTGCTGCTCGGCGAGCGGCTCTCGCCTGTCGCGGTCGTCGGCATCGCCGTGGTCGTCGCCGGCGTCGTCGCGACCGGCCTGATCGACCGCACCCCGCCCGCCGCAGCCGCCCCCGAACCCGGCCGAGCCCCCGACAGCGAACCCGGCCGAGCCCCCGAATCCGCCGGCCCCCAGGAGGCGCGGGTCGACCCGCCCGCCGCCCCGCGCCTCCGCGGAACACGCCCCCGTCGCCGCCTCGACCCCGGGATCGCCTGGGGGCTGCTGACCGGCCTGGCCATCGCCTCCTACACGATCTGGGATGCCCACGCCCTGCGCACCTGGAGTCTCACGCCCGTCTCGTTCATGGTCGGAGTGACCCTCGCCGAGGTCGTCTTCTACACCGTCGCCCTCGGGCGACGGCGGGGCGAGCTGCTCGGGGTCGGGCGGGCGCACTGGCCGCGGGTGCTCGCGTTCGGCGTGCTGTCGCCGCTGTCGTACATCCTCGTGCTGGTCGCGATCCAGACCACGCCGGTCGCGCTCGTGGCACCGGCCCGTGAGACGAGCGTCGTCATGGTCGCGGTCTTCGGGGCGCTCGTGCTGCGCGAGGGCTCGGTCGCGAAGCGCCTCGTCGCGTCGGTCGTCGTGCTCGGCGGCATAGCCCTCCTCGCGGCCTAGCCCCCCCCGCTGCCCCGCAGCCTCCGCATCGAGGTGACCCGTTCGGTGCCCTCCGGCGCCCAGGCCCCCCGCTTCGAGTCACCTCGACGCGAAGCCCAGGAGGCGCGGGTGGGCATACAACACGTGAACTCTGCCTGAACGGACCACGAGTTAGGTTCCTATGTCGGCCGGTCGCGTGTCACCATCGTCACGTCCTGCTCCCACCCGAAAGGCCGTCATGACCCTCCGCCGTCCCCGTGCCGCGATCGCCCTCGCCGGCGTCGCCCTGCTCGCCACCGCTCTCGCCGGCTGCTCGAACGCCGCCTCCTCGGCCGAAGGCGAGGGCGGGGGCTCGTCCGACGCAGCCGGCTTCGCGGTCGACTCGAGCACCCTCGTGTTCGGCGTCGTGCCCGACTCTGTCGACACCGAGACGAACTACCAGCCGCTGATGGACTACATCGCGCAGGAGACCGGCAAGACCGTCGAGTATCACGAGTCGACCGACTACGCGGCGCTGATCGAGGCGAGCATCGCCGGTCAGATCGACGTCGCATCGTTCTCCGGCTTCACTTACGTGACCGCCACGAACAACGGCGCCGAGCTGACGCCGATCTCGTCGATCACGACGGCCGAAGGGCAGGAGCCCGGCTACTACTCGCAGGCCATCGTGCCGAAGGGCAGCGACATCACGTCGATCGCCGACATGAAGGGCAAGAAGGTCTGCTTCGTCGACCCGTCGTCGACGTCGGGCTACCTGTTCCCGAGCTACGCGCTGCTCGAGGCCGGCATCGACCCCGAGAAGGACATCACCCCCGTGTTCGCGGGCAAGCACGACGTCAGCGTGCAGAAGACCGGTGAGGGTTCGGAGTGCGACGCGGGCTTCGCGGAGGACAGCGAGGTGGCGAAGAGCGACGCCGTCGAGGTCATCGACGAGCAGATGGTGCCCGGCGCACCGATCGTCGAGTCGGACAGCCTGCCCGACGACCTGAAGGCGCAGCTGGAGGAGATCCTCGCGAACGTCAGCGCCGACGACATGGTCGCGGCCGGCATCGACGGAGCCGACAGCGACGGCTTCCGCAGCGTCTTCTTCGAGACGACGCCCGTGGACGACGCGTACTACGACGAGATCCGCGACATCTGCGAGAAGACGAACGCCACGCAGTGCCAGGCCTGACGAAGTAGCACCCCCAGACCCCGGGAATCCGCTCAGACCCTCGCGCGCGCGTGGGGGTCTGAGTGAATTCCCGGGGTCCGAGCAGAACGGACACCCGCATGAACCCGCACGACGACACCACCACCGCGACCCGCGCCACGACCACGACCACGACCAGGACGGCGACCACGACCACCGGCCCCGCCGGCCCCGCCGAGACCGTCGTCGCCCTCGAGGGCATCACCAAGCGCTTCGGCGCGACCACCGCGCTCGACGGCGCCTCGCTGACCGTCCGCCGCGGCGAGGTCGTCGTGCTGCTGGGTCTGTCGGGCTCGGGCAAGTCGACGCTGCTGCGTCACGTCGACGGCCTCGAGCGGCCCACCGACGGCCGCGTCACGGTGCTGGGTCGTGAGGTCACGGCGTTGACGGGCCGCGCCCTGCGCGAGCTGCGCAGCGAGGTCGGGTTCATCTTCCAGCAGTTCGAGCTGGTGCCGTCGCTCACCGTGCTCGAGAACGTGCTGACCGGGTCGCTCGCGACGGTGCGCGGGCCGCGCCTCGGGCTCTGGTCGTACGGGCGTGCGGCCAAGGCGGAGGCGCTCGCCCGGCTCGAGCGCGTCGGTCTGCTCGAGCGCGCCTACCAGCGCGCCGACACCCTCTCGGGCGGGCAGCAGCAGCGCGTCGCCATCGCCCGCGCGCTGATGCAGCGTCCGCAGGTGCTGCTCGCCGACGAGCCGGTCGCCTCGCTCGACCCCGAGTCGAGCGACCAGGTGATGGCGCTGATCCGCGAGATCGCCGCCGACGAGGGTCTCACCGTGATCTGCAGCCTGCATCAGGTCGACCTCGCGCTCTCGTGGGCCGACCGGATCGTCGGCCTCCGTCACGGCCGGGTCGTGCTCGACACCCCCACCGAGGGTCTCTCGAAGGCGCAGGTCATGGAGATCTACGGCCGCGTCGCGACGAGCACCGACCAGTTCGAGGCCATCGAGCTCGAGCTCGGCACGGCAGGCACGCCAGGCGCGGCCGGCACGTCCGGCACGTCCGGCACGGCAGTCACGCCCGGCGCGGCCGGCACGTCCGGACTCGCAGGAGGCGCGGCGCACGCCGCCGAGGACACCGTCCGATGAGCATCGTCACCGAGCGCCCGCGCACGACCGAGGCCGTCGTCGCCCCCGTCGCCGCGCCTCCTCGTCGTCGGGTCTCGCCCGAGCGCGTCGCCGCCGGTCTCACGCTCGTCGCGCTCCTGGTCGCGAGCGTCGTCGCCCTCCGCAGCGTCGACATCGACCCCGCCCGCATGCTGCAGAGCTGGTCGAACGCCGAGCGGTTCTTCGGCAGGGTCGGCGCGATCGAGTTCCCGCCCCTCGGCGAGCTGCTGCAGCTGACCGCGCTGACCCTCGGTCTCGTCATCTGCGGCACGCTGCTCGCCGCCGTGCTGTCGGTGCCGGTCGCCGTGCTGGCCGCGTCGAACACGTCGCCCGGCCCGGTCTGGCGCGCCGCCGCCCGGTTCGTCACCGTCCTGGCGCGTGCCGTGCCCGACGTCGTGCTCGCGATGGTCTTCGTGCTGCTGTTCTCGCTCGGCACGCTGCCCGGCATCCTCGCCATCGGCCTGCACTCGGTGGGCATGATCTCGAAGCTCTTCGCCGACGCCATCGAGCAGATCGACGAGGGGCCCCGCACGGCCGTCCGCGCCGCCGGCGGCACGCGTCTGCAGCAGTTCACGGCGGGAGTGCTGCCGCAGGTGCTGCCCTCGTGGGTGGCGACCGTGCTGCACCGCAACGACATCAACCTGCGCGGCAGCGTCATCCTCGGCTACGTCGGAGTGGTCGGTCTCGGCATGGAGATGTCGTTCGCCTTCAAGTCGCTCGACTACGGCCTCGGGCTCGGCTACGCCGTCGTCATCTTCGTGCTCTGCGTCGTGATGGAGATCGTCTCGAGCAGCGTCCGCGCGGTCATGCTGGGGACGGCTCCGACGGGTCGCGGTCTCGGCGACCGCGTCGTGCGACGGGCCACGAGGAGGCGCGGCGCGGCGACATCCGCCGCCCCGGCACCCGAGACGGTCGGCCGGGCGTCGACCACCGCGACGTCCGCGGACGACGCGACCCGCGCCTCCGGAACCGCCGCCCCCGCGACGTCCGCGGACGACGCGACCCGCGCCTCCGGAACCCCCGCCCCCGCCCCCGCGACCGTCGCGACGATGCTGCGCCGCCCGTGGGATCGCGCCCGGGTGCGGACCACCACGTGGGCCGCGGTCGCCGCCGCCGTCGTCGTGGCGAGCATCGTCGTCTGCGACATCGCCTGGTCCGAGCTCGTGACGGTCTGGAGCGGCGTGCCCGCCGTGGCCGTGCAGTTCTGGCCGCCGTCGTTCGGCAGCTACGAGATGTCGACGATGGTCGACGCGATGGGCGAGACCGTCGCGATCGCCCTGGCCGCGACGCTGCTGACCCTCGTCGCCTCGATCGTGATCGGGTCGCTCGCGGCCCGCAACGTCGCGCCGAGCCGGGGGATGCGCGGCGGCATGCGTCTGCTGCTCGTCGGGATCCGCGGGGTGCCCGAGGTGATCCTCGCCATCGTGCTGATCGTGGTCACGGGGCTGGGGACCCAGGCGGGCACGCTCGCCCTCGCGCTCGGCGGCGTCGGACTGCTCGGCAAGCTGCTCGCCGACTCGTTCGAGGAGGTCTCGTCCGGGCCGGAGCGCGCCCTGGCCGCGACCGGCGCCACGCGCCTCCAGGTGTACGCAGGGGCCACCCTGCCCCAGGGCACCCGGGCGCTGATCGGCCACACCTTCTACATGCTCGACACCAACATCCGGGCGGCCACGCTGCTCGGCATCGTCGGAGCCGGGGGAGTCGGGTACTACCTGCTGAACGCCAGCCAGGGCTCGAACTACGGGACGGTCACCGCGATCGTGCTGATGATCCTCGTGACGGTGCTCGCCGTCGAGGGCCTCGCGATGTGGATGCGCCGGGTGTTCCGATGACCGCGCGCTACGACGTCGTCGTGGTCGGCTCGGGCATCGTGGGTCTCGGCGCCGCCCTGGCCGCGGTCGACCGCGGGCGGTCCGTGCTCGTCGTCGACCGGTCCGCCGTCATCGGCGGGTCGACCGTCCGCAACTTCGGACACCTCTGCCTCACCCCGCAGAGCGGCGAGGCCCGGCGGCACGCGCTCGCCGCCCGGGGGCTGTGGCTGCGGCTCGCCCGCGACGCCGGCTTCTGGCTCGCCGAGAGCGGCACCCTCGTCGCGGCGCGTCACGACGACGAGCTCGCCCTGCTCGGCGAGCTCGCCGCGGCCCGCACCGAGCGCGTGCTCGGCGACCGCCCCGAGATCGAGCTCCTCGACGCGGGCGGACTCGCGGCGCGCACCCCGGTCGCGCCCGGCGTGGCCGTCGGCGGCGCCCTGCTGCCCTACGACCTGCAGGTGGACCCGAGGGAGGCGGCGGATGCGATCCGCAGGCATCTCGAGTCGCGAGGGGTCCGCTTCTCGACCCGCACCTCCGTCGGGTCCGTGACGACCGGTCGCGTCGAGACGAGTCGGGGGCCGATCGACGCGGGCACCGTGGTCGTCGCCACGAACCACGACCTCGACCAGCTGCTGCCCGACCTGGCCGAACGGGCCGATCTGCAGCGCTGCGGTCTCGACATGCTGCGGGTCCGCGCCGACCTCCCGAAGCCGCTCGGGGCGCCCCTGCTCACCGGGTGGTCGCTGATCCGCTACAGCGCCTTCGCCGGCACGAGCGCCGCCGAGCTGGTGCGCGCCCGCCTGCACGCCGAGCGGCCCGACCTCGCGGCCCTCGATCTGAACCAGATGTACACGCAGCTGCCCGACGGCTCGATCATCGTCGGCGACAGTCACCGGAGGGGCGAGGCGATCGCGCCCTTCCAGGACGAGCGCGCCTCCTCGGCGTTCCTCGACGAGTTCCGAGCGCTGTTCGGTGCGGAGCCGGTCGTCACCGAGAGGTGGCAGGGCGTCTACGCCTCGGGTCGCGACGAGTTCGTCGTCGACGAGGTCGAACCGGACGTGCTCGTCACCGTCGTCGCCACCGGCATCGGCATGACGACCGGACTCGGTCTCGCCGAGCACGTCGTCGGCGGGCACCTCGACGGCGGGCGCGACGCCGCCCTGCCCGCCGCCCCGCTCCGCGCCCCGCACACCGCCCACCCGTCCTTCCTCCTGGAGAGCACACCGTCATGACCACCGACACCACGCACGCCGCCGCCGCCCCTGTCCCCTCGACCGGCCCGGCCGCCGCGACCACCGCTCCCGTCGAGCTGGTCGTGCTCGACATGGCCGGCACCACCGTCGTCGACGACGGCGTCGTCGAGCAGGCCTTCGCCCGGGTCGCCGACCGGGTCGACCTCGGGCCGGCGCTCACCCGCGAGGAGGCCCTGCAGTACGTCCGCGACACGATGGGGCAGTCGAAGATCGAGGTGTTCCGGCACCTCGCCGGGGGCGACGAACGGGTCGCCCAGCGGGCCAACGAGCAGTTCGAGGTCGCGTACGGCGAGCTCGTCGACGAGAACGGGGTCGACCCGATCGAGGGCGCGGGCGATCTGATCGACGCGCTCCGCGCCTCCGGAATCGCGGTCGTGCTCACCACCGGGTTCTCGCCCGACACCCGAGACCGCCTGCTCGACGCCCTGGCCTGGAAGGTCGACGCCGCCCTCTCGCCGGTCGACGCGGGCCGCGGACGCCCGGCCCCCGACCTCGTGCTCGCGGCGCTGCTGCGCACCGGGGCGTCGTCGGTCTCGTCGGTCGTCGTGGTCGGCGACACGGTCAGCGACGTGCTCTCGGGTCGGGCCGCCGGGGCCGGGCTCGTCGTCGGCGTGACGACGGGCGCGCACACCCGCGACCGGCTGCTCGCCGCGGGTGCCGAGGTCGTGCTCGACAGCGTGCGCGACCTCGTGGGGCTGCCCGCGTTCGCGGGGGTCGCGGGCGGGGCGGGAGCCGCGGTGGGGGCGGCGTCGGTCGGGGCGGCGTCGACGTCTGCGCCCGTCACACCGGTCGCACCGGTCGCGCCCGTCGCACCGGTCGCCCCGGTCGCGTGACCGCGCTCGCGCCTCGGCCCGACTCCGCCGTCCGCGCGGCCGGCCCCGTCGAGCTGAGACTCGACCCCGCCCCGACCGCGATGGTCTGGACGCAACCCGGCCGCCCGCACGACGCGGTCGCCGTGCCGAGCGTCCGCCTGGCCCCCGGAGACCTGCTGGTCGAGGTCGAGCTCGCGACGATCTGCGGCTCGGACGTGCACACGACCCGCGGTGACCGGGCCGCACCGGTCCCGCTCGTGCTCGGGCACGAGCAGGTCGGGCGGATCGTCGCGGTCGGCCAGGGCGCGGTCGCCGTCGACGGCACGCCGCTCGCGCCGGGGAGGCGCGTGGTCTGGTCGCTGACGGCGAGCTGCGGTCGCTGTGCGACCTGTGCCCGCGGCCTGCCGCAGAAGTGCGAGCGGGTGCGGAAGTACGGGCACGAGCGGCTCGAGACCGGGTGGGAGCTCAGCGGGGGCTTCGCCACCCACGTGCACGTGCGGGCGGGGACGGCGGTGGTGCCGGTCGCGGACGACCTCGACGCGCGGCTGCTCGCGCCGGTCTCGTGCGGCACGGCGACCGCGGTGGCGGCGCTCGACGCAGCGTCGGCGATCGTGCCGCTCGACGGTCGGGTCGCGGGTTCGTCCGGTGGTTCGGGCTCGTCGGGCTGGGCCTGGTCGGCCGGTGCGTCGGGCTCGTCGGGCTCGGCCTCATCGGACGGTGCGGCGGCTGCGGCTGCGGCACCGGTCGTGGTGCTCGTGCTCGGTGCGGGCCTCATCGGGCTCACGGTCGCCGCGTTGGCGACCGACGCCGGCGCCCGGGTCGTCGTGGTCGACCCCGACCCGCGTCGTCGTGCTCTCGCGGTCCGCTTCGGGGCGGTCGCCACGGGTGATCCCGGAGTCGCCGCCGACGCCGACGGCAGCGTCGACCGCGCCCTCGAGGCTGCAGGAGGCGCGCCTCTCGTGGCCGTCGAGGCGTCCGGTTCGCCGCACGCCGTCGCGTCGGCTCTGACCAGGCTCGGGGTGGGAGGCGTGGCCGTCCTGGTCGGCAGCGTGTCGCCGGCTCCGGCGGTGCCGGTCGACGCGGAGAGCGTCGTCCGGCGACTCGTCACCGTGCGCGGGGTCCACAACTACGCGCCGCGGCACCTCGTCGAGGCGGCCCGTTTCGTCGAGCGGCGGCACGGCGTCTGGCCCCTGGCCGCCCTCGTCGGCGACGAGGTCGCGCTCTCCGATCTCGACGCGGGGCTGGGCCGGGCCGCGTCGGCGGGAGCGGTGCGGGTCGCCGTCCGGCCGTGACGAGCGGTGACGGCGCGAGGGTCGCCGTCCTCGGGGAGCGCACCCGGCCGGGTGGTCCGCGTGAGTCGAGCTACGTGGCCCAGGCTGAGGATATGCCGCGGTCCACGACGCGACGCCAGCCGTCGGGGGCGGAGGGGTCGCGGCTCGCCGTCCCGGCCATCCAGAGCACGGCCATGAGGTCCTCCGGGGTGAAGTCCTCGGACAACGCGCCGGCGGTGTGCGCCTCCTCGACGAGTCGCCTCCCGAGCGCCGTCGACCGTTCGCAGGCGGTGATCAGCGCCGTGGCGTCCGGGTAGCGCCGGAGCATGGCGTCGTTCATGACGGGGTCGCTGAGCTGCAGGTCGATCATCTCCGAGATGAACGTCTCCAACCGGCCCCGCGGGGACTTCCGGCTCAGCGTCCTCTCGGTGAGCGCCTTCAGCTTCTCGCCCGCGACGGCGGGGACGACGGAGTCGATGAGCGCCTCCCTCGAGCCAACGCGGTTGTAGAGGGTGCCGATGCTCACTCCGGCCTCCCTCGCGATGTCCTCCAAGGGGGCGGACAACCCGCGGCGCGAGAACACGGCGAGGGCCGCGGAGTGCAGCTTCTCGAGGTTCGCCTGCGCGTCGCGACGGAGGCCGGGCGTCTTGGTCACGAGATCTCCAGTAGATATTGAGGGCGGTCTCAACATAAGCTGAACCCTGGTTGAGGACGACCTCAACTTAACCCACCAGTGCGTGGTCCCGTCGGACGACGGGCCGCGGAAGGATTCACATGCCTCTCCTCACCATCATCGGAGCCGGTCCCGGCCTGGGCCTCGAGATCGCCCGCGCCTTCGGGCGGAAGGGCTTCGACGTCGCACTCGTCGCCCGCGACCAGGCCAAGCTCGACGCCCTCGCGTCGACCCTCGAGGCCGAGGGCGTCCGTGCCCGCGGATTCACGGCCGACGTCAGCCGCCCCGAGACCATCACGAGCGCCCTCGGCGCGATCACGGGGGCACTCGGCCCGATCGACGTCCTGGAGTTCTCACCCGCGGACCCGAGCCTGGCGCCCGTCGACGTCCTCGACGTCACGATGGAGAATCTGCAGCCGCAGATCGACTTCTACCTCGGCGGGGCCCTCAGCGCCGTCGGCGCCGTTCTCCCGGACATGATCGCCGCCGGTAGCGGAACGGTCCTCGTCACCACCGGAGGCGGCTCGATCAGCCCGATGCCCTTCCTCGGCAACGTCAACATCGCCGCAGCCGGCCTCCGCAACTGGACCCTGAATCTCCACGACGCCCTCGCCGAGAAGGGTGTCTATGTCGCCCACGTCGGGATCACAGCCCTCATCGGAGCCGGCCACCCCGACGCCGAGCCCGACGTCATCGCCGAGGCGTACGTGAAGCTCCATGACGAGCGGAGGGACGCGGAGCTGCACCACATCGCCTACGACGGGTGACGCCCGAAGGTGCGATCGAGCAGCGGGCGGCCGTCCGTCCATCGCCCCGATCAGCGGCGACTGCGAGGGCTGAGCCGACCCGCGCCTCCCGGGCCTGCGCGTCGACGGCGGCTGCGGGACAGGCGCCGCCGCCTCACGCCCCGATCGTGCGGATGAAGTGGTCGCCCTCGCGGGCCCGGCCCGAGGCGGACACGGTGAAGCGGACGATGTCGCTGCGGTAGCGGTCGTCGGAGGCCTCGAACGTCCGGCCGTCGCGCCCGCGGGTCACGCGGTGCAGGCGGAGGATCGGCGTGCCCGGTTCGACGCCGAGGAGGCGCGCGTCGAGTTCGTCGGCCGCCACCGCGTCGATCTCGTGGTCGACGTCGTCGTAGCCGAACCCCCGCGAGTCGAGGTACTCGGTGATCGAGACGGTGTCGAGGTCGACGTCGAAGAGCACGCGGCCGACCTCCTCGATGAAGGTCAGACGTTCGAGCATCGTCGGGCGGCCGTCGACGGTCCGCAGTCGGACGACGTCGACCACGAGGTCGCCGGTGGCGATGCCCAGGGCGCGGGCCTTCTCGTCGCCGGCCCGGCGCAGCGAGACCTCCTGGGTCAGGGCCCCGGGCTCGCCGCCGACGTCGCGGACCCACTTCGTGAACGGGATCGACACGTCGACGGGGTGATGCGTCTTGCGGGCGACCACGCGAGCCGGTCGACCGCGCCGGGTCTCGACGAGACCCTCGCTGCGGAGGGCCGCGAGGGCGTTGCGGATCGGACCCCGGGAGGTGCGCCACTGCTCGGCGAGCTCGCCCTCGCTCGGGACGTCGTCGCCGACCGCGAGGTCGCCGTGGACGATGCGTCGGCGGAGGTCGTCGGCGATCTGCTCGTAGAGGGTGATTGCCACGATCGGAGCCTAGCGAGCGCGCGCCGCCCCCGCCCCGCCGCCCGCGCGCATCGAGGTGACCCGAACCGGCCCCTCGAGCCGCGCAAGGGCCCTCAACGGGTCACTTCGATGCAGCGCCTCCGGCGCCTCCCCGCCCCGCGCCTCCTGCCGCTTGCGTCGAGGTGACCCGAACCGGGCCCTCGGGGTGCAGGAGGGGTCCCTTCGGGTCGCTTCGACGCAGCGCCTCCGGCGCGTCCCGCCCCGCGCCTCCTGCCGCTTGCGTCGAGGTGACCCGAACCGGGCCCTCGAGGTGCGGGAGGGGTCCCTTCGGGTCACTTCGACGCAGCGCCTCCGGCGCCTCCCCGCCCCGCGCCTCCTGCCGCTTGCGTCGAGGTGACCCGAAATGGGCCCTCGGGGTGCAGGAGGGGTCCCTTCGGGTCACTTCGACGCAGCAGCCCTGCGCACGCGCGTGCGCAGCGCCCGCGCAGCGCGCGTCAGGCGCCGTCGGGCGACTCGTTCACGGCGGCGTTCAGGGCCTCCGTGATCTCGTGCAGCTGCGGGATCGCGCTCAGGATCGTCTCGTCGGTGCCGGTCGTCGAGAGCACGTAGCGGTACGCCTCGCGCAGGTTCGTCATCGCGTCCGTGCCGGCGGCGGTGAGGTGCAGGTGCAGACTGCGGCGGTCGTCGGGGTGCTTCGTCCTGACGACGTGGCCGGCCTTCTCGAGCCGGTCGATCACGGCCGTCGTCGACCCCGAGGTGATGAAGAGGTCGCGGGCGAGCGCCGTCGGCGTGATCCCGGGGGTGTCGCCGACGGCGAGCAGCGCCGAGACCTCCATCGGGGCCAGGCCGACCACGCGGGCGGAGTGCACCCGGTAGCGTCGGTGCGCCTCGTCGAGGTGGTGCAGGGTCATCGCCAGTCTCTCGACGGACTCCGGGGCGTTCTCGGGCGTCGCGGGGAGGACGGGGCACATCGTGGTGGTTCTCTCATCGGGCTCGGGGCCACGGGCCCGCGAGTCGGGTGGCGGTGGCGCCGACGGCGCGACCGGTGAGGCAGTGTGCCCAGGATAATGCTGCAGGCCGGGGGTCGACGTGTCCAGACCCCGTCCGGGTGGCCCCGTCAGCTGCGCGCTCGGGGACGCGACCGTGCCGACCTGCTGGACGCGCGCCTCCTCGGGGCGTAGTATTCATGCAAACGTATAGATAGCAGCACGGTCAGGAGCCTCATGTCACACCCCCTCGAGTTCGGCCTCGACACCTTCGGCGACGTCACCGAGCGCCCCGCGGGCGTCGACGGCGCCGGAACGCTCAAGACCCACGCCCAGTCGATCCGCGATCTGGTCGACCAGGCCGTGCTCGCCGACCGCGTCGGGCTCGACTTCATCGGCGTGGGCGAGCACCACCGCATCGACTTCGCCGTGTCGGCTCCCGAGGTCGTGCTCGCCGCGATCGCCGCCCGCACCGAGCGCATCCGCCTCGGCTCGGCCGTCACCGTGCTCAGCTCCGACGACCCGGTGCGGGTCTACGAGCGCTTCGCCACGCTCGACGCGGTGTCGGACGGGCGTGCCGAGGTGATCCTCGGGCGCGGGTCGTTCACCGAGTCGTTCCCGCTCTTCGGCCTCGACCTTCAGGACTACGAGAAGCTCTTCGAAGAGAAGATCGAGCTGTTCGCCGAGCTGCTGAAGGACGAGCCCGTCACCTGGCAGGGCAGCGTCCGCGGATCGCTGAGCGACCAGTGGGTCTACCCGCGCCCCGAGTCGGGCACGATCCCGACCTGGGTCGGCGTCGGCGGATCGCCGCAGTCGGTCATCCGCGCCGCGCACTACGGGCTGCCGTTGTTCCTCGCCATCATCGGCGGGCAGCCGGCGCAGTTCGCGCCGTACGCCGATCTGTACCGTCGCGCGCTGACCGAGTTCGGCAAGCCGTCGCAGCCGATCGCGATGCACTCGCCCGGCTTCATCGCCGACACCGACGCCGAGGCGCTCGAGATCCTCTACCCCTACCAGGAGGAGCAGACCAACCAGCTCGGTCGCGAGCGCGGCTGGCCGCCCTACTCGCGCCCGCAGTACGAGCAGAGCGCGAACGCCACCGGCGCCCTGTACGTCGGCTCGCCCGAGACCGTCGCGCAGAAGATCGCGCAGAACCTCACGCTGCTCGGGGCGTCGCGCTTCGACCTCCGCTACAGCATGGGTCGACTGCCGCACGAGCACATGATGCGCAGCATCGAGCTGTACGGCACCGAGGTCGTGCCGCGGGTGCGCGAGCTGATGGCCTGAGCCGCAGGCTCATGACGCCGAGGAGGCGCGGGTCGGGACATCCCGGACCGCGCCTCCTCGTCGTCTCACGACCGGAGCGTCAGCTCTTCTCGCAGGCGATGCCGTCCTTGTCGCGGTCGTGCTTCGCGTTGGCGGTGTAGAGCGCCTTGTCGAACTTGACGGTGCCCTTGAGCTTGCGCTTCTCGACGGCGCCGTTCGTCTTCTTGACGAGGTTGACCTTGATGCCGGGCTTGGCGATCCCTCCCGAGAACGCCTTCTGCACTGCGGTGCAGTTCGCGTAGACCTTGGGGGCGGCGTAGGCGGGCGCCCCGACGCCGAGGGTCAGACCGCCGCCGAGGGTCAGCCCCACGGTGACGGCGAAGGCGACGAATGCGACTCGGGTGCGGGCGAAGACGGTCGACGGCATGGGTTCCTCTCGGCGTGCTCGGGCAGCACATGTCGAGAGTGGCTCACCTCGGGGGCGGCGGCCAGCCCCCGATCGGGTGGGGCGGCGACGCGTCCGCCCCCGCGGCCGGCTCAGCGCCCCCGGTCGCTCCGTGCGAGTGCCCCGAGCTGCTCGTTGTACGCCTTCAGCTCGGCGTCGTCGTCGCGGTCGGCCTTGCGGTCCTTCCGCTTGGCCTCGCGGCTGTCGCTGCGGCTCCACATGATGGCGACGGCGATGGCGAGCGACACGGTCGGGATCTCGCCGACGCTCCACGCGATGCCGCCGGCGGCGTACTGGTCGGCCATCGGGGTGGCGCCCCAGGTGCGACCCATGGCGCCGTACCAGTCGGCCAGGAACAGCCCCGTGCTCGTCATGATGCTGAGCCCGAAGAACGCGTGGAACGCCATCGTCGCCAGCAGCACCAGCAGGCGCATCGGGTAGGGCAGGCGGCCCTTGACGGGGTCGATGCCGATCATCGACTGCACGAACAGGTACCCGACGATCAGGAAGTGCACGATCATCCAGTAGTGCCCGAGGTGCGTCGTGGTCGCCCAGCTGAAGAGCGACGTGTAGTAGAACACGAACAGCGACCCGGCGAAGAGCACGGCCGACACGATCGGGTTGCTGATCACGTGCGCGTACCGCGAGTGCACGAGGATCATGATCCACTCGCGCGGCCCGCGGGTGCCGTCGGTCCGCTTGTGGATGGCGCGCAGGGCGAGCGTCACGGGCGCACCGGGCACGAGCAGCACCGGCACGACCATGCCGAGCGCCATGTGCGCGAGCATGTGCGCGCTGAACAGGTACTCCTCGTAGACGTTCGGGGCGCCGCAGGTGATGTAGAACAGCACGACCATGCCGGCGATCCACGAGACCGTGCGCCCGGCCGACCAGCGGTCGCCGCGACGGCGCAGGCGCGCGACGGCGGCGAGGTAGAAGAAGACGCCGAAGGCGCAGAGCAGGGCCCAGAGCATGTCGGGGTTCCACTCGGTGAGCCAGCGCATCGGGGTCAGCTCGGGCGGCAGCAGCTCTTCGGTGAGGATCTCGGCGGGTGTCGGGTCGGCGAGGTCGCTCGCGGCGACCTGCTCGACGGGGGTCGCGGTGCGACCGAGGGCGGCGGCCACGCCCGAGGCGATGCCCATGAACGCGAGCTCGGCCGAGACGAAGTACCAGAACAGGCGGGTGGTGGCCTTCGGGTGCGTGCCCATCCGTGCGACCAGGAACCTCCGCTGCACGACGCCGAACAGCCCCAGCGCCACGAGCGCGAAGGTCTTGATCAGCACGAGCACCCCGTAGCCCGTGGTCAGCGACGACCAGCTGCCGAGTCGCAGGGCGGCGCTGCCGACGCCCGACACGGCGACGACGACGAAGCAGATGATCGCGAGCGTCGAGTAGCGCGACAGCACGATCGCGAGCCGGGTGTCGTCGAGCGTGCCGCGCAGCAGGGCCAGCAGCACGAGTCCGCCGAGCCAGACGGAGGCGCCGATGAGGTGCAGTGCGAGGTCCGTGACGGCGGCGTCGTGACCGCTCGATCCGGCGGCGTGCCCCTGCTGGGCGATGGGGATGAGCCCGCCCATGGCGAGCAGCGTGACGCCGATCAGCGCCCAGATGTTGCGGACGACGAAGCACATCACCGTGACGGCGGCGGCGATCAGCGTGGTGATCAGCCAGGCGTTGCCGAGTTCGGTGTCGGTGAGGAAGAACGCGAGCTGGCGGCCGAACTGGTCGTCGAAGGTCACGGCGACGTTGGCGACGCTGAGGAACGTGAAGAAGGTCGTGGCGGCCGAGGCGACGGCCCAGAACCCGGCGGCGCCGGCGGCGATGTCGAGCGCCTTGTCGTACTCGGGGCGAGCGCGGGCCAGTGCGAAGCAGGTCAGTGCGAGGGTGCCGATGGTCGCGGCAGCGCCGATGTTGTTCAGCATCTTGGCCATCGGGAGGCCGTAGCGTACGACCTCGCCCGGGTCGACGACGAGCGGGGCGTCGGCCGCGCCGCCCAGCTCCAGGGCGACGAGCAGCGCCGCGAACGCCACCAGCACGAGGAGTGCGGGCCCGGTGATGCGGGTGAGTTTCGGCACGGGTTCCAGCCTAGGTCGGGTGCTCGGGGTGCGGAGACGGATCGTTCGGCCCCGAGAGACCGGCGGGTTCTGCACAGGTCGGCCGAGGAGGCGCGGGTCGGCCCCTGGGGACGACGCCCGGCCCGGCGCACGAAAGGGGGTGCCGACCGAAGTCGACACCCCCTGGGGCTTCGTGAGAAGCGGAGGACTACTTGACGGCGGCCTTGAGCTTGCTGCCGGCGCTGACCTTGACGCTGTCGCTCGCGGCGATCTCGAGGGCCTCACCCGTCTGCGGGTTGCGGCCGGTGCGAGCGGCGCGGTGCGTCTTCTCGAAGGCGATCCACCCGGGGATGGTGACCTTCGTGCCGTCCGCGACGGACTTCGACACGACGGAGAAGAAAGCGTCGACGACGCCGCTGACGGCGGCCTGGCTCTGGCCGGACTCGGAAGCGACAGCTGCGACGAGCTCGGTGCGGTTCAGTGACTTGTCAGCCATGTGTTTGTCCTCCTCGGACTTCGTTCGTAAGACGAGACGCGGCGTTCACCGCGTCCGTGCGGTAACAGGCCCGAGGGCCCTGTGGAACCGCGTAAAACCTACCAGGAAGACTTCGTGATGCCCGGAAGCTCACCGCGGTGAGCCATGTCGCGGAAGCGGACACGGCTGATGCCGAAGGCCTTGAGGTGACCGCGGGGGCGGCCGTCGACCGAGTCGCGGTTGCGGAGGCGGACCGGCGACGCGTCGCGGGGCAGCTTCTGCAGACCGAGGCGAGCGGCCTCGCGGCTCTCGTCGGTGCCGTTCGGGTCGATGAGCGCCTTCTTGAGCTCGAGACGCTTCTCGGCGTAACGGGCGACGATGACGGCGCGCTGGTTGTTCTTGGCGATCTTGCTCTTCTTGGCCATCTCTAGCGCTCCTCGCGGAATTCGACGTGCTTGCGGATCACGGGGTCGTACTTCTTCAGCACGAGGCGATCGGGGTTGTTACGACGGTTCTTCTTGGTCACGTACGTGAAACCGGTGCCCGCCGTCGAGCGGAGCTTGATGATGGGACGGACGTCCTGCTGACGAGCCATTAGATCTTCTCCCCACGAGCGAGAAGGTCCTTCACGACCGACTCGATGCCACGAGCGTCGATGACCTTGATCCCCTTGGCGCTGAGCTGCAGGGTCACGTTACGACGAAGCGACGGCACGTAGTACGTCTTCTTCTGGATGTTGGGATCGAAACGACGCTTGGTGCGTCGGTGCGAGTGCGAGATGTTGTGTCCGAAGCCGGGGATGGCTCCGGTCACCTGGCATGTTGCTGCCATGGTCATTCCTCCGTAGATACCGTAGGGAGCACTCCGTTCTGCGAACGGGAGCCCCTACCCAAGGTCACTTGTCGGCGCGCGTCGTCCCCCATGGATCCGCATGACGGAGCCGGTGTGGCGGGGGATTCGGTGCACATGGGCGCAGAGAGCGCCCAACCAAAGAGCAAGAGTACGCGACACGCCCGGGATCACGCAAGCCGCGCCTCCTCGGCGTCGACGGCGGCAGCCGAGGAGGCGCGGGTCAGCCCTCGGAGGAGCCGCGGGTGACCGCGGGGTCGCGCCCCGCGGCGGCCTCGGCAGAGCACGCCGCGCAGAGCCCGAAGACGTCGACGATGTGCTGAGCCTCGGTGAAGCCGTGCTGAGCGGCGACCTGGCGGGCCCAGGTCTCGACCGCGTCGGCCTCGATCTCGACCGTGGTGCCGCAGACGCGGCAGATGAGGTGGTGGTGGTGCGTGCCGGGGGTGCAGGCGCGGTAGAGGCTCTCGCCCTCCTGCTGCAGCGAGTCGGCCGATCCGTCGGAGGCGAGGTCGGACAGCGCCCGGTAGACGGTCGCCAGCCCGATGGGCGAGCCCGCCTCGCGCAGCTGGGTGTGCAGCGACTGGGCGCTGACGAAGCCCTCGCTGCTGTCGAGCGCCTCGCGCACGGCCTCGCGCTGCCAGGTGTTGCGTCGGACCACCATCTCAGACCTCCTGCTTCGCGGCCAAGGCTACCCGTGCGGGTCGGCGCGGCCTGAGCGTGCGGGCGTCGCGGCGACGGCCGATCACCCGGCAGACGAGCCAGATGGCGAACGAGATGGTCGTGACGTAGGGGCTGATCGGCAGTCCGCCGCCGAGTGCGAGCAGGATCCCGCCGACCACCGAGGTGACGGCGAATGCGATGCTCAGCAGCGGCACCAGCCGCGGGTTCACCGTGAGCCGCAGGGCCGCGGCGGCGGGGGTGACGAGCAGCGAGAGCACCAGCAGGGCGCCGACGATCTGCACCGACACGGCGACGGCGAGGCCGAGCACGAGCATGAACACGATGCCGAGGGTCCGCACCGGGATGCCGGCGGCGGCGGCCACGTCGGGGTCGACGCTGGCGAAGGTGAGCGGGCGCCAGACGACCAGCAGCGTGACGATCACGACGGCCGAGATGGTCATCAGCCAGCCGAGCTGGGGGTTGTCGACGGCGACGATCTGACCGGTCAGCAGGCCGAACCGGTTGGCGGACCGGCCTTGATAGAGGGCGAGGCAGAGGATGCCGATGCCGAGGCCGAACGGCATGAGCACCGCGATGATCGAGTTGCGTTCGCGCGCCCGCGACCCGAGCACCCCGATCAGCAGGGCCGCCACGACGCTGCCGACGAGCGACCCCGCGACGACGTTGGCGCCGAAGAGCAGGGCGGCCGACGCACCGGCGAACGACAGCTCGCTGATGCCGTGCACGGCGAACGGCATGTTGCGCGTGAGCACGAACGGGCCGATCAGCCCGCCGACCAGGCCGAGCACGGCGCCGGCGATGATCGAGTTCTTGACGAGGGCGACGAGCTCGCCGAAGTCCTGGAACGAGAACAGCTGGGCCCACAGGTCGGTCATCGCGGCCCTCCGTCGTCGTCGAGCGGCTCGAGGTGGTGGTCGTCGTGCCCGTGGCTGCCGACGATGACGATGCGACCCATCGTGCGGATGACGTCGACCGGGGTGCCGTACAGCTCGCTCAGCACGGGCGCCTGCAGCACCTCGTCGGGGGTGCCGATGCGGAACGAGCCCCCGGCCAGGTAGAGCACCCGGTCGACGACGTCGAGGATCGGGTTGACGTCGTGCGTGACGAAGACGACGGCCGTGTTGCGGGCCCGCCGCTGACGGTCGAGCAGCTCGGTGACGCCGCGCTGGTGCCGCAGGTCGAGCGAGATCAGCGGCTCGTCGCAGAGCAGCAGGGCGGGGTCGGCGGCGAGCGCCTGGCCGACGCGGGCGCGCTGCTGCTCGCCGCCCGAGAGCGAGGCGACGGGGGCGTCGGCGAACGACATCGCACCCACCTCGTCGACGAGGGCGTCGATGGCGGCCCGTTCGGCGGCGCTCTCGCGGCGCAGGCCCCAGCGGTGGCCGGTGACGCCGAGGGCGATCATGTCGCGGGTGCGGAGCGGCGTGCCGGTCTCCATCAGGCGCTGCTGCGGCACGTACCCGATGCGGCGATGTCCGCGGGCGACCGGCCTGCCGAGGAACTCGATGGTGCCCGCCGTGAGCTCCTGCTGACCGAGGATGGTCCGCAGCATGGTGGTCTTGCCGGCGCCGTTCGGGCCGAGCACGGCGATGAACTCGCCGGGGGCGACGTCGAGGTCGAGCCCCGACCAGAGGGTGCGGTCGCCGAAGCCGACGCCGGCGTCGCGCAGGCGCAGCACGGCGTCGCCGTCGCGCCCGGCCGAGGAGGCGCGGGTCGCGACGGCGAGGGAGTCGTCGGGGTGCCTCTGGGTCACCGGTCGAGTGCCGCCTTGATCGCGTCGATGTTGCTCTGCTGCCACGAGATGTAATCATCCCCCTCCGGGAGGAGCTCCGTGACCGGCACGATGGCGACGCCGGCGTCGGTGGCCGCCTTCTCGACGGCCTCGGTCTCGGGGCTCGAGGTCTGCTCGTTGTAGGCGAGCAGGTCGACGCGGCCGTCGGCGAAGGTCTTGAGCGTCTCGTTGAGCACGGCGGGCGACACGTCGTCGCCCTCCTCGATGGCCTCGGAGAAGGAGGCGGGGGTCACGTTCACGAGACCCATCTCGTCGAAGAGGTAGCCGGGCACCGGCTCGGTGTAGGCGACCGACTCGCCGTCGTGGGCCGTCTTGATCTCGGCGGCCTGCGCCTCCAGGTCGGCCAGGCTGTCGCCGAACGCGTCGGCGTTCGCGGTGAAGGTGTCGGCCTGGTCGGGGTCGATCTCGCCGAGCTGGTGCGCGATCTCGTCGGCGAGGGCGCCCATGCTGTGCAGGCTGTAGAAGACGTGCTCGTTGAACGCGCCGTGGTCGTGGTCGTGCTCGTCGGCGTGCTCGTCGCTCGTGGCGTCGGCGGAGGGCTCGGCCTCGTCGGCGTGCTCCTCGTCGGCGTGCTCGTCGTCCGTGTGCCCCTCGGCGTCGGGATCGAGGCCCGAGACGTCGACGGCGTTCACGACCGCGGCCGACGAGTCGCTCGCGCTGAGCATCGTGTCGACGAAGGCGTCGTAGCCGCCGCCGTTCTCGATGACGACGTCGGCCCGCGAGACCGCGAGCTGGGTGCGGGCGTCGGCCTCGTACGAGTGCGGGTCTTGCGAGGGGTCGCTGATGATGCTGGTGACGTCGACCGCGTCGCCGCCGACGGTCTGGGCGATGTCGCCGTAGACGTTGGTCGATGCGACGACCGAGATCGCGCCTCCCGAACCGTCGTCACCCGCCGCGCCCGCCGACCCCGACGACGAGCAGCCGCTCAGCACGAGGGCCGCCGCGGCGGGCAGGGCGAGCAGGGGCAGGGTGCGGCGGAGGTTCATGTCGTCGACGCTATTGCTACTGATAATGATTGTCAAGACGAGGAGGCGCGGGTCGGCTGCCGACCCGCACCGCGCCTCCTCGGAACCGCCGAGACCCCGGGAACGCGCTGAGACCCCCGTGCGCGCACGAGGGTCTCAGCGATCGCCTGGGGTCTGAGCGCGGTTACGCCTTCGTGGCGGCCTCGACCGACTCGGCGCTCGCGTCGTCGTCTTCGCGACCCGGTGTCTTGAGGTTCCACCTCTTGATCACGAAGCTGAAGATCACGTAGTAGACGACGGCGTAGCCGAGCCCGATCGGGATCAGCCAGATCGAGTTCTGCGAGATCGAGAAGTTCAGCACGTAGTCGATCAGACCCGCCGAGAACGAGAACCCGGTGTGGATGTCGAGCGCGTTGACCAGCATCATCGAGGTGCCCGTCAGCACCGCGTGCACCACGTAGAGCGGCCAGGCGACGAACATGAACGAGAACTCGAGCGGCTCGGTGATGCCGGTCAGGAAGGCCGTCAGCGCGGTCGACAGCATGATGCCGCCGATCAGCTTCTTCTTCTCGGGGCGGGCGTGACGCCAGATCGCGAGCGCCGCGGCGGGCAGGGCGAACATGAAGATCGGGAAGAACCCGGTCATGAAGACGCCGGCGCTCGGGTCGCCCTGGAAGAACCGGGTCAGGTCGCCGCGGTAGACCGTGCCGTCGGCGCCCGAGTAGTCGCCCACCAGGAACCACACGATGTTGTTCAGGATGTGGTGCAGACCTGTGGGGATCAGGAGGCGGTTGACCACCCCGTAGACACCGCCGCCGACCACGTCGTTGGACGCCACGGCCGTGCCCACCCAGGTGAGCGCCGCGTTGAAGATCGGGTAGACGAACGACATGACGACGCCGACGACGAGCCCCGTGCCGGCCGTGAGGATCGGCACCAGTCGGCGACCGGAGAAGAAGCCGAGGAACTCGGGCAGCTTCGTCCGGTAGAAGCGCTGCCAGAGCATCGCCGACAGCAGACCCATGACGATGCCGCCGAGCACGCCGTAGTCGATGACCGCCGGATCGCCGGTCGCCGTCGTCTCGCCCGCGAGCACGAGAGGCGACATGGCCTCGAAGACGCCGTCGATGACCATGTAGCCGACCACCGCCGCGAGGGCCGTCGAGCCGTCGGACTTCTTCGCCCAGCCGATCGCGATGCCGACCGCGAAGATCAGCGGCAGCCAGGTGAAGACCGCGTTGCCCGCCGCGCTGATGACCGAGCCCCCGGTCTCGAACCCGGGGATCCCCCCGAGCAGATCGGGCTGGCCCAGCCGGAGGAGCAGCCCCGCGGCGGGCAGCACCGCGATGGGCAGCATGAGGCTGCGCCCGAGGCGCTGCAGCACGGCGAACGCGCCGGCACCCCTCTTCGGCGCTGCGGCAGGTGCGGCCTCGGTCTCGGACGTCGTCATGCGCGGATCCTCTCGTCGATGAGCAGTCGGCCGGGGCATCGTCGTGGGCACGGTGCCGGTCGATCTGAGGCCTGTCCGGTCCTGTCCGGTCATGACCAGTGAGTGGTAGTTTCCTCAGACCGGCGGATGGTGTCAACTGGGAACCCGCGTTCCGTGTCAGCAGAACCGGGTCATGTCACCCGCGATGGAGGAGAACAGCTCATGTCGAAAGCACAGGCCATGATCGACGGACTCGGCGGCGCCGACAACATCGACGAGATCGAAGGCTGCATCACCCGACTGCGCACCGACGTCAAAGACGTCTCGCTCGTCGACGACGCCGCCCTCAAGGCGGCCGGTGCGACCGCCGTCGTCCACGCCGGCGGCAGCGTCCAGGTGATCGTGGGCACCATCGCCGACACCCTCGCCGAAGACATCAACGACCTCCTCGACGCGTGACGGTCGTCACGGCCCCGGTCGCCGGGCGGGTCGTGGCGCTCGCGGACGTGCCCGACGCGGTGTTCGCCGGCCAGCTGGTGGGGGCGGGCGTCGCGATCGAGCCGAGCGCGCCTCCTGCGGGGCGGGGTGCCGAGGCCGATGCCGAGACCGGTGACAGAGCCGAGATCGGTGCCGGTCTCGTGGCCGTGGTCTCGCCGATCGCCGGCGAGGTCGTCAAGCTGCACCCGCACGCGTTCGTCGTCGTGCACGAGTCGGGCGTCGGCGTGCTCGTGCACGTGGGCATCGACACCGTGAAGCTCGGCGGCTCGGGCTTCGAGCTGGCCGTCGCCGAAGGGGCGACCGTCGCCGCGGGCGAGCTCGTCGTGACCTTCGACCCGGCCGTCGTCGCCGAGGCGGGCTACTCGGCGGTCTGCCCTGTCGTCGTGCTCGACAGCGCACCCGACACCGTGTCGCAGGAGGCGGTGGGCACGTCGGTCGCGCCGGGCGACCCCCTCTTCACCGTCTGACCGCGGCGCGGGCTCGCGTCAGCCCTGCGGCTCCGTCGACGACACCTGCATCGACACGCGGTAGCGGTCCGAGCGGTACCAGGTCGCCGAGTGCTCGACCGGCACGTCGCCCGAGTACGACACGCGGTCGAAGAACAGCACGGGCGCGCCGTCGCGCGTGCCGAGCAGCGTCGCGGTCTCGGCCGAGGCGCCCTCCGCCGAGACCGTCTGCCGGGCGCGGGTGACGGGCAGGTCGTACTCGTCGCCGAAGAGCCGGTAGAGCGACAGGGTCAGGTCGTGGTCGAACAGCCCGGCGAAGCGCGCGGCCGGGAACCACGCGTCGTCGATGCTGACCGGTTCGCCGTCGGCGAGGCGCAGTCGCTTCACCCGGAACGCGGTCTCGCCGGGTGCGATCTCGAGCGCTGCGGCGGTGTCGGCAGGAGGCACGGCCTCGTCGCGCACCAGCACCACCGTGCTCGGAACATGCCCGAGCGACGTCATCTCGCTGGTGAACGAGGCCAGGTGCAGGGTCGACTGCACCACGCGGTGGGCCACGAAGGTGCCCTTGCCCCGCACCCGGGTGAGCCAGCCCTCGTTGACCAGCTGGCCGACCGCCTCCCGCACGGTGATCCGGCTGACGCCGTAGTCCGCCATCAGCTGGCGCTCGCTCGGCACGGCGGCGCCGGCGGGCAGCTCGGTCGCCGCCATCTCCTGCAGGATGCCGCGGAGCTGCTCGTGCTTCGGTACCGACCCGTCGACGATGTGCTGCGGCATGGCGGACCGGCCCCTCCTCGTATCGACCGGCGGTGGTCCCGTCCGGTCATGACGTGTCGTCGACATGACCCTACGACAGGACGCCGAGGAGGCGCGGTGCAGGACTCCCCGCACCGCGCCTCCTGGATGGCAGAGCCGGCTCAGTCGAGCAGCAGCGCCGGCTCTTCGAGCACGCTCGCGACGTCGGCCACGAAGCGGCTCGCGACGTCGCCGTCGACGACGCGGTGGTCGAAGCTCGCGCCGATCGTCGTGACCATGCGGCTGCGGACCTCGCCGTCGACGACCCACGGCTTCTGCTTGATCGTGCCCAGGGCGACGATGGCCACCTCGCCCGGGTTGAGGATCGGCGTGCCGGTGTCCATGCCGAAGACGCCGATGTTCGTGATGGTGATGGTTCCGTCTTGCATGTCGGTCGGCGTCGTCTTGCCGTCGCGTGCCGTGAGGGTCAGCTGCTCGAGCGCCTGCGCGAGCTGGAGCAGGCTCATCGACTGCGCCTCCTTCACGTTGGGCACGATCAGCCCGCGCGGGGTCGCCGCGGCGATGCCGAGGTTGACGAAGTGCCGTACGAGGATCTCTTTATCGGTCCACGCGCTGTTGACCATCGGGTTGCGACGCACGGCCCAGATGATCGCCTTCGCCATGATCAGCAGGGGCGAGACCTTGACGCCGGCGAACTGCGGCGACGCCTTGAGGCGCTTCACGAACTCCATCGTGCGGGTCGCGTCGACGTCGACGAACAGGCTGACGTGCGGCGCGGTGAACGCCGACGACGTCATCGCCCGGGCGATCGCCTTGCGGACGCCCTTGACGGGGATCCGCTCGATGCGCTCCTCGCCCCACTCGGGCGTCTCGATGTTGCGGAACACGCTGGCCTGCTGCGCGTGGCGGATCACGTCGTCGCGGGTGACCTCGCCGGCGAGACCGGTGGGCTGGACGATCGACAGGTCGACCTCGAGGTCTTTCGCGAGCTTGCGGATCGGCGGCTTCGCGATGATCGGGAGGGCCTGCGCGGCCGGCACCGACGTGGTCGGGCGGCGGCGGGCCTGCTCGGCGACGCGCAGCTGACGGGCGTCGACCTCGGTCTGGGCGGGCTTGCGGCGTCGGGTCGAGCCCGATCCGCCCGCGGCCCCGTAGCCGACGAGCACGGCCCCCGAGCCGCTGTCGTCCGAGTCGGCGGGTGCCGAGGCGACCGAGCCGGTGCCGCCGCCGGCCGCGACGTCCTCCGCCGACGGAGCCGGTGCGGCGGGCGCAGCCGGTGCGGCGGGCGCAGCCGCAGCCGCAGGTGCCGCAGCGTCGTCCGCCCCCGAGGAGGCGCGGGTCGTCACGACCGGGATCGACGCGGTGTCGAGACCCCTGGCCCGCTGCTCGGACAGCGCCTGCTCGTTCTGCGAGACGACCTGGGCGGTGCGGGCGAGTCCGCCCGACTCGGAGGCCTCGGCCTCGGCGGCGCGGTCGCCCGGGGTGCGGGGCGCGCCGCCGTCGCCGATGCGGATGATCGGCGTGCCGACGTCGACCGTCTCGCCCGAGGCGACCAGCACGCTCTCGACGACGCCCGCGTAGGGCGACGGCAGCTCGACGAGCGACTTGGCCGTCTCGATCTCCACGAGCACCTGGTTGATCTGGACGGTGTCGCCCGGGGCGACCCGCCATTCGACGATCTCGGCCTCGGTGAGGCCCTCGCCGACGTCGGGCAGAGCGAATTCGCTGGTCATGAAGATCTCTCTCAGTACGCGAGGGCGCGGTCGACGGCTTCGAGGACGCGATCGGCGTCGGGCAGGTACAGCGTCTCGAGCTTCGCCGGAGGGAACGGGGTGTCGAAGCCGCTGACCCGCAGCACGGGGGCTTCGAGCGAGTAGAACGCCTTCTCGGCGACCGTCGCGGCGATCTCGGAGCCGACGCTGACGAAGCCGGGGGCCTCTTGGGCGACGACGAGCCGGCCGGTCTTGCGGACCGACTCGAGGATGGGGCCGTAGTCGACCGGCGACAGCGAGCGCAGGTCGACGACCTCGACGCTGATGCCCTCGGCTGCGGCGATCTCGGCGGCCTGCAGCAGCGTGCTGACCATGGCGCCGTGGCCGAGCAGCGTGACCTCGGTGCCGGTGCGGACGACGCGGCTGGCGTGCAGCGGTGCGTGCGGGTCGGTGCGGTCGACCTCGCCCTTGGGCCAGTAGCGGCTCTTGGGCTCGAAGAACATGACCGGGTCGTTCGACGCGATGGCCTCCTGGATCATCCAGTACGCGTCGTGCGGGGTGCTGGGGCTGACGACCCGCAGGCCGGCCGTGTGGGCGAAGTACGCCTCGGGGCTCTCCTGGTGGTGCTCGACCGCGCCGATGTGCCCGCCGTAGGGCACCCGGATGACGACGGGCATCTGCAGGGTGCCCTCGTGGCGTGCCGTCATCTTGGCCAGCTGCGAGGTGATCTGGTCGAAGCCCGGGTAGATGAAGCCGTCGAACTGGATCTCGACGACGGGTCGGAACCCGCCCATCGCGAGTCCGATGGCGGTGCCGACGATGCCCGACTCGGCGAGGGGCGTGTCGATGACGCGGTTCGCGCCGAACTCGGCCTGCAGCCCCTCGGTCACGCGGAACACGCCGCCGAGCGTGCCGATGTCCTCGCCCATCAGCAGCACACGGGGGTCGTCGGCCATGGCCTTGCGGAGACCGGCGTTGATGGCGCGGCCGAGCGGCATGGTCTCGAGGGAGGCGCGGGTCGGCTCGCCGGCGGCCGTCGCGTCCGCCGTCGTGGTCGGGTTCGGGGCGGTGTCGGTCATGCGCGTCCTCCGTCGGTGTCGGCCGTGGTCGGGTCGGCGGTCGGGCCGAAGCTGTTCTCGTACGAGGCGAGCCATTCGCGCTGTTCGCGCATGACGGGGTGCGGTTCGGAGTAGACGTGCTCGAACATCGACGACGCCTCGGGCTTCGGCAGCTCGAGGGTGCGGCGTCGGATGTCGGCCCCGAGATCGTCGCCCTCGGCCTCGAGCCCGGCGAAGAACGCGTCGCCCTCGCCGCGCGAGCGGAGGAACGCCTCGAAGCGGTCGATCGGGTCGCGGGCGATCCAGCTCTGCAGCTCGTCGTCGGTGCGGTACTTGGTCGGATCGTCGGACGACGTGTGCGCGCCGATGCGGTACGTCATCGCCTCGATGAAGCGCGGACCGCCGCCGCTGCGGGCGGCGTCGAGGTCGCGGCGGCTGACGGCGTAGCTGGCGAGCACGTCGTTGCCGTCGATGCGGGTGCCGGGCACACCGAAGCCGATGGCGCGGTTGACCAGCGGGGTGCGCGACTGGGTGGCGACGGGCACGCTGATCGCCCACTGGTTGTTCTGCAGGAAGAACAGCTCGGGGGTCTGGAAGCTCGCCGCGAAGACCAGCGCCTCGCTGACGTCGCCCTGGCTGGTGGCGCCGTCGCCGAAGAAGGTGATGACCGCCTCGTCGACCTCGGGGTCGCCGCTGCCCGTCTTGCCGTCGAGCGTGAGGCCCATCGCGTAGCCCGTGGCGTGCAGGGTCTGCGACCCGATGACGAGCGTGTAGACGTGGAAGTTGCCGCGCTCGGCAGGGTTCCAGCCGCCGTGGGTGTGGCCACGCAGCAGACGGAGGATGTCGACGGGGTCGACACCCTTGGCCAGGGCGACGGCGTGCTCGCGGTACGAGGGGAAGAGGTGGTCGTGCGGCCGGGACGCGTGCGCGACGCCGACCTGGGCCCCCTCCTGACCGTGGCTCGGCACCCACAGGGCGAGCTGCCCCTGACGGGCGAGCGCGGCGGCCTCGCGATCGAAGCGACGGGTGAGGACCATGTCGCGGTGCATGGCACGCAGCCGGTCGTCGCCGAGGGCGTCGATGTAGGGCTGGAACTCGGCACCGGCGTCGGATTCGATCAGCTCGCCCGTCGGGCTGAGCAGCTGGACCGGGGTGACGCCGTGTTCCGCATCGGTGGAAGACATGACGACCAATCTACCTGCGGCTACATGCCGTCAGAGTGATGTGTTCAGGCGCACCTGCTGGGCCGCGTGCAGCAGTCTGTCGACCGACGACGGCTCGCCGATCGTGATGCGGATGCCCTCGGGCGCGAACGGCCGGACGATGATCCCGTGGTCGGCGAAGACGCCCGCGGCGGTGGCGGTCTGCTCGCCCGTTGGCAGCCAGACGAAGTTGCCCTGGGCCGCCGGGACGTCCCAGCCCTGGTCGATCAGCGCCTGCCGCACCTGATCGCGCAGCATGGCGATCCGGTCGACGCGGGTCATCAGCTCGGACTCGTGGGCGAGCGACGCGAGCGCGGCCGCCTGCCCCTGCTCGGTGACCGACAGCGGGATCGCGGTGGCCCGAGCGGCGTCGAGCACCGAGGAGGCGCCGATCGCGTACCCGACGCGCAGTGCCGCCAGCCCGTACGCCTTCGAGAAGGTGCGGAGCACGACGAGGTTCGGGTGGCGCTCGGTCAGCGACTCGCCGTCGACGGCGTCGGGGTCGGTCACGAACTCGGCGTAGGCCTCGTCGAGGATCACCAGGAGGTCGTCGGGGACCGCCGACATGAAGGTCTCGAAATCGTGGGTGGTGACCGTGGTGCCCGACGGGTTGTTCGGCGAGCAGACGACGACCAGGCGGGTGCGCTCGGTGACGGCGGCGGCCATGGCCTCGAGGTCGTGGCTGCCGTCGGCGCGGGTGGGCACCTGCACGCTGGTCGCGCCGGCCACGGTGACGAGCCCCGGGTAGGCCTCGAAGGAGCGCCAGGCGTAGACGACCTCGTCGCCGGGAGCGGCGGCGGCCTGGATGAACTGCAGCAGCAGCGAGACGGAGCCCGCGCCGACGTGCACCTCGTCGACGGTGACGCCGAACTTCTCCGCCAGGGCGCCGCGGAGCGCCGCAGCCGTCGCGTCGGGGTAGCGGTTGACCGTGACGGCGCCGCGGAGGGCCTCGACGACGGCCGGCAGCGGCTCGAACGGGTTCTCGTTCGACGACAGCTTGAAGGCGTCGGGCGACGCCTGCTTGCCCTGTCGGTACGGCGGCAGGGCGGCGATCTCGGGGCGCAGTCGAACGGGAGTCATCACCCGGCCACCCTAGGGGCTGCCACCGACGGATGACGCGGCACCGCGCTTCAAGTGACATCGAGACCGAAGCGAAATAACAGCTGGTTGACAAAACGAGTGAGCGGATCCAGAATCGGCTTTATCGATCCAGCGGTCAGGAGCGGTATGCTTTTATCTGGTATAGCTATCTCTATATTTATGATTACTATTGCATGGCTTTTATATTTTATCACGCGTAGCGCGGGTAGAAGCATGCAGATCAATCATGCAATGGGAATTCGACTCCCATCTCTAATGCGCGATCCGCTCGCCTGGCGCGTGGGGCATCGAGCGGCAGAGCCGATCTTCTTCTGGAGTGCCGTCGGCACGTCCCTCCCCGCATCTCTCGCCATAGTGGTGTTCTCAGATGAACGGCTCTACGTGGCTTTTCTGTTGATCACTTCGGCGTTTCTCGTCGTAGGGCCGTCGCTTGCGTGCGTCGCGGCACATCGCGCCGCATCGGCGTCCGTTTCGGACCATGACGGATGACACGGCACCGCGCCTCCTCGGTGGGACGCCGCACTACCGCGCGAGGGCGCCCGTTCGGCATGATGGGGGGATGACCCGATTCATCGTGAGGCTGCTCATCAACGCCGTGGCCCTCTGGCTGACCACCCTGATCGTGTCGGGTGTCGACGTCGACCCCTACGGCGTGGGCGGCACCACCGAGACGGTGCTGACGTACCTGCTCGTCGCGCTGATCTTCGGTGTGGTCAACGGGGTCGTCGGCACGGCGATCCGGGTCGTCGCGTTCCCCCTCTACGTCCTCACCCTCGGGCTCGTGTCGCTGATCGTCAACGGGCTGCTGCTCGGCATCGTCGCCTGGATCTCGGGCCTGATCGGCTTCGGCCTCGAGATCGAGGGCTTCTGGTGGGGCGTGCTCGGCGCCCTCGTGCTCGCGATCCTGGCCTGGCTGATCGGCATCGTCGTCCGCCCGATCGTCGAGTCCGGCGACCGCCGGCGGTGAACCGCTTCAGCGTCTGCTTCGTCTGCACCGGCAACATCTGCCGCTCGCCCATGGCCGAGACGGTGCTGCGGTCGCTCGCCGACGCGGCCGGGCACGGCGACGACCTCGTCATCTCGTCCGCCGGTACCGGCGACTGGCACGTCGGCGAAGGCGCCGACCCGCGCACGGAGACCGCCCTCGCGGCCCGCGGATACGATGGCTCGCGTCACCGGGCCAAGCAGTTCGCCACCGACGACTTCGCGCGGCACGACCTCGTCGTCGCGTTCGACCGGGGGCAGGAGCGCATCCTCCGCTCGTGGGCGACGAACGACGCCGACCGGTCGAAGGTGCAGCTGCTGCTGACGTTCGATCCCGCCGCGGCCGCGCGTGCGGGTGTGACGGGCACCGGCGTCCCCGATCCGTACTACTCAGACGCCGCGATGTTCGACACGGTCCTCGACCTGGTCGAGCAGTCGTGCGCCGCACTCTTCCGCCAGATCGAACCAGCACTCCGCAAGGGACCCTCATGACGTTGCCCCCTCAGCCCCTCAGCCCCCTCGACGGCCGGTACCGCGCCTCCGTCGGCTCGCTCGGCGACCACCTCAGCGAGGCCGGTCTCAACCGGGCCCGCGTGCACGTCGAGGTCGAGTGGCTGATCGCGCAGACCGAGCGCGGGGCCTTCGGCTCGAGCCCGCTCGACGAGTCGCAGAAGCGGGCGCTCCGGGCGATCGTCGCCGACTTCGGTCAAGACGCCATCGACGAGCTCGCCGGCCTCGAGGCCACCACCCGCCACGACGTCAAGGCCGTCGAGTACTACGTGCGGGCGCGCCTGACCGACCTCGGCCTCGACTCGATCGCCGAGCTGACCCACTTCGCCTGCACCAGCGAGGACATCAACAACCTCTCGTACGCCGTCACCGTCAAGGCCGCCGTCGCCGAGGTCTGGCTGCCCGCCTTCGACGCCGTGATCGACGCCCTGACGCGCTGGTCGACCGACGCCCGCGACGTGCCGATGCTCGCCCACACGCACGGCCAGCCCGCGACCCCGACGACGGTCGGCAAGGAGTTCGCGGTCTTCGTGCACCGCCTGCAGCGCCTCCGCGCGCAGATCGTCGCGACCGAGTACCTCGGCAAGTTCAGCGGCGCGACGGGCACGTTCTCGGCGCACGTCGTCGCCGACCCGTCGGCCGACTGGCCCGAGATCTCGCGGGCCTTCGTCGAGGACAGCCTCGGCCTCGTCTGGAACCCGCTCACCACGCAGATCGAGTCGCACGACTGGCAGGCCGAGCTGTACTCGCGCGTCGCCCACGCGAACCGGGTGCTGCACAACCTCGCGACCGACGTCTGGTCGTACATCTCGATGGGGTACTTCACGCAGATCCCGCAGGTCGGCGCGACGGGCTCGTCGACGATGCCGCACAAGATCAACCCGATCCGGTTCGAGAACGCCGAGGCCAACCTCGAGCTCTCGTGCGCCCTGCTCGACTCGCTCGCCTCGACGCTCGTCACCTCACGCCAGCAGCGCGACCTGACCGACTCGTCGACGCAGCGCAACATCGGCGTCGCGTTCGGCCACTCGATGCTCGCGCTCGACAACCTGCGCCGCGGGCTCGGCGAGATCGCCGTCGGCACGGTCGCCCTCGAAGCCGACCTCGACTCGAACTGGGAGGTGCTCGGCGAGGCGATCCAGACGGTGATCCGCGCCGAGGTCGTCGCCGGCCGCTCGTCGATCGCCGATCCCTACGCGATGCTGAAGGAGCTCACCCGGGGCAAGCGGGTCGGGCAGGCCGAGCTCGTCGCGTTCGTCGAGGGGCTCGACATCGGCGACGACGCGAAGCGCCGGCTCACCGCGCTGACACCGCCGACGTACACGGGCATCGCGTCGCAGCTGGTCGACCGCCTGGCGTAGCTCGCGGCCCTGGTGAGGGTGCGGCGGGTTCGTGTCATCGGGGGCGGGTCAGCGCTGACCCGCCGCGAATGACGGGAACCCGCCGAACCCCCGTGGGCGTGGTGCGGACGGGCCGTGAGGCCCTTCGGCGGGTTCATCGCATCGGGGGCGGGTCAGCGCTGACCCGCCGCGAGTGACGGGAACCCGCCGCACCTCCCCGTGGGCGTGGTGCGGACGGGCCGTGAGACCCTTCGGCGGGTTCATCGCATCGGGGGCGGGTCAGCGCTGACCCGCCGCGAGTGACGGGAACCCGCCGAACCCCCGTGGGCAGCGCGCAGAACCGCCGCGCGCAGAACCGCACCGCACGGCACCGCCCAGAACCGGACCGCGCAGGGCGGAGCCGAGGAGGCGCGGGTCGGCGGGATCCGCCGGCGCCGGTCAGTGCCCGCGCGGCTTGTCGGCGTCGTCGAGCTCGTGCTGCTCGTCGTCGTTGGGCTTCGCCGCGAGGGCGAGCATGGCGATCACGACCAGGGCGACGATGAAGCCGATGCAGAGGAAGATCAGCGCGAGGTCGAGTTCGCGGGTGGTGAGCAGCACGACGACGCCGATGAACACGGCGAACACCGCGCTGAGGCCGAGGAACTCGGCGGGGCGGACGCGGTCGCGCCAGCTGGGTTGGGTCATCTCTGGGGTACTCCGTCTGAACTGGTGTCGGCGTCTGAAGCGGGGTGGGCGGGGATCCCCGCCGGGTCGGGTGTCGTGGTCTGCCACTTGAGCGACAGGCCCGCGATCACGAGGAAGACGCCGACGAGGGCACCGTACGCGCCCAGCAGGCCGACCAGCACGGTCGACGAGGTCAGCACGCCCTCGATCCGCTCGATGCCGCCGAGCTCGCGGGCGTAGTCGGGCGGCACGAGCACGAAGGCCAGGGCGAGCGCGAGCGTCAGCGCCCCGACGGTCGTCCAGTCACGGGCGAGCGGCGAGCGGCCGCGGCGCCGCAGACCCGTGACGAGCTCGAGGGCCCCGGTCACGAAGGCCCAGGCCAGGACGACGGCGACGAGCACGGTCAGTCCGCCCGACGAGAAGACGAGCGCCGCGATGCCGGCCAGGAGACCCACGACGCCTTGCACCAGCTGCATCGTCCGACTCGACGGGTCGGACGACAGGCGGGTCGCTGCGCCGAGCGCGAGGACGAGCCCGGCGACCAGGGTCGCCGCCCCGAAGACGATGAGCCCGATGCGGGCCGAATGATCGGGTGAGAACGTGATGATGACGCCCATCGCCAGAGCGGGCACCGCACGGAGCAGCGGGACCGGCCAGTAGCGCGCGCTGCGGGCAGCGTCGGGATGGGCAGACACGGGACCTCTTTCGGGCGTCGGGGAACCCGAGGAGTTTACCGCCCCTCCCCTGACAGGCCTCCGGGACGATCACCCGTCGCTCACCCCCTCTCACGACGGTTACCCAGGGGGCTCACTTACGGTCGCTACATCCAAGGGCGCATCGCTCACGACACGCGGCTGGGAAGTCGACCACCGCCGGAGCCCGATGACTTCCGTTGCACCATCCCCGACCACCGACCGCTTCGCCGACTCCGGTTTCCGGGCCACCGTGCCCGGGCGGGTCAGCAAGCCGACGAGCACCTACTCCGAGCTGTTGAAGAGCGTGCGCGACGCGGGCCTCCTCAAGCGTCGCACCGGCTTCTACATCACCGTCTTCGTCGTGCTCGTGCTGAGCCTCGGCGGTGCCGCCACGGGCTTCGTCCTGCTCGGGTCGAGCTGGTTCCAGCTGCTGATCGCCGCAGCGCTCGGGGTCATCCTCACGCAGTTCGCGTTCCTCACCCACGAGGCGTCTCACCGTCAGGTCTTCGCGTCCGGCACGACGAACGACAAGGTCGGCCGCGTGCTGGCCGCCGGGGTCGTCGGCATCAGCTACGCGTGGTGGATGACGAAGCACACGCGTCACCACGCGAACCCGAACACCAAGGGCAAAGACCCCGACATCGCCTTCGACACGATCTCGTTCCTCGAAGAGGACGCCGCGAAGCAGCGGGGTGTGCTCGGCTTCATCACGCGCCGCCAGGGCTACTTCTTCTTCCCGCTGCTGCTCGGCGAGGGCGTCAACCTGCACGTGACGTCGTTCCGCACGCTGCTGGGGCGTCAGAAGGTCGAGGGCCGCGCGCTCGAGATCACGCTGATCGCCGTGCGTCTGGCCCTGTACTTCGGCGTCGTGTTCTGGTTCCTGCCGCTCGGCATGGCGTTCGCGTTCGTCGGCGTGCAGATGGCCGTCTTCGGCCTCTACATGGGCTCGTCGTTCGCCCCGAACCACAAGGGCATGCCGATCATCCCCGAGGGCGCCAAGGTCGACTTCCTCAGCAAGCAGGTCCTGACGTCGCGCAACATCACGGGCCGCTTCTCGACCGCGTTCATGGGCGGGCTGAACTACCAGGTCGAGCACCACCTGTTCCCGAGCATGGCGCGCCCGCATCTGCGGGCCGCGAGCCGCCTCGTGAAGCAGCACTGCGCCTCCTACGACATCCCGTACACCGAGACCACGATCACGAAGTCGTACGGGATCGTCGTCCGGTACCTGAACCGCGTCGGGCTCGCCGCCCGCGATCCGTTCGACTGCCCGGCCGCCCAGCAGCTGCGCCCCCGCTGATCCGGTCGCTCGCAGCACCGGTCGCTCAGTGCGCCGGTCGCGAGCGGGTCGACCGCAGACCGCCCCGCCCCGCCCCTCGATCCGTCGAGCGGCGGGGCGGTCCGTCGTTCAGTCCGTCCGGCCGTCGCGTCGCGTGACGAGGAAGTCCACGTACCGCACGCCGGAGTCGGCGTCCCGTCGGGGTCGGCCGGCCGCGATGTCCTGACGACGGTGCTCTGTCACGTCGTCGGACGTGCGGGTGCGGGGCTTCGAGTAGCCGACGATCCGGACCGGTTCGGTGGCCGGATCGCTTCGATAGGTGCTCGTCACTATCGGTCCGCCCTCCGTCGAAGAGCCCCCGGCGGTCGCGCGGGGACGCTCTCAACCTAGAGACGGCGCCGACCGCGCTGAAAGGGGTTGTCAGGGCGTGGCGACGCTGCTACGAGCCGCCCCCCGGAGCGGACGAGCCGAGGAGGCGCGGGTCGCCGACCCGGCGAGCGTCACGCGGTCGCGGGCCAGGCCTCCAGCTGCCACCCGAGCCACGGGCTGAAGGCGAAGGGCGCGGCGGCCACGGCGCGGCGGAGCTCGGTCGGATCGACCCAGGCCCACTCGGCGACCTCGTCGGGCGACGGGTCGGGCGTGCCGACCACCCGGGCGGTGAACACGGGGCAGATCTCGTTCTCGACGACGCCCGAGGCGTCGGTGGCGATGTAGCGGAAGTCGGGGAGGATGACCTCGACGTCGCTGACCTCGATGCCGAGCTCCTGCGAGGCGCGGCGGCGGACGGCGTCGGCCGGCGTCTCGCCGGGGGCCGGGTGGCCGCAGTACGAGTTCGTCCAGACACCGGGCCAGGTCTTCTTCGACAGGGCGCGCCTGGTCACGAGCACTCGGCCGAGGCCGTCGACGACGTGGCAGCTGAAGGCGAGGTGCAGGGGAGTGGTGGCGGTGTGGACGGTCGCCTTCTCGGTCGTCCCGACCGGTTCGCCCGACTCGTCGAGCAGCACGACCAGCTCGGCCTGCGGCCCCGGAGCGATCTCGTGGGGCTCGACCGCTGAGGAGGGTTTCTCGGATGTCATGAGAGGTAGTCTGCCTGGCGTGGACGGTGAACTTCTTCGCGAACGGACGCGGGAGCGGCATGAGCGTGTCGACGCCGTCCTCGACGGCTTCTTCAGTCTGGCCAAACGCCGGGCCGAGTCGGTCGGCTCGCGCTACGTCGACCTCTGGTCCGTGCTCGAGCGCAACAGCGCCGGCGGCAAGCGGTTCCGCCCGCGCATGGTCTTCACGGCCTACGACGCCCTGGGCGGTGGCGACGACGACGCCGTGGCGGGTGTCGGGGCGGCTTTCGAGCTGCTGCACACCGCACTCATCGTGCACGACGACGTCATCGACCGCGACTTCTCCCGGCGCGGCATCCCGAACGTCTCGGGCAGCTACCGCGACACGGCGACGACCGCCGGTCTCTCGACGCCCGCAGCCGAGCACCGGGGCATGTCGGCCGCCGTCATCGCAGGCGACCTCGCGCTGACCGGTGCGAGCCGCCTCCTCATGCAGGTGCGGTGCGAGAGCGGGGTCCAGGCGCGCCTCCTCGACATCCTCGACGAGGCCATCTTCGTCAGCGCCGGCGGCGAGATGGTCGATGTCGAGCTCTCGCTGTCGGACGACGTGCCGACGGTCGACGAGATCCTGAACATGGAGCGCGCGAAGACCGCGGTCTACTCGTTCGAGGCCCCGCTGCAGGCCGGCGCAGTCCTGGCCGGGGCCGGCGACGACGTCGTCGACGCGGTCGGCGAGTTCGGCCGCGAGGTCGGGGTCGCCTATCAGCTGGTCGACGACCTGCTCGGCGTCTTCGGCACCGAGGAGAGCACGGGCAAGACGACGCTCGGCGACCTCCGCGAGGGCAAGCGCACCGTGCTGATCGCGCACGCCGCGACGACCGATCAGTGGTTCGCGATCCAGCCCTTCGTCGGCAAGGCCGATCTGACCCCCGACGAGGCCGCGCACGTCCGCAGCAGGCTCGAGGCGTGCGGTGCCCGGTCGTTCGCCGAGACGCTCGTCGAGCAGCACGCCGCACGGGCGCTGGCCGTGCTCGAGGGCCCCGCGATCGGCGACGCCCTCCGAGACGCCCTGAGCCCGCTCGTCTCGACCGTCCTCGAGAGGGTCCGATGACCGGCCTCGCGCTGTACGACACCGTCGCCGACCAGACCGCGTCGGGGGTGATCCGTCGCTACTCGACGTCGTTCGGGCTGGCCTCGCGCCTCCTCGGGGCCGAGGTCCGTCAGCATGTCGAGAACGTCTACGCGCTGGTGCGGGTCGCCGACGAGATCGTCGACGGTCCGGCCGCCGAGGCGGGGCTCGACCCCGAGTCGTCCGCGCGGTGCCTCGACGAGTTCGAGGCCGAGACCGAGCGCGCGATCGAGACCGGATTCAGCGCGAACCTCGTCGTGCACGCCTTCGCCCGCACTGCTCGGACCGCCGGCTTCGGCAGCGAGCTGACCCGTCCGTTCTTCGCCTCGATGCGCGCCGATCTCAGCGCCCGCGAGCACGACGCCGAGTCGTTCGACCGCTACGTCCACGGCTCGGCCGAGGTCGTCGGACTGATGTGCCTCCGCGCGTTCCTCCTCGGGCACGCGTTCCCGTCGTCGACCGTCGCCGAGCTCGACGAGGGCGCCCGGCGCCTCGGCGCGGCCTTCCAGAAGGTGAACTTCCTGCGCGACCTCGCGGCCGACTTCGAGCAGCTCGGCCGCAGCTACTTCCCCGGGGTCGACGTCGGCTCGTTCGACGAGGCCACCAAGGCCCGCCTCGTCGCCGACATCGACGACGACCTCCGGGTCGCCGGCGACATCATCCCCGTGCTGCCCGCGACGTCGCGGCGCGCGGTCGCCCTGGCGCACGGCCTGTTCGCCGAGTTGAACCGTCGTCTCGAGGCGACCCCCGCCTCCTCGCTCATCCGCGCCCGCGTGCGCGTGCCCGACCCGGTCAAGGTCCGCATCGCCCTGGCGTCCGCCGCTGGCCGCACCACCCGCATCCCCGACCGCCCCGCCGAGAGGACCTCGTGAGCACACCCTGGCTCGACCGCGCCACCGGAGACACCACCGTCGAGCGGCACGGCTCGCGCGCCGTCGTGATCGGCGGCGGCATCAGCGGTCTGGCCTCGGCGGCGCTGCTCGCCCGCGAGGGCCACGACGTCGTGCTGCTCGAGAAGAACGACGCCGTCGGCGGTCGCGCCGGCTCGTGGAGCCACGACGGGTTCCGCTTCGACCTCGGCCCCAGCTGGTACCTGATGCCCGAGGTGTTCGACCACTTCTTCCGGCTGATGGGCACGTCGTCGGCCGAGCAGCTCGACCTCGTCGAGCTCGACCCCGGCTACCGCGTCTACTTCGAGCCCACCGGCGACGGTCCCGCCGACGCGCCGATCGACGTGCCGCGCGGTCTGGAGGAGAACATCGCCCTGTTCGAGTCGATCGAGCCCGGCAGCGGCGACCGCATGCGCAGCTACCTGCGATCGGCCCGCGACACGTACGAGATGGCCAAGCAGAGGTTCCTCTACACGAGCTTCGAGAGCGTCGGGCCCCTGCTGCGCGGCGACGTCGTCGTCCGTCTGCCGAAGCTCGCGCGCCTCCTGCTGCAAGACCTCGACACGTTCGCGTCGCGCACGGTGAAGGAGCCCCGACTGCGGCAGATCCTCGGCTACCCCGCGGTGTTCCTCGGCTCGTCGCCGTTCCGCACGCCGAGCATGTACCACCTGATGAGCACGCTCGACCTCGACGACGGCGTGCTCTACCCCCGCGGCGGCCTGATCACCGTCATCGACGCGATCGAGCGCGTGGCCCGCGAGGCGGGGGTGCGCATCGAGACCGAGGCGTCCGTCACGCGCGTGACGACCGCCGAGCCCGTCGTCGGCGAGGGTCGTGCCGGCCGGGCTCGCTCGCGGGGCGTCGCCACCGGGGTCGAGTACGTCGACGCCGACGGCACCGCGCAGCGCCTCGAGGCCGACGTGGTGGTCGGGGCCGCCGATCTGCACCACATCGAGACCACGATGCTGCCCCCGTCGCTCCGAACCTTCGACGACGACTACTGGACGAAGCGCGACCCGGGGCCGAGCGCCCTGCTGATGTACCTCGGCGTCGAGGGCGAGATCCCCGAGCTCGAGCACCACACGCTGCTGTTCGCGAACGACTGGCACGAGAACTTCGACCGCATCTTCGGGGCCGACAAGCGCATCCCCGACCCGCCCTCGCTCTACGTCTGCAAGCCGAGCACCGTCGACCCGTCGACCGCGCCCGAGGGTCACACGAATCTCTTCGTGCTCGTGCCGCTGCCCGCCGACCCCGCGCTCGGCGGCGGCGACCTCGACGGCGACGGCGACACGCTGATCGAGCGGCTCGCCGACCTCGTGATCGAGCAGATCGCGAGCTGGACGGGTGTCTCCGACCTCGCCGACCGCGTCGTCCTGCGCCGGACGCGCGGCCCCCGCGACTTCGTCGACGACGTCAACGCCTGGAGCGGCAGCATGCTCGGCCCGGCCCACACCCTCGACCAGAGCGCGATGTTCCGCGCCGGCAACACGTCCGAGCACGTCGAGAACCTCTTCTACGTCGGCGGCTCGGTCCGACCCGGCATCGGTCTGCCGATGTGCCTGATCAGCGCCGAGATCCTGCTGAAGAACCTGCGCGGCGATCGCAGCACCGAGCCGCTGCCCGAGCCGGGCGAGTCGACCTCGAGCGCGCCTCCCCGGTCCGAGTCCGCCGCCTGATGGGCCTGCTCTACCTCGTCGCCCTCTGCATCTCGATCTTCGGCATGGCGATGCTCGACCGCCGGTACACGCTGTTCTTCTGGCGTGACGCCCCGAGGGCGTTCGTGACGCTGCTGGTCGGCGTCGTGTTCTTCCTGATCTGGGACATCGTCGGCATCGACACCGGGGTGTTCTTCCGGGGCGAGACGTCGTTCATGACCGGCATCCAGATCGCCCCCGAGCTGCCGCTCGAAGAGGTCTTCTTCCTGACGCTGCTCTGCTACCTGACGATGAACCTCCTCGCCGGCACGCGGTTGATCGTCGATCGCCGCGCCTCCCGCCGAGAGGGCGGCGCCTCGTGACGTACTGGGCGATCAACGCCGTGTTCCTCGCACTCGTGGCCGTGGTGGCGGGGGCCGCCGTGCTGGCTGCCTGGTGGCGCGGTCGGGCCGAGCGCGCCTCCTCGGCCGCCCGTGTCGCCCGCGTGCGCGCGGCCGGACTCTCGACGGTCGTGCTGCTGCTGATGACCGCCGTCTTCGACAACATCATGATCGGGGTCGGCCTGGTCGACTACGCGCCCGACCGCATCAGCGGCGTGAAGATCGGCATCGCCCCCCTCGAGGACTTCGCCTACTCGGTGGCCGCGCTCGTGCTGCTGCCGTCGGTGTGGATCCTGCTCGGCGGACGCCGGGCCCCGAAGGAGGCGCGCTCATGAAGACGCTGACCGCCCTGTTCTGGTCGTCGCGGCCCCTCAGCTGGATCAACACGGCGTTCCCGTTCGCGGCGGCGTTCATCCTGACGTCGGCGAGCGGCACCGTATCGTACGGCGGGTCGTACGAGCCGCTCGACTCGGACGGCTCGAGCGCCGTCGCCACCGTCCTGTCGTCGGGCGGGGCGACGGGCTTCTTCGACTTCGGCGCCGTCCCCTGGCTGATCGCGATCGTCGGCATCCTGTACTTCCTGGTGCCCTACAACCTCGCGATGTACGGCATCAACGACGTCTTCGACTACGAGAGCGACCTCCGCAACCCGCGCAAGGGCGGCGTCGAGGGCGCGCTGCTCGATCGCGGGCTGCACCGCACGACGCTGTGGGCCGCCGTCGTCACCAACGTGCCGTTCCTGATCTTCCTGGTGATCGTCGGCAGCCCGCTGAGCTGGCTCGTGCTGGCGATCAGCGTCTTCGCCGTCATCGCCTACTCGGCGCCCGGACTGCGCTTCAAGGAGCGCCCGTTCGTCGACTCGATCACGTCGAGCACGCACTTCGTCAGCCCCGCCGTCTACGGCCTCGCGCTCGCCGGCGCGACCGTCACGCCGGAGCTCGTCGCGCTGCTGGGCGCGTTCTTCCTCTGGGGGATGGCCAGTCACGCGTTCGGCGCCGTCCAGGACGTCCTCGCCGACCGCGAGGGCGGCATCGCGTCGATCGCGACGGTGATCGGGGCGAAGGCGACCGTCCGGTTCTCGGTCGTGGCGTACCTCCTCGCCGGGGTGCTGATGACCCTCACCGAGTTCCCCGGCCCGATCGCGGCGATCATCCCCGTGGTCTACGCGATCAGCTGCGCCCCGTGGTGGAACGTGGCCGACGCCGACGCGGAGGGCGTCAACCGCGGCTGGAAGCGGTTCCTGACGCTGAACTTCCTGTCGGGCTTCGTCACGACGATGCTGCTCATCTGGTGGGTCGCCCTGGCCTGAGACGGCCCTGGCCCGAGACGGCTCTGGCCCGAGGAGGCCGTGGCCCGAGGCGGCGGACGAACCGACGCGCCTCCCGATGTTCACCTCCGTGATAGGTACGCCCCCTATGGTCGCGTCGTGAGTCCTCGCCTCAGTCGATCCGCCGCCGCCCTCCGCCGGGCCCGTGCCTGGAACGACACGGGGCACCGCGTCGCCGAGCGCTGGGCGGTCATCCGCCGGCACCCGCACGCGATCTGGTGGGCGTTCGTCAGCCTGCACCTCACCGTGATGCTCGCCCTCACGCCGATGATGCTGACCGGCGACGTCACCGGCGACCTCCCGCTCTACCGTTCGTGGGCGAGCGGTGCGCTCGCCGACGGCCGCTGGCCGGTGCTCGACTTCGACTGGGTCTACCCGGCGGGGGCGCTCGGGCCGATCGTGCTGTCGAACATCCTGGGCGAGTCGCTCTACCAGTTCGTCTGGCTGCTGCTGATGACCGCCGTCAACGCCGGGGCGCTCTGGCTGCTCACCGACCGCGGGCGACGCACCGTCGACGCCACAGCCGCCTGGTGGTGGCTGCTCATCCTGTTCCTGCTGAGCCCGGTCGCGTTCCTGCGGCTCGAGGGGTTCAGCGCCCCGCTCGTCGTGGCCGGGCTGCTGATGCTCGCCACCCGGCCGAGGGTCGCCGGCGCGCTGCTCGCCCTCGCGACCTGGATCAAGGTCTGGCCTGCCGCGGTCGTCGCGGCCGCCGTCGCGGTGTCGCGCCGTCGGGGCTCCATCGTCGGGGCGGGCGTCGCGACGAGTGCGGCCATCGTGGGGCTCGTCGTCGTGGGCGGCGGCGCCTCGCACCTCGACAGCTTCGTCACGATGCAGTCGAGCCGCGGCCTGCAGGTCGAGGCGCCGATGGCGACCCCCTGGCTCTGGATGGCGATGCTCGGGGTGCCCGGCGCCTCCGTCTACGAGAACGTGGGGCTCGCGACGAACGAGGTCATGGGGCCCGGCGCCTCGGTGCTGATCAACGGCAGCACCGGTCTGATGTTCGGGGTGCTGTTCGCGCTGGCCCTGCTCGTGGCCGTGGCCGCCCTGGGGCTGCCCGGTGCGCGTCGCGGTGCCCGGGCCGTCGACGAGACCGGCGTCGTGCTGCTCGGCGCCCTCGCCCTGACGACCACGTTCGTCGCCCTCAACAAGGTCGGCTCGCCGCAGTACGTGCTGTGGATCGCGCCGGTCGTCGCCGTCGGGCTGGCGCTCCGTCCCGAGCAGTTCCGGGTGCCGGCCCTGCTCATCGGCTGGTCGGCCGGGCTGACGACGCTCGTGTTCCCGATCCTGTACCTGCCCCTCCTCGATCTGAACCCGTTCGCGGTGGTGGTGCTCGCGGCCCGGAACGTGCTGATCGTGGTGCTCTTCGGCTGGTGCGTGCTGCGGGTCGTGGCCGCCGCGCTGGCGGCCGTCGGCGTCACCGGGCGCCCTCTGACGCCCGAGGCCGTCGGCATCGGGCTGAGATCCGTCCGATAGAGGTGAATCTGGGCCTCCCGGGCCGTGCCGTGCCAGCGTGGAGAGTCCAGAGCACGACATCGAGCAACTAGGAGCACTCATGAAAGGCAAGATCCTCTTCGTCGCAGGAGCGGCCGTCGGGTACGTCCTCGGAGCCCGCGCGGGCCGTGGCGCTTACATCAAGATCAAGGACCGCGCCGGCGACCTGTGGGAGAACCCCTCGGTGCAGAAGACGGTCCACCAGGCGGAGGACTTCGTCAAGGACAACGCCCCCGTCGTCGGATCCAAGCTGAAGGACGTCGCGAACGACGCCGCCTCCGCCGCCCAGTCGACCGTCAAGTCCGCCACGAAGAAGGCCGACAAAGTCGCCGACCAGGCGAAGGCCAAGGCCGACGAGGTGGGCTCGAAGGGCGCGTCCGCGACCGGTTCCGACAAGGGCGCCGCCGACACCGGCGACCGCGACAACGGCACCTCGAAGCTCCCGGGAGTGAGCGTCGGTGACTGACCTCAAGAACCCGCAGGAGAGCACGAAGAAGTCGCTCGGTTCGCTGCTCGGCAGCCTGCCCGAGCTGATCTCGCGCCTCATCCGCGGTGAGATCGCTCTCGCCAAGACCGAGCTCTCGACGAAGCTGAAGGAGGTCGGGGTCGGTGCGGGTCTGCTCGTCGGCGCCGCGCTCTTCGGGTTCTTCCTGCTCGCGGTGCTGCTGACCGCGGCCGTGCTGGGGCTGGCGACCGTCGTGGCCCCGTGGCTGGCCGCCCTGATCGTCGCCGCCGTGCTGCTGATCATCACCGGCGTGCTCGCCCTGCTGGGCGTCAAGGCGCTGAAGAAGGGCGTGCCGCCGACCCCCGAGAAGACGGTCGCCAGCGTCAAGGCGGACGTCACCGCTCTGAAGGGCCAGGGAACCTATGACTCCCCGCAGCACTGACCCGGCCGCGAAGAACGAGCCGAAGCCCGACCCCGAGCGCGAGCTCGCCGAGGCGAGGGCCGAGGAGGCGCGGGCCGAGAGGTCCGGCGGCTCCCGCGACGAGACGGCCCCCGAGAACGAGAAGGGCCCGCGCCCCGGCGCGAGCATCCCCGAGATCGAGCTGGACCTCGCACGCACCCGTGAGGAGTTCGCGGCCACGCTCGACGCCATCGAAGACAAGCTGAGCGTGCCGGCGCACGCCCGCCGCCTCAAGGCGAGCGTCAAGCGGCGGTACGCCGACGACCCGAAGCCGGTCGTCGCGGCGGCCGCCGCAGGCGCCGCCGGGCTGGCTGCCATCGTCGCCGGCGTCGTCAAGGTCGCCCGGCGCTGACCGCCTCGGCGCCGGCCGGCCGGCAGCGACCGGCCGGTAGCGACCGCCTCGGCGCGGTGGCGGTCTTCGCGACCGGCACCGCGCCTCCTGGGCTCACCACCCGCATCTCCACGACAGGACACCCCATGGCCCAGAAGAGCACCGAGCGCGAGCAGCAGGCGCCGTCGGCGGACGACGAGCGCAAACCGCAGGAGCTGACCGACGTGTCGAAGCCCTCGTGGGGTTACGTGCTCGGCAAGACGTTCCGCGAGTTCACCCGCGACCAGTGCACCGACCTCGCCGCAGGGCTGACGTACTACGCCGTGCTCGCGATCTTCCCGGCCCTGCTGGCGATCGTGTCGCTGCTCGGGGTCGTCGGGCAGGCCGGGGCGACGGCCGACGCGGTGCTCGACATCATCCGGCAGCTGGGGTCGCCCGACGTCGCGAAGCTGCTCGAGGGTCCGATCGAGCAGCTGACCGGGTCGCCTGCGGCCGGTGTCGCCCTGATCGTCGGTGTGCTCGGCGCGCTGTGGTCGGCCTCCGGGTTCGTCGGCGGGTTCGGGCGCGCGATGAACCGCATCTACGGCATCGACGAGGGTCGCCCGATCTGGAAGCTGCGCCCGACGATGCTCGGCGTCACCGCGTTCACGGTCGTGCTGATCGTCGCGGCCGGGCTGATCCTGGTGCTCAGCGGGCCGGTCGCCCAGACGGTCGGCGACCTGGTCGGACTCGGCTCGACGGCGGTCTTCGTCTGGAACATCGTCAAGTGGCCCGTGCTCGCGGTGATCGCCATCGTGATCGTGGCCGTGCTCTACTACTGGGCCCCGAACATCAAGCAGCCGAAGTTCAAGTGGATGAGCATCGGGTCGCTCGTCGCCCTGGTCATCTGGCTGATCGCGTCGGTCGGCTTCGGCTTCTACGTCGCGAACTTCTCGAACTACAACGCGACCTACGGCTCGCTCGGCGCCGTGATCGTGTTCCTGCTCTGGCTCTGGATCACCAACAACGCGCTGCTCTTCGGCGCGGAGTTCGACGCCGAGCTCGAGCGCGGACGTCAGCTGCAGGCCGGCATGAAGGCCGAGAGCGAGATCCTGCTGCCGCCGCGCGACACGGCGCAGACCGAGAAGAAGGCCGCCGCGCTCGCCAAGGACGAGCTCGAGGGCATGCGCCTGCGCCAGGCCGCCGCCGCCGAGATGGCGCGTCAGGGCGAGGAGCGGCCCGAGGCCGACGGCGAGGGCGGTTCGGCCCCGTCGGACGACCACCCGGACCCCGACGCCGGCAAGCGCTGACCGCTGCGCCGGCCGCGCGCCGCCGGCCGGCGCGCCGCGTGCCGCCGGCCGCGCGTCACACCCCGAAACCCGCGCTACACCCCGATTCTTCGGGGTGCGGCGCGGGTTTCGAGGTGTTGCGGCGTGCTCAGAACGAGAAGCCGAGCTCGCCGGGGTAGTCGCCGCGGGCGGTGAGCGTGGTGGCGGCGTCGCGCAGGTGCGACAGCGTCAGGCCCATGGTGGTGGGGCCGAAGCTGACGCGGGAGACCCCGAGCTCGGCGAGACGGGCCAGGGGCACGGCCGACGGGTTCGAGATGACGCTGATCTTGCCGTCGATGCGGTCGAGGGCGGCCTTGACGAGGTCTTCGGTGCCGAGGCCGAGCACGAAGGCGCAGTCGGCCCCGGCGGCGAGGTACGCGTTGGCGCGCGTGACGGCGTCGTCGAAGCTGTCGGGGTCGCCGGCCAGGGCGTCGACCCGGGCGTTGATGACGATGGGAACCCCGGCGCGGTCGCCGGCCTGGCGGGCGGCGGCGACCTTCGAGACCTGGGTGTCGATGTCGTAGAGCGGGGCCTTGGCCTGGCCGATGCTGTCTTCGATGTTGAGGCCGGCGGCGCCCTCCTCGATGAGTCGGAAGACGTTGTCGAGCGTGCCGGCGGCGTCCGAGGCGTAGGCCTTCTCGAAGTCGACGGACACGGGCAGGTCGACGGACCGGATGATGATGCGTGCCGCGGCCAGCATCTCGTCGACGTCGAGGCCCTCGCCGTCCTCGACGCCGTGCGCCTCGCTGATGGAGTGGGAGGCGGTGGCCAGGGCGCGCACGCCCGGTGCGCCGGCGACGATGCGGGCCGTGATGCTGTCCCACACGTTCGTCACGATCAGCGGATCGCCGGGGACGTGCAGCGAGCGGAGCAGTTCGGCCTTCTCGGCCGTGGAGGAGATGGACATGCCCCCAGCCAACCAGCACGCGCTGTGCGGCACCAGCCCCGCGCGCGGTGCCACGCGCGCCCGGACCTCATCGAGGTGACGCGAACGGGGCCCTGTCGCGCCTGCAGGGCCCGATCCGGGTCACCTCGATGAGGTCTGGCGCGGGTCAGGCCGCCGCGAGCGCCGACGTGGGCGGGATGCGCGCCGCCCTCGACGCGGGGTAGAGGCCGCTGACGCCGCCGATCACGACCGTCGCCACCAGGCCGCCGACCGCCGCCCACGCCGGCACCACGACGGGCCAGCCCTGGCTGAGCGCGAACACGGCCGTCACCGCGGCCCCGAGAGCGACGCCGACGGCTCCGCCGAGCAGCGAGAGCAGCAGCGACTCGACCAGGAACTGGTCGCGGATGTGCCGACGGCGTGCGCCGAGCGCTCGCCGCACCCCGACCTCCGCCCGGCGCTCGAGCACCGTGATGACCATGGTGTTGGCCACTCCGATGCCGCCGACGAGCAGCGCCACCCCGCCGATGCCGAGCAGCAGCCCGGTGAACGACGCCTCGGACGCCTGCTGGGCGGCGAGCGCCTCGGACGGCCGGCTCACGGTGACCGCCGTCGGCTCGGCGGGGTTGACCGTGCGGGCGAGGACGTCCCGTACGGCCGCGACCTGCCCGGGATCGGCGCGGGCGAACAACCGGGTGGGGCGGCCGTCCCAGCCGAACTCGTCGGCGGCCGTCGACTCGGGCACGAGGGCCGAGCTGTCGAGGTCGGGGGCGAGGGGCAGCGGCGCGAGCACGCCGACCACCGCCACCCAGCGGCCGTCGATCCAGACGCGGCTGCCCGGGTGCACCCGGTCGAGACCGAGCGTGGCGGCGGCCGTCGACCCCAGCACGACCTGGGGCAGATCGTCGGAGGCGTCGCCGAACCAGGTGCCCGACGACATACCGCTGCGCAGCACCCCCTCGAGGTCGCCGAGCGCCACGTCGAGCGTGATGCCGCCCGAGGCCGCCGCGGGGATCCGATCGCTGCGGTAGACCCTCTGGTCGGGCACCCGGCCGACGCCGGCCGCCTGCTCGACGTCCGGGCGGCGGTCGAGCATGTCCCGCGAGGCCTCGGGCAGGGGGACGTCCGTGCCGAGGGCGTCGCGTCCGGGGGTGACCTGCAGCAGGTTCGTGCCGAGGCCGTCGAGCACCCGGGCGAGGGCCGCCTGGCTCGACGAGGAGATCCCGACGACGGCGATCATCGCCGCGATGCCGATCGCGATGCCGAGCGCCGACAGCACGACGCGCGCGGGTCGGGTCCGTAGCCCGAAGACGCCGAGTCCGACCAGGTCGCGCGCCGACAGCCGACCGGGTCGACGCCTGCTCACGGGAGCACCTCGCCCTCGATCAGACCGTCGCGCATGCGCACCCGGCGGGGCAGGGTGGCCGCCAGCGACAGGTCGTGCGTGATGACCACGACGGTCGTCCCGCCGGCGTTCAGGTCGTCGAGCAGACGCAGGACGGCTGCGCCCGACACCGAGTCGAGGGCGCCCGTGGGTTCGTCGGCGAGCAGCAGCGCGGGTTCGCCGACGATGGCCCGGGCGATCGCCACGCGCTGCTTCTCGCCGCCGGAGAAGCTGATGCGGGCGGTGATCGACGCGGTGACCCAGGCCGACCCGGTCGAGGGCGCCGCGGGCCCGCTCGATGCGCTCGCGGCGGGGGACGCCGGCGTAGAGCAGCCCGTCGGCCACGTTCTCGGTGGCCGTCGCACCCGAGGCGAGGTGGAAATGCTGGAAGACGAAGCCGATGTGCTCGGCGCGGAGTCTCGACAGGGCGTCGTCTCCGAGCCCTCCGACCTCGTGACCGGCCACCCGGACCGATCCGGTCGTCGGGCGGTCGAGCGTGCCCATGACGTTCAGCATGGTCGACTTGCCCGAGCCGCTCGGCCCGACGACCGCCAGGAACTCGCCCCGGGTCACGCTCAGGTCGACGCCCCCGAGGGCGGCCAGCCCGCCGTAGACCTTCGTCACGCCGCGCAGCTCGAGCACGGCCTCGGCGGCCGTCGGGGTCGTCGTCGCCTCCGAGGAGGCGCGGGTCGTCCCGACGAGACCGCCCACGGTCTCGACCCCGCTCACGACGGCACCACGACCTCGTCGCCCTCGGCGAGCCCGTCGCCCGAGACCTCGGCCCGCCCCTGGGCGAAGAGACCGGTCGTCACGGGGACGCGCTCGGTCTCGCCGCCCGATCGCACGACCTCGACGACGTAGCCGTCGTCTCCGGCGAGGAGGGCCGTCACGGGGACGCTCAGCACGCCCTCGCGGCGCTCGCCGTCCACCACCAGGTCGACCGCGGTCGACGTCGACGTCCCCTCGGGTGGATCGCCGTCGAGCCCGACGGTGACGACCACCTCGTCGTCGCCACCCGCCGCCGGGTCGTCACCCGCGCCTCCTGAGGGTTCGCCCACGGCCTGGACCGAGCCGGGCACCGTGGTGCCGTCGGGCAGGCGGACCTCCACGGGCCCGCCGCCGGGGAACCGGGCGAGGTCGGGAGGCGAGACGGAGGCCGTCACCACGAGTGCGGTCGGGGTGTAGCCGTAGACGGCCGAGCCCGCCTCGTCGCCGACCCGCCCGATCGGGTCGGCGACCCGGATGTCGCCGGGGACGAAGGCGATGTCGGACGCGTCGAGGCCGCCGGTGCGCGTCCGCCCCCGGTCCGTCTGCCAGCGCGTGACGGCGTCGCGCGTCGAGGCGTCGAACCACTCGCCGTCCGAGACCTCGTAGCCGAGTGCGCGCAGGTTCTCTTTCAGCTGGGTGACGTCGGCCCCGCGCAGACCCTGCACGAGGGGGCGCCAGAGCGGCACGTCCCCGTGCATCGCCCGCACCGGGCTCTCGTCCACCGAGTAGAGGACGCCGTCGCGGCCGATCTCCTCGCCGAAGGCCGGGAGCCCGGTGACGACGCCCGTCCCGGCGGACGTCAGCGGCACCGGGGTGCCGTAGCCGAGGGTCGCGGGGACGCGCTTGCCGTCGACGAGGTCGCCGAGCACGACGGAGGCGGTGGGGCGCTGGACGCCGCCGGCCGAGGCCGACGGAGCGCTGCCGCCGGCCCCGCCCTCGATGAGCGAGCAGCCCGTCAGAGCCGCGACGCAGAGCGCACCCGCGACGACGCCGACGAGGGCCCGGCGGTGCGCCGGGCGGTGGCCAGGGGGGCGGCCGGGCTGGCGGGCGGGGCTCATTCGCCCGACCCCTCGGCGGAGGGGCCGAACCGCTCGCTGCAGGCGAAGAAGGCGTCCTGCTCGGGGGTGCTGCTGGTGGTGCTCCAGCTCGTCTGCGGGAAGGCGCCGTCGACCGGGTCGGGGAAGTCCTCGAAGCCCTCCTGGCGGACGCACTCGGCGACCTTCAGCTGGGACTCCTGCCACTCGGCCAGTTCGGCCGCGGAGGGCTCCTGGGCGGCCTCCCCGCCGCCCGCGGACTCGGGCAGGCCCTCACGGCACTCGGCGAACGCGGCCGCGTACTCGTCGGCGTCCGCCCCGTTCGGGACGGCCACGACCATGCCCTCGTCGAGGTCGGGATCGTCGACGTCGTACCCGGCGTCGCGGAGGCACTGTCCGAGCTGGGCCGACGCGCTCGTGCCGCCGCCCGCCGACGTGGCGGCGGAGGTGGCTTCGTCGTCCGTGCTGCACCCGGCCAGCAGGGCCGGCAGCAGCACGGCGCAGACCGAGAGCGTGCCGAGGGCGGACGTGCGTCGACGCGCGGACCGGCGGTCACGGAACGGCGCGGATGCGGGGGAGGTGGAGGTCATGGGGTGCCTTTCTCTGGCGTGATGATGGGCGGCTCCGTACCGGGTCGTCGTGCGGAGATCGGTGACCATCTCACCGAGGGCGGTGTCTCGGGGCCGTGGCCTCGACGGTTACGTCGGCGAAACGCGATGTCCGTAATATGATGTGAATGATTCTCGTCGCCTGGACGGCGGCGGAGGACTACGTCGGGAGGGGATCCATGCGAGTCCTGGTGGTGGACGACGAGGTGGCGCTGGCCGACCTCGTCGCCGCGGGGCTGTCGCGGCAGGCGATGGCCGTCGACGTGTCCTACCGCGGAGACGAGGCCGACGAGATGCTCGCGGTCAACGACTACGACGTGGTCGTGCTCGACCGCGACCTGCCGGGCCTCCACGGCGACGTGGTGGCACGACAGGTCGCCGAGCGGGGCGACGCGACGCGCATCCTCATGCTCACGGCGGCCGGCGACCTGCACGATCGCGTCGGCGGGCTCGAGCTCGGCGCGGACGACTACCTGGCGAAGCCGTTCGAGTACCCCGAGCTCGTGGCGCGGGTGCGAGCGCTCGGACGCCGCTCGGGGGCGGCGACGCCGCCGGTGCTCCGATCGGGCGACCTCGAGCTCGACACCAACCGCCACCTCGCGACCCGCAGGGGGCTCGACCTGGGGTTGTCCACGAAGGAGCTCATGGTGCTCGAGGTCCTGCTGCAGGCCGACGGGCGCATCGTCAGCGCGGAGGAGCTGCTCGAGAAGGTCTGGGACGCCAACATCGACCCCTTCACGAACGCCGTGCGCGTCACCGTCAGCAAGCTGCGCCGCAAGCTCGGCGAGCCTGATCCGATCCGCACCGTCCCCGGTCGCGGCTACCGGCTGTGAGACCGGCACCCCCGGCGCCCCCGGCGCCCCCGGCGGCCCCGACGACTCCGGCGGCCGACGGTCTCGGGTCGTTGAACCGACGGCGGCGGAGCATCGGCCTCCGCACGGCGACCACGTTCGGGGTCGTCTTCGCCGTCCTCGCCGCGCTCGTGCTGCTCGCCGTCGGCGTCGCGACGTCGCAGGGCGTCGCCCTCAGCCTCGAGGGCGTCCCGTCGTCACCGGGGTCGCCGTCGTCCTCGGGGTCGGCGTCGTCCCCGGGCTCGCCGATCGCCGTCGAGCGTCCCGTCGGCAGCGCGGAGTCGGGCGACGACACCCTGACCGCGGCTCGCGTCGTCGGGACGATCGTGGCGCGGCAGCAGCTCATCTGGTCGACGGTCGGCGTCGCGGCGGCCTCCGTGATCGCGGCCGGGGCCGGGTGGTTCGTGAGTCGCCGCCTGCTCCGCCCGATCGACGACATCGTCGCCGCGACCCAGCGCATCACGGCGAGCACCCTGCACGAGCGCATCGGTCTGACCGGCCCGAGCGACGAGCTCTCGCGGGTCGCGTCGACCATCGACGGGCTGCTCGATCGTCTCGAGGCCTCGTTCGAGGCCCAGCGCCGCTTCGTCGCCTACGCGTCGCACGAGCTGCGGACTCCGTTGGCCGTTCAGCGCGCCGCGCTGCAGATCGGCCTCGACGACCCCACGCCCGACCAGGTCGCCGTGATCCGCGATCAGCTGCTCGAGGTCAACCGTCGCAGCGAGCACCTCGTCGAGAGTCTGCTCGCCCTCGCGACGGCCGATCGCGGGCTGGCCGCCGGGGCTCTCGAGCCGGTGGCCGTCGGGGACGTCGTCGACGAGGTGGTGACGGGCGTCGCCGACGCGGCCCGCGCCTCCTCGGTGCACGTGGTCGTCGACCGCGGCTCGTTCCGTGCCGTCGAGGGCGATGCGGTGCTCGTGGGGCAGCTGGTCCGCAACCTCGTGGCCAACGCCGTCGAGTACAACGAGCCCGGCGGGTGGGTGCGCGTGAGCGGCTCGGACGACGTGGTCGACTCGGTCGACGCGGTCGTCGTCGTCGAGAACTCGGGGCCGGTCGTCGACCCGGAGGTCGCCGCCACGCTGACGCGGCCGTTCACGCGGGTCGCTCCGACGACGGCTCCGACGGCGGCACCGGTGGCTGCGGGCTCCGGAGGCGCGGCGCCCGCCCGGCACAGCGGCCTCGGTCTCGCGATCGTCGCCTCGATCGCCCGAGCCCACGGGTGGGCGGTCGACGTCGCGCCGCGCGAGGGCGGCGGTCTGCAGGTCGCGGTCGGCCCGTCGCGGTGACCCGGACGGTGCCCCGGGACGCCTCCAGAGCCCGATCCGAGTCACCTCGATCGACACCCCGGGAATCCGCTCGGACCCCAGAGCGCGAACCGGGGTCCGAGCGAGTTCCTGGGGTCTGGGCGGGCGTCAGGAGGCGCGGGTCGCCTCGGCGAGGATCGCCGCCACCCGGCCCGGCACCGTGTCGTCCTGCAGGCTCGTCGTGTCGCCGAGGGGACGGCCGTCGACGATGTCGCCGAGCAGCCGGCGCATGATCTTGCCCGAGCGGGTCTTCGGCAGATCGGGCACGACGAGCACGGTGGCGGGCTTGGCGATGGGGCCGATCTGGTCGGCCACGTGGGCACGCAGCACGCTCGACAGCGACCCCGCGAGCGGAGCCCAGACCTGCGGTTCGGAAGCGGACCCGGCGTCGGGCACCGCGCCTCCTGCGGGCCTCGCCGCCGGCACCACGAACGCGGCGATGGCCTGTCCGGTGCGCTCGTCGGCGACCCCCACGACCGCGGCCTCGGCCACCAGCGGGTGCGCCACCAGCGACGACTCGATCTCGATCGTCGACAGCCGGTGACCCGACACGTTGATCACGTCGTCGACGCGGCCCAGCACCCAGATGTCGCCGTCCGCGTCGTACTTCGCGCCGTCGCCCGAGAAGAACCAGCCCTGACGCCAGTACTTCGCCCAGTACGAGTCGCGGTACCGCTCCGGGTCGCCCCAGACGGTGCGGGCCAGCGACGGCGGCGTCTGCTGCACGACGAGGTAGCCGCCCCCGCCGTTCGGCACGCGCGCCCCGGCCTCGTCGACGACGGCCGTCGAGACGCCCGGCAGCGCCCGCAGCGACGAGCCGGGCTTGAGCGTGTCGACCCCCGGCAGAGGCGCCATGACGCTCGCACCCGTCTCGGACTGCCACCAGGTGTCGACGATGGGGCACTCGCCGCGCCCGAACTGCTCGTGGAACCACACCCACGCCTCGGGGTTGATGGCCTCGCCGACCGTGCCGAGGAGGCGCAGCGACGAGATGTCGTACGTGTCGGGGAGTCCGTCGGGGAACCACGACGACAGCGTCCGCACCAGGGTCGGCGCCGTGTAGTACGTCGTCACGCCGTACCGCTCGATGATCTCGAGGTGCCGGGCGGGGTGCGGGGTGTCGGGAGTGCCCTCGTAGATCACCTGTGTGAGGCCGTTCGAGAGCGGTCCGTAGATCTCGTACGTGTGGGCCGTCACCCAGGCGAGGTCGGCCGTGCACCAGTGGACGTCGTCGGGCTTCGCGTCGAAGACCGCCCAGTGCGTGTAGCTCGCGGCCGTGAGGTAGCCGCCGCTCGTGTGCACGAGCCCCTTCGGGCGACCGGTCGTGCCGCTGGTGTACATGATGAACAGCGGCGTCTCGGCGTCGAAGTGCTCGGGGGAGTCGGTGTCGGGCTGAGGGTCGACGACGTCGTGCCACCAGAGGTCGCGTCCGTCCGTCCAGGGCAGGTCGGGGGTCCGATCGCCCGTGCGCCGGACGACGAGCACGTGCTCGATCCCGTTGTCGCCGCCGACCGCGTGGTCGGCGTTCGCCTTGACCGGCACCGCGCCTCCTCGGCGGAACTGGCCGTCGGTGGTCACGAGCAGCTTCGCGCCCGTGTCTTCGACCCGGAACTTCAGCGCCTCGCCCGAGAACCCGCCGAAGACGAGCGAGTGGATCGCGCCGATCCGCGCGATGGCGAGGGTGACGACGATCGTCTCGGCGATCACCGGCAGGTAGACGACCACGCGGTCGCCCTTCGTCACACCGAGCGATCGCAGGCCGTTCGCCGCCTTGACGACCTCGCGCTGCAGCTGCGCGTAGGTGATGTCGCGGCGGTCGCCCGGCTCGCCCTCGACGTGCAGCGCGACCTTGTCGCCCCGACCGGCTGCGACGTGCCGGTCGACGCAGTTGACCGCGACGTTCAGACGACCGCCCGCGAACCAGGTGGCCTCGGGCACGGTCAGCTCGCCGTCGGGGCCCTCGGCCACCGGCGACCAGGTGTGCGCCGTGCGCCACGGGGTCTCCCAGTCGAGGCGGTGCGCCTGCTCCTCCCAGAAGGCGACCGGGTCCGCTGCCGCGCGGGCGTGCTCGGCGGCGGTGACGTTCGCAGTCGCGGCGAGCCCGGGAGGCGCGGGGAACGTCCGTCGCTCGTCGAGGAGATTCGAGATGGTGTCGGTCGTCGCCATCCGTCGATGCTACGAGTCGCACCGGCGCGGCAGCGGGCGGCGGGCAACCCGGCGTAACACGGCGGGCCGTGCGGAATCGCCCGGCGCGCCTTACTCTGAGCAGGACTCCGTTCCGGACGTCGGTCGGCGCCCGCGCCGGATCGCGACGACTCCTGGCGCGACGACAGGAGCAGACGTGACCAACCCGACCGGTCGTGGGCGCGTTCGCCTCGGCACCGCCCTCGCGCTCGCCGGCGCGCTCGTGCTCGCCCCGGCGGCGGCCTCCGCCGCGGAGCCGGCACCCGCGCCTGCGCCGGTCGTCGAGCCTGCGCCGGCCGTCGAGCCGGCCCCGGCCGTCGACACGGCCCCCGCTTCGGACGCATCGGCACCCGCCGCGGAGGCGCTCGCTCCGGAGGCGCTCGCCCCCGGCGCGCTCATGAACTATGTCGTCAACGTCGCCCCCACCGAGGGCGCGACGGCCGAGGCGCGGGCGGCCGTCGTGACGGCCGGCGGCATCGTGCTGATGAGCTACCCCGAGATCGGGGTGGTGACCGCGCAGTCGACCGCCACCGGGTTCCTGGACGCGATCCGCGCCTCCTCGGTGGTGCAGTCGGCCGGTCCCACGCGTCAGGCGGCCGTCACCGAGGGCGCCGTCGCGGCCGACTGGCGGGGCGGCACGCTGTCCATCGACCGGCCCCGCGCCGAGGCCGCCGTCACCGCGGCCCCGCTCGACTCCCAGCAGTGGGACATGGACGCGATCGGAGCCCCCGAAGCCCGCTCGATCGAGCCCGGCGACGCCGACGTGCTGGTCGGCGTGCTCGACAGCGGCATCGCCGTCGACCACCCCGACCTCGCGTCGCAGGTCGACCCCGCGGCGTCGGTCGGCTGCTCGGTGAACGGCATCCCCGACGGCGACCAGGCGGCCTGGGTGCCCGTCGACGACAGCGAGTCGCACGGCACGCACGTCGCCGGCACGATCGCCGCGGACGCCGACGGCGACGGCATCACCGGCGTCGCGCCGGGCGTCACGCTGGCCAGCGTCAAGGTGGTGAACCACGACGGCTTCATCTACCCCGAGTACGCGCTCTGCGGCTTCATGTGGGCCGCCGCCGAGGGCATGGACGTCACGAACAACAGCTACTACGTCGACCCCTGGGCGTTCTGGTGCGAGGGGCAGCCCGAGCAGCAGCCCGCGCTCGACGCCGTCGAGAAGGCCGTCGCCTGGTCGCAGCAGCAGGGCGTGCTGAACATCGCCGCCGCCGGCAACGAGGACTACGACTTGGCGAACAAGACCACCGAGTCGACGAGCCCCGACGACGGCGTCTACGACGACGCGGGCGACTACGTGTCGGGGCCGCGGATCATCGAGGATCGCGACGTCTCGCAGGGCTGCGTCGACCTGCCCGCCGGCGTCGACGGCGTCGTCACCGTGGCCTCGGTCGCGCTGCAGCCCGACGGCGGCGTCGCGAAGTCGTCGTTCTCGAACTACGGCGAGGGCGAGATCGACATCGCCGCCCCCGGGTCGGCGATCCTCAGCACCGTCTTCGGCGGGCGCTACGACGTGTACAGCGGCACCTCGATGGCGTCGCCGCACGTGGCCGGCGTCGCCGCACTCCTCGCGACGACGCACCCCGACGCGTCTCCGGCGAAGCTGCGGGCGCTGCTGACCTCGCAGGCGACCGACCTCGGCGACACCGAGCTCTACGGCGCCGGTCTCGTCGACGCGTTCGCGGCCGTGACGGATGGCCTCGGCTCCAGGCCGATCGCCGCCGTCGCCGACGGGACCATCCAGGCCGGCGCGCCCTTCCGCCTGCTGGGAGCGGACTTCGCACCCGGCGAGAGCGTCAGGATCTCGCTCGAGATCGGCGACGGGGACGGCGCGGCCGGAGTGCGCGTGCCCAGCCTCGTCGCCTCGAGCACGGCCGGCGACGGCGGGCGGGTCGATGCGCTCGCCCGGTTCGGCCCCTCGACGCCCAGCGGGCCGGCCACGCTCGTGGTCGAGGGCGCCCTGGGCGAGAGCGCACGGGTCGAGGTCGTCGTCGCCGACCCGCTCGCGGGCCCGGTGATCGCGGACCCCGTCGCGGGCGACCCGGTCGAACCGGGCGTCGTCACGGTGAGCGGTTCGGCGCTGCCCGGCGCCGGCGTCGCCGTCGGTCTCGCCGGTACGAGCGCCGACGTCCTGCCCGCCGAGGGCGACGTCGAGGCGGGCGTCGTCTTCGACTCCGCGGTCGATGCGGCGCTGGAAGCCGCCCGCGAACGCCTGATCGCCGGGCTCGAGCCCGCCCCGGCCCCCGTCGACCCGGATGCCGCCCTCACCGTGACCGCCGCGTTCGCCGACGCGACGGGCGTCTGGAGCGTGCAGTTCTCGTCGGTGACGCCGGGCGACCACGTCGCGGCCGGTCTCGCTCAGGTGCGGGCCGACGGCAGCGTCTCGGCGCCGGGCGCGCCGGTGGGCTTCGCGGTGGCCGGACTCGCCGTCGATCCGCCCGTCGCGCCCCCGGCCGGGCCCATCGCCCCAGGTGCCGAGGTGCCGGCCGGCGACGGGCCGCGGAGTGAGGCCGCGACCGGCGGCGCGCGCGACGGCGACGCCCGTCCGCTCGCGGGCCCCGGGCGGACCGAGCTCGCCTTCACGGGCTCCGAGGCCGCGCCCGCCGCCGGATCCGCCGTGGTCCTCGTGCTGGCCGGCCTCGTGCTCCTGGCCGTCGGCCGCCGCCGTCGCGCGGTCGCCCCTGTGCACAGCGAGCCCCGATCATCCCTCCCCGGCCGGAGGCGCGGCTAGGTCCTGTGGACAACAGTGGCCTGACCATGGATCACACAGGCATGAGGCATAAAAGCATGTAGCATTCCCAGGAGTCGACGACCCCGGGAGGATCCATGTCGCAAGATCGCAGCGCGCCCGCGGGTCGCGCCGCCCGCCGAGAACCCCGTGGCAGACGTCTCGACATCCAGGGCCTCCGGGCGGTGGCCGTGGTGGCCGTCGTCGTCGAGCACGTGTCGGGCTGGCCCCGGGGCGGCTTCGTCGGGGTCGACGTCTTCTTCGTGCTGTCCGGGTTCCTCATCACCGGTCTGCTGGTCCGAGAGCACGGCCGCACGGGGCGCATCTCGATGCGCGGCTTCTACCTCCGTCGGGTCAAGCGGCTGATGCCGTCGGCGCTCGCCGTGCTCGTCGTCACCCTCGCGGCGGTGGCGGGTCTGCTGTCCACGAACCGCCTGATCTCGTCGGCCGTCGACGCCGGCTGGTCGGCGGTCTTCCTGGCCAACTGGCACGAGGCGGCGCAGGGCACCGACTACTTCGCCGCCGACGGGCCGATCTCGCCCTTCCGGCACTTCTGGTCGCTGTCGGTCGAAGAGCAGTTCTACCTCGTCTGGCCCCTCGTCGTGCTGCTCGTCGCCGCGATCTCGGCCCCGCGACTGCGCGGGGTGCTCGCGGCCGTCCTCGTGGTGGTGTGCGCCGCCTCCTTCGTCTGGGCGGTCGTCCAGACGGCGGACGCCCCGGTGCTCGCCTACTACTCGACGCTCACCCGCGCATGGGAGCTGGGCGCGGGGGCGCTGCTGGCCGTGACGATCGGGGTCTGGCGAGCCGCGCCTCCTGCGGTGGGCACCCTCCTGTCGTGGCTGGGGCTGCTGGTCATCGTCGCCTCGATGGCGATGATCGACGAGGCCTGGGGGTTCCCCGGTCCGTGGGCCGTCGTGCCCGTGGTGGCGACCCTGGCCGTCCTCGCGGGCGGTTCGGTGCCGGGCGCGCGATCGCCGGTCGTGCTGACGAACCGGGTCGCCGGCTACGTCGGCGACATCAGCTACTCGCTCTACCTGTGGCACTTCCCGGCGCTCGTCGTCATCCGGTCGATCGCGCCCGAGTCGACGGCGGCCGTCTACCTCGCGGCGTCCTCGCTCGCCGTCGTCTGTCACCACCTCATCGAGAAGCCGGCCATGACCGCGTCGTGGAGCCTCCGCGACCGGCCGCGTCGGGGTGACCGCCCTCGCACACCCGGTCGGGGCCGCGATCAGCGAGTGGCCGCGGTCGGGGCGCTCGCCGTCGTCACGGCCGCGGTCGTGGCCCTCGCGGCCGACAACGTCCGCCCGCTGCCCGCGCCGCCGGTGATCGCGGCGGGTGCGACCGGCTCGTCGGGCTCCTCGGGCACGGGTGCCGCGGGCGAGGGCGACGGTCCCTCAGGAGGCGCGGGTGGCGTCGACGAGTCCGGTGGCACCCCGGCCGGGGGCCCGGCCGGCACGGCCCTCCGCGAGCAGGTGGCCGCGGCGCTCGCCACGACCACCTGGCCCGAGCTCGACCCGCCCGTCGACGGGGTCGTGCCCGGGGGCGCGAATCTGCCCTGCGGCGACATCACGAGACTCGCCCCCGTCGAGCGCTGCACGTTCGGGCCCGCCGACGCCAGCACGACGGTGATGCTGGTCGGCGATTCGACGGCGGCGCACCAGCTCGACTCGTTCGTCGCGCTCGCCGAGGCGCCCGACAGCGACCTGCGGGTCGTCGGGCGGGTCGGGTTCGCCTGCTCGTTCGTCGACCTCGCATGGGACACCGACGACACCGCGGACTGCGCCGACTACCGGGCTGCGACGCTCGAGGCCGTCGAGGCGACGAAGCCCGACGTCGTCGTGGTGCAGAACACCTACGAGCCCATGCCCCTGGCCGACGCGGGGCGTGACGCCACGGTGGCCGAGCTCGCCGACGGGCTCGCCCGGTACCTCGACCGGATCGAGCCGCACGTCGGCCAGGTGGTCCATCTGTCGCCCCCGCCGCCCGGTGCGAACGTCCGCGAGTGCTACCGGCCCGGCGGGTCGCCCGTCGACTGCATCACCCGGGTCGGCGGGCCCTGGCTCGAGCGGGCCGCGGCGATCGGCGAGATCGTCGCCGCCCGCGATCAGCAGTGGATCGACGCCCGCGACTTCACCTGCCTCGAGAACGTCTGCCCGGCCTTCGTCGGCGACTCCGTCGTCAAGATCGACTACGTGCACTACTCCGGGCCGTTCGCCGTCGACATGGCTCCTGCGCTCGGCGAGAGCCTGGCGGCCGCCGGGGTGACCGGCTTCGGCGAGGCGCCGTGACCGATTCCCAGCGAACACTGACGTTCGGGGGCCGTCGCCGATGGCCATCGGGATCGGCCTGTGGAGAACCCGACCCGCGCCTCCGGTGGACCGCTCGGTCGGGCTTGGCCCTCCCTGGCCTCGTGACTACGGTGGGCCGCTGTCCCGCTCAGGGGCTCGAGACATCCCGCCGTCGTGCGGGCGTCACGACGGCACCGCACGTCACCCCGCTGCCCGGGCTGTGGTCGCCGCCATCCGACCTATCTGGTGAGAGGCGGGCAGCGGTTCGAGCGCGTCAGCGCCGTGCCGGGGTGACCTCGACGGAGCACACGTACACATGTCACGAATCACACGCGCCACCACCTCCGCCCACGACGCCGGGTCCGCCCGCACCAAGACCGGCCGCGGCAAGACCCGCGGTCTTCTCGGCACGGCCGCCGTCGTCGCCCTCGCCGGCGCCGGCATCGGGCTCGCCGCAGCACCTGCGAGCGCGGCCGACGTCGCCACCTGGGACGCCCTCGCGCAGTGCGAGAGCGGCGGCAACTGGTCGATCGACACCGGGAACGGCTACTCGGGCGGGCTCCAGTTCAGCCCCAGCACCTGGGCCGCGAACGGCGGCACCGGGTCGGCCGCGAACGCCAGCAAGAGCGAGCAGATCGCCGTCGCCGAGCGCGTCCTCGCCTCGCAGGGCTGGGGCGCCTGGCCCTCGTGCTCGTCGCAGCTCGGACTGAGCGGCACCAGCGGTGCGGCACCCGCGCCCGCCGCCGCCCCGGCTCCCGCACCGGCACCGGCACCGGCGCCCGCCGCCGCCCCGGCGCCCCAGGCCGCCGCGCCGAGCACCGGGTCGACCACGACCACCCCGGCCGAGGCGGCAGCGCCCGCGGCACCCGCCGCGCCGGTCGTGCCCGAGATCGCCGCCGTCCCGACCAGCGGCGAGACCTACACGGTCGAGGCCGGCGACAGCCTCGACCTCATCGCCACCGACCTCGACATCGAGGGCGGCTGGATCACCCTGGCCGGTGCGAACCTCGACACCGTCACCGACCCGAACGTGATCACGGTCGGTCAGGTGCTGCAGCTGCCCGCCGAGAAGTAGGCGCTGAGCCGAGCAGGCGACCGACGCCCTCGAGGGCGTGACGAGGAGGCACGGGGCGACCCGCGCCTCCTCGTCGCATGCCTAGGATGGTGCGGACCGCCAGCTGAAGAAGGACTCCGTGACGAAGGCCCCCACCGTCTACGACGTGGCCGCGCACGCCGCCGTCTCGATCGCGACGGTGTCGCGGGTGCTCCGTCGACCCGACGACGTCCGCCCCGAGACCCGCACCCGGGTGCTCGACTCCGTGCGCGCGCTCGGGTACGTGCCGAGTGGTGCGGCCCGCGGGCTGGCCGGGCGGCGGCACGGCGTGCTCGGGCTGTTCCTCCCGGGGCACGACGCCATCGACGAGCCCGAACCCGACTGGGCGGTGCTGACCGACTCGAGTCGCATCCCCCTCCTGGACGACAGGGAGGCGCGGGTCGCCGGGCCGCTCGCGACCGGCGGTCACTGGTCGAACCCGGCCAACCTCTACTTCGACGAGGTGCTGCGCGGTGCCGAGGTCGAATCGTGGCGGCGCGGGTTCGCCCTGATGGTCGCGGCCGGTCGCGGGTCGAGTCGCGAGGTGATCGTCAACGACATCGCCGGGCGGGTCGACGGGCTCGCCGTGCTGGCGCAGACCGTGCCGGCCGATCTGCTCGCGCACGTGTCGCGGCGGATCCCCGTGGTCGTCCTCGCCGACTCGCGGCCGGGCGACGAGCTCGATCACGTCAGCGTCGACAACGTCGCGGGCATGCGCGCCCTCACCTCCTTCGTGCTCGACGGGCGCGGGGTCGCCGACGTCGTCTACGTGACCGGCCCCTCCGACTCGCCCGACGAGGCCGACCGGCACCGCGGGTTCGACGAGGCCGTCGCCGGACGCCGGGCCGCGGGCGGGGCCGATCTGCGGGTGCGCGTCGAGCGCGGCGACTTCAGCCGCGACGGCGGGCGCCGGGTCGCGGAGGCGCTGCTCGCCCTCGGGTCGGGCTCTGACGGTGCCGGTGCCGGTGCCGGTGCCGGTGCCGGGCCCGCGGTCGGCGGGCGCGCGCTGCCCGATGCCGTCGTGTGCGCCAACGACCAGACGGCGCTCGGGGTGCTCGACGTCTTCGATCGGGCCGGTGTCGATGTGCCCGGGCGGGTGCGGGTGACGGGCTTCGACGGCATCGAGGCCGGTCGCTTCTCGACTCCGCGTCTCACGACGGTGCGGCAGCCGATGGGCGAGCTGGGGCGCGTCGCCGTCCGCTCGATCGTCCGGCGCCTGACCGACCCCGGGATGCCGCCGCAGCGCGTCACCCTGCCGGTGGAGGTCCTGCTCCGCGAGAGCTGCCCGCCCCTCCCGGGCTCGCGCCGCGCCTCCTGAGTCCGGCCCGCGCCTCCTCGGCCCGCGCCTCCTGGCCCCGACTAGCGCCGGCGCTGCCCGGTGTCGATGCCCGTCACGCTGCCGTCGTCGGGGCCGAAGACGAAGTAGTGCACCCGTTCCGCCTCGACGCCGTGCTCGATCAGGGCGGCGCGGGCGATGGCCATGAAGGGCACGGGCCCGCAGAGGAACACCCGGTGCTGCGGCGTGAGGGCGACCGTGCCGAGGTCGATGGGGTCGAGGTAGGCGCCCGGGCCGTCGATCGACTCGCCGGCGAACTCGCCCGCGGCACCCGCACCCGCAGCACCCACGCCCCCAGCCCCGGCCCCCAGTGCACTCAGGCTCCCCTGCGTGTAGCTGACGCGCAGCGACGCGTTCGGCATGCCGGCCACGAGCGCCTCGAGCTCGGCGCGGTGGGCGTGCCGTTCGGGTGTCCGCTCGAAGTGCAGCACCGTGACGCGGCGCGCCGGCTCGGTGCGCGAGAGGTGGTCGAGCATGCCGAGCACGGGCGTGCACCCGATGCCGGCCGAGACGAACAGCAGGGGCGCGTCGTCCAGCTCGTCGATGGTGAGCGAGCCGATCGGCGGCGACACCCGCACGATGCTGCCCACCGCGATCGCGTCCCGGAGGTGCTGCGACACCTCGCCGTCGGGCACGAATCCGCCGCCGTCGATGACGCGCGCGCTGATCCGCCACTGCTCGTCGTGTCCGCCGCGCAGGCTGTACTGCCTGATCTGGTGGGCGCCGTCGGGCAGCTCGACCTGGACCGACGCGAACTGGCCCGCGCGGTACCGCGGCAGCGCCTCGCTGTCCGCCGAGACCAGGGTCAGCGCCACGACGTCCTCCGCCTCGATGCGGTGCTCGGTGACGATGGCCTCGCGCCACTCCTCGTCGGGTTCGAGGTCGGCCTTCGCGTAGAGATCGGTCACGGTCGCCGCGACCTCGTCGGTGACCTGGCGGTAGAGCGCGGTCCATGCCTCGTCGGCGGCGGTGTCGTGGTCCGAAGCCAGGGAGGCGCGCATCGCCTCCCGCAGAGACGTCTCGAACACGGCGTAGTCGCCCGGGCGGATGCCGAGCGCGGCATGGCGCTGAGCGAGTCGCGAGGTGATCTCGGCCGCCGTCGACCCGGCCAGCGTGGGAGCGCCGGCCTGCCGTGCCGTCGGATGCAGGGTCGCGGCGGCGCGGGCGCTGCTGCTCGTCCCGCTGCCCGGAGCGGCGTCGATGGTCGCCTCGGCGAGCGCCACGATGGTGCGGGCGAGCTCGCGGGCCTGGCGGCCCTGGGCGTGCTCGCCGCGGTTGAAGCGGTCGCGCAGCAGATCGGGTCGTGCCGCGAACAGCCGATCGTAGAAGTCGGCGGCGATCGCGTCGGCGGAGGCTTCGACGGAGGGCAGGGTGCGGGCGAGGGCGGCGAGCTGCGATGCGGTGACCATGGGCATCCTCCCTCGGCGGCGGGATCGGGCTCCCGGCCTGCTCTCGATGATGGCGGGTCGAGGTGAGGGCCGGCTGCGCACTCTCTCGATCTCGAATGACCGGGCCCGCGTCCGCCGAGCTCCGCCGCGCGTCCGCCGTGCTCCGCCGCGCGTCCGCACCGGGTTCGGCGGGTTCCCGTCGTCGGCGGCGGGTCAGCGCTGACCCGCCGCCGATGACACGAACCCGCCGCACCCCGCGAATCCGCTTGCCGTTGCCGCATGTATGCGCTTACACTCATCAGACTCACCTCGACGACGAATGAGAGAACCGTGGCGATGAAGCACACGTCAAGACCCCGCGCGCTGGTGCGAGCAGCGGCGGCCGCCACGGCGGCCGCGCTCCTGCTGGCCGGTTGCAGCATCCAGATCCGCAGCCAACCCGATCCGACGATCGGCGACGACACGATGCTGATCAACGCCGACAAGGGCAACCCGCAGTTCGAGCGGAACTTCAACCCGTTCCTCACGAACAAGCGCACCGCCTCCACGTGGATCTACGAGCCCCTGCTCGAGATCAACCCGCTCGACAACGAGATCACGCCGTGGCTCGCGAGCGAGACGACGCTGCCCGACGCACGCACCGTCGACATGACGATCCGCAGCGGCGTCGAGTGGTCCGACGGCACCGAGATGACCCCGGCCGACGTGGTCTACACGTTCGACCTCATCAAGGAGAATCCGTCGCTCGACCTCAAGGGCGCCTGGCAGCACATCGAGACCATCGAGACCCGGGGCGACCACGTGGTCTTCCACCTGCAGACCGACGACGTGCCGGCGATGGAGATCATCGGCCAGACGACGATCGTGCCCGAGCACCTGTGGAAGGACGTCGACGACCCCACCACGTTCCGCAACCCCGACCCGGTCGGCACCGGCCCGTTCACGCTCGGCAACTACTCGCCGCAGCAGTACTCGATGGACAAGAACGAGTCGTACTGGCAGGCGGAGAAGATCGAGATCGGCCATCTCATCCTGCCGGCGACGAACAACCAGCTCGACACCGTCACGCGCGGCTACGACTGGTCGTACTCGTTCATCAGCGACGTCGAGGGCACCTGGGGTGCGGCGAGCCCCGACAACCACTTCTGGTTCCCGCCGGGTGGTGTGATCGGGCTCGTGCCGAACCTCACCAAGGCGCCCTTCGACGACGTCAACGTGCGTCGCGGCATCGCGCTGGCGCTCGATCGAGGTCCCATCGCCGAGTCGGCCACCGAGGGCTACCTCGAGCCGGCCGGGCAGACCGGGCTCATCCTGCCCAACCAGGAGGACGACCTCGACCCCTCGATCCCGAACGACGGCATCGTCGAGCAGGACGTCGACGGCGCCCTCGCGGCCTTCGCCGAGTCGGGCTACACGCAGCAGGGCGACCGGCTCGTGGGCCCCGACGGTCAGCAGCTGAAGATCACGATCCTCACGGCCAACGGCTACACCGACTGGCTCCGGGCGGTTCAGGAGGTGCGGAGCCAGTTGGGCGCGATCGGCATCGACGTGCAGATCCAGGCTCCCCAGCCGGCCGGCTACCAGTCGGCCATCGCGAACGGCGAGTTCGACATGGCGATGGGCGGCATGGGCAACGGCAACGTGTACCAGGCGTTCAACAACCTGCTGAACAGCGACTTCGCGACGCCGATCGGCGAGACCACGGCCGCCAACTACGAGCGCTTCAGCGACCCCGCGGTCGACGAGCTGCTCGACGAGTGGAAGGCCTCGACCGACCCCGCCGACCAGCAGCGGCTCTCGTACCAGCTGCAGAACGTCGTCTACGACCAGCTGCCCGTGATCGGTCTCTACTACGGCGGGCTCTGGGGTCTGTTCAACGACGCCAAGTTCACCGGCTGGCCCACCGCGGAGGACCCGTACATGGCCCCGCAGAACTACGACCAGGCACCGCTGCTGATCTTCACGAAGCTGAAGCGCGTGCAGAACGACGGGGGAGACCAGTGAAGTACGCCGCCCAGAAACTCGGTCTCTTCGTGCTCACCCTGTGGGCCGCGGTCACCCTGAACTTCATCCTGCCGAGGCTGATGCCGGGCAGCCCGACCGACGCCGCCATCGCGAAGCTGTCGCAGAACGGGCCCGTCACCGACGCGACCCGGGCTGCGATCGAGGCCCAGCTCGGCGTGCCGAGCGGCAACGTGCTCGAGCAGTACGTCAGCTACCTCGGACAGGTCGTGCGTCTCGACTTCGGCACGAGCTACACGTTCTTCCCCGAGACGGTCGGTCACCTGGTCGGCCAGGCGCTGCCGTACACGTTGATCCTCGTCGGGGTCTGCACGATCATCGCCTTCGTGCTCGGCACCCTGATCGGCGTGGCCGCCGCGTGGAAGCGCGGCACCTGGCTCGACTCGCTGCCGACCCTGTCGGGCAGCTTCATGAGCACGTTCCCGTACTTCTGGACGGCGCTCCTCCTGCTGTTCTTCCTGGGCTACGTGCTGCACTGGTTCCCGACCACGGGCGCCTACGGGGCCACGACGACGCCCGGGTTCACGCCCGCGTTCGTCGGCGACGCCCTGCTGCACGCCGTCCTGCCCGCCATCACGATCCTCCTGACCAGTCTCGGCGGCTGGATCCTCGGCATGCGGAACGCGATGATCTCGACGCTCGGCGACGACTACGTCACGTTCGCCGAGGCGAACGGCCTCAAGGGCCGCACGGTCGCCGTGCGCTACGCCGCCCGCAACGCGATCCTGCCGAACCTCACCGGCTTCGGTCTCGCGCTCGGCGGCGTGGTCGGCGGCTCGATCCTGGTCGAGCAGGTGTTCGGCTACCCCGGCATCGGCTACCTGCTGTTCAACGCCGTCATCGGCCAGGACTACCCGCTGATGCAGGCCCTCTTCCTGATGATCACGGTCAGCGTGCTCGTCGCCAACTTCCTCGTCGACATCTTGTACGGCGTGCTCGACCCAAGGACCCGCCGATGACCTCCACCGTGTCCGTCCACCTGCCCGAGGGCGCGCCGCCGAGCGGCCCCGCCGAGCAGAAGGCGCCCAGTCGCTGGCTCACCATCGGCCGCATGGCCGCGACCATCTGGTCGAACCCCAAGGCGAAGATCGGCGTGATCATCCTCGGCGTCTTCGTGCTGACGGCGATCTTCGCCCCTCTGCTGGCCCCGTACGGCGGCAGCGAGAACGGCTTCGAGCGCAGCGCCGACGCGAGCTGGGCCCACTGGATGGGCACCACCGCCGCCGGTGAGGACGTCTTGAGTCAGCTGATCTACGGCGCCCGCATCAGCGTGCTCGTCGGTGTCGTCGCCGGCGTGCTGTCGACCGTCATCGCCGTCGCGATCGGTCTCAGCTGGGGCTACATGAAGGGCTTCGGCGGCGACGTCGTGGGCTTCATCGTCAACCTGTTCCTGGTGATCCCGGGTCTGCCGCTGATGATCGTCATCGCGGCCTACCTGCAGAACGGCGGCATCCTGGTCATCATGGCGGTCATCGTCGTGACCGGCTGGGCGTGGGGCGCGCGGGTGCTCCGCAGTCAGACGCAGTCGCTGCGCTCGCGGGACTTCGTCACGGCGGCCCGCTTCTCGGGCGAGAGCTCGGGGCGCATCGTGTTCCGCGAGATCCTGCCGAACATGACGTCGCTGATCACGGGCTCGTTCTTCGGCGCCGCGACCAGCGCGATCCTCGCCGAGGCGGGCCTCGAGTTCCTCGGGCTCGGCGACTCGTCGATCGTCAGCTGGGGCACGATCCTCTACTGGGCGCAGAACTCGAACGCCCTGCTGACCGGTCAGTGGATCCTGCTGTTCGCACCGGGTCTCTGCATCGCCCTGCTCGCGATGAGCCTCACCCTGATCAACTTCGGTGTCGACGCCGTCGGCAACCCCCGCCTCCGCGAAGGCGGAGCCAAGAAGGCCAAGGAGGCGCGCGCATGACCGCGACGGACCCTACCAACCAGCGCACCGCCTCCACCGCCTCCGCCGCCTCGTCGGACGTGCTGCTCGACGTCCGCGATCTGAGCGTCGTGTACGAGAGCGCCGGGGCCGAGCCGGTCCAGGCCGTCGACCACGTGTCGTTCCAGCTGAAGCGCGGCGAGTTCGTCGGGCTGGTGGGCGAGTCGGGGTCGGGCAAGTCGACCCTCGGCTACGCGCTCACCCGGCTGCAGAAGCCGCCGGCCCGCACCAACGGCGGCAGCATCCTGTTCGACGGCGCCGACGTGCAGTCGCTCGGCACCGAGGCCCTGCGGCAGCAGCGGCAGGGCGGCTTCGCGATGGTGCTGCAGTCGGGCATGAACGCGCTGAATCCGGTGCGCACCATCCGCAACCACTTCGTCGACGTCTTCAAGGCCCACGGTCACGTGCCGCGCGACCAGTGGCACAGCCGAGCCGTCGAGCTCGTCTCGAAGGTCGAGCTCGACCCGAGTGTGCTCGCGAGGTTCCCCGGCGAGCTGTCGGGCGGCATGCGTCAGCGCGTGTCGATCGCCCTGGCGCTCTCGCTCGAGCCGCAGCTGATGGTGTTCGACGAGCCGACCACGGCCCTCGACGTGCTGGTGCAGCACGCCGTGATGGACACGATCATCGCGCTGCAGCGCAGCGAGGGCTTCACGGCCGTGCTGATCAGTCACGACCTCGGCATCGTGCTCGAGTCCGCCCAGCGGGTGCTGGTCATGCACGAGGGCCGCATCGTCGAGGACGGTGCGAGCGCCGACGTGCTCGAGAACCCGCAGGACGACTACACGCGCATGCTGCTCTCGCACTACGCCGACCCGCGCGCCGAGGTCGTCTCGCTGCCCGGCTTCGAAGACCGCTCGATCCGTCACGCGCGGGGCGAGCGCCGCGTCGACACGACCACCTCGGTGCCGACCGTGTCGACCCGCGGGCAGCGGATCGCGCAGCAGCCCATCGTGGTGAGCGGGGTGTCGAAGACCTACGCGCCTCCTCGGCGGGGCGACGAGCCCGTGCGCGCGGTGCGCGACGTCTCGTTCAGCCTCGAGCCGGGTCGATCGCTGGCCCTCGTCGGTCAGAGCGGTTCGGGCAAGAGCACGATCGCCAAGCTCGTGACGGGCGTCGAGCGCCCGACCAGCGGCAGCGTCACGTTCGGCGACACCGACGTGACGAAGCTGCGGGGCCGCGCGCTGCGGAGCTTCCGCAGCGACGTGCAGATGGTCTTCCAGGACCCCTACGCCGCCCTCAACCCGCTGCACACCGTCGAGTACACGCTCACCCGACCTGTCGTGAACTTCACGGGCCTCACCGGTCAGGAGGCGCGGCGCCGGGTGCTCGAACTGCTCGAGACCGTCGGTCTGACGCCGGTCGAGCAGTTCGCCGCGAAGCTGCCGCACCAGCTGTCGGGCGGTCAGCGGCAGCGCGTCGTCATCGCCCGGGCGCTGGCCAGCGACCCGCAGGTGATCATCGCCGACGAGCCGGTCTCGATGCTCGACGTGTCGCTGCGGGCCGGCGTGCTCGCCCTGCTCGAGGACCTCCGCGAGCAGTGGGGCGTCTCGCTGCTCTACATCACCCACGACCTGCTCAGCGCGCGGCTGATCACCGACGACATCATGGTGCTCAACCAGGGCGCCGTGGTCGAGCGGGGCGGCACGGCCGAGGTGCTGCAGCGGCCGACGGATCCGTACACGATCAAGCTGCTCGACGCGGTGCCGAACCCGCGGCGCTCCCTCGCACGAGGCGGGCTCCGATGAGCCTGCGCGACTTCGCGCCGCACCCCGTGTTCGGCGATCTGCCGGTCGCCGAGGGGGTCGACACGGTGGCGATCGACCTGCCGGTGGGTCGACTGAGCGCCTACCGCGTGGTGCCCGACGGGCCCGCCGCCGGCACCGTGCTCGTCGTCCCCGGGTACACCGGCTCGAAGGAGGACTTCCGCGTCACGATGCCGCTGCTGCGCGACGCCGGGTTCGAGGTGATCGTGGTCTCGCGACGCGGTCAGGCCGACTCGGTCGCGCCTCCTTCGCTCGACGATCACACCCTGGACGAGGAGGCGCGCGACATCGTGCGCATCGCCCCGCTGCTCGCAGACGGTCGCCCCGTGCACCTGCTCGGCCACAGCCTCGGCGGAGTGATCGGCCGCGCGGCCGTGCTGCAGGCGCCCGAGCTGTTCTCGTCGTACACGATGCTCTGCTCGGGCCCGCACGGCTGGACCGATCGCAAGTACCTCGAGCGGCACCTCGTCGCCGAGAAGGGCGGCGCCGCGCTGTTCGACTCGACGAACCCGATCACGCTCGGCCTCGACGACGCCGAGCTCGCCGCCCTCGACCCCGAGCTGGCGTTCGTGCGGATGCGCATGCGGCGGACGAGCCCGCACAGCCTGATCGGCGGTGCGCGCATCCTCGAGCTGCCGGACGACACGACCGAGGCGCTCGCCGCCACCGGCGTGCCCGTGCTCGTCGCCCACGGCGAATGGGACGCCGCGTGGCCGATCCCGTGGCAGCGCGACATGGCCTCCCGGCTCGGCGCCCGCTACGAGATCGTCGCCGGCGCGTGGCACTCGCCGCAGATCGAGCAGCCCGGGGCGACCGTGGCGCTGCTCGCCGACTTCTGGGGCTCCGTGCCGGGGTCGACCCGCGCCTCCTGACCCGCGCCTCCTGACCCGCTCCTCCTCCACGATCACCGAAAGGAGCACTCCGTGCTCACCTTCCCCGAGAACTTTCTCTGGGGCGCCGCGACCGCGGCCCACCAGATCGAGGGCAACAACGTCAACTCCAACTGGTGGGTGCACGAGCACACGCCCGGCACGACCATCGTCGAGCCGAGCGGTGACGCGGCCGACAGCTACAACCGGTTCCGCGACGACATCCGCCTGCTCGCCGAGCTGGGGCTGAACAGCTACCGGTTCAGCATCGAGTGGGCCCGCATCGAGCCCGAGCGCGGCGTCGTCAGCAAGGCGCAGATCGCGCACTACCGCCGCATGGTCGAGACCTGCCACGAGTTCGGCATCGAGCCCATCGTCACGCTGATGCACTTCACCGTGCCGCGCTGGTTCGAGCGCGACGGCTTCTGGCGCGCACCCGACGCCGCCGACCTCTTCGCGCGCTACACCGAGCTCGCCCTGCCCGTGGTCGCCGAGGGCGTCCGCTACGTCTGCACGATCAACGAGCCGAACATCGCGGCGATGCTCGCCGGCGGAGAGGACGCCTCGAACCTGGTCGCGTACGGTCTGCCGAACCCCGACCTCGAGGTGGCCGACGCGCTGCTCGCCTCGCACAAGCGCAGCCGCGAGGTGCTGTCGCAGGTCGCCGGCCTGAAGTCGGGCTGGACGGTCGCGACCCAGGCGTTCAAGCCCGTCGACGAGCCGGGCGCCGCCGAGAAGACCCGCGAGTACGGCTACATCCGCGACGACTGGTACAGCGAGATGGCGGCCGGCGACGACTTCGTCGGGGTGCAGGCCTACACGCAGACCTTCGTCGGACCGGAGGGGCCGCGACCCGTCGCCGAGGGGCTCGAGACGACGCTCACCGGCTGGGAGTTCCACCCGCCCGCAGCCGCCGAGGGCATCCGCAGCGCGTGGGAGCTGAGCGGCCACGTGCCGGTCATGGTCACCGAGAACGGCATCGCCACCGCCGACGACAGCCGCCGCATCGCCTACACGCAGGGCGCCCTCGAGCACATCCACGACACCATCGAGGAGGGCATCGAGGTGCTCGGCTACCAGCACTGGAGCGCCCTCGACAACTACGAGTGGGCCAGCGGATTCCGCCCCACCTTCGGGTTGATCGGCTGGGACCGCGACACCTTCGAGCGCACCCCCAAGCCCAGCGCACGCTGGTACGGCGGCGTGGCGCAGGCCAACGGCCTCGAGCGCAGCTCGGCCGTGTGACACCACGGCGTCGTCGCGTGCCGCGGCGGCGTCGTGCCCCATCCCAGGGCGCAGGAGGCGCGGGTCACCCGACCCGCGCCTCCTGCGTCTCCGCCTCGAGGGGTCACGACATGCCGCCCGCCTCGGGGCTCGGCGGCGCGTCGTGACCCCTCGACGCCGGATCGGAAGCCGGGATCAGAAGTGGGTGATGCTGTGCAGCGGTCGATCGGCCGCGATCATCGCCCGCACGGTCTGCACCGCGCCCTTGCGGCGTTCGCGCACGAGCCCCGCCGCGGCGAGGGTCACGGGGTCGACGCCGCCGAGCCAGAGCGAGCCGAGGGTCGCCACGTCGAGCTCGATGTCGGCCCGGCGCACCGCGGCGCGCTTGACGGTGGCGCTGCCGCCCTCGCTCGTGACGCGGAACGTGCCGGCGGCGTGCCCGAGCGAGTCGCCCACGGCGATCGTCACGACCCCGTCGGCCGCCCAGGGGCGCGCCTGCAGGGCCGCCACGGTGTCGAGCACCCGGAACCAGACGTGGTCCTCGTCGTGGGTGACCCGCACGGCCCGTCCGTCGACGAGGGCGTGCCCGAGCGGATCGCTCTGCTGAGCACCGGCGTACTGGACGGTCGCGACGAGGTCGACGGAGAGCAGCAGCTGCCAGAGGCCGAGGTAGGCGTCGTCGGTGGCCGAGACGAGATCGAGCACGACGAGGGTGCGCGCCCCGTCGGCGCCCTCGAGGCGGTACGCGACGTAGCCGTCGACCACCCCGGACGAGTCGCGGTGCACCGCGCCGCGCACCGCGGGGTCGGGGGTGCCGTCGGGGCGCTCGCGCCCGAGCAGGCGGTTCCACGCACCCTCGTGCCGGTCGATCGAGCCCGGAGTGCGGGCGTGGTACCGGGCGAAGACCGCCGGCGCGAGCTCGACGAGGGTGTCGCGCGAGACGAGCTCGGTGCTGCCCTCGGGGTCGCCGAGCAGGCCGGAGGCGCGGCGCGGGTCGACCTCGATCGTGCGTTCGCGCACCCCCACCCCGAACCCGAAGCGACGGTAGATGGAGCCTTCGCTCGCGGTCAGCGCGGCGACCGCGAGACCGGCGCCCTTGGCGCGCGCCAGGTCGTCGGTCATCAGGCGGCGGAGGAGCCCGCGGCGACGGTGGGTCGGCTGGACGGTGACACCCGAGATCAGGTGCGCGTCGAGCAGACGGCCGCCGCCGACGTTCAGTGACTTGACGAACGACTCGAACGTCGCGACCGGCTGGCCCTCGGCGTCGAGGGAGCCGTCGCGGGGCTCGCGCGGGTAGACGCCCGTCTCGGTGCGGCCGTCGGCCGCGAGCCGCCGGGCCGTGCGGCCGACGGCGTTCTCATCGGGGGCCGCCTCGTGGAATCCGAGCGCCTCGGCACGGATCCAGCGGGCCGTCTCGGCATCGGCCCGCGGCTCGTCGTCGGTGGACTCGGGGGCCAGGGCGGCCGGGAAGGTGCGGATGTCGTAGTCGTCGTCGAAGGCAGTCACGGCGTCAGCCTAGGGCTGGCCCCCGACGTTGTCGTCGTCCCCGCGGCTGAGGATCGTTCCCCCGTATTGCCAGCACCGCTCTGGTGAAATATGATGTGAGGAATTATCTAGGATGAAGGAGGGCGGATGCTCGACGACGACGGCACCCGACACGACCATGGGGCGCGGACGGACGGGCGGCCCGATGCGCGCAGCGATGCGCGGGCCGCGGCTCGCATCAAGGCGGAGGAGGGTCGGCGGCGGGTCCGTCGACGGGAGCGCGCGACGGTCGCGCTGGTGAAGGGCGGATCGGCGGTGGTCGCACTCGCCCTGGTGACGACCGTGGCCGCGGTGCTCGTGGCGTCGGCCTCGTCGGCGACGGGATCGGGCCCCGCCAACACCGCCGCGGACGGCGTCCGCATCGGCACCGGTCTCGTCGCCGAACGCTCGCCCGCCCGGGCCGTCGACGCCGAACCCGACGCCTCGCCGACCCCCGGGGCCTCCGACGTGGCGGACATCGCGGTCTACGTCGACTACCACTGCCCGGGGTGCGCGCAGTTCGAGCTCGACAACGCCGACTACCTCACGGGTCTCGTCGAATCCGGCGCGGCGACCGTGCAGATCCACCCGCTGTCCGTCACGGACCGGTCGTCGCTGGGCTCGCGGTACGCCACGCGGGCCGCCGCCTCGGCCGCCTGCGTCGCCGACCTCGAGCCCGACGGGTTCTGGGCGGTCAACCAGGCCCTCTTCGCCGCTCAGCCCGACCCGGGCAGCCGGGGGCACTCGATCGAGGGTCTGGCTCGGATCGTCGACGAGGCCCACCCCTTCGACGATCCCTCGGCCGTCGCCGAGTGCGTCGCCGACCAGCGCTTCGCGGGCTGGGTGACCGCGGCCACGAGCCGCGCGCTCGCCGGCCCCCTGCCCTACGACTCGGTCGAGGCGATCACGTCGACGCCCACCGCGATCGTCAACGGGGAGCTGTTCGACCCCGAGATCCAGTCCTTCCCGGAGTTCGTGGCGTCGACGCTGGGCGAGGCCTACGCGGCCGAGACCGCCGGCGGCGTCCGATGAGCGCGTCGGGCGGAGCGCCCCGATCGGGCGTCGACGCGGGCCGCGACACCGGCCCCGACGCCGGCCGCGACGGCGTCGACGGCCTCGCCGAGCTGGGTCTCGACCCCGCACCGTCGCGGGGTGCCCGCCGACAGGCCGAGCGGCGTCGGCGGCGGCGGCTGGCCGTGGTCGTCGTCACGCTCGCCGTCCTCGTGGGGGTGCCCGTCCTGGCCGCCGTGGTCGGCGCCGGCTACCTGGTCCGTCTGGGGGCGTCGTTCGACGACCGCTCGTCGACGATCGCCGGCGCCCTCCCCGAGTACGAGGGTCGCCCGGCGGCCGACGACGACGGGGCGGTCGACGTCCTCCTGCTCGGGTCCGACACCCGGGTCGAGGGCGAGAGCGGGCGTTCCGACACGATCATGCTCGTGCGGCTGCCGGCCGACCGCTCGTCCGTCGAGGTGCTCTCGATCATGCGCGACTCGTGGGTCGAGGTGCCGGGTCACGGTGAGGCGAAGATCAACGCCGCCTACAGCTGGGGAGGCGTCCCGCTCACCGTCCAGACCGTCGAGCAGCTGCTGGAGGTGCGGGTCGACCACGTCGCCGAGATCGACTTCGAGGGCTTCCGCGCCATGACCGACGCCCTGGGCGGGGTCGTCGTCGACTCCGAGCAGCCCTTCACCGCGGGTCCGCACGAGTTCCGTCAGGGGCTGAACCGCCTCGACGGCGACGCGGCCCTCGCCTTCGTGCGCGAGCGCTACTCGTTCGCCGACGCCGATCACCAGCGGGTCCGCAACCAGCAGGCGTTCCTGACCGGTCTTGCCCAGGGGGTCGTCAGCCGCGGCACGCTGACCGACCCCGCCCGGGTGTCGGAGTTCGTCGGCGTCACGGCCGACCACCTGGCGGTCGATGCGTCGTTGACCCCGGCGCGCCTCCTCGAGCTCGGCTGGAGCTCGCGCGGGCTGACGCCGTCGAGCCTGCACGCGGTCACCCTGCCGGTCGCCGGCGGGGGCACGTCGGCCGACGGGCAGTCGTACCTCGCGATCGACCCGGCGGGTCTCGAGAGCGTGCGGGAGGCCCTGCGGTCCGACGAGGCGCTGCCGGACGCCGCGCCCTGATCGGGTGCGGGCGCCGTCGTCCGACGTCCGCACCCGGCGCACGATGAAGCCCCGGGGCGAGCAGCATGCTCGCCCCGGGGCTTCGTCGTGTCATCGAGGCGACTGCCGCCTTTCGGCGGTTCGCCGCCGTGTCTTAGCGGGCCGGGGTGATGGTCGGGCCGGTGTGGGTGGCGGTCAGCGGGGTGCCGTTCTTGGACTGGATGACCTTGGCGGTGTAGGGCGCGTTGCCGAGCCAGCGCGAGACGCTCCAGTTCCCGTTCTCGTCGGCCTCGGCGACCAGCGGCGCGAGTCCGTAGCCGAGGTGCACGGCGATGTCGGCACCCGGGGTGGCGGTGCCGGTGAACGTCACGACGCTGCCCGCGGCGAAGGTGCTGCCGTCGACGGGTGCGGTGACGACGACCGGTGCGGTCGTCGCGGCAGGAGTGATCGTCGGGCCGGTGTGCGCGCCGCCGATCTGCTTGCCGTCCTTCGACTGCGTGATGGTCGCGGTGTAGGGCGCGTTGCCGAGCCAGCGCGACACGGTCCAGTCGCCGTTCTCGTCGGCGTCGGCGACCAGCGGTGCTAGGCCGTAGCCGAGGCGGACCGAGACGGTGGCCTCCGGAGTGGCCGTGCCCGTGTAGGTCACGACGCTGCCGGCGGCGAAGGTGCTGCCGTCGGTGGGTGCGGTGACGACGATCGGTGCGGTCGTCGCGGCCGGGGTGATGGTCGGGCCGGTGTGACGCTCGCCGATCTGCTTGCCGTCCTTCGACTGGGTGATGGTCGCGGTGTAGGGAGCGTTGCCGAGCCAGCGCGAGACGGTCCACTCGCCGGACGCGTTCGCGGTCCCCGTGACGGGCGCGAGGCCGTAGCCGAGACGCACGGCGATGTCGGCGCCCGGCGTCGCGGTGCCGGTGAAGGTCACGACGCTGCCCGCGGCGAAGGTGCTGCCGTCGACGGGTGCGGTGACCGTGATGGGCTTCTCGGCGACCTCGCCGTCGTCGCCGCCTTCGGAGTCGTCGGCGACCGTGAAGGACCGGGTCGACACGGCCAGGCCGGCGTCCTTCCAGTACGGCGTCTCCGTGACCGTCATCTCGTGGTCACCGGCGGACAGTGGTGCGTCGAGTTCGACGCTCCAGCTGCCGTCGGCGAGCACGTCGGCCTTGCCGAGTTCGTCGGCGAGGGTCGCGGAGGTCTCGGTCGTGCTGCTGATGGCGACGGTCGATCCAGGGATCCCGGTGCCGGTGAAGACCTCGGTGTCGGCGGGGATGGTCTCGCCCTCGGCGGGCGAGGTGACGTCGATCGGGAAGATGTCGGAGGCGTCCAATCCCTCGGTGGGCTCGACCACGACGGTGGTGCGGTCCGACATGGCCAGATCCCGGACGGTGATGACGTCGAGCTCCTCACCCGCGTACTCGGCGTCGACGGGGATCATGAACGCGCCGTTCCAGGTGGTGTCGGCGCCGCCGATGAAGCGCCCCTCGTGCTGGACGATCACACCCGGCACGTCGAACTCGGTGGCGAAGTACGACGTCGTCCCCGCGAGATAGAAGCCGTTCTCGGCATCGCCCACGATCCCGTGGATCCGAGGTGCCGCGAGAGGAGATGGCTCGGGGGCGGCGACCGGCGTGAGGGGGATCTCGAGGGATCGGCCCCGGTTCTCGCCCAGGATGCCGGTGACGGTGGCGGTCGCACCGGCGAGCGAGCCGTCGAGCACGAAGGTGAAGCGTCCGTTGCTGCCGCGCACGGTCTCCTCGTGGTCTCCGACGACGATCTCGGCCGTGGTCGCGCGGTTGGCGATGACCCGGACGACGATCCTCCCCGACGCGTTCTCGGTGACCGACGACAGCATCGGCTGACTCGGCGTCCAGCCGGCGGCGGCGTCGTCATCCGCGTCGTCGGCGACGACGAACGCCGTGCCCGCGGTCTGCTTCGCGGCGGAGGCCCAGGTCGGTGTCTCGGTGACGACGGTGTCGTAGTTCCCGGCCGGGAGTGCCGTCGAGGTGCAGCTCCAGTCGCCCAGCGACGAGACGCGGGTCTCGCACAGTGTCGAGGAGGTGCGGTTCGTCTTCTCGTCGCGGGTCACGACGATCCGCGAGTTCGGGATGCCGGAGCCGGCGAAGGTCGCCTCGGGGGTCGCGAGCACGTCGCCCGCGGTGGGTGATGCGACCTCGAGCGGGTGGACCTCGGAGGCGGTGTTGCGCTCGGTGGGGACGAGCTCGACCTGGGCCGCTTCGCTCGCATGGCTCCCGTAGGAGCCGGTCACGTCGATGACCTCACCTGCACGGGCGATCGGCAACGTCAACGAGAAGGCGCCGTTCTCGGAGGGGAAGTCGAACGACATGCCCGACCCCTCGGCCCAGACCACGGTCTTGTGGAAGAGGCCCGGGCGATGGGTGATCGTTCCCTCGATGACGAGATGGTCGTCGTCGTACTGGCTGACGGCGTGGATGACGGGCGTGCCGGGCGCCTCGTCCTCGCCCTCGGCGGACATCGGCCCGAGCGCGACCTCGGCGGCGGAGCTGCTGCGCGAGGAGTAGTCGTATGCGCGGATGGTCGCGGTCTTGCCGACGTCCTGCGCGGAGATCGAATGAGTGAAGCGGCCGTTCCAGACCCCGACCGTTCCGCCGCTGATACCGTTCGCGACGTCGATTCGGACGAAGTCGGCGTCGGGCGCGAGGCCGCCGAGGGTGAGTCGGGAACCGCTCTCCTCAGCTTGGATGAAGGCGACCTGCGGCGTGGGGAGCGAGGCCGTGGCGCGGTCCTCCGCGTCGACGGCGGCAGCAGCCCGGTCGCCGTTCGCGGGGACGGCCGCGGCCGAGAGCGGGGTGGTCGCCCCGAGGACGAGGGTCGCGAGACCGGCAGTGGCCAGCCCGGTGATGATCTTGGACATGTCTTCTTTCGACTGGGGACGGTGAAGACCGATCGGGGCGGCCATGTCGTATATTACATTCGAAAAGCGCGCACCTTGACCCTGTGATCACAATGAGGGACCGCGGGATTTCCGCGCATCAGCAGCCGGAGAGCGTCACCATCGTGGCCGCGAGTCGACGAAGCCCCCGGAGTGAGCAAGGGCTCGTTCCGGGGGCTTCGTCGTGTCGTCGAGGCGACTCGCGCCGGTGGACGGTTCGCCGCCGTGTCTTAGCGGGCGGGGGTGATGGTGGGCCCGGTGTGGGTGGCGGTGAGCGGGGTGCCGTTCTTGGACTGGATCACCTTGGCGGTGTAGGGCGCGTTGCCGAGCCAGCGCGAGACGCTCCAGTCGCCGGAGGCGTTCGCGGTCCCGGTGACGGGTGCGAGTCCGTAGCCGAGGTGCACGGCGATGTCGGCACCCGGGGTGGCGGTGCCCGTGAACGTGACGACGCTGCCCGCGGCGAAGGTGCTGCCGTCGACGGGCGCGGTGACGACGACGGGTGCGGTCGTGGCGGCGGGGGTGATGGTCGGTCCGGTGTGCGCGCCGCCGATCTGCTTGCCGTCCTTGGACTGCGTGATGGTCGCGGTGTAGGGCGCGTTGCCGAGCCAGCGCGACACGCTCCAGTTGCCGTTCTCGTCGGCGTCGGCGACCAGCGGTGCCAGGCCGTAGCCGAGGCGGACCGAGACGGTGGCCTCGGGGGTGGCCGTGCCTGTATAGGTCACGACGCTGCCGGCGGCGAAGGTGCCGCCGTCGGTGGGTGCGGTGACGACGATGGGCGCGGTCGTCGCGGCAGGCGTGATGGTCGGGCCCGTGTGACGGTCACCGATCTGCTTGCCGTCCTTCGACTGAGTGATGGTCGCGGTGTACGGCGCGTTGCCGAGCCAGCGGGACACGGTCCAGTTCCCGTTCTCGTCCGCTTCGGCGACCAGGGGCGCCAAGCCGTAGCCGAGACGGACCGAGACGGTGGCCTCAGGGGTGGCCGTGCCGGTGTAGGTCACGACGCTGCCGGCGGCGAAGGTGCTGCCGTCGACCGGTGTGGTGACGGTGATCGCTCGCTCGTCGGACTCGCCGCCTTCGGAGTCGTCGCCGTCTTCGGAGCCGTCGGAGACGGTGAACGAGCGGGCCGAGGTGACCGCGGGCACGCCCGGCCAGTACGGCGTCTCGGTGACGGTCATCTCGTGGTCGCCGGCCAGCAGGGGAGCAGTGACGGGCACGCTCCAGCTGCCGTCGCCGAGCACACTCGTGATGAGCGGCGCGTCGCCTTCGGTGGCCGACGACTCGATCGAGATCCGCGCGCCGGGGATGCCCTCGCCGACCAGGGAGGTCAGGTCGGGGGTGACGCTCTCGCCCTCGGCGGGCGAGGTCACCTCGAGCGGGAACGCCTCGGAGGCCGTGTTGCCCTCGGTCGGCTCGACCGTGATCGTGGTCGCCTCGGAGAGTTCGGCGTTCCGGACCGTGATGAGGTCGATGTCCTGACCGGCGTACTCGGCCGGGATGGCGATGAAGAACGCGCCGTTCCAGGTGGCCCCCGTCGCACCGATGAACTCGCCGTCGACCTGCGCGATCACCGACGGGACGGAGTACTCGTCGTCGAAGTACGAGGTCGTGCCCTGGACGTAGAACGGCTCGCCCTCGGACTTCGTCACGCCGTGCGCCTGCGGGGCTGCCAGCGGCGAGCCCGCCGGGGCCTCGGTCGGGGTCAGATCGATCTCGATGGAGTCGCCATCGCCCTCAGGGGACACACCCGTGATCGTCGCGGTCTGGCCGAGCATCGATCCGTCGAGCGTGAACGGGAATCGACCGTGCTGCCCGCGGGGCAGGGTCTCGCTGTGGTCGCCGACCTCGATGCGGGCCTGGCCCGCGCCGTTGACGATGGCACGGACGATCAGGCTGCCGTCGGCCTCTTCCGTCACCGACGACAGGATCGGGGTCGCGGGGCCGCCGGTGTTCGACGCGCCGGGATCGGGCGTGGTGTCGGCGACGGAGAACGCGGTGCCCGCGGTCTGCTTCGGCGCGGTGGTCCAGGTGGGCGTCTCGGTCACGACGGTGTCGTAGCTCCCGGCGGGAAGCGCCGGCGAGGTGCAGCTCCAGTCGCCGAGCGAGGTCACGCGGGTCTCGCACAGGGTCGAGGAGGCGCGGTTCGTCTTCTCGTCGCGGCTCACGACGATCTGCGAGTTCGGGATCCCGGACCCCGTGAACGTCGCCTCGGGGGCCGCCAGCACGTCGCCCGCCGTAGGCGACTCGACCTCGAGCGGGTGGACCTCGGAGGCGGTGTTGCGCTCGGTCTCGACGAGCTCGACCTGGGCAGTTTCACTCGCGTGGCCCCGGTAGTAGGCGGTCACGTCGATGATCTCGCCGGCGCGCGAGGCGGGCACGGTGAGCGAGAACGACCCGTTCTCGGACGGGAAGTCCCATGACATCCCGGATCGGTTGGCCCACACCTCGGTCTTCGAGAACAGATCGGGCTGGTGCGCCACGGTGCCCTCGATGACGAAGCTGTCGTCGTCGTACTGGCTGACGGCGTGGATGACGGGCGTGCCGGGCGCCTCGTTCTCGCCCTCGGCGTACTGGGGCTCGAGGACGAAGTCGACCTCGACCACGCCCTGCGGGGTGTACGAGATCAGCGTGGCGTTCTTGCCGAGGTGGGCGATGTCGATGAGGGCGGCGAAGCGGCCGTCGACGACACCGGCGCCTTCGCTCGGTCCGCCCTCGACGCGGATGCCCACGACGCGGGCGCCCGGGGCCATGCCCATGACCGACAGCTCGTCGCGGTCGGACGGCTCGATGGAGGCGATGCGAGGTGCTGCGGCGGCGGTCGCCGAGGTGGATGTCGAGGACGGTGACGCCGCGGCCGTGGTCTCGTTCGCGACGGGGGCCCCGGAGCCCGGTTCTGCGGCGACGGGTGAGGCCGCCCCCAGGGTGATTGCGGCGAGGCCGGCGACGGCCAGCCCGGTGGTGATCTTCTTCATGTCTTCTCTCGGATGAGGTGCAGGGAAGACCGATCGGGGCGGCCGACTCGTATATTACATTCGAATCGGTGTGACCGAGGCCACGGAGCTCAGTCGATGGACCGCTGGACGCCCTTCACCGGAAGCATCAGCAGGAGCCCGGCGAGCAGCACGAGCGCGATGCCGACGATGCCGTAGCGCGTGTCGCCGGTCGCCGAGACGAACAGCGTGAAGAGCCCCGGGGCCAGGAAGCTCACGGCGCGCCCCGTCGTGGCGTAGAGGCCGAAGATCTCGCCCTCGCGCCCCGGCGGTGTGACGCGGGCGAGGAACGACCGGCTCGCCGACTGGATCGGCCCGACGAAGAGGGCGAGCGCCAGGCCGAAGACCCAGAACAGATCCGTCGCGGTCCCGATGGCCAGCACGGCGAACGCGGCGATCACGAGACCGACGAGCGACCCGACGATGATCGTCTTCGCCCCGAGCCGGTCGTCGAGCCAGCCGCCGACGAAGGTGCCGATGCCGGCCACGAGGTTGGCGCCGACCGCGAAGTAGATGACCATGCTCGGGGTGAAGCCGAACACCTGCGCCGCGATGATCGCACCGAAGGTGAACACCGCCGCGAGGCCGTCGCGGAACACCGCGCTGGCCAGCAGGAACAGCAGCACCTGGCGGTTGGTCCGCCAGAGCTTCGCGATCGTGGAGCCGAGGAGGCGGTACGAACCCCACAGCCCCACCCGCGCGCGTGCCGCGGTGGCGGGCGGTTCGGGCACCGCGAGCAGCACCGGCACCGCGAACGCGGCGAACCACGCGGCGGAGACGAGGACGGCCCAGCGGACGTCCCACGCGCCTCCTTCCGTCCCGGTCGGCACGGCGAGGAGGCCGCCGCGGCCGTCGACGCCGAAGCTCTGCAGGAACGCGACGAGCAGCACCAGCAGCAGCACGATGCCGCCGACGTAGCCGAGGCCCCAGCCGAATCCCGACACCTTGCCGATCGTCTTGGGCGTCGAGACCTGCACGAGCATCGCGTTGTAGTTGACGCTGGCGAACTCGAAGAAGATGTTGCCGACGGCGAGCAGGGCCGCGCCGAACACGAGGTAGCCCGGCACCGGGGCCACGAGGACCATCGCGGCCATCGCCGCCACGACGAGGCCGGTGTTGACCGCGAGCCACAGCTTGCGTCGACCGGAGCCGTCGCTCCGCTGGCCGAGCACGGGCGCGAGCAGGGCGATCAGGATGCCCGCGATCGTCAGCGCGGTCGAGATGACAGTCGCGTTCTCGGCCTTGGCGAGCACGAGGGCCGCGTTGCGGGTGTCGTCCCCCGCCGCCGCGACGATCGCGGGGTCGACGAACGCGCCGCTCGCCAGATAGGTGCTGAAGACGAACGAGGTGACGACGGCGTTGAACGCGGCCGAGCCCCAGTCCCAGAGCGCCCACGAGATCACCCGGCCACGGGGGATCGGTGCGGTGTCGGCGAGCGTCTGCGCTGCGGTCATGGGGGTCAACCTAGTCGGCGGGGGTGTCCTGCCGGCACCGCGCCTCCTGCGGGGGCGACCCCCGTTCGAGACTTGAGTGTTTTTGGCTCAACTTTCAGCTTCACAGCTTGACCTCGGCGAGGGCGTGAGTAAAGTTGAGCCTGGCCGACTCAAGGCCGGCCCCACAAGTTTCCGCAACAGCGCACCACGAAGGAGAACAGCACATGGCACGTGCAGTAGGAATCGACCTCGGAACCACCAACTCGGTCGTCAGCGTCCTCGAGGGCGGCGAGCCCACCGTCATCGCGAACGCCGAGGGTCTCCGCACGACCCCCTCGGTCGTCGCGTTCACGAAGGACGGCGAGGTGCTGGTCGGCGAGACCGCCAAGCGCCAGGCCGTCACCAACGTCGACCGCACCATCGCGTCGGTCAAGCGACACGTCGGCACCGACTGGAAGGTCGAGATCGACGACAAGAAGTACACCCCTCAGGAGATCAGCGCGCGCATCCTCGCGAAGCTGAAGCGCGACGCCGAGCAGTACCTCGGCGAAGAGGTGACTGACGCGGTCGTCACCGTCCCGGCGTACTTCAACGACTCCGAGCGTCAGGCCACGAAGGAGGCCGGCGAGATCGCGGGCCTCAACGTGCTCCGCATCATCAACGAGCCCACCGCCGCGGCCCTGGCCTACGGCCTCGACAAGGGCAAGGAGGACGAGCTCATCCTGGTCTTCGACCTCGGTGGCGGAACCTTCGACGTCTCGCTGCTCGAAGTGGGCAAGGACGACGACTTCTCGACCATCCAGGTGCGCAGCACCTCGGGTGACAACCGCCTCGGCGGCGACGACTGGGACAACCGCATCGTCGAGCACCTGATCAAGAAGTTCAAGGACAACAACGGCGTCGACCTGTCGACCGACAAGATCGCGAAGCAGCGCCTCAAGGAGGCTGCCGAGCAGGCCAAGAAGGAGCTGTCGTCGAGCACCTCGACCAGCATCCAGCTGCCCTACCTCACGCTGACGGCCGACGGCCCGCTCAACCTCGACGAGACCATCTCGCGCTCGCAGTTCGAGCAGTGGACGAGCGACCTCCTCGACCGCACCAAGAAGCCCTTCAACGACGTCATCAAGGAGGCCGGTGTCAAGGTCGGCGACATCTCGCACGTCGTCCTCGTCGGCGGTTCGACCCGCATGCCGGCCGTCACCGAGGTCGTCAAGCAGCTGACCGGCGGTCGCGAGCCCAACAAGGGCGTGAACCCCGACGAGGTCGTGGCCGTGGGCGCCGCCCTGCAGGCCGGCGTGCTGAAGGGCGAGCGCAAGGACGTCCTGCTGATCGACGTCACCCCGCTGAGCCTCGGCATCGAGACCAAGGGCGGCGCGATGACCAAGCTCATCGAGCGCAACACGGCCATCCCGACCAAGCGCAGCGAGACCTTCACGACGGCCGACGACAACCAGCCGTCCGTCGCCATCCAGGTCTTCCAGGGCGAGCGCGAGTTCACCCGCGACAACAAGAACCTCGGCACCTTCGAGCTGACCGGCATCGCCCCCGCCCCGCGCGGCGTGCCGCAGATCGAGGTCACCTTCGACATCGACGCCAACGGCATCGTGCACGTGTCCGCTAAAGACAAGGGCACCGGCACCGAGCAGTCGATGGTCATCTCCGGCGGCTCGTCGCTCTCGAAGGACGACATCGAGCGCATGGTCCGCGAGGCGGAGGAGCACGCCGCCGAAGACAAGGCGCGTCGCGAGGCCAACGAGACCCGCAACAACGCCGAGCAGCTCGTCTACTCGATCGAGAAGCTGATCAAGGACAACGACGACAAGCTCCCCGCCGACGTCAAGTCCGAAGTCCAGGCCGACGTCGACGCGCTGAAGTCGGCCCTCGCCGGCGACGACGAGTCCGCCGTCAAGCCCGCCTTCGACAAGCTCAACGAGAGCCAGTCGAAGCTCGGCCAGGCCATCTACTCGCAGGGTCAGGCCGACCAGGCCGGTGCCGCGGGTGCCGCCGGGCCCGAGGGCTCCGAGGGCGACGGCCAGACCCCGGCCGACGACGAGGACATCGTCGACGCCGAGGTCGTGGACGACGACGACAACGACAAGAAGTAGAGGTCCGCATGACTGACGAGCAGAACCGTCCCGTCGACGACGAGCAGCCCGAGCCGGTCGTCCGAGACAAGCGGCGACTCGACCCCGAGACCGGTGAGGTCCGGCCCGAGGCGAGCGCCGACGTCCCCTCCGAAGACGGCGGCACCGCAGCGGTCGACGGGGTCGACGACCTCCCGACCGTCGAGGCGCCCGACGTCGAGGTGCCGAGCGACGCCGAGGCGCCCGAGGGGGCGGCCGAGGCCGCGGCCGCGATGAGCGCCGAAGACGAGGCCATCCTCGACGAGGCGAGCCGCGATCTCGTCGCCGACATGCGCCAGGACATGCTCCGTGCGCAGGCCGAGCTGGTGAACTTCCGCCGTCGCGTCGAGCGCGACCGCGAGGCGAACCGCGAGGCCGTCGTCGCCGAGGTCGTCCGGTCGCTGCTGCCCGCGCTCGACGACCTCGTCCGCGCCGAGCAGCACGGCGACCTCGCCGAGGGCCCGATGACCGTCATCGCGCAGAAGATCCGCGGCGGTCTCGACAAGTTCGGGCTCGTGCAGATCGGCGCGAAGGGCGACGTCTTCGACCCGACCATGCACGACGCCCTCGTGCAGCTGCCGAGCCCCGACGTGACCGTCAACACGGTCGCCGACGTGATCGAGCCCGGCTACAAGATCGGCGACCGGGTCATCCGGGCCGCCAAGGTCGCGGTGCACGCACCGCAGTAGAACCACACCGCGACGCGAGTCGCGACCGGCGGTGGGCGCCTCGAGGAGGCGCCCACCGCCTCCCACATTCTCTCCGGCAGCCCCTCCCGGGCGGCCAAGATCCATGGAAGGAGGTGCCGCATGGCGAGTCAGGACTGGTTCGATAAAGACTTCTACGCCGTCCTCGGTGTCTCCAAAGACGTCACGCCCGCCGAGTTGAAGAAGGTGTACCGCAAGCTCGCTCGCAAGTACCACCCCGACTCCAACCCGGGCGACGCGGCCAGCGAGGCGAAGTTCAAAGAGGTCAGCGAGGCACATTCGGTGCTCGCCGACCCCGAGCAGCGCAAAGAGTACGACCAGGTGCGCGCCATGGGCGGCGGCGCCCGCTTCTCGGCCGGCAGCGGCGGGCCCGGCGCCCGAGGCGGCGGCTTCGAGGACGTCTTCGGCGGCATGTTCGGGCAGGGCGGCGGCGGTCAGCGCACGCAGTACCGGCAGCCCGGCGGCGGTGGCGGCGGCTTCGACGACATCTTCAGCGGCATGTTCGGCGGCGGCGGGGGCGGCTTCGGTCAGACCAGCGGCGGCTACCGCGGGTTCGGCGGGCCGCAGAAGGGCCGCGACATGACGGCCACGACCACGCTCGACTTCCAGACCGCCATCGTGGGCGAGACCATCTCTCTGCAGGCCTCCAACGGCAAGCCGATGAAGGTCAAGATCCCGGCCGGCGTGCACGACGGCCAGAAGATCCGCCTCCGCGGTCGTGGCGAGCCCAGCCCCGACGGTGGCGAGGCCGGCGACCTCGTGCTGACGATCGCGGTGCGGAAGCACCCCGTCTTCGAGCTCGACGGCCAGAACCTGCGTGTCGACGTCCCCGTCACGTTCGCCGAGGCGGCACTCGGCGCGACCATCGAGGTGCCGACCCTCGGCGGCGAGCCGGTGCGCCTGCGCGTCGCGGCGGGCACTCCGAGCGGCCGCGTGCTGCGGGTCAAGGGGCGCGGTGTCACGACCAAGGCCGGCACCGGCGACCTTCTCGCCACGGTCCAGGTGGCCGTGCCGGCGCATCTGAACGACAAGGCGCGCGAGGCCGTCGAGGCGCTGGCCGCCGCGCTGCCGGCCGAAAACCCGCGCGACGACCTGATCGCCCGCGCCCGGGCCTGATCGGACGACGACCATGACCGAGCGCAGAGATCCGGCCGACCCGGCGACCGGCTGGGCGATGGACGAGTCGTCGCCGATCTTCGCCATCGCGACCGCGGCCGAGCTGGCCGGCATGCACGCTCAGACGCTGCGGCAGTACGACCGGCTCGGCCTGGTCGTGCCCCAGCGGACGGCCGGCAAGTCGCGTCGCTACTCGATGCGCGACGTCGTGCAGCTCCGCGAGATCTCGCGCCTCGGCGGCGAGGGCGTCTCGCTCGAGGGGATCAAGCGCATCCTCGAGCTCGAGAACCAGGTGACCGCCCTGAACTCGCGGGTGCGCGAGCTCGAGCGGGCACTGGCCGACGAGCTCGTCAACCGCCCCGGCAGCCGCGTCTTCGCCGCCGGCGAGAGTGGCGTGGTGCCGCTCAAGCACGGCACCCGCCCGGCACGCCAGACCTCGCTCGTGGTCTGGCGTCCCCTCCGCTGACGCGGGCTCCCCGCCGCACCGGTACCGTGTCGGGGTGATCGACTTCGACCGGCTCCGCCGATGGCCCGACGTCGAGGCGCCCGAGCTGCTGGCCCACGACGCCACCGACCGCCTGCTGCTCGACACCGCCGAGGAGGCGCTGGTCGCCCATCCCGACCGCGTCACGGTGATCGGCGATCGCTACGGCGCCCTCGCCCTCGGCGCAGCCGACCTCGTCGGCGCGCATCCGATCCGCTCGCACCAGGACGGCCGTTCGGGCGAACTGGCGCTCGCCGCCAACACCGAGAGACTGGGGTCGTCGGCCGTCGTCGTCGGGCACGCGCTCGACGCCGCGCTGGTCGACGGCGCCCGGGTCGTCCTGCTGCAGCTGCCCCGGGGGCTCGACGCCCTCGACGAGATCGCGGCGCTCGTGGCCCGGCACGCCGACCCCGACGTCCAGGTCTTCGCCGGGGGGCGCGTCAAGCACATGACCACCGCGATGAACGACGTCCTCGCACGACGCTTCGCATCGGTGACGGCGGGGCTGGCACGACAGAAGTCGCGTGTCGTCACCGCGTCCGGGCCGGTCCGAGGAGGCGCACCCGACTGGCCGCGCACCTCCCGCCACGGTGATCTGGTCGTCGTCGCCCACGGCGCCGCGTTCGCCGGATCCACCGTCGACATCGGCACGCGGGCGCTGCTCGAGGCGCTCCGAGGGGCGGAGCCCGGAACCGCGCCGGCGCACGAGACCCCGCTCGCGGTCGATCTCGGCTGCGGAACGGGCGTGCTCGCCACCTCGTGGGCGCGCGACCACCCCGGCTGGCGGGTGATCGCCACCGACCAGTCGTGGGCCGCCGTGTCGTCGGCGGAGGCGACGGCCGCCGCCAACGGGGTCGCCGACCGGGTGGAGGTGCGGCGCGACGACGCCGGTTCGTCGATACCCGACGGGTCGGCCGATCTGGTGCTGCTCAATCCGCCGTTCCACGTCGGGGCGACGGTGCATGCCGGCATCGCGCACAAGCTGTTCGACGCCGCGGCGCGCATGCTCGCCCCCGGCGGCGAGCTCTGGTGCGTGTGGAACTCGCCGCTCGCCTACCGGGGTGCGCTCGAGCGCATCGTGGGCCCCACGCGGCAGGTCGCCCGCACCGCCAAGTTCACGGTGACGGTCTCCGTCCGACGCTGAGGTCGGCTCGAGCCGGCCTAGAGGTTCAGCGCCGCGTCGATGTAGGCCAGCAGGGCGGCGGCGTAGGCGTCCTCGGGGTCGGCGGCCCGGAAGACGCGCTCTCCGCCCGACGAGTCGACCCGGACCTCGTAGACGATCCGCTCGGCTGTCGGGCCCACCTCGTCGCCGCGACCGTCGCCGTCACCGTCGGCCGAGGAGGCGCGGGTCAACGAGCGGAACGACCGCGCCAGCAGGGCCCTCAGCTGGTCCTCCCGAGGCAGCCAGAGCGACTGGTCGGCGGCGACGGAGTCGAGCGCCCACTCGGTCGTCCCGTTGAAGCCGAGGACGGTGCCCGTCGGGTACTCGTGAGCCTCGATGGTCATCTCGCTGATGGTGAAGACGTCGCCGACGAACTCGCCTCGATCGATGACGAACCGGTCGCCGGTGGTCGGATGCCAGCGCAGCCCGGCGTCGTGGAGTCGGCGGGCCAGAGTCACATCGAGCATCGTCCCAGTGTGCGCTCGCCCGGCCCGATGCGGCCCGACATGCCTCGGGTGCCGGTCGGCCCCGCGTCGCCTCGAGCGGGCGACGCGGAGCCGGCCGGTTCGATCAGCCCTCGGCCGGCCCGAACCGGATCGGGTCGAGCGCGTCGTCGGCATGACCCGCGGCCCGCTGCGTGAAGACGAGCGTGTAGACGTGCTCGGGGCCGAACCGCCGGGTGAACGACCAGTCGCCGTTCCGGTCGGCCGTGGGGGTCGCGAGCTGCACCCCGGAGGCCGTCGAGACGTCGATCGTCGCGAACGGCGTCGCGCGTCCGGCGAACCTCACGTCGACGTTCCTGTCGTAACCGTCGTCGACCACCGGAGAGTCGATGGTCATGCGCTGCCAGACGGGTGCGAGGAGGGTGACACGCGTCTCGTCGATCTCGCCCGCGCTGTCCTGCTGCACGGTGAGGATGTAGTCGCTCCGCGGCCCGAGCTCGCGCTCGATGCTCCAGCGGCCGTCGAGATCGACCTCCGAGGTGCCCATCGCCGCACCCCACTGGTTCGTGACCCGCACGGTGGCGCCGGGCGTGCCCGTGCCGCCGAGCGTGACGGGACCCGGGCGGTAGGTCTCGCCGTCGTCGTGGCTGGTCACGGCGACCGGCCGCAGGGCGATGTCGGGCGCCCAGACGAACCGCAGCGCGTCGCCCTGGTCGGTCGTCGCCGCCTGCTCGATCGTCAGCGTGTACGTCCGGACGGGGCCGTACGCCCGGGTGTTCGACCAGGTGCCGTCCGCGGCGACCGGCGCCTGGAACAGCACCGAGCCGAGGTCGGTCGTCACCGTCACGGTCGAGTGCGGAGTCGCGACTCCGCGGAACTCGGTCCGCGCGCCCGGCTCGTAACGGTCGCCGACCTCGGGGCTGAGCAGCTGCAGGGCCCGCCAGGCCGGCGGGTTCAGCACGAGCTCGACGGTGTTCGTCTCCGATCCGCGGGTCTGGACGACGGTCAGCGCGTACGAGGCTCGCGGCCCCATGTCGCGACGGACCGACCAGCGTCCGTCGGTGCCGACGGTCGTGGTGCCCATGGAGACGCCCCACTGGTTCGTGATGGCGATCGTCGCCCGGGGTGTGCCCGCGCCGGCCAGCGTCACGGGACCCGGCACGTACTCGCCGCCGTCCACGTGGCTGGTCACGGTCGCCGGCACCCACCCGATGATGGGCGTCAGGCGCAGTCGGACCTGGTCGGGCTGCCCGTCGGGCGCCGTCTGCGAGATCCGCACGTCGTAGTCGGCCACCGGACCGAGCTCGGCCGGCGCGCTCCATTCGCCGGTGGTCTGCGACGCCCGCGTGGCGAAGAGGCGTCGATCCCACTGGTTGGTCGCCGTCACCCACGCCCCGGGGGTCGCGACGCCGCTGAAGGTCGTGACGCCCGGCACGTAGCTGTCGTTCGCCGCGTGGCTGGTGACCTCGAGCGCTCGGAACGAGCCCAGGGGCAGCAGGGTGAACTCGGCCGACGCCGAGGTGCGGCCGTCGACCAGGGTCTGCGTCGCGGTCAGCCGGTAGGCGGCCGTCGGACCCCACGCGCGCTCGAACGACCAGGCACCGTCGGCGTCCGCCACGGCGCGACCGGCCTCGTTCGTCCACTGGTTGCGGACCACGACGCGGGCGTACGGCGTCGCCGTCCCGGAGAGGGCGGTGGCTTCGCCGCTGCGGTACCAGCCGTCGGCCGGTCCGTCCACGACGACCGGCGACAGCTCCTGTCGGGCGTCCGCGACGACCCGCACCCGGTCGGCCGATCGGACGTCTCCCCGTGCCCGCTGGGCGACCTCGATGGTGGTCTCGTCGTGCGACGGCGGCAGCTCGACCTCGACGGACCACTCGCCGTCCACGACGGCCGCGGACTCGGTACGGCCGTCGACCTCGACGGTGACCTCGGCTCCGGCCGCACCGGTGCCCGACACGGTCGTCACGCCGGGGACGACCTGGCCCGAGACGGGCGCGACCAGGTCGACCGCCGGTCCGAAGTCGACCTCGGCGCTCGTGCGGCCGGCGGGTGCGCCGTCGATGCTCTGCACGACGTCGAGCACGTGCCTGCCGGGACCGAGGTCGGGGTCGATCTCGAGCGCCCAGGCCTCGTCGACGACCTCGGTCGTCCCGAGAGGGGCGTCGTCGACGCTCACCTCGATGCGAGCCCCCTCGTGGCCCGCGCCCGACACCACCGCGGGCTCGTCGAGCGCGTCGGGCAGCGTCACCTCGGCCGTCACCTCGCGGGGCGGCACCGTGATGGTGGTCGGCGTCGAGCCGACGGCTCGGAAGTCGCTCGGAGCACCCGTCCCCGAGAATCCGAAGCCGAGCGAACCCGCCGCGGCGGACGCGGACGCCGGCGTGGCGACGTCGACCGTCCACCGGACCTCGCTCCCGGAGGGCAGCGCCTCGGCGGCATCACGCCAGTGGAGATCGTAGGAGGCGCGGCGACCGTCGGCCGCGATCGTCCCGTCGACGAGATCCAGCCTGGTGTCGGGCGCCCACGTCCCGTCGGCGCCGCGACGTTCGGCCGCCAGCGTCGTCTGGCCCGCCGAGAGGGTCGTGCCGGTCGGCGCGGTGATCTCGGCCACGCCCTCGAGGCGGGCGAAGTCGTCGATCGTCGTGACTCCGAGGAGCACGCCGGTGTCGGATCCGCGCTCGAGGTCGACGGTGGGGCCTGCCGCCGGGAGGATGCGGCCGCCGTCGACGACGTCGGCGTCGAGGGCGACCGCGTCGACGACCTCGCCGGCCACGACCTGCTCGATCCGGAGCTCGTTGTGCCCGATGGCGAGTCGCGTCGCGGTGATCCGGAAGGTCCCGTCCTCTCGGACGTCGGCCCGCACGGCACCGACCCGCACGGAGGCGAACGAGGTGGCCGTTCCCGTGATGACGGCCGTGCGGGCGATGTCGTTCACCTGGACCAGCTCGGCCTCGAGTGGGCGGCGATCGAACCGTCGGTCGGCGAGGGGCGCCGCCGGTGCCGTCAGCGCGGGTCGGAGGCCCGTGTTGGGCCACACCGACGGGTCGGCCGCCTGGACCGCGCCGAGTCCGACGTCGCCCGACGAGGGCCGCACCTGACCCTCGCGCGTCACCAGCCAGAGCCCCGCGGGGTCGTCGCAGGCGCCGGGCGCGGCGACGAGCGTGAGCGCGTCGGATCCGACCGGCAGGGACGTCAGGCACGCGTCGCCGGTGGGCAGGGTGACCGGAGCCGCCGCCGCGCCGGGCTCGGGCAGGGCCACGCGCGTGGCGGTCGTGAGCGCATCGGCCAGCTCCGCGTGCCGGGTGGCGCGGAACGAGTACCGACCGTCGTCGGCGGGTTCGGGGCTCTCGCGGTAGGCCACGTAGCCGCCGTCGGCCGAACGGAACGCCAGCGGGGTCGTGAACGGATTCGGGGTGGCGGATGACGCCACCGCCGGCGGCGTGAGGACCCCGCCGAGCAGGACGGCGGCGAGAGCGAGAGCGCCCGCCGCCTGAGGGAGTCGTTTCATGTGCTGGTCGTCTTTCTGGTCGTCGGAGGATCCCGATCGAGGATCACGACTCTCATTAATGACACATGTCATCGGAATAAGCGACACGGATGACATGCCGGAGGGGCGCCGCCGTCGGCGGCGCCCCTCCGGGTGGTGCCTGTCATGCCGTTCCGCGGCTCAGTCCGTCGGAGCGATCCGGTTCTCGTCGCCGTCGTCGACGACCTCGGGCTCGGCGCCGCCGTGCTCGACGACGTTGCCGTTCCCGCCGAATGCGACGTGTGCGACCTCCGCGACGACGACGGTGTTCCGGTCGCCCTCGAGCACGAGGCGCTCGACCTGGCCGAGGACGATGTCGCCGTCCACCCCGACGACGCTCACGGTCGAGCAGTCGCCGAGTTCGAAGCGTCCGTCGAGGTCGTCGGCGAGGATGGTGGCCACCCCGTCGACGCACTCTCCGTAGACGGTCTGGCTCGCCTCCGTCGTCGCCACGGCCGGTGTCGGTGTCGACGGGTCGACGTCGGGATCGTCGTCACCGGCGGTGCATCCGGTCAAGAGCACCGCCGCCCCGAGGGCCGCGAGGAGTCGCAGGGATCGCGTCGGTCGTCTGGTCATGGTGTTCCTCTCGTCGAACGTCTCGTCTGTCGTGGCGGACCGGGTGGCCCGCATCAGGAGGCGCCCGCCTCGTCGGCCGGTGCGAACGTGAACCGCGGGTACCCGCCGGTCTCTCCCGCGAGCGTCTCCTGCGTGAGGTCGATCACGTAGACGTGCGTGGGGCCGAAGCGCCGGGTGTGAGCCCACCGACCGTCGCGGTCCGCCGTGGTCTCGAAGAGCGGATTGCCGAGGGAGGTCGTCGCGCGGATGGTGGCGAACGGCGTCGCCCGGCCCGTCATCGTGTAGTCGCGACCCTCGACGTATCCCTCGCCGGGGCTCGGGGCGGTCAGCTCGATGTCGCTGAACCGGGGAGCCCGGAGCTCGAACCCCGCGATCTCGTCCTGTCGTCCGTCCTTCGTCATGACCAGGCGCAGCACGTAGTCCGCGGTCGGTCCGAGGGTCCGGCGCATCGACCAGGTCCCGTCGCCGCCGACCTCGGGGCGGCCCATCAGGGTCCCCCACTGGTTCGTGATCTCGACCACGGCACCGGGGGCTCCCGTCCCGCGCAGCTCGATCTCGCCCGGCCGGTAGGTCTCACCGGAGACGTGACTGGTCACGGCGAGCGGTGCCCACGGGAGGTCCGGAGCCCAGACGAAGGTGTCGAGGGAGTCGGTGCGGCCGTTCCGCGCCACCTGGGAGATGTCGATCCGGTACACGTTGTCCGGGCCGTAGACCCGCGTGTTCCGCCAGACGCCGTCGGCTCCCGTCTCGACCGAGAAGAGGGTCCCGCCGAGCGCGGTGGTGGCCGTGATGGTCGAGAAGGGGGTGGCCCGGCCGGTGAACTCGGTCGGTTCGCCCGGCGTGTAGCGGTCGCCGATCGACGGGCTGGTCATGGTGATCGGCTGCCAGACGGGGGCGAGCAGGCGCAGTCGCACCGAGTCCTCCTCGTCACGGAACCGCTGGGTGAACGTCAGGTCGTAATCGGCGTCCGGTCCGAGATCGCGCCGGAACGACCAGCTGCCGTCCGTGGCGATCGTGGTCTCGCCGACGACGACGCCGAACTGGTTCGTCGCGACGACGCGTCCGGTCGGCGTGCCCGTGCCGGTGAACAGCACGGGGCCCGGCCGGTACGTCTCACCGTCGACATGGCTGGTCACCGCCAGGTCGCGGAACGGCAGGTCGGGCGAGAGGGTCAGCCTGGTCTGCCCCGTCGTGTCGTCGGGGGCCTTCTGGGTGACGGTGATCTCGTACGTCGCGACGGGTCCGAGCCCGGTCGAGGCCGTCCAGACGCCGGCCACCTGGGAGGCGCGGGTCGAGAACAGCAGGCGATCGTACTGATTGCGCGCCTCGATGTAGGCGCCCTGCGTCGCACGGCCGGTGAAGGTCACGCTGCCGGGCACGTAGGTGCCGCCGTCTTCATGGCTGGTCACGACGACGGGCACGAACGAGCCGTCGGCGTACAGCTCGAAGACGGGGGAGGACGACGTCCTGCCGTCGACCAGCGTCTGCGTGGCCGTCAGCTCGTACCGGGCGGAGGGCCCGAACGCCCGGTCGAAGGCCCATCGGCCGTCGACGTCGGCCTCGACCGTGGCGATGGCGAAGCCCCACTGGGTGCGGATCTCGACGGTCGAGTACGGCGTGGCCGTCCCCTCGACCGTGGTGCCCTCGAGCGGCGCGTAGAAGTGCGACGACGGTTCGGTGATGACCACCTCGCGGAGCTCCTGCGGGGCGTCCGGCACGACCTGCGCGGTGTCGGTGGTGACGATGTCGCCGCGGGCGTGCTGCGACGCGGTCACGGCGACGGCGGTGTGTCCGGGGCGGATCTCGACCCGCGCCTCCCAGGCTCCGTCCGCCGTGACGGTCGTGTCGACCGTGGTGCCCGCCGCGGTGACGGTGATCTCGGCTCGGGGTGCGCCCGTGCCCCGCACGGTCGTCCGGCCGGGGACGATCTTGCCGTTCGCCGGTTCGACCACGTCGACGGCCGCGCCGAGGTCGAGCGCGGCCTCGACACTGCCGAACGGGCGTCCGTCGACCGACTGCGAGGCCGTGAGGGTGTGACGGCCGGGTCCGATCGAGACGGGGACGTCGAGCGACCAGCGACCGTCGACGACGCGCGCCTCACCGAGCACGGCGTCGCCCTCGCGGACGGTCACCGTGCCTCCGTCGTCGCCGACGCCGCCGATGGTGGCGGGTCGTGTGACGTCGTCGAGCAGGGTGATCTCGGCGGTCAGGGTGGGCACGGCCTCGTCGACCACGACCTGGAACGCCCCTTCGGCCAGCGTGGCACCGCCGGTGCCGCGGACGGCGACCTCGCCGCCCGTCAGCACGGTCCCGGGCTCGGAGTCGGCGTCGAGGGTCAGACGGAACGCGGCGTACTGGTGCGCGGAGCCCCAGACCGCGGAGCCGTCGGTCGGCCCGTCGATCGTGACCGTGCGTCGATCGTTCGAGTAGGCGACGCGGTGGTCGTCGCGGGCCGTGTCGTCGGAGGTGCGCCGGGCCTCGGCGTCGGCGAAGCGGGTGCTCTCGGGGGCGGTCAGCGTCATCGCCCCCTGCACCTCGGTCGCCTGGACGTCGCTGCGTCCCCAGTCCGTGGTGCCGCCGGGCGTGCTGGCCCCGACGCGGGTGTCGATGGCCGACGAGCCCACGACGGTCGTCGCGGTGCTGCCGGCGGCCCGGTAGTCGCCAGCCGAGCTGTCGCCGCGGTACACGTAGCTCATGCTCGACTCGAGGGGAGCCGAGGAGGCGGGGGTCGTCACGGACAGCCCGTAGCGGTAGTACTGACCCGCGGCCAGAGTCCCCGAGCCGCTGGCCAGATCGAAGGTCATCGTCCGGCCGCCGTCTCCGACCCGGCCGTTCGTGAGGTCGAGACGGGGGAGCGGGGTCCAGGTCGAGCCCTCGCCGGCGGTGTTCACGCCTGCGGTGACGCGTGTCTGCCCCGGTGTGAAGGTCGACCCCTCGGGGGCCGTCAGCTCGACGACGCCCGTCATGCTCGCTCGGGCGGCTCGGTTCGAGACGATGAAGGGCACCTCGGTCTCGCCGCCCCGCGCCAGCTCGACGCGCGAGACCGGCGCCGGCACCACTCGCCCGCCCTCGACGATGTCGATGCGTGCCGTCTGGGTGTCCCGATCGACGCCTCCGACTCGCTGGATCACATCGATGTTGTTGGCCCCTACCGCGAGATCACGGACATCGAGCGACCAGATGCCGGTCGTCGGGTCCGCGGTCGTCGTCCGACCCTGAGCTCGGACCTGGGCGTTCTTCGTCGCCGTACCCGACAGGACGGCTGTGCGGGCGATGTCGTTCACGCGGTCGACGCGCACGACGAGCGGGTCGGCCTCGAATCGGCTGCCTCCGAGCGGATAGCCTCCGGCGGAGAGGAGAGGGCGCAGACCGGTGAACGGCCAGTATCCCGTCTGAGCTGGCTGGGTCGGCCCCATGCCCGTGGAGCCGAAGAACGAGATGACGCGGCCATCCCGCGTGACGGACCAGGTGTAGCCGTACCCGCCGCAGTAGGCCTTCGATGCGACGAGGGTGCGACCCGGCCCCGCCCCATCGAGGGTGGTAAGGCATTCACCGCCGGCGAGTTTGACGATGGCGTCGCCGGCGCCGGGGTCCGGCAGAGAGACCGAGACGGCCGACCCAGCGGCTTGAGAGTAGGTCGCGTGGGTCGTCGCGCGGAAGCTCCGCATTTCGATGTCGCCGACAGGTGGCCCGGGGGAGTAAGCGATGTAACCGCCCGTGGGATTCTGGAAGACCAATGGTGAACTGAACGAGGTGGGCGCAGGCGCTGCTGACGCGGGGAGGGTCATGCCCCCGGCGAGGAGTGCTGCGACGACCCCGCCGGTCAGCAGTCTCCGGATGGTTCTTCTCATGTGATCGCTTTCGTGAGGCGCCGTCGGACGCGGCGCAGCAGATGACATGCTTACTTAAAACATCTGTAATTCCAAACAGAGGACCGCTTGTGTTTCGAGCGCCCGCGCGTAAACTTGAGTCCGTCCCACTCAAGTTTCGAGAAAGGCTGTTCCATGGCGAACATGCAGGGTGCCCCGGCCTCCGACCAGAAGCAGAAGTCGGCTCTCGAGAAGTACGGCGTCGATCTCACCGCGATCGCCCGCAGCGGCAAGCTCGACCCCGTCATCGGTCGCGATTCCGAGATCCGCCGCATCAGCCAGGTCCTGACCCGCCGTACCAAGAACAACCCCGTGCTGATCGGCGAGCCCGGTGTCGGCAAGACCGCCGTCGTCGAGGGTCTCGCCCAGCGCATCGTCGCCGGCGACGTCGCCGACAGTCTCAAAGACAAACGGCTCATCAGCCTCGACCTGGCCGCACTCGTGGCCGGCGCCAAGTACCGGGGCGAGTTCGAGGAGCGCTTGAAGGACGTCCTCAAGGAGATCACCAAGAGCGACGGCCAGGTGATCACGTTCATCGACGAGCTGCACACGCTGATGGGCGCCGGCGGCGGTGAGGGCTCCGTCGCCGCCTCGAACATGCTCAAGCCGATGCTCGCCCGGGGCGAAGCTCCGTCTGATCGGCGCCACCACCCTCGACGAGTACCGCCAGTACATCGAGAAGGACGCCGCGCTCGAGCGCCGGTTCCAGCAGGTCTACGTCGGCGAGCCGAGCGTGGAGGACACCGTGGCCATCCTGCGTGGCCTCAAAGAGCGCTACGAGGCGCATCACGGTGTCACGATCACCGACGGCGCCCTCGTGGCGGCCGCCTCCCTGTCGAACCGCTACATCCCCAGTCGCCAGCTGCCCGACAAGGCCATCGACCTCGTCGACGAGGCGGGCTCGCGACTCAAGATGGAGATCGACTCGTCGCCGGTCGAGCTCGACCAGCTCTACCGGGGCCTGGTGCGCCTCCAGATCGAAGAGCTAGCCCTCAAGAAGGAGACCGACGACGCGGCGAAGGCCCGACTCGCCGCCCTGCGGGAGCAGATCGAGCAGCAGCAGGCCGCCTACGACGATCTGAACGAGCGCTGGCAGGCCGAGAAGGCGGCCCTGCAGGGCATCGGCACCCTCCGCAGCGACCTCAACGAGGCGCGCATCGACGCCGACCGCGCGCTCCGCGAGGGGCGCTACGAGGACGCCGCCCGCATCAGCTACGAACGCATCCCCGACATCGAGAAGAGACTGCACGACGCCGAGTCGTTCGAGAAGTCCGGCGACCGCCTGGTCAGCGACTCGGTCACCGACTCCGACATCGCCGAGGTCGTCGCGGCCTGGACGGGCATCCCGGTGGGGCGCCTCCTCAGCGGCGAGACCGAGAAGCTGCTGCACCTCGAGAGCGAGCTCGGGAGGCGCATCATCGGTCAACGCGCGGCCGTCTCGGCGGTCAGCGAGGCCGTCCGGCGCACCCGCGCGGGCATCAGCGACCCCGACCGCCCCACGGGCTCGTTCCTGTTCCTCGGGCCGACCGGCGTCGGCAAGACCGAGCTCGCCAAGGCGCTCGCCGACTTCCTCTTCGACGACGAGAAGGCCCTCGTCCGCATCGACATGAGCGAGTACGGCGAGAAGCACAGCGTGTCCCGTCTCGTGGGCGCGCCTCCCGGGTACGTCGGGTACGAGGCCGGCGGTCAGCTGACCGAGGCCGTCCGCCGCCGTCCGTACAGCATCGTGCTGATGGACGAGGTCGAGAAGGCGCACCCCGAGGTCTTCGACGTGCTGCTGCAGGTGCTCGACGACGGCCGCCTGACCGACGGCCAGGGTCGCACGGTCGACTTCCGGAACACGATCCTCGTGCTGACGTCGAACCTCGGGTCGCAGGTCATCACCGATCCGACCCTGAGCGACCCCGAGAAGGAGGAGCTCGTGCAGGGGCTCGTGCGGCAGGCCTTCAAGCCCGAGTTCGTGAACCGTCTCGACGACATCGTGGTGTTCTCGACGCTCACCGCCGACGACCTCGGGCAGATCGTGTCGCTCTACGTCGACCGTCTCGGCCGCCGCCTGACCGATCGTCGCCTGTCGCTGGCGGTCACCCCCGACGCCCGCGCCTGGCTCGCGGAGCGCGGGCACGACCCGATCTACGGTGCACGACCGCTGCGCCGGCTGATGCAGCGGCAGATCGACGACGCGCTCGCGATGGCGCTGCTCGGCGGCGACATCCTCGACGGCGACACCGTCCGCGTCGAGGTCGCTCCTGGAGGCGATGCGCTCACGGTCGCCCGGTTCGACGTGGTCGAACCCGAGGCCGACGTGCTCGACGACCTGCCCTAGACCCGAACCGCCCTGGCCCGTCGTGCTCTGGCCCGACCCGCCCTAGTCGGCTCGGGCCGCGGCCACGAAGGCGCGGATCAGCCCGACGTCCTTCACCCCGCGAGACGACTCGACGCCCGAGCTGACGTCGACCCCGGAGGGTCGCAGCTCGTCGATGCGGGCGGCGACGGTCTCGGGGGAGAGGCCGCCGGCCAGGATCCAGTCGCGGTGCGGCGGAGCGGCCAGCAGGGGGGCGCCGTCGAAGGCGGCGCCGGCTCCGGGGGCGAGCGCATCGATGAGCAGTGCGTCTTCACGGAACCCGCGCCGCGCCTCCTCGGACTCGTCGCCGTACGCGTCCACGCTCACGGCTCGGATCACCCGGAACCCCGCGGCCTGCACCGTGGCCACGTCGCACGGCGACTCGTCTCCGTGCAGCTGCACGGTCGCGACCCCCGCGGCGCGGGCCAGCTCGACGACCTCCGCGACGGCCTGGCCGCGGAACACGCCCACCGTCTCGACCGTCGACGGCACCCGGCCGGCCAGCAGGCGTGCGGCGGACGGATGGAGGGTGCGCGGACTGCCCGAGGCCAGCACGAACCCCACCGCGTCGGCGCCCGCCTCGACGGAGGCGTCGACGGCCTCGTCGGTCGTGAGTCCGCAGATCTTCACCCAGGTGCGCATGACGGACAGTCTGCCCCGAGGCCGACCGCGAGGGTCACACCGGGAGGCGCGGTGCCGGGCTCGAGGCAGACTGTCCGTCGTACGCACCCTGGTCGTAGTACCCCGAGCCGTAGCCGTCGCTCGCCTTCTTCGAGCGGGTCATGGTGACGACGACGCCGAGGCAGCGGACGTCGGCGATGTCGAAGGCCCGGAGCGCGGCGGCGAGCTCGGCGCGCTTCGACCTCTTGGCGGCGGCGACCATCAGCACGCCGTTCGTGATGGCGCCCAGCAGCGTCGCGTCGGCGACCGGCAGCACCGGCGGTGCGTCGATCAGCACGTAGTCGAAGCGCGAGGTCAGCGACTCGACCAGCAGCTGCATCTGCGCCGATCCGAGCAGTTCGCTGGGGTTCGGCGGCACGCTGCCGGCGGGCAGGACGCTGAGTCCGTGCGCGCCCCACGGCTGCAGCACGTCGTCGAGCTCGAAGCGGCCGATCAGGACGTCGGTGAGGCCGACGGCCCCCTCGAGCCCCATGATGTCGGCCACGCGCGGGCGTCGGAGGTCGCCGTCGACGAGTGCCACCCGGGCTCCCGTCTCGGCCAGGACGACGGCGAGGTTGGTCACCGTCGTGGACTTGCCCTCCGACTGCTGGGCCGAGCTGACGACGAACGCTCGCTTCGATGCGCCGTTGTCGAGGAACCGGAGATTGGCGCGCAGGGTGCGGAAGGCCTCGGCGGCCCGACCGCGGTTGGCGTGCTGCACGATCAGCGGGCGCTCCGCGGTGTCGCGGACGAACGGGACCGAGCCGACGACCGGCGGGGCGAAGGACGCCTCGACGTCGGCCGCCCCGTGGATGCGGGTGTCGAGCACCATACGAGCGGCGGCCGCCACGAGGCCGAGGAGGAGGCCGAGGAGTCCGCCGATCACCGCGTTGGTCCGCAACGACGGCGACGAGCGGGTGGAGGGGATCTCGGCCGGCTCGGTGACCAGCAGGGTCACCGACGAGGCGTCGGAGCCGGCGGGGCGCTCGATCTCGTTCTCGACGACGTCCCGGAAGCGCTCGCTGACGGCGTCCGCGATGTCGCGGGCCCGGGTCGGATCGGGGTCGGTCGCGGTGATGTCGATCAGCACGCTGCGCGAAGGCGATGAGGCCGACACCTGCGTCGCGAGGGACTGGCGGGTCACTCCGAGGCGTTCGGCGACGGGCTCGAGCACCGTCGACTTCGTCACGAGGTCGAGATACGACCGGACGCGCTGCTCGGCGGCGTTGCCGCCCTGGAGGAGATCGTTCGCGCTCTGCGTCACGGTGAGGTCGACGGAGACGTAGACCTGCGTGGTCGAGGTGTACAGCGGCGGTTGGATCGAGGCGAGGCCGACGCCCCCGAAGGCGCCGAGCACGAGTGACGCGATCAGGAGGAGCCAGTTCTTCTTGGCCACGTCGCCGACGGTGGATGAGGTCACGGTTCTCCCTGAGCTGCGGATTGATATGTAGCATCCTATACACATCTGAGGATCGATCACAAGAGAGTGATGAGCCCTCAGATTGTTCTTGCTCATATCAACGTGATATTCTACTATGTCACTCATGTCCCCTTCTGGAAGCCTCGGCCTCTCACGTGCGATCGCCGCCCTCGCGGTCGCCATCGTCCTGGTGTGGTCGCTCCTCTCCGGGGTCCCGACCGGGGTGGGCGCCGAGACGCGCGTGTTCGGCCTGACCGTGGTCGTGGCGGTCGTCTGCACCGGTCTGCTCGTCCGGTCCGCCCCCCTGGGGCTCTGGAGCGGGGGGCCGATGTTCTTCGTCGTGCTCGTCCTCTTCCACGTGCCGCTCGCGGCGTTCGCCGTCACAGGGGCCGACATCCCGGGCGACGACGTGGACTACCTCTCGCTGTGGTTCATCCCGAACGAGCAGGTCCTCCGGGCCGTCTGGCTCGTGGCCCAGGCTCTGCTCGCCTTCACTCTCGGCTACGTCCTGCTCGGACGTCGGCGACCGACCGGCTCCGCCCCCGCCGTGCGGGTGATCGACGACGAGGCGGCGCGGGCGCGTGCGCAGACGGAGGCCGCCATGACCCTCACCGGCACGGTCGTCGTGGTCGTGACGGTCCTCTACGTCCTCGGCACGATCGCCGTCGTCGAGCCCGGGCTGCTGCTCGGGCAGGGGGGCAAGCGGCTGTACGACGCGACCGTCGCGGCCAACCCGTCGCTCACCGCCGGGATCACCTTCACCCTGTCGGGCATGTCGCTCGTCGTCGCGGGCCGCAGGTCGTCCGTCCGGACGGTCGGGCTGGTGTTCTTCGGGGTCTTCGCCGCCAGCACTCTGGTGATGGGGTCGCGGTCGTCCGCGCTCTACGCCCTGGTCGGCGTCGTCGTCGTCCTCGCGCGCCTCCGGCCGATGCCGCGACAGGTCATCGCGGTGCTGGTGGTCGTGACGGGGCTCGTCGTCGTCAGCAGCGTCGAGCGGATCCGCGACAACGGCCTCGCCGACACGAGCGTCGGCCAGATGCTCGGCTCCCCCCTCGCAGCCACGGTCGAGATGGGCGCGACCCTGAGACCCGTCGTCGAGACCGTCTCGTGGATCGATCAGGGTGAGCCCCACCGTCACGGCATGACCTTCGCGGTCGGCACCATCCGCTTCGTCGAGCTGCTCGCCGGGGTCGACCGTGAGCATTCGGCGGACGACCCGCGCCTCGTCGGCACACTGCTCCGCGACAGGGTGCAGCACTACGCGATCGGCTACTCGCTCGTGGCCGAGTCGTTCCTGAACTTCGGCACGACCGGTACGGCCCTCCTGTTCGTCGGTCTCGGGATGGTCTTCGGCCGGTGGGACCACCGGGGTCTCGGCCGTCCCGTGAACGCGGTGGTCTACGGCGTCGTCTTCTCGGCGCTGCTCGCCACGGTGCGGTCGTCCTCGACGACGACCGTCACCACGATCCTGCTCGGTCTCGCAGCCGTGGTCTTCTCGATCCAGCTCGGTTCGATCCGCCATCGATCCGCCAAGCGGGCCGTCCAGCAGGCGGCGGACCGTGCGGCGCGGCTCCCGCCGACGGCCTCGGAGCCCGTGCCTGCGGTGGCGGCGCCGTGACCGCCCGACCCTCGCGCGCCTCCTGGTCGGGCCCGGCGGTGGCCGCCGCCTCCGGGCTGGCGGGCAAGGGCGTCCAGTTCATCGCGCTGACCACCCTGGCGCTCGTCGTCTCGCCGGCGGAGTTCGGACTGTTCTCGCTCGTGCAGGCGACGGTCTTCGGCGTCGCGTCGCTGAGCAGCTCCGCCTTCGCCGTGTCGGCGGCGGCCTCGGCGGCCCGTCGTCGTACCGAGACGGAGGTCGCAGGAGGCGCGGCGAGGGAGTCCCCTCTCGTCGCCTTCGCCGAGGCCGTCCGCGGTCGCAAGCGCTGGCTCGGCGCCGTGGCGCTCGCCGACGGCGTCGTCGTCTCGGTCGGTCTCTCGGTCGTCTACGGGCATCCCGAGCTCGCGCTCGCCGCGTTCGCGGTGGGTCTCGCCGCCGGTGGCATCACGGTGACCGAGACCTTCGTCGGCGTGCTGGCGGGGTCGGGGCGCACCGTGTCGACCGCGGTCGTCGACGGCTCCCGGGGTCTCGTCTCGGGTCTTCTGGCCGTCGCCGGCGGGCTGTGGGCGGGGGCCCTCGGCGCGGCCGTCGGTCTCGTGCTGCTCGACGCCGTCGTCGCTCTCTGGGTCCTGGCGGCCGTCGCCCGGCGTTCCCGTCGGCCGGGTGTCGATGCGCTCCTCGGGTCGCGACCGGCGTCGTCCGCAGGGGTGACCGCGGCGTCGACCGGCGATCGAGGCGTGACGCTGACCGGGCTCGCCGCCGCCTCGGCGGGTCAGATCGGGCCGTGGGTCGTGCTGTGGGCGCTGCAGGTGGTCGGGGGACTCGAGGCCGTGGCGACCTTCGCCGTCGCCAACCGCTTCGCCGCACTGGTGCTGCTCGTGCCCGTCTATCTGGGCAAGAACATGGTCGGGCGTCTGGTGATCGACCCGCGGTCGGGTCGATCGCCCCTCCGTGCCGACCGCTTCGTCGCGATCGTCGGCGCGGTCTGCCTCGCCTGCGCGCTCGTCGCCGGGGTCGTGCAGTGGGGCGCCGCCGGGCTGCTGACCGACCGGTACCCGGGCGTCGTCGTGGCGGGCGTCGTCCTGCTGGCCGCCGCCGTCGTCCGCGGCGTGGCGACGGCCCTCTCGATGGTCTGCGCCGCTCGGGGGCACCTGCGCGTCTGGCTGGCGAGCGACCTCGTGGCGACGGCCGCGTCGGTCGCCGTCTGCCTCGTGGCCGTGTCGGCCCCCGGGGTGGGCGACCCGCAGCTGTGGCTGATGGCGTCGGTGCTCGTCGGCGCGGTCGTCTGCGCCCTCGTCAGGGCGGCGCGACTCGTCCGACGTCCGAGATCGGACCGAGGGCCCGTCACATATCTCTGAATATCTGTCAGCAATGTGATATTCTACAGAGCGGCTCAAGAAGACAGACGAAGGGGAGGCCGTGACGGTTCTCATCACCGGCGGCGCCGGATTCATCGGCAGCACCATCGCCTCGGCCTGTACCGACCGAGGGCACGATGTGATCGTGCTCGACGATCTGTCGACGGGTGTCGCTGCCTTCGCCGAGCGCCACCGCTTCTACCGGGGCGACATCGCCGACGCGGCCCTGATCGATCGGATCGCCCGCGAGAACCCCGACATCGACGTCGTCGTGCACTGCGCCGCCAAGATCGTCGTGCCCGACTCGGTCGCCGATCCGCTCGGCTACTTCGACTGCAACGTCGCCCGCACCGTCTCCCTCCTGACGAGCCTCACGCGCAACGGCCTCGATCGCGTCGTCTTCAGCTCGTCGGCGGCGATCTACGAGACGCCGATCGACGGCGTCGTGCACGAGGGGTCGCCGCTGGCGCCGCTCAGTCCCTACGCCGACACCAAGGCCGTCGTCGAGCGCGTGCTCGAGGCCGGCGCGACGGCCGGCGGCCTCCGGGCCGTCGCACTCCGCTACTTCAACCCCATCGGGGCCGATCCGGCGCTCCGCACCGGCCTCCAGCTGCCGACGCCGAGTCATGCGCTCGGCAGACTGGTCTCCGCCTGGCAGGCGGGGTCGCCGTTCACCGTCACCGGCGTCGACTGGCCGACCCGAGACGGTTCGGGGGTGCGCGACTACGTGCACGTCTGGGATCTCGCCGAGGCGCACGCCCTCGTCGTCGACCGGTTCGACGAGGTCGTCGACGCATCCAGGCCGTTCCGCGCACTCAATCTCGGCACCGGTCGGGGCACGACCGTCCTCGAGCTGGTCGAGGCCTTCGCACGCGTCGTCGGCGACGCCCCCCGGGTCGAGGTCGCGGGGCGGCGGGTCGGCGACACGGCCGGTGCCTTCGCCGACGTCGCGGCCGCCCGCGACCTTCTCGGCTGGGAGGCGCGCCTGACCGTCGACGACGGCATCGCCGACGCCCTGCGCTGGGCCGACGCCGCGCGGGCATCCGGCCTCCACGACACCACCGCGGTCACATCCTTCTGACCGTCCCGCCCCTTCGACAGGAGTCATCATCATGCGCGTCCTCCTCGACGCCGCCATCTTCGGCGCATCCCCCGAGTTCCGTGCTCGCAACCTGCAGGAGTCGGGCGAGTCGCTCCTCCTCGACGGTCTCGTCGCGGCCGGCATCGACGCGACCCCCGTGGCCCCCGGCCTGCACAACAGCTGGCGGGGCTACGACGTCGTGCATCTGAATCATCTGACCCGGTCGTGCGTGCGTCTGCTCGCCCCGACCCGGTCGAAGGTGGTCTTCACGCGGCACAAGACCGAGGCCCCCGCCTCGCGGCTGCAGCAGCGGGTGCTCGCCGGCGCGTATCGGCACAGCGACGCCCTGGTGGTGATGAGCGAGACCGAGCGCGCTCTCGTGCTCGACACCGTCGACGGGGTCGACCCCGCGCGGATGCACGTCATCGCGAACGGCGTCGAGCCCTCGCACTTCCCATCGCGCCTTCGTCGGCGACCGGCCGGGGGCGAGCCCTGGCGGTTCGTCTCGGTCGGGCAGCTGATCGAGCTCAAGCGGGTCGACCTCACGGTGCGGCTGATCGCCGACCTGCGCCGCGAAGGGGTCCCCGCCGTGCTCGACATCGTGTCGCAGCGCGAGACCCTCCGGCCCGAGCTCGAGCGGCTCGCAGCCGAGCTCGGGGTGGCCGACGCCGTGACCTTCGTCGGCCCGCAGACCCGTGCCGAGCTCGGGAGGCGCCTGCTCGACGCGCACTTCCTGGTCGTGGCGTCACGGACGGAGGCGCAGCCCACGGTCGTCACCGAGAGCGGCTTCTCGGGACTGCCGGTGATCTCGTTCCGGGTCGGCGGTGTCGTCGAGCAGCTGCCGGCCGCCCACCCCGTGCTCGAGGTCGCCGATGTCGGCAGTCTGCTGCCGCTGACGCTGGACCTGATGCGCGACTACGAGAACGTCGCGGCGGGCTTCGCCGACAACGCCGCCCCGATGCGCGAGCGCTTCTCGATCGAGCGGATGGTCGCGGCGCACATCGAGCTCTACCGCGGCCTGGCCGGCTGACGCGACCGGAGAGACCGAGGAGGCGCGACCTGTCTGACAGGTCGCGCCTCCTCGTCCGTGTGGTGCCGCCCGATCGGTCCGGGCTGTCGTCGACGCGCAGCCGGCGGCGGACGACGCCGCCGGCACGCCGAGGAGTCAGTCGCGCGCAGCGACCTCTCGTCCGTCGGCCTCGCCGCTGAAGACCCAGCGCAGGTCGGCGTCGCCGACGGCCGCGCCGGTCGTGACCTCGACGTCTGCGGCCCAGCGGATCTCCGAACCGGGTTCGAGCCCGAGATCGCCGGTCGTCCGCACCGACAGGGTCATCGAGCGCCCCTCGCGCCCGAGCGTCGCGTCGTCGACCACCAGGTCGGGGGTGGCGACCCACCGGCCCCCGGGGGTGCGCACCCGGGTGACCAGCGCCTCCTCGGCGTCGGTGAACACGGTGCCGGCCGGAGCGATGAGCTCCAGGCGACCGGTGAGCCCGTCGAGGGCGGTCGTGGTCTGGACGACGAACGGGACGGGGGCCGACCCTCCCCGCAGCAGGGTCACCGTCTCGTCGACCTGGCCGGCGACGAGGCTCGCGACGCCCTCCGGGATGGTTGGCGTGCCGCCGCGGGCGTCGAAGGCGCCGGTCTCCGAGGTGCCGGTGACGGCGTAGCCGAGGGCGCTGGCCCCCGGGTCGGCGTCTCGGGCGGTCACGACGTCGAGCGACCAGCGCAGCACGTCGTGCCGGGGTGACGACCAGTTCGGTGCCGCATCGTCGACGGGCGCCCACGAGTACTCGTACCGGGTCCCGTCGGCCGAGCGGGTGCCGGTCAGACGCATGCCGGCTCCGTCGGGGAGGTCGTCGCGGTACCAGGCGCCCCGGATCGTGTCCTGGCCGGCGGCGAAGGTGCTGCCGGACGGCGCCGTCAGGGTGATCGTCCCCGTGGGTCGCGTGAGGGCCGCGGTCGAGACGGCGACCTCGAACGGCACGCGGGTGGTGCCGCCTCGAGCCAGCGTGACCTGCTCAGCGGACCTCGGCGAGAGCGCACCGTGCTCGACGGACGACGTGGAGACGGACACGTGAGCCCCGGCGAGGGCGGTCGACCCGCCGATCGCGGTCACCTCGGCGAGCCCGCCGCCGAGCAGGGTGTCGGCGGGGGCGTCGTCCGCGACGTCGAACGAGACGGTGACGTGGTTGTCGCCGCCGGGGCCGTAGGCGAGGGAGCCGTCCCCGGTCCGACTCGTGATCGTCACGCGCCGCCGGTCGTCGGCGTAGTCGTAGTCGATCGACGACCACGCGTGATCGTCGTCCGTGCGGCGGACCCGGGCGTCGGCGATCGTCGTACCGGCGGGCGCCTCGATCGTCATCACGCCCGACTGACGTGAGCGGACGTCCACCCGCGCGGTGTCGGTGGTCTCTCCGGGCAGGCCTCGAGCGACCGTCGCCGCGGCCCCGCGACCGGGGATCGCCGTCACGGGCACGAGGCGGGTGCCGTCGACCTTCAGGAGGCGCACGGTCGCCGCATCGCGCGGCTGCTGGATGTCGTCGTCCCACCAGATCAGGCGCGTGTTCGCCTCGCGGTGTCGGACGACGACGTACCAGCCGTCCTCGGCGCGACTGCCGTCGAAGGCCTTCGCGACGGAGTGGGCGGTGTCCTGGCCCTCGATGGAGAGCGACGAGCGTTCGCGACCGCGGTCGTCGTATACCGTCACGCCGACGTACTCCTGCCCGCGGAAGCTGTCGTGGCTGGGGTAGCCGGACGAGGCGGAGAACCGCAGTTCGTGCGTGGCGGGCTCGAGCGCCATCCAGCCGATGTAGCGAGACGCGATGCCGATGAACTCGAACATGCTGCCGGGTCGCACGGTGAGCGGAGTCGAGAACATCTCGCGGATGCCCGACTCGTTCGCGACCGTCACTCCCGCCGTTCCGGCACCGACCCCCGCCCCGTTCGCGCGGACGGTGTGATCCTGCACCCGGATCGATCCGACGCCGTCGGAGTTCGCGAGCCCCGTGGTCTCGGGGGTGGTGGTCAGCTGTCGCTGTCCGACGGCGACCTGCTCGTCGATCCGGTCGATCGAGCCCGTCGGGTAGGTGAAGGCCGGCATCGTGTACTCGCGGATCAGGTCGCGACTGTGCCGGTTCTGCCAGATGGGCTCCGTGAGAGCCGGCAGCTCGGCCATCGCGGTCGACGTGGCCGGCGACAGGGCGATGCCCCACTGGCGGAAGAACTCGCGGAGGTCCCGGTCGGCCACCCGGGCCGCCGTGATCGCGAACAGCTGGCGCTTCGCCTCGTCGGTCAGCGAGTCGCTCTCGCCCCGGGCGGCGATGACTCGCATCTCCTGGTTGAGGCGAGGGTAGAACTCGTCGCCGAACCCCCGACGCAGGTGGTCGAAGAGGATCTCGTTCGTGCCCGACGACGCGTACGAACGCTCCTCCACCGGGCGGGCGAAGTAGCGGTCGAGGGTGCTGAGGTGACCGGGGGAGTCGATGGTGCTCGACCAGCCCTGCGCCGACTCGACGTGCAGCGGCGAGATGTTCACCGTGACCTCGCTCAATCCCGTCCAGAGGTAGTTCGGGGCCTGATAGGTGTGACCGATCTCGTGCCAGAAACCCCAGAGGCGGGACTCGTCGCGCACGAACAGGTCGCGGGCGGCCCCGTTCGCCGGGAAGTTGATGCTCTCGTCGCTGGCCGTCGCGTACGCGCCGGGGATGTTGTCGGGCGACGCGACGTAGATGCGATGCGGGGCTTTGCGGGCGACACCCGTGGCGCCGTCGTGCAGGCCGTAGGTGTCGTTGGTGATCTCGACGCTGCGATCCCACATCGCCACCCGCGCGGGGACGTCCGCGGCGAGGATCTGCGCGCCGGTGCGCGATCGCTGGAAGTCGCCGAAGATGCGCTCGCCGATCACGGTGACGAACGGGGCGTCGGGCAGGCGGGCCATCTCGGCGCGCAGCTCGTCGTTCGTCGTCTGGCCGAGCACGAACGACGGGACGGGCTCGCCGCCCGAGAAGCTCGACGTCGGCGGAACCGCCGTCGACGGTGCTCCGCAGGAAGACCATGCCGTCGAGCGACGCCGTGACGACGTTGACGCCCGGGGTGAGTGCCGAGTTCTGGCGGTTGCGCGCCCCGCCGCCGTTGTGCTCGGAGTGGGCTCCGTAGAGACCGATCACGAGCGAGAGGCCGGGCGCGCCCTCGGGTACGGTCACGGTCAGCTCCTCACCGGCGCGGACGTAGCGGGCCGTCGGCTGGAGGTCGCTGTGCCGCATCCGGCGGTTCTCGCGCCGTCTCTCCGTCTGCGCGTCGCCGAGGCCGTGCACGAGCACCGTCGTCGTCGCGTCGTCCTCGCTGAGGCGGATCGACGTCGGCCGGGGGCCGCCGGGGGTCGACGACGTGACGACGGCGTCGGACGCGCCGTGGCTCGACGACGGCCCCGCGGACGGGCTCGAGTCGCTGGGCGAGGCCGCCGCCACCGGCTGCGGCGCGGCCCCGACGAGCAGTGGGGCGGTCAACGCCGCCACGACGACGGTCGTGAGGGCGGAACGGACGAGACGCGTATGCATGAGGCTCCCTGAGGCAGTGAAATCGCATATAGAATATCACACACCTGAGGAAGCATCAGGGCCGCCAGAAAGGCGGGCGGCCTCGCCGGGCCCTAGCTGCGGGCGACGACGAGCTCGCCGAGGGGCAGGCGCGTGCGGGGCGCGGTCTCGCGCTCCGCGAGGGCGTCGGCCAGCTTGTCGGCGCTGTCGACGACGCCGACCGCCGTCACCGTCATCGGCTTCAGGTTCTCGGCCAGGTCGAACGCGGCGGCGATGCGCTCGAACTCGACGCCGGCCATCTGGTGGGTGTGCAGACCCTCGGCCTGCGCCTGCACCGTCAGGTGCGCGACGGCCTGGCCGAGGTCGTACTCGGCGGTGGGGCGCAGATCGCCCTCCACCGACGAGGTCTCGGCGATCGCCACGATCAGCGCGGAGGCGTTCACGGCCCAGCCGGCGTTGAAGCCGACCAGGGCGTCGACGATCGTGTCGAAGTGGTGCGTGCCGCGCCGGGCGACGACGAAGCGCGCCGGCTGGCTGTTGTTGGCCGACGGCGCCCAGCGGGCGGCCTCGAGCAGGGCGTCGAGCTGCTGGTCGCTGACCGTGGCGGCGGCGTCGAACGAGCGCGGGCTCCAGCGCTCGGCGAGCTCGCGGACGATCGGGACGCTGGTGACGGCGGTGCGGGCGGCGGTGGACGAGGTGGTCTCGGTGATCGACATGGCGCGACTCTCTGCTGGGGGAAGGGGGCGAGGAGGCGCGTCATCGGGCCACCGATCCTGTAACGCACCAGGGCGCACCCGTCATTCCCGCGCCTCCTCGCCCCCCCGTCTCGCGCACCGCTCGTCGTCAGCTCCCGGTCGGGACCGCCACACCCCCGGCGGTCCCCGTCAGGGTCCAGTCGAGGCCTCCGCCGATCGGCGCTCCCTCGTCGGGGACGGCGACCACGGGCGCCCAGCGCAGACGCGCGCCGTCGGGCAGATCGAGCCCGCTCGCCCCGCGGACGGTGAGCGTCAGCGTCCGACCGTCGTCGCTCGCCACGCCGTCGGTGGCGGTGACACTGCCGGTGACGGCCCACGACCGGCCGGGGAGGCGCAGTTCGGTGACCAGCGCCTCCTGCGATCCGGAGAACACGGTGCCCGCAGGGGCTGTGAGCACGAGCTCGGTCTCGAGCGACGTGACCCGGTCCACCGCCTCCATCGTGACGGGGACGGCGGTCGACGAACCGCGGCTCAGCAGGACCGTGCCGTTCGCCGGCACGGCGGAGATCGAGCCGTCTGGCGCGGTCGGGACGGAGTCGACGACGATCAGGCGGTCGTCGACCACCCGGTAGTGCTGCGTTCTCGCGTCGTTCCGCCCGACGGGGCTGTCGGCGTCCCAGCGGGACATGCGACTGCCCGCCTCCCGGTGGCGGATCGTGATGTACCAGCCGTCGCCGACGGAGGTCCCGTCGAACGCCGCGGCGGCGGCATGGGCGGTGTCGCGCCCGGCGACGGAGAAGGACCCCTGCTGGCGACCCCGGGCGTCGTAGACGGTCGCTCCGACGTACTCGTCGGCGCCGAAGTCCGAGTGCGCCGTGTAGGTCGTCCCCGCCGTCATCCGGAGCTCGTCGGTCGTCGGCTCGAGGGCGAGGGTCGCGACGACGCGGTCCTGTCGGCCCCTGAACTGGAACGACGAGCCGGGGGTGACGGTCACCGGCGTCGAGAGGACCTCGCGGACGCCGGTGTCGTTCTCCGCGGTGAGTCGGGCCGTGCCGGTGCCGACGCTCGCCGCGTCGAGGCTCGTGCCGAGCACCCGCACATCGCCCGGGCCGTCGGAGTCACGGAGGTCGCGCGTCGTCGGCGGTGTCACGAGGGCACGCTGACCGAGGGTGACCGACTCGTCGACGGCGTCGAGCGTGCCCACCGGGACGCTGTACGCGGGCACCGCCTGCTCGAGGACGGGCTCGGTCGACAGCCGGTTCTCCCAGATCGGGTTCTGCAGGGGCGGCAGCTCGGCGAGGGCGGCCTTCGTCTCGTCGTCCAGAGCGAAGCCCCACTGTCGGAAGTACTCGGAGAGATCCCGGTCGGCGACGCGCGACGTCGTCACCGCGAAGAGCTGCCGCTGGGCCTCGGCGTCCGCAGGCTGCTGCTCGCCCAGGGCGCGCATGACGCGATACTCCTGGTTCACCCGGGGGTAGAAGTCGTCGCCGAACGCCCGGCGCAGCTGGTCGTAGAGGAAGAGTCGAGTCCAGAGGCTGCCTTCCGACATGTACGCCCGGTCGTCGACCGGCTGCGCGAAGAACGAGTCGAAGCCGCCCACCATGCGGTCGAGCCGGTTCGGCCACCCGTTGCTCGATTGGATGTGGAGGGGCGAGAGGTTGACGAGCACCTCGCCCTGACCGCCCCAGTTGAAGGTCGGCGTCTGATAGGTATGACCGACCTCGTGCCACCAGCCCCACTGATCGTCGGCGGAGGCACGGAAGAGGTCGCCTGCGGCCCCCGTCCGGACGGGGAAGTTCACGCGCTCGTGCGTCGCGCTCGCATAGCCGCCGCCGGTGTCCGGTGCCGCGACGTAGATGCGGTGACCGGACTTGCGGGCGAGTCCGGTTCCGTCGTCACGCAGCCCGTAGGTGCGGTTCGTGACCTCGATGGCGTGGTCGAGCTCGGCGACCCGGGTCTCCATGTCGACCCGGACGATCACCGTGCCCGTCGAATCGGTCTGGAAGTCCCCGAAGAAGCGGTCGCCGATCACCTGCACGAACGGGGCGTCGGCGAGGCGCGTCATCTCGGCCCGCAGCACCTCGTTCGTGGTCTGACCCGCGACGAAGACGGGCACGGGGCGTCCGCCCTCGACGATCACGTCGGCGGAACCGCCCTCGACCGTGCTCGTCAGGTGCACCATTCCGTCGAGGGGCGCGGTGATCGTGTTCACGCCCGAGGTGAGCGCGGTCGTCCACTGGCCGCGGTCGGCGCCGTCGTTGTGCGGCGCGTGCGCCCCGAACAGGCCGATGGCGATCGACATGGCGGGGGCGTTGTCGGGGACGGTCACGGTCAGGGTGTCGCCGTTCGACGCGAAGCGCCCGGTCGGCTGGCGGTCGCTGTGGCGCATCGACCGGTTCTCGCGGCCTTGCGCCTGACTCGCCGAACCCAGCCCGTGGACGAGCACGGTGGTCGACGCGTCGTCGTCGCTGAGGCGGATCGAGGTCGGACGGGGGCCGCCGGGCACGGCGTCGGACAAGAGCGTCGCCGCAGTCGCGGCCGACGCCGAGGTCGCGGCCGCGGGCGGATGCGGGCTCGACGCCACGACCAGTGGGGCGGCGAGGGCGAGCACGAGCCCTGCGGTCAGAGCGTTGCGCAGGCGGAGCGATGTCATGTGGGTCCTCGGTTCGGGGCGTCGGGACGCCGGATCTGAACAAGACCTCACGTTACATCACATATTACATATGCAGAAATGTCATCATGGGCGCAGCAGCGCGGCCGCATCGGCCACGAGTCGATCCACCTGCTCGGGCGTCGTGTCGAACGAGCACATCAGTCGGACCTCGCCGGAGGCGCGGTTCCAGTCGTAGAAGCGGTGCAGCTCGCGCAGGGGCTCGACCGTGTGCCGGGGCAGCACCACGAACACGGCGTTCGCGTCGACCGCCTGTGTGATCGTGACTCCGGGCAGGTCGGCCAGGCCGGATGCGAGCCGGGTGGCCATGGCGTTCGCCTGAGTGGCCGACCGCAGCCACAGGTCGTCGTCGAGCATCGCCAGGAACTGCGCCGAGACGAACCGCATCTTCGAGAGCAGCTGCGCGTCCATCTTGCGGAGGAAGACCAGGCCGGCCCGCGCCTCCTCGGTGAAGGTCACGATCGATTCGCCGAGCACGAGGCCGTTCTTGGTGCCGCCGAACGAGACGGAGTCGACGCCGACGTCGCGGGTGATCGCCCGCAGGGGCACGCCGAGCGAGGCCGCCGCGTTGGCGAGGCGGGCGCCGTCGAGATGCACCCGCATGTCGAGCGAGTGCGCATGGTCGGTGATCGCCCGCAGCTCGTCGGGCGTGTAGACGGTGCCGAGCTCGGTGCTCTGCGTGATGGTCACCGCGAGCGGCTGGGGGCGCTGCTGGTCGCCGCGGCCGTGCGCCTGGCGGTCGATCAGCTCGGGGGTGAGCTTGCCGTCGGGCGTCGGCACGGTCAGCAGCTTGATGCCGCCGAGGCGCTCGGGGGCGCCGCCCTCGTCGGTGTAGACGTGGGCGGTCGTCGCGCAGATCACGGCGCCCCAGCGCGGCGTCAGCGCCTGCAGCGCGGCCACGTTGGCGCCCGTGCCGGTCAGCACCGGGTCGATCGAGGCGCCCTCGCCGAACTGCTCGACGACGACCTCGGCGAGCCTCCGCGTGTAGGGGTCGGCGCCGTACGAGCCGACGTGGCCGCCGTTCGCGTCGATCAGGGCCTGCAGCACCTCGGGGTGGGCTCCCGCGTAGTTGTCGGAGGCGAACGAGTGGGCCGAGGGGTCGTGGAGTCGCGTCACCCCTCCATCATCGACCACCGCGGGCCGAGGAGGCGCGGGTCGGCCCTCGACCTGAGCCTCAGTCACGTGTAATATCCGTATGTCACATACTCTGAGGAGACCCATGGCGTCGCGAATCCATCTGTCCGCACCCGATATCGGCGACGCCGAGCGCGATGCCGTCGACCGCGCGCTCCGCTCGGGCTGGGTCGCACCGCTCGGCCCCGAGGTGGACGCCTTCGAGCGCGAGGTGGCCGACCGGGTCGGCGTGGGTCACGGCGTCGCCCTGTCCTCCGGCACGGCGGCCCTCCATCTCGGCCTCCGCGGTCTCGGCGTCTTCCCGGGCTCGCTCGTCGTGACGACCTCGTTCACCTTCGCCGCCACGGCCAACGCCGCCGTCCACGCCGGCGCCGTGCCCTACTTCGTCGACTGCAGCCCCGACACCGGCAACCTGTGCCCCGATCTGCTCGACGAGGCCCTGACGGCGCTCGCCGCCTCGGGGAAGGCCGTCTCGGCCGTGCTGCCGGTCGACATCTACGGGCGGGTCGCCGACCTCGAGCGCATCGGCGCGGTCGCCGAGGCCCACGGTGTTCCGGTGCTCTGCGACAGCGCCGAGTCGTTCGGGGCGAGCCGCCACGGGCGGGCGGCGGGCTCGTTCGGCCGCGCCTCGGCCGTGTCGTTCAACGGGAACAAGATCATGACCACCTCGGGCGGCGGCATGCTGCTGACCGACGACGCCGAACTCGCGACCGACGCGCGGCGGGTCGCGAGCCAGGCGCGCCTCCCGGTCGCGCACTACGAGCACGACGAGATCGGCTACAACTACCGGCTCAGCAACGTCCTGGCGGCGCTCGGTCGGGCGCAGCTCTCTCGACTCGGCGACATGATCACCCGGCGGCACGCGATCCGCGAGCGCTATCGAACGCTGATCGCCGATCGACCCGGTGTGCGACTGCTGCACGACGGCGGCCTCGATGCCGGGTCCGCCGGCGGTCTCACCGCCGCCGACCACGCCGACAACGCCTGGCTGACATCGCTCGTCTTCGACGACCCCGCCGCCGTCGGGATCGTCGGAACCGCCCTCGCGGCGGATGCGATCGAGACCCGCCGCCTCTGGAAGCCCCTGCATCTGCAGCCGGTCTTCGCGTCGAACGGGAGCCTGGTGTCGGGTGCTGCGGAGTCGCTCTTCGACCGGGGTCTCAGTCTGCCGAGCGGCTCCGTGCTCGACGACGGCGATCTCGATCGGGTCTGCTCCCGCCTGTCGGCCGCTCTCGATGCGGCGGGCGTCCGTGCCTGACGCGGCGCGGGCGCGCCGCGCCGCCCGGACCACGCGTCCGGCCGGGGCCACGCGTCCGGCCGGGGTCTCGCGTGCGGCCTGGCGCTCGCGACCCGCCCGGGTCGCGCGGCGGGCGTTCGAGGCGACCACCGCCTCCCTCGCCCTCGTCGTGCTGTCGCCCGTGCTGCTCGTGACGGCCGCGGCGGTGGCCCTGCGCCTCGGCCGCCCGATCCTCTTCCGTCAAGACCGTGCGGGTCGAGACGGCCGGGTCTTCCGACTCTGGAAGTTCCGCAGCATGCTGCCCGTCGATCCGAGCCGCGGGCTCGTCTCCGACGCCGACCGTCTCACGCGGTTCGGTGCTCTGCTGCGGTCGACGAGCCTCGACGAGCTGCCGGGTCTCGTCAACGTCGTCCGGGGCGACATGGGTCTCGTCGGCCCGCGACCCCTGCCGCCGATCTACCTCGACCGCTACACCCCGCAGCAGGCGAGGAGGCACGAGGTCGCCCCCGGGCTGACCGGGCTGGCGCAGGTGGCCGGCCGCAACGCGATCCCGTGGGACGACCGCCTCGCCCTCGACGTCCGCTACGTCGACGAGGCGTCCCCGCTGCTCGACGCGCGGATCCTCCTGCGGACGGTGCGCGTGGTCCTGTCGCGCGAGGGGGTCTCGGCCGACGGTGTCGCGACGATGACGGAGTTCCGAGGGTCGGGCGAGCGCACGGCCTGACCGCGTCGCCTGCCGTCTGCACCAAGATGGGTGCATGGGCGGAGTGCTGATCGGGTTCGGGATCATCGGGGCGGTGATCGCCGTCGGCTACGTCGTCGGCCGCATCGACCTCCTCGGGCCGCAGGGGCACCACGTGCTGTCGCGCATGGTGTTCTTCGTGCTGACGCCCTGCCTGCTGTTCACGACCATCTCGCAGGCCGACGTCCATCTGCTGTTCTCGCGCCTCCTGGTGGTCAGCGCCGCCGCGTCGCTCGTCGCGGCCGTGATCTCGGTGCTGGTGCTCAAGCTCGTGCTGAAGAGGTCGGCGGCCGAGACCGCCATCGGGACGATGGGAGGCGCGTACGTGAACGCGAACAACATCGGTCTGCCCGTCGCCACCTACGTGCTGGGCAGCGCCACGTTCGTCGCGCCCGTCCTGCTCTTCCAGCTGCTGGTGCTCACGCCGATCGTGCTCGCCGTCATGGACACCGCCACCAATCGCGGCAGCAGCCTCGGTCGGACCATCGCCCGGCCGTTCACGAACCCGCTGCTGATCGGGTCGGCCCTCGGCGTCGTCGTCGCCGTGACCGGGTTCGAGATCCCCGAGGCCGTGATGCAGCCGTTCGTGCTCGTCGGCGGCGCCGCGGTGCCCGTGGTGCTGATCTCGTTCGGCATGTCGCTCGTCGGGTCCCGACCGCTGCAGGCCCGGGAGGGTCGCGCCGACGTCGTGCTCGCGACGGTGCTGAAGCTCGGCGTGATGCCGCTCGTCGCGTGGCTGCTGGGCGCGTTCGTCTTCGGCTTCGAGGGGCACGAGCTGTTCGTGGCGGTCGTGCTGGCCGGGTTGCCGTCGGCGCAGAACGTCTTCAACTACGCGCAGCGTTATCGGACGGGGGTGGTCGTCGCCCGCGACACGGTGCTCGTCACGACCATCGTCGCGGTGCCGGTGCTCGTCGTCATCGCGGCGCTGCTCGCGTAGCCCGCGCCCGGCTCGCATCGCCCGACCCCGCGTCTCGGAGTCGGGCTGCGCGCCCGGTCAGAAGATCATCGGGCGATCGTCGTCCAGCTCGGTGTCGAGGTCGAGGTCGACGACGACGGGCACGTGGTCGCTCGGGGCGTCGCCCTTCCGCTCGTCGCGGTGGATGGCGGCCGAGGTCACGAGGTCGGCGAACGCGCTCGAGCCCATGATGAAGTCGATCCGCATGCCCTCGTTCTTCGGGAACCGGAGCTGCTTGTAGTCCCAGTAGGTGTAGCCCTCGGGGATCCGCGGGCGGACGACGTCGGTGAGGCCGACCTGCTCGAATCGGGCGAAGGCCTCGCGTTCCGGAGCGCTGACGTGCGTGCTGCCCTCGAAGACCGACATGTCCCAGACGTCGGAGTCGAGAGGCGCGACGTTCCAGTCGCCCATCAGAGCCAGGGGCAGGTCGGGCTTCTCGGCGAGCCACGCCCGGGTCTCGGCGGCGAGCTCCGCCAGCCAGTCGAGCTTGTAGTCGTAGTGGGGGTCGCCGAGCTCGCGGCCGTTGGGCACGTAGAGGCTCCAGAGTCGGACGCCCTCGACGGTGACGCCGATGGCGCGGGCCTCCTTCGGCTGATCGGGGCCTTCCTGGCCCTTGGCGAATCCGGGCTGAGAGGGGAAGGTGATCTCGACGTCGTCCATCGGCAGACGGCTGGCGAAGGCCACGCCGTTCCACTGGCTGAGGCCGTGCAGCTCGACCTCGTAGCCCGCTTCGCGGAACGCGTCGAACGGGAACTGCTCGGGCTTGCACTTGATCTCCTGCAGGCCGACGACGTCGATGTCCTCGCGCACCAGCCAGTCGACGACACGGCCCACTCGGGCGCGGACGGAGTTGACGTTCCAGGTGGCGACTCGCATGCCGACCACGCTACCGGGGAGGCGCGGTGCCGGTCCCGTGATGCCGCCCCCGTGGTCGGCAGGAGGTCGGGCCGGTGCCTGTGGAGGGGTCTGCCGTACCATTGGGCGCGTGACCGACGCACGCACACAGCTCATCGACTTCATCGGCTCCGAAGCCGTCTTCCACGGCGACTTCACTCTGACGAGCGGCAAGAAGGCGACCTACTACATCGACCTCCGCAAGGTCAGCCTCGACCACCGCGTCGCCCCGCTGATCGGCCGGGTCATGGTCGACCTCATCGACGAGGTCCCCGATGTCTTCGCCGTCGGCGGTCTGACCATGGGCGCCGACCCGATCGCCGCCGCCGTGCTGCACCAGGGTGTCGCGCTCGGCAAGGACTACGACGCCTTCGTGGTCCGCAAAGAGCCCAAGGACCACGGGCGCGGCAAGCAGGTCGAGGGCCCCGAGCTCGCCGGCAAGCGGGTCGTCGTGCTCGAAGACACGTCGACGACCGGGGGCTCGCCGCTCGCGGCCGCGAAGGCGCTCGAGGCCGTCGGCGCGGAGATCGCCGCCGTGGCCGTCGTCGTCGACCGCAGCACCGGCGCTCGCGAGGTCATCGAGGCCGCCGGCTACCCGTATCTCGCCGCCATCGATCTCGACGATCTCGGGTTGCGGCCGTGACCGACGAGGCCACCGGTCGCGACGCCGACGACGCCGAGCGCGACTCCGCCGACTGGCTCGCCGCGCAGTTCGGTGGCCGCGAGCCGGAGCGCGAGTCGGAGCCCGGCCCCGACCCCGCGACGGAGCCCGGCCCCGACCCCGCGACGGAGCCCGAGCAGCCCGAACCCGTTCCGGAGGCGGTGGCGGAGCCGGTGACGGAGTCGTCCGAGCCCGAGGCGGAGACCGGGCCCGCGTCGGCCCCCGCCCCCGCGTCGGCCTCCGCCCCCGCGACGGACCCCGAGCCCGCGTCGCCCAGCGCCGTCGCCGCGCCCGTCCCGGTGGTCCCCGTGGTGCCGCGCCGCGCTCCGTCCCTGCCCGTCCCCCCGGCGCCCACCGACGAGTCGACCGTCTCGCGCAGCTCCGGGCACCCCATGGCGCTCGATCTCGCGGCGCTGCGCCGGGCCGCCTCGACCGAGCCGGCCCCGACCGAACCGCCCTCCGAAGCCTCCGAGGCTGCGGCCGACGAGCACGGGGCCCCTGCGGCCCCGCCTCGCGAGCAGCGGCCCCCGCTCGAGACCCCTGCACCCGCGTCGCCGCCCGCGCCTTCGGCTCCTGCCGATCCTCCGGGCACCCCTGCGACCACGAACGAGCCGGGCCCGTTCACCGCGATCCTCACGACCCCGACCGCGTCCGACCTCGCCGCCGAGCCGCGCACCTTCGACTGGAGCGCGCTCCCCTCCGAGGCGGAGCCCGAGGCGGAATCCGGGCCGGAGTCCGAAGGCGACCTGCCGGCCACGCAGGCGCACGACATCGTGACCTCCGACGTCGAGACGCGGGCGTTCACACTGCCCGCCGACGACCGACCCGAGGAGGAGCGGGTCGTCGACCACGCCCCTCCCGTCGTCGATCCACCCGAGCCCGCGCCCCTGAGCGAGACCCGGGCGCTGCCGGTGCCCGGCGCCCCCTCCGGCACTCCGCCCGAGCCTGCGGCCGAGGCGGCACCCGACCCCGAGCCTGCCCTTGCGCCCGAAGCCGAGCCCGCTCCCGAGCCCGAGCCCGCACGCGAGCCTGCCCTTGCGCCCGACGCCGAGCCCGCTCCCGAGCCCGAGCCTGCGCTTGCGCCCGAAGCCGAGCCCGAGCCCGCATCCCGTCCCGAGCCCGTCCAGGCCCCCGGCGGCGACTCCGACCCGGCCCCCGTCGGCGTGACGACGCCGGCCGCCGCGTCGTCGGCCGACCCCTGGTGGGTGGAAGAGCACCACGAGATGACGCGCCGCGAGCGACGTCTCGCCGAGGCGGCGGGTCAGCTGCCCCCGCCGGCCGTGGCGCCGGCGGCGGCTGCGCCCGAACCGGCTCCGCACGACACCGCCGGCGATCCGTCGCCCTCCGACCGCGACGACGAGTACGAACCGACGTTCACCGAGATCCTCGGCATCGTCCGCCAGCCCGTCGCCGAGCCCGACTCCGCTGAGACCCTGCCGGCCGGTTCGTGGTCGCTCTCCGACGACGTCGACCCCGTCGACTCCGACTACTCGGAGTCCAGCGCGAGGCGAGGCGCCCACGATCCCTCCGAGCGTGGGCAGCACGACGTCGTCGACGACGAGCCCGCCGACGACGCTGCGACCTCGGTCCTGCCTCGCCGGGCACGGTCGACGCCGTCCGATGCGCCCTTCGTCCCGTTGTTCGGCGACGACGACGACGAGCCCGGCCCGAGACGCCGCCGTTCGGCGGCGACGGAGCCCGAGTCCGACCCCTTCGCCGGCTTCTCCGCCCCCTCCGGGTCGTCGGCCCCGATCGACGAGCCCGGTCCGAGGAGGCGCGGTGACGACGCCCGGCCGCGCCGCACCTCCTCGGGTGGCGGCATCGAGGCGTGGCCTCGCGAACGCAAGATCCTGCTGGGGGCGGCGGCCGGTGTGGTCGTCGTGCTCGCCCTGCTGGTCCTGTTCCTCCTCGTCGGATCGGCCTTCGCCGCACCCGAGGCGGCCTCCTCCGGCGGCCCGGCGGCGCTGGTCGCCGTCGCGTCGGACGCGATGATGCGACCCGAGGCGGTGGTCTCGGCCGTGCTCTGAATCGGCCGCTCTTCGAGCCGACCGGTGCGCCTCACGGAAAGTGAGGATTGATATTGTGAAATACATGTACCACGGGTAGCATGATGGTCGGAGCACGGCCGTGCTCCTCGACCCCGTGAGGACACATGAACGACACCGACCTGCTCACCCTCGCCGCCGATCTCGTCGACGCCGAGCCCGGCTCCGTGGCCCTGACCGACCGCCTCTCCGACATCGGCTGGGACTCCCTCGCCAACGCCATGTTCATCGCCGAGGCCGACTCCTCATGCGGTGTCGTCGTCGACGCCGAGGCGCTGGCCCGTTGCGTCACGTTGGCCGACGTCCAGGCCCTGACCGCACCCGTCCTCGCGTGACCGGGGGTCTCGATCCCGTCGAGACGCGCCGTCGCCTCGTCCTCGTCGGCGCCGGCGGGGCCGGTCGTGAGCTGCTCGCCATGGTGCGGTCGTCGCCGCGGTTCCTCGCCGACCAGCGCATCGACGACATCGTCTTCATCGACGACTCCGGCGCACGACCCGGGTCGCCGGCACCCGTCGTCTCCACGATCGACGCGTACGTCCCCGACTCCTCCGACCTCGTGCTGTGCGCGATCGGCGAGCCGCGGTCGCGGGCGTCCGTGGTCGAGCGGCTCGACGCCGCCGGGGCCGTCTACGCGACCTTCATCCACGACACGGCCGTCCTCCTCCCGGGGTCGAGTATCGGCGAGGGGTCGGTCGTCTATCCGTTCGTCGTGGTCTCGACCGATGTGACCGTCGGGGCGCACGTCTGGCTCCAGACGTCCGCGGTCCTGGGTCACGACGTCGTCGTCGGCGAGGTCGCCACCGTCAGCGGCGGGGCCGCCCTGCTCGGCGGGGTGACGGTCGGCGACCGGGCGTTCGTCGCCACGGGCGCCATCCTGCGCCCGGGCGTCGAGGTCGGCGCCTCGGCCCGCGTCGGCGCCGGCAGCGTCGTCCTCCGCCGGGTCCGCCCCGGGTCGACGGTCTTCGGGGTGCCGGCCGTGATGCTCCCGGGGGCGGCGCGATGAGCGCGACCCGCGCCTCCTCGGCTCCCTTCCGCTACGCCGCCCTCGGGCCGGTCGCGTCGTTCGTCCCCCCGCGGGTCGTCGACAACGACGAGCTGAACCGCGACTTCGCCCCCGCGAACGTCGACCGGATCGCGGCGAAGACGGGCATCGTCCGCCGCCACGTGGTGGACGGCGAGACCTCGTCCGACCTGGCCGTCGGCGCGGCCGAGCGGCTCTTCCGCGAGCACGGCGTCGATCGCGACGACATCGACTTCCTGCTGCTCTGCACGCAGAGCCCCGACTTCGCCATGCCGGCTACCTCCTCCCTCGTGCAGCACCGGCTCGGTCTCCCGACCCGTGTCGGCGCGCTCGACCTCACCGTGGGCTGCTCGGGCTACGTCTACGCCCTCGGGATCGCGAAGGCCCTCATCGAGTCGGGGCAGGCCCGGACGATCCTGCTCGTGACCGTCGACACCCTCACCCGCTTCATCAACCCGGCCGACCGGCAGCTGCGGTCGCTCTTCGGCGACGGCGCCAGCGCCTCCCTGGTGACGGCGTCGGCGGAGTCGCCGGCCCTCACCGGTCTCGCCTACGGCACCGACGGCTCAGGGGCGCCGCACCTGATCGTCCCGGGTGGCGGGCTCGCCGACCCGTCCGTGTTCGCGCCGAAGTCGCTGCCCGAGGCCCGCGGCCTGGTGCCGTCGGGTCGCGATCTGTACATGGACGGCCCCGAGGTGTTCACGTTCTCGCTGCGGGTGGTCAAAGAGGTCGTCGACCGCTCACTCGAGCTGGCCGGCGTCACGATGGACGACATCGACGTGTTCATCCTCCATCAGGCGAACGCCTTCATGCTCGAGACCCTGCGCAAGAAGCTCGGCGTCGATCCTGCCCGGTTCGTCGTCGCGATGCACGACGTGGGCAACACGACGTCGTCGTCCATCCCCCTGGCGCTCGAAGCCGGGCTGGCGAGCGGGCAGGTGTCCCGCGGGCAGAAGGCCGTGTTCGTCGGGTTCGGCGTCGGACTGTCCTGGGCGGCGGTGGTCGTCGACCTCTGATCCGCCGTCGAGCGGGCCGAGCTGAGGGTCAGAACTCCGACGGGACGACGTCGGATTCGACCGGCTCGGTCCGCACGAGCTCGTGCACTCCGGTCAGGATCTCGTTCGGCCTGAAGGGGTACCGCTCGATCTCCGCCTGATCGCTGATGCCGGTCATCACGAGGATGGTGTGCAGGCCGGCCTCGATGCCCGCCATGATGTCGGTGTCCATCCGGTCGCCGATCATCGCCGTGTTCTCGCTGTGCGCGCCGATGCGGTTCATGGCCGACCGGAACATCATCGGGTTCGGCTTGCCGACCACGTACGGCGACTTGCCCGTCGCCGCCTGGATCATCGCCGCGATGGCCCCTGTGGCGGGCAGCACCCCCTCGGCGCTCGGTCCGGTCGCGTCGGGGTTCGTCACGATGAAGCGCGAGCCGCTGCGGATCAGTCGCACGGCCTTGGTGATGGCGTCGAACGAGTAGTTGCGCGTCTCGCCCACGACGACGTAGTCGGGGGCGGTCTCGGTCATGATGAACCCGGCCTCGTGCATGGCCGTGGTCATGCCGGCCTCGCCGATCACGAACGCCGAGCCGTTCGGCATCTGCGAACGGCAGAAGTCGGCGGTCGCGAGTGCGGACGTCCAGATGCGCTCCTCGGGCACGTCGAGCCCCGAGGCCCGCAGCCGGGCGGCGAGGTCGCGCGGTGTGAAGATCGAGTTGTTCGTCAGCACCAGGTACGGGGTGCCCTCGTCCTGCCACTGCTGGATCAGTGCGGCCGCCCCCGGCAGAGCGTGGTTCTCGTGCACGAGCACGCCGTCCATGTCGGTGAGCCAGCATTCGACTTCGTCGCGGGTAGCCATGCGGCCACCTTACTGAGGTGCCCCCGGTTCCCGCCCTCGCCCTCGCGACGCGACGTTCCAGGAGTCCAGGAGGCGCGCCTCCTGGACGTGGACACCCGTACCCTGGCCTGATGCCCCAGGACGACGCCTCCGACCCGACGCCGGCCGATGCCCTGCAGCCCCTGCACGGCGTGGGGCCCTGGCCGGGCGGCGAGTCCGACTGGCCCGGCGACGAGCGCTACGACATCGAGCTGCTCCGGGACGGCGACTCCCGCAACGTGATCGACCGGTACCGGTACTGGACGATGGAGGCGATCGTCGCCGATCTCGACGAGCACCGCCATCCCTTCCACGTGGCCATCGAGAACTGGCAGCACGACATGAACATCGGGTCGATCGTGCGGAGCGCGAACGCCTTCGCCGCCGACACCGTCCACATCGTCGGTCGGCGGCGGTGGAACAAGCGCGGGGCGATGGTCACCGACCGCTACCAGCACGTGCTGCACCACCCCGACGTCGCGTCCTTCCTGGCGTGGTCACGGGAGGCCGGGCTGCCCGTCCTGGCGGTCGACAACGTCGAGGGATCGGTGCCCATCGAGACGTTCGACCTGCCCGAGCGCTGCGTGCTGCTCTTCGGTCAGGAGGGCCCGGGCCTCAGCGACGAGGCCATCGCGGCCTCCGACGCCGTGCTCGAGATCTCGCAGTTCGGCTCGACCCGCAGCATCAACGCGTCGGCGGCGGCCGCCGTGGTCATGCACGCGTGGGTGCGTCGGCACCGGTTCTGACGCCCGAGGCGCTCGCGAGGTCCGCTGCGCTCGCGCTGTCCGCGGCGCTCGCAGCGCCCGCCGCGCTGAGGTGCCCGAGGAGGTGCTCGGCGGCCCGATCCCAGACGTCACGGTGATCGAAGCGCTCGGCCACCGAGGCGGCGGCGGCCGCGGCGAGGGCCGAGGCGGCTCGCCGATCGGTCAGGACGGTGCGGAGGGCGTCCGCGAGCGCGACGTCGTCCCGTCGGGGGACGACGAGTCCGGTGACGCCGTCTATCACGACCTCGGCGAGGGCCGGGGCGTCGCTCACGACGACGGGCACCCCGGCGCAGCTCGCCTCGAGCACGACCGAGCCCAACCCCTCGCGGTGCGAGGGGAGGCAGAACGCGTCGAACGCGGCCAGCACCTCGGACGCATGGTCGACGGGGCCGTGCAAGGCGAACCCCTCCTGGCCGAGCAGCCGACGGGTCTCGGGCGGGAGGTCGGTCAGCCCCTCGTCGGGGCCCACGATCACGAGGTGCGCGGCGAGGCCCTCCCGGCGGAGTCGGTCGACCGCCGAGACGAGCTCGACGAGCCCCTTGTCGACGGATGCCCGCCCGACGAAGCCCACGACGAGGTCGTCGTCGTCGATGCCGTGCGCCGACCGGACGGTGCGCCGCCGCTCGGGGTCGCGACCCGCCGCCTCGAAGCGCTCGACGTCGACGCCGCCCACCGAGCCGTGGCCCAGCACGGTCGTGCGGCCGGTCGGGATGCCGAGCTCGCGGCAGACGTCGACGAGGGGGCGGCTCACCGCCACCGTCTCGGTCGACAGCACGGCCACGAGGCGCTCCGCGAGCAGGCTGATGCGACGGGGGAGACCCGTCTGGGTCTCGAGCCGCAGCCCGTGCAGCACATGGACCCGTCGGGGCACCCGGGCGATCGTCGCCGCCAGGGCCGTGACCAGCGAGGCCTTCGGCGTCCCGTAGACCACGACGGCAGGGCGAAGACGCAGCAGCAGCCTCGTCGCCGCCCCGAGCGCCTTCACGTCGTCGACGGGAGCCGGCTCGCGGACGAGGGGGAGCGCGTGCGTCGACACGTGCTCCCGGCGCCCGACCGCCGAAAGACGGCCCGTGTCGGCGGAGGCGATCGCGAGCGGGCCGACGCCCCGCGCGATCCAGCGCCGCAGCTGCCCCGCGTAGAGCACGTCGAGGCTGGCGTCTGCGGTCGTGACGAGCAGGACGCCCCGGCGCGGACCCCGCGTCAGGCGGGAGGGGAGGTACCGGGGGCGGCGGAGGCCCAGGTGCCGCACGAGCTGGGCGGCGGTCCACACCGTATCGCGGGCCCGCTGCGCCGCCGGCGGCGAGCCGAGCGCGGCCGCGAGTCGGCGCCGGCCCGCGAGCACGCTGCGGGTCGCCGGGCCCCACGGTGGAGTCCGCCGACTGTGCTGCCCCTCGTGCACGCGATAGGAGATGAGCGCCTCGGGCACGTTGTCGATCGGGCCGACGGTCGCGAGGCGGAGCCACAGGTCGTAGTCCTGCATGCGCGTGCAGCGCGTGTCGTAGCCGCCGACGAGGTCGAACGCCGCGCGGCGGTAGGTCGTGGCCGAGTGCGTCAGGGCGTTGCGCGTGAGCAGCATGCGTCGGAGATCGGGCCCGGTGGGGGCGACGAGATGCCGGAGGGGCGCCCCCTCGGCGTCGACGACCGTGACGGACGATCCGAGGGCCACGAGCTCGGGTCGCGCTGCGAAGACCGACATCTGCCGCGCGATGCGCTGCGGCTCGGCCAGGTCGTCCGCGTCGAGACGGGCGACGAACTCGCCGTGCGACGCGGCGATCCCCGTGTTCAGGGCGACGGGCGTCCCGCTCCGTCGCTCGAGGCGGACCACGAGGAGGCGCGGGTCGACCGGCAGGTCCCTCTCGTCCCCCGTCGCCCCGTCGAGCACCACGACGACCTCGAGCCGCGACCACGTCTGGCCGAGCGCCGAGGAGACCGCTTCGAGCAGGAGGTCGTCGACCGCGATGGCGGGGATGACGACGGATACGAGGGGCTCGAGGGGCTCGGACATCATTCTCCAGTCGGATCGGCAAACATGAGATACTTTACATGAAATACCGTGGATCGGAAGGGTCAGGCGATCCGCCCCGTCGCCGGATAACCTGATCCGCATGCCCTCTCAGAACCTCCTCGGTGTGCCCGAGACGCTCCTGCCCGCCGAGCCCGAGGTGCTGGCCGCCCTCGAGACCATGACCCGCGCCGAGGTGGCGGCCGCGCATCCTCGGTCGTCGCTGGCCTGGGCCCTCCTGTCGGACGAGACGGAGGCGCGAGGGGCCCATCTCGAGGCCTACGCCTACGCACGGGTCGGCTACCACCGCGGACTCGACGCCCTCCGCGGCGCCGGCTGGCGCGGCCAGGGCCCCGTCCCGTGGAGTCACGAGCCCAACCGCGGGGTGCTCCGCTCCCTCTACGCGCTGCGTCGGGGCGCGGCGGCCATCGGCGAGACCTCCGAGGTCGAGCGCCTCGCGACCTTCCTGCACGACGCCGACCCGGCGGCCGTCGCCGGCATCGAGTCATGAACAGCCCCATGTAATATTCTTCGGTTGCTATATCGTCTGTGCTTAGATCGTCCCAGACTCCCCACGAGGGGGCGTCGAGAGGGGCGTTGACATGAGCAGCACAGTCGTGGTCGTCGGGCAGGGGTACGTCGGGTTGCCCTTGGCGATGCGGGCGGTCGAGGTCGGGTACCGGGTGGTCGGCGTCGATCTCGACCTGGATCGCATCGGCGGTCTCCTGGCGGGTTCGTCGTACGTCGACGACGTCACCGACGAGGCCCTCCGGGCGGCGTCCGACTCTGGTCGCTACCGGGTCACCGCCGACTACGACGAGATCGGCGAGGCCTTCGACGTCGCGGTCATCACCGTCCCGACGCCGCTCCGAGACGGGCTGCCCGATCTCTCGTTCGTCGAGAGCGCCTCGAGGTCGTTGTCGGGGCGACTGCGGCACGGAGCCACCGTCATCCTCGAGTCGACGACGTACCCGGGCACGACGGAGGAGCTCGTGGTGCCCCTGCTCGAGCACGGCTCCGGGCTCCGCGCCGGGCGGGACTTCCACGTCGGGTACAGCCCCGAGCGCATCGACCCGGGCAATCGGAAGTGGGGCTTCGTCGAGACCCCCAAGGTCGTCTCGGGCATCGACACCGCCTCGCTGGCGGCCGTCACGCGGTTCTACGACGACCTCGTCCTCCGCACCGTCCCGGTCTCGGGCACCCGCGAAGCCGAGCTGACGAAGCTCCTCGAGAACACCTTCCGCCACGTCAACGTCGCGCTGGTCAACGAGCTCGCCGTGTTCGCCCACCGCCTCGGCGTCGACGTGTGGGAGGCCATCGACGCGGCCTCCACGAAGCCGTTCGGCTTCATGCGCTTCACCCCCGGCCCGGGCGTCGGCGGGCACTGCCTGCCGATCGATCCGAGCTACCTGTCGTGGCAGGTGCGTCGCCAGCTGGGTCAGCCGTTCCGGTTCGTCGATCTGGCGAACGACGTCAACGAGCACATGCCCGACCACGTCGTCGAGCGGGTCCAATCGATGCTCAACGATTGCTCGCGTTCCGTCCGCGGGTCGCGCGTGCTGCTCGTGGGTCTGGCCTACAAGAAGAACTCCGGCGACGTGCGCGAGGCGCCGGCGTTGAAGATCGCCCAGTCGCTGCTGCAGCAGGGCGCCGAGGTCGTCGCCGTCGATCCTCACGTTCACGAGCGGTACTGGCCTGAGGGCATCCGCCGGGTCGATCTCGTCCGCGACGTCGTGGCCGAGGTCGACGCCGCCGTCGTCGTCACCGACCACGACGGCGTCGATCTGTCGCTCCTGCACGGCGTGCCCACCTTCGACACCCGCCACGTGCTGACGGGCGACCACGTCGTCGCCCTCTGACGCGGGCCGTGAGAGTCCTCTACTACGGCGTCCACGACGTCGCGTACCCCCGCAACGCGCGCATCCGCGCCTACCTGGCCGATCGATTCGGTGCGCAGATCACCGTCGTCGCCCGCCGGCGGCACGGCTCGCGTCTCACCCGGGCGCTCGTCGACGCCCGGGGTCTCTGGCAGGGCTCCCGTCACGCCGACGTCGTGGTGCTGGCCGAGATGCGGACGACCCATGCGCCGTGGGCCTGGCTGATGGCGAGGGCACGGGGCGCCCGCCTCGTGGTCGACTGCTTCATCGGGCTGCACGAGACGGCGGTGCTCGACTGGGGGGTCGTCCCTCCGAGATCGGCACGGGCGCTGCGGCTACGGCTGCTCGATCGGCTCGCCGTCCGGCTCGCCGACGTGGTCCTGATCGACACGGAGCCCCGCGCCGAGGAGCTGCGCCCCGTGGCCGGGTCGACTCCCGTCGTCGCCCTCCCCGTCGGGGCCCCCGCCTGGGCCCGTGATCTGCCGCCGCCCCCGCCCTCGGATGTCCTCAGGGTGCTCTACTACGGCAACTACATCCCCCTGCACGGCACCGAGAGGGTCGTCGAGGCGCTCGCCCTCGTGCGGCGGCGGCGCCCGGTCGAGCTGACGCTCGTCGGGGGAGGACCCCGCCGCGACGGCATCCGTCGGCTCGTCGAGCGGAACGGGCTCCGCGCCTCCTGCCGGTTCGTCGACCCCGTCGCCGAGAGCGAGCTCCCCGTCCTGATCGGACGGAGCGACGTGGTGCTCGGCGTCTTCGGCGAGTCGCCCAAGGCGCTCTCGGTCGTCGCCAACAAGGTCTGGCAGGGCCTCGCCTGCGGGCGGACGGTCGTCACGCAGCGCAGCGCGGCGCTCGACGAGCTGCAGGCGGTGGCGGGACCACTGCTCGTCCAGACCGAGCCGGGGGACGCCGCCTCCCTGGCCGCCGCGTTGATCGACGTGGCCGAGAGGGGCGGGCGACCGAGCGCCGCCGGCCCCGTCGCGGCCTCGGCGATCGACTCGGCCGAGCGAGCCGCTCCGATCGCACCGGCGCTCGAGGCCCTCGTCGCACGCGGGTTCGCTCGACTCGACGCCCACTTCGGCGCTCACCTCGGCGAGCGCGCGCACCGGGGCGACGCGGGCGACAGACGGTGAGGCGCCTCATCGGGCACCTGACGACCCTGCTGCTCTACGGCGCCTCGCCCGTCGTCGTCGCGCTCGCCCCGTTCGCCGTCGTGCCGGCCGTGACGACTCGTTTCGGGGCCGACGGCTGGGCGGTCTGCGCCGTCGCCCTGTCCGTCGGGGCCGCGGTCGCCGTGGTCGCCGAGCTCGGCTGGGTGGTCGTCGGTCCACAGCGCGTCGCGCGCGACCCCCAGAAGCACGCCGAGATCCACCACGACGCCCTCGCCTCTCGCCTCATCGCGCTCGCCGTCCTCGCGCCCGTCGCGGTCGTGACCGTGACGCTGCTCGTCGACGAGCACCGCGGGGCGGCGGTGCTGCTGACCCTCGGCGTCGCCGGTGGTGCGCTCAGTCCGACCTGGCTCTTCGTGGGTCTCGGCCGACCGGGGTTGACGCTGCTCTGCGAGGCCCTGCCGCGGGTCGTCCTCGCCCTGGCGGCCGCCGGGGTCATCGCCCTCGGCGGACCGCTCGAGGCGTACGGCCTCGCCGCGCTGCTCGCCGTGGTGGTCACCCTGGTCGCCACCGCGCGGGCGGCCGGCGTCCGGGTCGCACCGGCCCGCGAGCGTCTGCTGGCCGTGCCCACGATCGTCCGCGGGCAGGTCGTGGTGACCGCCGGGCGGGGTGTCACCGCGCTGTACAAGACCCTGCCGGCCGCGCTGCTGCAGGCCGTGGCGCCCGGCTCCGTGGCCGCCTTCGCCGCCGTCGACCGGCTGGCCCGCGCCGGGCTCGGCATCGTCGCGGTCGTGCCCCAGCGACTCCAGGTCTGGGTCGGCTCGCCCGACGAGACGGTGGCCGCGCGCCGCACGGTGGCGTCGCTCGTCCTCAACGCCGGCCTGGCCGCGGCGTCGGCCGTCGCGGTGCTGACGGCCATGCCGCCCGTCGTGGCGGTCGTCTTCACCGGTGCCGTCACGGTCGAGAGGTCGGCTGTCGTCGCGACGGCGCTGCTCGTCGCCCTGACCTGCCAGTCGAGGGCGTTCGGGCTCGCCCTCGTGACGCTCGACGCGGTCCGCACGACGACGACCGCGGCGACGGCCGCCGCGGTGGTCGGCCTGACGGGCGTGCTGTGGGGCGGAGCGGTCGGCGGTGCGACCGGCGCCCTCGCGGGTCTCGCGACGGCCGAGGCCGTCGCGATCGGGGTGCAGGCGGCGGTGGTGGTGCCCCTCCTCGTCCGCGCGCACCGCGCCTCCTCGGGGCCCGTCGCGTGAGCGGGATGCCCGCGACCGGGCCGGGTGTCATCGCCGCGGCGCTGATCGTCCTGGCCGTCATGGTGGTCGCAGCTCTGCTCGTTCCCCCCGCTGCGCGCCGGGGCGCCCTCCTCGTGGTCGCGCTCGGGCTGCTCGTCGGCACCGCGTCGTCGGCGGCCCCCGAGAGCATCCGCACCGGGGCCGTCCACGGCGCGATCGTGCTGCTGGCCGTCGCCGCGGTGCTGCCGGGGTCACCCGTGAGGCGACGAGGCGGCGTCGTCGTCGGGCTGACGGCGACGTCGTTCGGCCTCGCCCTCGTCACGACCGCCATCGGCTACCCCGAGGCCATCGGTCTGACGGTGCGCGTGGGCCTGCTCGCCGTGGGCGCCGCGTGGTGCCTGCTGCGCTCGTCGGAGACCGACCTCCGGGTGCTCGGGATCGGGGTCGTCGTGCTCGGCCTGCTCGAGGTCGTGCTCGGTGTCGTCGAGTTCGTGACGGGCGACCCGGTGCCCTGGGGGCTGCGCCGCCGCGACGTGAACGCGTACGTGCTGGTGAACACGCTCCTGCCCGGCGGGCTCGAGCGGGTCCAGGGCACGCTCGGGCACCCCATCCCCTACGGGGTCGTGCTCTGCGTGGCCTTCGTGGTGACGATCACCGCGCGGCGCCGCGTCCCCGGCCCGGTCAGGGTGCTCGTCGGCTCGGTCCTCGTCACCGGCATGCTCCTCTCGGGCAGTCGCAGCATCGTGCTCGCCGCCGTGCTCGCCGTCGCCGTGCTGATCGTGTCGGCCACCGAGGGGCGCGGGGTCGTCCGGGCCACGGCGGCGCTCCTCGGGGTCGCGGTCGTCGTCGTCGTGTTCGTCGACGAGCTCGGTGTGGCGTCCGACCGGTTCCTGTCGTCCGGTTCGTACGAGAACCGGGCCGGGACCCTCCGATCGGTGCCGCGCCTCCTCGGTCGCCCGTTCGCCGAGGTCCTGTTCGGCAGTGGCGTGGGCACGGTCGAGCGGCTCTACGACGAGGGGCTGTTCCCCCAAGACGGGTTCTGGGTGCTCGACAACCAGCTCGTCACCACCCTCGCCACGCAGGGGGTGGTCGGCGTCGCCCTGATGATCGCCGTGCTCGTCGTCGCCCTCGCGACGCGTGATCCCCTCGCCCGGGCTCTCTGCGCCGTCTTCGTCGGGATGCTCGTGACCTTCGACTACGTCTTCTGGCCCTCCATGACCGTCCTCGCCGCCGGGGCGACGGCGCTCGCGGGTCGACCGACCGGGCCCGACCCCCACCGACCGACCGTGCCCGACCGCCGCCGACCAGAGAGCATCGCATGACACCCACCCGCCACCCCTCCGGCCGGCCTGCCGCTGCGACCCCAGGCGGCCCCCTCGACCCGTCAGGGCGGCGCCCACGAGTCGCGGTGATCGGGACGCGCGGCTACCCCAGCCACTACGGCGGGTTCGAGACGGCCGTCCGTCGACTCGCCCCCGCGCTCGCCGACGCCGGGTGGGACGTCACCGTCTACGGTCGACCCGGGGCGACGAGCGCCGACGGCGCCGACCCGCGCGTCCTGCGCCGCGAGACCCGAGGGCTCGAGACCCGGTCGCTCAGCACACTGACCTACGGGTTGACCGCGATCGTCGACGCCGTGCGGAGACGGCCCGACGTCGCCTTGGTGATGAACTGCGCGAACGGCTTCTGGCTGCCGCTGCTGCGCTGGCGCGGTGTGCCGACGCTCGTCAACGTCGACGGCATCGAGTGGGAGCGCGCCAAGTGGGGTCGCGTCGCCCGCGCGGTCTTCCGTGGCGGGGCGATGGCCACGGCGCGCTGGGCGGACCGCATCGTCTGCGACGCCCGAGAGATCGAGCGTCGCTGGCTCGACGAGTTCGGGGTGGAGGGGGTCTTCGTGCCCTACGGAGCCGACGAACCCGACCCGGTCACCGCCGAGCTGTCGATCGCCGACGCCCACCTCGAGCCGGGCGGCTACGCGCTTTTCGTCGCCCGCTTCGTCCCCGAGAACACCGTCGCGGAGTTCGTCGCGGCGGCCGAGGTCGTCGCTCGCCGGCACACCGTGGTGATCGTCGGGTCGAGCGGCTATGGCGGCGAGCTCGACGACCGCGTGGCCGAGCTGGCGGCGCGCTCGCCGAAGATCGTGCACCTCGGGCACCTCCGCGACGACCGCCGTCTCTTCGCTCTCTGGCGGAACGCGGGCGTGTACTTCCACGGGCACAGCGTCGGCGGCACGAACCCGGCACTCGTGCAGGCGATGATCTGCGGCGCCCCGGTCGTGGCCCGCGACACCGTGTACAACCGCGAGGTGCTCGGCGCGGCCGGCGTCTTCGTCGCCCCCGAGCCCGGCGCCATCGCCCGCGCCGTCACCGACCTGCTCGACGACCCCGGGCGACGGGCCGAGCTGGGCGAAGCGGGCCGGCGGCGTGCCCGGAGGCACTACGCGTGGAGCGACGTCTGCGCCGCGTACGAGTCCGAGCTGCGCGCCCTCCTCGGCTGAGTCGGCGGGGTGGACCGCGCCGGCTGAGTCGGCGGGGTGGGTTGCGTCGCTGGCGTCTGTCGGGCCGAACCCGACCGCGCCGGCCGGCTTGGGCGTGCCGAACCCGACAAAACGGTGGCGAAACGCTCCTCATCGCCCCCGAAACCGCCTTCTGGCGCCGAAATGGTCGCGATTTGCACACACGAGCGGGGCGGGGCGGGACGGCGGGCTCAGGACGGCGCGGGGCTGGGCTCCTCGGTCGCGCGGGGCGGGTGCGGCTCCGAGGCCGCGGCCCGCTTCCGCCCCTGAGGCCCGGCGGACCCGTACCCGTACCCGTACCCGTACCCGTACCCGTAGGCCTGCGGCCCGGTCGCGGGCAGCATCGTCGCGACCACGCCGAACGACGTCGCGTCGAGGGCCGTCAGCATCTCGAGGGCGGCGGTCAGCTGCCCGCGGGTCGATCGACCCACCGCGGCCACGACGATCGCACCGTCGGCGAGGCGGCTCAACACGGCTGCATCGGTGACCGGGAGCAGCGGCGGGGCGTCGAGCAGCACGTGGTCGTAGTGCCGCGCGAGCTCGGTGAGCAGATCGGCCATGCGGTTGCTCCCCAGCAGCTCGCTCGGGTTCGGCGGCAGCGTCCCGGCCGGCAGCACGTCGAGTCCGCCCCGCCCCCACGGCTGGACGGCGTCGGCGAGACGCGCCTTGCCGAGCAGCACGTCGGAGACCCCGACGACCCCCTCGAGGCCCAGCACGTCGGCGAGCCGAGGCAGGCGCAGGTCGGTGTCGACGACGATCACCCGCGACCCGGTCTCACTGAGGGCGATGGCGAGGTTCGCCACGGTCGTCGTCTTGCCCTCGGCGGGCAGTGCGGACGTGACGACCAGGCAGCGCGCCGTCCGGTCGAGGCCGATGAACTGCACGCTCGTCCGGAGCGAGCGGAACGACTCGGCATGCGGGCTGCGCGGGTCGGCGGCGACGACCAGAGGCCGCTGCTCGGCGTCGCGGTCGAAGCCGAGCGCTCCGAGGAGGGTGCCGCCGGTGACCGCCTCGATGTCGGCGCGACTGCGGATCCGCGTGTCGAGACGGGCGCGGAGGGCCGCGGCCGCGAAGCCGACGGCGAGGCCGGCGAGGCCGCCCAGCAGCACGTCGACGGCGAGGTCGGGGCTGGACGGCGCCGTCGCGACCACCGGGGGAGCGAGCGTCTCGACCCCGACGAGACTCGTGCCGCCGGGCGCGGGGGTCTCGAGCTCGTCGACGACGACCGTGCGGAAGCTCTCGGCGATCGCCCCGGCGAGACGTGCGGCCCGTGCCGGGTCGGGGTCCACGACCGTGATGCGGATGTTGACGGTGTTCACCGGGGTCTCGGCGGACACCTGAGGAGCGAGCGACGAGAGGGTCGTGCCGTCGTCGAGCTCGTCGACGACGGGCTGCAGCACCCGCGGGCTCGTCGCGACGCCGACGTACGACTGCACCCTCTGCTGGGCGGCGGCGTTGCCCTGGACGAGCTCGCCCGCCGTCGTGGCCGCCGCCGAGCGGACCGACACGAAGAGGAGGGTCGACGACGTGTAGAGCGGGGTCGTCAGCGCGACGACGGCCGCGCCGGCGGCGACGCCGACCAGTGTGATCGCGACGACGAGCAGGGCGGACCGGCGCAGGGCGCCGACGAGGTCGAGAAGCGTCATGAGCCTGCCGTCCGTTCGGTGGTGGGGTGGAGGTGCGGTGCCAGTGCGCGCAGTCGCTGCAGCGCATGGTCGAGGGATCGCTCGATGGTCAGCTCGGAGGCGTTGGCGTGCACGTGGTCCGAGACGCGGCGTCGCAGATCGGCGTCGCCGCGGAGGTCGCGGACGGCGGAGTCCCACGCGTCGTGGTCGTCGAGCGGCAGCACGAATCGCCGCCGGAGCTCGGGATCGACGTACAGGGCCGGCGCGGCGCCCGTCCCGTCGCTGAGCAGCACGGGCACGCCGGCCGAGGCCGCCTCGACCGGACTGCGCCCGAAGGCGTCGCGGTACGAGGTCGTCACGGCGATGCCGGCGTCGCGCCAGAGCCGTTCGGCGGGCAGCCAGCCGGCCCAGTCGAGACCGGGGGTCCGTCGGCGGCGGAGCCCGTCCTCCAGGGGACCGGAGCCATGGAGGCGCGCCGGACCGCCGACGCGGCGCACGAGATCGAGGTACTCGCCGGGCCCTTTCTCGACCGAGAGTCTCCCCGCCCAGACGAGCGGCCCCTCCTGATCGCCGTGGCTCGTGCGGGGGAGGCCGGGCACGCCGGCGGGCACGATCGCGGGCACCCGAGCCCTCGACACCTGGCCGGCGAGCAGCGGGGAGGTCGCCCAGACGTCGTCGAGGGTGCGGAGCGCCCTGGACTCGAGGGCGGTGAGCAGCAGCCGACGGAGATCACGCTGCTCGCCCGCCGCCGGCCAGGGCAGCCCCCGCACCCATGCGACCCGCGGTGCGTGGCGCAGGGCGCGCGACGTCGCGACCACCATGTCGCTCTGCGGCACCAGCGACACCACGACGTCGGCCCGTCGGACGTCGGGGTCGGCGTGCACGGCGCGATGCACCTCGCGGAGCACGTCGACGCCGTGGCGCACGAGCACGGTCTCGGTGACCCCCGGGGCGTCGATCGGAGCGCCCGCCGCGTCGGGCCGCATGCCGAGGAGGGCGGTCCAGGGGAGACCCCGCGCCCGGGCGGCTGCGACGAGGTCGTGGGCCGAGCGGTGCACGCCGCTCCGGGCCATCAGCGGGGCGGCGACGAGAGCGACCCTCATCGGGGGTTCCGCGCGACCGACGCCGGGGCGAGGGCGCCGAGGACGGTCTCGGCCTTGAGTCGCCAGGTCGCCTCGCGGGGGATGGCGGCCGGGCGGCGGGCGACGCGGGGGCCCGATCGACTCCAGGCGCCGATCCGCTCGGCGTGCCGATCGAGGGGGAGGACGGCGACCTCGTCGAGGCCGCGGCGATCGCAGCCGTCGACCGGGGTCGTCAGCACGGGCAGCCCTGCCGCCCGGTACTCGTAGGTCTTGATGATGTCGCCCCCCACCTCGCCCCCCACCTCGCCCCCCGCCTCGGCCCCGACCCCGCCGCCCCGGCCCCCGGCCCGCTCCCCGCTCCCCACCCGGTGCGGCACCCAGCCGACGTCGAAGGTCCGCAGCAGGGCGGGCACGTCGTCGTAGTGCACGTCGCCGAGCAGCGTCACGTTGGGCAGCGCCGCGAGGGGCCGGTGGTACTCGCGGTCGAGCACGGGGCCGGCGAAGACGAAGCGCACGTCGGGCTCGGCCTCGGCGCAGGCGACGATGCCGCCCAGGTCGAGACGCCGTCCGATCTTGCCGACGTAGCCGACGGTGAGCGGACCCGTCGCGGCCGACGTGCTGTCGAACCGCTCGGGGTCGCAGCCGTTCGGCAGCAGCACGACGTCGTCGCGGCCGAAGCGGCGGGCGAGCTCGACCGTGCCCTCGGCATTGGCCGTCACCTGGCAGGCCGAGGCGAAGGCGGCGGCGTAGGCGCGCTCGACCTCCGGTCGGATGCCCGCGAACGCGTGGTGCACGGTCCAGTCGTCGAGCAGGTCGAGCACGGTCGTGCGTCCGGTCACGAACGGGTTCGCGTGCGGGAGGGCCAGTGCCGTGAAGGGGTTCCACACCACGGCGGGGACATCGCGCCAGGCATGGGGCAGCCCCGGGTAGGCGTCGGCCGAGCGGACCCACCACCGCCGTCGGTCGCGCGGGTCGGGCAGCCGCCAGGTGGTCGTCTCGATCGGCCGCGTCCCTGCCGCGACACCGGGGGGCCCGCCCAGCTGCCCGGGCCGCCGTCGCCCGCCGCCCCGACGGCCCCGGCCGCCCCGCCACGACGCCCCGACCGCGAGCACCGCAGGCTCCGGTCGCGACACCACGGCGACGCCCCCGCGGTCTCCGGTCAGGCGCCCGAGCCACTCCACGAGGTGGGCGTCGCGCGTCCGGTACCCCTCGGTCGTGAATTTGGTCTGCCCATGCATCGGGTAGGCCAGGACGGCGGGCGTGGGTGTCGCGCGGTGCGTGTGCATCACGACAGTTTTGTTCACCGGCATGTGGCACGTCAAGGCGACATGCCACGGGAGGAGGCGCGGGTCGAGATGGTCTCGACCCGCGCCTCCTCGGTTCACCGCCTCGGGCGGCGCCGCCCAGGGCGGCCGGGTGTCAGCCGATCAGCGACGGTCGGAGGTCGCGGAGGGTCTGTCGGCGGGTCATCCGGGCGGCGGCCAGGTACGAGACGAGCAGGGCTCCCAGCAGCCAGCAGGCGAGCACGCCAGCGTCTCCGGCAGCGGTCGGGAGGCTGCCGCCGTACATCACCTGGCGCAGTCCGTCGGTGGCGTAGCTCATCGGCAGGGCGAAGTGCAGGGCCGCCAGCGGGGCGGGCAGGGTCTGCCACGGGAACGTGCCGCCGGCGGTGACGAGCTGCACGACCATCAGCACGAGCCCGAGGAACTGCCCGACGCTGCCGAGCAGCACGTTCAGCATCATGATGATCGCCGCGAACGTGGCCGAGGCCAGCACCATCAGCCCCACCATGGCCCAGGGGTGCACGACGTCGAAGCCGAGCGGGCCGGTCACGATGCCGAACAGCGCCACCATCTGAACCAGGCCGAGCAGCGCGGGTGCCAGCCAGCCGGCGGCCACGACGCGACCCGGCGCCTTGACGGCCGTGATCGCCCGCTTCGACAGCGGCTTGACGATCAGGAACAGCGCGTAGATGCCGATCCACGCCGCCAGGCTGATGAAGAACGGGGCGAGCCCGGCGCCGTACGTGCCTGCGCTGGTCAGGGCGCGATCGGTGACGGACACCGGGTCGGAGATCGCCGACGCCTGGTCGTCACGGCTCGAGTCGGTGCTCGCCGGGATCTGCGCGAGCCCGTTCTGCAGCCCGTCCGAGAGGGTCGTGCTGCCGTCGCGCAGCTGCACGAGGCCGTCGTGCAGATCGACGGTGCCGGTGGCGAGCGTGTCGAGCCCCGACGCGAGTGTCGTCGCGCCGGTGTCGAGGGTGCCGAGGCCGTCGGCCAAGGAGGCGGTGCCCGAGTCGAGCGTGCCGAGTCCGGTCGCGAGGTCGGTCGCCCCCGAGGCGGCCGTCGCGGCGCCGGTCGACAGCTGCGCCGAGCCGTCGGCGGCCGACGAGATGCCCGAGGTCAGCGCCGGGGTCTGCTCGGCGAGGGTGCTCGTGCCGGCGGCCACCTGATCGGCACCGGCGGAGAGCTGCGCGACCGAGCCGTTCAGCGCCTGCAGCTGCGTGTTCGCGCCGGTCAGTCGTGTCGTGAGGTCGTCGGTGACGGGGGCGAACGTGGCGGCGATGGCCGCGATCTGATCGGCGTCGTAACCCTGCGCCGCCAGAGCGGCGGCGATGTCGGACTGCGCGGCGGCCTGCGCCTCGGGCAGCGCGTCGACCGCGGTCTGACTGTCGGCGGCGGCCCCGGCGACGGTCGTCGCCAGTTGATCGTTACCCGCCGCCACCTGGGCGGCGCCGTCGGCGAGCGCCTGCGTCTGCGCGGGCAGCTCAGCGGTGCTCGAGCGCAGCTGCTGCAACCCGGCGTCGAGCGTCGTCGCGCCGGTGCTCAGCGCTCCGACGCCGTCGGCGAGTGTGCGAGCGCCGGTGTCGGCCGAGGCGGCCCCCGTCGCGAGCCGGTCGGCGCCGTCGTGGGCGTCGGAGGCGCCGGCAGCGAGCCGGTCGGCGCCGTCACGGGCGTCGGCCGCACCCGTGGCGAGTCGATCCGCGCCCCCGACGCTCGTCCCGAGGCCGTCGTTCAGCTGCGCGGCGCCGTCGGCCGCGTCGCCCAGGCTGGTGCGGATGTCGGACAACCCGACGAGCAGCTGCGTCGCGGCCTCCTTGCCGACCCGCTCGGTGACCGACGCCCTGATGGTCTTGGCGGCCTGCTCGGCGATGGTCGTCGACAGATAGCTGTTGGAGTCGTTGGTCGCGAGCACGATCTGCGCGCGCTGCGGGTCGTCGCTCGACGCCGACACGAGGTCGGCGCTGAAGTCCGTCGGGATCGTGAACGTGAAGTCGTACGTTCCGTCTTCGAGGCCGGCCCGCGCCTCCTCGGCGGTCGTCTCGTGCCAGTCGAAGTCGCCGCCGTCGAGCACCTCCTTCGTGACATCGGCGCCGTAGTCGACGGTCTCGCCGTCGGACACGGCGCCCGAGTCGGCGTTCACCAGCGCGGCGGGGACCTTGTCGAGCTTCGCGTACGGGTCCTGATTGGCCCACAGGTACAGGCCGCCGTAGAGCAGCGGCACCGTCATCAGCGCGACGAGGGCGAGGCGGGCGAGCCCCGTCGAGGTCAGCCGCTGGAACTCGGAACGGACGAGGGTGACGATCTTCACGAGGGGTCGCTTTCGGGTGTCGGAGACGGGGCGTCGTCGTCGACGTCGGGCGAGGGGATCGAGGCCTGGGCGAGGGCCGCGTAGCTCGTCACGGTCAGCACCGTGTAGTCGCGGGCGACCAGATCGCCGACGACGTCGAGCCAGGCGTGCACGTCGCCGCCGTGCCGCTCGGGCGTCGTGAGCACGACTCCGCGCACGTCGGGGCGCAGCACGGCCAGCTCGGTGAGCAGTCGCACGCGGCGCTCGGTGGGGAGCGCGTGCAGGCGCGTGCGCCGGTGCTCGTCGAGACCGAGCGACTCGACGACGAGCGCGACGGAGGCGCGGTCGCTGCGGAGACCCGCCAAGGCGAGCTCCTCGCGGGCGACCTGCGAGACGGTGAGCGAGCCGAACGGCTCGGCCACGCCGGGGGTGTCGACGAGGGCGAAGGAGGCGCGGATCGCGTCGGCGTCGTCGCTCCCGTCGAGCAGGACGCGGCCGCGTTCGGGTGCCATCCGCCCGCCGGCGACGAGGCTCGCGACGGTGGGGCCGTTCTCGGTCTCGACGGCGACGAAGCCGGGGAGGCCCCGATCGGCGGTGACGGTGAGCGGGGCGAGGGGTGCGCCGGGGCCGTCGCCGACGGCCGCGCCGAGCAGCTCGAGTCTCATGCGGACACCTCCGAGACGGCGGGGTCGCCGACGGGCGCGGGGGAGCCGCCGGCCGCGGGGGCGCCCAGGTCGAGTTCGCGGCTGCCCGCGATGAGCTCCTGGGCCTCGCGCCAGCCGAGGCCCACGATGGCGAGCACGGCCAGCATGACGAGCCGGTGCCCCTCGGCGCGCCCGAGATCGCGCGCGGTGGCCTCGTCCAGCACCGACAACGCGGCACCCTCGACCAGGTGCGCCAGCGTGTCGACGTCGATGTCGGAGCGCATCCGCCCCTCGACGACGCCGCGCCGGACGGTCTCGCGGACGAAGGCCCGCAGGGGCGCCAGCGCCTCGCCGACCACGTGCATCAGCGGGCCGCGGACGGTCAGCTGCGCCATGACCCGCACGTGCTCGACCTCCGACCACAGGCGCGCGCCGAGGGCGGCGAGCTGCACGACCGGATCGCTCGAGCTCGGCTGCACGACGGCCGCGGCCCCGATGCGCGCCGCGCCGCGCAGCGTCACCTCGCGCACGAGGTCGTCGCGGGTCGCGAAGTGCCCGTAGACGCTGCGCCGTGAGAGGCCCGCCTCGGCCGCGATGGCCTCGAGGGGCACCCCCGGGTCGGTGTTCAGGAGGCGCACGGCGGCCGCCATCAGCGCCTCGCGGTTGGCGGTGGCGTCGCGCCGGGGCGCTCGCCGGGTCGAAGGAGTCGTGGTCACGATGCGATCTTACGATCTTGCACAGCAGTGTGCAACATGACTCCCGAGGTCGTCACGATGTGACCCCACTTCGCGGGGGCCGGTCACGCGCCCGCTCATGCCTCACGAGTGCCGAGCCTCGGTGGGAAGACCTCCTCATCAGGATTTCGTCTGGCGGTGTCCGCATTTGGGGGGACGGCGAGCGGAACGCAGGCGTTGTCCCCTTTGCGAATGCATCTGGATCGATGGGGGCTCCCCGCACAGAATCGTGAACGGTCTCACTCGGAGATCCCCTCGCCGCCCGCGGTGATGACGTCACCAGGACCGCATGCCCCAGCCCCACCCCGACCGCACCGTCGCCACCCGCTTCTCGGGGCCGATTGCCGTCCTCGTCACCCTCGGGCGGCCGTTGTTCGCCTTCCACCTGGAGATGTACCGACGCGACCTCGCGTCCGCCGTCTTCCCCCGCGACGAGCGCAGCCCGGCGATCACCGGGCCGTCCCCCGAGCGGATCGCCTTCATCGGCAGCATCGCCGTCGCGGGCATGGGCGTGCTGAGCCACGGCATGACGACATCGAGTCAGGTCGCCTCGCGCGTGGCTCGCTCCCGGGGTCGAGGCCTCACCTGGTCGGAGCTCACCTCGCCCGTCCTCACGGCGCGCACCGCCGTCACCATGCCGTCGCTCTCGGCCGAGGGGGCCAGCGCGGCCGTCGTGTTCCTCGGGATCGCGGACGTGCTGTCGGCCACGAGCCCCAGCGCGTGGGAGCGCGATCTGCGGCTGCTCGTCGGCCGCATCCGGCAGGAGGCCGGCGAGGAGTGCGCCGTGGTCTTCGCCGCCATCCCGCCGATGGCCCAGTTCCGACCGATCCCGCCGCTCGCCTCCCGTCTGATCACGGGGCAGGTCGACCGGCTCAACGCGGTCACCGAGCGCCTCTCGCGCGAGCTGATCGGCGTCGACCACGTCGACTTCCCGCTCGCGGCCCTCGCGGACATGACCGTCCGCGACCTGTTCTCGTGGTCGACCCTGCACCGCCGGTGGGCCGAGATCGTCGCACCGCGCGTCCATGCGGCACTGATCGGGGTCGACGCACGACGACGGGTCGCCCACCGGTGAGTGGACGACCCGTCAGTCGCATCTAGCTCCGTCTGACGCGCTGGAGCGCGTCAGCGCTCGCGGCGCGAACGCTGGCGCGTCCGCCCTCAGCCGCGAGCGCCCATCAGGTGCTCGACCGCGAGCTGCTGCAGGCGGACGAAGCCGTAGCCGTGGCCGCCGAAGTGCGCGTCGGCGTCGAAGTCCTCGTACGAGGCGCGGTCGGCGAGCAGGGCGTCGTAGCCCTCGCCCTCGGCGAGGGTGGGGGTCGACAGCTCGGCGACCTGGCTGGCGACCAGCGCCTCCTGCACCTCGGGGTCGGCGCGGAACGCCTGCGCGCGCTCCTTCAGCAGCAGGTACATGCGCATGTTGGCCGCGGCCGACTCCCAGACGCCGTCGATGGTCTCGGTGCGCGACGGCTTGTAGTCGAAGTGGCGGGGGCCGGTGTACGACGGGCCGCCCTGAGGGGCGCCGTGCTCGAGCAGGTCGACGAGCGAGAACGCGTTCTGCAGGTCGCCGTGACCGAAGACGAGGTCCTGGTCGTACTTGATGCCGCGCTGACCGTTCAGGTCGATGTGGAACAGCTTGCCCTGGTAGAGCGCCTGAGCGATGCCGGCCGTGAAGTTCAGGCCCGCCATCTGCTCGTGGCCGACCTCGGGGTTGACGCCGAACAGCTCGGGGCGCTCGAGCGTGTCGATGAACGCGATCGCGTGGCCGAGCGTCGGCAGCAGGATGTCGCCGCGGGGCTCGTTGGGCTTCGGCTCGATGGCGAAGCGAAGGCCGTAGCCCTTGTCGGTCACGTACTGGGCGAGCATGTCGACGCCCTCCTTGTAGCGCGACAGGGCGGCCTGCACGTCTTTGGCGCTGTCGTACTCGGCGCCCTCGCGGCCGCCCCACATGACGAACGTCTCGGCGCCGAGCTCGGCGGCGAGGTCGATGTTGCGCAGCACCTTGCGGAGCGCGAAGCGGCGCACGCCGCGGTCGTTGGACGTGAACCCGCCGTCTTTGAAGACCGGTGCGCTGAACAGGTTGGTGGTGACCATCGGCACGACGATGCCGGTCGCGTCGAGCGCCCCCTTCAGGCGGTCGATCTGCTTCTGGCGCTCGGCCTCGGTCGACCCGAAGGCGAAGAGGTCGTCGTCATGGAAGGTCAGGCCGTAGGCGCCGAGGCGGTCGAGGTTCTCGACGGCCTCGACCACGTCGAGGTCGGGGCGGGTGGGGCCGCCGAACGGGTCGGCTCCGGTGTAGCCGATCGTCCAGAGGCCGAACGAGAACTTGTCTTCGCGGGTGGGGGTGACGGACATCGGTGTCCCTTTCGTGGTCGATGGCGCGAGTCGCCGGAGGCGCTGGTCGCGATTGTTGTCGCTTACAACTTATACGTCCGAGGCGGCTCGGTCGAGGGGCTGCGGGCATTTGTTGACGGCGGCGACAAACACCTTGCGCATCGGTCGGAGCTGTCGTATCGTCTCCTCTCGAACCTCGTCGAAGCGCTTCGCCTCGACGGGTCGGACGACACGACGACGAGACGGTGAGGTCACGATGGCGACGATCCACGATGTGGCGCAGGCCGCGGGCGTCTCCATCTCCACGGTGTCGTACGCCCTCTCCGGCAAGCGCTCGATCGCCTCGAGCACGCGGCAGCGGGTCACCGACGCCGTCGAGCGTCTCGGCTACCGGCCGCACGCCGGGGCCCGCATGCTGGCCGGCGCGCGCACCAACATCCTCGCCCTCAGCGCGCCGATCCGTGCCGACAACCACCAGCCCACGCAGATGCGGTTCGTCACCGCGGTCGTCGAGGCCGCGCGCCGTCGCGACTACGACGTCCTCCTGCTCGCCACCGACGACGAGGTCTCGGGCATCCGCCGGGTCGCCTCGAGTTCACTCGTCGACGGGGTCGTGGCCCTCGGCGTGGCGACGGTCGACGAGCGCGTCGACCTCGTGCGAGAGCTCGAACTCCCGGCCGGCTTCATCGGGATCCCGCGCGACGTCGACGACCTCGCCTGCATCGATCTCGACTTCGAGTCGGCCGCGCGTCTCGTCGTCGACCGCCTCGCCGACCACGGCCACAGGTCGATCGGCGTCATCGGCCACCCCGCCTCGTACCTCGAGCGCGACACCGGCTTCATCCGGCGCTTCGACGACGCCTTCGCGGCCCGCGCCGCCCATCGGGGCGTCGAGAGCCTGACCGTCGCGACCGACCTCGGTCGCGCCTCCGCGATCCGCGCCGTCGACGAGCTCCGCGGTCGACTGCCCGGCATGACCGCCCTGGTGCTCCACTGCAGCGAGCCCACCGCCGAGGCCGCGATGCAGCATCTGCGCAGGCTCGGCGTCGACATCCCCCGAGACCTCTCGGTGCTGGCCGCCTGCGCCAGCTACCCCGCCGACGAGCTCGACCCGCCGCTCGACACCATCCCGCTGCCGATCGACGAGATGTGCTCGAGAGCGGTCGAGGCCGCCTTCGACCGGATCGACGGCCGCGTCGACACGGGTGTCGAGCTGATCGCACCCACCTATCTGGCGAAGGGGTCGGTCATCGAGCCGGCCTGCGCCTCCTGAACCCACCCGACCGCACCACCGCACCACACAGCACCACGGCACCACCGCACCACCACTGAATGACCACCCGCTCCGTCGCCCCCTGTTCATCGTCGAAACGCTTCGACGATGCAGGCGACGGGCACTCTACGAGGAGGTAGAACCTTGAACAGACGACGCATCGCCGCTTCCGGCACGGCCTTCGTGGCCACCGCCGCACTGCTCGCCGGCTGCTCCGCCGGCGGCGGAGGGTCATCCGACCCGAACACGCTGAAGCTCTGGCACTTCGAGAGCGAGACCAGCGCGATGGGCATCGCCTGGGATCAGGCCATCGAGACCTTCGAGGAGGAGACCGGAGCGAAGGTCGAGTTCGAGGCGAAGAGCTTCGAGCAGATCCGTTCGACCGCCAGTCAGGTGCTGAACTCCGACGAGGCCCCCGACATCCTCGAGTACAACAAGGGCAACGCCACCGCCGGTCTGCTCGCCAGCCAGGGGCTGCTGTCGAACCTCGACGACGCCGTCGAGGAGTACGGCTGGGACGACGACCTCGCCCCGTCGATCGCTACGACGTCGAAGTACGACGAGCGCGGCATCATGGGCTCGGGCAGCTGGTACGGCATCCCCAACTACGGCGAGTACGTCGAGGTCTTCTACAACAAGGACGCCTTCGCCGAGCAGGGCATCGAGGTGCCGACCACGTACGACGAGTTCGAGGCAGCGCTGCAGACCTTCGCCGACGCCGGCATCACCCCGCTCGCCGAGGCCGGTGCCGAGTACCCGCTGGGGCAGCTCTTCTACCAGCTCGCCCTCTCGCAGGCCGACCGCTCGTTCGTCGACGACTACCAGCTCTACGAGGGCGACGTCGACTGGCAGGGCCCCGAGCTGACCTACGCCGCCGACAAGCTCGAGGAGTACGTCGAGAAGGGCTGGATCTCGAAGGACGTCACGGGCATCAAGGCCGAAGACATGGGCACGACCTTCATGAGCGGCGGCGCGCCGATCATGGTCTCCGGCAGCTGGTGGGCCGGTCGTGTCGCCGACGAGGCGACCTTCGACTGGGGCACGTTCCTGTTCCCGGGCAGCGAGATGGCTCCGGGCTCGGGCGGCAACCTCTGGGTCGTCCCCGAGAACGCCGCGAACAAGGACCTCGCGACGAAGTTCATCGACATCACGATGCGCCCCGAGATCCAGAACCTCATCGGCAACAACGGCGGAGTGCCCGTCAAGGCCGACCCTGCCGACATCACCGACCCGAAGAGCCAGGAGCTCATCGCGAACTTCAACACGCTCCTCGAGCGCGACGGGCTCGCCTTCTACCCTGACTGGCCCACGCCCACGTTCTACGACCAGCTCGTCGCCGGCACGCAGGAGCTCGTGAACGGCTCGACCTCGCCCGACGACATGCTCAGCACCCTCGGCGACCAGTACCAGAGCGGCGTCGACGACATCACCGGAGAGTGACGCGATGACCTCCGTCGACACGAAGGAGGCGCAGCGCGCCCAGGAGGGTCGGCCCACATCGCCGGCCCTCCCGGGCTCCGGGCGCCCCCGCCGCGGTGCCGGCGACTCCGGTCGCGCGACCCGCCCCGTCCTCCCCCCGGAGGAGAGCCTGCTGCCGGGCTCCGGTCGCCGCGGCTTCTGGCTCTATCTGATCCCGGGGTTCGTCCTCTTCACGGTGGTCGTGCTGGTCCCGCTGGTCTGGAACGTCTACCTCAGCTTCACCGACTACCGCGGCATCCGGCCGCCGACCTGGGCCGGCCTCGACAACTGGCGCGAGCTGATGTCGGACGAGCGCTTCTGGACGTCGTTCCAGAACAGCGTGTTCCTGATCATCGCGATGGTCGTCGTCCCGACCCTGCTCGGCCTGCTGCTCGCCGCGATGCTGTTCGACCTGATCGGCCGCAAGTTCGGCGGCCGACTCGCGTCGTTCCTGCGGGCGACGTACTACCTGCCGCAGATCCTGCCCGTGGCCATCGCCGCGATCGTGATCGGCTGGATCCTCCGCCCCGAGAACGGCGCGCTCAACACCGTGCTCGAGGCGGTGGGGCTCGGTGCGCTGCAGCACAACTGGCTCGGCAGCCCCGACACGGCGCTGCTCAGCATCATGGTGGTCATGGTCTGGGTGCAGCTCGGCTACCCCGTGGTCATCTTCATGGCGGCCCTGCAGCGGGTCGACCCCGAGCTGTACGAGGCCGCCGAGCTCGACGGGGCCGGCTGGTTCCAGCGGTTCCGCGCGATCACCGTCAGCATCATCCGACCCGAGATCTTCGTCGTCGTGCTCACCTGCACGATCGCGGCGCTCAAGGTGTTCGGTCCGATCTACGCCCTGACCCGCGGCGGGCCCGGCGACTCGACGATCGTGCCGAGCTACTACGCCTACAGCGAGTTCTTCCAGAGCCAGCAGGTCGGCTACGGCGCCACGATCGCGACGGCGCTGACCCTCGTCATCGTCGTCATCACGGTGTTCTTCATCAAGGCCCAGAACCGGGCCGAACGAGCTGAGAGGGGCCGCTGATGGCCACGACCGTCGTACCCCCGGTCGACGACGACCGCATCCGTCCTGCGGTGGCCGACCCGCGCCTCCCGAAGGCGAAGCAGCGGGGGCGCAAGAAGACGGCCGCCGACTGGGCGATCCTCGCCGCGGCCGTGCTGTTCGGCGTGCTGATCGCGCTGCCGTACCTGCTGATCCTGGTCAACTCGTTCAAGTCGCCCGCCGACTACACGGCCGGCGGGCCGTTGAGCCTGCCGACGTCGCTCTACTTCGACGGGCTCGTGAACTTCTGGAACCGGGTCGAGTTCCCGCAGAAGCTCTGGAACAGCTTCGTGATCGCCGGCCTCGTCGCGGTGTTCGCCGTCGTCATCTCGGTGTTCAACGCCTACGCGCTCGGCATCGGGCGGGTGCGCGGCCGCACCTGGATCATCGTGCTCTTCCTGCTGGCGAACATGCTGCCTCAGGAGGCCCTGCTCTACCCGCTGTACTTCCTGTTCAAGCAGGTGGGGCTCTACGACAACATCTGGGCGGTCATCATCATCTTCACGGTGATCCAGAGCGCGTTCGGCACGTACCTCCTGTCGAGCGTCTACGGCACGTTCCCGAAGGAGGTCCTCGAGGCCGCATCGCTCGATGGGGCCAGCCGGTGGCAGATCCTCTGGCGCGTGATCGTGCCGATCAGTCGTCCGACCCTGTCGGTGCTCGCGATCTTCTTCTTCATCTGGACCTGGAACGAGTTCCTCATCCCGCTGACCTTCCTCGTCTCGAACGCGAACCAGACGGTGCCGGTGGCCATCACGGCGCTGCAGGGCGACCGCCTGATGGACGTCACGACGACCAGCGCCTCGGCGCTGCTCGGCCTGATCCCGACCCTCGTGTTCTTCCTCCTCTTCCAGCGCACCCTCACCCGCGGCATCACCGCCGGTGCGGTCAAGTAGCGCGCACCGCTCGAAAGGCACCCCATGAAGTTCACCGACGGCTTCTGGCAGACGCGTCCCGGCGTCTCCTCCCTCTTCGGCCAGGAGGTCTACGACGTCGAGACCGGTGACGACGGGCGCTCGCTCGTCGTCACGGCCCCCACCAAGGTCATCGCGCACCGCGGCGACACGCTCAACCGGCCGGTGCTCACCGTCGGTCTCAGCTCGCCGATGGAGGGTGTGATCGCCGTCGAGGTCACGCACTTCGCCGGTGGTCGCGACGAGACCGGCTTCGACCTGGTCGGCGCCGAGGGCGGCCCGGCCGGGGTCGGCGTCGCCGAGGTGACCGAAGGAGGCGCGACGCTGTCCTCGGGTCGGCTCACCGCCTCCCTGGGTCGCGGCGGCCCCTTCGACCTCGTCTTCCGCGACGGCGACACCGTCCTGACCCGGTCGGGTGCCAAGTCGGTGGGCTACCACCAGGTGGCCCCCGACGCGCGGATCGACGGCGCCATGGTCGGCGCCGTGCTGAAGGGCGCGGGGCGTCCGGGCACGGCGACGGACCACGCCCCGTCGTACGTCTCGCAGCAGCTGTCGCTCGGCGTCGGCGAGCTGGTCTACGGGCTGGGCGAGCGCTTCGGCCCGCTCGTGAAGAACGGGCAGACCGTCGACGTCTGGAACGCCGACGGCGGCACCTCGAGCGAGCAGGCCTACAAGAACGTGCCGTTCCACCTGACGAACCGCGGGTACGGCGTCCTCGTCGACCACCCGGGGCACGTCTCGTACGAGATCGGCTCCGAGTCGGTCGAGCGCGTGCAGTTCTCCGTCGCGGGCGAGACCCTGCGCTATCTGGTGATCGCCGGCCCGACCCCGGCCGACGTGCTCGACCGGTACACGCGGCTCACCGGTCGGCCGGCGCACGTGCCGGCCTGGTCGTACGGCCTGTGGCTCTCGACCTCGTTCACGACCGACTACGACGAGGAGACGGTCACCGCCTTCGTCGACGAGATGGCCGCGCGCGACATGCCGATCAGCGTCTTCCACTTCGACTGCTTCTGGATGCGCGAGTTCCAGTGGTGCGACTTCGAATGGGACCCTCGGGTCTTCCCCGACCCCGAGGGCATGCTGGCGCGTCTGCACGAGCGCGACCTCCGGGTCTGCGTCTGGATCAACCCGTACATCGGGCAGCGCTCGAAGCTGTTCCGCGAGGCGGCCGACGCCGGGTACCTCGTGAAGAACCCCGACGGCAGCGTCTGGCAGTGGGACCTCTGGCAGGCGGGCATGGGGCTTGTCGACTTCACGAACCCCGAGGCGACGGCCTGGTTCCAGGGTCACCTGCGTCGGCTGCAGGCCCAGGGCGTCGACGCGTTCAAGACCGACTTCGGCGAGCGCATCCCCACCGACGTGGTCTGGCACGACGGCTCCGACCCCGAGCGGATGCACAACTGGTACACGCAGCTCTACAACCGGGCCGTCTTCGACGTCCTCGAGGAGGTCCGGGGCGAGGGCGACGCCGTGGTCTTCGCGCGCTCGGCGACGACCGGCGGCCAGGCTCTGCCCGTGCACTGGGGCGGCGACTCCACCTCGACCTTCGAGTCGATGGCGGAGACGCTGCGAGGCGGGCTGTCGCTCGCGATGAGCGGCTTCTCGTTCTGGAGTCACGACATCGGCGGCTTCGAGGGCATGCCCGATCCCGACGTCTACAAGCGCTGGACGGCCTTCGGTCTCCTCTCGAGCCACAGTCGGTTCCACGGCAGCAGCTCGGTGCGGGTGCCGTGGGCGTTCGACGACGAAGCCGTCGAGGTGACCCGGGTCTTCACGAAGCTCAAGCTGCGGCTGATGCCGTACCTCTACGCCGCGGGGCTCGAGTCGACCCGCACCGGGCTGCCGGTCATGCGGCCGATGGCGCTGGCGTTCCCGGGCGACCGGGGTGCGGCGCACGTCGACACGCAGTACCTGCTCGGCGACGACCTGCTCGTGGCGCCGGTGTTCTCGGCCGACGGCACCGTCGACGTCTATCTGCCGGCCGGGCGCTGGACGAACTGGTTCACGGGCGAGGTCGTCGACGCGGGCGCGGGTGTCTGGCGCACCGAGACCCACGGGGTGCTGACCCTGCCGCTGTACGTCCGCGAGGGCGCCGTCATCCCGATGGGCGGGCGTGACGACCGCCCCGACCACGACTACCTCGACGGGCTCGTGCTGCGGGTGCTCCCCGGCGGCGACGGCAGCCGCACGGTGACCGTGACGACACCCGACGGCGAGTCCGCCGACTTCGTCGTGACGAGCCGAGGAGGCGCGTTGTCGGTCGAGACCACCGCCTCCTCGTCCGGGTCGACGCGCGTGGCTCCGCAGCTCGAGCGCTTCGGCGTCGGCTGGGACTGACGCGGCGCCTGCCGCCCCCGTGCCGCGAGCCGGTACGCTCGGCCGAGGAGGCCACGTGACGATCGAACCCGGGGCGCGCGCCGACGGTGTGCGCCAGACGAACCTGTCGGCGGTGCTCGGGCTCGTGCATGCGGCAGGCCCGCGTTCGCGCTCGGCGCTGACGCAGGCGACCGGGCTGAACCGATCGACCATCGCGGCCCTCGTCGGCGAGCTGGCCGAGCGCGGACTCGTCGTCGAGACCGACCCCGTGGGCATCGCCCGGGTCGGCCGACCGAGCCCCGTGGTCGCCGCGAGCCGCGACGTCGTCGCGTACGCCGTCAATCCCGAGATCGACGCCGTGACCGTCGGGGTGGTCGGGCTCGACGGCGTCGTCCGCTCGCGGATCCGCCACGAGACCGACGGCATCCCGACGGCACGGGGCGCGGCGGCTGTCGCCGCCTCGGTCATCGACGAGCTGCGCGCCGCGTCGCCCGGGGTGGTGGAGGTCGGGGTCGGCCTCGCCGTGCCCGGCCTCGTCCGCGCCGACGGAGGGCTCGTCCGGCTGGCTCCGCACCTCGGCTGGGTGGACGAGCCGTTCGCCGAGCTCGTCGCCGACGCCGCCGGTCTGCCGGCGCGCGCGGCGAACGACGCGTCCGCGGCGGCCCTCGCCGAGGGGCGCTTCGGGGCCGGGCGCGGGGTCGACGACCTGGTGTTCCTCAACGGCGGGGCGAGCGGTGTCGGCGGGGGAGTCCTCGTCGGCGGCGCCCCGCTCGTCGGAGCCGGCGGGTACGCGGGCGAACTCGGTCACACGCTCGTGAACTCGATCGGCCGACTCTGTCACTGCGGGGCGACCGGCTGCCTCGAGACCGAGGTCGGCCAGGCCGAGCTGCTGGCCGTGACCGGTCTCGACCGGTCGCAGGTCGACGAGCTCGCCGCGGCGCTCGTCGCGTCGACCCCGGGGTCGGAGGCGCGGGTCGAGGTGCAGCGACAGGTCGACTTCCTGGCGATCGCCCTCCGCAACGTCGTCAACGTCTTCGATCCGAACCTCATCGTGCTGGGCGGGTTCCTGGCGTCGCTGCTCGCGGCCGAGCCGGAGCGTCTGCTCGCCGGGGTCACCGCTCAGGCGCTGCCCGGCTCGGCCGACGATCTGCGCATCGTCCCGGCCGAGCTCGGGGCCGACCGTCTCACGATCGGGGCCGCCGAGCTCGCCTTCGCGCGCCTCCTCGCCGATCCTGCCGGCACCCGTCTGCCCTGACCGCCCCGCCGGAGCCCCCGGTGTCGGCCGGATCCGGTCCGAGACCGGGTGCGCGAGCGGCCCGCCGTCCCCGGGTCAGACGTGGGTGTGCGGCTCGGAGTTCGCCCAGACCGAGGCGGCGGCCGGCCCTGCCAGCTCGACCGTCTCGACGGGGAGGTCGTGGGCGTCGGTGACGACGACCTGCAACGACCCCGCGTAGTCGCGGCGCTCGCCGATCCGCACGTGGGCGCCGACCCGCAGGTCGAGCGAGCTCAGGTAGCGCAGCAGCTCGGGCTCGTCGTCCGATACGCGCACCACGTAGCCGCACTCGCCCTCGGCGAACTCGCCCAGCCGGTGGGCGACGGGGCGCACGGTGGTGCCGTCGCTCGCGGGGATCGGGTCGCCGTGCGGGTCGGCGGTCGGTCGGCCGAGCTCGACGTCGAAGGCTTCGAGCAGGCGGTCGCTGACGGCGTGCTCGAGGATCTCGGCCTCGTCGTGCACCTCGTCCCATCCGTAGCCGAGGCGTTCGACGAGGTACGTCTCGATCAGCCGGTGACGGCGCACGACGGCGACGGCGACGGTGCGACCGGTCTCGGTCAGGGCGATGCGGCGGTACGGCTCGTAGTCGATGAAGCCGTCGCGTTCGAGCTTCCGCAGGTTGCCCGACACCGTCGAGGCGCCGACCCCGAGCGTCGCCGCGATCTCGTTCGTCGTGATGCCGGTGGCGTCGCCGTCGACGGCCCACTCGTCGGCCTTCCAGATGACCTTGAGGTAGTTCTCGGTCATCGTGGAGGGCGCCGACCCGGCTTCCGTTGGCATGCCCCGATTCTAGGTGGCCCTCCACTGGCCCCAGGTGCGGCGGGTCCGCGTCATCGGCGGCGGGTCAGCGCTGACCCGCCGCCGATGACGGCAACCCGCCGCACCCCGTCCGCCCGCACGCCTACGGGCGCGTGAGCGATCCCAGCGCCTGGGCCGCGCGGTAGCGGGCGCCGATGCCCGGCCGAGGCTCCGGATCGAAGGAGGCGCTGGTCGACAGCCCCCATCGGGGCCGGCTCCCCGAGAGGGCCCAGGCCGCCTGGCGGGCCGCGCCGTCGGCGACGTACTCGCCGGGTTCGGGCACGACGACCGGCACGTCGAAGACCTGGGCGGCGACGGCCTGGACGGCGGGGTTGAGGGCCGCCCCGCCGATCAGGAGCACGCGGCGCACCTCGACGCCCTGGTCGCGCACGGCGGCGGCGCCGTCGGCGAGGGCCGAGAGCATCCCCTCGACGGCGGCGCGGGCGAGGTTCTCGCGGGTGGTCGAGGCGAGGGTCAGCCCCGCCAGGGTGGCGGTCGCCTCGGGCAGGTCGGGGGTGCGCTCTCCCTCGAAGTACGGCACGAGCGACAGTCCGCCCGAGCCGGGTTCGGCCGCGAGGGCGAGTCGGGCGAACTCGTCGTGGTCGACGCCGAGCAGCGAGCCGATCGAGGCGAGCACGCGGGCGGCGTTCAGGGTCGCGACGAGCGGCAGGTACCCGCCGGCGGCGTCGGCGAACCCGGCGACGGTGCCGCTCGGGTCGGTGACGGGGGAGTCGGTCACAGCGAAGGCCGTGCCGCTCGTGCCGATGCTGATGACGAGGTCGCCCACGGTGGCGTCGAGCCCCAGCGCGGCGCCGGCGTTGTCGCCCGCACCCGCACCCACGACGATCCCCTCGGGGACGGCGCCGTGCGCGATCGTCGTGCCCGCCGCCTCCTCGGCCCGCAGGATGCGAGGCAGCACGACGCGCGCGTCGGTCGTCGAGGTGACGCTCTCGGACCCCTCGCCCGCCGCGACGCCCCCGGACGCGTCACCTCGATCGCCGCCGACGGCCTCGCGCCCGGGTCGCCCGAGGGCGCGCTCGAACAGCTCGAGGTCGTACCCCTCGTCGGTGGGGCTCCAGTAGGAGGTGCCGCTGACGTCCGAGCGGTCGGTGACGAGGGCGTCGAGGTCGGGGCCGAGAGCCGAGGAGGCGCGGGTCCCGTACCCGAGGAGCCGCCACGTCAGCCAGTCGTGCGGCAGGGCGACGGCCGCGACCCGGGCGGCGTTCTCGGGCTCGGCGTCGCGCAGCCAGCGCAGCTTCGTGGCGGTGAACGAGGCGACGGGCACGGTGCCCGTCCGCCGGGCGTACTCGTCGGCGCCGATCTCGGCGATCAGGTCGCGGGCGGCGGGGGCGCTGCGGGTGTCGTTCCAGAGCAGGGCGTCGCGCACGACCTCGCCGTCGGCGTCGAGCGCGACCATGCCGTGCTGCTGCCCGGCGATGGAGATCGACGCGACGTCGTCCAGGCCGCCGGCCGCGGCGATCGCGGCGACCAGCGCCTCCCACCAGGCGTCGGGCGGCACCTCGGTGCCCTCGGGGTGCTTGGCCGTGCCCTGCCGGACGAGCTCGCCCGTCGACAGGTCACGGACGACGACTTTGCAACTCTGGGTCGAGGAGTCGACCCCGGCGACGAGACTCATCCCCGTAGTTTGTCGTACGAGACCACAAATGCGCCAGTGCAGTCGCCGGGCAGCTGTGAGAAGGCTGTCGATAGACTCAAGTGCACCTCAGCCGGTGCGTTCCCCCGACATGAGGAGGCAACCATGCCCGCAGTGGTGATCATCGGAGCCCAGTGGGGCGACGAGGGCAAGGGCAAGGCCACCGACCTGCTCTCGAGCCGCATCGACTACGTCGTCAAGTTCAACGGCGGCAACAACGCCGGTCATACGGTCGTGATCGGCGACCAGAAGTACGCGCTGCACCTGCTGCCCTCGGGCATCCTCTCGCCCGGCGTGACGCCGGTGATCGGCAACGGCGTCGTCGTCGACATCGAGGTCCTCTTCGACGAGCTCGACGCCCTGATCGCCCGTGGCATCGACGTCTCCCGTCTGCGGGTCAGCGCCAACGCGCACGTCATCACGCACTACCACCGCACCCTCGACAAGGTGACCGAGCGGTTCCTCGGCAAGCGCCAGATCGGCACCACCGGTCGCGGCATCGGCCCGACCTACGCCGACAAGATCAACCGCGTGGGCATCCGCATCCAGGACATCTTCGACGAGGGCATCCTGCGTCAGAAGGTCGAGGCGGCGCTCGACCAGAAGAACCACCTGCTCGTCAAGATCTACAACCGTCGGGCCATCGAGGTCGACGAGGTCGTCGAGTCGCTGCTGTCGTACGCCGAGCGGCTGCGGCCCATGGTGGCCGACACGGCGCTCGAGATCCACCAGGCGCTCGAGGCCGACAAGATCGTGCTGTTCGAGGCCGGCCAGGCGACCATGCTCGACGTCGATCACGGCACCTATCCGTTCGTCACGTCGTCGTCGGCCACGGCCGGAGGCGCGTCGACGGGTTCGGGCATCGGCCCGGGCCGCATCGAGCGCGTCATCGGAATCGTCAAGGCGTACACGACGCGCGTCGGCGCGGGCCCGTTCCCGACCGAGCTCTTCGACGCCTCGGGCGAGTTCCTGCGGGCGAACGGCTTCGAGTTCGGCACGACGACGGGCCGTCCGCGTCGGTGCGGCTGGTACGACGCCCCGATCGCGCGCTACACCGCGCGCATCAACGGCGTGACCGACTTCGTGCTGACCAAGCTCGACGTGCTGACCGGTCTCGACAAGATCCCGGTCTGCGTCGCGTACGACGTCGACGGCGTCCGCCACGACGAGGTGCCCGTCTCGCAGAGCGACTTCCACCACGCGACGCCGATCTACCAGGAGTTCGACGGCTGGACCGAAGACATCACCGGCGCCCGCACCTTCGACGACCTCCCGAAGGCGGCCCGAGAGTACGTCCTCGCCGTCGAGGCCATGAGCGGCGCCCGCATCTCGGCCATCGGCGTCGGTCCCGGTCGCGACGCGATCGTCGTCCGCCACGACCTGCTCGGCTGATCCGGCCAGTCCTATGACCGCGCGTCGCCCGACCCCCGCCTCCCTGTCCGGTTCACTCGTCACGGTGGGCCCGCTCGAACGCTCCGATCTGCCCGAGCTGCACGCCGCCATCGGCCGCCCCGAGGTGTTCGCGGGCGGCTGGGGCGGTGGCCCGGCCGGCTATCGCACCGACTACGACGACTGGGCGCGGTTCGTCGAGGGCTACCTGCTGTGGGAGTCCGCGAGCGTGTTCGGGGTGCGCAGCGCCTCCTCGGGGGCCCTCGTCGGCACGACCACGCTGGGGCTGTTCGACCTGACGAACGAGTCGGCGCACGTCGGCTGGACGGCCTACGCGCCCGAGGTCTGGGGTTCCGGCGTCAACGCCGAGACGAAGCTGCTCGTGCTCGGTCACGCCTTCGAGCACGGGTTCGGCCGCATCCAGCTGCAGGCCGATGTGCTGAACGACCGCTCGCGGGCGGCCATCCTCCGCCTCGGCGCGACCTTCGAAGGCGTGCAGCGGCGGATGCAGCGTCGGGCCGACGGGTCGTGGCGCGACACGGCCGTCTACTCGATCCTCGTCGACGGATGGCCGGGCGTGCGGGCCGGTCTCGAGCAGCGGCTTGCTTCCTCAGCAAGCGCCCAGACTCGTGGAACACGCTTGCTCCCATGACACTGGAAATCGCATACACCGCCATCGCCCACGCTTCCGGCGGGGGCCGTGACGGTCACGTCCGAAGCGAAGACGACCGTCTCGACTTCGACACCCGTCCGCCGAAAGAACTGGGCGGTTCCGGCGAGGGCACGAACCCCGAGCAGCTGTTCGCGGCCGGTTTCGCCGCCTGCTTCCTCAGTGCGATGCACGGCGCCGGCAAGAAGCTCGGCGTCGACACGACCGACTCGTCCGTCTCGGCGAGCGTCGGCATCGGCGGCAACGGCGAGGGCGGCTACGGCCTGGCCGTCGAGCTCGACATCTACACCCCGAACGTCGAGCCCGAGCGTCGTCAAGAGCTCGCCGACGCGGCGCACCACGTGTGCCCGTACTCGAACGCCACGCGCGGCAACGTCGAGGTCACGCTGACCCTGGTCGACTGACCCGAGCACCCTGCCGAGGAGGCGCGCCCCGAGATCTCGGGGCGCGCCTCCTCGGTCTCGTGGGGGCCGTCTTCGCTAGGCTCGGTGAATGGCACTCGACAGTCCCCTCGGGGCGGACAGCCCCCTCAGCAGCACCGACCGGGCAGCGATCGACGAACTGACCGGCATCCGGCAGAGCATCGACAACATCGACGCGGCGCTGGTCCACCTGCTGGCCGAACGCTTCAAGTTCACGCAGTCGGTCGGTCACCTGAAGGCCGCGGCGGGCATGCCGGCCAGCGACCCCGAGCGCGAGCGCGTCCAGATCCAGCGGCTGCGTCAGCTCGCCGAGCAGTCGCACCTCGACCCCGCCTTCGCCGAGAAGTTCCTGAACTTCATCGTCGGCGAGGTCATCCACCACCACGAGCGCATCGCGAACGGCACCGAGCCGACCGGCCCCGCGGCCGGCGGGCGGAGCTGACGCGATGAGCACCCCGGGCCTCGACGGCACGGCCGTCCCCGCGCCCGAGCGCCTCTACATCGGCTCCTACACGCCGACCAGCGGCGGCCGCGGTGCGGGCATCACGGTGCTCGAGCGTCCGGCGCCGGGCGTCCCGTGGCAGGCCGCGCAGGTCGTCGAGGCGGACGACCCGTCGTTCCTCGTCGTGGTCGACGGGGCTCTGCACGCGGCGTCCGAGACCGCCGAGGGCCGGGTGCTGTCGTACACGGTGTCCGCAGGCTCCCTCGTGGCCGCGAGCAGCGCCTCCTCGGGCGGCTCCTCTCCCTGCCATCTCGTCGTCGATCCGGTGTCGGGCGCCCTCGTCGTCGCGAACTACGTGGCCGGCGGCATCGGCGTGCTCTCCGGCGACCCGTCCGACCCGGCCCGGGTGACTCGGTCGCTCGCGCTGCCCGTCGGGCACGGCCCCGTGCTCGATCGGCAGGAGCGCCCGCACGCCCACCAGGCCACCCCGACGCCCTGGGGCACCATCGTCGTCAGCGATCTGGGCACCGACCGGCTCGTCGAGTACGTCGTCGACCCGATCACGCTCGACCCCGAGCAGATCGCCGTCCACCCCCTGCCCTCGGGCTCCGGGCCCCGGCACCTCGTGTGGCTCGACGACCGGCTCGTCGTCGTGGGCGAGCTCGACGCGCGACTGCACGTGCTCCGTCGCGTCGGCGAGAAGCTCGTCGTCGACCACTCGGTCGAGGTGTTCGAGGGGTCGTCGTCGACTCCCGACATCCTGCCGTCGCACGTCGCGGTCGACGCCGGCCGGGTGTACGTCGCGACGCGCGGTCGTGACACGATCAGCGTCTTCTCGGTCGAGGGCGACCGCCTCGCCCTCGTCGGCGAGGCGCCCTGCGGTGGTGAGTGGCCCCGTCACTTCGCCATCACCCCCGGCATGCTCTACTGCGCGAACCAGGCCTCCGACACGGTGTCGGTGCTCCCGCTCGACCCCGAGACCGGTCTGCCCGGCGCGCCCGTCGACGTCTTCTCGATCGGCAGCCCCGCCTGCATCGTCGTCGGCTGACGCAGGTCTGGCGCGCTCCGCTCGTCAGCGCGCGTCGGAGAGGCGCCGCAGCACCGCGATGACCTCGTCGATGGAGGCGCGGTTCGGGTCGACCGCGCCCGACGCGGCCGTCGACTGCCCAGGTCCGAAGTAGAGGCCGTCCGACACGAGCGACACGATGCGCGCGACGGCGGGGTCGCCGACCGCGTCGAGCACGACGTCGTACCAGCGCCGCTGCATGTCGGTGAGCGCGTCGACGGCACGCGGCCACTGGCCGCTCGAGGCGAGGTGGGCGACGGTGGTGATGCAGCGGTCGAAGGGCGCCTCCGCGACGACGGGTGGCGGCGAGGAGCTGCGGAGGAAGTAGTCGACGGCCCCGTCCGGCGCGGTGGTCATGCGGTGCACGTCGTCGTCGAGGAGTGCCGCGAGCCGGTCGACGACGCCGTCGACGAGCGCTTCGCGGCTGGGGAAGTGGTAAAGCAGCCCGCCCTTCGAGACGCCGGCGGCCGCAGCGACGGCGTCGAACGTGGCGGCACGTTCGCCGCCGTCGACGACGAGCAGTTCGAAGGCGTCGAGCATCTTCTCGCGGGCCGACGGTCGAGGACTCATTCTGATACTGTACCGTCCGGACGGTTTACTGTACCGTCTGGACGGTTTCCGGCCTCGAGCACGCGTCGACGCCAGACGATCCCATCCGACTCCACCGCGGCCCCGTCCGCCCCGCCCCGCCAGTCATCACGAAAGCGACCCCGCACCATGATCCGCGCCTCCTCCGCCGTCGGCACGCCCACCCGGGCCGGCACCCGCCAATGGGCGGCCCTGGTGGTGCTCATGCTGCCGGTGCTGCTCGTGTCGATCGACAACACCGTGCTGAGCTTCGCGCTGCCCGAGATCTCGACCGCCCTGCGTCCGAGCGCGGCGGGTCAGCTGTGGATCGTCGACGTCTACTCGCTCGTGCTCGCGGGGCTGCTCGTGGCGATGGGGTCCCTGGGCGACCGGTTCGGTCGCCGGCGGCTGCTGCTGATCGGCGCCTCGGGCTTCGCCCTCGTGTCGCTCGGGGCCGCCTTCGCACCCGACGCCGGAACGCTGGTGGCCGCTCGCGCCGTGCTGGGCTTCTTCGGCGCGATGATCATGCCGGCGACGCTCTCGCTGCTGCGCAGCACGTTCCTCGACCGCGACCAGCGTCGTCTGGCGATCGCGATCTGGGCGAGCGGGTTCGCCGCCGGGTCGGCGCTCGGCCCCATCGTGGGCGGCATCCTGCTCGAGCACTTCGCCTGGGGCTCGATCTTCCTCATCGCGGTCCCGGTGCTCGTGCCGCTGCTGGTGCTGGCCCCGATCCTGCTCGTCGAGAGCCGCGATCCCGAGCCGGGGCCGTTCGACCCCGTGTCGGTGCTGCTCTCGCTCACGGCGATGGCGCCGGTCGTCGCCTCGATCAAACTGCTGGCGACGCACGGCCCCGGTGTCGACGTCGTGGCCCTGGCCGCCCTCGGGATCGTGTCGGGCTGGCTCTTCGTGCGCCGTCAGCTTCGCCGCGAGCGCCCGCTGCTCGACGTCCGGCTCTTCTCGAACCCGGTGTTCGCCGGCTCGATCGTCGTGAACCTGCTCGCCATCCTCTCGTTGGTCGGGTTCCTCTTCTTCACGACGCAGCACCTCCAGCTCGTCGTCGGGCTGCGGCCCCTCCAGGCGGCCCTGACCCTCGTGCCGGGTCTCGCGGTCATGATCGTCGCCGGTCTGATCGTGGTGCCGATCGTCCGGAGGGTGACCCCTCGCGTCATCGTCGCCGCCGGGCTGGCGTCCGCCGCGATCGGGTACGCGACGGTGTGGCTGTCGGGGGCCGAGGCGCCGGTGGTGCTCTTCGTCGTCGCGTTCGCGCTCGTCGGGCTGGGGGTCGGGGCCGCCGAGACGATCTCGAACGATCAGATCATCGCGGCCGTCCCGCCGGCCCGCGCCGGGGCGGCGTCCGCCGTCTCCGAGACCGCCTACGAGGTCGGCGCCGTGCTCGGCACCGCCGTGCTCGGCAGCATGCTCACGGCGATCTACCGGGGCAGCCTCGTGATCCCCGACGGGGTCCCCGCCGAGGCCGGCGACGCCGCCCGGGAGACCCTGGGAGGCGCGGTGTCCGCAGCGGGGTCCCTCGACGCCCCCGTCGCCGGTCGCCTCCTCGACGCGGCCACCCACGCGTTCGACGAGGGCCTCGTAGCGACCGCCGGAGTCGGGGCCGGCGTGATGGTCGTCGCCGTCGTGGTGGCGCTGGTGTCTCTTCGTCGTGCGTCGGCCCACGACTGACCGTCTGCGGTGTCGGTGCGCACGGGTAAAGTGGTGCCGGTCCATCCCGAGACGCTGAGGAGTCCCATGTCGCGCACCGTCCGACTCGCCGCCGTTCCCGGCGACGGCATCGGCCCCGAGGTCGTGGCCGAGGCCCTCAGGGTGCTCGACGCCGCGACGGGCGACGACGCGGTGTTCGAGGTGACCGAGTTCCGACTCGGTGCGGCCCGCTACCTCGAGACCGGCGACATCCTGACCGACGACGACCTCGAGGCGCTGTCGTCGCACGACGCGATCCTGCTCGGGGCGGTCGGCGGCGACCCGCGCGACCCGCGTCTGCGCGGGGGCATCATCGAGCGAGGTCTGCTGCTCAAGCTGCGATTCGCGTTCGACCACTACGTCAACCTGCGTCCGACGCTGGTCTACCCGGGTGTCCCGTCGCCCCTCGCCGATCCGGGCCAGGTCGACTTCGTGGTCGTCCGAGAGGGCACCGAGGGCCCCTACGTCGGCAACGGCGGCGTCCTCCGCCAGGGCACGCCGCACGAGATCGCCAACGAGGTCAGCGTGAACACCGCGCACGGCGTCGAGCGCGTGGTCCGCTTCGCGTTCGAGAAGGCACGCGCTCGGCGCGGTCGTCTCACGCTGGTGCACAAGACCAACGTGCTCGTGTTCGCCGGCGGCCTCTGGCAGAGGCTCGTCGACTCGGTCGCGGCCGAGTACCCCGACGTGACGGTCGACTACCAGCACGTCGACGCGGCCACCATCCACCTCGTCGTCGACCCGTCGCGGTTCGACGTCATCGTGACGGACAACCTCTTCGGAGACATCCTCACCGACCTCGCGGGCGCCGTCAGCGGGGGCATCGGTCTCGCGGCGTCGGCGAACATCAACCCGGACGGCGTGTTCCCGAGCATGTTCGAGCCGGTGCACGGCTCGGCCCCCGACATCGCCGGGCAGCAGAAGGCCGACCCGACGGCGGCGATCCTCTCGGTCGCCCTCCTGCTCGAGCACCTCGGGCTGCCCGACGCCGCGGCACGCGTGACGAGCGCGGTCGAGGGCGACATCGCCGACCGCTCGACCCGCGCCTCCTCGGCGGCCCCTCGCACCACCGCCGAGATCGGCTCGGCGATCGTCGATCGTCTGCAGACCGCCGGCCCCGCGCCGTCCGCGTCCTCCTCCGCCTCTGCTCGAAGGGCATCATGACCACCACCGACGCTCCGACCGACGGCACCTCGTCCGGGTTCGGTCTGCAGTTCGACCTCAGGCCGTCGTCGACCGCACGCGATGCGGCCGAGCGAGAGGTCATCCTCTCCGACCCGGGTTTCGGCAAGCACTTCACCGACCACATGGTCACCATCCGCTGGAGCCTCGAGGGCGGGTGGCACGAAGCGGCCGTCCACGCCTACGGCCCGCTGCAGCTCGACCCGTCGGCCTCGGTGCTGCACTACGCGCAAGAGATCTTCGAGGGCATGAAGGCCTACCGTCACGCCGACGGGTCGGTCTGGTCGTTCCGCCCCGAGGCGAACGCCCGCCGGCTGCAGCGATCGGCACGACGGCTCGCCCTGCCCGAGCTGAGCACCGATGACTTCGTCGAGTCCGTCCGGCAGCTGGTCCGCGCCGATCTCGACTGGGTGCCCTCGGCCCCCGAGACGAGCCTGTACCTGCGGCCCTTCATGATCGCGACCGAGGCGTTCCTCGGTGTGCGTGCCGCCCACGAGGTGGCCTACCACGTGATCGCGAGCCCTGCGGGGGCGTACTTCACGGGCGGCGTCTCGCCGGTCTCGATCTGGCTGACGACGAACTACGCGAGGGCCGGCAAAGGAGGCACGGGTGCGGCGAAGACGGGCGGCAACTACGCCTCGTCCCTGCTCCCGCAGCAGGAGGCCTACGAGAACGGCTGCCAGCAGGTGCTGTTCCTCGACTCGTCCGAGAGCAACTACATCGAAGAGCTCGGCGGCATGAACGTCGTGCTCGTCAAGCGGGACGGCACCCTGGTCACCCCGGACAGCGACTCGATCCTCGAGGGGATCACGCGCGACTCGATCCTCGAACTGGCCGAGGCGCGGGGGCACCGTGTCGAGCGTCGGCGGGTCACCCTCGACGAGTGGCGCGACGGTGTGGCTTCGGGCGACATCGTCGAGGTGTTCGCGTGCGGTACCGCCGCGGTCGTCGTGCCGATCGCCGAGTTGAAGGGCGAGGGCGTGCACATCGGCTCTCCCGCGGCCGAAGGCGGAGAGCTGACGATGTCGCTCCGTGCCGAGCTGACCGACATCCAGTACGGTCGGCGACCCGATGTTCACGGATGGATGACGAGGCTCGACGCATGAAGATCGCACGGTTCGCAACCCCCGGCGAAGACCCCCGTTACGGCATCGTCGACGAGCGCGAGCTGATCGTGCTCGCGGGCGACCCGATGTACAGCGGGTACGAGACCACGGGCGAGCGCATCTCGCTGCGTTCGGCGAAGATCCTCGCGCCGGTCATCCCCCGCTCCAAGGTGGTCGGGGTCGGCCTGAACTACCACGACCACGCCGACGAGCTGGGGCAGACCCCTCCGGAGGCGCCGCTCCTGTTCATCAAGCCGAACACGACGGTCATCGGCTTCGGCGATTCGATCCAGCTGCCGCCGGATGTCGGTCAGGTCGACTTCGAGGGTGAACTGGCCATCGTGATCGGCTCGATCGCGAAGCGCGTCAAGGCCGAGAACTACGAGGACGTCGTCTTCGGCTACACGATCGCGAACGACGTGACGGCTCGCGACGTGCAGAACAGCGACGGTCAGTGGACGCGCGCCAAGGGCTACGACACGTTCCTGCCGCTCGGTCCGTACATCGAGAACGAGTTCGACTGGAGCGACGCGACCATCGAGACCCGCGTCGACGGCGAGGTCATGCAACGCGAGTCGACGATGCAGATGATCCACAAGATCCCCGAGCTGATCGAGTACGTGACCGACGTCTTCACCCTGCTGCCGGGTGACGTGATCCTCACCGGCACCCCCGCCGGCATCGGCCCGTTCACCTCCGGTCAGACCGTCGAGGTCGCGATCTCGGGCATCGGCTCGTTGATCAACCCCGCCAAGAACCGCGTCTGACCCGGCCCCCCCCCCCCCCCCCCCCCCCCCGTGACCTCGACCCCTGACATCGCGCGCCGACGCGCCCCATGGGTGCCGGGGGTCGCGGTCGCGGCGGTCGCCCTGGGTCTGGCGTGGGGTGTGCATCTGGTGCTTCCGGCGGTGCCGATCCTCACGGTCTGCGTGCTGCTCGGCATCGTGGTGGCGCAGATCCCGCAGGCTCGATCGGCTCTCGACGGTGTTCTCGCTCCGGGTCTGACCCTCTCCGCCAAGCGACTGCTCCGCATCGGAGTGGTGCTCCTCGGTCTGAAGCTCAGCCTCGTCGACGTCGCCGGTCTGGGGTGGCTGACGATCGTCGTGGTCATCGCGATCCTCGCGGCCACGTTCTTCGTGACATGGGCTCTCGGCCGGTGGGCGCGACTCCCGGGTGATCAGCCGCTGCTCCTCGCGGCCGGCTTCTCGATCTGCGGCGCGTCGGCGATCGGCGCGATGAGCGCGGTCACCCGGGATCGAGGGCGCGACGCGGCGACGCCCGTCGCCCTGGTCACTCTCTGCGGAACCGCCGCGATCGCGATCCTCCCGCCGATCGGCGCGGCGCTCGGGCTCACCGACATGCAGTTCGGCGCCTGGACCGGGGCGAGCGTTCACGATGTCGGGCAGGTCGTCGCCACCGCTCAGACCGCCGGAGCCTCCGCGCTCGCCATCGCCGTCGTGGTCAAGCTGACCCGGGTGGTCATGCTGGCACCCGTGGTCGCGATCACCTCGGTGGTCATCCGCCGACGAGGAGGAGGCGCGGGTACGCGACCCCCGATCGTCCCGTTGTTCGTCGTCGGGTTCCTGATCGCCGTGGTCATCCGCACGTTCCTGCCGATCCCCGAGACGGTGATCGGTGCGGCCGACGTGGCGCAGACGGTGCTGCTCGGACTCGCGCTCTTCGGACTCGGAACCGGGATCCGCGTCGAGAAGCTCGTCCGGACCGGCGGCCGCGCGGTCGCCGTCGGTCTCGCGTCGTGGCTGTTCATCGCGGTCGTCTCGCTCGGCGCGGTCCAGCTGCTGCCGCTGGCGTAGTCCCGGGTCGCACGCTTCGATCGTGTCCCGGTGTCCCGGTGTCCCGGTGTCCCGGTGTCCGGATGTCACGATGTCCGGGTAGCCGGGTAACCGGGTAACCGGGTAGCCGGGTAGCCGGGTAGCCGGGTAGCCGGGTAGCCGTGTAGCCGGGTAGCCGGGTAGCCGTGTGTCCGCCTGCCCGGACGCAGAGCCGACACGTGCGGCGGGAACGGCCTCGTCGAGGCGTCCGCCGGCTCCGTCGACCGGGTCGGAGACGCCGTGTGCGGCGTTCTGGGGCGGGATCGTGATGTTTCCGGGGTTTTGGGCGGCGACACGCCCGGGATGCGTGGAGGTTTGGACGTGTGGCGGATTGTCCGTGTAAGGTTCTTTCTTGTCACCCCAAAGGTTCGGCGGAGCGAAGCTCACCGGAACTCAAGTGTGACCGGCTTCCAAGTCCTCGAGTTGCCATTACGGCCTCGGACCAAGCAAGTTGCAACATTGGAAAACATGATGTAGGTTAGTGCCTCGTTCCCACGGGAACGGATTGCTTCTTCGGGAGTGATTGTCACTGGTTTTACGGATTGTAATCTGGTGCTAAGGTTTCACAGCTGCCTCGGACGATGGCCTTCATAAGGTCGGGTTTCTGGTGCGTTTGGTCCTTGAGAACTCAACAGCGTGCACATTGTCAAATGCCAAATTATACCCTGGCATTGCTTGTGGCTTCACCGTTCGGTGGGGTTGTGAGTGGTGTTTAGGTTTCTTTGAGATTGATGGACAACAACAATCGTCAGATTGTTTTGTTCTTTGGTCAGCATCAAATTCAGCAGTTCCGGCCTATTCCGGTTGGACTGTTTTTTCTTTTACGGAGAGTTTGATCCTGGCTCAGGACGAACGCTGGCGGCGTGCTTAACACATGCAAGTCGAACGATGAACTGGAGCTTGCTCCAGGGATTAGTGGCGAACGGGTGAGTAACACGTGAGTAACCTGCCCTTGACTCTGGGATAAGCGCTGGAAACGGCGTCTAATACCGGATACGAGCTTCAGCCGCATGGCTAGGAGTTGGAAAGAATTTCGGTCAAGGATGGACTCGCGGCCTATCAGCTAGTTGGTGAGGTAATGGCTCACCAAGGCGACGACGGGTAGCCGGCCTGAGAGGGTGACCGGCCACACTGGGACTGAGACACGGCCCAGACTCCTACGGGAGGCAGCAGTGGGGAATATTGCACAATGGGCGCAAGCCTGATGCAGCAACGCCGCGTGAGGGATGACGGCCTTCGGGTTGTAAACCTCTTTTAGTAGGGAAGAAGCGAAAGTGACGGTACCTGCAGAAAAAGCACCGGCTAACTACGTGCCAGCAGCCGCGGTAATACGTAGGGTGCAAGCGTTGTCCGGAATTATTGGGCGTAAAGAGCTCGTAGGCGGTTTGTCGCGTCTGCTGTGAAATCTGGGGGCTCAACCCCCAGCCTGCAGTGGGTACGGGCAGACTAGAGTGCGGTAGGGGAGATTGGAATTCCTGGTGTAGCGGTGGAATGCGCAGATATCAGGAGGAACACCGATGGCGAAGGCAGATCTCTGGGCCGTAACTGACGCTGAGGAGCGAAAGCATGGGGAGCGAACAGGATTAGATACCCTGGTAGTCCATGCCGTAAACGTTGGGAACTAGATGTGGGGGCCATTCCACGGTCTCCGTGTCGCAGCTAACGCATTAAGTTCCCCGCCTGGGGAGTACGGCCGCAAGGCTAAAACTCAAAGGAATTGACGGGGGCCCGCACAAGCGGCGGAGCATGCGGATTAATTCGATGCAACGCGAAGAACCTTACCAAGGCTTGACATATACCGGAAACGTCCAGAGATGGTCGCCCCGCAAGGTCGGTATACAGGTGGTGCATGGTTGTCGTCAGCTCGTGTCGTGAGATGTTGGGTTAAGTCCCGCAACGAGCGCAACCCTCGTTCTATGTTGCCAGCACGTAATGGTGGGAACTCATAGGAGACTGCCGGGGTCAACTCGGAGGAAGGTGGGGATGACGTCAAATCATCATGCCCCTTATGTCTTGGGCTTCACGCATGCTACAATGGCCGGTACAAAGGGCTGCGATACCGTAAGGTGGAGCGAATCCCAAAAAGCCGGTCTCAGTTCGGATTGAGGTCTGCAACTCGACCTCATGAAGTCGGAGTCGCTAGTAATCGCAGATCAGCAACGCTGCGGTGAATACGTTCCCGGGCCTTGTACACACCGCCCGTCAAGTCATGAAAGTCGGTAACACCCGAAGCCAGTGGCCTAACCCCTTGTGGGATGGAGCTGTCGAAGGTGGGATTGGTGATTAGGACTAAGTCGTAACAAGGTAGCCGTACCGGAAGGTGCGGCTGGATCACCTCCTTTCTAAGGAGCATGTACCAGCCCTGCTGTTTACACAGGGATTTTCTGGTCAAGTCAGTTTCGGAGCGAATGTCTCCGGCTGGCGCTCATGGGTGGAACATTGACAATGGCTCTCCGGTGAGGGCATCAGCATCAGTACGACATCTTCGGGTGTTTGGAACGTGAGGGTGTCTGAGGTGGGGGGTGTGCACGCTGTTGGGTCCTGAGGGACCAAACTTCCCTGCGCTTCGGTGTGGGGGGTTGAACTCCTCTGGGCCATATGAGTCCTGCATTATTCGCAGGGTGAGTATGGGACCCGCCCGTATTTTGAGAACTACACAGTGGACGCGAGCATCTTAGTCGCAGACAGTATCTGGCCTTCGGGTCGGGTGGTTGTTTGTGATACTAAGTGCAATTTCTTAGACCAACCCGCTCCTTCGGGGGTGTGGTTGGCGAATGAGATAACACTGAGCTGCTGGCTTCGGCTGGCAGCAACTTTGTGGTCAAGTTTCTAAGAGCAAACGGTGGATGCCTTGGCATCTGGAGCCGAAGAAGGACGTAGAAATCTGCGATAAGCCTCGGGGAGCTGATAATCGAGCCCTGATCCGAGGATTTCCGAATGGGGAAACCCCGCCAGGCATTTTGACCTGGTGACTCCCGCCTGAATATATAGGGCGGGTAGAGGGAACGTGGGGAAGTGAAACATCTCAGTACCCACAGGAAGAGAAAACAACAGTGATTCCGTCAGTAGTGGCGAGCGAAATCGGAAGAGGCTAAACCGGTCATGTGTGATAGACGGCGGTCGTTGCATGGTCGGGGTTGTGGGACCCGTTGTCCTGTTCTGCCGGACAGGAGCAGTTACAGCGCAGTATAGGCGAACAGCTTTGAATGGCTGGTCATAGAGGGTGCGAACCCCGTAGCCGAAATGCTGGCGCTGGCTGAATGGGGATCCCAAGTAGCACGGGGCCCGAGAAATCCCGTGTGAATCTGTCAGGACCACCTGATAAGCCTAAATACTCCCAGATGACCGATAGCGGACAAGTACCGTGAGGGAAAGGTGAAAAGTACCCCGGGAGGGGAGTGAAATAGTACCTGAAACCGTTTGCTTACAAACCGTTGGAGCCTCCTTGTAGGGGTGACAGCGTGCCTTTTGAAGAATGAGCCTGCGAGTTAGCGATATGTGGCGAGGTTAACCCGTGTGGGGTAGCCGTAGCGAAAGCGAGTCTTAATAGGGCGATACAGTCGCATGTCCTAGACCCGAAGCGAAGTGATCTATCCATGGCCAGGTTGAAGCGACGGTAAGACGTCGTGGAGGACCGAACCCACTTCAGTTGAAAATGGAGGGGATGAGCTGTGGATAGGGGTGAAAGGCCAATCAAACTTCGTGATAGCTGGTTCTCTCCGAAATGCATTTAGGTGCAGCGTTGCGTGTTTCTTGCCGGAGGTAGAGCTACTGGATGGCCGATGGGGCCCAAAAGCTTACTGACGTCAGCCAAACTCCGAATGCCGGTAAGTGAGAGCGCAGCAGTGAGACGGTGGGGGATAAGCTTCATCGTCGAGAGGGAAACAACCCAGACTACCAACTAAGGTCCCTAAGCGTGTGCTAAGTGGGAAAGGATGTGGAGTTGCATAGACAACCAGGAGGTTGGCTTAGAAGCAGCCACCCTTGAAAGAGTGCGTAATAGCTCACTGGTCAAGTGATTCCGCGCCGACAATGTAACGGGGCTCAAGCACACCACCGAAGTTGTAGATTTCGTATTATAGACAAGCCTTCGTGGTTCAGTCGTACGGAGTGGTAGGAGAGCGTCGTGTGGCCAGTGAAGCGGCGGTGTAAACCAGCCGTGGAGGCCACACGAGTGAGAATGCAGGCATGAGTAGCGAAAGACGGGTGAGAAACCCGTCCTCCGAAAGACCAAGGGTTCCAGGGCCAGGTTAATCCGCCCTGGGTAAGTCGGGACCTAAGGCGAGGCCGACAGGCGTAGTCGATGGACAACGGGTTGATATTCCCGTACCGGCGAAGAACCGCCCAAGCTAATCCAGTGGTGCTAAGAGTCCTAACCCGGCTGAGTGGATCCCTTCGGGGTGATGCCGGCCGGTCTAACGCTCGACCCCATGCTGGTGCGGTTAACGTATTAACAGGTGTGACGCAGGAAGGTAGCTGAGCCAGGCGATGGTATCCGTAAGGTGAACCTGGTGTAAGGATGTAGGGCTGACGATAGGCAAATCCGTCGTCAATGCGCCTGAGATCCGATGCGTACCCCGTATGGGGGAAATCAGTGATCCTATGCTGCCGAGAAAAGCATCGACGTGAGGTTCAAGCCGCCCGTACCCCAAACCGACTCAGGTGGTCAGGTAGAGAATACCAAGGAGATCGAGAGAATCGTGGTTAAGGAACTCGGCAAAATGCCCCCGTAACTTCGGGAGAAGGGGGGCCGGAACCGTGATGGGATTTACTCCCGGAGCGGGAAAGGCCGCAGAGACCAGTGGGAAGCGACTGTTTACTAAAAACACAGGTCCGTGCTAAGTCGCAAGACGATGTATACGGACTGACGCCTGCCCGGTGCTGGAAGGTTAAGAGGAAGGGTTAGCGCAAGCGAAGCTCAGAATTTAAGCCCCAGTAAACGGCGGTGGTAACTATAACCATCCTAAGGTAGCGAAATTCCTTGTCGGGTAAGTTCCGACCTGCACGAATGGCGTAACGACTTCCCAGCTGTCTCAACCGCGAACTCGGCGAAATTGCACTACGAGTAAAGATGCTCGTTACGCGCAGCAGGACGGAAAGACCCCGTGACCTTTACTACAGCTTGGTATTGGTGTTCGGAGTGGCTTGTGTAGGATAGGTGGGAGACTGTGAAGCTTGGACGCTAGTTCAGGTGGAGTCATTGTTGAAATACCACTCTGGTCACTTTGGATATCTAACTACGAACCGTGATCCGGTTCTGGGACAGTGCCTGGTGGGTAGTTTAACTGGGGCGGTTGCCTCCCAAAAAGTAACGGAGGCGCCCAAAGGTTCCCTCAACCTGGTTGGCAATCAGGTGTCGAGTGTAAGTGCACAAGGGAGCTTGACTGTGAGACTGACAAGTCGAGCAGGGACGAAAGTCGGGACTAGTGATCCGGCAGTGGCTTGTGGAAGCGCTGTCGCTCAACGGATAAAAGGTACCTCGGGGATAACAGGCTGATCTTGCCCAAGAGTCCATATCGACGGCATGGTTTGGCACCTCGATGTCGGCTCGTCGCATCCTGGGGCTGGAGTAGGTCCCAAGGGTTGGGCTGTTCGCCCATTAAAGCGGTACGCGAGCTGGGTTTAGAACGTCGTGAGACAGTTCGGTCCCTATCCGCTGCGCGCGCAGGAAATTTGAGAAGATCTATCCCTAGTACGAGAGGACCGGGATGGACGAACCTCTGGTGTGTCAGTTGTTCTGCCAAGAGCACCGCTGATTAGCTACGTTCGGAACGGATAACCGCTGAAAGCATCTAAGCGGGAAGCCGGCTTCGAGATGAGATTTCCATACCCTTCGGGGTGAGAGGCTCCCAGCTAGACTACTGGGTTGATAGGCCGGATGTGGAAGTGGGGACTAACGACCCATGGAGCTGACCGGTACTAATAAGCCGATAACTTGACAACACTCCCTCCCTGTAGAGGTGGGGGAAAGCTGCTTGCGTCCACTATGTGGTTCCCGAAATACGGTCGGGAACAATTGAACAGACAGTCGTCTGCCGTCATCCTTCGGGGTGGGGGTGGGTGCATGGTCTGAAACAGACTTCACCGCTGGCCTCAGGGCCTGTGTGTGGTAAATGTTTCGGCGGCCATAGCGAGAGGGAAACGCCCGGTTACATTCCGAACCCGGAAGCTAAGACTCTCAGCGCCGATGGTACTGCAAGGGGGACCTTGTGGGAGAGTAGGACACCGCCGGACTCCTTTTGAAAGATCAGAGAGCCCCTTCTTCGGAAGGGGCTTTCTGCGTTTAACGCGCCTCCGGCAGTCGGGGGCGAAGCGGTAAGATCGTCCTCGATGTCTGCTCCCTTCTCCACCGCGACCGGCACTGATGTGCGCGTCCGGTTCTGCCCCTCGCCCACTGGCACGCCTCACGTCGGCCTGATCCGGACGGCCCTGTTCAACTGGGCCTACGCACGTCACACCGGCGGCAAGCTCGTCTTCCGGATCGAAGACACCGACGCGGCCCGTGACAGCGAAGAGAGCTACGAGCAGATCCTCGACGGTCTCCGTTGGCTCAAGATCGACTGGGACGAGGGTGTCGACGTCGGCGGTCCGCACGGGCCGTACAGGCAGTCGCAGCGTCACGACATCTATCAGGGTGTCATCGATCAGCTGCTCGAGCGCGGACTCCTCTACGAGAGCTTCGCGACGGGCGAGGAGATCGAGGCGCGGAACATCGCCAATGGTCGTGATCCCAAGCAGGGCTACGACAACTTCGAGCGTGAGCTCACCGACGAGCAGCGTGCGGCATTCCGTGCCGAGGGTCGTCAGCCGGCGCTCCGACTACGAGTCCCCGACCGCGACCTCAGCTTCGACGATCTGGTCCGTGGGGAGATCACGTTCCCGGCCGGCTCGTTCACCGACTTCGTCGTGGTCCGGCCCAACGGCGTTCCTCTCTACACCTTCGTCAATCCCCTCGACGACGCGCTGATGGGCATCACGCATGTGCTCCGCGGTGAGGACCTCCTCTCGTCGACACCCCGGCAGATCGCTCTGTATGAAGCGCTCGTCGAGTTGGGCATCACCACCTTCGTGCCGCGCTTCGGGCACCTCCCTTACGTCATGGGGGACAAGAACAAGAAGCTGTCGAAGCGCGACCCCGAGGCCAACCTCTTCCACCACCGCGACCGTGGCTTCGTCCCGGAGGGCCTGGTCAACTACCTCGCTCTGCTCGGCTGGTCGCTGACGCACGATCGCGATGTCTTCTCGATCGACGAGATGGTCGAGGCCTTCGATGTCGTCGACGTCAATCCAAATCCCGCACGATTCGACCTCAAGAAGGCTGAGTCGATCAACGGAGACCACATCCGCCGTCTCGAGGCCGAGGACTTCGTCGACCGTCTTCTGCCCTATCTCGAGGGTGTCGTCTCTGATCCGATCACCGAGTCGGAGCGTCGAGTGCTCAGCGAGGCGGCTCCGCTCGTCCAAGAACGCATGACTCTGCTCGGCGAGGCCCGTGGCATGCTGTCGTTCCTCTTCACGAGCGATGAGGATCTCGTCTACGAAGAGGACGCGATCGCCTCGTTGCCGGAGGGGCATGTCCAGGTGCTGCGCGCCTCCTCGGAGGCTCTGCAGGGGCTGACGTCGTGGAATCACACCGACATCCAGGAGGCGCTCAAGGGGGCGCTCGTCGACGGGCTGGGGCTCAAGCCGCGCGTGGCCTTCGGACCGCTGCGCGTCGCGTTGTCCGGTCGACGGGTGAGCCCTCCGCTGTTCGAGTCGATGGAGATCCTCGGTCGCGAGTCGACGATGGCCCGTCTCGAGAGGCTCGCAGCACGCTCATGAGCATGGAGTACGAAGTCGCGGTGATCGGGGGCGGGCCAGCCGGGCTCAGCGCCGCTCTGAACCTCGCCCGCGCCCGCCGTCGCGTGCTGCTGATCGACGGCAACCGGCCGCGCAACTCCGCGACGCTGCTGTCTCACGGGTACCTCACTCGCGACGGCATCTCGCCTCTCGAGCTGCGCAAGCTCGGCCGCGACGAGTTCCTCCGATACGAGGGTGCCGAACACCGGATGACGATGGCCACGTCGGTGTCGGTCGTCGACGGCGGCTTCGAGATCGACTGCGATTTCCGTGGGCGCACCAGCAGCGCGACCGCAGCGGTCGTGGTCGTCGCGACCGGGCTGCACGAGACCCTGCCCGAGATCGACGGCCTGAAGGCGTTCTACGGCACGTTCATCCACAGCTGCATCGAATGCGACGGGTACGACAAACGCGATCAGCCCCTGGCTGTGATCGGCGAGCACCCCGACCTCGCCGAACGGGCGCATCTACTGCTGCAGTGGTCGGCGGACCTGGTCGTCTTCACCAACGGGGCGGACGTCGTCACGCCGGGTGAGGAGACGGACCTAGGTGCACGCGGGGTGACCGTCGAGCGGCGTCGGGTCGCATCGATCGATGCGGACCGCGATGGGATGCGCGCCGTCGTGCTCGAAGACGGCACCCGAATCGAGCGGACCGGCGGTTTCGTCCGACCGACGTGGTCTGGTGCGCTCGAGTACGTCGCCGCCACCGGGGCGATGCTCGACTCGGACGGCCTGCTCGTCGTCGATGCGCACGGCCGCACGACCGTCGACGGCCTCTACGCCGCGGGGGAGTCGACGGCCCCGGGGCCGCAGCAGTTGATCGTTGCAGCGGGCTCGGGGGCGTCGGTAGCCGCCGTCGTCAACCGCGATCTGATCGGTGTCGCACGGGGCCTCGGAGATGCTGTACAGTAGGTTCTCGGTTCGAGTTTGAGCCGAATGATGTAGCACTGACATGCGTCATCATTGGGGTATGGTGTAATTGGCAACACGACTGATTCTGGTTCAGTTGTTCTTGGTTCGAGTCCAGGTACCCCAGCTTCGAGAAGGGCCCCGACCTGTTGGTCGGGGCCTTTCTGCGTCCCCCCGCCAGCCCAGGAGGCGCGGTTCAGGGTGGTCGGTCGTGGTCCGTCGTGTGTGCCGTGGGGCCGCCTTCTGAACAGCGTGGAGCACTCGTCTGGGCGCGGGTCGGGGTGGTCGGTTGTGGCCCTTCGTGCGGCTGGGAGAGCCGTCTTCTGACCAGCGTGGAACGTGGTCCGCGCGATGGGCCCGACGCACACGAAGGACGCCCCCGCCGAGAAGGCGAGGGCGTCCGTCGTGTCGCGCATGACCGCTACTGCGGGATGGTCGCTCCGAAGCGCGCGGGGAGCGTCGCGCGGTGGGTGCGTCGCAGCTCGTCGAGCGAGACCGTGAAGACATCCTGGATCTCGAGCGACTCCGACGCGCCGTCGGTGACTCCGATGCGGGCCACGGGGTAGCCGCGACCTTCGCAGAGACCACGGAACCGCACGTCGTCCTCGCGGGGCACCGACACGATCACTCGGCCGGTCGACTCGCTGAAGAGCGCCGTGGCCGCGTCGATGCCGTCGCGCTCGAGCAGTTCGCCGAGCCAGACCCGCGCACCGACGCCGAACCGCAGGACGGACTCCGCCAGGGCCTGTGCGAGGCCGCCGTCGCTGAGGTCGTGCGCGGCGGCGAGCAGCGACTGGTCGGCCCCTGCGGCGAGCAGCTGCGCGAGCTGCTTCTCGGCGTCGAGGTCGACCGCGGGCGGACGACCGCCGAGGTGATCGTGGATCACACCGGCCCATGCCGAGCCGTCGAGCTCGAGCGCCGTGGTGCCGAGCAGGTAGATGTTGTCGCCTTCGTCCTGCCAGCCGGACGGGACGCGCTTCGCGACGTCCTGGATGACGCCGAGCACGCCCACGACCGGCGTCGGGTGGATCGGCACGGTGCCGGTCTGGTTGTAGAACGAGACGTTGCCGCCGGTGACGGGGATCTCGAGTTCGAGGCACCCGTCGGCGAGGCCCTCGACGGTCTGCGAGAACTGCCACATGACCTCGGGGTTCTCGGGGCTGCCGAAGTTCAGGCAGTCCGTCACGGCTGCCGGCACCGCCCCGGTGACGGCGACGTTGCGGTAAGCCTCGGCCAGGGCCAGGCGAGCACCCTGCTTGGGATCGAGCTGGCAGTACCGGCCGTTGGCGTCGGTGGCGATGGCGAAGCCGAGGCCGCTCTCTTCGTCGACGCGGATCATGCCGCCGTCGTCGGGGAAGCTCAGGGCCGTGTTGCCGAGCACGTAGGTGTCGTACTGGTTGGTGACCCAGCTCTTGTCCGAGAGGTTCGCCGAACCGAGAAGTTCGAGGAACTGCTCGCGCAGCACGCTGTTGCCCGTGGGGCGGGGGAGCGCCGAGGCGGAGTCCGCCTGCAGGGCGTCGATCCAGGTCGGGTACGCGACGGGTCGCTCGTAGACCGGGCCGTCGACCGCGACGGTGCGCGGCTCGACGTTGACGATCTCCTCGCCGTGCCAGTCGATCACCAGTCGGCCGGTGTCGGTGACCTCGCCGAGGACGCTCGTCTCGACGTCCCACTTGGCCGTGACGGCGAGGAACGCCTCGAGCTTCGACGGCTCGACGACGGCCATCATGCGCTCCTGGCTCTCGCTCATCAGGATCTCCTCGGCGGTCAGCGACGGGTCGCGCAGCAGCACCTTGTCGAGCTCGATGAACATGCCGCCGTCGCCGTTGGAGGCGAGCTCGGACGTGGCGCAGCTGATGCCGGCGGCGCCGAGGTCCTGGATGCCCTCGACCAGCTCGTCGCGGAACAGCTCGAGGCAGCACTCGATGAGCACCTTCTCGGCGAACGGGTCGCCCACCTGGACGGCCGGCCGCTTGGTCGGGCCGCCCGACGAGAACGTGTCGGAGGCGAGGATGGAGGCTCCGCCGATGCCGTCGCCGCCCGTGCGGGCACCGAAGAGCACGACCTTGTTGCCCACGCCGCGGGCGTTCGCCAGGTGCAGGTCCTCATGACGCAGGACGCCGACCGCGAGGGCGTTGACGAGGGGGTTGCCCTGGTAGACGGCGTCGAAGTAGGTCTCGCCGCCGATGTTGGGCAGACCGAGGCAGTTCGCGTAGAAGCTGATGCCGCCGACGACGCCATCCACGACGCGAGCCGTGTCGGGCGCGTCGATCGCACCGAAACGGAGCTGGTCCATCACGGCGACGGGTCGGGCCCCCATGGAGATGATGTCGCGGACGATTCCGCCGACTCCGGTCGCGGCGCCCTGGAAGGGCTCGATGTAGCTGGGGTGATTGTGGGACTCGACCTTGAAGGTCACGGCCCAACCGCCTCCTACGTCGACGACGCCGGCGTTCTCGCCCATGCCGACCATGAGGTCCTTCTTCATGGCGGGCGTGACCTTCTGGCCGAACTGCCGGAGGTAGATCTTGCTCGACTTGTACGAGCAGTGCTCGCTCCACATCACCGAGTACATGGCGAGCTCGCCGCTCGTGGGGCGACGACCGAGGATCTCGCGGATCGACGCGTACTCGTCGGCCTTGAGGCCGAGCGCGCCGTAGGGCTGCTCTCTGTCGGGGGTCGCCGCGGCGTTCGCCACGGTGTCGGGCACGTGGCCCTCGGGGCGGACGTCGATCTGCTCCGCCGTGCTCTTGCTGTCGATGCTCATCTGGCGAGGGCCCTCTCGATGACGGACGTGAAGAAGGTGAGACCGTCGATGCCGCTCGACATCGCGTCGGGCATGTCGGGCCCGAACCCCGGCTCGGTCGCGTGCTCGGGGTGGGGCATGAGGCCGACCACGTTGCCGCGCGCGTTGGTGACGCCCGCGATGTCGTCCATCGACCCGTTGGGGTTGACGTCGAGATAGCGGAAGGCGACCTGCCCCTCGCCCTCGATGCGCTTGATGGTCTCGGCGTCGGCGATGAACCGGCCGTCGGCGTTCTTGAGGGGGATCGTGATCTCCTGCCCCTCGGTGAAGCCGTTCGTCCAGTCGGTGCGGGCGTTCTCGACGCGGAGGCGCTGGTCGCGGCGGATGAACTGCTGGTGCGCGTTGCGGGTGTGCGCGCCGGGGATGAGCCGCGCCTCCGCCAGCATCTGGAAGCCGTTGCAGATGCCGAGCACGGGCACGCCCTTGTTCGCCGCGTCGACGACCTCGGTCATGATCGGCGAGAAGGAGGCGATGGCGCCCGCGCGCAGGTAGTCGCCGTAGCTGAAGCCGCCGGGGAGGATGATCGCGTCGACCCCCTGGAGGTCGTGGTCGCCGTGCCAGAGGGCGACGGGTTCGCCGCCGGCGAGGCGGACCGCGCGCTGCGCGTCGCGGTCGTCGAGGGAGCCGGGGAAGGTGACGACGCCGACGCGCATCAGACGGCGGCGGGGGCGTCGGCGGAGTCGACGACGGTGATCGACACGACGTCCTCGATGACGGAGTTCGAGAACATGTCGTCGGCCAGGCGGCGCACGTCGGCGAGCACGCCGTCGGTCACCTCGCCCTCGACGGTGACCTCGAAGCGCTTGCCGATGCGGACATCGGTCAGCTGCTTCTGTCCGAGACGGGCCAGGGCGCCGGCGACGGCCTTGCCCTGGGGGTCGAGCAGTTCAGCCTTGGGCATGACCTCGACGACGATTGTGGGCACGTTTTACTCCTGCGGAGACGTCAGCGGGTGGACGCGACGAGTCTACGGCAGCAGGAGGCGCGGGCCGGTGGCGACCAGCGCCTCCTGGGGACTGCGGAGAGACCGGGGAGGGGTCGTCTCGATGCTCGATCCTCAGCGGAATGCGAGCGTGCTCCCAGCGTCGTCATCGGTTCCGGCCGCAGGATGATCTCAGCGGTGAGGAACAAGGCCTCGTGATCGGGTCTCCTTCCGCTCATCCCGGTCGAGGGCTCCTGATCCGCCCGACGCCGTAGGACGCCCGGTCGAATCCCCCCATCGGCCGGGCGTCACCCCTCTCCCGGGCTGTGATGACGCTCCGAGTGATGCTCATCTGTTTTTGAACAGATCAAAAGAGTGCTTTACTGGAAGCCATGACGACGATCGCCGACGATGCCACCCGAGACGCCCTCCGCGGCGCCGGTCTGCGCGTCACCGAGCCCCGCCTCGCGGTGCTCGCGGCACTCGAGGGGCGCGCCCACGCTCCTGCCGACGCCCTGTTCGCAGCGGTGGCGCCGCGCCTCCCCGGCACCTCGCTCCAGGCCGTCTACGGCGTCCTCAACGCGTTGACCGGCGTCGGGCTCGTCCGCCGCATCGAACCCGCCGGCTCGCCGGCGCTGTACGAGCTGCGCACCGGAGACAACCACCACCACGTGGTCTGCAGCACCTGCGGCGACATCGCCGACGTCGACTGCGTCGTCGGGCACGCACCGTGCCTCTCGCCGTCGAACGACGCCGGCTTCTTCGTCCAGACGGCCGAGGTCACGTTCTGGGGCATCTGCCCCGAGTGCCGCGCCGCCGAGCTCGACCAGCCGCTCGAGGTCGACCCCGTCCTGACCGACTGACCCGCGCCTCCCGGGCCCCCACGACATTCCGATCTGAACGACACCGAAAGACAGGATGAGAAGATGACCGACGAGAAACGCGTCACCACCACCAACTCAGGCGCACCCGTCGCGAGCGACGAGCACTCGCAGAGCGTCGGCGCCGACGGCGCGATCGCGCTGCACGACCACTACCTGGTCGAGAAGCTCGCCCAGTTCAACCGCGAGCGAGTCCCCGAGCGCGTCGTGCACGCCAAGGGCGGCGGAGCCTTCGGCACCTTCACGACCACCGGCGACGTCTCGAAGTACACGCGGGCGGCGCTGTTCCAGCCCGGCGTCGAGACCGAGATGCTCGCGCGCTTCTCGACCGTCGCCGGCGAGCAGGGCAGCCCCGACACCTGGCGCGACCCCCGCGGGTTCTCGCTGAAGTTCTACACGACCGAGGGCAACTACGACCTCGTCGGCAACAACACACCCGTGTTCTTCATCCGCGACGGCATCAAGTTCCCCGACTTCATCCGTTCGCAGAAGCGACTGCCCGGCACGCACCTGCGCGACCACGACATGCAGTGGGACTTCTGGACCCTCTCGCCCGAGTCGGCACACCAGGTGACCTGGCTGATGGGCGACCGGGGCCTGCCCGCCTCGTGGCGCAACATGGACGGCTTCGGGTCGCACACCTACCAGTGGATCAACGCCGAGGGCGAGCGCTTCTGGGTCAAGTACCACTTCAAGAGCGACCAGGGCATCAAGATCCTCGAGCAGGCCGACGCCGACCGCATCGCGGGCGAAGACGCCGACTTCCACATCCGCGATCTCTCGGCCGCGATCGAGCGCGAGGAGTTCCCGACCTGGACCCTCTCCGTGCAGGTCATGCCCTACGAAGACGCGGCGACCTACCGCTTCAACCCGTTCGACCTCACCAAGGTCTGGCCGCACGCCGACTACCCGCTGATCGAGGTCGGCTCGATGGAGCTCAACCGCAACCCCGAGAACTACTTCGCGCAGATCGAGCAGGCGGCGTTCGCCCCCTCGAACTTCGTGCCCGGGATCGCCGCGAGCCCCGACAAGATGCTGCTCGCCCGCATCTTCAGCTACGCCGACGCGCACCGCTACCGTGTGGGCACCAACCACGCGCAGCTGCCGGTCAACGCGCCGAAGTCGCCCGTGCACTCGTACTCGAAAGACGGTGCGGCGCGGTTCGACTTCCAGAAGGCCGAAGTGCCCGTGTACGCACCCAACTCGCTGGGCGGCGCGCACGCCGACCCGCAGGTCGCCGGTGACACGGGCGGCTGGGAGAGCGATGGCGAGCTGCAGCGCTCGGCCGCGACTCTCCACGCCGAGGACGACGACTTCGGGCAGGCCGGCACGCTGGTGCGCGAGGTCATGGACGACGAGCAGCGCGACCGTCTCGTCGCCAACATCGTCGGTCACGTCTCGAAGGTGACCCGCCCCGAGCTGCGCGAGCGCGTCTACGAGTACTGGACGAACGTCGACCCGACACTCGGTCTCCGCGTCCGCAAGGGCGTCGAGCCGGAGGCCCCCGGCTCGAACGAGGACCCGGCGACGGTCGGCGTCACCGTCTGATCGATCGGTCTGGTGCCTAAAGGAGGCGCGGTTCCTGTTCTGCAGGAACCGCGCCTCCTTCCGTCTGCCGGGTCGAGGGGTCACGACGCGCCGGGGGGCGCGCGAGCCGGCGGCGGGTCGTGACTCCCCGAGGGCGGGTCAGACCATCTGCCCGTTCCAGTGCAGGTCGCCCTCGGGCCACTCCGCCAGGGTCGAGGTGCCCTCGCGGGCGAGCCAGCCCTCCTGCTGCGTGACGAGCACGCCCGCGCCATCGGCGCTGAACGCCGTGTAGTGACCGGTGATCGGTTCGCCGGCGTGCTCGAGCGGGCGCCACCCGGCCGAACGGTAGAAGCCCTGTACTCCCTCGCCCGACTCGAGCACGCCGAAGCGGACGCGCAGATCGGTCAGCACGCCGTCGACGTGCCGCAGGAGCTCGGCACCGAGCCCCGTGTTCTGCACGTCGGGCGAGACGGCGACCATGCCCACGGCGGCGACGAGCAGGTCGGTCGTGCCGACGGTGACGAACTGGCGGCGGACTCCGGCGTGCGCCACGACCACGTCGCCGAGCCGTGCGACGACACGGCGCTCGGGTTGCATGCCCGCCCAGCTGCGGGCTCCGAGGTACCAGTGGTCGTAGCTCGGGAACGCTCGGGCGAGCAGCGATGCGATGGCCTCGTGGTCGTCGAGCGTGAGGTCGCCCTCGGCGACGGTGCTGAAGATGCTGGCTGGTTCGCTGACGATAGATGGCATAGGAAGAACGTAACGGCTTGTAGGCGAATGGTCAGAAAGCCTTGTCCTCCGCTAAAGTCGTCGAGTGGCCATTCTTGCAACGGACTATCTAAAGAGCCTAAGCCTTCCCTCGCGGTACGAGATACTTGCTCGGCAAATTGGGCCGGAAGTTGTCAGACTTTTGCATCCTCCGACTGAGACTACTGTGCACGCCATTGAGGACAGCGGAGAAGCAATCTCATCTATGGGTGAGGGGTTGTTTATGCCCCTATTTGGCGAGCCGGGAACTGGCAAAACGACCCTTGCGGAGAATGTCGGAATCTTTTCTCGGACTCAATTCACGGAGACGCTGACATACAAAGGAGAAATTACGTCAGAGTCCTTGTCGTCGGCATTGGAAGCATTCCATCGAGCAAAGCTTCCGGCCGATGAGCAACGGGTTATTCCCATCAACGTCGATGACCGCGAGGGTAATCCGGCTGACCAGGCCGAGCTCGGAGCGATGAAGAGGTTCTTGCGAAGTGAGCAAGGGCGGCGCGCATTGATAATTTGGCCTGAGACGGACAGGGAAATCGCTGACAACCTTGCGTCGTCTTACAAGCGCGTCGCTGGTGCAGTACCCATCGATATTCCATTGGCCGTAGAAGGTCCGCCGCGTGATGCCTGGCCGCACCTCGCAGAGCAAGTTTTATTTTTGGCCAACGATGTTGACTCTCTCGAAGATCTTGTGGATCTCAATCAATATACGCCTTCTAATTTTAATTCAATGGGTGACTATCTGCGTCAGATAGCTAAGGACTTTAATAAGCAGAAGTCTGATATTCGGCGCTCCACGGTCAAGCCTCTCGCGTTAACTATTGGCTTCCTCAGCGAGACTTCAGGTCACGGTGTTTTGTCGACCTTGACATCCAGTAAGCGCTTCGGCATGTTGGATCCGGGTGCGCTCATCGAGGCATGTAGTGGGACCGTCACCGGAAGATGGTGGGCTGGGCACCGTGGGTTGTTGGTGCAAACCATCGTGGCGTTGGACGCGCATGTACTTTCCGTGTCGCCGACTCTGTCCCTAGCGGTCATTCGAAAGTATGGTCCGGAAAGTTCCCAACTTGCTCTTAGCGACCTTGGAATTTCCCCGAGAAGTCCATCAGACATCGCGAGTTACCTGGCGCGTAGTGACCTTGGCAGAAGACTTGCGGGCGAAACGCGGTCCGTAAATGAGACTCGAGGAAATCCTGCCCGGGAGGCCGGTGTCGCCTTCAGTGTTTATGCAAGTGAAGTTGGATTCGGTGGCGCCAAGGATAAAGCGCTAAATGCTGCTTTTCGGCAGGCGCTCGAATACCCAACACTTGGTGAGCCACATGCGGCCATATTTGCATCTGAGTCTGGACTACCCTTTTTGCCGTCACTTATACCAGACTTATCAATTGTAGATGGGTCGGGCGCTCATTGCATTGAATTTACATACCGCGGAGGCGATTTTTTGACCACTGCGAACCGGTCAACGGTGGCGAAGTATTGCCTGGATAAGCTAAAGAATTACGCTCGCGAACTTGGTTGGGTTCAAGCGAGCGAATAATGAGAGTGCACAGCCATGCCGACGCAGCTCGCCGGATAACTTGAGGCTCTGTCCGGAGCCGCAAAATCCGCCTCGCCCTGTGGCTTCATGCTTGACTAAGGTCATGTATTTTGTCGCTAGATAGTCAGCAAGTTATAGGCGGGCTGTGACCTTTGTTCGCCGTTGTCCGGCGGACGATCAGACGGTGCGAGCTGCCACTTCGATGCGGTTCGACCAGGGGTCGTCGAAGCCGAGCACCCGTCCGTCGTCGCGGGTGGCCACGCCGAAGTGGCCGAGGCGCTCGCCGAGTGCGCCGAGATCGTCGCCGCTCGGGACCTCGATCCGCACGAGTCCCAGCCCGAGGGCGAGCTGCCGGCGCCCGGCGCCCGCACTGTTCCACGTGTTCATGGCCATGTGGTGGTGGTAGCCGCCGGCGCTGACGAACAGGGCCTGCGGTCCGAATCGCGTCGTCGTCTCGAAGCCGAGCTGCTCGACGTAGAACCGGTGGGCCGAATCGACGTCGCCCACGCTGAGGTGCACGTGGCCGACGGAGGCGGGGCGGAGGGCGGTGCCGGCCAGCGCCTCCTCGGTGACGTTCTGCTGCAGGAACCCGTTCGGATCGAGCGCGAGCGTCGCCATCTCGATCTGCCCGTGCGTCCACGACCACTCGGTGCGGGCTCGGTCCCAGTAGAGCTCGATGCCGTTGCCCTCGGGGTCGGTGAAGTAGAACGCCTTGCTGACGAGGTGGTCGGCGCTGCCGGTGAACGACTGCGGGTGGCGGCTCGCGACCGAGTAGACCGCTGCGGCCAGATCGGCCTCCGTCTCGAACAGGATCGCCGTGTGGAACAGCCCGGCCTCGCGCGGACCGGCGTGCCGCAGCTCGGGGGCGTGCTCGAGGATCACGATCGGCGTCGCACCGCGCCCCAGCGTCACCCGGCCCGCCGCCGACTCGCTCGCCAGCACCTGCAGTGTGACCGAGTCGCGGTAGTACGCGGTCATCGCGTCGAGATCGGCGACGCGGAGGGTGACCGCACCCATGCCCGTGTCGGCTGCGAGCAGATCGGCCGAGGAGGCGCGGGGTGCGTCGGGTGCGTCGGGTGCGTCGGGTGCGTCGGGTGCGTCGGTCATGGGGTCCTCTGAACGGTCGATGTCGATGGGACGTCACAGGTCGGTGACGTGTCATCGACCCAACCGGTCGGCGGTGGGAGGCATTCCCGACGCGCGACGGGGCTGGGCCGGAGGCGGAGCCGGAGGCGGAACCGGCGCGTCAGGCGGTGAGGCGCTCGATGAGCTCGCGGTAGCGGAGGGCGGTCTGCTCGACGACGTCGGCGGGGAGCTCGGGCGGGGTGCCCGTGCCGTCCCAGTTGGTCGACAGCCAGTTGCGGACGATCTGCTTGTCGAAGCTCGCGGTGCGATCGCCCGAGGCGTAGACCTCGGCGTCCCAGTAGCGACTGCTGTCGCTCGTCAGCACCTCGTCGCCGAGGGTGATCTCGCCGGTCACGCGATCGGCCCCGAACTCGAACTTCGTGTCGGCGAGGATCACCCCACGAGCCTCGGCCACCGCGGAGGCGCGGCGGAAGACGTCGAGCGAGAGGTCGCGGAGCGCCTCCGCCGTCTCGGCCCCGACCAGCTCGACGGTGCGCTCGAAGCTGATGTTCTCGTCGTGATCGCCCAGCTGCGCCTTGAACGCCGGCGTGTAGATCGGTTCGGGCAGTCGATCGCCGCTCGCGAGGCCCTCGGGCAGCGGCACGCCGCAGACGGTGCCGTGCGCCTGGTACTCGACCCAGCCGCTGCCGACGAGATAGCCGCGCACGACGCACTCGACGGGGAACATGTCGAGCGGCTTCACGAGCATGGCGCGGTCGCGGACGGCACCGGGCAGCGTCACCGTCGCCCGCGTCGGGTCGACGAGGTGGTTCGGCACCGTCTCGAGCTGGTCGAACCACCACAGGCTGAGCTGTGTCAGGAGGGCGCCCTTGCCCGGGATGCCGGGCTCGAGCACCTGATCGAACGCGCTGACCCGGTCGCTGGCGACGACGAGCACGTACTGCGTGTCGTCGAGGGATGCGGCGTGGGTCGGCGATGCGGTGCTGGTCGGCGACGCGGTGCCGGTCGGCGATGCGGTGCCGGTGGCATCCGGGACGCCCTCCGTGGCGGGGACGTACAGGTCGCGGACCTTGCCCGAGTAGACCGGCGCCCATCCGTCGAGGGCGGGGGGCGTGCCGAGGGTGCTCATCGAGTGACCCGCTCGGCGATGTCTCGGCGGTACTGGCCGCCCTCGAGCCCGATGCGCGACAGCGCGTCGTAGGCGCGGCCTCGTGCCTCACCGAAGTCGGCCCCCTCGGCGACGACGCTGAGCACGCGGCCGCCGGTCGCGATGAGGCGGTCGTCGAGCCGGGCCGTGGCGGCGTGCGCGATGTGGACCCCTGCGACGGCCGTGGCGTCGTCGAGCCCGGTGAGCGGACGACCGCTGACCGCAGCCTCGGGGTAGCCCTCGCTGGCGAGGACGACCGTGACGGCGGAGGTGGGCGCGAACCGAGGCGACTCGTGGTTGCCCAGCGAGCCGGTCGACGCCGCGAGCAGCAGACCGCTGAGGGGGGTGATGAGCCGGGGCAGCACGACCTGCGTCTCGGGGTCGCCGAACCGGGCGTTGAACTCGATGACGCGCACACCCTGCTCGGTGAGGATCAGCCCGGCGTAGAGCAGGCCGATGAACGGCGTCGACTCGCTCTCGAGCTGACGGACGGTCGGTGTCGCGATCGTGTCGAGCACCTCGTCGACGAAGTCCTTCTCGCTGCCGAACCGGTCGGCCAGCCACGGCAGGGGCGAGTACGCGCCCATGCCGCCCGTGTTGGGCCCCTCGTCGCCGTCGAGCAGTCGTTTGTAGTCTTGCGCCGGGCTGAGCGGCACGACGGTGTGACCATCGCTGAGGAAGAACAACGAGACCTCGGGGCCGTCGAGGTGCTCTTCGACGAGCACCGGCCCGTGCTGCAGCCAGTAGGTGGTGTGCTCGACCGCGGCGTCGCGGCTCTCGGTGACGAGCACGCCCTTGCCCGCCGCGAGTCCGTCGGCCTTGACGACGTACGGGGCGCCGAAGTCGTCGAGCACCGCGATGGCCTCGTCGAGGGTGCCGACCCGCGTCGCGCGACCGGTCGGCACACCGGCCTCCTGCATGATGCGCTTGGCGAAGGTCTTGCTGCCCTCGAGCGCGGCGGCCTTCTTGCCGGGCCCGAAGACGGGGATGCCGCGAGTCCGCAGCGCATCGGCCACACCGGCGACCAGCGGGGCCTCGGGGCCGATGACGACCAGCTCGACGTCGTTCTCGAGCGCGTATTCGGCGACGACCGCGCCGTTCGACGGGTCGAGGTGCACGACCTCGACCTGCGCGGCGATGCCGGCGTTGCCGGGGGCCGCCACGATCTCGTGGCCCGCGTCTTCGCGCAGCAGGGCGGTGATGATGGCGTGCTCACGAGCACCGGAACCGAGGACGAGGATTCGCACGGGGCAAGCCTAGCGACGAGCGCCGGCAGGCGGGTGGGGGTGCGCTGGGCGGGCCCGGCGGTCGGGGCCGGGCGTACGGTGGCCCGATGGCCAAGGCGCGGATCGACGACGGGGCGGGGGCGGCTGCCGTCCGGGAGGCGTCGGCGGCGCTCGACGGCGGCGAGACGGCACCCCGGATGGTGACGGCCACCGCCGTCCGCTGGCTGCTGCAGGTGATGGCCGACGCCGAGCCGGGGGCCACCGTGGAGGTGCGGGTCCCGCCATTCGGAGCCGTCCAGTTCCGCGAGGGGCTCAGCCACACCCGGGGTACGCCGCCGAACGTCGTCGAGACCGACGCCGACACGTTCGTCCGCCTGGCGACCGGTCGTCTGACCTGGCCCGAGGCGGTCGCCGGTGCGCTGGTCTCCGCGTCGGGCAGTCGAGCGGATCTCACCGGGTACGTGCCCGTGCGGCTGCCGGGGCTGCGTCCGGAGTGAGCCGGGGCGGGCGTGGTCGGCGAGGTGCTGCGCCTCCTACAGCGCGCCTCCGGAGCAGGGTCCGGCATCTGGAGTCGTGTGCTTCGACACCGAGAATGCTGAACGGCGGCGCGGCGTCCGTCTGGGAGACTTGGCGGGTGACCAACGCTCCCGACCACTCGCAGCAGCCCGACGTCCCCGCCGAGCCTGCCGGGTCGACCGAGCCTGCCGGGTCGACCGAGCCCGTCGGGTCGACCGAGCCCGCCGGGTCGGCTGAGCCTGCCGGGTCGACCGAGCCTGCCGGGTCGGCTGAGCCTGCCGGTCCGACCGAGCCTGCCGGGTCGACTGAGCCCGCCGGTCCGATCGAGCCCGTCGAGGTCGCGACGCATGACGAGGTCACGGTGCGCCGGGCACCCAAGTACCCGGTCTTCCTGATCATGGGTGCGCTCGCCGGGGTCATCGTGTCGCTGATCGTGACCTCGCTCTTCCCGTTCCAGGAGGGGGAGGGCGTCGCGTCGACCTACGGCTACTTCTCGCTCTGGGGGCTGACCTTCGGCGGGGCGATCGGCTCGCTCGTGGCGATCATCGTCGACCGCGTGTCGGTCCGTCGCGCGAAGTCGGTCACCGCCGAGCGCAGCCGGGTCGATGCTCCGGATGAGGCCGTCGAGGGCGACATCGAGTCCTGACCCGCCCCGGCCGGGTGTGCAATTCGCGACGAGAACGCGCGAAGCGGCGTCTTTTTCCTGGCGTCAAGGGCCGTGAGTGGCGTTTTGGTCGGGTTCGGCACGCCGAGGAGGCGCGGGCCGGTCGGGTTCGGCTGGCGTGGCGGTGGTCGCTGCGTGTCGCGGCTCATCGGGCGTCGCTTCGCTCCGGTGTCGGGGTGTGCAATTCGCGACGAGAACGCGCGTAGCGGCGTCTTTTTCCTGGCGTTGTGGGCTGCGCGGGGCGTTTTTGTCGGGTTCGGCACGCCGAGGAGGCGCGGGCCGGTCGGGTTCGGCACGCCGCGGTGCAGCAGCCCGGTCGCGATCTGCCCAGCACGAACCGGTCGCGATGTGCCCAGCACGAACCGGTCGCGATGTGCCCAGCACGAACCGGTCGCGATGTGCCCAGCACGAACCGGTCGCGATTTGCACAGGGTGCGCCGGTCGCGATTTGCACAGGGGGGGCGGGAGGCGCGGGTCAGCCCGTCATGCGCAGCCCGCCACACGCAGCCCGCCCCGTGCGACCCGCCCCGCGCTATCCGCCGCTCGCGCGACGCAGGCTGCTGAGCAGCTCGGGCCCACGGGCGTCGAGCGACCTGCCTCCGCGGTCGATGCCGACGAACAGCAGCGCCGTGCCGAGCCCGATCCCGACCACGAGCGTCAGCCAGCCGAGCAGTGCGCTGCCGGTGACGAGCGCCGCGATGGCGAGTGCGATCTCGGGGATGGCGAAGGCGAACGCGATGATCCACACGAGGTAGGTGATGAGCGCCGTCGTCAGCGTCGAGCCCTGCGGCGACTTGAACGGGCTCTCGCCGGCTGCGGGCACCGGCATGAGGAACCTCGTCGATGCGACGCTCGAGACCCCGTACCCGGTCAGCATCACGCCGAGCCCCAGGCCGAGCATCACCGGCACGAGGTCGAGTCGACCCACCACGGCGAGCGGCACGACGGTCGCGATCAGCACCATCGGCACCGAGAAGAGCGACAGCGTCAGGACGCGCCCGGCCCGGTCCGCCCGCCCCGACAGCCCCGTCGACAGGTGGGCGGCGAACGCCGTGCCGTCGTACGAGATCTCGGCGCTGAGGGTGATCATCAGCAGGGCGCCGATGGCCGGCCCGGTCGCGAGCAGCAGCCAGTCGCTGCCGGTCGTGACCGAGATGAAGATCGCCAGCACGGGGATGAGCGGTACGACGATCAGCGACCCGCCGTATCGGGGGTCGCGCATCCAGTAGACGGCCGCGCGGGCCGCCACGGCGCCGGTGGGAGTGGCCGGGAACCAGCGGAAGGGCCCGAGACCCTTCGCGGTCGAACCGGAGTCCGACGCCGGAGGGGCGATGAGGGCCGCGGCCAACCCGCGCCTCCAGAGCAGGAGGAGCACGGCCAGCGTCGCGAGGGCGATCCCGACCTTGGCGAGGGCCTCGAGACCGCGCCCCGCGGCGAGGTCGCCCGGGATCGACCACGCCGCCCCGAGCGGTGTGAACGACAGGGTGCGCGCGATATCGGGCAGGTCGTCTCCGACGGTGGCGAGCCCGGTGCCGGCGAGGGCGATGATCGGCCCGGCGAGGATCAGCGGGATGAAGATCAGCACGCTCATCAGCTCGCGGTAGCGACGCTTCGACCCCAGCGACGACGTCAGCGACTCGACGGTGCGCGACGCGGCGATGCAGGTCAGCACGCCGATCACGGCGCAGAACGGTGCAGCGATCAGGGCCACCGGGTCGCGCAGCCAGCTGAGAGCGGTCGCGACACCGGCTATGGAGGTCACCAGGCCCGGCACGCCCAGCACGCCGCAGATCAGCAGGGCGACGAGCAGACGATCCGCCGGGATCGGGAACGCGCGCAGCTTCTCGACGCTGAGGGTCTGATCGAGACCGCGCAGCACGAGCGGCACGATCACCCAGCCCAGCACGAGCACCGATCCGCCGAGCACCGCGGTCGTCCACGCGACGCCCTCGGGCGCGAACGACAGGGCGATGAGCCCGGCCACGACCACGCCGAGGATGCCCAGTCCGTACAGGAGGCCGATGATGGCGGCCACCATCTGCCAGGTGCTGCGCTTGAAGCCGTTCAGCATCACCCGCCAGCGGAGCCTCAGGAGGTGCGCAACCACGACGGCCCCTCGTTGTGGCGACGTCCGCCGACGAGCTCGACGAAACGGTCTTCGAGCGTCGAACCGGCCCGGACCTCGTCGGTCGTGCCCTCGGCCAGCACGCGGCCGTTCGCGACGACCGCGACGTGATCGCACATGCGCTGCACGAGGTCCATCGAGTGGCTCGACACGATCACCGTGCCGCCGCCCTCGACGTAGCCGTGCAGGATGTCGCGGATGTTGGCGGCCGAGATCGGGTCGACCGACTCGAACGGCTCGTCGAGCACGAGGAGGCGCGGTGCGTGCACCAGGGCGCAGGCCAACGCCACCTTCTTGGTCATGCCCGCGGAGTAGTCGACGACGAGCGTGCCGCCGGCACCGCGGAGGTCGAGCAGGTCGAGCAGATCGCCGACGCGCTGAGCGGTCGTCTCGCGATCCATCCCGTTGAGCAGGCCGTGGTACGTGACGAGCTGCTCGCCGGTGAGGCGGTCGAAGAGCTTGACGCCGTCGCTCAGCACGCCGACCAGCGCCTTGGCGTGCGTCGGGTCGCTCCACACGTCGTGACCGAGCACCTCGATGGTGCCGGCGTCGGGTCGCAGCAGACCGGTCGCCATCGACAGCGTCGTGGTCTTGCCGGCGCCGTTCGGCCCCACGAGCCCGTAGAACGAGCACCGCGGCACGGCCAGGTCGATGCCGTCGACCGCGACCTTCTGGCCGAAGGCCTTGCGGAGGCCGCTGATCTGCAGCGCGACCCCGCCCTGCGGAGCCCGATCGCCGGGCGAGACCGACGCGGCGGGCGCAGCCGATGACGTGGGCACGGCCGCCGAGGCGGCGGGCACTGCGGGATCGGGCACGGGAGGAGGCACGGCGTCCGTCATGCGGTCAGCCTAGAGAGACCGACGGGGTCGCGACCACCGCCTCCCGGGGGAGATGCGGGTGAAGACGACCCGCGCCTCCTCGGTGGGGGAGGAGGCGCGGGTCGGTCGACCGGGGACCGGCGACTAGCTGAGCTGGTTGGCCTCGACCCAGGCGAGGTACTCGGGGCTGACCGTGCCGGTGACGTACTCGCCCGTGAAGCAGCTCATCTCGAGTTCGGTGACGTCGCTGCCCTCGATGATGGCCGCCTGCATGTCGGCGACCTCTTGATAGATCAGGTGGTCGGCGCCGAGCTCGCGCGCGATCTCGGGGATCTTGCGGTCGTGGGCGACGAGCTCGTGACGGGTCGGCATGTTGATGCCGTACACGTGGGGGAACCGCACGGGAGGCGCGGCGGAGGTGAACGTGACCTCGTTCGCCCCGGCGGCGCGCGCCATCTCGACGATCTCTCGCGAGGTGGTGCCGCGCACGATCGAGTCGTCGACGATCAGGATGTTCTTGCCCTTGAACTCGCTCGACATCGCGTTCAGCTTCTGCCGCACGGAGCGCTTGCGCTCGGCCTGCCCCGGCATGATGAACGTGCGGCCGACATAGCGGTTCTTGTAGAAGCCCTCGCGGTACTCGATGCCGAGCTTCTGCGCGACCTGCATGGCGGCGGGCCGCGACGAGTCGGGGATCGGCATGACGACGTCGATGTCGCCGGTGGGCGCGTAGGTCGCGATCGTGTCGGCCAGGCGGTTGCCGAGTCGGAGGCGCGCGTCGTAGACCGAGATGCCGTTCATGATCGAGTCGGGGCGCGCGAGGTAGACGTACTCGAACGAGCAGGGGATCAGGCGCGGACTCGAGTGGCACTGCTTCGACACCATCTCGCCGTCGAGCGAGATGAAGATCGCCTCGCCGGGAGCGACGTCGCGGACGATCTCGTAGCCGCCCGACTCGAGCACCAGCGACTCGGAGGCGGTGATCCACTCTTCGCGGACGCCGTCGGCCGCGAGACGGCGACCGAGCACCAGCGGGCGGATGCCGAACGGGTCGCGGAAGGCGAGCAGACCGTGCCCGGCGATCATCGCGATCGCGGCGTACGAGCCCTGCACGCGCTCGTGCACCCGCGACACCGCGGCGAAGATCTGGTCGGGGTCGAGGTCGCTGCCGTTGACCTGCTCTTGCAGCTCGTGCGCCAGCACGTTGACGAGCAGCTCGGTGTCGCTGTTCGTGTTGAGATGACGGCGGTCGACGTGGAACAGCTCGCTGGTCAGCTCGCGCGTGTTCGTCAGGTTGCCGTTGTGGATGAGGACGATGCCGTACGGGGCGTTCACGTAGAACGGCTGCGCCTCTTGCTCGTTGCTCGCGGCGCCCTTGGTCGCGTAGCGCACGTGACCGAGCCCCATCGTGCCGAGCAGAGCGCGCATGTCGCGGGTGCGGAAGCCCTCGCGCACCTGCCCCCTGGTCTTGTGGATGTGGAAGATGCCGCGCTCGGCGGTGGCGATGCCGGCGCTGTCCTGGCCGCGGTGCTGCAGCAGGAGGAGCGAATCGTAGACGAGTTGATTTGCTGGCTCGTGCGCGACGAGACCGACGATGCCGCACATGCGGATCTGGCTCCAGACCGTAGAGTTGGGGTTACCGCGTCAGTCTAGAGCGACACCGAATGGATGAACGAATGGCGACCTCCGAAGCCCCCTCGACCAGCGCCTCCTACGCCGCGGCGGGTGTCGACACGGCGGCGGGAGACCGCGCAGTCGAGCTGATGAAGGCCGCCGTGAGCGCCACGCACGGCCCGGGCGTGGTCGGCGGCGTCGGCGGATTCGCCGGCATGTTCGACGTCTCGTTCCTGAAGTCGTTCGACCGCCCGCTGCTCGCCACCTCGACCGACGGAGTCGGCACGAAGGTCGCCATCGCGCAGGCCCTCGACAAGCACGACACCATCGGGCAGGACCTCGTGGGCATGGTCGTCGACGACATCGTCGTGGTCGGCGCCCGCCCCATGATCATGACCGACTACATCGCCTGCGGCCGGGTCGTCCCCACCCGCATCGCGGCCATCGTCGAGGGCATCGCCCGTGCCTGCAGCGAGACGGGCACCGCCCTGGTCGGCGGCGAGACGGCCGAGCACCCCGGGCTGCTCGGCCCCGACGACTACGACGTCGCGGGTGCCGCGGTCGGCGCGGTCGAGGCCGACCGCCAGCTCGGCCCGCACCTGGTCGGCGACGGCGACGTCGTGCTCGCCCTCGCCTCGTCGGGGCTGCACTCGAACGGCTTCTCGCTGGTCAGGCACATCCTCGCGTCGCGTGATCTCGGCTACACCGACACGGTCGACGAGCTCTCCGGCACCCTCGGCGAGGCGCTGCTCGAGCCCACCCGGCTCTACACGTCGCCCCTGCTGCGGGTGCTCGACGACCCGGCGCTCGCCGGAGCCGTGCGCTCGCTCAGTCACGTGACCGGCGGGGGCATCGCTGCGAACCTGGCGCGTGTGCTGCCCCGCGGTTCGTGGACGGACGTCGACCGCGCGACCTGGTCGCCGGCGCCGGTGTTCCGCGTGCTGAGCGACCTGGCCGGGTCGACGCTCGAGTCGAGCGAGGGCACCTGGAACCTCGGCATCGGGATGATCGCCGTGGTCTCGGCCTCGCAGGCGGCGGCGGTCTCGGCGGCGCTGGTCGCCGACGGCATCGACACGTGGCGGATCGGCACGGTCTCGACGGCCGTCCGCGACCTGTCGGGCTTCGAGCAGGGAGCGAAGGGCGTCGACGGAGGCGCGGTTCGGCTGGTCGGGGCCTACGCCGGCTGACCCGGCCGGTCGCCGGCTCACCGGCCGGTCGCCGGCCGACCCGCCGGTCGCGCTGGTCGTGCTCGGCTGGACGACGAACGCCCGCTCCGCTGCTGCGGGGCGGGCGTCGTGCTGTGTCGAGGGGGCGACGCGGCGAGCGGGCAGCCTAGGAGGCGCGGCGTTCGCCGAGCACGCAGAACTCGTTGCCCTCGGGGTCGGCGAGCACGACCCACGACACGTCGGACGTCTGGCCGACGTCGGAGCGGGTGGCCCCGAGCTCGAGCAGGCGGGCGACCTCGGCGTCTTGATCGTCGGGTCGGAAGTCGAGGTGCAGACGGTTCTTGAGGGTCTTGCCCTCGGGGACGCGCACGAAGAGCAGCCCCGGCAGGGAGTCGGGGCTGCTGCGGATCTCGGGTTCGTCGTCGCCGCTCGGCGACACGACGACCCAGCCGAGGGCGTCGGCCCACCAGTGGGCGAGCGTCGCCGGCTCGAGGGCGTCGACGACGACCTGCTCCCATTCGAGCGCCGGGCGCGCGATCAGGGCGTCGGGTGAACCCGCCATGTCGACGGGCGTCGTGCCGACGTCCGCCGAGGATCCGTCGATCGACATGACCAGGCGACCCTAGGCGGTCTTGTTCTGGTCGTGATCGACGTCGTATTCGTCGTCGATGTCGTCGGCCCACTTGTCGACGTATTCGTCGCCGGAGTCGCTCTTGGTAGCCAGCTCTTTTTCGAGTGCACCGTAGTTGGTGTCAGGGCTGAAGTACTTCAGCTCTCTGGCGACCTTGGTGTGCTTGGCTTTTTGACGGCCGCGCCCCATGCGTGACCCCCTCTGAATTCGGCCCGGAAGCGGTGTCGGACGAACCGGGTACAGCCGACTGATGACAGTTGCAAAACTGGACCGATCTTAGCATGTACCCCATGAGTCACCTGTGCCGTCTGGCGCGGGGTCTCGTGCGGGCCGGTCGTGCCGCCGGGAGACCCGTCAGGACCGCCGAGCGGGTGCGGCTTCGTGCGGGGTGACGGTCGCAGCCAGCTCGAAGACGGCCACGACGACGTCCGCTGCGGGCATCAGCTGCGCGCTGGACCGCTCGAAGACCGCATCGGACTGCTTGTACGGGTCGATCACGTCGTCGTCGTCAGGATCGCGGGGGGCTTCGATGGTGCCGCGACGCGAGGCGACGAGTCGGACGAGCTCGCGGAGTCGCCCGGGCACGTCGTCTCGGGGGAGTCTCGCGACACCCCCGAGGTCGGCCTCGGTGAGACCCTCGGCGAGCCGCGCAAACTCGCGGAGGGTGAAGGTGTGGCGCGACGCCCGCGGATGCATGCTCACGACCGCGCGCCGGTGCTCGCGCGCCATGCCGAACACGAGGTCGGCCTCGGCGATCTGCGACTCGACGAGGTAGCGCGCCCCGTGGTCGTCCGGCTCGGCGCCCCAGGCGCGGGCCTGGGCGATCGCCTGCGCGGGCATGGGATCGCCGTCGCGGGCCATCGTCCCGGCGCTCGACACCGTCAACCCGGGCAGACCGGCGAGGCGCGCCCGCAGGTACTGCTCGGCCAGCGGCGAGCGGCAGATGTTGCCCGTGCAGACCGTCAGGATCGTGAAGTCGCCGGTGGCATGGTCGAAGAGACCCTCGAGGGAGAACGGCGTCGCGGACATGTCGGTCACGATACCCAGCGGCATCCTGCAGAGCCTGAGGGCGGCCGCCGCGCGCCGAGGGCGGCTACTTCCGCTTGCGGGGCGCGGCTCCGGTCGAGTTGCGGGCGGCCGATCGGGCCTTCCGGGCCGCGGAGCCTCCGCCGCGCCTGCTCTTCGCCGAACCGGGGGCGCCCGGGGTCTGCGACGGGGTCGTCTTCGGGGGCTGCGCGTCCAGGCCGCGCTGCACCGCGCCTCCTTCGATCGCCGCTCCGGCACGCCCAGAGGGGCCCGCGTCGGCGCCGAGCGCGCCGCCGGCCGACTCCGACCGGCGACCGGCCGGCTCGAGCGGGCGGCGCTGCACCGGCGTGGGGCGGATCGGCTCGCCGCGGCGGTCCTGCCCGGGGATCGGTCGTGAGCGGCGACCGTAGAGCACCTCCGACGAGTCGAGCAGCCACGGCACGAGCGAGATCGTCACGCCGTGCACGAGCATCAGCCGCTGACGGATCCGCCGGCTCTTGTGGTTGTGCAGCAGCGACTCCCACCAGTGGCCGACGATGTAGATCGGCGTGTAGACCGTCACGACCTCGCTGCCGTGCTCGTCGCGATGCGCCTTGATGTACTTGATCAGCGGCATGCTGATGTCGCGGTACGGCGACGGCACGATCCGCAACGGCACCTCGATGTTCTGCTCGGCCCACTGCCGCTGCAGCAGCGCCGTCGCCTCGTCGTCGATGCCGACGTGGATCGCCTCGAGCGACTCGTGCCGCGCCGCGATCGCGTAGTCGAGCGCCTTCAGCACCGGCTTCTGCATCGTGCCGACCAGCACGATCGCGTGATCGCCGTGCGAGCCGAACTGCGTCGTCGCGTCGGGCTCGATCTCGACCAGCACGTCGCGGTAGTAGCGGTTCACCCCGAGCATCAGCGTGAACAGGATCGGCATGATGACGAACACCAGCCAGGCGCCGTGCGTGAACTTCGTCACGGTCACGACGATCAGCACCGAGGCCGTCAGCAGCGCACCGAACGCGTTGATGCCGCGCGCACGGTAGACCGCCCCGCGATCGGCGCAGCCCTCGCGCAGCATCCGCGTCCAGTGCACGACCATGCCGGTCTGCCCGAGCGTGAACGACACGAAGACCCCGATGATGTACAGCTGGATCAGCCCGGTGACGCTCGCCTGGTAGACGAGCAGGATGGCGCAGGCGACCAGGGCCAGCACGATCACGCCGTTCGAGTAGATCAGGCGGTCGCCGCGCGTGTTCAGCGCCTTGGGCGCGTACTGGTCGCGGGCGAGGATCGACCCCAGCAGCGGGAACCCGTTGAACGCCGTGTTCGCCGCCAGCAGCAGCACCGCCGCCGTGCAGGCCTGGATCAGATAGAACGGGATGCCGAAGAGCGCCCCGCCGAAGACCGACGCCGCGATCTGCGCGATCAGGCTGCGCTGCGGCGTTCCCTCGCAGTCGACGAAGCCCTGCAGATCGCAGGCGTCTTCCGCGTAGTGCACCTTCGCGATCAGCGCCACGGCGACCAGGCCGGCGAACAGCACGATCGCGATGCCGCCCATCAGCACGAGCGTCTTCTGGGCGTTCTGCACCTTCGGGCGGCGGAAGGCGGGCACGCCGTTCGCGATCGCCTCGACGCCGGTCAGCGCCGAGCAGCCGCTCGAGAACGCGCGCAGCAGCAGCAGGATGAACGCCGCCTGCGTCAGCTGATCGGCCTGCACCGTGTAGTCGGCGCTCTCGGCCACGGGCGGGTCGCCGAGGGCCGTGCGCACCAGCGCGATGACGATCATCACGAAGACGCTCGACACGAAGAGATAGGTGGGGATCGCGAACGCCTTGCTGGACTCGCGGACGCCTCGCAGGTTGACCGCCGCCAGCGCGATGACGAAGAAGATGGCCAGCTCGACCCGGATCGGCGCGAGCTCGGGCACGGCCGAGATGATGTTGTCGACACCCGAGGCCACCGAGACGGCCACCGTCATGACGTAGTCGACCAGCAGGGCGGACGCGACGACCAGCCCGGCCTTCTCGCCGAGGTTGCGGTGCGCGACCTCGTAATCACCGCCTCCTGAGGGGTAGGCCTTGATCAGCTGGCGGTACGACGCGACCACGACGAGCAGCAGCACGACCACCGCGACCGCGACCCACGGCGCGAGCGTCAGGAACCCCAGGCCACCGATCAGCAGGATCATCAGCAGCTCCTGCGGCGCGTAGGCCACGGAGCTGAGCGGGTCGCTCGCGAAGATGGGGAGTGCGAGGTGCTTGGGGAGGAGCTGCCCGTCGAGCTTCTCGGAGGGCAGCGGTTCGCCGATCAGCCACCGCTTCGGCGACCGGGTGTCGTTGGTCACGAGCGGCGACTCTACTCCGTGCCGAGGGCCTGTCAACTACTGCGGCGCCCCGGTTATTCCCCGGTCACGCGGCTGTTCACCGAACCGTCTCGTTCTGTGTGCTGCCGGTGGGCAGGGGTGGGAGTGGGCAGGAGGCGCGGGGTGGCGGTCGAGGAGTCACGACACGCCGCGGGGGTCTGGGGGCGCGCGGCGAGTCGTGACTCATGGAGCCAGGGGGAGCGGAAGCGGGGCGGGCGAGGCCGTGGCGGAGGGGTCGGTCGGCCGGCGCCGCGCGAAGAGCGGCAGGGTGATGGCGACCAGAGGGCCGATCAGCAGAGCCTCGGCGGCCGTGCCGATGCCGACCTGCCCGCCGAGCAGCCAGCCGCCCGCCAGCACGGTCACCTCGATGGCGGTGCGGGCCACGCCCACCCGCCAGCCGAACCGCCGGTGGATGCCGAGCATCAGGCCGTCGCGGGGCCCGGGCCCGAAGTCGGCGCCGATGTAGAGCCCGCTCGCGACGGCGAGCAGCAGCAGCCCGCCCGCGAAGGTCAGCCCCTGCGCCCACCACACGCTCTGCTGCGGCAGCACGTGCAGCCCGAAGTCGGCGACCGGCCCGATCGACAGGGTGTTGGCGACCGTGCCGAAGCGCGGTCGCTGCTTCAACGGGATCCAGAGCAGCAGCACGACGAGGCTCGTCAGGAAGGTCACGAGCCCGAAGCTGAGCCCCGTGTGCTTCGCGAGCCCCTGCGTCAGGACGTCCCACGGTGCGACCCCGATGCCGGCCCGGACCATCAGGGCGATGGCGAAACCGTAGGCGAACAGGCCGACGGCGAGACGGAGGAGGCGGTGGAACAGGGGCATGACTCCGATCCAATCGTCGAGGTGGCCTGGTGGCAAGAGGCCAATCGACCTAGGGTGGCACCGTGACGAACGTCGACCCCGGTGCCACTGCTGTCTCGTCGCGAGCGCTGGGGGTGCTGCTGGACTCGTGGCGCGCCTCCTCGGCTCCCGGTTATCTGGCGCTCGCCGACCGGATCCGGCTGCTCGTGCTCGACGGACGGCTGCCGGTCGGCACCCGGCTGCCGTCGGAACGCGACCTCAGCACCCACCTCGGGGTCAGCCGCACGACCGTCGCGGCTGCCTACGCGACGCTGCGCGACGGCGGACACATCGACAGCGTGCGGGGGAGCGGCAGCGTCGTGCGGCTGCCGACCCGCGTCGCTCTGCCTCGACCGGCCACGACCGAGGGGCTGCTCGACCTGACGAAGGCCGCCCTGCCCGCGGCCGACGGCATCGCCGAGGCGGCCCAGCGCGCGGCCGGTCGACTGGGCGCCTACCTCGGCGACTCGGGCTACGACCAGATCGGCCGACCCGTGCTGCGCGAGGCGATCGCCGAACGGTACCGGCGCCGCGGGCTCGAGACGAGCGCCGACCAGATCGTCGTCACCCTCGGCGCGCAGCACGCGATCGCCCTGCTCGCCCGGGTGCTGGTCGGCCGCGGTGACCGCGCCGTCGTCGAGGCGCCCGGGTACCCGCACGCGTTCGAGGCTCTTCGGGTCGCCGGCGCGCGGCTGGTGCCGGTCAGCGTGACCGTCGGCGACGGGTGGGACGAGGCGGCGCTGATGCAGACGCTGCGTCGCACGAGCCCGCCGGTCGCGTACCTCATGCCCGACTTCCACAACCCGACGGGCGCGACCATGCCGCCCGATCAGCGCGCGCGGGTGCTCGACGCGGCGGCGGCGGAGGGCACCGTCGTGATCGTCGACGAGACGATGGCGGAGCTATCGATCGACGGGGCTGCGGGTGCCGGCGCGGCCGTCGGATCCGAGGCCTCAGGGGCTGCGTCGCCCGGTCGGCCGCTGCCGATGGCGGCCTACGGGCCCGCCGTCTCGATCGGGTCGGTGGGGAAGTCGCTCTGGGGCGGGCTGCGGATCGGCTGGATCCGCGCCGACCGCCCCCTCGTCGACCGCCTCGTCCGCGCCCGCTCGGCCGGCGACCTCGGCACGCCCGTGCTCGAGCAGCTGGTCGTCGCCGAGCTGCTCGCCGACCTCGACGGCGTGCTGGAGGCGCGGGCCGCCCACCTGAGACGGGGTCGCGACCGCGTCGTGACCGGCCTCCGCACCGCGTTCCCCTCGTGGGACGTCCCGTCGCCCGCCGGCGGGCTCAGCACCTGGGTGGGGCTCGGCGCCCCCGTCAGCTCGCAGCTGACCCTCGCAGCCCGGCGCGAGGGGCTGCTGCTCGCCGCCGGCCCCGTGTTCGGCGTCGACGGGGCATTCGAGCGGTTCCTCCGCGTGCCGTTCTCGTACGGCGACGACGAGACCGACCGGGCGCTCGCCGCCCTGCGCGCCGCCTGGGACGGCATCGACGGCGTGCAGGGGCCCGCCTCGCCGCTGCTGGCCGAGGTGGTCTGAGCAGGCCGACCCGCGCCTCCTCGGCCGACCATGAGTCGTGACGTGCCGCGAGGCCTCGCAGCTCGCGGCGTGTCGTGACTCACCGTCTCCACAGGGCCGGTCAGCGGGCGCGCTGCACCCGCTTCTCGTCCCATACCGGCTCGGGTGCCTCGTAGACCTCGCCGTCGCCGCCGAACACGAGGAACCGGTCGAACGAGCGCGCGAACCAGCGGTCGTGGGTGACCGCCATGACGGTGCCCTCGAAACGGTCGAGAGCGCCTTCGAGCGCCTCGGCCGACACGATGTCGAGGTTGTCGGTGGGCTCGTCGAGCAGCAGGAGCGTGGCTCCGCTCAGCTCGAGGAGGAGGATCTGCAGCCGCGCCTGCTGCCCGCCGCTCAGCGACTCGAAGGCCTGCTCGGCGGACCCGACCAGTCCGTAACGGTCGAGCGCCCGGCTGGCGGCTTCGCGTCCGAGCCCGCGCCGCTCGTCGTCGCCCTCGTGCACGATCTCCAGCAGCGTGCGTCCGAGCATCGCCGGGTGCTCATGTGCTTGGGCGAACCAGCCCGGCACGACCCGCGCACCGAGTGTCGCGCGCCCCGTGTGCGGCACAGGCTCGAGGGCCCCGCCGACCGACGTCACGTGGCCGTCGCGAGGGTCGGGATCGGTGCCGCCCCGCGCCAGCAGTCGCAGGAAGTGCGACTTGCCCGAGCCGTTCGACCCGAGCACGGCGATGCGCTCGCCGAACCACAGCTCGGAGTCGAAGGGGGCCATCAAGCCGGTCAGCTCGAGCCCCTCGCAGACGACGACGCGCTTGCCGGTGCGCGAGCCCGTGAGGCGCATCTTCAAGTCCTGCTCGGGCGGGCGCTCCTGGGGAGGACCGGCCAGCTCGAACTTGTGGAGGCGCGTGAGGGCCGCCTGGTAGCGGGATGCCATGCTGTCCATCGCCGTCGCCTTGACCTTCAGGTTGCGCACCAGGGTCTTCAGCTTCTCGTGCTGTTCGTCCCACCTTCGGCGGAGTTCATCGAGACGATCCATGCGGTCGGCGCGGGCCTGATGATACGTGCGGAACGAGCCGCCGTGCGTCCATGCGGTGTTGCCGGCGGCGCCGGACTCGATCGTGATGACGCGGTCGGCGACGCGGCCGAGCAGTTCGCGGTCGTGGCTGACCAGCAGGACGGTCTTGGGGGTTGCGACCAGGGCCTCCTCGAGCCAGCGCTTGCCGGGTACGTCGAGGTAGTTGTCGGGCTCGTCGAGCAGCAGCACCTGCTCGGGCCCGCGGAGGAGGGCCTCGAGCACCAGCCGCTTCTGCTCACCGCCGCTGAGTGTCGAGACCTCGCGCCAGCGCGCCCGCTCGTAGGGAAGGGCCAGGGAGGCGGTGGTGCAGGTGTCCCACAGGGTCTCGGCCTCATAACCGCCCGCGTCGGCGTAGTCCGCGAGCGCTGTGGCGTAGGCCATCTGCGTCTCGGTGACGTCGTCCTCGAGCAGGGCGAGCTCGGCGGCGTCGAGAGCCAGGGCGGCGGCGCGGACGGCGGTCGGAGCGACCCCGACGAGGAGATCGTGGACGGTGCTCTCGTCGCGGACGTGGCCCACGAACTGGTCCATCACGCCGAGACCCCCGTCGATGCCGATGACGCCGTCGTCCGGCCTCAGCTCACCCCGGATCAGTCGCAGGAGCGTCGACTTGCCCACGCCGTTCGCTCCGATGAGCACGGCGTTCTGGCCCTCGCCCACCCGGAACGAGACCTCGTCGAGCAGCGGCCTGCCGTCGGCGAGCGCGTAGGACACGCGGTTGACGTCGATGTAGCCCATGGGGTCGTTCCCTCTTCTGCTCGGGGATGCTCCCCGATCGGGCAGCCGACCAGGATATCGGTCCCTCCCCGAGAGGGGAAGTCGAGATGTCGTCCCCAGGGCATGAGAGGCGGCCGCCAGTTCCCAGAGAGAGTGGTGACAATAGGAGGCGCGGTGGACGTCGTGCACCGCGCCTCCTCCGCTCTCCTCGTCACCACCGGAGTCCCGTGCATCTGCTGTCCGTCTTCAGCCTCCGCAACCGCGCGCTGATCGCCCTCGTCACCATCGTCGTCGCCGTGTTCGGCGGGGTCGCGCTCACGTCGCTCAAGCAGGAGCTGGCGCCCAACGTCCAGTTCCCGCAGATCGCCATCGTCAGCTCGTACCCGGGGGCCACCCCCGAGGTCGTGAACGACGACGTCTCGACCCCCATCGAGCAGGCGGTGCAGATCATCCCGGGCCTCGAGGGCACGACCGCGACCTCGAGCACCTCGACCAGCACCGTGTCGGCCGAGTTCACCTACGGCACCGACCTCGACAACGCCGAGCAGAAGATCCAGTCGGCCGTCAACCGGCTGTCCCTGCCCGACTCCGTCGACACCCAGGTCGTCACCGGCAGCCTCGACGACCTGCCGATCATCCAGATCGCCGTCACCGGGTACGACGACTCCGAGGCGCAGCAGCTCGTCGATCGCCTGTCGGACACGACCGTCCCCGACCTGCAGAAGCTCGACGGCGTCCGTGAGGCCTCCGTCTTCGGCGACGCGGGTCAGCGCGTCACCATCACGCCCGACCGCGACGCGCTCGCCGCAGCAGGCCTCACGACGCAGGCGTTCCAGGACGCGCTCGACGCCAACGGGCAGCTGATCCCCGGCGGCACCATCACCCAGGACGGCCAGACGCTGTCCATCCAGGCCGGGTCGCGGCTGACGGGCGCCGACCAGATCGCCGCCCTGCCTCTGCTCGGCGGCAGCTCCGCCGTCACGATCGACGACGTGGCCGACGTGGCGCTCACCTCGGCTCCGGTCACCTCGATCAGCCGGGTGAACGGCGAGCCCGCCCTGACGGTCGCGGTGACGAAGACGCTCGACGCCAACACGGTCGACGTCTCCGAGACGGTCCGCGACGCGATCCCCGCACTCGCCACCGACCTCGGCGACGACGTCGACCTCACCGTCGTCTTCGACCAGGCGCCCTTCATCCAGCAGTCGATCGACGCGCTCGCCGAAGAGGGGCTGCTCGGTCTCGCCTTCGCGGTCATCGTCATCCTGGTGTTCCTGCTGTCGATCCGCTCGACGATCGTCACGGCGATCAGCATCCCGACCAGCGTGCTCATCACGTTCATCGGGCTGCAGGCGTCGGGCTACACGCTGAACATCCTCACGCTCGGCGCCCTGACCATCGCCATCGGGCGCGTGGTCGACGACTCCATCGTCGTCATCGAGAACATCAAGCGGCACCTCACCTCGGGTGCCGACCGCCTCCAGGCCATCACGACCGGCGTGCGCGAGGTCGCCGGCGCCATCACCGCGTCGACCGTGACCACCGTCGTCGTGTTCCTGCCGCTCGCCTTCGTGGGCAACATCACCGGCGAGCTGTTCAGGCCGTTCGCCCTGACGGTCACGATCGCCCTCATCGCGTCGCTGTTCGTCGCGCTGACGATCGTGCCGGTGCTGGCGTACTGGTTCCTCCGGGCGCCGAAGGCGCACAAGCACGCGGGGACCGCCCGGGGTGCCACGGGCGCCGGGGCCGACGGCTCCGACGGCGGCGTCTCCGGAGGTGCCGCCGGCGAAGAGCTGACGACCCGCGCCTCCGACCCCACCGCCGGTGCCCCGCTCGACCGACTGCGCCGCGTCTACGTGCCGGTGCTGCGCGGCACGCTGCGTCGCCCCGTCGTCACGATCCTCGTCGCCGTGCTCGTGCTCGGCGGCACGGCCGCCGCGGTGCCGTTCATGAAGACCAACTTCCTGGGGGCGAGCGGGCAGAACACCTTCAGCGTCACGCAGACCCTCGCTCCGGCGACCAGCCTCGACGCGCAGTCCGACGCGGCGACGCAGGTCGAGGAGGCCCTCGAGGGGGTCGAGGGCATCGAGACCGTGCAGCTGACGATCGGCTCGAGCGGCACCTCGATCGCCAGCTTCTTCGGCGGCTCGGGCGACAGCACCGTCACCTACTCGATCACGACCGACGAGAGCGCCGACCAGGACGTCGTCCAGTCGGACGTGCGCGACCGCCTCGACGGGCTCGGCGACGTCGGCGACATCGAGGTGACCGCCTCGAGCGGGTTCGGCACGAGCAACGACATCACCATCGACGTCTCCGCACCCGACCCCGAGACGCTCCAGACGGCGACCGACAGCGTGCTGTCGACCGTCCGCGATCTGCCCGGCACCGCCGAGGCCAGCTCGAACCTCGCCTCGGCGCAGCCCATCATCGGCGTGCAGATCGACCGCGACGAGGCGGCGGCGCTCGGACTGAGCGAGGTCGCCGTCGGCGCGATCGTGTCGCAGGCCGTGCAGCCGCTGCAGGTCGGCTCGATCGAGATCGACAACAGCTCGATCGACGTCTACACCGTCGCCCCGACGCCGCCGGCGAGCCTCGACGAGCTCCGCGCCGTCGAGCTGCCCGGCCCGACCGGCCCCGTGCGACTCGACTCGATCGCCACGATCGACGAGACGACCGGGCCGACCTCGGTCACCACCTCCGACGCCGTCCGCACGGCGACCGTCACCGTCACCCCGTCGGGCGACGACCTCTCGACGGCCAGCACCGAGGTGACCGACGCCCTCGACGGCATCGACCTGCCGACCGGCGCCGACACCGAGATCGGCGGCGTCACGGCCGACCAGGCGAACGCGTTCTCTCAGCTGGGTCTGGCCGTGCTGATCGCCATCCTCATCGTCTACATCGTGATGGTGGCGACCTTCCGCAGCCTGCTGCAGCCGTTCCTCCTGCTGGTGTCGATCCCGTTCGCGGCGACCGGTGCGATCCTGCTGCAGATCGCCTCGGGGATCCCGCTCGGCGTCGCCTCGCTGATCGGCGTGCTGATGCTGGTGGGCATCGTGGTCACCAACGCGATCGTGCTGATCGACCTCGTGAACCAGTACCGCACCCGAGGGCTGCGGGTGCGCGAGGCGCTGCTCGAAGGCGCGTCGCGCCGACTGCGACCCATCCTCATGACGGCGACCGCGACGATCTTCGCGCTGCTGCCCATGGCGCTCGGCATCACGGGGCACGGCGGCTTCATCTCGCAGCCGCTCGCCATCGTCGTCATCGGCGGGCTCGTGTCGTCGACCGTGCTGACGCTGGTCGTGCTGCCGGTGCTGTACTTCCTGGTCGAGGGTGCACGCGAGCGCCGGGCGGAGCGGCGCGCCGGGTAGGTGTAGGTGCGCAGGCCCTGCGGCGCAGGCGCAGGCGCAGGCGCTTGCGCTTGCGCCTGGGTGGGCTGTGCGGTGTTTGCGGGCGTGTTCGGCGGGGGTGGGCGTGCGGGGGCGCCCGGTGGCGACGGAGTCGCCCGGAGTGGGCCGCGAAGCACAGCTGCTGTGGTGTGGAGGAGATGCGCTCGGCGGGTGGGGGCGCGTTGTGTGTGGGGTCAGGGTGGGCGGTTTGGCGTTTGCGGGCGTGTTCGGCGGGGGTGGGCGTGCGGGGGCGCCCGGTGGCGACGGAGTCGCCCGGAGTGGGCCGCGAAGCACCGCCACCGCCCTGGTGCGGGGGAGACGCGCTGCGGGCGCACGGTGTCTTGACCCATGGGGCCCGTCTTCTCGAAACGGGGCGCGCGGCGGCGCGTAGAGGGGGCTTTTGCCGGAGGCGCGGGTCGGGTATCGTGGTCCGGTCGGCTCAAGACACCGCGCCTGTGGCGCGACTGCATCACCCGCTCGTCACGACGGGGGTGCGCATGAGGGTTTGTAAGTCTTGTGGGCCGGATTCCCGTCGGATCTCGACGGGATGAATTCACGATGGTGAACGGTCCTGGTCAACGGCTGCCCGGGTATTTCTTCGCGTCATCCGCAAGCCCGGAAAGAAACCCATGCCCCCTTACGACAAGACCCCCTCTCGCGCCAAGAGCAACGACTCGCGCGGCAACGGATCGAAGAGCCCCAAGCACCGCGGCCACCGCGCCGACGAGGCCGGCGCCCCCGAGCGCAAGCAGCGCTGGAACGCCGACTCCCGCGCCGAGCGACGCGGCGACGCCCCCCGCGGCGCCGGCGCCGGCCGCCCCAACTGGGAGCCCCGCGAGAAGACCGGCAACAGCCGCTTCGCCCCCCGCGACCACGACGCCCGCAACGGCGAGCGCGGCCGTGACGGCGGACGCGACGCCGCCCGCGGCTGGGGCCGCGACGGGGGCAAGGAAGCCGCCCGCGCCGGGCGCGACAACCGCCCCTCGCGCGGCTACGACCGCGCCCCGCGTTCGTACGACCGCGACGATCGCCCGGCCCGCGACGATCGAGCGCCTCGCTCGTACGACCGTGACGATCGCGCTCCTCGCTCGTACGACCGTGACGATCGCGCTCCTCGTTCGTACGACCGCGGCGACCGCCCGGCTCGTGACGATCGCGCACCCCGCTCGTACGACCGTCCGACGCGCAGCGACCGCCCGGCTCGTGACGATCGCGCCCCTCGTTCGTACGACCGCAGCGACCGCCCGGCTCGTGACGATCGCGCCCCTCGTTCGTACGACCGCAACGACCGCCCCACGCGCAACGACCGTGACGACCGCCCCACGCGCACCGATCGCGCCCCGCGCTCGTTCGACCGCGCCGACCGCGACTCGCGCTCCGAGCGTCCCAGCGACTTCTACCCCAAGCGGAACTCCGCGGCGGGCCCGCACTACTCGCCCGAAGACGACGTCAAGCTCGAGAAGCTGCAGGCCGAGGTCGTCACGGCGGCCGACGTCGAGGGTGTGAGCTTCGGCGACCTGGGTCTCGGCGACAACATCGAGCGTCAGCTCGCGTCGATGGGCGCTGCGGCGCCGTTCGCCATCCAGGCGGCGACGATCCCCGACGTGCTGAAGGGCCGCGACGTCCTCGGCCGCGGTCGCACCGGCTCGGGCAAGACCATCGCCTTCGGCGCCCCGCTCGTCGAGAAGCTGATGGAGAACAACGGCGCCAAGGGTCGCAAGCCGGGCCGCAAGCCCCGCGCGCTCATCCTCGCCCCGACGCGTGAGCTCGCGATGCAGATCGACCGCACCGTGCAGCCCATCGCCCGCTCGGTCGGCCTCTTCACCACTCAGGTCTACGGCGGTGTGCCCCAGGCCCGCCAGGTCGGTGCGATCAACCGCGGCGTCGACATCATCATCGGCACGCCCGGCCGCATCGAGGACCTCATCGACCAGGGCCGACTCGACCTCAGCGAGGTCGTCATCACGGTGCTGGACGAGGCCGACCACATGTGCGACCTCGGGTTCCTCGAGCCCGTGCAGCGCATCATCCGCGAGACCGCCACGGTCAAGCGCGACGGCACCCGCGCCCAGAAGCTGCTCTTCAGCGCCACGCTCGACAAGGGCGTCGCGAAGCTCGTCGACGAGTTCCTCGTGAACCCCGCCGTGCACGAGGTCGCCGGCGAGGACCAGGCCAGCGCCACGATCGACCACCGCGTGCTCGTCATCGAGCAGCGCGACAAGACGGCCGTCATCGAGCAGCTCGCCTCGGGCGAGGGCAAGACCCTGGTCTTCGCCCGCACACGCGCCTTCGCCGAGCAGCTCGCCGACCAGCTCGAAGACGCGGGCATCCGCTCGACGAGCCTGCACGGCGACCTGAACCAGGCCCGCCGCACGCGCAACCTGCAGATGCTCACGAGCGGCCGGGTCAACGTGCTCGTCGCGACCGACGTGGCCGCCCGCGGCATCCACGTCGACGACATCAGCCTCGTCGTCCAGGCCGACATGCCCGACGAGTACAAGACCTACATGCACCGCTCGGGTCGCACGGGTCGCGCCGGCAAGCAGGGCACCGTCGTCACGCTCATCACGCGTCCGCGCCGTCGCCGCATGGAGGAGCTGCTCGATCGTGCCGAGATCGAGGCCGAGATGATCGAGACGCGCCCCGGCGACCGTCTGATCGACCAGCTCGCCGCCGCGCAGGCGTAAGAGGAGCACACGGAGCCGAGGAGGCGCGGGTCAGGTACCCGCGCCTCCTCGGCTCTTCTGCGTTCCGGCGCCCCCTGCGGCGGGTCCGCGTCATCGGCGGCGGGTCAGCGCTGACCCGCCCGGGATGACGGGAACCCGCCGCACCCTGGGGCCGGAGCGACGGCGCCGGGTCAGCGGCGGTCGAGGAGACCCCGCACGTACGAGGCCTGCCCGATGTGCTGGCTGCAGTCGCCGAGGATGCTGACGAGGCGGGCTCCGGCGGTGACGGGGGGATCCCACTGGTCGTCGACCACGTCGGTGTACGACGCGGAGTCGAGGCCTTCGAGGTAGCCACGCGTCCGCAGCGTCACCGCCTCGAGGTAGCCCACCAGCAGCTCGGCCTCGACACGGACCTCGCCGGCCTCGGCGGCGCTCTGCCCGTAGCCCATCTCGCCGGGCGCGAAGGGCAGCGCGAAGGCGTCGACCCAGCCGTCGACCGCCCAGACCTGCTCGCCGGCGGCGAGGTCGGCGATCTGGACGTCCTGCCCCCGGGCCGTGTGCCAGACGAGCCAGGCGATCGAGTTCGCCTCCGCGTCGGGGCGCCACGCCAGGTCGTCGACGGTGAGCCCGGTCACCGCCTCACGGGCGATTGCGGGGAGGCGGTCGAAGGCTTCGATGAGGACGTCGGACGGAGTCATCGCCCCAGGCTACGAGCCGAAGGTGGACCGCGGTCAGTGCAGTTCGTCGAGCCCGGTGCTCGCGCGGTTGCGCAGCGAGTCGGCGAGGGCGTTCGTCACGGTCGCGTAGAACTCGAGGAAGTGGGGGTCGATCGCCTCGCGGAAGGCGAGACGGTAGACCTGCGCGACGTCGGCGATGGCCTTCTCGCCCCGCGGCGCCAGCTCGAGGACGGTGCTGCGCCGGTCGGTGGGGTGCGCGGCACGTCGCACGTAACCGCCCGTGTCGAGCCGGTCGATGAGGCTCGTGGTCGCGCCGGTCGAGAGATCGACGTACTCGGTGACCATCTTGGGCGTGACCTCGTCGGTGCTCGCGAGGAACACGAGGGCGCGGATGTCGGTGACACCGAGACCGAGCTGGGCCGCCACGAGCTTGATCACCGCGGTGTTGCTCTGCTCGAGTCGACTGAAGGCGCGGACGGCCGCGGTCACGTCGACCCGGCCGTCGTCGTCGCGCGGCGGCGTCGAGCCGCGCTCGGGCTGGGGAGAGACATCGGTCATGGTCGTGCGCCGCTCGTCGGGTCGTTGGTACGGAAGTCAAGTATCTCACTCATCAAGATACCCCCCGCTCTGGGGACGGTAGGCGGCTTGCGCACGCTTCGATACGCAAGTATCTTGATTGTCGTACCACTTGGGAAGCGAACAACTCGGGTAACGAACTACTCGAATCTCGTACCACTCGGATTCCGAGCACATCCCACCCCGACTCACACCGACACTTCCCGCTGACCACTTGGAGCACACGATGTCCCGTCCCACCCCGCGCATGACCCGCCTCGCCGCCTGGATCGCCATCCCCGCCGCCCTCGTCGCCAGCGGCGTCGTCGTCTCGCAGGCCTCGTACTCGGCCTTCTCGTCGACCACCGTCAACCCCACCAGCAACTGGACCGCGGGCAGCGTCGCCCTCACCGACGACGACAGCAACACCGCGCTGTTCACCGCCTCGAACCTGAAGCCGGGCTCGACGGGCAGCAACTGCATCGCCGTCACGTCGTCCGGTTCGCTCGCCTCGACCGTCAAGCTCTACGGCACGAACGCCAGCACCACCAACAACCTCGCCTCGAACATCACGCTGAGCGTCGTCCAGGGCACGGGCGGCGGCTTCGGCACCTGCGCCGGCTTCACCCCCTCGGCCGCCGGTTCGTCGCTCTACTCGGGCACGCTCGCCGCGTTCGGCAGCTCGTCCACCAACTTCTCCAACGGAGTCGGCAACTGGGCCCCCACCGGCACGGCCGCCGAGACCCGCGTCTACCAGGTGACCTACACGGTCAGCCCGTCGGCCCCCAACAGCACCCAGGGCGGCACCGCAGCCCTCGGCCTGACCTGGGAAGCCCAGAACAGCTGATCTCCGAGCTCTCCCGAGCTCGTCAGGCTCCCCGCCGCCGACCGACCTCCCCCCCCGGGTAGGTCGACGGCGGGGCACACGATCCGACACCCCGAACCGGTCGGATCGACCCCGGCCACGGCGGCCCGAACCGCCGAGGCCTCTCCGGTCACGGCGGCCCGAACCGCCGAGACCACCCTGAGCGCGGCGGCCCGAACCGCCGCGCCGCAGCACCACCCCGAGCACGGCGGCCCGAACCGCCGCGCCGCAGCACCACACGCACCACCCGCACCAGGCACGACCCGCTCCGGCACCACCGCTACCCGCACCGTTCCACCCGCACCGCACCTCCTGCACCATCAGCTCCACCGCTCCACCCGCACCACCGCACCACCACCCCCACCCGACAGTCCCGCCGAGAGAGGCGCCCCGTGACCTCGATCGACCTGAAGCTGCGCCCCTCCCGGGCCGCGGCGGCCGCGTCGATGACGGTTCCCCGGGGCGCCTCCGGCTCGTGGCCGCACTGGGTCCGACTCCTGCTCGCGACGCTGGCGCGCACCGTGCTCGGCACGCTGATCGGCCTGCTGCTCTGGGCCGCCGGCCCCGCCATCATCGGCTGGACCCCCACCACCGTGATGACCGGCAGCATGGAGCCCCGCATCAGCCCCGGCGACATCGTCGTGGCCAAGCCGGTCGCCGAGACCGACATCCACCGCGGCCAGGTGCTGCTGTTCGACGACCCCGACAAGGCCGACCACCTGCGTCTGCACCGCTACCTCGAGAACGGCACGGGTGCCGAGATCGTCACGAAGGGCGACGCCAACCCGGCGGCCGACTCGACCCCGATCACGCGGAGCGCCGTCGTCGGCGTGGGGTTCCTCCGCGTGCCGTACCTCGGCATGCCGTTCGTCTGGGCCGCCGGCGGGCAGTACGGTCACCTGATCATCGTCGGCAGCCTGCTGCTCCTGCTCGTCGGAGCCTCGCGTCTCGACCGCGACCTGCACCGTGACGCCAAGGAGGCGCGGGGCCCGTCGATCAGGACCACCCGCAGGTGGTTCCCGGCTTCTGCGTCCGCCACCAGCGCCTCCTCGGTGGCCGTGCACCCGGTCGGCACCTCCGTGCCTGGCGCGTCCTCTTCTGCCCCGTCCTCTTCTGCGGCGACCCGTCGGGCCGTCCGTCGCCGCGAGCGTCGTCTCCGCCGACTGCGCGGTGCCGCCGGTGCGCTCGCCGTCGTGGGTGCGGCCTCGGGTCTCGCTCTCACCCTCGTGATCGGCGGCGGCGCCGGTGCCGCGTACTCGGCGCCCGTCGCGAACCCGACCTCGAGCTACACCGCGGGCAGCAGCTACGACTGCCTCAAGGAGTCGTACAGCAGCGAGACCTCGTACGGGTTCCCGTACAACGAGCTCTCGGGCACGACCACCACCGACGGCAGCACCTTCGCCCGGGTCGGCACGCTGACCTCGGGTGCCTCGTTCGTGACCGGTTCGTGCGCGAAGAACGACAGCCCCTCGCTGCTGCTCGACGGGTCGACCGGCCAGGTCACCACGGCCGTGAACCTCACCGGTCAGGCGTCGTTCACCGTCGAGACCTGGTTCAAGACGACCTCGACCCGTGGCGGCGCGCTGGTCTCGTTCACGCCCAACCAGACGGGCACGGCCACCAGCGCCGACCGCGCGCTGTTCCTGACGAACGCGGGCAGGATCGCCTTCGGCGTCCGCCCCACGACCTCGTCGGTCAAGACGCTGACGACCCCCGCCGCGTACAACGACGGCGCCTGGCACCACGTCGTCGCCACCCTCTCGAGCAGCACGGGCGCGGTCGTCTACGTCGACGGCACCGCCGTCGCCAGCGACTCGACGTCGCGCACGGCGCAGAGCGCGACGGGTTTCTGGCGTGTCGGCTACGGCCCGCTCGGTAACTACACCGGAGCCCCGACCAGTGCGTTCTTCGCCGGGCAGGTCGACGGGACCACGATCTACAACAACTCGGCGCAGACTGCCGCGACCGTGCAGTCGCGGTTCGCCGCCGGGCACTGACGCGGCGCCTCTCCCCACCTCGCCTCGCCTCGCCTTTCCCTGCCCTGCCCTGCCTTGCCGCCGTCGCCGCAGTCGCCGCAGTCGCCGCAGGGTGGAGGGTCTTGCGGAATCGCTATTACGTCTGCATGCGCAATAGCGCGGAGGTGATGGCGGTGGCCGGAGGGTGGAGGGTCTTGCGGAATCGCTATTACGTCTGCATGCGTAATAGCCCGAGAGTGATACCTGTTGCCGGAGGTCGCCTGGCACGGGACCTCCTCGCACGGCACCTCCTCGCACGGCACCGCCCCGCGGCACCGCTCCGCGACCTCTCCCGCAGCGTTCGGGCACCCCTCCCCACCCTGCGAGACTCGACGCATGCCCCTTCAGATCAACGACGTCTACGTCGACGGCCGCCTGCACGTCTCCCCCGAGACGCTCGACGACACGTACGCCGCGCTCGCCGACACCGGTGGCACGGCATGGGTCGTGCTCTCCGAGCCCGACGCCGCCGAGCTCGACTCGCTGGCCCGCCAGTTCGACCTGCACGAGCTCGCCATCGAAGACGCCGGGTCAGGGCATCAGCGCGCCAAGCTCGAGCGGTACGGGGCGACGCTCTTCGTCGTCGTGCGCCCGGCGGTCTACCTCGACGACGAGGAGACCGTGGCGTTCGGCGAGATCCACGGCTTCGTCGGCGAGAACTTCTTCGTCGGCATCAACCACGTGTCGCACATCGACGCCCGCCACGTCAGCCGCGGGGTCGCCCGCCTGCGATCGAAGCCCGACCTGCTCGGCGCCGGGCCGCAGGCCATGCTGTGGGCACTGCTCGACGCCGTCGTCGACGCCTACAAGCCCGTCATCGACGGCCTCGAGAACGACATCGACGAGATCGAGCAGCAGCTGTTCGCCGGCGAGCCCGGCGTCTCGCGGCGCATCTACGAGCTGTTCGGCGAGGTCGCCGACTTCCAGAAGGCGTCGCGCCCGCTGATCGCGATGCTCGACGGGCTGCTGCGCGGCGGCGAGAAGTACCGGGTCGGCACCGAGCTCGAGCGCCGACTGCGCGACGTGCAGGACCACGTGATCCGCGTCGTCGACCGCGCCGACACGTTCCGCGCCGTGCTGCAGAACGCGCTGGCGCTGAACGCCACCCTCGTCGCCCAGGACTCGAACGAGGTCACGAAGCGCATCTCGGCCTGGGCCGCCATCCTGTTCGCCCCGACCCTGGTCGGCGCGATCTACGGCATGAACTTCGACGTGATGCCCGAGCTGCACTGGGCCTGGGGGTACCCGTTCGCGTTGGGTCTCATGGTCGCGATCGCGGGCGGGCTGTTCGGGGCGTTCCGCTGGAAGCGCTGGCTGTAGCGCCGTCGCTCCCCGCCTCGGCTAGCGGCCGAGCAGCGCGTCGAGCCGCGGGGCGAGACGCACCGCGAACTCGTCGGTGACGTGATTGGTGTCGCGGTAGACCAGGTGGTTCCAGACGACGGGTGAGCACACGTCGGTGCACATCCAGTCGGTCGTCGCCTGCCACGAGGCCCCCGCCGCGAGCGCGCCCTCACGATCGGCGTTCTGCGAGCCGGCGTCGACCAGGGCGGACGTCGGGAGAGCGCACGCCCCGACGTCGTCGAGGTGGGCCGAGACGCACACGGCGGGCCGCGCAGGCCAACGGGGGGTGTCGCCGACGACCACGACCCGGGTCGACTCGGGCAGGGCGTCGATGAAGCGGGTCAGGGCGGCCTGCCAGGTTGCGTCGAAGTCGTCGGGCTCGGTGACGAGGGCGCGGTAGCCGCTCACCGCGTGCGAGATGACGACCGTGTCGACGGGGTCCGCCTGCAGTCGTGACAGGACGTCGGCCGCCCAGTGCCGGCAGGCGGTGAACTCGCCGGTGCTGGTGGGGTGCTTCACGGCGAGATCGACGACCGGGCAGCTCCGCTTCGTGTGGACGATCAGCTCGTCGCCGAGCCTCGTCGCCCGCGAGGCCAGGGGCGAGAACCACTGTGCCGCGTGCGAATCGCCGACGAGAGCCGTCGTCTCGCCGCCGGGCGTGCCGAAGGTGCAGCCCGGCGAGACGTCGACGTCGTAGTCGACGTGGCAGTCGCCGTCGTACAGCTCGGGCAGGGATGCGTCGACTCCGGCCAGGGTGGGGGTCATGTCGGACGGCACGAACGGCGTCGCGACGGGGCCCGACAGCACGTCGGCCACGGTGGGGTCGCCCACCTGCCGCTCGGTGCTCAGCACGGGGTCTGCCAGGACGGTCGCCGACAGCGAGACGACCGCTGCGGCCGCGAGGATCCCGCTGAGCATCGAGGTGCGCGGGCGCCACCGGGCGAGACGGGGGAGGGCTCGACGCTCGAGCGTCAGGTGGGTGGCGACCGACAGCGCCACGGTCGCGAGACCGACGGCGGCGAGCTCGAGGGGGCGCAGATCGCGGCCCAGCGCCGCCGCGGGCACGATCAGCAGGGGCCAGTGCCAGAGATAGAGGGGATACGAGGCGTCGCCCACCGCGGTGAGCGGACGTCGTGCCAGGAGGCCGGTGGCCGTCGGCCCCGTCGGCGCCGTCCGCCCGGCGGGGGTCGGGGTCGTCGCCCTGGTCGAGCCCGCCGCGAGGACGAGGGCGGTCGCGACGACGGGGACGAGGGTGGCCGCACCCGGGAACCCGGTGGTCGCGTCGAACACGGTGATCGACGCGACGATGCCGCCGAGGCCGAGCCAGCCGCCGGTCAGCGAGAGCCACCCGGCGGGCAGCGCCGCCCGGGTTCCGAGGCAGGCGAGGAGCGCGCCGACCCCGAGCTTCCCACGCGCGACTCGGGAGGGAGAAGAACGCCCACGGCTGCGACACCGTCACGAGCCAGAGGCACAGCCCGAAGGAGGCGGCGGTCGCGACCCCCACGACGGCCGTCAGTCGTCGACGCCCCCCGATCGCGAGCATCACCGCGACGACGATCGGAAGGGCGACGTAGAACTGCTCTTCGACGCCGAGCGACCAGAAATGCTGGAAGACCGAGGGCGAGCTCGTGCTGAGGTAGTCGGTGCCCCGCTGCGCGAAGACGATGTTCGCGACGCCGACGGTCGAGGCGACGGCGTCTCTGAAGGTCGAGCCCCAGAGCAGCGGCGGCGCCCAGACTGCGACGGCGAGTGTCGTCGCTGCGATGACGAGCAGGGCCGGCGGTGCGAGCCGCGACACCCGTCGGGCCCAGAACCGGGGCAGCGAGATGCGCCCGGCGCGCGCGTGCTCGCGGAGGAGGTTGCCCGTGATGAGGAACCCCGACACGACGAAGAAGACGTCGACCCCGACGTAGCCGCCCGCCAGGCCGGGCACCCCGACGTGGTAGAGGATCACGGCGGCCACGGCGACCGCACGGAGCCCCTGGATGTCGGCACGTCGGGTGTGGGCCGAGCGGCCCGTGCTGTCGACGGGTGAGCGTCGCGGGCGGGCCGGGTCGATATCCATCATGTCAGAATACAACATGACGGTCACTCACGCCACTGAGTGGGACCCGCCCCGACTCGCCGCGCGATCGGGTTGGCGAGCGTCCCCGCGTAGATCAGCGACGACGACTGCGCCGCCAGATCGACCATCTGCCGGGCGTCGCGCAGCTGCAGCCGATTGAGGCACGAGTGGTCGAACCGGTCGACGCGCAGGTCGAGCGCGTCGGCCAGCGCCGGGTGCTCGTCGGCGTGCCGGTCGACGCACTCGGCGACGAGCCGCCAGAACTCGCGGGCCGGCAGCACCCCGTCGTCGTCGAGGGCCGCCGCGAGGTAGCGGAACACCCCGTCGAAGACGTCGGTGAACACGGCCAGCGCCTTCTCGCGGTCGTCGACGGGCTGCACGATGCGCTCGACCAGGGGCGGCACGTCGCGGGGAGCCAGCAGCACGACCTCCTCGCCGATGTCCTTCATGAACACCGCCGTCGGCACGTGCCCCTCGAGCACCAGGATGAGGTTCTCGCCGTGCGGCATGAACGCCAGCTCGTGGGCACGGAGACAGTGCACGACCGGTCGCAGGTAGGCGTGCAGATACGAGCGCACCCAGTCCGCGGCGCTCAGCCCCGAGGCCCGGACGAGCGCCGACGCCAGCAGCCCGCCCGCCGCATCGCGGTGCAGCAGCCCCGCCATCGTCATGAGCCTCTCGCCCGGGGCGGTCAGGGGCACCGGGCTCTCCCGCCAGAGGGCGGCGATCATCTTCCGCTGCGGCGACGGGGTCGTGGTGCGGTGGTACGCGTCTCCGGTGTAGCCGATGGAGGCGCGCTCCCTCAGGATTCGGAACCGCGCCTCCTGCAGGGTCGCATCGTCGGCGACGAGCCCGTGCACCCAGTCGTTGATCGCGGGCGTCGGCCGCATGTAGGCGGGCGACAGCCCCCGGAGGAACCCCATGTTCTGGATCGCCAGCGCCGTCTTCACGTAGGCCCGCTCGGGGTGCGACCGGTTCGCGAGCGTGCGGATCGACTGCTGCGCCTGGTAGTCGTCGTCGCCCTCGCCGAGCAGCACGAGGTCGCGCCGGGCGACGTCGGGCGCGAACGTGATCGCGACGCGGTGCTGCCACTGCCACGGGTGCACGGGCAGGTAGTGGTAGTCGGCCGGGTCGAGGCCCTTGGCGGCCAGGGTCGCGGCGAACCGCGCGAGGGTCCGCTCGCCGAGCTCGGCGCCGAGCAGCGTCTGCTCGTCGAGCCCGTCACCGAGCGCGAGATGCGTGCCCGACCGGCGGGCGGCCAGCCAGACGAGGCGGATCGGGGCGGCCGTCTCGGGCGCGTAGGCGCGGAACTCGTCGAGCCCGAAGCCGATCCGGCCGTTCGCCGCGACGAACGCCGGGTGGCCCTCCGTCATCGCCGCCTCGATGGTCTGGAAGTCGGCCGTGGTCAGCTGCTCGGCCGTCGGGCCACCCTGCAGGCGCTTCGCGGCCGCGCTCGCGAGCGTCGACGAGAGCTCCTCGAGGTAGACGGCCATCAGCTCGTCGGGCAGTCCCAGCACGCTCTGCAGCTCGGCGATCAGCTCGAGCGCGTCGAGCTCGGCGGGTGCGCCGTCGATCTCGCGCGCGACGCTCGGCTCGTCGACCACCCAGTGCTCGAGCTCGTGCACCCGGGCGCGGAACCGGTAGACGACGACCGGGCGCGCCGACGCCGTCTCGGACGAGGAGGCGCGGGTCGGCCCGCCGGGGCCGCCCGCCCCCTCGACGGTCAGCGACCACCACCCGCCGCCCTCGTCGTGCGGGGCGACGAGTCGCTCGTGCGCGAACTCCGACAGCGACTTGGCGACCAGATGCCGGTGGGCCCAGCCCATCGGCCCGGGCGCGAGGTGGGCGGCCGCGGTGTCGTCGCGGGTCAGCACCGACAGCCGTGCGCGCTTGTCGGGCAGGTCGACGTCGCCGACCGCCCGGAACCCGACCTCGTCGTTCTTCACGGCGATCCGGATGTTCTCGACGTCGGGCTCCACCACGATCCGCCGCGCGTCGAGCCGCTCGAACACGAAGCGCACCACCGTCGCCATGATCGCCGACGTGAGACCCGGCACCCGCTGCTCGGGCGGCGGCGCCGGCGCGACGAGCAGGTGCATCCCCACATCGCCCGGCTCGGCGTCGTGCACCTCGGTCAGCAGCACGTGGGCGGGATCGTAGGTCTCGACGAAGAACATCGGCTCGCCGTCGACGCGGCCGAGCCAGGCGTCCTGGTGCGGGTCGGCGGTCACCGCGGCGACGTACCGGCGCACCTCGTCGGTGCTGACCCCGACCATGCCCCACGACTCCGACGCCGGGTGCGACAGCCAGCGACGCAGCGGCACGGCGAACGGCTCGGGGTCGAACGGTTCGAGGGTGACCAGACCGCAGGAGGCGCGGTGCGAGAACGGCGCGACCCGCGCCTCCTCGGCGGCGACGGCGGGGGCGGTGAGGATGCTCATCGGGCGACCTCCCCGGTGGGCAGGCCGAAGGTCTGGAAGACCGTGCGGCGTTCGACGGGGTAGACCTCGCGACCGGTGATCGACTCGATGATGCTCGAGGCGCGCCAGGCCGCGAAGCCGAGGTCGGGGGCCGTGAGGCCGTGGGTGTGCTCCTCGGCGTTCATGACGAGGAGGCGGCCGGCGGCGGTGGCGTCGATCGAGTAGTCGCGGGCGACGGCGAGGCGACCCCGCTCGTCGCGGGCGACCCGGTCGCCGAGCGGATCGAGGAACCCCGGCACGCGGGGCGCGTACCCCGTCGCGAGCACGAGCGCGGCGGTCTCGCGCAGGGTCGTCGTGCCGAGCTGGGCGTGCCGCAGGGTCAGGGTGAAGACCTCGCGGTCGGCGTGCCACTCGGCGGCGACGAGCTCGGTCTCGGTCAGCAGAGTCGTGTCGAGCGGGCCGTCGAGGGTGAGCCGGTAGAGCGCCTCGTGGATGTCGTCGACCAGGTCGCCGCTGATGCCCTTGTAGAGGCTGCGCTGCTCGCGACCCAGCCGGTCGCGCTCGTCGGGCGGCAGCGCGTGGAAGTGGTCGGTGTACTCCGGGCTGGTCAGCTCGAGGGTGAGCTTCGTGTACTCCATCGGGAAGAACCGGGGCGATCGGGTGACCCAGTCGAGGCGGTGACCGGTCTGCGGCGCGGACGCCGCGCCTCCTCGGGTCGTGTCGAGCAGATCGCGGTAGATCTCGGCGGCGGACTGCCCGCTGCCGACGATCGTGACCGAGTCGGCGTCGCGCAGCCGATCGCGCTCGCCGAGGTAGTCGGCGCTGTGCACGACCGGGCCCTCCAGCCCGCGGACGGCCCCGGGGAGGCGCGGCTCGGTGCCGATGCCGAGCACGACGTGCCGGGTGCGCCACGCCTCGCGCTCTCCGGTGGCGGTGCGCTCGGCCTCGACCAGCAGGGTGCCGTCGTCGAGCTCGGTGACCGCGGTGACGCGCCGCCCCCAGCGCAGGGTGTCGAGCTGATCGGCGACCCAGCGGCAGTAGGCGTCGTACTCGGCACGCAGCGGGTAGAAGCTCTCGCGGATGTAGAACGCGTAGAGACGACCGGTCGCCTTGAGGAACGCCAGGAACGAGAAGCGCGAGGTCGGATCGGCCATCGTCACGAGATCGGCCAGGAACGGCACCTGGATCGTCGCGCCCTCGATCATCATCCCCGGATGCCAGCGGAACCCATCGGCGGCGTCGACGAAGACGGCGTCGAGATCGTCGAGCGGATCGGTGAGCGCGGCGAGACCGAGACCGAAGGGGCCGATGCCGATCCCGACGAGGTCGTGGACGTGGTCGGGGGTGCGTGGGGCGTCGGCCTCTGCTCGGTCGGCGGTGCGTGCGGCGGTCATCGGGCCGACCCCTCGGCGGTCGGCGCAGCGGCGAGGTCGTCGCTCTCGAGCAGTGCGGCCGAGGAGGCGCGGATCAGGTCGAGCACGCCCGTCACGTCGGCGAGACGCGACTCGGGATCCAGCAGCGTGAGCTTGAGGCAGGGGCGCCCGTCGACGACGGTCTTGGCGACGACGGCCCGACCCGACTCGAACAGCACCCGACGGACGAGCGGCACGAGCCGATCGGCGGTCTCGTCGTCGACGTGCGACGGCTGCCAGCGGAACAGCACCGTGCTGAGCTGGGTCTCGGCGAGCAGATCGAACTCGTCGTCGTCGCGGAGGACCCCGTGCACCTCGGCGGCAAGGTCGACGACGCGGTCGACCAGCGCGCCGACCTCGTCGGCGCCGAGCGCGCGGAGGGTGGCCCAGAGCTTCAGCGCGTCGAAGCGGCGGGTGGTCTGCAGCGACTTCGCGACCTGGTTCGGCTCGGGGTCGGCCAGCGGGTTGAGGTAGTCGGCGTGCCAGGCGACCGGGTCGAGGTCGTGGCCGTCTCGCACGACGATCGCGCTCGACGACACCGGCTGGAAGAACGTCTTGTGGAAGTCGACCGTCACCGACCGGGCGCGCTCGATGCCGTCGAGCAGCCGCCGACGGGTGGGCGACACCAGCAGGCCCCCGCCGTAGGCGGCGTCGACGTGCAGCCAGACGCCCGTGCGGTCGCAGACGTCGGCGATGGCCGCGAGCGGGTCGATGCAGCCGCGGTCGGTGGTGCCGGCCGTCGCGACGACGGCGATCGGCAGATGCCCGGCCTGCACGAGCGCGTCGAGCGTGACATCGAGGGCGTCGGGACGCATCCGCCCAGCTCCGTCGGTGGGGACGGTGACCACGGCGTCGTCGCCGAGACCGAGCAGACGCGTCGACTTCTGCACGCTGAAGTGGCTCTCGGCCGTGGCGATCACGACCATGCGGGCCAGCAGATCGTGCAGCGACGGGGAGCGCGGGGCGGAGCGGCGGCCGGGGGCCTCCTGCTGCTGCACCCGCGCCTCCTCGGCCCTGGCCTCGGCTCGCGCCCTCGCGGTGGCGCGCTCACGGGCGAGGAGGAGCGCGTGCAGGTTCGACTGCGTGCCTCCCGAGGTGAAGACGCCGTCCCGGGTCGCCGGGTCGAAGCCGATGCGGCCCGCGGTCCAATCGACGAGTCGGCGCTCGATCAGCGTGCCGACCGCGGACTGGTCGTAGGTGTCGACCGACGGGTTGATCGCGGCGAGCACCGCCTCGGCGGCGACCGCGGGGAGCGCGACCGGGCAGTTGAGATGCGACTGGTAGGCCGGGTCGTGGAACCAGACGGCGTTCGCGGCGAAGAGCTCGTCGACCTCGCGGAGGGCGTCGGCCGTGCCGGTGCCGGGGGCGTCGAGGTCGACCGCCTCGACGCGGCGCTGCAGCTCGGCGCGGCTCTCGCCCGAGAAGGGCTGCCGGGTGGTGCGGAAGCGGTGCGCGAGACGGTCGACGACGGCGGTCGTCTCGGCGGCGTAGGCATCGGCGGTGGAGGCGTTCAGCAGATCGGACACGGGGCTCCCGGTGGTGCGTGGACGCCGCCAGGCTCTCTGACGGCGCCGCCCAGGTTAGGTAAGGCTCACCTAAGTGTCAAGCGCGGGATGGGGCTGCTGCGGCGTGTCGCGGGATGATGAAACCGGCTCATGGTCAGGGGTTCAGGTGATGTCCTCCGAAAGGGCGACGCGGGGGTGTGGGCGTGCCGAACCCGACCGGCGAGGGCGCGTGCGTGCAAATCGCGACCGTCGGGGGGCGCGTGTGTGCAAATCGCGACCGTCGCCGCGCCTCCTCGGTCGGGGCGTGCCGAACCCGACCGGCGGGGGCGCGTTCGGCGTGCCGAACCCGACAGAAGGGCGGCGGCACGCCGGGCGAACGCGGTTTTCGGCGGGTCGAGGAGGGCGTTCGGTCGCGAATTGCACATGCGGGGGTGGGGCGCACGGGGGTGGGGTGCAAGGGGGTGGCGCACGCGGGGCGGGGCGCGGGGGTGGGGCGCTCACGGCGGCGCAGCGGGTCAGACGGCGGTGACCTCCAGCAGCACGAGGCTCTCGGGGAACAGCACGGGCGCCTGCAGCCCGCCGAGGCGGAGGGCGCGCCCCGGCACGACCACGCCCTCGACGGCCCACGCCAGCGGCGACTGCCCGGGCCCGCCGAGCACCCCGGTCGGCTCGGCCAGCGCGACGCGGTACATGCGCTCGTCGTCGAGGCCGGGCAGGGTCATCGGCCCGGGCGGGTAGCTGGCGCTCGCCGTCACCTGCGTGAACGTGTAGAGCGCGTGCCGCCGGTCGGGCGACACGACGCCGCGCAGGTCCATCGACGCGTCGGGCAGGTCGGCGTGCACGGCGGTGCCGTGGTGCAGCAGCTCGCGGTGGCGCTTGTGGGTCGCCACCCAGCTCGTCAGCTCCGCCTCGACCTCGGGCTCGAGGCTCGAGATGTCCCACTCGATGCCGAAGTGCCCGGGCAGCGCGACGCCCGCGCGCAGCGACAGGTCGTGGCGGCGTCCGGTCGAGTGCGACCGGGGGCCGCTCACGTGGGCGCCCATCAGCTCGTAGGGCACCAGCAGGTTCGTGTACTTCTGGATCGTCAGGCGCTCGATCGGGTCGATGCAGTCGCTCGCCCAGATCCGATCGGTCCGGGCGAGGATCCCGAGGTCGACCCGCGCTCCGCCCGACGCGCAGCTCTCGATCTCGACCGACGGGTGCCGGCGGCGCAGCTCGTCGAGCAGTGCGTACAGCGCGACGACGTTCTCGTGGACCGCGGGGTGCGCGGGCGAGCCGGCCCCCGCCTCCATCAGGTCCCGGTTGTGATCCCACTTCAGGTAGGCGATGTCGTTCTCGCGCAGCAGCGAGTCGAGGCGCTCGAGCAGGTAGGCCGACACGTAGGGGTTCGACAGGTCGAGCACCTGCTGCTGGCGCCCGGACATCGGGAGGCGCGGGCCCGGTCCGAGGATCCACTCGGGGTGCGCACGGGCCAGGTCGGAGTCGGGGCTGACCATCTCGGGCTCGACCCACAGGCCGAACTGCAGACCGAGACCGGTGACGTGCTCGATGATCGGGGTGAGGCCGTCGGGCCAGACCTCGTCGTCGACGTACCAGTCGCCGAGCGCCGACGTGTCGTCGCGGCGACCGCGGAACCAGCCGTCGTCGAGCACGAAGCGCTCGGCGCCGACCCGCGCCCCGGCGTCGGCCAGAGCGCTCAGGCGGGCGAGGTCATGGTCGAAGTAGACGGCCTCCCAGGTATTGAGGGTGACGGGCCTCAACGACGACGGATGCTGCGGACGGGAGCGCAGGAGGCGGTGGTACCGACCCGAGAGCTCGGTCAGCCCGTCGCCCCACGAGCCGAGCGCCTCGGGGGTCTCGTAGCTCTCGCCCGGGCCGAGCCGCACCTCGCCGGGGGCGAGCAGCTCGGACACCCGGGTGTGGACGGCGCCGGCGATCGTCTTCTCGACGCCGACGCGGTGGTTGCCACTCCAGGCGAGGTGGACGGCGTGGACGAGCCCGCGCTCGAAGCCGAAGCCGGGGGTGCCGGCGGCGAGCACGAGGGTGGCGTCGGCCCCCGGGCGGCCGCGGCGGCTCTCGCGATCGTAGCGCCCGACGGTCAGCGCGTGCCGCTGGGGGGTGCGCTCGCGCAGGTGGCGACCCGTGGTGTCGAGCACCTCGCCGGCGGTGTGCGGCAGCGGGAAGCTCGCGGCGAGCTCGTGCAGGTCGTAGACGTCATCGCCGGTGTTCGTCAGGCGGAGGGTCTGGTGCAGCAGGCCGTGCTCGTCGAGGCGCAGGTCGACGCCCAGGCGGAGGCGCGCGTCGGCGTCGTCGGCGGTGATGGTGAGCGCGGTGACGGTGGGCGCTGAGGTGTCGGAGGTGGCGGCGTCGGCGTCGGTGGCGGCCTCGGTGACGGTGAACGCTGGTGCGAACGCTGCACCCGCACGACTGCCGATCAGACCCGGGGTGCCCTGCCAGCCGTCGTGCTCGAGCGGCAGCACCGTCAGTCGCGCGGGGTGGTCGAGGCCACCCGAGACGCGCTGGGGGCGGGCCGATGCGACCAGGCCGACCAGCGCCTCCTCGGAGACGTCGCCGAGATCGGGGCCCCAGTAGACGATGGCGGGCAGGGACGCACGCGGGGCGTCGAGCACGACGCTCGTGCCGCCGAGCCGTAAGTGCAGGGCAGGGGTCGAGTCGTCGCGTCTTCGCATGGATTATTTCTATGGCGAAACGAATGGGCGTGTCAAGTCCCGGGCATGCGCCATACCCGCCGGAAACACTCTTGTGCAGAACGAACGTTAGTCATATCGTCGTATCTCACAACGAAGGGAATGGATCATGGAGGATCACGGCGTTCAGGGCATGAGAGACCTGATCGAGAAGAAGGACCCGGTCGCCTCATGAGGCGCTTGCCGTTGCTGGGGCTCGCGGCGTCGGTGCTCGCCCTCGCATTGGTGGGATGCGGCTCAGGTCCGCCAGCAGGCGTCGATCTGACGACGGCCGAATGGTCGGCGATGTCGCGGCAGCAGCAGGATGCCGTGACCGACGGCGTCGTCACCGAGCGCGAGTACACGGCTGGCTACGAGGCGTACGTGTCGTGCCTCGCTGATCGCGGATACGAGGTCGAGGAGCTCGGTCGCCCCTCGACCGTCTATCAGTTCGGTGTTCCCGATGCCGCGGTCGTCGAGGGTGCCGACGGCGACTGCTACGAGTCGCATTTCCGTCATGTCGACGACGGTTGGCAGATCGCGCATCCGTGGCGCTCTGACTGACGCCGGTGTCGGCTGCGAAGGGTTCGGTCGCGGACGGAGACGTCGCGCGGGGCGTCCCCCTTATGGGGGACTCGATACTCGCGAGTATCGACTGCTACCTTCAGAACCGACGGCGCTGAAGCCACGCGGATATTCGGCCCGAACCGGATGTCCTCCCCCTGTGTGACGCCCGCCCGACGATCTGCACGACCCTCGAACCCCCGCGAGGTCGTGAGCTCGGATCGACGGGCACTCGCCGTCCGTGGCGGTCGCCGCCGAGAAGGGCCTTACCCACCCGCTCGGCGGCGCCGCACACTCGTCTCTCCGTGCGGGGCGGCGCCCGATTCAGGGCGCGGTGTCGGCGCGCAGCGCCCGCTCGAGCAGCTCGAGGTCGATCTTGACGTGCTCGCGCGCGATGCCCGCCGCCTCCGTCGCACGACCGCCGCAGATCGCGTCGACCAGCGCCTCGTGATCGCCGAGCGCCCGCAGCTCCATCTCGCGCATGCCGTCGGGGCCGCCCCAGAGGTGGGCCGGCGCAGCGATGCTGACCCGCGCCTCCAGGGCGAAGAGGACCTCGCGCAGCGTCGTGTTGTGCGCCGCCTCGGCGATCGCCACGTGCAGCAGCGCGTCCGCCCGCTGCGACGCCCGGCCCGACTCGGCCCGGCGATAGCCCTCGAGGCGCTCGCGCAGCTCGGCGGCGTCGGCGGGCGTGTGGTTCTCGGCGGCGGCCTCGGCGATCGTCCCGTGCAGTCGCCCGATCGCCTCGCTCGTGTCGCTGAGGTCCGCCCAACGCGCCCCGAGGGTCCGCTGCACGATGGCGTCGGACGACGTCGTGTGCTGCTCGCGGACGAACGACCCGCCGCCGCGCCCGCGCTGGGTCTCGATCATGCCCTGCTCGACGAGTCGGGCGAGCGCGGCCCGGACGGTCATGCGCCCGGCCCGCAGCGATGCGGCGAGGTCCCGCTCGGGAGGGAGGCGCTGGCCGGGCAGGTACTCGCCGGTCGCGATGGCGGTCACCAGCCGGTCGGTCACGTCGTCGACGCGGCTCGACGACTCGACGGGCGCGGCGAGGGCGCCGGCGGGGACGGAGGGGGCGCTGTCGGGCGCCCCGGTCGCCCCGGGGGACCCGGCGTCGGCGGCCTCGCGTGGCGTCATGCGTCGACCCTCCCGAGCGGCGTTTGTTACACCCACGTTAAGTCATGGGCAAAGGTCTAGGCGCGAGACCTTTGCGTGACGCACACTGTCCCGCATGTCGACGAGCACCTCCTCCACCCTCCCGTTCCGCGACGGCGTCACCTGGTACCAGGTCACGACCCCCGACCGCCCGACGCCGGGCGCGCTGCCCCTGATCGTGCTGCACGGCGGACCGGGCATGGCCCACGACTACCTCCGCAACCTCGCGGCGCTCGCCGACGAGACGGGTCGCACCGTCGTGCACTACGACCAGTTCGGCTGCGGCCGCAGCAGCCACCGCCCCGACGCCCCCGTCGAGACCTGGAGCCCCGCCCTCTTCGTCGCCGAGTTCGACGCGGTCGTCGCGCACCTCGGGTTCGAGAGGTTCCACGTGCTGGGCCAGTCGTGGGGAGGCATGCTCGGCGCCGAGATCGCCGTGCGCCAGCCCACCGGTCTCGCGGGTCTCGCGATCTGCAACTCGCCCGCCTCGATGCAGCTCTGGGTCGAGGGCGCCGCCGAGCTGCGGGCGCTGCTGCCGGTCGACGTGCAGGAGGCGCTCCAGCGTCACGAGGACGCGGGCACCACCACGGACCCCGAGTACCTCGCCGCGACGCAGGTGTTCTACGAGCGGCACGTCTGCCGGGTCGTCCCCATGCCTCAGGACTTCGTCGACAGCGAGGCGCAGATGGAGGCCGAGCCCACCGTCTATCACACGATGAACGGGCCCAACGAGTTCCACGTCATCGGCACGATGCGCGACTGGAGCATCGTCGACCGGCTGCCCCGCGTCACCGCCCCCACCCTCGTGGTCGCCGGCGAGCACGACGAGGCGACCCCGGCCACCTGGCAGCCGTTCGTCGACGGCATCGCCGACGTGCGCTCGCACGTCTTCGCCGGCGCGAGCCACTGCTCGCACCTCGAGCAGCCCGAGGAGTTCCGAGCCGTCGTCGGCGAGTTCCTCGCGGCGCACGACGCGGCCTGAACCGCGCCTCCCGCGCCTCCCGACCCGCGCCTCCTGACCGACCCGACCCGCACCTCCCCGGCTCCACCCCCGCATCCCACCCGAGCGAGAGAGCACACCATGTCCACTGGAACGACGACCGGCACCCCCGGCGGCGAGCTGAGCAACCAGCAGCAACTCGAGCAGGGCGGCTACAAGCAGGAGCTGAAGCGGTCGGTCACGACCGTCGACCTGCTCATCTACGGCCTGATCTTCATGGTGCCGATCGCGCCCTGGGCCATCTTCGGCACCGTCTACAACGCGTCGTCGGGCATGGTGCCGCTGGTCTACCTGATCGGCCTCGTCGCGATGATCTTCACGGCGCTCGCCTACGCGCAGATGGCGAAGTCGATCCCGCTGGCGGGCTCGGTGTTCTCGTACGTCGGTCGCGGGATCCACCCCATCGCCGGGTTCTTCGCCGGCTGGGCGATCCTGCTCGACTACCTGCTCGTGCCGACGCTGCTGTACGTGTTCGCGGCCGAGTCGATGATCGGGATCTTCCCCGGGAGCGCCCGGTGGATGTGGGCGCTGATCTTCGTCGCGATCAACACCGCGATCAACCTGCTCGGCATCAGCTCGATCAAGCTGATGAACCGGGTGTTCCTGGCCATCGAGGTCGTCTTCGTCGTGATCTTCGTCATCATCGCCGTGATCGCGCTGAACGACGGCACGATCCCCGGCGCCGAGTTCACCGCCGACCCGATCTGGGACTCCAGCAAGGTCACCGCCCCGCTCATCGCGTCGGCGCTGTCGATCGCGGTGCTGAGCTTCCTGGGCTTCGACGGCATCTCGACGCTGTCGGAGGAGAGCACCGGCAAGCGCGGCGGCGCCGGCAAGGCCATGATCATCGCCCTCGTGATCGTGGCCACGCTCTTCGTCGTGCAGACCTGGCTCGCCAGCGCACTCGCCGCCGGTCGCGACTCGTTCGGGAAGGCCGAGGTCGGCAACGCGTTCTTCTCGCTGGTCGAGGCGGCGTCGAGCAGCGGCTGGTCGACGGCGTTCCTGGTGGTCAACGTGCTCGCGATCGGCATCGCCAACGCGATGGCCGCGCAGGCCGCCACCTCGCGTCTGCTCTTCTCGATGAGCCGCGACCGTCAGCTGCCGAGGTTCCTGTCGACCATCAACAGCCGCCAGGTTCCGCAGGCCGCCATCCTGCTCGTCTCGGCGCTGGCGGCCGTGCTCGTGCTGTTCTTCGTCGGCCAGATCGACCTCATCGCGTCGCTCGTCAACTTCGGCGCCCTGTTCGGCTTCATGCTGCTGCACGTCTCGGTCGTCGTGCACTACATCGTCAAGAGGAAGTCGCGCAACTGGCTGCTCCACCTCGTCGTGCCCGTCATCGGGTTCCTCATCATCGGCTACGTGCTCGTGAACGCCGCCCCCGAGGCCAAGATCGGCGGACTCGTCTGGCTCGTGCTCGGCGCGGGCGTGTTCCTCTACTACCGGAGCCGAGGAGGCGCGGCGCCGGTCATCCCGTCCGGTGCCGACCACGGCGCGGCGCCGGCCACGGCCGCACCCGCCGCCGACTCCGAACGGCACGACGCATGAGCGGGGTGGAGGCGACCGCCTCGGGGGCCGGCGGGGGCGCGGGCGACCCGACCCGCGCCTCCTCGGCGGGACGTGTCGACGGCGTCGACCACTTCTTAGGCAAGGAGCACGGCCGCCCCGGGTTCACCGCCGACGTCGAGCCCGCGCTGCGGATCACCCCCGGCACGGGCGAGCGCATCGGCTTCGAGACCAGCGACGCCGTCTACGCCGAGCTGCACGAGCACCGCGACCTCGCGAAGCTGTCGGTGCCGATCAACCCCGTCACCGGCCCCGTCTACGTCGAAGGCGCGATGCCGGGCGACGCGCTCGCCGTGACCGTGCACGAGATCCGGCTCGTGGCGCACGGCTGGTCGGTCGCACTGCCCGGGTCGGGCGCACTGCAGCACGTGATGGGCGACGAGATGTTCACGCGCCGCGTGCCCATCGACGACGAGGGGGTGCACGTGACGGACCGGCACGTGTTCGCACCGCGGCCGATGATCGGCTGCATGGGCACCGCCCCGGCGACCGGCGAGAACTCGACGATCATGCCTGCGTACGCGCAGGGCGGCAACATGGACGTCACCGAGAACCGCGTCGGATCGACCGTGTACCTGCCCGTCATGGTCGAGGGCGCGTACCTCTCGATCGGCGACGTGCACGCGATCATGGCCGAGGGCGAGTCGTCGTTCGTCGCCATCGAGGCGGAGGGCACGGCGGTCGTGTCGATCGACGTCGTGAAGGGGCTCTCGCTGCGGGCCCCTCGGATCGAGACGGCCGACGACTGGATCTTCGTCGGGCTGGGCGAGCCGGTGCAGGAGAGCATCCGGCGCGGGTACGAGGACGCGTTCTCGTTCCTGGTCGACGATCACGGCTGGACCCGCGGCGACGCCTACGCGGTGCTCAGCGCCGTCGGGCACTCACGGCTCGGCGGGCCGACGGGGTCGGGCGCGCCGGATCCGCTGCACCCGTTCGACGCGGTCGGCGCGGTGACGCTGCACCGGGTGCCGAAGAGCGTGCTGTAGCGGCACCTGTTCAGACCCCGGGAAGTCGCTCGGACCCCGGCGCGCGTGCTGGGGTCCGAGCGGGTTCCCGAGGTCCGGGCGCAGGCCGCGGGCTCAGCTCGCGGTGTGGGCCAGGATCGAGCCGAGCAGGTCGTTCGTCGGGAAGTTCGTCTGGTTGACGTACACGTACAGGTCGCCCCGGACGAAGTACGTCTGCGTCTGATCCGTCTGGTACTGCACGTCCTTCCCGGACTTCTGGCAGAGCCGGCCGCCCTGGGCGTCGCTGCAGGTCGCACCGTCGGCTGCCGCCAGGGACAGCAGGGAGGCGCTGGTCGCCTGATCGAGGCGACCCATGGTCACGCCGAGGCCGGTGATGTCGGCGCGCGGGTCGCGCCACAGGCAGTCGAGCGAGGCGGCCGAGTCGACGATCTGCACGAGGGTCGCGTCGGCAGCCGGCACCGTCGGCGTCCGGGCTCCGAACGGGGTGCCGTCGCGCCGGAGGAAGCCCTCGGGGTTCAGCGGGGTCTCGCCCATCGTCGCCGTGTAGGTCGCCGCGTCGACGATCTGCGTGCAGTCGGTGGGGATGTTCACGGGGGACGCGGCCGGCGTCTCGGAGGACGACGGGGTCGGGGTCGCCTCGGTGGTCGACGTCGGGCTCGACTCGGGGGGAGCGGTGGGCGTCGCCGTCTCGCCGTCGCCGGGAGTCGCGCCGGCGCCGGTGCTCGGGGTCGGGCTCGACGTCGCGCCCCCGGACGGGCCGCCGGTGCATCCGGCCAGCGCCAGCACGACGAGCGCCGAGGCTCCGAGGGCGTGCAGGGTGCGTGTGGTTCTCATGTCGGGTCCGTTCCCCCCAGGGCCCGCGAGATCGGGCCGGCTCCACCGTATTGACGATGGCGGGCCCCGCTCGTCATTCGCGGGGATGAGTTCGCCTGCGCCGGATCACGATCGCATCACGCCGCTGTGCACCGACGCTCGCCGGATGGCTGTGCGCTTGCGTGCGCCCTCCGTGCGCCCGCCGTGCGGACGCGTGCGGGAGGGTCGGCTCAGGCGAGGTCGGCGAAGAGGGCGGAGACGAACTCGGTGCGCTCGACCATGCCGGCCAGGCTGATCCACTCGTGGCGGGCGTGCGCCCCGCCGCCGACGCCGCCCACCCCGTCGAGCACGGCGCAGCCGAGGGCCGCGGCGAAGTTGCCGTCGCTCGCCCCGCCCACCGAGACCTCGCGCAGCTCGAACCCGAGCGTCGCGGAGACCCGGGCAGCCCGCTCGTAGAGGGCCGCCGTGACCGGGGTGCGCTCCATCGGAGGGCGGTTCCAGCCGCCGGTGACCTGCACCCGGGCGTTCGGGTCGTGCGGGGCGAGGTCGGCCAGCACCTGCTCGATGCGGGTCACCTCGGACGCCGACGTGACGCGCACGTCGACCGACGCCCGGGCGTGGCCGGCCTTCACGTTGGTGCGGGTGCCGCCCTGCACGATGCCCACGTTGAGCGAGGTGCCGGCGTCGATGTCGGCCGCGGCGTGCAGCTGGAGGATGATCCGCGCCATCTCGTCGATCGCGCTCGCACCCGAGCGCGGGTGCAGCCCCGCGTGCACCTCGACGCCGAACGTCTCGACCTCGAAGATGCCGACGCCCTTGCGGGCCGTCTTGACCGCTCCTTCGGCGGCGGACTCGAAGACCAGCACCGCGCCTCCTCGGCCGACCTCGGTCTCGATGACCGGCCGCGACGCGATGCTGCCGACCTCCTCGTCGCCGTTCAGCACGATCCGGACGCCCGGCCGTGGCAGACCGAGCCGATCGGAGACCGCGATGGCGTGACCGAGCTGGATCAGCCCGGACTTCATGTCGAAGACGCCGGGCCCGGTCATGACGTCGCCGTCGATCGTCACCGGCCAGTCGGCGAGAGTGCCCTCCGACCACACCGTGTCGTAGTGGCAGAGCGCGCTGACCCACTCGGCGGAGCCCGTGGGCGAGGGGTACTCGAGCGTGACCGAGTCGCCGTAGCCCTCGACGACGTGCACCCGTCGCGCGGCGGCCGGGCCGGCGGTCGCCGTCAGCCAGGATTCGATCCAGGCGAGGCCGACCGCGAGCAGATCGACGTCGTCGGACGGCGTCTCGAGGGAGGCGTACGCCACGAGGTCGGCGATCATCCGATCGTGACGCGCCTCGACCTCGGATCGGAGGGCGGACGGGTCGATGGTGTCGTCGTTCACGGTGCGGTTCTCCTCCGGCGCTGCAGTGTCGGACCTCGACGCTACAGTGACGACGACCCACCGGCACCGCTGAGAAGGAGACCCGTGCTGATCCTGCACACGAGCGACTGGCATCTCGGTCGCACGCTGCACGGCGTCGATCTGCACGAGCACCAGTCCGCGTTCGTCGACCACCTCGTCGAGCTCGTCCGCGATCGCGGCGTCCGGGTCGTCGTCGTGGCGGGCGACGTGTACGACCGGGCGGTGCCCGCGGTACCCAGCGTGCGCCTCCTCGGCTCGGCCCTGCAGCGACTCAGCGAGCTGGCGACCGTCGTGGTGACGCCCGGCAATCACGACTCGGCGGTCAGGCTGGGCTTCGCGGCAGAGCTGATGCGACCCGGCCTGCACCTGCGCGCCAGAGTCGACGAGCTGGCGACACCCGTGGTCGTCGACGACGACGACGGGCCGGTCGCGTTCTACGGGGTGCCGTACCTCGACCCCGACACCGTGCGCCACGCGCTCGCCGACGGTGCCGGTGCCGGTGCCGGTGCTGGCGCTGGTGCCGGCGACGACGGCCCGCTCGCCCGGTCGCACGAGGCGGTCGTCGCCGCGGCCATGCGACGGGTGCGCGCCGATCTCGCCGGGCGGCCCGGCACGCGGTCGGTCGTGATCGCCCACGCCTTCGTCTCAGGAGGCGCGGCGAGCGAGAGCGAGAGAGACATCCGTGTCGGTGGGGTCGACTCCGTGCCCGCGGGGGTCTTCGACGGCGTCGACTACGTCGCGCTCGGGCACCTGCACGGGGCTCAGCGCGTCGGGGCGGTCGACGCCCGTCCGATGGTCCGCTACTCGGGGTCGCCGCTGGCGTTCTCGTTCGGTGAGCGGGGGCACGTCAAGTCGTCGACGCTCGTCACCCTGGCGGCCGACGGCGGCGCCACGATCGAGACCGTGCCCGCGCCCGTGCCGCGGCCCCTCGTCGAGTTCGCCGACACGATCGATCGTCTGCTCGACGGCCGGTACGACCAGCACCGCGAGGCCTGGTCGCGCATCACGGCCACCGATCCGGTGCACCCCGACCGTCTCTACGCGCGGGTCCGCGAGAGGTTCCCGAACGCCCTCGCGATCCACCACGTGCCGGTGGGCGCCGTCGACGCGCCCGCCCTGCGGGCGGTGACGGTCGAGACCGACCCGGTCGAGGTCGCCGCCGACTTCGTCGCCTTCGCCTCGGGAGCCCGGGCCGACGAGCTCGAGCTCGAGATCGTCCGATCCGCCTACGAGGCGGCCAGGGCGACGGAGGGCGGCGAGTGATCCTCCATCGACTCACGCTGCGCGCCATCGGGCCGTACGCGGGCGAGCACAGCATCGACTTCGCGGCTCTCGGGGCCTCGGGCGTGTTCCTGCTCGAGGGGCCGACCGGGTCGGGCAAGTCGACGATCATCGACGCGCTCGTCTTCGCCCTCTACGGCGGTCTGGCCGGCTCGACCTCCAGCCCCGACCGGTTGCGCAGCCATCACGCCGCCCCCACGGTCGAGCCGTTCGTCGAGGTCGTCTTCGAGACCGCGGCGGGCATCCACCGGGTCAGACGGACCCCGGCCTACCGCCGACCGAAGGCCCGCGGCACGGGCACGACCCCGCAGAACCAGACCGTGACCCTCGTGCTGCTGACCTCGCCCGACGCGGTCGAGGGCACCGTCGTCTCGACCAGCGCCCAAGAGACCGGGGCCGAGATCGCGCGCATCCTGGGGCTCACCCGGCAGCAGTTCGTGCAGACCGTCGTGCTGCCGCAGGGCGAGTTCGCGGCCTTTCTGCGCTCGACCGGCGAGAAGCGCAAAGAGGTGCTGCAGTCGCTGTTCGGCACCGAGATCTACGAGAAGACGACGGCCCAGCTCGTCGAACGACGGGTCGCCGCGCGCGCCTCGATAGCCGCCGCCGAGCGCGAGGTCGAGCTCGCGCTCGGGCGGCTGCGCGAGGCGACGGGGGTCGACGACGAGGCCTTCGCCACGGCCGCGGCGGACTTCGGGGTGCCGGGCGGGCCGCAGGGCTCAGATGGGCCGGAGGGCTCAGGTGGGCCGGAGGGCTCAGGTGGGCCGGAGGGGCGCGACGGGTTGGGCGGTCTGGTCGCCGGGCTGGCCGCGACCGCCGTCGAGTCCGAGGGTCGGCGGGCCGCGGCGGTCGTCGATCGCGACGCGGCCCGGTCTCACCTCGACGAGCAACGGCGTCTGCAGCGGGCGCTCGAGCGACGCGCGGCGCTGCTCCGTCGCGAGGCGGCGACCCGCGAGGTCGAAGCCGGTGTGCAGGAGGCACGGGGCCGGGTCGACGACGCACGCCGCGCCTCCTCGGTGACGGTCGCCGTCGAGGGGCTCCGCCGGGCCGACGAGCGACTCTCGTCCGCCGTCGAGCAGGTCGGTGCGGCGCGCGAGTCCGGCGACCTCGACGCCGATCTGACCGAGACGACCGACCGCGACGCGGCGGCCGCTCGACGCGACGCCCTGACGGCGGAGGCCGGGTCGTCCGCCGAGAGCGCCCGGCTCGAAGCGACGCTCGTCGACCGCCGGGCCGCGCTCGACGCGCTCGCGGCGCGGGTCGCGGCCGAGGTGGCGCGCGTCGACGAGCTCGAGCGGGCCCAGGCCGAGCGGCCCGCGGTCCGCCGAGAAGCTCGAGGCGACGCTCGGTGCGTTGACCGATGCCGTCGTCGCCGTGGGGCCCGCCGAGGCCGCGGTGACGGAGGGGCGCAGGCGACGTGACCTCATCGACGGTCTCGACCGCTTCGAGGCCGAGCTCGCCCGCGCGACCGCCGATCTGCACGAGGCGGCCCGGGTGGCGCTCGACGCCGCCGGGGTCGAGAACGACCTGCGCCGTCGCAAGATCGCCGGGATGGCGGGCGAGCTCGCGGCGGGCCTCCTCGACGGCGAGCCCTGCCCGGTCTGCGGATCCGAGCACCACCCGGCTCCGGCCGTGACCACCGCCGACCACCCCGACGACGACGCCGTCGACCGGGCGACCGGAGAGCGCGTGCGCTGCGAGTCGGCCCTCGCCGCGGCCGCCGCACGTCGTTCGGTCGCCGTCGCGCGGCGAGACGAGCGGACGACCGAGCTGGGCGGCGTCACCCGCACCGAGGTCGAGGCGGAGCTCGACTCGGCGCTCGCCCGAGTCGAGGCAGCGCGCCGCGTGGCCGGCGATCGCGACGCGGCCGCCCTCGCGCTCGACGCCCACGACGCCGAGACCGAGCGCCGACGCACCCAGCTCGAGGAGGCACGGGTCGACACCGCCACGGCCGTCGCGAGGGCTGCGGCCGACCGGCTACGCCTCGACGACGACACCGCCGCCGTCGAACGGCACCTCGGCGGGCGGGCCGAGAGCGTGGCGGAGTCGTCGCGGTCCTCGGGCGCCGGCACGTCGCCGTGGCGCGCCTCGTCGAGGCTCTCGACGCCGAGGTGATCGCGGTCGACGAGGTCGCGAGGCGGCGGGCCGACCTCGACGCGTCGCTCGCCGACGCGGGCTTCGCCGACGTCGAGGCCGTGGCCGCAGCCGTGCTGGATCGTGCGGAGGTCGGCCGGCTCGACGCCGTGATCGCGGCGCACGACCGCGAGCTCGCCGTCGTCGCCGCCGGGCTCGCCGAGCCGGAGATCGCAGGGCTCGACGACGCGTCGGGCGAGGGTCTGGGCGACGACGCACGTGATGGGATCGAAGCCGCGGTCGAGCAGCGGGTCGCGCTGGCGACCGAGCGTGCGGCGGAGACCGAGGCCGCGGCGACGTCGATCGCCGCCGAGACCGCCCGTGCGCGCGACCGGGCCGAGCGGTCGTCGGCAGCCCTCGTCGCACTGCGGCAGGCCGCGGCCGTCGGGGACGACGCGGCGGAGCGTGCCCGGGCGATCGTGCGGATGGCCGACCTGGCCAGCGCCTCCTCGGCGGTCAACGTGAAGGGCGTGACGCTCGGCACGTACGTGCTGCTGCGGCGGTTCGACGATGTCGTCGCGGCGGCCAACGTGCGGCTGTCGGTCATGTCGAGCGGTCGGTATCAGCTCGAGTCGTCCGACGAGCGCGAGGCGACGTCGAGGTCGCGCAAGACCGGGCTGTCGCTGGCGATCCGCGATCACGCCACCGACACGACCCGCGACCCCGGCAGCTTCTCGGGCGGCGAGACGTTCTACGCGTCGCTCAGCCTCGCTCTCGGACTCGCGGACGTCGTGCAGGCCGAGGCCGGTGGGCTGCAGCTGGGCACCCTCTTCGTCGACGAGGGCTTCGGATCACTGGACCCCACCACGCTCGACGCGGTGATGACCGAGCTGGGCCGGCTCTCGGCCGCGGGTCGGGTGGTCGGCATCGTCAGCCACGTCGACGAGCTCAAGCAGCGGATCGCCGACCGCATCGAGGTGCGCCGCCTGCCCGACGGGTCGTCGACCCTCCGCTCGACTGTCGGGGGCTGACGGCGCTCCGCGGTCGCTCCGTCGTGTGCCGTGAGATCCGGTGTCGGCGGACGCTTCCGTGCCCTAGGGGGCGAGAGACGGAGCGCCAGAGCGCCCGCCTCGGAGGACGCGGATGAGGCGCTAACGTATTGATGACTCTCCCGTCTGGGACGTAGGGGATTCGAAAGCCAGCACCCGGATGACGGGCTGCGTGTTAGCCGAACGAAGAAGGTGCCGTGGGAAAGCTCATCTACGACCAGTCTCTGACGGTCGACTTCGATGACCGGACCTTGGCTCACCTGCAGGTGGTCATCGGCGTCAAGCTCCGCCGTGGGGAACCGTTCTACTTCTCCTGGAAGGACGACCAGCAGATCGGCGACGGACGCACCTCGATCTGGCTGCACCCCACGATCCCTCTGGTGTTCAAGTTCTACGGAAGTCGTGTGCCCCAGATCAACCCGCGCTGGATCCGTGCCCTGGAACTGACCGCGAACACCCACACGGGCTTGCACATCATCGACGAGGACACCGCCAACGGCACCGAGACGGGTGCACCATGAAGCGCGTCGACGTCCACTACGGCGGCTTCGCCTACACGATCCCGAACACCACCCTCGACGCGGTCCAAGCGCAGATCATGTCCGCGCTCCGCGACGGGGGGACGCTGTGGCTGACGGTCAACCACGGTTCGGGGTCCGTCCTCGCGACGGACCTGCTCATCGCCTCGGGGACCCCTGTGGCCTTGGCTGAGATCGACGACGCCGAGTAGCGCCAGCCCCGACCCCGACCCCGACTCCGAGGCGTCTGCTTCGCTGCAGCCACGGCACCCCTCGGTGCAGGAGGCTGCGCTCGCGCGTCAGTCGCGGACCAGCGGGTCGTAGTCCACGACTGGTGGGCCTGGTGAGGTGTCGGTCTGCCGATGTCTGATAAGACAAGGGGCGATGCCACACGACGACCTGACCCCTCCCCGCCCACCCGCTGCTGCTGCTGCCCCTGGACTGTTCGCCGAGGACACCTCCTTGGAGTCCACCCGCCTCGGGGAGATCCTGCGCAAGGAGACCGTGGGCGGCATCGTCCTGGTCATCGCCGCGGTCGTCGCCGTCGTGTGGGCTAATTCGCCGCTGTCCGGCGCGTACTTCGCGCTTCGCGACTTCGAGTTCGGCCCGGCGGCTCTGGGGCTGCACCTGAGTGTTGGGGAGTGGGCCGCCGACGGGCTGCTGGCGATCTTCTTCTTCCTCGTCGGCTTGGAGCTCAAGCGGGAGTTCGTCGCCGGAGAGCTGCGGAGGATCAGCAAGGCCATCGTGCCGGTGGCCGCCGCGTTCGGCGGAGTCATCGTCCCTGCCCTGATCTTCACCGCCATCAACGCCGCCGACCCGGAGGCGGTGCGAGGGTGGGCGATCCCCACGGCGACCGACATCGCCTTCGCCGTCGCGGTCCTCGCGATCGTCGGCTCGAGGCTCCCTGCTGCGCTGCGGATCTTCCTCCTGACCCTTGCGGTCGTGGACGACCTCATCGCCATCGGGATCATCGCCTTCGTCTACACCAGCGCCATCGAGGTCCTCCCCCTGGTGCTCGCGATCGTCCCGCTCGCCGCGTACGTGTTCCTGACGCAGAGGTTCCGCCGGTTCTTCGGCCTGCATCCTGCGGCGAACTGGTTCATCCTGCTGCCGGTGGCCGTCTCGGTGTGGGGTCTCATCCACGCCTCGGGCGTCCACGCCACCGTCGCAGGGGTCCTCCTCGGCTTCGCCGTCCCCGTCATCCGCAGCCAGGCCAGCGGCGGACCGGGCACCGGCCCCGGGCTCTCCGAGGTCTTCGAGCACCGCTTCCGGCCCATCTCCACCGGCTTCGCCGTCCCCGTCTTCGCGTTCTTCTCCGCCGGCGTCGCCTTCGGCGGCCTCGACGGACTGAGGACGGCGCTGTCGAGTCCGGTCACGATCGGCATCATCGCCGCTCTCGTCCTCGGCAAACCCATCGGCATCCTCGCCACGACGTGGATCACGACCCGCATCACCCGGGCGGAACTCGACCGGACGATCACCTGGATCGACCTCACCGGTGTCGCCCTCCTCGGGGGTATCGGCTTCACCGTCTCCCTGCTCGTCGCTGAGCTGAGCTACGGGCTCGGCAGCGCTCACGACGACGACGCCAAAGTCGCCATCCTCATCGCGTCGGTCGTCGCCGCGGGCCTTGCGACGGCCGTCCTGAGGCCGCGCAACCGGCGCTACAAGCACCAGGACGCCTGACCGCTCGAGGCCGGGATCACCTCCGTATTCGGCCTCGGCCTCGCTGAACCGGCACCATGGACACATGGCTACGACAACACCTCCCCCCTCGGGGCCCACCGCCGACCATCCCGCGTCCCTCACGGAGACCGTCTCGACGACTCCGCAGCTGCGCCGCTGGGTCTTCTGGCCGGCGGCCGTCGTCGTGCTCGGCTTCGTGGCCTTCACCCTGATCGCGCCCGCATCGGCCGAGGCGCTGTTCCTCGGTCTGCAGAGCGGCATCGTCAAGAACTTCAGCTGGTACTACGTCCTGATCGCGGCGTTCTTCGTCGGCTTCAGCCTGTTCATCGGCTTCAGCCGGTTCGGCGGCATCAAGCTCGGCAAGGACAAAGACGAACCCGAGTTCTCCACCGGGTCGTGGTTCGCTCTCCTCTTCGCCGCGGGGATGGGCATCGGCCTCGTCTTCTACGGCGTCTCCGAGCCCCTCAGCCACTTCGCCTCTCCCCGCCCCGGTGTCACGGGCACCGAGGACCAGCTCGCACAGCAGGCCCTGACCCAGACGTTCCTGCACTGGGGGCTGCACGCGTGGGCCATCTACGTCGTCCTCGGCCTCGCCCTCGCCTACGCGATCCACCGCAGGGGCCGACCGGTCTCCATCCGGTGGGCCCTCGAGCCCCTCCTCGGCGACCGCGTCCGCGGCGGCTGGGGCAACCTGATCGACGTCATCGCCCTCGTCGGCACCCTCTTCGGCGTCGCGACCTCCCTCGGCCTCGGCGTCATCCAGATCGGCGCCGGCCTGGAGGCCGCCGGCATCGCCGAGAGCAGCATCGTGAGCCAGATCTCGATCATCGCCGTCATCACCGCGGTCACCATCGTGTCGCTCGTCACCGGCGTCACCAAGGGCATGAAGATCCTCTCGAACTTCAACCTGATCCTCGCCGCAGCCCTTCTGCTGTTCGTCCTCATCGTCGGTCCGACCCAGTTCCTGCTGCGCGACTTCGTGCAGTCGATCGGCGCCTACCTGCAGAACGTCGTCGGTCTGTCGTTCAACGTGACCGCCCAGCAGGGTGCCGCCGGTGAGGAGTGGCAGGGCGCCTGGACCACCTTCTACTGGGGTTGGTGGATGTCGTGGGCGCCGTTCGTCGGCATCTTCATCGCCCGCATCTCCAAGGGACGCACGGTCCGCCAGTTCGTGTTCGGCGTGCTGCTCGTCCCGACGGCGCTGACGTTCCTCTGGTTCGCCGTCCTCGGCGGCGCCGCGATCCACCAGCAGACCGACGGCGCCGGCGGCCTCGTCGGCGCCGACGGCTCGGTCGATGTCGAGGGGTCGCTGTTCGCCCTGCTCGGCGGCCTGCCCGCCGGGGCTGTCCTGACCTTCGGCGCGATCCTGCTCATCGGGGTGTTCTTCGTCACGTCGTCGGACTCCGGGTCGCTCGTCATGGCGATGATCGCGTCCGGCGGCGACATCGAGCCGAAGAACTGGCTGCGCGTGTTCTTCGCTCTGGTCGCCGCCCTGCTGGCTGTCGCGCTCCTCCTGACGGGTGGGCTCGACGCCCTGAAGACCGCGGCGATCACGACGGCGTTGCCGTTCAGCATCGTGCTGCTGCTGACATGCTGGTCGACGATCATCGCCTTCAACCGCGAACGCCGCGCGTACGACAAGGCCGAACGCGACGTCCTCCTCGAGCACGTTGGCGCCTACTACGGCCTCGAGGTCGATGCTCCCGCGCAAGCGAGCAGCAAGGGCCTGGCCCGACCCTGGGAGGCGGTCAAGCGCCGTGTCCGAGGCACCCGTGGAGGCTCCGTCGCGGGCGGTGACGCGTCGGCCTCCGCGGTCGTCGCCGAACCGCCGTTGCGGGTCGACGTCGTGTCGCCCGACCCGGCCATCGACGGCCGCCTCGACGAGGGCGCACCCGGCACGACGGACCAGGACGACTCGACAGGGCGCTGACCCGTCCGTGTCGTCCCGACGGGCGTCGTCTCTCGGGAGACGGCGCCCGTCGGTCGTTCCCGGCCCGGGCGGCGTCGATGCGCTCTGCTGACTACGCTTCGGGGTGTCTTCTCCAGCCTAGGAGACCTGACAGGAAGCAGTCGCTCATGTGCACCGTCACGCTCCGGCTCCGTGACACTCGATCTGTCGGCGACGGCCCTCGTACCCCTGTGGGCCGGGCGGCAGGCCATCACCGCCTACCTCGACGAGGATGACGTCGCCCGTGTCCTGCCGCATTGGCCGGAGCCGGAACAGCTCGTCGACACGGTCTTCGACGGTGTCCTCACCTACGGGGTCGAACACCCCATAGTCTTCGACGCGGCTCGTCGCCTCCTGGCCCGCCTCGGCGACGTCGCGTCAGGACCCCGGGCCCTGCATCTCGGCGGCATCAGAAGCAGGCTCGACCGGGTCTGAGCGGCGACTCCGGGGTGGGCGGCCGGCTGAAGGCCTTCGGGCGCATCGTGACAGCCGCCCGTGAGCATGTTCCCCCCGCGGCGTGCCAGTGTGGAGTGCATGCGTTTTCGTTCCACGCCTCTCACCGTCACCGTGTCCGCTGCAGCGCTGGTCGTCATGCTGGCCGGCTGCACGCCCGACGCCTCGGAACCGTCCCCCGGCACGGAGACCGTCACCGCGACGGTGACGCCGACGCCGACGTCCACGCCGTCGCCTTCCGCCGCTCCCGCGCCGCCGGCCACGTCGGCACCCGGCCCTGACGGTGAGTCCGGGGGTGGGGGCGATCTCGGCGACGGGACGATCGGGGCCGCCGCGGACCGGTGCACCGTCGACGAGCTGCAGGGCGCGATCGACGACGGGGGTGGCGGACTGCCGGGCAGCTACGGTGTCGCTCTGATCCTCACGAACACCGGCGACCGCACCTGCGAGTTGCAGGGTTGGCCCGGTGTGTCGTTCGTAGGAGGCGGTGACGGCACCCAGCTCGGGGCCTCGGCGACTCTGGATCGGGCGTCGGAGCACCCGACCGTGCAGATCTCTCCCGGCGGGTACGCCCAGGCGATCCTGACCATGGTGCAGGCCGGTAACTACGATGCCGCCGAGTGCCAGCCGCAGCAGAGCGAGGGCTTCCGGGTCTACCCGCCCGGGTCGACGGCGTCTCTGTACATCGGAGCCGGCGGAGATCTGTTCACCGCCTGCACGTCCCCCAGCGTCCAGCAGCTCTCGGTGGGGGCGATCCAGCCCGGCCCGTGAGCGCCGGACTTGAGTCTGCCTCGAAGCTGATGGTTGACTGAACCCCGACCGAGGGGATCATCATGAGAGACACGGCTGCACGATCAGGGTGGAAGCGGTTCTGGGAACAGGGCCGGTGGTGGAAGGCGCTGATCCTCGCCGTCGGCTACCTCGCCATCTACGAACCCGCATCGCTCCTGATGGCACCGTTCGTGCCGTTCATCGGCGACGCCGGCTCCGCCAGCTACGTCCTCGTGCTCATCGTCGTCCCGGTCCTGATCGGCAGCCTCATCCTGATCGGCTTCGGCGCCAGCTTGGGCTGGCTGAGAGGCCTCTTCGCGCGCCAGGGAGCTCCAGGTCGAGGCTGGATGTGGATCGCCGTCGCCGTGGTGCTGCTCTTCAACGTGCTGCGCTTCGCCAGCATCGACTACGAAGCCGCAGGCTTCGACTGGGTCGCCGCCTGGTTGCTCGCAGGGCTCGTCATCGGCTTCTCCGAAGAAGTGCTGACTCGTGGATACGTGGTCCGCATCATGCGTTCGGCCGGCCGTTCGGAGATCGCCGTCGGGCTCGTCTCGGCGGCGTTGTTCTCGCTGTTGCATGCGACCAACCTGTTCACCGGTCAAGCGCTGATCCCCACGATGCTGCAGATGCTCTACACGTTCTTCTTCGGCCTCTGCATGTACCTCGCCTTGCGGGTGACCGGAACGATCATCGCTCCGATCCTGCTTCACGCGAGCACGGACCCGAGCATCTTCATGCAGGCCACGAACCCCCTGCAGGGCGGCCTCGGGTCCCTGGCTCAGCTCGGCAACATCGTCGTCGTTCTCGTCGGCGTCGTGCTGCTCGTCGTCTTCCTCGTGACGGAGCGCCGTCCGTCACGTCACGAGCAGCAGGTCGCCTAGCTCTCCACCTCGACCGAGTGGACCTCCGGGGCATGACGTGATCGCGACATGGAATCGGTTTCCGTCCTCCTCGTGATCGATCCGCAGGTCGGAGTCCTTCGGGAGCTGACCGCCGCGTGGTCAGGTATCGCCCGCAGGGTCAGGGGCGCCAGCCTCGCGACCGGGCTCGAACGGCCAGCGCGATGCCCTCGAGGGGGAAGACGAGGTAGCCGACCAGGACGACGATGTGGGCGCCGCCGAGGTCGGCCGAGGCCATCAGCGCCACGGCCGCCAGCGCGAGGAGGGCGACGCCCACGGGTGCGAGCCAGGCTGCGGTCTTCTCTCGGCGGGTCCAGGCCCTGGACCGGCTGACAAAGACGAGGCCGGCCAGAGCGCCCACGACCGGCACCAGCAGCGAGCCGGCGATGAGGACGACGACTGCGACGATCGAGAAGGTCCGGCCGGGAACCGGCGGATCCGCGGCGACGCCCGGGGCATCGCCCTGGACCTCGCCGCGGGCCTCGGCGGCGATGAACGCGGGGTCGCCGAGCTGATGGATGCGAGCGGCGGCGGCCCCGGCATCGAGACCCTCGAGCTCCTCCCTGATCCCCGCGAGGATGTCGTGGTGCAGTTCCGTGGGGAGCTGAGCGAGTTCGGTGTCGAGCTGCGCCAGGTAGGCCGTGGTGATCTCGGGTGTGGTGTCAGTCATGAGTGTCCTCTCCGATGAGTCGGTGCACCGAGGCGGTGAAGGAGCCCCACTGGAGGCGGAACGCAGTCAGCTGACTGCGCCCCAGCGGAGTGAGGCGGTAGTACTTCCGGACTGGTCCCGTCGCCGACGGCTGATCGAACGCCGTGACGAGGCCCTGCGTCCGGAGGCGGCCGAGGAGGGGTACAGCGTGCCGATGAGCCATCGGCTGCCGATGCAGTCGGACCAGGGCTCCGCGGGGCTATCGGAGTCCGATGACGTCCATCACGTCGACGCCGTTCGCCCGGGCGACGTCGGCGCGGCACCGGTCGATGTCGTCTGCGAAGCGGAGCTGCTGGTAGCCGTTCACGGAGAAGTGGATGCTGTCCGCGGTGGGGTCGAGGCCGTCGGACGGGGCCAGCCACACGTTCCAGCCTGCGGTGTCGAGGCACGACGACACGGCCGAGATGTACGGCGCGGCCCCGTCGACTTCGCCCTTGGTCTGCGGAGGGAGCAGCGCCGATGCGGCCGCGACTCCCGTGACTCCGAGCACCGCGACGCCCGCGGCCACCGCCCCGCGGTGGAGTCGCCTCCGACCTCGTAGCTTCCGTGAGAGGGCGTGCTCGATCCGACCTGCGGCGGCATCGAGGTCGGTGTCGGACCAGTTCGTGTTCGTCATGTTCGCCCTGCTTTCAGTTCTCGTACTGCGTGCCGGTGGTGGCTGTGCGGAAGGAGCGCAACCGGCCGCGGATGCGCTGGACGCGTTTGCGTGTCGCCGGAGGCGTCAGACCGAGCGCCGCCGAGGCTTCGTCGTAGGAGAGTCCTTCGATGAAGCAGAGACGGACGAGCTCGCGGTCGTCCGGTGGCAGACCATCGAGGGCCTCCTGCAGATGAGCGAGCTCCTCCGCTGCCGCGCGTCGGTCTCGACCGCGTTCCCATTGGTGGAGGTGGTCCACCGTGTCGAGATCGCCGGCCTCCTGTCGGATGGCCCGACGGTTGGTCGCGACTGCGATGTGGCGCGTCGTCACGAGCAGCCACGGCAGCAGAGAACGTTCCGGGTCGAGGTCCGCTCGACGGCGCCAGGCCACGAGCAGGACCTCCTGGGCGACGTCCTCGACGCTGCCACGATCGGTCACCACCGAGGCTGCGTATCGGAGCACGCTCCTGACGTGCAGGCGGGTCAGCGCCTCGAACGCATCGATGTCCCCGCCGCGCGCACGAGCCACCAGATCGTTCTCGGTCTCGCCCGGTGTCGATCGTCGTCTCATCGGTCGTCCTCACTTCCGCTCTCAGTAGTGAAGTGCCGGGCGGGGCCGTTCTGTGACCAGGCAGAACGGTCTTCCGCCGCTGCGGGCGGCCCGCTTGTCCGTCACGCTCGATGCGCACGATACTGAGAAGTGCTCGCCGTCGACGCCGGCAGGAGATCCCGGATCAGGGGTGCTCCATCGGAACACCCCTGAGCGCGCTCTCGGTGTCATACGGTCGATCCCATGGACAACAGGAGCGAGGTGCGCGACTTCCTGACCACGAGGCGGGCCCGCGTGACCCCCGCGCAGGTCGAGCTGCCCGGTGGTCCGGGGCGGCGCGTGCCCGGCCTGCGGCGGGCCGAGGTGGCCATGCTCGCCGGCGTCAGCGTCGAGTACTACTCGCGCCTCGAACGCGGCGACCTCGGGGGAGCGTCCGAGGCGGTGCTCGAGGCGATCGGCGGCGCGCTGCTGCTCGACGAGGCCGAGCGATCGCACCTGGCCGACCTCGCGCGCGCCGCGAACGAGTCGCCCGTCCGGGCTCGGTCGAGGTCGCGTGCGCGTCCCGCCGGCGTCTCGCGCGCCCTGCAGCTGGCCCTCGACTCCGTGGCCTCGGGGCCCGCGTTCGTCCGGAACGGACGGATGGACGTGCTGGGCGAGAACGCTCTCTTCCGGGCGCTCTACTCCGACCTCTACGCCCTCTCCGACCGGCCCGTCAACCTCGCCCGCTTCGTGTTCCTGCACCGCGAGCTGGCCGAGGCCTTCTACCCGTCGTGGTCGATCGCCGCCGACATCAACGTCGCGATCCTCCGCACCGAGGCCGGCCGCGACCCTCATGACAAGGCCCTGCACGACCTCGTCGGCGAGCTGTCGACCCGCAGCGACGAGTTCCGCACCCGGTGGGGCGCTCACGAGGTGCGGCATCACGCCTCGGGGAGCAAATCGTTCCGGCATCCCGTCGTCGGCGATCTCGACCTCGTCTACGCGGCCATGGAGCCGATGGGCGAGCCGGGGCTGAACTTCCTCATCTACAGCGCCGAGCCGGGCACGCCGACCGAGGAGCGCCTCCTTCTCCTCGCCAGCTGGGGCGCCGGCCCGGTCGATCCGCAGGCTCGAGAACCAGCAGGCCCCACCGACGGGCATCGCACGCGAGACGACGCACGACGAGAGGACAGCTCACGATGAGGTACGGACGACTCGGGACGACGGGCCTGCGCATCAGCCGCATCGGCCTCGGCTGCATGAGCTACGGCGATCCGACGCGGGGTCTGCACACCTGGACCCTCGACGAGGAGGCCTCCGCGCCCCTCTTCCGCCAGGCCGTCGAGCTCGGCGTCACCTTCTGGGACACCGCCAACGTGTACCAGGAGGGCACCGGCGAGGAGTACGTCGGCCGCGCCATCCGCGAGTACTCGCGCCGCGAGGACATCGTGCTCGCGACGAAGGTCAGCGGCCGGATGCACGACGGGCCCGGCGGGTCGGGCCTCTCGCGCAAGGCCATCCTCGAGCAGGTCGACGCGTCGCTCTCACGCCTCGGCACCGACCACATCGACCTCTACCAGGTGCACCGCTACGACGACGAGACCCCGGTCGAGGAGACGATGGAGGCGCTCCACGACCTCGTCCGGGCCGGGAAGGTCCGCTACACGGGCGCGTCGAGCATGTACGCGTGGCAGTTCGCCAAGATGCAGACCGCGGCCGTCGTGAACGGGTGGACGCCCTTCGCGTCGATGCAGGACCAGTACAACCTCCTTAAACGGGAGGAGGAGCGCGAGATGATCCCGCTCTGCGCCGACCTCGGCGTCGGGCTCGTTCCCTACTCGCCGCAGGGCAAGGGGCGGCTCACGCGCCCCCGCGACGTGACCACCGGCCGCTCGGCCGTCGACGAGGTCGCCAAGGCGTTCGACACCGACGCCGACGGCCCGATCATCGATGCCGTCGAGCAGGTCGCCGCCGAGCACGAGGTGCCGATGGCGCAGATCGCGGTCGCCTGGGTGCTCCGCAACCCCGTGGTCTCGGCCCCGATCGTCGGCGCGACGAAGCCGCACCACCTCGACGACGCGGCCGCCGCCCTCGAGGTCGAGCTCAGCGACGACGACGTCCGCCGCCTCGAAGAGCGATACGTGCCGCAGGCGCCCTTCTGGTGGTGACCACCCCCGTTCCCGCCTGGGGCGGTGCTCCCGTGGGGGCGTCAGGGGCTGAGCCCAGGAGGTTCCGGCCACCTGGCCGACTGCGTGTCGACCCTGAAGGGGCTGGGTGGTCGCCGGGAGACCCGTCGAATTGGCCACCTGGCCAATAGTCACCCGTACGGTGTCCTCATGACTCATGCATCCGAGGTCTCTCCCGTCCGTGCGATCACCGTCCGACCGGCTCGTCGCGGTGAGCGTGACACGGCTCGGCCGCTCGCCGAGGCGTTCGAGCACGATCCGGTCATGGCCTCCTTCGTGCCAACCCCCGAGGATCGACGCCGCCGACTCGACGAGCTGTTCTGGGCGATGATCAATTCCGGGCCCCTGCAGGGCGGAACCGTCGACGTCGCAGTCGACGAGCGGGGGACGATCGTTGGGACGGCCGTCTGGGAGGCCCCCCGCACCGGACGCGCGCGACTGCGGCCGTTCGTCGAGCAGATCCCTCGCTATCTGCGGGCGCTCGGGCTCCCGGGCGCCGTCGCCGCCGTCCGGCATCGCACGGTGCTTCAGCGCCCGAGACCGGTGCTGCCGCACTGGTACCTGGCCGAGATCGGCGTCGCGTCGGACGCACGGGGTCTGGGCGTCGGCTCGTCGCTGCTCGCGCACCGGCTGGAGCTGATCGATGCGGCCGGGGGCGCCGCCTATCTCGAGTCGTCGACCGAGCGCAACCGGGCGCTCTACCGTCGATTCGCGTTCGTCGACATGGGGTCGATCACCGGTCTGCCCTCGGGTCGCCCGATGGCGATGTGGCGCCCCCGAGGCTCTGACGACGACTGACTCGATCACGAGGGGGCTCCGATCGAGCGGACTCGCCGGGCCGACGACCGGACGGCCCCGCACCCTGCCGGTCAGGCAGGGCACGGGGCCGTCGGGGGTGTGGGCGGGTGCCGGTCAGACGACCGGGCCGCCGCCGTCCTCGGTGGAGCGACGCGTGACGCGCTCACCGGTCACGGGGTCGACCGCCGAGCGCGAGGTCGAGGTGACCTGGCGCCGACGAGTCAGGAACACGATGCCGAGGAGGGTGATGACGACCCCCGCGGCGATCAGGATGTAGCCGACCAGCTGGATGTCGATACCGGCAACCTGCAGGTCGAGTGCGAACGCGAGGATCGCGCCGATCACGATCAAGGCGATTCCGCCGCCGATGCTCATGGGTTCTCCTTCGTCACGCATCCTGCGAGTGCCGAACGGGCTCGTCCCGATCGACCGGATGCTGTCTGGCGCCCACGCTACGCACGAGACGGTCGCCGTGTTCCGCTCGCCCCCGACTGGGGGTGCCCGCCCGCCGGCCGGTGTCGCCCCGTTCGCCGCCCGATGTCGCCCCGCCCGGCGGCTCGACCGGGTGCGCTCCCGCGCGCTACTGTCGTCTCACTCCGAGGCGAGCCCGACCCGACGGCCCTCGTTGAGCGACGACCGTCGCTCGTTTCCCGGTGGTGGGGCCGCGGTCGGCTCCCTCGGAGGCCTGCACCCGACGGCCGCTCACCCACGACGCCAGAAGATCGACACGACGCCAGATGAAAACCCGGCGTCGTGTCCACATCCTGGCGCAGTGCCCGCGCCCCGCCGCTACCCGCGGTGCAGCAGCTCGAGCGTCGCGCGCAGCCCGGCGGCGTCCAGCTGCCCCGGCGCGCTCGAGTCGCCCACCGTGCCGAAGGTCAGGCACGAGCCGAAGGTCTCGCCGGCCACGCGCGACACCGCGCCGAGCGGCCCCATCGACATGGTCACGGCCGGCACCAGCCCCGGCCCCGCCCTGAACTCGAGGGTCGCGGCGAGCAGCGTCAGCACGTCGTCCGCCGACCGCGGCATGGCGGCGAGCTTCACGACGTCGGCGCCGAGCTCCTGCTGCAGCAGCAGTCGCGAGACGATCTCGTCGCGCGTGGGCGTCGCGGCGAAGTCGTGCGACGACATGACCACCGGCACCCCGGCCGAGTGCGCCGCGTCGACGACGGACTCGAGCACGTCGGGCTGCGTGAACATCTCGACGTCGACGGCGTCCGCCGCACCCGTGCCGATCAGGGCGCCGAGCAGCAGGCCGTAGTCGTCGGGGGTGATGTCGCGCTCGCCGCCCTCCTGCTTCGTGCGGAAGGTCGCGATCACCGGCACGTCGTCGGCCAGGGTCGCCCGGACGGCGACGAGCGCCGACATGGCCTGGGCGATGTCGTCGACCGCCGTGAGCCAGTCGACGCGCAGCTCGACGACGTCGTACGCCTCGCGGGGGAGTGCGGCGGCCGTGGCGACCAGCGCCTCCTCGGTGCGACCGGTGAGCGGCACGCAGACGGCGGGTCGGCCGTCGCCGAGCACGACCGACCGCAGGGTCACGGGGCGAGGGGTCGGGATCATGTCAGCGCCTTCCGCCGTCGGAGGTCGAGGCGGCGCCCGACGAGGATGCCGAGGAGGCGCGGGTCGCCCCCGCGAGGGAGCCCACCGCCCGACGCATCGCCTCGCGCACCCGCGCCGCTTCGAGCGGTTCGTCGACCGCGGTCGTGGCACCCCCGCCGTCGTGCCCGGCCCGCGCCTCGCCCTCGCCGCCGTCGGCGAAGAGTGCGACCTGCGAGATCGCCTGCTCGACGAGCATGTCGAGCCCGTTCAGCACGAGCCCGCCGGCGTCGGACCAGCGGGAGGCGGCGCGGGTCGGCCAGGGCTCGTAGGCGACGTCGAACAGCAGGGAGGCCCCGTCGACCGGAGCGAGCGGGAGGTCGTCCGCCGCGCCTCCCGGGAGGGTGCTGATGACGAAGTCGAGAGGGCCGAGACCGGCGAGCGCCGTCAGAGGGTGGATCTCGAGGTCGACCCCGAGATCGGAGGCCAGCGGCGCGAGCTCGCCGGCGCGACGGGGGTCGCGGACGAGCACGGCGATCGAGCGCGCACCGAGGCGCCAGGCGGCGGACAGCGCCGAGGCGGCCGTGGCGCCCCCGCCGAGCACGACGGCGGACGTCGGCCGGGCGTCGTGCCGCAGGGCGACCGAGCGGACGATGCCGTCGACGTCGGTGTTGTGACCGTGCCGTCGCCCGTCGGCGTCGAGGACGACCGTGTTCGCGACGCCCAGCCGCCGGGCGAGCGGCGAGACGGTGTCGAGCAGCGGCAGCACCTCGCGCTTCAGCGGCATGGTGAGACTGAGGCCGCGCCAGCTCCGATCGAGGGAGGCGACGAAGCCGCCGAGAGCCCCCGAGGCGACCTCGACGCGGTCGTACCCGTAGGGCAGACCGAGCGCGTCGTAGGCCGCCCGGTGCAGCACGGGCGAGAGCGAGTGGGCGATGGGCGAACCGAGCACGGCGAGGCGGGTGCGGGGGGTGGTCACGCGGGCACCTCCGGGCTCGATCGGCGGACGCCTCAGCCTAGCGATCCCTCCCCAGACGCCCCTGCGTGAACAACACGTGACGTTCCTCGGCGGATCCTTGCCCGATTCCCAGCCGAAACCTAGGCTCTCGATGTCGACCCTCGTTCAGGGGAGTCGTCGGCCCCGACCGCCACGTACCAGGAGCACAGACGCCCATGCGCACAAGCCCCCCGTCCTCAGAGAACCGAAGCCAGGGAGGCGGTCGTCGCGTCCGCGGAGTCGCTCTCGTCGGCGTCACCGTCGCGGCGCTCGGTCTCGGCACGCTCGTCGCCGTCCCGGCGCAGGCGGCCACGACCACGATCGACATCCTCGGCATCAACGACTTCCACGGGCGACTCGCCCAGGAGGCGAGCCCGACCGCCGGCGCCGCGGTCATGGCGGGCAAGGTCAACGAGTTCCGTGCCGCGAACCCGAACACGCTCTTCGTCTCGTCGGGCGACAACATCGGGGCCTCGACGTTCACGTCGTTCATCCAAGACGACGAGCCGACCCTCGACGCCCTCAACTCGATGGGGCTCGACGTCAGCACCCCGGGCAACCACGAGTTCGACAAGGGCCGCGCCGACTTCGACGACCGCGTCGTGCCGAGCAGCGACTTCCCGTACGTCAGCTCGAACATCCTCGACAGCGCGACCGGCGAGCCCGTGTACGACCCCTACTACGTCGAGGAGGTCGGCGGCGTGAAGGTCGGGTTCATCGGCGCCATCACCGAGCTGATGCCCGAGCTGGTCAGCCCGGCCGGCATCGAGGGGCTCGAGTTCGGCGACATCGTCGACTCGGTCAACCTGGCCGCCGCCGAGCTCACCGACGGGGTCGACGACGCCGACAACGGCGAGGCCGACGTGCTCGTGCTGCTCGTGCACGAGGGCAACGCGACCGCCGTCGAGGCCGACGCGACCGGCGACTCCGACTTCGCGGACATCGCGAAGAACGTCTCGCCCGAGGTGGACGCCATCCTCTCGGCGCACACGCACGCGACCTACGACTTCGAGGACATCGTGCCGACGGGCGGCACGAAGCCCCGTCCGATCGTCCAGACCGGCAGCTACGGCGCGAACCTCAGCCACCTCACCGTCACCTACGACGCCGCCACCGACGAGGCGTCGGTCACCGGCGCGCTGGTGCCCCTCTACCAGTCGGCGGCACCCGACCCCGCCGTGGCCAAGATCGTCTCCGACGCGGTCGCCGTGGCCGCCGTCGAGGGTCGCAAGCCCGTCGGCACGATCACGGCCGACGTCCTCCGGGCCAAGCAGCTCGACGGCAGCGAGAACCGCGGCGGCGAGTCCACTCTCGGCAACCTCGTCGCCGACGCCCAGCTCGCCGCGACCGTCGAGAACGGCGCGCAGATCGCGTTCATGAACCCGGGCGGTCTCCGCGCCGACCTCAAGTACGCCTCGAGCGGCGACGCGACGATCGACCCCGACGGCCGCGTGACCTTCCAGGAGGCCGCCGCCGTCCAGCCCTTCGCCAACACCCTCGTCGTCTCGACGCTGACCGGTGCGCAGATCCGTCAGACGCTCGAGCAGCAGTGGCAGCCCGCGGGCTCGTCGCGGCCGTTCCTGAAGCTCGGCGTCTCGAAGGGTCTCAGCTACACCTACGACCCGACGGCCGCCGCCGGCTCGCGCATCGGTCAGATCCTGTTCCAGGGTCAGCCGCTCGACGAGACCGCGAGCTACAAGGTGACCGTCAACTCGTTCCTCGCCTCGGGCGGCGACAACTTCACCGCCCTGAACGGCGCCTCGGCGAAGGCCGACAGCGGCAAGGTCGATCTGCAGAGCCAGGTCGACTACTTCGCGGCGAACCCCGTCGTCTCGCCCGACCTCGCGCAGCGCTCCGTCGGCGTCACCGTCCCGGCCGCGCCCGAGGGCGGCTTCGCCCCCGGCGACACCGTGTCGCTCGGTCTCTCGTCGCTGCTGTTCAGCAACGGCGGCCCCATCACGGGCACCGTGACGGCGGCGTTCGACGGCACGCAGGTCGGGTCGGCCCCCATCGACGGCACCGTGGTCACCGGCACCGACGAGCAGGGTCGCGCCACGCTCGCGGTGACCGTGCCCGAGGGGCTCGAGGCGGGCACCCGCCAGCTGACGATCTCGGTCGAGGGCACGAGCACGACCGCGACCGTCCCGCTCGAGATCGCCGCGCCTCCTGCCGTCCCGATCGAGTCGGTCACGGCGCCCCGCATCACGGGCGACGCGGTGGTCGGTCGCACGCTCCGCACCGACGGAGGCGCGTGGAGCGTCGACGGCGTCACCCGCGCCTTCCAGTGGACCCGCGACGGTGCGCCCATCGCCGGTGCGACCGGCGACCGGTACCGCCTCGTCGCAGCCGACGCCGGCCGTTCGGTCGCGGTCACGGTCACCGCGACCGCCGAGGGTTACACCGAGACCTCGGCGAGCTCGTCCGCGGTCACGGTCGACAAGCTGTCGTCGCGGGTCCGCGGCGGCGCCTCGGCCCTGCTGACCACCTCGCGTTCCCCGGTCAGCTACACGGCCACGGTCACCGGCGCGGTCACCCCGACCGGCACCGTCGCCGTGCGCGACAACGGCCGCACCGTCGGCACCGCCACCGTCGGCCCCGACGGCAAGGCGACCGTCCAGGTCGGCAAGCTCGGCCGCGGCATCCACCTGCTGACCAGCGAGTACAGCGGCGACGCGGCGCTCGACGGCTCGGCCGGCGGGCTGGCGGTCGTGATCGTCCTGTTCTAGAGGCCCGCGCCTGCTCGGCGGCCCGTGTCGTGCGTTCCTCGCGGGGCGTCGACGCGGGCCGTCTCGGCGTCCGTCCGGCGGGTCGCCGAGCCGCCGGGTCGCACGCGGGGCTGTCGGGGGCGACCCGTACCCTCTAGTCGTGACCGTCGCCTACCACCGCATGTTCCGCGCACTGCCCACGTACCGCTGGTACCGGCCCGTGCTGGCCGCCGTGCTGGCCGCCGTGCTGGCGGTCGTCTTCTATCTCGTCCTCTCGAACGCCTTCGTGCTCGCCGTGACGGCCGTGCTGCGGGTCGTGGCGGGCGCCGACGCGGTGGGTCGCGTGTACCGGGCGCTGCAGGCCGATCCGCTCGACGCCTCCGAGCCCCTCGTCATGCTGCTGACGCTCGGGTCGATCGTCATGATGCTGCCGTCGGTGCTGCTCGCGACCCGCGCGGCGGGGCTCGGCGGGCCGGGGCGACTCTCGAGCGTCGCGGGGCGCCTGCGCTGGGGCTGGTTGGCCCGCTGCCTCGTGCCGGCCGGGGTGTTCATGGGGCTGACGGTGCTGCTGAGCTCGTTCGCCGTGCCCCTGCTGACCGGCGCGTCGATCGGTCTCGGGCCGGTGACGACCCCGCCCGACGCGCTCGTCTGGTCGCTGGTGGTCATCGTGCTGCTGGTGCCGCTGCAGGCGACGGCCGAAGAGTACGCGTTCCGCGGGTTCGCGATGCAGGCCCTCGGCTCGTGGATCGCCTGGCCCGTGGTCGCGATCGTGCTGCCGACCATCGCGTTCGCCGCCGCGCACGCGTACAACCCGTGGGGGCTCGCCGATGTCGCCGTCTTCGGGGTGGCCGCGGCCTGGCTCACCTGGCGGACGGGCGGGCTCGAGGCCGCCATCGTCGCCCATGTGCTCAACAACGTCGTGCTGTTCGTGCTGCTGGCGCCGTTCGCGGGCACCCCGTCGAGCGACGGCAGCCCGCTGGGCCTCGCGGTCACCGTCGTCACGACGCCGCTGTACGTGTGGCTCGTCGTGCGGGCGTTCGATGCGGCGGGGCTCGGACGCTCCTCCCCAGACGGCCTCGTCGGGGTGGTTCCCACCAGGAGGCACGGGGCCGACGAGCCTGTCGGTCGCGCCTCCTAGACTCGCCTGGTGACCAACGCTCCCACCACCTCCGCCGTCGCCCGACCGGCCTCCGCCGCACCCCTCGACGTGCTGCAGCGGGTCTTCGGCTACGACGACTTCCGGGGGCAGCAGGCGGCGATCATCGAGCAGGTGGTCGGCGGCGGCGACGCTCTCGTGCTGATGCCGACCGGTGGCGGCAAGTCGCTCTGCTACCAGGTGCCCGCTCTCGTGCGAGAGGGCACGGGCATCGTCGTCTCGCCGCTGATCGCACTGATGCAAGATCAGGTCGACGCCCTCGAGGCGGTCGGCGTGCGTGCCGAGTTCCTGAACTCGACCCAAGACCCCGACACGCGGCGCGAGGTCGAGCGGGCCTTCGTCGCCGGCGAGCTCGACATGCTCTACCTGGCACCCGAGCGGCTGCGGCTCGACTCGACCAAAGACCTCCTCGACCGCGCGCGACTGTCGCTCTTCGCCATCGACGAGGCGCACTGCGTGGCGCAGTGGGGCCACGACTTCCGCCCCGACTACCTCGAGCTCTCGGTGCTGCACCAGCGCTGGCCCGACGTGCCCCGCATCGCCCTGACGGCGACGGCCACCGAGACGACGCATCGCGAGATCTCGGCCCGGCTCGAGCTCGACGACGCCGCGCACTTCGTCGCCGACTTCGACCGGCCCAACATCCAGTACCGCATCGAGTCGAAAGACGGCCCTCAGCAGCAGCTGCTGCGGTTCATCCGCGCCGAGCACGACGGCGACGCCGGCATCGTCTACTGCCTGTCGCGCAAGTCGGTCGAGGGCACGGCCGAGTTCCTGGTCAAGCAGGGCATCGCCGCGCTGCCGTACCACGCGGGTCTCGACGCGGGCGTGCGGGCCCGCAACCAGTCGAGGTTCCTCCGCGAAGACGGCATCGTGATGGTCGCGACGATCGCGTTCGGCATGGGCATCGACAAGCCCGACGTGCGCTTCGTGGCCCACCTCGATCTGCCGAAGTCGGTCGAGGGCTACTACCAAGAGACGGGGCGAGCGGGTCGCGACGGCCTGCCGTCGACCGCCTGGCTCGCCTACGGGCTGCAGGACGTCATGCAGCAGCGCCGCATGATCGACCAGTCGGAGGGCGACGCCGACCACCGGCGCAAGCTCAGCGCCCACCTCGACGCCATGCTCGCGCTCTGCGAGACCGTCGAGTGCCGACGCGTGCAGCTGCTCGGCTACTTCGGCCAGACGAGCACCCCGTGCCACAACTGCGACACCTGTCTGACGCCGCCCCAGGCGATCGACGGCACCGTCGCCGCGCAGAAGCTGCTCTCGACGGTCGTGCGCCTCAAGCGCGAGCGCGACCAGCAGTTCGGCGCCGGTCAGATCATCGACATCCTGCTCGGCAAGACCACCCCGCGCATCACGCAGAACCGGCACGAGCAGCTCGCGACATTCGGCATCGGCTCCGAGCTCACCGAGATCGAATGGCGGGGCGTCGTCCGGCAGCTGCTCGCCCAGGGCATCCTCGCCGTGTCGCCCGACGGCTACGGCACGCTGCTGATCACCGATGCGGCGGGCGAGGTGCTCTCGGGGGGCAGGCCGGTGCGGCTCCGCAAGGAGCCCGAGCGCGCACCCCGCGCGGCTCGGTCGCGTTCGGGGTCGGCCTCGGGTGCGCGGGGTTCGCGAGCGGGCGCCGGTGCGGCCGATCTCGACGCCGCCGATCAGCCTCTCTTCGAGACCCTGCGCCAGTGGCGGGCGGGCATCGCGAAGGCTCAGGGTGTGCCCGCGTACGTGGTCTTCGGCGACGCGACCCTGCGCGGTATCGCATCCACCCGTCCGACCTCGTTCGACCAGCTCGCCACCATCAGCGGCGTCGGCCAGAAGAAGCTCGACACCTACGGTCAGCAGGTGCTCGACGTCGTCGGCGGCACGTCGCCAGAAGACGCGGCTGAGGCGGCGGCTTCGGCGCCCTCGGCCGGGTCGAGTGGCGCCGAGGCGCCCCGGGCCGAGCCCGCCCGCACCGCACCGACTCCCGCGCGCTCCAGCCGAGGCGAGCCCGCTCGCGCTCGGCCCGCCCCGACGCGCCCGCCTCGCGACGAGCCGCCCCACGACGACGCGCCGCCGTACGACGAGCCGCCCTTCGACCCGTACGACGAGAGCGTCCCGCCCGACGACTGGCGCTGAACCGTCGGTGCGCTGAACCGTCGGCGTGCTGGGCCTCCGGGGCGCCGAGCCGGCCGGCGTCCGCGCGGCTGGCTGCTCGTGCGCGGAGCCGGGTCTGTTGACGGCTCGTGCGCGGCGCCGGGGCGACTAGGGCCGCGTGCGCGACCGCTGGGTCAGCAGCACGAGCGACAGCGTCGTCAGCAGCATCGCTCCCCAACCGCCGGCGAACGGACCGCCGTTCAGCTGCGAGACGTACGCGGCGGCGAGCATCAGCCCGCCGGTCACCGGGCTCAACGCGTACACGAGCGGAACGCTCAGCGGCGGTCGGACCCCGCCCCGCCTCACAGTGACGCGCACCGCCACGATCATCGTGGTCAGGAAGAACGACAGCAGCGCCGACGACACGTAGAGCATCCGGGCGACCATGCCCGCCACAGGGCCGAGAGCGTCCGGCGTCACCGACAGGGCACCCGCGAACGCGAGCACCCCGAACAAGCCGTGGACGACCGGCGAGAGCAGGTAGATCGTCCGCCGGGCGAGACCCGCGGGCAGGGGGACGACCGCGTCCGCCGGCTCCGCGAGCGCGCCCGCGCCCGCGTCGGCGTCCGTCGCGTCGAGCACGAGAGCGTCCACCTCGACGGATCCGGATGCACCTCTCCGCAGTCGCGTCCCCCGCGCTGCGCTTCGCTTCGTCGTCATCCCCACGGGCCGAGCATAGGAGGCGCCCCGCACCTCGGCAATCCTCCATAACGGGGACACGGCCCGTCTCGCCCCGATACCGCCCGGTGCACGTGCGCATCACCCGTCACGGCCACCCCGACGGTCGACCGGGTGGTCGCCTCCGGCGCCCCGCCCGCGAGCCCCCGCCCGCGAGCCCCTGCCTCCGGCGCCCCGCCCGCGAGCCCTCACCTGCGAGCCCCTGCCCGCGAGCCCCAGCCTGTGAAGCTGCTGCGGACTCGGAGACCGGGCCGTCCTCGGTGGAATGCCCGCGCCTCCTCGGTGGTTCGGCTCGGGGTGCGCTCCGGCGCACGTCGACATCCGTCTATGAAAGGACTCACTGTGAGCCTGTTCTCCTCCGCCACGTTCGGCGACCTCGTGCTCTCGAACCGTGTCACCATGGCGCCGCTGACCCGCGTCCGCGCCAGCGAGGGCGACGTCCCCGGCGACCTGCCGGTCGAGCACTACTCGCAGCGAGCCACGATGGGTCTCATCGTGACCGAGGGCACCTGGCCGACGCAGGAGGGCAAGGCGTACCCGGGGCAGCCCGGCATCGTCACCGACGAGCAGGTCGCCGGCTGGAAGCGCGTCGCCGACGCCGTGCACGCGAAGGGCGGCACGATCGTCATGCAGGTGATGCACGGCGGTCGCGTCACGCACACCGAGGTCACCGGCACCGAGCGCATCGTGGGCCCGAGCGCGGTCGCCATCGACGGCGTCGTCCGCACCCCCGACGGCAAGCGCGACTACCCCGTGCCCCACGCCCTCACCACCGAGGAGGTGCACCAGGTGATCGCAGACATCGTCACCGCCTCGAAGCGCGCCGTCCTCGAGGCGGGACTCGACGGCGTCGAGCTGCACAGCGCCAACGGCTACCTGCTGCACGAGTTCCTGTCGCCCGTCTCGAACGTGCGCACCGACGAGTTCGGCGGCACCCCCGAGAACCGCGCGCGACTCAGCATCGACACCGCGGTCGCCGTCGCCGACGCCATCGGCGCCGGTCGTGTGGGCATCCGCATCTCGCCGATGCACAACATCCAGGACGTCGTCGAGACCGACGTCGACGACGTCACCGCCACGTACGACGCCCTCGTCGACGGTCTCGCACCGCTCGGCCTGTCGTACCTGAGCATCCTGCACGCCGACCCGCGCGGCGAGCTCGTGCAGCGACTCCGTCGCCGCTTCGACGGCAACGTCATCCTGAACAGCGGATTCGGCACCGTCACCGACCTGGCCGAGGCCCGCGACCTGGTCGAGAGCGGCTTCGCCGACGCCATCGCGGTGGGTCGCCTCGCGATCGCGAACCCCGACCTCGTCGCCCGCTGGGAGCGCGGCACCGAGCTGAACGAGCCCGACCCGAGCACGTTCTACGGCCCGGGCGCCGAGGGGTACACCGACTACCCGACGCTCGCGAGCGTCTCGAGCTAGTCGGCTCGGGCCCGCCCGCCCGCGACACACGCTCCACCCGCCGCCGCACCCGTCCGGTGGTCAGAACCCGCCCTTCGCGTCGCGGAGGGGGGCGTCTTCTGCCCACCGTGCGGGTGCGGTTGCGCGTGCGGTGCGGGCGCGGTCCGCTGTGTTCGGTGGTCAGAACGTGCCCTTCGCGTCGCTTGCGGGGGAGCTTCCTGCCCACCGTGCGGGATCCAGGCGACTCCCCGCAGACGCCCGAGCGGCGGCGGATACGATCGACGAGCGGCACCGCACCGGCCGCGAGGAGAAGACCGTGACGAACTCGTACCTGCCGCCGCTGTTCGAGCAGCTGGCGGCCCGTCTGCGGCGGGCCCTGCCCGGCGTCGAGATCGACGGGCGTCCGTCCGACTACCTCGTCGGCGGCGCCGCCCTCCGCCTGCGTCTCGGCCACCGTCTCTACCTCGACCTCGCCGACGACGGCCGCGACTGGTTCGTCGCCGGTCTGTCGGCCGACTCCACCGGCGTGACCCCGGTCGCCGACCGCTCGGTCGAGCGCCTCGGGCTGCCGCTGCACAGCGATCAGGCGGTCGTCGTCGATGCCGTCGTCGCCTCGGTCGGGCGCTGGGCCGAGGCGGTGGGGGCCGACGAGGCGGATGCGCCGGCCGTCCTCGCCCGCCGACCCGCGCCTCCTGCGATCCCCGCGCCCGCCGCCTTCGGGGCGCCGACCCCCGCGCCCTACGTGCCCCGCGACCGGGCCCACGGCCCCGACGAGTACTGGCAGCCGACGCCCGAGGGGTCGCCCAGCCCGCTGCGTCGTCGGCGGCCGCTCATCGCCATCGTCGCGGTGGTCGTGATCGTGATGCTCGGGCTGTCGTCCGTCGGCCTCATCGGGGCCGTGCGCGGCATCGTCGACTCGGCCTCGGGCAGCGGCGTCGGCACAGGCGCCGACGGCGGCTCGGGCGGCAGTGCGGACGGCAGCGGCTCGGGCACCCCCGTCGAGGAGCTGCGCCTGGGCGACTGCTTCTCGTTCGGACAGGGCACCACCGGCGGGGTCGTCGTCGAGGTCGAACGACAGGACTGCACGACACCGCACGACAACGAGGTCTTCTTCGAGGACGAGGCCCCCGACGTCGAGTTCCCGGGCGATCAGGCCCTCAGCGAGGCCGCCGACCAGCTCTGCTACGACGCGTTCCCCGGGTTCGTCGGCGTCGAGTTCGAGGAGTCCGTGGTCGGCTACGACTTCCTCCAGCCCACCGAGGAGGGCTGGCGTGCGGGCGACCGCATCATCAGCTGCTACCTCTACGTCGAGGGCCAGACGCTGACGAGCAGCCTGCGCGGCTACGGCGGTTGACCGCCAGGGCCCGGAGGAGGCGCGGGTCGGCCCCGAGGAGGCGCGGCTCGGCCCCGTAGAATCGACCCACCGAGCACGTCGTCACCCGAGTCGACGCCGCAGCGAGAGGACGACGCGTGACGCTGGTCGATCGACTGTTCCGCCAAGACGACTGGCGGACCGTGCCGAACGCGATCACCCTGGTGCGCCTCCTGCTGCTGCCGGTGTTCATCGTGCTGATCGTCGACCGGCACTACTGGTCGTCGATGGTGGTCATCGCCGTCGTCTTCCTGACGGACTTCGTCGACGGCTTCGTCGCCCGCAAGACGAACTCGATCTCCGAGCTCGGCAAGTGGCTCGACCCGGTCGCCGACCGGCTGACCGTCATCGCCGTCGTGGCCGCGTTCGCACTCGGCGGGCTGCTGCCCTGGCCGGTCTTCGTGCTGATCCTGCTGCCCGACGTGCTGCTGAGCATCGTGTCGCTCGTCGCGTTCGGCGGGGCGTCGTTCCCGGTCACGTGGGTCGGCAAGGTGCGCACCGCGTTCATCTTCACGGGGTTGCTGCTGCTGCTCGTCGGGGTCGCTCTGGTCGATCAGGGGCGGGTCGACGGGGCCGCGGGGCTCGAGTCGGTCGGGCAGACGGTCGAGACGGTCGCCTCCGTCCTCCTCGTGATCGGACTGATCGGGCACTACGTCGCCGCGGTGATCTACGGGGTCGCCCTCGGTCGGCGCATGCGCGACCGCTAGTCCGCGGGGCGGGCGATGCGGCGGCCGGCCTTCGAGGCGGGCGGTGCGGCAGCTGGTTGCTGCGCGGCGCCTGCGGCGTAGCGTTCAGGGCATGACTCGCATCACCACACCGTTCACCGCCCGCAGCACCGCGCACGAGGTCGTCGAGGGGCTCGACCTCGCCGGCACCCGCATCGTCGTCACCGGTGGAGCGTCGGGCATCGGCGTCGAGACCGCCCGTGCGCTGGTCTCCGCCGGAGCCGACGTCACCATCGCCGCCCGCAAGATGGACCAGGCCGAGGAGGTGCTGGCCGACATCCGCCGGTCCACCGACTCGGGCACGGTGCGGGCCGCCTACCTCGACCTGGAGAAGCGCGACACCCTGCAGGCGTTCGCCGACGACTGGCAGGGCCCGCTCGACGTGCTGATCGACAACGCCGGTGTCATGGCGACGCCTGAGACCCGCACCCCCGAGGGGTGGGAGCTGCAGTTCAGCAACAACCACCTCGGCCACTTCGCGCTCGCGAACGCCCTGCGGGGCGCGCTGGTCGAGGGCGCCCAGGCGTCGGGATCCCCGTCGCGGTTGGTGTCGCTCAGCTCGACCGGTCACCACAGGTCGCCCGTCGTGTTCGATGACGTGATGTTCGAGCGCCGCGAGTACGACCCGTGGGCGGCGTACGGCCAGTCGAAGACGGCCAACTCGCTCTTCGCCGTCGGCGTCACGAGCCGCTGGGCCGACGACGGCGTGCTCGCGAACGCGGTGCACCCGGGCGGCATCATGACGCCGCTGCAGCGTCACCTGCCGAAGCAGGAGATGATCGACCGCGGCTGGATCGACGCCGACGGCACGCCGAACCCGGCGTTCAAGTCGACCGAGCAGGGCGCCGCGACGTCGGTGTTCGTGGCCGTGCACCCGCTGGTCGAGGGCGTCGGCGCCCGCTACTTCGAAGACGTGAACGAGGCCGAGCCGTTCAGCGACGACGCCCCCGGCCGTGGGGTGAAGGGCTACGCCCTCGACGCCGAGCAGGCCGACCGCCTCTGGGGTCTCAGCGAGCAGCTGCTCGGCTAGTCCGCGCTGCGGTGCGCAGTGCTGCGCCGCGCCGCCCTGGCGATCGAGGTGACCCGAACAGGGTCTCCAGAGGCACTGGACTACCCTTTCGGGTCACCTCGATGCCGGTCGGTTTCGCCCCGGCGATCGAGGTGACCCGAAAGGTGCCCTTGAAGGCACCGGACTAGCCTTTCGGGTCACTTCGGCGTGCCGGTCAGCTCTGCGCGAGCTGGGGGTAGACCGCTTCGAGCGGGGCCGAGAGGCCGGCCTTGAGCTGACGGGACGTGTCGTCGGCGAGGACCTCGTGCTGGCCCGCCTCGGTCGCATCGAAGACCAGCGCGACGAGGTCGGCCGGGTCGGTCTTCGCGTCGGTGACGCCGGCGGCCATCGCCGTGTCGACGTAACCGACGTGCACCCCGACGACCTGCACCCCGGCGGGCTGCAGCTCGAGTCGCAGCGAGTTGGTCGCCGACCAGAGCGCGGCCTTCGTCGCCGAGTAGATGCCGGCCACGGCGAACCACGAGAGCGCGGAGTGGATGTCGATGATCGCCGTGCCGCCTCCGCGGGCCGCGAGGAGCGGCGCGTAGGCCCGGGCGAGGAACAGCGGGCCGAAGAAGTTCGTCTCGACGTTGGCGCGGATCTCGTCGTCGGTGTGGCTCAGGATGCCCGGCGTGGGGGCGTTCGCGCCGGCGTTGTTGATCAGGACGGTGACGTCGGGGGCGGCTTCCACGACCGCGGCGATGGAGGCGGCGTCGGTGACGTCGAGCGTGAGCGGCACGACGCGCTCGTCGTCCCAGGTGCGCGGGGTGCGCGCGGTGGCGTAGACCTTGGCGGCCCCGCGGGCGAGTGCGGCCTCGACGAACCGGGTGCCGATGCCCCCGTTCGCTCCGGTGACGAGTACGACGGCGTTGGTGAGAGAGGTCATGAGGGTCTTCCTGTCGATGATGCGAAGATGATGCGGCCCCGATCGGACCGCCTCGGACTGACTACTGTCATAATCGAGTGCAGTCAGTTTCTATTCCAGGAGGATCCATGTCGTCGACATCCGCGCCGTCCGGTCGGCGTGAGCGCAACAAGCAGGAGAAGCTCGAGCGCATCACCCGCGCCGCCTCCGACCTGTTCGCCCAGCACGGCGTCGACGACGTCACGACGCAGCAGATCGCCGAGGCGGCCGACATCGGCGCCGGCACGCTGTTCCTCTACGCGAAGACGAAGGGCGAGCTGCTGCTGCTCGCGCAGAACGACAACTACGCCCGTTCGCTCGAACGCGGTCGCGTCGACGCCGCCGAGGCTGCGACCACGCTCGATGCGGTGCTGGCCGTCGTCACGCCGATCGTCGAGTGCAACCGGGCTCAGGTCGAGAACGGCCGCACGTATCTGCGCGAGATGGTGTTCGGCGACCCGGCCGAGCCGCATCATGCCGAGGCTCTCTCGATCGTCGCGCAGACGGAGGCGCTGATCGCCGAGCTGATCGCCGATCGATCGGGCGTCGAGGCCGCGCAGGCGGCGACGCTCGCCCATGTCGTGTCGGCCGTCCAGCTGGTCGTGATGGCCTCAGCGGTCGACGAGGCGACGACCGTCGTCGATGTCGTGGCGACGATCAGGGCGCAGCTCGAGGCCGTGCTGCCGCGCTGACCCCGCCGGGCTCGGCAGCCGCACCTGCACCCGCCGTCGCAGCGGCATCCGCACCCCCGCCCGCGCAGCCGCCCCCGCACCTGCGCCGAGTTCGAAGGTGCCTCCGGCAGGGCGCTGAGCGCAGCGGGATCGGCCCGGTCACGCCCCGGTGACGACGGCCTTGCCGCGGATGCTGCTCGTGCCGAGCGCCGAGAGTGCCACCGGTGTCTCGGCGAAGGCGAAGGTCGCCCCGACGACGGGTCGGATGGCGCCCGACTCGACCAGCGCGGCGATCTCCCGCAGCTGTCGTCCGTCGGCGCGCATGAAGAGGAACTCGTAGGTCACGCCGAGCTTCCGGGCCTTGCTGCGGACGCTGCGGCTGAGGCCGGCGATGACGAGTCGGAGCACGGGGTTGAGTCGTGCCTGCTTCGCGAACGCGGGGTCGGGCGGGCCGTTGATGCCGACCACCTTGCCGCCGGGTCGCAGAACGCGCAGCGACTTCTCGAGGTTCTCGCCGCCGAGGCTGTCGAGCACGAAGTCGTAGCCCGACAGCTGGGTCGCGAAGTCCTGGCTGCGGTAGTCGACGACGACGTCGGCACCCAGCTCTCGGACGAAGTCCGCGTTCGCCGAGGAGGCGGTGGTCGCCACGGTCGCGCCGAGGTGCTTCGCGAGCTGGATCGCGATGGACCCGACGCCACCCGACCCGGCGTGGATCAACACCTTCTGCCCGGGGCCGACCCGGCCCTTCTCGACGAGGGCCTGCCAGGCGGTCAGAGCGACCAGCGGCAGCGAGGCCGCCTCGACCGGGCTGATGCTCGACGGCGCGATGGCGACGTCGGCTTCATCGACGGCGATGCGCTCGGCGAACGTGCCGATGCGGGGGTCGCGCGGGCGGGCGAAGACCTCGTCGCCAGGCTTGATCGACCGCACCCTCGCGCCGACTGCGATCACCGTGCCGGCGACGTCGTGGCCGAGGGTGAAGGGGGTCTTGTACGGCAGGATCAGCTTGAACTCGCCCTTGCGGATCTTCTCGTCGAGCTGGTTCAGCCCTGCTGCCAGGACCTTGACCAGCACGTCGTGGTCGCCGACGACGGGCTCGGCGACATCGGCCTCGCGCAGAGGCTTCTTGTACTCGTCGACGATGATCGCTCGCATGGTGTCTCCTCTGACATGGGGCTCTAGATGACCATGCTCAATAGTGAGTCAACTCAGTCATATTGTCAAGACCCACGCGAGATCACGCCTCGAGGACGCGTCCGCACAGAAGAAGACCCCGGTGCGGGCACCGGGGTCTTCTTCTCGTGAGGTCGACGACCGAGTCTCAGGAACTCGGTTCTGCCGAACTCAGCGGTTGAGCTTGGAGGCCTTCTTCACGGCCGCCTTGCGCGCCTTCGCGACGTCCTTCTTCGCGACGGCGCGTGCCTTCTTCACCTTGGGGTCGTTCCAGAAGGAGTCGAGGTAGTTCGAGATCTGCTTGTAGCGACCCTTGCCGGCCTTGGCTCCGTAGGTGTACGCGATGAACGCGATGACGGCGATGACGAGGTAACGGAAACGCATGGGGTCCTCCCGGTGGGCGATCTGTGGTCCGTACGACGGTAGTCCTCCGGGCTGGGCGGATGTCCGCCCGGCCCGGAGGCGACCAGGGCTCCGGTCAGACGGAGCGGCGACGACGGGCGACGACGAGGGCGCCGAGCCCGAGGGCGACGAGGATCCCGCCGATCACACCGGCCGACGCGAGACGCTCGTCGGTGCCGGTGAAGGCGAGGGCCGAACCGCCGGCCGTCGTCCCCTGCCCGCTCGTCGCCGGCGACGTGCCCACGCCGCCGGTGGCGCCGGAGACGGAACCCTCGGCACCGGTCGCAGCGGGGACGACCACGGGCTCCACGACGGTGAAGCTGACCGAGGTCGACGGCGAGATGCGTCGCACCGCCGCGGGGTCGGAGGCGAGGTCACCGGCGAAGGTCGCCGAACGGACCGTGTAGGTGTAGCGGCCCGGCTCCTCCAGGAAGGGGATGCTGAACGTGCCGTCCGCGCCCACCCGGTAGACCCCGCGGGCCCCGGGGTCGCGTCCGGTCAGCGTAGCCTCGACCCATCCGCCGGCGACGCCGGTGCCCTCGAAGACGAACTGCGCGGCCGGACGGGTCGGGGGCACGTAACCGGCGGGTGCGCCGATGTAGTCGGTCGGGAACTCGCTGTCGGTCGTGTACGTCGCACCGGCACGGGGCGAGGTGATGGTCGGGGTGGCCAGGGTCACGGGACGCAGGTCGATGGCCCGGCCGCCGGCGATGGGCGACTTCTCGCTCAGCTGCGCACCGGTCGAGGTCACGAGGTACTGACGCGTGCTGATCCGCCACTTGCCCGACGGGATGACCGCGTCGTAGCTGAGCCTTCCCGACGCAGGGATGGTGGGCTCGGGCACGGCGGTCCGATAGCGGTTGCCGCCGATCTCGCGGTACGAGAACTCGGCCTTGGCACCGGGCACGCCCGTGATGACGATCCGCACCGGGCCGTTGTCGCCGTTCGCGCCCTGCGCCGTCGTCGGCTCGATCTGCGCGCCGTCGATCGGCGAGATCATCACCGGCGCGGCGGGGGCCGCCTCGAAGGCGGTCTCGAGCACGAAGCGGAACGTGGTCTCGGGTGACGCGTCTCCCGTCGGGGATCCGTCGACGCCGGCCTCGTACTGGCGGACGGTCGTGTTCCAGACCATCGTCGCGAGGGTGAGGGTCGTGCTCCAGGTCCCGTCGGCGGCCACGGGGGTCTCCGCGTAGCGGACGCCCGACAGGGCGGAGGTCGGGTCGAGACGGACCTTGACCACGGCGCCCGGCTGAGCGGTGCCCGTGAAGGTGACGGGAGCCGTGCGGCTGGTGCCGCCGTCCTGCGGGGAGACGGCGACCCTGCTGCCCGCTGCCGGGCCGGTGACGACGGGAGCCGCGGCGATCGCGGCGGCTGCGACGACGTCGTCGTCGATCGCGGCATCGTCGGCGGGCGCCTCGTCGGCGGGAGCGTCCGTGGGTGCGGTGACCGGCGCCTCCTCGGCGATCGGCTCGTCGGCGACGGGCGCGCCTTCGGCGACCGGCGCGTCCTCGGCGACCGGCTCGTCCGCGACCGGCGCCTCTTCGGCGACCGGCGTCTCTGCGGCGACCGGCGCCTCCTCGGCGACCGGCTCGTCGGCGACCGGCTCTTCGGCGACCGGCGTCTCGGCGGTGACCGGCGCCTCCTCGGCGACAGGAGCCTCGGCCGCGGGTGCGGCGCTCGTCTCGCTGGTCGGCGCGACGGCCGGCTCGGCGGCCATGGCCGGCCCGACCGAGATCAGTGCGCCCCCGAGCGCGATCGAGAAGGTGGCCGGGATGGCGAGCGCCTTCTGCCAGGTGGTGTTCATCGTGATGCCCTTCGTGTGGATCGAGCCCCGTCCGATCCGCCCGGATCCACTCGGGCGAGAACCGCCCCCTCCGGTGATCTCCGAGGCGACATCTGCGACGCTACGGGTGCGGAACGGTCGCCGAACGACTCGTTACGGTTCCGTTATGGCATGTCGTCCGCTGGGATGAGGTGTTCTCATCAGTCCGGTCGACGGCGCATGCCGCAGGGCTGACGGCGACTCGCGCAACACCCCCGCCCCCGACCGGAAACACCCCCGCAACACCCCGTCGGTACCGTCGGTGCATGGGCGACCTCTTCACCGGATACGGCGTCAATCGGGGCGGCACGAACGGCGGCGCACGCGGCGGCACCCGCACGACCGGCATCGCCGCCAGCACCCGCACCCCGCCCCGCGCGTGGGACGAGATGTTCGACACCGACGGCCAGGCCCGCCGCGCCTACGCCGACATCCACGCGACCCTCGAGGCCATGACGCAGGACGACCTGCGCGGTCGGACGGCGGCGCTCGCCGACTCGTACCTCGCCCAGGGCGTCACCTTCGACTTCGCGGGGGAGGAGCGCCCGTTCCCCCTCGACGCCGTGCCGCGGGTGGTCGAGCACGACGAGTGGTCGGGGGTCGAGGCCGGCATCGCGCAGCGGGTCAAGGCGCTCGAGGCGTTCCTGGCCGACGTCTACGGGCCGCAGCGTGCGGTGGCCGACGGGGTCATCCCCGCGAGCCTCCTGACCTCGTCGAGTCACTTCCACCGTCAGGCCGCGGGCATCGAGCCCGCCAACGGCGTGCGGATCCAGGTGTCGGGCATCGACCTGATCCGCGACGAGGCGGGCGCCTGGTGCGTGCTCGAAGACAACGTGCGGGTGCCGAGCGGCGTCAGCTACGTCATCTCGAACCGCCGCGTCATGGCGCAGACCCTGCCCGAGCTCTTCGTCTCGATGCGCGTGCGGCCCGTCGGCGACTACCCCAACCGCCTCCTCTCGGCCCTGAAGAAGAGCGCGCCGTCGGGCGTCGACGAGCCCACCGTCGTCGTGCTGACCCCCGGCGTCTTCAACTCGGCCTACTACGAGCACACCCTGCTGGCCCGCCTGATGGGCGTCGAGCTGGTCGAGGGCCGCGACCTCTACTGCTCGGGCGGCCGGGTCTTCATGCGCACCACCGGCGGCCCCGAGCGCGTCGACGTCATCTACCGCAGGGTCGACGACGAGTTCCTCGACCCGCTGCAGTTCCGGGCCGACTCCGTGCTGGGTTCGCCGGGCCTCCTGATGGCCGCCCGCCTCGGCACCGTGACGATCGCCAACGCGGTGGGCAACGGCGTCGCCGACGACAAGCTCGTCTACACGTATCTGCCCGAGCTGATCCGCTACTACCTCGGCGAGGAGGCGCTGCTGCCGAACGTCCGCACCTGGCGTCTCGAAGACCCGGGCGCTCTCGACGAGGTGCTCGACCGGCTCGACGAGCTGGTCGTCAAGCCGGTGGACGGCTCGGGCGGCAAGGGGCTGGTCGTCGGCCCGGCCGCGAGCCGACGCGAGCTCGACGTGCTGCGCGCGCAGCTGCTGGCCGACCCGCGCGGCTGGATCGCGCAGCCGGTCGTGCAGCTGAGCACCATCCCCACCCTCGTCGACGAGGGGCTCCGCGCCCGGCACGCCGACCTGCGGCCCTTCGCCGTGCACGACGGCGACGACGTCTGGGTGCTGCCCGGCGGTCTGACCCGGGTCGCCCTGCCCGAAGGCGAGCTGGTCGTCAACAGCAGCCAGGGCGGCGGCTCGAAGGACACCTGGATCGTCGGCGGCGACGTCAACGCCTGGGCCGGCCACGACGTCAGCGCCCTGATCGCCGAGCAGACGACGCCGACGCAGTCCATCCCGATCATCGCCGACGCCTCGCCGCACGGCGACCACAGCCCCGATCACGCCCCTCAGGACGACCCGCGGAACGACCAGCAGGCCCAGCAGCAGCAGGAGCACGAGCAGCAGCAGCAGCAACAGCGACGAGCCGAGGAGGCGCGGGTCGGTTCACGAGGCCGACCCGCGCCTCCTGCCGGCCCCCGCTCCGACCTCGGGGCACCCACTTCGGAAGGAACCCCATGCTGAGCCGCATCGCCGAGAGCCTGTTCTGGATCGGCCGGTACATCGAGCGGTCCGACGGCACCGCGCGCATCCTCGACGTGCACCTCCAGCTGCTGCTCGAGGATCCGTGGATCGAGGAGGACACCGCCTGCCGCAGCCTCCTCGCCGTCATGGGCAGCGAGGCCCCCGCCGACGTGTCGCTGACCCGGGGCGACGTGCTCTCGATGCTCGCCGTCGACCGGCACAACCCGGCGTCGATCGCGTACTCGCTCGGCGCCGCCCGCGAGAACGCCCGCCGGGCCCGCGAGATCGTCTCGACCGAGCTGTGGGAGTGCCTGAACACCACCCGCGCCCGGATGCCCCGCAAGGTCGCGGACGACAAGGTGCACGAGTTCTTCGCCTGGGTGCGTGAACGCAGCGCCCTCGCCGTGGGCATCATCGAGTCGGCCACGAGTCGCGACGAGGTGTGGCAGTTCTTCACCCTCGGGCGCTCCATCGAGCGCGCCGACATGACGGCCCGGCTGCTCGCCACCCGCACGCTGACGGAGGCGTCGGGGCCGTCGTGGACGACGATCCTCCGCTCGTGCGGCGCCTACGAGGCGTACCTCCGCACCTACAAGGGGGTGCCGAGCGCGCGCAACGCGGCGGAGTTCCTGCTGCTCGACCGGCTCTTCCCGCGCAGCGTCCTGTTCGCGATCAGCCGTGCCGAGGCCTGCCTCCGCGAGGTCGAGCCCGCGAACCATCGTGTGGCGGCGTCGGACAGCGGGGTGCGCATCCTCGGTCAGATGCGCAGCGAGCTCGAGTACAAGCCGATCGGGCGGATCCTCGACGACCTGCCCGGTCAGATGGACGTCGTGCAGGAGGCGACCAGCGCGGCGTCCGAGGCGATCCGTCAGCGGTACTTCCCGACCAGCGCCGCACCCACCTGGGTGGGTGGTCGGTCGTGAGCCGACTGCGCATCAGGCACCAGACCGGGTTCTCGTACCTCGGCGAGGCCGTCGCGAGCTACAACGAGGCGCGCATGCTGCCCGCGCACACCGAGGGGCAGTTCGTCATCTCGTCGCACCTGCGCATCGAGCCGGTCGCGGCGACCCACGAGTACGTCGACTACTGGGGCACCCGGGTGTCGTCGTTCGAGGTGCTGCTGCCGCACCGCCAGCTCTCGCTGACGGCCACGTCGCTGGTCGAGGTGCGACCCGTCGTGCACCCCGACTCCGCGATGGACTGGCACGAGCTGGCCGAGGTCGCCGGCGCCACCACCGAGTTCGTCGAGCACCTCGAGCAGACGCCGCTGACGACGCCGCCCGACGACCTCGTCGCCCTCGCGCGCGAGATCGCGGCGACCGCCTCGTCGCCCTGCGCGGCCGGGCTCGCGATCTGCGAACGCCTCGGCGACGCCGTGGCCTACCTGCCCGGGGTCACCAACGTGAAGACGACGGCCTCGGAGGCGTGGGAGGCGCGGGCCGGGGTCTGCCAGGACATCGCCCACATCACGGTGGGCGCGTTGCGAGCCGCCGGCATCCCCGCCCGGTACGTCAGCGGGTACTTGCACCCGAAGCCGAACGCCGAGCTGCGCGAGACCGTGACAGGGGAGTCGCACGCCTGGGTCGAGTACTTCTGCGGCTCGTGGCACGGCTACGACCCGACCAACCTGATCGACATCGGGGAGCGGCACGTGATCGTCGGCCAGGGGCGCGACTACCGCGACGTGCCGCCGCTCCGCGGGGTGTACGCCGGGTCGTCGAACTCGAAGCTGTTCGTCACGGTGGAGATCACCCGCGAGGCGTGAGGGCCGGCGGGTCGGGGGCTTCGGGGAGGGCGGTGCCGGTGCCGGTGCCGGTGCTGGTGCCGGTGCCGGTGCTGGTGGCGGTGCCGGTGCTGGTTGCGGTGCTCGAGCTGCCTGCTCGGGCCGCGGTGGCGAGTTCGGCGTCGAGCGGACGCAGGCTCGGGTGGTTCGCGACCCCGTCGAGGCCGTGTGTGCCGAAGAGGGTCATGACGGCGGCGATCGGGGCGTCGACGCCGCGCAGACGCAGCGGCGAGGTGATGCCGTCGAACTCGCAGACCAGGGCCCAGTCGCCGACCTCGGGGTAGACGGCCGTCATCGCCGAGTAGTGGAAGCTGACCCACTGCCCGCCCGCGAGGCAGATCAGACGCTGGTTCGACACGACGAGACGGACGTCCTGGTGCTCGCGCCACTGGTCGCGGGCCTGCGCCTCGGCCGATCGTCGAGCCGAGGCGTTGCTCAGCGTCGAGACGGCGAGCCCGGCGAGCACGAACGCGGGGCTGCCGACGAAGAACCTGCTGCCCCCGCCCTGAACGACGGTCTGACCGTAGTAACGCTCGTACTCGACCCCCACGCTGTAGAAGAAGACCTCGCCGGGCTGCGGCACGATCTCCCAGACGGGGATGGTCTGCGGCACCTGCTGATCGAGCAGCGTCCGGCGGAGCCGTCTCGCCTCGGCCCAGGCGGCCTCGCTCGCTGTCGCGCGGTCGACCCTGACGAGCTCGGCGCTGCGCTCGGATCGCGTGTAGCGCCCGGTGCGGTGACGCCAGTCGCGGAAGGTGCGCATCGCGCCTCGGACGGTCAGCACGACCGCGACGACCGCGCACACCGGGATGGCGAGCACGACGGCCAGCGAGGCGATGCTCGACCCGAGGGTCGCGCCGATGGTCGACGAGGAGGAGGTGCCCGTGCCCGTGCTCGTGCTCGAGGTGATGGCGCCGGCGATCAGGGGCAGCACCACGACGGCCAGCACGCCGGCGGCGAGCGGGATGATCCAGCGAAGGTGGCGCCTCATGCCCGCGAGTCTAGGGCGGGCCCCCGGGCAGTCTCTCGGCGGTTCGGCGGGTTCCCGTCATCCGCGGCGGGTCAGCGCTGACCCGCCGCCGATGACGGGAACCCGCCGAACCCTGAGTGGCTCAGTGCAGTGCAGTGCAGTGCAGTGCAGTGCAGTGCAGTGCAGTGCAGTGCAGTGCAGTGCAGCGCAGCTCAGCAGGCGGTGTACGCGTAGGCCGGATCGTCGGCCGGCACGAGGTCGCGGTCGCGCACGATCGTCGTGGGCGCCGGATCGAGCGCTGCGACGCGGTCGCACACCTCGGCGGCCGTGCCCCGCAGGTCGTCGGTGTACTCGACGTCGAACACCAGGGCGCCGTACACGTCCGTGAACGTGTCGCACTCGTCGAAGAGATCGCACTCCTCCGTGATCGCGAAGTCGTAGCCGATCTCGTCTCGACCGCGGGCGCCGAGATCGGCCGTGTTCTTCTGCGCGGCCGCCAGACCGACCTCGTGCGCCTCGGCGACGAGCAGCGTCGCGTAGGCGACCGCGTCGTCTTCGTCGAACGCGCCGTCGGAGCGGGTCCACGAGTCGAGGTTGTCGAACTCCACCGCCTGGTAGCCGGAGTCGGCGCAGCCGTCGATGCTGCTCGCCAGGCGGGCGGCGATCGCCTGACGGTTCGGGTCGGTCGCGATGTCGAGGATGTGCTCGTCGGGCCAGTTCGGGTCGACCAGCGGTTCGCCGCCGGGCAGTCGCACGAGCAGATCGCTCGGCCAGTCGACGCCCGGCTGGGTCTGGAATCCGTTCACGTAGCAGATGCCGTAGGCGCCGTCGGCGGGTTCGTCGGTACTGTCTCGCGCGACGACCGAGGCTCCGTCGGGGACGGCCGACGCGCCTCCTAACTGGTAATCGAACCCCGCGCCGGTCGGGGGCAGGGCGACCTCGGACGAGGAGGCGCTGGCCGCACCGTCACCCGGGCCCGTCGAGCAGGCGGTCACCCCGAGCACGAGCACGGCGCAGGTCGCGAGAGCGGCCACGGATCGTGCGGATCGGCGGGTCGAGCCGACCCGGGCGAGGCTGCGAGGAGAGGTCGGTTCGATGTCGTTCGGCACGAGCCGAGCCTAGGTCACGACGACGAGCCGCCGTCGGGGTCGACGCCTGACCTGCGGAGTCAGCGAAGTCGGGTGCCGGAGCCGGTCGTCGTCTCAGCGGTCGGCGTCTCGGCCGTCGGCGGCTGCTCCGCAGGGTGCTGCTCCGCCGGACGCTGCTCCGCAGGGTGCTGCGACACGGGGGGCAGGTTCGCCGGGCGCAGCGTCGCGGGGGCCGGCGTCGTCGGCGAGTGGCGGTCGGCGAGGAACCTCGCGCGGGCGCTCGTCAGGTTCTCCTCGCGCTCGAGGTCGCGTCGGCGGTCGACCTCGCGCGCGGCGGCGAGGGCGCGGGCGTTCTCGCGGGCACGGGCTGCAGCGGCCGAGGAGGCGCGGCGCATGCCATCCCCCGTGGCGCGCGCCCCGGCGGCGGTCGCGGCCCCGGCGGCCCGGCTGCCGTTGCGGACGCGGTCCCACCCCGACTTGGCGATCGGTCCGGCCGCGGCCGCGATCGTCGCACTCCGGGTACGGAGCCGGTCGGCCGCGCTGGGCCCGACCGGAGCGTCGTCGACGGGCGCCGGTCTCTCGGGTGCGCGCCCCTCGGGCACGTACCCCCGGGGCTCGTCCTGGACGGAGGCGTGGCGGGCGGGCTCGTGCACGGCCGGCTCGTCGCCCGTGCGGTCGGGAGCGGAGGAGGCGCGGGCCGGGGGAGCCGGGCTGGGAACGACCGCGAGCTGGTCCGCAGGAGCCGGGCGCGCCTCCTCGGCGGGGTCGGAGATCGGTTCGACCGAGTCGGCGGGCAGGGCGCCGAGGACTATGTCGGCGAGACCGACCAGGGCGAAGGCGAGTCCCGAGACGAAGAGGCCGATGCCGAGCACGGCGAACGCCACGGCCTCGAAGTCGAGCTGACCGGGGGCGACGTAGTCGCCGGAGAAGAGGCCCGTCTGCACGAGCCGGAAGGTCGAGGCGAGGGCGATCAGCAGACCGGCGGCGCTCATGACGAGGCCGACGGTGACTGCTGCGGAGACTCTGTTCATGGGGCACCTCCTCTTGCGGACGGGACGGACGGGCCACGTGGGGCCGGACGGGACGGGCCGGGTGATGCCGCCCTGCTGAGAATCTAGTCCTCGGGCGGGCTCCCCGGGTGAGCACGGGCGCGCGGGGGATGCGCTGTGTCGTGCACAGTGCGCACGTTCCGGGCGGTTGCACGGGGTTCGCGGGGTCTTCTCCGATCCGGAGTCGACAGCATCGACGCATGGCTGACTTCTCACGACTCATCGGTGCCGCCAAGCGGGCGCTCGACAACTCGAACACCGGGAGCGGCTCGGGTTCGGGCGGAGGCTCGGGCTCCGGGTCGACGGACTGGCGCGACATGGTGCGCAAGGTCACCGACAAGGTGACCGGCGACGACCGACAGGGCCAGGGCGGGCAGGGCTACGGCCAGGGCCAGCGGCACGACCAGGGCTACGACCGCCAGCGTCAGGGCTACGGCCAGGGCGGCCAGGGCCACGGCCAGGCCGCGCCCCGGCAGCAGAACCCCGGGCAGGGTCGAGACGGTCGCTCCGGTGCCGGGCTGTCGCCCGCCGACCGGCAGGCGCTCGCCAAGTACGACTACCTCCTGCAGACCGCGCCGCCGCAGCAGCTCGAGCAGGTGCACCGCGACGCGTTCGAGCGACTGACGCCCGCGCAGCGCGAGCAGGTGCTGGCCCGTCTCACCGCCGAGTCCCCGGCCGGCGATCGCCCGGCGTCGAGCAGCCCGGCCGACCTGGCCCGCTCGGCGACCCGCGGCGAGGTCGCCCGACCCGGGCTCATGAAGCGCGTGCTGGGCAGCAGCGGGGGCAAGGTCGCGGCCGGTGCCGCCGCCGGTGCCGGCGTCGCCGCACTCGGAGGCCTCGCGCTCGCGGTGGCCGGCGGGGCGGCCCTCAGCGCCGTCGCGGCACCGCTGCTGACCGACGCCCTCGCCTCGGGCGTCGACTTCGAGCAGTTCACCGGCGGGTTCGAAGGGCTCGAGGGGCTGGGCGGCTTCGAAGGCGTCGACGGTCTCGCCGCGAGCGGAGAGGACCTCGCGGCGAGCGGCGGGGACTTCGTCGGCGGTCTCGGCGAGCAGGCGAGCGAGTTCGGCTCGAACTTCCAGATCCCCGGGTTGAGCGACTTCTTCGACCGGTAGCCGGTAGCCGGTAGCCGGTAGCCGGTAGCCGGTAGCCGCGGCGACGGGCGGCCTGCGGCTCGCCCGCTCGCGGCGAGCGTCTAGTCGCGGGCCGGGGTCGTGCGGGCCGGCTCGAACGTGGCCGCCATGACCGTCACGTCGTCGGGGCGCTCCTCCAACCCGGCCGTGGCGGCGATCGAGTGGACGATGGCGGCGGCGCCGGGCGTCTGACGCACGAGGTCCTCGAAGCGGTTGACCGCCTCCAGCTCGTCGTCGTAGAGGTCGAGCACGCCGTCGCTGACGCAGATCAGGGTGTCGCCGGCGCGGGCCTGCGTGGTGAAGGTCGTCCACTCCGTGCCGATGCCGATCGGCAGGTTGAGCGAGCGCAGCCGCTCGACCGTTCCGTCGGCGCGTCGCAGCACGGCGAGGCCGTGACCGGCGTCCGACCAGTGGATGACGCCGTCCATGCCGATCCGGGCATGGAAGCAGGTGGTGAACTGGGTGTCGACCCCGAGACCGCCCGTCTCGACCCCCGTGGAGGCGCGCTTGAGGGCCGTCGCAGGGTCCGACTCGTCGGCCGAGCTGCGCATGACGGCCCGGACGGCCGCGGCGATCATGCCCGCGCCGACGCCCTTGCCCATGACGTCGCCGAGGGTCAGCGCGATGCCGTCGTCGGTGGGGTACCAGTCGAAGAAGTCGCCGCCGACCGTACGGGCCGGCACGCACGCGCCGAAGACCGAGAACGAGTTCGGCAGGGTCGACGCGTCCGGCGGCAGCAGCGACTGCTGCACCACGGCGGCGCGGTCGAGCTCGCCCTGAACCGCGCGACGCCGGGCCTGCGACAGGGTGAGGCGCAGTTCGGCCTGCCGGGCCAGCTCGTTCACGGCGACCGCGAGGGTCCCGTAGACGACGACGGACAGCACGAGTCGCACGACCTCGCTCGACGGCGGCCCCGACGGGTCGAAGAGGAACGGCATCAGCAGGGTGACCGACGAACCGATGGCCGGGTAGACGACGTGGCGTCGTCCCGGGTTGGCCGCGATCCAGACGATGGGCAGCAGCACGAAGTTCAGGTAGACCGAGCGGCTGTCGCCGGTGCCGTGCCGGAGGAGACCCACGGCGACGAAGTCGGCGGCGGGGATCAGCAGCTCCCAGCGCAGCGGCACGACGCCCCGGTCGATGGCGAGCGCGAAGCCGAGAGCGAGGCCCGCGAGGGCGACCCCGGACCAGAGGGCGACCGCGTCGGTGACCGTCAGCCACGGCGCGCTCGTGCTGAGCACGCCTGCGGCGAGCATGAGCGCGGCGATGAACGCCTGCTTGACGAACGGGAGGCGGCGGGTCGTGATCCGCTCGGCTGCCCGGGTGAGGAACCGCGATCGAGGCCCGCTGGTGCTCTGATCCGACATGCGTCCTCCCTCGCGGGCGGCGGTGACCGTCCGTTTCGTGCCTGTGGTACCCGTCGCACGAAGAGGTGGAAAGGTCCGTCCAGTTTAGATGCTGGGACATCCTCACCACTCACCCTAGAGGCGGAGCGCTGGGCCGGTGGGCCCCCAGGGCGCGGGTCGACAGAACCGTCGGCCCGAGGAGGCGCGGGTCAGGTCGGCCGATCCGTCGCGGTCCCCTCGTCCAGACCGAGATCGCGGGCCGCCTGCTCGCGCGCGGCGCGCTCGCGCGCGGCGGTCTGCCCCGCGGCGTCGCCGTCGTGCTGCAGCGTGTAGTGGAACCGCCCCGCACCGACCACGGGAAGCGCGCCCGTCGCGACCGCCGGGTCGTCGGGCAGCACCCGATGCACGCGCAGATGCCGACCCCGGATCAGCCACACGATCGCCACGGCGGCGGCGACGAAGCCCGAGGCGGCGGCCACGCCGATGGCCCAGCGGGGGCCGGCCACGTCGGCGACCCAACCGACCACCGGTGCGCCGAGCGGCGTGCCACCCGTGAAGACCGCCATGTAGAGGGCCATGACGCGGCCGCGCATCCTCGGTGCCGTCGTCAGCTGCACGGTCGCGTTCGCCGTCGTCATGAGGGTGATCGACGACAGCCCGACCGCGACGAGCACGGCGGCGAAGCTCCAGTACGACGGCATCAGGGCCGAGACGAGGCAGGTCACGCCGAAGGCGAGCGCGGCCGCGATCAGCACGCGCCATCGGGGCCGCTCGCGTCGTGCCGAGAGCAGGGCGCCGACCAGCGAGCCGACGGCGATGCACGACGAGAGCAGGCCGAAGCCGCTCGCGTCGGTGCCGAACTCGACGCTCGCCATCGTCGAGGTGAAGATGGCGAAGTTGAGGCCGAAGGTGCCGATCACGAACACCATGACGAAGACGACCACGAGGTCGGGCCGGTCGCGGACGTACCGGAACCCCTCTCTGATCTGGCCCTTCGCTCGCGAGACGACCGGTTTCAGCTCGAGCTGCGCCACCCGGATGAACCGCAGCGACAGCAGCACCGCCGCGAACGAGCCGGCGTTGATCATGAACACCCATCCCGTGCCGATCGTCGCGATGAGCACCCCCGCGACGGCCGGGCCGATCAGGCGGGCGCCGTTGAACGAGGCCGAGTTGAGGCTGACGGCGTTGGTGAGATGACCGGGCGGGACGAGCTCGGAGACGAAGCTCTGCCGCACGGGCGCATCGATGGCGGCTGCGACGCCGAGCAGCAGCGCGAAGACGTAGACCATCCAGAGCTCGACGGTGTCGGTCAGCACGAGCAGGCCGAGAGCGAGTCCGAGCAGGCCCATGCTCAGCTGCGTCACCATCAGCAGCCGTCTCCGGTCGAACCGGTCGGCGATCAGCCCCGTGATGGGGACCATCAGGATGGGCGGCGCGAACTGGAGCGCCATGGTGATGCCGAGCGCCGTCGCATCGTCGTCGGTCAGATCGGTGAGGACGAGCCAGTCCTGCGCCGTGCGCTGCATCCACGTGCCGATGTTCGACACGAGGGCGCCGGCGAACCACAGCCGGTAGTTGACCAGCGAGAGGCTGCGGAACATCGTGCTCACGACACGCCCTGCGGACGGACGACTGCGGTCTCGAGTCGAGGAGGCGCGGTGTCGGTCATCGAGGAGCCACGATAATCGCTCCGCCCGGGTCGCCGCCGCGATCGGTGCAGATCGCGCAACCCTGCGGTGCGCGCAGTGCGTTCCGTGGCCCGACACCTGTCGGACACCCGGGGGACACGCGGTGTTCTCGACGGACCGGTCGACTGATGCGGTCCCCCGATCAGGGGTGGACCCGCACCATCGATCACCTGGAGCAGGAGCACGAAGTGACCCCCACGACCCGCCGCCGCCGCGCGGCCCTCATCACGGGGGCGGTGGCGATCAGCGCCTCCTTGGCCCTCGCCCCCGCCGTGGCGTCCGCCGCGACGCCCGCCGAGGTCGCCGAGAACGGCGGCGCCGCCCGCAGCATCGACGACAGCACGCAGGTGCTGCTCGACTCCGTGAAGGGCGGACCGGCGAAGAACGTCATCCTGCTGATCGGCGACGGCATGGGCGACTCCGAGATCACCTCGGCTCGCAACTACGCCTACGGCGCCGGCGGGCAGCTGCCCGGCATCGACGCCCTGCCGCTGACCGGCCAGTACACGACCTACTCGCTGTACCGCGACGGCGCGAACAAGGGGAAGCCGGACTACGTGCCCGACTCCGCCGCGACCGGTTCGGCCTGGGCCACCGGCACGAAGACGTACGACAACGCGATCTCGGTCGACATCGACGGTGTCCCGCAGGACACCCTGCTCGAGATCGCCAAGGCGAACGGCAAGAAGACCGGCAACGTGTCGACGGCCGAGCTGCAGGACGCGACCCCGGCCGTGCAGGCCGCCCACGTCGCCGCGCGGAGCTGCTACGGCCCCGACTCGGTGACCCAGTGCGGCGCCGACGCCCTCGACCAGGGCGGTCTCGGCTCGATCAGCGAGCAGATCATCGGCACCCGGGCCGACGTCACCCTCGGAGGAGGCGCGGCGTCGTTCACGCAGAACGCCCGCGCCGGTCAGTGGCAGGGCGAGACCCTGTCCGACCAGGCGGCCGACCGCGGCTACCAGATCGTCCGCGACGCCGCTGGCCTGGGCGCCCTGGCCGCCGCCGACCAGACGGCTCCGGTGCTCGGCACGTTCACCGACGGGAACTTCCCGACGCGCTTCGCCGCCACGACCGCGACCGTCGGCGGCGCCGACCTCGCACCGCAGACCTGCACGCCCAACCCCGCGCGTCTCTCGACCGACCTCTCGCTGCGCTCGCTCACCGAGAAGTCGATCGACCTGCTCGACACCGGCGACGAGGGCTTCTTCCTGCAGGTCGAGGGCGCCTCGATCGACAAGCGCGACCACAGCGCCGACGCGTGCGGTCAGATCGGCGAGGTGCTCGACCTCGACGAGGCCGTGCAGGCCGCGCTCGACTTCGCGATCGCCGACGGCGACACGATGGTCGTCGTCACCGCCGACCACGCGCACACCAGCCAGATCGTCGACAGCACGCCGCCCGCGACGCTCAGCACCGCGCTGACCACGGTCGACGGCACGACGATGAAGATCGCCTACGGCACGGCCGCGGCCGGTGGATCGCAGCAGCACACCGGCTCGCAGCTGCGGGTCGCGGGCTACGGCCCCGGCGCCGCCAACGTGGTCGGCCTGATCGACCAGACCGACAACTTCTTCACCATCGCGAACGCGCTCGAGCTCGACCGCGACCTCGACGGACTGAGCGCCGACGCCACGATCTCGGGTCCGACCGAGGTGGCACCCGACAGCGAGTTCACGGTCTCGGCCGCAGGGCTGGGCGGCGACCGTCAGGTGCGGGCCGTGCTCGACGCGGGTGACGGCAGCGACCCGGTCGACCTCGGGCTGGTCGACGTGGTCGACGGCACCGTGACGGTCACCGCGACGGCACCCGCCGAGGCGGGGACCGCGACGGTCACCCTGACCGGGGTGCAGTCGGGCATCTCCCTGAGCGCGGTCGTCGCGGTCGTCGACGGCGCGGTCGTGCCGGCCCCGACGGCGACCCCGGCACCGGGCGACCCGTCGGCGACGCCGACCGATCCGGCCGGCGTCGTGCCGGGCGGGGATGACGGCAGCGCCGGCGGTGCGGGTGCTGCGGGCACGGCCGGCTCCGGACCGCTCGCCTTCACCGGTTCGGAGGCGCTGCCGGCTCTGCTGCTCGCCCTGATGCTCGTCGCCTCGGGCGCCGTGCTCGTGGCCCGCCGTCGTCGCCAGCAGCAGCAGCAGCTCGCCTCGGCGAACGGGGACCTCGGGCCGCAGCTGTAGCGCGTCGCGCGCAACGCGTCGCGCGTAGGGCGCAGCGCGTCCATCGAGTGGACGAGACACCGTGCGATACGGCGGGGTCTCGTCCACTTCGTGGTGCGTGCGGGGTGTCGTGTGCGGGGTGGTGCGGGGCGGTGCGTGCGGGGTGGGGTGCGCGGTGAGTCGTGTGCGGCGTCCGCGGACTACTCGTGGCCGAGTCGACCGATCAGGCTGGCGTCGAGCGAGTCGAGCAGGCCGGCGACGTCGTCGTAGACCTCGTCGGCACCCGCCTCGACGAGCTCGTCGCGCGAGAATCCGCCGCTCAGCACGCCGATGCAGCGGACGCCGGCTCGGTGGGCCGCGGCGACGTCCCACACCGCGTCGCCGACCATGATCGCCTGCGCGGCGGGCACGGCCGCCTTCTCGAGGGCGACCTCGACGATGCCCGGGTCGGGTTTGGCGGTCTCGACGTCTTCGCTCGAGGTGACGGCCCAGAGGGCGTCCTCGATCTGCAGCAGGGAGCGCAGCGCCGTCAATTCGTTCTCGGGTGCGCTCGTCGCGAGCACCACCGAGTGACCGCGGCCGGCGAGCGCCTCGAGGAGGTCGGTCGCGCGGTCCAGGACGTGCAGGTCGCCGCCGTCGCCGAGGTGCTCGTCGTAGAAGCGGGTGTGGGCGTCCTTCACCTTCTCGATGAGGTCGTCGTCAGCATCGTCGCCGATCAGGCCGGAGATCAGCAGCGATGAGTCCTCGCCGATCGAGCGGTGGATCCGCCAGCTGTCCACCGGGTGGCCGACCTCGGCGAAGGCCCGCGACCAGGCGTCGACGTGCGCGTAGTTCGAGTCGACGAGGGTGCCGTCGATGTCGAAGAGCACTGCGGTGTCGGGGGTGTCGGGGGAGTCGGCGGTGTCGCGGGAGTCGTGCGGTGTGGACGTCATCGAACAACCTTGCACCCGCTGCACTGATCGCGCTCCGATCGGGTGCGGGCTCGCGGGCGGCGACCGGACGGCGAGTCCGTTTCCGCCGCTCAGGAGGAGCAGGTCGGCCGGGCCGTGCGCCCTCCGGACTCGGAGGCGCGGCTGCTGAAATCGGATGCGCTTGCCGATCCCGACTGCTGGCTGTCTGGGGGCGTCGCCCGCGCCTCCTCGGCGTGCCAAACCCGACTGTCGGCTCTGTCGGGGACTTCGCCGCGCCTCCTCGGCGCGCCGAACCCGACTGAGTGCCTGGGTGGGCGTGCCCCGGGTGTACCGAACCCGACCGCGCATGTTCGGCCGGGTGTGCCGAACCCGACAAAAATGCGGCTCAGGTGCCCTTCTGGCGGCTCAACGCCATCATTTCGGCCCGATCTGTCGGGATTTGCACACCACCACGGCCGCTGTCGCGCGCTGCGCTCGATCAGGCGCTGTCGCGCGCTGTGCCTGACCAGGCGCTGTCGCGCGAAGTGCTCGATCAGGCGCTGTCGCGCGCTGTGCCTGATCAGGCGCTGTCGCGCCACATGATGTCGGTGGGGAGCAGCACGCCCGTGGTGGGCAGGTCGGCGCCGCCCAGCTGATCGAGCACTTGCTGGGCTGCGCGGCGGCCGAGGTCTTCGGCGGGCTGGCGCACGGTCGAGAGGGCCGGGGTGCAGCGGAGGGCCCACGAGCTGTCGTCGAAGCCGACGATGCCGACCTGCGCCGGCACCTCGATGCCGCGGCGGTGCAGAACGTCGAGGGCCCCGGCGGCGACGGCGTCGGACGCCGCGAAGACGCCGTCGACCGTGGGGTCGCGCCGCAGCAGCTCGGACATGCCGTCGACCCCGGCCGTGTAGCTGTAGAACGGGTTGCGGACGACGAGGTCGGGGTCGAAGAGGTCGCCGAGCGCCGTGCGGAACCCGGCGAGGCGGTCTTCGCCCGAGTCGCGGTCGAGCCCGGAGGCGAGCATGCCGATGCGACGCCGTCCGGTGTCGACCAGGCGCCGGACGATCGCCTCGGCCGCGGCGCGGTTGTCGATGCCGATGAACGGGATGTCGGGGGCGTCGGGCGGGTGGCCGACGAACGAGGCGGGCAGGCGCAGCTCGGCGACCGCCTCGGAGATCGGGTCGCCCGTGCGGGCCGACAGGATGATCGCCCCGTCGACGAAGCCGCCGCGGAGGTACTCGATGACCCGGTCGCTGTCGCGCTGCGAGTCGATCATCAGGGTGACGAGCTGGTGGTCGGCCTGCGACAGGACGGCGTTCGTGCCGATCAGGATGTTGCCGATGTTGGGATCGTCGAGCACGACCGAGTGCGGCTCGTGCACGATCAGCGCGATCGCCCTCGAGCGCTGTGTGACGAGGTTGCGGGCCGCCGCGTTGCGCACGTAGCCGACCTTCGCCACGGCCGCCTCGACGGCCTCGCGCGCCTGTGCCGACACGTACGGCTCGTTGTTCAGCACCCGCGAGACGGTGCCGCGCGAGATGCCCGCCTCGGCCGCCACATCGTGGATCGTGGCCCGGCGTCTCGGGGATCTCGGACCGGACATGGGAGTCACCTTAGCTGAGCCTGAAAGGGGTCGGGAGGCCGATGCGACCGGCTGTGGATGGAAGACAACGCGAGTGATGTTGACAAAGCCGCGATGGGTGGGCTTTACTCTGTGAACCTTCCCAGAAATTATCGCGACGGCCTTGCCGGCACGAATGTGGGAACGATCACAGACATCATGTGTGAACCTTCACAGACGAAGGGCTCCGGCCTCGAGTCGGTGGGGGATCGCCCGCCGACGAAGCCGAGGCCCCGTGCTCACCCAGACCCTCCCGCAGCAGACCGCGCTCGATCTCGGGCTCGACGGTCTCGTCTTCGGCTGCGACTACAACCCCGAGCAGTGGTCGCCCGAGACCTGGGTCGACGACGTCGCCCTGATGCGCGAGGCCGGGGTCAACCTGGTCGCCATCAACATCTTCGGCTGGTCGCACGTCGAGCCCGAGCCCGGCCGCTTCCGCTTCGACGACCTCGACACCGTCATCGAGCTGCTCCACGCCGCGGGCATCGGGGTCAACCTCGGCACCGGCACCTCGTCGCCGCCGCCGTGGCTGACCACCCGCCACCCCGAGGTGCTGCCCCAGGCCGCCGACGGCACCACGCGGTGGCCCGGCGGCCGCCAGGCCTACTGCCCGAGCTCGCCCGTCTTCCGTGAGCGCGCCCTCCAGCTCGTCCGAGCGACCGCGGAGCGCTACGGCCGGCACCCCGCCGTGAAGCTCTGGCACGTGTCGAACGAGCTCGGCTGCCACAACGCCCTCTGCTACTGCGACGAGTCGGCCCGAGCCTTCCGAGCCTGGCTGGAGGCGCGCTACAGCAGCGTCGACGCCCTCAACACCGCCTGGGGCACGGCCTTCTGGAGCCAGCGCTACTCGGCGTTCGCCGAGGTGCTGCCCCCGCGGGCGACCCTGTCGTTCATCAATCCGGCGCAGACCATCGACTTCCAGCGCTTCAGCTCCGACACGCTGCTCGAGCACTACCGCGCCGAGGCCGCCGTCATCGAGGCCGTCAGCGCCGTGCCGATCACGACGAACTTCATGGTCGCCGCCCACATCAAGAACCAGGACTACTGGAGCTGGGCCGACGACATGGCCGTCATCGCCAACGACCACTACCTCGATTACCGCCTCGAGCGCCCCGTCGTCGAGCTGGCCTTCGCCGCCGACACGACCCGCGGTCTCGCCGGAGGCGCCCCGTGGATCCTCATGGAGCACTCGACGGGCGCCGTCAACTGGCAGCCCCGCAACCTCGCGAAGGCACCGGGCGAGATGCTCCGGAACACCGCCTCCCATGTCGCCCGCGGTGCCGACGGCATCTGCTTCTTCCAGTGGCGCGCCTCCGTCAAGGGCACCGAGAAGTTCCACTCCGCGCTGCTGCCGCACGCCGGCACGACGTCGCGCATCTGGGACGAGTCGGTGCGTCTCGGCGCCCTGGCCGGTCGCCTCGGCGAGCTGCGCGGCTCGCGCGTGGTCGCCGACGTCGCCCTCGTCTTCAGCTGGGAGAACTGGTGGGCCGCCGACCTCGAGGCGCACCCCACGGCCGACTTCTCGTACATCGAGCAGGTCCACCGCCTCTACGGCGCCCTCTGGGATCTCGGCGTCACGGTCGACGTCGTCGCGCCGGGCGCCTCGCTCGACGGCTACTCGCTCGTCGTCGTGCCGAGCCTGTACCTGGTGCGCGACGAGCACGCGGCCGTCGTCGACGCGTTCGTCGCCGACGGCGGGTCGGCCCTCGTGACGTTCTTCAGCGGCATCGTCGACGAGACCGACGGAGTGCGTCCGGGGAGCTACCCGGGTGCGTTCCGCGAGCTGCTCGGGGTCAGGGTCGACGAGTTCGCCCCGCTGCCGGTCGGTGGCACCGTCGAGCTCGCCGGCGGTCTGCCGGGCGCCACGGGCAGCCTCTGGTCCGAGCCGGTCGAGCTCGTCGGCGCCGAGGCCGTCGTCGAGTACGCCTCGGGCACCCTCGCCGGACGCCCGGCCGTCACCCGCAACACCCACGGCCGCGGTCTCGGCTGGTACGTCTCGACCGTGCTCGACGCCGAGGCCCTCGGCGATCTCGTCGCCCGGGTCGTCGACGAGGCCGGTGTTCCCGCCCGCAGCGACGCCGCCGGCCACCCCGGTGTCGAGATCGTCCGCCGGGTCGGCGAGCAGCACGAGTGGGTCTTCGTGCTGAACCACTCCGACGAGACCGTCGCCCACGACTTCGCCGGCTACGACCTGGTCTCCGAGCAGCACGTCTCGGGGCGCATCGAGCTCGCCGCGGGCGGCTCGCACATCATCCGCCAGGACAGGAAGGCATCATGACCGTCACACCCGCCCGCCCGCGAGGCCGCCGAACGACCGATGCGTCGCTCCCGTCCGACCCCTCGCCCCGCCGCGAGGCGCCGACCCGACGCCGGGGCTTCCGCTACCGCAAGGCCATCGCGATCTTCATCGTGCCCTTCGGCCTGCTGTTCGCCGCGTTCTACCTGACGCCCATCCTCTACGCCGTCTACCAGTCGCTGCAGAAGATCGAGCGCGAGGGCACCTTCGGGGCCCCGACGCAGGTCTTCGGCGGTCTGACCCAGTACGCGCTGGTGTTCCAGAGCACCGAGTTCTGGGCGTCCATCCTCCGGGTGCTGATGTTCGGCATCGTGCAGGTGCCCGTGATGCTGTTCCTGGCGCTGCTGTTCGCCCTGCTGCTCGACTCGCCCCTCCTCCGTGGCAAGCGCTTCTTCCGACTCGCGTTCTTCGCGCCGTACGCCGTGCCCGGCGTCATCGCCGCGATCATGTGGGGCTACCTGTACTCGCCGAGCCTGTCGCCGTTCTCGGCGGTCACCTCGAACGTCGGGCTGCTCGACGGCGGCACCGTCCTCTGGGCCATCGCGAACGTCGTCACCTGGGTGTTCGTCGGCTACAACATGCTGATCATCTACTCGTCGCTGCTCGCGATCCCCACCGAGATCTACGAGGCCGCACGGCTCGACGGGGCGTCGCAGTTCCGCATCGCCGTCGCCATCAAGATCCCGCTGGTCATCCCGGCCATCGTGCTCACCGCCGTCTTCTCGGTGATCGGCACCCTGCAGCTGCTCACCGAGCCGCTCGTGTTCCGCCAGTTCACGTCGACCATCTCGTCGACGTTCACGCCGAACATGCTCGTCTACTCGACGTCGTCGGTTCCCAACTTCAACCTCGCGGCCGCGTTCAGCGTCGTCCTCGCGGTCGCCACGTTCATCCTCTCGATCGGATTCCTCCGGTTGACCCAGCGGAAGGCCGACCAGTGACCGTCGACGCCCCCATCCGTCCCGCCGAGTCGTTCGACGACAAGACGACCCCCGCCCGCCAGCGCGGTCGCGGCCCCCGCGAGAGCGTCATGTCGCGCTCCGCCGCGATGATCATCATGGGCGCGTTCACGCTCTACTTCCTGATCCCGATCTTCTGGCTGCTGGTCTCGTCGACCAAGACGCTCGACAACTTCAACAGCGGGCCGGCGCTCTGGTTCTCGGCCACGTCGCTGCAGGACTTCGTCGGCAACATCGGGCAGCTCTTCACCTACAACGACGGGATCTTCCCGCGGTGGATGCTCAACAGCATCGTCTACGCCACGGTCGCCGGCGGTCTCGGCACCATCCTGTCGGCGATGTGCGGCTACGCCCTGGCGAAGTACCGCTTCTGGGGCCGCGAGGCGCTGTTCAACATCTTCCTGGGCGGGGTGCTCGTGCCGGCGACGGCCCTCGCGCTGCCGCTGTTCCTGATCTTCAGCCAGGTGCAGCTGACCGACACGTTCTGGGCGGTGTTCCTGCCGAGCATCGTCAGCCCGTTCGGCGTCTACCTCAGCCGCATCTACGCCGCCTCGAGCGTCCCCGACGAGATCGTCGAGGCCGCGCGCATCGACGGGTCGAGCGAGCTCCGCACGTTCTTCACCGTGGCGATCCGCCTCATGTCGCCGGCGCTCGTGACCGTGTTCCTGTTCCAGTTCGTCGCGATCTGGAACAACTTCTTCCTGCCGCTCGTCATGCTGCGTTCGCAGGAGCTGTTCCCGGTGACCCTCGGTCTCTACACGTGGAACTCCAACGTGAGCCAGTACCCCGAGCTCCGCACCCTGGTGCTCGTCGGCGCGTTCGTCTCGATCATCCCCCTCCTGATCGCGTTCCTCAGCCTGCAGCGCTTCTGGCGCAGCGGTCTCGGGTCCGGCGGTCTCAAGTGAGCCATCCCTCCCCGGGTCACCCGACCCGCACCTCCTCGACCTCCACTCCGCAAGGCAACGACGTCGTTCCCTCCCGAGACCGGGCAGCCCGGTCTCGCACCTCGATTGGAAATCGCATGAAGAAATCCCGTGTCCTCACGATCGCGGCGGCCGCCGTCGTCTCGACCATCGCCCTCGCGGGCTGCAGCTCCGGAGGCGACGGCGCGTCCGGCTCCGGCGACGCCGCCTCGTGCGCCGCCTCCGACGGCAAGGTCACCCTGAACTTCACCACCTGGGTCCCCAACATGGACAAGGTCGTGGCGCTCTGGAACGAGGAGAACCCCGACATCCAGGTCAAGGTCTCGATCGTGCCGAACGGCAACAGCGGCACCTACCAGAACTTCTTCAACCAGCTGAAGGCGGGCAACGCGCCCGACATCGGTCAGGTCGAGTACGACACCCTCCCCGCGTTCCGCGTGCAGGACGGCCTCGCGAACATCGCGTCGTGCGAGGGCGTCTCCGACGCCGAGGCCGACTACTCCGACGGTCTCTGGAACCAGGTCACCTTCGGCGAGGACGACAGCGTCTACGCGATCCCGCAGGATTCGGGCCCCATGGCCCTCTACTACCGCAAGGACCTCTTCGAGAAGGCCGGCCTCGACGTCCCAACCACGTGGGAGCAGTACGCCGAGGACGCCGTGAAGATCAAGGAGATGGGCGGCAGCATCACGAACTTCGCCAAGGGCGACGTGAACCAGTTCGCCGGTCTCGTCTCGCAGGCCGGCGGCCAGTGGTTCGACACGAGCGACGGCACCTGGACGGTCGACATGACCGACGAGGCCTCGACCAAGGTCGCCGACTACTGGCAGGACCTCATCTCGAAGGACCTCGTCACCACCCTGCCGAGCTTCACCGACGAGTGGAACAACGCCTACAACACCGATCAGGACTGGACCTGGGTCTCGGCCGTCTGGGGTGCCAACACCATCTCGAGCGGCGCCCCCGACACGTCGGGCAAGTGGGCCGTCGCGCCCATGCCGCAGTGGACCGAGGGCGAGACCGCATCGGCCGCCTGGGGCGGATCGTCGAACGTCGTCTTCAAGAACAGCGAGCACCCTGCCGAGGCCTCGAAGTTCCTGGTCTGGCTGAACACCTCGACCGAGTCGCTCGAGGCCCTCAACAAGGAGGCCAACCTGTACCCGGCCTCCAGCACCGGCGCCGACCTGCCCGCCCTGACCTCGGGCGTCGAGTTCTACGGCGACCAGGCCATCTACGAGGACTTCGCCACGGCCGCCGAGAACATCCAGCCCTTCACCTGGGGCCCCACGATGACGCAGACCTACAGCGACATCTCGGACGGCTTCGGCACCGCCGCATCGGGTGACGGCACCCTGCTCGACGCGCTCGAGTCCGGCCAGGAGAAGACGATCGCCGCCCTCGAAGCGCAGTCGATCGCGGTCACGAAGTAGCACGACACCAGCACAGACGGCGCCCGCGCCGGGGGAGTCCTCCTCCGACGCGGGCGCCGTCGTGTGCGCTGTCGCCGTCCTCGCCGAGGAGGCGGGGGTCGGCCAGAGAGGATGCCCTCACGTGACCGAAACGTGACCGACCGTCATTCTCTCGGATGACTCGGGGCTGACGGCGAGTCAATACCGTGATGCCCAGGGGGCGACGGGCGTCTCCTGTCAGCCCAGGAGATCACCGCACATGACCACGTCCCGACTGCTCGCCGTTCTGACCACCGTGGTGGTGGGCGGGTTCGTCCTCGCCGGCTGCACCAGCGAGTCCACCGCGACGCCGACGCCGACGCCGTCCGCGACGGCGGTCGAGGCGACTCCCGCCACGACTCCGAGCGCCACCGTCACCGCGACCGCGGCGCCGGCCCCCGAGGCGACTCCGACCGCGCCGGCCGCGCCGGCCGTCGATCTCGCCGACCCCGTGTCGTGGGTCATGTCGTCGAGCGGGCTCGGCCCCGTCCAGCTCGGTGGCAGCGCCACGGCGACGATCGACGACCTGGCCGCGGCCGGAGGACCCGCCGCGACCCGGCAGGAGGCGTGCCCGGTCATCGGCATCGAGGACCCCGCGATCCCGTTCATCTACTTCGGCACCGAGTCGTTCGACTCCGACGTCATCACGAGTGTCCGTCTCGGAATCGGGTCGGCGCTGGAGGAGGGCCGCCCCTCACCGACGACGGCGGAGGGGATCGGTCTCGACTCGACGCTGGCCGAGGCGCAGGCCGCCTACCCCGGTCTCGAGAGAACGGGCGAGTACAACGCGGTCGAGTACTGGGGTGTGGCGCCCGGAGGCGACGACTGGCTCGTCCTCACCGTCGGCAAGCCCGACCTCGGCGAGGGGGCCGGGATGATCAGCACCATCAGCGTGGGTGACGGCCCGGTGCCCCCGAGCGAGTTCTGCGGCTGATTCTCGCGACGCTGTCCGTCTTCGCGCCGGGCCCCTTTCCGCCGGGTGCTCTCTCGCCGGGCCTCTTCCCGTCGGGCTCGCAGGGGCATACTGTATGCCACACGACGAGCGAGGAGTCACCATGGCGAACGACGGTTTCAGCGCGACCGAGAAGGCGGCGATGAAGCAGCGGGCCGCCGAGCTCCGCGCCGAGGCGAAGCAGCAGAAGGCGGCCGACAAAGCCGCGGCCGACCTGCAGAGCGTGCTCGACGCCCATGCCGCCATGACGGAATCGGAGCGGGTGCTCGCCGAGAACCTCCACGCGATCGTGCTCGAGCAGGCTCCGCAGCTGCTGCCGAAGACCTGGTACGGGTTCCCGTCCTACGCGGGGACCGACGGCAAGATCGTCGTGTTCTTCCAGCCGGGTGCGAAGTTCGGCACGCGATACAGCACGGTCGGGTTCCAAGACGCCGCGACGCTCGACGAGGGGTCGCTCTGGGCCACGTCGTTCGCCTACACCGCGATCGACGACGACTCGACGGCGCGACTCGTCTCGCTGATCCGCCAGGCGACTCAGGGCGCCGAGTAGCGCGGTCGGCTGGCACCGCGCCTCCTTCAAGGCGTCCAGGCATCGATGAGTCACGACGCGCCGCGCGACCGCGGGGGGCGGCGGCGTGTCGTGACTCATCGAGTCGTTCGTGCTGCTGCGGTACTGGCATAGGGTCTTGCTCATGACGCAAGACATGATCGACGAGGTCGTCCGCCAGCGGATCCGCGGGCTGCGCGTGGCTCGGGGGTGGACCCTCGAAGCGCTGTCGTCGCGCTGCTACCTGTCGACGTCGACGCTGAGTCGCATCGAGACCGGGCACCGGCGCATCGCGCTCGACCAGCTCGTGCCCATCGCGCAGGCGCTCGGCACGACGCTCGATCAGCTGGTCGAGCCCGAGGGCGACGACGACGTCGTGATCCGACCAGAAGCCGAGGCGAGCGCCGGCCTGACCGTCTGGCTGCTGTCGCGAGAGCGCGACCGTCGGGGCGTGACGATCGCGAAGATGCGCATCACGTCGGAGCGGGAGGTCGGCGAACCCCGTGTGCACCCTGGGTACGAGTGGTTCACGGTGCTGAGCGGCACGGTGCGGCTGCGGCTCGGCGAGCGGGAGATCCTCGTGCGGCAGGGGCAGGCGGCGGAGTTCTCGACGATGACGCCGCACGCGATCGAGGCGCACGAGGGGCCGGTCGAGGTGCTGACGATCTTCGACCACGACGGCGAGCGGGCGCACATCCCCGGGCACCGCGGCGCCTGAGCGCCGGCGTCTGCTCGTCGAGCAGGAGTGCTCTCGCGAATCGGCTATTACGCATCGATGCGTAATAGCCGGTCGGTGGGATCGCCCCCGGCGCTTGGGTCACTACGCATCGATGCGTAACAGTCGATCGGCGGGATCGCCCCCGCCCCCCAGCGATTCGGTTGCTACGCATCGATGCGTAATAGCCGATCGGTGAATCACCGACCCCCAGGGGCCTGTCCCCGAGGGTTCGGCGGTCGGTATCCGGCGTGTGGATCCGTCGAGGAGGCGCGACGCGCTGGGTGCGCCACGCCGACCGGGTCCGGGGCGGTGCGGGCGCGGTCGGCCGGGGCGGTGGCGTCCGGGTCGGCGGGGTCGCATGAGCCCCGCGCGAGGCGCGGAGGCCAGGTCGTCACCACGATGCTCAGGACGAACGCGGCGAGCAGACCGAGAAGACCGACGGCGAAGGCGCCCGGCGCGAGGGCGCCCGTGATGATGCCGGGCATGGCTTCGTCCGGCGGCAGGCAGACGCCGTCCACGTCGCAGGTCAGGGAGCCGTATGCGGCTCCAGGCGGATGGATGCCTCGTACGGAGAACATCGCGACGACCGAGCCGATGATCACGACGGACGAGGCGAGGGCGAGGGCGCTGATGCGAGAGCGGGGCACGACCTCGAGCTTATGACGACCGTCATGGCTGAAGCCTCGGGCCAGGGTGACGGGACGCGCGTTTCGGGGCCGACCCGCGCCTCCTTGGTGTCCCGCGACCGTGACGGACTCGGGCTGGGCGACACGTGTTGCTCGGAAACCTATGCGGGCGTATGGTTCGGAGCGTGGGCTCATCGACGAGCCCGACCGGCCCCGACGGCCGGCCCCGAACGACGGAAGGCACGCATCATGGCTCGATTCGACAACAAGACCGCACTCGTCACCGGCGGCGGAAGCGGCATCGGCGCCGCGATCTCGCGCTCGCTGGCCGCAGAGGGCGCCTCCGTGGTCGTCACCGACATCAAGCTCGACGCGGCGCAGTCCGTCGTCGACGAGATCGTCGCGGCCGGCGGAACCGCCGCGGCCTTCGAGCAGAACACGGCGAAGGCCGAGCAGTCGGAGGCGGCCGTCGAGTTCGCGAAGACGACCTACGGTGCCCTCCACCTCGCCGTGAACAACGCCGGCATCGGCGCCCCGGCCGCCGACATCGGCGACTACGACATCGCCGCGTGGGATCGCGTCCGCGGAGTCGACCTCGACGGCGTCTTCTACGGCCTCCGCTACCAGCTGCCCGCCATGGTCGAGGCCGGCGGGGGAGCCGTCGTCAACATGAGCTCCGTGCTCGGCTCGGTCGGCATCGCGCAGAACGCCGCCTACGTCGCGAGCAAGCACGCCCTCGTCGGCCTGACCAAGGTCGCCGCCCTCGAGTACTCGGCCCGCGGTGTCCGCACCAACGCCGTCGGTCCCGGGTTCATCGACACCCCGCTCGTCCGCTCCTCGCTCGACGGCGACGCGCTCGCCTACCTCGAGTCGCAGCACGCGACCGGCCGACTCGGCACCGACAAGGAGGTCTCGGCGCTCGTGCTGTTCCTCCTCAGCGACGACGCGTCGTTCATCACGGGCAGCTACCACCTCGTCGACGGCGGCTACTCGGCGCGCTGACCCGCGCCTCCCGCGCCCCCGCCCCTCCTCCGCCTCCCCCTCCGCCTCCCCGCGTCGAGGAGTCACGACACGCCGCGCAGCCCCGAGTGCCCGCGGCGTGTCATGACTCCTCGATTCCACCGACCCGGAGGCCGAGGAGGCGCGCTTCAGGCCTGCTTCAGCGCCGGCCCGCCAGAATGGGCGGGTCGCGCACCCGGCGCGCCGTCAGGAGGCCCCCGTGCGCGTGCTCGTCGTCGAAGACCAGGCCGCGCTCGCCGAAGGGCTCCGGCTGGGGCTCGAGGCCGAGGGCATCGCGGTCGACGTCGCGGCCACCGGCACCGACGGCCTCTGGCGCACCCGCGAGGGCAGCTACGACGCCGTCGTGCTCGACATCATGCTGCCGGGCATGAGCGGCTACGCCGTCTGCCGATCCATGCGCGAGGGCGGCGACTGGACCCCGGTCATCATGCTCACCGCCAAGGACGGCGAGTGGGATCAGGTCGAGGCCCTCGACACCGGCGCCGACGACTACCTCACCAAGCCGTTCTCGTTCGTCGTGCTGCTCGCGCGACTGCGAGCGCTCGTCCGACGCGGCGCCCGCGAACGCCCGGTCGTGCTCGAGGCCGGCGATCTGCGCGTCGACCCCGCCTCGCGCACCGTGCACCGCGGCGACACCGCCGTCGAGCTGACCAGTCGCGAGTTCGCGGTGCTCGAGTTCCTGATGCGGCACGTCGGGCAGGTCGTCACGAAGCGCCAGGTGCTCGACGGCGTCTGGAACGACGACTTCGAGGGCGACCCCAACATCGTCGAGGTCTACGTGCGGCACCTCCGCAACAAGGTCGACCGGCCGTTCGGGCGCGAGGCGATCGTCACGATGCGCGGCGCCGGGTACCGACTGGAGGCGCAGGGTGGCTGACCGGCCCGCGGTCGGGCGCCTCGCCTCCCTCCGTCTGCGGATCACGGTGGCCGCGGTGCTCGCGGTCGCCCTCACGCTGGGCGTCTTCACCCTGGTCTTCGCGCTCGTGCAGCGCGCCGTGCTCGACGACGCCCCGCGGTCGGCCGCCCAGACCGACGCCGACCGGGTCGCGTCGTCGATCGAGGCCGGCACCGCGCCCGCGACGGCCGCGGCGGGCGACACCGACGACGGAGCGGTGCTCGTCGTCGACCGCACCGGTGCCCTGCTCGCCGCCGGGGGAGACGACGACCTGCTCGAGCACCTCACCGACGGCAGCGTCGGCGACCCGTCGGCGCTCGGACCGACGGCGCGGATCGACGGAGACTCGTACGTCGTGGCGACCGAGTCGGCGACCCGTCCGGGCGACGACGACGCGAGCGGCTCGGGGTCGGGCTCGGGCTCGGGTTCGGGCTCGGGTTCGGGCTCGGGCTCGGGCTCGGGCTCCGTCGACTCGGACGACGACGACTCCGACACCGATTCCGACGCCGATTCCGATGCGGAGGACGCCGACGCCGACACGAGCGCCGACCCCGCGGCGACCGTGAGCGTCGTCGCCGTGAGATCCCTGGAGGAGGCGCGGGCCGCCTCCTCGGCCAGTCTCGTCACGCTCGGGGTCGCGATCCCGGTCGCTCTGCTGGTGCTGGCCGTCACGACCTGGCTCGTCGTCGGCAGGGCCCTCCGCCCCGTCGAGGCGATGCGCCGCGAGGTCGACGCGGTCACGGCGGCCCAGCTCGATCGGCGCGTGGCCGACCCCGGCGGCACCGACGAGGTCGCCCGACTCGCCCGCACGCTGAACGACATGCTGGCCCGGCTCGAGTCGTCGGCCGCGGCCCAGCGCCGCTTCGTCGGCGACGCCTCGCACGAGCTGAAGACGCCCCTCGCGACCATCCGCCAGCACGCCGAGGTCGCCCTGCTGCACCCCGAGAGCATCGACGGCGCCGCCCTCGCGGGCACGGTGATGACCGAGGAGGCGCGGCTCACCGGGCTCGTGCAGGGCCTGCTGGTCCTCGCGCGCGCCGACGAGGGAGCGCTCGGCGTCAGTCGTCGCCCCGTCGACCTCGACGACCTCGTGGTGACCGAGACGGCGCGGCTGCGCGGGGCGACACCGGGTCTCACCGTGGAGGCGACGGGCGTCGGCCCGGCCCGGGTCGACGGCGACGAGGGACTGCTCGGCCAGGTGGTGCGCAACCTGCTCGCCAACGCCGCACGGCACGCCGAGACGCGGGTCGCGGTGTGGCTGGTCGAGCGGCACGGGCGGGCCGTGCTGACGGTCGACGACGACGGAGCCGGAGTGCCGCACGCCGACCGCGAGCGCGTCTTCGACCGGTTCGTGCGACTCGACGAGGCCCGCACCCGCGACTCGGGCGGCAGCGGTCTGGGGCTCGCGATCGTCCGCGAGATCGCCCGCGTGCACGGCGGCACGGTCACGGTCGGCGAGTCCCCGCTGGGCGGCGCCCGCTTCGTCGTCGACCTGCCCGCCGGCGCGGCCTGAGCGGGCGGGACGGGCCGACCCGCGCCTCCTGAAGGTGCCGACCTGCCGCTCCTCGGCGGGCCGACCCGCGCCTCCTGAACGGTTCTTCAGCGGGCTTCAGTGTCGCTTCAGCGCCCCCGATCCAGAGTGATGTCATCAGCTCGACCGGCGCCCCCGCCGCGTCGGAAGCCGGCCCCAGGGCCCCACGATCGGAGACACCGTGAAGAAGAAGACCATGATCATCGCCGGAGCGGCCGCGGCCGTCATCGTCCTCGCCGGTGGCGGCATCGCCGTCGCGTCGACCCTGGACGACCGCGTGTCGGCGTCCGACCGCGAGTCCGTGTCGCAGGCGGCGCTCGCCGAGGTCGGCAGCGGAGTCGTGACCGACGTCGACCGCCTCGACGACGGCCTCGAGGGCTACGAGGTCGACGTCACTCGCGACGACGGCCGCGAGGTCTCGGTGCTGCTCGACGGCGAGGGCGTCGTCGTGTCGAGCCGGGTCGACGACCGCGGCGACTCGCGCGACTCGGACGACGGCGGCTCGACCGGCTCGACCGGCAGCGACGACGCGGACGACGGCGACGACGTCGCGACCGGCTCCGCCTCCGTCGCGCCCACCACGGGCGACCGTGACGACGCCGACCTGACCGGGGCCGACTACGACCGTGCCTCGGCCGCCGCCATCGAGGCCGCGGGCGGCGGCGTCGTCACCGACGCCGACCGGAGCGACGACCGCGACGTGGCCTACGAGGTCGACGTGCGCCTCGACGACGGCACCGAGGTCGACGTCGACCTCGACGCCGACTTCGGCGTGGTGCGCACCGACGTGGACTCGCCCCGCCGCTGACCGACGGGCTCCGCAGCCGAGGAGGCGCGGGTCGGCTCCCATGCCGACCCGCGCCTCCCGCGGTCTCCGCCGCCGTCCCTCCCGGCGGTGCCCGCCCGATGTCGTACCCGCTGCGCCCGCCCCGATGTCGTACCCGACTGGCAGGATGACCCCGTGCCCCAGTTCATCCCCGCCCGCGGCGATCACACCTTCGTCGATCAGCACGGTGTCACCGTCCACTACTACGTGTGGCGTGCGGCCACGCCCAAGGGCGTCGTGCAGATCGCGCACGGCGTCGCCGAGCACGCGTTGCGCTACGAGGCGCTCGCCCACGATCTCGTGCGGGCCGGCTACACGGTCTACGCCGACGACCACCTCGGGCACGGCGAGACCGGGCTCGGCCAGTGGGGCGGCGATCACACGAAGCTCGGTCGTCTCGGCCCGTCGGGTCTCGCGGGCACGATCGAGGCGATCACCCAGCTGACGGGCATCATCCGAGCCGATGAGCCCGGCCTGCCGCTGGTCGGCCTCGGGCACTCGTGGGGGTCGCTCATGATGCAGAAGATCGTCGACCGGCAGGCGTCGCTCTTCGACGCCGTCGTGCTGAGCGGCACGGCCTACCGCATGCCGGGCAGCATGAACGGCGGCGACCTCAACGCCCGGCACGCGCATGAGGGCGGCACCGGGTTCGAATGGCTCAGCCGCGACCCCGCCGTGATCGAGCGCGCCGTCGCCGACCCCCTGATGACCGTCGCGACCGTGGCGAAGCTGTTCGGCTACCGCGACGCGCTGCGGCTCTTCGGGCGGCCGTCGCGGTCGCTCGACTCCGACCCGCCGCTGCTGATCCTGGTCGGCAGCGACGACACCCTCGGCGGCGAGGCGAGCGCCCGCAGGCTCGCGTCGGCGTATCTCGGTCGCAGCGGCCTCAGCGACGTCGAGCTGATCGTCTACACCGGCGCCCGGCACGAGGTCTTCAACGAGACGAACCGCGACGAGGTCGTGGCCGATCTCGTCCGGTGGCTCGACGACCGCGTGGCCTAGGCTGCGACTCATGCACGGTGAGTACAAGGTCCCTGGCGGCAAGCTCGTGGTCGTCGATCTCGAGGTGGGCGACGGGCGCATCGCCGGATTCCGGCTCGCCGGCGACTTCTTCCTCGAGCCCGACACGGCGCTCGACGCCATCGACCGCGCCGTCAACGGCCTGCCGGTCGAGTCCGACGCGGCGACGATCGCCGCGGCCATCCGTCGCGGTCTGCCCGACGATGCGGTGCTGCTCGGCTTCAGCCCCGAGGCCATCGCGGTCGCCGTCCGCCGCAGCCTCTCGAAGGCCACCGACTGGCGCGACTACGACTGGCAGATCATCCACGACGAGCCGGTCTCGCCCAACATGCACCTCGCGCTCGACCAGGTGCTGACCGAGGAGGTCGGCGCCGGTCGCCGCGGCCCGACCCTGCGCTTCTGGGAGTGGAACCAGCCGGCCGTCGTGATCGGCAGCTTCCAGTCGCTGAAGAACGAGGTCGACCTCGACAACGCGGCGACGCACGGCTTCGAGGTCGTCCGTCGGATCAGCGGCGGCGGCGCCATGTTCATGGACGCCGAGTCGATCGTCACCTACTCGCTGTACGCACCGGGCGAGCTCGTGCAGGGCATGAGCTTCGCCGATTCGTACGCGTATCTCGACGAGTGGGTGATCACGGCGCTCAAGTCGCTCGGCATCGACGCGTTCTACCAGCCGCTCAACGACATCACGTCGGCCAAGGGCAAGATCGGCGGGGCAGCGCAGAAGCGCCTCGGCAACGGCGCCCTGCTGCATCACGCCACGATGTCGTACGACATGGACGGCGAGAAGATGGTGCAGGTGCTGCGCATCGGCCGCGAGAAGATGAGCGACAAGGGCACGACCAGCGCGGCGAAGCGCGTCGATCCGCTGCGCAGTCAGACCGGGCTGCCCCGCACCGAGATCATCGAGCGGCTCAAGCAGACCTTCGCCGGGCTGTACGGCGCGACGACGGGTCGCGTCACCGACGACGAACTCGCTCAGGCCGAGCAGCTCGTGATGACGAAGTTCGCGACGCCGGAGTGGCTGCGCCGCGTCCCCTGAGCGCCCCGCGCGCCGTCCGGCCGCGAGGCTCGCCGTGGGGCGACGGTGGACGGAAGCGGCCCTTCGTGCGGCTGCGAGGGGCGTCATCTGACCACCGTCGGGTTCGGCGGCGAGTGCCGACGGCGACGGTGGGCGGAACCGGCCCTTCGTGCGGCCGCGAAGGGCGTCATCTGACCACCGTGGGGTTCGGCGGCGTGCGCCGGGTGCGACGGTGGGCGGAACCAGCCCTTCGTGCGGCCGGGAAGGGCGTCATCCGACCACCGTGGCCGCCGCCGGTCCAAGCGGGCTGGCGGCCCGGGTCAGCGCTTCAGGAGCTCGCGGTAGTCGACGTGCTCGTCGATGTAGTCGACCACGAACGGGCAGAGCGGGACGACCCGGCGGGTGCTGTTCTCGCGCACGTCGTCGAGCGCACCCTGCACGAGCTGCGCGCCGAGGCCGGTCGAGCGTCGGCTCGGCTCGATCTCGGTGTGCGTGAAGCGGATCTCGTCGCCGACGATCTCGTAGGCGGCGAAGCCCACGGTCGTGTCGCCCTCCACGAGGGCGTACTGGTTCTGGTCCGGACGGTTCTCTACTACGGCGTTCATCCCGTCACGCTACGCCCGCCCCCTCCGCCCCGCCCCTCGCCCCCTCCGGCCCGCCCTCGCCCCTCCGCCCCGCCCCGCTCCGGTCGGATCCGGCCCGCAGGAGGCGCGGCGAGGGTGGGCGGAGCCGGGCCCGGCACGCGACAGAATGGAGGCATGCCCCTGAACTGGACCAGCGCCTCCTCGAGCCTCGTGGTCCAGGGTGACAACCTCGAGGTGACGCCGCGACTGCCGGACGAGGCGTTCACGGTCGTCTACCTCGACCCGCCGTTCAACACGGGGCGGACGCAGAAGCGGCGGACGACCACCTCGGTCCGCAGCGCCGACGATTCGGTGACCGCCGTCACCGGTTTCAAGGGCGTCGCGTACGAGCGGATCCGCGGCGACCTGATGCGCTACGACGACCGCTTCGACGACTACTGGTCGTTCCTCGAGCCGAGACTCGCCGAGGCCTGGCGCCTGCTCGCCCCCGACGGCACCCTCTATCTGCACCTCGACTACCGCGAAGCGCACTACGCGAAGGTGCTGCTCGACGTGCTGTTCGGTCGCGACAACTTCCTGAACGAGATCATCTGGGCATACGACTACGGCGCGAAGAGCCGCAACCGGTGGCCCACCAAGCACGACACGATCCTCGTCTACGTGAAGGACCCTGCCCGGTACCACTTCGACTCCGAGACGGTCGACCGCGAGCCCTACATGGCTCCCGGCCTGGTCACACCCGAGAAGGTCGCTCGGGGCAAGCTGCCGACCGACGTCTGGTGGCACACGATCGTGTCGCCGACGGGCCGCGAGAAGACCGGCTACCCGACGCAGAAGCCCGAAGGCGTGCTGAGGCGCATGATCCAGGCGTCGAGCCGCGAGGGCGACTGGGTGCTCGACTTCTTCGCCGGGAGCGGCACGACCGGAGCCGTGGCCGAGTCGCTCGGTCGGCGTTTCGTGCTGGTCGACAGCAACGAGGAGGCGGTGGCCGTGATGCGCAGGCGGCTCCCGCAGGCGGACGTCGCGGTGGTCAAGCCCCGCGCGACGCGCAAGCCTGCCGCTCGCAAGCCCGCTGCCGCTCGGAAGCCGTCAACCGCGAAGCCGGCGACCGCGAAGCCGGCCACCGCGAAGCCGGCACGGACGACGGTCGCCGAGGCGGACTGACTGCGTGAGACCGCCCCTGTCGCGGGGAGGTCGAGGCCGCAGGCCCGGCGCTGAGCAGGAGGGGTTCAGGCGGCGGTCTGCGTGATCTGCTGACCGTGGTCGACGGCGTGGGCACCACCGGCTGAGACGGTGCCGCGGACGACCGCGACCAGCTGCTCGTGCGTGAGCGACTGGAGCATCTGGGCGTTCATCAGAGGAGTCCGATGGCGGTGCCGACGGCCGCGCCGAGGCTGACCACCGTGCCGAGACCGGCGACGACGATGACGACGACCGTCGTATCGTGGCCGGTGTCGATCGGGTTCGAGCGACGTCCTCGAGGCGTCGGGGTGAGTGCAGTCATGTCCTGCTCGTTTCTGGCATCCCTGCGATGCCGGCTGATCCATCGTGATCGGTGCTGCGGTCACGAGCCGACCGGGGGTCGATCCGTGCGACTCCGGCCGTGAACCGGGGTCGGTGGCCCCGCCGTGAATCGGGGCCGTCCGATGAGACTGGCAGAGGGTGCCTAGGTTGTCTAGATATTCGCCGGCTCGATTCGTTCAGCGGATACGGGTCTCGGAGTCGGCCGGATCGCGGCTCTCGGCCGTGCTCTCCGCCGTGCTCTCGGCCGTGTCCTCCGCTTCGGCGGCGTGGTCGTCGATCGACAGCGCCTCCGACATCGAGTCGAGGAACGACGCGACGACCGCCTGCTCGTCGGCGGACATCGACTCGGCCGTCACGATCATGCGCCGGTGCATGGCCGACAGCGTCGAGCGCACCTCGACGTGCGAGTCGTTCGTGACGGTCAGCAGCACGCCGCGCCGGTCGGTCGGGTGCGGGTTGCGTCGCAGGTGGCCGCTGGCGACCAGTCGGGCGATCAAGACCGAGGTCGAGGCCGAGGTGATGCCGAGATGGGCTGCGAGGTCCTTCGCGTTGACGTCCTCACCGCGGCGGGACGCCCGCACCAGGAATCTCAGAGCGGCCAGGTCGGTGTCGCCCATGCCCATCGAGTCGCGGGTCCGCTTGCGCATGTCCGACTCGGCGGAGCGGTAGCGCCGCAGGGCGTTGAGCACCTCGACCCCGCGCTCTTCGGCGCTGCTCGTGTACCAGTAGCCGGTGGCGTCGTAGAGGGCCGAGGGTCTGTTGGTCGCCATGCTAGAGAGACTAGCTTCACCGGCGGCGGACATGCCAAGGGCCGCACCTCGAGACGAGGGGCGGCCCTTGTGGTCGTCGCACCTCCCGCGTGAGCTTCACGGGCAGGGTACGCCGGGGATGAGACGACCGGGGAGGTGACTAGCACCTCCAGCAAGGAACACGCTACCCCCTCGCGGCGCCGGTTCGGTCCGCGGCGAGGGATACCGAGGCGACCTCCAGCTTCCGACCCGCGCCCTGCGCGGGCCTGCTGCGAGCCCGACGCGGGGCGCGCTCCTGATCGCCGCCGAGCCGACGAACTAGGCTCGACGCGATGACCTCCCGCCCCTTCTCGTCCCGCACGGCGATCCTGCTGCCCCTCGCTGCGATCGTCGCCGCGGCGCTGCTCGCGTCGTGCTCGGCGGCGACTCCCGCGCCCACGACTCCGGCCTCGCCCAGCCCGTCCGAGACGCCCACGGCGGCGACGCCGGTTCCGTCTGAGACCGAGGAGGCGCCTCCTGCGTCCCCGACGACGCCCGCCTTCGACAGGTCGGCGCGGTCCATCGACGACCCGTCGAGCCTCTGGGTCGTCAGTGACAAGCTGCGTCCGCTCGACCCCGTCGACTACGTCCCGACCGATCTCGTCACGCCCGACGTGCAGAGTCAGAACCCGCCCACGCTGCGCGCCGAGGTCGCCGACGCGGTCGTCGAGATGTTCGCCGCGGGGGAGGCGGAGGGCGCGGGGGCGTTCCAGGTGCAGAGCGCGTACCGGTCGTATGACACGCAGGTCAGCGTCTACGACGGCTGGGTGCAGCGACTCGGGCAGACCCAGGCCGACGCGCAGAGCGCCCGCCCCGGGTTCAGCGAGCATCAGACCGGGCTCGCCCTCGACATCAGCCCCGTGCCCCTCAGCTGCGCGCTGCAGGCGTGCTTCGGCGACACCCCGCAGGGGCAGTGGCTCGCAGCCAACGCCTGGCGGTTCGGCTTTCTGCTGCGATACCCCGCCGACAAGGTCGCGGTGACCGGGTTCACCTTCGAGCCGTGGCACTTCCGGTACATCGGCACGGACCTGTCGACCGAGATGCACGAGACGGGCGTGACGACACTCGAGGAGTTCTTCGGCCTGCCTGCGGCGCCCGGCTACGCCGGCTGACCCCATGCGACGTCCGCCCGCCGACGAGAAGCCCGCCACAGGTCGACAGCTCGTCATGATCGGCCTAGTCTTCGTCGCACTCGGCGTAGGGGCGTTCCTCGCATTCAGCTACTGGGACTGGCGCGGACGGATCGAAGGGATCGCCCTGTTCGGCGTGCCGGTCGGCATCATCGTGATCTTCTGGGGCATCGTCCGGTCGGCGCGCGACACGGTGCGTCGCCTGCGCGCCCGTCGCGACGACTGACGCGCGGTCTCGTGGCAGCAAGACGGACGTGTTCGTCGGACTAGGGCGACCGAAGTCGCCCGTCCGTCGCGAACACGCCCGTCGGGCGGTGCGGGAGGGGCGGGTCAGGCGCCCAGCGCCGCGTCGACGATCTGCTTGGCCTCGGCCTGCACGCGGGCGAGGTGCTCGGGCCCTTCGAACGACTCGGCGTAGATCTTGTAGACGTCTTCGGTGCCCGACGGGCGGGCGGCGAACCACGCCTTGTCGGTGACGACCTTGAGACCGCCGATGGACGCGCCGTTGCCGGGCGCCTCGGTGAGCTTGGCGGTGATCGGGTCGCCCGCCAGCTCGGTCGCCGTGATGTCGTCGCCGCTCAGCTTGCCGAGGCGGGCCTTCTGCTCTTTCGAGGCGGCGGCGTCGACCCGCTGGTAGACGGGGTCGCCGAACTTCTCGACGAGCTCGGCGTACAGCTGCGAAGGCGTCTTGCCCGTGACGGCGAGGATCTCGCTCGCGAGCAGTGCGAGCAGGATGCCGTCTTTGTCGGTCGTCCACACGGTGCCGTCGTGGCGGAGGAACGACGCGCCCGCGCTCTCTTCGCCGCCGAAGCCGACCGAGCCGTCGACGAGGCCGGGCACGAACCACTTGAACCCGACGGGGACCTCCCAGAGGCGTCGCCCGTGCGACTCGGCCACCGCGTCGATGATGCCCGACGAGACCAGCGTCTTGCCGATGGCGGCGTCGTCACGCCACTGCGGGCGGTGCGTGTAGAGGTAGTCGATCGCGACGGCCAGGTAGTGGTTGGGGTTCATCAGACCGCCGTCGGGGGTGACGATGCCGTGGCGGTCGGCGTCGGCGTCGTTGCCGGTCAGCAGGTCGAACTCGTCTTTGCGGTGCACGACGCTGGCCATGGCCGAGGGGCTCGAGGGATCCATGCGGATCTTGCCGTCCCAGTCGAGGGTCATGAAGCGCCAGGTCGGGTCGACGCCGGGGTTGGTGACGGTCAGGTCGAGGCCGTAGACGTCGCGGATGGCGCCCCAGTACGCGACGCTCGCCCCGCCCAGGGGGTCGGCGCCGATGCGGACGCCGGCCTTCTTGATGGCCTCGATGTCGATGATGTTGGCGAGGTCGCCGACGTAGCCGCGGAGGAAGTCGTGCCGACCCGGGCTGCCGTCGCCGCGCACGACGTCGACGTTGCCCCCGGCGATGATCTCGTTGGCGCGGGTGGCGATCCAGTTCGTGGCCTCGCTGTCGGCGGGGCCGCCGTGCGGCGGGTTGTACTTGAAGCCGCCGTCGCGGGGCGGGTTGTGGCTGGGGGTGACGACGATGCCGTCGGCCTTGTCGGTGTGCGCCGGATCGGCGTTGTACACGAGGATCGCGTGGCTGAGCGCCGGGGTCGGCACGTAGCCGCCCTCGGAGTCGGCCAGCACGTGCACGCCGTTGCCGACGAGCACCTCGACCGCCGTGCGCTCGGCCGGCCCGCTGAGGATGTGCGTGTCGCGCCCGATGAACAGCGGCCCGGTGATGCCCTGGCCCGCGCGGTACTCGACGATCGCCTGCGTGATGGCGGCGATGTGCGTCTCGTTGAAGGCCGAGTCGAGCGACGAGCCGCGGTGACCCGAGGTGCCGAAGACGACCTTCTGCTCGGGGTCCGAGACGTCGGGCACGAGTTCGTAGTACGCGGCCGAGACCTCTTCGGGGTCGATGAGGTCGCTGGCTTCGGCGGGGGTTCCGGCTCGGTCTGTCATGAGGTCATCCTGGCACCAGCCGCCGACGTTCGTCGCAGGGTCTCCACAGGCCTCAGTAGGCTCTCGGACATGCCGACCACCGCCTCCTCGTCGACCTACAGCTATCTGGGCCCGGCGGGCACGTTCACCGAGGCCGCGCTGAAGCAGGTGCCCGAGGCCGTGGGCGCCGAGTGGCGCAGCGTCAACAACGTGGGCGAGGCGCTCGCCGACGTCGTCGCGGGTCGCAGCACCGCCGCCATGATCGCGATCGAGAACAGCGTCGAGGGCGGCGTCAGCGCCACTCAAGACGCATTGGCGACCGTGCCGGGCCTCCGCATCGTGGGCGAGTACCTGGTGCGGGTCGACTTCGTGCTCGTGGCCAGGCCGGGCACCCGACTCGAGGAGGTGCGGGTCGTCAACGCGCACCCGGTCGCCTACGCCCAGACCCACCTCTGGCTCGAGGCCAACCTGCCCGGCCACGGTCACATCCCGGCCAGCTCGAACGTCGCTGCCGCCGCCGACCTGCTGCGCGCCGACCGCGGCCAGGGCGAGGCGGACGCCGCCGTCGCACCGCCCGGCATCACCGCCCACCACGACGTCGAGGTGCTCGCGACGGGCATCGGCGACAACGCGAACGCCGTCACGCGCTTCGTGCTGGTCAGCCGCACCGTCCCCGTGCCGCCGGCGACCGGCGCCGACAAGACGAGCCTGATCGTCGAGCTGCCCGTCGACGGCGCCGGCGCCCTGGTCGACATGCTCGAGCAGTTCGCGACCCGGGGCATCAACCTGAGCCTCATCCAGTCCCGACCGATCGGCGACGCCCTCGGCCGGTACCGGTTCGTGATCGACCTCGAGGGTCACGTGCTCGACGAGCGCGTGGCCGACGCCCTGCTCGGCCTCAAGCGGTTCAGCCCGAACGTGACGTTCCTCGGCTCGTACCCCCGCGCCGACGGCTCACCCGTCGAGGTGTCGCCCCGGTACGACGACGAGGCCTTCGTCGACGCCCGCGACTGGCTGCGCGGCCTCGTGTCGGGCGTCGACCCGGCGTAGCGGGCGGCACGGGCGCAGCCACCACACCGGTCGCGGCCGGCGCAGCAGTCGTCGCGGCCGGCACAGCGGCCCCAACGCGGCTAAGCGGGCACCCGCACCGTGAGCGCCCCGGGGTCGACCACCGCGCGCAGCGCGACCGCCTTGCCCACCGAGTCGCCGTCGATCTCGAAGTCCTGGGGGCTCTCGAGTCGCACGACGAGCTTCTTCCCCTTGTTGTAGCGGAGCGTGCGCACCTCGCGCGAGTTCGCGGCCATGATGCGGCGCCCGACGTGGCTGCGCCGCAGCACCCCGTTCTCCCACACGATCTTGATCCAGATCTGCGCCCAGCCGATGACGCCCTCGGGCCGCAGCGCCACGATGTCGAAGATGCCGTCGTCGACCGCGGCGTCGGGCAGCAGCATGATGTTCGCGGGCAGCAGGCCGCAGTTGCCGACGATGATCGTGTGCGCGCTCATCGTCTTGGTCTCGCCGTCGTCGAGCTGGTAGCGGACGTCGATCTTGTTGTCGTCGCGCAGCGCCCGGGCGATGGCGTCGACGTAGGCGAGCCAGCCGACCCGTCTCTTCAGCTCGTCGTTGGTGTTCGCGAGCATCTTGGCGTCGAGCCCGACACCCGCCATCACGACGAACACCTTGGTCTCGCGGTCGCCGTTCTCGCGCTCGATGTCGACGACGCCGAGATCGATGTCGCGGTCGCGCCCGCTGAAGGCCGTCGCGATCGAGTCGTCGAGGCGGTCGAGCGTGAGCGACAGGTTGCGGGCCAGCAGATTGCCGGTTCCCGAGGGCAGCAGCGCGAGGGAGGCGTCCGACCCGCGCAGCGCCTCGGCCACCGCACGGACCGTGCCGTCGCCGCCCGCCGCGATCACCATCGACGCGCCCTCGGCGAGCGCGGTCGCCGTCACCGCGCCTCCTGGATCCTCCTTCGACGTCTCGTAGTACCGCGTCGGGCCCCACCCCGCGTCGTCCTGGTGCCGGAGCACGGAGGCGCGGATGGTCTTCAGGTCGATCTTGATCGGGTTGTAGACCACGGCCGCCGTCCGCACGGCGGTCGCATCGCGACCCGCCCCACCCTCGGAGGCTGCCGACGGGGCCTCGGTCGACGAGGGCCTCTCGGCGGGGGAGGAGGAGGTCGTCATGCAGCAAACCTAGGCGACGCCGGACCGAGGAGGCGCGGCGATTCTCTTTTAGGATGGTCGCGTGATCGATCCCCAGCTGCTGCGCGACGCCCCCGACCTCATCAAGACGAGTCAGCGTGCCCGGGGTGAGTCCGAGTCGGCGGTCGACGACGCCGTCGCGGCCGACACGGCCCGCCGGGCGGCCATCGCGGCGTTCGAGGAGCTGCGAGCGGAGCAGAACGCGTTCGGCAAGACCGTCGCGAAGGCTCCGAAAGACGAGAAGAAGGCGCTCGTCGCCCAAGCTCAAGAGCTCGCCGGCCGGGTGAAGGCCGCGCAGGCCGAGTCCACCGAGGCCGACGCCGTCTTCGACCGTGCCATCCGGGCGATCGGCAACCCGATCATCGACGGGGTCCCCGCGGGCGGCGAAGAGAACTTCGTCACCCTGCGCGAGGTCGGCACCCGACGCGAGTTCGACTTCGAACCGCTCGACCACGCCGACCTGGGCGAGAAGCTCGGGGCGATCGACATCAAGCGCGGCACGAAGGTGTCGGGCTCGCGGTTCTACTTCCTGCGGGGCATCGGCGCCCGACTCGAGCTCGGCATGATGAACATGGCGCTCGACCTGGCCCTGCAGAACGACTTCACACCGCTCATCACCCCGACGCTCGTGCGGCCCGAGATCATGGCCGGCACCGGGTTCCTCGGCGCCCACGCCGACGAGGTGTACCACCTGCCCGCCGACGACCTCTACCTGACCGGCACGAGCGAGGTCGCGCTCGCCGGGTACCACGCCGACGAGATCCTCGACGTCGAATCGGGGCCGATCCGCTACGCCGGCTGGTCGACCTGCTACCGCCGCGAGGCCGGCGCCGCCGGTCGTGACAACCGCGGCATCCTGCGCGTGCACCAGTTCAACAAGCTCGAGATGTTCACCTACGTGCACCCCGACCAGGCCGAGGCCGAGCACCTCGCGCTCGTCGGGTTCCAAGAGCAGATGATGCAGGCGCTCGGTCTGCACTACCGCGTGATCGACGTCGCGGCGGGCGACCTCGGCTCGAGCGCGGCCCGCAAGTACGACATCGAGGCCTGGGTGCCGACGCAGGGCACCTACCGCGAGCTCAGCAGCACCTCGAACTGCACGACGTTCCAGGCCCGTCGCCTCGACATCCGCTACCGCACCGAGAGCGGCAAGACGGCGCCGGTCGCGACGTTGAACGGCACGCTCGCGACGACGCGGTGGCTCGTGGCGATCCTCGAGACGCACCAGCAGCCCGACGGTTCGGTCGTGGTGCCCGAGGCGCTGCGCCCCTACCTCGGCGGCCTCGAGATCATCGAGCCGGTCGCGTGACGATCGCCTCGGCCGCCGCTGCTGCGGCTCTGCCCGACGACGAGCAGTGGCTCGTCTGCCTCGACATCGACGGCACCATCATGCAGGAGACGGGCACGATCAGCGACGCCGTCTCCGACGAGATCCGGCGCCTGGCATCCGACGGCCACCAGGTGATGATCGCCACGGGGCGCTCGGTGTCGATGACGCTGCCGGTGCTCGAGCGGCTCGGTCTGGTCTCCGACTACGTCGTCTGCGCCAACGGAGCCATCACCCTGGGCCGTGACGAGACGGCGCCGACCGGCTACCGGCAGGTCTTCGTCGAGGAGTTCGACCCCACCGAGGTGCTGACGACGATCCGCTCGAACCTGTCCGAGGGCGGCTACGCCGTCGAGGACCGCGACGGCGTGATGCGCTACTGCGGCACGTTCCCGGTGATCGAGGCCGCGGGCAACGCCGAGAAGGTCGAGTTCGAGCGGCTGGGCGAGCGCCCCGCGACCCGCGTCGTCGTGGTGTCGCCCGACCACGGCACCGACGAGTTCCTCGAGGTCGTCGAGCGCATGGGGCTGTCGAAGGTGAACTACAACGTCGGGTGGACGGCGTGGCTCGACATCGCCCCCGACGGCGTGACGAAGGCCACGGCGCTCGAGCGGGTGCGCGAGTGGCTCGACGTGCCGCGCGACCGGGTGCTCGCGGCCGGCGACGGACGCAACGACATCGACATGCTCCGCTGGGCCTCGGCTGAGGGTCGCGGCGTGGCCATGGGCCAGGCTCCCGACGACGTGGTCGAGGTCGCCAACGAGAAGACCGGCAGCGACCTGGAAGACGGCCTGGCGACGGCGCTCGCGACGCTCTAGGTGGCAGAACCCGGGCGAGTCCGGCCAGAACGGGCGTCGGCACCCGCCCGGCCTGGCCGCATACGCCCGCCTTCGGGCTCGTGGTCGCCCCGTGGCGCCCCGGGCGTCGTCCGGTAGACTCGGCGGCGGTCGCCGGGGTTCGCTCTGCGCCACGGACTCAACACCCCGCCATCGATTCTGATGGCGGCGTGTGTACTCGGTGGCGGTGTAGTCAGCCCGGCGCCGGGAGGGCTGTCCGAGCGGCCGATGGAGCTTGTCTTGAAAACAAGTGGGCAGAGATGTCTCGTGGGTTCGAATCCCACGCCCTCCGCACTCGAATCGCACCGCGCCTCCTCGGCTCCCATCGCCTGTGCCCCGAAGACGGGGCTACGCGGCGCGACGAGACATGGTGCACTTGGTGAGGCCGTGAGCACATCCGCTCACACCCGAGGCCCGACACCCCGCAAGGATCCATCCCATGACCCGTCTCGCATTCGCGAGCGTCGTCGCCGTCGGTGCACTCGTTCTCGCCACAGGCCTCGCCTTCATCGCCCCGGCCTCGTCGGCTGACGCCGCGACGACCGGCACGGCCACCGTCACGCGCGCCACGATCAAGACCGCGCCCACCAGCACGATCTACGCCGGGGGGCTCTACGTGCAGAAGTCGAGCGAGGCCTCGCGCGCCGCCGACGCCCTCGCGAAGCAGGGCCGCACGAAGGACGCCGCCGCCGCGCGCACCATCGCCGGGCAGTCCGTCGCCATCTGGCTGGGCTCGTGGTACACCGACGCGCAGCTCGTCGAGGTCGTCCGCTACAACCTCGCCGAGGCGAAGAAGGCCGGCACGACCCCCGTCTTCGTCACGTACGACATCCCGAACCGCGACTGCGGCGGCTACTCGGGAGGAGGCGCGGCGTCGTCCACCGCGTACCTCGCCTGGAACCAGCGCATCGCCGACACCCTCAAGGGCCACAGGGCCGTCGTGATCGTCGAGCCCGACGCGCTCTCCCACCTCAGCAGCTGCCCCGAGCTCGCGACGGGTCGCGAGGCCATGATCAAGAAGGCCGTCACGGCTCTGAGCAACGCCGGGGTCCCCTCGTACATCGACGCCGGCAACTCGAACTGGGTGCCCGCCGACGTCATGGCGAAGCGGCTCGTCGCGGCGGGGGTCGGCGTCGCCCGGGGCTTCGCGACCAACGTCTCGAACTACTACCCGGTCGCCGCCGAGAACGCCTACGCGCAGAAGGTCTCGAAGGCGGTAGGAGGCGCGAACTACGTCATCGACGTCTCCCGCAACGGACGCGGCTGGAAGGGCACCTGGTGCAACGCGCCCGGCGCCGGGCTCGGCGTGAACCCGCACCGCACGAACGGCACGGGCAAGCTCGACGCCCAGCTCTGGATCAAGACCCCGGGCGCCAGCGACGGCCCGTGCGGAGGCGGCCCGGCCGCCGGCGTGTGGTTCCCGTCGTACGCGACGGCCCTGGTGGCCAACCGCCCGTAGCGGGTCGCCGGCGACGGGTGCGCCGGCGACGGGTGCGTCGACAGCGGGCCCGCCCGTCGGTGGTCGCCCGTAGGCTCCGGGGTATGGCAACAGTCCTCCTCGTGCGGCACGGCCGCACCACCGCGAACGCCAGCGGTCTGCTCGCCGGTCGCACGCCCGGCGTCGATCTCGACCGCGTCGGCCGCGAGCAGGCGGCCCGCACCGCCGAGCGCATAGCCGACGTCCCGGTCGTGGCGGTCGTGTCGAGCCCGCTCGAACGCTGTCGTCAGACCGCCTCGTTCATCATCGACCGCCAGCAGGGGCCGCTCGACAGCCCGCTCGACGAGGGCATCACCGAATGCGACTACGGCGACTGGCAGGGTCGCGCGCTCGGCGACCTCGCGAAGGAGCCGCTCTGGTCGGTGGTGCAGTCGCAGCCCTCCGCCGTCGTGTTCCCGGGCGGCGAGGCGATGGCGACGATGCAGTCGCGGGCGGTCGCCGCGATCCGTCGCCGCGACGCTGAGATCGAGGCGGAGCACGGGCCCGGCGCGGTCTGGGTCGCCGTCAGCCACGGCGACATCATCAAGTCGGTGCTCGCCGACGCGCTCGGCATGCACCTCGACCTCTTCCAGCGCGTCTCGGTCGGCCCCGCCTCCGTCTCGATCGTCCGGTACGGCGCGCACCGGCCCGACGTGATCGCGACGAACACCGACTCGGGCGACCTGTCGTGGCTCCGGGCGGCGGCCCCGGCGGGCGACGCACCCGTGGGCGGGGGTGCGGGGCACGCCTGACCGGCGCCGCGCCTCCTGACGGGGCCGCGCCGCGCGCCTTCAGGAGGTGCGGGTCGCGCCTGACCGGCACCGCGCCTCCTGACGGGCACCGCGCCTCCTGACCGTCGCCGCGCCTCGCGCCTTCAGGAGGTGCGGGGCGCGCCTGACCGGCACCGCGCCTCCCGGGTCACTCGGCGGGTCACGCTCGTAGGATGAGTGCATGCCAACAATCGTGCACGGATTCGACTGGCCCGACCGTTTCGTCGTCGGCACCATCGGTCAGCCGGGGGCACGCGCCTTCTACCTGCAGGTCCGTGCCGGGGCCCGCGTCGTCAGCGTGGGGCTCGAGAAGCAGCAGGCCGCGGTGCTCGCCGAGAAGGTCGACGAGCTGCTCGACGAGCTCAAGGCCGCCGAGGGTCGCGGCAACCCCGTCACCATCCCCACCGACACACCGGCCGAGCTGCTCGACGACGAGCCCCTCGACCAGCCCGTCGCCCCCGAGTTCCGCACCGGCGCCATCAGCCTCGGCTGGGACCCGTCGACCGCGCAGGTGGTCATCGAGGCGTTCCCCCTGATCGAAGACGACGGCACCGAGCCCGACGACGCCGAGCCCGGTGCCGGCGGCGGTCTCGACGGGTTCTCGTTCGAGCCGTCCGCCGACGACCCCGAGCTCGCCATGCTGGCCGAGGCGGTCGAGCCCGCCGAGCTGCTGCGCGTCCGCATCCCCGTGGGCACCGCGAGGGCCTTCGCCACCCGCACGCTCGGCATCGTCCGCGCCGGTCGCCCGCTCTGCCCGCGCTGCGGCAACCCGCTCGACCCCGAGGGCCACGACTGCCCCGCCGGCGACCTCTGGTGAGCGACGAGGTCGACCTCGACGGCGCCGAGCTCGAGCTCACGGCGCGACTGACCACGGCCTCGAACGCCACCTTCGTCGGGCTGATCGGCGACCGCGAGGTCGTCTACAAGCCGAGCCGCGGCGAACGCCCCCTGTGGGACTTCCCCGACGGCGACCTCGCCCGGCGCGAGGTGGCCGCCCACCTCGTCTCCGAGGCGCTCGGCTGGGACATCGTGCCGCGCACCTGGCTGCGCGACGGACCGCACGGACCCGGCATGGTCCAACTCTGGTGCGAGATCGACCCCGAGCACCCCGCCGTCGACCTGCTGCCGACCGACGAGGTGCCGGGAACCGGCTGGCGGACGGTGCTCGAGGGCTCCGACGAAGACGACCGGCCCGTGTCGCTCGTGCACGAAGACAGCATCGCCCTCCGCCGCATGGCCGTGTTCGACGTCGTCGTCAACAACGCCGACCGCAAGGGAGACCACGTGCTCGCCCTCGCCGACGGCCGCCGCCACGGGGTCGACCACGGCCTGACCTTCCATGTCGAGCACAAGCTCCGCACCGTCCTCTGGGGCTGGATCGGCGACGAGCTCGACGACGACGAGACCGCGGCCCTCCGACGGCTCCGCACCGACCTCGAGGGCGACCTCGGCGTCGAGCTGGCCGGTCTGCTGACCGAGGAGGCGCGGGTCGCGACGATCGCGCGCCTCGAGACCCTGCTCGCCGCGGGCCGGTTCCCCGCACCGTCGGGGGAGTCGTCGGCGGTGCCCTGGCCGCTGTTCTGAGCCCGCGCCGTCTTGCGCCGTCGCGTTCTGAGCCGGCGCTGTTCTGAGCCCGCGCGTCGGATCGTGACCGTGCTGAGACCGTCCGTTCACCGACAGGACACGGACAGGACGTGAGTGAGACACGAGCTGCAGTCAGATTCCTCTGAGCACCTCGAATCCCTTGCTTTCAGCACCTCACGAAGGAACCCGATGAAACTCAAGCGCACTGGTACCGTCCTGGCGATCGCCGCCGTCGGCACCGTCCTCCTCGCCTCCTGCGCCTCGAACGAAGGCGGCTCGACCAGCCCCTCCGAGAGCGCATCCTCCGACCTGTCAGGCACGATCTCCGGCATCGGCGCCTCGTCGCAGCAGTCGGCCCAGGAGGCCTGGGTCGCAGCCTTCCAGACCGCCAACGAGGGCGTCACCGTCAACTACGACGCGCAGGGCTCCGGCGGCGGGCGCGAGAGCTTCATCTCGGGTGCCGCCGACTTCGCCGGCTCGGACCGCGCCTTCAAGGCCGAGGAGCTCGAGTCGAGCACCTTCGCCGGCTGCACGCCCGACACCGACATCGTCGAGCTGCCCGCCTACGTCTCGCCCATCGCGGTCGTCTTCAACGTCGAGGGCGTCGACGAGCTCAACCTCTCGCCCGCCACGATCGCCGGCATCTTCAACGGCTCGATCACCACGTGGGACGCCGACGAGATCGCCGCCGACAACCCCGACGCCGAGCTGCCCAGCACGGCCATCACCGCCGTGCACCGCTCGGACGACTCGGGCACCACCGAGAACTTCACCGACTACCTGCACGCCACGGCCCCCGACGTGTGGACCGACGAGGCCGACGGAGTCTGGCCCCTCGACAGCGGTGAGGGCGCCAACCAGACCACCGGCATGATCGACGCCGTCACCAACAGCGACGGCACCATCGGCTACGCCGACGCCTCGCGCGCCGGTGACCTCGGTGTCGCCAAGATCAAGGTCGGCGACGAGTTCGTCGAGTACTCGGCCGACGCGGCCGCCGCCATCGTCGACGCCTCGCCGCGCGAAGAGGGCCGGGGCGAGGGCGACATCGCCATCGAGCTCGACCGCACCTCGACCGAGGCCGGCGTCTACCCGATCGTGCTGATCAGCTACCTGATCGCGTGCGAGTCCTACGAGGACGAGGCGCAGGGCGAGCTCGTCAAGTCGTACCTCAGCTACGTCACGAGCGAGGACGGCCAGCAGGTCGCCGCCGACGCCGCCGGTTCGGCCCCCATCTCGAGCGAGCTGTCGACCGAGGTCGCGAGCGCCATCGAGCTCATCAAGTAGCACCGCGCTCCAGCACGAGGCCGTCACCCCTGCGGGGTGGCGGCCTCGCCGCGTCGCGGGGTGCCGTGCGGGTGCGGCGCGCTGCGGGTTGGGCGGGGCGCCGTGCGGGTTCGGCGGGTCCGTGTCATCGCGGGCGGGTCAGCGCTGACCCGCCGCGGATGACGGGAACCCGCCGCACCCCCATCGGGTCAGGAGGCGCGGGTCAGGAGGCGCGGGTCGGCCGGGCGGCGCCGTGCGGGTTCGGCGGGTCCGTGTCATCGCGGGCGGGTCAGCGCTGACCCGCCGCGGATGACGGGAACCCGCCGCACCCCCATCGGGTCAGGAGGCGCGGGTCAGGAGGCGCAGGTCGGCCGGGCGGCGCCGTGCGGGTTCGGCGGGTCCGTGTCATCGCGGGCGGGTCAGCGCTGACCCGCCGCGGATGACGGGAACCCGCCGCACCCCCATCGGGTCAGGAGGCGCAGGTCGGCCGGGCAGAGGGTCAGCACACTCCCGCCCGGGCGGCGCGCGGGCTAGGGGCGCGCGGCGAGGTGCTGCTCGAGCACGTCTCGCACCGTGGTCCAGCGATGGGGGCCGTAGCGGTCGTCGTCGACGTGGTGCAGCTGCGCCTGGCCGCTGAACATGCTGACGAAGTACTGCATCCCCTGCCAGGCGGGGAACGTCTCGTCGCCGCTCTTCGCCAGTCGTCGCCCGATCGAGCTCATCGCCGAGAGCGTGCCCGTCGTCCCCGCCCAGAGGAGCTTGAACGGGGTGCCGGTCAGCTCGGTCATGGTCGCCGCGACCTCGCGTGCCGACACCTGCGACCCGGCGACCTCGACGACGCGCGGCGCCTGCGGGTCGAGCGCCGCGAGCGCGGTGATCCGGGCGACGTCGTCCTTCGTCGTGAAGTCGAGCACCTGGTCGGCCGACGACCAGAACAGCACCCGGCGGCGGTCGAAGAGGATCATCGGCGCGTCGCCGGTCAGCAGGTCGGTGAACATGCCGTTCAGGATGGACGTCGCCTGGATCGGCGCGGCGTCGACGTCTGCGGCGAACTCGCGGCGCAGCTCGAAGTTGCGGTTGGTGCCGGGGGCGATGCGTCGGTAGTCGGCCGAGTAGTCCGACGGGATGAAGCGCGGCACACCCGCCACGACGGCGGCTGCGAGCAGCGCCCGCTGCGCGTCGACGATCACAGGCCGCACGCCGCTGACCGCCGAGACGACCACCTCGACGCCCGACACCGCGGCGGCCAGCCCCGCGTGGTCGGTGTAGTCGGCGGTGACGACGTCGATGCGGTCGTCGGCGCCGAACAGGGTGGCCGCCGTGTCGCTGCCGGGCCGGGTCAGGACTCGCAGGCGGACGTCGTGCTGGAGCAGCTCGCGGACGATGCGGCGACCGAGGTCTCCGGTGGCGCCGGCGACGAGGAGGGTGGTGGTCATGGCTGCGGGTCGCAATCTGTCGGCCGGTCGACGGGTGGTCGCCAGGGCGCGGGTCGGGGAGGCGATGTTCGGGAAGCGCGGCCGGGGTCGCAAGGAGCGCTCAGGGCAGCAGACCCGATCGGAACGCCCAGACGACGGTCTGCAGCCGATCGCGGGTGCCGAGCTTGGTCATGACGCGGGTGAGGTGCGACTTGACCGTACTCGTCTCGACGACGAGCCGGTCGCCGATCTCGTCGTTCGAGAGCCCGTCGCCGAGCAGCCGCACGATCTGCTGCTCGCGCTCGGTGAGCACGTCGGGCGAGGGCTCGACGGCCGTCGTGCGGCGGCGCCGGGTGAACTCGGCGATCACCCGGCGGGTCGTCGCCCCGTCGATGGCGGCCTGCCCCGCCGCGAGGCTCCGCACGGCGGCGACGAACTCGTCGGGCTCGACGTCCTTCAGCACGAACCCGCTGGCCCCGGCCTCGAGCGCGCCGAACACGTACTCGTCGAGGTCGAAGGTGGTGGCGACGAGGACGGCCGGAGGCGCGGGGGACTCGACCCGCGCCTCCTGCCCCGCGGAGCCCGGCGCGGGATCGCCGCCGCCGACGATGGCCCGCGTCGCCGCGATGCCGTCGCCCGCGGGCATGCGGACGTCCATCACGACGACGTCGGGTCGCACCCGGCGGACCAGCTCGACGGCCTCGCGCCCGCCTGCCGCCTCGCCGACGACCTCGATCCCGCCGGACGTCTCGAGCACCACCCGGAACCCCGTCCGCACGATCGCCTGGTCGTCGACCAGCACGACGCGGATCACGCCGGCTCCCCGGGGGCGTTCTCGGTGTCGGCCTCGACGGGCAGCTCGAGCCGCACTCGCCAGCGCTGCGCGGCCCCGGCCGGACCGGCCACGCCCGCTTCGAGCGCCCCGCCGACCAGCGCCGCCCGTTCGCGCATGCCGACCAGTCCGTACCCCGGGGTGTGCTCCGTGCCGCCGTCGGCGGGCAGGTCGTTCTCGACCACGACGGTCAGCCGCTCGGCGGTCGCGTCGATCGACAGCTCGACCACCGCGCCGGGGCTGTGGCGGCGGGCGTTGACCAGCGCCTCCTGGACGGTGCGGAACGCCGTCACGTCGGCCAGCGGCGCCAGCACGGGCAGGGTGCCCTGCGACCGGACCTCGACGACCGCTCCGGAGGCGCGGGCCGAGTCGACGAGGCCGGGCACGTCGCCGAGACCGGGCACCGGCGCGGTGCCGTTCGCGTCGTCGCCGGTCTCGCGGAGGATCCCGACGATCGACCGGAGGGCGTCGAGGGTCTCGCGGCCCTGCGCCCGCACGCTCCGCAGCGATTCCTTCGCGCGGTCGGGGTCGGCGTCGACCAGTCGTTCGGCCGCCCCCGCCTGCACCACGAGACCGGTCAGATGATGGGCCGCGACGTCGTGCAGCTCGCGCGCCATGCGGGTGCGTTCGGCGGCGACCGCCTCGCGGGTGCGAGTCGCCTGGTGCTCGACCGTCTCGGCGGCCCGCGCCCGGACGTCGCGGTCGTGGCTGCGCCGGAGGGCGACCCACGAGCCGACGGCCGCGCTGACCCCGATGACGAGGACTCCCGTCGCGAGGAGGGCGAGGACCTCGACGACGACGCCGGAGGCCCCCTCGCCGTACAGCAGGGCGCCGGGCGTCGAGACCGCGTCGCCGCCGCCCAGTCGCCGGGCGACGACGTCGGTCGCCCCGACGACGGCCCCGACGGTCGCGATGCCGATCGCCCCGAGCGACGCCCCGACCGCCACGCGCGTCGACCGGAGCGAGCCCACCGTGTAGGCGGCGACGACGGGCGCGGCCGTCCAGAGGGCGATGCCCGACGGTACGACGGCCAGCAGACCGGCCTGCAGGGCCGCGACGACGAGCAGCACGGCGACCGGTCTGACCCGTCGCAGCGCGAGCGGCGCGCACTGGACGACGGCGAGCACGACCATCACGGTGATCTGCGGGCTCGACGGCCCGCGCGGCGCGACGCCGAGCTCGCCGGTGGCGAGGAGCCCGCCGAGCAGGGCGAGGGTGACCACGCCCCACACGGCGGCGAGCACGATGTCGCGACCGAGAGGGGAGCGCACCCCGAGGCGACCGAGCACCTTCCGCGTCGTCGCGACGCCGGGGCCGGTGCCGGCGCCGGCGTCGACCGCCCCGGCGTCGAGGGCCCCGGCGTCGGGAGCCCCGGCGTCGGCGGCCTGGTGCGATGTCATCGTCCGAGCATGCCAGGTGCCGGTCGGCGCGGTGGCGTCGTCCGACCGCGACGGTGAGCGGTCGCGCCCCGGAGTGCCCTGTGGAGGAGTCGTCGGCCCGTGCATCAGAAGCTCACGCTCGGAGCGATGAGGCGGAACGCGAACGCGAACCCTGCGAGGGCGACGAGGGCGACGACGACGAGCACCCGGCCGGTGACGACCGCCCAGCCGCGTCGTGCCCGGACGGCCTGCCACGCGACGATCGCGGCGGGCACGACGGCCAGCACGCCGAGCAGCTGAAGCGCCTGCAGCACCCGCAGGGTCGTGGCCGACACCTCGGCGAACGACATGGCCTGCACCGCGACGACCGCCCAACCGACGAGGGCGAGCATCGTCGACGCCTGCCCGAGTCGGGAGAGCAGCAGCGTCCGGTCGCGACGGCGCGGTGCGGTGCGGGGCGCGACGGCGCCCGGAACCGGGGCGGTGCCGCGGCGGGAGCTCGACCCGAGACCGGCGAGCGCGGTCGCGGGCCAGACGATCAGCGACACCAGCAGCACCACGACGGAGGCGATGACCAGGGGCAGGGCGACCGACGCCGCCTGCCAGGGCTCCGCCCGCAGCATGGTGAAGGAGGCGCCCCACGAGATCGCGGTCACGGTCGCGTCCGGGTCGGTCGCATCGTCCGTCCGCGTCGCGAGCACGGCGTCTCCGCCCACCTCGCGCCACAGGTCGGGCTCGATCTGCTCGTAGACGCCCGTGGTGACCCCGAGCGGCTTCGGGGTGACCGAGACGGTGCCGTCGGCGCGCGGGGCGACGACGGTCTGACCGCTCAGCGCCAGCAGCGACCCGAAGTTCGTCACGGGCGAGCGCGACGAGACGTACGTGCCCGCCAATGCGGCGGCGTCGGAGCCGGCCGACTCGGCGTCGGAGCCGCTCTCCGCGACCGCACCCGCGCCTCCTCGGCTGTCGCTCTCGTCGGCGCTCTCGTCGGCGCCCGCGTCGCGCAGGTAGCGGTCGGCGAAGCCCTGCAGCACGGTGGTCCGCAGGTCCAGGGAGTCGGTCGCCGAGCGCCCGCTGCCGTTCATCGTGATGAAGATGCCCGCGTCGTGCTCGGGGAAGATCCGCATGGCCGTGTGGAACACCTGGGTGTCGCCGTCGTGCCCGAAGGCCGGGACGCCGGGGGTGCTGTCGTCGAAGAACGCGAGGTCCATGCGCTGCCCGGCGGCGAGGGTGCCGAGGTCGTCGGAGTCGAGGGCGGGGCTGTGCATCTCGGCGAGCGCGTCGTCGTCGAGCAGCGAAGCCCCGTCGGGCAGCTCGCCGAGGTGGGCGAGCATGAAGCGGGCCATGTCGGTGGCGCTCGAGGTCATCGCGCCGGCGGGGGCGGCGTTGACGACCTCCGTGGGCGACGCCGGCTTCGAGTCGTCGGGGTAGCCCTTCGCGAGGCGGGCGTCGAGGGCGTCGGGCAGCGGCTGCTCGAACGACGACGAGGTCATCCCCGCCGGCTCGAACACGTCGTGCTGCAGCAGCTCGGCGAACGGCTCGCCGCCGACTCGCTCGGCGATGTAGCCGGCGAGGGTGGCGCCGTAGTTCGAGTACGCGGGCGTCGTCCCGGGCTCGTAGACCTGCGCGGGCGGCGCGGCCGAGACGGCGTCGTGCAGCGGGACCTCGCTGCCGGGGGTGCCGATCAGGCCCGAGATGACCTCCTCGAAGCCCGCGGTGTGCGTCAGCAGGTGCCGCAGGGTGATCGCGCCCTTCGGGGTGTCGAGGTCGAAGTCGAGGTACTGCTGCACGTCGGCGTCGAGGTCGAGGTCGCCGCGTTCGACGAGCTGCATGATCGCCGTCGCCGAGACGACCTTCGAGACGGAGCCGACGCGGAACAGGGTCTCGTCGGGGTCGACGGGCACGACCGTCCCGCTCTCGGTGCCCGTGTCGGCGACGCCGTAGCCCCGTGCGGTGAGCAGCTCGCCGCCCGAGACGACCGACACGGACGCCCCGGGGATCCCCGTCGTCTGCAGCGCCGAGCCGACGGCGCCGTCGAGCCAGTCGTCGACGTCGTCGGCGGTCAGGGTGTGCCCGCCGGGCTGATGGCGGGGAGGGGCGGGAGGCGCGGTGTCGGCGGTCGCGCCGCTCGCGGCCCCCGCGGAGCATGCGGCGAGCGGCAGGGCGAGGGCGACGGCGGCCGTCGCGGCGGCGAGTCGGGGCAGGAGGCGCGGCGCGCGGGGGCGACTCCGCGGCGGTCGGATGGTCGGTGTCGTTGTCATGCCTCTACGCTCGCCGCCGCGGTCCCGCCGCACAGGAGGCGCAGGTCGGGACCTCGCCTACGACCTGAGTCGTAGACGGCCGGCCCGCGCGTCGCCCCCAGCTCGCGCCTCCCGGGCCCGTGCGTCGCCCCCGGCCCGCGCCTCCCGGGCCGCGCGTCGCCCCGGGCCCGCGCCTCCCGGGCCCGCACCCTGGGCAGAAGGTGCCCTTCGCGGCGTGATGAAGGGCGTCTTCTGCCCAGGGTGCTGTTCCGCGCCTCGCGGGCTCGTGGAGGGTGGGCGGAAGGTGCCCTTCGCGGCGTGATGAAGGGCGTCTTCTGCCCAGGGTGCCGACCCGCGTCGCCCCGGGCCCGCGCGTCGCCCCCGACCCGCGCCTACACTCCGGGGCGACCCCTGCGCTCGTCGAGTCGTCTCTGGAGGCCCCATCCCCGTGACCGCGCCGTCCCCGTCCCGTCTCGCGCGCCTCCTCGTCTGGTGGGTGCAGGACTACGCCTACGCCGCGCACTGGCAGCTGCGCGCGGTGCTCTCGCCGCGGGGCGAAGCCGAGTACCTCGCGGGTGACGGGAGACCCGTGCTGGTCGTGCCCGGCGTCTGGGAGACCTGGGCGTTCCTCCGTCCGCTGATCGCGCGGGTGCACTCCGAGGGGCATCCCGTGCACGTGCTGTCGGCGCTCCGCTGGAACGGCCGACCGGTCGAGGCGGCGGCACGGGATGTCGCGGCCCACCTCGAACGGCACGACCTCCGCGACGTGGTCATCGTCGCCCACAGCAAGGGCGGTCTGATCGGCAAGTACGTCATGGCGCGGCTCGACCCCGACCGCCGGGTCGACACGATGGTGGCGATCTGCGCGCCCTTCTCGGGCTCGAGGTACGCCCGGTGGCTGCCGCTGTCGACCCTCCGCGCGTTCTCGCCCCGCGACGCCACGACGATGCTGCTCGGACGCGACGAGAGCGTGAACAGCCGCATCGTCTCGATCTACGGGGAGTTCGATCCGCACATCCCCGAGGGCAGCGAGCTGCCGGGGGCCGAGAACGTGCGGCTGTCGGCGGGCGGGCACTTCCGGGTGCTGGCGCTGCCGCGGACGATCGCCACGGTGCTCGCCGTCGCAGCGGGGTCGCCCGGCCGAGGGTGAGGCGGCCGCTTCTGCGGGACTCCGTCGCGCTGCTCAGCCCGAGACGGCCGCCAGGGTCACCGCGGTCGCGGCGGTATTCAGCACGACGTGCATGCAGACCGGTGCCCAGAGCGTCCGGTGGAACTCGCGCAGGTAGGCGAGCGACAGGCCGAGGAGGAGCATGTACGGCAGCAGGATCGGCACGCCGTGGCAGGCGGCGAAGATCGCGGCGCTGATCAGCGACGCCGGTATCGGGCCGAAGCGCCGCCGCATCCCGCCGTGGACGAGCCCGCGGAAGACGACCTCCTCCCACAGTGGGGTGAGGAGGGCGACCCCGACGAACGCCGCGACGATCTGGACCGTGCTCGTGCCACCGAACATCGTGTCGATGGCGTCGCCCTGGCTGGCGGGAGCCCCCGTGAGCGCCACGGCGGCACCCTGGACGACGAGCAGCAGCACGAGGATCGACGGGATCTGCCAGAGCAGATGGAGCATCCGGGCGGCGGGCCGTCGCAGGCCGACGTCGCGCCATCCGCTCCCCCCACGACGGAGACCGAGATGCAGCGTCAGCAGCATCACCACGGGGTGCGCGACGAGCGCCGCCGCCAGCACGGGGACGGCGCTCGCGCGCGCGCCGGGGATGAACAGCAGCCCGAGCACGACGGCCCCGAAGAGGACGACCGTGACGGCGAGGAGGATCGCGAGGAGGGCGACGGTGGCCCGGGGTCGGATCGACGGGAGCATGCCTCCGTCGATGCCCGGTGGGCGGGCGTCGCGCCGGTCGACGGCGGCAGGAGGCGCGGGCGGCGCCGACGGGGCGTGCTCGTGACTCACGGGTCCTCTTCTCGTCGGCGTCCGGTCGGCGCGTCGGGGCCGTGACTCCAGTGTGGGCGACGGGCCGCCGCCGCGACTCGACCGGACGGATGAGATCCCCCGGCCCGCGGCCCGCGGCCCGCGGCCCGCCGCTCGGCGGGAGGGGTCAGGCCCGGTGTCGCCAACGGTGGGCGACGACACCGGCGACGAGGCCCGCAGCGGCCAGGAGGACGAGCGGCGCGTCGAGCCCGACCGTCGCCGCGGCACCGATCACGGCGGCGAACAGCAGCCCGTCGAGGGCCCAGAGCAGGCGGACGGCCGCCATCGGGTCGCCCATCGGCGACGAGATGGGGGTGAGGAGCACCGGCGGCAACGGGCCCTTCAGCGCCTGACCGACCCGGAGCAGCAGGGTCGTCACCCCGAGCGCCATGGCCGAGAGGATCGGGGCTCCGCTCGCCGCCGAGAGCGACACCACCACCGCGGCCGAGACGAGCACCAGGACCACGACCGCGAGGGGGAGCATCGAATGCGAGACGAGCACCCTCCCGTCGCCGATGCCGTAGAGCGGCACGTCGGCCGCGACCGCTGCGGCGTGCCGGATGCCGTCGGTGAGCGGCCCCGTCGCGGCGAAGACGATCAGCCCGGCCGCAGCACCGAGCAGCCAGCCGGGGCCGGGTGACACCGCCGCGTAGCCGAGCAGCAGTCCGCCGACCCCCAGGGCGATCAGCCCGACCACGAGTCGACCGGGCGTGCGGGCGGCTCCGATCGCGTCGCGCACGAAGAACGCGACGCCGAGACCGTGCCCCGGTCGCACGGCCCGCACGCGACGGCCCACGTGTGGGGGACCAGTTCGCGTCGACGACGACACAGCGACTTCCGTCGGTCCTGGTGTAGTCGTTGGATGGGCTCGCGGTCGACCGTCCAGACCTGCCCGGTGAGGTAGCCGGAAACAGAGGCAAGGATCCCGGCAGTTTCCTCGCCCTTGAGGCGCTGGGCGAGGGCGCTGGGGTCTCCGCCGGTGTCGATTAGGTCGGTCTGCAACAGGTCGAACACGGACACTGGTAAGAACCGCGCGCGGGATTGCTACGAAGGGCCTTGCGACTGAGCTGCCGAAGGCCTCACAGCAAAGAAACGGCCCTGTAGGGGACGGAGGGTGCAGGCACCGCCGGTTCGTCCAGCGGCCGCAGGTCGCCGTAATTCCGACAGAATGGGCCGACTATCTCTTGAAGGAGCCTGATGAACGCCCACGACATTTCCGAACTCGCTCGGCGCGCTTATACCGATCGGGAGCAGCGTCGCAAACTCCGAGTCGCGCAGGAGGCAGCCGACCAGGACAAGCTCGCCAATCAGGTGATGATGCAGCACAGGGACTCTTGGAATTCGGAAGTCGCGTCCGTGCTGTTCGGTCACTCGCCCGACGCCGCGACAGATAATCTTGCCTGGCACGCCCTCGATGATGAAAACGATGAGTGGGTATTGGTACACGACGGTCGAGCTATCGAAGCCAAGCAGAAATCTTCCACAACGCGAGCGCGTAGTCGGTCGTTCCTGTTCGGAGCCGAGCTGGGCGACGTGACCCTTGTGATCAAGGTTGATCCCAAGAACTTCCACATGCACCAGGGGGACCTGTACGCGCGTGTCGAGAGTGGGCCCATTCAAAAGGTGGAGAGTATGGCCGATCTAGGGGGCGTCATTGCGCACGCAGAATCATTCGTCGCTACGGACGACGGTGACAAGTCTGCCGAGTAGGGTGGGCGGGGCATGACCGATACTTTTTCTGATGTTCGCGATGCCCTAGAAGATATAGCGATTTCAGTCGCCAGCCGTGACATCTACGACTGGATCGGTCTAGCGGTCACGTTCCTGTCTGCGCTCGCGACTTTAGCGGCGGTCATCATTGCTCTCAGGCCTCAAAATGGCTGACCGATCAGCGGAGCAGTCGGTGGCCGTAGCAAAGGAAGCTGCATCCGCCGCGTCGGCATCCGCCAAGGTGTCCGTCGAACTCCTAAGGATCGAGGAGCTACGGCAGGCCGAGAAGTACCGAGACGACCTGCGGCGCCCTCTCACGACGCTGGGGTCTGCGTATCGGGAACATTGGGAGATACATACCACAGGCCAGAGTCGCATCAAATCCGGCTCCAAGTGGTTCGCAGCGAAGGGTGACAAGCTTGTCGTAATGTTAAAAGCCGTCGACGAATTGCTTCTCATCACCAAAGGCGATGACAACCTGCCGGCGCTTGCAATGATGGGGCTCCTTCATGAGGTTCGGCGCAATCCCACTGCTAACTCAATTCACAAGCTTGGCTTGGGAATGGAAACTCTGAACGAATGGTCGCGAGACACGACGGCACCACAGAAGGCGTCGGAGGAATTAAATTTGCTGGCTCACGAAGCGCAGATGAATATTAAAACTGATCCTTTTGGCAACCCTATTAGCGAAGCTTAATAAGCATGGTCAGCACAATTGACCTGCCTGCCCGACTGCTGACCTCACGCGCTGCGGATGGCTCCGAGGAGCTGCGTCAGTATTAGCTCGGCCGATGTCGCCTCCTCGACGACCGAACACGAAATCTGAGCTAGGCCGGCGCAGCGAGAGCCGTGGCCCCGCAGCGCGCTGCCTCCCCGCCACACGATGAAGATGACGTGCGGGCTTCCTCGGCCCTCCAAATCCACAGCTAGCACCCGATTCGGTAGTGCTCTGCACATCAGTCCAGGCGTTCGTCGACTCCGGCGCGTTCGGCGGCGGCGTCGACGAGCTGGGGCGTCGAAGCGTCGCCAGCCCTCACGGGTCTGGGAGAGGAGGCCGGCCCAGACGAGACGGACGAGGAGGCGGGGGTCCGAGAGAGGTTGGAGCCGTTGGAGGCGACGAGCTCATCGTCTGTGGCGACAGCCACTCCGTCGGCATCGATCATGCGTCGAGGGTAGCGGCCGGGCCCCGCCGCCCGCCTCTCGGCGGGGCGGGTTAGGTCGTGCTGGCTTTCGGCGGAGCGATCGGGTGCCCTACCTTCTGACCATGGAGATGCTGAACTGCTTCAAGTGGTCGCACGAGGGTCACTCGTACATGGCCTGCGACTTCGGCACCTTCGTCCAGATCCGCCACTGGATGTCCGACTCGGAGGTGCGTCGGTCGGTCGACATCGCCGAGGGTCGCGAGTGGTCGCACAAGGTGCAGTCGAAGGGCACCCGCTTCACCGTGCGGGCGGAGTCCGGATCCCCGTTCTCGGTGACCGCCCCCGTGCTCGTCGCCGATCAGCTGCTGCGTCTGCTCGAACGCGTGGCGCCGTCGACGACGCCCTGACCCGGGCCCGGTCGTCAGGCCCGCCGGCCGGCCTCGACGATGCGGGTGCCGGTCTCACGGAGGTCGGCGAGAGCCTCGCCGCCGGCCGTCACGTCGAGCACCAGACCGGAGACGCCGTCGAGCGGCAGCACCTGGTGCGGTGACGCGGCGCCGATCTTCTCGCCGCTGCCGAGCACCCAGGTCTCGGCGGCCCGCGAGGCGAGGACCCGCTTCATGGCCGCCTCCTCCGGGTCGCCGGTGGTGAGACCGGTGGATGCGCGGATGCCCGTCACACCGAGCAGGAACAGGTCGGCGTTCACCCGCGAGGCGGACTCGACCGCGGCCGCGCCCATCGCGACCGCCGAGTGCTTGAAGAGCCGACCGCCGATCAGGATCACGTCGGCGTCGTGCTCGAGGAGCGCGGCCGCGATCGTCGGGCTGTGCGTGACGATCGTCAGCTCGAGGGTCGTCGGCAGGAGGCGGACCAGATCGAGGGTCGTGGTGCCCCCGTCGAGGATCACGGTCGCCCCGGGCTGCAGCAGATCGAGAGCCGCGGCCGCGACCCGGCGCTTGCTGTCGGTCGCGATGTCGGCCCGGGTCGCGTAGTCGGCGACGGCGGGCGAGGCCGAGACGGCGCCACCGTAGACGCGGGTCAGCAGCCCCTCGGAGGCGAGCTCGCGGAGGTCGCGCCGGATGCTGTCCTCCGAGAGACCGAGCTCGACCGCGATGTCCTTCGCGACGATGCGCCCGTCGCGGCGCAACCGCTCGAGGAGCACGTCTCGTCGTTCTGCTGCCCACATGTTCTCACTCTTTCACGATTGTGCATGTTTGTTCGTGTTTGCCCTAGTGTACGGGCATGACCACTTCACTCATGATCCTCATCGCCGGCCCGTACGCATCGGGGACCGACGGCGACCCCGCTCTGATGCAGCAGAACCTCGAGCGTCTCGAGACGGCGGCGTGGCCGCTCTTCGAGGCGGGCCACCTGCCGGTGATCGGCGAATGGGTCGCTCTGCCGGTGCTCCGCAGCGCGGGGGCCTCCGGGTCGACCGATCCGCTGGCCGCGCAGGTCATGTACCCGACCGCCGAGAGACTGCTGCAGCGCTGCGATGCCGTGCTGCGCCTCCCCGGCTCGTCCCGTGGGGCGGATCAGGACGTCGCCATCGCCGAGGCCCGCGGCCTGCCCGTCTACCACGACCTGGCCGACGTGCCCGGGGTGAGGTGAGGCGGGGGCGCGTACCCCTACGAGCCGCCCGCCTCGCCGATCGACTCCCCGAAGAGTCTGCACCGGTTCTCACCCGAAGAGGACCGGTTCGGCTGACCCCTGTCTAGTTGCACGACAGCCGTTCCTCTACTCCGCCAGGCTCTTTGCCAGGAACCGGGAATCATGGGGCGCTTCGCCCGACCCGCCCGACCCGCCCGGGCCGGCCCCGACGACGGAAGAGGGCCCCGGCTGATGCCGGGGCCCTCTTCATGCGACGGGGGAGATCAGTCGGCGTCGACGACGACGGTCGTGATGACCGGGGTGCGACGGTGACGGCGCAGGAACCAGCGGCTCAGCCCGTCGGCGATGGCGTTCTCGGCGCCGGCTCCGTCGACGTGACCGCGTGCGGTGGCCTCGGCCAGCGCCTTGGTCGCGACGTCTTCGGCCTGCGACATCCAGCCGGCCTCCTCGACGAAGCCGCGGGGCAGGAACTCGACCGGGTCGACGAGCTTCTGGGTGCCCTCGTCGAAGATGCCCAGCACGGTGATGTGACCCTCTTCGGCGAGCGAGAGACGGTCTTTCAGCGCGTCCTCCGTCGCGACGCCGATGGTGGCGCCGTCGACGAAGACGTACGGGGCGGGGATGCGGCCGGCGATGCTGGCGCGGCCCCGGTCGAGGTCGACAACGACGCCGTCCTCGACGACGAGCACGCGGTCCTCCGGCACGCCGGTGGCGACGGCGAGGTCGGCGTTCGCCGTGAGGTGGCGCCACTCGCCGTGCACGGGCAGGACGTTCTTCGGCTTGACGATGTTGTAGCAGTAGGTGAGCTCGCCGGCGCTGGCGTGACCCGAGACGTGCACCTTCGCGTTGCCCTTGTGCACGACCGTGGCGCCCCAGCGGATCAGGCCGTTGATGACGCCGTAGATGGCGTTCTCGTTGCCGGGGATCAGCGAGCTGGCGAGCAGGATGGTGTCGCCCTCGCCGACCTTGATGATGTGCTCGCGGTTCGCCATGCGCGACAGCGCGGCCATCGGCTCGCCCTGCGAGCCGGTGCAGATGAGCACGATCTTGTTGTCGGCCATCTTGCTCAGCTGCTTGAGGTCGACGACGAGGCCCTTGGGGATGTTGAGGTAGCCGAGGTCGGACGCGATGCCCATGTTGCGCACCATCGAGCGACCGACGAAGGCGACCTTGCGACCGTGCTTGTGGGCGGTGTCGAGCACCTGCTGGATGCGGTGGACGTGGCTGGCGAAGCTCGAGACGACGATGCGCTTGGGCGCCTCGCGGAAGACGCGGTCGATCGCCGCGCCGAGGTCCTTCTCGGCGGTGGTGAAGCCGGGCACCTCGGCGTTGGTGGAGTCCGTCATGAAGAGGTCGACGCCCTCGTCGCCCAGACGGGCGAAGTGGTTGAGGTCGGTGATCCGCTTGTCCATCGGGAACTGGTCCATCTTGAAGTCGCCCGTGTGCAGCACGATGCCGGCGCTCGTGCGGAGGGCGACGGCCAGACCGTCGGGGATGGAGTGGTTCACGGCCACGAACTCGAGGTCGAACGGGCCGGCCTGGTGGCGGTCGCCCGCGGCGACCTCGTGCGTGATCGGGGTGATCTTGTGCTCCTGCAGCTTCGCGGTGATGAACGCGAGGGTGAGCTTGGAGCCGATCAGCGGGATGTCGGGGCGCTCTTTGAGGAGGTAGGGCACGCCGCCGATGTGGTCTTCGTGACCGTGCGTCAGCACGATGGCCTCGACGTCTTTCAGGCGGTCTCGCAGCGGGGTGAAGTCGGGCAGGATCACGTCGATGCCGGGCTGCGTCTCTTCGGGGAAGAGCACGCCGCAGTCGACGACGACCAGCTTGCCCTTGTTCTCGAAGAGGGTCATGTTGCGACCCACGTCGCCGAGGCCGCCGAGCGGCGTGACGCGCAGGGCGCCGCGCTTGAGCGGCTGGGGCTTCTTGAGGTCGAGGGAGTGCTTGGTGGTCTGCATAGAGGATCTTCTGTCTCTGAGGTGGGTTCTGCGGGCCGCACCTCTGGGCCAGGTGCGCGTGGTCGTACGGGTGGTGCTGATGATGCGGATGGTGGAGCGGAGATCGGGAATCAAATGCCAGCGATCTCGGGTGGTGCGAGAAGTCAGAGCGCGAACGCGTCGCGGGCCGTCGTCGGCCGAGGCTCCTAGTTTCGCACGCCCCCGCCGTCCGCCGCACCGCGGTCGTCGGCGAGGCGGTGGGCGACCGCGGTGACGGCCGCCCGACCCGCGCGATTCGCGCCGATCGTCGACTGCGACGGGCCGTAGCCGATCAGGTGCACGCGGGGGTCGAGTCGGGCGGCCGTGCCGTCGAGCGGCACGCCGCCGAGCGGGCCGCGCAACCCGAGACCGTCGAGGTGCCCCAGATCGGCGCGGAACCCCGTGGCCCAGACGACCGCGTCGACGCTCGTGCTCGAGCCGTCGGACTCGACGACGTGCCGTGCACCGAGCGCCGCGAACATCGGGCGACGGACGAGCACGCCCAGCCGGCGGGCCTCGACGGCGTACGACGTCCAGCCGAGGCCGGTGTACGACACGATGCTGGCCGGCTCGCGCCCGGCCGCGGCGTCGGCCGCCACCCGGCGCTCGACGTCGACGCCGTCGAGGCTCTGCGTGAAATCGTGGTCGAGGAACACCGGTTCGCGACGCGTGTACCAGAGCGTCGTGGCGACGCGGCTGATCTCGTCGAGCAGCTGCACCGCCGAGATGCCGCCGCCGACCACGGCGACCCGGAGGCCGGCGAACTCGTCGGCGGAGACGTAGTCGCGGGTGTGCAGCTGCCTGCCCGTGAAGACGTCGCGCCCCGGCAGATCGGGGACGTGGGGTGCGTTCCAGGTGCCGGTGGCGTTGATGACGACCCGCGCCTCCCAGGCTCCCGCGGCGGTGTCGATCCGCAGGTCGCCGTCGGGGTCGTCGTCGACCGCGCGCACCCGGTCGACGTGCACGGGGCGCACGATCGGCAGCCCCTCGGCGGCCTCGTAGGCGGCGAAGTACCGGGGGACCGCGAGGCGGCTGGGCTCGCCGGGGTCCACCGGCGGCAGCGGCATGCCCGGCAGGTCGAAGATGCCGTTCACCGTGGCCATCCGCAGCGACTCCCATCGGTGCTGCCACGCGCCTCCGGGGGCCCGGTCGGCGTCGAGGACGACGAAGGTGCGGTCGCCCGGGGCGTCGGTCGGGCGGGCGTCGAGCGCCGACGTGAAGCCCCGTCGCCGCAGGTGGTGGGCGGCCGACAGCCCCGCCTGCCCGCCGCCCACGACGACGACGGTCGCGTGCCGTGCGGTCATCGCGCGGCGATGATGCTCTCGGCGACGGCGATCAGCACGGGCTTCTCGCCGATCGTCCGCTGGCCGTTGTAGTAGACGCGCATCCAGGAGTCGTCGACGAGCACGTCGAGGTTGCACGTGATGCTCTCTTCGAAGCAGGTCACGACCGCATCTTCGGCGCCGGCGACCGTCACCGGGGTGACGTCCGCTCCCTCGCCGGGGGCGAGGCTGCTGGCGCTGTACTCCTTGTTCGCCTCGAAGCCCCAGCCGGCCCCGCCGGCGATCGACACGGTCAGAGGCCGCGAGGAGCTCGGAGTCTCGCCAGCCGGAGGCTCCTCCGGGATGGACCATTCGCAGGAATAGTACGAGTCGCGAGCGGCTGCCTGCAGGGGCGTGTCCACCCCGTAGTCGGTGGCGCTCGGACTATCGCCGATCGTCGGGTCCGAGAACAGGGTGCTCAGCGGCGTCGCCAGGGCGATCGTCGAGCAGTCGCCGCTCCTCGCCCAGCGTGCCGCTTCGTCCGTCGCGACCCACGGCAGTCGGGGTTCGAGCGGCTCGACCACGTCGGCGACCCGGTTCAGGTGCGCTGTGAGGACAGCCTTCGTGTCGTCGCCGATCGGAGTGGACTGCTGGTAGAGGTACTCGATCCAGAAGTCTCCGACGACGATGGTCCCTCGGCAGCCGAAACCCTCCACGCATGTCTGAGTCGACTCATCGCCGACGCCGAGGTCGCCGGCCCCGGCGGCGCGGGCGGCAGCGACGGCGTCGGCCGCCGACGGCCCGCCCAGCGTGGATGTGATGTTCAGCGACGCGTAGGCGGTGTCGCTGAGGGAGGTCCAGTCGCAGGCCTCGATGCCGGACTGCCGGTCGATCGCGACCTCCGGAGAGGTGACCGTGTTCTGACCGATGGTCAGCTCCGGCGCGCGCAGCAGCGACGTCAGCGACGACTCGGTCGCGAGGGTCGCGCAGTCCATCGGCAGATACGGCTGCGGCGTGCCGCCGACCGGCTGGGTCGAAGGAGGCGCGCTCGGCTCGGGTGTGGGGGTCGCGGTGGGCGTCGGGGCCGGGGCCGGGGGAGTCGAGACGATCGCCGTCGGCTCGGGCTGAGCGAGGCCCTCGAAGGGCGAGGGCACGAAGCCCATGGCGACGGCGCCGCCGGCGCTGCCGAGTCCGATGAGGCTGACGAGTCCGAAGGCGATGCCGAAGCGCCGACCGGGTCGACGACGGGTCGTGTCGGTGGCCCGCTCGAGGACGTCCTTCTTCATCGAGACGAGCATGCGGGTGAGGTCGTCACCGGTGGGGGGCTCAGTGTTCATCGTGCGTCACCGCCTTTCGCAGTCGCGATCGTGTTCGGGAGACCCGTTTGGTGACCGCCCCGACGGTCATGCCGAGACGGTCGGCGGCCTCGCGGTACGAGAGGCCCTCGATCAGGCAGAGCTCGCAGATCGCTCGGTCGTCGGGCGAGAGGGCGTCGATGGCCTCGCGGACGAAGCGCAGCATCTCGCGCGCCTCGGCGCCGTCGGGCGCGACGAGGTCGTCGGGCAGCGCATCCGCCGCCGCGAGGGCGAGCTTGCGGCGCTGATTCGCCGCGTGGTTGCGGCAGACCACCAGCAGCCACGGCAGCAGCGAGTCGGTCGGCAGGGTCATCCCGTTGCTCTTCTTCCAGAGCGTGACGAAGGTGTCCTGCACGATCTCCTCCACGTCCATGCGACTCGGCGCCAGAGCCCACGCGTACCGCGTGACCGTCGTGGCGTACCGGTCGAAGAGCGCCGACAGCGCCTGCCTGCTGCCGGTCGCGGCGCGCTTGATCAACTCAGCGTCGCTCATCGTGTTCGGATCCACGTCCACCCCCTCACTAGAGGAGTGTCGCGTAAACGCCGATCCTGACCGAATCGGCCGGAATCGCTCCTCCGAGCGCGCTTGGCCGCGAAACGAGTGCTCGGAGGCGTCTGTCTGGAAGCTCGCTGAGGGGGCGTGACCCCTGCCCGGGTGGATGCGTCTGAATGATGTGTCCGCTTCACGGACTCGACGCCCGGGCCGCTCGCCCCCGCGTCGTCAGGAACGAAACAAGGAGAGAACATGAGCAACGTCACCCCCGCCACGACCGGGACCGCCGCCGCCAAGCACACCGCCTCCGACGCGGCCGGCAAGAACACCATCGTCGACGGCGTCGTGTCGAAGGTCGCGGGGATCGCTGCTCGCGAGGTGCCCGGGGTCCACGACTTGGGCAACGGCGCGGCCCGTGCCATCGGCGCCATCCGCAACGTCGTCAACCAGCAGGACCGCGGCCAGGGCGTCTCCGTCGAGGTCGGCGAGAAGCAGGTCGCCGCCGACATCGTCATCGTCGCCGAGTACCCCGTCGAGCTGCAGAAGGTCGCCGACGATGTCCGCAAGGCCGTCACCGACGCCATCACGCAGGTCGTCGGCATGGAGGTCGCCGAGGTCAACGTCACCGTCTCCGACGTGCACATCCCCTCGGACGACGCCGACGACGCCGACGAGAGCCGCGTCCAGTAGTCGCTCGCGACACCCTCCGGCCGCACGGCCGGTGACCCTCCGGACGGCCCCCGCCCACCCTCGGCGGGGGCCGTCCGTCTGCCCTCAGACCCTCGAACCAGGAGCCACCATGACCGACGACAGCACCCCCGAGACCTCCTTCGCCGACCGCCTCCGCGGCCAGATCGGCAGCAAGGCCATCGACCCCGTCATCCGGGCGGTCCGCACCGAGATCGGCGCGGCCCGCGACGAGATCGCCGGGCGGGCGCGTGACGCTCGCGCCGGCATCGTGCTCGTCGTCGTGGGGGTCGTCCTCGCGCTGGTCACCGTCGCGCTCGCCGCGACCGCCGGCGTCGCGGGTCTGGCGCTCGTCCTGCCGCTCTGGGCAGCGACCCTCATCGTGCTCGCCGTCTTCGGCGTCGCGGCCGCCCTCGTGCTCGCCGGCGGCCTGCGCGCCCTGAAGCGCGGCGTGCCCCCGGTGCCGGCCGACACCGTCAGGAACCTGACCCGGCGGCACTGAGCCGACCCGCGCCTCCTCGGCGCCGGCGGCCGGCCCGGCCCGCGCCCATCCATGAGTCACGACACGCCGCGTCCCCTGAGGAGGCGCGGCGTGTCATGACTCCTCGACCCGGGCTCTCGGGGCTAGGCGAGGTCGGAGTCAGCCCATGTGGACGACGGGGCCCGAGGGCAGCAGGTCCTCCTTCGAGCCGCGGATCATGAAGAAGCTGATCGGTGCGGCCACGAGGGCGGCGACCGCGGCCCCGACGAAGGCGGCCTGGTAGCCGTCGACGAGCCCGCCGAGCCCCTGCAGGTCGCTGCCGGCCACGGCCGACGCGTACAGGTTCGTGTAGACCGCGAGTCCGATCGACCCGCCGATCTGGATCATGGCGTTCGACGTGGCGCTCGCGGCGCCGGCCTCGTGCGGGGCGACGCCGGCGAGGGCCAGGTTCTGCATCGGCACGAAGATGCCGGCGAGGCCGACGCCCATCACGATCAGCGCGGGCAGCACATGCGTCGCGTAGGCGCCGTCGACGGTGACGAACGACAGCCAGAACAGGCCGGCCGCGGCCACGATCGGGCCGACGATCATCAGGATGCGCGGGCCGACGACCGGCAGCAGCTTCGTCAAAATCGGGGCCATGACCATGATGACGAGGGTCATCGGCAGGGTCGCGAGACCGGCCTCGAGCGGGCCGAAGCCGAGCACGATCTGCAGGTGGAAGGTCAGGTAGAGCAGCGCGCCGATCATGACGCTGCCGACGATCAGCTGCACCAGGAACGCTCCGCCGCGCACCCGGTTCGTGAGCACGCCGAGCGGCAGGAGGGGGTGGTCGCTGCGCTTCTGGATCAGCACGAAGAGGGCGAGCAGCCCGGCGCCGAGCGCGATGAAGCCGATCACCACGGCCGAGTCCCAGCCGTCTTCGGCCTGCGTGAAGCCGTAGACGAGCGAGGCGAGCCCCAGCGCGACGACGATCGTGCCGGCGACGTCGAGGCGGTTGTCGCCCTCGGCCTTGCTCTCGCGCACGACGAGCGCCGCGGCCACGATGGCCACGATCACGATGGGCACGTTGACGAGCAGGCACCAGCGCCAGCTGACGAACTCGGTGAGCACCCCGCCGAGCACGAGGCCGACGGCGGCGCCGGCACCCGAGATCGCGCCGAACACGGCGAACGCGGTGTTGCGCTCGCGACCGCGGTCGAAGGTGGTGGTGAGCACCGCGAGGGCCGCGGGGGCGAGCAGTGCGGCGAAGACGCCCTGCAGGGCGCGCGCCGTGACGAGCAGCTCGCCGGTCGAGACGAGGCCGCCGAAGGCGGAGGCCGCACCGAAGCCGATCATGCCGACGATGAAGGTGCGCTTGCGACCCCAGAAGTCGGCGATGCGCCCACCGAGCAGCAGCAGGGCGCCGAAGGCGAGGGCGTAGGCCGTGACGACCCACTGGCGGTTCTCGTCGCTCAGGCCGAGCTCGGCCTGGGCCTGGGGCAGGGCGATGTTGACGATCGTGCCGTCGAGCACGACGACGAGCTGCGCGAGCCCGACGATGACGAGCACCCACCAGCGGCGGGGCGAAGGAGGCGCGGTGCGGGTCGCACCGGTGGCGGGCGTTGCTGCTGAGGTGGTCACTGTTCTCCTGGATCGGGGTGCCGGACGACGAGCGGCCGTCGTGGACGGATCGATACTACCTACTGGTTGGTTGGCTGCGTAAGCGGATACTGTGACGACATGGCCTACGACGCTGACGACACCCGACGCCGCATCCTCGCGGCGTCGACGGCGGAGTTCGCCGAGCACGGCCTCGCCGGCGCCCGCGTCGACCGCATCGCCACCGCGGCCGGGTGCAGCAAAGAGCGGCTCTACGCCCACTTCGGCGACAAGGAGGCGCTGTTCACAGCGGTGCTGAACCACTCCTTCGCCGAGCTCGGCGTCGCCGCCGCCCCGCACTTCGCCACTGCGCCCGACTTCGCGGTCGCCATCTTCGACCATCTCGTCGAGCACCCCGAGAACCACCGTCTGCTCGGCTGGGCCCGTCTCGAGCAGCGGCACGACTGGGCGGCGTCGTTCGCCGTCCTCGACGAGGTGAGGCGCACCTCCGTCGGGCATCTCGATCGCCTCATCGGCGACGGGGTGACCTGGTCGGGCGACGACGTCTTCGCCCTGGTGCTCTCGATCGCGACGGCGTGGCTGCAGCTGCCGGGCCTGCCGCACGCCTCCGCCAGCGGACCCGACCGCGCCGTGCAGCGCGAGATCGTGCGCGAGGCCGTCGCGCGCCTCCTCGGCCCGGCCTAGACCCGCCCCGCAGCTCGGGCGCCGGCCGCCGAGCGACCGACGCCCGCAGCGGGCCTCGCAGCCAGCTGCTTCGCGGTGGGTCCGTAGAGGCTCACCCCGTTCGGCGACGCCCTAGGCTCGCTGCGTGCTGCAGACCGTCGCGACCCGGGTGAGGTCGGCTCCGCCCCTGCTCGTCGTGCTCGGTCTCTACGCCCTGTCGCGGCTGGTGTCGAGCGCCTGGCTGGGCGGGCTCTTCGCGCTCGCGACGACCCGCGGGTGGGAGTTCGCCAGCCATCGCAGCGACCCGGGCTTCGCCTCGTTCTCCGGCTCGTGGGACGCCAGCTTCTACCGCACCATCGCGCAGCACGGGTATCCGACCGAGCTGCCGGTCGACGGGCGGGGTCGCGTCGAGCCGAACCCGTGGGCGTTCCTGCCGGTGTTCCCGATGCTGGTGCGGGGCATCGCCGCCGTGCTGGGCGTCGACCTCGCGGGCAACTCCTTCTTCGCCATCGGACTGGTCGTCGCCACAATCGCCGGAGGCGGGGCCGCCGTCCTCCTGCACCGCATCGTCGCCGAGACCGTCGGCGCCCCGAACGCCCTCTGGGCCGTCGCCCTGTTCTGCTTCGGACCGACCGCGTTCGTGCTGCAGGTCGCCTACGCCGAGAGCCTCATGCTGCTGCTCGTCTTCGCGGCGCTGCTGATGATGATCCGTCGGCGGTACCTGCTGATGATGCCGTTCGCCGTCGTCGCGGCGTTCACCCGGCCCGGCGTGCTGGCGCTGGCGCTCGGGCTGGCCGTGACGGGGGTGGTGCACTTCGCGCGGGGTGCGCGGGGTGCGGGGGTTGTGCGTGGTGCGGGGGTTGCGGGGGTTGCGGGGGCTGCGCCGGGTGCGCCCGGGGCGGACTCGGCGCGCGACGGTTTCGGGAGGCGTGAGCAGGTCTCGCTCGTCGTCACCGGGCTCGTCGTGGCGGCGGCGGGTCTCGCGTGGCCGGTCGTCGCGGACGTCGTCACCGGGCGGTCGGGCGCCTATCTCGACACCGAGCTCTCGTGGTGGGTGGGGTTCGTCGGGCGTCAGCACTTCGCGCCGTTGACGCCGTGGTTCGTGATGGCGACGACCTTCCTGGGCGTGGCCGGGGCGGTCGTCGTGGTCGGCGTGCTGGCGGCCATCGCGTGGTTCTTCTCCCGCCGCTCGACCCGGGCGCTCGGCGTCGAGATCTGGTCGTACTCGGCGGCCTATGTGCTGTATCTCGTGGCGGTGTTCCTGCCGCAGCAGAGTCTGCCGCGGCTGCTCATGCCGATCGCGCCGCTGCTCGGGCACCCCGCGATCGCACCGTCGCCGCGCCTCCGGAGGTCCCTGCTCGTCGGCGGCCTCGCCCTGCAGCCCGTCGCCGTGGTGCTGCTCTGGTTCGTCGGGTACCCGTAGCGGGGTCGGGTGCGTCGGCCCAGAGGCGCGTGGTCGTGCGGATCGAGCCGCGAGTCGAAGTCCCGCCCCGGCCCGGCCCGGGTCTGGGAGCTGGGAGCGGGGGCTGGGCCCGGGGTCGCGAAGTCCCGTCGGCAACTCCTGCTCCGTGCGGCGCTGGGTGGTGCCCGTGCCGCGTGTGGCCGCGGTGCGTGGCGGGAAGCAGGAGTTGCCGACGCGCGCCGGGGTGGTGGGGGCGGCGTTGCTCGGCGTGCGCGGGCTGGCGGGGTGGTCGGCAACTCCTGTTCCCTGCGGCGCTGGGTGGCGCCGGTGCCGCGTGTGGCCGCGTCGCGCGTCAGGAGGCAGGAGTTGCCGACGCGGGCCGGGGTGGCCAGCGCGTCAGGAGGCAGGAGTTGCCGACGCGCGCCGGGGTGGTGGGGCGGCGTTGCTCGGTGTGCGCGGGCTGGCTGGGCCGGCGGGGGTGGTCGGCAACTCCTGTTCCCTGCGGCGCTGGGTGGCGCCGGTGCCGCGTGTCGCCGCGTCGCGCGGCAGGAGGCAGGAGTTGCCGACGCGGGATCAGCGCAGGTCGCGGGAGTAGCAGACCGAGAGGTCGGCGCCGGCGTAGGGGCCGAAGCCGGGGATGGTCTCGTAGCCCTCGCGCTCGTAGAAGCGGATCGCGTCCGGTTGCAGGGTGCCGGTCTCGAGCACGACGCGTCGGGCTCCGAGCCCCAGGGCTGCGTCTTCGAGCGCCCGCAGCACGGCGGTCGCGACACCCGAGCCGCGAGCCGTCCGCTCGACGAACATGCGCTTGATCTCGACGGTGTCCGGGCCGACCACGGCGTCGTCGAGGGGGCGGAGGCCGCCGCAGGCGACCGCTCGACCGTCGGGGTCGCGGGCGACGATGAACACCGGGACGTCGGAGGCGGTCGGCACCGCACCCGGTTCGTGGTCGTCGCTGCCGTATCGGGCGTCGAGCTCGCGCCGTTGGGCGCGGCGCAGCCGGTCGGCCTCGGGGTGGTCGAAGGGGATGGTCTCGATCTGCCAGGTCATGCTCGTCCTTTCGTGACGATCGTTACGGTAACAGGCGTTACGCTGTGTGTCATGCCTCGCACCCGAGACGCTGACGCGACCCGCCTCCGCCTGTCCGAGGCCGTCTTCACGACGCTCGCCGACCGGGGGCCCGTGGGCCTCACGCTGCGGGCGGTCGCCGAGAGGGCCGGGTGCACGACGGGGCTCGTCCTCCACACGTTCCCGAACAAGCAGGCCCTCCTGCTGCACGCGCGCGATGTGCTGCACGAACGCACCAGGCTCCGCGCCGACAGGGCCGAGTCCGACGCGAGCGATCCGGCGGCGGCGCTGCGGGCGGTGGTCGCAGCGGCCCTGCCGACCGACGAGGCGACCCTCGCCGAGGCCCGCGTCTGGATCGGGTTCCTGGCCGCCGCGCTCAGCGACCCTCTGCTGGTCGAGCGCCACGCGGACAACAGCGGGGCCTTCGCCGACCGGCTGGCGCGACTGCTGACGTCGGCCGACGTAGCCGGCGCCACCGAGGCCGGCGCCACCGAAGCCGGCGCCACCGAAGCCGGCGCCGCAGGAGACGTCACCGTGCGGGCTGCCGCGCTCGCCGCAGCCGTCGAGGGCGTCTCGTCCTTGGCGGCGGGCGATCCCGAGCGATGGCCTCCGGTGCGGCAACGCGCGGTGCTCGACCGGGCCGTGTCCGACGCTCTCGGCCGGCGGCTCCCCGGCTGAGCTCGGCGAGCCCGCCCCGGGCGGTACCGCCTGGTGCCGCGCCGCGCCGCGCCGCACCGCGCCCGCGCCCGTGTCGGCGGCCGCCACGACGGCGATCTAGAGTCTCAACCTGGACATCCGGACACCCGAAGAACTCGGACCGCGGCACCGACGCCGCGTTCGCGAACCGGGATACGACGGCGTGCCCGCGCCCACCGCTCCACCCACGAAAGGACGCCGCCCCACGATGACCGACACGCTCCAGACCAGCCCCACGACCGAGCTGCTGACCGACGACCCGACCTGGTGGCGCCAGGCCGCCGTGTACCAGATCTACCCGCGCAGCTTCGCCGACTCGAACGGCGACGGCATCGGCGACCTGCCCGGCATCACCGCGCGCGTGCCGTATCTGACGACGCTCGGCGTCGACGCGGTCTGGCTCAGCCCGTTCTATCCGTCGGCCCTCGCCGACGGCGGCTACGACGTCGACGACTACCGCGACGTCGATCCGAAGATCGGCACCCTCGCGCAGTTCGACGAGATGATCACGGCGCTGCACGGCGCCGGCATCAAGGTGATCGTCGACCTCGTGCCGAACCACTCGTCCGATCGGCACGTCTGGTTCCGAGAGGCGCTCGCGTCGCCCGCCGGCTCGCGGGCCCGTGCCCGCTACATCTTCCGCGACGGTCTCGGCGAGGACGGCGAGCTGCCGCCGTCGGACTGGACCTCGATCTTCGGCGGCCCGGCCTGGACGCGCGTCGCCGACGGCCAGTGGTACCTGCACTCGTTCGCGAGCGAGCAGCCCGACTGGAACTGGGACGACGAGGAGGTGCGAGAGGACTTCCTGACGACGCTGCGGTTCTGGTCGGATCGCGGTGTCGACGGGTTCCGTGTCGACGTCGCCCACGGCCTCGCCAAGAGCCTGCCCGAGGTGCTGCCCTCGAAGGCCGAGATCGACGCCCTGCCGAAGGCCGACGGCGACCACCCGGTGTGGGATCGCGACGAGGTGCACGAGATCTACGCCACCTGGCGCGAGGTCTTCGACTCGTACGACCCGCCCCGCACGGCCGTGGCCGAGGCCTGGGTCGAGCCCTCGCGTCGTGCCCGCTACGCCAGCGCGTCCGGCCTCGGCCAGGCGTTCAACTTCGACCTGCTAGAGGCCGACTTCGACGCCACGGCGTTCCACGACATCATCACGTACAACCTCAAGGCGGCCGACGAGTCGGGGTCGTCGACGACCTGGGTGTTCTCGAACCACGACGTGGTGCGTCACCCGACCCGCTACGGGCTGCCCCCGCTGGCCGGTCGCGAGGTCAAGCAGGGTGCCGAGTGGCTGCTCGCCGGAGGCGACGCCTCCGAGGTCGACGCCGAGCGCGGACTCCGTCGGGCGCGCGCCGCGTCGCTCTTCATGCTCGGTCTGCCGGGCTCGGCCTACATCTACCAGGGCGAGGAGCTCGGGCTGCCCGAGGTCGGCGACATCCCGGAGGCGCAGCGCCAGGACCCTGCGTTCTTCCGCAACCCGGGCGTCGACGTCGGTCGCGACGGCTGCCGCGTGCCCCTGCCGTGGGAGCGCTCGGGCGAGTCGTTCGGCTTCGGCCCCGGCCCGGCGCACCTGCCGCAGCCGACGTGGTTCCGCGACTTCTCGGTCGAGGCCGAAGACGGCGACCCGACCTCGACTCTGGCTCTCTACCGTGCGGCGCTCGCGGCACGGCGCGAGCTGCAGACCGACGAGACCCTGACCTGGGAGGCGGTGGCCGACACCGGTGCCGTGGCCGGCGCGGAGCCTCAGGTGCTGCACTTCTCCCGCCCCGGCGGCTGGCACGTCGTCTGCAACTTCGGCCCGACGCCGGTGGCGATGCCGGCCGGCGAGGTGCTCGTCGCGAGCGGCCCGCTGGGCGACGTCGGCGAGGGCCCCGGCAGCGGTGCCGACGCGGTGCTGCCGGGTGAGACGGCGGTCTGGCTGCGGGCGTAGGCGACCCGCGCCTCCTCGGCCGGGTCTCCGGCGCCGAGAAGAGATCGCCCCGACGAGTAACCAGCTCGACGGGGCGATCGGGGATTCATGCGGCGGCCCGAACCGGCACACATGAAGCCCTGCGGCGCCACGATCAGGGGCGGCACCACAAGGCAGCAAGGGGTACTTTATTGGTCCGCCGATGGGGGGACAAAATCGAGGCACCCTTCGGAACGGGGGATAGACGGGTGAATCCGCCGCCGCGGCTGCCGTGACATCGCCGAGGAGGCGCGGTTCCGCATCCACTCCGACTCCGGGTATGCTTTCTGAAGCGCGTTCGCTCTGCGGCGCGTGATGGAGCCGTCGCATAGTTCGGCCTAGTGCACCACCCTGCTAAGGTGGAGTTCCCTTTGTGGGAACCGTGGGTTCAAATCCCACCGGCTCCGCTGGACCCCGTTGAGTTGTGATCTCGCCAGATCAGTTCACGGGGTCCTTCGCTTTCCCCCCGCGATGCCGGTACCCGCGCTGAGCGCAGGCCGTACCGGCCGCACGTGCACCGGCCCGCACCGGGCGCACCGCCCCCACCGGCCGCACCGCCCGCACCGCGTGCACCGGCCCGCACCGCCTGCACCGCCGGAGGTGCGATGCTGGCCGCATGACGCAGGGTCGGTTGAGGGTGCTGCTCGGGGCCGCGCCCGGGGTGGGCAAGACGTACACGATGCTCGAGGAGGGCGCGCGGCTCGCCGCCGAGGGCCGGGACGTGGTCGTGGCCGTCGTCGAGACCCACGGGCGTGCGGCGACGCAGGCCATGATCGGCGACCTCGAGGTGGTCCCGCGCAGCGTGCGGACGTACCGGGGCGTCGTGCTCGACGAGATGGACCTCGAGGCGGTCCTCGCGCGGCGACCCGAGCTGGCGCTGGTCGACGAGCTCGCGCATACGAACGCCCCCGGCTCGACGAACGAGAAGCGCTGGCACGACGTGCGGGCTCTGCTCGACGCGGGCATCGACGTCGTGTCGACGGTCAACGTGCAGCACATCGAGTCGCTCGGCGACGTCGTCGAGGAGATCACGGGTGCGCGGCAGCGCGAGACCGTGCCCGACGCGGTGCTCCGCTCCGCCGATCAGGTGGAGGTCGTCGACCTCGCCCCGCAGGCGCTCCGCGACCGGTTGAATGCCGGCGACGTCTACCCCGCGAACCGGGTCGACGCGGCGCTGTCGAACTACTTCCGGCTCGGCAACCTCACGGCGCTCCGCGAGCTGGCCCTGCTCTGGCTCGCCGACGAGGTCGACAGCGCGCTCAAGGCCTACCGCGACGAGCACGGCATCGACAGCCACTGGGAGGCGCGCGAGCGCATCGTCGTCGCGCTCACCGGTGGGCCCGAGGGCGAGACGCTCATCCGGCGGGCCGCGCGCGTCGCCGCGAGGTCGTCGGGCGGCGAGCTGATCGCCGTGCACGTCAGCAGCCCGGACGGACTGGCGCAGGGTGAGCCCGGCGCCCTCGCGGCCCAACGCGCCCTGGTCGAGAAGGCCGGGGGCACGTACCACCAGGTCGTCGGCTCGGATGTGCCGCGCGCCCTCGTCGACTTCGCCCGGGCGTCGAACGCGTCGCAGCTCGTGATCGGGGTCAGCCGTCGCGGGCGTCTCGCCACGGCGCTCAGCGGCCCCGGCATCGGGGCGACGGTGATCCGCGAGTCGGGTCGGATCGACGTGCACATCGTCACCCACTCGGCTGCGGGCGGTCGATCGCGCCTGCCCCGGCTCGGCGGCGCCCTGTCTCCCCGTCGGGTGATCGCCGGCTTCGTGCTCGCCCTCGCGGGCGGGCCGCTGCTCACCTGGCTGCTGACGAACAACCGGACGGAGGACGGAATCGCCGGCGACGTCCTCCTCCTCCAGCTGCTCGTGCTCGTCGTCGCGGTGACCGGCGGTCTCTGGCCGGCGCTGTTCGCGGGGCTGCTGTCGGGCATCATCCTCGACGTCTACTTCATCGCCCCGATCTACAGCCTGACCATCGCTCAACCGCTGCATCTGCTGGCGGTCGTGCTCTATCTCGTCAACGCGACGCTGGTCAGCTGGGTCGTCGACCAGGCCGCGCGGCGATCGCGGGCGGCGGCCCGTGCCCTCGCCGAGACCGAGCTGCTGGCGACGATCGCGGGCAGCGTGATCCGCGGCGAAGGGGCGCTGCAGGCGGTCATCACGCGAACCCGCGAGGCCTTCGGGCTCAGCCGTGTGCGGATCGTGACCGACTCGGGCTCGGGGGAGCGGGAGCTGCAGAGCACCGGGCAGGAGGCGGTGGTCGGCCCGGTCACGCGCCTCCCGGTGGGCGACGGGACCGTTCTGGAGGTGACCGGCGACGTCACCGCGGCCGACCGGCGTCTGCTCGGCGTCGTCGCGGCGCAGGTCGAGGCGGCGCTCGAGCACTCCGCCCTCAGCCGCACGGCCGGCGAGGTCGGACCGCTCGCCGAGGTCGACCGGATGCGCAGCGCGCTGCTCGCGGCCGTCGGACACGATCTGCGCAGACCGCTCGCGGCGGCGACCGCGGCCGTGAGCGGCCTCCGCCAGAGCGACGTGCGCTGGAGCGACGCCGACCGCGACGAGCTGCTGTCGACCGCGCACGAGAGCCTCGACTCGCTCTCGACCCTCGTGACGAACCTGCTCGACGTCAGCCGGGTGCAGGCGGGCGCGCTGGCCGTCACCCCGGCCGACGTCGACGTCGACGAGGTCGTGATGGGCGCCCTCGACGAGCTGGGGCTGGGCCCCGTCGACGTCGAGCTGTCGCTCCGCGTCGCGGTGCCGCCAGTGCGCGCCGACACCGTGCTGCTGCAGCGGGTGCTGGTGAACCTGCTCGACAACGCGCTGCGCTACTCGCCTGCGGGCGAGCGGGTGCGGATCTCGTCGAGCGTCTTCGGCGGCCGCGTCGAGATCCGGGTCGTCGACCGGGGGCCGGGTGTGCCGGCCGATCGGCGCGACGAGATCATGGTGGCGTTCCAGCGACTCGGCGACACCGACAACGCCGCGGGCCTCGGTCTCGGGCTCGCGCTCAGCAAGGGCTTCGTCGAGGCGATGGGCGGCACGCTGTCGCTGGACGACACCCCGGGCGGCGGTCTGACCATGGTCGTGTCGCTCGCCGCGGTGGCCGTCGCGCATCCTCACGGAATCCCTACGCCGGAGGCGCGGGTCGGGTCGACCGCATCGGCTACGGTCGGCGAGGAGGCACCGTGAAGATCCTGATCGCCGACGACGACCCGCAGATCCTGCGGGCGCTGAAGGTCACCCTCGGCGCGCGCGGGTACGAGATCGTCACCGCGGGCGACGGCCGGACGGCCCTCGACCTGGCGGCCACCGAGCACCCCGATCTCGTGATGCTCGACCTCGGGATGCCCCGTCTCGACGGCGTCGAGGTCATCGCGGGGCTGCGCGGCTGGTCGACCGTGCCGATCCTCGTCGTGTCGGGTCGCACCGACGCGGCCGACAAGGTCGAGGCGCTCGACGCCGGCGCCGACGACTACGTGACGAAGCCGTTCGCCATGGAGGAGCTGCTGGCGCGCATCCGGGCGCAGACCCGGCGGCTGCCGAGCGGAGCCGACGACGAGCATCCGGTGACGACGTTCGGCGACGTGCGCGTCGACCTGTCGGCGAAGACCGTCGAGCGGGGCGCGGACCGCGAACAGGTGCGACTGACCCCGACCGAGTGGAAGATCGTCGAGCTGCTGCTGCACAGCCCGGGCAAGCTGATCACGCGCGAGACGATCCTCACGCAGGTCTGGGGACCGTTCCACGCGAAGGACACCGGCTACCTCCGCCTCTACTTCGCCCAGCTGCGCAAGAAGCTCGAGCCCGTGCCCGCGTCGCCCCGCTACCTCGTGACCGTGCTCGGCATGGGGTACCGCTTCGAACCCGACGATCCGCAGTCCTAACGGAATCCCTACGCTCGACCTCCTCTGAGCAGCCGATCGCACGCCTAACGTGTGATCACGCGTGCTTCGGCCTCGGAGCGTGCGATCGGAGGGTCCGCCGTGTCCACAGTGTCTGAGAGAAGCGGTCGCGACGGCGATGCGCTCGAACCGCAGCCGACGCGACCGGATGACTCGCGCCTCCGGAACTGGCTGCTCGACGGGCTGACGGAGAACTCGGGCGCCCACCAGGGGCCCCACGCCGAGAAGGTCGAGAAGACGCATTCGTGGTGGCGCGTCATGTGCCTCACCGGCGTCGACTACTTCTCGACCCTCGGATACCAGCCCGCGATCGCCGCCGTCGCCGCCGGTCTGCTGTCGCCACTGGCGACCATCGTGCTCATCGCGCTCACGCTGCTCGGCGCGCTGCCCGTCTATCGCCGGGTCGCCCGCGAGAGCCCCCGCGGCGAGGGCTCGATCGCGATGCTCGAGCGACTGCTGCCCTGGTGGGGCGGCAAGCTGTTCGTGCTGGTGCTGCTGGGCTTCGCGGCGACGGACTTCATGATCACCATCACGCTGTCGGCGGCCGACGCCACCGCCCACGCCGTCGAGAACCCGTTCACGCCGGAGTGGTTCCACGGGGCGGAGGTGCCGATCACGCTGTTCCTGATCGCGCTGCTGGCCGCCGTGTTCCTCCGCGGGTTCAAGGAGGCGATCGGCATCGCCGTGGTGCTCGTCGGGGTGTTCCTGACGCTGAACCTCGTCGTCATCGCGGTGTCGATCTTCCATGTCGCCGAGAACACCGTCGTGATCGGGAACTGGTGGCAGGCGCTCACGGTGCAGCACGGCAACCCTCTGGTGATGGTCGGCATCGCGTTGATCGTGTTCCCGAAGCTCGCGCTCGGCCTCTCCGGGTTCGAGACCGGCGTCGCCGTGATGCCGCAGATCACCGGAGACCCGACCGACACCGCCGAGCGACCCACGGGTCGCATCCGCGGCGCGCGACGCCTGCTGACCACCGCGGCGATCATCATGAGCTCGTTCCTCATCCTGTCGAGCTTCGTCACGACCCTGCTGATCCCTCAGGAGCAGTTCCAGGCAGGAGGCGCGGCGAACGGCCGCGCGCTGGCCTACCTCGCGCACGAGTACCTGGGCAACGGCTTCGGCACGATCTACGACATCAGCACCATCTGCATCCTGTGGTTCGCCGGCGCCTCGGCCATGGCCGGCCTGCTGAACCTCGTGCCGAGGTACCTGCCCCGCTACGGCATGGCGCCGCAGTGGGCGCGCGCCGTGCGCCCGCTCGTGCTCGTCTTCACCGTCGTGGCGTTCATCATCACCATCGTGTTCGACGCCGACGTCGACGCCCAGGGCGGCGCCTACGCGACGGGAGTGCTCGTGCTGATCACCAGCGCCTCCGTCGCGGTCACCCTGTCGGCCCGGCGCGCACGCCAGTCGAAGCGCACGATCGGCTTCGGCGCCATCGCCCTGGTCTTCGTCTACACGACCATCGTCAACGTCGTCGAGCGGCCCGACGGCGTCAAGATCGCGGCGATCTTCATCGTGGGCATCATGGCCGTGTCGCTGTTCTCGCGGGTGCGCCGGTCGTTCCAGCTGCGGGCGACGTCGATCTCGTTCGACGACAGCGCGCTCGGGTACGTGCGCGAGGACGCCGACGAGTACGGGTCGATCCGCGTGATCGCGCACGAGCCGGGGCGTGAGGTCGCCGAGATCTACAAGAAGAAGCTCAGCGCAGAACGGCGGTACAGCGGGATCCCGCAGCGCTCGCCGGTCATCTTCCTGGAGGTGCACCCCGGCGACTCGTCCGACTTCGAGGAGGACCTCGTCGTCACGGGCTGCGTCGTGCACGGGTACCGGGTGCTGCGCGTGACGAGCGGCGCGGTGCCGAACACGATCGCGTCGGTGCTGCTGGCGATCCGCGACGAGACGGGCGTCGTGCCCGACATCTACTTCGAGTGGACCGAGGGCAGCCCGCTGTCGAACATGGGGAGGTTCCTGGTGACGGGTGCCGGCGAGGTCGCACCCGTCACCCGTGAGGTGCTGCGCCAGGCCGAGCCGCACCGCTCGCGCCGCCCCGACGTGCACGTCAGCTAGCCCCGCCCTGCCCCGCCCTGCCCTGCCCTGCCCTGCCCTGCCCCGCCCTGCCCCGCCCGGCCCCGCCCTGCCCTGCCCTGCCCTGCCCCGCCCCGCGAAGAACCGCGTTCGCGAAGATGAACCGCGATAGATCGCAGTTCATCTTCGCGAACGCGGTTCATGACGTCATGCCCGTGAAGCGCCGACGGGCGATGCGAGCGGCCGCGGTCACGCGACGGGGGTCGAGCGGCACCCCGGCTGAACGAAGGAGTTCGGCGAGTCTCTCGGGCTGGACGAGGTCGATGTACTCGCAGTGCACGACGACGCGGATCGCGGGGTCACCGAGGAGGCGCCGGTCCCGCCGACTCCGCTCTCGCAGGACGTCTGCCGGTCGCCGTCCCTGCAACATCTCGGGGTCGGTCAGCTTGGCGTGGCCGTCGAACTCGATGGCCACGCCGGACTCGGCCAGGAAGGCGTCGCATCGCCCGGCGAAGCGCCCCCGATCTCTGCAGACCCGTTGCAGCTCGACATGCGACAGGCCCAGTTCGAACAGGACGACGCGCAACAACGACTCCCCGGCGCTCTCGGCCAGGGGCGACGCGAATTCGAGGACGCGTCGCGCAGAGCGGTTGCCGGGATGCGACGGAGGGCCCAACCGGCCGAGCAGATCGGCTCGCCGCGAATCGAGGGCTCGGACGACCACAGGGTCGAGTGGTCGATCGCCGTGGGGCAGGACGAGCCGCCGCAGGACGGCGTCGACGCAGAGCACCGCGTCGGCGAACGACGCCGTCCGTGCGACGTCGACCGCGGTCCGTTCGATGGTCGTGAGCCGCAGCCCGTCATCAACCACCTGGTCGTCGGGTGTCACCATGCCGGGACGCCGCAGGAGGTGCGTGGACCTGCTGGTCGTCGAGCGTCTCGGGTCGAACACGGTCACCACGTCGCCGTAGTCGTCGTGCACGCGAGGCAGGCCCCATACGGCCGCGGCGGTGTGGTGTCCGATGACGCACCGTTCGTCGAGGCCGGCGGTCACGGCCCGGGCGAGGACCACATGCCGTCCGCGTCCGTCGAGTCCGCTCCAGACGTCTGCTGCGACGTAGACGCCCCTGTGGATGCGGATGAGATCGCCTCGCAGCGCACTCAGCTGGAGGCGCCGCTGCTCTCGCGTCCCGGCGCCATGGCCGGCGGCGTAGACGATCGGGCAGCGGCGGGGGTCTGTCGGCGTCATGCACCGATCGTGGCGACCCGGAGTCGCCAGGCCGGCTCGCGCCTCCTGGGCTGTGTACCGGGACGGGCGGAACGCCGGTGTGGAGGAGTCGTCTCGTCGGCCTGTGAGCCGCGATGAACCGCGTTCGCGAAGATGAACCGCGATAGATCGCAGTTCATCTTCGCGAACGCGGTTCATCGCTGGGGCAGGGCGAGGCGGGGCTGGGTGGCAGGGCGGGGCGGGGCGGCGCAGGCGCGGGCCGGGGTACGGCAGGCGGCGCGACCGCTCAGCTTGGCCCTCGCGCGCGCCGCTGCTGTAGATCTGGACCAATGACCGATCCCCGCTCCCTGCCCTACCCCCTCGGCGTCACCCCGCTGCCCGACGGCGGCGCGCACGTCGCCGTGTACTCCGAGACCGCCGACCGCATCTGGTTCTGCCTCTTCGACGACGACGGCACCGAGCACCGCACGGAGCTCGAGAACCGAACCGGTCACGTCTTCCACACCGTGGTCGAGGAGGCGCGGGTCGGCTCGCGCTACGGCCTCCGTGTCGCAGGCCCCTGGGACCCTGCGAACGGCGTCCGCCACAACGAGAACAAGCTGCTGCTCGACCCCTACGCGACCGCCCTCGACGGAACGTTCGACTGGGGTCAGGCCGTCTTCGGCCACGATATGAACGAGCCCGAGACGCGCGACGACACCGACTCGGCACCCGCCATGCCGCGCAACGTCATCGCCGACCGCGACTTCGACTGGGGCGACGACGAGCGCCCGCTGACGCCGATGGAGGACACCGTCGTCTACGAGGTCCACGTCAAGGGCTTCACGAAGCAGCACCCCGACGTGCCCGAGGAGATCCGCGGCACCTACGCCGGCATGGGTCACCCGGCCGCGATCAAGCACTTCACCGATCTCGGCGTCACCGCGGTCGAGCTGCTGCCGACGCACCAGTTCGTGCAGGACAGCCACCTCGAGGAGAAGGGCCTCCGCAACTACTGGGGCTACAACTCCATCGGGTTCTTCGCCCCGCACGACGAGTACGCCTCGAAGGCCGCCGGCACCCGCGGCGGTCAGGTGGCGGAGTTCAAGCAGATGGTCAAGGACCTGCACGCGGCCGGTCTCGAGGTGTGGATGGACGTCGTCTACAACCACACCGCCGAGGGCAACCACATGGGCCCGACCATCTCGTTCAAGGGCATCGACAACGCCGCCTACTACCGCCTGGTCGAGGGCGACGAGGGCAACTACTTCGACACCACCGGCACCGGCAACAGCCTGAACGTCAGCCACCCCGCCGCACTCGGTCTGATCATGGACAGCCTGCGCTACTGGGTGACCGAGATGCACGTCGACGGCTTCCGCTTCGATCTCGCGACGACGCTGACCCGTCAGGGCGGCGAGGCCAGCGAGCACAGCGCGTTCCTGACGCTGATCCACCAGGACCCGGTGCTGCAGAGCGTCAAGATGATCGCCGAGCCGTGGGACACCGCCGGCTACCAGGTGGGCGGGTTCCCGGCCGACTGGTCGGAGTGGAACGGCAAGTTCCGTGACGACGTCCGCGAGTTCTGGAACGGCGAGCCCGGCGTGCTGTCGACGTTCTCCGACCGCGTGCTCGGCAGCCCCGACGTCTACGAGGCCGACCGCCGGTCGCCGCTGTCGAGCGTCAACTTCGTCACCGCGCACGACGGGTTCACGCTCGCCGACCTGACGAGCTACGCCGAGAAGCACAACGAGGAGAACGGCGAGGACAGCCAGGACGGCGAGAGCGACAACAAGTCGTTCAACGGCGGCGCCGAGGGCCCGACCGACGACCCCGCGGTGAACGAGTACCGCGACCGTCAGCGCCGCAACTTCCTCGGCACGCTGCTCGTCAGCGCCGGGGTGCCGATGATCCTCGGCGGCGACGAGATGGGTCGCACGCAGGGCGGCAACAACAACGCGTACTGCCAGGACAGCGAGATCTCGTGGTTCGACTGGGCCGCCGCCGACCGCGACCTGCTCGCGTTCACGACCGAGCTCATCACGCTCCGTCGCGAGAACCCGGCCCTCCGCCCCGACTGGTTCCGCTACGCGCCCGAGGTCGAGAGCGACGACCACGTGCAGGTGCGTCGCGCCGACGACCACTCGTTCACGAGCGGCGACTGGCAGCAGGGCGAGAACAAGGCGATCACCTTCGTGCTGACCCACAAGGACGCCGACGCCTTCGCCTACCTCGTCAACGGCTCGACCGCCGTCGTCGAGTTCAACGTGCCCGACGCGCCCCACGGCGAGTGGGAGCTCGCGCTGTCGAGCGATCCCGGCCAGCAGGTCGAGGGCGCGGTCACGACGCTGCTCGTCCGCGACGCGAGCTTCACCCTGCTGCGGAGCCGCGCCTCCTAGGCACGTGCCGCACCGCGCCTCCTCGGCCGCCCGGTCAGGAGGCGCGGTGCCGGTGCCGCCCGCACGTCGCGACCCGGCGGTTCAGGAGGCGCGATCCGGCCTCCGAGGGCGACCCCGGCGACGACGGCGGTCGACACGCAGAAGGGCCCGCACCGCCGGTCGGCGGAACGGGCCCTTCGTGTCGTGCGGGGTCAGGCGGAGGCGAGCTCCGACCGGGTGCCGCGCAGGAAGTCGGCGTAGGTGGGCTCGCTCGAGGCGGCGGGTGTCTCGGGCTGCGAAGCGAGCCCGGTGGAGGCGCGGCGGCGCTTCGGGTACGCGGTGATGCGCACGGCCGAGACGCCGACCTCGCGGCGGTAGAAGCTCTCGCTCGACGTGTCGACGCGGCTGCGGATGTGCGCGACCAGCGCCTCGTGCGAGAGGCGCTCGAGGGATGCGGCGCTCATCGGGCGTCCGCCGCGAAGAGGGCCGCCAGGTCGAGCGGCTGGGTCTCGGCCAGGTCGAGGACGACGGGCGAGGAGATCGAATCGGGGGTGGAGATCATGGTTCAACTCATTTCTGGTGTCCCTGTGGTCACCGTGAGGGGAACTGGTGTCGCACCGCCGTGAACCGGTGCACGGTCACTCTCGCACCGGCCCTGAGGGTCGTCCAGTCGCCGACGGAGTCCGTTCGCATCATGGACAACGGGGTTCGTCGGCTGTCTCCGCAGGCCCCGAGGGGTCGGGGCCGCGTCAGCTCCGGCGGCCGACCAGGGCCTCGCCGAGGCGCTCGGTCTCGTCGTGGTCGACGGCTACCGCGACGCCGTCGAGCGACGTGAGGGGCGCGATCTGCCGCCCACTGGAGACCAGCCAGAGCGCATCGGCCTGACGCACCTGCTCGAGCGTCAGCAGCGCGTACTCGACGGTCACTCCGCGTCGTGCGAGTGCGTCGAACGCGGCCGCCTGGGTCGTGCCGGCGAGGATCCCCTGGTCGGTGCGCGGCGTCACGTACCGGTCGCCGAAGCGCGCCATCAGCGAGGCGGACGGACCCTCGAGCGCGTAGCCGTCGCTGCTGACGAAGAGGACGTCGTCGGCACCGCGCCGGGCGGCCTCGCGCAGCACGCTCTTGTTGACGGCGTACGACAGCGTCTTGGCCCCCTGCAGCAGCCACGGCGACGTCTCGGCCACGTCGTGCCGGTAGCCCCGGTCGAGCGAGACCACCGAGATGCCCTGTCGGCGCTCGGGTGCGGGGTCGTCCATCACGGCGGTCCGCACCCAGGCGGTGGGGGTGCCGTCGCCGCCTTCGATGCCCCGGGTGACGACGAGCTTCTGCAGCAGGAACGGAGCCGGCTCGTGGGCGGCGGCCGAGGCGAGGCACGCGGCGCGGAACACGTCGAGGTCGAGCTCGGGCAGATCGAGCATGGCGGCCGACCGCGCCAGGCGCAGGAGGTGCGGCTCGAGCGCCTGCACCGCCCCGTCGACGACGCCCAGGCCCTCGAAGACGCCGTCGCCTCGGGTCACCCCGAGGTCGGTGACGTGGATCGTCATGCTCTCGGGGTCGACGAGCCGGAAGCCGACGTCGTCGCGGCCCCGGGGCGGCGTGCCCCGCATCGGCCGGTCGACGACGACGAGGGAGGCGGGGGGCAGGTCGGACACGGCGGTTCTCCTCGGTCGGCGGCGGTTGCGCTCTCGGACCAGGATGCCCGATGCCGTGACGCCCTGTGCTCACGGACGGCGACGGGACGGGGACGACGCTTCCGACGACGGAGCGGGGGAGGGAAGGAGCGGCGGAGGCGCGGGTCAGCCGCTGAGGGGGTGCGACGCCTCGTTCGACGTGCCGGCGGCGAGTCCGCCGACGAACTCGCGCAGGGTCTCGTCGGCCGTGCGGGTCGGAGCCCAGCCCAGCTCGCGACGGGCCTTCTCGGTCGACATCGCCGGGATCTTGGCGGCGATGTCGAGCCAGCCGGGCTCGGTCGGCTGGAGGCGCAGCAGCCAGGTCGCGAGCGCGGCGGTGCGGAGCACCCGGTAGGGCACGGGCACGACGCGGCTGCCGAACGCCTCGGCGATCGAGTACGAGTCGACGAGGGGCTCGGCGGCGAGGTTGAACGCGCCCCCGGCCCGCCGGTCGATGGCGCGCCAGAAGGCGTCGGCGACGTCGTCGGCGTGCACCACCTGCGAGACGAAGCGGGGCGACAGCGGCAGGAACGGCGGTCGGAACCGGCTCAGCCAGGTGGTCGGCACCCATCGCCCGGCGAAGAGGCCGACGATCTCGCGGGCCGCCGCGGCCTGGAACACCAGACCGGGGCGCATCCGTGTCACGACGACGTCGGGGTGCTGCCGCGAGAACCCGTCGAGCACGCTCTCGTTCGTCGCCTTGTACGACGAGTAGCTCGAGTGCCGCACTCCGCGCGTCTTGTACGACTCGTCGACCCGGCGCCCCTTGGGGCCGCGGCTGTAGGCGCCGACCGAGCTGGCGATCAGCACGTGCGGAACCCGGGCGCGCACGACGGCGTCGAGGACGTGGGAGGTGCCGGTCACGTTGGTCCGGTACATGGCGTCGCGATCATGGCTGGGTTGCAGCGCCCAGCCGAGGTGGACGACGGCGTCGGCCCCGGCGAACGCGGCGGCGAGCTGCTCGGGGGCGGCGTCGTCGCCGATGTCGATGCCGAACCAGGTGACGTCGCCGTAGGGCGGTGAGGCAGAGCGCGGCCCGCGGCGTGCGACACCGGCGAGCTCGGTCACGCGGGGCTCGGCCTGCAGGCGTCTGAGGAGGGCCGTGCCCAGATTGCCCGTGGCTCCGACGACGACCACGCGCATGTGGGCTCCTCCTGGTTGTGCGACAAGGGGTGCGGGTGCTGCCCGCGTGTGCTGCGAGCGTACGCCAAGGGGCTGGACGGCCGGGGTGCCGGACCCGCCCGCAGGCCCTCCGGTCGCGAGGGACGTGCCGGCTGCGCCGCTCGTGCGGGACGACTCGGCCGTGCCGGTCGTGTCAGTCGCGCGGCGGCCCGGCCGCCACGGCGATCCGTTCGACGGTGTCGCGGTCGAGCGAGAAGACCTCGTCGCCGTCGTGGGCGTCGTACACCCGCACGGCCGTCGACCGGACGCCGCCGACGTGCCCGCCGCCGTAGGGCCCGCCGTCGACGGGCTCGACGTCCACGACGACGAAGCCCGACCCGCGCACGGCGCGCTCCGTGCCCTCCGCCGCCGCGACGTCGGTGTCGTTGGCGACCCCGGGGGCCACGATCACGGGCACCCCGGCGAGGTCGCCGACGATGTGGTGGTGGTAGTGGCCGGCGAGCACGACCCTGACGTCGGTTCCGTCGATGACCGCAGCCAGCGCCTCCGGAGCGCGGAGGGCCAGGGCCTCGTGCAGCGTGGTCGGTGCGGGCAGCGGCGGGTGGTGCAGCACCAGCACGGTGCCCCGCGCGGCGGGGGTCGCGAGCAGATCGCGCAGCAGGTCGAGCTGGCGCGGGCGGAGGTCGCCGTAGCCGGCCCCCGGCACCGAGGTGTCGAGCCCGATGACGCGCCAGCCGTCGACCTCGACGACGCGGTCGAGCGGCGCATCGGGGTCTCCGCCGAACACCTCGGCGAAGCCCGCCCGCAGATCGTGGTTGCCGGGCACCAGCGCCACGGCCGCGCCGCGCGGCGCCGCCCAGGCGTCGAGCCGACCGCGCAGCAGACGGTAGGAGGCGCTGCTGCCGTCGTCGGACAGGTCGCCCGACCCGACGAGCAGTCGCACCCCCTCGACCCGCCCCGCCTCGGCCAGCACCCGGTCGAGCGCCGCGGTGGTGTCGACGACGCCCTGGTGCAGGGTGCCGTCGCCGGTCAGGTGGGAGTCGCTGACATGGACGAGGCGGAGGGCCCCCGGCGCGAGTGGCTGCATGAGGTCAGCGTAGAGACGGCCGCCGACATCCGATCGCGCCGGGCCGCGCCGCGCCGCAGGCGGGCGAGCGGGGTCAGTGGGCGAAGTCGTCGGCCGGGGCGAGGCGGGCGTCGACGCGGCGACCGAGCTCGTCGAGCACGGCCGTCACCTCGGCCCACTGCGTGCAGGTCGGGGTGTTCGGCTCGACGTACAGGCCGTAGAACCAGCGGGGCAGCGCGAGCACCTCGACGAGCACCGTCTCGCTGCGGTCGAAGAACTGGGTGCGGTCGCGGCGCAGATCGCCGGCGGTGAGCCGTTCGCCGGTCACGTGGTGGAACCCGGCGCGTCCCAGCGCCCGCGCCGTCAGTCGCGCCGACAGCCGGGGCGACGCCTGCCGGGTGGCCCGGTCGCCGACCACCGCGCGCACGTGCGCGAACACGAGCTCGGCGTCGTGCACGGCGTGCCGGTCGTCGCCGGGCGAGGTGCTCATCGTGTCACTGTGCCAGCCTGCGCCGAGCGCGACGAGGCCCAGTTCGGGTCGCCCCCGGACGGGAGTCGCGGATGCGGACGCCGCGAGGGGGTTCCGTCGGCGGTCGACCGGTGCCATGCTGCCGTCACCGACGAAGAGGAGCGATCATGCCCACCCAGCTCACCCCGTACCTGGCCTTCCGCGACACGGCGCGCGAGGCGCTCGACTTCTACCGCTCCGTGTTCGGCGGTGAGTACACGGTCAGCACCTTCGGCGAGTTCGGCATGGGCGGCCCGGCCGAGAAGGACCGCCTCATGCACGGCCAGCTCACCGCGGCGAACGGCATGCTGCTGATGGCCTCAGACCGCCCCGACGACATCCCCCTCGAGAGCGAGAACTCCATCTCGCTGTCGCTGTTCGGCGACGACGCCGACGAGCTCACGGCGTACTTCGCCGGGCTCTCGGAGGGCGGCGCCGTCGACGTCCCGCTCGAGAAGGCCCCCTGGGGCGACAGCTTCGGCATGGTCACCGACCGGTACGGCATCCACTGGATGGTCAACATCGCCGGCGAGGCCGCCTGAACGCCGCCCGCGGCCGGCGGCGCCGACCGGGGAGAATGGCGGGATGGATGACACCGCCCGCTGCCCCTGCCTGAGCGGAGACGTCTACGGCGACTGCTGCGGCCCCCTGCACCGCGGTGCCGCCGCGCCGACCGCCGAGCGCCTGATGCGCTCGCGCTACACCGCCTACTCGCTGCGCGACGCCCCCTACCTCGCCGCCACCTGGCACCCGTCGACCCGGCCGACCGCGCTCGAGGTCGAGGCCGGCACCCGCTGGTTCCGGCTCGACATCGTGCGCACCGAGCGAGGCGGTCCGTTCGACGACACGGGCGTCGTCGAGTTCGAGGCGCACTCGAAGACCGCCGGCGAGGTGCACGTGCAGCACGAGGCGAGCCGGTTCGTGCGCGACCGCGATCGGCGCTGGCTGTACCTCGACGGCGACGTCTCCTAGGCCGACGCCGCCGGGCGGCGCAGAGCCCGCGGCGCGGGAGCCAGCCGCTGCGAGTCGCGGGCCGGCGCGAGGAGCGTCGCGCGCCTCCCTCGCTCGTCGGGCTCCGTCGCGCTGCCGAGCACCTGCAGCCGCTCGGGCGTCCGCACCCTGATCGACGCCGTCCAGGCGCAGAGCAGCGCATCGAGGAGGTCCTCCCGGTGCTTGTAGGCCCGGTCGACGAGCGGCGACGGCTCGTCGACGAGGAGGCGCGACACCGTGTGCGACGCGAGCGACAGCGGCGGGGTGGCCGAGTCCAGGGCGGCCATGCGGGCGATCAGGTCGTCGCAGACCACGGCCCGCGCAGCCCGGCGCTCGGCGAGCGGCAGGGTCGTGTCGGGTCGCTTGTAGCGCGGCCGCCGGGTCTCGTAGCCCAGCTCGGACATGCCCACCAACGTCGTGTACGGGTAGCACTCGAAGTACGACGACCGCCCGGCCGGCACCTCGGCCACGCCGTCGTCGTAGACCATCCCCGCCGACTCGAGGCGCTCGCCGAGGGTGCGACCGCCCAGCCACGCCAAGGAGGCGCTGCTCGCGTTGGCCGCGACGTGCCAGCGACCGTAGGCGCGCGCCACCTCCCGCTCGCTCGGCCGCATGCCCGTCGCGTTCGGCACGAGCACCGGGGCGTCGATCGCGATCGACGAGCCCGGGGTCGCCCAGGCGCCGATCCACTCGACGACCTCGTCGACGCCGCGCGCCCAGCCGGCGTCGAGCACCGTGCCGTCCGCGTCGATCACGGCGAGACCGGTCTCGTTCGCGGGTCGCGTCGGGGTCGAGTCGCGCCAGGCGAGGTCGATGCCGACGAAGCGGGGTGAGGTCACGTCGGGGACGCTACCCGCGCCTCCTCGGCTCCGGGCTCGGGTGCTCGCCGGGGGCTTCGGCGGGTTCCCGTCATCGGCGGCGGGTCAGCGCTGACCCGCCCCCGATGACATCGACCCGCCGCACCCGCCCGCCGCGCCCGTCGGACCCGCTCGCGAGCACCGATACTGGGGGCATGTCGAGCACACCGGGCGGCCCAGTCGCCGCCGCGCCCGCGCCAACGCCCGCCGATCTGCGGCGGTGGCGCCGGTTCCTCGCCGACGAGCGCGCCGAGGAGAGCACCTACCGCGACCTCGCCCGACGCCGCACGGGCGAGGAGCGCGACATCCTGCTCGCACTCGCCGACGCCGAGGCCCGTCACGCCCAGCACTGGCTCACGCTGCTCGGCGACCGGGTCGGGCGCCCCGCGCGCACCGACGTCCGCACGCGCGTGCTCGGTCTGCTGGCCCGGCGGTTCGGGTCGATCTTCGTGCTCGCTCTCGTGCAGAGCGCCGAGGCCCGCTCGCCGTACGCGACCGACGTCGACGCGACCGACGCGATGGCGGCCGACGAGCGGATCCACGGCGAGGTGGTGCGCGCCCTGGCCGAGCGCGGGCGCACGCGGCTCTCGGGGTCGTTCCGGGCGGCGGTCTTCGGCGCCAACGACGGACTCGTCAGCAACCTGGCCCTCGTGCTCGGCATCAGCGCGACCGGGGTGTCGAACCGCGTCGTGCTGCTGACCGGCCTGTCGGGGCTGCTCGCCGGGGCGCTCTCGATGGGCGCGGGGGAGTACGTCTCGGTGCGCTCCCAACGCGAACTGCTCGACGCGTCGACCCCCGACCCCGCGACCCGCGGAGTGCTCGCCGACCTCGACGTCGACGCGAACGAGCTGGCGCTGGTGTTCCGTGCGCGCGGGATGTCGGCGGCCGACGCCGATGCGCGGGCCCGCGCGGTGCTCGGCGGGACGGACCAGGGGGAGGCGCCCTTCGGTGGTCCGGACGACTCCGGCTCACGAGGAGGTGCGGTGCGCGACGCGGCTGCTCCGGTGGGTGCGGTGCCCGGTTCCGCGGCTGCTGCCCTCGGTGCTCCGGCCGACGCTGCGGCCTCCGCTCCCGACGACGACGACCGGGATGCGCTGGGTACCGCCTTCGGAGCCGCCGGCTCGAGCTTCTGCTTCTTCGCATCGGGCGCGGTGATCGCCGTGCTGCCCTACCTGTTCGGCCTCGAGGGACTCACCGCCGTCGTCGTCGCCGCGGTGCTCGTCGGCATCGCGCTGCTCGGCACGGGTGCCGTGGTCGGGCTGCTCTCGGGCGCGAGTCCGCTGCGCCGTGCCCTGCGGCAGCTCGCGATCGGCTTCGGCGCGGCCGCGGTGACGTATGCGCTCGGGCTGCTGTTCGGGACCGGAGGGAGCTGAGCCCGACGGCGAGCCGCGGCGGGTGCGCGTCACCCGCACGGGCTGTCACGTTCCGATGCGCAGCAGCTTCAGTGTGCACCCGTCACCCCTCGCGGGCTATTACGTTCCGATGCGTAATGGCTTCGGCGGGTTCGTGTCACTCTCGGCGGGTCAGCGCTGACCCGCCGCGGAGGACACCGACCCGCCGCACCGCACCGAACCGCACCCCACCGCACCGCCTGCGGCGCGGTCCTCGGGGAGGCGACCCGCGCCTCCTCGGCGGTCAGGCGCGGCGGTCGAGCTTCCAGGCGATCCACGCCGTGACGAGCACCACGCCCGCGGCGGCCAGGCGGGCGCCGTCGAGCACCCCGTATCCGGTCGATCCCGAGAGGCTCATGTCGCTGCCGATGCCGATGCCCCAGACCGCGCCCGAGGTCGCGAGGCACACCACGACCGCGAGACCGATGATGCTCGAGGTCACCGCGTGCGACTTGGCGCCGACCTGGTCGACCGTCGTCGCGGCGTGAGACCAGCGGGTCGCGGCGAACCGGACGATGCCGAGCCAGAGCAGCGCGACCGCGCACGAGCCGACCACGTCGCTGCAGCGGTGCCAGCCGTAGGCGACCGTCTGCTCGGCGACGATCGCCGCGAACGCCGTGCCGACCACGAAGAGCAGGGGCCGCAGGTGACGGCCGAACGCCGTCATCACGGCGAGCAGACCGGCGACGGCGATGGTCGCGTGCCCGCTCGGGAAGCTGTTGCTGTAGAGCTCGCCGGTCAGGTCGGGGCGGGGCACGAACTGCTTGAGCAGCTGAGAGGTGACGGTCGCCCCGATGATCAGGGCGGCCGACTGGATCGCGGCACCCGGGCGGCGGCGCAGCAGCGAGACGCCGACGGTGAGCACGAGGATCGCGAGCACGGCCGTGGGCGAGATGGCGTCGAGCGCGACCCCGGACTGCAGCAGCGTGTTGCCGTCGACCGACGCGAGGATGCTGTCTTCGACCCGCTGGCCGGCGGGCGTCAGCACCGCCGCGATGTAGACGCCGACGAGAGCGACGGCTGCGACGCCCGAGGTGACGGCCCACCGAGTGGCACCCGGGCGGCGGACAGCCGGGGGTGCGGAGACGGTCGGGTAAGCGGACACCGACCTATGAAACAACACGGTCGCTGGGGGGAACCTCCCACGGGGCACCGAATGACCCGAAAGCCGAGGGACTCCCAGGTTCGTCGGCCCTGTCTGCGGTGAGCCTGGGAGGCGCGGGTCGGGCAGGTGGAGACTGTCACCTACCCGATCGAGGAGGATCCATGAGCACGACGAACAGCAACGAGCCGCACCAGGGTGGCGTCACCGACGAGGACAGCACCTTCGGCGAGCGCGACGACACCCCCACCGTCGAGGTGTCGGAGAACAGCGGCACGGCCGACGCCCCGCCCGCGCCCGGGTCGGACGCCGGCTCCGGTGACGGATCCGACGACGTGAACGGCCGCGACGCGACCGGCGACATGCGCGAGCGGACCGGCACCGCCGACGCCGACGAAATCGACGAGCTGCTCGGCGAGCGGAACGACGACGCCGAGGGTCCGCGCGCTCCGTGACCCGCGCCTCCAGGCCGATTGGCGGGGAGGGCCTGCCTCGTGTAGTGTTTCCTCTGGCCAATCGGCCGGAGAAATGCGCCTGTAGCTCAACGGATAGAGCATCTGACTACGGATCAGAAGGTTGGGGGTTCGAGTCCCTCCAGGCGCACATAATCGAAAGCCCCTGCCCAACATGGCAGGGGCTTTCCTCGTCCTTGGTGCTTGTTTGGCCGCCTCCGGCGGCGTGCGCCTTCGGCGCGGACCCGAAGAGCCCTGCCCTGCTTTACACGGCAGGGCTTTTCTGGTCCTCGGTGCTCGTCTTCTGAGATCAGCGGCGGGTCGCGCCGATGGCCCAGACCCGTGGCGGCTGGACGTCGTTGACGGCGTGGTCGCCGACGATGCGTGCCTTGAACACCCACGGGTTGTGGCTGCCGGCCGTGCGGGCGTTGCGCCAGTGCCGGTCCAGGTTCTTCGTGGTGCTCACGCCGGATGCCGCCAGCGCGTCGAAGAGGTGCGAGGTCGCCTGAGTCGCGAGCGACGTCAGTGCGACCTGTGCCTGCGCCGTGGCTAGTTCGGCGCGGTCGTTCCGCCGCTCGTCTTCGGCCTCGTCCAGGAAGGCGCCTTCGTAGGCGCCCTGGAGGGACTCCGCGGCGCGGTCGACGATCGCTCGGGCGGCGAACCCGGCGGCTGAGACCTCCCCGACGACCTGCAGGATCTGCGGGTCAGCAGCGAACGTGTCGGCGTTGCCGTGCGAGAACACCCGGGTTCGGTTCCTGACCTCGAACGCGATCTCGCGCTCGGCCGCCACGACGGAGCCGGCGAGGACGCTCAGCAGCACGGCCTGGTAGAAGGCCGTCTGATACTTGAAGCGCTCGTCGAAGAGCACGACGTCGTCGGCGCCGACACGAGCGTCCCGGAAGGTGCTGGTGCCCGAGCCAGTCGTCCGCTGACCGAACCCGTCCCAGTCGTCGGTGTGGGCGACGCCTTCCTGGTGGCCGTCGACGATCGCGATGACCCGGTCGCCGGTGTCGGTGCGTTCGGCGTACGTGTCGATCCAGTCGGCGAAGATGCTGCCGGTGGAGTAGTACTTCTGCCCGGTGATGCGAAATCCGCCGTCCGGGTCCGGGCTGACCTTCGTCGTGACGTCGCCGACCTGCACCGTGCCCACTTCGGTCCAGGAGTTCCCGGCGATCTCGCCGCGGCCGAACCGTTCGAGCCAGACGTCGCGCGGCCCGGACCGGGCGACGAGGCGGTCCTCGACGAGGGCGAAGTGGCCGCGCAGGGCCTGGGGGATGTTGCTGTCCGCCGCCGCGAGCTCGGTGAGCAGCTGGAACAGCTGGGGGAGGGTGGCGCCGGAGCCCCCGAACTCGACGGGGACACGGACGGCTCCGAAGCCCGCGTCGGCGAGCTCGCGGATCTCGGCCACGGGGAGGCGGTGCTCACGGTCGCGTTCCGCGGCGCCAGCGGCGATGCGGTCGAAGAGCGGGCGGAAACGCGCGGACAGCGTCTCGTCCGTGGGTGCCGCGGTGGTGACGGACGTGGTGGTCGTCGTGGTCATGGGTCTCGGTTCCGTTCTGGTGGGTCAGGCAGCGGCGGGGGCTTGCGTGCGTTCCGGCTGGGGACGTGTGGCGGCTCGGCGGGTGAGCAGGGCGGCGCCGCCAAACACCCCGACGAGCGACAGGAGCGCGGTCGTCGTGGCGATCGAACCGGCCGGCCAGTGCCCGGTGAGGCCGAGGAGCGCGGGGACCGTGGTGGTCACCTGGCTCGCGAGGACGAGGGCCCACCCGGTGTAGGTGCCGATCGCTGATCGGCCGAGGGCCAGCAGGACGAAGAACAGCGCCCAGAGCGCCGCCCACCCCGCCCAGAGCACGGCGAGGAACGGGTCGTCCGCGACGTGGACGACCGCGAAGGCGACGGCGAGAGCGGCGACCAGGCCGCAGAACCAGCCCAGGCCCACGGCGCCGAGTCCGAGGAGGGAGTCCGCGCCGACGTAGAGGTAGGTGACGCCGAACAAGAAGGTGCCCGAGATCGCGAAGAGCGCAGGCAAGGAGCCGTCGGCCGACACGGCCACGGCCACGCAGAGGACGAGCTGCAGGCCACCGATCAGGACGTTGAACACGCCGCTGTCCCTGCCGGGGACGCGCCCGAGCAGGGTGAGGCCGTTGACCAGGAGGGCGGCCCCGGAGAGGACCAGACAGATGAGCGCCATGCGGCGACCTTGGCACCGTCCGCCCCGTGGCCGCTGTCGTGTGTCCGATCAAGTCTCTTCGCTACGCCCCGTGACGGCGGTGCCCCTCGCGGCACGTCCGCCGATCTGCTGGCCACGGACAGCCAGCAGATCGAACTGGCGAGGCAGCGAGGCATCGAGGCACGACGTTCGGCGGAGTCAGCGAGGCCCCCAGTACACTGGGCCAGCGCCATTGAACGACGTCCACGCCGGCGCAGATGACGCCAAGCTGCGTTGCAGAGCGTGCAGGATGGAGTCTGGGTGAGCGTCAGAGGCGGCGGTGAACGTCTCGGTCTTCGCGAGGTGGCCGAGCGAGCCGGTGTGTCTCACATGACCGTGTCCCGCGTGCTGAACGGTCACCCGCAGGTCAAGGAGTCCACGCGCCAACGCGTGCTCGAGGTCGTCGCCGAGCTCGACTTCCGGCCCAACAGCGCTGCGCGCGAGCTCGTCACCCAGCGGGCCCTCCGGATCGGCGTGCTGATCGAGAGCGCCGTCGAGTTCGGTCCGTCGAGCATCCTGCGGGCCATCGAGCGATCGGCGCGTGACGGCGGGTACTCCGTGGCGTCGTTCGCGCTCCGCGACGACTCGGCGACACCCGAGGAAGCCGTGCGCCACCTGACCGGCCAGGGCATCGACGCGCTCTGCGTGGTCGCCCCGCGCTCGTCGTCCGTGGCCGTGCTCCGGACCATCACGACCGGGCTGCCGACCCTGGTCGTGAAGGCCGAGAAGGACCCGGCGTTCCTCACGGTCTCGGTCGACCAGGCCGCAGGCACGAAGCTGGCCGTCGATCACCTCGCGTCGCTCGGTCACCGCGACGTCCTCCACCTCTCGGGGCCCCTCGACTGGTTCGACGCCCGCGCCCGCGAGCGGGCCTTCCACACGCGCACCCGAGCCTGGGGCATGCGCGAGCGGCCGATCGTGATCGGCGACTGGTCGAGCGATTTCGGCTACGACTTCACGCGCGGTTTCGCCGGCGTACCCGAGTACACCGCCATCTTCGTCGCGAACGACGAGATGGCGCTGGGCGTGATCCACGGACTGCACGACCGCGGCATCCGCGTCCCGGAGGACCTCAGCGTCGTCGGTTTCGACGACCTGCCCGTCTCGCGCCACTTCCTCCCGCCGCTCACGACCGTGCGGCAGGACTTCCCCGCGCTGGGATCTCTCGTGGTGGACGTCCTGATCGCCGCGATCGAGGGCCGCGAGATCCCACAGAACAGCCGCATCCCGGCTGAGCTCGTGGTGCGTGACTCCACCGCGGCTGCGCGCCCTCTCGACCGAGATGGCCATCTGAGGTAATCCAGCTCGTCGTCGTTCGCCCGCGGGCATGCCGACAGCTACAGTCGTGCACGTCGGGCACCGCCCGGCGTGAGGCCACGTAGGCCTCCGACCCGAGGAGCACCACGTGCGTCACGTACGGGCATCGATGACGATGCACCCCAGCGGCCCGCAGGGCACCGGCCCGACCTGGTCCGGTCAGGGCGAGCGGCGGGACGGACCTGCCCACCCCACGGTGCAGATGCGGGGGATCACCGTCGCTTTCTCGAACGGCGTCGCGCTCGACAGGGTCGACCTCGACCTCCACTCGGGTGAGGTGCACGCTCTCCTCGGCGAGAACGGTGCGGGGAAGTCCACGCTCATCAAGGCGCTGCTCGGCGTCCATCCGATCGAGGCGGGAGAGGTCCTCGTCGATGGGGAGTCCGTCCGGCTCGGCGGACCGGCCGACGCACGGGCCCTCGGCATCCAGGCCGCGTTCCAGGAATCACACCTGGTCGAGAGCTTGAGCGTCGGCGAGAACGTGATGCTCGGCCACGAGGTGCGTGGTCGCTTCGGCATCTCGTGGCCGGCCACCCACGCACGTGCCGCAGCGATGCTCGCCGAGCTCGGGCTGGCCGAACTGGACCCCCGCGGCATCCTCGCCGATCTCACCCCCGCCAGTCGTCAGCTCGTCTCCATCGCCCGCGCCATGGTGGACCGGCCCCGGGTGTTGGTGCTCGACGAGCCCACGTCGAGCCTCGATGCGGTCGACGTGGCACGGCTCTTCGACGTGATCCGTCGCCTCCGCGACCAGGGCGTCGCGATCCTCTTCGTCTCGCACTTCCTCGAACAGGTGCTGGCGCTGAGCGACCGCATGACCATCCTCCGCGGGGGCGTGAAGGAGGGCGACTACCTGTCGCACCAGATCGGCCGGGCCGATGTGGTCGCACGGATGATCGGCAAGGACATCGCCCAGCTTCAGCGCATCGGTTCCGAGCGTCGGGAGCATCGTGTGGACCCGGTCGGCCCGCCGCTGTACCGCGCCGCCGGGGTGGGACGCCGCGGGATGCTGAGGCCGGTCGACTTCGAGCTGCATGCGGGCGAGGTCGTGGGCATCGCGGGGCTTCGCGGCTCCGGGCGAACCGAGCTCGCGCGCCTGCTCGCGGGTGCCGATCGAGCGGACGGCGGAGTCGTGACGCTCGGCGGACGTGCGGTCGTCATCGACCGGCCGGCGGACGCATTACGGAACCGAGTGGCGCTCTCGGCGGAGGACCGTGGGGCCGAGGGGCTGATCAACGAGTTGAGCGTCCGCGAGAACATTGTCCTCGCACTGCAGGCTCTGCGTGGCTGGTCGCACCCGCTCTCCAGGGCCGAGCGCGAGGACCTCGTCGAGCGGCACATCGAGCACTTCGACATCACACCGGTCGACCCGGGGACGCTCGCGGGCGAACTCTCCGGCGGCAACCAACAGAAGGTGTTGCTCGCGCGCTGGCTGGCGATCCGGCCCCGCGTGCTGATCCTCGACGAGCCGACCCGCGGCGTCGACATCGGGGCCAAGGTCGACATCCAGGCGCACATCGCCCAACTCGCCCTCGAGGGCGTGGCCGTCGTGTTCATCTCCAGCGCGTTCGACGAACTCGTGCGGGTGAGCGACCGGATCGTGGTGCTCAAGGACCGCGAGAAGATCGGCGAGCTCAGCAACGGGCCGGGCGTCACGGTCGACACGCTCGTCGAGCTCATCGCCGCGCCGGACGACGAGAGCGACGAGGGCGACGACTTCCCGCCGGTGTGGCAGGACGGGCCCCTCTCGCCGCCTGCGGCGCCGTCACGCCGCTGAGGCTCGCAGTCGATCCCTTCCCGACGAGCGGATGTTCTCGATCACTCTTGTGTTCTCGTAACTGTTACCGGTAACATTCCCAGCACGCGGAAGCACCCGAGCCCACGCAGCACGACCGGCCCCAGGCCAAGTCGAGACGCAGACGTCCCGACATCTCAAGGAGGAGATCCATGTCCACGAAGAGGCGCATCGCCACCATCGCCGCCGCAGGGGCCATTGCCCTCGGTCTCGCGGCCTGCAGTTCCGGCACCGGTTCGACGGACGGCGGTGACGACCTGGCAACGGTCGGCTTCGTCGCGGTCGGCCCCGAGGGCGCCTGGCGTCAGGCCAACGAGACGAACATCCAGGACACCTTCACGAAGGAAGCCGGGTTCGATCTCAAGTACGCCCCGGCGACCAACAACGACCAGAAATCGCAGATCGACGCGTTCACGTCGTTCGTGGACGAGGGTGTCGACGTGATCCTGCTCTCGGCCACCGAGGGCTCCGGCTGGGAGGACTCGCTCGAGCGGGCGAAGGAAGCCGAGATCCCCGTCGTCCTCATCGACCGTGGCATCGAGCCGGACGACACCTCGCTCTACGCGACCCGGATCGCGCCCGACAACATCGCCGTCAGCGAGTCCGTCGCCGAGTGGGCCAAGTCCGCTCTTCCCGAGGGTGGCAAGTACTTCACCCTCGAGGGCCCGGCGGGCGTCTCGGTCGTGAACGAGCGCAACGAAGGTTGGGACGAGGTGATCGGCGCCGACAGCGCGTTCACGAAGATCGGCGCACAGACCGCCAACTGGTCGACCGAAGAGGCCAAGAGCGTCTTCGAGACGGTGCTGAAGTCGAACGGCAACGACGTCCAGATGGTCTTCGCCCAGAACGACGAGATGGGACTCGGCGCCGTGCAGGCGGTCGAGGAGGCGGGTCTCACGCCCGGCAAGGACGTGAAGATCGCCACCATCGACGGCACGAAGAGCGCCCTCGAGGCGTTGTCCGAGTCGAAGCTCAGCTTCGTCGCCGAGTACAACCCCCTCTTCGGCGAGACAGCGCTCGACGCCGTGCAGAAGCTGCTCGACGGAGAGACCGTCGACTCGTCGATCGTCGTCCAGTCGGCCACGTTCGACTCGCCCGAGGCGGCCACCGCGGCACTTCCCGACCGCAAGTTCTGATCCGTTCGCACGGCCACACCCGGCGGCGAGGCGGACGAGTCCGCCTCGCCACCCCCGCCACCCGCCCGCTGCCACGGCAGCGGGCGGGTGAGTATCGGCAGACAAGGAGTTAAACGCATGCAGGCACCCGGCCCCATCGTCGAGATGCAAGCCATCACCATCGCTTTTCCCGGGGTCAAAGCCCTCGACGGGGTCGACCTCCGTCTCTACCCCGGCGAGGTCCACACGCTGATGGGCGAGAACGGCGCCGGTAAATCGACGCTCATCAAGGCGCTCACGGGCGTCTACGGCATCGACTCCGGACGTGTCGTCGTCGACGGCTTCGAACGTCGCCTCTCGGGCACCGCGGACGCGCAGGCTGCGGGGATCTCGACGGTCTACCAAGAGGTCAACCTGTGCAGCAACCTCACCATCGGTGAGAACGTCATGCTCGGCCACGAGAAGCGCGGCCGGTTCGGCATCGACTGGAAGGGAACGCACGCCGCCGCCTCCGAGGTCCTGGCGCGTGTGGGACTCGGTCACCTGGACGCGCGCACCCCCCTCTCGTCGCTCAGCCTCGCCCTCCAGCAGCTCGTCGCGATCAGCCGCGCCACGGTCGTCGAGGCGAAGGTGCTGATCCTCGACGAGCCGACCTCGAGCCTCGACGCGGACGAGGTCGAAGGTCTCTTCCGGGTCATGCGACGCCTTCGTGACGAAGGCGTCGCCATCCTCTTCGTCTCTCACTTCCTCGACCAGGTCTTCGCGATCAGCGACCGACTCACCGTGCTACGCAACGGCAAGTTCGTGGCTGAGCACCTCACACGAGACATCGATCGTGCCGGCCTCATCTCGGAGATGATCGGCAAGGACCTGCAGAGCCTCCGCTCCCTCGACCGGGACCGGGCGAGCCGACAGGTCGCCGAGGGCGAGCCCGTCTACCGGGCCACCGGGATCGGCCGCAAGGGCTCGCTCGACGCGACGGACGTCGACCTGCGTCGCGGCGAGGTCGTGGGCCTCGCCGGCCTCCTCGGCTCCGGCCGCACGGAACTCGCCCGTCTCCTCTACGGAGTCGATCGCCCCGACTCGGGATCCGTGACCATGGACGGCGTCCCCGTGGCGATCTCGTCCCCTGCGAAGGCCCTGAAGCACCGCATCGCGTTCTCGAGCGAGAACCGTCGAGACGAGGGGATCATCCGCGACCTGAGCGTCCGCGAGAACCTCGTGCTCGCCGTGCAGGCGAAACGGGGCTGGGCCCGCCCGCTCTCGGCCAAGGAGAAGGACCGCATGGTGACGAAATATCTCACCGAGCTCAACGTGCGACCCGCAGATCCCGATCGACCCATCCGTAACCTCTCTGGCGGCAACCAGCAGAAGGTCCTGCTCGGCCGGTGGCTGGCGACCGAGCCGGAGCTGCTGATCCTTGACGAGCCCACACGCGGCATCGACGTCGGTGCCAAGGCCGAGATCCAGGAACAGGTCGCCGCCCTCGCCGACACGGGAGTCGCCGTCGTGTTCATCTCCTCGGAGCTCGAGGAGGTGGTGCGGCTCAGCGACAGGATCGTCGTCCTGAAGGACCACCGCAAGATCGCCGAGCTCGCGGCGGGACCGGACGTCACCGCCGAGTCCATCGTCGCCGCCATCGCCGAGGAGGGCGTCTCCGAGATCCCCCTCGAGACCATCCCCCGCACCACGCCCGAGGAGGCAACCCGATGAGTGACCCGACGACCACCATGACCAGGCGCCTGGGCGCCCACGGGCTCGGTGACCTGTTGCACCGGCCCTGGGTCTGGGGCACGGTCGCGATCGTGCTGCTGCTGGCGATCAACGTGGCGAAGGACCCCGGTTACCTCGCACTGTCCGTCAACCCGGACACGGGCAACCTCGTGGGCAACCTCATCGACATCCTCCGGGCCGCTGCCCCCGTGCTCATGATCGCGGTGGGCATGTGCCTCGTGGTCGCCACCGGCGGCATCGACCTGAGCGTCGGCTCGATCATGGTCGTCGCCGGCGCCGTCTCGATGGAGTTCCTGAAGGCGGCCGGCTCCGACTCCCTCGGCGTCGCGCTCGCCGCGATGGGCCTGGCGCTCCTCATCGCCGGGGTCCTCGGCGCGGTCAACGGCATGCTCGTCTCGGTCGTCGGGCTGCAGCCGTTCATCAGCACACTCGTGATCATGCTCGCCGGCCGTGGCCTGGCCAAGGTCATCACGGGAGGCCAGAACACGGCCGCGGCCAACGAGCCCTTCCGCTGGGTCGCCAACGGTTACCTCGTCGGACTACCCGTCGTGTTCCTGCTGGCCGTGCTGATCACGCTCGGCGTCGCCGCCCTCGTGCGGCGCAGCGCCCTGGGGCTCATGATCGAAGCGATCGGAATGGACCCGAAGGCCGCGCGCCTCGCGGGGCTGGACCGCCGAGCCCTCCTGTTCACCGCCTACATCGGGAGCGGCCTGCTCGCCGGCGTGGCCGGGATCTTCGCCACGTCCAGCGTCATGACGGTCGACGTCTCGCGCACCGGTTACCAACTCGAGCTCGACGCCATCCTCGCGGTCGTCATCGGCGGGACGTCGCTGGCCGGCGGCAAGTTCCACCTGCTCGGCGCCGCTGTCGGGGCGCTCCTCATCGCGACGCTCGACAAGACCGTCGTGTTCCTCGGCGTCTCCTCCTCGGCGACGCCCGCCTTCAAGGCGATCGTGATCGTGGCGATCGTGCTGCTGCAGTCCCGGCGCGTCCGCGCCCTGTTCACGAGGCGCCGCCGCCCGGCGCCGACCTCCGTGCCGACCGAGAAGGAGGCCGTGTCCGCATGAGCGCCACGACGATCCGCCCGCCCCTCACCCCCACGCCGACCCCCGGTCCTGGCCCCGGCAACGGGCCCCTCGAACCGCGTCGCCGCATGCGGCTCCGACTCGATTCCCTGCCGACGGTCGCCGCCCTGGTGATCCTGATCGCCATGCTTGCCTACGGAGAGATCGCCTACGGCCGCATCGTGCAGGCCGCGACCCTGTCGAACCTGCTCATCAACAACGCCCATGTGATCGTCCTGGCCGTGGGGCTCACGTTCGTGATCCTCACGGGGGGCATCGACCTCTCCGTCGGTGCGATCGTCGCGGTCAGCAGCGTCGCGGGCGTGCTGCTCGCGAACGCCGGCTGGAACCCCTGGGTCGTGATGGTGCTGATGATCCTCATCGGCACGGCATCCGGCGTCGTCTCGGGCGTGCTGATCCAGTTCTTCGACGTGCAGCCGTTCATCGCGACGCTCGCGATGATGTTCCTCGGACGGGGCCTCGCCTCCATCCTCAGCACGGTGCCCGAGCGACTCGCCGACGAGTCGCCCATCCGCTCGCTCGCGACGAACATGAAGGTCGTCGACGGTCCGAAGGTGAACGACGTCGTGACGACTCCTGGCGTGCTCATCGCGCTCGTGGTGGTCGCCGTCGCGTTCTTCGTGCTGCACCGCACGCGTCTGGGTCGCACCGTGTACGCGATCGGAGGGTCGGAGCAGTCGGCCGCCCTCATGGGCCTCCCGGTGCGCCGCACGAAGCTCGCCGTCTACGTGATCAGCGGATCGCTGGCGGGGCTCGCCTCGGTCATCTACACGGCCCGGCTCGGGAGCGCGCAGAACATCACCGGCATCGGGTGGGAGCTCGATTCGATCGCCGCCACGGTGATCGGTGGCACCCTCCTCACCGGCGGCGTCGGCTTCGTGCTCGGGTCCGTCGTGGGAGCGCTCGTGCTCGGCCTCATGAACGTGCTCATCACGCGAGACGGAGGCATCCCGCCCGAAGCGACCACCATCATCACCGGTGGGATCCTCCTGGTCTTCGTGCTCCTGCAGCGCGCTGTGATGGCGAGACGTCGGCAGACCTGATGACCACGACGGAGCCGATCCCACACGCTCGGGGTCAGGCCCCGACGTCCCTGACCGGTGCGACCACGAACGACCTCGCTGCCTCGAGTACCGGCGCGTGGAGATCGCTGACCACCGTGCACGCCGACAAGCTGAACGAGCGGCAAAGCGAGACGACGTCGAATTTGCTGCTGTCGGCGAGCACGACGGTCTCGCGGCTGTGCGCTTGCACGATGCGCTTCTTGTTGGCCTCTCGGATGTCGAAGGTGGTGACGCCCGCAGCGACGTCGATGCCGGTGACGCCGATGAACGCACGGTCGAAGTAGAGATCCTCGAGCTGGCGGTCGGTCATCGTGCCGGCCACGGAGCCGATGTCGGGGAGATAGTCGCCCCCGAGCGCCGTGACGGTGACCCTGGGGCGCGGCACCATCCCGAGCACCTGGGTGTTCGACGTGATGACGTGGACACCGATGTTGGGGAGCGCGATCATGAACTCGGTCAGCGACGTGCCGGAGTCGACGTAGATCGTCTCGCCCTCGACGACCATCGCGGCGGCGGCGCGGGCGATGGCGACCTTCTCGTCGCGGTTGATCTGCGACTTCAGGGCTGCCGGCAGCTCCGCGGCGCGTTCCTCGGCACGGATGGCGCCCCCTCGCAGGCTGACGACCTGGCCGGAGCGCTCGAGCTCGCGGATGTCGCGCCGCACGGTCGAGGGGGACGCGCCCGTGGCGGTGACGAGGTCGTCGATGAGGATCGAGTCACCGAGCGCGACCCGGTCGAGGATCAGCTGGTGTCTCGCGAACGACTTCATGGTCGAGGGCCTCCTGTGTCGGCATGCTGGACTGAGCGCCCATCCCTGCCACCGTGATCGAGGCGACCAGGGCCGCGGTCCGGGACGCCTGGAACGGGTCGACCCCGTCAGCGATCGCCGTGGCGAACGCACCGATGAAAGAGTCGCCGGCGCCTGTCGTGTCGACCGCCCGGGCCTCCACGGCCCCGACGAACTCCACTCGCCGATCTGCAGAAACATAGCAGCCGTGACTGCCCAGGGTCAGGACGACGTTCGCGCAGAAGGACGTCAGCTCCTCGACGACTGCACGCATGGCGTCGTCGTCGGCGACGTCGCCGAGGGCGTGCCCCAGGTACTCGGCGGCCTCGTCCTCGTTCACCACGAACCACGTGCAGGCGCGGGTCGTCGCGAGCGGCACGGGCCTGGCTGGTGCCGCGTTGTAGATGACTGGCACGCCAGCTGCTGCCGCCAGGACAACCGCGCGGTCGTTCGCCGAGGCCGGTACCTCGTTCTGCAGCACGACGACCGCGGCGGAGGTGACGAGGTCGGCGGCGGCGTCGACCCAGTCACCGGTCACGACGGCGTTGGCGCCCTCGACGATCGTCGCGTGCACCTCCCCGTCGCCCACGACGTTCACGAGTCCCAGGCCGCTCACCGCGTCCGTCGGGCGCAGACGGCACTCGACGCCCTCGCGCTCCAAGTTCGCGCGACACATCGCCCCGTAGTGGTCCGCGCCCACCGCACCCACGAACTGGACTCGGGCGCCGAGTCGCGCCGCCTGGACCGCCTGGTTCGCGCCCTTGCCGCCGAAGTCGCTGCGGAAGCCGGTCGACACGAGCGTCTCACCGCGGCGGGGGAGTCGATCCTGACTGACGATCAGGTCGTAGTTGATGCTCCCGATCACCACGATGGCGTTCGCCGTCATGCCGTTCTCCACTCCATCGTGCCGACGACACAGCGTCGCCTGGCTTGACATTAGGCGAGCGTGACAATCGTTGTCAAAGCACCGTGAGTTGAATCTACCGACTAAACAACGCCTGCTGGGCGATCGCGGTTGACCAAGAATGACAACGCTTGACAATGGTGATCATGCTCCCTACGGTCTCCCTCATGAAGTTCGCCACGCGCCTCAACTCGTTCATCGCCGGTGGAGACACCGCCGCAGCCCTCCGTCGCATCAGCGCGACGAAGGGCATCGACTACGTCGACCTCAACTACCCCGAGCACTTCGTCGGCATCGAGCCCGCCGACATGAAGCCCCTCCTCGACGAGCTCGGACTGACCCTCAACAGCGTCGCCATGCGGTTCCGCAAGGAGTTCGTCCACGGTGAGTACAGCAACCGCGACGAGGCGGTGCGCCGCGAGGCCATCGAGCTCACGAAGGCGGGCATCGACGCCGCCGCCCTCGGCGGCAGCGACCTCGTCACGGTCTGGCTCGGCTTCGACGGCTTCGACTACACGTTCCAGAAGGACTACGCGCGTGACCTCGGCCGCATCGTCGAGGCCTTCCAGGAACTCGCCGACTACCGCCCCGACGTCCGCATCAGCATCGAGTACAAGCCTTACGAGGAGCGCGTCCACTCCGTCATCCGCAGCGTCGGCCAGACCCTGCACGTCCTCCAGCTCATCGACCGGCCGAACGTCGGGGCGACCCTCGACTTCGCCCACATGCTCATGGCCGGCGACGCCCCCGGCTTCGGTGCCGCGCTCCTCCTCGCCGAGGGCAAGCTCTGGGGCGTCCACCTCAACGACGGCAACAACGACCACGACGACGGGCTCATGATCGGCTCGATCCACCCCTTCGAGACGATCGAGTTCCTGTACTACCTGCTCCGCCACGACTACGACGGCGTCATCTACTTCGACACCTTCCCGATCCGCGAAGACGCACAGGAGGAGGCGGAGACCAACCGCGCCACCGTCGAGCTCCTCATCGCGAAGATCGAGGCGGTCGGCGTCGACCACATCACCTCGGTCATCGACCAAGCCGACGGCATCGCCTCACAGCGCCTCCGCAACCAGTTGCTGAGCATCACCCCCGCAGGCCACACCGCCTGACCCACGAGCCACCAGGCTCCCGGGCCGGTGCCCGCGACATTCCCCGTCGAGCGAGGCGCCGGCCCCTCCCAGAACACCTCGAACACGAACACCCGAACCCTTCTCACACCTAGGTGGACACGCAATGGCGCGATCTAGAACTGTCTTCTCCCTGTCCCTCGTAGCGGCGATCGCCCTCGTCGCCCTCGTTCTCGGCGTCGTCGGCGGCCGGGCAACGGTCTCCGAAGCCGCCTCGAGCGGAGGTGGGGACGGAGGCGCGGCGGCAGGCGTGCAGGTCGACGTCATCATCCGCGCCAGCGACTCCGCCTACTGGCAGACCCTCCTCGCCGGGTCCGAGGCGGCGGCAGCCGACTACGGCATCGAGGTGAACACCTTCGGCCCCACCTCCGAGACGGACATCGCCGGCCAGGTGCAGCTCGTCGAGAACTCCGTCTCACGCGGAGCCGACGCGATCCTCATCGCCCCGAGCTCCAGCGAGGCCCTCAACGCCTCGATCGACCAGGCGCGGCAGGCGGGCATCAAGGTCATCACCGCGGACACGAAGGTCACGGCCGAGATCGAGGGCCACATCGGCACGAACAACATCCTCGCCGGCACGGCCGCCGGTGAGCGCATGTGCCAGCTGCTCACCGAGCAGGGCACCACCACCGGCAAGGTCCTCGTCGAGGCGCCCATCGCTGGCATCGAGGCCAACCAGGACCGCGACGCCGGCTTCCGCGCAGGCCTCGCGACCGACTGCCCCGACATCGACTCCAGCCTGCAGAGCTACAACAACAACGACATCGGCACCGCCGCCTCCCAGGTGAACGACGCGATCTCGGCCAACTCCGACCTCGTGGGCGTCTTCGCCGACAACAACAGCTCCGGCGTCGGCGCCGCCACGGCCATCAAGGACAACGACGCGGCCGACGACATCGCCGTCGTCGCGTTCGACTCCGACCCCGCCGAGAACGCCGCTCTCGCCGACGGCAGCATCGACGCCCTCGTCGTGCAGAACCCCTGGTTCCTCGGATACCAGGGCGTCGTCGAGGCCGCGATGGCCACCCAGGGCCGCATCCCGCCGGCGAGCCTGGACCCCGGAGTCGCGATCGCCGACCGCGACAACATGGAGACTCCCGAGATCAAGTCGCTCCTCGAGCCGCAGACTGCCGAGACCAACGGATGACCGTCCGCGAGCCCGAGGGCACTGCGGTCCTGCAGCTCACCGACGTCTCCAAGGCCTACGGTGCCGTCCAGGCCCTCAGCGGTGTCTCGCTGAAGCTCGTCCCCGGTCAGGTGCACTGCCTGGCAGGCGAGAACGGTGCCGGCAAATCGACGCTGATCAAGGTCCTCACCGGGGCCGTGCCCCGCGACTCGGGCGACTACGAGATCGACGGGGGCACGGTGACCACCGCCTCCCCGGCGGCTCTCCGTACTGCGGGCGTGCAGGCCGTCTACCAGGAGCTCAGCCTCCTGCCGCACCTGTCCGTCGGTGAGAACATGTTCATGGGCCGCTTGCCGTCACGCTCCGGCGTGATCCGGGCCCGTGACCTGCACGACCGGTGCCGGTTCGTCCTCGACTCGCTCGGCCTCGCCGACGTCGACCCCGACGTCGTCGTCGAGCGGCTGCCGGCAGCGACGAAGCAGCTCGTCGAGGTCGCCAAGGTCGTCACGGCCGACGCGGTCAAGGTCATCGTCTTCGACGAGCCGACCACGGCGCTGACCGAGGCCGAGTCGGACCGTCTGCTCGACCAGATCCGCAAGTTCAAACGCGAGGGCGTCGCGATCCTCTACGTCACGCACCGGCTCGAGGAGATGTTCGCGATCGGCGACTGGGTGACGGTGCTGCGCGACGGCGAGCTGTCCCAGAGCGGCCCCATGAGCGACTACACCGAGGACACCCTGATCAACGCCATGGTCGGTCGAGAAGTGTCGTCGCTCTACCCGGATGAGGCACGAGAGGTCCATCCCGCCCGCCTGAGCCTCCGCGCCCTCCGGCGCACGCCGGAGAGCCCCGCCGTCGACCTCGAGGCTCGAGGCGGCGAGATCCTCGGCATCGGCGGCCTGCTCGGCTCGGGACGGAGCGAGCTGCTGCTCAGCGTCTTCGGCTCCGAGCCCGTCGCCTCCGGGGAGATCCTGATCGACGGCGCCGTGGTCCGGGCTGACGGCCCGCGGACGATGATGGACGCCGGCGTCGCCCTGCTGACCGAGGACCGGAAGGTGCTCGGCCTGCTGCCGGAGCTCTCCATCCGGGAGAACGTCACGATCGCGAGCCTCCGGGTCGGGTCCCGCCGAGGGCTGCTGCCCGGCAAGGCCCAGTCGGACGAGGCCGACGCGCTGCTCGACAGCCTGCGCATCCGCGCCGGCTCCTACGACCAGCCGGTCTCGACGCTCTCCGGCGGCAACCAGCAGAAGGTGCTCCTCGCGCGTTGGCTGCTGACCAAGCCCAAGGTCATCATGTTCGACGAGCCGACGAAGGGCATCGACGTCGGTGCCAAGGGCGAGCTCTACGACGTCATCAACGACCTGGCCCGCCGCGGACTCGCCGTCATCGTCGTCTCGTCCTACCTCCCTGAGCTGCTCGGCCTCGCCGACCGCGTCGTCGTCCTCCGCGAGGGCGCCGTCGCCGGTGAGCTGCCGGGCGGCGCCTCCGAGGAGGACGTGCTCCGCCTCGCCAGCGGCGGGGTCGACGACCCCTCCGACCACCTGCACGGCATCGCGCCGCTCAGCCACGACCCCCACTCCGACCCGGTCACCCGACAGAACATCGAGGAAGTCCCCCATGCCTAAGTTGATGTGGCGCGAACCCATCGAGACCACGACCATCCGGGTGGTGCGGAACGGCGACGACGCCGCGGCCGCAGCCGCCCGCGCATCGTCCAAGCCGCGGGTCACGACCCTCGGCAGCATCGCCGGCCGCGAGAGCGGCGTGCTCATCGTCCTCCTCGTCGTGTTCGGCGCCCTGACGCTCGCGAGCGACGACTTCCTGACCGGCAACAACCTCGCGAACCTCGCCCGGCAGGTGTCCATCTTCGGCATCCTGGCGATCGGCCAGTTGATGGTGATCCTCACCGGCGGCATCGACCTCTCGGTCGGGTCGATCCTCGGCCTGGCCGGCGCGGTCACTGCTCAGCTGCTCGTCGCGGGCGTCCCGATCCCCCTCGCGCTCCTCCTCGGGGCCCTGGTCGGCGCCGTGCTGGGCGTCATCACCGGCCTGCTCGTGACGAGGTTCAAGCTCCCGCCCTTCATCGCGACCCTGGGCATGCTCGGCATCGCTCGAGGAGTCGTGCTCGTCATCACCGACGCCAACACGATCCAGGGACTGCCTGACGGCTTCCAGGAGATCGCGAACGGCTCGATCGCCGGCATCCCGAACCTGCTGATCCTCTTCGTGGTCATCGCGGCGATCGCGGCGTTCGTCCTCAAGCGCACCGTCTTCGGCAGGTACGTCTACGCCGTCGGCTCGAACCCGGAGGCGGCCCGCCTGGCCGGCGTCCCGGTGCGGTTGGTGACCATCACGGTCTACGGCATCGCGGGCCTGCTCTCCGCGGTCGGCGGCGTCCTCCTGACCTCCCGCCTCGGGGCCGGAGTCCCGACAGCCGGCACCGGTTTCGAGCTGCAGGCCATCGCGGCCTGCGTCATCGGCGGGGCCAGCCTCTCCGGCGCCCGGGGAAGCGCGATCGGCGCCGCCTGCGGTGCGCTGCTCATCGGCGTCCTCAACAACGGCGGCAACCTTCTCGCCGTGAACTCGTTCTACCTGCAGATCGCGATCGGCCTGCTGATCCTCGTCGCGGTCGCGTTCGACCAGCTCAACACCCGCGCCGCTGCCCGGGAGTGACCACGGCGGCGGGGTCAGGTGCCACAGGCGCGCTGACCCCTCCGCCGTCCCGTCCAGCCACCACTCACCGAAGGAGTCGTCATGCTCAAGGGAATAGACAGTTCACTGACCGCCGAGCTGCTGTTCGTCCTCATGTCGATGGGGCACGGAGACGATCTGCTCCTCTGCGACGTGAACCACCCTGCAGCCTCCATCGCGGCCCACACGACCCACGGCAAGGTCGTCGACCTCGCTGGCTGCGACCTCACTCGAGCCTGCACTGCGATCCTCTCGCTGATGCCTCTCGACACGTTCGTCGAAGCCCCCGTCAAGAGGATGGCAGTCGTCGACGACCCTGAGCGCCTCGTGTCGGTGCAACTGGAGTTCCAAGCCACGCTCGACGGGCTCACCGGCCACCCGGTCACCGTGGAGGCACTGGAACGGTTCGACTTCTACGCCGCGGCTCGCCGGTCCTTCGCCGTCGTCCGGACGTCGGACCCTGGCCCGTACGGCTGCTTCATCCTCCGTAAAGGCGTCATCGACGTCGACCGCGGCTCCGTGTCGTCCTGATCCGCCGTCGCCGCCGGTCTCCACTTCGGTGACCGCGTCGAACGGCAGAGCACGAGGCCGCCGAGAGGTCGTCGGGCCGGGGTCGGTGTGACCTGCCCGACCGCATTCGGGCCCGCAGTGAGCGAGTGCCAGTTCTTGGCGTGACGGCAACCCTCCCAGGCATCTGACCACGTATCAGAAGGTTGAGGGTTCGAGTCCCTCCAGGCGCACCACAGAGAAAGGCGGTCCACTTCGTCGGCCGCTTTCTTCGTGCGCCTTCGCCGGCCTAGTCGCCGGCGAACTCGCTGTCGGTGATGTGCTCGAGCCAGGTGGTGGTCGTGGCGGGGTCGTCGCCGTTCTCGAGCATGGCGATGTGCTCCATGAAGACGCCGGGGGCGGCGGCGTGGAAGTGCTCCTGCCCGGGCGGGGTGTAGATCGTCTGCCCGGGGTGGACGTCGATGATCTGGCCGTCGCGGGTGCCGAAGCGGCCGACGCCGGCGGTGACGCGCAGGTACTGGCCCTTCTCATGGGAGTGCCACGCGGTCCGGGCACCCGGGGCGAAGCGGACGGTGGCGACGACCATGTGCTGACCGTCCTCGTGGGGCAGCGCGATCGGGTCGAGCCAGACGTCGCCGGCGAACTGCTCGGGCGGGTTCTTGCTCGTAGGGGTGGCGGGTTCGATGTTCATGACTCCTCCTGGTCTTCCGTGGTGAAGAGCTGCGTGGCGACACCCATCGCGGCCATGCCATTGGGCCAGCCGGCGTAGAGGGTGACGTGGGTGATGGCCTCGATCAGCTCCTCCTGGGTGACGCCGTTCTCGATGGCGCGACCCAGGTGGAACTCGAGCTGTCCGGTGTTCCCGCCTGCGGTGAGGACGGCGACCGTGATCAGGCTCCGGTCGCGTGCGGACAGTTCGGTTCTGTTCCAGACGTCCTCGAACAGGACGTCGTCGGTGAGGGCGGCGAGCTTCGGAGCGAAGTCCCCGAACATGTTCCGTCCACCCCCGACCTGCTTGGGCTGTTCTGCCACGGTCGTTCTCCTCATCTTCTCGTCGTCGACGACCACGTCTCGTGGCCGCGATCTCCAGCGAACGCCGTGCGGAGAACGTGTGAGGGGCCCTGCTGTGGCACCCCACGAGGGACGTCGTCGTGAGCCGGGGCGGATGCGGGAGACGGACAGACCGCCGAGGTCCGCGTCTTTCATGGTCATGTGCTCTCTGCGTGACGTGCGGTCGGTGTGGACGAGGAGGCGCGGGTCGCGTCGTCGGGGGATCCCGCGGACGACTGGGTGAGATTGGCGAGCAGCTGGAGACCGTCGGCGGAGGGGGAGCCGGGTTCGGCGGAGAACACGAGCATCTGCAGGCCGCGTTCGGACGAGAGATCCATCGTCTCGAACGAGAGCGACAGGTCGCCGACCACGGGGTGGTGCACGTTCTTCGTGCCCGTGCGGTGCTCACGGACGTCGTGCGAGGCCCAGAGCGTGCGGAAGAGATCGCTGCGGGTCGAGAGCTCTCCGACGAGATCGCTCAGGTCGCGGTCGTAGGGGGACCGGCCCGCCTCGCGTCGCAGCACGGCGACGATCTGGCGGGCGTTGCCGGGCCAGTCGAGGTAGAAATCGCGCGAGCGATCGTCGAGGAACACGAACCGAGCGGCGTTGACGGGGTCGCCCGGACAGCGGAACATCTCGGAGAAGAGCGCGCGCCCGAGCGGGTTCGTGGCGACCGCGTCGAGACGTCCGTTCTGCACGAACACGGGCACCGTCGACATCGCCGCGATCATCTGCTGCACACCGGGTCGGACGTGATCCCGCCGAGGCGCGGGCCTCCTCCGCAGAGGGTGCGTGCCGGCGTTCGCCGCGCGCACCAGATCGACGAGGTGGCCGGACTCGATCTCGTCGAGGCGCAGGGCGCGGGCGATGCCGTCGAGGACGGATTCGGAGACGCCGAGGGCGTTACCCCGCTCCAGCTTGCGGTAGTACTCGGGGCTGACGCCGGCGAGGAGGGCGACCTCCTCACGCCGCAGGCCCGGCACGCGTCTGGGACCGCCGAAGTCGGGCAAGCCCGCCTCGGCCGGGGAACTTCTACGCCGGCTTCTTCGAGACGCTGACCCCCGAGCAGATCCGCGCCCAGATGGAGACCAACTTCTTCGGCCCCCTCAACGTCACCCGTGCCGTGCTTCCCCTCCTCCGCGAACAGCGGTCCGGTCAGATCATCACGATCACCTCGACGGCGGCCTTCGTCGGCGGCGCGTTCACGTCCGCCTACGCCGCCTCGAAGTTCGCGCTCGAGGGCTGGTCGGAGTCGCTCGCCCCCGAGCTCGAGCCCTTCGGCATCTCGTCGATGACGGTCGTTCCCGGCTTCTTCCGCACCGAGCTGCTCGTCGAGGGGTCGTCCACCCTCTGGCCCGAGATCGAGATCGCCGACTACGCCGCAGGCACCGCCCAGACCCAGGCCGCGTTCCGCGGCATGAACGGTCAGCAGGGCGGCGACCCCGCGCAGCTCGCCGGCGCTCTCGTCCAGCTCTCGGACGGTGACGCATTGCCCGCGCGTTTCGTCGCCGGAGCCGACGCCGTCGGCGGTGTCGAGCAGAAGCTGGCCCTCGTCCAGCAGCAGATCGAGGCCAACCGGAGCCTGTCCGAGTCGCTCGGTCACGACGCCTGAGCCGACCCGCGCCTCCTCGTCCTCCTGATCGCCGCGACCTGACCGCCCACCGACGCTCTCGAGACTCCGACGAGCGCCGAGAACCCCGTGCCGATCCAGGCACAGGGTCCCGGCGCCGCGGCGCGTGCGTCAGTAGGCGGGCTTGACGCAGTCGATGCTCAGTGCGCTGAGCAGCGCCGCGGGTGCCTGCTGGGTCGTCGGCATCTTCTGGAGTTCCAGGACGGTGGTCATGTTCGTTCCCCTCGTATCGGTCCCCACGGACTGCGAGGACGTGGGCCGAGAGTATGTCGACAGGCCGGTCTGCGCCTCCGTCGCTCGGCGGATGGTCCGGCCCCCACCTGCGTGCCAGACTGTCGCCCGATCGGGGGTGATGCGCGTGGGCGACGATCTCAGGACGTCGAGACGGGTGTCCACCGCGCTCTCCACGGCCGGAGCCGTGGGTGGCGTGGTGGAGGTGCTGGGGTTCCTCGTGCCGCTCTGGGCTGCGGCCTCGCTCGGGGCTCCGTCGACGCTCGTCGGCGTGGTGGTCGGCGTGGAGCTCGTGGTGTCCTTCCTGGCCCGAGCCGCGGCGGGACGCCTCGCCGACACCAGAGCCAGGAACCGCGTAGCCGCCCTCGGTGCCGCAACGCTCGCGCTCGGGGCCGCCGGGTACGCGCTCAGCCCCGACGTGCCGACCGCCATCGTGTCCGCTGCCGTCGCCGGCCTCGGTGCGAGTCTCTTCCGCGTGCCCGTGCGGGCGATGGTGGCCGAGGGCTCCGCCGACGAGCCCGCCGTCTTCGCCCGCCTCACCTCCAGCGAGGCCACCGGCACCTGGGTCGGCTACGTGGTCGGGTTGTCCGCCCTGGGGCTGGTGGGCAGCAGGGGCGTCTTCGCCCTCGGGGCCGCGGCCGCCCTCGCCTGCTGCGCGGCCCTGCTGCGGCTCGACCACCGTCGCACCGTGACCGAGCGCGACCGCGTCGCGTCGCGGGCGCTGCGACGACGGCTCCTTCCGCTGCTCGTCCTCGTCGCCGTCGTCGCCCTCGTCGAGAGCGCAGTGGGCCTCGCCGTCCTCCTCAAGCTGCAGGGGCAGGGGCTCGGCGTCGATGCGATCGCCCTGACCTTCCTCCCCGGCCTCGTCGTGTGGTCCCTGCTGCCCGTCCCGGGCCGACGCCTGGCAGCCCGCCTCGGCGCCTCCCGCACGCTGGCGCTCGCCACGGTCGCCAGCACGGTGGCCTCGGCGGCGCTGTTCCTCGTCGATCAGCCGCTCGCGATCGGCATCGCCTGGGTGCTCGCCTGCTCCGCCTGGGCGCTGGTCGAGCCCGTGGAGCTCGAGCTCGTGACGGGGTCGGCCGGTGGCCGCGTCGGCGAGGCCCTCGGAACCTACGAGGCGGCCGTGCTGCTGGGCGGGGCGATCGGCGCCGTCGCGGGCGGGGCCGCGCTCGCCCTGGAGCCCCGTGTCGTCACGGTCGCGGTGGTCCTGGTGGTCGGTGCCTGCGCGGCGGCCATGGCGCCCCGCGCGGTGCGCGCCCTGAACACCGCGGCCTCGTCCGGTCCGGATGGACCTAGGGACGGGGCCGACTCGTCGGCGACCGGGACGGAGGGCGCGCCCACCGCGGCGCCGGCCCCCACCGCTGCCGGGCCGCACCGCGTGCTCCCCGCCGCGCCCGACAGCCCGACCATCGTCGCCGACGGCGAGCGTGACGAGCGTGACGAGCGCGGGCTGCCGACGACGTCTCGCGACCCGTACCGGTGGGTGCTCGCCCACGCCATCGCCTTCGTCGTGCTGCAGGTCGTCGCCGTCGTCGCCGGAGCGTCCTGGTGGGCGGACGTCGTGGCGGCGGGTAGGCCCGTCCTCGGGCGCGAGACGTTCGACGGGGGCTGGGAGCGGGCGCTCTACGTGACCGGCATGCTCTGGAACCTCCTCTTCCTCCTCGATCTGGCGGGCGGGGTCCGCGACCACCTCCGCCGACGCGTCACCCCCTCCTCCGTTCGGACCGGGCGGTGAGCGGAGCCACGGCGTGCGGGGGCGGCTGGATATCCGAGCCGGGAGGGCCCCGCATCTGCGCCAGGGCCGCGGTCGCTCTCGCCGTCGATGCGCTGCGGCTCTCCGGTGTGCGTCCGGGGGACCGCCTCCTCGCCTCCGGACCCACAGGTCCCTCCCTGGCCGTCCTCGTCGTCGCCGCCCTGCAGCTCGACGTGTCGCTCGCGCTCCTCGACGACGGAGCGGACGACGTCTCGGTGGCCCGAGCCGTGCACGACGCCGCCCCGACCGCCCTGGTCGGCGTCCGGACCCAGGCCCTGGGCGCGGAAGGCCTCGCGGGCTCGCCGCTCGTGCTCGGCCCCGCCGCGGACCTGCTGGCTGGAGCGCTGGCGGGCTCGGCGCCCGACGGACGGGCCTGCCGTGACCGGTGCGCCACGGGCGTCGATGAGCCGGGTCCCGGTGCCTGGGCGGATCGCGAGGACGGCATCGTCATGTGGACCTCGGGGTCGACGGGCCGGCGGAAGGGCATCGTGCGGCGGGGCGGGGCCGTGCTCGACAACGTCGACATGACCGTGCGCGTGATGGGGTACCGATCCGACGACGTCCTCGTGCCCCTCCTGCCCGTGACCCATCAGTACGGCATGTCGATCGTGGTGGCCTGGTGGCTCGTCGGCTGCGGTCTCGTGCTCGGGGACCCCCGTCGCCCCGTCCAGGCCTTCGAGCGCGCCCTGCGGTCCGGGGCGACCGTCGTCGATTGCGCACCGGCGGTCCTCCACGACCTCCTCCGCCGCGTGGTCCGCGACGACCTGGACGTCACGCGGGTGAGGATGTGGTGCACCGGCGGTGCGCCCCTGTCCCCGGCGCTCAGGCGGGCCTGCGCCGACATCGTCGGCGCGCCGCCGCTCGACGGGTACGGTTCGACTGAGCTCGGGAATGTGGCGCTCGCCACCCTCGACGACACGGTCGCGTGCGGGCGTCCGTTGCCCGGGATCGCGGCACGGGTCGTCGACGCGGCCGACCGCGAGGTCGCGACGGGAGTCGAGGGGCGACTCCTGGTGCGCAGCCCCTGGTCCTACCATCGCAGGCTCGAGGCGGGCGTGCCGATGCCCGACGACGGCGGATGGACCGACACCGGCGACCTCGCCCGCGTGGACGAGCAGGGGCGCCTCGAGGTCCGCGGCCGAGCCCATGCCGTGCATCGCAACGGCATCACGATCTACCCGGCTGCGCTCGAGGCGGCCGCCCGGGATGCGGGCCTGCCTGTGCTGGTCGTCGTCGCCCCGGACGAACGACGGGGCAGTCATCTGACCGCCGTGGTCGAGCACGACGGCGACGTTCCGGCCGAGTCGTGGTCGGACCGGCTGCGGGGTGTGCTGCCGCGCGACGAGTGGCCGAACCGGGTCGTGGTCCTCGACGAGCTGCCCCGGGCCAGCAGTGGCAAGGTCGACCTCGCTGCCCTTGCTCTGCTGGTCAGACCACCCGGCCGCTGACGTCGGAAGGGCGATGGACCCGGCGTGCGCGGACGCAGCCACCCGGGGCGCGCCTCACGCGTGTTCGAGGAGCACGCTCGCGTTGTTGCCGCCGAAGCCGAACGCGTTGACGAGCACGGAGGGCACGCCACCGGCAGGCGTGATCGTGGTGCCGGCGGTGGGGAGGAGCACGCCGACGGCCGGCTCGGGCCGTGCGAGGCCGGGTGAGCCCGGCACGATGCCCGTGGCGAGCGACCGGAGGGCAGCGACGAGCCCGGGGAACGCGCTGGCATGCAGGAGATGCCCCAGAGCGCCCTTGTGAGAAGTCGCGGTGACGGCGCTGTCGGTGGCCCGGGCCAGGAGGGACAGCGCCTCCAGCTCCGCGCCATCGCCTTGGACCGTGCCCGTGGCGTGCGCGTGGACGTGGCCGACCTCTGTCGCCCCGGCAGCGCGGAGAGCGTCGGTCATCACTCCGAGGATCGTCGGGGCGTCGGAGGCTGCCGACGAGGTCCCGCCGATCCGGGCGGCGGAACCGGCCACACGGGCCAGGACGGCGGCGCCCCGCGCGGCGGCGGAGGCGGACGACTCGAGCAGCACGGCACCGGCGCCCTCGCCGAGACGGATGCCGTCGCGGCGCACGTCGAAGGGACGCGACGGGTGACCGCCGAGGGCGCGGACGACGCGGAGGCTCTCCGTGGCCGGCGCGTTCAGGGATGTGGCGGCACCCACGAGGACCCGGTCGTGCACTCCGGACGCGACGAGCCGCCTCCCGAGCTCGATCGCGAAGAGACCGGACGCGCAGGCGTGCGAGACCACGACGGGCTCGAGACCGGTCCGGCCCACGGCGACGATCTCGGGCGCCCGCAGGGGGTGGGTCGTCCCGGGACGTGCGCGGGCCTGGGCGCCGAGCACGACGGCACCCGTGCCGTCGGCTCCCGAGGGGCCGAGAGCCTCGGCGACCGCGAGCCGGAGCCAGCTCATCGCGTCGCGCCGTCCCGGGGCGACGTCCGGGGGGACGAGGGGTCCGGCACCCTCTGCGCCGGGGGCGGCCTCGGGGGTCGTGCCCGCGACGAGGCCGTCCCAGAAGGCGTCGCAGCCCGCGCCGTGGGCGGTCACGAGGCCGGCGCCTGTGACCACGACCTCGCGGTTCACCGGGGCTCCCGGAGTTCGATCACGACGTCCGTGGGGCCGGGGTGCCGTGCTCCCGGCGCCTGGAGGTACTCGACGACGAGCACCTCGTCACGCCCGGCCAGGTGATCGACGAGGGTGTCGTCCCGGGGTCCGTCGAGGACCAGCACGGTGCCGGGGGTGCCTGCTCCGGCCTCGGCCAGGGCGGCCCGGAATGACTCCGAGGGTTCCATGTCGGTGGAGTCGCGGGCCGTGAAGCGCTTCCCCGAGCCGTCGAGGGCACGGTCCAGTGCGTCGATCCTGAACGAGGCGTGATCGCCGCAGAAGACCAGGGCGAGACCGAGGGCGGCCAGATCGCCACCCACCTGCGGCGCGGCCGCCCGGAGGGCGGAGGTGAGTCCGCCCTCCGGGCTCCGACGCGCGGGGACGTGATCGATCACGACCGGCGTGCGACCGTCGCGCCGGCCGTGCGCCGCGATCCTCTCCGTCGGGTCGTCGCCGGGGGCTGCCCAGCCCAGCAGTGGTCGATCTCGTCCTGCCACGTCGTCCCCCGTCACGGTCGGCCCGCGGGGGACAGACACCTGGCCGACCCAACCAGGGCCCGCCGGGCGCCGCCTCCCCCGCGCAGTGGAGATGAGTATCCCTCGCACGGGGGACGCGGCGGGTGCGCGACTGTCTTAGCGTCGTGGAGAACGACCGGTCTTCCTACGGCCCGCACAGGTGCGGTACGCAGCTCCGAGACGGTCAGGACGGGGGGTCCGGATGTCACGCTGGAGCACGCTCGACGTCGACGAGGCGTCGGTGGCCCAACTCGGTGCCCTGGCACCGCGCCAGGTGGTCGAGCACGCCGAGCTGATCGCTGCGCGCCGCCTGAAGCCGGTGGAGCTCTACGGGCGGTGGGAGAGGCAGCAGTGGTCGGCCGACGACATCTCGTTCGGCCAGGACCGGCACGACTTCGACCACCGCCTGCCACGCCGGTTCCGTGAGCAGCTCCGGGGGGCCATCGCGACCTTCATCGTCGGCGAGTACACCGGCCTCGACATGCTCGCGCCCGTCATGCTGGGTGCGCGGGCCGAGGACGACCTGGTCTTCCTCGGCACCCAGGTCGCCGACGAGGCACGCCACGCACGGCTCATGTTCCGCCTGGGTCACGAAGTGCTGGGCTTCGACGAGGATCCGTCCGTCATGCTCCGCCAGGCGTGGGACCTCGCCGAGCCCGAGCATCGCGCCCTCGCGGCCATCGAGGGGGAGCTCATGCGCGCCACCGTCTCGGACCCGTCCGACTACGAGAACTGGGTCCGGTCCGTCACGCTCTTCCATCTGGTCACCGAAGGGATCCTCGCGGTCAGCGGTCAGCGGGCGCTCGTACGGCAGCTCTCCCGCCTTCCCCTCCTGCCCGGCATCCGTTCCGGATTCGCGGCCATGTGCCGGGACGAGTCGCGTCACATCAGCTTCGGGCTCCACTCTCTCCGCATCGCGCTGCAGGAGGGGCATGCCGGTGCCGTCGAGGACGTCCTCGAACGCACCGTGCCGCTGGCGCTGGCGATGACCCGCTCCATGGAGCCGCGCAACGGCGCCGTCGGAGCGGCCGCCGGCGCCGACGACGTGGTGAGCACCGGCGTCGACTCGTTCCGCCGTGCCATGCGCTGGATCGGCGCTGATCCGGCTTTCACCCGGCACATCGTCGACCGGTCCCTCGCCGCCCCGGGGGCGGATCTCCTGGTGGCCGCCCGGTCCGGTGCGCCGGCACCGGTCTCTCCCATCGACGCACCGACGGACAGGAGCACCTCATGACCACGACCGCGCACGAGATCGAGGACGCCTTCCGGGCGTTCCTCGCCGATGTCCTCGACGTCGCTCCCGAACGCATCGAGGGCGGCACGGACCTCCTGGGCGAGCTCGAACTGGATTCGCTGACCGTGCTCGAACTGGCCGTCTTCTCGGAGGAGCGCTTCGGCGTCGACCTCGAGGCCGCGATCCGCGACCGCCTCGAGGCAGGAGGCGCGGAGGGCGCCGGATCCGCCACCGTGACCCTCGACTGGCTCGCGGAGCACGTGGCCGCCGCGGGCGACGGCGTGTCGGCGTGAGCACCCGGGACTCCGTGGCGACCCCACCGCCGACGCACCGACGGTGGCCGCGCCCGCTCCTGGCCCGAGTCTGGGACCAGGTCTCCGAGTCGAGCCCCGACGATCGTCGCGCGCAGCGCTCCGCCGGTCCGTGCGCGGCCGTCCGCCCGGGGCTCGTCATGGTCACCGGTCACGACGCCTGCCGCAAGGTCCTCACGGACCCCCGCTTCGTCGTCGAGGACGAGTCCATCCTCGATGCGCGCCTGCCGGGCTGGCGCAGCTCGCCGGCCTGCCGCTCGTTCGCGCGGGAGCTCCTCTGTCAGAACGGGGACGAGCACGCTCGACGGCGCCGGCTGCTGGGGTCGGCCTTCTCGCAGGAGGCGCTCGACCGCGCCGGCCGGACCGCGGCGGAGCGCTCGGGTCAGGCGGTCGCGGAGACGACCGCGGCCCTGCGCCGGGGCCAGGAGGTCGACGTCTCCGCGAGCCTCCTGCGGGAGGTGCCTCTCGCCGTCGTCGCGGAGTTCGCGGGAATGCCCTTCGACCTGGCCGATGAGGCTGAGCCACGGGCCCGGCTGCTCAGCGCGTTCATCGGGTCCGGACTGCACGACCCCGATCTCCGGAGGCGCGCGGACGAGGCCGTCGAGAGCCTGCGCCGGGACCTCGGCGCCCACCTCGATCGCCCGGGCCCGGCACCGGTCGGTGTCGCGGGCGTGCTGCTCGCCGCCGAACGGCGGGGCGAGGTGGGGCGCGACGATGTCCTCGCGGACCTGCTCCTGATGTTCTCCGCCGGTCACGAGACCACCGAGCGGCTGCTCGGGTCGGCCGTCGCCGAGCTCGCGGCGGACCCCGACCTGTTCCGTCGGCTGACCGGGTCGTCGAGCGACGTCGAGCGGTTCCTCCGCGAGGTCGAGCGGTTGCACCCGCCGATCCCCGTGACGAGCCGCATGGCCTCCGACGACGTCGAGCTGGAGGGCGTCGTGGTCGTCCGCGGCACGGAGGTCCTGCTGCTCCTCGACGCGGCGAACACCGACCCCTTCGTCGGCGCCGGCGACGGCATCGACCTCGACGGCATCGACCTCGACGGTCGGCCGCGCCGCTCGTTGTCGTTCGGCAGCGGAGCGCGCACCTGCCTCGGCATCGCGCTGGCCCGCGTGGTCACCTCCGCCGTCGTCCACGCACTCGTCGCCGAGGGCACAGCCTTCCGGTCGGCGCGTCCGGGCGTCCTGCACGCCGCCACCACGACGCCGAGAGAGGGGGTGTGAAGCATGAAGACGATCCTCGCCCTGCAGGAGCTGTCCGTCGTCGCCACGAGCGACGCCGACGGCCGACTGTTCAGCACCATCAGCGAGAACTGCGCCTGACGCGCAGCGTCGGGCCGCCGCACGAGCGGCGGCCCGACCCCACGACGGCCCCCGGGCCGACGAAGGCCACGACAGAGGAGGACCCCATGGACGACGGACGAGGCACGACCGACGAGCGAGGCAGCACCGACGGGCGCAAGCTCCTCGACGAGTGGCGCTACTGGCTCGTGGGGGCGATCGTCATGACCGCCATCTGGGGGTTCATGAGCTTCCGCCAAGGACACGCCGTCTTCTACTGGCCGTCGTTCGCGCTCGGGGTGTGGGCCCTGATCCTGCTGCTGGCTCCCTTGCTGCCGCGCCGAGGCGGCGGACGGGACTGACATGCTCCGGGGGGAAGCGATCATGGGGGACGACGAGGTGGTCATCACCGGTACTGGTGTGGTGTCGCCGCTCGGGCGGGGCACGGAGGTGCTCTGGTCGGGCCTGCTCGCCGGGGCGACCGGCATCCGTCCGATCACGCGCTTCGACGCCTCGGACCTCGCCACGCGCTTCGCCGGCGAGGTCGACGACGCCACCTGCGCGGACGTCCTGCCGCGCCGTGTGACCCGGCGTCTGGACCGTTCGGCCGTCATGGCCCTGGTCGCGGCCACGGAGGCGCTCGCGCAGGCCCGGCTCGACACCCGGGAGAGCGGCGCCGGCTCCGTCGCGCCCGAGCGGGTCGCGACATGCCTCGGCACGTCGAGCGGGCCGTTGCAGCACCACGACGACGTCGCGGGTGCCTTCGCCGACGGGGGGCCGGAGGCGCTGCGTCGGCGCTATCCGTTGGCCTCCTCGACGACCTCCCCGTCGATCGCGACCAGCGAGGTCGCGCGGCACTTCGACCTGAGGGGTCCCTCGAGCACCGTCGTCGCCGAGTGCGCCAGCGGCGCCCTCGCCGTGGGAACCGCGCTCATGCTGCTGCGGGCCGGTGCCGCCGACGTGGTCGTCTGCGGCGGCGTCGACGCCACGGTGACCGCACGCTCGCTCGTCGAGATGTCCGTCGTGGGCGCACTGTCGCGCCGCAACGACGACCCCGGGGCGGCCTGCAGGCCCTTCGACCGCGACCGCGACGGCTTCGTCCTCGGCGAGGGCGCCGCCGTCCTCGTCCTCGAGCGCGCGTCGCACGCCCGGACCAGGGGCGTGCCGGCGCTCGGCGTGCTGCACGGCTTCGGCGCCGCGACCGACACGGCGCACGCCACCGCGCCGGCCCCCGACGGCGACGGTGCCGCACGGGCCCTGCGGGCAGCGCTCGACGACGCCGGGCGTCCGGCCGCCGACGTGGGCGTCGTCAGCGCCCACGGGACGGGCACCGAGCTCAACGACAGCGCCGAGGCCGCCGCGCTCCTCCGGGTCCTGGGCCCGACCGTGCGGGACGTCCCCGTGCACAGCATCAAGCCCGCCACCGGGCACATGATCGCCGCCTCCGGCGCCGCCGAGGTGATCGTGCTCGCGCTCACCCTCGCAAACGGCCTCGTGCCCGCGACCGCCAACTGCCCGTCGCCCGCCTTCGACCACCTCGACGTGGTCCGCGACGCGCCTCGCCCGACCGCTGCCGACCTCGGGGTGAGCCTGTCCTTCGGCTTCGGCGGCCAGAGCATCGCACTCGTCGTCGGGGCACCCGACCGATCCGGCCCCGCAGGAGGAGACCGATGAAGCACTCCAGGACCCTTCTGCGCCCGGCGGGGCGCTCCGACGCCGGCACCATCGTCCGGTGGATCGAGGCCGACGCGATGGGCCGGGCGCGTCTGCGAGACGGAGCGCCCGCGGACGAGCAGGCGCTCGCCGAGGCCATCGGCGCCGGGCGCGTGAACTACGTGATGGTGACCACGCGCGACGGTGAGGCCGTCGGCTTCGTCGAATGGCGATGGTCGGGTCAGCGCGTCGCGCGGTGCGCCACGATCGGAGTGGCCGTCGGCGACCCCGGGCTGTGGTCGCTCGGATACGGCGCCGAGGCGGTCGACAACGTGCTGGAGGAGCTCTTCTGGACCCACGGCGCCCACCGGGTGGAGTTCCAGGCGGCGGTGTCGAACCGGGGCATGGTGTCGATGCTCTCCAAGGCCGGTGCGCCCGTGCTGGAGGGCGTCCTCCGCGACTACTTCTTCTCGGACGGCGAGCACGAGGACGCCCTCGTCTGGAGCGTGCTGCGGCACGAGTTCGACGAGGCCAGCGAGACCCTCCCGGACCGCGCCGAGCGGCGGACGCGCCACCGGTCCGATGTCGAGCGCTCGAGCGCCGAGGTCGCCCGGCACGTGCGCCGGCACGACGACACGTCCCTCGCGCACCTCCTGGCCCGCACGATCGACGGGGAGGGCTGACGATGCCCACGTTCCGCTCCACGCACGCGACGCCCCTCGACCTGTGGTGCCTCGCCGACCCGCTCGTCCTCGACGACCCGTTGCGGCCGCTCCCGGGCGACCGCGACCACGTGCTCCCGGAGCCCCCGTCCGGCTGGCGGGCGACGGCGCGACGGGAGTGGGTGCACGTCCGCCCCGTCGGCGTCCCCGGGCCGTGGCAGGGCTGGAAGGTGCACGTCGCAGCCGTCCCGGACGATGCCGACGAGGTGCTCGCGACGATCGCGCGGTGGGCCTACGCCGAGGAGCTGCCGTTCAAGTACCTGCGCTCGCGGCGCATCCTGTCGGTGAGCGGCTCGAAGTACGCGCCCCGCGCCTCCAGCGGCAAGTTCGTGACCGCCTACCCGGCCGACGAGGACCAGCTGCGTCGGGTCCTCGAGGAGCTCGACCCCCTCCTGACCGCGGGCCGCGCGCCCTACGTGCTCAGCGACCTCCGGTACCGGGAGGGGCCGTTGCACGTCCGCTTCGGCGCGTTCCGGTCCCGTGACATCGTGGAGGTCGACGGGTCGAGCGTCCCCGCCGTCCTCTCTCCGACCGGGCTGGTGCCCGACGAACGGCTGCCGTGGTTCTCGGTGCCGGCCTGGGCCCCGGTCCCGGCCGTCGTGCAGGAGATGCTCGACCAGCGCGAGCGCGAGGCCGTGGCGTCGCACGCCCTCGAATTCGTCGAGGCGCTGCACTTCTCGAACGGCGGGGGCGTCTACCGCGCGCGACGGACGGCCGACGATCTGACCGTCCTCGTCAAGGAGGCGCGTCCGTGGGCGGGCCTCGACGGCCACGACCAGGACGCCGTCGCCCGGCTCGGCGCCGAGCACGAAGCTCTCGTGGCGCTCGGGCACGTCGCGGGCCTGCCCCGTGCTCTCGACCGGTTCCGACTCTGGGAGCACGAGTACCTCGTGACCGACTTCGTCGAGGGGGAGACGGCCCAGAGGTGGGCGGCCGCCGCGCACCCGCTCTCGACCGGCGGCGACGACCAGGAGGCGCGCGACCGGTACGCGGACCGCGTCGCCGTCGTGCTCGAGCAGGTCGTGCGCATCGTGCGCGACGTCCATGCGGCCGGGTGGGTGCATGGCGACGTCCACCCCGCGAACCTGCTGGTGTCGGACGGCGACGTCGTCACCCTGGTGGACCTCGAGCTGGCGCGGCCGCTGACGTCGACCCACCGGGCGGGCCTCGGCTGTCCGGGCTTCGTTCGGCCGGGCCGTGCCGGTCGTCCGCTCACTCGGGATGACGACGAGTACGCCCTGGCGGCGCTCGCCCTCTGGTTCTTCCACCCGTCGACGCAGGTCCTCGACCGCGATCCGCAGGAGGCGGGTGCGCTGGTGCGCTGGATCGCCGACCGGTTCCCCGTGGGGGAGGAGTGGCTCGCCCTCGTCCGAGCGGCCTTCGGCGACGACATCGACACCATGCCACGGCGCCGCGCCCCGTTCACGAGGCAGGGGCTCGTGGCGGGGATCCTCGGCTCGGCCTCGGCCGACCGCGACGACCGGCTGTTCCCCGGCGACCTGCTGCAGTTCGCCCAGGACGGCGTGGGGGTCGCCGTGGGGGCCGCCGGCGTGCTCTGGTCGTTGGCCCAGCAGGGAGTCGACCCGACGCCCGGGCACGTCGAGTGGCTCGTGGAGCGGGCTACCGTCCCCACGGGCCCCGGCCTGCTCGACGGTCGCGCCGGTGTCGGCACCGTCCTGCTCGAGCTGGGCCACGGGGCGGGTGCCGACCTCGTCCGGCAGGCCGGTGCGGACGTCCTCGGGGCGCGCGACGCGACGCTCACGAGCGGCCGTGCGGGGGCGGGGCTGGCCCTGCTCGCCCTCGGCGGCCCCGACGACGTCGCGACCGCGGTGACCCTCGCCGAGGGCCTCGAGGACCTCTGGGTCCCCTCCGCCGACACCGCCACCGGTGAGGCCGCGGGTCTCATCGACGGCTGGTCGGGCCCGGCGCTGTTCCTCGCCACGCTGGGCCGTGAGCTCGGCGACGACTCCTTCACGGAGCGGGCCGTGGGGCTCCTGCGCCGGGATCTCCGCGCCTGCACGACCTCGGCGTCCGGTGCCCTCCTCGTGGACGAAGGCGGGATCCTGTACCCCTACCTGTCGAACGGGACCGCGGGCGTCGCCGTCGTGGCCTCGGTGCTGGCCTCCTGCGGGGCGGACGGCGTCGACGCGGACGAGGCCCGGGCGCTCGCCACCGCCCTCTCGGCGACGATCGTGGCCGAGCCCGGTCTCTATCGCGGCCGCGCGGGGTTGCTGGTGGGGCTGGCGGCGCTCCGCGCGGCGGGTCTGGTCGACACCACCGCGGCCATCGCCCAGCACGTGGCCCTGCTCGACCTGCAGATGGTCGAGGTCCCCCACGGGCTCAGCTGCCTGGGCCGAGGCCAGCGCCGGGCCTCGGCCGACCTGGCCACGGGCTCGGCCGGGGTGCTCTCCGCCCTCGCCGCCGTCGACGATCCCGCACGTCCGTTCCTCCCGCTCCTCTCCGTCGGGGGGCCGTCCCGCCCGCCCCGTCACCGGCCCCTCCTCGAGAAAGCAGCCTCATCATGAGCATCGCCCCCGTCGGCAACGGCACGCGTCCATCCCTCCGCGACATCTCGGTCGACCCGGGCCGGGGCACGGGTCCCGGCCTCGCCCCGAGCGACGCGCAGGCGACCCGGCTGGAGGTGCTGGCCGACGAGATCGAGCGCCACGCGGCGGCCGTCGTCGACGTGCTGTCCGAGGTGGCCACGCGCGCAGCCGCCCGATACGAGGTGACGGCCGCGGTGGCGACGCTGCGGGGCGCCCGGGCCGAGGTGGCGCGTCACGCACCTCGGCACGTCGACGAGATCGCCGTCTTCCTGCCCTCGAACGTGCTCCTCTACTCGTACGTCCTCTACGGTCTGGTGCCCACGCTCTACGCCGACCGGGTCCGCCTGCGTCCCTCGGCGCACGTCTCGGACACGGCGGTGCGGCTGCACCAGCTGCTGCAGGGACTCGTCGCCGCCCCGGTCGAGCTGGCTCCGGAGCCTCAGCGGCGCTTCGTGGAGCGTGTCGTGGTCGGTGCCGACGTCGTGGTCTTCGCGGGCGCCTACGCCAACGCCGAGCTCGTGCGGCACGGCCTGCGGCGCGAGCAGCTGTTCGTGTTCCTCGGATCGGGAGTGAATCCGGTCGTGGTGGCCCCGGACGCCGACCTGGCGTCGGCGGTGGCCGAGACGGCCGAGGTGCGCCTCCTGAACACGGGCCAGGACTGCCTCGGTCCCGACGTCGTCTGGGTTCACGCGGCGATCGCGGAGCGCTTCCTCGACGACCTCGGCGCCCACCTCGGCACCCTGCGCTTCGACGGCGACGGCGACGGCGACGGCGACTACGGACGGGTGCACTATCCCGGCGTACTGGCCCGGTCGGCGGACTTCCTGCACCGGCACGGCGGCAGGATCCGCTCGGGCGGGCGCATCGACTTCGGCAGGTCGCAGCTCGAACCGACGATCGTCGCATGGCCGGCGGGCCAGCGGCCGGAGCTCACGGAGTTCTTCAGCCCGATCTTCAACGTGGCCGTCTGGGACGACGAGGCCGCGCTGGCGGACATGCTCGACACGGGCGCCTACGCCGAACGCGCCATGGGGGCCTCGCTGTTCGGCACGGCGCCCCGGATCGAACGCGTGCTGCGACGCTGGTGCACGACCACCGTCGACCGATCGCTGCTCGCCGTCGACGACGGCAACGAGCCGCTCGGCGGACGGGGCCCGATGGCGGGCCACTTCGCCGTGGATGGTCGACTGGTGGCCGAGCCGGTCCTGCTCTCGAAGGGCGTCGCGGACCACCTGGGCCGTGACGGGGGACCCCGAGCGTGAGCGCCGAGGGAGCCGACGGGCGGGCCGTCTGGGGCGCGGTCGCCGCCGCGCTCCGCGAGGGCGGCGTGGAGTTCGCGTTCGGGCTGCCGGGTGACGACCTCGTCGTGGTCGAGGCGTTCGCGGAGCACGGCCTGGAGGTGGTGCTCTACGCGGATCAGCGTCACGCCGTCTACGCCGCCACGGCCTGCGCGGTCGCGACGGGCGTGCCCGCCGCCTGCTTCGTCGGCAAGGGGCCCGCCGTCACGCACGCCCTGAGCGGAGTGCTGGAGGCGGACGCCCAGCGGGCGCCGGTCGTGCTGCTGACCTCGGGTGTCCCGGAGGTCGCGCTCGGGTCCGGTGCCTTCCAGGAGCTCGACCCGGTCGCCGTCGTCGCGCCCCTCGTCAAGCGGGCGCGTCGAGTCGCGCTCTCCGCGGACATCGCCGACCACGTCCGACGCGCCCTCGCCGTGGCGGGTGCCGCACCGGCGGGCCCGGTGCTCCTCGAGATCCCCGAGGGCCTGCCCGAGGCGTCACCCTCCGTGCCGGTCGAGCCCGCGGGTCGACCGCCCGAGGTCCGCGTGCCGGATCGGGTGGTGCTCGGCGACACCGTGCTCGACGGGGCCCGGCGACCCCTGCTGATCGTGGGCGGCGGTTGCCGGCACGCCGACGTCGGCCGGTCCGTGGTCGAGCTCGCGGAGCTCACGGGGGCCGGGATCCTCTGCACGGCTTCGGGGCGCGGCGTCGTCGACGAGCACCACCCGGCGTTCCTCGGCCTCGTCGGTCTCTACGCCCATGACGCCGCGAGGGCCGCCCTGGCGGCCTCGGACGTCGTGCTCGTGCTCGGGTCCCGGCTCGAGGAGACGGCCCTCCACGAGTGGCCCTCTCCGTCGCCTGCCGTCGTGCAGGTCAATCACGCCCCCTCCGACGTCGTCGCGCACCTCCCCGGAGAGATCGTCGTGGCCGACGTCCGCCCGGTCGTCGCCGGCCTGCTGCGGCGTGCCTGGGGCTCCGCCGATCCGACGTGGCGCACGGAGGTGCGTTCCCTGGCCGCCGCCGCCCGCGCCGATCGATCCGCTGCGGTGGACCGCGCTGCGGCAGACCCCGCAGCGGTCCCCGGGCCGGCACGGACCGTGGACGTGCTGCGTCTCGTCGACGCTGTCGTCCCCGCGCGGCGGTGGTCGGTCCACGAGAACGGCCTGCACGACATGCGGAGCTACTTCTGGCCGGACTGGACGGTGGGCGCGGACGCCGACTGCCTGGTCCCCAGCGAGCAGACCCCCATGGGGTTCGGGGTCGTCGCGGCCGGTGCCGTCGCCCGCTGCCTGCCAGGCTCCTCCGTGGTCGCCGTCGTCGGGGACGGAGCCTTCCGCTCAGCGGCGGTCGACCTGGCCCGCCTGCGCGGTGAAGGGTCGTCCGTGCTCGTCGTGGTGCTGGCCGACGGCGGTCTCGGGTGGCTGGAGGCCAACCGGAGGCAGTCGGCGCCGACGGCCCCGTCGTTCCTCTCCGCGAGTCGCCCCGTGGGCGACCTGTGCCGTGCCGACGGTGTCCCGCACGTGCGCGCGTCCGGTGCCGTGGACCTCGAGGCGGCGGTGCGCGAGGCGTGGCAGCAGGCGGTCGTCTCCGGCGTGGCCGTGCTCGAGGTGGAGACGTCGTCGGACGACGTGCCGCCCGGGTTCGAGGTGCTCGCGGGGGACTTCCCTCTCGTGGCCGGACAGGGCGCCTGACGTGGACGCCGTCCTCTACCCCGGGCTCTCGCCGTCGCGCCACGCGCACGTGCGGAGGTTCCTCGCCTCGTACCCCGGCGTGGCTCGTCGGTTCGAGGAGTGCAGCGACGCCGCGGGGTACGACCTCGAGGAGGCCTATTCGACGGCGTTCATCGACGACTGGGAGCCGTACCAGCTCGCCTTCCTGGCCATCAACCTCTCGCTCGTGGAGTGGATGCGGGAGGAGCGCGGGATCGACCCCGACGTCGTCTGCGGTCAGAGTTTCGGGGGTTTCGTCGCGGCGGTGGGCTCCGGCGCTGTCGGCCTCGCCGACATGGTGCGCCTGCTCGTGTCGAGCGGCGAGGTCGAACGTCGCTGGTTCGCCGACCAGGGCAGGGACCTGGCGTGCGTCTTCTTCACCCGCGTCGACGACGCCGTGGTCGAGGCGCTGCTGGCGGACCCGGCGCCCGGGGGCTGGACGGAGCTCTCGGTGCGTCACGACGGCGGCGTCCTCGCTGTCTCGGGCGACAGGAGGAGCGTGCGGCGCCTCGAGGAGCGTGTCCGCGCCGCCGGGGGCCGGGTCTTCTACGTGATCGACCGGGCCGAGCACTGCCCGCGCATGGGACCCCTTCGCGAACTCCTGGCCGAGGAGGTGTACGGGACCGTCCCATTCCGGGCCCCCGTCCGACGTCTGGTGTCGGACATCGACGGAAGCGAGCTCTTCACGGGCGAGGACGTCGCGAGGCACCTGCTCGACGGGTGGACGCACCCCGTCGTCGCGGGGGACCTGTACCGCGGGCTGCTCGCGCTCGACGTCGACCGACTCGTCGTACCCGGTCCGCGCTCCGCGTTCCGGGGGCACGGCGCGGGCGCGTTCGAGCTGCTGCCCGTCTCGCCAGGAGACGTCTCCACAGACCTGCTCACGGCCCAGCCGTGAGCGCACAGCTCCGGACCGCCGCCCGCCGGGCGGGACGGTACCGGAGGACACACCGAAGAAGAAACGAGGGAATCATGAACATCGTCCTGGACCTCCAGCGTCTCGAGAACGTCCGCGCCCGTGGCAGCGAGGAGTTCTTCAGCACCGTCAGCGAGAGCTGCCTCTGATCCGAGGCGCCCCCCGGGCCGTCCCGTCCTCGCGGACGGGGCGGCCCGTCGCCGTGCACACCGCGGCCGGTCTCCTCGGACGGGGCCATCCGTCGCCACCGCACCGCACCCCATCCCGCACGACCGCACCGCGCCCGCGCCTCAGCGTCGCGCGACGACCGCCCAGCCGTGCGGCCCGACCGACAGCACGTCGCCGTCGAGCCCCGCGTCGCGCCCGTCCAGCCACTCGCCCGGCGCCGGCTCGGCCACGCGCAGCTCGTCGTCGCCCAGGTTCAGCGCCACGACGAGCGCCTCGCCCGGCCCGTCGCCGACGATCTCGAGCACGAGCGTCTCGTTAGACACCGCGACGGTGCGGCTGCGGGCGGTGTGCAGCCACGGGTGCCGGCGTCGCACGCCGATCAGCCGCTGGTGGAGGGCGAGGACCTCGGGGAGGGCGCCGGGCACGCCGGCACCCGGGGCGTCGACGGGCGCCGGGGGGAACGCCGGGCGCACGGCGTCGTCGCCGCCGACCCGCTCCTCCTTCAGGGCCCGCAGTCCGAGCTCGTCGCCGTAGTAGACGGACGGCGTGCCGCCGAGCGTGAAGAGCAGCGCCAGGGCGTGGTCGTGGTGCCGGTCGTCGTCGATCTGACTCGCGATGCGCGTGACGTCGTGGTTGCCGACGAAGGTGAGCGGCACGAAGTGGTCGAGGAACCCGTCGTGACGCTGCAGGGCCCACTCGAGCTCGTGCAGGTTGACGTCGTTCAGCCCGTGCCAGACGCCCTGCCACAGCTCGTACTGCGTCACGCTGTCGAGACCGCCGTCGGCCACCGCCGCGACGTAGTCGCCGTGCAGCACCTCGCCGACCACGTACACGTCGGGGTGGCGCTCGCGCAGCACCGGCAGCACGGTCGCCCAGAACGTCGACGGCACCGCGTACGCCGCGTCGAGTCGCCAGGCGTCGACTCCGCGGTCGGCCCAGTAGGTCAGCACCTCGGTCACCTGGCGGGCGACCTCGGGCGAGTCGTGGCCGAGCGCGATCAGCCCGCCGTGGCCCTCGAAGGTGCCCAGACTGCCGTCGTCGTCACGGCGGAACAGCGAGGCCGCCGGCGACGAGGGGTCGCTCCGCGCTTCGATCAGCGCGGGGAACTCGGGCCCGACGTGGTTGAAGACGCCGTCGAGCATCACCTGCACGCCCTTCGCGTGCGCCGCCTCGATCAGGGTGACCAGATCGGCCTCGGTGCCGAGTCGCGGATCGACGGCGAGCCAGTCGATCGTGTCGTAGCCGTGCGTCGACGACTCGAAGACCGGCCCGAGGGCGAGTCCGTTCGCACCGAGCGCCAGCAGATGGTCGAGCCAGGGCACGAGGTCGAGGAGGCGCGGTGCCGGCGAGCGATCCGCCCCGGTCGTGTCCGCACCTGCGAAGCCGAGCGGGTAGACGTGCCACCAGATGGTGTGCTGCGAGCTGTTCACCTCCGCCACCGTACGGGTCGCGGCTCGACGGCGGCCCGGTGCAGGCCGCGAACCGAGGAGGCGCGGTGCCGGTCTCGAGGACCGGCACCGCGCCTCCTGGGCAGCGGTGCTGCTTCGCGAGCAGTGCTGCTTAGCGAGCGGTGCTGTTCGCGAGCGGTGCTACTTCGCGAGGAAGGCGAGCACGACGCGGTTGAACTCGTCGGCGTCGCTCACGTTGGCACCGTGGGGTGCGCCGGCGATGACGTGCAGCTCGGAACCGGCGATCGCCTCGTGCGTGCGAGCACCCGAACCCTCGAAGGGGACCGTCTCGTCGCCGTCGCCGTGGATGACCAGCGTGGGCACGGTCACCTTGGCGAGGTCGTCACGGAAGTCCGTGTTCGCGAACGAGGCCATGGCCTCGAGCGCGGCGGCCTTGTCGGCCTGCTTCGCGAGACGCAGGGCGTCCTGGCGGTCGGCCTCGGAGACCTTGAGCACGCCGTCGACCGAGAAGAATCCGGTGGTGAACTCGTCGTAGAAGGAGTCCTCGTCCTTGGTGAGGCCGGCGGTCATGTCGGCCGCCGCCTCCTTGGTGAGAGGGCCCTCGGGGTTGTCGTCGGTCTTCATCAGGTACGGCGGGACGGCCGAGGCGAAGACGACGCTGTGCAGACGCTCGGTGCCGTACTTCGTGAAGTAGCGGGCGACCTCGCCGCCGCCCATCGAGAACCCGACGAGCGTGACGTCGTTCAGGTCGAGCTCGGTGAGGACCGTGTGAAGGTCTTCGGTCAGGTGGTCGTAGTCGTAGCCGGTCTTCGGCTTGTCGCTGCGTCCGAAGCCGCGGCGGTCGTAGGTGACGACGCGGTAGCCGGCGTCGCGGAACGCGGGGACCTGCTTGCTCCACGACTCGCCGGAGAGGGGCCAGCCGTGGATGAGCACGACGGTGCGTCCCGAGCCGCCGAAGTCGTCGACGTGGAGGTTCGTGTCTTTGAAGAGCCCGTGGTGGGCGGTGATCTCAGTCATGAGGTTGTGCCTTCCCGGCCGCTGCTGCGGCCTTCCCCCCACGTTCGTACCCGGGCCGGCTGACGGTTCGGTCAGCCGGCCCGGGGGGTTGCGTAATGCGGATAGGCGGTGCCTGTCGCTCGGGGCCTCTGGGCTCAGGCGAACGTGGCGGCATCGATGACGAAGCGGTAGCGCACGTCGGACTTCAGCACGCGCTCGTACGCCTCGTTGATCTGGTCGGCGTCGATGAGCTCGGTCTCGGGCACGATGCCGTGCTCGGCGCAGAAGTCGAGCATCTCCTGCGTCTCGCGGATGCCGCCGATGGCCGAACCGGCCCAGCTGCGGCGTGCGGGGATGAGCGCGAACGCGGGCACCTCGAGCGGCTCGGACGGGGCGCCGACGTTGACGAGCGTGCCGTCGACGGCCAGCAGACCGAGGTATGCGCCCATGTCGACCTTCGCCGAGACGGTGTTGATGATCAGGTCGAACGAGTTCGCCAGGTCGGTGAAGGTCTGCTCGTCGCTGGTCGCGTAGTGCGCCTTGGCGCCGAAGCGCAGCGAGTCGTCCTTCTTCGAGGTGGTCTGCGACAGCACGGTGACCTCGGCGCCGAGGGCGGCGGCGATCTTGACGCCCATGTGGCCGAGTCCGCCCATGCCGACGATGGCGACCTTGGTGCCCTCGGTCACGCCCCAGTGGTGCAGGGGCGAGTACAGGGTGATTCCGGCGCAGAGCAGCGGGGCGACCTTGTCGTAGTCGAGCGACTCGGGCACACGGAGCACGAAGTCCTCCGTGACGACGACGGCCTGCGAGTAGCCGCCCTGCGTGATGGTGCCGTCGGCGGGGTCGACGCCCGTGTAGGTGCCGACGTTGCCCTTGGCGCAGTACTGCTCGTCGCCGCGCTTGCAGTACTCGCACTCGCCGCACGAGTTGACCATGCAGCCGACGCCGACGCGGTCGCCGACCTTGTGCTTGGTGACCTCGGAGCCGACCTCCGAGACGGTGCCGACGATCTCGTGACCGACGACCTGCGGGTACTGGATCTCGCCCCACTCGCCGCGGACGGTGTGGATGTCGCTGTGGCAGATGCCGGCGTAGGCGATGTCGATCATGACGTCCTTCGGGCCGACGTCGCGTCGCTCGATGGTCGTCTTGACGAGGGGCTCGGTGGCGGACGGTGCCGCGTAGGCGTTGACGGTGCGCATGGTTCTCCTGGGGGTGGTGGGTTCGGTTCGCGGGGGGTTCGAGGGGCGGGTCGGAACACGGTGCTCGACGACGGGCTCTTCGTCTCCGACGTTACGCTCCCGCCCTGACCGTGGGTGGCCCTGACAGGGCCCCCGAGGCGACGGCCCGCAGGAGGCGCGGTGTCGGTTGGACCGGCACCGCGCCGACACCGAGTGGCGACGACCTCCTCGTTATTGTCATCTAGGCTCGATAAGTGTCATTATGAATCCTGTCATTGACGGGAGGATGCCCGATGGCGGAGTGGCCGGCCCACACGACGCGCACCATGCTCTGGGCGAGCGCGAGCCGTCGCGGCACGCGTGAAGACCGCATGCTCTCCGAGGTCCGGGCCTCGATCCCCCCGATGATCGCCGATCTCGAGGTGCCCGTCGTCTCAGCTCGCGATCTCTCTCGAGCCCGCCACGAGGCGACCGACCTCGAGCGGGTCGCCGACGGTGTGCTGAGCCCGCTCGCCGGCTTCCTGATCCGCATGGAGTCGGTGGCCTCGAGCCGTATCGAACACGTCGAGGCATCGCCCCTCGCGTTCGCACGTGCCATCGGCGGTCTGAAGGAGAACGACTCGGCGATGTCCATTGTGGCCGCCGGTGCCGCCATCACGAAGCTCATCGCAGCTTCCGAAGCGACCATCGCGCTCGACGAGATCCTCACCGCGCACGGGGCGCTCATGCGAGACGACCCGGACGTGACCGAGCGGCCGTACGCAGGCCGCGTGCGCGACGTGCAGAACTGGATCGGCGGCTCGCAGTACTCTCCGCGGAACGCGCTCTACGTCCCGCCGCCCCCGGATGACGTCCCCGCCCTCCTCCAGGATCTCGTCGCCTTCTCGAACCGGGACGACGTCGAACCCATCACGCAGGCGGCGATCGCACACGCTCAGTTCGAGAGCATCCACCCGTTCACCGACGGCAACGGCCGCATCGGCCGTGCACTCATCGGGGCGATACTCCGCCGCCGCGGCGTGACGCCGCACACGGTGCTGCCTGTGGCGAGCGCCCTCGCTGCGGACACGACCCACTACTTCTCGCTGCTCACCGCCTACCGCACCGGCGACGTCGCGCCGATCGTCACCGACCTCGCACTCTCTGTCGAGACGGCGGCTCGCGAGGCGCGAGGCACTGCGCGCCGCTTCGCCCGGTACGTGGAGGACTGGCGAGAACAGGCGCGACCTCGGGCCGGCAGTGCTGCCGACCGGATCCTGCCCGTTCTGCTGACGCTGCCCGTCTTCACGGTCGAGCAGCTCGTCGACGAGCTGCGCGACCTCCCTGAGCGGAGCGTGTACCGCGGCGTCGAGGTGCTGGCGGAGAACCACATCGTCGAAGCCGTCACGGAGCGCGTCCGCGGCCGTGCCTACGCGGCGATGGACGTCCTCGACGAGTTCGACGATCTCGACTCCCGCATCCGCGAGCGCATCACCCGATTGCGCGGGACATGACGCACATCTCCTGAGACGCCGAGACCCCAGCGAGTCGCTGAGACCCCCGCCCGCGCGCTGGGGTCTCGGAGACTTCCTGGGGTCTCAGCGCCGAGCGCTCCGCCGCGCGCGACCGTCAGAGTGCCGCGGGGAACGCGGTGCGCCGCCCGTACACGGTCAGCGCGAACGCGACGACCCCGAACCCGATCATCAGCACCGGCAGCACGAGGCCGTCGGCCGCGGTCAGCAGAGCCGCCCCGACGATGCCGGCGAAGAAGATCGCCACGTTGAACGCCACCGGCAGGAACGCGTTCGCGACGTCGGCGTTGTCTCCGCCGACGGTCGTGAGCGCCGCCTGCAGCTGAGCCGACGCCCCGCCGAAGGTCACGCCCCAGAGCACCGCCGCGACGACGACGGCTGGCACCGACGCGTGACCCGCGAGCAGGATCACTCCGGCGACCACGAAGAGCGCGACGCTGCCGTGCAGCAGCGCCCGCGGGCACCGGTCGAGCAGCGCCCCGGTGACGACGATCCCGCCGATCGAGGCGACGCCGTAGATCAGCAGCATGACGTCGACCCCGAGCCCTGACCCGCCGGCCCGCAGGTACGGCGAGACGTACGTGTAGATCGTGTTGTGCGCGAGCATCCAGGCGGCGATCACCGCCAGGATCACCGCGATGCCGGGTATGCGGAACACGCGCCCGAGCGACAGGCGCGCCCCCTCGGGTGCCGGTGCGGCGTCGGGGACGACCGCGGCCACGAGCGCGAACACCACGACGCCGATCAGGGTCAGCCCGCCGAACGACCAGCGCCAGTCGAGGGTCATGCCGAGCCACGAGCCGAGCGGCGTACCGAACGCGAAGCCGACGGGTGCGCCGGCCGAGACGATGGCGAGCGAGAGACCGGCGCGGCTCGGCGGGCTGATGCGGCGGCCGTAGGCGGCGAGCATGCCCCAGATCACACCCGAGAAGGCTCCGGCGACGAACCGCGACACCAGGGCGAGTGCGATCACGGGCGAGAGCGCCGTCACGGTGTTCGCCACGACCAGCCCCGTGATCGCGATCAGGAGGAGCGGCTTGCGTCGCATCCCCCGGGTGAGCGCGATGGCCGGAACGGTCGCCAGCACCGTGCCGAGCGCGTAGGCGCTGATGAGCAGACCCACGGCCCCCTCGCTCGTGTCGAGGCCGTCCGCGATGACGGGCAGCAGACCCGCGGGCATCGTCTCCATCGCGACGAGGATGAACCCCATCGTCGCGAGGACGACGAGCGAGAACAGCGGCAGACGGTCGACGGGCGCGGTGGGGCCGGAGGCGCGGGTCGAGCGGGTGGGGACGGGCGAGGTGGCCATCGTGAGGTCCTTTCGGGCGCGGAGCCGCGCCTCCTCGGGGCGTGCCCGGTGGCGGGGAGGATGCCGCGGGGCGGCGGAGGGCGGAGGATCAGGAGGCGGTGTCGATCGCGCGGGCGCGCTCGACGATGTGCTCGGTCGCGGCCCACGAGGCGAGGAGCCTGAGCCCTTCGTCGGAGGGCGAGCCGGGCACGGCCGTGTAGACGGTGAGCGAGTGGCCCGGGGTGTCCTGCAGCTCCATCGCCTGGAAGTCGAGTTCGAGCAGGCCGACGACCGGGTGCCGGAACTGCTTCGCGCCCGTGTAGTGGCGGCGCACGTCGTGCGCCGCCCAGCGGGTGCGGAACTCGTCGCTGCGGATCGAGAGCTCGCCGACGAGCGCGGCGATCCCGGCGTCGTGGGGGTCGCGCCCGGCGTCGCGGCGGAGGATGGCCACGTTGACATCGGCCGCGCGCTCCCAGTCGGGGTAGAAGTCGCGCGCGCCCGGGTCGAGGAAGATGTAGCGCGAGTGGTTGCCGGGGCGCAGCGTGCCGCGGTACATGTCGGAGTACAGGGCGAAGCCGAGCGTGTTGGCGGCGACGAGGTCCATGCGGGTGTTCGTCACCATGGCGGGCGCGCCGGTCATCGCGTCGAGCATGTGCTGCACGGGCGACTGGGCGATCTTCCGCCCGGCGCCGACGGGCGGCCTGCGACGCGACGGGGCGAACGCCTTGGCGAGGTCGTGGAGGTGGTCGGTCTCGGCCCGGTCGAGCCCCAGAGCACGGGAGATCGCGTCGAGGACGCTGTCGGACACCCCGCCGAGGTTGCCCCGCTCGAGACGCGTGTAGTAGTCGACGCTGACACCGGCCAGGCGGGCGACCTCGTCACGGCGCAGCCCGGGGACGCGTCGACGCCCGCCGGCGCTGACGACGCCCGCCTGCTCGGGTGACAGCCGCGCACGGCGTGACGCGAGGAACTCGCGGACCTCGGCTCGTTCATCCATGTCACCGACCCTAGGGCCGCCCGCCGGGCCCAGCCAGGCCCTGCCGGAACCCCCGTCCGTCGGGCCGGGCGAGCGGAGACGGGCCGGCGCGGGCGGGCCGTGCCTCCTCCTCTTCGGTCAGCCGCGCGGGAAGCGCGCGGCGCCCGCCGTCGCCGATTCGGGCAGGTTGCTCGCGGCGAGCGGCTGGCCCGCCGACACCGCGGTCGTCCACCCCGCCGTCGTGGCGACTGCCGCGAAGTTCGAATCGAGGAGGGCCATGAGGGTGCGGTGCACGGTCTCGGCGTCGACGTGGCCCGCGTCGTTCCCGAGGCTGATGGCGCCCGTCGCGTCGGACAGCACCTCGGCGGTGATGCCGACCGCCTCGGCCCCGGCGGCCGAGGCGAGGATGCAGTTGTTCGTCATGTACCCGACCAGGGTGACGGTGTCGAGCGAGTTCTCGTGCAGCCAGTCGAGCAGGTCGGTGTCGGCGAAGACCGAGCTGTACCGCTTGGTGATCGACTTCCAGTCGGAGCGGCGACGCCTCTCGATCTCGGGGTGCAGGGCGAACGCCTCGGTGCTCGGATCGAACACGGGGGAGCCCTCGCCCGACGTGTGCTGGAACACCACGACGGGGATGCCCGCGGCCGAGGCGCCGTCGATGGCCTCGGCGACACGGGCCAGCGAGTCGTCGACGGAGGGGTACTGGATCTCGAGCGGGCCGGCGAAGTACTCCTGCTGGACGTCGACGACGATGAGGGCGCGGTTCGGTGTGGGCATGGGGGCTCCTTGTTTCGAGGGCGTCGGCGCGGGGTGCGATCCACCGACGATCCTCCTCGCGACGGGTGCCGTGCACGAGTGGCCCGTGTGCGTCGATACGATGGATTCAGGCCATCGAGGAGGTCCGCCCGTGAAGATCGCCGTCCACGCCTTCGAGGGCGTCTCCATGTTCCATCTGTCGGTGCCTCAGATCGTCTTCGACGAGGTCGCCCGCCAGGGGCTCGGGCCATGGCGGACGACGCTGTTCTCCGAGCGGGCCGGCTCGATCACGACCGCCGAGGGCTACTCGCTGGGCGGCGTCGCCGGTCTCGACACCGTGGCCGACGCCGATCTGGTCGTCGTCCCGTCGTGGGTCGACGACGGCCGCGAGCCCGGTCCCGCGTTGCGCCGGGTCGTGCTCGCGGCGCACGACCGGGGTTCGACGATCGTCGGTCTCTGCCTCGGCGCCCTCGCCGTGGCGGACCTCGGCCTGCTCGAGGGTCGCAGCGCGGTCACCCACTGGCACGCCGTCGAGGGGCTGGCGCGGAGGCACCCGGGGATCACCGTCGAGCCGGGCGTCCTCTATCTCGACCACGGCGACGTGCTGACCTCGGCGGGCACCGCCTCCGGCATCGACGCGTGCCTGCACGTCGTGCGGACCCGCCTCGGGGCGGAGGCCGCGAACAGGGTGGCCCGCAGCCTGGTCGTCGCACCGCATCGCGAAGGCGGTCAGGCGCAGTACATCGAGCGACCCGTCGCGCAGCATGCGGCGACGGACCCGATCGCGGTCGCGACCGCCTGGGCCCTCGAGCATCTCGGCGACGAGCTCGGCGTCGACCGTCTGGCGTCGGAGGCGCGGCTGAGCCGCCGGACGTTCGTGAGGGCGTTCCGGGCGTCGACCGGCACGACACCGGCCGCCTGGGTGCGATCGCGACGCCTCGACGAGGCGCGACGCCTGCTCGAGACGACCGACCTCCCGATCGACCAGGTCGCCTCGTCGTGCGGGTTCGGCAACCCCGTCACGCTGCGGCAGAACTTCGCGAGCGCCTTCGGCAGCACGCCGTCGAGCTACCGACGCCGGTTCGACGCCCGGGCGTGACGGGGCGGGTCAGGTTCGCGAGGCGCAGCTCGCGATGAACGCCATCAGCGGGGTGGCGTCGTCGTCGGTGAACAGGATGTCGAGCGCCTTGTTGAACTCGAACTTGCGGGCCACCGGGAGGCTGACCGCCTCGTAGCCCTCGGACATGAGCAGCCCGGTCATCATCAGGCGGGCCGTCCGCTTGTTCCCGTCGAAGTAGAACTGCGATCTGGTCGCCGAGACGAAGTAGCCGAGGGCTCGTTCTCGGGGGTCGTCGAGAGCCTCGAGGAAGTCCGCCGACGCGGCGAAACGCCCGGCGAGTTCGCTCTGGGGCACACCGACGACCAGTCCGCCGGAGGCGAGTCGGGCCGTGCCCCCGCCTCCGACGTCCCCCTCGCCACGGAAGCCGCCCGATTCGATCGCCTCGTGGACGGCGACCCGGCGATGGAGATCGTCGGAGACGCTCTTCGACAGGCTGAACGAGCCGGACGCGACGATCTCGTCGAGGTGGGTGTAGCCGTCGACCAGGGCCAGCACCTGCTTCTCGTCGTCGAGAGGCCGGCCGCCGACCGTCACGCCGTCGAGCAGCGTCCGCACCTCGGGGAGGGTGAAGGTGTTGCCCTCGAGCGCCGCGGCGTTCCAGACGAGATCGGGCAGCGACGCCCTGAATCGGTGGCGCGCCCGCTCGATCGACGAGCTCTCGATGCGGTCGAGGGGCACGCGGGTGATGTCCCAGCGGACGGCCGTGGCGGCGAAGGTCTCGTCGGGGGTCGTCGACCGGAGGCCCCTGCGTGGTGCGCCGGCTCGCGCGTCGGTCGTATCGGCCGGGGGGCGCCCGGGCCGTGTGCGGTACCCGTCGGCCCCGAGTCCCCGTGGCTGCTCGTCGGTCATCGTTCTCGCCGGAGGTACGACAGAGCGGCCGAGCGAGATGCCTCGCCGAGCCCGACGGCGTCGATGTACGCCTGGATCGGCGCGACCAGTCGCACGGAGTCGATCTCGAGCGCACCGGCGAACACCGACGGGTGGGCCGGAGTCAGGATGAGGTCCGACAGCCCCGCGAGACCGGGTCGGAAGGAGTCGGCGAGCAGTTGCGCGACGCGTCGCGGCTCGGGTGTCCAGAGGATGGTCGGCGCCTCGACGTCGATCTCCATCGCATCGAGCGCCGCCCAGCCCGAGAGCGCCCAGTCGTCGCCGGAGGCGGACCCGGCCGAGACGAGGCGATCCACGTAGCGAGCGTCGCCTCGCAGATGGATCGAGCCCTCCCGCTGGGCGGGCGCCGACGCACGGCCGGCCTCGTCGATGAGCGCGACCTGCACGTCGGCCTCCGAGCCCGCGGCGACATAGCGCTGCAGTCGTTCGCGCCACGCGGTCGCGGAATCCGACCACTCGGCGACGTCGGGATCACCCAGGGCGGCTCTCGCTGCGACTGCGGCGAGGGGATCGCTGATGGGGATCAGCGCGGCGTCGATGTCGAATCCGCAGGCGAGGGCCAGTTCGCGCAGGTCGTCGATGCGAGGGGGGCGCCCGCCGAGCACCCTGTAGAGCGTCGGGCGGCTGAGCCCTGTTCTGGCCGCGAGCTCTGTGGCACCGAGCAGGGTGGCCTGACGGGCGCGCGTCGGCAGTTGCTGGAGATCCATCACACGATCGTATCGATTCTGAGACGAATCGTCATCGAGTCTCAGAACTGAGACGGTGATGATCTGGACCGATTCGAGCGCTTGCGACGCTCTCGCCCTCGATAGGGGGTCTAATGGGGGTGCGGCCCGAAGCGCACCGACAGCGTCACGATTCGGGCTCGTCGTCAGAATCAGGCCGTCTCACCGTCGATCGGCGTCCATGACAGGAGCCTCCCGACATGACCACCCCGACCAGAAGGTCCGTCCACGCCCGCGCGGCGCGGCCGACGCCCACGTCGTGGACGGTCGTCGTGACCGGATCCGGCCCCGAGGGCGGCGATCGCACCACCGGCACGTTCACCGCCCACGGCTCGGCGGTCGACGTCGACACCCTGGTCGACGAGGCCCGCGAGCTGGCCGCCCTCTGGATGGCCGTCCGCCCGGAGGACATCGACGTGCGACTCGTGATCGACCTCCCCGACGACGCACGACGTCGCTGGGTGGCCGCGACCCGACCCGACCTCCCGGACGAGGAGGCACGGGTCGAGCAGCGACGCATCGCACGCGAGCTGGGCGCGGCCGGGTACACCGCCTCCGCCCTCGCCGTGGCCTTCGACGTGTCGAGGTCGCGGGCCGCCCGTCTCCTGCGGGTCGATGCCATCGCGCTCGCACGCGACGTGACGGAAGCGGCGACCCGCGCGCTCGACGACCGCGTGGCCGACCTGCGGGGCGACGCTCAGTAGGCGACGCTGAAGTGCGCGCGGCGGTGCTTCGGGGTGTCGATCTCGTCGACGATCGCGAGGGCGAAGTCCTGTCCGCTCACGGCCGAGACGCCCTCCGCGTCGGTGAAGGCCAGGTCGCCGCCCGTGCGGTACTCGCCGCGCGCCTCGCCGGGGGCGTACGCGCCGAACAGCTGGGCGGGCGAGACGAAGAACCAGTCGAGGCTGTCGTCCGTGCCGCCGAGCAGCTCGAGCACCTCGTTCATCTGCTTGGCCTCGCTCGCGAACTCGGGGGCAGCTGGTCGGTGTCGGCCTGACGCGGGCCGCCCTCCTCGAGACGGAGCGAGCTGTAGCCGCCGACGACGCCGAAGCGGACGCCGTGCTCGGCCGCGAGGGCGGCGAGGGCCAGATCGGCCTCGACGATCCTCCCGTCGAGCTCGCCGCGGGGTGAGAGCGACGAGACCACGACGTCGCTGCCGGTGACGGCACGGAGGCGGGCCTCGGCGTCGAGCATCGAACCGGTCTCGTAGCGGACGCCGTCGACCCGCGCCTCCTCGGCGGGGACGGAACGGCTGAACGAGACGACCTCGTGACCGCGCGATGCGGCCTCGCGGACGATCGCGCTGCCGGCGTAGCCGGTTCCTCCGACGACGGTGATGGTGCTCATGGCGTGCTCCTTCGTGTGCTGGGGCTTCCCCGCTGCGGGGTCGCACGGCTACGGTAGATCCATTAGTCACTCTTGGGAAGTAGGCACTTCTTGGTAACCGACCCCGCTCTCGCGCTCGACCCCTATGCCGACGGCTGCCCCACGAGGCGGGTGCTCGATCGCATCGGCGACCGGTGGACGGTGCTGATCGTCGGCACCCTCGAGTCGGGCCCGCATCGCTTCACCGAGATCCGCAGGAGCGTGTCGGGCATCTCGCAGAAGATGCTGACGCAGACGCTGCGCGGTCTCGAGCGCGACGGGCTGGTGACCCGCACGGTGTTCGCCGAGGTGCCGCCCCGCGTCGAGTACGAGCTCACGACGGCCGGTCGCACCCTCTGCGCGCCGCTCAAGGCCCTCGAAGAATGGTCGATCGAGCACTTCGGCGACGTGAGACAGGCCTGGGGCGAATACGACGAGCGGATCGCCTAGGAGGCGCGGGTCGGGTCCCGATCGGCACCCGCCCGCCGGCGTGACCCTGGCAATCGGCCTGCGCTTCCGATGCATCCGCATCGATCGCACCGATCCGTGAGATGGTTGAGATAAGCAGACATCCCGGTGGATCCACCGGTCCTGCATGCAGATACCGTCCCCTGCCTGTGCCGCCTCCCGCGGCATCTCAAGTGCCTCCTCCCGACGGTCGCCCTCTCCCTGAACCGAGTGGAGCCGACCACGGTCGCCAGGAGCCGGGACACCAGCCGACGGCACCCGTGCCGCCCGGAAGGACCGCACCATGAAGACCATCGTCAAGGGCACCATCGCCACCGCCACCGGCGTCACCCTCCTCCTGGGAGGCGCGGGCACGTTCGCGCTCTGGAACACCAGCGCCGAGACGGCCGGCGGCACGATCGTCTCCGGTGGCCTCGAGGTCGAACCCAGCGCCGAGGCCGCCACCTGGACGGTCAACGGAGGCGCACCGCAGTCGACCATCGCCGGCTACCCGATCGTGCCCGGCGACGTCGTCGTCTACTCGCGCGACATGACCGTCACCGCGCACGGAGACGGTCTGAACGCGGCGTTCAGCCTCGACCCCGCCTCGATCGAGCCCAGCTCGACGTCGTCGTCCGATGTGGCGCTCGCCGACTACCTCTCGTCGACGGCCCAGCTGACCGCCACCGGCGACGGCATCACGACGACCCCCGACGCCGTGACCGTGACCGGGCGCGACGGCCTCGAGGAGGACGTCACCGTGGCGGTCACCATCGAGTTCCCGAAGAGCACCACCGTCGGCTTCGAGAACGACACGCAGCTCGGCTCGGTGGACCTCGGGGCCGTCGCCGTGACCCTGACCCAGATCTAGTGGGCGCCCGCGGCACGTGGCTCGTCGTGGGGGTCGTCGCGACCGTCGTGGCGGCCGTCGTGTCGCTCGGCGAGGTGGGCGGCTCGTCGGCCCGTCTCAGCGACTCGGCCAGCACCTCCGACGGTCCTGTCGTCGTGACGTCGGGGTCGGCGTCGCTGACCCTCGACGCGCTCGCCCTGCCCGCGGACCCGCTCTACCCCGGGCTCACCCTGCGCGGCCCCGTCACGGCGACGAACACCGGCACCGTCGGGCTCTCGCTCGGGGTGGCCGCGGCGACCGTGACGAGCGTCCACGCCGACACGGCGCCCGTGCCCGCCCTCCTGCTCGGTTTGGGCACGGCCACCTCGGCGACCGACTGCCGCGCGGGCCGCGCGGCCTCCGTCTGGTCGGGCACCGCGACCGATCGACCTGCCGCCGCGTCGGCGCCGACCAGCGTCGTCCTCGCCGCGGGGGAGTCCCGCACGCTCTGCGTCTCCGTCGCGATGGGCGACGACGGTCGGAGCACCTCGCAGGGACTCGGCGACCTCGCCCTCGCCCTGCGTCTCACCGGAACGCAGGTCTGACCGTGCCCACGAACACCCGATCGCATCGCGGGTCGCGCCGGCCACCGAGCCCGCGCCGCTCGGTGCGTCGCGCCCCGGTGTGGGGCGCCGCCCTCGTCGTCGCCGTGCTCACGGCGCTGATCGCCGTGCCCGCGGAGGCGACCTGGACGGCACCCGTGCAGACCGCCTCGGCGACCACCTCGACCGGTCGGCTGGCCGTCGCGCTGACCGGTGTCGAGAGCCTGGCCACGACGTACTCGTCGTCCGCCCTCTCGCATCTGGCGACCGTCACGGTCGCCAACACCGGCACCGTGCCCGCCCCGTGGAGTCTGGCCATCACCCCCGCGGGCGGCTCGACCCTCGCCACCGCGACCCGCGTCTCACTCTGGCCGCTGACCTCGGGTCGCTGCGGCAGCCGACCCGCCGATGCCTCGTCGGGAACGTGGGCGACGGTCGGCGCACCCTCCGGGACCCTGCCGGTCGGCGCCTCCTCGTCCTGGTGCGTCCAGACGTCGATCACCCAGGCCGACCGGTTCGACTCGGTGGGCCAGACGGCGAGGCTCACCGCCGCGCTCACCGCGCGCCTCGGTTCATGGACCAGCGCCGGCTCGGCGACGTCGACGCAGACCGTCGCCGACACCCTCACGCCCGGGGCGCCGACCAAGACCTCCGAGACGGACAGCAGCATCTCGCTGACCTGGGCCGCCTCGTCGGACTCGGCCGCGGTGTCCCGCTACGGCGTCTACCGCGACGGGGTGCTCGTCGGCACCGTGCCGGCGTCGACGCGCAGCTACACCGACACCGGGCTGGGGGCCTTCCGGTACTACGCGTACGCCATCCGCGCGCTCGACGCGTCGAACCCGGCCCGCACCTCCCCGGCGTCACCGGCCATCCGGCACGCGACCGCGTACTTCACCAACAGCGATCGGTACGTCGTCCGCGACGTCGCCACGAACCGGTGCGCGACGGTCGGCGGCTCGACGAGCGGATCACCGCTCTGGTCGAGCGGCTGCCGGGGCACCACGACGCAGCTGTGGCAGTTCGTCGCCGAGGGGCAGTACCTGAAGATCACCTCGCCCGCGGTCTCGGGTCTGTACTGGGACAGCGCCAGCGATCGCCAGTCCGTGCTGCGCTCGGACAACGCGATCAGCGCTCAGCGCTGGACCGCCGTGCCGGTCGGCACCGGGACGGGCATGTTCCAGTTCCGAGACAGGAACTCGCTGTGCCTGACCAGCACCGGGTCGGGCGTGACGACGCAGATGCAGGTGTCGGCGTGCACGTCGTCGGAGACCCAGCTGTTCACCCTCGGGGCGTCGTCGTGACGCACGCGGCGCCGCCGTCGGGGTCGCGGGCGGGGTCGCGGTCGGGCCCCCGCTCGCGGAAGGGCTCGGGCTCGGGCTCGCACGCGCGGGGCGGGTCGGATCGGCAGGGCCGGGGCCTCGGCTCGATGCTCGCGCAGGCCGTCGCGGTGGTCGTGCTGATCGGCGTCGTGGCCGTCGGGCTGCTCGCCGTGGTCGTGCCGCGGGTGGTGGGCGGCGTGCCGCTGACCATCCTGACCGGCTCGATGGAGCCCGGTCTGCCGCCCGGGACGCTCGTGGTGGTGCGCCCGGTCGATCCGGCCGATATCCGGGTCGGCGACGTCGTGACCTATCAGATCCGCCCCGGGGTGCCCGGCGTCATCTCGCATCGTGTGGTGGGGGTGACCGTCGGGGAGGCGGGCCGCACGTTCACGCTGAAGGGCGACGCCAACGCCGAGCCCGACCGCGACGCCGTCGTCGAGGGGCAGGTCATGGGCGAGGTCTGGTACTCGGTGCCGTGGCTGGGGCGGCTGAACACGGGTGTCTCGGCGGGGGCGCGTGCGTGGCTCGTGCCGGCCGTCGGAGTCGGGCTGCTCGGGTACACGGCGTTCCTCACCGGGCGCGGCGTCGTCCGCCGTCGCCGCGCGGATCGGCAGGGCTGACCGCTCTATCCTGACGAGAGGGGATCGGCTGCGACGAGAGGAACCGCGATGAGCATGGAAGGCGCGGCCTGGAGCTCGCTCTACAAGATCTCGAGCGCGAGAGACGGCCAGCACGGCATCTCCCGCGAGGCCGTGCGGCGCATCATGAAGTTCGCGGTGCCCTACCGGTCCAGGCTGGTGGTGTTCATCGCCCTGTCGATCGTCGGGGCCTTCCTCGCGGTCGCGACGCCGGTGCTGGCCGGCCGGGTGGTCGACGTCATCGTCGCGCGGGGCGAGGTGGCCACGATCGTGCGGCTCGCCGTCCTCATCGCCGCGGTCGCCGTGGCCGACGCCGCCGTGTCGCTCGTGACGCGCTGGTTCTCGGCGCGGATCGGCGAGGGCGTGATCCTCGACCTCCGCACCGCCGTGTTCGACCACGTGCAGAAGATGCCGATCGCGTTCTTCACGCGCACCCGGACGGGCGCCCTCGTGAGCCGTCTGAACAACGACGTCATCGGCGCCCAGCAGGCCTTTAGCGGCACGCTGTCGGGCGTGGTCACGAACATCGTGGCCCTCGTCCTCACCCTGATCGTCATGCTCAGCACGTCCTGGCTCGTCACGGTCCTCGCCGTGATCATGCTTCCCATCTTCCTGGTGCCCGCGCGGCGCATGGGCAGCCGTCTCGCCGCGCTCCGTCGCGAGGCCGCCGACCACAACTCCGCGATGAGCACCCAGATGACCGAGCGCTTCTCGGCACCCGGCGCCACCCTCGTCAAGCTGTTCGGCCGCCCCGACGAGGAGGCCGAGGAGTTCCGCGTCCGGGCCGCCCGGGTCCGCGACATCGGCGTCCGCAGTGCGCTGCTGCAGTTCGTCTTCGTCACCGCGCTGACGCTCGTCTCCGCGCTCGCCTTGGCGCTCGTCTACGGGCTCGGCGGGTTCCTCGCCCTGGCCGGTCAGCTGGACACCGGCGAGGTGGTCACCCTGGCGCTCCTCCTCACCCGCCTCTACGTGCCGCTGACCGGTCTCGCGAACGCCCGGGTGGAGATCATGAGCGCCGTGGTCAGCTTCGAGCGCGTCTTCGAGGTGCTCGACCTCGAACCGCTCATCACCGAGAAGCCCGACGCCGTCGTCGTGCCCGAGGGCCCGGTGGCCGTCGAGTTCGATGACGTCCGCTTCGCCTACCCGTCCGCCGACAAGGTGTCCCTCGCCTCCCTCGAGGAGGTGTCCACACTGGACACCCGCGGTGGCGACGAGGTGCTGCACGGTGTGTCGTTCCGCATCGAGCCGGGGCAGACCGTCGCACTCGTCGGCACGTCCGGTGCCGGCAAGTCGACCATCGCGCAGCTGCTCTCGCGCCTGTACGACGTCGACGGCGGCGCCGTCCGCCTCGCGGGGACGGATGTCCGCGACGTGACCTCCGCCTCCCTGCGGCGCACCCTGGGCATGGTGACCCAGGACGGCCATCTGTTCCACGAGACGATCCTCTCCAACCTGCGGTTCGCGAGGCCCGAGGCGTCCGACGACGAGGTGTGGGACGCCATCCGCCGTGCGCGGCTCGAGCCGCTCATCCGCTCGCTGCCCGACCAGCTCGACACGATGGTGGGGGAGCGCGGCTACCGGCTCTCGGGAGGCGAGCGTCAGCGGATGACCATCGCGCGCCTCCTGATCGCCCAGCCGCGCGTCGTCATCCTCGACGAGGCGACGGCGGCCCTGGACTCCACGTCCGAGGCGGCCGTGCAGGCGGCGCTGAGCGAGGCGCTCGAGGGTCGGACGGCGATGGTGATCGCGCACCGCCTCTCCACCATCCGCAGCGCGGACATGATCCTGGTGGTGGAGGACGGCTCCATCGTGGAGCGCGGCACGCACGACGAGCTGATCGCCGCGGCGGGCCGCTACGAAGAGCTGCACCGGACCCAGTTCGCCGTGCAGAAGGACGTCGCGGCCGACGAGGAGGCGCGGGGCGGGTCGTAGCCCCCGAAGCGTCGAGCCCTGCGCCGACGTCTCGCCGCTCGCGGGCGCGCAGGCGGACGGGTCAGTGGCCGGCGCCCAGCCTGCCGGCGAGCCGGTCGTGCATCCGGCTGGAGGCCTCGTTCATCCCCTCGAGGACGACGTGCTTGCCGCGCCGCTCGTATCTCGTCGTGACCGCGTCGAGGGCGGCGACGGTGGAGGCGTCCCAGACGTGCGCCTGCGTGAGGTCGATGACGATGCGCTCGGGGTCGTCGCGGTACCGGAACAGGGTGGTGAGATCGTTGCTGGAGGCGAAGAACAGCGCCCCGGTGACGGTGTAGTGCGCTGCGGTGCCGTCATCGGCGAGTGTGCGCTCCACGGTGGCGAGGCGGGCGACGCCGCGCGCGAAGACGACCATGGCGGTGATGACGCCGACGACGACGCCGATCGCGAGGTTGTGGGTGACGACGACGACCGCGACGGTGGCGACCATGACGATGGTCTCGCCGATCGGCATCCGCCTCAGGGTCGAGGGGCGGATGCTGTGCCAGTCGAAGGTCGCGACGGCGACCATGATCATGACGGCGACGAGGGCCGCCATCGGGATGATCGCGACGACGTCGCCGAGCGCGACGACGAGGATCAGCAGGAACACGCCGGCGAGGAACGTCGAGATGCGGGTGCGGGCGCCGGAGGCCTTCACGTTGATCATCGTCTGGCCGATCATGGCGCAGCCGCCCATCCCGCCGAAGAGGCCGGAGAGGATGTTCGCCGCGCCCTGACCGAGCGACTCGCGTGTCTTCTGCGAGGGGGTGTCGGTGATGTCGTCGACGAGCTTCGCGGTCATCAGCGACTCGAGGAGTCCGACGAGCGCCATCGCGAACGCGTAGGGGGCGATGATGCTCAGGGTGTCCCAGGTGAGGGGGACGCCGGGGATGAGGAGCTCGGGCAGGCTGCGGGGCAGCTCGCCTTCGTCGCCGACGGTGGGCACGTCGATCGCGGTCACGACGACGGCGACGGTGATCAGCACGATCGCGACGAGCGGAGCGGGGACGACCCGCGTCAGGCGCGGCATGAGGATCATGACGACGATGCCGACCGCCACGAGCGGGTAGACCAGCCACGGCACGCCGATCAGGTTCGGCAGCTGAGCGGTGAAGATGAGGATCGCCAGGGCGTTGACGAAGCCGACCATGACGCTGCGGGGGATGAAGCGCATGAGTCTGGCGACACCGAGGACGCCGAGCACGATCTGGATGATCCCGGCGAGGATGACCGTCGCGATGAAGTAGTCCAGTCCGTGGTCGCGGGCGACGGGTGCGATGACGAGCGCGATGGCGCCCGTGGCCGCGGTGATCATCGCGGGGCGCCCGCCGAGGAACGCGATCGAGACGGCCATGACGAAGGAGGAGAAGAGACCGACCCGGGGGTCGACGCCGGCGATGATCGAGAACGAGATCGCCTCGGGGATGAGGGCCAGCGCGACGACGAGACCGGCGAGGACCTCCCGGCTGAGGATCTTCGGGGTGCGGAGCGCGGTCAGCACCGAGTGCTCGGCGCGGTCCCGGCTCGTGGTGGACGGGGTGGTCGCTGTGGTCATGAGGACTCCTGGGGGAGAGGGGCTCGCATCGTGTGAGCCGGGTGGGTGTCGACGGAGGGGTCGGCGCGCGTCGGCGCCACGCCATCTGCTCGACCGCATCTGAAGGCGGGAGAATGGCGGGAGGAAGTTCTGGTGCTCGGCTCATCAGCCGACGAATTGAACTCTACCCTAACGTAAGGGTCGAGTTAGGAGGTCGGTCACACATGGCGACATCGAACGGCATGATGCACATCGGTGAGCTCGCCGAGCGTTCCGAGATGTCGCTGCGCAGCCTGCGGCACTACGACGAGATCGGCCTGCTGTCGGCCTCCGGTCGGACCGAGGGCGGTTTCCGGCTCTACACCGAGACGGACTACGAGCGGCTCATCCTCATCCGTCGCATGAAGCCCCTCGGATTCAGTCTCGACGAGATGGCGGACCTGCTCCGCATCATCGATGCTCCCGAGAACGGCTCGGACGAGAACCGTCGGGCGGAGCTGCGTGCGGAGCTGAGCGGCTTCGTCGAGCAGACGATCACGCGGCGGGAGAAGCTGCGCCGGCAGCTCGAGATGGCCGACGAGTTCCTCGAGCTCCTCCGCACCCGCTGACCGGCCGCCTACCGGGGAGGGTGCTCTCCGGCGAGCATGGCGAAGACCAGGCTGTCGGTCCATTCGCCCTTGCTCCAGAAGTCCTGACGGTGATGCGCCTCCTGTCGCATGCCGACCCGGGTCGCGAGGCGAGCGGACGACGTGTTGCGGGCGTCCATCTGAGCGACGACGCGATGGACGTCGTCTTGTCCGAACGCGATCCGCAGACCAGCCGAGACCGCCTCGGTCGCGTAGCCGCTGCCTCCGTGCTCGGCCAGACCCGTCCGACGCAGCCGTCGATCGAGCTGGACCCGGCCGGACTCGGCCGTCCACGGCTCCTCCAGGAGGTACCTGGCGACGTCCGGCCGGGAGTAGATCGCGACCAGTCGATCGAGGTCGCTCTCGCGATGCAGGCGGAGGGTCAGGCGAGGAGTCGACGCCACCGTGCCACTGTCCATGACCTCGATCCTCCTGCATGCGCCGTGCGCGCAGCCGGCTGAGGGCTCCGCATCGGGCATGAGTCCATGATGGGCCCGTCGGGCGATCGCGCGCGACATGGTCCCGCCCCGCGCGACGACCCGCTGGGGCGAACCCGGAGCCGTCGCCGCGACGTGACGCGCTCGCGTCCTAGCCTGGAGGGACGGACGGACGGCTCCGGATGAGAGGACGCATCATGCGACGTGACGAGCTCCAGCAGCGGGCCGCGGCTCGGGCGGACGAGCTGCCCGGGGCCGAGCTGACCCATCCCTTCGGCGAGGAGTGGGACGTCTACAAGGTCCGCGACAAGGTCTTCATGCTGCAGACGGCGCTGAGCGGCGACCCGATCGTCGTCCTCAAATCGTCACCCGCCGACTCGGAGGCGCTCCGCAGCGACCACGACGACATCACTCCCGGCTACCACATGAACAAACGGCACTGGATCACGCTGCACCCCGACGGCGGCCTCGATGCCGGCCTCGTCGACGAGCTCGTCACCGAGTCGTATCTGCTGGTCGTGCAGGGGCTCCCGAGGGTCAGGCGACCGGTCGACCCCGACGTCTTCGCGAAGCAGCAGGTGCGGGTCGATGCGCTCAGGCAAGGTGGGGCTGTTCCAGGCAGCTGAGGTCCCGCCCCCATCAGAATCGGGTAGGGCGTCTGCCGTCGATTGTGTCGTCGCGGGCGGCGACGACATCTGGAAGGCGTGAAGTGCTGCTGATCCAGGTGGCTAGATCGGCGTCTACATACAGCCCCAGTTCGCACATGTAGCGGTGGTCGACCATGAGGTCTCGCGCATGAACGGGTTCATGGTGGGCGGCTCGGTTTCGGAGCAGCCGCAACCGCTCCATCCGCTCGTGCAGATCGCCACGGCGTCCGGTGAAATTCGGGAACGCGTTCTTCAACGCTGGCTCCCAGAGTGAGCGATGGTATCGATTCACCAGCAGGCTCTCCCAGAACGATGCCCTCAGCTCGGCGACTACGTGCCCCGAGGACCATCGCCCCGCCCCGCGCCGACGCTCGAGAAATTTGATGGCCTCGCGGATCTGGTCGTCTTCATTCGACCTCAGCGGAAGAGAGTCCCACCACGATTCCCGTGTCGAGTACGTCGTGAGCTCTCGATGCATTGCGTTTCGTATGCCGACTTCAAGAGCAGCACTCGCGCCGAGGATGGCGGTGCTCGCTTCGATGTTCCAGCTATACAGACGAATGGCGGCTGCGGGATCATCACCGCAGGAAGCCAGGTAGGGGGCCAGTCGGCTGCTTCCGATGAGGATGGGCAGATTCGGCAAGGTCGATGGGTCGACTGGGTTCACGAGAGTCCTGGGCTAGATCGGAGGGCGCGGCCCTGGTAGCCTCGCAGGTGTAAGCCCCAGACGGGATGCGAGAGCATCGGCGCGCTGGGGCAATCACTTTTAACCCCTCAGGCTCGGCACGAGTCGGGGGACGACTCGGACGAGCACCACCATGCCGACGAGTTCGACGAGGGTCTGGGTCACGACGACCACCGGCGCCAGCGACATCGACGCCGGGAGCGCGAGTGCGAGCGGCAGCACGACGAGCGAGTTGCGGGTCGTGCCGCTGAACACGAGCGCCCGGGTCGCGGGCGGGTCGAATCGGAACACCCGTCCCGCCCCCACGCCGAGGGCGACCATGATGATGACGAACCCCGCGTAGATCGGCACCAGCACGAGCAGCCGGCCGAACGACGCGCCCACGGCTCCGGCCTGCGATGCGACGACCAGGAACAGCGTCGCCGTCATCAGCGGGACCATCAGCGCCAGCATCGTCCGCTCGATCGCGACACCGGCTCGATGACGGCGCGCGACGGCCTGGACCGCCGCGGCCGCCGCCAGCGGGACGGCGATGAGCACGACGAACGCGCGGGCGAAGGGCCCGATCTCGACGACGGCCACGCCGTCGGGGCCGATCATCAGCAGCAGGTACAGGGGGAGCAGGAGGATCTGGGCCAGCATCAGCACCGGTGCCGCCGCGAGCAGACGGGCGGAGGCTCCGCCTGCGAGGCCCGCGAAGACGATGACGTAGTCGATGCACGGGGTGAGCAGCACCAGGAGCACCCCGAACAGCAGGGCGGGTTCGTCGTCGACGAACCGCGACAGGCCGAACGCCACCACCGGGACGACGACGAAGTTCAGCACCCCGATCGCGACGAGGAAGCGCCCGTCGCGGAGCGCCCGCCGGATGGTCGCGAACGGCACACCGAGGAACGTCGCGAAGAGCAGCAGGGCGAGCACGGGCTCGATCGCCACCTCGAGGGTGTGCGCGGCCGGCACGGTGAGCCCGACGAGGCCCGCTGCGACGATCGCCGCCAGGTAGAGGCCGATCTGGTGCCGCTCGAGCCAGGACACGGCGCCGGTCAGGTGGGCGTCGACGGGCGGAGAGGAGGGCACCCGAACGACGGTAGGGCCTCGCGGGGGCGGCCGGGCACGCCCCGCCGTCTCCGCGAGCGGTCGTGGTGGGTCATGATGAGCGTGTGGGCGCATCGGATCACTTCTCAGGCGACGAGGTCGGGGTTCCGCTCGGCACCGGTCCCGACGTGCGGTCGCCCACTCGCGAGCTGGCCCGCGAGGTGCTCATCCACGGGCCGATCGCCCGCAGCGACCTGATCCGCCGGCTGGGGCTCTCGGCGGCCAGCCTCACGCGTCTGAGCAGGCCGCTCCTCGACGACGGGTTCCTCATCGAGAGCGACGAGCGCGCCCGGGGCGGCATCGGACGCCCGGTGCGACCGCTGGACGTCCGGGTCGACGCCCACTGGCACGTGGGCGTCAAGCTCACCGGAGAGCACGCCTTCGGGGTCGCGACGGACCTCCGCGCGGCTGTCCTCGCCGAGGCCGCGGTCGAGCTCGGCGACCACTCGCCGGAGCGCATCGTGGAGGCGGTGGCCGAGATCGTCGCGGAGCTCACGAGCGCGGTCGGCACCGTCGCGCCCACCGCCCTCGGCGTCTCGATCGGCGGTCGGGTGTCGGGCTCGCGCGTCGTCGTCCGAGCGCCCTTCCTCGGCTGGTCCGACATCGACCTCGGGGGGCTCCTGGCGACCCGGCTGGCTCTGCCGGTCGTCGTGGCGAACGACGTCGTCGCGCTCACCGAGGCCGAGCACTGGTTCGGACTGGGCCGGGGGGTCGACGACTTCGCGGTCATCACGATCGGTGCCGGTGTCGGGTACGGCCTGGTCGTGCACGGGCGTCAGCGGATCACCAGAGACACCGGGCTGGGGCTCGGGGCGCACCACCCCCTCGACCCGACCGGGCCGCTGTGCCCGGACGGGCATCGCGGGTGCTCGAGCGCCATGCTGTCGATCCCGAGCATCCGCGCCTCCGTCTCGGAGGGGTCGGGGAGGGACGTCTCGTACGACGACGTCCTCGCTCTGGCCGGTGCGGGCGACCCGGCGGCCCGGACGGTGACGGAGCAGGCCGGTCGTGCCCTGGGGCGGTTCATCGCCGCGGTCGCCAATCTCACGATGGTCGACACCGTCGTGCTGGCCGGCGAGGGCATCGGGCTGGTGCCGCTCGTGCGGACGCGGATCGAGGAGGCGCTGGCCGAGGATCGAGACCCCGACGCGTCGGTCGTCGAGCTCCTGATCGGCGCTTCGGACTTCGGCATCTGGGCTCGCGGGGCCGCCACCATGGCCATCCAGTCCCGCATCGGGCGGATCGGCTGAGCCGCGTCGGTGTGGGGTCGCGGCGGGGACATCACGTGACGATGGTTCCGGTTCTCATCATCGATTGGATAAACGTATTGCCATAGATGCATGCGTCTGATGTGATGGGTGCATCCCCCCGATGAGAGAGGCACAACCATGACCGATGCAGAAGTCCACGCTGAGCACACCGTCACCGAGCACGAGCACGGCACCGAGTGCGGCCACGAGACCGTCACTCACGACGACCACGTCGACTACGTCCACGGCGAGCACAAGCACGCCCAGCACGGCGACCACTACGACGAGCACTGATCGTCCGACGGCCGACCGCGCCGCATGATCGAGGGTCCCACCGGTCGGTGGGGCCCTCGTCGCATTCGCGGCGGCTAATGTGTCGGTCATGAGCACCGATGCCCTCGACTCCGCGGCGGAGCTCTTCAAGGCCCTGTCGTCGGCCTCGAGACTCAGACTCCTCCGCCTCCTCGGCGAGGGGCAGGCGGGCGTGACCGCGCTCGTGGAGGCCTCGGGTCTGGCTCAGCCCCTGGTGTCGCAGCATCTGCGCGTCCTCCGATCGGCAGGTCTCGTCGAGGTCACGCGCGTCGGCCGCGAGGCGATCTACTCGGTCGCCGACCGACACGTCTCGCACATCGTCGACGACGCCGTCGAGCATGCCGGCGAGGCGTCTCGAGCCTGAGCCTCGTCGCCCTGCGCGCCGAGCCGGTCGCGCATCCGTGTCAGGTCGCGATGCGTCGGACGACCCTCGCCGGGTTGCCGACGGCGACGGCTCCCGACGGGATGTCGCGGGTGACGACGGCCCCGGCGCCGATGACGCTGTCGTCGCCGATGGTCACGCCGGGGCAGACGATGACTCCGCCGCCGAGCCAGACGTTGTCGCCGATCGTGATGGGCCGGGCGGCCTCGAGCTTGTCGCGTCGCGGCTGCGGGTCGACGGGGTGCGTGGGGGTGAGCAGCTGGACGTTCGGCCCGATCTGGCAGTCGTCGCCGATGGTGATCGTGGCGACGTCGAGCGCCGTGAGGTTGTAGTTGACGAACGTGCGGGCCCCGATGTGGATGTTCTCGCCGTAGTCGACGAACAGGGGCGGCTTGACGAACGCGTCGACGCCGAGTGATCCGACCAGCTCTTCGAGGAGGGGCCTGGCGGCGGCCTCGTCCTCCACGGCCGCCCGATGGTAGGCGTCGGCGAGGCGCACGGCCCGTTGCGCGAGGCGCGCGTTCTCGAGGTCGTCGGCGATGTAGAGGTCTCCGGCGAGCATCCGTTCGCGGTTGCTGCGGTCGTCTCCGGCGAAGTGGTCGACAGTCATGTGGACGACCGTACACATCCGGCCTGAGGCCTTTCGCTCGGCAGGGCGGCCGGAGGTCCCTCGCCGGCTGCGCGACGTGCGGCTCCGATCGCCATCAGCGACCGCCGCGACCTCCCGCCGAGCCGGCGCCGTCGAAGAGGAGCGTGACCGTGGCGCCGAGCGCGGTCGCGTCGGGCTCGCGGCGGGTCAGCACGTTGAGCAGCACGACGCCGACCAGCGCCTCGACCAGCGCGTCGAGGGGGGCCTCGGCGTCGACCTGACCGTCGCGCAGACCGGACTCGAGCCGGGCGACGAGCTCGGCTCGGGCGACGGAGGTGACGTGGTCGTCGTAGTGCCGGGCCACGTCGGCGTCCTCGGCCGTCGCCGCGATCGTCGCACGGATGAGACCCCCCGTCGTCGGCTCGGTCAGCGACGCGGAGGTCTCGATCAGCCAGTGCGTGACGTCGCGGCGCACATCACCGCTGCTGGGCACGGCGACCCGGGGGAGGAGGTGCCCCGAGAGCATCCCCTCGGCGACCAGCGCCCCCTTGTTCGGGTACCAGCGGTAGATGGTCGCCTTGCCGACCCCGGCGGCCGCCGCGATCCGGTCGAGCGACAGCTTGTCGTAGCCGCGCTCGGCGAGCTCGCTCGTCGTCGCCTCGAGGATGGCCAGGCGCGCCGCCTCGCTGCGGACCCGGCCGGGGCGTGCTGTCGTCATACGGTCATCCTCGTGCACGGCGCGGGCCGGTGATCGCCGACCCGCGCCTCCTGGGCTTCGCCGACCCGCGCCTCCGGGGATGCGCCGCCTGCGGAGGAGCCCCGCCTACTGGACCGACCAGCCGCCGTCCGAGGCGAGCACCGCGCCGTTGATGTTGACCGCGTCGTCGCTCAGCAGGAACGTGATCGACGCGGCGAGCTCCTCGGCCGTGGCGACGGTCGGGATGGCCGCCTGGAAGGGCCGCAGTCGCGCCGACCCCGCCTCCGACACGTTCGCGGGGAACGGGATGCCGGTGGCGACGCCGCCGGGGGCGACCGCGTTGACCCGCAGCCCCTGCTTCGCGTACATGAACGCGGCCGACTTCGTCAGCCCGACGACGCCGTGCTTCGACACCGTGTAGGCGTTGCCCGACGCGTTGCCGCGCAGACCCGCCTCGGAGGCGACGTTCACGATCGAGCCCCGGCCGGCCGCGAGCATGACCGGGACGACGGCGCGCGAGAGCTTGAATCCGCCGGTCAGGTTGATGCCGATGACGCGCTCCCACATCGCGTCGCTCGTCTCGTGCAGCGGCGAGAAGTCGTCGTTGATGCCCGCGATGTTCGCCAGCGCGTCGATGCGGCCGCCCGCGACCTCGACGATGCGGTCGATGTCGGCCTGGCTGGTGATGTCGCCGACCACGGTCTCGACGGTGCTGTCGGGCAGGGAGGCGACCAGCGCCTCCAGTCCCGGGGAGGTGATGTCGACGGCGATCACGCGCCCGCCCTCTCGGGCGACTCGCGATGCGGTGGCCTTGCCGATGCCGCCCGCGGCCCCGGTCACGACGACCGTCCGCCCTGCGAAGCGACCGGCGGTGATGGTCTCGCGCCACGGGCCGTCGGCGTCGTCGGTCTCATCGGGCCGGACCCCGCCGTTGACCTGCAGCACGAGGCCGTCGACGAGCTCCTGGGGCAGTCGGCCCTGGCTGAGCGACACGAGCTGCTGCAGGGGTAGGCCGAGCACCGGGGTGAGGGTGCTCTCGTCGAACTCCCCGCCCTGGGCGAGCGCGCCCCGCAGGGCCGGCCCGCCCTCGGAGTGCTCGAGCCAGCGGCCGATCGTGCTCGAACCGGTCAGGGGGGCGGTGTTCTCGGGCATGCGGGTCTCTTCTCCGTGGGTCGAGCGGCTTATTGCGAGACAGTTTGTCTCGTTTTGCTGGGAGCGGGCCGGGTGTCGTCGACGAGCGACCTGGGGGAGGGTAAAGCGACAGGTGTAGCGTGAAACGAGGTACGCGACGCAGCGTGCCCAGGGCTCGGCGAAGCGTCGGGTCCGCCGAGTCATCGAGAGAACCGGAGTCATCCCCATGGAGCGTTTCACCGACAAGGTCGTCCTCATCACCGGCGGGGGGTCCGGCCTCGGCCGTGCCGCCGCCGTCCGCGTCGCACAGGAGGGGGCGCGGGTCGCCCTCGTCGACATCTCCGAGAAGGGCCTCGCCGCCTCGCAGGAGGCCGTGCTCGACGCCGTCCCCGGTGCCGAGGTGCTGACCGCGGTCGCCGACGTGTCGAGCGCAGCCGACGTCGACGCCTACGTGACCGCCACGCTCGAGCGCTTCGGACGCATCGACGCCTTCTTCAACAACGCCGGCATCGAAGGCAAGCAGAACCTCACCGAGGACTTCGGGGCCGACGAGTTCGACAAGGTCGTGTCGATCAACCTCCGCGGCGTCTTCCTCGGGCTCGAGAAGGTGCTCGGCGTCATGCGCGCCCAGGGCGACGGCGGCACCGTCGTCAACACGGCGAGCGTCGGCGGCATCCGCGGCGTCGGCAACCAGTCGGGTTACGCCGCCGCCAAGCACGGCGTCGTCGGGCTGACCCGCAACTCGGCCGTCGAGTACGGCCAGTTCGGCATCCGCGTCAACGCCATCGCGCCGGGAGCGATCTGGACCCCCATGGTCGAGGCTTCCATGCGCCAGCTCGACGCCGACGACCCCAAGGGCGCCGCCGAGCAGTTCATCCAGATCAACCCGACCAAGCGCTACGGCGAGGCCGCCGAGATCGCCTCGGTCGTCGCGTTCCTGCTGTCGGACGACGCGACGTACGTCAACGCCGCGGTCGTGCCGATCGACGGCGGGCAGTCCGCCAAGTACTAACGTTCGGCCCAGGCCCCAGGAGATCGCTGAGACCCCAGTGCGCGCACCGGGGTCTCGGCGAATTCCTGGGGTCTCGTCGCGCGCGGCGCGGCCTACGCGTCGCGCAGCGGCCTACGCGTCGCGCAGCGGCCTACGCGTCGCGCAGCGGCCTACGCGTCGCGCGGCACCCGCACGCGCAGCGCCCCCGCGTCCATCGTGGTGCGGAACCCGACCGCCTTGCCGAAGCCGTCGCCGTCGAGCTCGATCTCCTGGGGCTCCGACAGGCGGGCCGTCAGCTGCTTCGCCTTGACGTAGTTCATCGCCGCGATCTCGCGCGAGCCGACGATGCGCTTGAGCGGAGTGCGCTGCACGAGGCCGTTCTCGATCAGCACCTTCCCGATGATCTGCAGCCAGTGGCCGATCCCCTCGGGGCGCAGCAGCATGATGTCGAACTGGCCGTCGTCGAGCGCCGCGTCCGGCAGCAGCAGGATGTTGCCGGTGAGGGTGCCGCAGTTGCCGACGATGACCGTGTTCACGTGCGACCGCTTCGTCGGCCCGTCGTCGAACCGGTATCGCAGCTTGAGGGTGTTCTCGTCGCGCAGGGCGACGACGATCGCCTTGACGTAGGCGAGCCAGCCGATCTTCGCCTTGAGGTCCTCGTCGGTGGCGGCGAGCATCTTCGCGTCGATGCCGACCCCCGCCATGACCAGGAACGCGTGCTTCGAGAGGGAGCCGTCGGCGGCGCGGATCTCGATGCGTCCGAGGTCGATGGCGCGGTCCTGACCGGTGAACGCGGTGTGGACCGAGTGCTCGACGTCGTCGAGCGTGAGGTTCATGTTCCGCGCGAGCAGGTTGCCGGTGCCCGACGGCAGCAGGGCGAACGCGACGTCGTGATCGGCGAGCGTCTCGGCGACGATGCGCACCGTCCCGTCACCGCCGGCCGCGATGACCAGGTCGACCCCCGCCTCCAGCGCCTCCAGCGTCGCACCGCGCCCCGGGTCCTCCTTCGACGTGTCGAACCAGAGCGTGTCGTCCCATCCCGCGGCCTTCTGCTCGCGATCGACGACCGCCTTGACGGCGTCGAGGTCGATCTTGATGGGGTTGTAGACGACGGCTGCGCGCATGGACGACCTTCTGAGTGCGGGGTGGTCCTCCATGAAACCGCAGAACGCACGCCGAAGGTCGCCGAGCCGAGGAGGCGCGGTGCCCGTCGCATCCGGAGCCCCGGCGAGTCACGGGGTCGCCATCGGCCCCCGGCCCCCGGCCCATCGGCGCCAGGCCCCGGCCCGCGACACCGCCGCATGGCTCCGCGGCCCGGTCAGACGGAGGCGGGGTCGCTCGGTCGGTCGACGAGATGCGCCGTCACGGTCACGAGCGTCTCGGCGCGCTCGCCGTCGACGCCATCGCCCGCGTCGTCGGCGCCCTGCTCGACCCGTGCCTTCAGAGCCTCGGCCGCGCGCGCGAGGATCTCCGGCGTCGAGCCGTCGAGATCGGTCGCGACCTCGGCCGTGACGGCGACGATCCCGGCGGAGCGGTGCACGTGCACGAGCCCCGTCGACTCGGCCCAGTCGAGCTCGGCGGCGACGGCGCGCACGGTCGACTCGACCGCGGGGTGCGCGTCGAAGACGTCGATCACGCCGTCGATCCGCCGGAGCAGGTCGGTCAGGTTCTGAGAGAGTCGGTCGTCGGTGCTCATCGGTCGTCCGCTCGGGGGAGGAGGACGTCGTCGATCACGATGTCGACGGCGGCGATCGTCAGGTGGGTGTGTCGGGTCAGCGTCTCGACGATGCGGGCGCGCAGGTCGTCGGCGACGAGTCGCATGTCGCGGCCGTAGCGGACGGCGGCCGTGACCTCGACCGTGATGGGCTCGCCCGGCTGCGTGACGTCGCCCGAGAAGGTCGTGGCGCCGAGCACGACGCCGCTGTCGGCGTCGCCCGTCCGTCGCACGAGACCGCGGGCGGCCGCCTCGGTGATGCGCAGGTCGATTCCGGGGTCGGGGTGCCTGACCGGGATCTCGCGACCGCCGACGACCTCGCGCCTGATCGACTCGAGCAGGCTGCTGATCCACAGTCCGTCGCGGTCGGGCTCGCGGGTGGCCTCGCTCTCGAGGGAGGCGCGCGAGAGCTCATGCACCTGTGCCAGCGAGATCAGATAGAGACGGCACGCGGCGGACCCCTCGATGCCGGCGTCGCGGGGGGACCTGCCGCTGTCGAGGTAGTCGCTCAGGCGCTCGACCGAGTACCCGTCGACGGTCTCGTCGGGGAGCGCCTCGTCGGGCAGCGCGCCGTCGGGCAGCACGCCGTCGGGAGGCGTCGCGCCGGGCACGGCACCGGGCAGGGCGTCGTCGGGTGTCGTCATCGCCATGCCTCCATCTCCGTCATCAGGAAGGTGCGTGCTCGGGCTATCCGCCCGCGGACGGTCGAGACCGACATGCCCAGGGCCTCGGCGATCTCGGCGTACGAGTACTCGGCGGTCTCGCGCAGCAGCCAACAGCGTCGCTGGTCGAGGGGGAGCTTGTCGAGCGCCGTCCACATGGCGTCCATCTGGAGGCGGGCCTCGACGACCCGGTCGGGCGACTGCGACCGGGGTGCCGCGGGGTCGCGCTGATCGATGTCGTCGTGGTCGCGCCGGGCGCGAAGGCGGTCGATGCTCTTGTTGCTGACGATGCGCATCATCCAGTTGCGGACCTGCGCGGGGTTCTCCAGATCGCCGAGTCGTCGCCATGCGGTGAGGAACGCGTCCTGCACGACGTCGTCGGATTCGAGATCGGAGCCGAGGAGGCGCGAGGCGTACACGCGCATCAGGGGACCGTGCCGACGGGCCAGGACCTCGTAGGCGTGGACGTCGCCGTCGCGGGCTCGAGCGGCGAGGAGTGCGTCGCCGGCGTCGAGGAGGGGATCGTCGGTGGTGATGACGACCTCCTCATGGCGTGCGGTGCGCGGGTCGATCACCCGCGCTCTTCGTGGATACCACCTCGTCGCAGGCGGTGCGTCCGCGCTGGCCGGTAACGGTGGAGGCCCCCCGACCGGGGCCGTCGTCCGGCCGGAAAACGAGTGGCCCGTCGATCGTTCCTGATAGGAACCTGAACGACCGTGACCTCCGAGATGCTCGATGCGTCTGAATGATGTGTCCCGCTTCACGGGCATCGCGGACCTCCCCGGGTCGGCGACCACGACATCCAGCGACAACGACATCAAGGAGCAATCCCATGAGCAACGTCACCCCCACCACGACCGGCTCCGCCGCCGCGAAGACCTCGGGCTCGTCGGCCACCGGCAAGAACACGATCGCCGACGGCGTCGTCTCGAAGGTCGCCGGCATCGCCGCCCGCGAGGTCCGTGGAGTCCACGACCTCGGCAACGGAGCGGCCCGTGCCATCGGCGCCATCCGCAACGCCATCAACCAGCAGGACCGCAGCCAGGGCGTCTCCGTCGAGGTCGGCGAGAAGCAGGTCGCCGCCGACATCGTCATCGTCGCCGAGTACCCCGTCGAGCTGCAGCGCGTCGCCGACGACGTCCGCAAGTCGGTCGCCGAGGCCATCTCGCAGGTCGTCGGCATGGAGGTCGCCGAGATCAACGTCACCGTCTCCGACGTCTACATCCCCTCGGACGACAACGACGACGACACCGACGACAGCCGCGTCAAGTGACCGCCACGACAACCGGCATCCTCGTCGGCGCGGTCCTCGCGCTGACGGCGGTGGCCTTCGGATTCTGGGCCTTCGTCTTCGTGGCCATCGCCATGGCGATCGGCTTCGGCGTCGGTCGTGTCGTCGAGGGCAAGCTCGACGTCCGCGGTCTCGCGGACGCCCTCCGCGGGCGGCGGTCGTCGTGACCGCGGCGGTGACGGCCGACCAGACCCTCCACGGCCGGAACAAGATCACGTCGCGTGCCGTCCGCCGGGTCGTGTCGGCCGTCACCGCGGAGGCCCTCGAGGTCACCGCGTCCGATGTGTCGGTCGAACTGGCCGACCGCGACGGCGCGCTCAGCGTGATCGCCAAGACCCCCATCCGGATCACTCCGCTGGGGATCCCCGCCCGCTCGTCGGGCACCCTGCTCGAACGCCTCACCTCGGCGCAGGGCACCATCCGCGACCGGGTCCTGCAGTTGACCGGGTCGTCCATCGATCGCGTCGATCTCCAGATCACCGGCGCCGAACTCCGTGAAAGGAAGCGGGTCTCATGAGCAGCAGTTCGCTCTACCGCCGCGTCGTGCGTCGTGAGACGCACTCGTCGCGTGCGGTCATCGCGATCACCCTCGCGGTGATCCTGATCGTCGTCCTCGCCTGGATCGGCACGGAGTCCGTGCTCGCCGCGATCGGGCAGCAGCCGCTGCTCGTCGCTCCGGCCGACGCCGCCAGCGCCGTGCTCGGCGCCGCCGGGGCCGCCGTGGGCGTGCTCACGGCCATCGGCGCCGTCGTCGCCGTGATCGGCATCGTCCTCATCGTCGTCGCACTCGCCCCCGGGCGCCGCGGTCGTCGAGGCGGTCAGGTCGGTCGCACCGCGGCGATCGTCGACGACCGGGTCATCGCCCGCTCGCTGGCCCGCACCGCGAGCTACGCCGGCGACGTCGACCCCTCGCAGGTCAGCGTCAGCGTCGGCAAGCGGAAGGCCCTGATCGAGGTGACCCGCACCTCCGGTCGCAACACCGACGTGCGCAGCATCGACGAGGCCGTCCGCGACGAGCTCGACGCGTACGACTTCAGCCCCGCGCTCACGCACACCGTCCGCCTGTCCAAGAAAGGAACGGTCGGAGCATGAACAACACCAATCGCGCCCTCAACCGTCTCCTCGTCTTCGTGATCGGCCTCGTGCTGCTCGCCGGCGGTGCGGCCGTGGCCGTCGGGGCCCTCTGGCCCGACGTCCGCGACACCGTCTCCGGCGCCGCCTCCGACGCGTCCGGTCCGGTCTCGGACTCCCTGTCGGGTGACCAGGTCTGGATCCTCTGGGTCGTCGCCGCCGCCTCCCTGGTCCTGATCCTCCTGCTCGTCTGGTTCGCGCTCCGTCAGGGGCACGGTCAGACCGGCGAGCTGCTGACCGTCCACGAGGGGTCGGGCCGTGACGAGCCGACCGGTGGACGCCTCGTCATCGACGCGAAGGTCGCCGAGCAGGTCCTCGAGGAGGCGCTGGCCGACACCGCGGGGATCGTCTCGATCGACGTCACCGCCTTCCGCGTCAAGGGCGAGAACGTCCTCCGCGTCACCGCGAACGCTCGCAAGGGCGCCTCGCCCGTGGAGATCCGTCGCAGCATCGACCAGGCGGTCGAACGCTGGGACGAGCTGCTCGGCACCGAGACGCCCGTGGTCATCCAGATCAACGGCGGTCTCCGCACGCAGATGGCCTCGGCCACGCGCCTCGACTGAGAAGCGCTCCGCAGCAGCATCCGCACCACCCCGGTGATGGCCCTCGACCTCCGACGAGGACGAGGGCCATCGCCGTCCCCAGACCCGTACGACCCCGCCGCCTGCATCGCGCAGACCGCCTCCCGCATCACGAAGAAAGGACGGCCTCATGTCCGAGTCCACCCACCACGTCACCCCCATCGACCTCGACTCGGCAGGTCAGTCCGCTCCCGAGACGCCCGAGCAGCGACTCGAGCGCACCATCGCGGTCACCGTGCTCGGCGTGACGGGCGTGCACCGTCTCGGCACCGGAGCGGCCCGCGTCGTCGGCGCCGTCCGCAACGCCGTCGGCTCGGCGGACTCGGCCGGGGTGAAGGTCACCACGACCGACACGGGTCTGGCCGTCGACGTGTCCGTCGTCGCCGAGTACCCGACCAACGTGTCCGAGCTGGCGGACACCATCCGCACCCAGGTCCGTCACGCGGTCGGTCAGCTCGACGGCGAGCCGGTGACGATCGACGTGACCGTGACCGATGTGCACGGCCCGTTCGACGAGGCCGACGCCGCCAAGGCCGCGGCCGACGCCGAGAAGAAGGAGCAGCGCGAGCGGGCGATCGCCGAGAAGAAGGCCCAGGCGAAGGAGGCGCTCGACACCGCCGGTGCGAAGGCCTCCGAGACCGCCGACAAGGCCAAGGCGGGTGCGTCCGACGCGCTCGAGAACGGTAAGAAGGGCGCGTCCGACGCGCTCGAGACCACGAAGACGGTCGCCGCCGACGTCGTCGACACGGCCAAGAGCAAGACGGCCGACGCCCTCGACGGCATCGCCGACGCCGTGGACGACGAGAAGGGCCGCCGCGACGCCGACCGCCGTGACGCCGCCGACGACGCTGATGCGACTGCCGACGCGGCCGAGAGCGACGCCCGCCGCGCCCGCGAAGCGGCCGACGACGCAGAGCGTTCTGGCGACGCGAACGAGACCTCGGACGACGCGAACGAGACCTCGGACGACGCGAGCGGGACCCCGACGGCCGCCCCCTCCGCCGCGCAGGCCGCAGCGGACGCGGCGCAGGCTGCCGCCGACGCCGCGCAGGCTGCTGCGGACGTCGCCGCCGACGCGGCCGCCGCGGAGGCGGCCCGCGACGAGAACGGCCAGGCCCGCTGATGCGCGGCGCCCGGTCGGGCTCGACCCGACGCCCCCGCCCGCGGGCGGCCTGGGCGGCGCTGATCACCTCGGCGATTGTCTGCTTCCTGATCGTCGTCGGGGTGCTCGTGCCCGTGCTGACGCTGATCGGCGCGGCGGACGGCGGCACGGCCGGCGCCCTCGACGTGCCCGTCGGCCAGATCGTCGCGGCGATCGCGATCGGCTACATCCTCGCCCTCGTGCTGCTGGCGCTGATCATCAAGGTCCGCAACGGCGCGCTCGCCTGGATCCTCGGTGTCGCGGCCGTCATCTCGACGCTGCTCGTGTCTCTCTGGCCGCTGGTCGCCGTGGCGATCGCCGGGGTCGACCAGGTGCAGGACGTCGTCCCGTTCATCCAGGACCTCATCCGGCAGTACTTCCCCGGGGCCTGATCCGCACCAGGAATGACCACGGCGACTCCGCGGTTGCACGACGCATGACGTCTCCTGCCACCATCGGAATACTCGGCGCCGGCAAGGTCGGCACGGTGCTCGCCCGGCTACTGCACGCCGCGGGGCACCCGGTGCTCCTCTCCGGGTCGGGTGACCCCGCGCGCATACGCCTGATCGTCGACGTGATCGCCCCGGGTGCCCGGGCCGTCTGGTCGGAGGAGGCGGCGCGCGAGGCCGACGTCGTCGTGCTCGCCCTCCCGCTCGGCAAGCTCGACTCCGTGCCGGTCGACGCCCTCGCCGGCAAGATCGTCGTCGACGCGATGAACTACTGGTGGGAGACCGACGGCATCCGCGACGACCTGGCCGACGTGCGCCAGTCGACCAGCGAGCTCGTGCAGCGGCACCTGCCCGACTCGATCGTCGTCAAGGGCTTCAATCACATGGGCTATCACGACCTCGACGAGGGCGCGCTGCCCGCCGGCGACCCCGTGCGCAAGGCGATCGCGCTGGCCGCCGACGACGAGGCGGCCCTGGCCCGCGTCGCCGAGATCGTCGATGCCATCGGCTTCGACCCGGTCGCGCTGCCCAGCCTCGCCGACGGCATCTCGCTCGAGCCCGGCTCGCTCGCCTTCGGCGCGAACGTCGGCGCCGCCGAACTCGTCGAGACCGCCCGCTCGTTCTGGTCGTCGCAGCGCGGCCTCGCCGTCGGTCGTGCGCGTTCGCGTGACGCGGCGGTCGAGCCCGCCTGACCCACGCCTCCTTCTCCGAGGCGTCGACACCGCACCTCACTGACCATGGTCATCGAGGCAACCATGGCTGAGAGATTCTCTTAACCATGGTTAAGTCCATAACCATGGCTAAGATCGTCGCATGGAGTCAGTCGCGTCCTCTGCCGCATCGGCGGCATGGCCAGGCGTCCGGTTCGAGTCGTACGCATGGGACGACGACGAGCATGCACCGGCCTCGCGCCGTGCCAGACTCCGGGCGCGGGGTCCGTATCTCGCAGCGGTGACGCCCGAGATCGCCGCCACCGCGCCTCCCGGGCTGTCCGCCGATCTCGTCGTCGATGCGGAGGACGCCGTCGCCGAGCTGTCCCGCTTCGACACCGAGGTCGGGGCCTTCACCGCTCCCTTCGCCGCCATCCTGCTGCGGAGCGAGAGCGCCTCGAGCTCCGAGATCGAGAATCTCACGGCTCTGCCCCGAGGCATCGCCCTGGCGGCCCTCGGTAAGAAGGCCGGCCCGAACGCACGGCTGGTCGTGGCGAACGTGCACGCGATGGAGGCGGCGCTCACCCTGGCGGACGACCTCGACGAGGCTGCGGTGATCGGCATGCACGCGGCGCTGCTGGCCGACGACCAGCCGCACCTCACGGGCTCGTGGCGTGATCAGCAGGTCTGGATCGGGGGCTCCGGTCGCAGCCCGCACACCGCCGACTTCGTCCCGCCGCACGCCGACCGGGTGCCCGCCGCCATGGACGACCTGATCCGCTTCGCACGACGGGTCGACATCCCGGCCCTCGCCCATGTCGCCCTGACGCACGCGCAGTTCGAGACCATCCATCCGTTCCCCGACGGCAATGGGCGGACGGGTCGGGCCATCGTGCACTCCATGCTCCGCCGACTGCGCATCACGAGGCAGGTCACCGTGCCCGTCTCGGCCGGGTTGCTCAGTGACACGTCCGGGTACTTTGCGGCGCTCGGGGCCTATCGCGAGGGCGAGGTCGAGCCCGTCGTCCGGGCCTTCGTCGACGCGACGCTCGCAGCGGTCGTCAACGGCAGGGCGCTCGTCACGGATCTGACCGAACTCCGCCTCGAGTGGGGTGATCTGACGAGCGCTCGCCAGGGCTCGGCAGGGCACCGGATGCTCGATCTGCTGCAGCGCCAGCCCGTGGTCGACGTGTCGCTCGTGGCCCGTGAGCTCGGTGTCGCGACCAACAACGCGCGGGCCGGCATCGACCGGCTCGCCGCCGACGGGATCATCCGGCCGATCGGCGAGGCGCGGCGAGACCGGGTGTTCGAGGCGCCGGACGTGCTCGTCGCCCTCGACGCGTTCGCGCAGCGGGCCAAGCGCAGACACCCGTGACCCCTGAGCGCCCGACGCGCGGTTTCTGCGTTTCTCTTCGCTGATCTTGTTTTCTGTGGGTTCATCGACGTAGAGTCTCGTCAGCACGACGAGAGCACCCGTCGTGAGAGCACGCAGACGACGAAGAGGTCACCGGGATGTACGCGACAGAGCGCTACGAGTCCATCGCCGACGACCTGCGCACCGTGGGCCGCGTCTCCGTCGCCGATCTCGCCGTCCGCTTCGACGTCACCCCCGAGACCGTCCGCCGCGACCTCGATCAGCTCGAGCAGACCGGTCTCCTCCAGCGCGTGCACGGTGGGGCCGTCGCCGCGGGGCGCTCCAGCATCCGCGAGCTGAGCCTCAGCGAGCGCGAGGGGCAGCACTCGCCCGAGAAGACCGCCGTCGCCTCGGCCGCCGCCCGGCTCGTCCCCGCCACCTTCACCGGCTCCATCGCGATCGACGCCGGCACGACCACCGCGGCCGTCGCGGCGCAGCTCGCCACGTGGGTCCCGGCCGAGACCGGCACCGTGCTCACGGTCATCACGAACGCCGTTCCGATCGCCGCGCTGCTGCAGCACAGCCCGCACATCGAGCTGCACCTGCTCGGCGGTCGCGTGCGCGGGCTCACCAGCGCGGCAGTCGGCACGACCACCGTCGAGCAGATCCAGGCCCTCCGCCCCGACATCGTCTTCGTCGGGGCCAACGGCGTCAGCGCCGGCTTCGGCCTGTCGACCCCCGACGAGTTCGAGGGCGCGGTCAAGGCCGCCTACGTCCGTGCCGGGCGGCGCATCGTCGCCGTGGTCGACCGCACCAAGCACGGCGAGGAGGCGCTGGTCCGGTTCGCGCGCCTCCCCGAGATCGACACCGTGGTCACCGACGCCGCCCCCGCCCCCGATCTGGCCGACGCGCTCGCCGGGGCCGACGTCGAGGTGATCGTCGCATGACCGCCACCCCGCAGCCCCTCGACCCCCAGCACGCCGATCCGCACCACGCCGATCCGCAGCACGCCGATCCGCAGAGAGCAGCCCGCATGATCCTCACCGTCACCGCGAACCCCTCGCTCGACCGCACCATCGAGCTCTCGGATCACCTGCAGCGCGGTGCCGTCCAGCGGTCCGTGAGCACCACCGACGAGCCGGGCGGCAAGGGCGTCAACGTCTCGCGCGCACTGGTCGCCTCGGGTGCCGAGACTGTCGCCGTGCTGCCCGGCGCGCTCGACGACCCGGTGCTCGTCGCCCTCCGCGAGCGGGGCGTGCCGACGGTGAACCTCCCGATCGACGTGCGGCTGCGCTCGAACGTCACCGTCACCGAGCCCGGCGGCACCACCACCAAGATCAACGAGCTCGGCCCCGATCTCAGCGCCCACGCCGACGCGCTGACCGCGCTGATCGTCGAGCACGCGCCGCTCGCCTCGTGGCTGGTGCTGGCCGGCTCGCTGCCGCCCGGCCTGCCGACCACCTGGCTGGCCGACGTCGTCCGGGCCGTGCGCGCCTCCTGCGGTGACGACGCACCCCGCATCGCGGTCGACTCGTCGGGCGAGCCCTTCGCCGCCCTCATCGCCTCGGGCGTCGGCGTCGATCTGGTCAAGCCGAACGCGGAGGAGCTCGCCGAGATCGTCGGCGGCGACCCCGCCGAGTACGAGGCCGACCCCGCGTCCGCCGTCGAGGGCGCGCGTCGCCTCCGCGCGCTCGGCGTCGAGAGCGTCCTGCTGACCCTCGGCAGCGCCGGCGCCCTGCTGATCGACGGCGAGGGCTCGTGGTTCGCCGCGGCCCCCGTCATCACCGCCCTGAGCACGGTGGGCGCCGGCGACTCGTCGCTGTCCGGCTACCTGCTCGCCGAGACGGCGGGCGCTCCCGCCCCCGCGCGCCTCGCCCAGGCCGTCGCGTCGGGAGCCGCCGCGGCGGCCCTGCCCGGCAGCATCGTCCCCTCCCTCGACCAGACCTTCCCTGACGACATCGACGTCGTCCCGGTGGCCCCCGCGGCCGTCGGGCACCTCTGAGCAGCGTCGCCCACACCCAAGGAGCAGAACACCATGTCATCCCTCATCAGCACCGACCTCGTCGGTCTCGACGAAGACCTGGGCGGCACGTCGACCGACGTGATCCGCGCCCTGGCCGCCCGTGTCGCGGCGACCGGACGCGCCGGCTCGGCCGACTCGCTCGCCGACGACGCCATCAAGCGCGAGGCCTCCGTCGGCACCGGCGTGCCCGGCGGCATCGCCATCCCGCACGCCCGGTCGGCCTCGGTCACCGAGCCCACGCTGGCGTTCTCGCGCCTCGCCCGTACCGTGCCCTTCGGCGCACCCGACGGCGACGCCGACATCGTCTTCATGATCGCGGTGCCCGAGGGCGCCGACAGCGACCACATGACGGTGCTCTCGACGCTCGCCCGTGCGCTCATCCGCGACGACTTCACCGCGGCCCTCCGCGCGGCGAAGACCCCCGCCGACATCGTGAAGCTCGTCGACGACGAGGTCAGCGGCGAGGTCGCCGAGAAGCGCGGCGCGACCGCGGCGTCCGCGACCGACGCGACCAGCGCCTCCTCGGCCGCCGGTGCCGCCGGCTCGACCGACGGCGCCCGCCGCCCGAAGCTGGTCGGCGTCACCGCCTGCCCGACCGGCATCGCGCACACCTTCATGGCCGCCGACGCCCTCGTCGCCGCGGCGAAGCGCCTCGGCGCCGACCTGCAGATCGAGCCGCAGGGCTCGGGCAAGGTCACCCCGCTCGACCCGGCCGTCATCGCCGAGGCCGACGCGGTGATCTTCGCCGTCGACGTCGATGTGCGCGACCAGGGCCGCTTCGCCGGCAAGCCCGTCGTCCGCGGACCGGTCAAGCGCGGCGTCGACGCTCCCGACGCCATGGTGAAAGAGGCCCTGGCCGCCGCCACGGACCCGAACGCCGTCCGAGTGGGCGGCACGGCCGGTGCCGCAGGTGCCGCCGCGGGCTCGACCGCCGAGAAGCAGGGCTTCGGCTCGTCGCTCAAGCGCTGGCTGCTGACCGGCGTGTCGTACATGATCCCGTTCGTCGCCGGCGGCGGTCTGCTGCTCGCGCTCGGGTTCCTGCTGTCGGGCTACGAGATCGCGGGCAACGCCGCGACCGTGCTGACCGACTACTCGCTGACCAACCTGCCGCCCGAGGGTCTGCAGTACTTCCTCGGTGCCGCCGCGTTCCAGATCGGCAATCTGTCGATGGGCTTCCTGGTCGCCGCCCTGGCCGGTTACATCGCTTACGCCATCGCCGATCGACCGGGTATCGCGCCCGGCTTCGTCGCCGGTGCCGTCGCCGTCTTCATGGGCGCCGGCTTCATCGGCGGTCTCGTCGGCGGTCTGCTCGCCGGCTTCGCCGCCTACTGGATCGGCCGACTGAGCGTGCCGCGGTGGCTGCGCGGTCTGATGCCCGTCGTGATCATCCCGCTGCTGGGCTCGATCTTCGCGTCCGGTCTGCTCGTCCTCGTGCTCGGCGGCCCCATCGCCGCACTGACCGTCGCCTTGACCGACTTCCTCAACGGCCTCAACGGCGGCGGGGCGATCATCCTCGGCGTCATCCTCGGCCTGATGATGTGCGTCGACCTCGGCGGACCCGTCAACAAGGTCGCGTACTCGTTCGCGGTCGCCGGTCTCTCGGCCGGCTCGCTGACCGACAACCCCGCACCGCTGATGATCATGGCCGCCGTCATGGGCGCCGGCATGGTGCCCCCGCTCGCCATGGCGCTCGCGTCGACCGTGCTGTACCGCAAGGGCTTCACCCAGGTCGAGCGCTCGAACGGCACCGCGGCCTGGCTGCTGGGCGCGTCGTTCATCTCCGAAGGCGCCATCCCGTTCGCCGCAGCCGACCCGCTGCGCGTGATCCCCGCCAGCATGGTGGGAGGCGCGGTGACGGGTGCCATCTCGATGGCCGCCGGAGTCACGTCGCAGGCCCCGCACGGAGGCTTCTTCGTCTTCTTCGCGATCACCGGTCTCGGAATGTGGGTCGTCGCGATCCTCGCCGGCACCGTGGTGAGCGCGGTCGTGCTCGTGCTGCTGAAGAAGTTCGTCCGTCGCTCGACGCCGACCGGTGCCGACGCGTCGGTCGAGGCGGCCGAGGCCGGCTCGGTCGTCGGTCAGCGCAGCCCCGTGGTGGCGTAGGCTCCGGCGTCTCAGCACCGCAAGATGGGCACGGCGCCAGGTCCAACCTGGCGCCGTGCCCTTCTGCTTGTGCAGCGGCACACGCCATGGAAAACACACGAGTTGCTAACGAGTGGAATGTATTTTAAATTGGTCGCACCCCTAGTTGAAGGAGTTGCAGACATGTCCAAGAAAACATCCCGCTCGCTTGCAGTCATCGCGGCCACGCTCGCTCTGGCTTTCACAGGATTTGTGCCTGCTGCGCACGCTGTCGAAAAGCCAGGGCTGACAAGCAGCCCCGACTCGACTGAGCGACACGATTCCGGCTACGAGGCGAGCATGATCTACGAGCTCGACCCGGCCACCGGGGCCATCGTCGACGTCGAGCGCGGTGGGCGCGATACGAGAATCGGCATGGTGGGACCGGGCTGCTCGACGGCGCCCCTGTGTCTAAGAGGGTCTGTCTTCCATGGGTACTCTGGAGCAGGGTCCATGAACGTCTCGCACTCGAATAAGACGAGCTGGTACTCGGGCGACAGAGCCGGTCAACTCAAGTGGATTTACAACAACAAGACGGTCACCGGCCCCACGCTTTCGAAGTACTCCGTGGGTAGTTTTTCTGGAGCGACGGTGAAGGTGACATGGATCAAGCGTTCGTGAAGCTCTTCGTCCCGTGGGCCTGACGGCCCCGCATCAGAAGATGGACACGGCGCCAGGTGGAATCCTGGCGCGGTGTCCATCTTCTGGCGCCGTGCGGTGGCCGAGGAGGCGCTACTCGGTCTTCTCCGTCTGCCACTTCTCGGGCGCACGGTCGCCGTTCGGGCGCACCGGGCGCACGTCGCCGACGATCGGGATGGCCCGCTTGCGCATCGCCCAGAGGTACCGGACCGTGAAGTGGGTGAGGGTCGACAGGCGGTTGCCGTTGCCGAGCAGGCTCGTGATGTGCACGAAGACCCAGAGCAGCCAGGCGATCGGGCCGGTCAGGGTGAAGCCGTTCGGCAGCTGGACGACGGCGGCGTTGGTGCCGACCGTGGCCATGGTGCCCTTGTCGTGGTACTTGAACCTGGTCAGCGGCTTACCCGCGAACATCCGCTGGATCTGCTCTCCGATGTGCTCGCCGCCCTGGATCGCCGGCTGGGCCAGCTGGGCGAGGGCGTCGTCGGTGGCGGCGATGTCGCCGGCGGCGAAGATGCAGCTCAGGCCCTTGACCGTGAGGTCGTCGTTGACCTGGATGCGCCCGCCGTGGGTCTGCGGCACACCCCAGCCGGCGACCTCGGCGTGCGCGGCGACACCGGTCGCCCAGATGACGAGCTCGGCCGGGATGAACTCGCCGTCGGCGGCGACGACCCCGTCGGGGCGCACCTCTTCGACACCGGTGTCGAGTCGGAGGTCGACGCCGCGCTTGCGCAGCACCTTGGCGGCGTAGCGGCGGAGGCGCGGGGCGAAGGGCTTGAGCAGCTCGCCGCTGCGGTGCACGAGGGTGATCGTGATGCTCGACGCGTCGATCTCGGGGTAGGCGTCTTTCAGGGCCTGGTCGCGCAGCTCGGCCAGCGAGCCGGCCATCTCGACACCGGTCGCACCGCCGCCGACGATGACGACCCGCACCTCCCCGCTGCCCTGCGAGGCCGCGGCGTTCTCGAGCTGGGTGAAGAGCTCGTCGCGGATCCGCAGAGCCTGCGACCGCGAGTACATCGAGTAGGCGTACTCGTAGGCGCCCTTGGTGCCGAAGTAGCTGGTGTTCACGCCGTTCGCGAGCACGAGGGCGTCGTAGGCGATCTCCTCGCCGTCGCGCAGGGTGATGATGCGCTCGTCCGGGCGGATGGTGGTGAGCAGACCGTGACGGAAGTCGGCGTTCGACTGCCGCGAGCGGAGGCTCCGCAAGAAGTAGGTGACGTCGCCGGCGTTGAGGCCGCCGGTCGCGACCTGGTACATGAGCGGCTGGAACATGTTGTAGACGTGGCGATCGACGAGGGTCACGCGGACGTCGGCATTGCGCAGCGCCCTGACGGCGGCGATGCCGGCGAACCCTCCGCCGACGATGACGACGTGCTTACGGTGATCTTCGCTCATGCTGAGCTCCTGCGGGTGTCGATGGTGTGCGGATCCCCATCGACCCTTGAATTCACGGCCCTCGTGCGGCCAGCCGCGAGCTTACTCGCCTCGGCGCGCCTCCGAAGTCCCAGTCGATCCCCAGCCCCGCACCGTGCACCGAGTGCGTCGGTGCACTTAGTGTAGGCACGTGACCGTCAAGACCCTCGCGCCCGATCGCCGTGCCGCCCTCAAGGCCAAGCACCGCCTCGCGATCGTCGACGCCGCCGACGCCCTGATCGCCGAACGGGGCGCCCCGAGGTTCAGCGTCGACGAGCTCGCCGAGCGCGCCGACGTCTCGCGCCGCACCGTCTTCAACCACTTCGCCTCGCTCGACGAGGTCGTCATGACGGCCTGCACCCGCGTGCTCACCGGCGCCGTCGACGAGTTCCGGGCCGCGACCGCGGCGACGCCCGTCGGAGACGGCTCGCCGGCGTCGATGTTCTCCGAGATCACCGCCGCCATGCGCGGCATCGACCTGCCGGCCGTGATCGCCTACCTCTGGACGGTGCTCGGCGACGACGGCACCGATCCGCGATCGCACCATCTCATCCAGGACGTCTTCACCCGCACGACCGAAGAGCTTCTCCGTCGAGCTCGCCGTGCGCGGCAGCGACGCCGACGGTCTCGAGGCCGAGATCCTGGTCAGCTCGATGATGAACGGCATCGCCGTCGTCTCGCACCGCTGGATCACCGCGACCGGCGCCTCCCTCGACCCCGCCTCGCGCGCCGAGTGGGACGCCCTCCTCGACCGACTCGTCTCGACCGTCCGACGCGGGTACGCACCCGCCGACTGACCGTCACCGACCGCCCCCGGCCGCCGCCCGCGACGACCGACCCGCACCTCCTTCCCGACGACGCGACGCGAGGCCCCACCACCCCCACCGCAGCACACCCCCGCTTCACCTTCTGGAGGAACCCAGCACCATGGCATCTCTGCTCTATCGACTCGGACGGTTCGCCGCCCGCCGGGCCTGGACGGTCGTCGTCGCCTGGCTCGTCGTGCTCGGCCTCGCCGGCGGCGCGTTCGCGTTGTTCGGCGGCACGCTCACGAGCGCCGTCAGCATCCCCGGCACCGCCACCCAGGAGGTCAGCGACGAGCTGGCCGACAAGTTCCCGCAGGCCAGCGGCGGCACCGGCACCGTGGTGTTCACCACGACCGACGACGCCCCCTTCACCGACGCGCAGAAGACCGCCGTCGGCGATCTGCTGACGTCCACCGAAGAGCTCGACGACGTCAAGGGCAGCACGAACCCCTTCGACACGCAGCAGCAGCTCGACGATCAGAAGAAGCAGGTCGCCGACGGTCGCCAGCAGATCACCGACGGCACCGCGCAGCTCGAGGCGGGCCAGTCGCAGATCGACGTGGCGCAAGACCAGCTCACCGCCGGTCAGCAGCAGCTGGACGCCGCGCGCGCCCAGGCCGAGGCCGCGGGTCAGCTCGCCGCCGCGCAGCCTCAGCTCGACGCGCAGCAGGCTCAGATCGACGCCGGCCAGAAGCAGATCGACGAGCAGCAGGCGACCCTCGACTCCAGCCGCACCGAGCTCGAGACGCAGAGCACGACCCTGGAGGACGGCGCGGCCCTGCTGGCCCTCGCGGAGGACATCCGTCAGGTCTCGACCGACGAGACGACCGCCGTCGCGACCATCCAGTTCGACGAGGCGCTGAACCTCGTCCCGGCAGAGTCGAAGGAGGCCGTGGTCGCCGAGATGAACGAGGCCGACATCGACGGCGTCCGCGCCGAGGTGTCGAACGACATCGCCGCCTCCATCCCCGAGATCCTCGGACCGGGCGAGGTGGCCGGCGTCGTCATCGCCGCCATCGTGCTGCTCGTCATGCTCGGCACCCTCATCGGCGCCGGTCTGCCGCTCATCAACGCGCTGATCGGCGTGGGCGTCGGCGTGCTCGCCTCGCTCGCCCTCTCGGGCACCGTCGAGATGCTGTCGGTCACGCCCGTGCTGGGGGTGATGCTGGGTCTCGCGGTCGGCATCGACTACTCGCTGTTCATCCTGAACCGGCACCGGACGCAGCTCCGTGACGGCACCCCGCTGCCCGAGTCGATCGGTCTGGCCAACGGCACGTCGGGCAACGCGGTCGTCTTCGCCGGCTCGACGGTGCTGATCGCCCTGCTCGCGCTGAACCTCACGGGCATCCCGTTCCTCGGCCTGATGGGAACGGTCGGTGCGGTCTGCGTGCTGGCCGCGATCCTGATCGCGATCACGCTCACCCCGGCGCTCCTCTCGATCGTCGGGATGCGCATCCTGCCGAAGAAGGTCCGCGCCCGCGTCGGTCACACCGGCCCGGTGCGCGTGCCGAGCAAGCCGATGAAGACCAGCCGCGCCGTGCTCACCCTGATCGGCGGCGTCATCGTGCTGCTGATCGTGGCGATCCCCGCGCTCTCGATGCGCCTCGGTCTGCCGGCCGGCTCGTCCGAGCCCGTCGACTCGAGCGCGTACAAGGCGTACACGCTCGTCGCCGACAAGTTCGGTGCCGGGGTCAACGGTCCGCTGCTCGTCGTCGCCGACCTCGACGAGGCCGTGTCCGACGACGATCTCGTCGCCGAGCAGGTCCGTGTCGGAACACTGCTGAAAGACCAGTCCGACGTGGTCGCGGTCGCGCCCATCGGCGCCTCCGACGACGACACCCTGCTGGCCTTCCAGGTCGTGCCCGACGGTGGTCCGACCGACGAGTCGACCGAGCAGCTCGTCCGCGACCTGCGCGGTCTCGAGCTCGACGGGGTGTCCGAGTTCGGAGTCGCCGGCAACGCCTCCGGCAACATCGACGTCAGCGAGAAGCTGTCGGCCGCGCTGCCGCTCTACCTGCTCGTCGTCGTGGGGCTCTCGCTGATCATCCTGATCTTCGTGTTCCGGTCGATCCTCGTGCCGATCACGGCGACCATCGGGTTCGTGCTGTCGCTGTTCGCGGCGTTCGGCGGGGTGACCGCGGTGTTCCAGTGGGGCTGGCTGGCGCCCGTCTTCGGCGTGCACGACCCGGGGCCCATCCTGAGCTTCCTGCCGATCCTGATGGTCGGGGTGCTGTTCGGGCTCGCGATGGACTACCAGCTGTTCCTCGTCAGCGGCATGCGCGAGTCGTACGCCCACGGTGCTGGCGCGCGTCTCGCCGTGCAGCGCGGAGTCCACGCGGGGCGCACCGTCGTCACCGCGGCCGCGCTGATCATGACCGCGGTGTTCGCCGGCTTCGTGTTCTCGAACTCGGTGATGATCCAGTCGATCGGTCTGGGGCTGGCGCTCGGAGTGCTGGTCGACGCGTTCGTCGTCCGCCTGCTGCTGATCCCCGCGGTGATGCACCTGCTGGGTGACGCCGCGTGGTGGATCCCGAAGTGGCTCGACCGGATCCTGCCCGACGTCGACGTCGAGGGAGCCTCGCTCGAGCGGTCGCACCCCGGCAGCTCGACCGGCGCCGCCGCGAACGCCGACGGCGAGCACGCGTCGCACGTGATCGAGGGTGCCGCACCCGACGGTGCTCCGCACGTGCAGGGGTCGGACGGTCCGCCCGCTCACCGGGCGTAGCGGAACCGAGGAGGCGCGGTGCGGGGAGATCCCGCACCGCGCCTCCTGCCTGTCCCAGCGTGGTCCGGCGGGTTCCGGCCCCGCGCCTCCTGCCTGTCCCCATCGGGTTCGGCGGGTTCCGGCCCCGCGCCTCCTGCGAGTCCCAATCGGGTTCGGCGGGTTCCCGTCATCCGCGGCGGGTCAGCGCTGACCCGCCACCGCCGACACGGACCCGCCGCACCCCTGCGGCGTCAGCCCAGCTGACCCGCCGCTGCCGACACGAACCCGCCGAACCCCGGCGGCGTCAGTCCAGCGCACCCACGGCCGACTCGGCGGCAGCCCGCACCCGGCCCGACGCGACGGCGGCGTGCGCGGCGTCGATCTCGGGCGCGAGCCACCGATCCGGCCCCGGACCGCCGACCTCGGGCCGCAGGGCCCCGACGACCGCGCGAGCCGGGGCCCCCATCTCGAGCGGTGCGCGCAGCTCGAGGGCGCGAGCCGCGGCCAGCACCTCGATGCCCACGACGCGGGCGAGTCCGTCGACGGCGGTCCGCAGCTTGCGGGCGGCCGACCAGCCCATCGACACGTGGTCCTCCTGCATGGCCGACGACGGGATCGAGTCCACCGACGCCGGCACGGCCAGCCGCTTCAGCGTCGAGACGATGCCCGCCGACGTGTACTGCGCGATCATCAGCCCGCTGTCGACCCCGGCGTCGTGCGCCAGGAACGCCGGCAGCCCGTGGTTGCGATGCGGATCGAGGAGGCGGTCGGTGCGTCGCTCGGACATGCTCGCGACGTCCGCGACGACGATCGCCAGGAAGTCGAGCACGTAGGCGACCGGCGCCCCGTGGAAGTTCCCGTTCGACTGCACGCGCCCGTCGACCGTGACCACGGGGTTGTCGACCGCCGAGGCGAGCTCGCGGTCGGCGACCAGTCGGGCGTGGTCGACGGTGTCGCGCGCGCCGCCGTGCACCTGCGGGGCGCAGCGCAGCGAGTAGGCGTCCTGCACGACGGTGTGACCCGGGTGGGCGTGACTGGCGACGATGGGCGACCCGGCGAGCAGCCGGCGGAGGTTCGAGGCCGACGACTGCTGCCCGGCCTGCGGGCGGAGCGCGTGGAGATCGGCCGCGAAGACGGCGTCGGTTCCGAGCAGCGCCTCGATCGACAGGGCGGCCGAGACGTCGGCCGTGGCGAGCAGCAGGTCGAGGTCGGCGAGGGCGAGGGTCAGCATCCCGAGCATGCCGTCGGTGCCGTTGATCAGCGCCAGACCCTCCTTCTCGGCGAGCACGACCGGTTCGATGCCGACGGCCGCCAGGGCCTCGGCGGCGGGCATGGCCGTGCCCGACGCGTCGCGCACCTGGCCCTCGCCCATCAGGGCCAGCGCGCAGTGGGCGAGGGGGGCGAGGTCGCCCTAGCAGCCGAGCGAGCCGTACTCGGCGACGATGGGCGTGATGCCGGCGTTCAGCAGATCGACGTAGCGCTCGACGGTGGTGGGGGAGATGCCCGTCCGCCCGGTCAGCAGGGTCGAGATGCGCAGCAGCATCAGGGCCCGCACGACCTCGCGCTCGACCTCGGGCCCCGATCCGGCGGCGTGCGAGCGGACGAGGCTCTTCTGGAGCTGCGTGCGCCGGTCGGCGTCGATGTAGGTCGTGGCGAGGGCGCCGAAACCGGTCGAGATGCCGTAGTGCGGGCGGTCGTCGGTGGCGAGCGCGTCGATGACGGTGCGGCTGGCGGCCACGGCGACCCGCGCCTCCTCGGCGATCCCGATGCGGACGCCGTGGCGTGCCACCCGCACGACGTCGGCGGCCGAGACGGGGCCGACCCCGACGACGACGGGCGTCTCGTCGGGGGCGGTGGTGGACGAGGAGGCGCGGGTCGAGTCGGTCATGACCACATCACACCGCGTCGCCCCGGCCGCGCACCGTGGGCGCGCCGTGGGCGCCTTTCGAGACGAGTCCGTGCCTGCCGCCCCGGTTGCCGGTATCTTCGATCCGTACCGGGCCGTTCGATCACGACGGCCTGTCATCTTTCACACCAAGGGGAACCCATGACCTACGCCAACCCGGCACCCGACGCCACGCCCACCACGCAGAAGAAGACGATGGCCGTCCTGTCGCTCGTCTTCGGCATCGTGAGCGTCGTGCTCAGCCCGTTCTTCCCGATCCTGTGGATCCTCATGGCCATCGCGGCCGTCATCCTCGGCTTCCTGTCGCGCAAGCGCGAGAACGCCCGCACCATGGCGCTCGTCGGCATCATCCTCGGCTTCGTGGGCATCGCGGCGAACATCGCCTCGATGGTGGTCGGTGCGATGATCGCCGTCCAGACGTTCCAGGGCTGATCCAGCCGAAGGGGCCGGGCCATGTGCCCGGCCCCTTCGTCGTCCCCCCCCCCCCCGAGGAGGCGCGCGACGGATCACCGGTCGCCCTCGCAGGTAACGGGGCGATAACGAAAGAAGATCGTTCCAATCGTTTCCCGGGAGGGTGGCGAATCCTTTTCATCCCCACCGGGAATCACAGAAAAGGACCTGATCATGAATGCTTTCTCCCGTAAGAAGATCACCAAGGTCGGACTCGGCCTCGTCGCTTCCGGCGCCCTCGTGTTCTCGCTCGCCGCGTGCTCGATGGACTCCAACAGCGGCTCCACCGAGTCGACCAGCTCGGCATCGGCATCGGCCGAGCCCAGCGCCGAGGCCACCCCGGTCGCCTCGCTCCCCGACCTCAGCAACGGCGTCGACACCCAGGTCACCGTCGACCAGTCCTTCGTCGACGCGCTCACCTCGCTGGGTCTGACCCCGGCCCCGGTCGGCACCGGAACCTTCGACGGCGCCACGGGCACCTTCGCGTTCCCGATCACCGGCGGCAACGTCGACTACTACGACCCCTCCTCCGACGTCCGCCCCTACGTCCAGGGCGAGCTCGACCACGACGGCTCGGGCCTGTCGCTGACCGCCGGTGACACCACCGTCGAGCTCACCGACTTCCGCATCGACCCGGGCGAGTCGAAGCTCTACGGCACCGTGTCCGCCAACGGCGAGGTCGTCGTCGAAGACGCCTACCTGTTCAACCTCTGGGGCGGCACCCTGAAGCCCCTCCAGATGGAGGGCACCAACGCCGTCCTCGAGGGCACGACCGTGCACATCAGCCCCGACGCCGCCGCGCTGCTGAACGAGACCTTCAGCACCGACGCCGTCCAGGACGAGATGCTCGTCGGCGTCGCGAAGATCACCGTCGCGACCGAGTAGTCGGCGCCGCTCCGGCGGCACTGCTCCTCAGTACGACGACTCGGGCTCCGGCCCCAGGCCGGGACCCGTGTTCCCGGTGGAACCCCACCTCGCAGAGCCCCACGGCTGCGCGAGGTGGGGTTTTCCCGTGCGCCCAGGCCCGCGCCTCCTCCTGGCCCGCTCGATGAGTCACGACTCGCCGCGCATCCTCCCGACCCCGCGGCGAGTCGTGATTCCTCGACCCCGGGCGGGCCGAACCCGGTCGAGGAGGCGCGGCGGACGCCCGAGAACGCGCCCGACGGGGTTGACTGGTGCGGTGCTCGTCTGCGTGGTCGTCCCTGTTCGCGACGACGGCGATCTGCTCGACGCCTGTCTCAGGTCGCTCGCGCGGCAGACCCGTCTCCCCGACGAGGTCGTCGTCGTCGACAACGGCAGCACCGACGACACGGTCGAGGTCGCGCGACGGCACGGCGCCCGTGTGGTCACCGAGTCAGAGGTCGGCATCGCGGCGGCCGCGAGCACAGGCTACGACTCCACTACCGCCGACCTGATCGGTCGCGTCGACGCCGACAGCGTGCTGCCGCGACACTGGGTCGCCGAGCTCGTCCGCACCTTCGAGCAGGACGCCGACGTGCTGGCGGTCAGCACGAACGCCCGGTTCTACGACGCGCCCGTCCTGGCGGGCACCGTCCTCTCGACGTTCTACGTCGGGGCGTATCACCTGATCGTCGGGGCCGGGCTGGCGCACTGGCCGTTGTTCGGCTCGACGATGATGATGCGCCGCTCGGCGTGGTCGCGGGTGCGCGACGTGGTGCACCGGCACGACCGGATGCTGCACGACGACATGGATCTCGCCGTCCACCTCGGTGATCTGCAGCTCGCCGGGCAGGGCCGGATCGCCTATCGGCACGATCTCGTCGCCGGCATCTCGGCCCGTCCGCTCAGTCTCCGCAACGGCCCCTGGTTGCGCACCTACCGCGCGCTGCACTCGTTCTCGGTGCACGGCGTCGACGGTCGACCCTGGTGGCGCTGGCTGCGGGCCGACCCGGCGGGCGTGTTCCGTCGCCTCGGGCTGACGCACGAGGTCGCCGCGGTCGACGTGCTGTCGGGCGGCGGGCATCTGCCCGTCGAGGTCGCCGGAGGCGCCGCTGACGCCGCCGCCGCGGGCACCGCAGAGGACGCCGCAGGAGCACGAGAGGCTCCGGTGCGGAGCCGACCCGCGCCTCCTCGGCTGTTCCGGAGGGGCGGGCGACGGCGCGTCACCAGGTGAGCGGTGCGCCTCGTCGGTCGGTCGGCGGGGTGAGCGTGTCGTCGGCGGGTCCCGTGTCGGCCGGCCTCGTGTCGACGGTTCCCGTGTCGGTGCGGGTGCCGCCCGTGGGTCCGCCTGCATCGTGTCGGCGGCGCCGGGCGGTCAGCACGGGGAGGGCGATGCCCGCGACGAGGGCTCCGGCTCCGCCCGCGGCGAGGTCGCCGATGGTGTCGTCGTAGGTCACGAAGATCGCGTCGTCGACGACGTGGTGACCCCACCATTCGCCGATCTCCCACAGGACGCCCGCGGCGAGACCGATCGCGACCGTGGCGGCGGCGAGTCCGAGTCGGTGGCCTCGGGACGGCACGAACCCGGTGTGCTGCACCACGATGACGGCGAGAGCCGCGAGCACGCCGTTGAGGGCGAAGTGCACGAGGGTGTCCCAGCCCGCGATGCGCGTGTACAGCTCGAAGACGCTGCTCCAGGCGGCGACGAGCACGGTCGCGCCGGCGAAGACGTCGAACCCGGCCCGCACCCCGAGGAACCTCGGGGCCAGCACGGCGGCGAGGGCGAGCATCATGACGGCGATCTCGACGAAGCCCCAGCCGATGCCGACCACCACGACGCTGAGGGCCGCGAGCGCCCGCACCGCATCGGCGACCCACTCAATCGGGTGGGCCGGGCGCTGCAGGAACGTGTCGATCATCCGTCCATTGCACTCGCCTCGGCCCGATCGCGCCCGCATCCGGGGGCGAGAACCCGGGTGCGAGCAACGCACCTCGTCGTTCGGAGGTGCGATGCTCACCTGGAGGTTCAGCGACCGAAGCGACGCCGGAGGCGCGGTGCGGCCACCAGTGCCGTGCCGAGCGCCAGCAGCGCGGCGGCGCCGGCGATCCAGACGCCCTGATCGGCGCCCGTGTAGGCGAGCACCCCGCGCGCACGCCGCTCGTCCGCGCCGCCGGCACCGTCTGCGACGACGGTGGTGTTACCGGCGGGCACGACGACCGGGGGAGTGTTGGCGCCGGGCGTCGGGGTGGCGACGGCCTCGGCGACCGCGAACCGGATGAGGTCCGACTCCGGCGAGAAGACGAAGTCCTCATCGTTCACGACGACGAGGAGTTGGGCGAAGGTGACGTACTCGCCGGCCGGCACGACGAACTCCGCCGTGAACGTGCCGTCGGCTGCGACGGGCACCGTCGCCACGACGAACATCGTGTCGGGGTCGTAGGTCACGGGCTCGGTGTCGTAGGGGAACTCGGACCAGTCGTCGGAGTCGGCAGCTGCGGACCGGGTGATCGAACTCTCGTTCTCGGCCATGAGCGGTTCGACGACTGCGCCACCGACGGCGACCGCGCCGTCGTCGAACTCGTCGACGACTCCACCGTCGGCGAGGACGACGCTGGCGATGGAGCCGGGGACCGCGTCGCTTCCGGTGAGCGAGACGACCCCGGCGGTCGCGTCGGTCGGCGCCGTGATCGTCGGCGCGGCGATCGGCTCGCGCACCGTCATGTCGATGGAGCGGGAGAGGCCGCTCTGATCCGAGACCGTGAGCACGAAGGTGCCCAGGGCCAGAGTGGCGGGGATGTCCATGTCGAAGTACGTGGATCCCTCGGTGTCGAAGACGAAGTCCCCATCGCCGGGGTGGACGAAGAACTCCGTGGAGTCCGTCACGACCGGGCCGTCGACGTCGACCTTCACCGCGTCGCCGGGGGTGAAGTAGTCGGCGAAGAACATCACGTTCTCGCCGGGGGACGTGATGGACGACAGCGTGTACAGGTCGGGCTCCGAAGGCTCGCCGGGCACGACGACGACCGACGACGACGCGGCGGCGGCCGGTGCCGGGGCGGGCGTCGCACTCGGAGCAGGCGTCGCGGCGGGAGCATGCGTCGAGGCCGGGCGGTCCCCGACGACGACCGACGTGCCGGTGCCGGTGCCGGTGCCGGTCTCGGCGGGCTCGCCGGGCTCGGCGGTCTCGACCGGCGTCGGCGCGGTGGTCGAGGTGTCGGTCGGTGCGACCTCGACCACGTCGGCGGGTGCCTGTGCGGCGGGTGCGGCGGGCGTCGCGGGCGCCTGGGCGGCGAGTGCGGCGGTCGGGGCGAGGACCATCGCGGCGACGAGCGCGGCGGCGGCGCCGGCTCGTGAGCGGAGGCGGTGTGATCTGGGCATGCGTGTTCCCCCTGGAACGGTACGGCGCCTCGGGTGGACGCGTCGATCCGAACCTAGGTGACCCGCCGGGTGCCGCACGGCCCCCCGTTCGAGCGGACGGCGCCTCCGACACCGGATCGTCACCATTCCGTCCCCCGTCTCCGCGCCTCCGGGGGACATCCTCGCCTTCGGGGACGCAACCGCCCCGGCCGCTGAGTGAACCCGCGCGTGGGCATCGCACCTCGTCGTGCGGGGGTGCGATGCTCACGCCGGGGTTCGGCGCACGGCGGGCCAGCGCAGCACGGCGTGCACGGGGTCGTGGTCCGACGCCGCAGCACCCGCGAACCGGGGCGCCCCGACACCCGCCGCCGAGACGTGCGCGTCGGGGCTGACGAGCACCCAGTCGAGCCGACGGCCACCGGGGCGCGGCGGCCCGTAGTGCGACCAGCTGCCCCATCCCGGGTCGACGAGTCGGTCGGCGACGGCGCGGGCGTCGACGAGGAGCCCGTCGCGGGTCAGCTCCGCGTGCGACGGCGAATCGTCGTCGGCGTTGAAGTCGCCGAGCACGATGACCGGTCCGTCGAGTCGTGCCACGACGGCGCGGATCCGCCGGGCGGCGTCGAGCTTCGCGCGGGCCGAGAACGGGTCGATGTGCACGGCGACGACGGTGAACCGCGCCCCGGTCGCGATGTCCGACAGCTCCGCCTGGACGACGACGCGTGCGAACACCGCCCCCGGCCCCCGCGACCCCGGCGTCTCGGGTCGGTCGGACAGCCACCAGGTGCGCGACGACACCACCCTGAGGCGCTCGGTGTCGACGTGCAGCTCGACGCGTTCGCCCCCGCGGTCGCGCTCCCGGCCGCTGCCGATCGACGTGTAGCTCGGTCCGAGCATCGCGGTCAGTTCGACGGACTGATCGGGCATGACCTCCTGCACGGCCAGCACAGCGGGGTGCTCCGCCTCGAGGAGGCGCGCCACCAGTGGTGCCCGCCGGCTCCAGCGGTCGGGGCTGCCGGCCCGCATGGCCGGCAGACGCCGCCGCAGGTTGAAGGTCATGATGTGCAGCCCGGGCGCCGCGACGGGCCCGACGGTGGGCCGAGCCGCACCCTCGGCCCCGGTGCCGTAGGCCCCCGCTCCTCGGGCCCCGGCCCCCGCGGCCCCGTCGCGACCGTGCATCATCCGCCCTCGGGGGAGTCTCCGCCGCCCTCGCCCGGCTCGGGCTGGTCGCCCGCGTCGGGCGATCCCGGGGCGGGTGCGGGCCCGGGTGCCGGTGCCGGTGCGGGCGCCGGTGCCGGCGCGGGTGCCGACGGCCTCGCGGACGGCGCCGGGGTCGGCGCGGGCGGAGGTGCGGGTCGCTCGGTGAGGGCCGCGCTCGGCGCCGCGAACGGCTGGCCGCCGTACAGGTCGTTGACGGCCTGCATGTACGGCTGGAACACGCGGTGCCGCGCGGTGTCCGCTCCGCCGCCCGGCAGAGTGTTGCGGCGCATGCTCACCTCGCCCTGGACGTTGCCGACCCAGATCGCGGTGGCCACCTCGGTCGTCGAGCCGACCATCCAGGTGTCCTTGGCGTTGTCGGTGGTGCCGGTCTTGCCCATCAGGGGCACGCCGTCGCCGGGGTTCGAGGCCGCGCCCGTGCCGCCGGGGGCGACGACGGAGCGCAGGGCGAAGGCCGTGGTCGCGGCGACCGCGGGGTCGACCGCCTCGCGGCAGTCGGCCGACGGCGGCGCGACGGTCGAGCCGTCGGGGCGGGTGACGCTGGCGATGGCGATCGGCGAGCAGGCCGTGCCGCCGTTCGCTATCGAGCCGAACGCCGACGCCATCTGCAACGGGGCGATCGTGTTGGCGCCCGAGCCGAGCACGTCGGAGGGGAAGATGCTGAGCTCGCGGCCGTCGGCGTTGGTGACCCCGAGGTCGGAGGCGGCGTCGGCGATGTCGCAGAGGTCGAGCTCGGCGGCCATGGCGATGAACGCCGTGTTGACGGACTGCGTCGTCGCCCGGAGCGGCGTCATGTCGCTGCGCGCGCCGCCGGTGTCGTTGGTCACGGGGTACGGCTGCGAGCCGAATCCGCCCTGGCACGACGAGAACTCGGCGGTGTTCCAGTCGTTCTTCGAGGCGTTGACGACGTCGTAGAGCGAGTTGCCGTTGCGCAGCCAGTCGACCAGCGTGAACGCCTTGTACGTCGACCCGACCTGGAACCCGGTCGAGCCGCCGTGGCTCGAGTCGGCGGCGTAGTTCACCTGCGTGGTGCCGGCGGCGTCCTGGCTGCTGCCGTAGGCGGTGTTCTGGGCCATCGCGACGATGCGCCCGGTGCGGGCCTCGGTCGACACGAGCGATCCGCCGAGGTCGGCGAACCCGACGCTGCCGGGCACCTGGGCCTGCAGGGTGCCCGCGGCGGCGTCCTGCACGTCGAGGTCGAGCGTCGTCATGATGCGCAGTCCGCCGCGGTTCAGCAGCGCGGCGCGCTCGTCGGCGGTCTCGCCGAAGGCCGGGTCGTTCAGCACCTCGGATCGCACGTAGTCGCAGAAGTACGCGGCCGAGGCGGGCTGCGTGTTCGCGCAGCCGCTCGTGGCCGCGGTGATGACGGGCGCGACGGGGGTCTCGACGGCCGCCGTGTAGTCGGCGTCGGAGAGCATGCCCTGCTCGTTCATGTTCGCGAGCAGCAGGTCGCGGCGTCCGGTGTTGAGGGCGATGTTGGACTCGTCGTCGATGCGGAGCTCGGCGGGCGAGTTGACCGTGGCGACGAGACTGGCCGACTGCGCCGGGGTCAGCTCGGCGGCGGACACCCCGAAGTAGTACTGCGCCGCCGACTCGATGCCGTAGACGCGTCCGCCGAAGTTCGCGATGTTGAGGTACGCGAGCAGGATCTCGTCCTTCTCGAAGCGCTCCTCGACGCCGATCGCCATCTTGATCTCCCGCAGCTTGCGCGGCAGGGTCGTGACGGTGGCCTCCTCGTAGGCGGCCTCGCCGGCCTCGACGACCTCGGGGTCGCCCGACTCGAGCATCTCCTCGGCCTGCTGCACCAGCACGTTGCGGACGTACTGCATCGTGATCGTCGACGCGCCGCTCTCGACGCCGCCGCTCGCCACGTTCTGGAACACCGCGCGGATGGCCGCGAACGAGTCGACGCCCGCGTGCTCGTAGAACCGAGGGTCCTCCGTGGCGATGGCCGCGTCTTTCGCGCTCTGGGCGACGGCGTCCCAGCCGACCTCCTGGCGGTCCTGGGAGAAGAACTCGGCCATCTTGACCGGTTCGCCGCCGCGGGTGGCGTAGAGCTCGCTGGTCTGGGCCTGCTCGCCGATCTCGAGCGCCTCGGGGATCGTGTTGAACGCCCTGACGCCGAAGCTCGCACCGCTGCCGGCGACGGCGATCACCGGTGTCACGAGCACGGTGACGAGCACGCCGACCACGACCGAGAGCCCGGTCATGCCGGCGATCGCCCCGAGGGCGCCGCCCGTCCGGGACGCCCAGGAGGCTCGGTGTCCGTCGTCGCTCATGCGATCGCGCCGATCGATGCGGCGGCCTGGCTGGGGGAGTCGAGTCGTCGTGTCATCGCCTCCGACCGTACGGTCCGGTCCGCCTCCCGGCGAAGCCCGCTCAGGGCCCCGTCAGCACATTGTCAGCCGACCGTGATTACTCGTCGGTCGAGGGAGACGGCGCCGGCGACGCCCCGTCAGGCGGCCGGGCCGAGCAGCACGGCGGCCGCCGCTGCGGTCATCCCGACGATGAAGAACATCGTGCCGCCCTGCATCGTCAGCGACTTGTTGCGACTGGCGGTGGGCACGTCGACCTCGAGGATGGGGCAGCCCGACCAGCCGATCAGTCCGATGCTCAAGGCCACCAGGCCGAAGGCGGCCCAGAACAGGACGGCGAGTCCGGTCGGCAGCACGGTGGGGCGCCAACCCGACGAGAGGAGGAGACCGAGGCTCACCGCGACGCTCCCGACGGCGGCCATGAACCAGTAGGTCCCCGTCCACATGATCCGCTGGACGTTGTTCTCGGGCGACATCAGGTCGTTCTGCACATTCTGCACGGAAGACATCTTGCGCCTCTTCGCGCCTCCTTGTGCACCACAGCCGTCGTCGACCACCCGGGTCAGTCCGTGAAGATCGCTCCGATGGGCTCGCGCTTCTCCTCCTGGAACCGATCCTCCGCCCGACCGAGCGCCCAGTACGCCGACACCGAGAGGGCCGCGCGATCGAGACCCCAGGCGTCCTGCAGGATCGCCCGCGCCTCCTTCATGGCTCCGCGCTCGCCGTGGGCGAAGACCGCGACCGTGCCCTCGGGGGCGTCGAGCGCCGCGAGGGCGGCGACGAGCGGCGCCCCCGGGGTGGCGGTCCCGCGCCGGTGCAGCCAGCGCAGCTCGACTCCCGCCGGTCGGACGAGGTCGAGCTCGTCGTCGGCCGTGTCGACCTCGACGAGGGCCAGCCCGCGCGAGTCGGCGGTCATCGACTCGAGAGCCGACGCCACCGCGGGCAGCGCCGAGTCGTCGGCGAGCAGCAGGTGCCATACCCCGGGGTCGTCGACCGGTGCCCAGAGGCCGGCGGGCGTCGACATCTGCAGTGGATCGCCCGGCCGGGCCGCGAGAGCCCAGGGCCCGGCCACGCCCTCGTCGCCGTGCACGACGAAGTCGATCGCGATGGTGCGCGTCGCCCGGTCGATCGACCGCACGGTGTAGGTGCGACGGACCGGCAGGTCGGCGGGTGCGAGCTCGGCCCGCAGCGCCTCGAGGTCGAACGGCGGCTGCAGACCGAGGCCGGGGCGGGCCAGCAGCAGCTTGACGTAGCGGTCGGTCGAGGTCAGCGTGGCCTCGCCCGCCTCGACGAACCCGTCGAACGCCGGTCCGCCCAGGTGCACGCGCATCAGGTGGGGCGACACGCGCTCGGTCCGCTCGACGACGAGCACGTGCTGTCGCCGGGCCGGGCGCCGAGGAGGTGCGGTGCCGGTCTCCGGAGTCGTCTCGCTCATGCGGTCGCCTCCGATCAGTTCGCCGTGGCGTCCTCGAGCAGCGGGACGAGCTGGTCGAGGGCGTACTGGCGGGAGAGCGAGGTGCCGAGCGAGTAGGCCGACGAGACGTCGCCGTCGATCACGATGTCGTGGCCGGCCTTCACCGCGGGCAGCTGCTGCCACTGCGGGTCGTCGGTGATCTCGGTCGTCTCGATGAAGATCGGGAACGCGATGATCACGTCGGCGTCGATCACGTCGAGCTGCTCGGACGAGATGGTGACCGAGAAGCCGCCGGCGTTCGGGGTCAGCGCCGAGATCTCGGCGTTCTGATCGAAGCCGAACTCCTCGAGCAGGTCGACGCGCTCGGAGCCCTCGATGTAGGCGCCCCAGCCCTCGCTGGTCTTCGTAGCGGCGGTCACGGTCAGGTCGTCCCACTCGGGGTGCGCGTCGGCGACGGCCTCGACGGCCGCCTCGCTCTCGGCGACGAGACGATCGCCCTCGGCCTCCTCGCCGAGGGCGGTGGAGACGAGGTCCATCTGGTCCTCGAAGTCGGTCAGGTAGTTCTCGCCGCCCTCGGGGACGCCGATGGTCGGCGCGATGCCCGAGAGGCGGTCGTAGCGCGCCTGGTCGCCGGAGCTCTTCGTGTCGAGGATGAGATCGGGTTCGAGCGCCGCGATGGCCTCGTACGAGGGCTCGAGCGTGCCGATGATCTCGGGCGGGGTGTCGTAGAGACCCTGCGCCCAGGGGCCGACGCCGTCGTTCTCCTCGCCGAAGGCGAGCCAGTCGGAGGCGCCGACGGGCTGGACGCCGAGCGCCAGGGCCGTCTCGGCGTCGCCCCAGCCGAGCGCGACGACGCGTTGCGGCTTCTCGTCGACGGTCACGTCTCCGAAGGCGGTCTCGACCGTGACGGGGAATCCGGCGCCGCCGCCGGTCGACCCTCCGTCCGAATCGGTGTCGGAGTCGGCCGAGCAGCCTGCGAGCGAGAGGGCGGCGACGGCGATGACGGAGGCGAGCGTGAGTGACTTGCGCATGGATTCCTTGCGTGGGGGAGGGGTGGGCGACGAGACGGGGGTGGACCCTCGACGGGGTCTCAGGTGAGGGTAGCCTAAGCTAATCCGCATGGCGACGTCCGATGTCCACGGGGTCGACCGCGCTCAGCGGCCGGCCGGCGGTGTCCGCCGACGCCGCACCCGCCTGATCGCCCTGGTGATCGCCCTCCTCCTCCTCGTCCTCGCCGCCGTCCTCGGGCTGGCCGTCGGGGCGCGACCCGTGGCCTTCGACGAGGTGGTCCGCATCCTCGCCGGCGCCGCGTCGCGCGACTCCGCCGACGCCGCCGCGGTGCTCGACCTCCGTCTGCCCCGCACGGTCGCGGCGATCGTCGCGGGGGCGGGTCTCGGGGTGGCCGGCGCCGTCGTCCAGGCGGTGACCCGCAACCCCCTGGCCGACCCGGGCATCCTCGGCGTCACCTCGGGCAGCGCCTTCGCCGTCGCCCTCGCGGTCGGCTTCTTCGGCGTCTCCGCCGCGAGCGGCTGGGTATGGTTCTCGCTGGTCGGGGCCGGTCTCGCGACGGTCGCGGTCTCGCTCATCGGGGAGCGGGCCGAGGAGGCGGTGGTCCGGCCCGTCTGACCCTCGCCGGTCTCGCGCTCGGCTCCGTCCTCGCGGGCATCACCTCGTCCATCGTGCTGTCCGACCCCCGCCGCTTCGACGCCGTCCGCGCCTGGGAGGTCGGCTCGCTGGCCGACCGCGGCTGGGAGCCCGTGCTGACCGTCGCCCCCTTCGTCGCCGCCGGCCTCGTCGTCGCCCTCATCGCCGCCCGGCCGCTCGACGCGGTCTCGCTCGGCGACGAGCACGCCGCGTCGGTGGGGGTCTCGGTGCCGACCGTGCGGGTGCTGTCGCTGATCGTCGTCACGCTCCTCGCCGGAGGCGCGACCGCGATCGTCGGGCCCATCGCGTTCGTCGGCCTGATCGTCGCCCACACCGCCCGAGGTCTGGTCGGGCCGAGTCAGCCGTGGATCACCGGACTCTCGGCCCTGCTCGGGCCGGCGCTGCTGCTGCTGGCGGACGTCCTCGGTCGCGTCGTCGCGCCTCCCGGGGAGCTCGCCGCCGGGCTCGTGACCGCCGCCGTCGGAGCCCCCGTGCTGATCGCCATCGCCCGTCGACGCCGGGTGGGCGGCGCATGACCGCCCTGAGCCCGCGCCCCCGCCGCGTCGCCACGGCACGGGGTCGGCGCCGCGTCGCGACCATCGCGCTCGCCGTCGTCGCCCTCGTCGTGGCGATCGTCGCACTCGGCATCGGCGACTACCCGCTCAGCCCGATCGAGGTCGTCCGCGCCCTGTTCGGCGGCGACGGCTTCGCGTCGACCATCGTGCTCGGCTGGCGACTGCCGCGTGTGCTCGCCGCCCTCGTCTTCGGCGCCGCGCTCGGCGTCTCGGGCGCGATCTTCCAGTCGCTGACCCGCAACCCGCTCGGCTCGCCCGACGTGATCGGCTTCTCGACCGGCGCCTACACGGGCGCGATCGTCGTGATCGTCACGGGTGCGTCGTCGACCCTCGGCACGGCCGGGGGCGCCCTCGCCGGAGGGCTGCTGACGGCGCTGGTCGTGTATCTGCTGGCCTACCGCGGCGGAGTCCAGGGCCTGCGTCTGATCATCGTCGGCATCGGCGTGACCGCGCTGCTGCACTCCGTCAACAGCTGGCTGCTGCTGCGGGCGCAGAGCGAGGTCGCCCTCACCGCGTCGTTCTGGGGCGCCGGGTCGCTCGCCCTCGTCGGCTGGCCGCAGCTCGTGCCCGCTCTCGTGCTCATCGCCGTGCTGACGCCTCTCGTGATGCTGCTGTCCCGCCCGCTGCGGCAGCTCGAGCTCGGCGACGACGCCGCACGGTCGCACGGCCTCGGGGCCGAGGGGGCGCGACTGGCCCTGGTCGTCGTCGGGGTGGCGCTCACGGCCGTCGTGACCGCGAGCACCGGGCCGATCGCATTCGTCGCGCTCGCCGCCCCCCAGCTGGCCCGGCGTCTCGTCCGGTCGGCGGGCGTGCCCCTCGTCGCCGGAGCCCTCACGGGCGCGGTCCTGCTGCTCGTCGCCGACCTGGTGGCGCAGCACATCACGTCGAGCCCGGTGCCGGTCGGGCTCGTCACACTCGTCATCGGCGGGGTCTACCTGATCACGCTGCTCGTCGGAGAGAGTCGGAGGTCCGTGTGACCGAGAGAACCCCCACCACCGCCGCTGCGGCGGACGGATCCGGCGCCGCGGCCGCGCCCGCGCCCGTCGCTCGGTCGCCACGTCTGGTCGCGCGGTCCGCGCACCTCGCCTACGACCGGCGGACGGTCAGCGAGTCCGTCGACGCGGAGATCCGCGACGGCTCGTTCACAGTGATAGTCGGGCCGAACGCGTGCGGGAAGTCCACTCTCCTGCGGGCCTTCGCGCGCCTCCTGAAGCCCCGGTCGGGGTCGGTGCTGCTCGACGGGCGCGAACTCGCGTCCGTCCCGCCGAAGGAGGCGGCCCGCACCGTGGGGCTGCTGCCGCAGACCTCCACCGCTCCCGAGGGCATCACCGTGGCCGAGCTCGTATCGCGCGGGCGCTACCCGCATCAGGGGCTGTTCCGCCAGTGGACGACGGCCGATCGCGAGGCCGTCGACGCCGCCCTCGTCGAGACCGACCTGACGGGGCTGGTCGACGTGGCGGTCGACGAGCTCTCGGGCGGCCAGCGGCAGCGCGTCTGGGTGGCGATGGCGCTCGCGCAGCAGACCCCCGTGCTGCTGCTCGACGAGCCGACGACCTATCTCGACATCGCGCACCAGTACGACCTGCTCGACCTGTTCGCCCGACTGCACCTGCAGGGGACGACGGTGGTCGCGGTGCTGCACGACCTCAACCAGGCGGCGAGGTACGCGACCGACCTGATCGTGATGAAAGACGGCGACGTCGTGGCGACCGGCGCACCCGCCGACGTGCTCACCGAGCAGCTCGTCGCCGACGTGTTCGACCTGCCCTGCCTGATCGTGCCCGACCCCGTCACCGGCACGCCCCTCGTCGTCCCCCGCCGCCGCTGACCCCGACCCGGCCCCGCGCTCGCCGCCCGGCATCGAGGTGACTCGACGGGGGCCCTGAACGCCGCACGGTGCTCTCTCCGCGTCACCTCGATGCCGCCGCCGACACGGCCGGGGGGAATGGCCTAGGTTCGTACGGGCGTTGCACCCCCAGGGCGATCCGCCCATCGAGACCGCGCCCCGGGCGCAGAGGAGACATCGTGACCCAGCCCAAGATGAACGTCGAGTCGTTCAACCTCGACCACCGCACCGTCGCGGCCCCCTACATCCGTGTCGCCGACCACAAGACGCTGCCGAAGGGCGACACGATCACCAAGTTCGACGTGCGCTTCACGCAGCCGAACGAGGCGCACCTCGAGATGCCCGCCGTGCACTCGCTCGAGCACCTCTTCGCCGAGCACTCGCGCAACCGCTCGAACGACGTCATCGACTTCTCGCCGATGGGCTGCCAGACCGGCTTCTACCTGATCCTGCAGGGCACCCCCGAGATCGACGACGTCATGTCGCTGGTCGAGGGCACGCTGACCGACATCACGACCGCGACCGAGGTGCCGGCCGCGAACGAGACGCAGTGCGGCTGGGGCGCGAACCACTCGCTCGAGGCCGCCCAGGAGGTCGCGCGCGGGTTCCTCGCGGCCCGCGACCAGTGGTCGACCGTCACCCGATGAGCCGGGGCGCGGCCGTCCCGCCGATCATCGTCGTCGTCGCGATGAGCGACGAGGCCCAGCCGTTCGTCGACCGCGCCTCCCGGGTCGACGAGCCCGTGGCGGTCGGCGGCTCGCTCCAGCGCGTCGTCGAGATCGACGGGGTCGAGCTGCTGCTCGTGCAGGGCGGCATCGGCTTCGTCAACTCGGCCAGTGCGACGACGTCGGCCATCGTGCGGGCGGGCGCCCTCGACGGCGTCGTGCCGACCGTCGTCAGCGCGGGAACCGCGGCCGGCATGGGCCACGGGATCGAGATCGGCGACGTGGTCGCGGGCGCCGAGTACATCAATCTCGACGCCGACGCGCGCGTCTTCGGGTACCGCCTCGGTCAGGTGCCGGGCATGCCGGCCAGCTTCCACGCCGACGCGGACCTGATGGAGGCGGCCCTCGCCTACGGGACGTCCGTCGCGTCCGAGGCCGGCTGGGCGGTGCGCCCCGGCCTGATCGCGTCGAGCGACGCGTTCATGACCGCCGACCGGGTGGTCGGCGTCCGCAGCGCCTTCGCCGACGTGGTCGACGTCGACGCGGTCGACATGGAGTCGATGGCCATCGCGCAGACCTGCCACGTCTACCGCGTGCCCTTCGTCTCGGTGCGCGGCGTCAGCGATCTCGCGGGGCCCGACGCCCACGACGTGCACGACGAGAACCTGGCCCTGACGGCCGGGCGCTCCGCTGACGTCGCCTTGGCGCTGGTGCGGGGCCTGGCGGGCCGCTGACCGGCGGCGTCCACCCACGCGCCACAGGGCATGAAGGAGGCGCGGGTCGGGTCGACCCGCGCCTCCTCGGCTCCCTCGTTCGGGGGACACCGTCGACCTCTGAAGTGCCCACTGTGCACGAAGTCCCCACGAACCTATGTTCTCCCTAAGAGTTTTCTCGGATGAACGACAGGGGTCCACTTCGTGAAGAAACGCCACGTCAATGCGATCGGGGGAGTGGCGTTCGCGTCGCTCCTCGTCGCCTCGCTCGCCTCGCCGGCCGGTGCCGCTCCCACCACCGGGTCCGCCGCCGGGCCATCAGCCGCCGCGGCATCCGGCACCGCCGCCGCGGCACCCGCCGCCGCCTCGGCACCCGGTGCCGACGGTCAGCTCTCGCCCCGCAGCAGAGACGATCGTCCCGATCCCGCCGCCGAGGCCCAACGCGAGCTGAACCGCGAGGCGGTGGCCCAGGTGATCACCGGTCATGCCGAGCCGCAGCAGCGGAGCGCGCGCAGCGACAGCGAGTCGGTCGAGATCAAGCCGGGTCAGTGGGCCCAGTACGGCGTCGAGTCGAGCGACCAGATCCTGTCGTTCCTCGTCGACTTCGGCGACGAGGTCGACCCGCGCTACCCCGACGCGCCGGCCGGCCCGATCCACAACGAGATCGCCCAGCCCGACAGGGTGAACGACAACTCGACGTACTGGACCAACGACTTCAGCCGCGGTCACTACCTCGACATGTTCTTCGACCAGCAGGGCGAGTCGCTGAAGGGCGTCTACGAGGAGATGTCCAGCGGCCGGTACACGGTCGACGGCGACGTCAGCGACTGGGTCACCGTTCCGTACTCGTCGGCCAGCTACGGCGAGACCGAGAGCCAGGCCGACATGACCCGCTTCGTGCAGGACACCGCCGACGCCTGGTACGACGACCAGATCGCGCGCGGAAAGACTCCCGCGCAGATCACCGAGTACCTGCAGACCTTCGACCAGTGGGATCGCTACGACTACGACGCCGACGGCGTCTTCGACGAGCCCGACGGCTACATCGACCACTTCCAGGCCATCCACGCCGGCGAGGGCGAGGAGGCGGGCGCCGACTCGAGTGCCATCTGGTCGCACCGTTGGGCGGTCGGTCAGGACGCGGAGGGCACGGCGGGCCCCGCGGTCAATCCGTTCGGCGGAGTGAAGATCGGCGACACCGACTTCTGGGTGCGCGACTACACGACCGAGCCCGAGAACGGCGGCCTCGGCGTCTTCGCCCACGAGTACGGTCACGACCTGGGTCTGCCCGACCTCTACGACACCAGCGGCGGCGAGAACGGCACCGGTTTCTGGACTCTCGATGAGCTCGGGTTCGTGGCTCAGCCACGGCGACGGGGCGATCGGCACCACCCCGAACCAGATGGGCGCCTGGGAGAAGCTGCAGCTCGGCTGGCTCGACTACGAGATCGCGGTCGGCGGCCCGAAGGCGGCGAAGTCCACGCACCAGATCGGCCCGTCGTTCCATGCCACGAAGAAGCCGCAGGCCGTCGTGGTCACGCTGCCCTTCGACAAGAAGGGGAACGCCCGCTTCTATCTCGCCGAGAACCGGCAGTACGGCGGCTACGACGACACCCTGCGCACCGGTCCGTACAACTTCGGCTGGCTCGAGTCGCAGCCTGACCGCGTCGAGCACTTCCCGTATCAGGACGGCCTCAGCATCACCTACTGGGACTCCGCGCAGTCGGACAACAACACGGCGCAGCACCCCGGTGCGGGGCTCGCGTTGCCGGTCGACGCGAACCCGACGGCGCTGACCTGGTCGGACGGCTCGGTCGCCCGCAACCGGATCCAGAGCTTCGACGCCACGTTCGGCATCCAGCGCACCGACCCGATCACGCTGCACCGCGAGCTCGGCGGCGCGTCGCTGACGATGACCGCGCCGGCGCGACCGGCGGTGTCGATGTTCGACGACAGCGATCCGCTCGCGTACTACGACGCGTCGAACCCGCAGGGCTCGGTCAAGGTCGCCGGGTCGGGAACGACCATCCAGGTGCTGCAGAGCAACAAGCAGGGGATGATGACCCTCCGCGTCGACTGAGCGCACGCGGAGACACATGAAGGAGGCGCGGGTCCAGTGGACCCGCGCCTCCCGTCGTCCGTCGACTCAGCTGGTGGCGCCGCGGTGCAGGTGCTCGATCAGCTGCGCCTTCGTCGCCCGCGACACCCCGGAGAGCCCGGCCTCGCGCGCGAGGGCGCGCAGCTGCACGAGCGTCATCGAGGTGAGATCGCGAGACGGGTCGGTCGCGGTGTCGTCGGCGACGGTCTCGTCGACGGTGACGACAGGGGGCAGCGGCGGGACGAAGATCGACGACGCGACGGGGGCGGTCTTCGAAGGCTTGTCGGACTTGTCCTTCTTGTCAGTCTTCTCGGACTCGCCCTTCCCGTCGGACTTGCCCTTCTTGTCGGACTTGCCCTTCTTGTCCGACTTGCCCTTATCGTCGGACTTGCTCTTCTTGTCCGACTTGCCCTTCTTCTCCGACTTCGTGAGTTCGTCGAGAGACGGGATCGGCGCGACGGCGATCTTCTCGTCGCTCGTCGACTTCTTGTCGTCGTGCTTACGGGCGACGGCGTCGCGTTCGGCGCGGAGCGAGGCGACGGTCTCGTCGTCGAGGAAGTCGACGAACGGATTGGGCTGCCCGGTCTTGTCGGCGACGATCGACGTGTAGGCGGCGGCCGCGGAGCGGACCTTCGCCGTCGCACGACCGGCGCGTTTGGACGAGGTCGGTCGCTCCGCGGTCACTGCCGCGTGCTTCTCGAGGGCGTCGACGAGATCTCTGAGGGCTGTCTTGATCTTTTTGCTCACTCCGACATTGTCGACCCTCGAGGTGTACGCACAACCCCTTCATGCCTTTCCTGCGCCCGACCGATCCGCCTGGCGGGGCTGAGGAGTCTGCTCAGTCGGAACTAGGAGCGTCCTCGATCGCCGTGCGGTCGGGGCCGAATCGCCGGTCGAGCACCTCCGCGCTGGCCGAGCCGGCGAGGAACCCGCGGAGCACCGCGACGAGCCCGGCCAGGTCGTCGCCCGAGGTGCGGCCCTGCACGTCGTCCATCCCCGCGTCGACCGCCCGCACGTGCGGCACGAGCGACCGGCCGTCATCGGTGAGGCTGAGGACGACGGCGCGGCGGTCGTCGGGGCTCGTCTCCCGGGCGACGAGCCCACGGCGGACCAGCGCGTCGACGATCCGGCTCGGGCTGCCGGTCTCGCAGACGATCAGCTCGCCCAGGGCCTTGAGCGTCAGGGGGCCGGAGTCGTCGAGCACCCCGACGACCTCGGCCTGCGAGGGTGTCAGCCCGACGGGGGCCAGCGCGTCGGCCACGGCTCGGTTGCCTTCGCGCTGGGCGGCGAGCACGAGGTAGCGCAACTCGGAGGGGGCCAGCTCGGCTCGGGGTCCGCCAGAGGATGTCACGACACGAGATTACCGCCCGCCGTCTGGGGCTGCGGTCGACGTCGACGACTCCGCGCCCCGAAGACACCCGGTCCGATGGCCCGCAGCACGGACGGCAGCACGATCGTGCGGATGACGACGGCGTCGAGGGCCACCGCGATCGCCAGCCCGAGGCCGATCTCTCGCACGATGCTGATCTGCCCGGTCATGAACGCCAGGAACACGACGATCATGATGAGGGCGGCGCTGTTGATCATGGGTCGGGTCGCCCGCAGCCCGTCGGTCACCGCGGAGCCGAAGACGGCTCCACGCTCGTAGGTCTCGGCGATCCGGGCGATGATGATCACCATGTAGTCCATGCTCAGGCCGAACATCACGGCGAAGAGCAGGACGGGTGTGACGGAGTTCAGCGGCACGTCGCTCGTGAGCGATTGGACGAGGGTGAGCGCTCCGAGGCTCGCCCCGACGACGAGCGCGTTGAACGCGAGCGCCAGCAGCGAGAGCGTCACGGATCGGAATGCGACGATCAGCAGCAGGAACGTCGCGACGAACACGAGGACGGCGATGGTCGGCAGCGAGTCGACGAGCGTCTCGTCGAAGTCGAGCCCCTGGGCGGTCGCCCCGGCGACGGCGACGGTCGACGACGAGCCGAGCTCGTCGGGCAGCTCGTCGCGGATCTCGCGGACGAGGTCGTGCGCCTCGACCGAGTCCGGTCCGTCGTCGGTGGTGACGAGGAGGCGCGCGACCGTCCCCGCGGAGCCCTCGGCCCACAGCGCCCCCAGTTCGGCGGGAGCCTCGTCGCTGGCCAGCAGCGCGGGGAGCAGCGCCGGGTCGACCCCGGAGGTGGTGACGCTCGTGACCGAGGCGACGTCGGCGTGCTCCTGCAGCAGGCGGCTGGCCGTCGCCACGTCGTCGACGAGCTCCGATGCGTCGTCCGCGCCGATGACGACCTGGAGCGGGAAGAGGTCGTCCACGCCGATCCGGGCCGCGGCCACGTCGAGTCCGATGCGAGCGGGGTCGTCTTCGGGCAGGACGGTGGCGCTCGCGACCGGCGACTGCAACGAGAGGCCGAGGGCCGGCGACGACACGGCGAGCAGCCCCACGACGCCGACGAGGGCCACGACGGCCGACATCGCGCGGGTCGGGCTCGGGCGACCGTGCATGCCCGTGCCGGTGCTCGTCGAGTCGGCGGCGGTGGAGCCCGACGCCCGGCGAGGTCGACGGCTGGGCAGGGGGACGCGACCCCAGTCGATGCGACGACCGAGGAGGATCAGGAGCGACGGCAGGACGGTGTGCGTGAGCACCAACGCCACCGCGGTGACGATCATGCCGCCCAGGGCGATGCTCGTGAAGGCCATGACGCGGGGGACGAGCAGGGCGGCCAGGGCCACGATGACCGCGGCGCCGGAGAACAGCACCGAATGACCCGCGCGGGCCATCGCGACATCGACGGCGTCGCGCACGCTCCGACCGTGGCTCAGCCTTCGCGGAATCTCTTCACGATGAACAGCGAGTAGTCGACGGACACCGCCAGGCCGATCATCGAGACGATGTTCGAGTACAGGTTCGAGACGTCGGTCTCGCGGGCGATGAGGTAGCCGACGCCCAGGGCGATCGCGAGCGAGGAGCCGGCGATGAGCAGGGGCACGACGGCGGCGGCCACCGAGCGGAAGACGATGAGGAGGACGACGATCAGCACGGGGAAGACGATCAGCTCGGCCCGGAGGGCGTCCTCCTTCGAGTGGGCGTTCAGCTGGTAGTCGAGTGCGGGCTGACCCGTCACGTAGCCGTCGACGCCGCCGGCCAGGTCGGAGACGCCCTCCTGCAGGTCGGGGGTGAGGTTCTGAGCGACGGTGTTGTCGCCGTCGAAGCCCCCGGTGATCACGACCGTCCGGCCGTCGGCGGACGCGTAATCGGGTCGTTGCCCGGGTGTCGTCACCGAGACCGCTCCATGGTCGGTGAGCAGCGCCGTCGCCTCGTCGATCGCGGCGGGGGAGATGGCGTCGTCGCCGTCGAGCACCACGACGACCTGGTTGGGGGCGTCGCCGAAGTCGCGTTCGATGCCCGCCTGGGTGACCAGCGCCTCCGCCTGGGGTGCGGTGAAGCCGCCGCCCGACAGGGCGCCGTCGAGCTGGAGGGCGAGGGCCGCGGCGACCGCCACCAGGATCACCCACGCGGTGAGGACGAGGCGAGGTGCTCGCCTGAGGGGATGGTTCGGTCGTGACATGGCGGTCTCCCGTCGAGGGCGTCGGACGACGCCGGTAGATGATGGAACATGCATGTTGTATCACGTAGCGGGTCCGACGTCGATTCGAGACTCGAGGCCGATAGATGTCTCGACATTTGTTGTGAAGTCATACATCTGACATTCTGGCTGCTGGCACAGCCCGCCACGCGACACATCACCTCACGAGGAGCACCATGACCCTGCAGACCGAGACCCCCGACGCACCGCCCGCCGCCATCGGCGCCGCGCCCCTGAGCGACGCCCGAGCCGCCATCGACGCCATCGGCCGCGGCGAGATGGTCGTCGTGGTCGACGACGAGGACCGCGAGAACGAAGGCGATCTCATCGTCGCCGCCGAGCACGTCACACCCCAGATCGTGAACTTCATGATCACCCACGGTCGCGGCCTGGTCTGCCTCGCGCTCGACGAGGGGCGCGCGGCCGAGCTGCGACTCGACCCCATGGTCGAGAAGAACGAAGACCACCAGTCGACCGCCTTCACTGTGTCGATCGACGGCACACCCGCTCACGGCGTCACCACGGGCATCTCCGCCTCCGAGCGGGCGACCACCATCCACCTCGCCGTGTCGGGCGACGCTAACGACCTCGCCCGACCCGGGCACGTGTTCCCGCTGATCGCCCGCCCCGGCGGGGTCCTCGAGCGACCCGGTCACACCGAGGCGTCGGTCGATCTCGCCCGTCTGGCCGGGTGCGCGCCCGCCGGCGTCATCGTCGAGATCATCGGGGTCGACGGCGAGATGCTCCGTCTCGACGCCCTGCGCGAGTTCGCGGCCGAGCACGGCCTCGTGCTGACGAGCATCGCGGAGCTCGTCCGTCACCGCGCCGACGAGGCTCGCACTGAGCAGGGTCGCGACTGATGCTGGCCCTCCGCGTCATCCGCGGGGCGACCCGGTCGGTGGTGTGGCGCATCGTCCGACGGCGCATCGGCAGCGTCGAAGGGCTCGAGAACATCCCGCTCGACGGTCCGCTCGTCGTCGTCCCGAACCACGCCAGCTACTTCGACCACTTCGTCGTCCAGGTGGTGGTCCAGACCCTCCGGGGCCGTCCTGTCTGGTTCCTCACCAAGCGCGAGAGCTTCGCCCGGCCGTTCCCTCGTCTGTGGGCGACGGCCTGGTACGGCATCCCGGTCGACCGCGACGTCCCCGGGCCCGACACCCTCCGCGAGGTCCGGCGGGTGCTCGGCTCGGGCGACGGGCTCTGCGTCTATCCGGAGGGCACCCGCGGAGACGGCGGTCCGATGCGCGAGTTCAAGCCCGGGGCCTTCCGATTCGCCCTCGCCCACGGGGCGCCCATGATCCCCATCGGTCTGCACGGCACCGCCGACGTGCTCCGCAAAGGCGACCGGTGGTTCCGACGAGGTCGCGTCGACGTCGTGATCGGCGCGCCCCTCGAGGTCGACTCCACACTGACGAAGCCCGAGGCGGCGCAGGCCCTCGCCGGGTCGAGCCGGGCGGTTGTCGAGTCGCTCGTGGCCCGGGCGGCCCGGAACGCAGCGCGTTCGTCGGCGATCCCCGTGCCGCCCGCGGCCGACGCCGTCGACGCCTCCATCGTCCGCCAGCTGACGGACGACGGGCGGATCGCCCCCGCGGTGCTCCGTCGACTGCGCATGCTGACCACCGTGGTCGGCACCGTCGAGCGTCGGGGTCTCGACCTGCGGACGCAGCGGATCCGACTCGCGGCTCTCCGGGCGACCCGGTGGCGGGGGCCGGTCCGTCTCGTGGCCGCGATGGTGATCCGCGGACGCCTCGCGCGCCTCCTCGGCGAGGCCCCCGCCCATCCGCTGGCCAACTACCTGCTGGGTCGATGGTGTCTCGCCGTGCCGACGGCCCTCGGCGGCGGCGCCGAGCGGGCGCTCGAGCGGTTCGCGGTCGCCGCGGCCGACGCCGCCGACCCCACCCGCACCGCCATGGCCTCGGCCGAGGCCCTGCAGCGGCTCGGTCGGCATCGGCAGGCGCTCGAGCAACTGCGACGGGTCGTGGCCGAGACGCCGACGCAGCACCCGCACCACGCGTCTCGGGTGCGCCGGGCCGAACGCCTGGTCGGCGAGCTGCGGGGGGCCGCGACGTGATGCCCGTCGTGCATTCGGCCAGCCGCTCGATGCGGCGTCGCCCGGCGGACGTCCTGCGGGCGCTCGTCGAGGTCTCGGCCGTCGCCGACTGGAATCCGGCGCTGTCGTCCGTCACCGCGCCTCCTGGGCCGGCGACGATCGGCCGGGCGTACCCGATCCGGATCCGAGGGCTGGTCGGCGGCCACATCACGTACCTCGAGACCGGCCCGGCGCGAGTCGCCTACCGTCTCGTGGCCCCCGGCGCCGACGAGCTCGGCGAATGGCGGATGGACAGGGTGCCGGGCGGCACCCTCGTGTCGCATCGCATGGAGCACCGCGGCGCCGTCCTCCGCCTGATGCGGCGGGCGTTCGAACCCGTCCCGTCGTGGCGGCTCGAGAGGCTCGACCAGACGGCGGGCGACGCACGCGCCGGCTGATCGGTCTCCGGGGCGGCCGCCCGGCTCACGTCGACCGGCCGCCTCGGATCGGCCGAGGCGATCAGGCCGAGGCGATTAGACCGGGACGACCGCCACAGCGGCGGGGACGAACGAGACGAGCACCTCGGCGCCGATCGGGCGGCCGACCTCGGGGCGGTGGTCGAGGGTGAGCACCGTGCCGGGGTCGGTCCGCACGGTCGTCCGCGAGACCGCTCCTCTGAACGACACCGTCTCGACGATGCCGGCGATCGCGTGCGGATCGCCGGTGAAGACGACGTCCTCCGGGCGGACCCAGGCCCAGACGGCGCCGTCGGCCGGCGACCCGACCGCCTCGATCTCACGGCAGCCCGGCAGGCGCACGCGCCCGTCGACAACCTCGGCCCGCACCCGGTTGCTCGTGCCGACGAACTCCGCGACGAACGCCGACGACGGCTCGCGGTAGAGCTCCTCGGGGGTGCCGATCTGCTCGATCGACCCGGCCCGCATGACGGCGACGCGGTCGGCGACGGCGAGCGCCTCCTCCTGATCGTGGGTGACGAACATCGTCGTGATGGCGAGCTCGCGCTGGATCCGACGGATCTCATCGCGCAGATGCACCCGCACCTTCGCATCGAGGGCGCTGAGCGGCTCGTCGAGCAGCAGCACGCGGGGCCGGGTGACGAGGGCCCTGGCCAGGGCGACGCGCTGCTGCTGCCCGCCCGAGAGCTGGTGGGCGTAGCGCTCGCCGAGGTCGCCGAGGCCGACCAGCTCGAGCATCGAGCGCGCACGGCTCGTGCGCTCCGTGCGCCCGACGCGGCGCATCCGGAGACCGAACTCGACGTTCTGCAGCACCGTCAGATGCGGGAAGAGCGAGTACGCCTGGAAGACCATGCCCACGTCTCGGCGATGGGTCGGCACGCCGACGACGTCGTCGCCGTCGATGGTGATGCTGCCGCTCGTCACGCTCTCGAGGCCCGCCAGGCCCCGCAGCGCGGTGGTCTTGCCGCAGCCGCTCGGCCCGAGCACGGCCACGAGCTCGCCCGGTCGCAGCGACAGCGAGACGCCGTCGAGGGCGCGGTGTCCCGAGAAGTCCTTGACGACCGAGCGGAACTCGACGGCCGCGCCACCGCGCCGGTCGACGTCGATGGGGGCGGTGAGGGTGGCGGTCACGAGTGGGCCTTTCGAGCGGGCGGAGCAGGAGGGGCGGGTGCAGCGATAGCGGCGGGCGCGGCGGACGCGGCGGCACCGGCGCGACCGGCGGGAGGCGCGGCGCCTGCCGAGACCGCGGGCGAGGCGCCCGGCCCGCGAGTGCCGACGCGCCCGATCACGACGAGCAGTGCGAACGCGAAGCCCAGCGCCAGCAGGGCGAAGATGACCGCGGCGTACGGGTCGCTCCGCGAGACCTGCACCAGGGCCGTCTGCAGCGTCACGCGGTTGAGCAGCGACGCGATGGTGAACTCGCCGAGCACGACGGCGACGGTGATGAACGCAGCCGCGAGCAGCCCCCGGCGCAGGGTCGGCACGACGATGCTCACGGCGATGTGCGCCCAGCCGGCCCCGAGGGTGCGGGCTGCTTCGGTGAGGGTGCGCAGATCCGTCCCGGCGAGGTCGGACTGCACGGCCCGGTACGCGTAGGGCAGCACGGTGATCCCGTAGGCCAGCGCGAGCGTCCAGGCGCCCGACCCGGCGATGCGCGTCACCACCGAGTAGACCGGCGCGAGTCCGACGACGAGCACGATGGCCGGCACCGTGATCGGCACGAGGCAGACGAGTTCGAGCGGGCGCGCGAGTCGCGGGTGGCGCAGGTGCACGAGCACCATGGCGGGCACGAGCAGCGCGAGCACCAGCAGCGCGGCGACGACGGCCAGCACCAGCGAGTTCGTCACGCCCTCGACGAGGTTGCGATACGCCCGCTCGTTCTCGGGGTCGACGATCGCGAGCCAGTGGTTCAGGTCGTGGCCGCGGCCGTCGACGCTCCGCAGCGAGAACGCGACCATCGCCGCGATCGGCACGGCGAACACCAGCCCGACAACGCCGAGCGCGATCCTGCGGGCCGTCGTCGAAGCACGCCCGGCAGGCCCGACCGCCGAGGGGGCGCGCCCCGAGGAGGCGCGGGTCGACACGCCGGTCACCGCTGCCACCGCTCGGTCCGGCGCTGCAGCACCGAGTACAGCGACATCAGCACGACCATCACGATCACCATGCCGAGCGCGAGCGCCCCGGCGACGTTCTCGCGACCGAGCACGGTCTCGCTGACGAGCGCGGCGCGGATCTGCAGCGGTACGATCTGGGCGCCCTGACTGATGATCGCCGCCGCCGTCGCGTACGACGAGAACGCGTTCGCGAACAGCAGCAGCAGGCTGCCGACGAATGCGGGCGTGAGCACGGGCACCACGACGCGGGCGAAGTGCTGCCACCCCGTTCCGCCGAGGGTGGCCACCGCCTCCTGCCACTGCGGCCGCAGTCCGGTGACGGCCGGCATGAAGGTGATCACCATCAGCGGCACCTGGAAGTAGATGTACGGCAGCAGCAGCCCCGGCACCTGATAGAACCAGACCCCGTCGGCGAAGACGTCGACGCCGAAGCGGGTCAGCAGCAGCTGGGTGACGACCCCCTGGATGCCGATGGTGGCCGTGAAGGCGAATGCGAGCATGACGCCGCCGAACTGGGCGAGCACGCTGGCCGCCGAGTCGACCAGACCGCGCACGAGCCCGTCGGGGCGGAGGGCGGTGAGACCCCAGCAGACGACGGCGCCGACCACGGCGCCGACCACGGCGGTCACGCCCGAGACGAACGCCGAGCTGCCGAACGCGCGCAGCACGCTGGGTTCGCCGAGCACGGCGATGTTGTCGAGGGTGAACCGGCCGTCGCCGTCGACGAAGCCGGTGCCGAGCGCCAGCAGGCACGGCAGCACCAGGAACGCCAGCACGTAGAGCGCGAACGGGGTCAGCCCCCACCACGCCGGCAGGCGGCGCCGACCCTGGGGAGAGTCGGCGCCGCCGGAGGTCGAGGAGGCGCGGGTCGACGACTCCGCCCCTCTCGCCACGGTCGTCACGATCAGCCGATCACGGCGGCCCAGCGCTCGGCCAGGACCGCCGAGGCGGCCTCGGTCTGCTCGCTGGTGAACTGCACGGTGTCGGCGGGCTGCTCGCCGACCGCGTCGAGGGCGCCCTGGTCGACCGTCCCGGCCTCGACCATGGCGTCGAGTCGGACGGGGTAGGCGCCTGCTGCGAGGTAGAGGTTCTGGGCGGTGTCGCCCATGATGAACTCCTGCCACAGTCGGGCGGCCGCGGGGTGCGGGGCGTCGACGTTGATGGCCTGGTTGTAGTAGCTGGCGAGGGCCGTGCCGGGCAGCACGGCGGTCTTCCAGTCGCGACCGCCGGCGTCGGCCGCGGCGGCCAGGTTGTTGTAGCTCCAGTCGAAGACGACGGGGGTCTCGCCCGAGGCGATGGTGGCGGGCGTCGGGTCGGTCGGCAGGAAGTTGCCGGCGTCGTTCAGCTCGCCGAAGAAGTCGACACCGGGGGTGATGTCGTCGACGCTGCCGCCGTCCTGGAGGGCGGCCCACTGGATCGCGGCCGCTGCGGCGCCGGCCTGGGTCGGGTCGCCGTTCAGTGCGACCTTGCCCTTGTACTCGTCGCCGAGCAGGTCGTCGAGGCTCGTGGGCTCGGGCACGGCGTCGGCGTCGTAGCCGATCGACATCAGACCGGTGTAGTCGTAGACCCACCTGCCGTCGGCGTCCTTGCGATCGTCGGCGATGTCGTCCCAGGTCGTCACCTTGTACGGGGCGAACTGGTCGAGGTTCTCGAGGGTGACGGCCGAGCCGAGGTCGAAGACGTCGGGGGCGCCGTCCTGCCCCTTCAGGTTCTGCGCCGCGGTGATCTCCTCGGCGCTCGACACGTCGGGGTTGTCCGAGTTGACGGTGATGTCGTACTCGTTCTCGAAGGCGTCGATGATCTCGCCGTAGTTCGCCCAGGTGTCGGGCAGCGCGATGACGTTCAGCTCGCCTTCCGCCTCGGCGGCGGCGACGAGCTGGTCCATGCCGCCGAAGTCCTCCGCGCTGGTGGCGGTGGCGGCGTCGGTGTCGCTCGCCGCGCCTCCTGAGCTCCCCGCGTCGGCGGACGAGCAGGCGGTGAGGCCCAGGGCCAGGGCGGCGAGGGTGGCGGCTCCGGCGAGGTGGCGCTTGGCGAGCATCGGGATCCTTCGGGTGCGGGGCCGAGGCTCGTCGCGGGGAGCGACGAAGGGATGCCGGTCGGCCCACGAGCACCGTAGGGAGGCGCGGCGACGGTGGGGATGCCGCCGCACGTCGCGCAGATGAACGGCAGGCGTCGTCCTAGCTCATACATCACACGTATTAGCATGCGATATACGAATTCCTCTGGTAATATTTGACGCATTGTCACCGGGACCCGCCGGGCATGACACCAGGGGAGACCAGAACACATGACGAGAAGGACCGCACTCCGAGTCGGAGCAGTCGTGCTCGCCGCGGCGACCGTGCTCGGCGGCATCGTCGACGGAGCGGCCGCTGCCGCAGAGGCCTCGCCGGGCGACCCGTCGGTGAGGGCCTCGGGCAGCACGCCCGTCGTCATCGCCTCCGAATCCACCCGCCTCGTCGGGCCTCTCGCGATCGTCCAGAGCGAGACCCACGCCTTCGGCCTCCGAGCCGATCCCGACACCATGCGCACCGGCGGCGGCGGAACCCTCGCCGAGGCGCAGGCCGAGGCCGACTACTGGTCGGTGCCGGCCGTCGGCCAGGTCGGCCAAGTGCGTGGTGTCGGCGACAAGGCGGATCGCTGTCTGACCAAGGCGTCGCCCAGCAACGGCACGGTCACGATCGCGAGCTGCAACGCCTCCGTCCAGCAGGACTGGCAGTGGACCGACACGACCGAGCGGCAGGGCTTCTCGAAGGCGCTCTCGCCGTCGACCGCCACGGCACGGGCGATCGCACCGCGCGGTGCCGGCACCTACGTGCACGCCGTCGACGGGGCCTCGTACACGCGGCCGATGGCCCTCGACGGGGCGATGCTCGCCGAGCGCGAGATCACCGCGTCGGCCGTCGTCGACGCGATGGAGCGCTCGGCAGTGGTCTCGGGGGTCGCCTCCACGGGGTCGACGGTCTCGATCGGCGACGAGTCGGTCGTCGTCGGCGAGACCGGCGAGTACACGCTCACGCTGACCGGTCTCGAGGTCGGCGTCACCTCCCTCGTGGTCACCCAGACCCTGCCGAACGACGAGGTGCACGGCACGACGACGCTCGATGTCGAGGTCACGGCGGCCTCCGGCGAGTTCACCCCCGTCGAGCTGCCGTCGACCGAGATCCCCCGCGGGCTGGACAGCGCGGTGACCGCCCAGGTCGAGACGACCGCCGAGCTGACCTCGATGGACTCGACGGTCACCTTCACGGCGCCGGCCGGCACGACGTTCGCCTCGGCCGACGATCGGCCGGTGGCCTACCTGCTGCCCGGGGCTCGCGACTGGCGCGAGTCCGCCTATCTGCGCCTGACCGGGGGCTCCTCGTCGGCCGACGCGACCTCCCTCACCTACGACGCCGACACGACGAACGGCGGCTTCCGCCTCCCTGCCGGTTCCCGCCTGCGATTCGAGGCCGTCGTGCGCACCCCGTTCGGCGTCGCCGACCAGGGCTCGCTCGGCTTGCTGCACTCCGGTACGGCGAACAGCGGGGCCTTCCACGTCTTCGGTCGCTCGGCGGTGTCGTTCGTCGACCGTTACCGCGACGGGACCCTCGACGACTTCGTCGACGGCGATCGCTTCACTCCGGGCGAGGTCGAGTTCACCGGCACCGGGTTCCCCGGCGCGACGGTGACCATCGCACCGACCTCGGGCGCCCCCGTCTCGACCGAGGTCCGCCTCGACGGGACCTGGCGCGCGGTGCGCTACCTGGGCAACGGCGCGTACACCCTGACCGTCTCGCACACCTCCCCCGAGGGCGAGAACACCATCGAGGGCATCCGTCTGTTCTCGGACGCCGTGGCCGAGGGCGACTTCACCCTGGCGTCTCCCTCGGACGGCGATGGTCACGCGGCACAGGGGTGGGTGACCTTCTCGGGCACGGGCACGACCTGGTCGAGGGTGTCGATCGCCGACGACTCCGCCATCGCCCCGACCACCGCGACCGTGCAGTACGACGGCTCGTGGACGGCACGGCGGTGGGTCGGCACCGAGCCGACCACGTTCACTGTGACGTCCGCCCGGGCCGACGTCGAGAACGGGTCCGAGACCGTCGCATTCAATGCGGGTGTCACCGACCGGCCCTTCACGATCGACAGTCACTCCGACGGCGGCACCTTCACCCCCGGGCCGATCACCTTCTCGGGCACGGGATCCACCGGCGACACGGTCACCCTGACCGCGCCCGGCCTGGCCCCGCTGGAGGCGCGGGTCGACCTCACCGGTCGCTGGTCGCTGCAGAGATGGCTCGGCAACGGCTCGATCGGCTTCACCGTGACCCACACGACGACGGGCGGGGAGTCGACCGATCAGCAGCTCCGGCTCTTCTCCGACCAGGTGCCGCAGGGAGAGCTGGTCGTGTCGGCCCCGGTCGACGGCGACGACCACTCGCAGGCCGGCTGGGTCACCTTCACCGGCACCGGCACGACCTGGTCACGCATCTCGATCGACGATGGCACCGGCACGCCGCCCTCGGTCGCCACCGTCCAGTACGACGGCTCGTGGACCGTACGTCGATGGGTCGGTGCCGGGCCCGTCACCGTCACCGTGACCAGCGCTCGCGCCGACATCGACAACGGTCGGCGTGAGATCCGCCTCGGGACGGGCCGTTGATGCTCCGCACGAAGGCCGTCTCTCCTCCTCCTTTTTCTTCCCCTTCCCTCTCAGCTTCCCCTCCGGCGTGCCGCCCGGCTCGCCGCCACACGACAGAACGGACCACCATGCGCCGCACACTCCTCACCACCACCGCCGGCATCGCGTTCGCCGCGCTGGCCCTGACCGGCTGCACCAGCGGCACGACCGAGGCCGACGAGGCCACGCCGACCCCCGCCTCCTCGGAGACCGCCGCGGCCACCGACTTCCCGAAGCCGACCGGCGAATGCATCGACGGCATCGCCACGTTCGTCGACAACGACACCGAGTACGAGCTGCCCGACGGCTGCGAGACCGTCGACATCATCGGCTCGGGCAACACCATCACGCTCGGCCCGGTCACGAACCTGATCCTCGAGAGCGACGGCAACACCGTCGACGTCGAGTCCGTCGAGACGATCAACAACCTCTCGTTCGGCAACACCGTCACCCACGGCGGCGACGCCCCCGAGGTGGCCACCGGCGCCGACGACATCACCGTCAGCGCCCGATGACCCCGCGCCGACAGACCTCTCCCCTCACGCCGTCCCTCGACGGCCCGAAAGAAAGAACAGACCGCCACATGAAGAACAAGAAGAAGAACACCCCGGCGCAGCGCCTGGGCGCGGCCGCACTCGCGACGGCGACCGTCGTCTCCGGGCTCGCATTCGGCCCCGGGGCCGTCGCCGCTCCTGCTGCGTCCATGAGCGTCACCAGCGCAAACACCCCCGCCGCCGACGCCTCGACCGACGACTTCGGTTCGGTCTCGGCGCTCGAGGTCCCGGCCACGGAGCTGGTGCGTGGTGAGACCTCCGAGTTGAAGTTCATGGTTCGTAACACCCAGGAGCACGTGGGATTCGCACCGAAGGTGGTGCTGACCGCACCGGAGGGGACGACGTTCCCCGAGCAGGCGACGGCGTCGAGCCGGTACAAGGCCACGACCGCGGACGCCTGGTTGGTCTGGGATGGCTACGACCTCAAGGAGGGTGTCGTCTCGAACGACGGGAAGACCCTGACCTTCGACAACAGCGACCACAGCATCACCGCTGTGGCCGACCGTGACTACGAGTACACGGTCAAGGTCGAGACGGCCGCCGACGCGCTCGACGTGCGCGACAACAAGATGGGCTTCGTGTTCTCGGGTGTCTCGGCCCAGGGTGACTTCCAGGCTTCTGGCAGCGCCCCGGTCTCCATTCCCGGCGACTTCGGTTCGGTGTCGGCGTTGGAGGTGCCGTCGGTCGAGCTCGTCCGCGGTGCCGTGACGGATGTGAAGTTCGTCGTCCGCAACACGCAGGCGCACACGGGCTTCGCGCCGAAGGTGGTGCTGACCGCGCCCGAGGGGACCACGTTCCCCGAGCAGTCGACCGCGACGTCGCGCTACCGCGATGCGCCTGATGGTGAGATCTGGGGCCGTTGGGACGAGAACGTCCTGCGCAACGGCGTCGTCTCGAACGACGGCAGGACCCTGACCTTCGACAACACCGATCACGGGATCTCGGTCGGTGCGAACCGTGACTACGAGTACACGGTGAAGGTCGAGACGGCCGCCGACGCGGTCGATGTGCCCGGCAACAAGATGGCCTTCGAGTTCTCGGGTGTCTCGGCCCAGGGCAACTTCCAGACCGCGGGCAGCGCTCCGGTCTCGATCCTGGACGCTCTCGAGTCCGTCTCGGCGCTCGAGGTCCCGGCCACGGAGCTGGTGCGTGGTGAGACCTCCGAGTTGAAGTTCATGGTTCGCAACACCCAGGAGAACCGGGGCTTCGCGCCGAAGGTGGTGCTGACCGCACCGGAGGGGACGACGTTCCCCGAGCAGGCGACGGCGTCTAGCCGGTACAAGGCCACGACCGCGGACGGCTGGTTGGTCTGGGATGGCTACGACCTCAAGGAAGGTGTCGTCTCGAACGACGGGAAGACCCTGACCTTCGACAACAGCGACCACGGCATCACCGCTGTAGCGGACCGTGACATCGAATACACGGTCAAGGTCGAGACGGCCGCCGACGCGCTCGACGTGCCCGGCAACAAGCTCGGCTTCGACTACTCGGGCGTGTCCTCTGCAGGCTACTTCCAGACCACGGGCAGCGCTCCCGTGTCGATCCCGGGCGCTCTCGGGTCCGTCTCGGCGCTCGACGTCCCGGCCACGGAGCTGGTGCGTGGTGAGACCTCCGAGTTGAAGTTCATGGTTCGTAACACCCAGGAGCACGTGGGATTCGCACCGAAGGTGGTGCTGACCGCACCGGAGGGGACGACGTTCCCCGAGCAGGCGACGGCGTCGAGCCGGTACAAGGCCACGACCGCGGACGCCTGGTTGGTCTGGGATGGCTACGACCTCAAGGAAGGTGTCGTCTCGAACGATGGGAAGACCCTGACCTTCGACAACAGCGAACACGGCATCACCGCTGTGGCGGACCGCGACTACGAGTACACGGTCAAGGTCGAGACGGCCGCTGATGCCCTCGACGTGCCCGGCAACAAGCTCGGCTTCGTCTACTCGGGCGTGTCCTCTGCAGGCAACTTCCAGGCCGCGGGCAGCGCTCCGGTCTCGATCCCGGGCGCTCTCGGGTCCGTCTCGGCGCTCGAGGTCCCGGCCACGGAGCTGGTGCGTGGTGAGACCTCCGAGTTGAAGTTCATGGTTCGCAACACCCAGGAGCACCGGGGCTTCGCGCCCAAGGTGGTGCTGAACGCACCGGAGGGGACGACGTTCCCCGAGCAGGCGACGGCGTCGAGCCGGTACAAGGCCACGACCGCGGACGGCTGGTTGGTCTGGGATGGCTACGACCTCAAGGAGGGTGTCGTCTCGAACGACGGGAAGACCCTGACCTTCGACAACAGCGACCACAGCATCACCGCTGTAGCGGACCGCGACATCGAATACACGGTGAAGGTCGAGACGGCCGCCGACGCCCTCGACGTGCCCGACAACAAGCTCGGCTTCGTCTACTCGGGTGTCTCGGCCCAAGGCAACTTCCAGACCGCGGGCAGCGCCCCCGTCTCCATCGCCGCCGACTACTCGGACGTCACTCTCGACAACCTCGCCGATGGCGACACGTTCACCCCGGGTGACGTGACGTTCTCGGGCACCGGCACTCCCCGTGCCACGGTGACGGTGTCGCCGTCGACGGGTGCAGGCGTGTCGACCCAGGTGCGTGCCGATGGCACGTGGAGTGCGGTCCGGTACCTGGGCAACGCGTCGTACACGATGTCGGTGACGCAGGTCGCGGCCTCGGGTGAGAACAAGCTGGAGAACATCCGTCTGTTCTCGGACGCCGTCTCCGAGCAGGACTTCTCGGTGACGTCGCCGGCCTCGGGCGATGGGCACGCCCAGCGGGGTTGGGTGACCTTCACGGGTGTGGGTACGACGTGGTCGACGGTGTCGATCAGCGACGGCTCGGACACGGCCGCCACGAGGGCGACCGTGCAGTACGACGGCACCTGGTCGGCACGCCGCTGGGTGGGCACCGAGAAGACGACCTTCACGGTGACCTCGTCGCGGGCCGATGTGCAGAACGGGTCGCAGACCATCGAGTTCAACACGGGTGTCTCGGGTCAGGCGTTCAGCCTCGACAGCCACACCGACGGCGGCACCTTCACCCCGGGCAACGTCACGTTCCGGGGCAAGGGGTCGACCGGTGACAAGGTGACGTTCACGGCACCGGGTCTGGCGCCTCTGGAGGCGACGGTGAACGCTGCGGGTGAGTGGTCGATCCCGCGCTGGCTGGGCAACGGGACCATCACCTTCACGGTGACCCACACCCCCGTCACGGGCGACGAGACGAAGCAGACGCTGCGTCTGTTCTCGGACCAGGTCGCCCAGGGCGATCTGATCGTCACCGCGCCGATCGATGGTGCGGGCCACGACCAGCCGGGTTGGGTGACCTTCACGGGCACCGGCACGACCTGGTCGAAGGTCACGGTCAGCGACGACACTGCGGCCGCACCCTCGACCGCGACCGTTCAGATCGACGGTTCGTGGACGGTCCGCCGCTGGGTCGGCACGACCGCGACGACGTTCACGGTCACCAGCGAGCGTGCCGGCATCGCCAACGGCAGCCAGACGATCGAGTTCAACGTCGGTGAGGCCGCGGACGGATTCACGATCGGCAGCCACACCGACGGCGGCACCTTCACCCCGGGCAACGTCGCGTTCACGGGCACCGGCACGACGGGCGACAAGGTCACGATCACCGCGCCGGGTCTGGCGCCGCTCGAGACCGAGGTCGACAGCCGCGGCCGCTGGAACATCCAGCGCTGGCTCGGCAACGGGTTCATCACCTTCACGGTGACCCACACCCCGGTCACGGGCGACGAGACGAAGCAGACCCTGCGTCTGTTCTCGGACCAGGTCGCCCAGGGCGACCTCGTCGTCACGGCACCGCTCGACGGTGCCAGCCACGACGCCGCGGGCTGGGTGACCTTCACCGGCACCGGCACGACCTGGTCGAAGGTCTCGATCAGCGACGGCACGAACGCCGCGCCCTCGGTCGCGACCGTTCAGTACGACGGCTCGTGGACCGTTCGCCGCTGGGTCGGAACCGCCCCGGTGACCTTCACGGTCACCAGCGAGCGCGCCGACATCGCCAACGGCAGCCAGACGATCCGCTTCAACACCGCGGACTAGTCGCAACGAACACGGGGGAGGCGCGGGTCGACACGACCCGCGCCTCCTCGGCTTCCCCTGCGCCCCGAGGTCGGTGCCCGGTGACCCGGCGCCGACAGACCTCTCCCCTCACGCCGTCCCTCGATGGCCAGAAAGAAAGAACACATCACCAGATGACGAACAAGAAGAAGGACACCCCGGGGCAGCGCCTGGGTGCGGCCGCACTCGCGACGGCGACCGTCGTCTCGGGGCTCGCATTCGGGCCCGGGGCTGTCGCGGCCCCCAGCGCCGAGCGGGGCACGACCGTCACCAGCACCACGAGCGAGAACGCGGAGGCCGAGTCCACACGTCGTGTCGGACCGCTGGTCATCAACAGCTCCGACGACGTCCAGTACGGTCTCCGCATCGACCCCGACACGATGCGGACGACCACCGTCGACGACGCCAGCTGGTTCTCGCTGCCGGCCGTCGGCCAGCAGGGGCAGGTGCGCGGAACGGGTGCGAACGATGACCGCTGTCTGATCCCGGCGAACAACTTCACCTACCTGGCCTTCGCGACATGCTCCGACTCCTCCGAGCAGCTCTGGACCTGGACCGACGCGAACTCCGTGCAGGGGTTCGACAAGACGCTCGCGCCCGTCGCCAGGCCGACCCACGGTCTCGTCCCCCGAAGCGCGGGGACGTTCCTGTTCCTGCTGAGCGGCGGGGGCAAGCGTCCCCTCGTGATGGACGATCGCATGCTCTCGGAGCGCGCGTTGACGGCCACTGCGGACGGCGGCCCCGGTCGCATCTCGGGTGTCGGCACCACCGGCGCGACCGTCTCCGCCCGAGGCGAATCGGTCGTCGTGTCCGACGCCGGCACGTACGAGTTGGCACTGCCCGGCGTCCCGACCGATCCGACGACGGTCGTCGTGACCCAGACGCTGCCGAACGGCGACGTGCAGGACACCGTCGAGGTCGAGGTCGCGGGGACGGGTCCTCTCGACACGGTGACGATGGCTCCCGTGGAACTGACGCGGGGAGCGGACAGCGAGGTGACCTTCGAGGCGACGGCCACCGACGAGGTCCTGGAGAGGCCCGCTGCCGAGGTGACGCTGACCGCCCCGGAGGGGACGACGTTCGCCGAGGGTCAGGACGAGATCCTCGGGGAGTTCGTCCGCGACGGTGTCTCGTCGTCCGGTGGGATGCGGTTGACCGGTGGTGAACGGTCGGCGGACGGTCGCACGTACACGTACGTGTGGGACACCGTGGCGAACGGTGCGACGGGGTGGCAGACCCTGAAGGGTGACATCCTGCGGTGGAAGATCGCCGTCAGCACGCCGACCGGTGCGGTCGACGTCGAGGGCAACGCGATGGCGGTCCGGTTCGTCGGCACCAGCACGCAGGGCGCGTTCAGAGCGACGGGTGAAGCTCCCGTGTCGATCCCGGGCGACTTCGGTCCGGTGGCTCCCGCGACGATGGCTCCTCTGGAGCTCACTCGGGGTACCGAGCGCGAGGTGACGTTCGAGGCGAAGGTCGCCGATGAGTTCCTGGGTCGGCCCGCTGCGACGGTGACCGTCACCGCCCCGGAGGGGACGACGTTCGCCGAGGGTCAGGACGAGATCGCCGGTGCGTTCGTCCGTGGCGGTCAGGAGGACCCCACGGGGATGCAGCTGACGGGTGGAGTGCGGTCGGCCGATGGTCGCAGCTACACCTACACCTGGGACACCGCGGCGAACGGTGCGACGGGGTGGCAGAGCCCCAAGGATGAGGTTCTGCGGTGGAAGATCGCCGTGGTGACCCAGGCTGACGCTGCGGATGTCGAGGGCAACGCGATGGGTTACACGTTCGTCGGGACGAGCCTCCAGGGTGCGTTCCGCGCCGCTGGTTCCGCGCCGGTGTCGGTCGTCGGTGACTTCGGCCCGTTGGCTCCGGTCGCGATGGCTCCCGTGGAGATGGAGCGCGGTGAGACCACGGAGGTGGTGTTCGAGGCTACGGCCGTCGACGAGCTCCTGAACCGGCCCGCTGCGTCGGTGACCGTCACGGCCCCGGAGGGGACGACGTTCGCCGAGGGGCAGGACGTCATCGCCGGGGCGTTCATCCGCGACGGTGCCCCGTCGTCGGCGGGGATGCAGCTGACGGGCGGAGTGCGGTCGGAGGACGGTCGCACCTACACCTACACCTGGGACACCGCGGCGAACGGTGCGACGGGGTGGCAGAGCGTGAAGGACGAGATCCTGCGGTGGAAGATCGCCGTGGTGACCCCGGCTGACGCCGCGGATGTCGAGGGCAACGCGATGGGTTACACGTTCGTCGGGACGAGCGTCCAGGGCGGGTTCCAGGCCACGGGCACGGCACCGGTGTCGGTCGTGGGTGATTTCGGTCCGATGGCTCCGGTCGCGATGGCTCCCGTGGAGTTGGAGCGCGGTGAGACCACGGAGGTGGTGTTCGAGGCTACGGCCGTCGACGAGCTCCTGAACCGGCCCGCTGCGTCGGTGACCGTCACGGCCCCGGAGGGGACGACGTTCGCCGAGGGGCAGGACGTCATCGCAGGGGCGTTCATCCGTGACGGGGCCCCGTCGTCCGCGGGGATGCAGCTGACGGGTGGAGTGCGGTCGGAGGACGGTCGCACCTACACCTACACCTGGGACACCGCGGCGAACGGTGCGACGGGGTGGCAGATCCGGAAGGACGAGGTCCTGCGGTGGAAGATCGCCGTGGTGACCCCTGCCGATGCCGGGGATGTCGAGGGCAACGCGATGGGTTACACGTTCGTCGGGACGAGCGTCCAGGGCGGGTTCCAGGCCACGGGTTCCGCTCCGGTGACGTTCGTGTCGTCGTATGCGGGTGTGACGCTGGACAACCTCGCCGATGGTGACACGTTCACTCCGGGTGATGTCACGTTCTCGGGCACCGGTCAGCCCGGTGCGACGGTGACGGTGGCGCCGTCGACCGGTGCGGGTGTGTCGACGGAGGTGCGTGAGGATGGCACGTGGAGTGCGGTCCGGTACTTGGGCAACGCGTCGTACACGATGTCGGTCTCGCAGAAGGCTGCGTCGGGGGAGAACACGATCGAGAACATCCGCTTGTTCTCGGACGCGGTCGTCGAGCAGGACTTCTCGGTCACGACGCCTCGGAACGACGACGGTCACACGCAGCAGGGCTGGGTGACCTTCACCGGTGTGGGTACGACGTGGTCGACGGTGTCGATCAGCGACGGCTCGGCCACGGCCGCGACGAAGGCGACGGTGCAGTACGACGGCACCTGGTCGGCACGCCGCTGGGTGGGCACCGAGAAGACGACCTTCACGGTGACCTCGAGCCGCGCTGATGTGCAGAACGGTTCGCAGACCATCGAGTTCAACACGGGTGTCTCGGGTCAGGCGTTCAGCCTCGACAGTCACACCGATGGCGGCACCTTCACCCCGGGCAATGTCACGTTCCGTGGCAAGGGGTCGACCGGTGACAAGGTCACGTTCACGGCACCGGGTCTGGCGCCTCTGGAGGCGACGGTGAACGCGGCGGGTGAGTGGTCGATTCCGCGCTGGCTGGGCAACGGGTACATCACCTTCACGGTGACCCACACCCCCGTCACGGGTGACGAGACCAAGCAGACGCTGCGTCTGTTCTCGGACCAGGTCGCCCAGGGTGACCTCGTCGTCACCGCACCGATCGACGGTGCGGGCCACGACCAGCCGGGTTGGGTGACCTTCACGGGCACCGGCACGACCTGGTCGAAGGTCTCGGTCAGCGACGACACCTCGGCCGCGCCGTCGACCGCGACCGTTCAGGTCGATGGTTCGTGGACGGTCCGTCGCTGGGTCGGGACGACCGCGACGACGTTCACGGTCACCAGTGAGCGTGGCGGCATCGCGAACGGCAGCGAGACGATCGAGTTCAACGTCGGTGAGACTGCGGACGGATTCACGATCGGCAGCCACACCGATGGCGGCACCTTCACCCCGGGCAACGTCGCGATCACGGGCACGGGCACGACCGGTGACAAGGTCACGATCGCGGCACCGGGCCTGGCGCCCCTCGAGACCGAGGTCGACAGCCGCGGCCGCTGGAGCATCCAGCGCTGGCTCGGCAACGGGTTCATCACCTTCACCGTGACCCACACCCCGGTCGCCGGCGATGAGACCAAGCAGACCCTGCGTCTGTTCTCGGACCGGGTCGCGCAGGGTGACCTCGTCGTCACGGCACCGCTCGATGGTGCCAGCCACGACGCCGCGGGCTGGGTGACCTTCACCGGCACCGGCACGACCTGGTCGAAGGTCTCGATCAGCGACGGCACCTCGGCTGCACCGTCGGTCGCGACCGTGCAGTACGACGGCTCGTGGACCGTTCGCCGCTGGGTCGGAACCGCCCCGGTGACCTTCACGGTCACCAGTGAGCGCGCCGACATCGCCAACGGCAGCCAGACGATCCGCTTCAACACCGCGGACTAGTCGCAACGGAACACCAGGAGGCGCGGGTCATCTCGACCCGCGCCTCCTCGGCTTCCCGGGGGCAGCCGCTTAGGCGAACAGCTTGCCGACCTCGGTCACGAGCTGCTGCACCCCGAGCACGACGAACAGCACGGCGCAGATCGTCATCATCGTGTTGCTCAGCCAGCGGCTGCGCCACTCGACGGGAGTCCGCGACGAGTTCAGCAGCCAGAGCAGCGTGATCGCGAGGAACGGCATGAACAGCGCGCCCAGCACGCCGTAGAGCACGATCAGGCCGATCGGCCGATCGAGGAACAGGATCGCCATCGGCGGCACCGTCAGCCAGATCACGAACGCCCGGTAGTACGTGCCTCCGATGCGGCGCCGCGGATCGTCGGCGTCGAGACCGCGCAGGGTGCCCACGAAGTCGGCGAACATCAGCGAGACGCCGTTCCACACCCCGAGGATCGACGAGAACGACGTCGCGAAGAACCCGATCAGGAAGAACCACGTCATGAACGTGCCATACCGCTCGCCGAGCACGGCCGCGAGTTGCACGAGCCCGCCCTCGCCGTCGGCCAGGGCGATGTCGGCCGAGTGCAGCAGCTCGGCGCCGACGACCAGCATCGAGAACACGAAGACCCCGCTGACGACATACGCGACCCCGTTGTCGAGGCGCATGACGCGCATCCACCCGGGGCTGTTCCAGCCCTTCTCGCGCAGCCAGTAGCCGTACGCGGCGAGGGTGATCGTGCCGCCGACGCCACCGGTGACGCTGAGGGCCACGACGAGCCCGCCCTCGGGGATGGTCGGCACGAGACCGGTGAGGATGTCGCCGAGGTTGGGCAGGGTCACGATCGCCGACCCGACCACCGTGACGAACATCACGCCCACGAAGAACGCGATGACCTTCTCGAAGAACGAGTACCGGCCGAACCACACCATCACTCCGCCGAGCACCCCGGCCCCGATGGCGAAGACCTTCAGATCGACGGCGGGGAACAGCGCCTGCAGGGGCAGGGCCGACGAGCTCATCGCGGCCGCACCGTAGACGAACCCCCAGACGACGATGTAGACGCCGAAGTAGACGCTCGTCCACCGGCCGAGCGACCGCCAGCCCTCGAAGATCGTGCGGCCCGTCGCGAGCGACCAGCGACCGGCCCCCTCGACCAGCGCGATCTTGATCACGACGCCGATCACGACCGTCCAGGCCAGCGCGTAGCCGAACCGCGACCCGGCGACCAGGGTGGCGACGAGGTCGCCCGCTCCGATCCCGGTGGCCGCGACGACGAGGCCGGGTCCGATGATGCGCCACCGCTTGGCGGAGACGGGGGTGGTCAGGTCGTCGGTGCGCGGGATGTCCGGGCTGGCGGCCATGGGGGTCCTCTCGGATCGTTCGTCATCGAACGTCGAGCAGTGCCTCCGGTCCGGGCGTCGCTGCTCGACCTGGGCGACACGCGTCGCGCGTCGTCCACCCCAGTCAAGCGGGTGCGCGTGTCTCGCGCCACCCGGGCGCGACGGCGTCGAGCGCTTCAGGAGGCGCTGGTCGCCACCGACAGATCGACCAGACGGGCGAATGCGGCCGCGTCGAGCGCCTCGCGGTCGGTCGGCGCCAGCACCCACGACAGCGTGACGAGATCGCCCTTCGCCACCTGGCAGGCGTGACCGCGGGCGGGGGCGCCGCCGAACGACGCGGCGTAGCCGAAGCAGACGGCGTCGTACTCGTCGGCGGCGAGCGGCTCGTCGAACGGGGTCAGCGTGAAGCTGCTCTCCGTGCCGCTGACGCCCGCGGTCGTCGTCGCAGGGCAGCCGGCCAGCTCGTCGCGGAGGGCCGCGATGAACGCAGCCGCGTCGTCACGCGAGACGACGCCGGTCGTGAACTGCTGACGCTCGCGGGTGAACACCGCCGAGGCGGACGGCAGGGTCTCGCTCGCCGTGAAGCTCCGGAAGTCCATCGCGCAGATCCCGAGGTCGCCGTCGTCGTCGCCCGTGCCCGCCTCGGTGCCCGCCGGCGCCTCGGGGGCCGTGGTGCCGTCCGCCGAGGTCGCCTGCACGAGCCGCCACGCGCCTCCCTCGTCGTCGGTGGCGGCGGAGACCTCGTCGGCACCGGGCAGGAGCCCCTCGAGGTCGGCGGCCGCGACCGTGCCGCGGGGCCCCTCGGGGGCGGAGCAGCCGGCCAGCCCGACGACGACCGCGACGACCGCCACAAGCCCGAGCGACGAACGGAAGGAGGTGCGGGTCGACTGCACAGAAGCCTCTCGATGGTCCGACCACCGTTCTACCATGCGGCCCGTGACAGGATCGTCCGAGACCCCCCACCCGATCGGACGGAGACCCCCATGACCGAGCTCTTCTTCACCATCCTCATCAGCGCGATGACCGTCGCCGGTCTCGGCCTGGTCGCGGCCGCGTTCATCGCGATGGGCCGCTCGAGCTGACCCGCGCCTCCTCGACTCGGAGACTTCACGAGTGTCGGCGGTGATGGGTATCGTTCTGGCATGAGAGCACTCCAGGCCGAGATCGTCGCCGAGCTGTCCGTCCGTCCCGTGATCGAGCCCGCGGCAGAGGTCGAGGCACGTGTCGCGTTCCTGCGCGACTACCTCGCGAAGACCGGCGCGGCCGGCTTCGTCCTCGCCGTCAGCGGCGGCCAAGACTCGACGCTCGCCGGGCGCCTCTGCCAGCTCGCGGTCGAGGCCGTCCGGGCCGACGGCGGTTCCGCCGAGCTCGTCACCGTGCGCATGCCCTACAAGGTGCAGGCCGACGAGGCCGATGCGCAGCTCGCCCTGCAGTTCATCGCCGGGTCCGACGGCGTCACCGTCAACATCCAGCACGGCGTCGACGGCATCGCCCGCGACCACGCCGACGCCACAGGCGTGGCGCTCAGCGACTTCACCAAGGGCAACGTCAAGGCCCGCACCCGCATGGTGGCGCAGTACGCCCTGGCGGGCGAGCGCAGGCTGCTCGTGGTCGGCACCGATCACGCGGCCGAGGCGCTGACCGGGTTCTTCACCAAGTACGGCGACGGCGGGGTCGACCTCGTGCCGCTCACCGGTCTCAGCAAGCGCCAGGGCAAGGCGCTGCTGGCCCACCTCGGCGCCCCCGCCCGTCTCTACGAGAAGGCGCCCACCGCCGATCTGCTCGACGACACACCCGGTCAGACCGACGAGGCCAACCTCGGGCTGACCTACGACGACATCGACACCTATCTCGAGGGCGGCGACATCGCCGACGACGTCGCCGAGCTGATCGAGGCGCGCTACCTCGCGACCGAGCACAAGCGCCGGGTGCCCGCCTCGCCGTTCGACACCTGGTGGCGCCGCTGAGCCTCAGCCGGAGACGCTGAGGCTCAGCCGAAGACGCCGAGGTGATCGAGCAGGATGTTCAGCCCGATCAGAATCAGGATGATCCCGCCGGCGATCTCGGCGGGCTTGCCGAAACGCGAGCCGACCCGCCGACCGACGACGACGCCGACGAACGCCAGGACGGTCGTCGTCACGCCGATGACGGCGATGGCCCCGACGATCGACACCGGCAGAAAGGCCAGGGTCACGCCGACGGCGAGAGCGTCGATGCTGGTCGCCAGGGCGAGCACCAGCAGCTCACGGAGCGGCAGACGGTCGGTGTCCTCGTCGACGTCGTCCTTCGTCGAGAACGCCTCGTGGAGCATCTTGCCGCCGATCAGCGCGAGGAGGCCGAAGGCGATCCAGTGATCGATGTCGGCGATGTATGACGCGAACGCCGATCCGAGCAGCCAGCCGAGCAGCGGCATGAGCGCCTGGAACGCGCCGAACGTGAGGGCGATCACGACGGCGTTCCGGGCCGAGAACCTCCGCATGTGCAGCCCCTTGCCGAGGGCCACGGCGAAGGCGTCGGCGGAGACGCCGACGGCGATGAGGAGGAGGGTCCAGAACGACACGAGGGTGACGACCTTTCAGCGGGCGCGCGCGAGCGCGATCGCGCAGCACGGCGCGATGAGACGAGGAGGCGCGGCTGCGGTGCCGACGAACCCCCCGATCCTGCCATGCCCCAGAGGGCCGGAGCACCGAAAAAGCCCTGATCAGAGATGTTCGGGAGTCCGAATTCGCGGCTTCACCCCGCCGAGAGGCGGCCTGCCGCGAGGCGAACCTCAGTCGGTGCCGTCGATGCCGCCCAGTCGCTCGAGCACGCCGGTGAGGATGGTGCCCGCCGGGTCGGGCAGCACGTGGTGGTTCAGGTAGATGCCCTCGAGCCACGCGAGGACCTCGTCGGCCGGCCAGCCGATGGCCTCCCAGTCGATGCCGGGCAGCGCCCTGGTGACGGGCTGCTCGGTGCCCGGCGTGAGCCAGGCCTCGGCGATGGCCCTGTCGGGGCTCGCGTTCGGGTCGGCCGCCCAGAGCAGGGCGATCGGGTGCTCGCGTTCACCGTCGACGGAGCCGTCTCGAGCTCCGAACACCGACTCGTCGACATGGTCGTGCTCGACGTGCCCGGCCCCGAGCCAGGGGAGGGTGAGCAGCTCGCCCTCGATGTCGACCTCGATCAGATCGAGCTTGGCGGGCTCTTCGACCTCGCAGACCCAGAGGTCGAGCCCGACGTCGTGCCAGGCCGCGGCGTCGTCGACGTCGTCGAGCAGCCCGGGCAGCAGGCGGTGGAAGTCCTGCAGCAGCTGGGTCGACCACTGGACGAGCATCGCGGTGTCGGCGGTGTTCCACGGGCTGATGTCGGTGTCGTCGCCGGCGGCGTCGTGATAGTGGAACGCGAGGTTCGAACCGTCGGACTCGAGATGGATCTGCCCGGTGCCGAAGCCGACGTAGAGAGTGCTCTGGCCCGTCTCGTCGTCGAACTCGCCGTAGAGGTTCGGCTTGCCCAGCAGTGTGGGCACCGGCAGAGCGGCGGCGGGTCGGTTGCCCAGGGCGAACACGGCCCGGAACCGGGTCGTCGGGAGCCGGAGGCTCATGTCTGTCACGGCGAAGGTGTCCAATCGGTCGGAGCAAGCGTAGTAGGCCCGGCCCTTGCCGATCACCCGGTCGGACGCACGGGCCGCGCAGCGCCGGAGTGCTATTCGACGGGTCGAGCGCCCGGCAGCTCGTGCAGCGCCTCGGCCGCCAGTTCGGCCTTGATGGGGTCGCGATCGATGGTCGCCTGACGCAGCAGACGGAACGCCGCCGGCATCTCGGACCAGTTGAGCACTTCGACGATGTTCGGCACCCGCAGCTTGTAGGCGAGCCCGTCCGTGACGTCGCGGCTGACCTTCTGCAGCGACGCGTTGCCGCACTGCTCGACGTAGAGGGCGAACAGGGCGACGGCGTGCGCGTTGAGGGCCGGGCCGTCTTCGTTCTCGAGGTCGACGAGGCAGCCGTCGATGGCGGTGACGATCTGCTTCAGCACGGTGGCCGACAGGCGGGGGACGGCGAGTCGGACCGCGCCGCCGTAGAGCACGCCCAGGGTCTGGATCGACTCGACGGCCTCGTCGGCGTTCGGGGTCGCGACGCGGGTGTAGCGGTTGGGGGCCATCTCGACCAGGCCGGCGCGGACCAGATCGCCGAGCGCCTCGCGGATCGGCGTGCGTGAGACCTGCAGCCAGGCGATCAGCTCTTCGTCGTGGAGTCTCTCGCCGGGCTCGAGCGTGCCGTCGACGATCGCGTCACGGATGCGCGCGCGGACCGTGTCGCGCAGCAGCTGCCGTTCGGCGGCCGGGGGCGTGCTGGGGATCGGCATGCGGGCTCCATTCATCACAGGTGTGTGGAAACGACTCTAGACGAGTCCTCCGACACCGGACGCCGAGAACCCACCCGCCGCAGGGCTGCGGGGGTGGGTTCTCGGGGGAGTGCGGGTCGCGGTCGGTCCGGCTCAGGGGGCCCGACGCTCATCGGTCACGAGGCGGCGGGGGTGCCCGTCGCGCTGGGGACGTGCTGCGAGCCGACCTCGACGCCGTGCGACGTGCGGAGCACCTCGAGCGTGTCGGCGATCTCGGCCTCGTGGCGGTCGGCGTCCCAGCCGAGGGCCTCGCCCAGGACGTCCGCGATCTCGGTCAGCAGCTCGATCGTGACACCGCCCACGAATGCGAGGTTCGTGCGGCGCAGGACGACGTCGGCCAGGTGGACGGCGTCCTCGTGCTGAGCGAAGTACGCGATCTCGGCGCGGGTCAGCTCGGGGTGGCTGGCCAGCGGCTCCGACGGCTGGTCGAGCAGCACGTCGATCACCGAGGAGGCGCGGGTGCCGTAGCGGGTCAGCAGACGATCGACCTGCGCCCGGTCGAGACCGTCGGCGTGGGCCGCGATCCACGTGGTGCGCGCGGAGTCGGTGGTGGGGAAGCCCTTGCCGCCGCCGATCTCCATGCCGGTCGTGTCGACCGTGCGCGTGACGCCCAGGCGGTTCGTGGCCTCGGTCGACAGGTGCGCCGACAGGGCGCGGAACGTCGTCCACTTGCCGCCGACGAGGCTCAGCACCGTCGAGGAGGGGAGCCCCTGGATGGGCGTCTCGACGATCCGGTAGTCGCGCGAGACGAAGCCGGGGGCGGTGTCCTCGTGACGCGGCAGCGGACGGATGCCCGAGTAGCGGTAGACGATGTGCTCGCGGGTCACGTCGATCTGCGGGAACACGTGCTTGACGAGATCGAAGAAGTAGTCGACCTCCTCCTCGGTGCAGACGGCCGGCTGCGACGGGTCGGCGTCGATGTCGGTCGTGCCGATCAGCACGCGGCCCTTCAGCGGGTAGATGAGCACGATGCGGCCGTCGTTGTTCTCGAAGAAGATCTCGCGACCGCGGGTCGCCTCGAGAAGCTCGGCGTTGTCGACGACGATGTGCGATCCCTTGGTGCCGCCCATGTAGGCGGACTCCCCGCCGAACGCGGCGTTGGTGAGATCGGTCCACGGGCCGGAGGCGTTGATCACGACGTCGGCCTTCACGACGAACTCGGCGCCGCTCACGACGTCGCGAAGCAGGACTCCGCCGTCGCGCGATCCGATCGCCTCGACGTAGTTGGCGCTGCGGGCGTGGTCGCCGGCGGCGAGGCCGTCCTTCAGCACGTCGAGGGCGAGTCGCTCGGGCTCGTGCACGGACGCGTCGTAGTAGGTGCCGGTGTACTTGACGCCCTTGTTGAGCGCGGGCATGTCGTTCAGCGCGGCCTTGCCGGTGCGGAACTGGTGACGGGGCACCGAGCCGCCGTCGCGCGAGAAGGAGTCGTACAGGGTCATGCCGACCTTGATGAGGAGCGCGCCGCGCTCCTTCGTCGAGCGCTGCTTGTGCGTGAGCATGCGCAGCGGGGCGTTCAGGATGCCCGAGAACGTCGAGAAGATCGGCATCGTCGTCTGCAGGGGCTTGACGTAATGCGGCGCGATCTTCAGCAGTCCGTTGCGCTCCTCGACGCTCTCGCGGACGAGTCGGAACTCGCCGTTCTCGAGGTAGCGGATGCCGCCGTGGATCATGTGCGACGACGCGGCGGAGGCGCCCGAGGCGTAGTCGTTGCGCTCGACGAGCACGACGTCGACGCCCTGCAGGGCGAGGTCGCGGAACGTGGCGATGCCGTTGATGCCGCCGCCGACGACCAGGACCTTGGCGGTGGGGCGGTCCATGATCCGGGCGACGTTGGGCCGTGCGGGTTCAGTCTTCTTTGACGCAGTCACAGGGAGCTTCTTTCGCGTTGCGTGTGTCCGACGGGGTCGGCCGGCGGCTCGCGCCGGTATCGTCTATCGTCGACCCGTGTTCCCATGGGTGCAACGTATCTGCACAAACGTGCACGGAGGCCGTCGTGACTGATCTGCTCTCGCCCGACAAGACGCAGGACGCCCTGCGGGCCGCGCACCTGTACTACATGCAGGACCTCACGATGGAGGCGATCGCCCACGAGCTGGGGACGTCCCGCTCGTCGGTCTCGCGCCTCCTGAAATCGGCCCGCGATACGGGTCTGGTCGACATCCAGATCAAGTCGCCGCTCGACCAGGCGACCGTCGTCGGCGAGGCCGTGCAGCACCGCTTCGGCGTGGTCGCCCACGTCGTGCCGGTGCCCGACCAGGCCAGCGACGTCGACCGTCTCGACCGCGTCGCCCTCTCCGCTGCACGGACGCTCACGCCCTACGTCGACTCGAACATGGTGATCGGCGTCGCCTGGGGGTCGACGCTCAGCGCCATCAGCCGCTACCTCGTGCCGAAGGCGACCCACAACTCGCTGATCGTGCAGCTGAACGGCGCGGCCAACACGCGCACCACGGGCATCGAGTACGCGAGCGAGATCCTCCGCCGGTTCGGGCACGCCTACGGCGCCGTCATCCAGCAGTTCCCGGTGCCGGCGTTCTTCGACGACCCCGCGACGAAGCGCGCGCTCTGGCGCGAGCGCAGCACCCGCCGCGTGCTCGAGCTGCACGAACGGATGGACCTCGTCGTCTTCGGCGTCGGCGCGCGGGGCGCCCTCGTGCCGAGCCACGTCTACTCGGGCGCCTACCTCGAGGACAGCGACCAGTCGAGCCTCGAGCACGACCGGGTCGTGGGCGACGTGGCGACGGTGTTCTTCCGGGAGGACGGCTCGTCGGTCGACATCGCCCTCAACGCGAGGGGCAGCGGGCCGGACCTCGCGACCATCCGCCGGGTGCCGAGACGGGTCTGCGTCGTCGCCGGCACCGCCAAGGTGGCGGCCGTCCGCGGGACGCTCGCCGCCGGTCTGGTGACCGACCTGATCATCGACGAGGGCACGGCGCGGGCGCTGCTGGCCAGCTGACCGGGCCGAGGAGGCGCGGGTCGACGACGTCGGCGAGCACGCGTGATCCCGGGGGACACCTCGCGGAGCGGCGGTTCAGCCTCGGGGCGTAGACGGGACGGGTCATCGATCGGCCCGCCGCAGCGGGCCTGAAGGAGGAGCCCCATGGCCAGCACGGATCTCACCGGACGTCGCGTACTCGCGGTCGTCACCAACTACGGCGTCGAGCAGGACGAGCTCGTCGTCCCGACCCGAGCACTCCGCGACGCGGGCGCCACGGTCGTGGTGGCCGCCCAGTCGACCGCGCCCGTCGAGACGCTCGTCGGCGACAAGGACCCGGGCGAGGCGGTCCGGCCCGACACGACCATCGAGGAGGTCGACGCGTCGGAGTTCGACCTGCTGCTCGTGCCCGGCGGCACCATCAACGCCGACACCCTCCGGCAGGACGCGGGGGCGGTCTCGATCGCCTCGTCGTTCGCGGCCTCGGGCCGGCCCATCGCCGCGATCTGCCACGGCCCGTGGCTGCTCGTCGAGGCCGACCTGGTCAAGGGCAAGCAGCTGACGTCGTTCCCGTCGTTGACGACGGACATCCGGAACGCCGGAGGCTCGTGGTCGGACGCCTCGGTGATCACCGACGTCGAGGAGGGCTTCACCCTCGTCACGTCGCGGACCCCGGACGACCTCGACGACTTCGTCCGCGAGCTGACGACGGCCGCGGCCGCGGAGCGACCCGTGGCCCGGTGAGCCCTCGCGGAGGGTCGACCGGCATCCAGCGCCGAAGCCACCCGCCGGCCTCCCGCCCCGAACCGGTCCGCCGGCCCGGGGCGGGAGGTCTTTAATGAGGGAGGTCGACTCTGCTCGACTCGACGCCAGGCCGCACGACGAGAGGGAGTCCCGCCATGAAGTGGGGGAAGACGCGCAGCGAGACGTCGACGCCGGCACCGGTCGACCAGGGCGCGCTCGAACGCGCCGTGGGCGAGGCCCTGCTCATCGCCCGGGCCGCGGCCGTCGTGACGGTGGCGAACCGCATCGTCGTGCACGCGCTCCGCGACGGCGAGACCTTCGACCACGACGAGACGGCCGCCGCCGTCCGCCGCACCCTGCACCGCTTGGCCGAAGAGCAGCGGGCGCAGAACACCCGCATCGCCGGCGAACGCTCGAAGGCCCTGCGAGCCCGGGGTCGATCGCGTCACCAGCACGACTACCGACCGGGCGACGACGGCACGCTCTGGTTCCGTGAGAACGCCTACGTCGGCGTCGCCGACCGCCTCGACGAGCTCCGCGACGACCCCGATTACGTCGACGGCATCGTGGCGTCCGCCGTCGAACGCGCCTGGGGCGACGTCGGGTCGGCCGTCGTGACCCGCGTCAGGGCGCGGCAGGTCGTCGTCGACGACGACTACCGCGACGACAGGGCCTCACGCCTCGCGGGGCTCGGCGACGACCTCGCCGCTCTGGGCGACCGGCGGTCTGCGCCCCCGACTGGGGGTTGAGCCGTCTGCGACGGGCGCGGATAGTCGTTAGCTACGAATGCAGGGTCACCGCCCTGCCGCGAGGAGACCGACCCGGTCGCTCCGGGTATCGGAGGAGCAGAGAATGACGAGCATCCTCGCCCGTGCGCTCCGACCGTTCTTCCGCGGTCGATACCGGGTGGTCGACGACCTCACGACCCGGCCGCGACCGGACGACTCGCCGCACGTCCACGCACCGGGCGTCGACCCCGATCGGGTGCTCGTCTTCGGCAACGGCCCGGCCGTCGGCTGGGGTGTCCGCTGCCACGACCTCGCCATCCCGGGGCATCTGGCGCGGAGCCTGTCGGCTCTGACCGGTCGCGGCGCCGACGTCGACGCGTTCGCCGACGCCGACATGACCGTGGCGAACGCCGCCGACCATCTGCCCGACCGCGAGCTCTGCGGCTACGACGTCGTGGTCGTCGTGCTGGGGATGAGCGACGCGCTGAGACTGCTGCCGCCGGCGAAGTGGCGGCGGGGGATGTCCCGACTGCTCGACGCGGTGGATCGCGCGACCGGTCCCTCCACGGAGGTGATCGTGACGGGCATCCAGCCGCCGAGCACCGTCCCCCGCTTCGGCGCCGCGCCCGGCGGTGTCGTCGACCGGCACGCCCGACTCCTGAACGAGACGACCCGGGCCCTCTGCGCGGAGCGACCCGCGGTGCGCGTCATGCCGGCCCCCGAGATGCCCGGCGGCAGCGACGACCGTTCCGGCGACACCGCTCGCTATCAGGCGTGGGGTGCAGCCCTCGCCGAGGTCGCGGCGCCGATCGTCGACATCGGCGTGGCCGACGGACAGGGGGCTCGCGCGTCCCGTCATGCACCGCAGAGCGTCGATCGCCGCGTCGAGGCGATCCGCTCGCTGGGGCTGCTCGACACGCCCGCCGAGAAGAGGTTCGACGACATCGTCGAACGGGCTCGCACACTGCTCGGGGCGCAGGGCGCCGCCTTCTCGCTGATCACCGAGGACCGGCACTGGAACAAGGCCGTCTCGGGGTCGTCACTCACCGAGATGCCCGTGGTCGACTCGTTCTGCGCCCACACGATCCGCAGCGGGCGACCCCTGGTCGTGCCCGACGCGTGGCGCGACGACCGCTTCGTGTCGCACCCATCCGTCAGGTTCTACGCCGGGCATCCGATCGAGACCGACGACGGGATCCGGATCGGCGCGCTGTGCGTCGTCGACGCCGAGCCCCGGGGGGCCGAGGGGGTCGACCTCGTGCTGCTGCGCGAGCTGGCTCTCGCCGTGCAACGCGAGCTGCGCGTCAGCGCCCTTGACGCTTCTTGAACGGCTTCGGCTGACCCTTCACCGCGGGGGTCCGCCCCTTGCCCTTGCTCGCCTTGGCCTTGCCACCGCCGGGGGGAGCAGGCGGCGGAGGCGGCGTCGAGGGGCTGGCCAGCTCCTCTTCCGCGACGACGATCGCCGCCTGCCCCGCCTTCGTCAGGCGGTAGGGCGACGCGTCGCGGTCGAACAGCTTCTGACCGAACTCGAGCTCGAGCGCCTCGATCGACGACTCGAGCTTCTGCCGCGAGATGCCGAGCTTGTCGGCCGCGACCGGGAAGTGCAGCACCTCGGCGGCCACGAGGAAGTGCCTCAGGTGACTGGTCTTCACGCGGTGGCGACCGAACCCGAACCCGTCGAAGCGCCGGCGTCCGCTCGGACCCCGAGGCCGTCGAGGGCCTTCTGGAAGATCGTCAGCCCGCTCATGCCGGGCAGGTTCGAGATGTTCTGGTCGAGCTTCGCGGCGGCCTTGCGACCGTCGACGCCGCTCATCAGCTGACCGAAGACGAACTTGACGTCGTCGAGCTCCATGATCGACGAGCCGACGGGGGCCCAGACCTTCGACAGCAGGAACCGGGTCAGCTTCTGCGCCTTCTTGCTCTTGAGCAGGCGCTCTCGGGCCTGCGACACGTAGAAGGCCACGTGCCGCGCCTCCTGCTTGGCGATGCGACGCAGCAGCTCGGCGAGCACCGGGTCCTGTTCGAGCTCGGCCATGCGCTTGTAGGCCGCGACGGCGGAGTACTCGTTCGCGGCACCCCACGACATGTGCACGGCGACGAAGTCGGAGCCGACGAACTTGCCGAGCAGACCCTGCTTGACGGGGTCGAGGCGGTCGCGCCAGCCGAGCTTGAGACGGTTGGCGCGCAGCTGGTCGTAGTCGACCTTGACGCCGTGCACCTCGAGGATGGCGGCGAGGGCCTCGCCGTGCCAGAACTCCTCGCGGTTCCACATCGTCATGAAGGTCGAGACGTCGTCCTCCTTGTGCGAGGGGGTCGTCAGCAGATCACGCGTGTAGCAGACCGTGTGGTACTCGACGTCGGCCATGTACCGGAGCGTGCGCAGCGAGTCGGCCGACAGCGGGTTCTGCTTGAAGTGGTCGAGGTCGAGGTCGTCCCACGTGATCCGCTCGCTCGTCGCGGCGAATTTGTCGATGTCGAATGCCATGCCGTGTTCAGGAGGCGCGGGCGTCAGGCCCTGCCTCCATCTCCTTTCGCTGAGTTGCCGCCACGATTCCAATCGCGGATGCTCCATCTTCTTCGGAGCGCTTCGCGTGCGAGATTGGCGTCGGGATTCACAGCGGACGGGTTGCCGAGGAGCTCGAGCCAGACGAGGTCGGCGTGAGAGTCACCGTATCCGTACGAGCCTGCGAGGTCGATTCCGAGTTCGCTCGCGTACTGCGAGAGCCAGGCCGCCCGGGCCTCGTCGACGAGCGGCGGCTGGGCGAGGTAGCCCGTGTAGACGCCGTCGCGCGAGTGCATCGTGCTCGCGACGACCTCGTCGAAGAGCGAGGCGAGCGGCGCCGCGAGGCTGCCGATCGACCCCGTGACCAGCACCGTGCGGTGACCGGCGGCGCGGTGCTCGGCGATGCGCGCCAGGGCGTCGGGCAGGGTGTGCCGGCGGACGGTCTCGGCGTAGCCGGTCGACGACACGACGTTCTGCAGACGCGAGACGGGCATGCCGCTGTACCGCCGGAGGAACGAGCGGATGAACTCGCCGCGGTCGCGGGCGTCGGCCCGGAGGTACGCGGGCAGGCCGGTCAGCAGGCTCGCGACCTCGCCCGGCCAGGCCGCCTTGCGGAACCCGTTCGAGCGCACCCACAGGTACTGCTCGACGATGTTCGAGTCGAGCACGGTGCCCTCGAGGTCGAAGACGGCGACGACGTCGTCGCGGCGGGGGAGCGCCTTCGTGTCGGCGACCGCCCCGGTGGCGGCGGGGCGCACCGAGAAGGCTCGCGTCATCGCCGTGATCGACGGGAAGTGCACCGTCTGGAAGTAGTCCTCCCAGTCGATGTCGGTGACGTCGAAGCCGATGCTCTCGGGCGACCCCGCGGGCAGACCGGCGTGCAGGGCCCGGGTGCGGCGGTCGTCGAAGATGATCTCGGACTGCACGTAGTGCCGGTAGAGATCGGTCAGGCTCTGCAGCGACTCGAGGTCGGCGCGGCGCGTCTGCACGGCCGTCAGGGCCGTGCGCGTGCGGGCGTTCGACGGCAGCCGCGTCAGCACCTTCTCGCGCAGGTCGTTCGTCCGCTGCTTCATGCGGATGGCGCCCTCGACCTTCCGCACCCCCGGGAAGTTCCAGGTCGGCACCGGGATCGAGGTGTGCTCGTCGCGCGGCAGCGGGTTCGCGGTGAAGAACGTGTTGAGGTTCTCGAACATCCGCAGGATCGGGAACGGGTTGCTGTTGCCCGACGCGACGTGGAAGTACTGGGCGTCGCCTGCCGGCGCGTCGCCAGCCGGTGCGTCACCGGTCGCCGACTCGATCGGCACCGAGGAGGCGCGGGTCGGGTTCGCCGCGACCGTCAGGATCACGTTCACGACGAAGTCGACCGGCACGATGTCCAGCACGCTGTCGGGCACCCCCGGGAACTCGGGCAGCAGCCCGCGGGCGTACGACATGATCAGCGGGTCGGCGACCTTGAAGCCGTCGATCCAGCCGGGGAACGGGTGCCGGAGGGCGCTCTCGACGATGGCCGGCCGCACGACCGACAGGCGGTGGCCCTTCTCGGCCCAGAGCTCCTCTGCGGCGCGCTCGGCGAAGGCCTTGGTCAGCGTGTAGACGTCCGTCCAGCCGAGGGTCTCGGCCCGGGTGCGGCCGTAGTCGACGAGACGGGCGGCGACCCAGGCGACCCGCGCCTCCTCGGCTGCGGTCGACACGGCCTGCGGGCCGGTCTTGCCGTGACCGATGCGACCCTCAGCGAGGAACCTGCGCAGCGTCTCGGGCTGACGCGAGGCGGCCTCGACCCGGGCGCGGGCGTCGCGGGCGGCGGCGTACTCGGCACGCCAGTCGACGTCGTGGGTGAGCGCCGCCTCGGGGAACACGCCCTTGCGGATTCCGCCGACGTACGCGGTCGAGACGTGCACGACGTGCGGGTCGCCGCCCGCACGACCGAGCGCCTCGTAGAGACCGACGGCCCCGCCCACGTTCGTGTCGAAGGCCTGATCGATCGGCGGGTCGAACGAGACGGTGGAGGCGCTGTGGATGACGACGTCGAGGTCGGCGGGCAGCTCGGGCAGCGAGCCCAGTCCGCTCTCGATGACGCGCAGGCGCTCGGTCAGCGCACGCTCGACCTCGACCGGCCCGACGCGGTCGCGCCACGTCGCGAACACCGGCTTCTTCAGCAGGTGGCGCAGCCGACCGAGCGCCGGGGTGCCCGCCTTGGGCCTGATCAACAGGGTGACGGTGGTGTCGGGGTGCGTCGACAGCAGTCGCTCGAGGATCGCCTGGCCGACGAAGCCGGTGCCGCCGGTGAGCAGCACATGGGCGGAACCCAGGCTCGCCTCGGTCGAGCCGGGGACGGACGAGGGCAGTGCGGTGGTCATGCGGTGAGCTTTCGTGTGACGGCGGAACCGATCGTGGTGTCGAGGCCGGGCAGTGCGGCGACCCGCTCGCCGACGGCGTCGGCTCGGAGGTGCCCCTCGGCCCCGCCGTAGACGAGCGCGTCGAAGAGGGTCCGTTCGGAGTCGGCCCGCTCGATCGCGCCGATCGGCAGCACCGCGGTGGACAGGGAGGCGCGGGTCTGCTTGACCGCGCGGGCCGAGTCGTCGAGACGCCACCGCGACTCGATGCCGAAGAAGCGCTCGTGCCGCGCCTTGATCGCGCGGATGCGGTCGACGACGGCCGTCAGAGCCGGGTCGGAGGCGCGCTCGACCAGGACGTCGTAGGCGTCGGCCATGACCCACTCGTCGACGAGGCCGGTGGTCATGTGCACGGCGACGATCGGGACGCCCTTGCCCATGGCCTCGATGGCGCGCGTGATCGGGCCGCGGCGCTCGACGGCCTCGGACGGGCTGTGCCGGCGGGGGCCCTCGTCCACCTCCTTGAGGCGGGGCTGCCCGTGCGACTCGAGCACCGCGTCGATCGCGTCGGCGATCCAGAACTTCTCGAAGGCCCAGGTGACCAGGAAGGCCGTGACGCGGGCGTCCTTGTGGGTCGCGGTGACGAGCAGGTTGCGCAGGTGCTCCATCGTGGCGCTCTCGAGTCGCCCGACGTGGCGCAGCAGGCGGAGGGTGTCGTCTCCGAGCGGCGCCGCGGCGAACGAGTCGAGCTCGAGCTCGCCGCGGAAGGCGCCCTGGGCCGTGAGGGTGAACTCGCGGATGTCGAAGTCGGTGGTGTCGTAGGGGTCACTCGGGGTGGACAAGGCCTGCGATCCTCTCGTGACGCTCTCGTGTGGTGGTTCGGGCACGATGCACGTCGCGAGCCCTACAGACCGTATCGTAAGCGGCATGGCAACAGCGCTCGTCACCGGGGGCACGTCCGGCATCGGAGCCGAATTCGCCCGCCAACTCGCCCGTCGCGGCTGGGACCTCGTCCTCGTCGCCAGAGACCTCCCACGACTCGACGCCACGGCGACCGAGCTGCGGGCGCTCGGTCGTCGCGTGGAGGTCCTCGCGGCCGACCTCGGCGACCGCGCCGACGTCGACCGGGTCGCCGCCCGACTCGAGGACGAGGCGGCCCCGATCGACCTCCTGGTCAACAACGCCGGCTTCGGCGTGCACACGCCGCTGTCGTCCACGGACGTCGCCGCGCACGACGCCGCGTTCGAGGTCATGTGCCGGGCCGTGCTGGTGCTGTCGGGCGCCGGCGCCCGCTCCATGCGCGGTCGCGGACGCGGACGCATCGTGATCGTCTCGAGCACGGCCGGGTTCATGACCATGGGCGGGTACAGCGCGATCAAGGCGTGGGCGACGTCGTTCGGCGAGAGCCTCTCGGTCGAGCTGCAGGGCACCGGCGTCGGCGTCACGACGCTGCTGCCCGGCTGGGTCCGCACGGAGTTCCATCAGCGCGCCGGCATCCGGTCGTCGTCGATACCCAACGCGTTGTGGCTCAGCGCCGAACACCTCGTGACCGCGTGTCTGCGCGACGTCGACAAAGGCAAGGTGGTCTCCATGCCCACGGTTCGGTACCGGGCGCTCTTCTGGTTGGTGCGGCACGCTCCGCGGAGCGCCGTGCGCGCGGCGTCGGCGAAGATCTCGTCCAGTCGTCGGAAGCCCGTCGAGCCGTGAGCCCCCGGGATCGGCGCGATCGCCCGCGCGACGACGAGCCGCAGCAGGACGCCCCGCGGCAGGACGCCCCGCGCCCGGAGCGCCCCCGTCTCGACGCCGTCGCCCAGCGGGCGGACGCGGTCGCGCAGCGCGCGGGTGACGTGGCCAGCGACGCGCGCGACCGCTTCAGCTCGCGACGGCACGCCATGGCGCGCTACGTCGCACAGCGGATGGTCCTCAAGCCGACCATCTGGTCGATCACCGACGTCACCGTCATCGACCGCGACCGCCTCGACGGGCTCTCGGGCGGCTTCGTCGTCGTCGCCAACCACTCGAGTCACCTCGACGCGCCGCTCATCCTCGGCGCGCTGCCCCGCCGCCTCGCCCGGTACCTCGCGACCGGCGCCGCGGCCGACTACTTCTTCGACGTGCCCTGGCGGCGTCAGCTGACCGAGCTCTTCTTCAACGCCTTCCCGGTGCAGCGGGGCTCGGGGACTCCCGCCTCCGCGGCCGACGCGACCCGCGCCTCCTCGGCCGGTGCCTCCGCGGGGTCGACGCCGCAGAGCTCCGCCCGCCGCCGGGCCGCCGCCCGAGCCGCCGCCCGCGGTCGGTCGGGCCAGCCGACCGTCAGCGCGAAGTCGTTGCTGCAGCGGGGCTACCCCGTGCTCGTGTTCCCCGAGGGGACGCGCTCGAAGGACGGCACGGTCGGGCACTTCAAGCCCGGTGCCGCGGCGCTCGCGGTCGCCTGCGACGTGCCGGTCGTGCCGCTCGCGCTGATCGGGGCGCACATCGCGCACCCGCGAGGCGCGAACTGGCCGCGACCCGGCCGGCTGCCCGTGGGCGTCGCGTTCGGCGACCCCATGCTGCCCGCCGCGGGCGAAGGCGCGGCGGCGTTCTCGCTGCGCGTCCGCGCCGAGGTCCTGCGTCTCCGCGACGCCAACACGGCCCGTATCCTGGGGCCTGACAACCCGTCCGAAGGAGCACACCGGTGACCGACGTCCAGCAGCAGAAGAGCGACACCGTCGCAGACGTGAAGCACATGAAGTGGTGGGGCTGGGGCGTCGAGGGCGTCGCCTTCCACCACCACGACAAGCCGGGCTTCGCCCCCTTCGTCAAGAAGATCGTCGGCGTCGAGCTGTCGCAGGGCCACGACACCGGGCTCGACTTCGCCGACCTCGTGGTGCCCGCGTCGATCGCCGCGCCCGAGGTGGTCGAGTCGCTCGAGCAGATCGTCGGCCCCGGCGCCGTGGCCCTCGACGACCACGACCGCGTCGTGCACACCTACGGCAAGAGCATCCGCGACCTGATCCGCATCCGCGCGGGGATCCTCGAGCGGGTGCCCGACCTCGTCGTCTACCCGGCCGACGAGGCCGAGGTGCAGAGCATCGTCGACCTCGCCGTCGCCTCCGACCTCGTGCTCATCCCGTTCGGCGGCGGCAGCAACATCGTCGGCAGCCTCGAGCCGCTGCCGGCCGAGACCCGCACGGTCATCTCGCTCGACATGGGGCGCCTCGACAAGGTGCTCGACATCGACGAAGACAGCGGACTCGCTCGCATCCAGGCCGGCGGCCAGGGCCCCGACCTCGAAGAGCAGCTGAACGCCCGCGGCTGGACCCTCGGGCACTTCCCCGACAGCTTCACCCACTCGACCATGGGCGGCTGGGTCGCCACCCGCTCGTCCGGCATGCAGAGCGACAAGTACGGCGACATCGCCGACATCACCAAGGGCCTGCGGGTCGTCCGCCCCGGCGGCATCCTGTCGATCCGCGCCGTGCCGAGCGCGTCGACCGGGCCGTCGCTGCGCGAGATGATCATCGGGTCGGAGGGGCGTCTCGGCGTCATCACCGAGGTCACCGCGCAGGTGCACCGCCTGCCCGAGAAGCGCGAGATCCTCGCGTACCTGTTCCCGTCGTGGCACGACGGCCTCGCGGCGATGCAGGCGATCGCCGAGAGCGACGCGCACCCCTCGGTCACCCGCGTCAGCGACGCGCACGAGACGGCGTTCTCGTTCGCCACCTCGAAGGCGAGCACGGGCATCTCGAAGATAGTCAACGACGCGCTGCCGAAGGTGCTGAAGGCCAAGGGCTGGGACGTCGACGCGATGTGCCTGTCGTTCATCGGCTACGAGGGCAGCCCCGAGCACGTCGCCCAGACCCAGAAGACGGTCGCGAAGATCGTCAAGGCCAACCGGGGCATGAGCGTCGGCAAGGGCCCCGGCAAGCTGTACGACCAGAAGAAGTTCGACACGCCCTACCTGCGCGACTTCTTCATGGACCACGGCGGCGCGGCCGACGTCAGCGAGACCGCCGCACCCTGGTCGAAGCTGCGCGACGTGTCGTCGCGCGTGTACGCCGCCGCCAACCAGGCCTTCGACCAGATCGGCAAGCAGGGCTGGATCATGGGCCACCTGTCGCACTCGTACCACTCGGGGGCGTGCCTGTACTTCACGTTCGCCTTCGAGCACGGGTCCGACGCCGAGGCGGAGTACGACGTCGTCAAGCACGCCATCCAGCAGGCGTTCATCGACACCGGCGCGACGGTGTCGCACCACCACGGCGTGGGCCTCGAGCACCAGCCGTGGATGTCTCAGGACGTCTCGCCCGAGGGCGTCGCCGTCATGCAGGGTCTGTTCGACTCGGCCGACCCGGGGCGGGTGTTCAACCCCGGCAAGGTGACCGGCGCGTAGCCGCCGCCGCGCCTCCTAGGCAGCTCCACCCACGCCGCCACCGATTCAACACGCCGCCACCAGATCCGATGGCGGTGTGTTGAATCGGTGGTGGTCTGCGTCGGCGCTCCCCCTCCCCAGACCGCTGTGCGGTCTCCCCGTCCACAGCGGGACGGAGGAGGCGCGGGTGGCGCGACGAGATCGGGCACCGTGGCATCCATGGTCGACCAGCTCTTCTCCTCCATCGTCTTCGTATCCGCACTCGGCACCCGGAGCCGCGAGGCCGAGGCGCTGAGGCGCGATGCTCGGCGCGGGCTGGCTCAGCGGATCTGCCAGGGGGCCTTCGTCATGGCCGACGATTGGGCCCGCTTCGATGCGACCGAACGTCATCTCGTCACCCTCCGTGCCATCGTGGCCGGACTCGCTCCGGGGGCGATCGTGTCTCATGCGTCGGCCATCGCCCTCCACGGTCTGCCGTCCGTCGACCTGCCGGGCTCGACGGTCCATGTCATCGATCCGAAGCGAGACAGAGTGCGCCACAGCGCGCACCTGGTCCGCCACCCCGGACCCGTCGCTCAGGAGGATGTCACGGAGGTCCACGGCATGCTCGTGACCAGTGAGATCCGGACGAGTCTCGACGTGGCCCGCTCGGGGTCGTTCGCCGACGGCGTCCTCTGTCTGGACGGCGTGCTCAGGCGCCAGGCGGAACGGTCCGGTTGCTTCGGGTGGCGGGGGACGCCGACGCCGCGCCTCCAGGAGGAGATGAGAGCGCGGGTGGAGCTCGCGGCCCTGACGATCACCGCAGACGTGCTCGCCCGGCTGGACGTCGCTTCAGGCGTGAGAGGGCTCGTGGCGGCTCGCCGCGTCGTCGACTTCGCGTCGCCCTGGGCCGAGAACGGCGGCGAGTCGCTCTGCCGGATCGCCCTGGCGGAGCTCGGAGCGCCGACACCCAGGCTGCAGGTGGACGTCTTCGACGCGGCTGGCCTGGCGGGACGGTGCGATTTCCTGTTGGGCAGATCGGCACTCGAGTTCGACGGTCGTGGCAAGTACGACGACAGCAGGATGCGAGGGGGGCGACGTCCGTCGGCGGTCGTCCGGGCGGAGAAAGCCCGCGAGCGTCGTCTCATCCGGTCGGGTTCGATCGATCGCATCGGTCGATGCGATCTCGAGGACGTCCAGGGGCGTGCGCCGCTGGCGCTGATCCTGCGGGATCTGGGGGTCTCTCTGCAGCGTGGTGCCTGAGGGATGAGGCGACGCCACCTTCTCGACACCCCGCCACGGGAACAGGTGGCGGGTTGTCGAGAACGTGGCGTCATGGTGGGGCGGCGGCCCAGGGGGCCGACCTAGGATGAGGGTTCGATCCGCACGCACAGACATCGCTCACGGAAGAGGCTCGCATGCCCGGAATCCACGCCGACATCACGTCCGCATTCGGCGACACGCCGCTCGTCAAGATCAACCGTCTCGCCGACGAGGGCGGCGCCGAGATCCTCGCGAAGCTCGAGTTCTACAACCCGGGCGCCAGCGTCAAGGACCGGCTCGGCGTCGCCATCGTCGACGCAGCCGAGAAATCGGGAGCGTTGAAGCCCGGCGGCACGATCGTCGAGGGCTCGAGCGGCAACACCGGCATCTCGCTCGCCCTCGTCGGCGCGGCTCGCGGCTACAAGGTGATCGTCACGATGCCCGAGACGATGAGCGTCGAGCGTCGCACCGTCATGAAGGCCTACGGCGCGGAGATCGTGCTGACCCCCGGGCCCGAGGGGATGCGCGGCGCCGTCGAGCGCGCCAAGCAGATCGTCGACGAGACCGAGAACGCCATCTGGGCCCAGCAGTTCGAGACCGAGGCGAACGCCGAGATCCACCGCACGACGACCGCGCCCGAGATCCTCCGCGACACCGACGGGCGCATCGACTTCTTCGTCGCCGGCGTCGGCACCGGCGGCACCATAACCGGCGTCGGCCGCGTGCTGCACGAGCAGGTGCCCGGAGTGAAGGTCGTGGCCGTCGAGCCCGCCGACTCGCCGCTGCTCAGCGAGGGCAAGGCCGGCCCGCACAAGATCCAGGGCATCGGCGCGAACTTCGTGCCCGAGGTGCTCGACCGCGCGCAGATCGACGAGGTGTTCCCCGTCGAGCTCGACGACGCCCTGCGCGTCGCCCGCGACCTCGCGACCCACGAGGGGATCCTCTCGGGCATCTCGTCGGGCGCGATCATGCACGCCGCCCTCGAGATCGCGAAGCGCCCCGAGAACGCCGGCAAGCGCATCGTCGCGATCGTCTGCGACACCGGTGAGCGGTACCTGTCGACGGTGCTCTTCCAGGACCTCGCAGGCGCCTAGCATGCACCTGGTCGCCCGCCTGCGGGAGGACCTCGACACCGTCCGGCGACGCGACCCCGCGGCTCGGGGGCGGCTCGAGACGGCCCTCGTCTACTCGGGGCTGCACGCGGTGTGGGCGCATCGCGTGACCTCGCGGCTGTGGCGTGCGGAAGGTGCGCCGCGCCTCCTCGGTGCACGGTTCGCAGCCCGCGTGCTGTCGCAGCTCGCCCGGACCGCGACCGGGGTCGAGATCCACCCCGGTGCGCTGCTCGGTCGGCGGCTGTTCATCGACCACGGCATGGGAGTCGTGATCGGCGAGACCGCGGTGGTCGGCGACGACTGCACGCTGTTCCACGGCGTGACCCTGGGGGGCAAGGGCCGAGGAGGCGCGCTCGGTCGCCGACACCCCACCCTCGGTCGCGGCGTGATGGTCGGTGCCGGGGCCGCCGTGCTCGGCGGCGTCACGGTGGGCGACGGCAGCATCGTCGGCGCCAACGCGGTCGTCACGAGGGACGTGCCGGCCGGCTCGATCGCGGTCGGGGTGCCGGCCGTCGCGCGCGCCCGGGTCTGAGCCCGGACCGCGCGCCCGGCCCCGCCCCGCCCGCGCTCGGTGATGAGTCACGACACGCCGCGGGCCCGGGGGCGGCGCGGCGTGTCTCGACTCATGGACGCGGGGGAGCGGGGAGCGGGCTCAGCGGCGGGGCTCCCAGCGGAACATGCGCACGGCGGCCGCGACGGCCACGGCGGCCCAGAGCAGCGTCGGGGCGAGCAGCACCGGCAGCAGCCCGAGGTCGCCGCCGTTCCAGGCGAGGACGATGAGCTCCATCAGTCCACCGCCCGGCAGGATCCGCTTGAGCCAGAGCAGGTCGTCGGCGCCGGTGACCGTCCACCAGATGGCGACGCCGAGGGTGATGAGGTAGATCGGCATGGTCGTGTACTGGGCGTGCTCGGGCGACGTGCTGAAGCCGGCCGTGGCGAGGGCGAAGGCGGCGAACATCACCTCGGCGACGAGCACGGCGACGACGAGGAGGCCGAGGTGGGCCGGGGGTTCCTGGACGGTCAGCACCCCGAGCACGATGACGAGCTGCGCGAGGCTGACGGCCACGATCGGCAGGACGAGTCCGCCGATGATGCCGGCGTCCGAGACGGAGCCGCTGCGCAGCCGCTTGAGGTGCAGCGACTGCCGCCGGGCGGCGAGGGTCGTCGTCGCCGTGACGTAGACGCCGAGTCCGAGCATGCCGATGATCTGCACGCCGGCCAGCATGCCCCCGGTGCCGTACGAGCCGAACGCGAAGGTCAGCGCTCCGAAGGCGAGGGGCAGGAGCAGCGCGCAGAGTGCGACGGTGCGGTTGCGGACGAGCATCCGCAGCTCGGCGACGGCGATGGCGACCGGACCCGAACGACGCGACGGCGTCGCCCGGGACTCGGACGGACGATGGGTGGTGGCGGTGGTCATGAGGTGTCCTTTCGGGAGGGTCGGTCGGAGGGGCCTAGGAGGCGCGGCTCAGCTCGCGGAACACCTCGTCGAGTCCCGACTGGTGCACCGTGAGCCGCTCCAGACGCCGATCGGCCTCGGCCGCCCAGGTCATCAGCCGGGTGAGATCGCGCTGCGGCGAGTCGGTCTCGACGACGACGAGGTCGTTCTCGGTGCGGGCGACCGGAAGGGGAGCTCGTCGAGCGGGCCGGGGGCGACGAAGCGGATGCTGGTCGTGCTGCCGGCGGTGAGATCGGCCACGGTGCCCTCGCGGCGGATCGTGCCCGCGTGCATCAGTCCGATGCGGTCGGCGTTGTCGGCGGCCTCCTCGAGGTAGTGCGTGGTCAGCACGAAGGTGACCCCCGCCTCCCTCAGTTCGGTGACGACGTCCCAGAGGGCGTCGCGGGCCGCCGGATCGAGCCCCGTCGTCGGCTCGTCGAGGAAGACCAGCTCGGGGGTGCCCCAGACGGCGGCCGCGAAGTCGACGCGACGGCGCTCGCCCCCCGAGAGCTGGGCGACGCGCGACCGCGCCTTGTGGTCGATGCCGACGAGACCCAGCACGCGGTCGACGTCGTCGTCGCGGCCCGAGATCGCCCCCGTGAGCAGCACGCTCTCGCGGACCGTGAGCTCGGGGGCCAGGCCGCTGTCCTGCAGCATCATGCCGAGGCGGCGTCGGGTGCGGGACCGGTCGGCCGGGTCGCCTCCGAGCACCTCGACGGTGCCGCCGTCGGCCGCCCGGTGGCCCTCGAGCACCTCGAGGGTGGTCGTCTTGCCGGCGCCGTTCGTGCCGAGCAGGGCGTAGAGCTCGCCCCGCCGCACGGTGAGGTCGACGCCGCCGACGGCCGTGAAGTCGCCGTACCTGCAGGTCAGACCGCTGGTCGAGATCACGACGTCCGACCCGTCACGGGGGTCGGGCGTCACGGCGGGCCGGGGCGTGGTGTCGGTGGAGTTCGTCATGACCTCGACGATGCCGGGAGGGGCTCGCGCCCGGTAGTGCCGTCGTGCCATCATCTCGGCGTGACATCCGTCACGTCGGGGCATGACATCACGTGCTGACGGGTGTCGGGGGCTGTCGCTACCGTGGACCCATGCCCCGCCGCACCCCCGACCGCCTGCCCGCGCTGACGCGGATGCGGCGCTACGTCACCGGGTCGTTCGTGGCCCTGGTGGCGTTCATGGCCGTCTTCTACGTCGCGGCGCTGACGACCGAGGGGGCGCCGGCCTGGCTGGTCGTCGCGGTCGTCGGGGTCTCGGTCGCGGTGGCGGCGCACTCGCTCTTCTGGGAGCGCGGGGCGCCGTGGTGGCTCGCGACCCTGTCTCTCACGTCGTCCGCCGCGCTCTGGTGGGCGGCCCACCTCGCCGAGCAGAACCTGACGCTCCTGCTGTTCTTCGGCGTCTCGGTCGGTCTCGTGACCACGACCCCGCCCTTCACCTCGTGGCGGTGGCTGGTCGCCGCCGTGGGCGTCGCGGTGGCGCCGCTGCTCGTCGCGGGCCCGGGCGCGCGACCCGTCGTCCTGCCGGTCTCGATCGCGGTCGTCGTCGTGACGATGGCGGCGATCTACCTCGTCTACCGCCTGAACCGGTACGGATTCGACCTGTACCTCGAGATCGAGGCCGCCCGCGAGACGACGGCCGAGCTGGCCGTGGTGCGAGAGCGCTACCGCTTCTCGGTGGACCTCCACGACATCCAGGGCCAGGCCCTGCACGTCAGCCGGCTGCAGCTGCAGCTCGCCGACAAGACGCTCGACCGCGACCCGGCCGAGGCGCGGCGGCACCTCCGCGAGGCCGAGCAGCTGATCGTGCAGACCATCGCCGAGACCCGGCGCCTCGCCTACGGCCAGCGCACCCTGACCCTCGCCGGCGAGCTCGCCAACTCGACCGAGCTGATCCGGGCGGCGAGCATCGACCTGGTCGTCGACGGCGCCCCGCCCGTCGGTCACCCCGCCGACGACCTCTTCGGGCACGCCGTCCGCGAGGCGACGACGAACCTGCTGCGCCACGCCCAGCCCGAGCACGTGACCATCCGACTGCGAGACGACTCCGTCGTGGTCGAGAACGACGGCGCCGGCGAGGCGCCGCGTCTGCTCAGCGGACTCGCGCGCCTCGGCGAGCGCTTCGCGGAGATCGGGGGCTCGGTGACCACGAGCCACCACGACGGGGTGTTCCGACTCGAGGCGCGGGCGGCGTCGGCGGGGGCGGGCGGTCTCGCGGGGGCGACCCGCGCCTCCTCCGCCCCCGGGCCCGGGGTCGCCACCGGGGGGCGCGCATGATCCGGGTGCTGCTCGCCGACGACGAGACTCTGCTGCGGCGGTCCATCGCCGCGCTGCTCGACCTCGGCGACGGCATCGAGGTCGTCGCGCAGGCCGGCGACGGTGCCGAGGCCGTGCGTCTCGCGGGCGAGCACGAGCCCGACGTCGTGCTGCTCGACCTCGAGATGCCGGGCATGGACGGCATCGACGCCGCGACGGAGATCCTCGCCCGTCGCCCCGAGCAGGCTGTCGTGCTGCTGACCCGGCACGCGCGACCCGGTGTGCTGCGGCGGGCGCTGAGCGCCGGCGTGCGCGGGTTCGTGCCGAAGTCGATCGACCCCGACGAGCTCGAGCGGGTCATCGTGCAGGTGCACGGCGGGCGTCGGTACATCGACGCCGACATCTCGGCCGCCGCCATGATGGACGACTGCCCGCTCACCGAGCGCGAGCTCGACACCCTGCGATTGACGGCGGAGGGGCTGTCGGTGCGCGAGATGAGCGCCCGCCTGCATCTCGCATCGGGGACGGTGCGGAACTACCTGTCGGCGGCGATGCAGAAGACCGGCAGCTCGTCGCGGCACGGGGCCGCCCGGGTGGCACGCGAGCGCAGCTGGCTGTAGCCGCCGCGAGTCGCCGGGCGCGGTGCCGGGCGGGGGGACGCTCCGCCGCGCGGCGTCAGACGGACGGGTCGTCGACGTCGGCGTGACCGACGCGCTCGCCGGCGGTCGACATGTGCCGTCGCATCGCGGCCTCGGCGGCGGCGGGGTCGCGCGCCGCGATGGCCTCGAACACGTCGAGGTGCTCGAGGTAGGCCGCCTCGGCCTGGGCCCGGTCGCGGAGCCCCCGTTCGACCCAGAGCCGCAGCAGCGACCGCGTGCTCTGCAGCAGGTCGCGCAGCACGACGTTGTCGGCGCTGATGGCGATCTGCAGGTGGAACCGGATGTCGGCCTGCAGGAAGGTGTCGAGGTCGTCGCGGGTGTCGCGCATCGTGTCGACGAAGCCGCGCAGCTTCTCGACGTCGGCGTCGTCGACCCGGGTCGCCGCGAGTGTCGCCGCCTGGGTCTCGAGGCCGCTGCGCACCTCGATCAGCTCTCGGGTGCGCGCGGCGTTCAGCATCATGCCCCAGCTGAGCGTGGTCGGCAGCAGCTCGGAGGTGTTGTCGCGCAGGTACGTGCCCGAGCCGGGGCGGACGGTCACGATGCCGAGGATCTCGAGCGCCGCGAGGGCCTCGCGCACCGCCGACCGGCCGACGCCGATGCGCTCGGCGAGCTGGCGTTCGGGAGGGAGGCGCGAACCGGGGACGAGCTCGCCCGCCGTCAGCAGGCCGATCAGCTGCTTCACGACCTCGGAGACCGCCGTGCCCCGGGGCACGAGCTCGAGCTCGAGCCGGAGCGAGGTCGGATCGTCGTCGGGATAGGCGGGCACGGCGCAATCCTACCGACCGCTATGCCACGTGTGGTGAGCGGCAATTGGTCAACCGGTTGACAAGTCGAGCGGGAAAAGGCACGATGTTCGAGTACGCGACGCGGGCCTCCCGGGGCCAGGCGGCGTCCATCCAACAGAGTCGTTAGATAAAAGGAGTCGATGTGGACACCCCCACCCGCTCGGCGGAGCCGCAGAGCGCCGTCGAGAAGTCCGCCATCCGCAAGGTCGCCGTCCGGCTGGTGCCGTTCGTCGCGTTGATGTTCTTCATCAACTACCTCGACCGCACGGCCATCGGCTTCGCCGCCCCCAACGGCATGGAGTCCGACCTCGCCCTCTCGGCCGCTCAGTTCGGCTTCGCCTCGGGCGTGTTCTTCATCGGCTACATCCTGCTCGAGGTGCCCAGCAACCTCGCCCTGCACCGCTTCGGCGCCCGCCGCTGGCTCGCCCGCATCATGGTCTCGTGGGGCATCGTGTCGCTGCTCTTCACCTGGGTGCAGAACTACGAGCAGCTCGTCGTGCTGCGGTTCCTGCTCGGTGTGATGGAGGCCGGGTTCTTCCCCGGCGCGATCCTGTTCCTCAGCCTGTGGGTGCCCGCTCGACACCGCGGCAAGATCCTCGCGCTGTTCTACCTGGCGCAGCCCCTCACCTCGGTGATCGGCGCTCCGCTGGCGGGCTGGCTGATCAGCCACGACGGCATCCTCGGACTCGAGGGGTGGCGCTTCATGTTCCTGGGCGTCTCGATCCCCGCGATCGTCATCGGCGTCATCGCCTGGTTCTACCTGAAGGACAAGCCCGCCGACGCGAAGTGGCTGACCCGCGACGAGCAGGTCTGGTTGACGGAGGCGCTGAAGAAGGAGTCGGCCGGCAAGACCGGGTCGACCGCAGCCGGCAAGCACCCCAGCATCCTGAAGGTGTTCGGCAACGGTCGCGTCTGGATGCTCGCCTTCATCTACTTCGGCTTCGTGTACGGCCTCTACGCCCTCGCGTTCTTCCTGCCGACGATCATCGGCGGGTTCCAAGAGCAGTTCGGCACCGAGTTCAGCGTCACCGAGCGCGGCTTCATCACCGCCATCCCGTACGTGCCCGCCGCGATCGCCCTGTACTTCTGGTCGCGTGACGCCTCGCGCCGTGGGCTCCGCACCTGGCACATCGTCATCCCGGCGATCGTCGGCGGTCTGAGCATCCCGGTCGCGCTGTTCACCGGTTCGCCGGCCGCCACGATCGCGGTCATCGCGGTCACCGCCATGGCGATCTTCGCGGCGCTGCCGAACTTCTGGACGCTCCCGACGCAGTTCCTCACCGGAGCCGCCGCCGCCGCGGGCATCGCGCTGATCAACACGATCGGCAACCTCGCCGGGTTCAGCGCCCCGTACATCACGGGCGCCGTCACGGATGCGACCGGCAACTACGAGGTGCCGATGTTCATCGTCGGATTCTTCCTGCTGCTGTCGGCCCTGCTGATGACCGTGCTGAGCCGGCTGAAGAAGCCGGCCGGGTCCGAGGCGTCCGACGAGGCCGAGCTCGCCGAGGCCCCGCGATGACCCGCCTCTTCAACGAGCCGAGCGACTTCGCCGACGAGATGATCGACGGCTTCGTCGCGGCCAACCAGCGCTGGGTGCGTCGGGTGCACGGCGGCGTGGTGCGCGCGACGCGCAGCGCGCCGGGCCGGGTCGCCCTGGTGGTCGGCGGCGGCTCGGGTCACTACCCGGCCTTCGGCGGACTCGTCGGTCAGGGGCTGGCGCACGGCGCGGCCCTCGGCAACCTCTTCGCCTCCCCGTCGTGGCAGCAGGTCCGCTCGGTGGCCCGCTCGGCGCACACCGGCGGCGGCGTGCTGCTGAGCTACGGCAACTACGCGGGCGACGTGCTGAACTTCGATCAGGCGCAGGCCAAGCTCGTCGCCGAGGGCATCGAGACCCGCTCCGTCGCCGTCACCGACGACATCTCGAGCGCCTCGCTCGCCGAGAAGCACCGGCGTCGCGGCATCGCCGGCGATCTGACGGTCTTCAAGACCGCCGCCGCGGCCTCCGACGCCGGCTACCCGCTCGACGAGGTCGTGCGGGTCGCCGAGAAGGCGAACGAGCGCACCCGCAGCTTCGGCGTGGCCTTCTCGGGTTGCTCGCTGCCGGGCGCCGCCGAACCGCTCTTCACCGTCCCCGAGGGTCGCATGGCCGTCGGCATGGGGATCCACGGCGAGCCCGGCATCGGCGAGACCGACGTGCCCACCGCGAACGAGCTGGCCGAGCTGCTCGTCACATCGCTGCTGGCCGAACTGCCCGAGGGCGTCGAGGAGGCGCGGGGCCAGCGGGTCGCGGTCCTCCTGAACGGCCTCGGCTCGGTCAAGTACGACGAGCTCTTCGTGGTCTACGCCCGGGTCGACCAGCTGCTGCGCGACGCCGGCCTGGTCGTCGTCGAGCCCGAGGTCGGCGAGCTCGTCACCAGCTTCGACATGGCCGGCGTCTCGCTGACCCTGTTCTGGCTGGACGACGAGCTCGAGGGCTTCTGGGCCGCGCCGGCCGACGCGCCCGCCTACAAGAAGGGCTCGATCGAGGCGGCCGACCGCATCGATCCGGTCGAGCTCGAGGCCCTCGCGGCCGAATCGATCCCGCCGGCCTCCGCCGAGTCGCAGGACGCCGCCCGGGTCGTCCACGCCGCCCTCGTCGCCGTCAAGACGGCGATCGACGACAACGCCGACGAGCTCGGTCGCATCGACGCCGTCGCCGGCGACGGCGATCACGGCATCGGCATGCAGCGCGGCGTCACCGCGGCCGTCGCGGCCGCCGACGCAGCCCTCGCCGGGGGTGCGGGCGCGGGCACGCTGCTCGATCTCGCCGGCGACGCGTGGTCGGACCGAGCCGGCGGCACCTCGGGCGCCCTCTGGGGTTCGGCGCTGGCCAGCCTCGGAGCCGCCCTCACCGACGACGCCGCGCCCACCCGGCACTCCGTCGTGACCGGTGTCGCGGCGGCGACCGACGCCATCCTCGAGTTCGGTGCGACGGTCGGCGACAAGACCATGGTCGACGTGCTCGTGCCGTTCTCCGTCGCCCTCGGCTCGGCCGTCGAGGCGGGCGGCGACCTGCCGACCGCCTGGGCCGCGGCCGCCGAGACGGCCGTCGAGGCCGCCGCCGCCACGGCCGACCTGCTGCCGAAGATGGGCCGCGCCCGGCCGCACGCCGAGAAGAGCCTCGGCACGCCCGACGCGGGTGCGACATCGCTCGGTCTCATCACCCGCACCGTCGCGCGGGTGCTCGACGAGCACGCCTCCGTGCACCGCGCCTCCTGAACTCCCGCTCGCTCCTCCGCTCTCTCGAAAGGCATCACCATGGTTGACCAGCTGCGCATCGTCGTCGGATCGGACGACGCCGGATTCGACTACAAGGAGATCCTCACAGCGGATCTCGCCGCGAACCCGGGTGTCGCGAGCGTCGTCGACGTCGGGGTCGACGCAGACGGTCGCACCGCCTACCCGCATGTGGCCGTCGACGCGGCTCGCCTGGTGGCCGCGGGCGAGGCCGACCGGGCCATCCTGATCTGCGGCACCGGCCTCGGCGTCGCGATCGCGGCGAACAAGGTGCCCGGCATCCGTGCCGTCACGGCGCACGACTCGTTCTCCGTCGAGCGCAGCGTGCTGTCGAACGACGCGCAGGTGCTCTGCATGGGTCAGCGCGTCGTCGGCGTCGAGCTGATGCGCCGCCTGGCGGAGGAATGGCTGACCTACCGCTTCGACACGAGCAGCGCCTCGGCCGACAAGGTCCGGTCCATCTGCGAGTACGACGGCTCGGCGGAGACCGTGGGGCTCGACGGCCGGTCATGAGCACCGCGCGCGCGAACCCCCGGTTCACCATCGGGGTGAGTCTCAAGATGTACTTCACGCACACGCGTACCATCGAGTGGTCGTCGGCGGTCGGCGAGCTGGCGAAGCGTCACCCCGCGGTGCGCTCCGGTCTCGTTGAGCTGTTCGTCGTGCCGTCGTTCCCGGCCCTGGTGCCGGTGCGCGACGCCCTCGACGGGGCTCCTGTGCGGCTGGGTGCACAGGATCTCGCGTCGGCGGACTCCGGCGCCTTCACCGGCGAGGTCAGCGGGGTCGAGCTCGCCGAGATCGGCTGCACGCTCGCCGAGATCGGTCACGCCGAACGCCGCCGCCTCTTCTTCGAGGACGACGCCGTCATCTCCGCCAAGACGGCCGCCGCCCTGCGCAACGGCATCACCCCGCTGCTCTGCGTCGGCGAGATCGAGCAGGCCCCGCCCGCCGTGGCCGCGCTCGAGGTGACGCAGCAGATCGACGCCGCCCTCGCCGCCTCGGCGGCAGCCGGTCTGACCGGCCCGCTGCTCGTCGCCTACGAACCCGTCTGGGCCATCGGCGCCCCCGAGCCCGCAGCCGCCGAGCACATCGTCGCGGTGGTGCGGGCGATCGACGCGCATCTCGAGTCGTCGCCCGCCTGCACCGGCAGCCGCGTCGTCTACGGCGGCAGCGCCGGGCCCGGGCTGCTGACCACGCTGGGCGGCGAGGTCGACGGGCTGTTCCTCGGACGGTTCGCGCACGACGTCTCGGCCGTCGAGAGCATCCTCGACGAGGCGCTGGCACTCGACGAGGCGCTGGCACTCGACGAGGCGCTGGCGCTCGGCGAGGTGGCGCCCGCATGATCGGCCTCAGCACCTACGCCTACTTCTGGCGCGGCTCCGAGCGCGTGCCCGAGCCGATGACGCTCGACGACATGCTCCGCGACACGGCCGCGCAGGGCGTCCGGCTGTTCCAGATCTGCGACCACGCGCCGCTCGCCGACTACGACGACGACCGGCTCGCCGCACTGCTCGCCCTGGCCGACGAGCTCGATCTGACGCTCGAGCTCGGCACGCGGGGGACGGACCCGGCCGTGCTGCGGACGTATCTGCGCCTCGCGGTCGCGCTCCGCGCCTCCCTGGTCCGGAGCATGTGGACGGCGGGCGACGATCGGCCCGACGCGATCGAGACCGACCGGCGCCTCCGCGAGGTGCTGCCCGAGTTCGAGGAGGCGCGGGTCACCCTCGCCCTCGAGACCTACGAGCAGGTGACCTCGACGGAGCTCGTGGCCGTCGTGCGCAGCATCGACAGCGACCGGCTCGGCATCGTGCTCGACCCCGCGAACACCGTCGCGAACCTCGAGCACCCCGCCGACGTGACCGCCCGCTGCGCGCCGTTCGTCAAGAACTGGCACATCAAGGACTTCGCGTTCTCACGCGAGGACGGCTGGGTCGGCTTCGCCCTCACCAGCACGCCCCTCGGCGCCGGACGACTCGACTACGACGGCATGCTCGCCCTGCTCGAGCCCGAGGCCCGCGGCATCAACCAGGTCGTCGAGCACTGGCTGCCCTGGCAGAGCGACCACGAGACCACCACCCGCCTCGAGGCGGAGTGGACGACCCTGACCATCGACCACCTCAGGAAGAAGAACAGCAATGACTGACACCCTCAGCACGCAGACCGTGACGCAGGCCGCCGACCAGGGGACCCCCGACGTCACCGTGGCCGTGATCGGCGCCGGCGGCAAGATGGGACAGCGCGTCTCGAACAACCTCGAGAAGAGCGGCTACACCGTCTTCTACAGCGAGGCGTCGCCCGCCGGGCAGGAGCTGATCCGCGGCCTCGGGCGCGAGGTGACCTCGACCGACGACGCGATCGCCGACGCCGACGTCGTCATCCTCGCGGTGCCCGACGTCGTGCTCGGCAAGGTGTCCGAGAGCGTCGTGCCCGCCATGAAGTCGGGCTCGATCATCCTCACCCTCGACCCGGCCGCCGCGTACGCCGGTCTGCTCGAGCACCGCGACGACATCCACTACGCGGTGGCGCACCCGTGCCACCCGTCGGTGTTCCTCGAGCGTCGCACCGACGCCGAGTACGCCGACACGTTCGGCGGCATCGCCGCCCCGCAGGAGGTCGTCGCCGCCCTCGAGGGCGAGCCGGCCGACGCCGTCCGTCAGCTCGCGACCGACGTCATCACCACGATCTACGCACCCGTCATCCAGGTGCACTGGGTCACCGTCAAGCAGCTGGCGATCCTCGAGCCGACGCTCGTCGAGACCATCGCGTGCATGATCGGCGAACTGCTGCAGGAGGCGCTGGAGACGACGGTCGACCAGGCCGGCGTCCCCGCCGAGGCCGCCCGGGCCATGCTCTGGGGTCACACCGGCATCGCGCTGACCAACGCGCTGCGCGGCTCGAACCCGTTCTCGGACGCCTGCCACATCGCCATGGACTACGGCCGCGAGTCGATCGTCAAGGACGACTGGAAGAAGATCTTCGACGACGACCAGCTCGACCACGTCATCGCGCGCATGCTGAAGATCGACGCCGTCAAGCGCTAGCGGGCGTCGACCGGCGTCGATGAGTCGGGACACGCCGCGGCCCCGGGTGGAGGCGCGGCGTGTCGTGACTCATCGACGCTGGTTCGCGGAGCGGAGCGGGAGCGGAGCGGGAGCGGGAGCACCGCCTGCGCCGGCGGTCAGGCGGCGTCGGCCGGGGCGGGCGCCCCGCGGTGCTGGTCGACCCGGCGCGGCAGTGCGAACACGAGGGCGAACGCGAGCACCGCGAACGCCGCGCTGACGCCCATCGCCGCGGCCGCCGCGTCGGTGAAGCCCGTGGCGCGACCCGCCGCAGTGGCCAGCTCGCGGCCACCGGGCAACGACCCGAACAGCACGCTGCCGATGATCGCGATGCCGACCGCCGAGCCGATCCGCTGGATCGCCGAGATGACGGCGCTGGCCGAGCCGGCGTCGCGGGGGTCGACGGTCGCGACGATGAACTGCACGTTCGGGGCGATGAAGAACCCGTTGCCGAGCCCCGCGACGAGCAGCGGCACGAGCAGCAGCCAGTTGGTGAGGTCGGCGGCGTCGGTGAGCATCAGGATGATCCACATCGAGCCGAGCCCGACCGCGACCAGGGCGGTGCCGAGCACGAGCACGTTGCGACCGAGGCGCTGGGCGATCCGGTTGCTCTGCGACGAGCTGATGATGCTGCCCACCGCGAACGGGATGGCCACGGCGCCCGAGGCGAGCGCGCTGTGCCCGAGGCCCGACTGCCAGAGCAGCGAGATCGTGAAGAAGATGCTGGTGAACGCGGCGAAGTAGACCAGGGCGAGGACGACGCCGCCGGTGAACGAGGGGTGCGAGAACAGCGTCGGGGGCACGAGCGGGGTGCGACCGGAGCGGGTGTAGCGCACCTCCCACAGTCCGAAGGCGGCGAGCAGCACGAGGCCGGCGGCGATCGTCAGGTACGTCCAGAGCGGCCACCCCTCGTCCTGCCCCTGGATGAGCGGCACGAGCAGCGCGACGAACGCGGCCGAGACGAGCACGAGCCCGACGACGTCGAGGCCCTTGTCGGGGCGGGGCACGGACTCGTCGCGCTTGGGCAGCAGGATGGCCGCCGCGATCAGCGTGATGACGCCGAACGGCAGGTTGACGAAGAACACGAGACGCCAGCCGTTCTCGTCGCCGAAGGCCTGGATGATCAGCCCGCCGATGATGGGCCCGAGGGCCGACGAGACGCCGATGACGGCGCCCATGATCGCGAACGCCTTGCCCCGTGAGCGCCCGGGGAACAGCAGCTGGATGAACGCCGTCACCGCGGGCACGAAGATGCCGCCGGCCAGACCCTGCACCACACGGAACACCACGAGCTGGACGTCGCTCGTCGCGACTCCGCACGCGAGGCTGGCGAGCGTGAAGAGCAGCACGCCCGTGAAGTACACCCACTTGTGCCCGATGCGGTCGCCGATGCGGCCGGCGGGGATGAGCGTGAGGCCGAAGGCGAGGGCGTAGCCCGAGATGATCCACGAGAGGGTCGCCTCCGACGCGTCGAGCGTCGTGCGGATGGTCGGCAGCGCGACGTTGACGATGGTGGTGTCGAGCAGCGCGATGAACATGCCCAGCAGGAGGGCCACCAGGGCCAGCCAGGACTGCCGGGGGATGGCGGGCGCGGGGGCGGTCGCCCGGGCGGTGGCGTCGGTCATGAGGGGCCTTTCGTGCGGCGCGGGGCCGGACAGGAGCAGAAGGAGGAGAGGAGGCGCGAACGTGCGGCAGGGGAGTCGCCGAGACCGGACGGCCAGAAGCACCGATGGTACCCGAGCCCGCCGAGAATAGTTCATGGTCTGCATCTTCTCGGTGGACACGACCCCGGAGTCGCGGCGTAGGGTGCCGGGCATGAGCACACCAGAAGAGACCACCGCCCCCGACGGATCGACCGACGTCACGGACGAGCAGGCGAAGCGCACCGAAGGGCTGCCCGACGGCTCGAAGCCCGGCCTCGTCGACGACTCCGAGGAGAGCGACGACAGCGAGATCTCCGACGGGTCCGCGAACTAGCGACACCCGTCCCTCCGGCCCCGCTCGGGCGTCGACCGCAGACCGCTGCGGCCGGCGACCGGGTGGGGCCGTGTCGTGCCCGGCGGCCCCCGACGCCGGCGGCCCCCGGCCGCGGTGGCACGCCAGGATGGCCGCATGGCTCTCTCCTCACGCGCCCGCTCCGTCCGTCGTTCGGCGACGGCGACCGGGCCGACGGGCGCGACGCACCCCGCGCCTCCTGATCCCGCCCGTCGCACGGGGGCGTTCCGCTTCGGTCTGATCGCCACGCTCGGCGGCGGACTCGGCGTGGGCATCATCGTCTCGCTGATGGCGCTGTCGACGATCCTCGTGTACATCGGGCTGGCGTTCTTCCTCGCACTGGCGTTCGAGCCGGTGGTCCGAAGACTCGTCCGCGCGGGCGCCCCGCGCTGGGTCGGGGTGGTCGCCGCCGTCGTGCTCGTGATCGGGGTCGTCGTCGGCATCGTGGCCGCCGTGGTGCCGGCCCTGGTCGAGCAGATCGGCTACGTGATCCGCGAGACCCCGGCCACCCTGCAGCAGCTGTCGCGAGAGCCGTGGGTGCAGCAGGCCGTCGAGACCGTCGGCTTCGACTTCGACATCGACGACGCGGTGGGCGCGGTGTCGTCGTACCTGCTCGACCCCGATCAGCTGCTCGCGCTCGGCGGCGGCATCCTGGCCGTCGGTCAGGGCATCACCTCGGCGATCACGGCGGTCATCGTCGTCGCCATCCTGACGCTGTACTTCGCGATCACCCTGCCGCAGATGCTCCGCTCGCTCAGCCGGGCCGTGCCCCGCAGCCACCGCGAGCGCGTGATGGACATCTCGGACGAGGTCTTCCTGTCGGTCGGCCGCTACGTCGCCGGTCAGGTCGTGCTGGCCGCGGTCAACGCGGTGTTCGTGTTCATCGTGCTGTCGATCGCCGGCGGACCCGTGCCCGTGCTCTTCGCGACCCTGGCGTTCCTCGGGGCGTTGATCCCCGTGGTCGGCACGGTCGTGGCGTACGCGGTCATCGTGGCGGCGACGATCACCGTCTCGCCCGTCACCGCGCTCGTGGTCGGCGTCGTGCTGCTCGTCTACGCGCAGATCGAGGCGTACGTGCTGACCCCGCGCGTGATGTCCAAGGCGGTGGCGGTGCCCGGCGCCCTCGTGATCGTCGCGGCGTTCGGCGGAGGGGCCCTCGGCGGCGTGCTGGGGGCGCTCGTGGCCATCCCGATCGCGACGGCGGGCATGCTCGTCTTCGAGCGGGTCGTCGTGCCGCGGCAGCAGCGCGTCTGACCCCGGAGCCGAGGAGGCGCGGGGCGGGGAGCCGAGGAGGCGCGGGTCGGCAGGGCCAGGAGGCGCGGGTCGGGAGGGTCAGTAGCCGACGGTTGCCCGAGTCGCAGCCTTCTCGGCGAGGCCCCGCACGATCTCGCTGAGCCGGGGTGCGGGCGCGGCCAGGAGCGCCGACGCCTGCTCGGGCTCGAGACCGGCGAAGACGTCGCCGATGGTGACCCCGTGCGCAGGGCGCGACACGACCTCGATCGGATCGCCCGCCCGGACCGGGCCGGCCTTGACGATGGACAGGTACGCGCCGGGGCGCCCCTCCGCCTGGAACCGCTTGACCCAGCCGCTCTCGCCGAGTCGGCGGGCGAAGGTCGCGCACGGCGTGCGGGGCATGGTCACCTGCAGCACGAGCGACTCGCCCACGGCCCAGCGCTCGCCGATGACGGCGCCGGTGACGTCGAGCCCGTCGACCCGCAGGTTCTCGCCGAAGAGCCCGGGTGTCACCTCGTAGCCGAGGATCCCCGCGAAGTGCTCGGCGTCGGAGTCGGCGTACGCGTAGACGGCCTTGTCGGGGCCGCCGTGGTGGGCGCGGCTCGCCTGGACGTCGCCGCGGACGCCGAGCCGCTTGACCTCGACCGGGCCGTCGACGGGTCGCTTGTCGATGGCCGTGACGCCCACCGAGCCCGAGTCGTCGAGGAGGGCGTGGACGCGGCAGACGGCGGTCAGCGAGGGCATGACGCCATGCTGCCGCACGGGGCGGCCCGGCGACAAGCACCGCGCGACCGTCCGCCTCCGACCGTCAGAGCAGCAGAACGCCCCGGACGACCGCGGCTGCGCTGCCGACCGCTGCGAGCACGAGCACGAGGATGCGCCCCACCCGGGCCGACACGTGCCGACTCAGACGGTGGCCGGCGACGGCGCCGATCAGGAGGGCGGCGAAGGCGCCGACCCAGACGCCCCAGGGTTCCGACGGCACGCCCTTCGACAGCACCGACGCGAGGTTGACCGAGAGGAGGAACACCTGCCCCGTGCCGACGAAGACGTCACGCGACCACCGCTCGCTGGTCGCGTGCACCGTCAGCGCGGGGCCGCCGACCCCGGCCGTGACGTTCATGAAGCCGCCGAGCGCACCCGCCGCCACCGCGCCTCCTGGGCCGGGCAGCAGCCGCACGGTCGACGAGAACGCCATGACGAGCACGCCGACCAGGGCGAGCACCCCGACGGCGACGGTCAGGGGCCCGGTCGGGGCGGTGCGGACGACCCACGCCCCGATCGGGACGGCGACGAGCGCCGGTGCCACGAGCAGCAGGGCGCGCCGCCACCGCACGGTGCGCCACGTCTGCGCGAGCAGCACCGCGGCGAGGGCGGCGGCGAGCACGTTGCCGACGGTGACGCCGGCCTCGGGGCCGAGCACGATGACGAGCAGGGGCGCGGCGGTGAGGGCGAAGCCGATCCCCGAGATGCGCTGGGTCAGCGCCCCGAGCATGATCGCGGCGGCGGCCAGGCCGAGGGTCAACGGGGTCACCGCTCCACGCTAGCCCCCGGGGGAGCCGCGTCCGGCATGTCGACGGCGGGTGCGGGCGCCGCCTGGGCCACGGGTGCGATGGCGGGCGCGGCTTCGGCCACGGTGTCTTCGGGCCGGCCCTCGCGATCCGAGCGCACGAAGGCGATCCCCACGAGGATCGCCGCGCCGCCGAGCCCCTGCAGGAGGGTGAGGGACTCGCCCAGCAGGATCCACGCCCACAGCGCGGCGGCGGCGACTTCGAGCAGACCGACGAACGACGCCAGTCGCGACCCCAGCATCGTGGTCGCGGTGATGCTCGCCGCGTACGAGATCGCGGTGGCGACGACGCCGACGGCGAGCATGGGGATCCACCAGGCGGTCGTGGCGCCGAAGAGCTCGACCGGGGCCGTCGACGCCGTGTAGGGGACCAGGCCGGTCAGTCCGACGATCGCGAGCACGACGACCCCGAGCAGCAGCCCTGCGCAGGCCAGCGCCACGGGAGGGAGTCCCTCGGTCGGCCGGGCCGCGATGACGAAGTAGGCGGCACAGCAGACCATCGCCACGGCCGCCGAGGCGAGGCCGATGGGATCGAGACGACCACCGCCGCTCGGCGACACGACGAGCACGAGCCCTCCGGCGGCGACGGCGGCGCCGATCAGGACGACTGCGGCCGGCCGGCGACGGGTCACGACCCAGGCGACGGCGACGAGGAGGAGCGGGGCCATGTATTCGATCAGGATCGCGGTGCCGACGGGGATGCGCCGGACGGCTGCGAAGTAGAAGACCTGCGTGCCGACCACGCCGACGACGGCCATGCCGAGGATGCGCCACCGGGCCGTCCAGAGGGTGCGCCCGCGACCGCGCAGGGCGCGGAGGGCGAAGGGGACCAGCACGAGACCGCCGACGAGGGCGCGCACGGTGACGGCCGCGGCGGGGCTCCAGTCGCCCTCGAGGAGGGGCTTGACGAGGGCGCCCGAGACGCCGAACGAGGTGGCGGCGACGAGGGCGACGAGCAGGCCCCGCGTGGTCGGGTGATGCGACATGGGACGCCTTCTGGTCAGGGGCTGGAGGAGGTGTTGGTCCTGACGCTAAGGTGTCTTCGGATAAGGAGTCAACTTGCATTTCGCCCCTGACACGACCGACGTCCTCGCCTTCGACGTCGTGCTGCTCAACACGTCCGCCTCGGCGTCGAGGTCGGGTGCCGACGAGCTCGCGACGATCGAGCAGCTCGGCGGGCTGCTGGCCGAGAGCGGCTTCTCGGGGCGCATCGACCACGACGAGCGCGAGCTGCGCGAGGTGCACGAGGCACGGACCGAGCTGCGACGACTGTGGTCGCTCGATCGCGAGACGATGGTCGGTGAGGTCAACGCCCTGCTCGGCGCCGCCGACGCGACACCGCGCCTCGTGCGGCACGACGACTTCGACTGGCACGTGCACGCGACGGCCGACGACGCCCCGCTCGCCGTGCGCATCCGCGTCGAGGCGGCGCTGGCCCTCGTCGACGTCATCCGCTCCGACGAGGTCGGGCGCCTCCGGGCGTGCGAGGCGCCCGACTGCGACGGCGTGCTGGTCGACCTGTCGCGCAACGGCTCGAAGCGGTTCTGCAGCGTGCGATGCGGCAACCGCATGAACATGGTGGCGTTCCGGGCTCGTCAGCCGACGGACGGCGCCTGACCGCGCCTCCTCGGCTCCCGTCGACCCGGCCGGGTCCGAGCGGCCCGGCCCGCCCTGACGGAGCCGGGGCTACTTCAGGGGGTCGTTGCCCCAGTTCATCAGCGACCAGCGCCAGGGCGTGTCGGTGACGTCGCCGTCGGGGCGCTGCTTCGAGTGGCGGGCGACGTAGCCGACGACCTTGCGCATATGGGCGTAGTCGTCATCGGTGTAGTCGGCCTGCTTCTTCTTCAGGATGCCGACGATGCGCCGACCGCTCGCGTGACCGGTCGACTCGTGGCCGTCGGTCTTCTGGCCGACCTCCTTCGACTCGTCGGTGTCGAGCCAGCGCTCGAGCTCGGAGGCGGTCATGTTGACGGCGTCGCCGAACTCGTCGCGCGTGGCCTTGTCGTCGTGGTCGGTCATGCGCCCATCGTGCTCCCGCGGGGCGCTCGGGGTTCAGGCGCGGAGGTGCGCCGGCAGCGTCATGATCTCGGCGCCGGTCTCGGTGATCGCGATCGTGTGCTCGGTGTGCGCCGTGCGGCTGCCGGTCGCGCTGCGGAGCGTCCAGCCGTCGGGGTCGGTGACCAGCTCGTCGGTGTCGGCCATGATCCACGGCTCGAGCGCGAGCAGCAGCCCCGGGCGGAGCTTGTAGCCGCGGCCGGCGCGACCGGTGTTCGCCACGTGCGGGTCCTGATGCATAGTCGAGCCGATGCCGTGACCGCCGAACTCGACGTTGATCGGGTAGCCGTCGGCGCTGAGCACCGCGCCGATCGCCGCCGACAGATCGCCGAGGCGAGCACCGGGGCCGGCCGCCGCGATGCCGGCCGCGAGGGCGCGGCGCGTCGAGTCGATCAGGGCGTCGCTCTCGGGCTGGGGGGAGTCGCCCACCACGAAGCTGACGGCCGCATCGGCCGCGATGCCGTCGAGCACGACCGCGAGGTCGAGGGTAAGCAGGTCTCCGTCGGCCAGCGCGTAGTCGTGGGGGAGCCCGTGCAGCACCGCGTCGTTCACCGCGGTGCAGATGTAGTGCCCGAAGGGACCCCGCCCGAACGACGGCGCGTAGTCGACGTAGCACGACGTGGCCCCGGCCTCGAGGATCATCTCGCGCGCCCACCGGTCGATCTCGAGCAGGTTCGTGCCGACCCGGGCGCGCCCCGACAGCTCGTGCAGGATGTCGCCGACCAGCGCACCGGTGCGCCGGGCTCGGCGGAGTTCGTCGGGGGTGAGGATCTCGATCACGCGGGGGCCTTTCGGGGTGCGGGGTGCGGTGGTCTGGAGGTGCGGTGGGGCGTGGGGGCGTGCGGGCGTGCGGTAGGTCACGCGCGGCTGGCGATAACTATCACGCGCAGCTGGCGATAACTATACCGGCCATGTCGTACCGGTACTACTATCGGCTGCATGGTCCGACTCCCTCTCAGCCCCGCCGAGGTCGAGCGCGGTCGCCGACTCGGCGCGACGCTGCGCCGCGCCCGTGGCCAGCGCTCGATGCTCGAGACGGCCATCGCCGCAGGCGTCTCGCCCGAGACCCTGCGGAAGGTCGAGACCGGGCGCATCGCGACCCCGTCGTTCGCGACCGTCGCGGCGATCGCGGGCGTGCTCGGGCTGTCGCTCGACGCCGTCTGGGCCCAGGCCTGCTCGCCCGGCCGACTCGACGAGCCGGCGCTGACGGCCTCCTGAGCCGCGCCTCCTCGGCTGGGCTGGCGTGTGCGGATCGCGACCTCTCGGTGGCGCTGGTGTGCAAATCGCGACCTCGGCGGTGGCAGGCGTGTGCAGATCGCGACCTGGTCAGTGAGCGTCGTGTGCGAATCGCGACGTCGTCGGCGGGTGGCGTGTGCAGATCGCGACCTCGCCGGGCGGTGCCTGTGCCGAACCCGACCTGGCCAGACGGATCCCGCGGGCCGAACCCGACCTGTGCGCGTTCACACACCCTCGAAAACACCCGTCCTGGCCGAGTAAAGCCAGATCTAGTCGCGATTTGCACACCGGGGAGGAGCGGGGGTGGTGCCTAGGAGGCGCGGGTCGTCAACTGAGGAGGCGCAGGTCGGGATCGGGGGGAGGTGGCCGGCGTCGCCTGTGCCGAACCCGACCTGGCCAGGTGGATTCTGCGGGCCGAACCCGACCTGTGCGCGTTCACACACGGCTCAGAAGGCTGGTTTCGACGCTCGGAGGCCGGATCTGGTCGCGATTTGCACACGCGGGGGAGCGGCGGCGGCAGCGGGCAGGCGCGGGGCGGGGCTCGGTAGGTTGACGTATGACCGATCTCGCCGTGACCATCCTGCCCGCCGCCGCCGCCGACGCACCCGAGGCCGCCGCGTGGGGCGCGGCCCCGGCCCGGCGGGCGCTCGCCGAGACCGGCGCCCGCGAGGTCGAGCTCGGCGACGAGACCCGCATGATCGTCGTCGCCGGCCGCGTCGACCAGGCCGAGCTGCGCCGCGCCGTCGACGAGCACCCCGGGGTCGCCGTCGTGCAGCTGCCGAGCGCCGGGGTCGACGCGTACGTCGAGACCATGCGCGCCACCCGCCGCGACGGGCTCGTCTTCACCAGCGCGAAGGGCGCCTACAGCGCGCCCGTCGCCGAGCACGCGCTCGCGCTCACGCTGGCCACGCTGCGGTCGTTGCAGATCCGGGCCCGCGCCTCGTCGTGGGAGCAGACGCAGCGCGGCATCTCGCTGAACGGCGGCCATGTGCTGATCATCGGGGCGGGCGGCATCGGCACGGAGCTGCTCCGGCTGCTGCAGCCGTTCGACGTCGAGGTGTCGATGGTCGTCCGCACCGCCCGCGAGGTCGAGGGGGCCGCACGCACCGTCACCACCGATCGCCTCGACGAGGTGCTGCCCGACGCCGACGTCGTGGTCGTCGCCGCGGCGCTCACCGAGGGCACGACCAGCCTGATCGGCGCCGACCGGCTCGCCGCCATGAAGGACACCGCCGTGCTCGTCAACATCGCGCGCGGGCCCCTCGTCGACACCGACGCACTCGTCGCGGCGCTCGCCGAGGGTGCGATCGGCGGCGCCGGGCTCGACGTGGTCGACCCCGAGCCGCTGCCCGACGGTCACCCGCTCTGGAGCGAACCGCGCGCCCTGATCACCCCGCATCAGGCGAACACCGACGTGATGACCGCGCCGCTCTTCCAGGAGCGCGTCCGCGCGAACATCGAGGCGCTCGCAGCCGGGCACGAGCCCGTCGGCGTGGTCGACGTCGACGCCGGGTACTGACTCCGAGGAGGCGCGGCGCGGCCCCGAAGGAGGTGCGGTGCCGTCCCCGGAGGACGCGGTCCCGGAGGAGGTGCGGGTCGGCACCCGCGAAGACGGCGCGGTCCCGGCGACGGCGGCGTACCGTCGCCCGCATGAGTCGTCGTGCGCCTGCAGCCCGTTTCGAGGGCCGGATCGCCGGAATCGGCACCGCCTCGGGCACTCGTGTCGTGATCGGCATGTGGGAGCGTTCGCCGCTCGGCCGCTTCACCGACGTGATGATCGAGGACGGCGCCGGCCACCGCCTCCTGCTGGCTCCCTCGCAGGCCGTCGCCGACTACGTCTCGTCGACCTACACGTTCGACGAGGTGCGCGTCGTACCGGTCGAGACGCGTCGCGTCGACGGTGGCATCGCGGTGACCGCCGGCGATCTCGCCGTCCGGCTGACCATCGGCGCGGTGTCGCCGCTCGGCATGCTGATGCGCATCGTCCCGCGTCGGGTCGCGACGGAGCCGCTGTGGCTCCGGCTGATCGATCCGGTCGCGCGGGTGCTCGTCCGGGGTGCGCGGACGGCCGGCTCGGCGGGCGGCGGCAAGCGCGAGTACTACGGCGTCACGCTGGTCCGCGACGTCTCGGCGGCCGTGACCACGCGGGCGGGCGACGATCTGGGGCCGTTGGCGCCGCTCAGCCCGCCGGTGCGCTTCGGGTTCGGCTCGGCCCCCGCGCGCCCCAGCCTGGTCGACGTCGTCACGACGATCCGCTGATCCGCAGCTCAGCGGGGATGCACGGGAGCCAGGACACCCGCGGGTGAGACGGGGTGAGCGGGCCGCCACGGAGTGCTCGCGCACCCCGGACGCGGCATTGTCCGACGCTCGACCATGAGATAGCTTCAGTCTTCGACGCTCGACCAGGCTCGCTTACCCCTCGGCCCGATCGACGACGCCGACGCGCCCCGAAGCGTCCGGCAGGCTGCGTCCAGGACCCGAACCTGACAGGACACCACCCATGCGGTCAGCCCCGCCCGAGAGACCCGACGACCCCGCCGAGACCCGGCTGCCCCCGACCTCACCCCGACACGCGGCCGAACCCGAGCCGCGCCCGTCGGCTGCGTCGCCGGCGGCCGGAATGCCGGTCTTCGACCCGCCGCCGGTCACCGACCCGACCCGGAACACCGGGTCGGCGGGCGCGGACGCCGCCCCCGCCGACCCCGACCAGTCGCGGCTCTTCGGGCGCGGTCTGCTCTACGTCATCATCTGGTCGCTGCAGCTCGTCGTCGGCACGGTGGTCTCGCCGGTGCTGGCCCACCTGCTCGGCGTCACCGACTTCGGCGCCTTCTCGACCGCGCAGGCGATCTTCCAGGTGCTCAGCGTGCTGGCGCTGCTCGGTCTCGACCAGGCTCTCGTGCTGCAGCACGCGGAGGACGGCGACGCCCGGAACGCCCGCGGGCTCGTCGCCGTCGGCCTCGTCATCTCGTTCGTCGCCACCGCGGCGGCCGTGCTCACCGTGCCGTTCTGGGCCGGAGCGCTCGGCTTCGGCAGCGAGCACGACCTGCTGCTCGTCGTCCTGCTGTGGGCTGCCCCGTCGGCGGCCGTCCAGGTGATGCTCGCCCTGCTGCTCGCCGAAGACCGCTTCCGGGCGTTCGCCACGACGAGCATCGTGTCGGCCGTGGGCGGCCAGGCGATCGGACTGACCCTGCTGCTGACCCTCGGCGGCGGCGCGCTCACCTACGCGTGGGGCAGCGTCATCAGCCAGACCCTGGCCATGGTGATCGGGCTCTGCTTCACCCGACCGCTGATCGGCGGTCTGGTGAACGGGCCGGTCGCGAAGCGCGCCCTCTCGTTCGGCGTGCCGCTCGCCCTGGCGAGCCTGGCGTACTTCGTCCTGAACGCCGGCGACCGAATCGTGCTGCAGCGGCTGATGGGCCCCGACGCGGTCGGCCGGTACCAGGTCGCGTACGTGGTCGGCTCGTCGGTCATCCTGCTGCTCTCGTTCACCAACAGCGCGTGGGCGCCGCACTTCGCGAAGATGCGCGACGAGACGGCCCGGTTCGCGCTCGCGATGACGGCGCGCAACGAGATCTACCGTCTGCTGAACCCGATCATCGTCGCCCTGACTCTCGTGACCCCCTTCGCGATGCCGATCCTCGTGCCGGCGAGCTTCGACCCGTCGAGTCTCACCATCGTCGTCTTCGTCGTGGCGCTGACGGCCTACCCGGCGACCGCGGGCGGCGCGAGCGGCCGTCTTCTGACCATCGAGCGGCGGGCCAAGACCCTCGGCGTCATCACCGGCGTCGCGGCGGCGGCCAACGTCGGCCTGAACCTCCTGCTGGTGCCGCCGCTCGGCATCCTCGGCGCGGCCGTCGCGACCGTCATCGCCTACTCCGTGCTCGCGGGCCTGCAGCTCGTCGTCCTGCCCAAGCGCGTCGCGTGGCACGGTGCCCCGCTCGGACTCCTGCTCACCGTGCTGGCGAGCGTGGTCGTCGCCGGGGCCACCATCGCGCTGCCGCAGACCCTCGAATGGAACATCGGGCGCTGCATCGTCGCACTGGCCTGCCTGCCGTGGTTCCTCCGCCGTCTCGCCGCCGCCCGCCGCCCCCCGGAGGTCGACGCCGCGGACGACGACGCCGCGGACGACGCCGCGGGCGCCGCGCCGGAAGCCCCCGCAGCCGAGGCCCCCGCCCTCGACGACCCCGTCGCCGCCATGCCCACGCACCGATCACGCCACGACCAGGAGACCTCATGACCCGCCGCCCCCAGGTCGTCGAACCGGCCCCGCGCCGGGTCGTCGTCCTCGACCTCGCCGAGCCGCTCCCCGACCTGGTGGCCGACGACCGGTACGACTCGGCCATGGTGTTCGGCACCTGGCGCGGTCTCCCCGTCGGCGTGGCCGACGTCATGCTCACCGACGACCCGGCCGCGGCGCGCGCGGCCCTGACGCCGCTCACCGATCTGCGCGACGACTCGATCCGCTACGAGGCCTCGCGCCCGCCGCGCCTCCCGGACGACCGCCTCCCCGCCGTCACCGTCGTCGTGTCGACGATCGTCGGACGGCGAGAGGACCTCGAGCTCATGCTCGACGGCTTCGCGGACGTCGACTACCCCGACGTCGAGTTCCTGATCGTCGACAACCGGCCCGTGCTCCCGTCCGACGACGTCCTGCCCGGGCTCGTGGCGGGTCGCGACCGGGTCCGGGCCATCCACGAGCCCCGCAAGGGCATCTCGGCCGGGCGGAACGCCGGCGTCGCCGCGGCCCGGGGCGACATCATCGTCTTCACCGACGACGACGTGCGGGTCGAGCCGAACTGGCTGCGCGAGCTCGCCCAGCGCTTCGTCGACGACCCGCGGGTCGACGCCGTCACCGGTCTGATCCTGCCCGCCGAGCTCGACACCCCGGCCCAGATCTGGTTCGAGCGCTACTACGGCGGCTTCAGCGGCGAGCGGACCTGGCGACCGCTCGTGCTCGACGCCGAACGCCCCGCGTCGCGCCTGGTGCGCGGGGCGCGGATCACGGTCGTCGACGACGGCGAGGTCGTGCGCCGCTTCGCGGTCTACGGCGTCGGCGCGTACGGCGCCGGGGCCAACATGTCGTTCCGTCGGAGCGCGCTCGAGCGGATCGGCGGCTTCGACCTGGCCCTCGGCACGGGCACGCCCGCCCGTGGCGGCGAGGACCTCGCCGCGTTCATCGGGGTCCTCTGGACGGGCGGCCGCATCGCCTACGAGCCGGCGGCGGTCGTCCACCACCGTCACCGCCGCGGCACCGACGAGCTGCTCAAGCAGCTGCGGGGCAACGGGCTGGGCTTCACCGCCATGCTCACCTCGCTCGTGCTCGGCGACCGCCGTCACATCGCGGGGCTCGCCTGGCAGCTGCCCCTCGCCGTCCGGTCGATGGCGGCGCAGAGCCTCTCCCGCATCGGAGGAGGCGCGTCCGACGCCGCCGAGAGCCGCCCCGCCGGTCTCGAGGACGAGTACCCCCGGTCGCTCGTGCTGAACGAGCTGCGGGACTACCCCAGGGGGCCGCTCGCCTACCTGCGCAGCCGGCGACTCGCGCGTGCGATCGCCCCGCGCCCGGCGGATGCGCCGGTGGCCGCGCGATCGTGACCGCGCCTCCTCGGCTCCGCCCGGACCCCAGGGGGCCGCGAGCCGGGTCGTCGACGCCCCTGAGGGTGCTGACGACCGCCGAGCGGCTGCGACCGGTCGGCGGCGTCGAGCTCTGCATGCTGCAGGACACCGTGGGCCTCGTGGGGCGCGGTCACCGCGTCGACGTGCTGTTCCACCACGACGGCGTGCAGCGTGCCGAGTACGCGGCCTTCGGGGTCGAGCCGATCGGGCCGTACCCGTTCGACGTCGACCGGTCGAGCGTGCTCGGCGATCTGCGGCGCTTCGCACCGTCGATCGTGCGGGCGCGGAGCCTCGCCTCCGACGTGCTGTGGCTGAACCGCCCCGAGCAGATCGTCTGGGCGCAGCTCGCGGCGCGCTGGGCCGGGCTGCCGATCGTCTGTCACCTGCACCACGCGCCGAACTTCCACCGCACGCGGCTGGTGATGACGGGGGTCGCGCACTTCGTCGCCGTCTCCGAGTTCATGAAGACCCTCTGGGTCGCCGCCGGGATCTCGCCCGAGCGCATCACCGTGGTGCACAACGCCGTCTCCGCCGACGAGTACCCCCCAGGAGGCGCGGCGGAGCTCGAGAGCGCCCGTCACGACCTCGGACTGGGCATCGCTCCCGGAGCCCGCGTGGTGCTGAGCTACGGGAGGCTGTCGGTCGAGAAGGGCGTGCTGACGCTCGTCGAGGCCTGGCGCGGGCTCGCCCTCGACCCCGAGCGCGCGGTGCTCGTGCTGGCGGGGCCGACACCGGTCGAACCCGAGGTGCTCGAGGCTCTGGCCGGTCTGCCCGAGGGGTCGTACCGTCTGCTCGACACCCGGCGCGACGTCGTCCCGCTGCTGCACGCCGCCGACCTCGTGGTCATGGCCTCGCATCTGCCCGAGGCCTTCGGTCGCGTGCTGATCGAGGCGATGTCGACGGGGCGGCCGGCCGTCGGCACCGACGTCGGGGCGGTCTCCGAGGTGCTCTCGGGAGAGTTCGCCGGCCTGCTCGTGCGCCCGGCCGACCCGCTCGACCTCGCCGCCCGCATCGCGTCGGTGCTCGACTGGAGGCACGACGACCCCGGTCTGGGCGAACGCTGCCGCGACCGGGTCGCGGAGGGGTTCCCCCACGAGCAGCACATCGATGCTCTCGAGGCCGTGCTGACGGCGCACGCCCGCCGTCGGGGCTCGGGGCGGCGGGCCCGTCGTCGAGCGGGCGAGCGCAGCCGGGGAGCCGCTCAGCCGTCGTAGCGGTAGATCGTGGCCCAGTCGATGTGGACGGCGCCCTGCGCGCCGTCCGGCGGGGCGCTCTTGAGGGTCTCGATCTGCATCACCCAGTGCATCTTCGCCGTGGGGATGTCGCTCCGGGTGGTGCCGATGGTGACTCCGTCGATCTGGAAGGCGATCTCGTCGGGACCCCATTCGATCGTGTAGGTGTGCCATTCGCTGAACGGCACGGCCGTGCGGCGGTCGAACGAGTTCTCGGACGGGTCTCCGAGCTTGTGGTTGTAGGCCCTGACCTCCTTGTCGAGGTGGCCCTCGGGGAAGTCGATCTCGCCGTCGTCCCAGTCGTTCTCGTCGCTCCAGAGCAGGAACGCCGCGCTGTAGCCCTCGACGGGGTCGGCGCGCAGCCGCACGCTGTAGCGACCGTGGGTCTGCCCGCCCCACTCGCCGTCGACCAGCGGCACGACGGCCGACGACGTCACTTCGTCACCGAGGGCCGAGACGCCGAGCGACAGCATGCCGTCGGCGACGGAGATCGCGCCGGCCCGGTACGTGCCGTTGTCGTTGGTGTCGGTGAAGCCGTCGTACGGCAGCCACGAGTCCGCGTACGGCCCGGGGAACGATCCGCGGGCGACCGGGGTGTCGAAGTCGTCGACGAAGATCTGCCTCCACCCCGGCAGGTCGCCGACGGGTGCGGCCTCGCCGCTCGGGGACGCCGTGTCGGCGGCGGACGCCGAGCCGGGGGCGTCGGCCGACATGTCGAGGTGCGGGGCGGATGGCACCCCGCCCGCCGGAGGCGCGGTGCCCGTGTCGGACGGGTCGGCGGGGGAGTACGTCGTCGGCGCGTCGCTCGGCACCGGGGCCACCGGGCCGGACGCCTCGTCGGTGCTCCACGGGGGGACGGCGCCGGAGTCCTCGCCGAGGACGATCATCGGCAGCCCGACCAGCGCCACGACCGAGAGGACGACCACCGTGGTGACGGCGACGCGCGTCCGCCGTCGTCGAGAGGACGCACGGGTTCTCTCGGTGTTCGGCACGTCGTGGGTTCCTTCGGGTAGCGATCGTCGCCGAAGCGGGCGCGGGTGCACCCGGCGCGTCGGAACGATCGAACGATCATCGCCCGCGACGTCGCGCGGGTCAAGGCGACCCCCGTCGAACGGGGCACCCCCCGATCGAGGGGCACCCGCCGGGAGGTCGACGCGTAGTCCACTGTTCACCCTGTCGATGTCCGGCCCCTGCGTATCGCGGGGGAGCTGAGCGCAAGTTACTCTGAACGGACCCGCCACGCCCGACACCCGAGGGCGAGGCGGCAACCCGAATCACGCCGACCCGAACCCGGCGCTCTTCCACCCCGCCGACGAGGCGACCCCCACCCAGGGTCAGACTGCTCCGTCGGTCGAGCGCGCCGCCCGTGATGGTCGGCGGCTACCCACTGGAGATCACTCGTGACCCGAGCTGACTCTGCCCCCGCGAGTGCGCGCCCCGACAGCGCCGATCCCGACCTCGCGAGCCGCAGTCACCCGACCCTCGTCCCGACCCGCGACGCCTACGCGGTGATGTCGCCAGGCCAGCGGCTCGCCGCGGCCGGACTCGTCTGGCTGACCCTGATCGTCATGGGGATCGGCTTCGCCACGCAGGCGACGGCGCTCCGCGAGCTGGCGGTGCCGGTCTTCCTGCTGCTCGAGCTCGGCATCGCCCCCGTGCTGCTGGCCGCTCCGATGCGGTTGTCGCGGTTCACGCTGATCGCCGTGGTGACGAGCCTGTCGGCGACGGTGCTGATCGGCACCGCCATGGCCCGGACGCACGTCTGGCAGCCGGCCGAGACGATGACCACGGTCGTCATGGCGACGATCGTGCTGCTCGCGACGGCGACCGTCCGCGAGATCATGGCGATCGGCCTCGACCGCGCGGCGAGACTCGACGGCCCCTTCGAGACGGTCACCGACTCCGTCGACGCCGAGGAGGCGCGGCCCGGCATCGCCGACCGCCTGCCCTGGGTGCCCCTCGCCACGGCCGTCGCCCTGGTGCTCGTCGTCGGATCGTCGCTGCTCGTGCGGAGCGACCCCACCCCCGGCGGCCTCTTCTCGCTCGAGGGCCCCGGCTGGTTCGCGGGTCTGGGCCTGCTCGTGGCGGCGACCGTCTTCGCGCTCGTCACGCACCGGAGCCCCGCCCTGCCGCTGCTCGCGCTCAGCGGCGTGGTCGTCCTGTCGCAGGCCATCGTCTACGGCACCCCGACCATGGTCAGCGCGGCCCGCCACGTCGGCGTGATCGAGTCGATCCGGGCCGACGGCGGAGTCACCCTCGGACGCGACATCTTCCAGTCGTGGGCGGGTCTCTTCTCGGGTGTCGCGTGGGTGGCCGACGTCGCCGGCATCCGCGACGTGATGGTCGTGGCGACCTGGTGGCCGGTGATGATCACCCCCATGATCGCCCTCGCGGCCACCGTGCTCGCTCGTCGGTTCCTCGCCGACGACGGCCGCGCCTGGCTCGCCGGCGGTCTCTTCGCCCTCACGCTGACCCTCAACACCATCTACTTCTCGCCGCAGTCGCTCGGCATCGTCCTCTCGCTGTGCATCGCGGCCCTGGCGCTCGGCGCCGGGCGCCCCGCGCGCGAGACGTCGTTCGCGGTCACGAGCCGACCCGCCGCGCCCGGCGAGCTCGTCGCCGAGGGCGACCCGGCCCACTCGGCCCGGCCCCGCGCCTCCGGAGTCCTCGGCCGGTGGTCGCTCGCGGCCATCCTCGTGCTCGGCTCGACGCTCGCGGTCACGCACCAGATCTCGCCGTACCTGACCACGGCGGCGCTCGGCGTCTTCGTGGTCTTCCGACTCGTGCGTCCGTGGTGGACCCCTGTCCTGGTGCTGGCGCCCGCCGTCATCTGGGCCCTGGCGAACCGGTCGGTGCTCGGCACCTTCCTGGTGCCGGCCGCGGCCGGCAACGTGATCGACAACGCGGCACCGCCGGTGCACGACGGCGCCACCCTCGACAAGCCGCTGGTCAACACGCTCGCGTTCGGTCTGCCGGCCGTCGTGCTCGTGATCATCGGGCTCGCCGCCCTCGCGTCGTTCCTGCTGCATCGCAAGAGCCGCCAGCAGTGGGCGCTCGTGCTCGCCGCAGCCAGCCCGGTGAGCCTGATCATCGCCACCAACTACGGCGCCGAGGGTATCTTCCGCGTGACCCTCTTCGCCGCCCCCTGGCTGTGCATCCTCGCGGTGATGCTGCCCTGGCCCAGCCGCCTCCCTCGCCGTCTCGGCACGACCGCCCTCGCCGTGGCGCTCGTCGGCGTCGTCGCCGTCAACGTGTTCGGCAACACCGCCCTCGACTGGAACCGGGTCGCCAGCGCCGACACCACCCGCGCCACCCTCGCCTTCGAGGACGAAGCCGAGTTCGGCGCCGCCCTGCTCGTGCCGGGCAACGGCAACGCGACCCCGGGCGCGCGGACGGCCAAGTACGACGAGGTGCAGTACGTGCCCCGCGAGTCGCTGGGCGGCTACGCCGACACGGGCCCCGACTACGACGCCGTCGCGGACGAGCGCGAGCTCACCAGCCAGTTCGCCCTCGGCTGGCAGGCGTCGGAGTACTACGTGCTGGTGTCGGACGTGCTGGGCGCCTACGACGAGCGCTACGGGTTCCAGACGTACGCCGACTACCAGGAGCTCGGGCGGGCCTTCGCCGCCGACGACCGCTGGCAGGTCGTCTACTCGAGCCCCACCGCCGTGCTCTACCGCCTCGCCGACCCCGAGGCCGTCCGTGGCTAGTCGGCGCGGTGCGGCGCGCCGTCCGTCGTCGCCTGCCGTCGCCGGGGTCGTCGTCGCGCTGACGCTGGCCGGCGCCCTCCTCGCCGCCGGACCGGCCGTCGCCGCCGACACCGGGCACGCCCCGCATCCGCTCACCCCGACCGGCTGCGGCGCGGGCACCACGCTGAACGTCGTCGCGCACCAGGACGACGACCTGCTGTTCCAGAGCTCGACGCTCGTCGCCGATCTGCAGGCCGGGCGGTGCGTGACGACGGTGTTCGTCACGGCCGGCGACGGCGGGCACGTCGAGCAGTACTGGCGCGAGCGCGAGCTCGGGCCGCGAGCCGCCTACGCCGAGATCCTCCACGTCGACGACGCGTGGACGACGTCGAACGTCGACGTCGACGGCCGCGCCGTCGCCGTCGCCCGCCTCGACGCCGACCCGCGCGTGCAGCTCGTCTCGCTGCGACTGCCCGACGGGGGCACCGACGGCGCCGGGTTCCCGAGCACGGGCGACACCAGCCTCACCGCGCTCTACACGGGAGCGATCGACTCCCTCACGACCGTCGACGGGTCGTCGTCGTACACCCTCGCCTCGCTGCGATCCACGCTGCTGGCTCTGATGACCGCGGTCCAGCCGACGAACGTGAACACGCTCGATCACCTCGGCACCATGCACGACGGCGATCACCCCGACCACCACGTCGTCGGCTATCTGACCGACGCCGCCCAGCGGCTCTACGCGACACCGCACGGGTTCGCCGGGTATCAGGGCTACGGCATCCGCGATCGCCCCTCGAACCTGACCATGCCGCAGGTGCTCGACAAGGCCGACGTCTTCTTCCGCTACGCCGAGCACGACCCGGCGACCTGCGGCGGGTGGGACGCCTGCTGGAACCGGTCCGAGCGCGAGTGGTTCAGCCGCCAGTACGCGGTCGCCACCGTGACCACCACGCCGCCCACGCCGGTCGTCACCGTGCCGGTCGACCCGCATGCGCCGCTCTCGGCGTACGACGTCACCTCCGGCGCGACGGTCACCGCGAGCTCCGAGAACACCGCCGACTCCCAGACCGCCGTCAAAGCGGTCGACGGCGTGGCCGACGGGTATCCGGGCGACCACCGGGCCGAATGGGCCACCCCGGGCGGCCGCGACGGCAGTCGGCTGACCCTGACCTGGCCGTCCGCTCGCAGCATCGACCAGGTCGTGCTGCACGACCGGCCGAACACGAGCGACCGCATCACCGGGGCGACCCTCTCGTTCTCGGACGGGTCGACGGTGGCGGTGCCGGCGCTCGCCGACGACGGGACGGCGAGCACGGTGACGTTCCCGGCACGCACCTCCTCGTCCGTCATGCTGACGGTCACCTCGGTGTCGAGCACGACCCGCAACGTCGGGCTGGCCGAGATCGTGGTGCGCTCGGCGACGGCGGCGCCCGTCGTCACCCCGCCCGTGGTCACCGACGTGACGGCCGGGGCCGTCGCCACCGCCAGCTGGGACGACGCGGCGAGCGGGCAGACGGCCGACAAGGCGATCGACGGCGTGGCGGACGGTTATCCCGGTGCCCCGCAGAACGAATGGGTCGCGCCCTGGGGGCGCGTCGGGGTGACGTTGACGCTCCGCTGGTCGACGCCGGTGACGATGGACACGATCGTGCTGCACGATCGCCCGAACCTCGCCGACGACGTGACGGGCGGCACACTCACCTTCTCGGACGGCAGCACGGTCGCCGTGCCGGCCCTCGATGCCGCAGGAGGCGCGACCACGGTCCGATTCGCCTCGCGCGCCTCGACGTCGGTCGCCTTCACGACCACGTCGGTCAGCGCGAGCACGCGGAACGTCGGACTCGCCGAGCTGCGGGTGCAGCAGACCAGCTGAACGGACGGACGGGGTCGACACCGCCTCCTGGCGACGTCGACCCCGTCGGATCGTGCGGCGGATGCCGGTCAGCGGCGCCCGAGGCGGCGCTCGCCGGTCGAGCCGACCGAGTAGGCCAGGCCGTAGTGCTCGAACACGGCGGGTTCGCGCGACGCCTCGAGCTCGCCGTCGGTCTCGATCGAGGGAGCATCCTTGACGATCTTCTTGTCGAACTGCACCTTGAGGTGCTTCGGCGCGACGACCGCACCCTGCAGCGGCACGAAGAGCAGCTTCTTGCCGACGATCCCGGCCTGCACGGTGGCGAACGTGGCCAGCTCGGTCGAGGTGTCGAAGTAGATGCTCTCGAGCGTGCCGACCTTGTCACCGTTCGGGTCGACGACGGGCATGCCGATCCAGTCGCGCAGGTTCTCGGCTTCGAACATGGAGTCCCTCTCTGTCGACGGGGGTCAGGGCCGCCGCGACGACTCCGACGCTAGTCGCCCCCGCCCCGGCAGCCGCCCTGCCCGTGCCTCCTGGAGAGAGGACGGACCGGCCCGTCCTGAGAAAGGCGGTCTCGGGCCTTGCGGCCGGGGGAGGGGGATATGTCACACTGGAGAGGAGCGCCCTCGTCGTGGAGTGGCAACATCCCATCCCCACCCGTCAGCAACGATCGCGGCGAGTGCGCATCGCCCCCGCGACCCGTGCCTCAGCACGCCTCGTGGCGGCGTCCTCCCGGCGAGTCCTCTCGTCGTGCGCGCTCTCCGCCCGAACGGAGGCACGCCCGTGACCGACACACTCGCCCGCCCATCGACCGGTCGGAGCCAGACCGAGCAGCCGCACACCCTCACCGCCTCGGCGGTCGTCGGGATCGCCGTGCTGGGGCTGTCGACCTTCTTCGCGATCACCACCGAGCTGATGCCCGTCGGGCTGCTCTCGACCATGAGCGCTGATCTGGGCGTGGCCGAGTCGCGTATGGGCGTCGTGGTCACGGTGTACGCGCTCGCCGTCGCCGTGCTCGCGCTGCCGCTCACGTGGGCCACGGCGCGGGTGCCCCGCAAGGCCGTGCTCGTCGCGACCCTCGTCGGGTACACGGTGTCGAACCTGATGGTGGCCTTCGCCCCGAGCTTCGAGTTCCTCTGCGCCGGGCGCATCGTCGGCGGCGTCGCCCATGCACTCTTCTTCTCGGTCGCGTCGGCCTACGCGACCCGCATCGTGCCTCCTCGGCTGGCGGGCCGCACGATCGCGTTCGTCTACTCGGGCAGCTCGCTCGGCTTCGTGATCGGCGTGCCCGTCGCGACGACCGTCGGCGACCAGGTCGGCTGGCGTCTCGCCGTCACCGGCGTGGCGGTGGCCTCGGCGCTGCTGGCCGTCGTCGCCCTGATCTTCCTGCCGTCGGTGCGCGGCGAGTCGTACCCGCACATCGGGTCGGTCGCATCGTGGGCGCGCAGCGGTCTGCTGGCCGTGGTCGTCGCCGACCTGCTGCTCTTCGCGGGTCACTACGTGGTCTACACCTACATCGGGCCGTACCTGGTGGACGCGGGGCTCGGCACGGGCTCGACGGGCACGGCGCTGCTCGTGCTCGGGGCGACCGGCGTCGTCGGCCTGCTCGTCGCCGGAGCGTTCGTCGACCGGGCGCCGCGGCAGACGCTGCTCGTCGCGGTCGGGGTCATGACGCTCGCCCTCGGTGCGTTGCCCTTCGTGCACGGCTCGCTGATCGGCACCTTCGTCGTCGCGGGCGTCTGGGTGGCGGCGAACGGCACGACGGGCACCCTGTTCATGGCCGCCGCCATCCGCACCGGCGGGGTGAGCCCCGACATCGCGGGTGCGCTGATCAATGCGGGGTCGAACGTCGGCATCGCGGCCGGGGCGGCGCTCGGCGCCCGGGCCTTCGAGATGACCGGGCTCGCGGCGCTGCCCTACACCGCGGCCGTCATCGTCGGCGGGAGCTTCGTCGTCGTGCTGCTGGCCCGGCGCGGGTTCCCGACGATCGGGCACTCGCAGGTGTCGCTGTCGACGTCGAACCTGCGCACGATCACGTCGTCGGTCGCCGTGGTCACGGGCTCGGTGCGGACCATCCCCTCGGCCACCGGATCCGTCCCGACGCTCGGCGGCCACTCCCGCCCCGACGCCTGATCCGCGCCGCCGCCTGGACCGCCCCGCCGCCTGGCTCGCCCCGCCGCCTGACTCGCCCCGCCGCCTGGACAGCCCCTCCCTGCCGCCTGACCCGCGCCTCCCTGCCACCTGACCCGCCCCTCCCTGCCACCGGTGCAAATCGCGACCGAACGGTCGCGCGGCGGGTGCATTTCGTGGCGTCATGGCCCGTTCCAGCGAATTGAGTCGGGTTCGGTACGCCCGCACGCCCGAAGTCGGTCGCGAATTGCACACCGGGGGAGCCGAGGAGGCGCGGCGCGGCATCGACCCGGCTGCCGCGCGTCACCCGAGGAGGCGCGGCGCGGCATCCGCCCGGCACCCCCGCGTCACCCGAGGTCATCGCGCAGCGCCGCCACCGTCCGATCGGGCAGGATCGACGCATGACCGAGTCCTCCGCGCCGAAGCAGCTCATCCTCAACCTCTTCGAGATGAACTGCGTCGGGCACATCACGCACGGTCTCTGGCGTCTGCCGCACAACCACCGCAGCGAGTACAAGGACATGGCGTACTGGCTCGAGCTGGCGCGGCTGGCCGAGAGCGGGGGCTTCGACGCGATCTTCATCGCCGACGTGCTGGGCGCCTACGACGTCTACGGCGACAGCCCCGCGCCCGCCCTGCTCGAGGGCATCCAGGCTCCGAACAACGATCCGATGCTCGTCGTGCCGGCGATGGCGGCGGTGACCGAGCATCTCGGCTTCGGCATCACGTTCTCGACCAGCTACGAGCCGCCGTTCGCGTTCGCGCGGCGCATGTCGACGCTCGACCACCTGACGAAGGGGCGCGTGGGCTGGAACGTCGTCACCTCGTATCTGCCGAACGCCGCCCGCAACTTCGGCCTCGACGCCGAGATCCCGAAGGCCGAGCGCTACGCCCGGGCGGCCGAGTACCTCGATGTGCTCTACAAGCTGTGGGAGGGGTCGTGGGAGGACGATGCGGTGGTCGCCGACCCCGGAGCCGACGGCCTCGAGCCCGGTTCGGGCGTCTACACCGACCCCGCCAAGGTGCATGCCATCGATCACCGGGGTGACCACTTCCGGGTGGCCGGGCCGCATCTGAGCGAGCCGTCGCCCCAGCGGACCCCGGTGCTGTTCCTCGCGACGGCGTCGCCGAAGGGCGTCGAGCAGGCGGCCCGCAACGCCGAGGTCGTCTTCACGGGCGGCCCCGCGGTCAAGGCGGTGGGTGCGGCCACGCGGGCGGCGGCCGTCGAGGCGGGTCGGGCGGCCGACGACGTGCGGTTCATCGTGCAGGCGGGTGTCATCACCGGGCGCACCGACGCCGAGGTCGCCGAGAAGCTCGCTCTCTACCGGTCGTCCGCCAGCGCGCAGGGGCGGCTCGTGCACCGCAGCGTCCCGTTCGACGCGCTGTCCCACCCGAGCGACCGCACGGTGCGCGAGGCCCTCGAGATCGAGGGTCGTCTCGACCACCCGGGCGCCGCCTCCCTGCCGCTCGACATCACGGTCGGCCAGCTGGTCGATTCCGTCGACGAGGCCTGGGGCGGCACCTTCTTCGTGGCCGGCACGCCGACCGTCGTGGTCGACGAGATCGAGCGCTGGCTCGACGAGGAGGGCATCGACGGCATCAACCTCCGTCAGTACCACTCGTTCGACACGCTGCGCGACTTCGTCGAGCTGATCGTGCCCGAGCTCCGCCGCCGTGGGCGCGTCCGCGAGGCGTACGTGCCGGGGGAGACCCTGCGCGAGCGGCTCACCGGAGGCGGCCCGCGCCTCCCCGAGACGCACCCGGCGGCCGCCTACCGGCGCTGAGGTCTCAAGCGTTTGGGATACCGAAAAGTCATTCAGGCGTGGAGGCGTCTGCGCTTCTCGCCGTAGAGCCGGGGTCGAAACATAGCGTATTGTCTTCGTAACCCGTCGGAAACGGTGTTTGGGATACAAAGTAGGGGTCCAGTGGAACTGACGATCATGCCGGTGTCCACTCCAACCCCTTCTGCTGTGGAGTCGCTCATGACTGCTGTATCCCGTACCACCGCACCCTCGTCGTCATCGCATCAATCCGTCGCCTCCGTCCTCGACTCGATCGGATTCACCGGCGCGCAGTTCTGGGTGTTCCTGCTGATCCTCGCGGGGGAGTTCTTCAACACCCTGGAGCAGAACTCCGTCGGCGCCATGGGCAGCCATCTGAAGGACTCGCTGCAGATCGGCGACATCCAGCTCACCGGCATCAACACGGCGACCGTGATCGGCGGACTGATCGGGCGCCTCCTGGCCGGCTATCTCGCCGACAAGCACGGTCGCCGGTTCTCACTGAGTCTGAACCTGCTCATCTACACGCTGGGCGGACTGCTGAGCGCGGTCGCCATGAACTACGAGTGGCTGCTGGTCAGCAGGCTCATCGTCGGCATCGGGATCGGCGGGGAGTTCATGATCGGCATCGTCATGCTCTCCGAGATGGTCGCCACGCGATTCCGCGGGACGGCGATCGGCATGATCAACGTCGGCGCCGGGGGGCTCGGCAACTTCATCAGCTACGGACTGTTCCTGCTGCTGCTCGGCCCGCTCGAGATCTCGCTCGGCGGTCCCGACTACGTGTGGCGCTGGACGTTCGTGATCCTCGCCGTCCCCGCCCTGTTCGTCGTCCTCTATCGACGGCGGCTGCCCGAGACGCCGCGGTTCCTCCTCTCGAAGGGTCGCGTGGACGAGGCGAACCGGTCGCTGGCGATCCTCGCGTCGAACTCGCTCCGCCCGTCGGACGCCAAGCCGCCCGTGCAGCTCTCTCCCGAGGATCTGCCTCCCATGCCCGTCCATACCAGCCCCGCAGCCGTCTTCCACCGACTCGTCCTGCGCCGCACCGTCTCGCTCGGCGTCGCGTCGTGGATGGCGTTCGGCTCGCAGGTCACCCTGAACTTCCTCATGCCGACGCTGCTCGTCGAGCGGGGATACACCGTCTCGCAGAGCCTGCTCTACACGATGATCATGAACATCGGATCGCTGCTCGGTGCGACGACGGCAGCCCTCATCGCCGGTCGCGTCGGTCGACGGACGGCGGTGACGACCGCCGGTGTGCTGGGCTGCGTCACGGCCCTGGCCTTCGCGGCCTTCGGGAGCGGGACCGGCGCGATCCTGGTTCTCGGCGCGTTGTTCCAGTTCTTCACGATGGTGACCAACACGACCCTCGCGACGTGGACGGCCGAGGTCTTCCCCACCGCGATCCGCGCCTCCGGAGCCTCGATCGTGAACGGAATCGGCAACATCGCCGGAGCCGTCATGCCGTTCCTGGCCGTCGCCCTCTACGGGTCGTACGCCTTCGCCGGGGTCTTCGGCCTCGCCGCCGTGATGTACGCCGTCCTCGTCGTCGCCTCCCGTTTCGCCCCCGAGACCCGCGGGCGCTCCCTCGAGGACGTCAACGAGAAGACCCTGCTCACCGAGAGGGCCCCGGCCCCGACGGCGTGACACCCGCCGGTGTCGCGGGCCGACGACACCACCGGAACCACCTCGAGAACCACCAGAAGGAGTCCCCATGGACAAGCTCATCGTCACCGCGACCGCCAACGGTCTGAACTACCTGCCCGAGTACGTCGCCGACGTCGGCGGTCTCTTCGCCCAGGCCGGGCTGGAGGTCACGGCCCATGCCCGCGACCCGTGGACGGGCGTGCTCGACGACCTCGAATCCGGTGCGGCCGACGTGGCCCTCGGCGGCCTGTGGGTGCCCGGCATGTACGCCGGGATGGACCGGAAGGTCACCGTCGTCGGGCAGCTCAACCACCGATTCCCGATGACGATCGTCGCCCGTGACGCCGTGGGCCCGGTGGGGCTCGACTGGCTCGCGGGCAAGATCGCCCTGGCACCGGGTGCCGGTGGCAGTGCGCCGTACGAGTTCACCGCGGGTCTCATCCGCGAGGCGGGGCTCGACCCCGCCGCCACCCGATGGGTCCGGGACCTGTCGACGGCGATGATGATCGAGCTCTATCAGGGTGGACTCGGCGACGCGATCGTGCTCGACCTGCTGTCGGCCTCCGAGCTCGTGGCCGCCGGTCACGGCACCATCGTCTTCAGCCACCTCGACGAAGGCGGTGTCATGCCCAACAGCGTCTACTACGTCCGCACCGACCGGGTCGACGAGCTCGCCGACAAGGTCGAGCGCTTCGTGGGAGCGGTCGAGCTGGGGATGACGAAGATCACGTCGGGCGATGCCGACGACGAGATCGCCGCCGTGCTCGCCGCGCGCTGGCCCGCGAAGGATGCCGCCCTGCTCCGCGCCGCGGTCGATGCGATGGCCACCGGCGGTGTCTGGGACACCACCGTCATCGATCCCGACGCGTCCGACCGATGGATGGGCATCCTCCTCGACGCGGGACTCGTCACCCACGCACCCACGCTGACCGAGCTCACCGGTGGGCACGCCGTCGAGGCCGTCGGCGCCGCCTCGTGACGCTCATCCTCGCCGCACCCGAGATCGAGGCCCTGCTCGCCGACGTCGACGTGATCGGAGTGGTCGAGGCGATCCACGTCGACCTCGGCACCGGGGCCATGACCCAGCCGTCGCCGAGCGCTCTCACGGGCGGGGACGACTCGATCCTCCTGCCGATGGCGGCACGCTCCGACCGCCTCGGGCTCGCCGCGGTGAAGCTGATGGCCGACATCCCTCGGAACATCGACCGGGGGCTGCCGACGCAGCGCTCGACGATCCTCGTGAGCTCCGTCGAGACCGGTGAGAGCGTCGCGGTGCTCGACGGGGCCATGATCACCCGGCTGCGGACGGCCGCCGCGTCGGCAGTCGCGACGCGTCACCTCGCCCGGCGCGGCCCCGCCGTCCTCGGGCTGGTGGGGGCGGGCAACCTGGCGGTCGCGCACGTGATGGCGCTCCGCACGGTCATGGAGCTCGACCGGCTCGTCGTCTGGTCCCGGTCGCCCGAGACGGTCGGACGGTTCGTCGACGCCGTCGCGGAGTTCGCGCCGGCCCTGACGGTCGATGTGGCCGCCGATGCCCGCGGCGTCGTGACGGCCTCGGACGTGGTCTGCACGGTGACGCCCTCGATCGACCCGATCGTGAAGGGATCGTGGCTCCGACCCGGCCAGCACATCAACGCCGTCGGCGCCCGACCCCGGCCCACCCATCGGGAGCTCGACGGTGCGGCCATGGGGCGGGGGACCCTCGTCGTCGACAGCGCGGCGACGTCGCGCACGAAATCCGGGGACCTGATCCAGGCGCTCCGCGAGGGTGCGCTGGGTGTCGACCCGCGCCTCCGGGAAGCTCGGAGAGGTCGTCGCGGGGATCGCGCCGGCACGGATCTCGCCCGACGAGATCACCGTCTTCGACTCCGTGGGCATCGCCGCGCAGGACCTCGCGGTCGCCGCCGCCGTCATCGACCTGGCCATCGCCCGCGGGGTCGCCGACGAGCGCCGTCTGGCACCCGTGGCGGTCCGAGCATGATCCGCATCGCGGTCGTCAACTGCAACACGACCGAGACGATGACCGAGACGGCCGCCGCTCGCGCTCGGCTGGCCGTCTCACCCGGAACCACCATCGTGGGCATCACCCCCACGTGGGGCGTCGCCTCGGCAGAGGGCTGGTACGACAGCTTCATCAGCGCGGCCGCCGTGCTCGACACCCTCGCCGACCTCCCCGCCGACATCGACGGGGTCGTCTTGGCCGGTTTCGGTGAACACGGACGCGAGGGTGCCCGCGAACTGCTGGACGTCCCCGTCGTCGACATCACCGAGGCCGCGGCGCACACGGCCATGCTCATCGGCCGGCGCTTCGGCGTCGTCACCACCGTGCGACGTGCCGTCGGGCAGATAGCCGACAGTCTGACGACCGCAGGGCTGGCCGAGCACTGCGTGGCGATCGAGGACACCGGCCTCGGCGTGCTCGAGCTCGAAGCGGACCCCGTCGCGACCGCCGACGCGTTCGTGGAGGCCGGGCTGCGGGCCGTCGGACGCGGTGCCGAGGTCGTCTGCCTCGGATGCGCCGGGATGGCGGGGCTCGAGGAGCACGTCCGTGAACGGCTCCCGGTGCCCGTCGTCGACGGCGTGGCCGCTGCAGCGACCCTGGTCGAGAGCCTCGTCCGACAGGGACTCGCAACGAGCAAGATCGGCAGTTTCGCGACTCCGTTCGTCAAGACGCGGACCTGGCCGTCGTAGCCGCGCGGCGCGGTTCGTGTTGAATGAGGTGCTCCCCGGACGAACGGACCTCACCTTGACAGCGATCACCTCCGAGTCCTCCCTGGCCGATCAGACGTACCGGACGCTGCGCCGTCGGATCATCCTCGGCGAGTACGCACAGGGCGCCCGGCTGGTCGAAGCGTCTCTGGCCGCCGACCTGGCGGTGTCACGCCTTCCCATCCGCGAGGCACTGCCTCAGCTGGAGAACGAGGGATTCGTGACGACCCTGCCCCGCCGGTCGTCTCGTGTCGTCGAATGGACGGAGGCGGACATCACCGAGCTGTTCGACGCTCGGCTCAGCCTCGAGACCCTCGCCGCGCGACTGGCGGCCCGGGCGGCGGCGGCCGGTGCCTCACTCGACCCCCTGCTGCAGGCGATGGACGACGAGCGCCGTGCACTCGACAGCCATGACTGGCTCCAGGTCGCGGAGACGTCGACGGACGTCCACGAGGCCATCGTCCGCATCGGCGGGAGCTCGCTGCTCGCCTCGCTCATGAGAGCAGTCACCGGACGCATGACATGGCTGTTCTATCTCACGTCGGCACGCGACCAGCGCCAGCAGTCCGACGAGCACCACGAGATGTTCGACGCCATCAGGTCGGGGAACGAACGGCTCGCCGAGTCCATCGCCTACACCCACATCGAGAAGGGGCGCGTCCCGTCGCTCGAGCTGGTGTCGGCGGGCGAAGCAGGTTCAGAGGCGTCCTGACACGGGGTCGTTCATCGGGACATCCTCTCGACGAGATCTCGCAGCCCAACGTGACGGTCGAGGCCGAGCAGCTCGGGGTGCGGATCATCGGTCAGCCACTGCCTTGATCTTGTGGAAGCCTTCGGTGGACACACAGTTGGCCAGGTGGCCAAATGCGCGTAGGCTCGCGGTCATGACCCCGCCCCGAGAGCACCGTCCGCAGGACGAGCGCCGCCGCCAGCTGATCGAGGCGGCCGTCGCCGTCATGACCGCCGACGGGGTCGCCGCGGTCACCACCCGGGCCGTCACGACCCGCGCCGGCCTGCCGCACGGGTCGTTCCACTACTGCTTCGACTCGAAGGCCGACCTCTTCTCGGCGATCCTCGGCCAGGAGCTCCGCGCCTCCCTCGTGGCCGCGTTCGACCCGCCGGCCGAGCCCACGCCTCCCGTGGAGCGCATCGCCCTGGGGCTGCAGGCGAGGCTCGACCTCGTGGCGGCCCGGCCAGACCACGCGCTCGCCCTCGTCGAGCTCACCGCCCTGTCGCACCGCGACCCCGCGCTCCGTCACCTGGCCCGGTGGGAGCAGGAGGAGTACCGCCGGGAGGTGACCCGCAACGTCGACCGGTGGACCGCCTCCGACGGGCTCCGGTGGTCGGCTCCGACGAGCCAGGTCGCGGCGCTGCTCATCGCGGTCGCCGACGGGGTCGCCACCGCCTGGCTCGCCGACCGCGACGACGAGGCCGCCCGCGCCTCCGTCGGCCTCGCTGCCCGGGCCGTCGCGTCCCTGCTCGACGGGAGCGGGTCGTGACCTGGCTGTGGCTCGCCGGTGCGATCGCCGTCGAGGTCACCGCCTCTCTCGCCCTGCAAGCCGCCGTCGACGCTCCCGGCTGGTACGCCCTCGTCGTGGCCGGATACCTCACGGCATTCGTCTGCCTGACCCGCGTCCTGAAGGGCGGCATGGCGATCGGCGTCGCCTACGGCATCTGGGGTGCCGCAGGCGTCGCGTTGACCGCCGTGATGGCGTCGATCCTCTTCGGACAAGCACTCACCGGGGTCATGATCCTGGGCCTCGTGCTCATCGTCGCAGGTGTGCTCCTCGTCGAGCTCGGGTCTCAACGAGCACATGCGTCACGCGCTGCAGCTGCAGCGCTGCGCCACGAGGGGAGCATCTGATGGGCTGGGTCCTGCTGTCGATCGCGATCGTGTTCGAAGTCGTGGCCACCGTCAGCTTGAAGCTCGCCACCGACGGTAGGAAGCGCTGGTACGTCGTCGTCGGGATCGGCTACGTCACCGCGTTCTCGCTCCTGGCCGGAGCTCTCTCGCTGGGCCTGCCGATCGGAGTCGCCTACGGCGTCTGGGCCGCCACCGGTGTAGCCCTCACGGCGATCATCGGGCGCCTCCTGTTCAAGGACCCCCTCACCTGGCTCATGGGAGCCGGCATCGCCTGCATCATCGCGGGCGTCTTCCTGATCGAGCTCGGGCACTGAGCCCCGCTCTTCGCCCGGGATCGGCTCGTCGGCCTGGCTCCGCGGGCGGGCTCGGGCGCCAACGGCGACCTCACCGACGCCTCCACCCTCACCGCGGTTGTCGACGGCATCGACGCCGTCGTCTTCACCCACGGCGACGACAGCAACGGCGAAGCGGTCAACTACGGCGCCGTCCGGAACATCCTGCAGGCGCTCGACGGGCGTCCAGTTCGCATCGCTCTCATGACGACGGTCGGGGCGACCGTCCGGCACCCCGGCTCCGAGTGGAAACGCCGAGGCGAGCATCTCGTCAGGGCCAGCGGCAACCGGTACACGATCGTCCGGCCCGGCTGGTTCGACTACGACGAGGCGGACCAGCTGCAGATCACCATGCGCCAGGGCGACACCCAGAGTCGCTCATGAGGCTGATCCTGGAAGCTCGGGCGATCGAGTGGTGTGCCCTAGTGTCTGATGCATGCCGACGACGCGAGTTCTCGATCCGGGCCCGCCCGCCGACGGGTCGAAGCCGAAGGGGCCCGCCTCGTACTTTCCGAGCATCGAGAAGACGTACGGGCGGCCCGTTCAGGAGTGGCTCGACCTGGTGAATGAGCGGCTCGACGCCGAGGCCCACATGGCTGTCGTGGCGTGGCTGAAGTCCGCCCATTCGATGGGGCATGGACATGCGAACGCGCTCGTCGCTTACGTCCGAGCTGCCCGCTGAGAGGACCCTCGCACGCCGTGTTCCGCGATGACCTCGTAGCCCGAAGCGGTGGTGTCCTTGTCGGTCTGATCCGCCTAGTTGCTCGGCGGGGTTCCGCCGTCCATCGGGCCGCCGCCGGCCGGGGCTCCGCCGCCCATGCCGCCGGTCGCTTCCTGCTGCTCCACGCTGTTCGCGTAGTCGTCGGTCGGGTCGCGGTAGATGGTGTGCACGTGGCCCCAGCCGGAGGTCGTGACGCCCTCGACGTCGGCGCCGGCGGAGCCCTGCTGGGCCTGGAACGAGACGTAGACGTTCGGGCCCGAGATGGAGAAGTTGATGCCGTCGCCCTGGGTCATGTCGTAGGTGGTCTCGCCGGACCAGGCGATGACGGTGTCGTCGAGGGTGGCCTCGATCTCGGCGCGGGTGGTGGCCGCGCTCTCGGCGTCGGCCATGCCCGACCAGTTCGCGATCAGGTCGAGCAGCAGCTCGCGCTGCTCGTCGGTGAGGTCGGCGCCGGTGAGGCCTGTGCCGGTGGGGTAGTCGCAGGTGCTGCCAGGGGCGCAGCTGGTGACCTCGCCGGAGGTGAGCGTCGTCTGCTGCTCGGCGGTGAGGGAGTCGTAGAACGCGAACGCGTCGGTGTAGATGCCGTCGAAGGGCTGCACGTCGGTGCCGTCGGCCGTGGTGTAGTCCGCGGGCTGGACCCCGAGGTGGGTGGGTGCGAAGGTGATGGCGTCGGCGGTGCCGTCGAGGGTGGCGTTGATGCCGAGGTGGTGGCCGCCGAACTGGACCTCGTAGGCGGAGGTGTCGGAGGCCTCGCCGAAGACGGCGATGTAGTACTGACCCAGGGACGCCTCGGTGCTGCTGCTGTTCTCCAGCAGGTACTGGTCACCGCCGATGATGCTCGACACGGTCTCGTACGCGTCGTCGCTGAGGAGTGCCTCCATGACCTGCAGGGCGGCGACCTGCTGCTCCTCGGTGAGGTCGGCGACGTTCAGGCCGGCCCGCTCGACGAAGGTCACGGGGAAGTTCGACCACGACGTCGTCTTGGTCTCGTCGTCGTAGTCGTACGTCGCGGCCTCGACCTGCTCGTCGGAGAGGGTGGCGAGGAACGCCTCGACCGCGGCGGTGGTGTTCGTGATGGTCTCGGCGGTGGTGCCGGCGTCGGACTCGGTCACCTCGGTGGCTGCCGCGGCGACGGTCAGGTCCCCAGTGGCGCTGCTGGTCGTGGTGCCGGTCCCGGTTCCGGTCGATGAGGAGGTGGTGGCGGCTGCGCAGCCGCTGAGGAGGAGGCCTCCTGCGAGGAACAGGCTCGTTCCCAGGAGGATCTTGTGGCGGCGGCGCGGGCGCTCGGTGGGGTCCGTGTTCTTCGTCATGGGGATGACCGTAGGTACGGCACCTATGCCAAGCCGATGGCATTCCTATGGACGACCCATGGAGACGGGTGCGCGCCGCTTCGGGCGAGGCGCCCTGTAGCCTGCGGCCGCCGACCGCCTGGGGCGGTGCGCGCGTGCCGAACCCGACAGATTCGGCCAGAACCGGCCCGAGAACCACGCTGATCGCGTCTCGGAGACGCCATCGGTCGCGATTTGCACGGTAGGTGGGCCGTACGACCTGCGCATCAGGCGGGTGCCGCGGTCCCTGCGGACAGTGGGGGCGGACAGCGGGGGCGAACGACGGAGCGGGCGATCAGCCGGCGAGGCCGCGGTACCGGGCGGGGATCGGCGGGACGCGCAACCAGGAGGCGCGGCGCACGCCGTCGGGCGACGTCCAGTCGACGAAGACCGTCCCGAGCGAGACCAGGGCGGCGAGCGACTCGGGCGACGCGACGCCCACCGACGATCCCCGGCGCAGGCGCGCGGTGCCCACGGTCGAGTCGTCGGGCAGGCGGACCTCCACGAGCCGGGGGTCGTCGCCGCCGATGGACCGCAGCACGAGGCAGCTGCCGGTGGGCACCGAGCGGTCGCCCGAGGCCTGCGGCTCGTCGAGGTAGGTGAGGTAGAAGCGGGGGGCCCTCCGGAGGCGCGGGGCGCGTTCCGGACGGATCCTCCCGAGGGTCCGCGGGGCCCGGTGGACGACGGCGGACGGCTGATCCGTGCCGGATGCGGTGGTGTCCATCGTGATCGTCCCCTGGTCGTCTCGGTCGCCGGCGTTCCCTCGCGTGGCGTCCCGTTCCAGACAACCCGCTCGCGGTCGATCGGACCATGCCCGCCCCCTCCCCAGTGAGGGGGGTCGCACCTCCCCAGTCCGGGGGGTCCGCCGCGTGTCGTCCCCGGGTCGCGTCGCGCGTGGGGCGCGCATGTGAGCGCTCACTCCGAGACGCGTCGAGGTCTAGAGTTGACGGGCAACCGAGCCGAAGGAGTCCCGATGCACAACTGGGCCGCCAACGTCGAGTACTCGACGACAGACCTGCGCCATCCCACCACCGTCGACGAGGTGAGCGCCGTCGTCACCTCCTCCCGCAGGGTGAAGGCCCTCGGCTCGCGGCACTCGTTCAACCGGGTCGCCGACACCGACGGCACTCTCGTGTCGCTCGACCGGCTCGACGTGCCGATCGAGCTCGACGCCGAGGCGGGCACCGTGCGCGTCGGGGCGGGCACGACCCACGCCGTCCTGGCCGCCGAGCTGCAGCGGCACGGTCGCGCGCTGCCGAACCTCGCCTCGCTGCCGCACATCTCGGTCGCGGGTGCCGTGCAGACCGGCACGCACGGCTCGGGGGTCGGCAACCCGGCCCTGTCCGCCTCCGTCGCCGCCGTCGAGATCGTCCGGGCCGACGGCTCGCTCGAGGTCGTCCGACGCGGCGACGACGCCTTCGCGGCCTCCGTCGTCGGGCTGGGCGCTCTCGGGGTCGTCACCGCCCTCGTGCTCGACACGGTGCCGACCTTCGACGTCGTGCAGACGGTCCACTCCGCTCTGCCCTGGCGGACGGCGCTCGACCGCTTCGACGAGGTGGTCGGCAACGCCTACAGCGTCAGCCTCTTCACGCGCTACACGGGCGACTCCGTCGACCAGGTGTGGTCGAAGTCCCGCGTCGGAGACCCGGTCGGCCTCGACCTCGCCGACCTCGGTGCCGTGCCCGCCGAGGTCGCCGTGCACATGCTGCCCGACACCGCGGCCGACGCCGTCACGCCCCAGCTCGGCGTGCCCGGCCCCTGGCTCGACCGCCTGCCGCACTTCCGTGCCGACTTCAGCCCGAGCGCGGGGGAGGAGATCCAGAGCGAGTACCTCGTGCGCGCCGAGCACGCCGTGGCCGCGATCGAGGCCCTGCGCGCCATCGGGCACCGCTTCGCCGACGTCCTGTTCGTCAGCGAGATCCGCACCATCGCGGCGGACGACGCCTGGCTGAGCCCGAGCGGCGGTCGCGCCAGCGTCGCGTTCCACTTCACCTGGCGGCGACTCGCCGACGAGGTCCTCGCGGTGCTGCCCTCCGTCGAGGAGGCGCTGGCTCCGTTCGACGCGCGCCCGCACTGGGGCAAGGTGGCTACGCTCGACCGCGCGACGCTGCGTGAGCGCTACCCGCGACTCGACGACTTCGCCGCGCACGCCCGTGCCGTCGACCCCGACGGCCGGTTCCGCAACGAGCACCTGTCTCGCACCGTCTTCGAAGAGGCCTCCCTTGTCTGACGCGACCCGCACCTCCTCGTCCGCCGCGCTCGCGGGGTCGGCCTCGACCCTGCCCGTCAGCGGCTCGGCGAGCACCATCGAGCACGGGCCCTACCGGGCGGAGATCGCCGGGGTCGGGGCGACGCTGCGCGCTCTGACGCACGAGGGGCGCGACCTCGTGGTGCCCTTCGGCGTCGACGAGGTCAGGCCGCTCTACCGCGGCGCGCTGCTCGCACCGTGGCCGAACCGCGTGGTCGACGGCACGTACGACGACGAGGGCGTCGAGCGGCAGCTGCCGATCACCGAGGCCGAGCGCGGTCATGCCCTTCACGGGCTGGTCCAGTGGGCCGAGTGGGCGGTCGAGCACCACACCCCCGACCGCGTCGTCCTGGCCACGCAGCTCGCGCCGAGCGACGGCTACCCGTACCGCCTCGACCTCCGGGTCGAGTACCTGCTCGACGACGACGGGCTGCGCACCACGGTGCTCGCGCTCAACGCCGGGACGGGTCGCGCCCCCTATGGCGTCGCCCCGCACCCCTACCTCGTGGCCGGCGACGGGCGCGTCGACGACTGGACCCTCACCCTCGCCGCCGACAGCTACCTCGAGGTGACCGACGACCGCCTGGTGCCGCTCGGCGTCCACGGGGTCTCCGAGCGCGACGGCTTCGACTTCCGAGAGGGGCGCCCGATCGGCGACCTCTTCGTCGATCACGCCTTCACCGACGTCGCGGCCGCGCCCGGCGGGCTGCAGGAGGCGCGGGTCACCGACGCGGACGGCCGCGGCGTCCGCATGACGTGGGGCCCCGAGCTGCCGTGGGTGCAGGTGCACACGGGCGACCGGCCCGAGCCCGAGAACCACCGCCGCGGGCTCGCCGTCGAGCCGATGACCTGCCCGCCCGACGCGTTCACGAGCGGCATCGATCTCGTCCGTCTGGGGCCGGGCGAGTCGCACGAGGCGGGCTGGCGCATCACGGCCATCGTCTGACCCGTCGGGTCATCCGCACGGGATCGTCAGGAACCCTCGCCGGTCGTCTGGTTACCATCGAGTGTGAGCAGACGACCCGGACGATACGACGAGACGACGCCCCACGAGGGCGGCGACGCCGCCGCGACGGACGGGCGCACGCCCCCGAGGCACGCGAGGGGCCGTCGCCGACGAGTGGTGGTGCTGCCCGCCGTCGCGGGTGTGATGGCCGGGCTGCTGCTCCTCACCGGCGGGTACGCGGCCTACAGCTACAACCGCTTCGTCGGCGGGGTCACGACCGTCGACGCCATCCCCTCGGCGGGCGGCGGGGGCGACGACAGCGACGACGTCGACGGCGTGGCCCAGAACATCCTGCTGGTCGGCGACGACCACCGGCCCGACAACGCCACCCCCGAAGAGCTCGCCCTGCTCAGCACGGAATCCGACGGCGGGGCGACCAACACCGACACGATGATCGTGCTGCACATCCCGGCCGACGGGGCGAGCGCCACCATGATCTCGATGCCCCGCGACTCGTACGTCGACATCCCCGGCTACGGCAAGAACAAGCTGAACGCCGCGTTCTCCTTCGGCAAGCAGAGCGGCGGCAGCGATGCGGCCGGCGCCCAGCTGCTCATCCAGACGGTGCAGAACCTCACCGGCCTCACGATGGACCACTACGTGCGGGTGTCGCTGATCGGCTTCTACCGCGTGGTCGACGCCCTCGGGCCGGTCGACGTGTGCCTCAACCAGGCGGCGGTCGACAGCTTCTCGGGGGTGAACCTGCCCGCCGGCGTCTCGACGCTCGACGCCAAGCAGGCGCTCTCGTTCGTGCGGCAGCGGCACGGGCTGCCCGGCGGCGACCTCGACCGGCAGGTGCGCCAGCAGTACTTCCTCAGCGTCGAGGCCCGCAAGATCCTCTCGGCCGGCACCCTCCTGAACCCCGCCAAGCTCGGCTCCGTGCTCGACGCCGTCAGCTCGTCGATGGAGACCGACGCGGGGCTCAACTTCCTCCAGCTCGCCAACCAGGTCAGAGACCTCCGACCCGAGAACGTCCGCTCGGCCACCATCCCGATCCTCGGCACGCCCACGGTCTACGTCGGCGGCAGCGCGCTGTCGGTCGTCGAGGTCGACGAGGGCGCCATGCCCGCCTTCATCCAGGGTCTCGTCGGTCCGCCTCAGGCGTACACCGACGCGACGGCGGCGGCTCCGGCCGACGTGTCGGTCAGCGTGGCCAACGCCAGCGGCGTGACCGGCGCGGCCACCGTGGCCACCGACGCGCTCGCCGCGGCGGGCTTCGTCACGGCGGCACCTGCCTCGGCCGAGTCGACGGCGGCCACGGTCGTCAACTACCCCGCCGGGCAGGAGGCCCAGGCGAAGGCCGTCGCGGCGTACCTGCCGGGTGCCGTCGCCGTGGCCTCGAGCCAGGTGACGAGCGTCACGGTCGTGCTGGGCACCGACGGCGTCACCGTGCAGGCCCCCGCGGCGGCTCCCGCTCCCGCTCCCGCCGAGACCGCGGCGCCCGACGCCCCCGAGACCGAGACCCCCGAGACCACCGCACCCGAGCCCGCCCCGAGCCCGTCCCCGGTGGGAACGAGCTACGCGGCCGGCGCCTGCATCAACTGACGACGGGCGCCGCTCGGGCGGAGTCGCGCCGAACCACGCGTCGGAGCCGGCCCCGCCGCCGGCCCGACGGCCGCCCCCGCGGCTAGGCGGGCATCTGCTCGTGGGCGACGGCGTCGATCTGCCACGTCGTCGCCGAGACGGAGCCGGCCGACAGCCGGTCCAACGCCCCCTCGAGCGCGCGTCGCGTGCGGCGTGCCGAGAGCTCGTCCCGCACCACCATGTCGAACCGCAGCATCTCGGTCGACTCGGTGAGCAGCACCGTGCCCGCGTCGGCGAGCTGCACGAGGTACTGGCCCTCGCCGACCCTGGCCGCCACATGCTCGGACAGCAGCCGCCGCGAGAGCCAGAACAGGCCCGCGGGGTCGTGCGCGGTGTGGACGGTGACCGTCGCGGTGATCATGCGCACACTGTGCCGTGCCTTCCGCTCAGCGACGTGAACGGCATGTGGCGAGCGTGTTAACCGCGCCGGGGGACAGTCGACTTGACACGCGCCTGCGCAGCGCGCATCATTGGCGAGCGCTCGGATGTGAGCGCTCACATTGGAAGCAGTCCCTGACGAAGAGGTCACCTGTGTACACCTGCATCACCACCCGACACGAGAGTCGCCGACCGCTTTCGGCGACCGTCTCATCCCCGCCCCCGTCCCGCGGCACGTCCTCGCGCCTCCTCGGCTGACGTCGGCCGCCTCCCGCGCGGCCATCGCATCCTCCCCGCCCCGCATCCCGGGGCGGCAGCGACCCGAGACGCCCGTCGTCTCGTCTCGCCACCCCGCACCCTCCTGCCCGTGTGACCGGTCACTCAGACCCGTCCGCAGAGTCACCCACCCCCTCCCACCGTCATCGACGACGTCGTCGAGATGACACGGACACCGAAGGAATCACACAGTGAAGAACAAGAAGCTCCTCTCCGGCATCGTCGCCGTCGGACTCGTCGCATCGCTGGCCGCCTGCTCGGGCGGCGGCCGCGGCGCCGACGCCGGCAGCGGCGACAGCGGCGGCGACAACTCGGGCGCCCTCGTCGGCGTCGCGATGCCCACCAAGGTCTCCGAGCGCTGGATCAAGGACGGCGACGCCGTCAAGAGCGCCCTGGAGGACAAGGGCTACAAGGTCGACCTCGAGTACGCCGACAACAAGATCCCCCAGCAGGTCCAGCAGGTCAGCAACATGATCACCAAGGGCGCCAAGGTGCTCATCGTCGCCTCGATCGACGGCGGCTCGCTGAGCGACCAGCTCGACTCGGCCGCCAAGGCCGGCATCAAGGTCATCTCGTACGACCGCCTCCTGACGGGCAACGAGAACGTCGACTACTACGTGTCGTTCGACAACTACAAGGTGGGCGTCGACCAGGCGACCAGCCTGCTGACCGGTCTCGGCCTCGCCGACGCCGACGGCGCCAAGATCGACGGCGCCGACAAGAAGACCATCGAGGTCTTCGCCGGCAGCCCCGACGACAACAACGCGACCTTCTTCTTCAACGGCGCGATGGACACCCTGAAGCCCTACATCGAAGACGGCTCGCTGACCATCGGCTCCGGCCAGGACCAGTTCACGCAGGCCGCCACGCAGCAGTGGGACCCCGCGACCGCCAAGGCCCGCATGCAGAACCTGATCGCCTCGACCTACTCGGGCGGAACCAAGCTCGACGGCGTGCTGTCGCCCTACGACGGCATCTCGATCGGCATCATCTCGGCGCTGCAGGGTGCCGGCTACTCCGACGCCGACCTCCCCGTCGTCACCGGTCAGGACGCCGAGGCCGCCTCGGTCAAGTCGATCATCGCCGGTCAGCAGTACTCGACCATCTACAAGGACACCCGTCAGCTCGCCGACCAGTCCGTGATCATGGCCGACGACCTCCTCACCGGCAAGACGCCCGAGACGAACGACGACAAGACGTACGACAACGGCGAGAAGGTCGTCCCGACGTTCCTCTTCCAGCCGACCATCGTCACGAAGGACAACTACAAGGAGGTCCTCGTCGACAGCGGCTACTTCACCGAGGCCGACCTGAAGTAGGTCCCTCCCGAGAACGCAGGAGGCGCGGCGCACCCGCACCGCGCCTCCTGCGCTCCATCGCTCCACCTCACCCCAGGCACGAAAGAAGGAACACGTGGCGAACACGATCCTCGAGATGCGCGACATCACGAAGACGTTCCCCGGCGTCAAGGCACTGCAGAACGTCACGCTGGAGGTCGAGCGCGGCCAGGTCCACGCGATCTGCGGCGAGAACGGCGCCGGCAAGTCGACGCTGATGAAGGTGCTGTCGGGGGTCTACCCGTCAGGGTCCTTCGACGGTCAGATCATGCTCGACGGTCAGCCCGTCGACTTCAAGAACATCAACGACTCCGAGGCCGCGGGCGTCGTCATCATCCACCAGGAGCTGGCGCTCAGCCCCTTCCTGTCGATCGCCGAGAACATCTTCCTCGGCAACGAGCAGTCCAAGGGCGGCTTCATCGACTGGAACAAGACCAACCTCGACGCGGCCGGTCTGCTGGCCCGCGTGGGTCTCCGCGACAACCCGGTCACCAAGGTGACGGACATCGGCGTCGGCAAGCAGCAGCTGGTCGAGATCGCCAAGGCGCTGTCGAAGAAGGTCAAGCTGCTCATCCTCGACGAGCCGACCGCGGCGCTGAACGACGACGACTCGGCCCACCTGCTCGACCTCATCAAGAGCCTGCAGGGCCAGGGCATCACGTCGATCATCATCAGTCACAAGCTGAACGAGATCAAGGAGATCGCCGACAAGGTCACGATCATCCGCGACGGCAAGACGATCGAGACCCTCGACATGCACGCCGGCGAGGTCTCCGAAGACCGCATCATCAAGGGCATGGTCGGCCGCGACCTCGAGAGCCGCTACCCGTCGCACGAGTCGACCATCGGCGACGAGCTTCTGCGCATCGAGGACTGGACCGTCCACCACCCGCTCGATTCGAACCGCGAGATCATCCACCAGGCCAATCTGAACGTGCGCGCCGGCGAGATCGTCGGCATCGCGGGCCTGATGGGCGCGGGTCGCACCGAGCTCGCGATGAGCGTCTTCGGCCACAGCTACGGCACCGGCATCTCGGGCACCGTCTACAAGCGCGGCGAGCCGATCAAGATCAACACGGTGAGCAAGGCCATCGCGGCCGGTATCGCCTACGCCACCGAAGACCGCAAGAAGTACGGCCTCAACCTGATCGACGACATCACGCGCAACGTCTCCGGCTCGGCCCTCGGCAAACTCGCGAACTGGGGTTTCGTCAACCGGTCCGAAGAGAGCACGGTCGCCGAGCGCTACCGAAAGAGCATGAACATCAAGGCGCCCAACGTGGCGGCTGTGACGGGCAAGCTCTCGGGCGGCAACCAGCAGAAGGTCGTGCTGTCCAAGTGGATGTACGCCGACCCCGACGTGCTCATCCTCGACGAGCCCACGCGCGGCATCGACGTCGGCGCCAAGTACGAGATCTACACGATCATCAACCAGCTCGCGGACGCCGGCAAGGGAGTGATCGTCATCTCGAGCGAGCTGCCCGAGCTGCTCGGCATCTGCGACCGCATCTACACCCTCTCGGAGGGGCGCATCACGGCCGACGTGCCGATCGCCGAGGCGACCCCCGAGTTCCTCCTGAAATACATGACCCTCGAACGAGAGAGCCCCGTCAATGAGCGCGCCTAGCCCCACCCAGGCCACCGACCCGAAGCCCACCGGCGGGTCGCCTTCGTCCCGTCAGCCGCAGTCCGGCTCCGGTGGCAACCCGATCGTCGGTGCGTTCTCGTACCTCGGCGGCCAGCTGCGCCAGATCGGCCTCTTCATCGCGCTGATCGTCATCGTGCTGTTCTTCCAGATCACGACCAACGGCATCACCCTGGCGCCGATCAACGTCTCGAACCTGATCGTCCAGAACAGCTACATCCTGATCCTCGCGATCGGCATGGTCATGGTCATCATCGCCGGTCACATCGACCTCTCGGTGGGGTCGATCGTGGCCTTCACCGGCGCCATGGCCGGCGTCATGATCACGCAGTGGGGTCTGCCCTGGCCCGTCGCCGTGGTGCTCTGCCTCGTGCTCGGCGGCCTGGTCGGCGCCTGGCAGGGGTTCTGGATCGCCTACTTCGGCATACCGGCGTTCATCGTCACCCTGGCGGGCATGCTCGCCTTCCGCGGTGCCGCCCAGATCGCCCTGCAGACGCAGCAGATCTCGCCGTTCCCCCAGGGGTTCCGCGACATCGGCTCCGGGTTCCTGCCCACGTTCGGCACGACCGGCTACGAGCCGCTCACCCTGGTGCTCGGCGCCATCGCGGCGGTCGCGCTGATCGGCACGGGCCTCCGCGGTCGTGCCACGCGGCGCAAGTACCAGCTCGAGGACGAGCCGTTCCTCTGGTTCGTCACGAAGCTCGTCTTCACGGTCGCGCTCGTCATGTACATCGGGTTCCTGCTCGCCAGCTACTCGGGCACGCCGATCGTCCTCGTGGTCCTCGCCGTCCTCGTCGTCGTCTACTCGACGGTCATGAAGAACTCGGTCTTCGGCCGCCACGTCTACGCCATCGGCGGCAACCTGCACGCGGCCGAGCTGTCGGGCATCAAGACCAAGCGCGTCACGTTCCTGCTGTTCGTCAACATGGGCGTCATCTCGGCCCTGGCCGGCCTGGTCTTCACCGGTCAGCTGAACCTGGCCAGCGGCAACGCCGGCAACGGCTTCGAGCTCGACGCGATCGCCGCCGTCTTCATCGGCGGCGCGGCGGTCACCGGCGGCATCGGCACCGTCACCGGCGCCATCGTCGGTGGTCTGATCATCGGCATCCTGAACAACGGCATGTCGATCCTCGGTGTCGGTACGGAGTACCAGTCGCTCATCAAGGGCCTGGTGCTGCTCGCCGCCGTCGCGTTCGACGTCTTCAACAAGCGTCGCGCCTCCTCGGCCACCAAGTAGCGAGAGCGACCCCCTCAGGAGGCGCGGTTCCCGATCACGGGAGCCGCGCCTCCTCGTCGTCCGGGCCCGTCCGACCCGCGAAACGAACAGACCTAGGATCATCACGTGGCAACCCTCTTCGACGTCGCGGCAGCGGCCGGCGTCTCGCACCAGACCGTCTCGAGGGTCGTCAACGGCGATCCGTCGGTGCGACCGGCCACGAAGGCGAAGGTCGACGCCGCGGTCGACGAGCTGAACTACCGGCCGAGTCTGGCCGCGCGGGCCCTCGCCAGCCGCAAGACGACCTCGATCGGCCTGATCAGCACCGGGTTCCCGTACTACGGCCCGTCGAGCACCATGCACGGCTTCAACGGCGCGGCACGCCGCGCGGGCTACCAGGTGTCGATGGCGACCCTCGACGTCGCCGACCGGAAGGGCATGCAGCAGGCCCTCGACGCGCTGCTCGGTCAGAACGTCGCCGCCCTCGTGCTGATCGCCCCCGACCCCGAGGTGCTGCGGGTGCTCCGCCGGGCCGAGGTGTCGGTGCCGCTCGTCACCGCCGACAGCGAGGCCGAGGCCGGGCACCACACGGTGTCGCTCGACCAGGTGTCGGGCGCGGAGTCGGCGGTCGAGCACCTCGCCGCGCTCGGCCACACCCGCATCGCGCACGTGGCCGGCCCCGAGGGCTGGATGGACGGCCGCGACCGCGAACGCGGCTGGCGAGGCGCCTGCACCCGGCTCGGGCTCGACCCGTCGGTGCTGCTGCGCGGCGACTGGACCCCCGGCTCGGGGCACCGCGTCGGCCGCGAGCTCGTCGACCGCGTCGCCGCCGGCGAGGTGACGGCCGTGTTCTGCGGCAACGACCAGATGGCGCTCGGCCTCGTGCACGCCTTCGCCGAGGCCGGGGTCTCGGTGCCCGGCGACGTGAGCATCGTCGGCTTCGACGACATCCCCGAGGCCGCGCACTTCCTGCCGTCGCTGACGACCGTGCGGCAGGACTTCGAGGCCCTCGGGCGTCTCATCATGACGACGGTCGAGGCGGTGCTGGCCGGCGACTCCACCCCGGTCGCGTCCCTCCCGACCGAGCTCGTGGTGCGGGGGTCGACGGCCGCGCCTCCGACCTCGGGCATACGCCGCGCCTCCTCGGTGTTGGCCCCCTCATGAGCATTCCCCTCTCGATCCTCGACCTCGCCCCCGTCGCCCCCGGAGAGACGGTGCGCGACAGCTTCGCGGCCTCCGTCGCGCTCGCACAGCAGGCCGAGGCGAGCGGCTACCGGAGGGTCTGGTACGCCGAGCACCACAACATGGCGTCGATCGCGTCGAGCGCCACGTCGGTGCTGATCGCCCACATCGCCAGCCAGACGAAGACCATCCGGCTCGGGTCGGGCGGCGTCATGCTGCCGAACCACTCGCCCCTGACCATCGCCGAGCAGTTCGGCACGCTCGAGACCCTGCACCCGGGCCGCATCGACCTCGGGCTCGGGCGGGCGCCGGGCAGCGACCAGGCGACCTTCCGGGCGTTGCGCCGCGACCCGGCGTCGTCCGAGCGGTTCCCTCAAGACGTCCTCGAGCTCCAGGCGTTCCTCGCCGGCGAGTCGCGCATCGCCGGGGTGCAGGCGGTGCCCGGCGGCGGCACCAACGTGCCGCTGTACATCCTCGGCTCGTCGCTGTTCGGGGCGAAGCTCGCGGCCGCCCTCGGTCTGCCCTACGCGTTCGCCTCGCACTTCGCGCCGAACGACCTGATCGACGCCGTGACCGCCTACCGTCGCGAGTTCCAGCCGTCCGAGCAGCTGGCCGAGCCCTACGTGATCGCGGCCGTGAACGCCGTGGTCGCCGACGACTCCGACGACGCCGACGCGCAGTTCGCCGTGGTCAAGCGTCAGCGCCTGCTGATGCTGCTGCGTCAGAGCGGTCAGATCGACGTCGCCCGCGAGTTCGACGACGCCGAGCTCGACCACCTGCTGCGCACCCCGGTGGGGCAGCACGTGCTGTCGATGACGACCTACACCGCGGTCGGCACCCCCTCCGAGGCGCGCGAGTACATGGAGCAGTTCGCCCGCACCGCGCAGGCCGACGAGCTGATCGTGGCCCACGCCGGGTCGTCGAAGGAGGCGCGGCTCAGGTCCGTCGCGCTGCTCGCCGACGCGATGCGGCTCACCCCCGCCGCGTAGGCCGCTCGCCTGCTGCGCTGCACTGGCCTTCGTCGGCGGGTGCAGAGGCGGGCGAGGGCGCGGCTAGGGTCGAGCGCATGAGTCTGCCCGAGCTCTCGGCGCTCGGCGTCGACGCGGTCGCCGCCGAGGTGTACGAGGTCGTCCTCGCCGAGTCCGACGGCGTCGGCGTCGACGCCCTCGTCGCCGGGCTGCCGCACCTCCAGCAGGCGGCGGTCGAGGCCGGTCTCCAGCGGCTCCGGGCGCTGGGGCTCGTTCACGAGAGCGCGCCGGGCGTCACCGCGCCGGCGCGCTGGGCGGCGGTCGACCCCCGGGTCTCGGTGCCGGCCCTCGTCGCGAGGCGGGCCGATGCGCTCGCCTCGGCCCGCGCCTCCACGGGGGTCCTCGCCGAGCTGTTCGACGAGACGCGTCGCCGGGCCGACCCGTCGGCGGCCACCCGCACGCTGGTCGGCGCCGCCGCAATCGGCGACCGGTACACGCGACTCGAGCTGACGGCGACCCGGTCGTTCGTCGCGTTCGACCGGCCGCCCTACGTCGTGGTCGGCAACGAGGGCACCGAGCGCACCGCACTCGCGCGGGGAGTCCGCTGGCGGGCCGTCTACACGATGGACAGCTTCGCGGCCGACGGACGCTGGCAGGGCGTCCACCGCCTGGGCGGTCACGGCGAGGAGGCGCGGCTCACCGACTCCCTCCCCGTCAAGCTCGCCGTCGCCGACGAGCGCATCGCCCTCGTCTCGCTCGGTCACGACCCCGCCGCCCCGGAGGCGCTGGTCACCGAGTCGCCGGCTCTCGTCGCGGCCCTCGTCGAGCTGTTCGAGCAGCGCTGGCGTGCCGCGGTGCCCGTGCCCGTCGACCGGTCCGCCACCGCGGGCGCCGGGGGAGCGGGCTCGGGGTCGCCCGACTGGTCGCTGATCGCCGCCCGGGTCGCCGACGAGAGCCGCCCGGCGGATGCCGCCGCGTCGCCGCGCCGCGGGCCGAGTCTCGAGGAGCGCGACCTGATCACCCTGATGGCCGCCGGCGCCACCGACGAGGTGGTCGCCCAGCGGCTCGGTCTCTCGGTGCGCACCGTGCGGCGCCGTGTGCACGACCTGTTCGGCGAACTCGGGGTGACGAACAGGTTCCATGCGGGGGTCGAGGCCGCGCGTCGCGGCTGGCTCTGACGTCGGCCACCTGGCGGACACGGTGTCCCCCGAACGGGTCACGGCAGGTTAACAATGCGGCATCGCACGGCCAGTGGCAGCTTTCGGCCACCACCCTCGCTTGAGGGTCAGATGAATTCTCAGGTAACTCTTACTCGACGACTTCGCCATGGGGGCGACAGCGTCGGAAGGCACCCGTGATCACTCCATCCGGCCCTCGTCGGCCGAAAGCCCCTCTCGCCGCGCTGCTCGCCTCCGGGCTCTTCGCGACCGCTCTCGTCGCCGGGGGAGTCGTCGCGCTCCCCGCGACGTCGGCCCTCGCCGCCGAGGGTCCGGCCGTCGTCGGCGACACGTCGTTCTCGGCGGGCAAGTACATCGTGACCCTCCGCGAGCCCGCGGCGGCCACCTACGAGGGAGGCACGGCGGGGCTCCCCGCGACGGCCACCCCCGAGGGCACCCGGCTCGACGCGCGCGCCGCTCCGGTGCAGAAGTACAGCGACCACCTCGAGGAGACCCAGGCGGACGTCGCCGCGGCGGTCGGAGCCTCGGTCGACGCCCACTACTCGGTCACGACGAACGCGTTCGCCGCCGACCTCACGGCCGACCAGGCCCGGTCGCTGGCGAGCGACCCGTCGGTCGCCGCCGTCTCGAAGAACGAGCTGCTGAAGCTGCAGGCCACGCCCTCGACCGAGTTCCTCGGTCTCGGCGACGCCCAGGGCGCGGGCGGCGTCTGGGACTCCCTCGGCGGCCGTGACGCCGCCGGCGACGGGGTCGTCGTCGGCATCATCGACTCCGGCATCGCCGCGGGCAACGCCTCGTTCGCGGGCGATCCGCTCGGCGAGGCGAGCGCCACCGAGCCTCACCTCGAGGGCTCGTCGACGGTCTTCCCGCGCGGCGACGGCGGGACCTTCCGGGGCGTCTGCCAGACCGGCGTGCAGTTCACCGCGGCCGACTGCAACACGAAGCTGATCGGCGCGCGCTACTTCGTCGACGGCTTCGGCGTCGGCAACATCGGCACCGAGGAGCAGGGCGAGTACCTCTCTCCCCGCGACGGCAACGGCCACGGCTCGCACACGGCGAGCACCGCGGCCGGCAACGCCGACGTCGAGGCCCAGGTCGCCGGTCGCGACTTCGGCACCATCTCGGGTGTCGCCCCCGCCGCGAAGATCGCCGCCTACAAGGTCTGCTGGGACGGCCCCGACCGCGTCTCGACCGACGACGACGGCTGCGCCACCCTCGACCTGATCGCCGCCATCGAGGCGGCGGTCACCGACGGCGTCGACGTCATCAACTACTCGATCGGCGGGGGCGGTGCGACCAGCACCTACTCGGCGACCGATCAGGCGTTCCTCGGCGCGGCCTCCGCGGGCGTCTTCGTCGCCGCCTCGGCCGGCAACGACGGCCCGTCCGAGACGACGGCCGACAACGCCGCTCCGTGGATCACCACGGTGGCCGCGAGCACCATCCCGAGCTACTCCGCCACCGCCCGCACGGGCGACGGCACCTCGTACCTGGGCGGCTCGATCACCGTGCCCGTCGGCGACGACGGCCTCACCGGCACGCTCGTCGACTCGCAGGCGGTGAAGCTGGCCTCGGCGTCGACCGCCGACGCCCTGCTCTGCACGCCGGGCACGCTCGACGCCGCGCTCATCCCCGACGACGCCGTGGTGCTCTGCGACCGCGGAGTGGTCGGACGCACCGACAAGAGCGCAGAGGTCGACCGGGTCGGCGGCATCGGAATGCTGCTGGTCAACAAGACCCCGAGCTCCGTCGACCTCGACGAGCACGTCATCCCGACGGTCCACGTCGACGCCGAGGGCTACACCGCGCTGCACGCCTACGCGGCGACCGAAGGCGCCACGGTGACGCTGCTCGACGGCAACCCCGAGGGTCTGCCCGAGCCCGCGACACCCCAGATCGCCGGCTTCTCGTCGCGTGGTCCGGTGACGGCCGACGGCGGCAACCTCCTGAAGCCCGACATCTCGGCACCCGGCGTCGCGATCCTCGCCGACGGCGCGAACGCCGCGGGCGAGGCGGGCTCGTACGAGTTCCTCTCGGGCACGTCGATGTCGTCACCGCACATCGCCGGTCTCGCCGCGCTCTACCTCTCGGCGACCGCGCACCCCGACTGGTCGCCCGACGAGGTCAAGTCGGCCATGATGACCACCGCGTACGACCTCGTCGGCCCGGACGGTCAGCCGAGTCGCGACGTCTTCGCCCAGGGTGCGGGTCACGTCGACCCGACCAGGTTCCTGGAGCCGGGGCTGCTCTACGAGAACGGCCCTGAGCAGTGGCAGGCCTACGTCGACTCGATCGACACGGTCGAGGGCACCGACTCGTCGATGAACCTCCCCTCGATCAGCGTCGGCTCGCTGGCCGGCACCGCGACGGTGACCCGCACGGTGACGGCGACCGAGGCGGGCAGCTACAACGTCGCCCCGGTCGAGATGCCCGGCGTCTCGGTCGAGGTGTCGCCCGCGACGCTGGACTTCGCCGCGGCCGGCGAGAAGAAGGAGTACACGGTCGAGTTCACCCGCACGACGGCGCCGCTCGACGAGTTCGCCACGGGCTACCTCACCTGGAGCGACGGCACGCACGACGTGCGGAGCCCCTTGGCCGTCCGCCCCGTGCAGCTCGACGCCGCGTCCGAGCTGGCCGGCGAGGGCGCGACGGGCGAGGCCTCGCTCGACGTCACGGCCGGCGACGCGCTGTCGCTGCCGCTGGCCGCGGAGGGGCTCGCGAAGGGCGCCGTCGTGACAGGCTCGGGCACCGCGGGCGGCGACCCCGCCCTCGTGCCGCTGACGATCGCCGAGGGCACGACGCACGGCCGGTTCGTGCTCGACTCCGCCGACGACACCGCCGACCTCGACCTGCTGCTCTACTCGGCCGACGCGGCGGGCGAGCCCGACACTCTGGTCGACTACGCGGCCACGGGATCGGCCGACGAGCAGCTCGACGTCGAGGCGCCCGAGGCGGGCTCCTACGTGCTGATGATCGACTTCTACTCGGGGGCCGGCGACCTCGGCTACTCGCTGACGTCGTATCTGCTCGATCCGGCCCAGGCCGTCGGCGACTTCTCGGTCGACCCCGCGTCGATCGAGGCGGCGCTCGGCGAGACCACCACGGTCACGACCTCGTGGTCCGGTCTCGACTACGACGCCAGCTACCTGGGTCGGGTCTCGTACGGCGACACGGGCACCGTCACCTACGTGACGGTCGCCTCCGGCGCCGAGCCCGAGCCCGAGGAGCCGCCCACCGACCCCGGCACGCCCGGCGGCGGATGGAACCTCGGGGCGATCATCGGCTGGATCTGGAACGCCATCGGCGATCTGATCCACCACTGGTGGCCGCGCTGGCGCTGAGCCTGAGGTCGCCCGCGCCGAGAACCGGTCGCGGACGGTGACCAGGAGGCGGTCCGCACCTTCCGAGAGGAGGTGCGGACCGCCTCCTGCCGTCCCCGGAGCGAATATCGTGCCGAATCTGCACGTCGTCGAAACATCGGTGGGCTAGGTTCGGTCCCCGTGAAAGAAGAAGACGGCAACTCGATGCGCGTGATCAGCTACAACCTCCGCGAGCACACGGCGAAGGGCGAGATCGAAGGCCTGGCGCGCGACCACCGAGCCGACGTGCTCTGCCTGCAGGAGGCCGACACGAACGACATCCCCGAGCGGCTGGGCGACCTCGTGCTGGCGGCGTCGACCCGCAACAACCGGCTCGGACTCGCGGCGTACTACCGCCCCGACCGCTTCGAGCTGCTGGGCTCGCAGGTGTACGCCCTGAAGAAGTCGATGCACGACCGGGTCATGTCGCCCGCCCACGAGCGGCTGCTGGCGATGCACCTCGCCGACCGCGTGTCGAAGACCGACGTGCTGGTCGGCTCGTTCCACGCCGCTCCGCTGACCGCCACGAACGGGCTGCGCCGCAAGCAGGTCTCGTCGGCGCACGAGCTCATGCGGGCGCTCGCGCCGCGCGCGCCCATGCTGATGGTGGGCGACTTCAACTACCCGTGGTTCCACCAGGGGCTCCGCAAGCGGATCGAGCGCGACGGCTTCATCCTGACCCGCAGCGACTCGCCGACCTACCTCGGCTACCGGTACGTCAAGGGTCACTTCGACTTCGCGACGAGCATCGGCCTCACCATCGACGACATCGTCACGCTGCCGGCCGGCATCTCCGACCACCGGCCGATCCTCGTGCGGGCGCAGGGCCTCGCGACCTTCTGAGTCGCGGGCGGTCGTCCGAATCGCGGACGACGCAGAACCGCCCGATCGGCTGAGCCGGTCGGGCGGTGCGTGCGTGTCGGCCGCCGCGGGGCGGGCCGGGTGCCGGGGTGGCCGGCTGCGGGATCAGGCGGCGAGCAGCAGTGCCGCCGTGTCGACCGAGTAGGCCTGCACGATGGTGCGGCTCGGCTCGCGACGCCAGCTGCGACCGGGGATGACCCAGCCCTCGGTGCCGGAGACCGTGACGGTGGCGCCGACGCGGACGGCGTCGGTCACGACGTCGCTCCAGGCGCGGACGGCGAACTCGGCGCCGCGGGCGTCGACGACGACGAACTCGGCGAGGCGGGCGGTGGTCAGGGTCGGGACGGTGGTGACCGTGCCCGTGATGGTGGTGATGGTGCTCTTCATGTTCGGTTCTTTCGATGTGCTCTACGGCACGCAGCGTCTCGGCTTGCGTGGGCCGTCGTGATGCGACGGCGGTGCGGACGGTGTCCGGTCGGGCCCGTGTCACGACGATCGGAGGAGTGAGCACCCGTGAGGGGTGGCTCCGATGGTGTCGTCGGGCTGTTCGGATCAGGAGGCCGGTGTGGACTCGGCCAGAGCTGTTCCGGGAACGATCAGAGAGGATCTGTTCCAAGCGACTCATGACAGTAACACACCCGGGGTACAAGCACCAGGGTCTTTCTTGGAAGCATCGAGCCGCCCCGGTGGTTGGCTTATGACATGACCACGATCCCCACCATCACCCTGAACAACGGAATCCAGATCCCCCAGCTCGGGTTCGGCGTCTACCAGGTCGACCCGGCCGAGACGAAGGACGCGACGCTCGCCGCCTTCGAGGTCGGCTACCGCCACATCGACACCGCCGAGATGTACGGCAACGAGGCCGGCGTCGGCGAGGCCATCGCCGAGAGCGGTCTCGACCGCAGCGACATCTTCGTCACCTCGAAGCTCAACAACGGCTTCCACAAGCGCGACGACGCGCTCAAGGCGTTCGACGGCACGCTCGACGCCCTCAAGCAGGACTACGTCGACCTGTTCCTCATCCACTGGCCCCTGCCCGGCATCGACGTCGACTACATCGAGACCTGGAAGGCCATGGAGGAGATCTACGCCAGCGGCCGCGCCAAGTCGATCGGCGTCTCGAACTTCCAGCAGCCGCACCTCGAGCGCGTCCTCGCCGAGGGCTCGGTCGTGCCGGTCGTCAACCAGATCGAGGTGCACCCCTACCTCACGCAGGACGCGCTCCGCGAGTTCGGCGTGTCGAAGGGCATCCACACCGAGGCCTGGTCGCCCATCGCCCAGGGCGGCGTCCTGAAAGACGAGACCATCACCGAGATCGCCGAGCGCGTCGGCAAGTCCACCGCTCAGGTCACGCTGCGCTGGCACATCCAGCGCGGCGACATCGTGTTCCCGAAGTCGGTCACCCGCTCGCGCGTCGAAGAGAACTTCGACCTGTTCGACTTCGAGCTGACCGACGCCGACGTCACGGCCATCACGGCCCTGAACAAGGACGAGCGCACGGGCCCGAACCCCGACGAGTTCAACTACATCCCGTAAGCAGCCGCTGCTGGGACCCCGGCCGGGCCGCCGCGCATCTCGCGCGGCGGCCCGGCCTCTGTCATGGGGCGCTAGTACGCTCGGTCCTTTCGAGACGACGGCCTGGGAGTGTGTGACGACGTGCGACGACTCGTGGGCGTGCTCCGGCTGGCCGCCGCCGCCGCGGGGCTCTCCGCCCTCGTCTCGTACTTCGTCTACGTGCTCGGGTTCAGCACCTTCAGCACCATCAACTACTTCAGCTACTTCACGCAGCAGAGCAACATCGCCAACGTCGTGGTGCTGACCGTCTCGGGCGTGCTGATGCTCAGAGGGGTGCCCGAGCCGCGGTGGTTCGCCTCGCTGCACGCGCTCGTGACGACGTACGTGATCGTGTCGGGCCTGGTCTACGGCGTGATCGTCATCGAGTCAGCCAGTCACAACTACACGATCGGCGTGCCCTGGTCGAGTCAGGTGCTGCACTTCTACCTGTCCACCTTCGTGCTGATCGACTGGGTCTTCGCCCCCGGGCGCACGCGCGTGCGCTGGCGGCTCGTGCTCGCCGCGCTGCCGTTCCCGATCGTCTGGGGGCTCTTCACGATCTGGCGCGGTGCACGGGTCGGCTGGTACCCGTACTTCTTCCTCGACCCGGCGCAGGTGCGCTGGCCCGACGAGTTCGTGCTCTACAACGGCATCGCGATCGGCACCATCATCGGTGTGACGGTCGGGCTCGTCGCACTCAGCCGTCTTCGTCCGCGGAACCGGCCCGCGGTGCCGGGCGCGCCTCCTCGGATCCCCTCGATCAGGGTCGGGGCCGGTCTCTCGCCGGAGGCGCGGCGCAGGCCGGTCGGGGGCCGCCGGTCGGTCGCGACTCAGCTGCCGGGCGTCGCCTCACCGGATGCGGGGGTCTCGCCGGGTGCAGGGGTCTCGCCGGGTGCCCCGGTCTCACCGGGTGCGGGGGAGGCCGACACGAGGTCGAGGTAGGGTGCCAGCGATGCGAGGGCGGCGGTGACCGCCTCGTCGTCGTCGAGTGCGGCCGTGGCGCGCCCGGCGTCGCCGCCGGTCAGCGAGACGAGGACGGGCTCGCCGGTCGCCGGCAGCAGGTTGACGAACAGGCGGTCGCTCGCCGTGTCGTCGAGCACGGCCCAGACGGTCGCGTCGGTCGACCAGAAGGCCCGGTCGAAGCGCAGCCAGAGGACCTCCTGGTCGCCCATGCCGAGCGACTCGATCGCCGACGCGTAGGCCGCGGGCAGGGCGGGCTCGAACTCGACCGCGCCCTGCTTGAGCACACCGAGCGGCAGGGTCGAGACGACCCGGTCGGCCGACATCGACTCTCCGGTGGCGAGCCGGAGCCCCACCCCCTGGTCGCCGTACTGGATGCGGGCGACGGTGCTGCCGCGGAGCACGTCGAGGCCGTCGAGCAGACCCGTCACGAACGTCTCGAGGCCACCGGTGACCAGGGTCGCGTCGAGAGGCAGCAGATCGTCGCCGACCTGCGTCATCGCGAGCTCGCCGGCCTCGGCGCCGTACCGCGCCGGCACGACGCGGTCGAGGAGGAACGCGACACGATCGGCGTCGGAGACCCCGGTCGCATCGGGCGTGGTCGAGACCCGGTCGGCGCCGGACTCGGCGAAGACCTGACGGGCGGAGCGGCCTGCGCCCGTGCTGTCGCCGCTGCCGCCTGCTCCGCCGCCGGTCGCACCGCTGTCGGAGCCGTCGGTGCTCTCGGCCCAGGAGACGGCTGTGCTCAGGGCGGTCGCGACGGCCTGCGTCAGATCGGTGGGCGTTCCGTCGGCGGTGCGGGCCTCGAGCTGGGCGGTGCCGGTGCCGGTGCTGGTGCCTGTGTCTGGGTTCGTGCCGGTGCTGGTCTCGCGGAGGCGCACGGTGTCGACCCCCGCGAGGGCGAGCGCGCCGACGAGCGCCGGAGCCGCCTCGCCGAACAGGGTCGACACGCCGAGCTCGACGGCGAAGGGCCAGTCGTCGTCGGTGACCGTGTGGATGCGGCCCCCGATCCGGTCGCGGGCCTCGACGACCACGACGTCGAAGCCCCGGTCGGCCAGGGCGCGGGCGGCGGTGGCCCCGGCGATGCCCGCGCCGATCACGATGACGCGCTCGCCCTCGGAGGCGACCGCGGCGATCTCGTCGGCGACGTCGAAGCCCGAGGCCCTCGCGCCGTAGACGGTGCCGGCGTGACGGGAGGCGACGGCCTCGCCGGCGAAGAACAGGCGGTCGTCGAGCGACCCGGCGAGCGTCAGACGGTCGGTGATCGTCGACCCGGTGGCGAGGTAGCTCGACGACCCGCCGGACAGCGCGTCGTCGGCCCACGAGCTCCGGAGGAACCCGGCCGCGGCCAGACCGGCGGGCACCGTCGGATCGACGGTCGGCGTCGGAGCGCCGCTCGTGGGCGCGGGGGAGGGCGCGTCGGGGGTGCAGGCGGCGAGCACGAGCACCGCGGCGCCCGAGAGCGAGCCCGTCAGGAACGCGCGACGACTGATGCCCATGGTCCCGTCATTCTGGCAGCCCGGCACGCTGTCCGCGCACCCCGCGCCTCCTCGGCTGCTCTCGCCGCGCCTCCTCGGCCCGGTCAGGCGTCGACGGCCTCGAGATAGGTGCGGAGCAGGTCGGTGACCTGATCGACGGGGAGCAGCGACGACGCGTGATCCTGACCGACGAGCGAGTAGAAGGCGGCGGCCGGCATGCGCCGTGCGGCCTCCTGCGACTCGCGGTGCCGGTCGACGTCGCGGGTGCCGGCGAGCAGGAGGGTGGGCACGGTCACCGAGTCGAGCTGGTCGACGGTCAGGCCGCCGCCGGTCTCGGCCGCGGTGAAGAAGGCGGCCAGCGCCTCGGGGTCGTCCTGCATGAAGGCGAGACGGGTCTCGGGGTCGATCGGACGGCCGATGGTCTCGCCCCACCGGTCGACGAAGCGGGCCATGCCGCCGGTGGTGAGCGCCTCGTGCCAGTCGGGAGCGAAGGTGGCGCCGATGTTGCCGTTCATGGGGGCCCAGCTGCCGCCGATCGTCGTCAGCGTGCGCAGCAGCCGCGGAGTGTGGGCCGCGATCGAGAGACCGATGCGGGCGCCGAACGAGTAGCCGACGTAGTGCGCCGGCTCGAGCCCGGTCGCGGAGAGCACCGCCTCGACGTCGCCGCGGTGGAGGTCCATCGCGTACGACGCGGGATCGTGCGGCTTGCCGCTCTTGCCGTGACCCCGCATGTCGAGGGCGACCACCGTGAAGTCGCGCTGCAGATCGCGCAGGTAGCCGAGCCCGCGCCAGGTGCCGCGCGAGAGGCCGGAGCCGTGCACCAGCACCAGGGGAGGGCCGTCGCCGTCCACCTCGTAGGCGATCTCGGTTCCGTCGACGGGGTTGTTCGCCTGAGCACGCATCCGTCCAGTCTGGCAGCAGGGCGGGCGTCGGCGCCTCGCGTGCGGCGAGTCGGCGCCTCGCGTGCGGAGAGGGGCAGAGTGGAGGCATGACTGATGCCTGGACCGCCGCCCAGATCCGTGCCGCCGAGAAGCCGCTGCTCGAGGCCGGGGAGCCGCTCATGCAACGGGCCGCCGACGGGCTCGCGGGGGTCGTGTCCGGGCTGCTGCGCGCCTCCTCGGCCCCTCGGATCCTGCTGCTCGTCGGCAGCGGCGACAACGGCGGGGACGCCCTCTACGCCGGCGAGTCGCTGGCGCGTGAGTTCGTGCCCCGGGGCGCGGTGACCGTGGTGCCCACCGGGTCGCGTTTGCACGAGGCGGGGCTCGCGGCCGCCCTGGGCGCCGGCGCGACGGTCGACGCGCTGGGCCCCTGGACGGACCCCGCGGCGGCGCCCGGACTGCTGCGCGGGTACGACGTGGTGCTCGACGGGATGGTGGGCACGGGCGCCAGCGGCGGGTTGCGAGGGGACGCACGGCGCGTGGTGGCGGCGCTGGGCGGGGGTGCGGGGTCTCCGGGGCCCGCCGTGGGGGTGCCGGGGCGTCCGCTGGTGGTCGCGGTCGACCTCCCCAGCGGCCTCCATCCTGACGACGGATCGGCCCAGCTGGTGCTCCCGGCGGACGTGACCGTCACCTTCGGCGGACGCAAGGCGGGGCTCCTGCGCGGCAGCGGGCCAGTGCTCGCGGGCCGCGTCGTCCTGATCGACATCGGTCTCCGCCTCGGCGCCCCCGAGCTCTCCACCCCCTAGCCCCACCCCCGCGCCCCCCGCCCGCGCCTCCGCGCGCTCGCCCCCCCGCGCCCCCCGCGCCCCCCTGCCCGCGCCCCCGCGCGCTCGCCCCCCACCCGCTCCGCTCGCGCCCCCTGCGCCCGTCCCCACCCGCGCGCGCCCCCGCTGGCAACTCCTGCCTCCCGTCGCCTGCACGGGCCGGGTTGCGCGGTGCCCCCGCGACGTGCGGCAGCGAGCAGGAGTTTCCGACGCCGGCCTCCGGGTCTCGACCCGGGTGGCGGTACCTATGCGCACCTGAACGGTGCGTCCGGCACTCGCAGTCCTCTCCGGCGGCTGGTCGGCAACTCCTGGCTGCGGTCGTCGTGACCGGTGCGTTCGCCGGGCCGCTGCTCTCGTGCGCGCAGGGGGCAGGAGTTGCCAGCGCCGGGTCTCGTCATCCCAACGTGAGGGGCCGTGCGTGGTCGATCCCTCGTCCCCAGACGGGCCAATTCCCCGTCTCTCCACAGTTCCGAATTCTTCGGCACGGAGCCGGGCGGGTCTTGGGCACGCTGTGTCGGCATGACCACGATCGCCGAACTCGTCACCTCCGCCGGGGGCCTCCTGCACAAGCGCGACCTGGTGGCTCACGGGGCCACCGACCGGCACCTCACGGCCGCCGTCCGCTCGCGGGGCGTGTCCCGGCCCCGAAGGGGCTGGTACTCCACCTGGGACCGAGCCGATCCGCGATACGTGGCCGTCAGCATCGGTGGGCGACTGACCGGTGCCGCGGCTCTCCACACGCTGGGTGCCTGGGCGTGGACGCGTCCGCCGATCACGGTGTCCGTGCCCGAGACGGCTTCGCGCCTCCGGCGGCGTCGCGGCATCCGGGTGGTGTGGGACCCGCTCGATCTGAGCGAGAGGGGCAGCGCCTGGTCGGTCGACCCCCGTGACGCTCTCGCCAGGGCCGTCGTCGAGGCGCGATCACTCGAAGACGCCGTGATCCTCGTGGACTGGGCCCGGCAGGCCGGCGTGGTTCTCGACGACGACGATGCCGCGGAGGTCCTGTCTCGGAAACACGCCGACGCAGCGGGACTCGTCGCGTGGAGCGAGGGAGGCGCGGAGAGCATTCTCGAGAGCGCCGCCGGCACTCGCCTCAGGTGGGCCGGGCACCACGTGCGCCGCCAGGTGCCCGTCGGACGTTCGCGGAAGATCATCGACATGGTCGTCGACGGGATCATCGGGTTCGAGACGGACGGGCGGCAGCACCACGAGAAGAGGTTCCACGAGGACCGCCTCAAGGACGCCGCGATCGCGCGCGAGGGCCGCATCCCGTTCCGGGCAGGCACGCTGATGGTGCGCGACACGTGGGAGGAGACGGCAGCGGCGATCGATGCTCTGATCTTCACCGCGGGAGGGCCGAGACCCGTCGTACGCGTCGGCAACTCCTGCCTGCCGCGAGTCCTCGGGCCGCGCGGGCGCAGACACTGGCGGCTCGCCGTTCCGCGGCGCCGCAGGGAGGAGGAGTTGCCGACGGGGTGACTGGCGTGGGGGAGGTGGAGCCTCCGACGGGGTGAGCGGCGCCGGCGGAGGTGCCGACGGGGTGAGCGGCGTGGGGGAGGTGGAGTCTACGACGGGGTGAGCGGCGCCGGGGGAGGCTGGGCGTCGCCGACGGGGCGGGCACCACGCCGGGGGCCGGGGCGTGCCACGCCCGGGGCCCGGGTCGCTGCTCCAGGGCCCCGGGCGCACCGTGCGTGGGTCCCGGGGCGCCACGCCAGTGGCCCCGGGCGCACCGTGCGTGGGGCCGGGGCGCGCCCAGGGCCGCGGGGCGCGCCCGGGGGTGCGGGGCTAGTGCGCGACGGGCGGGGCGTCCTGTGCGGGGCGGCGGACGAAGAACGCTCCGACGACGGCGAACACCGAGATGATCGCTCCGACGAGGAACGCCGCCCTGACACCCGCTCCGGTCGCGGCGACGTCGACCACGCCACCGCGCGCGGCGGCCGTCGTCGCGAGGGTCATGACCGTGATGAACACCGCCGTCCCGGCTGCGCCGGCCAGCTGCTGCACCGTGCCGACGATGGCGCTGCCGTGCGAGTACAGGTTCGACGGCAACGAGCCGAGCCCCGACGTGAAGAGCGGGGTGAACATCAACGCGAGTCCGATGCTGAGGGCGACGTGCGCGCCGAGGATCATCGGGATCGGGGTCGCCTCCGAGACGGTCGACATGAACCACAGCACGGCGCTGACCAGGATGGTGCCGGGCACCAGCAGGACGGTGGGGCCGTGCTTGTCGAACAGGCGTCCGACCACCGGAGACAGCAGCCCCTGCACGAGCCCGCCGGGCAGCAGCAGCAGACCGGTCGACAGCGGGTCGAGGCCGTGCACGTTCTGGAGGTAGATCGGCAGCACGATCAACGTGCCGAACAGCGCGATCATGCCGATGCCGAGCACGGTCGCCGAGATGGTGAAGGTGCGCGACGAGAAGGTGCGCAGGTCGAGCAGGGCTCGGTCGTGGCGCTGCAGCGAACGCTGACGCAGCACGAAGACGACGAGCGCGACGGCGCCCACGGCGAGCGGCACCCACGCCGGCACGGCGGCTTCAGCACCCTCGCCGATCGAGCTCAGCCCGAACACGATGCCGCCGAAGGCGAAGGCCGACAGGATCACCGACAGCACGTCGAGCGGCACCTTCTTCGGTGTGGTCACGTTCTTCACGCGGGCCGCGCCGAGCGCCAGGGCGGCGAGCGCGATGGGCAGCACGAGGATGAACATGAAGCGCCATTCGAGCACGCTGAGGATGACGCCCGAGATGGTCGGCCCGATCGCCGGAGCGACCGAGATGACGATCGAGATGTTGCCCATCGTGCGCCCGCGGGTCGCCGGCGGCACGAGGGTGAGCACCGTCGTCATGAGCAGCGGCATCATGATGGCCGTGCCCGAGGCCTGGACGACGCGGCCCAGCAGCAGCACGCCGAAGCCGGGTGCGACGGCCGAGATGGCGGTGCCGAGGCTGAACAGGCTCATGGCCGTGATGAACACGGGTCGGGTGTTGAACCGCTGCAGGAGGAACCCGGTGATCGGGATGACGACGGCCATCGTCAGCATGAAGCCGGTGGTCAGCCACTGGCCGGCCGTGACCGTGATGTCGAGGTCGCGGGTGAGGCTCGGCAGGGCGACGCCCATGATCGTCTCGTTCAGGATGACGACGAACGCCGACACGAGCAGCAGGCCGATGACGAGCTTGTTGCGCGCCGCCGTCCCGTCGTCGTCGAGGTGCTCGGTGGTCGTCGTCGGGGATGTCGCGCTGGTCAAATGGGGCTCCTCGAGGGTGACGGCGGGTGTGCCTGTGCGTCCGAACGCACGAGACGGTCCGGTTCTTCCCGATCCGTGAGGATGGGTCGAACCGGACCGTCCACAGCGCCGAGGAGGCGCGGTGCGGGTGGGTCAGACGTCGCGGCGCTTGACGAGGGCGAGCCCGGCCGCGAACAGCGCCACGACCCAGCCGACGAGCACGAGCAGCGCCTGCCAGGGCTCGAGACGGATCGCTCCGTCGACGGCGGGACCGGACAGCATCGAGCTGCCGTCGACCACGTACTCGTAGATCCGCGAGGCGGCGGTCGGCGGGATGAACTCGTTGAGCGAGTACACCCAGGTGCCCGAGACGAGGCCCATGGCGAACGAGAACAGGATCGGCACCACGAAGACGACTCCGATGGCCGCCGCGATGGCACCCGTGCTGTTGCGGATGATCATGCCGAGACCGAACGCGATCATGGCCATGAACGCGACCGAGGCGGCCGCGCCGAGCATCGAGAGCCAGTACTTCCCGTCGGCGAGGTCGAGGTCGATGTCGACGCCGCGCAGCAGGGGCACGGCGAGCAGCGACGTGATGGCGAGGCTGATCGCCGAGACGACGAAGGTGCCGATGGCCACGATGATGAGCTTCGCGATGAGCGCCGGCGTGCGGCGGGGCACGGCCGCGAAGGTCGAGCGGATCATGCCGGTGCCGAACTCGCCCGTGATGATCAGCGCGCCGAGCACGGCGGCGACCAGCTGCGCGAAGGCGACGCCGATGGTGGTGACCGACGCCGCGAGCGACTGCTGCTGCTCGGGCGTGGACTCCATGCCCTCGAAGCCGGAGGCGACGGCGCTGAACAGCGCACCGAAGCCGATGATCAGCACGGCGATGATGGCGAAGCACCACACGGTGGAGCGGAGGCTCCGGAGCTTGATCCACTCGGAGCGCAGGACGCCGCCGAAGGTGACCCCGCCCCCGGCGGAACGCGGACGGGACTGTCTGGTGGGAGCGCTGGTGCTCATCGCTGGGCCCCTTCGTTGGTGGGGGACGCGGCCGTGGTGGGCGCGCCTCCGGCGTGGTAGTCGACGGAGTCCTGCGTCAGGGTCATGTAGGCGTCTTCGAGCGAGCGGACCAGCGGGGTCAGCTCGTGGAGGACGATGCCGGACGAGGCGGCGAGTTCGCCGACGCGCTCGGCGGTGATGCCGCGGAGCTCGACGAGGCCGGGCTCGACGGGGGTGACGGCGACGTCGTGCGTCTGCGCGAGTCGGACGAGGTCGTCGGCCCGCGGGCTGCGGACGCGCACGGCTTCGCCCGAGGCCTGGGCGATGACGTCGCTGACGGGGGAGTCGGCGAGCACGCGACCACGGCCGAGGACGATGAGGTGGTCGGCGGTCTGCGCCATCTCGCTCATCAGGTGCGACGAGAGGAACACGGTGCGCCCCTCGCCCGCGAGGTGCCGCGCCAGGGTGCGCACCCAGACGACGCCCTCGGGGTCGAGACCGTTGACGGGCTCGTCGAGGATGACCGTGGCCGGGTCGCCGAGCAGGGCCGCCGCGATGCCGAGGCGCTGCCCCATGCCGAGCGAGAAGCCGCCGACGCGCTTCTTCGCGACCGATTCGAGACCGGTCAGGGCGATGACCTCCTTGACGCGGGATCTGCCGATGCCGTGGGTCGCCGCCATGGCGAGCAGGTGGTCCGCCGCCGAGCGGCCGCTGTGCACGGCCTTGGCGTCGAGCAGCACGCCGACCTCGTGCAGGGGTGCGGTGTGGTCGGCGTAGCGACGGCCGTTCACCGTCACCGAGCCGGCCGTCGGCCGGTCGAGCCCGACGATCATGCGCATCGTGGTCGATTTGCCGGCGCCGTTCGGTCCGAGGAACCCGGTCACGAGACCGGGCCTGACGGTGAACGACACGTCGTCGAGGGCGAGCTTGGCGCCGTACCTCTTGGTCAAGCCATGGGCTTCGATCATCGGTGGGATGTCTCCTCTGTCGCAGGTCGTGGGGCCGCCAGCGGCGGCCTCGTCCAGACATCAGCCTAGGAGCTAGGCCTCACGGGCGATATCCCTCGGGCGGACGAGATCGGGCGGAGCGGGAGTCCTCCGAAGGGACGAGGAGGCGCGGTGTCCGAAGGGACGGACGCTACAGTCCTCCGGTGACCACCGCCTCCCTCCTCGCCTCCGCCCTGCCCGCCGCCTCGGGAGGATTCCTGCTCTTCGACCCGGAGGCGCTGCTGCCCGCACTCGGGCCGTGGGCCCTCGCCGGGATCTCGATCATGATCTTCATCGAGTCGGGGGTGCTGTTCCCGTTCCTGCCCGGCGACTCGCTGCTGTTCACCGCCGGGCTGCTGCACGAGGCCTTGGGTCTGCAGGTCTGGACGATCGCGCTCTGCGCCTTCGTCGCGGCGTTCCTCGGCGACCAGGTGGGGTACCTCCTCGGCAACCGCTTCGGCCGGCGCTGGTTCACTCCCGACGCGCGGATCCTCAAGACGGCGCACCTCGAGAAGGCCGAGGCGTTCTTCGCCAAGTACGGCGGCGTCTCGTTGATCCTCGGCCGGTTCGTCCCGATCGTCCGCACCTACGTGCCCCTCGCGGCGGGCACGGCCGGCTACCGCTACCCGAAGTTCCTCCTCTTCAACGTCGTCGGCGCCTTCGTGTGGGCCGTCGGCATGGTGGTGCTCGGCTCGCTGCTCGGCGGCATCCCGCTGATCCGCGACCACGTCGACGTGTGGGCCATCGTGCTCGTGCTGCTCTCGGTGACACCCGTCCTGATCGCCGGGCTGCGGAGCGTGCTGCGGGCCCGCCGCGAGCGCGCCGCGGCCGACGCGGCGGCCGGCGCCCCCTCCGCCGACCGCCGCTGAGGAGTGTCGGAGGCCCCCTCTAGGGTGGTCGGCATGCGCCTCCTCCTCATCCGCCACGGTCAGACCCCCGACAACGTCGTCGGCCGACTCGGCACCGCCGCACCCGGCCCGGGTCTCACCGACCTCGGTCGACGGCAGGCCGCAGCGGTGCCCGCGGCGCTCGCAGACGAGTCCATCGGCGCCCTCTACGTGAGCACGCTGCGACGCACGCACGAGACGGCGGCGCCCCTCGCCGCGGCGCTCGGCCTCGAGTCGATCGAGGTCGCCGGCTTCCGTGAGGTCATCGCCGGCGAGCTCGAGGCGCGCAGCGATCACGACGCCGTGTCGACCTACCTGGGCGCCGTCGTGTCGTGGGTGTCCGGCGATCTCGACCGTCGAATGCCCGGCTCCGAAGACGGCCACGAGTTCTTCGCCCGCTTCGACGCCGCCGTGGCGGGCGCCGTCGCCTCGGGTCACGAGACGGTCGCGGTGGTCAGCCATGGTGCCGCGATCCGCGGCTGGTGCGGTTCCCGATCGCACGGGTCCGCCGAGTTCGTGGCGCAGCATCCGCTCGAGAACACCGGTGTCGTCGTGCTCGAGGGCGATCCGGTGTCGGGCTGGCGTCTCGTCGCCTGGCAGGGCGCCCCGGTCGGTGGCCCCGAGCTCGACGACGACACCGACGCCGACCCCACCGGCGAGGGCTTCTAGGCGAGCAGCCGGTCCATGTAGGGGCTGCGGAACGTGCCATCGGGGTCGACGTCGCGCATCAGCTCGACGAACGAGCCGAACCGCGGATGGCGCGACACGATCGCCGCGGGCGGGAGAGACGTCAGCTTGCCCCAGTGCGGGCGCGGGGCGAAGGGGCGCAGCGCCTCCTCGACCCGCTCGACGAGGGCCGCCACCTCGACGGGGTGCTTCCGCCAGGTGAACGCGATGGCGAGGCTGTCGACCGGGGTGGGGCTCAACCACAGGTCGTCGCCGGCGACCGTGCGGGTCTCGCAGGTGTGCAGGTGCGGGCGGAGGTCGTCTCCGAGCAGCTGGACGGCCCGAAGCGCCGCCGCACCGTCGCCGAGTGCGACGAAGTGCTCGCTCTGCAGCTCGGACCCGTTCGACGGCGTGGCATCGAGGCGGAAGTGGGGCAGCCGGTCGAGCCATGCGCCGACGCTGCCGTCCATCGGCGTCTGCGAGCCGCCCGTCACCTCGGCGTGCTCGTCGACCGGAGCCCGGGAGGCGCCGAAGAGCCGCCGGGGAACCGTCACGTCGTGTGCATCGGCCGGCACCCGGGACTTCACGAGCACCTCGCGGATGCGGTCGTCGAACTCGTGGAAGAACGAGACGCTGGCCCCGGCCGACATGACCTCCACGAGGTGGTCGTCGACGCTCGACCAGGGCAGCCCCACGAAGGTGTCCTGCCGCATGCGGTACGACGGCTCGACATCGAGGGTGATGCGCACCACGACCCCCAGCACCCCCAGGGCGACGACGCTGCCGGCGAACTCCGCGTCGCCGCGTCGCACCGTTCGGATCGCACCGTCGGGGCCCACGATCTCGAGGGCGGCGACCGATCCCGCGAGGCTCTGCAGCCGACGACCCGAGCCGTGCGTGCCGGTCGACACGGCGCCGCCGACCGAGATGTGCGGCAACGACCCCATGTTCGCGAGGGCGAGACCCTCGGCCTCGAGCGCCTGCGCCACGGCGCCGTAGGTGGCGCCCGCGCCCACGGTCGCCGACCGGCGGTCCGCGGACACGACGAGGTCGAGGGGGAGGGCCGTGGTCGACACGAGCACCCCGGTGCCGTCGGCGACGTCGCTGAACGAGTGGCGGGTGCCGAGGGCGCGGATCCGCGTCGAGCGGGCCACCGCCTCCTGCAGCTCGGCGACGGACTCGGGCCTGACGATGCGCGAGGCGGAGTACGTGAGGGTGCCTGACCAGTTCCGCGACGTCGCCATGGCCGCAGTCTGCCCGCCCGATCCGAGTCGCGCCCGTGCAGCCTAGGCTCGGACCGTGACCTACCCCGCACCGACCGGCATCGACGACGTCTACACCGAGCTCGAGCTGGTCTCGCGCCGGGCCGTGGCCCGGGCGCGTCGCCGCAGCTCGCCGCTGACCTTCGTCGAGCACTCGCTGCTCGACGTCATCGCGGCCGAGCCGGGTCGACGGGCCATCGACCTCGCGGCCGAGTTCTCGCTCAACCGGTCGACGGTGTCGAGGCAGCTCGCGAACCTCGCCGAGCTCGGGCTCATCCGGGGAGACGACGACCGCGAGCCGCGACGAGGGCGCGCGCTGTCGGTCACGCGGGCCGGGCTCTCGCTCCTCGCCCGATCGACCGAGGCCAACCGCGAGGCCCTCGCCGCCCGCCTCGAGGGGTGGGCGGCCGCGGACGTCGCAGCCCTCGCCGAGTCGCTCGGACGCCTCAACTCGGCGTACCGCGACGACGAGCCGAGCGGCCGCCCGACGGTCTGATCCGGCCCGCGCCTCCTGCCGTCCGGGGGGACGCTGCAGGGACGCTGCAGGGACGCTGCGGGGACGCCGCGGGGTACATCTCGGCGAACGGCTGTGACTCGTGTGACTCGTGTGAACGCCTGAGACACCCCGACTGGGGACAGGCCGCCCTGCATCAACATTCATCCCGGGCTTTACCCTTCGGTGGTCCGGCGCTTAGGCTGAGCGGGTTCCCCGGACTTCGTGCGGTCGCTTCCTGCCTCCCCGTCCCGGTGTCGACCTCGAGATTGGTTCCACCTCCGTGACTTCCCCCGCGACCGCCTCCCGTCTCCGGAGCCTGCCCGCCGCCGTCCTGACGGTGCTCCTCGCCGTGGCGTTCGTGGTCAGCGGGACGGTCATGGGCGTCTCGCCGGCGAAGGCCGCGACGTACCCGAGCTGGGACGACGTCCGGGCCGCGGTCGCGAACGAGAACACCAAGGCCGCTCAGATCCAGGAAGCTCCAGTCGCTGCTCGACCAGCTGCAGAACGACGCCGCGAACGCCCAGGCCGAGGCCGAGGCGAAGGGCGCCGAGTTCGAAGCGGCCCAGAGCGACGCCGACGAGGCCGCGTCGAAGCTGGCCGAGCTCGAGAAGCAGGTCGACGAGCAGAACAAGGTCGCCGACGAGAGCGAGCAGCGGGCCGGTCAGGTCTCGGCGCAGCTCGCCCGCACCGGCGGCGGCGACGTCTCGACCCAGCTGGTCGGCGACTCCGCCGGTGCCGACGATCTGCTCTACCGCCTCGGCGCGATGAGCAAGATCACCGAGCAGGCCGACGGCATCCGCGAGCAGGCGGTCACCGACCGCAACGTGGCCGCGTCGCTGAGCGACCAGGCCGCCGTCGCCGAGAAGGCGCTGGTCGGTCTGCGGAACGACGCCGAGAACTCCATGCAGGAGGCGCAGGCCGCGTCGGACGCCGCCCTCGCCGCCGTCACCGCGCAGCAGGAGAACGAGGCGACCCTGCAGGCCCAGCTCGCCGTGCTGCAAGACACCACCGCCAAGACCCAGCAGGACTACGAGGCCGGCGTCGAGGCCGAGCGCCAGCGTCTGGCCGCCGAGAAGAAGGCTCGCGAAGAGGAGGCCGCCCGCGTCGCCGCCGAGCTGCAGCGTCAGCAGCAGCAGGCTGCCGCCGCAGCGGCCGAGGCCGCTCGAGCCGCCCAGGCCGCAGCGGCCGCCCGCCCGAGCGCCCCGACCCCGTCGGCCCCGGCGCCGAGCCGACCCTCGACCCCGGCCCCCTCGACCGGCGGCGGCGGCGGTGGTGGCGGTGGCGGCTGGGTCCGCCCCAGCGGCGGCTACATGTCGAGCCCCTACGGCTACCGCATCAACCCGGTCACCGGCGTCTACAAGCTGCACGACGGCGTCGACCTGGCCCCGGGCTGCTCGACCCCGATCTACGCCGCGTCGTCCGGCACCGTGAGCTACGCCGGCTACTACGGTGGCTACGGCAACTACGTCCGCATCAGCCACGGCGGCGGCGTCAGCACCGCCTACGGCCACATCGTCAACGGCGGCATCCGCGTCGCGAACGGCCAGTCGGTCGCCGCCGGTCAGCTGATCGCCCTCGTCGGCTCCACGGGCAACTCGACCGGCTGCCACCTGCACTTCGAGACGCGCATCAACGGCGGTTCGACCGACCCGGTGCCGTTCATGTCGGCGCGCGGCGTCAGCCTCCGCTAGTCGCCGGTCGCGGGCTCGACCCGCGCGTCCTCGCGGACTCGACCCGCGCCTCCTCGGCGGCACGGAGGAGGCGCGAGAAGGAGGAGAATCGTCGGGTGACGAACGCACCCCGCACCGAGCTCCCTCCCCTCCACCTCGAACGCGTCGACTACGACGACCCCCGCGCCCGCGAGCTCCGCGCCCGCATGGACGCCGAGATGACGGCCGTCTACTCGGTCGGCCGCGACCCCCACGAGCCCGCCGAGAAGGCCGCCGCCCGTGACGCCGCACTGACGGTCCATCCCGAGAACGTCCGAGCGACCGTGCTGGTCGTGGCCGACGACGGAGAGGCCGTCGGGCACGCCGTGCTCTACGACCGCGACGGCGAATGGGAGGTCAAGAGGGTCATCGTCGACGGCGCCCGTCGTGGCCGGGGCATCGGTCGGCTCATCATGGCCGAGCTCGACTCGATCGGCCGCGCCGCCGGGGCTCGACGGCTCATCCTGCAGACGGGCGACCGTCAGCCCGACGCCGTCGCGCTCTACGAGAAGGTCGGCTGGACTCCGATCCCGACCTACGAGCCCTACATCACGACCATCCCGACGTCGATCTGCTTCGAGCGGGTGCTCGCCTGAGCGCCCACCGTCTCACGGGTGCGGCGTCACGGTCGTCGGTCGCTTAAGGTGGGTGCCGTGATCACGCGACGAGACGCCGCCCTGCAACTCGACATCCCCCTCGAGATGGCCAAGCGGCACGGCATCCCCGCCCGGTTGACCGTCGACGAGCTGGTCGAGCTCGAGAAGTCGCCGCCGGCCTGGCTCGTGCAGTCGCGTGCCAACCGCACCGGCAAGCCCGTCTGGGTCGACCTCGCCTGCGTCGTCTGCGGGTTCCACGAGGCCGCCCGGCCCAAGAAGTGGTGGCCCGACTACACCTGGCTCAGCTGCGACGACCACGGCGTCGACGAGCTCCCCGATCCTCAGCCCGGGCTCGCCCGTCGCGAGGTCGCCGGCGTCGGCAGCCGGTTCGTCGCGATCGTCGACGAGCGCCCGTAGCGACGGGGTCGATGGGGTCCGGTGCGCCGCCGGGCCGCCGGGCCGCCGGGCCGCCGTCAGCCCGAGTACGTCACCGATGCGGGCGCGTCGAGACCCGCCAGCAGGTGCACGTAGGCCTGCCGCACGTCGTCGGCGAGCAGCTGCCGGTGGATGTGCTGATCGTGCCAGTGCCGCAGGTCGTCGGGTGAGACGTCGTCGACATGGTCGGCGACGAGATAGCTGAACGCGTAGGGTTCGCCGTCGTCGTCGAGGGTGCGGCGATAGCCGAGTCGCTCGCCGTCGACGGCGTCGACGAAGACCTCCCACCCCGGGTCGGCCCCGTCGGGCAGTGCGACGTCGACCCGCGGGTGCGCCGAGCGGGCGTCGGGCACGGCGACCCGCGTGCCGAGGACGGCTCCGACCACCGGCCCGTCAGGGACCCCCGCAGGAGGCGCGCTCCGGTCGCTGCCGGACGCCACGTCGGTCACGGCCCGCTCCACGGCCGCCTCGAGCGCGCCGTCCAGCAGCTGCAGGCGCGCCGCCGCGCCGCGCAGCCAGCTCTCGAGCGCCGCCCTCTCGTCGGCGGAGAACGGCGAGTCGTCGAACGAGTGCACCGAGAAGTCCGCCGCGGCGACGGTCCACTCCCAGCTCAGCAGCACACGGGTCAGTGCGGCGGGGTGCGGCAGCACGGCGAGGGTGCCCCGTCGCAGCCCCGGCGCCCAGTGCAGCTCGGGTTCGGGCAGCAGCCGCCGGACGTCGGCTGCCGCGGCCGCCGACGATTCGGGGACGACGAAGTCGATGCGGACCTCACGCCACGGACTGGCGAGACTCGGTGCGACGTCGTCGTCTCGCCGCACGGTGACCGCCTGCGACATGTCGTCGGGCAGGGGCGGGCGCGGGGTCGAGTCGGTCACGGCGCGAGATTCTGGCACGGCACCTTGCGCGCCCGCCGAGAGCCCGCGCCCCGGGGGCTCGCACCGCGGGGGCTCGGGCCCGCCGTCGAGGAGGCGCGGCGCGGGTCAGTCGGCCAGGATCGCGTAGAGCGCGCGCCGGGTCTCGTCGAGCTTCGCGGTGGCGGCGACTCGCTGCGCCTCGCTGCCGTCGTGGTGGAACTGCTTCACGACGCCCATCAGCTTCATCAGGCTGGTCTGGAACTCGCGGTCGGAGTCGCTGGCGTCGTCGGCCGTCGCGGCCCACGCCTTCTCGATCTCGGCGGAGTGCTCGGCGACGTGGGCGCGGCCGGCGTCGGTGAGGCTGAAGACGCTCTTCGAGGCGGCCTCGTCGGAGACGATCAGCTCTTCGTCGACGAGCTGCTGCAGCGTCGGGTAGACGGACCCGGGGCTCGGCTTCCAGGCGCCGTCGGTGCGCTCGGCGATCGCCTTGATCAGGCCGTAGCCGTTCGACGGGGCGTCGGCGAGCAGCGACAGGATGGCGAGGCGCACGTCGCCGCGGCGGGCGCGGCCTCGCCCGCCGCGACCCGGGCCGAAGCCGGGGCCGCCGAACCCGGGTCCGCCGAAGCCGGGACCGCCGGGGCCGAAGCCGCCGAAGCCCTGGCCGGGGCGGAAGCCGCGCCCGAAGGGCCGACCGAAGCGACCCCGGCCGCCGGAGCCGTGCCCGAACGGGTCAGAGCCGGACGTCGCGCCGCGCTCGTCGGAGTCGTGGTGGTGGCGGCGACGAGGGTCGCCGTCGTTCTCGAAGATGGTGTCGGTACCCATGGGGTACTCCTCTCGGGGATGTGGTCTGCTCGCGACAACGTGTCGCGATGCGTCAACGATATGTCGCCGACTATCGCCTGTCAACCCTCCGAACAGACAGAAGGAGGCGCACCCGGGTGGGTGCGCCTCCTTCTGTCTGTGGATCGGCGGGTCAGCTCGAGGGCAGCACGCCGAAGGCCGAGGCCAGCTTCTCGATCTTCTGCGCGCGGCCCAGGCGAGGCAGGTCGCTGCCATCGCGGATGACGCGGCCGCGGCTCTCGAAGTCGGCCAGGAAGTCCTGCGCCCAGGCGACGTCCGACGGCGTGGGGCTGATGACCTCGTTGATGACGGGCAGCTGCTCGACGTCGAGGCAGAGCTTGCCGGTCATGCCGAGGGCGACGGCGACCGACGACTGCTCGCGCAGCACCGGGTGGCTGCTGCCGACGGTCGGACCGTCGATCGGGCCGGGCAGACCGCCGATGCGGCTGGCGACCACGAGGCGCGATCGCGGGTAGGCCATCGCCAGGTCGTCGGCGCTGGTGCCGGTGTCGCGGCGGTAGTCGCCGCTGCCGAACGCGAGGCGGTAGGCGCCGCGGGCCTTCGCGATCGCGGGGCTCTCCTCGATGCCGAGGGCGGACTCGACGAGCGCCAGCACGGGGAGCGAGCCGCCGAGTCGGTCGAAGGTCTCGGTGACGTCCTCCGGGGCCTCGGTCTTCGCGAGCATCACGCCCTGCAGGCCCGGGAGGCCGAGCAGCGCGTCGACGTCGTCCGACCAGAACTCGGTGGAGTGGTCGTTGATGCGCACCCACGCCCTGCCGCCGTCGCGCAGCCACGACACCACGTCGGCCCGGGCGGCGGGCTTGCGGGCCGGGTCGACGGCGTCCTCGATGTCGAGCACGATCTGATCGGCGCGCGAGGCGGCCGCGGAGTCGAAGCGGTCGGGCGCCGTGCCCGGCACCAGCAGCCAGGAACGGGCGATGTCGGGGTTCGGCCGGCGGCGCGCCGCACGGTCGGACGACCCGGGGGTCTGCGTGGGGGTGGCCCCCGTCGGAGTGCTGTCGGCGGTGTCGGTCATGACGTCCTCGTCTTCGGTTCGCTCGTCGGTCGGCACCACGCTACCGGTCGCCCCGGTGCGGAGTCCTCCCGCCGTCGGGCGGGCCTCCCGGCCTCGGGAGCCCGCGGGGCGTACCGTTCAGGAGGATCACAGGGCCCGGACCACGGGCTACGACGCACGAGGAGCCTGACATGACGGACGCACGCACTCCCGGGAGCGACCGCCCCGACCACGACCGACACGCCGACGAGACGACCCCGCGCGAGCCCGCGGTCGCCCCGGAGGACCGCCGAGACGAGTCCGACGGCGCCTACGACGACGACCGCTCGACGTCCGCCCCGGCCGGCGCGCCCGCCGTCGACTTCGGCGCCCCGGCGTTCCCGGCGACCGCCCCCGCCGACGCCTCGGAGGCCGGCGCGCCCGTGCCCTCGAACGACCCGTTCGCCGCGCCGGTGGCCGCCGACCGCGACGCCGCCGACCGCGACGGCGACCGTGATGTCCGTGATGTCCGCGACGGCGACCGTGACGGCAGCGACCGCGACGGCGAGACCGAGGTCATCGATCCGGTCCCCGCCGACGCACGTGACGACGACGGCACCCGCGGCACCCGCGACGACGCGCCGGCCGCGGCCGTGCCGCCGATGGTCGCCCCCACGGCTCCGACCGCACGAGCCTGGTCCGCCACGAGCGGTGACGACAACCAGCGCCGCACGCTGCACGACGACGAGGCCCTCCGTGCCGCCGAGGCCTCGCGCGGCGATCACGGCGACGCGAGCGACCGCGACCGCACCGCGGGCGCCGACCGCACAGACCGCGACGACCGCACCGACCGCGACGGAGACGCCCCCACCGTGGTCGCGCCGATCGCGTCCGACCCGACCCGCGCCTCCTCGGCTGCGGAGCACGGCTCGCGTTCGCGTGACGACGCCCCCACCGTCGCCGGCCCGACCCAGGGTTCCGCCTCGTACCCGGCTCAGCCCGGCACGGGCTCGTACCCGCTCGTCGCCGACGGCGGGATCAACCACGTGGCCGTCCGTCGCGATCTGCTCACGCAGCAGAAGGAGGAGTTCAGCGGCATCCGCTTCGGCGCCGGTCTGCTCGGCTGGTTCGCCGCCACGGGCTTCGGCTTCGTGATCATGGCCATCTACGGAGGCATCGTCGGCGCCTGGGTCGCCGCATCGGCCGACGGCTCGTCGAACGCCTTCACCGGCATGCAGCGGTTCGCCACCGACAACGGCGACGTGCTGTCGATCGTGACCGCCGTCGTCGTGCTCGCCGTCGTGTTCTTCGGCTACCTGATCGGCGGGTTCACCGCCTCGCGCGTCGCCCGCTTCTCGGGCTTCAAGCAGGGTCTGGCCACCTGGCTCTGGGGTGTCGTCGTGGGGCTGATCCTCGCGGTCGTCGCCTACGTCTCGCTCGGTGCGGACTTCTCGTCGATGGGCGGCTCGACCGCCGCGGACGGCGCGACGGACGCCTCGGACATGTCGATCGAGTCGATCGTGTTCATCGGCCTCGTCGTCGTGCTGAGCTTCGTCGGCGCCGTGCTCGGCGGCCTGCTCGGGCAGCGCTGGCACCGCAAGGTCGACCGTTTCATCCCGTCCGACCAGGTGTGATTAGCTCGACCCGACCGAACGAAGGAACCACCATGCGCCTCACCTCACGCCCGTCACTCGTCCGCACCGTCCTCGGTGTCGCCGTCGCCGGCGGCCTCGCCCTCTCGCTGACGGCGTGCTACTCGACGTCGGACTCCGAGAGCAACAACACCGCCCCGATCCACCGCGAGAACCCCGAGCTGCCCGAGTCGGAGGCCACCCCGTTGGCCGTCGTGCCCGATCTCAGCAGCGGTGTCGACACGCAGGTCGCCATCGACGAGAGCTTCACCAGCGCGCTCACGCTGCTCGGTCTCACGCCGGCCCCCGTCGGCGACGCGACCTTCGCCGGCGGCGCGTTCTCGTTCCCCATCACGGGCGGCAACGTGTCGTACTACGACCCCGAGGGCGAGGTGCGGCCGTACGTGCAGGGCGACATCCAGCACGACGGCTCGGGCATCAGCCTCAGCTCGGGCGACACCGTCGTCGAGCTGACGAACTTCGACATCGACCCCGGTGCCTCGAAGCTCTACGGCGACGTGTCGGTCAACGGCGAGCCGGCCGCCGGGCACGCCTACCTCTTCAACCTCTGGGGTGGCACGCTCGAGCCGCTGCGCACCGAGGGCACCGACGCCGTCCTCGAGGGTACGACGGTCCACGTCAGCTCGGAGGCGGCGGCGCTGCTGAACGCCACGTTCGAGACGGACCTGGTGCCCGACGAGCTGCTCGTCGGCGTCGCGACGATCACCGTCGCCACGCAGTAGGTCCGCACCGCACGTCCGCACGAGTGATGCCCGGGTCTCGGCCCGGGCATTTCTCTGTGCCGAGAGTGAAAGTTCGGGTCGCCGAACTTTGTGTAGGGTCGTCGTATGGCGACAGATGACGCACGACCGACGGACACCGAGGAGGCGCGGGTCGACGACCGCCGCGCCCCCGCCCACCCGAGACCCCGCGGTGTGCTGCTCGGCCCGGCCTTCATCGCCGCGATCGCGTACGTCGACCCCGGCAACGTCGCGGCCAACCTGACGGCGGGTGCCCAGTACGGCTACCTGCTGCTCTGGGTGCTCGTCGCGGCGAACGCGATGGCCGTGCTCGTGCAGTACCTGTCGGCGAAGCTCGGCATCGTCACCGGGCAGTCGCTGCCCGAGGTGATGGGTCGGCGCCTGCCGCGCAAGCGCCGCCTGGCCTACTGGGGCCAGGCCGAGCTGGTGGCCGCGGCGACCGACGTCGCCGAGGTGATCGGCGGGGCCCTCGCGCTGCAGCTGCTCTTCGGGGTGCCGCTGGTGCTCGGGGGCGTCATCACCGGCGTCGTGTCGCTGGGCATCCTGATGCTGACGCGCTATCGCGGCGGTCACGTCTTCCAAACGATCATCATCGGTCTGCTGGCCGTGCTGACGATCGGCTTCTGCGCGGGTCTGCTCTTCGCGCCGCCGTCGGCCGGCGGCATGCTCGCGGGCATCGTGCCCCGCTTCGACGACGCGCAGTCGGTGCTGCTGGCGGCGTCGATGCTCGGCGCGACGGTCATGCCCCACGCCGTGTACCTCCACTCGGCGCTGGTCCGCGACCACCACGGCGACGTCGCCGTGGGCGCCGACCGTCGGCGGGTGCTGAAGGCCACCCGGTGGGACGTCGTGCTCGCGCTCCTCGTCGCCGGAGGGGTCAACATCTCGATGCTCGTGCTCGCGGCCTCGACGTTGCAGGGGCGGACCGGCACCGACACCATCCCGGGAGCCCACGCGGCGATCACCGAGGCACTCGGCCCGCTGGTCGGGGTGCTGTTCGGAGTCGGCCTGCTCGCCTCGGGGCTCGCCTCGACGTCGGTCGGGTCGATGGCGGGGGCCGAGATCATGCGCGGTCTGCTGAAGGTCCGCATCCCGCTGTTCGTGCGACGGGTCGTCACGCTGGTGCCGGCGCTCGTCCTGCTCGCGACCGGGATCAGCCCGACGTGGCTGCTCGTGCTGAGTCAGGTCGTGCTGAGCTTCGGCATCGCGTTCGCGCTGGTGCCGCTCGTCCGGGCGACCAGCGACGTGTCGCTGATGGGCGAGAGCCGCAACGTGCTGGGCATCCGCATCGCGGCGTGGATCGCGGTCGGCGTGGTCGTGGCGCTCAACCTCGCGCTGATCTGGCTGACCGTGACCGGGGCCTGAGCCGCGGGCGCCGCGGGCCGAGGATTCGCGGGTCGGGGAGTCGAGACACGCCGCGCGTCGCGCGGGGGCGCGGCGTGTCGTGACTCATCGACCGAACGGGCCGCGGAGGCTCAGGCGGGGTCGATGTGAGGGCCGTCGTCGGGTGCGACCCCGGCCGCAGCCTTCTCGGCCTGGCGCCGATCGAAGGCGGCCTGCATCGACTCGGCGTGGTCGGTCTTGGCCGCGGCCAGGGCCTCGTCGTCGCCCTTCAGCGTCGCGACGGTCGCCCGCAGCCGTGCCCCGACGGCCTTGGCGAAGTCGCTCGGGCTGGGGCTGAAGTCGTCGCTCTCGTCGCCGTCGCTCGCATCGTCGTAGTGGTGCAGCTGCTCGCCCTCGTCGGTGTCGATGGGCTGCTGAGCGTGCTCGACGCAGAGCTTCGCGACCTCCTCGGCATGGGCGTGCATGACCGAGTGCGCCGCGCCGGGCATCTCCCAGAGTCGAGACGACGGCAGCAGCTCGCCCACCCGTCGCACCCAGTCGCGGGGGGCCACGGCGTCGTGCTCGCCACGGATCACGAGGGTGTCGGCCCGCACCTCCGGCAGGTGGTCCTCGATCGGGTACGTCATCATCTTCGGCAGGATCCGCGAGAACCACCGCACCCCGCAGAGCACGTAGGCGCTGACGGCCAGGAACTTCACGCGCCCCGGTTCGTGCCAGGCGGCCCGCGCGAACCGCAGCGCCTGGGTCACGACGCGGCGTTCGGCGGGGTTGATCACCGGGCCGATCAGCACGAGGGTCGAGAGGTCGGGGCGTCGGGCGGCCAGGTCGGTGACGATCTGGGTGCCCATCGAGTGGCCGACCAGCACGGGGTCGTCGAGCCCGAGGCCGTCGATCGCGGCGCCGACCAGGTCGGCGTACTCGCGGATCGTCAGGGCGTGCCCCGGGTGCGCCACGCCGGCGAAGCCGGGCAGATCGAGCGCGTGCACGGGGCCGAACTCGTTCAGGTTCGGCGCGAGACGCTCGAAGTAGTCGGACGACACCCCGATGCCGGGCACCAGCACGAAGGGCCGCTCGCCCGACTGGCCGATGGTGTTGACGCGCACGTACAGGTCGCCGCTGCGGATCCGTTCGACCCTGACGGTCGTGTCGAACCCCGACGCACGGGCGGCGTCGCGTGCGGCGGCGCGCCTGGGGGAGCCGGCATGGCGGCGTCGGGCGGTCATCGACACAGTGTGGCACGAGCCCGGCGGCTCAGGCGCGGGCGACGACCGGGTCGAGGGCGCGCAGGTTGCGGCGCAGGATGAGCGACAGGGCCAGGGCTCCGAGCGGGCCGGCCGCGCGCATCCACCAGGCGGCGGGGCGCCAGACGACGCGGATGTCGAGGGTGACCGTGCCGTCGGGGTGCCGTCGCACGACGTAGCTCTCGAAGCCGCGCTGCGGGTGGCCGACGAGCGCGGCGTGGACGAATCCGATCTCGGCGGGCGAGTCGACGACGTCGATCACGCGGCAGGCCACCGCGGGGCGGAGGGGGCCGAGGGTCACCGCCCACATGCTCGAGACCCCCGGTGCGACCCGTGCGGGCACGTCGAGCGGCACGAAGCCCGAGCCGCGGTGCACCTCGAAGCGCAGCACGGCGTCGCCGGCGGATCGGAACACGGCGTCGCCGCGGCCGATCACCCGCGATCGACGCGTGACCCGGAACCCGTGAGGCGGCGGGGCCTCGAAGCCGACCGGGTCGTCGACGGTCAGAGCCTCGCCGAATCCGCGGGCCGCGTATGACGTCATGGGTCGAGCCTGCCACGACGAGTCGCGTCGACGGGGGAGGATCGACGCGTGACCGCTTCCTCGTATCTCGTGCTGCACGGCTGGCAGAACCACCGGCCGGCGGATCACTGGCAGCACCGGCTGGCCGACGAGCTGACCGCGCGCGGCCTCGTGGTCCGCTATCCGCAGCTGCCCGACGCCGACGATCCCGACCTCGCAGTCTGGGAGGAGAGCGTGCGAGCCGAGCTCGCCGCCCTGCCCGAGGGCCCGGTCACCGTGATCTGCCACAGCCTCGCGTCGGTGCTCTGGCTGCGTCTGCAGACCGGCGACGCGCCTCCTCGGGTGGATCGCGTCGCGCTGGTGTCGCCGCCGTCGCCCGAGCTCGTGGCGGGCCAGAGCATCCGCGCGTTCGTCGCCGGCGAGGCCTTCGACGGGCGGCTCCTGCCCGCGGGTGCCGCCGAAGCGGTGGTGGTGGCGGGCGACGACGACGAGTGGCTGCCGCTCGGTCTGCAGGACACCTGGGAGGCGCGGGTCGACGCCCCGCTCCACCTCGTGCCCCGAGGCGGTCACCTCACCCCCGACTCGGGGTTCGGGCCCTGGCCCGAGATGCTCGCCTGGGCGCTCGGCACCCCCGCCGCGGACGCGTTCGCCTGAGCCGACCGTCTTCTATTTCTTCTTCTCAGCGGGTCCGTCTCGGTGCCGTCTCATGTTCGTCGGCTGACGAGGCTTCCCAGGCACAGTGCGAGCAGTGAGAGCGCTGCGCAGCCCAAGGTGAGGGGGTTCACGACCACTGCGATCCACGTACCCGCGGACGCCCGTGTAGCCGACAGCAGGGGTGAGGCCGCCAGCGCGATGACCGACACCGCGCTGATGGTTCCGAGGGTCCAGATCAGGAACGCCTCTGCTGCGGCCGTCGCCCGCAGCAGGGTGGGTGTCGCCCCGGCTGCCACGAGGTTTCGTCCCGCTTCACGACGGGTCGGGCCCGACAATATGAAGACGAGCGCACCGGTCAAGGCTGCGAGCAGCGCCGGTGCCGCGGCGAGACTGATCGCCGCTGGCCAATTCAGAGTGGCTTCCGTAGGTGCGACAGCACCAGCGTCTCGAAGCGCCTGGTCACCGGCGAGGAACACCGCCGCGAGACCTCCTGGGACGGCAACACCGATCATCGGTATCGCCACCCCGGCCCCGTTCTGCCGGACTGCGACCGCGAACGCCCGAAGGGCCAGGCGCGTGACGTTCCAAGGGGCTCTGGACAGGAGCCGTTCGAGCCCCGAGAGAACGATGTCGGCAGCTCCTGGGGCGATTCTCGACGCGGTCAGAGCGCCCAACGCGACGACGAGCAGTGACCAGGGCACCATCCCAGCTGCTCCGTCTCGTCCGGCCGGAGCAGAAGGCATCGATCGAACGGCCAGGAGGCAGGACGACGTGAGAAGGATCGTGGAAACGATGCGAGCCGTGCCGCGGCGTCTGGAACGCGGGGGAAAGCGCCTGGCTGCGTTGACGATGGCGGGAGCCGTGGCCACAGCGACGGCGGAGGGAGTGCCGATGACGACGAGAGGACCGGTCGTCAAGGTGAGCGAGCCTGAGGCCAGCGGAAGCGGTGTCCACAGGGCAGCTGCGGCGACCACGATTCCGAGACCCGCGCCGGTAGCTGCGAGAGCGACGGTGGCGGCTTCACCGATGATGAGTGCACGACCCGGCCACGGCATGACACCGAGACACACCCAGGCCCGACGTGTTCGATCGAATTGCGACTGGGTCAGTCGCGACACGGTGGAGAGGCAGGTCGTGCCTGCCGCAAGTGCCATCAGCGCTGCGGGCGTCGTCCACGAACTCACCATGCCGCCGAGCGGAGCGGGTGCTCGCCCGGCGGACTCGACGCCTGTGAGGCACGCCCCCACGACGACCGCGGAGGCGAACACGATGGCGCCGTAGGCGGACCACTGGCGCCAATCAGAGACCGTCGCCAGCAGCGAGGCCCTGAGTAGGCGCAGGAACCCGATCATCTCTCGCCTCGGGTGAGTCGTTGAATTTCGGCGACCGATGCGACGGTGACGGGGGTGCTGAGCACCTTGTCGCTGATGACCGCCACTGCATCACACTGGGCGGCGAGTTCGAGGTCATGAGTCACGGCCACGATGCCGCACCCGGCAGCCGCGAGCGTGAGGATGCCATGTACGACGTCTTCTCGACTGTCCGCATCGAGACTCGACGTCGGTTCATCGAGCGTCGCGAACGGTGCTCGCTGGGCCAGCACGCGAGCGAAGGCGACGCGTTGCCGTTCGCCGCCGGAGAGCTGGCCCGGCAGACGATCACTCAGAAAGGAGAGGCCGAGATCGTCGAGGGCCGCTCGAGCCCTGGGCCTGGATCGTGGGATGCGGCGGAGGTCGAGCGCGATCTGAACGTTGTCGAGGGCTGACAGTGACGGCACGAGCCCTCCGTCCTGCAGAACGATGCCGAAGACGTCGCGCCGGTAGCGGGCGAGTCGGTTGCCTTTCAGCGCGGTGAGATCGAGGTCATCGACGACCACGCGGCCCGATGAGGGGCGTTGGAGTCCCGTCATGCATCGCAGAAGCGAGGACTTGCCGCTGCCGGATGCTCCGACGACGGCCGTGGTCGTCGAGCGGAGGACCTCCACTGAGGGCGCACCCACCACGACTCGTCGCCCGTACCGGACTTCCACATCGATCATCCGCAGCTGAGTTGCAGTCTCCATAACGCATAGACTACGTTATGCGATAATCTGTCGAGCTCCGCTGAGGCGTAGGTTGCGAATCAACCTGACGATGCGTGCAGAAGGACCAGCTGTCTTGAAAGCCATGCAGTCACACAAGGGACCGTCGGGGGTCCGCCGACGCGACCGCCCTCGGGAGGTCTAGGCGACGGGGGCGAGGAACGCCGCGGCGGCGCGCGACAGGTACCCGGGGTCGTCGGCGCCGCACAGCTCGCGGGCCGAGTGCATGCCGAGCAGCGGCACCCCGACGTCGATGGTGCGGATGCCCAGCCGCGTCGCCGTGATGGGACCGATCGTCGAGCCGCAGGGCACGGCGTTGCTCGACACGAACTCCTGGAACGGCACCCCGGCCTGGTTGCACGCCCTCGACCACTCGGCGGCCCCGAGCCCGTCGGTCGCATATCGCTGGTTGGCGTTGATCTTCAGCAGCGGACCGCCGTTCACGATCGGCTGGTTGGCAGGGTCGTGGCGCTCGGGGTAGTTCGGGTGCACGGCGTGACCGGCGTCGGCGCTGAGGCACCACGACGCCGCGAGGGCGCGCCGGTGATCGGTCGCGGTCGCCCCGAGGCCGTCCGAGACGCGGGCCAGCACGTCCTCGAGCATCGGACCCGCGGCGCCCGACGGCGTCGCCGAACCGACCTCCTCGTGGTCGAAGGCGGCGAACACGGCGACGTGATCGAGTTCAGCACCCGCGCCTCCTGCGCTCGCCGCGGTCTCGATCAGGGCGACGAGCCCGGCGTGGGTCGACGTGAGGTTGTCCATGCGGCCGGCCGCGAAGAGCTCGCCGTCGAGACCCAGACGTGCAGGAGGCGCGGTGTCGGCCACGACCACGTCGTACCCGGTCACGTCGGCGGGCGCCAGACCCGCCAACGCCGCCAGGTGGCCGAGCACGTCCGCCTCGTCGAGCGGGCCGGCTCCGACGACGGGGTTCAGGTGGCGCTGGGGGTCGAGCTTCAGACCCTCGGCGTTGACACCGCGATCGAGGTGCACGGCGAGCTGCGGGAACCTCAGCAGCGGGCCGGTGCGCACGAGGCTCGTCTCGCCGGTGCGGGAGACGAGTCGACCCGCGAACTCGAGGTCGCGGTCGAGCCACGAGTTGAACAGCGGCCCGCCGTAGACCTCGACGCCGGCCTGCAGCCAGCCGCGCGTGCCGGTCGTCGGCTTCGGCTTGAGCTTGAAGCCGGGGGAGTCGGTGTGCGCGCCCACCACGCGGAACGGCGTGGTCGGCCCTGCTCCGGCCGGCTCGATCCAGGCGACGACGGCGCCGTCGCGCACGATGTAGCGGGCACCCGGGCCGGTCGGCCAGGCGTCGGTCTCGACGAGTCGGGTGAAGCCGGCCTCGTCGAGACGCCGGGCGGCCTCGGCCGCGGCGTGGAACGACGAGGGGGAGGCGGTGATGAAGCGGGCGAGGTCGTCGAGGTGAGGGCGTGAAGAAGTCATCGAACCCAGCATGCACCACGCGGTCGCCCGCAAGACCCCAGGAAGTCGCTGAGACCCCGGTGCGCGCGCCGGGGTCTCGGTGACTTCGTGGGGTCTCGCCGCGGGGTCAGCGGCCGCCGCTGCCGCCGCGGTTCGCGCCGATGTCACCGCGGTGGGCGCCGGCCTCGGGGTCGTCGGAGCGGACATCCGCCGCGAGGGCGGCGTCCTGCTCGCCCGAGAGCCCGGCCGGGCTCGCCGCGACGTAGTCCTCCTCGCCCGAGAGCGTGCCGCCGAGGGGCTGGGCGACGTCGCCGTCGGGTGTCGCCTCGTCGCCGGTCGCGGGCGCCCCCTGCGTGTCGGTGTCGGTGTCGGCGGTGCCGTCGCGGTCGCCATCGTCGGTGCCGTCGCCGTCGCTCGCGTCGGGGCTGCCGTCGCCTTGGCTGGCGCGGTAGGTCTCGACGGCGGCCGCCTCGAGGGTCGCCTGATCCACGGCGGCGCGCTCGTCGTCGGGTCGTGCGGCGTTCGGGCCGTCGGTGCGGTCTGTGCTCTCGCTCATGGGGGTCCTCTCGTGCTGGGTGCGGTCGACGCTAGGCGCTCGCCACCGACGGCGCCCCGACGCCCAGTTGTGTTAGGTAAGGCTTACCTACTATGGTCGTCCCCGTTCCAGCCGGTCCCGACCCGGCTCCCTCTCTCGTCAGACGATCGAAGGCTCTCCCCGTGGTTCTCCCTCGCCCCTCCTCCCCGTCGATCTCCCCGTCCGGGCGGTCCCCGATGCTCATCCGCCTCGCGTCCGCATCGGTCGCCGTCGCCCTCTCGGTCGCGTTGTCCGCCTGCACGACCGGTGTCGGCTCCGCCGCCGACGGCTCCGAGGCCGACGCGTCCTCGTCGTCGTCCGCCCGGACGGTCGCGCACGCCCGCGGCGAGACGGCCGTCCCGGCCGCGCCGCAGCGCGTGGTCGTGCTCGAACCCGTCGCCCTCGACACCACCATCGCGCTCGGCATCGTGCCCGTCGGTGCCGCGGTGCTCAACGAAGCGGCCGGTGTGCCGGCCTACCTGGGCGACGAGGCGGCGTCGATCGAGACGGTCGGCACCGTCACCGAGCCCGACGTCGAGAAGATCGCCTCGCTCGCCCCCGATCTCGTGATCGGCACCGAGTCGCGCCACTCGGCGCTCTACGACCAGCTCAGCGCGGTCGCGCCGACGGTCTTCCTGGCCTCGCAGGCCGACCCCTGGAAGGACAACGTGGATCTCGTGGGCGAGGCGCTCGGCCGGGCCGACGAGGCGACGGCGCTGCTGGCCGAGTACCAGGCGCGCTGCGACGAGATCGCCTCCGAGTTCGACGTCTCGGGCACGGCGCAGCTGATCAGGCCCCGCGACGGCCTGCTGACCCTCTACGGCCCCGAGTCGTTCGCCGGCAGCACCCTCGAGTGCGTGGGCTTCGAGACTCCCGAGCGCGACTGGGAGGACTCGATCTCGGTCGACCTCTCACCCGAGAAGGTGCTCGACGCGACGGCCGACCAGGTCTTCGTCACGACCACCGACGTCTCCGACGAGTCGACGACGCCCGAGGCGATCAGCGACAACCCCTCGGCGTTCCCCGAGCTGCACCTCGTCGACCAGTCGTACTGGATCACCGGGGTCGGTCCGCTCGGCGGTCTGGCCGTGCTCGACGACATCGAGGGCGTCCTGAGCCGCACCCGGTGACGCGCCTCCCCGACGATCGCCGCCCGGCTGGGCGCCGCCCGGCTGGGCGCCGCCCGGCTGGGCGCCGCCTGGCTGGGCGCCGCCTGGCGGAACGCTCGCAGGCGAGGGGGATGAGGGTCGGCGTCGGGATCGCCGTCGCCGTCGTCGCGCTGCTGATCGCCGCCTTGCTGTCGCTCGCGCTCGGGGCCAACGCCCTCAGCCCGCGGCTCGTGCTCGAGACCCTCACCGGGGGCGGCACCGACGAGTCCCGCTTCGTCGTGATCGAGCAGCGGCTGCCGCGCACGCTGGTCGGTGCCGTCGTCGGCGTCGGGCTGGGCGGAGCCGGGGCCCTGATGCAGGCGCTGACCCGGAACCCGCTGGCCGACCCGGGCATCCTCGGTGTCAACGCGGGCGCCGCGGCCGCGGTGGCCGTCGCCGTCGTCTTCCTCGGCGTCGTCGAGATCGGACAGTACGTCTGGTTCGCCTTCGGCGGGGCGCTCGTGCTGACCGCCGTGGTCTCCGTGCTCGGGTCGGCGGGCCGTGTCCGCGCCGACCCGGTGAGGCTGACGCTCGCCGGTCTCGCGGTCGGTGCGGTGCTCTCGGGCGTCACCACGGGGCTGACGTTGACGAACCCGGATGCGTTCGAGCGCCTCCTCGGCTGGTCGGCCGGGAGTCTCGTCGGTCGCGGTCTCGACGGGCTCGCCTCGGTCGCGCCCCTCGCCGTGCTCGGCGCGGTGCTCGCCGTCGTCGTCGCGCCCGCCCTGAACGCGGTCGCGCTCGGCGACGACACCGCGGTGAGTCAGGGGGTGCACCTCGCGCGCACGCGCCTCCTCTCGCTCGCCGCCATCACCCTGCTCGCCGGCACGGCCACGGCGCTCGCCGGCCCGATCTCGTTCGTCGGCCTGATGATCCCGCACGTGGTGCGCTGGGGGATCGGCCTCGACCACCGCCGCATCGTCGTCGGCTCGATGCTGGTCGCGCCCGTGCTCGTGCTCGTGTCGGACGTCGTCGGACGGGTGCTCGTGTCGCCGTCCGAGATGCCGGTCGGGATCGTCACCGCGTTCGTCGGAGCGCCCGTGCTCGTCGTGCTGGTGCGGCGCCGACGCGGGGCCACGGCGCTGTGAGCGGGACGTCGCGGCGCGGGGAGGCGGCCGGCGCTGCCCGTCCAGCCAGCGGGCGGCCCGGGCCCGGGCGGCATCGTGTCGTTGCGGTCTCGGCCTCGCTGATCGCCGCCGCGCTCGCCCTGGCCGTCGTCGGGTCGATGTCCGGCGACTTCGCTGTCTCGCTGTCCGACGTGCTCGGCATCGTCACCGGGTCGACAGAGGGTCTGCCTCGCACGATCGTGCTCGAGTGGCGGCTGCCGCGCATCGCGGCCGCCGCGGTGGTGGGGGTCGCGCTCGGGGTCGCCGGCGGGCTGTTCCAGACGGTGACCCGGAACCCCCTCGCGAGCCCCGACATCATGGGTCTGTCGAACGGCGCGTTCGTCGGGATGCTCGGCGCGCTGATCGTCGTCGGGCCGTCGTGGGAGTCGCGCACGATCGGAGCGCTGATCGGGGGTCTCGTGACGGCTCTGCTGATCGCTCTGCTCTCGAGCGGGACGTCGGCGGGCGGGTTCCGGTTCATCGTGGTGGGCATCGCGGTGTCGTCGATGGCCGCGTCGCTCGGCACCTGGCTGCTGCTGCAGGTCGAGCTCGACACGGCGCTGTTCGCCTCGGCCTGGGGCGCGGGCACGCTGGCGGGTGTCGACGCGACGGGGGTCGGGGCGGCGGGCGTGCTCGTGGTGCTCCTCCTGCTCGTGGTGCCGGTGCTGTCACCGGGGCTCCGCCAGCTGGGCATCGGCGACGACCTCGCCGCGGTGACGGGGGTGCTGGTCGAACGGCTGCGCGCCTCCTCGCTGGTGATCGGCGTCGCGCTCGTCTGCGTGGCCACGACCGTCTCCGGTCCGGTCGCGTTCGTCGCCCTGGCCGCCCCGCAGATCGCGAGGCGTCTCACGCGCACGGCGCACGTGCCGCTGGTCGCGTCGGCGCTGACCGGTGCCGTCGTGCTGCTCGGCTCGGACCTGATCGCGCAGCACGTGCTGCCCGTCACGGTGCCGGTCGGCGTCGTGACCGTCGTCGTGGGCGGCTGCTACCTCGTCTGGCTGCTCTCGCGGGAAGCTCAGGAGGCGCGGGTGAGCCTCGCGGGGATCTGACCGGGGAGCTGACCCGAGACCATCGACACAGGGCTGGCGCGAATCCGATAGGATATGCGATAGTTCCTGAAGCGGGTGGTTCGCACCCGGGTGGACCCGATCACTGGAGATCAAGACGATGAAGTCACGTACCCCCCTCGTCGCCGGCCTTGCCGCGGCGTCCCTGCTCTGCCTCACCGCCTGCGGTTCCGCTGCGGGAGGCAGCACCGCCGACGGCGCCCCCACGGGCAACGTCACGATGCTCGTTCCGATGGGCGCCGGTGGCGGCAGCGACCTCTCGGGTCGCGCGATCGCCTCGGGCCTCGAAGGCGGCACCGGCCTGAACGTCAGCGTCGAGAACCGCGAAGGCGGTTCGGGCGCCATCGGTTACTCGTACTTCCTCGGGCAGGAGGGCCGCAACGATCTGCTGCTCGCGGCCGAGACGGCGATGCTCGCGCTGCCCGTCACCCAGGACGTCCAGTTCACCTACGAGGACTTCACGCCGATCATGAAGGTCGGCGACGACTTCACTCTGATCGTCGTCCCGGCCGACAGCGAGTACGACACCTGCACCGACGTCGTGGATGCGGCCGCCGACGAGCGCGTCGTCGCCGCGGTGTCGGGATCGACGTCGCTCGACGAGATCGTCTTCACCCTCATCGAGCAGGAGGAGGACGTCGAGTTTGACCGCGTGCCGTTCGAGTCCGGCAGCGAGGTTCTGACGGGTCTGCTCGGCGGTCAGGTGGACGTCGCGTCGCTCAACCCGGCGGAGGTCATCGCCCAGCTCGAGGCCGGCGACCTCAAGGCGCTGTGCGCCGTCGCCGAGGACCGTTACGAGTACGAGGCGCTCGCCGACATCCCCACGGCCGCCGAGCAGGGCATCGACGTCTCGTTCGCGCAGTTCCGCGGCTTCATCGCCCCCGGTGGCATCAGCGCCGAGACCGAGCAGTTCTGGATCGATGCGGGCGAGGCGTACGCCGACAGCGACGCGTACACCGAGTACGTCGAGAGCAACTACCTGCAGCCGAACGCCCAGTACGGCGACGAGTTCGGCACCTACCTCGGCGAGAACACGGCCGACCTCGAGAAGGTGTTCGCCGAGTGACGGCCGTCCACCGCGGCGGACTCGCCGCCAGCGCCGTCCTCGCGGCGATCGGCTCCGCCGCCCTCGTCGGGGGTCTCGGGTACGGCGTGACGGTCGAGGGAGGCGAGATCGGCCCGGGCTTCCTGCCCGCCATGGCCGGCGGCCTGGTCGCCGTGTTCGCCGTCCTCGATCTGGTGGGGCGCCTCCGTCGACGTCTCGACCGGCCCTCCCAGGCCGAGCTCATCCTCGACACGCCCTCCCGGCCCGACGACGGCATCGTCCTCGGCGACCCGCTCGACCCGGGTGCCCCCACGACCAGCACCCAGTCGATCCACTCGCCCCTCGCGACGGACGACGACGGAGTCGACATCCTCGGCCGCACCCAGCGTCAGCGCAACCGCATGTTGGCGGTCGTGCTCGGACTCGTCGTCGTCACGCTCGCCATGGTGCAGGTGGTCGGCTTCCTCCTCGCCTTCGTGCTGCTGCTCTTCGTGGTCGCCGTCTTCGTGGAGCACCGCCGAGTCCTCCCGTCCGCCCTCGTGGCGGTCGCCGCGGGCGTCGTGACCTACGCCATCTTCGTCGCCCTGCTGCGCGTGCCGCTGCCGCAGGGTCTGCTCGGCCTGATCTGAAGGACGACCATGCTCGACAACCTCGCACTCGGCTTCTCGACGGCCTTCACGCCCGAGAACCTCCTCTGGTGCTTCATCGGCGTGCTGCTCGGAACGATCATCGGGCTGATGCCCGGTCTCGGCTCGACCACCGGCGTCGCGATCCTCATCCCCCTGACCCTCACCCTCGAACCCGTCACGGCGCTCATCATGCTGGCGGGCATCTACTACGGCGCCCAGTACGGCGGCACGATCACGTCGGTGCTGATCTCGACGCCCGGCGAGGCCGCGAGCGTGGTCACCACGCTCGACGGCTATCAGATGGCCAAGAACGGCAAGGCCGGATCGGCCCTCGCGATCAGCGCCATCGGCTCGTTCGTCGCGGCGATCATCTCGCTCGCGCTGCTCATGTGGCTCGCACCTCCGCTCGCGGACCTGGCCCTCAACTTCGGACCGGTGCAGAACCTCGCGATCATGATCCTCGGTCTCGTCATCGTCGTCAGCTTCGCCGGGGGCTCGTTGTCCCGCGGGCTCATGATGGCGGCGGCGGGTCTGCTCATCTCCACCGTCGGGGTCGCGACCGGCTTCAGCGACGCGCGCTTCACCTTCGGCAGCATCAACCTGCTGAGCGGCATCCCCTTCATCGAGGTGATGATCGGTCTCTTCGCCGTCGGCGAGGTGCTGCACCAGATCCGACGCGGGGCCGACGCCCCCATCCGCACCCGGTTCCGCGACATGGTCATCAGCCGCGGCGAACTGAAGCGCAGCGCCGGTCCGATCCTCCGCGGCAGCGGCATCGGCTTCGTGCTGGGCATCCTGCCCGGCGCCGGCTCGACCCTCGCCTCGTTCATGGCGTACGGCATCGAGAAGCGCGTGTCGCCCCGCAAGGCGATGTTCGGCAAGGGCGCCATCGAGGGCGTCGCGGCGCCCGAGAGCGCCAACAACGCCGCGGCCAACGCGAACTTCGTGCCGACCCTCGCCCTCGGCATCCCCGGAGGCGGCACGACGGCGGTCCTGCTGGGCGCCTTCACCGTCTACGGGCTCCAGCCCGGCCCCCGCCTGTTCGAGACGCAGCCCACGCTGATCTGGGGTCTTCTCGTGTCGTTCTTCATCGGCAACGTGATGCTGCTGGTGCTGAACCTGCCGCTCGCGCCGGTGTTCGCCCAGATGCTGCGCATCCCCTACGGCTACCTCTATCCGATCATCCTGCTGACCAGCTTCGTCGGCGCCTACTCGGTCAGCAACAACATGTTCAGCGTCGTGCTCGTCCTGATCTTCGGGGTGGTCGGCTGGATCATGAAGGAGCTCGACCTGCCCATGGCGCCGCTCGTGCTGGGCCTCGTGCTCGGCCCGCTGTTCGAGAAGGCGCTCGTGCAGACCTCCGCCATCGGCCAGGGCAGCTTCCTCGTCCTGCTCCAGAGCCCGATCAGCGTCGGCATCCTCCTCTTCGCCGCCGCCCTGATGGTCGGCCCGAAGATCGCCGGGCGCTTCGCGGTCCGCCGCGGCCCCCGTGTCGCAGCGACCGACGACGCCGAGACGCGCGATCGCGCCCGGGAAGAGGCCGGACGATGAGCCCCTCGCGCGACGACTGGCCCATCGCGGCCGCGATGCTGCAGTTCCCGGCGGTCGACCGCGACGGCACGAGCACCCTCGACGCCGAGCCGGAGGCCTGGCGGGCCTCGTTCGAGGAGATCCGCGAGACGGGCTTCGACCTCGTCGAGATCAACGACAACTGGCTGCGGGTCGGCGATCTGCCCGGCCGGCGTCTCGACGAGCTGGCGGCTGCCGGCCGGGATGCCGGCGTCGACCTCACGAGCGTCTGCGTGGTGCGGTCGAGCGTCATCGACCCCGAGGTCGGTCTCGAGAACCTCGCCTACAGCCATCGCACCCTCGAGGCCGCGGCCCGTCTGGGGGCGGGGATCGTCTCCGTCGGCTTCCACCGGCCGCTCACGAGCGAGCAGCGGGATCGGCTGTGGTTCTGGACGGCGCAGGGCGAGATCGACGCGCCGGACGACCCCGAGAACTGGCAGCTCGCCGTGGCGCGGATCACGGAGCTCGGGCGGCACGCCGCTCAGCTGGGCCTGGACCTGACGCTCGAGATGTACGAGGACACCTATCTCGGCACCGCTGCCAGCTCGGTGCGCCTCGTCACCGAGGTCGGTCTGGACAACGTCGGTCTCAATCCCGACGTGGGCAACCTCGTCCGTCTGCACCGGCCGATCGACGACTGGCGCGAGACCCTGGCCGCCACCCTGCCGCACGCCAACTACTGGCACGTCAAGAACTACCACCGTGACGAGGACCCGGCGACGGGCGCCTACACGGCCCTGCCCGCCCCGCTCGAGCTCGGCCTCATCAACTACCGGCACGCCGTGCGCGACGCCGTCGAGGCGGGCTTCCGCGGCACCTTCGTCTGCGAGCACTACGGCGGCGACGGGCTCTCCGTCGCCGCCCTGAACAGGGACTACCTCCGCCGCGTGCTGCCCAGCGCCGAGCGGATGGCCGTCCTCGACGGGCGGGAGGCGCTGGTCGCCTCCGCCGTCACCGACCCGAGAGAGGAGATGGTGTCGTGACCATCCTCGACTACGACGCGACCACCTTCGCCGACGAGGCCCTGGACGGCTTCGCGGCGGCCCATGACTCCCTGCGCCGTGTGGAGGGCGGCGTCGTGCGGCGCACGCCCCTCGCGGACGGCCAGGTCGCCGTCGTGGTGGGCGGCGGCTCCGGCCACTACCCGGCCTTCGCCGGCCTCGTCGGTCCGGGCCTCGCCGCCGGTGTCGCCTACGGCAACATCTTCGCCTCGCCGTCCGCCGGTCAGGTGTGCCGTGTGGCCCGGGCCGCTCAGCGCGGCGGCGGGGTCGTGCTGTCGTTCGGCAACTACGCCGGCGACGTCCTGAACTTCGGTCAGGCCGCCGAGCGCCTCCGGGCCGAGGGAGTCGACGTCCGCGTGGTCGCGGTCACCGACGACATCGCCAGCGGCAGCCGCGACGAGATCGCCAAGCGTCGAGGCATCGCGGGCGACCTCACGGTCTTCAAGGTGCTCGGCGCCGCGTCCGAGGCCGGTCTCGACCTCGACCGCGTCGAGGAGCTCGGGCGACGGGCGAACGACCGCACGCGCTCGTTCGGCGTCGCGTTCTCCGGATGCACCCTGCCCGGCGCGACGGAGCCGCTCTTCACGGTGCCCGAGGGTCGGATGTCCATCGGCCTCGGCATCCACGGCGAACCGGGCATCGGCGAGGCCGACCTGCCGTCGGCCCGCGGACTGGCCGAACTGCTCGTCGGATCGCTGCTCGCCGAGGCCCCGGAAGGCGCCGGAGACCGGATCGTCGTCCTGCTCAACGGACTCGGCACCTACAAGTACGAGGAGCTCTTCGTGCTCTACGGCCACGTCCGGCGCCTGCTCGACGAGGCCGGCGTCACCGTCGTGCAGCCCGAGGTGGGCGAACTCGTCACGAGCCTCGACATGTCGGGGGTCTCGGCGACCTTCTTCTGGGTCGACGACGAACTCGAGCAGCTCTGGGGGAGCCCGGCCTCGAGCCCCGCCTTCCGGAAGGGAGCCGTGGAGGCGCGGGTCGACGACACAGGAGACGGCGCCGGTCTCGAGGCGCCCCCGTCGGTCGCCCCGGCCGACGACGATCGTCACGTGGGCGCCGGTCGGCCCCTGCTCGAGGGATTCGAGCACGTCGCCGAGATGGTCGTCGCCTCAGAGGCGGAGTTCGGCCGTCTCGACGCGGTGGCCGGCGACGGCGACCACGGCATCGGCATGGCTCGCGGCATCACCGCCGGACTCGCGTCGGCCCGCGCCGCCGTCGAGCGCGGCGCCGGCGTCTCGACAGTGTTCGCCGAGGCAGGGGAGGGCTGGGCCGAGCACGCGGGCGGCACCTCCGGTGCGCTCTGGGGCGTCTGCCTGACCAGCGCCGGCGCCGCCCTGGCCGCGGAACCCGACCTCCGAGACCCGCAGGCCTCCGCCCGGGCCGCTGCAGCGGGGCTCGAGGCCATCCAGCGCCTCGGCGGAGCCGAGGTGGGCGACAAGACCCTGGTCGACGCGTTCGTCCCCCTGGTCGATGCGCTCCGTCGCGCCGCCGACGAGGGGCTCGACCTGCCCGAGGCGTGGGTCCGCGCCGCAGCGGCGGCGAGCGAGGCCGCGGACGCGACCGCGCGCCTCCGGCCCCGACTCGGCCGTGCGCGACCGCTCGCCGAGAAGAGCCTCGGTCACCCCGACGCGGGCGCGGTGTCGTTCGCGCGCATCGCCGGCGTCGTCGCCCGCGAGGTCGCGGAGCAGGACGGCGCGACCTCAGCCGATGCCGGCACAGCCACCCCGACCGCGAACCCCATCCACCAGGAGGCCTGAACCGTGAACGAACCGCTGAGGATCGTCGTCGGCTGCGACGACGCCGGCTACGAGTACAAGGAGCGCCTGCGGGCCGACCTCGAGGGCGACGACCGCGTCGCGAGCGTGGTCGACGTCGGCGTCGGGCCCGACGGGCACACGGCCTACCCGCATGTCGCGATCGAGGCCGCCCGCATGGTCGCCGACGGCCGGGCCGACCGGGCCCTGCTGGTCTGCGGCACCGGGCTCGGGGTGGCCATCGCCGCGAACAAGGTGCCCGGCATCCGTGCCGTGACCGCCCACGACGGCTTCTCGGTCGAACGGGCCGTGCTCTCGAACGACGCGCAGGTGCTCTGCTTCGGCCAGCGCGTCGTCGGCATCGAGCTCGCCCGGCGCCTCGCCTCGGAGTGGCTCGACCACCGCTTCGACCCCACCAGCGCATCGGCCGCCAAGGTCGACGTCATCAGCACCTACGAGGCATCCCCGGAAGGATCCGCAGCATGACCGTCAGCACCCCCGCCTCCACCACCTCCGACCCCGCAGGCGGGCCGGCCCGCCGCCCCCGCATCGCCCTGACCCTGGGCGATCCCGCCGGCGTCGGCCCCGAGCTCGCGGCCCGCCTGCTCGCCGACCCCGCGAACCTCGAGGCGGCCGACATCGTGGTGCTCGCCGACCGCGCCGAGCTCGACGCCGCCGCGGCGGTCGTCGGCGTCACGATCCCGCTCAGCGACGAGCCGCGCCCCGGTTTCGCCACCCTCCTCGACGACGGGTCGGCGCCGGCCGAGCCCATCCCGCCGCGTCAGGTCAGCAAGGAGGCGGGCGAGCGCGCCCTGCATCAGCTGCGGCGCGCCATCGACCTGGCCAACGCCGGGGAGGTCGGCGCGATCGTGTTCACGCCCCTCAACAAGACGAGCCTGCACCTCGGAGGCATGTCCGAGGAGGACGAACTGCGCTGGTTCGCGAAGGAGCTGCACTGCGACGGCGTGACGAGCGAGATCAACATCATCCCGGGTCTGTGGACCGCCAGGGTGACGTCGCACATCGGCATCCGCGACGTCGCGGACCGCATCACGACGCAGGGCGTGGTCGACGCCGTCCGCCTGCTCGACGAGCTGCTGCGCGACTCCGGCGTCGCACGCCCCCGACTGGGCGTCTGCGGTCTCAACCCGCACAACGGCGAGAACGGCATCTTCGGCCGCGAGGAGATCGACGTCATCGCCCCCGGCGTCGCCGAGGCGGCGGCGGGCGGCATCGACGTCGTCGGTCCGTTCCCCTCCGACACGATCTTCGTCGGGGCGCGAGAGCGCTACGACGGCATCGTGACCATGTACCACGACCAGGGTCAGATCGCCATCAAGCTGCTGGGCTTCGACGGCGGGGTGACGGTGCAGGGCGGCCTGCCCGTGGTCATCGCGACCCCGGCGCACGGCACCGCCTTCGACATCGCCGGGACCGGCGTCGCGAGCGTCACGTCGAGTCAGCGCGCCCTCGACGTGGCCATCGCGGTGGCCGGTCGTCGGATCCTCCGTCAGTCCTGACCGTGCTCGTCGGCATCAGCACGAAGGCCTATCTGTCTCGTGCCCGCACCCTCGACTGGCTGGCGGCGGTCGCGGACCTCGCTCGGGGGCAGGCCGCCGTGCGGAGCGGCGCGGTCGAGCTCGTCGTGGCCCCCTCGACGCCGCTGCTGGAGGCGGCCGTGCGGCTGCTCGAGGGCACCGGCGTGCAGGTCATGGCGCAGGACGTCAGTCGATTCGCCGGAGGCGCGGTGACGGGTGAGGACGTCGCCTCGCTCCTCGCAGACGTCGGCGTCGCCTACGTCGAGGTCGGCCACGCGGAACGTCGCCGTCTGCTCGGCGAGACGGACGCCGTCGTCCGGGAGAAGATCGACCGGTGCCGCGAGGCCGGCCTCGTGCCCTGGCTCTGCGTGGGGGAGGAGGCGCGGGTCGGCCCCGCCGAGGCCGCGGCGTCGTGCCTGGCGCAGGTCGGTGCGGCCGCCGCCGAGCCGCTGGTCGTGGCCCATGAGCCCGTCTGGGCGATCGGCGCCTCGGAGCCGGCTCCGGTCGAGCACATCGTCGGTGCGGCCCGCGCTCTGCGCGCCGGTCTGCCTCCGACCACTCGCCTCGTCTACGGCGGCAGCGCGGGGCCGGGGTTGCTGACGCGGACCGCACCTGCGGTGGACGGTCTGTTCCTGGGGCGACGAGCCCACGACGTCGCCGCGGTGGCGAGCGTCCTCGACGAGGCGGCCCGCGCCTCCTGCCGGGCTCCGGACGCCTCCTCGGCACGAGGTCGATGACACCGCCTATAGGAAAGACGACACGCCCCGACGTGTGGAACACTGGTCGGATGCCACCCAGTGACGGCCCGCGCCGACCCCAGCGTGTCTCGTTGTCGGACGGCGTCTACGACGAACTGCTGCGCCGACTGTTCGACGACACCCTGCCGCCGGGCACGCCGCTGAACATCGACGCTCTGGCTCGCGACCTCGACGTGTCGCAGACGCCGATCCGCGAGGCGCTGGCGCGCCTGGAGTCGACCGGTCTCGTCACCCGGGCGGCACTCCGCGGCTATCGCGCGGCGCCCCTTTTGACGGGAGCCGAACTCGACGACCTCATGCACGCCCGGGGCGTCATCGAGCCCGCGGTCGCGCGGCTCGCGGCTCCTCGGCGCACCGACGCCTTCATCGACGCGCTCGGCGAGACCCTCACCCGGCTCGCCGAGGCGCCGAAGGGCCCGACCTTCGCGGAGTACCACGCGTACTGGGAGGCAGACGAGACCTTCCACGAACTCATCGCGCAGCAGGCCGCCAACCCGTTCCTGCACCGGGCGTTCGACTCGCTGGGTGGTCAGGCGCAACGGTTCCGCATGTTCGGCGGGCTCGGCGTCAGCGATGCCGACCACGCCATCCGCGAGCACCGGGCCGTGCTCGAGGCCCTCGACTCGGGAGATGCCGACGCGGCCGAGGCGGCCATGCGGGCGCATGTCGCGGCAGTACGCGGCCGGGCCGCGGCCGAGGCCTGACGACGGCTCCCCGCGCACCGTCGGGTCGCGACTCGTCGGTGAACCGACCCGGCTGACCGCTCCGTCCCGCTGTTGCACCGCGCCGCCGACTGGGTTACGTTGTCCGGCTGGCCGAAGCGGAGGATGCACATGGCGACGAACAGCGGGAACCCGCGCCGACCGGATGTCACGACGCTCGAGCTCGTCGGCGGCCCGCAGCCGCTCCACGTGACGCTCGAGCCGTACGACCCTCGATGGGCCGCCGACTTCGCCGTGCACCGCGACCGGATCCTCGAGGCGCTGCCGGGGCAGGAGATCGAGGTGGACCACATCGGATCGACCTCGGTGCCCGGCCTGGCTGCCAAGCCGATCATCGATCTCGTGGTGGTCGTGGCCGACATCACGGCGGAGGAGGACTACCTCGAGCCCCTGCTCGCCGCGGGGTACGAGCTGCGGGTGCGCGAGCCGGGGCACCGACTCGTGCGGACGCCAGCTCGCGACGTGCACGTGCACGTCTACCGACGCGGGGATCCTGCGGTCGACGACTACCGCCTCCTGCGCGATCGTCTCCGCTCCGACGCCGCCGACCGCGCTCTCTACGAGTCCGTGAAGCAGGGCCTCATGACTCGCGGCTGGAGCGACTCGAACGACTACGCCGACGCGAAGGACGAGGTCATCGCCGCGATCAAGACCCGGGCTCGAGCCGCCCGCGACGCCCTCCGCTAGCGGCCCAAGACCGGCGCGCAGGCGCAGGCGGGCATGCGCGCGGCTGCGGGGCGCTCAGGCCGAGTTCTGGCCGCCGGCCGACCACGACATGCCGCCGGCCTCGCCGCGAGGGCCGGCCTGCTGCCGCTCGGCGTCGGCGTGAGCACGCACGCCGGCCCCGGGGTCCGCCTCGTCGAGACGGGCGGCGACCGCGCGGTCGCGGCGCTCGCGGACGACGATGGCGATGGTGGCGGCGACGATGCCGACGACCACCAGGGCGATGACGACGATTGCGGTGTTCATGTGACCAGTCCCCTCGATCGGTCCTGTCACCCTAGCGAGCAGGGCCAGCCGCCACCAGGGCCGTCCGCGTCCCCCCCCCGCCCCCGAGGAGGCGCGGTGCGGCGCTCAGAAGCGGCGCAGCGTGGTGCGCGGGTACTCGCCGAACCGAGCGGCGTACGCGGCCGCGAATCGGCCGAGGTTGCCGAACCCCCAGCGCCGTGCGACGTCCGACACGCGGGCGGTGCCCGGCGGCGACGTGAGCAGCTCGGCGTGCGCGCGGTCGAGTCGCACCTGCCGCAGGTAGTTCGTCGGCGACGATTCGAAGTGCTCGTTCATCGCCAGCTGCAGGGCCCGCGGGCTGAGCCCCGCCGCTCGCCCGATGTCGGCCGGCGTGATGGCCTGACCGGCGTGGGCGTGGATGTACTCCGCGGCGAGGCGCACCTTGACGCCGCGCTCGGTGCGGACGCTCGCGGGCAGGTCGAGCGGCCGCCACGGGAACAGCTCGAGCATGGCCCGCACGATGCTCAGCTGCGACTCGAGGCGCAGCAGCGGCTCGGTGGCCGAGTCGACGATGTTCGGGGTGGCCGCGGCGGTGACCGACCGCCACCGTCGGAGGGCGGCGGCGGAGGGGGCCGTCGTGTGGTCGAAGACGATGCGCTGCGGTGGTCCGTCGTGCAGATCGGCGGCGGTCTCCTCGAGGAAGTCCCGGCCCACGCGCACGAGCTGACTGTGCCGGGGGGTCAGCGAGAACGAGTACGGGTCTTCAGCGGGCACCAGGAAGGGATCGGCGCCATGGCTCGTGAAGGTCCGCCCACCATGGTCGATGGTCGCGCTGCCGCGACGGAACCACATGAGCGCGTACTGCTCGGGATACGGCACGGTGCCCTGCAGATAGGCGGTGAAGCGCGTCGTCTGGAGCCCCAGCCGCGAATCGCCGACGGTGACGTAGTGATACGAGAACGGCTCGTCGGCCAGCCGCGCCCGGAAGTCGCGGCCGCCGTGGCGCGACGAACGCACCCGCACCGCCTCGGCCAGGTCCGTGCCGGACTCCTCATGACGAGAGAAGGTCGAGAGAGGGGCGGGGGAAGTCGTTGGCATCTGTGTCCGGGAGGCGCGGGGCGAGCTGTGAACGAGGCGAGCCGCCTGAGGCGAGGCCGGCGGGGAGGGTCGCGCCTCCGCTCCCTGCCCGTGCAAGCTCGGTCGGAGGTGCGACCCGCCGAGCCATCGAGATGGTCGGCACCCTTCGAAAATACGTCGCCGAACGGCCGGTGACAAATCAAGAAAACCCCGGTCAGTGGTCGATTTTGCCTAGTCCCTCTAGGTACGTCCTCTGACCGGCGCTTTCGGCGATCCGTTTCAGCGGAGTGCGCTTCGGCGCCATGGCCGAAAAACGAGGACCCCGACAGGAGGCGCGGGCCTGGCTCGATGAGAGCTCGTACGACTCGACCGACGACGCTCAGTGCGAGAGCGGGTCGCCGTCCCACGAGACGGCGACCCAGCCCCGGTCGGGCGTCCCCTCGAGGGCGACCACGCCGGTGTTGCGGAGCCCGTGGGTGCGGCTGAACTCGGCGTCCAGATTGTCGGCGGTGTTCGCCGCCCAGACGCAGATGGCGGCCTCGTGCGAGACGATCACCGCGGTGGACGCCGGGCCGGTGGCCGAGACCACCGAGGCGACGGCGGCGTCGTAGCGGGCCACGAACTCGCTGCCGCTCTCACCGCCGGGGATGCGCGCATCGCGGTCCGTCCACCACTTCTGCATGGTGCCCATGTAGCCGGGCAGGGCGTCGGCGTACGAGAGGCCCTCGAGGTCGCCGGCGTCGATCTCGAGCAGGCCGTCGAGCTCGCGATGCGGCACGCCCAGCCCTGCCGCGGCGACGGCGGCGGTCTCGGCGGCGCGGAGGGCCCGTGACGAGTGCACGGCCGTGATCGGCTCGCCAGCCAGTCGACCCGCCAGGGCTCGAGCCTGATCGACGCCGACCGGCGACAGGGGAGGGCCGGGCGGCCGCGAGCCGATCGTCTGGGCGACGTTGTCGGCGGTCTCGCCGTGGCGGATGAGGAGGAGTCGCATCGGTGCTCTCGGTCGGCTCGGGGGTGGTCGACACGTCGACACCTGTCGGGTCTCCAGGATGTCCGAGATCCCTGCGGCTGTCATCTCGCCCGGTCCACCTCTCCCGACCGAGGAGTGCGAGTCCGCGGTCTCACGAAGAGAGATGAGGGGCACGGTCGTGGCGATGCCGCCGTCCGTGCCCCTCGTGCCGATGTTGTCGCAGTTGAGCTTCACGGGCAGGGATGCGAGCAACACCGGCCAGAGAAGACGAAAGAAACGCCTTCGACCCGTATGACGCTACGCGCCGCGGCGGTGACCGGCTCCCAGGTTCCGCGCGCGGTGCGCTGGGCGGCTACGTCGCCGTCGCCGGCGTCGGCGCCGTCGCCGCGGGTGCGGTGGGCAGCACGGCGGCCCAGAGGTGGAAGAGCGCGTAGGCCCGCCACGGCGACCAGGCGGCACCGGCGGTCTCGGCCTGTCGCGTGGTCAGGCCGCCGAGCACGCGCCGCAGTACGAGGTCGCCGGCGGGCCAGGCGTCGCGGTCGCCGAGGGCGCGGACGGCCAGGTAGTCGACCGTCCACGGGCCGATGCCGGGGACGGCCAGCAGCCGGCGCCGCACCTCGGTCGTGTCGTCGCCCGGTGCGATGACGAGACCGTCGGCGACGGCCGCGGCGAGGGCCTGCACGGTGCGCGCTCGACTGTTCGTGATGCCGACGGCGGATCGCAGCTCGTCGACGTCGGCGGCGGCCAGGACGTCGGCCCGGGGGAACCTCGTCAGCCCGGTGCCCTCGACGGGTCTTCCGTACGCCTCGACGAGTCTCCCGCTGAACGTGCGGGCGGCCGCCAACGACACCTGCTGACCCAGCACCGTGACGACGGCGGTCTCGAAGCCGTCGGGGTTGCCGGTGATGCGGATGCCGGGTCGTGCCGTCACCAGGGGGCCGAGCACGGGGTCGCCTGAGAACCCGTCGTGCACGGCGGCGATGTCGGCGTCGAGGTCGAGCCATCGGCGGACGACCGTCTCGAGCTCGGCGAGCACCCTCTCGTCGTCGGTCTGCACGTCGACCGAGACGCCGTCGGCCGTGAAGGTCAGATCGACCCGGTAGGAGGCGCGCGAGGCCCCGTCGCCCGCCTCGACCAGCCGCGAATGCGAGGCCGCGCCGATGTCGGTGGCCTCGGCCCCGGGGATGCTGTGGGCCGCGAGCAGACCCACGGCGTGCCGGTGGTCGTACTCGCCGACCGCCCGCACGACGAGACGCGTCACGACTCGTGGCCCGGAGCCGAGGCGGTCTGTCGGTCGCCCGGGCGCGGGGCGTCGCCCCAGACGCCTGAGGTGCCGCGTCGGTGGCTGCCCACGAGGTGCGTGTCGACGAGCCCCGCGGCCTCCATCAGCGCGTGCATCGTGGTCGGCCCGACGAAAGTGAACCCGCGCTTCTTGAGGGCCTTCGACAACGCCACGGACTCGGGCGACGTGGTGGGCACGTCGGCCATGGTCTGCGGAGTCGGGGTCTCGGCCGGTCGGAACGACCAGACGAAGTCGACCAGGCCCTCGTCGGCGCGGAGTCCGACCACGGCTCGCGCGTTCTGGATGGTCGCGTCGATCTTCAGCCGGTTGCGGACGATCCCCGCGTCGCCCATCAGTCGAGCGCGATCGGCGTCGTCGAAGTGCGCCACCGTGTCGGGGTCGAAGTCGGCGAACGCGGAGCGGAACGCCGGGCGCTTGCGCAGGATGGTCGCCCATGAGAGGCCCGACTGGAACGCCTCGAGACTCAGTCGTTCGAAGAGCCCGCGTTCGTCGCGGACGGGCATGCCCCACTCGTTGTCGTAGTACTCGCGCATCAGAGGGTCGGTCGAGGCCCAGACGGGTCGTGCGAGCCCGTCGTCGCCGATCACGACCGAGGGATCGTCGGCGGGGCTCACGACGTGGCCTCGAGCGCGAGAAGGGTCTGCTTGGCGGCCATCCCCCCACGGTAGTTCCCGGGGGCGCCGTCGCTCCGCACGACCCGATGGCACGGGACGACGACGGGCAGCGGGTTCGTCGCGCAGGCGGTGCCCACGGCGCGGACGGCCTTGGGGCTGCCCGAGGCCCGCGCGACCGACGCGTACGACTCGGTCGCCCCGTAGCCGATCTCGGGCAGATGCTCGAGCACGGTGCGCTGGAACCCCCTCGACAGCCGGCGGTCGAGCGGCAGATCGAACGACCGGCGCTCGCCGCGGAAGTACTCGTCGAGCTGACCCGCCGCCGTGTCGAGTGCGTCGGGCGCCTCGATGATCCGCGGGCTGATGACCGCGGCCAGCCGGTCGAGCACGGTGTCGAGCCCCTCGACGTCGAAGGCGATGCGCACGATGCCGACGGTCGTCGTGCAGACCATGAGCCGGCCGACGGGGGAGTCGACCGTGCGGTAGGCCACGTCGACGGCGTCGGCGTCCATCGCCGAGCGCACGAAGCGGGCGTGCAGGGCGGCGAGACGGTCGTCGCTCGGAGCGAAGCCACCGAGCCGCTGCCGCAGCACGGCATCGAGCTCGGGTGCGGCCGACCGCGGGGCCTCGCCTTCGGGGATGCTCGCGGCGGTGTCTGGTGTGTCGGTCATGGGGCCCCTGACGGTGCTCGCGGGTCGGGTGGGCTGAGGAGGAGTCGGAGCCGGGCGATGCCGTCGGCCGAGGCGCGGCGGGCGGCGGCGGGGGTGATGCCGGTGAGCTCCGCCGCCTCGGCGTGCGAGAGCCCGACGAGGTGGTGGTGGACGACGGCCCGGCGTTGACCGGGAGGCAGACGGTCGAGGGCGCGGATCAACTCGTCGCGCCGGGCCAGCGCCTCGTCCGCCGGAGGCGCGGGTCGCCGCTCGGGCACGACCTCGACCGGCTGCGGACGACGTGTCGTGGCCCGCGCGATGTCGATCGCCTTGCGGTGCGCGATGGTCACCAGCCACGCCTCGACGTTGGCCGTCTCGGGCAGCGAGGGGTAGGCGACGAGGGCTGCGACGAACGTCTCGGACCAGGCGTCGTCGGTGTCGTGCTCGTCGAGCACCGCACGGCAGACGCGCCACACGGTGGCCCCGTGCATCTCGACGACGCGGGCGAACGGCAGCACGTCAGAACAGGCGGCCCGAGGAGGCGCTCTCGGGCTCTTCGAGATCGAGCAGCCGCCGCTTGCGGTCGAGACCCCCGGCGTAGCCGACGAGGGCACCGGCGGCGCCGACGACCCGGTGGCACGGCACGACGATGCTGAGCGGGTTCAGCCCGTTGGCCGCCCCGACGGCCCGGGCGAGGCCGACGTCGCCGAGCTCTCGCGCCAGCTGGCCGTAGCTGCGCGTCTCGCCGTAGGGGATGTCGCGCAGCAGGGCCCAGACCCGTCGGCGGAACTCGTTGCCGCGCGGCGCCAGCGGGAGGTCGAATCGACGACGCTCGCCCGCGAAGTACTCGCCGAGCTGGTGCTCGACCTCGTCGAAGTCGACGACCCCGACGCCCGTCGGCGACGCCCGCCCGAAACCGGCCGGGTCGGGGAGGTTGCGGTGCTCGGCGAAGTACAGCCCGGCGAGGCCGTCTTCGGAGGCCACGAGCGTGAGATCGCCCAGCGGGCTCGGCACGGTCGTATGGACGGTCGGCGGCAGGTCTGTCTCGGTCGTCACGGTCGGCTCCTCACCCTCGGCGATGCTACTCACCCTGTAGACGGTGCTCGACCCCCGTATGTGAGGTGCCGGTCGGAGATCGTCGCCGCGGTCCGTGCGCGACCCGCGCTGCAGTCCGAGGGCGACCCCCGGCGACGCGCGAGCCGAGGCGTCGCGCGAGCCGAGTCGTCGACGTCAGCGCCGGGTGGTGAACTCCGTCTCGCCGATCGGACCGAGCTCCCGTACCTCGACGGAGTCGACCGTCGCCCCCTGCGGGCCCTGCTCCAGCCATTCGAGCATCAAAGCGACGCGGTCGGGTCGCCCCTCGATCTCCACCTCGACGTCTCCGTCGGGCAGGTTGCGGACGAAACCGCCCACGTCGAGGCGATCGGCCTCGCCCTCGGTCGAGAAACGGAACCCCACACCCTGCACGAGGCCGTGCACGAGTGCCCGGCGTCTGATCACGTCGTCCATCGCTCGACCGTACCCGCGCCTCCTCGGCCTCGCCCTCGCCCTCGTCACTCGCCCGGACGTCTCACCCCGCCACGATGTGAACATCACGCCACGAGAAGACATGGCGGGATATTCATTTCGTGGCGGGGTGGCGGGGTGGCGGGGTGGCGGGGTGGCGGGGTGGCGGGGCGACGGAGCGAAGGCCGAGCCGGCGTCGGCGCCCGCGCTACTCGTCGACGGTCGACATGTCGGCGTAGCGGGCGCCCTTCGGCGCGGCGACGTCGTCGAGCTGGTGCAGCTGCTCCTCCGAGAGCACGATCTCGTCGGCGGCGACGTTCTCGTCGAGGTACGCGCGGCGCTTCGTGCCCGGGATCGGCACGATCCCCTCGCCCTTCGCGAGCAGCCAGGCCAGCGCGACCTGTCCGGGCTTCGCGCCGACGGCCCGGGCGACCTCGTCGACCTGCTGCACGATCCGCACGTTCGCCTCGAGGTTGTCGCCCGAGAAGCGGGGCGCGAAGCGTCGGAAGTCGTCGGGCGCGAGCTCGTCGACCGACCGGATCGTGCCCGTCAGGAACCCGCGGCCGAGCGGCGAGTAGGGCACGAAGCCGATGCCGAGCTCACGGACGGTGGGGATGATCTCGGCCTCGGGCTCACGGCTCCACAGCGACCACTCGGTCTGCAGGGCGGTGATCGGGTGCGTCGCGTGGGCACGGCGGATCGTCTCGGGCGCCGCCTCGGACAGCCCGAGGAACCTCACCTTGCCCGCGGTGACGAGCTCGCCCATGGCCCCGACGGTCTCCTCGATCGGCACCTGCGGGTCGACGCGGTGCTGGTAGTAGAGGTCGATGTGGTCGATGCCGAGACGCTTCAGCGATCCGTCGACCGACCTGCGCACGTACTCGGGGCGACCGTCGACCGTCCGCTCGAGCCGCGCCTCCTTGTCCGTCACATTGCCGAACTTCGTGGCGACGACCGCCTGGTCGCGCCGACCCTTGAGGGCTCGCCCGAGCAGCTGCTCGTTCGTGTGCGGACCGTACATGTCGGCCGTGTCGAGCAGGGTCACCCCGACGTCGAGCGCCCGGTGGATGACCCGGACCGACTCGTCGTCGTCCGTGCTGTTGCCGGTGTAGAAAGCGGACATGCCCATCAGGCCGAGGCCCAGGCGTCCGACGTCGAGGCCGCCGTCGACCTGGCCGAGTGTCGTGTTCTTCATGACGTCGAGACTGCACCCCCGAACCGACCGGCCGCACAGGCTCGCCGACGGCGAGCGCACCGCACGCCGCAGGCCTTGACCCCCGCCCGCACCGGGGCCATGCTGACCCCACGACCGGCGGCACCGGGCCTCCGGCACGATGGGAACCAGGTGCGTGATGCCCACGATGATCTTCGTCAACATCGCCGTCGACGACCTCGAGGCCTCGAAGGCCTTCTACGAGGCGCTCGGATGGTCGATCAACCCCGCCTTCACCGACGCGAACGCGGCCTGCATCGTCATCAGCGACACCATCTACGTCATGATCCTCGTCAAGCCGTTCTTCCAGCAGTTCACGAGCAAGCAGATCGTCGACGCGACCGTCGGCAACGAGATGCAGCTCTCCGTCAGCGCTGAGAGCAAGGACGAGGTCGACGAGATGCTCGCCAAGGCGCTCGCCGCCGGCGGCACCGCGTCGGGCAGCCAGGACTTCGGCTTCATGTACAGCAAGTCGTTCGACGATCTCGACGGCCACCACTGGGACGTCATGTGGATGGACGAGGCCGCTGCGGCCGGGGGCGGGCCGACCCTCACCGACGAGGAGCTGCGGGCGGGCATCTCCACGACCTGAGCCGAGGAGGCGCGGTGCCGGTCGACCCGGCACCGCGCCTCCCGAGATCACTCCCGTTCCGCGGCTCCGGCGCGGCGGCGCACGGCCGCCCCCGCGGCCAGCACGAGACCGAGTGCGATCAGGCCGCTCGCGAGACCGATCGGCAGAGCGGGATCGGAGCCGGTGAAGGCGAGCCCGCCGTCCGCGACGGGCACGAGTGGCACGGCGCCGACGCCCGGCACGACGACGAGCGTGCCGAGCGAGATGTCGTCCGTTCCGGTCGTGAAGGAGGCGACCGGGGTGCCGTCGACGACCAGCCGGTAGGTGGTGTCGGGGGTCAGTCCGGTCAGGACGAAAGCGCCGGCGTCGTCGGTGGTGGCCGTCGCGACGGGGTCGACGGGGTCGGTGGTGTCGGCGGGCAGCACCTCGACCCGGGCGTCGGACACCGGGGCGCCCTCGACGTCGAGCACCGTCCCGCTGACCGACACGACCTCGGGGAGGGGTGCCGGGGTCGGTTCGGGGCTCGGGACCGGGCTCGGGACCGGGGTCGGGCCGGGCGTGGGTTCGGGGCTCGGCTCCGGAGTCGGGCCGGGCGTGGGTTCCGGGCTCGGTTCGGGGTCGACGGGTGCGGCGGGCTGTTCGAGTTCGAGGGGCGGGTTGGGGTCGCCGGCTGCGGGGGTGGTGAACTCGATGGGTCGGTCGGTGTCGCCGTCGACGATGATCGTGTAGTCGGTCTCGGGGGTGAGGTCGGGTGCTTCGAAGGCGCCGGTGTCGTCGGTGGTGGTCTGGACCGCGACGTCCTGGGTGTCGGTGTCGATGATGGTGATCGGGGTGTCGGTGACGGGTTCGCCGGTGTCGTCGGTGATGGTGCCGACGATGTCGACGGAGTCCGGTTCCGGGTCGACGGGTGCGGCGGGCTGTTCGAGTTCGAGGGGCGGGTTGGGGTCGCCGGCTGCGGGGGTGGTGAATTCGATGGGTCGGTCGGTGTCGCCGTCGACGATGATCGTGTAGTCGGTCTCGGGGGTGAGGTCGGGTGCTTCGAAGGTGCCGGTGTCGTCGGTGGTGGTCTGGACCGCGACGTCCTGGGTGTCGGTGTCGATGATGGTGATCGGGGTGTCGGTGACGGGGTCGCCGGTGTCGTCGGTGATGGTGCCGACGATGTCGACCGTGTCCGGTACGGGGTCGACGGGTGCGGCGGGCTGTTCGAGTTCGAGGGGCGGGTTGGGGGCCCCGGCTGCGGGGGTGGTGAATTCGATGGGGCGGTCGGTGTCGCCGTCGACGATGATCGTGTAGTCGGTCTCGGGGGTGAGATCGGGTGCTTCGAAGGAGCCGGTGTCGTCGGTGGTGGTCTCGATCGCGACGTCCTGGGTGTCGGTGTCGATGATGGTGATCGGGGTGTCGGTGACGGGTTCGCCGGTGTCGTCGGTGATGGTGCCGACGATGTCGACCGTGTCCGGTTCGGGGTCGACGGGTGCCGTCGTGGCCGAGAAGGCGAAGTCGAGGTCGGCCCGGTCGCCCGCTACCAGCGAGAAGTCCTGCGTCGTCGCACCCGACGAGCCGTCGGGCGGGGTGATCGTGACGGTGTAGCCGGGTGCCGCGGTCAGGGCGGGGAAGGCGTAGCGCCCGTCGGCGTCGGTCGTCGTGGTCGCGACGACGCGTCCGGTGGCGTCCGCGACCGTCACCGCGCCTCCTTCGTACGGCGTCGTCGTGCCGTCGACGGTGCTCTGCGCGACACCGGATGCGGCGAACGTCTTCGTCGCGAACCAGGTCTGGTAGATCGGTCGCCCCGAGCGCTGCTGGTACGTGATGGTCAGACTCGACAGTGCGACGGTCGGGCTGAACCAGCCGGTGGCGCCCTCGGTGTCCGCTGCCGCCGCGTTGCCGGTCAGGGTCGCGGTGGCCGGATCCCAGCTCGGCACGTCGCCGGTGCCGCCGCCGGCGCACGAGGGGCTGCCGGCCAGCCCGCACGAGTTGTAGACGCCCTGGAACCCCAGGGCGTCGGAACCGACGGGCGCTCCCTCGGCGTCCAGCGCGGTGATCGTCGCCTGGTCGGCGTCGACGTCGCCCAGCACGAACGACCAGCCGGCCGTGGGGGTGGCCGAGGCGAAGGTGTACGTGGTGACCGAGGCGGCCTGCGGGGTGGGGGAGTCGCGCATGGGCCGGAGGTTCAGGTACGTGGTGCCGCGACTGGTGCCGTACTCGAGGCCGGGCGGGGTGTTCGGACCCTGCCAGCCGCTCGCACCGCTCGGGACGGTCGCCGACGAGGCGTTCGTGGTGAAGGACGTCGCCGGGAACCCGCCGTCGAGCGTCATGGTGCCGACCGAGCCGGTGCCGGACGCCAGGCGCTCGACCGTGAAGTCCCCCCAGTCGCCGCCTTGCGCCGCGGAGGCGGTGGTCACCCCGCCGAGCGCCGTCGCGACCGAGACGAGGACGGCGACGCCTGCGGCGGCCATGCGGCGTCCCGTGCCGCGGCGGGGTGATCTCGAGCCGAGGAGGCGCGGTTCGGCTGGTGCGGACTTCTCGCGGCTCAAGGCTGCTCCCGTCGGGAGCGACCCCCGGCCGCCCCAGTCTGCGAGGCGTCCTGATACGCGCCGCGAAACCGACGTTAGTTCAATTCCTGCCGGAGCGCGCGCCTCCGGGCGGTCGACGACGGCGACGCGGCACCGTCGACCGCACCCGCGAGGGTGAGGCGCACGGTGCCGCTCGTCGTCAGGCGTCATCCTGGAGCGCTACGAGCGCTTCTTCACCTTCGAGACCGCGTCCTCCGCGTGGCTGGCGACGTCGCGCTTGCCCTTCTTGTCGGCGCGCTTCTCCTTGAGGGAGCGGACCGCCGTCTTCGCGCTGTCCTTCTTCGCTGATTTCTCTGCCATGGTGTCGCCTCCGTACCTGGACCTCGATGGCCCGGTCGCTGGAGCCTAGGCGTGCGGGGGGCTGCGGGGCGCACCGGCAGGCGGGTTGGCAGCTTCGGGGCCTCGCCGTGTCGGCGGCTGCCGCTACCGTGGTCCCCGCCCGACCACCCCGCCCGAGCACCCCGCCCGATCCCCGAGAGACCGACATGAGCGACGACCTCACCGCCCCCGCGACCGCGCGTCCGCCGGGTGCGGCCCCCACCCGCAGCGAGCGTCTCGACGACCTCCCCTTCACCTCGAAGCACCGACGCCTGCTGGCGGGCTCCGGCATCGGCTGGGCCCTCGACGCGCTCGACGTCGGGCTGCTCTCGTTCGTCATCGCTCAGCTGGCCGTGGTGTGGAGCGACCAGGCCGGGCAGCTCGCCTGGGTCGCCTCGGCCGGGTTCGCCGGCATGGCGATCGGGGCGGCCGTCGGCGGTTCCCTCGCCGACCGCCTCGGCCGCAAGACGGTCTTCGCCCTGACCCTGCTGCTCTACGGGCTGGCGACCGGCCTGTCGGCGCTGTCGTGGTCGGTCGGCGTGCTGCTCGTGCTGCGCTTCGTCGTGGGGCTCGGTCTGGGCTCCGAGCTGCCCGTCGCCTCGACGCTCGTCAGCGAGTTCTCGCCGCGGCGCATCCGCGGCCGGGTCGTCGTGCTGCTCGAGGCGTTCTGGGCCGTCGGCTCGATCGGCGCCGCCCTCGTGGGGTACCTGGTCATCCCGACCAGCGACGACGGCTGGCGCTGGGCGCTGCTGATCGGGGCCGCGCCCGCCCTCTACGCCGTCTTCGTGCGGCTCCGCATGCCCGAGTCGGTGCGATTCCTCGAGTCGAAGGGCCGGCACGACGAGGCCGAGCGCACCGTCCGCGGCTTCGAGGAGGCCGCGGGGGTGCCTGCGCCCGCCCAGCCGGCCACCGAGCCGTCCGCGGCCGCGGCCGCGCCGACCCGCGCCTCCTGGTCGCAGCTCTTCGGGGCGGGCATGGCGCGCCGCACGATCGCGATCTGGGTCGTCTGGTTCATGACGAACTTCTCGTACTACGGCGCGTTCGTCTGGCTGCCGACCCTGCTCGTCGCGGCCGGGTTCCCGCTCGTGCGGTCGTTCGAGTACGTGCTGATCATCACGCTCGCGCAGCTGCCGGGCTACGCGGTCTCGGCCTGGCTGATCGAGAGGTGGGGGCGCCGAGGCACCCTCGCGTCGTTCCTGCTGGGGTCGGCGGTGGCCGCGGGGTTCTTCGGCTTCGGAGCGGTCAGCGGCAGCGTCGCGCAGATCCTGATCTCGGGCATGCTCCTGTCGTTCTTCAATCTCGGCGCGTGGGGTGCGCTCTACGCCGTCACCCCCAGCTCTACCCGACGGCTCTGCGCGGCACCGGCGCCGGGTGGGCCGCGGGCGTGGGGCGCATCGCGTCGATCGTCGCGCCGCTCTCGGTGCCGCCCGTGCTCGCCCTCGGGGGTCCGCCCACGCTCTTCGTGCTGTTCGGCGCGGTGTTCGTGGTCGGTGCCCTGGCGGCGACGCAGCTGCCCGAGCTGCGCGGAACCCGGTTGGCCGGATGAGCGTCCGGCGGCGGCCCGCCGGGTCGCGGCGGATGCTCGGGCGTCGCCGTCCGCTGACGCGGCGGAGGGCTCTCGGACTCCTCGTGGTGCTGCTGGCCGGGGTCGTCCTCGTGGCGTTCCCGCGCCTCCTCGGCGATGGGGCGGGCGTCGATCCGGCGGGCGGATCCGCCGGTGGTCCAGGAGGCGCGGGTCGAGAGGCCGTCCCGACCAGCGTCCCGTCCGGTGCGGCCGAGGCCGTCGTCGAGCGCGTGGTCGACGGCGACACCGTGGTCGTCCGGGTGCGCGGCGAGCGTGAGCGGATCCGGCTGATCGGCGTCGACACCCCGGAGACCGTCAAGCCCGACGCGCCCGTCGACTGCTTCGGGCCCGAGGCGAGCGCCGAGACGACCGACCGGCTGCCCGAGGGGGCCACGGTCTGGCTCGAGTCGGACGCCTCGCAGGGCGACGCCGACCGGTACGACCGGCTGCTGCGCTACGTCTGGTCGCCGGACGGCACGATGCTCAACGAGCACCTCATCGCCGACGGCTTCGGGCGCGAAGACACGTACGACGACCCGTACCGCTACCGCGACCGGTTCGTGGCGGCCGAGGCTCGTGCCGAACGCGACCGCATCGGGCTCTGGGGCGCCTGCCGCTGACGCGTGTGCGTCAGCGGGTTCGGCGGGTTCCCGTCATCCGCGGCGGGTCAGCGCTGACCCGCCCCCGATGACACCGACCCGCCGATACCCGGGTCGCCGGCCCGCCGCAGTCCGGGCCACCAGAACCGATCGCCCAGCAGGAAGACCAGGGCCGGCACGAGCACGGTCCGCACCACGAGCGTGTCGAGCAGCACGCCGATGCAGACGATCACGCCCACCTGCGTCAGCGCCACCACGGGCAGCACCCCGAGCACGGCGAAGACGGCCGCGAGCAGGATGCCCGCGCTGGTGATCACGGCCCCCGTCGAGGCGAGTGCGCGCACCATGCCCTCGCGGGTGCCGTGCACCAGCGCCTCCTCGCGGGCACGGGTCGTCAGGAAGATGTTGTAGTCGACCCCGAGCGCCACCAGGAACAGGAACGCGTACAACGTCACGGCGGTGTCGAGAGCAGGGAACCCCAGCACGTTCTGGAACAGCCAGGTCGACGCCCCGAGGCTCGCGAAGAACGTCGCCAGCACCGACGCGATCAGCAGCACGGGGGCGACGAGCGAGCGCAGCAGCAGGGCGAGGATGACGAACACGATCGCGAGGATGATCGGCGCGATCAGGTCGATGTCGGCCTGCGCGGCGACCTTCGTGTCGAATGCGGTCGCGTCGCTGCCGCCGACCAGCGCCTCCGACGCGGCCCCATCTCCTGCGCCCGCGCCGTCGGCATCGGCGTACGCCGTCCGCAGCCGGTCGATCGTCGCGAAGGCCTCGTCGCTCTCGGGCTCGGCCGTCAGCTGCAGATCGATGCGGGTCAGCCCGTCCGAGGACTCCCCGGTGGTCGCGGACTCGACGCCCGCGGTGTCGGCGGCCAACGCCGTGGCGGCGTCGGCCGAGTCCGTCGGCACGAGCACGACCGTCTGGCTGGTCAGCCCGGCCGAGAACGACTCGTCGACGATCACCTGCGCCGACACGGACTCGGGGTCGCCGAGCAGCTGGTCGGTCTGCGACAGTCCGACGGCGTAGCCGCCGAGCCCGAGGCAGAGCACGCCGATGCCCGCGACGGCCGACACGGCCACGACGGCCGGACGACGCGAGACGCCGCGACCGAGTCGATCCCAGAAGCCGCGGCGCGGGGCCGCGTGGTGGGTCGCGCCTCCTGCTGATGTCTGCGGGTGGTCGACGGCCTCCGAGGAGGCGCGGGGCACGAAGGGCCAGAAGAGCCCGCGACCGCAGACCACCAGTGCCGCCGGCAGCGCCACGAGGGCGAAGACGATGGCGATGACGACGCCGACCGCGCAGGCGAAGCCGAGGGCGCGGTTGCCCGACAGCGACGCGAGCAGCAGGGTCAGGAGGCTCAGGGCGACCGTGCCGCCGCTCGCGGCGATCGCGGGCCCGGCGCTCGTGACGGCGGTGCGCATGGCGCGGTGCCGGTCGGGTTCGCGCAGCAGCTCCTCGCGGTAGCGGGCGACGAGCAGCAGGGCGTAGTTCGTGCCGGCGCCGAAGACGAGCACCGAGAGGATCCCCGAGATCGACGCGTCGATGGTGATGCCGAGGGGCTCGGCCAGGGCGGCGGCGACACGACCGGCGAGCGCGTCGGCGGCGCCGACGACGGCGAGGGGGACGATCCAGAGCACGGGGCTGCGGTACGTGACGATCAGCAGCAGGGCGACCACGATCACGGTGACGAGCAGCAGTCGGAAGTCGGCGCCGGCGAAGGCGTTCGCGATGTCGTCCTGGAACCCGACGGGGCCGGTGAGCGACGCCTCGAGGCCGGCGGGGAGATCGGCGCCGGCCGCGTCGCGGAGCGCCGTCGCCGTGCCCGCGACGTCGGCGTCGGCCGCGTCGGCGTCGAGCGGAACGACGATAAGCGCGGCCGTCCCGTCGTCGCTGATCTGGGGCCGGACGGCCTGCGGCGTGGTCGACAGCTCGGCGAGGGCGGAGGCGCGGGCCGAGATCGCGTCGAGCGCCCGGTCGTCGAGGGTGTCGCCCCCGTCGCTGAAGACGAGGATGCCGACGGTCGTGTCCGAGCTCGGGAACCGCTCGAGCAGGGCGGTCACCTCGGCGGACTGGCTCGAGGCGGGCACGCCCGAAGGAGGCGCGGCGTCGCCCTCGCTCGACGGCAGGAAGGCGAAGAGGAGGGCCACGGCCACCGCGGTGGCGACCAGGACGGCCCATGCGGTCCGACGGCCGCTGACGAATCGGGCGAGTGTGCGCACGGAGAATCCTTCGGTTACTGAATGTCTTAGCGGCTAAGACTATTGCAGATCACAGGGGCGTGCGCCACAATCGAGACGCAGGAGGTCCGATGCCCGACCCGACCCACCCCACGACGTCCCCCGTGCCCGCAGGGCGGCCCGCGAGCGCCGACGCCGCGCGGCCCGTGCCGCCCGACGGGGCCCGCCCGGCCGACCGGCAGGTGCGGCCCGACCGCTCGCCGTTGGCCGACGACATCGTCACCCACATGCAGCGCCTCACGACCGAGTCGCAGAAGGTGGCGCAGGCCTTCGCGACCCAGCACGGTCTCGGGCACATCGACCTGGAGGCGCTGCTGCACGTCATGCAGGCCGAGCGCGGCGGCGACCCCGTCACGGCGGGGCGGCTCGGCGAGCTGCTCGGCGTCACGTCGGGTGCCGCCACCGGGGTCATCGACCGCCTCGAACGCGTCGGTCATGTGCAGCGCAGCCGCGACGACGCCGATCGTCGCCGCGTGCTCGTCCGCTACTCTGACCGCGCGCGTGCCGTGGCGGGCGCCTTCTTCGGGCCGCTCGGCGTCATGAGCGACCGCGTCATGTCCGGGTTCGACGAGGGGAAGCTCGAGACGGTCCGCCGGTTCCTCGACGGGATGTCGGGGGCGATGGCCGAGCGTGCGCGTGAGGTGGGCGGCGGGGCGCAGCCGACCCGCGCCTCCTCGGCTGGTGTCGCCGGCAGCGGGTAACGTCGTCCGGGAACTCGGAAGGCAGGTGGCACGTGACCGACCACGTCTCGGCGCTCGACCTCTTCTCGATCGGCATCGGCCCGTCGAGCTCGCACACCGTGGGGCCCATGCGGGCCGCCCGGCAGTTCCTGCTGGCCGTCGAGGCCGACGGGCGTCTGGCCGACGTCGCACGGGTCGAGGCCGTGCTCTACGGCTCGCTCGCCGCGACCGGTCTCGGGCACGGCACCCCGTCGGCGGTGCTGGCCGGTCTCGCGGGCATGGACCCCGAGTCGTGCGACCCCGACGTGGTCACCGGCATGCAGGCCTCGGTCGAGCACGGCGGCGGTCTGCGTCTGCTGGGTCGTCACCAGATCGCGTTCGCCCCTAACGACCTCCGCATGGCGCCGCTCACGCGCATGCCCCGTCACCCCAACGCCCTGAGCGTCGAGGCCTTCGACGTCGAGGGCTCGAGCATCGCCCGCGAGGTCTACTTCTCGGTCGGCGGCGGTTTCGTCGTCCGCGACGGCGACGACGAGCACGCGGTGCCGACGGCCGAGGCGCCCTTCGCCTTCGTCGACGCCGACGACCTCCTCCGACTCTGCGACGCCGAGGGGGCGTCGATCGCCGAGCTGGCCTGGCGCAACGAGGTCGCGCTGCACGGTGCCGAGGCGGCCTCGGCCGGTCTCGACGCGCGGTGGGCCGCGATGCGGGCCTGCGTCGACGCCGGTCTCGAGGCGACGGGGGTGCTCCCGGGCTGGATGAAGGTGCCGCGGCGCGCCCGGCAGTTCGCGTCGATGCTGCGTCAGCACGAAGAACGGGCGACGAGCTACGCCCTCGGCGGCTCCGCGATCGACCAGGGCCGCGCCTCCTCGCTGCTGGCCTCCGATCTGCCCGCTCAGTGGCTGCAGGCCTACGCGATGGCCGTCAACGAGGAGAACGCCGGCGGCGGGCGGGTCGTCACGGCGCCGACCAACGGGGCGGCGGGCATCATCCCGGCGGTCGCGTACTACGCGATGCGGTTCCACGGGGCGACCGATCACGAGCTGGCGCGCACCTACCTCCTGACTGCGGCCGCGATCGGCTCGCTCTACAAGCGCAACGCCTCGATCTCGGGTGCAGAGGCCGGCTGCCAGGGCGAGGTCGGGTCGGCGTCGTCGATGGCGGCCGGTGCGCTGACGGCTCTGCTCGGCGGCACCCCGCGCCAGGTCGAGAACGCCGCCGAGATCGCGATGGAGCACCACCTCGGCCTCACCTGCGACCCCGTCGGCGGGTTCGTGCAGGTGCCGTGCATCGAGCGCAACGCGATCGCCGCCGGCACGGCCGTCGCGGCGACCCGCATGGCGCTGCTGGGCGACGGCAGTCACGTGGTCAGCCTCGACACCGTGATCGAGACGATGCGCCAGACCGGTCGCGACATGAAAGACAGCTACAAGGAGACGAGCCGGGCGGGTCTCGCGGTCAACGTCATCGAGTGCTGAGTTCGTGCTGAGTCGCGTCCCGCACGCCCATGAACCGCGTTCGCGAAGATGAACCGCGATATATCCCGGTTCATCGTCGCGAGCGCGGTTCTTCGTCACCGGTCGCCGGGCCGAGTCGACCCACGCGGGCCGTCCTGCCGAGGAGGCGCGGGTGATGTCGGCGGCCGCCGCTAGCCTCGTCGCATGACACCGCCTCGCCGCTCCGCCGCCCGTTCCGTCGCGTCGGTCGAGCACGGCACCGACGCCCCGCGCCTCGACCCGGTCGACCCGCGGGGCCTCGTCGACGTCGGCTCGGACGGCACCGGCACCGGCACCGGCATCGACCAGCCCGGCATCGACCAGCCCGGCACCCTCCACCCCGGCACAGACCTTCCCGGGCCGCACGACTCGCGCGAGCTCGAGCGCTACATCGGCGCCGACCTGACCGACCGCGACCTCGAGGGCACGTCGTTCAGCGAGTGCGTCTTCGATTCGCCCCGCCTCGGCGCGGCCCGGCTGCGCGGGGCGCGCTTCGTCGAGTCGGTGCTCAGCGACTCCTTCGCCCCCGAGCTCGCGGCGTCGCGCAGCACCTGGCACGACGTGCGGGTCGAGCGACCGCGGTGGGGCTCGGCCGAGCTGTTCGACGCCGATCTGCGGTCGGTCCGCATCGTCGGCGGCAAGATCGACTACCTCAATCTGCGCGGCGCGCGCCTGACCGACGTCGTCATCGAGGGGTGCAGCATCGGCGAGCTCGACCTCGGCGGGGTCACGGCGCTGCGGGTCGCGCTCGTCGACTGCCGGGTCGGCACGCTCGACGTCACCCGCGCCTCCTTGGCTCACACCGACCTGCGCACGACGTCGTTCTCGCGAATCGACGGTCTCGCCGGTCTCAGCGGTGCCACGATCGACGACGATCAGCTGTCGATGCTCGCCCCCGTCCTCGCCGCGCATCTGGGGCTCGTCGTCGACTGATCGAGGGCGGCCAGTCGCGCGGTGCTACGCCCACGTCGAACAGCCGGGATCGCCGGGGCGCCCGGTGCTATCGTGCAGGCAGAGCAACGCGCTCCGGGGTCAGTGCAAATCTGAACCGGCGGTCATAGTCCGCGACCCGAGGCACCTCGTCACCGAGGCGCCGAGGTTGAACCGGTGGAATCCCGGTACCGACGGTCATAGTCCGGATGAGAGGCAGCGCGGGCCCGACCACTCGTCAGCGAGCGGTGGGCCGTTGCGACCCTGCGTCGCGTCCCCGGAGTTCACCACGACCGGAGGACGACATGACACGCACCACCGCAACCACCGCGCGATGCGCCGCGACGGCGTTCGACGGCCCCGTCGGGGCTCAGCCCCTCACCGGGTCCGCCGCGATCGTGCGCGGGGCGGTGCGCTGACGTGTTCACGGGTCTGGTCGAAGAGCTCGGCAGCGTCGTCCGCATCGACGACCAGGGCGACAGCGTGCGGTTGACGGTGCGCGGCCCTCTCGCGGTCGCCGACGCCGACCACGGCGACAGCATCTCGGTCAGCGGGGTGTGCCTCACCGTCGTCGAGCACGACGACGAGACGTTCACCGCCGACGTCATGCGGCAGACCCTCGCCATGAGCACCATCGGGTCGTTCGGCCCGGGCGACGCCGTCAACCTCGAGCGGGCGGCACGGGTCGGCGACCGCCTCGGCGGGCACATCGTGCAGGGCCACATCGACGGCACCGCGCGGGTCGTCGAGATCGAGGACGGCGAGGCCTGGCGTCGCGTGCGCTTCGACCTCGCCGACGATCTCGCACCGCTCCTGGTCGACAAGGGATCCGTCACGCTCGACGGGGTCAGCCTCACGGTCAGCGCCATCAGCGAGCCGGGGGCCCCGAGCGGGTGGTTCGAGGTCAGCCTCATCCCCGAGACGCTCGCCGTGACGACGCTCGGCGCGAAGACCGTCGGCGACGCCGTCAACGTCGAGACCGACGTGCTGGCCCGGCACGTCCGCCGCATGCTCCGGCTCGACGCGATCGCAGCGCCGGTCGCGCCCGCTGCTGCTGCTCCTGCCGCACCCGCCGCTGCTGCCGCACCCGCCGCTGCTGCCGCACCCGCCGCTGCTGCCGCACCCGGCCTCCTCACCGCTGCCGACCCGTTCGTCGGCGAGGCTCGACCGTGACCGGGCTGCCGACCGCGTCGACCGAGGAGGCGCGGGTCGGCCCGACCACGCCCCTCGCGTCGATCGAGACCGCGCTCGAGCACCTCCGGCGCGGTCGACCCGTCATCGTGGTCGACGACGAGTCGCGCGAGAACGAGGGCGACGTCGTCCTCTCGGCCGAGCTCGCCTCGCAGGAGTGGCTGGCCTGGACGGTGCGCGTCTCGTCGGGCTTCGTCTGCGCCCCGATGACGAACGCGGAGGCCGACCGGCTCGACCTGCCCCCGATGGTCGCCCGCAACGAGGACGACCGCGGCACGGCCTACACGGTCAGCGTCGACGCGGCGACCGGCGTGACCACCGGGATCAGCGCCTCCGACCGGGCCACGACCCTGCGCGTCCTCGCGTCGGCGTCGAGCGTCCGCGACGACCTGCACCGCCCCGGTCACGTCATCCCGCTGCGGGCACGCGACGGGGGAGTCCGCGAGCGAGACGGCCACACCGAGGCCTCGGTCGACCTGATGAAGGCGGCGGGGCTGCGTCCGGTCGCCGCCATCAGCGAGATCGTGGCCGACGACGGCGAGATGATGCGCCTCCCCGGCCTGCTCGAGCTCGGCACCCGGGAGGGCGTCCCCGTCATCACCATCGCCGCGCTGATCCTGTGGCTCGGCGACCGCGACCTCTCGGCTCCGGACTCGACCGACACCACGGACACCACGGACTCGACCGGCAGCACCGGCACCACCGACATCACCGACACGACCGACACTCTCACCGAAGGAGACCGCGCATGAGCGGCGAAGGCTCACCCACCGAACTCGAGGTCGACGGGACGGGCGTGCGCGTCACGATCGTCGCCGGCACCTGGCACCAGACGATCAGCGACGGCTTGCTGGCCGGAGCGCTCGCCGCGGCCGAGCGGCTGGGCGCCACGGCCACCGTGCTGCGCGTGCCGGGCAGCTTCGAGCTGCCGGTCGTCGCGAAGGCGGCCCTCGAGTCCGGGGCCGACGCGGTCGTGGCGCTCGGCGTGATCATCCGCGGGGGCACGCCGCACTTCGAGTACGTGTCGGACGCCGCGACCTCCGGGCTCCTGCGGGTCAGCCTCGACACGGGCAAGCCCGTCGGCTTCGGGGTGCTCACCCTCGACGACGAGCAGCAGGGGCTCGATCGCGCCGGTCTGCCCGGCTCGAAGGAGGACAAGGGCGCCGAGGCCGCCCACGCCGCCATCGCCACCGCCGTGCAGCTGCGAGCCCTGGCCGCGCCCCGGCCCTGACCCCCGAGGGTCAGGCCCCCCCCGAGGGGTCAGGCCCCCGAGGGTCGGGCCCCCGCTGGTCAGACCCCTGAGGGCTAGGCGAGCACCTCGTCGAAGAAGGTGCGCATCTGCGCCCACGAGCGTCGATCCGCCACGGCCTGGTACTGCGCCCCGTGCTCGGGCGAGTCGACCTCGGGTACGGCGAACGCGTGCATGGCGCCGCTGTAGGTCACGATCTGCCAGTCGGGCGCGCCCGCGTTCCGCAGCTCGTCCTCGAACGCGACGACGGCCTCGTCGGGGACGACCGGATCGGCCGAGCCCGTCATCACGAGGATCGGCGCGCTGACCGCACCGGGCAGCGCGGGTGCACCGGTCGACAGACCGCCGTGGAACGCCGCGACCCCGGCCACGGGCGCGCCGGCCCGGGCGAGTTCGAGCGCCGCCGATCCGCCGAAGCAGTAGCCCATCACGGCGATGCGCTCCGGGTCCACGCCGGGCTCTGCGCGCAGCCGTTCGAGGCTGGCGAGGAGGCGTGCGCGAAGGGCAGGCACGTCGCCGTACCAGCGGCCCGCTTCGGCGGCGGCGCCGTCGGGCCCGGGGCGGACGCCCTGGCCGTAGACGTCTCCGGCGAGGGCGACGTAGCCGAGCCGGGCGAGCATCTGCGCGCGCACCTTGACGTGGTCGACGACACCGAACCAGTCGTGCAGCACGAGCACCGCGGGGCGCAGCTCCGACTCCGAGGAGGCGCGGGGCGGCGTGGCGAGGAACCCTTCGAGATCGGTCGCGCCGTCCCGGTACACGACGTCGCCCGATTCGACGCCTCCCGGGTCGGGCACGGTCGCCAGCAGACGCTCGAGGTCGGGGGAGAGGGTGGTCATGGGTGCTTCGCTGTCGGTCACGCCGTCACGGTACTCCGGCCCGCTCGACCGTCGCCGCGCCTCCTCGGCACGCCGCCGGCTGAACCACGTCGCGTCAGCCGACGAGCCGGGTGACCGCCTGCCGCACGACCTCGCAGCGGCGTTCGTGCGGCCCGGTGTGCAGATTCGACGCGTCGGGGGTGACGAACCAGGCGAGCACGAGGCCGAAGACCATCGTCAGCAGCTCGTCGGCGTCCCACTCGGAGGGGATCGCGCCGGCCTGCTGAGCCTCACGGACCGCCCGTCGACGGTCTTCGAGCTGATCGTGGTCGACGACGCCGGGGCTGGGCAGCGACACCCCCTCGATCTGCCCCCAGAGCAGCAGGCGGGCGTCGTCGGGGTGGGTGGCGAGGTGGTCGTAGAGGCGGGAGGCCCAGCGGGGCAGATCGTGGGCGTCGAAGGGGATGGCGGCGAGCCAGCGATCGATGCTCTCGCCGAGTGTCGCGTCGAACAGCTCGCGCTTGGTGGCGAAGTGCGCGTAGAGCCGTTCTTTGCTCGCCTCGGCCTCGCGGGCGATGGTGTCGATGCGGGCCCCGGCGAGACCTCGGGCGGCGAACTCCGAGCGTGCGGCCTCGAGCAGGCGCTCTCGCGGAGGTGTGGGGCGACGGGGCATCCCCAGATCATATGGCCGTCGTGCGGTGCCCTGTGCACGACCCGGAGCGGCCGAGGAGGCGCGGTGTCAGCGGCCGCCGCCGGTCGCGTCGGCCGAGCGTGCCATCGGCACGTGCGGGATCTCGTCTTCGATGAACTCGGCGCCGTCGAGCACGAACCCGAACCGCGCGTACCAGTCGGCGAGGTGCGCCTGGGCGTCGAGCCGCACGAGCCGCCCCGCGCACCGGTCGAGGGCCAGGCCCATCAGCTGGGCGGCCAGGCCGCGACCTCGCGCCGTCGCGGCCGTGGCGACCCGCCCGATGCGACGGTCGTCGCCGTCGTGCAGCAGGCGGAGGGTGGCCGCCACCCGGCCGTCGACCTCGGCCCAGACCATCGTGGTGTCGGGCTCGACGTCGCGCCCGTCGAGCTCGGGGTAGGCGCACCGCTGTTCGACGACGAAGACGTCGACGCGCAGCTTCAGCAGCTCGTAGAGGGTGACGGGCGGCATGTCGGCGAGGGGCGCGGTGTGGAGGGTGACGTTCACGGGATCAGGGTATCGGCGGCCCCCGACACCGGAGCGCGACGTCCTCTCTCCCGGTGACGCGCCTTCTGTACCCCCGCCTCGTACCCCGATTCCCCGGGCGGGTGCGTCGCTCCGGCGGCTGACGGCACCAGCGGGTGAAGCTGACGGGGGTAGACGGGTGATTCTCCCCCCTCGGCCTCACATCCCGGCCCGGGGCGTGATGGTCTTGTACGTCGTCTGGACCCGACCCGACCCACCCGGCCCGACCGACCCGACCGATCCGACTCCGACCGACCGACCCCGGCGCGAACGCGTTCGCGCCCCGTGGAAGACGCATGTCCCCCGACCACTCCGACCCCCTCGCCCCGTCCGACCCGGCGGCCCCGCTCGATCCGACCGATCCGATCGATGTCCTCGACACGGCCGATCTGCTGAGGTCCGCGGGCGAGCCGCGGACCCGGGTGGTCGTCTTCGGTGACGTGCTCGACGACGTCATCGTCACCGCCGCGACGCCGGCGGCGAAGGGCACGGACACGGAGGCGCTGATCCGGCACCGGGCGGGTGGCGCCGCGGCGAACACGGCAGCGTGGCTCGGTTCGCTCGGCGGCGAGGTCGATTTCGTCGGGCGGGTCGGGGTCTCGGACCGGCACCGGCACGCGCAGCTGCTGGCGGACGCCGGGGTGCTGCCCCGGCTGAGCTACGACGCCCACGACTCGACGGGCACGGTCGTCATCACCGTGGAGGGCGAGGTGTCGTCGATGTTCACCGACCGGGGAGCGAGCGCCGCACTCGATCCCGACGACGTGCCCGACGGCCTGCTCGAGTCCGCGGCCGTGCTGCACGTCACCGGCTACTCGGTGGTGCACTCGCGCACTCCCGTGCCGCTCCGTCGCCTCATGACCAGAGCGCGCGAGGCGGGTGCGGCGGTGTCGGTCGACCCGGGCAGCAGCGGGTTCATCGGCCGGTTCGGCGTCGCGGCGTTCCTCGACGCGATCGACGGAGCCGATCTGCTCTTCGCGAGCCCGGACGAGGGCCGTCTGCTGACCGGTCTCGACGACGAGCACGGGATCGCCACGGCCCTCGCCGAGCGCTTCGGCGTGGTCTGCCTCGTGCAGGACGACGGAGGCGCGGTGCTGGCCCGACACGGACGCTCGGTCGTCGACGTGCCCTCGGTCACGACCCGCGTGGTCGACCCCGTGGGCGTGGGCGACGCGTTCGCCGCCGGGTTCATCGACTCGTGGCGGACGACTCGCAAGCCGGGCGTCGCAGCCCGTCGGGGCGCCCGCGCCGCGGCCCGGGCCTTCGCCGTCGCCGGAGGCCGCCCGCCCGCCTGACGCCGACCGCGTCGGGGCCCGGCCGCGCCCGGCGTCCGTGCGCGGCCCGGCCCGGACCGGCCTCAGTGCGCGGCCCGGCCCGGCCCGGCCTCAGTGCGCCGTCTCGGCCCGGACGGTGAGGGTCTGCACCCGGGGCGGGGCCTCGGGCGTGAGTCGGATCTCGAAGCGCAGCAGACCCCGGGCGCCGGCTCGTCGCCAGACCAGGTGCGAAGGCGCCTTCGACTCGTCGTCGGGAAGGGGCTCCGCCGAGGTCGGCGCGAGGCCGCCGACCGACTCGACGGCCTCGCCCCAGGTGCGTCGGCGTCGATCGAGGGGGATGTCGAGCTCGATGTTCTCGGCGAGCCAGTCGCCGGGCTCGCCGCCGCCGAGCACCAGCTCCTCGACCGCGTCGCGGGCGGCGAGGGTCTCGGGCCACGGCCGCACGCGGCTGCCGACCCCGGTGCCCTGCGCGGCCGTCTCGGCGAGCAGGCCGTCGAGCGCGAGCGTGATCGGCACCGACACCTGGGCGTAGGTGGCGTTCTCGAATCCGACGGCGCCGACGCCGGTGGCGGGGTGCCAGCGCATGTGCGCCGAGAAGCCGGGGTAGCCGCCGGAGTGCGAGACGATCGTGCCGTGATCGGGGTGCTGCTCGACGAAGAGGCCGAGGCCGTAGCCGCCCGGATGCGCGCCCAGCCCCGGGACGAAGCGCTGCAGCTGCTGCATCTCGCGTCGGGAGGCGCGCGACAGGATGCCGTCGAGGTCGCCCTCGCCGTCGGGGTCGAACGCCGAGCCGAGCCAGCGGGCCCAACGGGCGAGATCGTCGGTGGTGCTGAACAGACCGCCGATCGGCGAGAAGGCGCCGGGGCCCGAGAACGGCAGGGGCTCCCAGCCGTCGCCGACGCGTCGGTGTCCGATCGCCAGACCGCCGGCGGCGGGCACGTCGGTCGTGAAGCCGGTGGAGTCGAGACCGAGCGGCGCCAGGACGTCCTGCTCGACGACCTCGCGGTACGGGCGACCCGAGGCCTCGGCGACGACGCGGCCCAGCAGGGCGTATCCGAGGTTCGAGTAGGCGAACGCGGTGCCGGGGATGCTGTCGAAGCTCAGCCCGCGACGCAGCAGCGCGTCGAGGCCCTCATCGGTCAGCGACTCCTGCCGGTCGCCCCACGGGTCGTCGGTCGGGAACCCGGCCGACATCGTCGCGAGCATCCTCAGCGTGGGCACGGGCGAGTCGGCGGTCGGCAGGGCGACGTCGGCGAAGGCCGGAACCCAGTCGGTCACGGGTGCGTCGAGGTCGAGGGCCCCGGTGTCGCGGAGCGCCAGCAGCACCGTCGCCGTGAAGCTCTTCGTGCACGAGGCGATCCGGTACGCGGTGTCCGGCCCGGGCGCGGCACCGTCTGCGCCATCACCGCCGATCGTCCCGGACGTGCCCCGGTGGGTCACCCCGTGCCGGTCGAAGGTCGCCCAGACCGCGCTCGGCGCCTTCCGCTCCGCCCGCCGGGCGGCGAAGACCGCGTCGATCCCGGAGGCGCGGGTCGGCTCCGTCACGACTCCCCGCCTTCGGACGACGTGCGACGCATCGTCTCGTACGCGTCCAGAGCGGCGCGTCGCGAGGCCTTGAGATCGACGAGCGGCTCGGGGTAGTCGTCGTCGTCGACCTCGGGCACCCACTGCCGGATGTAGTCGCGGTGCTTGTCGAACTTGGTCGCCTGCAGCTCGGGGTTGAACACCCGGAAGTAGGGTGCCGCATCGGCGCCCGAACCGGCGGTCCACTGCCAGTTGGCGGGATTGTTGGCCTCATCCGCGTCGACGAGGGTGTCCCAGAACCAGGCCTCGCCGACGCGCCAGTCGACGAGCATGTTCTTGATCAGGAAGCTCGCGGTGACCATGCGCACCCGGTTGTGCATCCAGCCGGTCGTCCAGAGCTGGCGCATGCCGGCGTCGACCAGGGGGATGCCCGTGCGGCCCTGGCGCCAGGAGTCGATCTCGCTCTCGGGCACGTCGGCCCACGGGAAGCGGTCGAACTCGGGTCGGTAGCTGACCGTCGCGAGATCGGGCGAGGTGAACAGGATCGTGTGGTTGAACTCGCGCCAGACGACCTCGCGGAGGAACGACTGGGCGCGTTCCCGCGATGCGTCGGGCAGTGCCCCGCGCATCCGGTGCCAGATCTGGAACGGGCTGATCTCGCCGAACCGGAGGCGCGGCGACAGTCGACTCGTCGCCTCCTGCGCCGGGAAGTCGCGGTCTCCGTAGTCGGCCAGCGCGCCGGTCGCGAACGCCTCGAGCGTGTCGTGGGCTGCGGCCTCGCCGGGCGTCCAGGTCTCACGGAGACCCGCGGCCCAGTCGGGTCGGGTCGGGAGGAGGCCCCAGTCGTCGAGTCGATCGCTCGCGACGTCGGCGGGCGGGGTCAGGGCGTCGGGCTCGTCGAGGGGGTGACGCGGCTCGGGTCGCTCGAGGCAGGCGCGGTAGAACGGCGTGAAGACCTTGAAGGGCTGCCCCTGGCCGGTCTGGATCGTCCAGGGCTCGAACAGGAGGTTGGCCTGGAAGCTGTCGGCGACGAGACCGCGGCCGCGCAGCGAGGTCTTCAGCCCGGCGTCGGCGTCGCGGGCCGCCTTGCCGTAGCGGCGGTTCCAGTAGACGGCCCCGGCCGACACGTCGTCCACCAGGCGCGGGATCTCGACCGCCGCGGCGCCCCGGCGCAGGGTGAGGCTCGAGCCCTTGGCCCGCAGATCGGCGTCGAGGGCGGTGAGGCTGTGGTGCAGCCACCACCGTGAGGCGCCGCCGAGGGGCCGGATGCCCTCGGTGTCGTCGTCGAGCAGGTAGAGCACCACGACGGGCTCGCCCCGGTCGACGGCGGCGTTCAGCGCCGGGTTGTCGGCGAGGCGGAGGTCGTCGCGGAGCCACACGATGGAGGGGGTGCTCATGCGGTGTGCTCCTGATCGGCGCGGGTGGCCGAGCCGTCGCCGAGCCGGAGCCTCGTGCACAGGTCGGTGAGGGTGACGAGCTCGTCGTGGTCGAGGCTGCCCCCGACGCGGCGCCGGATGGTCGCGGCGTGGCTGATCGCCGTGCGCCGGTAGAGCTCGTAGCCGGAGTCGGTGAGGGCGACGATGATGCCGCGGGCGTCGCCCGGGTCGCTGAGCTTCTCGACGATGCCCCGGGCGGTGAGCCGGTCGACCAGTCGACTGATGCTCGGCTGGGTGAGCAGGAGGTGCCGGGTCAGATCGCGGATGCGGGCGCGCCGTTCGGGCTGACTCGACAGGTTGAAGAGCACGTCGTACTCGTTGAACGAGATCTCCTGCGTCGGGAAGCAGTCGGTGAGTTCGCGCATCACGCTCACCTGCGCCCGGAAGAGCGCCTCCCAGGCGCCGACGGCCACGGATGTCTCGCTCATCTCTACCTCGCGTTCGTTTCCGTCGAGTCTACGAAAGCGCAGGGGTGTCCGTCCGCCACCGAGGGATGCACGACAGAGGGCCGGTCGCCCATTGGCGACCGGCCCTCATCCCTTGCACCGAGAGTGTCCTGCGATCTCATTCCACCTCGGCCGCCACAGCAAACGGCCTCGGTCCGATCAACCTATAACGAATAGGTAACGGCGGTCTAGCCCTGAAGCCAAGGATCAGCTGGGAACACGACCCGTCGTCCGCCGGCGGAGCCCGAAGCGCGGTCGGATCGGGTCAGAAGACGTCGGGCGACGGCGTCGACGCGTGACGGATCGACACGTCGGCGTGCCGGTCGAAGCGGTACCCGGCCCCGCGGACGGTGCGGACGATGTCCTCGAAGGCGCCGAGCTTCGAGCGGAGGCGGCGGACATGCACGTCGATGGTGCGCTCGTTCGGCACCTCCTCGTCGTCGCCGTCGGCCCAGAGGCTCGAGATCAGCTCGGCGCGCTCGATGGTGCGGCCCTCGCGCAGCACGAGGTACTGCAGCAGCTCGAACTCCTTGTAGGTCAGCGGTGCGACGTCGCCGTCGAGCAGCAGGCGCTTGCGCGAGATGTCGACGACCACGCCGCCGCGAGCACCGGGCTCGTCGTCCTCCTCGACCTCCTGACGACGTGCGGCGAGCGCCGACGGGTCGTGCAGCGCCAGGCGCACGACGTCGACGTCGCGTCCGCCCGACGCGGTCGGTGCCAGGGCGACCGCGGCGTGGGTCTCGGCCGAGGGGGCGATCGAGGCCACGAGCGCCTTGAGCTGCGAGACGATGTCGCCGAGGTCGGTGCCGTCGGCGGCGGCCTTCAGCTCGTCGATGCCGACGTAGAGCACGAAGCCGCGTGCCTCCTGGCCCTCGGGCAGTGCCCGTGCTCGCCGCGCAGCGGGAGGTGCGACGGCCGCCGGGGCCGTCGCCTCGACGGAGTCGTCCACCGGCGGGACGGCGTTCAGGTGCCGGGCGGGGGCGATGGTGCGGGCGGAGGGGGCGGCGACGGGACGGTCGAGGGTGAGGGACATGGGTACGCGGATCCTTGCGTGCGGGTGAGCGGTACCTCGGCGACGGTGACGCCATCGTTCGTCGCGGGTATCGCTCGGTTCGTGTCGGTGTCCGCTGCCGGTCAGGCGGTCGGCGGACGGTCGATGTCGTGACATCGGGGGGATGCGCGTCGGAGTGGTGACGCGGATGCATCCGGGAGTCGACGGCTCAGCAGCGGGGTGGGGCTGCGAGCTCAGCGTGCTGCGGAGGCAGCGACGGCGACTCGGCGAGGTGTGGCCGGATCAGGCACACATTCGACACAGGACGGCGTGCATAGGCATCATCATGCCGGTGCTCCCGGGGGCCTCAACGGAGGTCGGGATGAACACGCTGTCAGTCATGGGTTGATTGTGTTACAGCGTGCGTCGCGCTGTCAAGCACCATGCGGCGGGCGGCCTGGCGGGCCCGGGGGCCGCAGCCGGCGCGACGACGACGAACCGCGCCTCCGGAGGTCGGAGACGCGGTTCGGAAGCCCGCAGGAGGCGCGGGTCGGGAGGTCGGTTCAGGCCAGGCCGTACAGGCGGTCGCCCGCGTCGCCCAGCCCGGGCACGATGTAGCCCTGCTCGTTCAGCCGCTCGTCGACGGCGCCGAGCACCACGTGGACGTCGCGGCCGGCCATGGCCTTCTCGACGGCGGCGAGGCCCTCGGGTGCGGCGAGGATGCAGACGGCCGTGACGTCGACGGCGCCGCGGTCGAGCAGGTAGTCGATCGCCGCGATCAGCGAGCCGCCCGTGGCGAGCATCGGGTCGAGCACGAAGCACTGGCGGTTCGAGAGGTCGTCGGGCAGGCGCTCGGCGTACGTGGTCGGCTCGAGCGTCTCTTCGTCGCGCACCATGCCGAGGAACCCCACCTCGGCGGTCGGCACGAGCTTGGTCATGCCCTCGAGCATGCCGAGACCGGCGCGGAGGATCGGCACGACGAGCGGCCGGGGCTGGCTGATCTCGAGACCGGTCGTCGGGCCGACGGGGGTGACGATGTCGACGGGCGAGGTGCGCACGTCGCGCGTGGCCTCGTACGCCAGCAGGGTGACGAGCTCTTCGGTCAGGGCCCGGAAGGTCGGTGCCGGCGTGCGCTTGTCGCGGAGCACGGTCAGCTTGTGGGTGATCAGGGGATGGTCCGCTACGTGCACTCGCATAGGCTCAACGGTAGCGGAGTCGACCGGCCCGCACCCGCCCGCCGAGAGGTCGCCGCCGCGTGATCGCGCATCCCCCCGAGTTCGACGTCTGGATGGGCCTGGCGCTCGCCGAGGCCGACGCGTGCCGCGTGTCGGACGACGTTCCCGTCGGTGCGGTCGTCGTCGACGCGTCAGGGGCCGTGATCGGCACCGGTCGCAACGAGCGCGAACTGCGCCAGGACCCGACGGCCCACGCCGAGGTGCTCGCCCTCCGCGACGCCGCACGCGCCACCGGCGACTGGCAGCTGACCGGCGTCACCCTCGTGGTCACGCTCGAGCCGTGCCCGATGTGCGCGGGGGCGATCCTCGCGGCGCGGGTGCCGCGCGTCGTCTTCGGCGCCTGGGACGACAAGGCGGGCGCGACCGGCAGCGTCTACGACATCGCCCGCGATCGTCGGCTGCCGCACCGCTCGGAGGTCGTCGCGGGCGTCCGCGAACCCGAGTGCCGGGCCCGCCTCGACGACTTCTTCGCCGCGCGCCGCTGAGTCCGCCTCGCCGGGGGAGCCGAGGAGGCGCGGTGTCAGTCGGCTGCGCGGATCACGATCGCGTCGGTGGGCGGGTCGACCTGACCGGGGCGCACCCACACGTCGGGCTCGATGTAGATCACCCGGGCGATCGGCACCGCGGCGCGGATGCGGGTCTCGACGGCGTTGATGGCGCTCGAGACGTCCGCGAGCACGGTGCGACCGGGCATCGACACCTTGACGCCGACCAGCAGCTCGTCGGGGCCGAGGTAGAGCGTCTTCATGTGGATGATCGACTCGACGTCGGACCCGTCGGTGATCGCAGCGCGGATCTTCGCGACGTCGTCGGCCGAAGCCCCCTCGCCGACCAGCAGGCTCTTGGTCTCGATGCCGAGGATGACCGCGACCGCGACCAGCAGCACGCCGATCGCGAGCGTGCCGAGGGCGTCGTAGACGCCGTCGCCGGTGATCCAGGTGAGCACGACGCCGATCATGGCGAACGAGAGACCGAGCAGCGCCGCGGCGTCCTCGAGCAGCACGACGGGCAGCTCGGGCGCCTTCGCGCGGCGGACGAACGACACCCAGCTCTGCTGGCCCTTGCTCGGGCGCGACTCGCGGACGGCGGTGCGGAGCGAGAAGCCCTCGAGGGCCAAGGAGACGGCGAGCACGAGCACGGGCAGCCACGGCACCTCGAGCGGGTGCGGTTCGCGCAGCTTCTCGACGCCCTCGTAGAGCGAGAACACGCCGCCGACGCTGAACAGGATGATGGAGACGACGAAGGCGTAGACGTAGCGCTCCCGCCCGTAGCCGAAGGGGTGCTCGGCGTCGGCGGCCTTCTTGGCCTTGCGTCCGCCGAGCAGCAGGAGCACCTGGTTGCCCGAGTCGGCGAGCGAGTGCACGCCCTCGGCGAGCATCGACGACGAGCCCGAGAAGGCCCAGGCGATGAACTTCGTGACCGCGATGCCCAGGTTGGCGCCGAGCGCCGCGATGATCGCCTTGTTGCCGCCGGATGTGCTCATGTCGTGATCCCCTCGAGTCGCCAGGGTCGATCTTAGGATGGCCTGATGGTCACCACGCTCCCCACCACAGCTATTCTCGGCGCCGGCTCGATGGGAGGCGCGATCCTGTCCGGTCTGCTGCGACCCGGTGTCGTCGTCGACGGCGGCATCCGGGTCACCAACCGGTCGGAGGCCAAGGCGGTCGCGCTGCGGCACGGCGCCGTCACCTCGCTCGCCACCGAGAGCGATCCGCGCGCGAACGCGTCGGCGGTCGTCGGGGCGAAGCTCGTGCTCATCGGCGTCAAGCCGCACATGGTGGTCGACCTCCTCTCCGAGATCGGCTCGGCGCTCGACCCCGGGGCGGTGGTCGTCAGCCTGGCGGCCGGCATCACGACCGAGACGATGGAGGCGGCCCTGCCTCCGACCGTCTCGGTGCTGCGCTCGATGCCGAACACCCCCTCCGTCGTCGGGCTCGGGGTCACGGGGCTGAGCGCCGGGTCGCGGTCCACCGACGACGACCTCGCGCTGGCCCGCACGCTCTTCGAGGTCGTCGGCGAGGTGGTGGTGGTCGACGAAGACCGCATCGACGCGCTCAGCACGATCTCCGGGTCGGGCCCGGCCTACGTCTTCCTCCTGATCGAGAAGCTCCAGCAGGCGGCGATCGGGCTCGGCTTCACTCCGGCCCAGGCGGCGACGATGGTCCAGGGCACGTTCCGCGGGGCGAGCGAGCTGCTCGCCGCGAGCGACGTCCGGCCGGCCGCCGACGCGCCGGCCGAGCTGCGCCGCCGGGTGACGAGCCCGGGCGGCACGACCGAGCGGGCCGTGGCCGTGCTCGACGCGGGCGGGCTCGCCGACCTGTTCGACCGGGCGACGGCGGCGGCACTCGAACGCAACCGCGAGATCGCGGCCGGTCGCTGACCCGGCCGACCCGCGCCTCCTCGGCTGCGGTCTCCGCGAGGTCGCAGCGACCGCGGCCCCCCGGCCCTCTCGGGGTCAGCCCTCGAGCGCCGCGAACCTCTCGATGGCGGTGCTGTCGCCCGACACGATGATCAGGTCGTGGTTGCTGATGACGGTCTCGGGGGTCGCCTCGCTGAAGGCGCCGCCGGGGCTCTTGACGCCGACGATCGTGACGCCGTACTTCTTGCGGATGTTCGAGGCCGCGAGGGTCGAGCCGCGCACCGGCTTCGGCGGGTACATCTTGACGATCGCGAAGGCGTCGTCGAACTCGATGTAGTCGAGCATGCGACCCGAGACGAGGTGCGCGACGCGCTCGCCGGCCTCGCGCTCGGGGTAGATCACGTGGTTGGCGCCGATCCGGGCGAGGATCTTCCCGTGCGACTGGCTGATCGCCTTCGCCCAGATCTGCGGCACCTTGAGGTCGACGAGGTTCGCGGTGATGAGCACGCTCGCCTCGATCGACGAGCCGACGGCGACGACGGCGATGCTGAAGTCCTGGGCGCCGATCTGCTTCAGCGCGTCGATGCTCCGCGCGTCGGCCTGGACGGCGTGCGTCACCCGATCGGCCCACTTCTGCACGAGACCGGCGCTGGTGTCGACGGCGAGCACGTCGCGGTCCTGGCGCTCGAGCTGACCCGCGGTCGCCGCACCGAAACGGCCGAGGCCGATGACGAGGACGGGGGCGTCGTGCTTGATCTTGTCAACCAACGATCGGTCGCTCCTCGGGTCGGGTGAACAGCTGGCGCCGTTGGCTGGCGGCCAGGGCGACGGAGAGTGTCACTGTACCAACGCGGCCCATCCACATCGTGACCGCGAGGATGTACTTGCACGAGTCGGGCAGGTCGGCGGTCAGACCGGTCGACAGGCCCGACGTCGCGAAGGCGGAGATCACCTCGAACAGCACGTGCTCGAGGGGCTCCTTCGTGATGTGCATGATCAGGATGCTCGCGACCGCGACGATCGTGGCGCCCCAGAGCACGACGCTGACCGACAGCCGCAGCACGTCGCTCGGGATGCGCCGCCCGAAGGCCTCCATCGAGCGGTTGCCCCGCGCCTCGGCGAACGCCGCCAGGAAGAGCACGGCGAGGGTCGTGACCTTGATGCCACCGGCCGTCGAGGCGGAGCCGCCGCCGATGAACATCAGCATGTCGGTCACCAGCAGCGACGAGCCGTTCAGATCCGAGATGTCGATGGTCGAGAAGCCGCCCGATCTCGTCATCTGACTCAGGAAGAGCGACTGGAAGATCGTCGGGAACGCCGCGATGCCGCCGAACGTGTCGGGGTTGTCGAACTCGAGCACGATGAACAGCAGGGCGCCGGCGAACAGCAGGATGAAGCTCGTGACGAGCGTCAGCTTCACGTGCACCGACCAGCGGCGGGGGTGCCAGGGGTTGCGGGCCAGGGCGTAGATGACGGGGAACCCGATGCTGCCGAGGAAGACGCCGATCATTATCAGGGTCAGGAACCAGTAGTCGTGGGCGAACGGCGCGAGCCCCTCGGCGTTCGGCGAGAACCCCGTGTTCGTGAAGGCCATCGCCGAGTAGTAGAAGCTGTCGAGCACCGCCTCGCCGATCGGGATGCCGTCGATCACGAGACGCGGCAGCAGCAGCACCGCGATCACGGCCTGGATGACGGCCGAGCTCAGGGCGACCGTGGCGAGCAGCCCGCCGACCTCGCCGAGGCGCACGGCCTGCCCCTCGGGCACCGGGCCGGCGTGCACGCGCAGCGGATTGCTGTCGGAGGCGGCCATCAGCCGGGCGCGCAGCCCCAGCTTCCGAGACACCACCAGGCCCATGATCGAGGCGAGCGTCAGCACGCCGATGGCGCCGATCTGCACGCCGACGAAGATCACGACATGGCCGAAGACCGACCAGTGCGTCGCCATGTCGACGGTCGCGAGACCGGTGACGCAGATGACGGAGACCGCCGTGAACAGGGAGTCGACGAGGGGCGTGGATCGCCCGTCGGCCGCCGCGACGGGCAACGAGAAGATCGCCGTGAACAGCAGGATCAGACCCGTGAAGATCATGATCGCGAAGCGCGCGGGCGAGTGACGACCGATGTCGTCGACGTAGTCGGTGATGCGGCGGACCGGCCCGCGGGACGCGACACGGAGGGGTCCCTGTCTGACGGTGCGCGGGATGCGCCGGGAGGCGGGGGAGGGGCGCGTCACCCGTGCATGGTACTCCGGGCCGGTCGTCGATACTGTGGCTGCATGCCTGACCTCTTCGCCGTGATCGCCGACGGGACCCGCCGAGACCTGCTGGCCGTGCTGCTCGAGGCCCGCGTCTCGGGCGATCCGGCCACCGGCGACGTGTCGGTCGGCGAGCTCGTCTCGCGCCTCGGCATCAGCCAGCCGACCGTGTCGAAGCATCTGCGGGTGCTCCGCGACGCCGGGCTCGTGCACGTGCGCGAGGGTGGACAGCACCGCTTCTACGGCATCGACACCGCACCGCTCGAGACCGTCGAAGACTGGCTCATCCCGTTCCTCGGCGTCGAGGTGGAGATCGACACGGCCGCGGGCGGGGCGTTCGCGGCGTGGGCGGGGGCCAGCGTGCCGGCCCCGTTCCGTCGGGCGGCCGAGAGCATCCCCGACGCGGGCGACGTGGGCAGCTCGCTGGGTCGCGCGGTCGCCGATGCGCAGCACCGCGCCTCCTCGGCCCTGCACGACGCGTCGAGCGCGCTCGACGAGCGCGTGATCGAGCCCGTCCGCAAGCGACTGGGTCGCGGCGGCGCATGAGCGTTGCACGAGGTCACGTGCGCCCCTAGAGTGACCATCAGGCACACGAGTCACACGCGTGCGCCTGCACCCACTCGGGGAGTCCGGGTCGGACACGAGGGGGAGACATGGCGGACGACCTGTCGGACGTGAGGTTTCTCACCGTCGCCGAAGTGGCGGACATGATGCGCGTGTCGCGGATGACCGTCTATCGCATGGTGCATTCGGGAGAGCTGCCGGCCATCCGGTTCGGGCGCTCGTTCCGTGTCCCCGAATCGGCGGTCGCGGCCGTGCTGCGCACGGGCATCGCCGACGTCGGCTGACTCGACTTCGACTTTCGGCAGTCGCCCTAGTAGACTGCCCCGAGGTATTTTTCCGCGGTTCTGATTCGGACCCGGTCGGTCCAATCCAGAAATCAGTGAGGTCTCTATGGGTTCTGTCATCAAGAAGCGTCGTAAGCGCATGGCGAAGAAGAAGCACCGCAAGCTGCTTCGCAAGACTCGTCACCAGCGACGCAACAAGAAGTAGTCGCAACATCGTCGATGCCCCCGCAGGCCCTGTGCCGGCGGGGGCATCGTCATGCCCGCCGGCGGATCGTCGACGGGTTCCCCGCTTGCTAACGTGGCAGATGTGAGCGCACCGACCATCACCCTCCTGACCAAGCCCGGCTGCCACCTCTGCGACGAGGCCCGCACGGCGCTCGACGGGGTCCTCGCCGAGACCGAATTCGCCGGTGGGGGCTTCGGCTACGACGAGAAGAGCATCCTCGACGACGCCGCGCTCGAGGCCGAGTACGCGGAAGAGATCCCCGTCGTGCTGATCGACGAGCGGGTCCACACCATCTGGCGCATCGAGCCCGAGCGACTCCGCGCCGCCCTGCGCCGGTCCACCGCCGGCTGAGTCGGTCCACCGACGAGAAAGGACGACCCTCCGCCGAACGTGGCGGAGGGTCGTCCCTTCGATGCTCTCGGGCGTCGTGCCCGGGGCCGGCGCCTACGGGGTCAGGCGGCTGGGGCCACGGAAGAGGTAGGTGACCTCGCGGAGGTTCGGCTGGTGCAGCATGAGCATCAGCACGCGGGCCAGGCCCATGCCGAATCCGCCGTGCGACGGGGCGCCGTAGCGGAAGAAGTCCAGGTAGCCGCCGAGCTCCTCCGGCTTCATGCCCTTCTCGCGGATCTGGGCCTCGAGCACGTCGACACGGTGCTCGCGCTGGGCGCCGGTCGTGATCTCGGTGCCGTTGTAGATGAGGTCGTAGCTCTTGGTGAGCTGCGGGTCGTCGTCGTGACGCATGTGGTAGAACGGCCGGATCGACGCGTCGTAGTCGGTGAGGAACACGAAGTCGTGGTCGAACGTCTCCTTGACGTAGGCGGCGATCTGACGCTCGCCCTCGGGGTCCATGTCGGCGTCGGCACGGGGCACGACGTAGCCGCGGTCGGCGACGATGCGCTTCGCCTCGGCGAGGGGGATCCGCGGGAACGGCGTCGTCGGTACGGTCAGGTCGACGTCGAAGAGCTCCTTGATCTCGGGGCCGTGCTTCTCGACGACCGCGGTGAAGGCGGCGACGAGCAGCTCCTCCTGCATCGTCATGACGTCCTCGTGGCTGTCGACGTAGCTGATCTCGGCGTCGACGCTCGTGTACTCCGTCGCGTGACGCGAGGTGAACGACGGGTCGGCACGGAAGACGGGTGCGATCTCGAAGATCTTGCCGAAGCCGGCGCTCTGCGCCATCTGCTTGAAGAACTGGGGGCTCTGCGCCAGGAACGCGCTGCCCTCGAAGTACTCGACCTTGAACAGCTCGGCGTTCGACTCGCTCGCCGAGGCCATGATCTTGGGGGTGTGGATCTCGATGTAGCCGCGCTCGACCCAGTAGGTGCGCATGGCGTGCTCGAATGTCGTCTGGACTCGGAAGATGAGGGCGTTGCGGGGCACTCGGAGGTCGAGGAACCTCCAGTCCATGCGCTTGTCGATGCCGCTGTCGGGGGCGATCGGCGTCTCGGGGTCGGCGGCGCTGTCGACGACGAGGGTGGCGATCTTGACCTCGATGCCGCCGAGCTTGACTCGCTCGTCGTGCTTGAGCTCACCCGTCACCGTGACGAAGCTGCCCTGCGCCAGACCCGAGATGGCGTCGGCGATCTCGTCGACCTCGCCGTTCGCGGCGAGCACGTCGGCGGCGGTGCGCGGGCGGACCAGCTGGACGGCGCCCGACTCGTCGCGGAGCACGACGAACTGCACCTTCTTCTGGTCGCGGACGGTATCGACCCAGCCCGCCACCGTCACGGTGCCGTCGGGGAGGGGCGAGAGGTCGCTGATGAGGGTGCGTTCGATCACGAGGCTCGACTTTACAGGGCGGTCGGATCTTTGCGGTTCCCGTGAGGGAGGTGTGCGCGGGGCCTCGACCTAGACTGGAGGGCATGCCCGCCCAGCACATCCACCTCGTCCGGCACGGTGAGGTGCACAACCCCGAGCACGTGCTCTACGGCCGTCTCGACGGCTTCGGCCTCAGTGATCTCGGGCACCGGATGGCCGCCTCCTCGGCCGACATGCTGCAGCAGCAGGGTGCGCCGGTCGTCGCCGTCACCGCGAGCCCCCTCCAGCGCACCCGCGAGTCGGCCGCGCCCTGGGCGGAGCGCTTCGGTCTCACGGTCGCCGTCGACGATCGCCTCGTCGAGCCGGCCAACAAGTACGAGGGTCGTCGTTCCGACTTCACGATCCGCAAGCAGCTCGCGGTCCCCGCCGAATGGCCGTGGATCGTCAACCCGCTGAAGCCGAGCTGGGGCGAGGCCTACGTCAGCATCGCGTCCCGCATGCTCGCGGCCGTCGAAGACGCCTGGGCCTCGGTCGACACCGGCGACGTCGTGCTCGTCAGCCACCAGCTGCCGATCTGGATGGTGCACCGCAGCGTCACCGGCGCCCGTCTGTTCCACGACCCCCGGCGCCGCCGGTGCTCGTTGTCGAGCGTCACGACCCTCGAGCGTCGCGGCGACGCCTTCGTCGAGGTGGGCTATCAGGATCCCGCGCGAGACTTGCTCGATTCCGCCGTCGATCTTGGAGCAGTGTGAGCACCCGTAAGACCTCCCTCACCCGTCGGTCGACCACGATCTCGCGGGCGCTCGCCTGCGCCGCCGTCGTGGCTCTCGCGGTGACGGGCTGCACCTCCCAGAACGACGACCTCGCGGCCGACTTCGGCGACGGCACCACCGAGAACTACATCTCGGGCAGCGGCACCGTGACCGAGATCGCCCCCGAAGACCGCGGCGACCCCGTCGAGTTCACCAGCGAGACCGACACGGGCGAGACGCTGTCCCGATCCGACTACGACGGCGACGTCGTCGTCCTCAACTTCTGGTATGCGGGCTGCCCGCCCTGCCGCGCCGAGGCCCCCGACCTCGAGCAGGTCAACGAAGACTACGCCGATCAGGGCGTGCAGTTCATCGGCGTCAACGTCCGCGACCAGGCGGCGACCTCCCAGGCGTTCGCCCGAACCTTCGACGTCGGCTACCCGTCGGTCGTCGACACCAACGACGGGGCCGTGCAGCTGGCCCTCGCCGGCACGATCGCACCGAACTCCGTGCCGACCACGATCGTCCTCGACCAGCAGGGCCGGATCGCCGCGCGCATCCTCGGGGGTCTCGACGGTCCGAGCATCCTCGACACCCTGGTCTCCGACACCCTCGCCGAGCAGTCCTAGGTGTACCAGGGCAATCCCTTCTTCGAGGCGGTGGTGAGCGGACAGCTCGCCGTCGCGCTCCCGGTCGCCCTCCTGGCCGGTCTCATCTCGTTCCTGTCGCCGTGCGTGCTGCCGCTCGTGCCGGGCTACCTCGGCTACGTGGGCGGGCTCACGGGTCGATCGGTCCCCGCCGCCCGTGGCGACGCCGCGCCGACGCCAGACGCCGTGTCCGCCGCCGCCCGGCGCGACCGCCGTCGCGTCGTGCTCGGGGTGCTCCTGTTCGTCGCCGGCTTCACGGTCGTCTTCGTCGGGGCCAACCTGGCGTTCGCGGCCGCCGGCTTCTGGCTGATCCAGTGGCGCGACCTCATCGTCCGGCTGATGGGTCTGGTGGTGATCGTGCTGGGTCTCGTCTTCATCGGGCAGTTCGGCTTCTTCCAGCGCACGCTGAAGCTGCCGGTCACGCCCGCCACGGGTCTGGCCGGGGCCCCGCTTCTCGGCATCGTCTTCGGCATCGGCTGGACACCCTGCATCGGCCCGACCCTCGCCGCCATCACGGCCATGTCCCTCGACTCCGCGTCGCTCGGGCAGTCCGTGCTGCTCGGCCTCTTCTACTGCATCGGCCTCGGTGTGCCGTTCCTGCTCGTCGCCCTCGGCTTCGGCTGGGCGTCGCGGTCGATCTCGTTCGTCAAGCGGCACATGCGTGCCGTCAACATCGTCGGAGGTTCCATCCTGATCGTCATCGGCCTGCTCATGGTGTCGGGCCTCTGGTCCGATCTGATGTCCCGTCTCGGGTCGGTGATCGCGAGCTATGGCACGATCGTCTGACCGCGAGCCGCTGACGCCGGCCGACGAGACCGACGCCTCCGCCGACCCGCTGCGGCCGAGCGACCACGTCGATTCGGTCCGGGCTCCGTCCGAGGGCCGGGGCGGCGACGGTGTGACGCAGCCGCGGCTCGGCCCGATCGGCTACCTCCGCTTCTTCTGGCGGCAGCTGACCAGCATGAAGACGGCGCTGTTCCTCCTCATGCTGCTGGCGGTCGCCGCGATCCCCGGTTCGCTCGTGCCCCAGCGCACCTCCGACCCGAACGGTGTCGTGCAGTACCGCACAGACAACCCCGATCTGTTCCCTATCCTCGACAAGCTCGGCGTCTTCGACACCTACTCGTCGCCGTGGTTCTCGGCGGTCTACCTGCTGCTGTTCATCTCGCTGATCGGCTGCATCATCCCGCGGACGAAGCACCACTTCGAAGCCCTCCGCGCCCGTCCGCCCAAGACCCCGGCCCGGCTGTCGCGTCTCGCCGGCTACCGCACGGTCACGATCGATCAGAGCGGAGGAGGCGCGGGTCGACCCGCCGTCACCCCCGCCGCCGCCGTCGAGGCGGCCCGTGCGCAGCTGAAGCGCGCCGGCTACCGCACCGAGGTCTTCGCCGACTCGGTCAGCGCCGAGCGCGGCTATCTGCGCGAGACCGGCAACCTGGTCTTCCACGCCGCACTGGTCGGCGTGCTGCTGACCGTGGGCGTCGGGGGAGGATTCGGCTACGCCGGTCAGCGCGTCGTCGTCGAGGGGCAGACCTTCACGAACGTGCTCGGGTCGTACGACTCGTTCAACCCGGGTCGGTGGTTCGACGACTCGCAGCTCGACCCGTTCAGCATCACCCTCGACCGGTTCACGACCGACTACGAAGAGCAGAACCGCGACGCCCTCGGGCAGGCCCTCGACTACACGGCCGACGTCACGACCCGCACGCAAGACGGTGACGACGACGAGAAGCGTCAGATCAAGGTCAACAGCCCGCTCGCCATCGGCGGCTCGAACGTGTACCTGCTCGGCAACGGCTACGCGGTCGACGTGACGGTGCGCGACGGCGACGGCGACGTCGCCTTCCGCGACACCGTCCCGTTCCTGCCGCAGAACACGAACCTCATGTCGCAGGGCGTCATCAAGGTGCCCGACTCGTCACCCGAGCAGCTCGGCATGATCGGCTTCTTCTACCCGTCGGCGGTCGACACCGAGTCGGGCATGCTGGCCTCGAACTACCCCGACACGCTCAACCCGGTGCTCAGCCTCAACGTCTACACGGGCGACCTCGGACTCGACGACGGCGTGCCGCGATCGGTCTACGCGCTCGACACCGTGGGGCTGACCGAGGTGGCGGGAGCCGACGCCGACACGAGCGCCATCCGCGTCACCCCCGGTGAGACCGCCGATCTGCCGAACGGGCTGGGCACCGTGACCTTCGACGGCGTCAAGCGCTTCGCGTCGTTCGACGTGCATCACGACCCGTCGCAGCTGTGGGTGCTGCTCTTCGCCGGCCTCAGCTTCGCGGGTCTGCTCACGGCGCTGTTCGTGCCCCGACGCCGCGTCTGGGTCAAGGCCCGAGACACCGGGTCCGGTCTCGTGCTCGAGTACGCCGGTCTCGCCCGCGGCGAGGATCCGACCCTCGAGAGGGCCGTGGGCGACATCACCCGAACGCATCTGACCGGGCTGGGCGTGCCCGCCGAGGCGGCGAAGGCGGTGGCCTCGGGCGAGACAACCGCTTCGACGTCGAGAGACGACGAGTCGTCGCCCGCACCCGACGGACGTAAGCTCTCCTCGTGACCGCCGACCTCGCCTACTACTCGCTCGTCGCCGTCTACTCGGCGATGGCCATCTACACGATCTCGTTCGTGGCCTACGCGCTCGACCTGGCGAAGCGCTCCGGCGACGCTCAGCTCGCGGCGAAAGAGGCGTCGCGTCTCGACGGCGGCCGCGCGCCGGTGGCCTCGGCCTCGACCGCACGCGGCTCATCGACCGTGGTGCTCGACCGCCCAGCCACGACCGTCGGCGGTGACACGACCGACGCGTCGGGTCGTCGCCGTCCGTCTCGCTTCGAACGCGTCGCCACCTCGCTGATGGTCCTCGGCCTCGTCGTCCACGTCGCCTCGGTGATCATGCGAGGCGTCGCCGCCGAGCGGGTGCCGTGGGCGAACATGTTCGAGTTCTCGCTGACCGGCACGGCGATCATCGTGGGCGTGTATCTGCTGGTCAAGCAGTTCGTCGACATCTCGTTCCTCGGCGCGTACGTGATGGGTCTGAACCTCATCCTGCTCGCCATCGGAACGGTCAACTACTACGTCGCCGTCGTGCCGCTGCAGCCCGCACTGCAGTCCGCCTGGCTCGTCATCCACGTGCTCGTCGCGATCCTCGGCACCGGGTTCTTCGCCATCGCGGCCGGCCTGTCGATCGCCCAGCTGATCCAGACTCGTCGCGAGCAGGCGAAGCTCGCCGGTCTCGGCTTCATGCAGACGCTGCCCGGCGCCGATCGTCTCGAGGACCTCGCGTACCGCGTCGCGCTCGTCGGCTTCGTCCTCTGGACCTTCACCCTCATCGCCGGTGCCGTCTGGGCCGAGCGCGCGTGGGGCCGCTACTGGGGCTGGGACACCAAAGAGGTCTGGACCTTCATCATCTGGGTGCTCTACGCCGGTTACATCCACGCCCGGGCGACGCGCGGTTGGCGCGGTTCGCGGTCGTCCTGGCTGTCGATCATCGGCTTCGCGGCCGTCATGTTCAACTTCTCGGTGGTCAACGTCTTCTTCAAGGGTCTGCACGCGTACTCGGGCCTCTGACCCGCGCCGCTTCTGACGCGCGCTGCCGTGCGTAGATCGGGGTCGGGCGGGTTCCCGTCATCCATGGCGGGTCAGCGCTGACCCGCCCCGGATGACGGGAACCCGCCGCACAGCGTTGCCGCCGCCGCAGTACGTTGCCGCTGCCGCCGCAGCACCGCCGCCGCAGCACCGCCGCCGCAGTGCCGCCGCCCTCAGCCGGCCAGCACGGCGTAGGAGGCGCGGAGCCGCTCCACCCAGAACTCCCGTCGGTCGTCGCTCGCCGCGTGCTGCCGCAGCAGGTCGACGTCGACGTCGATGCGGCGCACCTCGACCGCCCCGTCCACCGGAAGCAGCGGTGACCGTGTCACGTCGGCCGCCAGCAGCGCGGCCGTGCCCAGTCCGCAGTCGTGCCGCAGTCCGGGCATCGCCGCGGCGAGGTGGGCGCCCATGCTCAGCCCCACCGAGGTGTCCAGGGCGCTCGAGACGACGACCGGCAGCCCGGCGGCGGCGACGATGTCGAGCGCGGCAGTGATCCCGCCGAGCGGCTGCGCCTTGATCACGAGCAGATCGGCGGCCCCGGCCCGGGCGACGGCGAGCGGGTCGGCGGCCTTGCGCACGCTCTCGTCGGCGGCGACGGGGACGCCGAGCCCGGCGGTGCGACGCCGCAGCTCCGCGAGCTCGGGCACCGTGGCGCACGGCTGTTCGACGTACTCCAGGGCGTACGGGGCCAGGGCGACCAGCGCCTCCTCGGCCTGCGCGACCGTCCATGCTCCGTTCGCGTCGATGCGCACGCGACCGCTGTCTCCGATGTACTCGCGGGCGGCGGCGACGCGGGCGACGTCGTCGTGCAGCGTCTCGCCGGGGTCGGCGACCTTCACCTTGACGGTGCGGCAGCCGGGGTAGCGGTCGAGCACCGTCCGCACATCGCCGGGAGCGACGGTCGGCAGCGTCGCGTTGACCGCCACCGAGGAGGCGCGGGTCGCGTGCTCGACGCCCCACCCGAAGTCGATGGTCGCCGCCAACCAGGCGCTCGCCTCGGCGGGGCCGTATTCGACGAACGGGCTGAACTCGGTCCAGCCGTTCGGGCCCTCGACGACGAGGGCCTCGCGGGCGTCGAGGCCGCGGAACCTCGTGCGGAGCGGCAGGCGCACGACGTGCGCGTCGTCGAGCAGATCGGCGAGCGGGGGGAGGCGCGGCGTGGCGCGCGGGGCGGGGCTGCTGTTCGACACGGGGCCAGTCTCGCACCGCGGGCTCGGCGCACGGCGCCCGCCCGCGGACCCATGGGTTCGGTAGGGTCGTTGGCCATGGCCGCAGCAGAGAACGACGCGAACGACCCGACCACCCGCCCGGCCGCACCGGAGGGCCTCGACATCCTGGCCGACGACGCCTCGGGCGTCGAGGTCGGCGATCGGCCCGAGGGGTCGTCGCGTCTCGGCCTCGTGACGTTCGTGCTGGCGCTCGCTCTGCTGGCCCTCGACGGGATCGCGGTGGCGCTCCTGGCCGGAGACCTGGTCACCCCGGCCGCGACGATCGCGCTCGTGACGATGCTGGCCTCGATCGTCGTCGGGGCCGTCGCGCTCGTCGCGGTCGTCCTCCGGCGCGGTCGCTGGTTCGCCGTGGCGGCCGTGCTGCTCAGCGTGCTGGCGAACCCGTTCGTGCTCGTCTTCCTGCTCGCCCGGATGCTCCCCGCCTTCTGAACCGCGTCGCCGTCACCCGCACCCGCACGTCGGCACCCGGTCGTAGGCTGGGGCGCATGAGCGACGCCGTCTCCGACCTGTTCGACCCCACCGAGTGGCGAGAGGTCGACGGGTTCGACGGCCTCACCGACATCACGTACCACCACAGCGTCGACGGGCGGGTGGCGAGGGTCGCGTTCGACCGGCCCGAGGTGCGCAACGCCTTCCGTCCGCACACCGTCGACGAGCTCTACCGGGCACTCGATCACGCCCGGATGAACAGCCGCATCGGCGTCGTGCTGCTGACCGGCAACGGGCCGAGTGCGAAAGACGGCGGGTGGGCGTTCTGCAGCGGCGGCGATCAGCGCATCCGCGGTCGCGACGGCTACAAGACCGAGGGCGATCAGGCGAATGTGGCCGACCCGGCGTCGGCGGGGCGTCTGCACATCCTCGAGGTCCAGCGCCTGATCCGCTTCATGCCCAAGGTCGTCGTCGCCGTCGTGCCGGGGTGGGCGGCCGGCGGCGGACACTCGCTGCACGTCGTCTGCGACCTGACGATCGCCAGCCGCGAGCACGGCAGGTTCAAGCAGACCGACGCCGACGTCGGCTCGTTCGACGCCGGCTACGGCAGCGCCTACTTCGCGAAGCAGATCGGTCAGAAGTTCGCCCGCGAGGTGTTCTTCCTGGCCGAGGAGTACAGCGCCGACCGCGCGTACGAGATGGGCGCGGTCAACCGCGTCGTCCCGCACGTCGACCTCGAGCGCGAGGCCCTCGCGATGGCGCGCACCATCCTCACCAAGTCGCCGACGGCCATCCGCATGCTCAAGTTCGCGTTCAACGCCACCGACGACGGCATCGTCGGGCAGCAGGTCTTCGCGGGGGAGGCCACGCGCCTGGCGTACGGCACCGACGAGGCCGTCGAGGGTCGCGACTCGTTCCTCGAGAAGCGCGAGCCCGACTGGTCGCCGTTCCCCTGGCAGTACTGATGCCCGTCGTCGACGCCGGGCTCGCGAGTCGGGCGCCGCGAGGCCGACACCGCGAGCCGAGGAGGCGCGGCGCATGACCCGCCCCCTCCGCCCGATCGACGCCCGTGACCAGGTCGCCGTGCTCGACGCGCTCCGGGTCGCCCTGGCGGGTGGCCCGGCCGTCGCGCCCCGCACCGACGACCGGGTGCCCGACGACCTCCCCGCGACCGTCCCGGTGGCGATCGCGCTCGTCGTCGAGACGAGCGGGTCGACCGGTCACGCGAAGCGCGTCGCCCTCTCCGCCGACGCGCTGCTGGCCGGTGCCGCCGCCGCTGACCAGGCGCTGTCCGGGCCGGGTCAGTGGCTGCTCGCGCTGCCCGCCCACTACATCGCCGGTCTGAACGTGCTCGTGCGGTCGATCACCGCCGGCACCGAGCCGGTGCTGCTCGGGCCGGGCGGCTTCGATCCGCGCGCCTTCGCCCGGGCGGCCCGGCGACTCGACCACCCGGTGCGCTACGTCTCGCTCGTGCCCGCACAGCTCGCGGCCCTGCTCGACGCCGCCGAATCGGAGCCGGGGTCCGAGGCCGCAGGGGCCGGGTCCGCACCCGACGACGCCGGTGTGGTCGGGTCGCTGCGCGGGTTCGCGGCGGTCCTGGTCGGGGGGCAGGCGACGCCGGCGTCCCTGATCGCCCGAGCGCGCCTCCTCGGCGTCCCGATCGTCCGCACCTACGGGGCGAGCGAGACCTCGGGTGGCTGCGTCTACGACGGCGTGCCCGTCGGTCGCACCCGGGTCGAGATCGTCGACGGGCAGATCGAGCTGAGCGGGCCGTCGCTGTTCGACGAGTACCTGGCCGATCCCGAGCGGACGGAGGCGGCGCTCACGACGCGCGACGGCCTCCGCTGGTACCGCACAGGCGACCACGGCGCGGTGTCCGACGAGGGCGTGCTGACCGTGACGGGACGCCTCGACGACGTCATCGTCTCCGGCGGCGAGAAGGTCTCGCTCGGGGTGGTCGAGCGCGTCGTGCGCGAACGACCCGGTCTCGCCGCCGCCGTCGTCGTGCGCTCCCCGCACCCCCGTTGGGGCGAGGTGCCCGTCGTCGTGACCACGGGCGCGACGCCCGATCTGCTCGAGCTGCGGCGGGCGGTCGTCGAGCGTGCGGGGCGGGCGGCCGCGCCCGATCGCGTCGTCGTGCTGGCCGCGCTGCCGCTCCTCTCGAGCGGCAAGCCCGATCGTCGCGCCCTCGAGCGCGCGGTCGGGGGCGACCGGCCGAACTAGAATCGGGCCGTGGCGAAGACGAAGAGCAAGAAGGCACGACCCGGCGGACGACCCGGCGGGCGACCCGGTCGGCAGCCCGCACGGCGGGTGACCGCCCGCGACTGGATCGGCGGTGCTCGTCTGCGCACCCTGCCCCTGGCCGTCGCGCCGGTCGCGCTCGGCACCGGCGTCGCCGAGGCCAACGGGTCGAGCGACCTCCTCCTCGCCGTCCTGTGCCTCGTCGTCGCCGTCCTCCTGCAGATCGGCGTGAACTTCGCGAACGACTACTCCGACGGCATCCGGGGCACGGACGCCTTCCGGGTCGGGCCGTCGCGGCTCACCGCCTCCGGGGCCGTCCGTCCCCGCAGCGTCCTCCGGGTCGCGCTCGGCTCGTTCTCCGTCGCCGCCGCGGCCGGTGTCGCCGTCGTGATCCTGTCGGGGCACTGGTGGCTGCTCGCCGTGGGGGCCGCCGCCGTCGTCGCCGCATGGTTCTACACCGGCGGCAAGCGTCCCTACGGCTACAACGCCCTCGGCGAGGTCTTCGTCTTCGTGTTCTTCGGCCTCGTCGCGACCGTGGGCACGACGTACGTCCAGCTCGACCGGTTCCCGGCCGACGCCTGGATCGCGGGCGTCGCGGCAGGGCTCTTCGCCTGCGCAGTGCTGATGGTCAACAACATCCGCGACATCCCCCAAGACGCCGCCGCGGGCAAGCGCACCCTGGCGGTCGTGGTCGGCGACCCGGTCGCGCGGGCGCTCTACGCGCTCTTCCTGCTGCTGCCGTTCTTGATCCTGGCGTACTTCGGGTTCCTGTACTTCGATGCGCCGTACGTCTACTTCACGCTGATCGCGGCCATCCCCGCGGCCATCATCGGCGTCACCGGTCGCACGCCGCGCGAGCTCATCCTCGCTCTGCAGCTGTCGTCGCTGACGGCACTGCTGTGGGCGCTGGCGCTGTCGGCGGTCCTGTACTTCTAGGCTGCGGCCCGGCTGCGCGGCCCGGCTGCGCGGCCAGGCCGCGGCCCGGCTGCGCGGCCAGGCCGCGGCCCGGCTGCGCTCCTCTCGACGCTCAGACGTCGTCGCGGTCGGAGCGGCGGATCTCCTCGTCCTCGGCGATGTCGTCGCCGTGACGCGTCTCGGGCTTCGATCGACGCTCGGCGAGGTCGAGGGCGACACGACGTCGGAGCGGTGCGAAGAAGATGTACGAGACGCAGAGTCCGACGATCGCCGCGACGATCGTCGCGATGTAGGGGTCGATGCGGATCACGAGCAGGACGGCCAGCGCCACTGCGAAGATCCCGAGACGGATGAACGTGTACTTGACCCAGGGTTTCACCCGGCGATTCTACGGCGGCGAGACCGTGCCCCAGCCGGGTGGATCACAGGTCGGCCACGGAAGGGCCCACGGTCAGGATCCGCACCGGGACGCCGCCTATAGTCGAGGAATGGTGAGGTTGTACGTCGTTGGCATCGTGATCGCCGCTGCCTTCATCATCTACGCCCTGGTCGACTGCCTCTTCGCGGACAACTCCAGGTTCCGGGCTCTGAACAAGCCCCTCTGGGCGCTGATCATCGTCGTCCTGCCCGTGATCGGCGCCATCCTCTGGTTCCTCCTCGGCAAGAACCGCAAGAACCGGCAGCCCGAACGGCGCAGGTTCGTCGCTCCAGACGACGACCCCGAGTTCTCCGGTCGTTCGGCGTCCAACATCAGCGACCTCGACCGCGAGACCACCGACGAGCGCATCCGACGTCTCGAGCAGGAGCTCTCCGAGCTCGACGAAGACGGCAAGACGGGCACGGCGTAAGCCGGCCATGTCCAGCGACCGCGACGATGAGTCGAGCGGCAGCCCCGCGACGGATTACGCCGTCGAGCTGCTGTCCGCCCTCGTCGACGTCGGCGTCCGCGATGTCGTCCTCAGCCCCGGCTCCCGCTCGCAGGCGCTCGCGCTGGCCGCCGCCGAGCTCGAGCGCTCGGGGCGGATCCACCTCAGGGTCCGCATCGACGAGCGGTCGGGGGCGTTCCTCGCCCTCGGGCTGGCCGTCGACAGCGGTGCGCCCGTCGTCGTGATCACGACGTCGGGCACCGCCGTCGCCAACCTGCATCCGGCCGTCCTCGAGGCCCATCACTCCGGGGTGCCCCTGCTGCTGCTGACCGCCGACCGACCGCCCGAGCTGCGGGGCATCGGCGCCAACCAGACCACCCACCAGCCCGGTCTCTTCGGTCGCGCGGTCGCGTTCGTCCGCGACGTCGAGGCTCCGGTGGAGGGGCCGGTCGACGTCGACGCCGTCCGTACCCTCGCGCTCGATGCGGTCTCGGCCGCCCTCGGTCACCGGCAGGCGGCCGGGGGTTCGCCGTACGGCGATCTGCCCGCCCCCGGGCCGGTGCAGCTGAACATCGCCTTCCGAGAGCCCCTGTCGGCGCCGGTCGTGCGGATCCCCGACGCCCGCCCCGACCCGGTGACCCGCGCCTCCCCGGTGTCCCGTCTCGCCCTCGAGGTCGACAGGGTCCCGGCGACGCTCGTCGTGGCCGGTCACGCGGCGACGGACGAGGCCGAGCGGGTCGCCCGTGCCCTCGGTGCGCCGCTCGTGGCCGAGGTCTCGAGCGGCGCGCACTTCGGCCCCAATCTGGCGCTGGGCTACCGGGCTTTGCTCGGCGAGCACGCGTTCGGCGGCGCCGTGCGGCGCGTGATCGTCTTCGGTCACCCCACCCTGACCCGGCAGATCCCGGCACTGATCCGGCGGTCCGACGTCGAGGTGATCGTCGTCCGCGGATCGTCGCCCGAGGCCTACGACCCGGGCCGCGACGCCCGCGTGGTCGACGCGGTCGATGTCCCCGACGGCGGCGCGGCCGTCGAGCCACGGAGGCACGGTCGACACCAGGCCGACGCGGCGGTGGTCGACGACGCCGCGGCCACGGCGACGGCCACGGCCACCGCCACGACGACGGCCACGGGTGCCGCCTCCGACGGCCCGTCGCCGGACGACCGCCCGCATCGAGCCTGGGTCGGTCGCTGGGTCCAGGCCGGACGACTCGTGGTCGGCGACGCGGAGTCCGCGCCCGACCTCGAGGCCGCCACGAGCGACGTACCCGCCGAGCGCGCCGCGTTCCTCCGCGGCGAGGTGGCGCTGCTGCGTCGCGAGGTCTCGCGTCGCGCCCTCGCCGAGACCCTGTGGCGCGTCACCTGGCCCCACGACCGACTCGTGCTCGGTGCGTCCCGGCTGATCCGCGAGGTCGACGAGGTGGTGCCCGGCAAGCGCATCCCCGTGCACGCCAACCGGGGTCTCGCGGGCATCGACGGCACGATCGCCACCGCCACGGGCATCGCCTACGCGAGTCAGCTCGACGAATCGCGCCCGGGCGTGACGCGGGTGCTGCTCGGCGATCTCACCCTGCTCCACGACGTCGGCTCGATGCTCTTCGGCGACGGCGAGGTGCGACCCCGCCTGCAGGTGATCGTCGGCAACGACGGCGGGGGGACGATCTTCGACGGGCTCGAGGTGGCGGCCACGGCCCCCGCCGATGCGATGACCCGTGTGCAGTTCACCCCGCAGAGCGTCGAGCTGTCGGCCCTGGCCGCGGCCTACGGGTGGCAGTACTCACGCGCCGGCACCCGGGCCGAGCTCGACCGGGACCTCGCCCGACGCTGGGACGGCCCCGTGCTGATCGAGGTACCGCTGACGCGCTGACCCGACGGCGGCGGCTCGCTGTCCGGACTCCGGTCGGCCCTGCTCGCGGCCTCCCGCGGTCTTGGTCCCCGCCTCACGCCCGAGTCGTAGGCTCGACCCATGGCCAAGACCTGGACGACCCCGCCCGCCGTGTCCCTCCGAGCCGACGACGCCGTCGACCTGGCGGCGATCGATCCCTCGTCGACGCCCGGGTTCGCGGGAGACAAGCAGTACGCCGCGCAGTCGCTCGAGTCCGGTCGTGACACGCTCGGCGACCTGCAGGAGAGATTCTTCGCCTCCAGTCGCCATGGCGGCGACAAGGGTTCGGTGCTGCTCGTGCTGCAGGGCATGGACACCGCGGGCAAGGGCGGCATCGTCCGTCATGTCGTCGGAGCCGTCGATCCTCAGGGCGTCGCCCACCACGCCTTCAAGACCCCGACGGAGGAGGAGCTCGCGCACGACTTCCTGTGGCGCGTCCGCCGCGAGCTGCCGGGCCCGGGCATGATCGGCGTCTTCGACCGGTCGCACTACGAGGACGTCCTGATCGGCAAGGTGCGCCGCCTCGCCTCGCCGGAGGAGGTCGAGGGCCGTTACGACGACATCGTCGCATTCGAGCGCGAACTGGCCGAGGCCGGCACGACCGTCGTCAAGGTGATGCTGCACATCTCGTCGGACGAGCAGAAGTCGAGGCTGCGCGAACGACTCGACCGCCCCGAGAAGAACTGGAAGTACAACCCCGGCGACCTCGACGAGCGCCTGCTCTGGAACGACTACCAGGAGGCCTACCAGACCGCGATCAGGCGGACGTCGACCGACTCGGCTCCGTGGTACGTCGTCCCCGCCGACCGGAAGTGGTACGCCCGGGTGGCCGTCCAGCGCCTCCTGATCGACGCCCTGGCGGCACGCCGCCCGGAGTGGCCGCGCGCCGAGTTCGACGTCGAGCTCGAGAAGACCCGCCTCTCGTCCACCTAGGCGCCGGACTCCACCGCGGGTCGCCCGCTCGGGGTCGCCAGCGCGAGGTCCTGTCAGCGCGAGGCCGCCTCAGCGCGAGGCCGCCCGCAGCGAGGCTCCCGTGCCTCGCGGCAGCCGGAGGCCCTCGACGATGCTCAGCAGAGCCAGAGCCGCCAGCACGATCAAGGCGATGCGGTAGCCGGTCGGGTCGCCGGCGCCGGTCGTCCCGAGCACGCCGTCGGCGACGCGGACCACGAGAGCGGTCAGCGCGACCCCGAGCCCGACGGCGAGCTGGCCGGTGATCGATGACAGCGCGTTCGCCGCACCGAGGCGCTCGGGCGGCACGTCGGCGAACTGCAGCGTGTTGTAGGCGGTGAAGCCGACCGAACGGAAGACCCCGCTCGCGAGCAGCACCAGGGCGATGACCACGGGCGACGTCTCGGCCGTCACGAGGGCCGCGGCCACGAACGTCGCGGCCAGGCCGACGGTCGAGACGGTGACGATCGGGATGACCGCGAACCGCCGCAGCAGCGGCGTCGTGAACGGCTTGACGCCGAGGTTGCCGACGAAGACCCAGGTGAGCATCAGACCGGCCTCCGCGGGCGACCACCCGAAGCCGTCCTGCAGCAGCAGGGGCACGACGAAGGGCACCCCGTTGACGACGGCGCGGTAGACCGAGCCGCTGAGGTTCGTCACCCGGAACGACGGGATGCGGAACGCCGTCAGATCGAGCAGGGGGGGCGCCACCCGACGGAACCAGCGGCCGGCGGCGAGCACCAGCAGCACCGCGAGCACGAGCAGCCCCGCGCCCGTGACGGCGGTCGGGGCGCCGCCGAGCAGCTCGAAGGCGACCACCCCCGACACGACGGCGGCGACGACGAGGCCGAGACCGACGACGTCGAGACGGGCGCGCGGGGCACGAGGCACGGCCGGGATCACGCGCCACGCGGCGATCAGCAGCGCCGCCCCGACGGGCACGTTCACGAGGAACACCCACTGCCAGCCGAGGTGCTCGGTGAGCAGGCCGCCGACGAGCGGCGCGATGACCGGTGCCACCAGGGCGGGCCAGGTGAGGTACGCGATGGCTCGGATCAGCTCCGACTTCTCGGTGCTGCGCAGCACGATGAGCCGCCCGATCGGCACCATCATGCTTCCGGCGAGACCCTGCACGGCGCGCGAGGCCGTCAGCGAGACGAGGTCGCCGCTGAGCGCGCAGGCGAGCGAGGCGACCGTGAACAGGACGACGGCGGCGAGGAACACCCGACGTGCGCCCCACCGCTCGGCGAGCCAGGCCCCGAGCGGGATGAACGCCGCCACCGCGACGAGATAGCTCGTCACGGCGATCCCCACCTCGGCGGGCACGATCTCGAAGTCGCGGGCGATGGAGGCGGTGGCCGTCGACAGGATCGTGGCGTCGAGGTTCTCCATGAAGAACGCCGCGGCCACCACCAGCGCCACCGGTCGCGACCACGACCCGGGTGCGGTCTCCGGGTCGAGTGGACCGGTCTCAGCAGGATCCCGAGGAGGCGCGGGTGGGGTCACTGCGCGAACGCCCCGACCACGGGCTGGAACTTCATGCGGGTCTCGGCGACCTCGCGATCCGGCACGGAGTCGGCCACGATGCCGGCCCCGGCGAAGGCCCGCACGGTGCCGTCGGGGGAGACCTGGGCGCAACGGAGCGCGATGGCCCACTCGCCGTCGCCGTCGGCGCCGACCCAGCCGACCGGGCCGGCGTAGCGACCGCGGTCGAACGGTTCGAGCTCTCGGATCAGAGCCAGCGCCTCCCGGGTGGGGGTGCCGGCGACGGCGGCCGTGGGATGGAGGGACGCGATCAGATCGAGCGAACTCGACCCGTCGGTGAGTCGACCGCGCACGTCGCTCGCGAGGTGCCACAGATTCGGGAGCTTGAGGGTGAACGGCTGCTCGGCCGTGACGATGCCGTCGGCATGCCGACCCAGCGAGAGCAGGAGACTGCGGAGCGCGTACGAGTGCTCGTCCAGGTCCTTCGGCGAGGTCGCCAGAGCGTGGGCGGCGCGCTCGTCGCTCGCCGCGTCGACGCCCCGAGCAGCGCTGCCGGCCAGCACGCGCGCCGTCACCTCGCCGCGCTCGGTGCGGACGAGCGTCTCGGGGCTCGCGCCGATCAGCCCGTCGACCGCGAAGGTGTAGCAGTCGGGGTAGGCCGTCAGGAGGGTCGCGGCGACGAGGCGCAGATCGGCCTCGGCGGGGATGCGTCCGACGAGGTCGCGGGCGAGCACGACCTTGCTGACGTCGCGGTGCTCGATCGCCTCGACGGCACGGGCGACGGCGTCGGCGTAACCCGCGGCCGACAGGTCTCCGTCGGACAGCCGCAGCCGGACGGAGGCGCCCACCGGCATGGCCGCGGGCGTCGCGGCACCGTCGACCCGCGTGATCCAGGCGACGCCGTCGCGCCGACCCAGCACGATGCGAGGCACGATCAGGACGCTCGTGTCGGTCGACTCGTCGTCGAAGGCGAACGAGCCGAAGGCGATCAGACCGCTGCCGGCGACGCCCACCTCGTCGTCGACCGTGGCCCGCGCGGCGACCTCGCGCCAGGCGTCGGCCGCGTCGGTCATGCGCGTCGGACCGGTGAACTCGAGCCGGAGGGCCTCGCCGATGCCGGCCATCCCGGCACCGCCCCGGACGAAGATCAGGGGATCGCGCCGATCGACGACGTCGAGGAGGGGGCTGATGTGGTCGATCCGCGTGCTGCGCACGGACAACGACGGGGCTCGGAACGACGGGAGGTCCACCGCGACAGACTACTCGCGGAGCGTGCTTCACACTCGGGCTATGCACCGGAGGTGCCGGTAGGATCGCTCCTCGTGACCAAGGCCGACATGAACAAGCAACCCGCAGAGGTCGCGTCGATGTTCGACGGCGTCGCCGCGAACTACGACCGCACCAACGACGTGCTGTCGGCCGGCAACGCCGTCCTCTGGCGCGTGGCCACCGTGAAGGCCATCGGGGCGGGCCCCGCCGACAGGGTCCTCGACATCGCAGCGGGCACGGGCACCAGCTCGGCGGCCATCGCCAAGCGCGGTGCCGAGGTCGTCGCCCTCGACTTCAGCCACGGCATGGTCGAGGTGGGGCGGAAGCGCCACCCCGAGATCGAGTTCATCGAGGGCGACGCCGAGAAGCTGCCCTTCGACGACGCCACGTTCGACGCCGTCACCATCTCGTTCGGCCTCCGCAACGTCAACCGCCCCCAGGTGGCGCTCGCCGAGATGAACCGGGTCCTCAAGCCCGGCGGACGCCTCGTCGTCTGCGAGTTCTCGACACCGCCCTTCGGTCTGCTGCGCGCGGCCTACCGCGCCTACCTCCGCTTCGGCATGCCGTTCATCGCGCGCTTCGCCAGCAGCAACGGCCCGGCCTACACCTACCTCGCCGATTCGATCGCCCAATGGCCCGACCAGCAGGTCCTCAGCCAGTGGCTGCGCGGTGCGGGCTTCAGCCGCGTCGCCTACCGCAACCTGTCGTTCGGCATCGTCGCGCTGCACCGCGGTCGCAAGCCGTCCGCTCCGTCGACCCGCGCCTCCTCGAAGAAGCGGGCGACCTCGTGAGCGCGGGTGGGCCGACGACCCACCGCAACAGCCTCGGCACCTCGCTCGGGCTCGGCGAGAAGCTCTTCGCGACACCGGCCGAGCGGCGCTTCGTCGCCGCCGTCGACAGCGGGCTCGAGCTCGTCGAAGAGGGCCTGCTGCGCGAGATCGCCTTCGCCGACGAGATCGCCGACGCCACCACCCGTTACCTGCTCGCCGCGGGTGGCAAGAGGGTGCGTCCGACCCTGACGCTCCTCATCGCCCAGCTGGGCGACGGCGCGACGCCGGGCATCGTCGCCTCGGCCCAGGCCACCGAGATCACGCATCTCGCGTCGCTCTACCACGACGACGTCATGGACGAGGCGCAGATGCGCCGCGGGGTGCCGAGCGCGCAGGCCGTATGGGGCAACAACGTCGCCATCCTCAGCGGAGACCTGCTCTTCGCCCGGGCCAGCACCATCGTCTCCGGTCTCGGCCAGGAGGCGATCCTGCTGCAGGCCGAGACGTTCGAGCGGCTCTGCCTCGGTCAGCTGCACGAGACGATCGGGCCGCGCGACGGTGACGATCCCATCGCCCACTACATCGACGTCCTCGCCGACAAGACCGGATCCCTCATCTCGACGGCGGCACGGGCCGGCGTCATGTTCAGCGGCGCACCGCGCGAGTACCTCGCGCCCGTCGCCGAGTTCGGCGAGAAGATCGGCATCGCCTTCCAGCTGATCGACGACGTCATCGACCTCTCCGATCAGCCCGCCGAGACGGGCAAGAAGGCCGGCACCGACCTGCGCGCCGGTGTCGTCACGCTCCCCGTGCTCTATCTGCGCGAGCTCGCCCGCACCGACCTCGAGGCGTCGGCGCTGCTCTCCGAGATCGACCGCATCGTCGAGGCGACTCACGGCGACGCCGACGGGGCCGAGCTCGACGAGTCCGCGCGCAACGCCGCCGAGACCACCCTCGACGACGAGTTCGCCGACGTGGTCCGGCGTCTGCGTGAGCACGACGTCACCGAGCGCACCCGTCTCGAAGCCCACCGGTGGGCGCGCGAGGCGCTCGACGCCCTCGCCCCGCTGCCCGCCGGCCCGGTGAAGAAGGCCTTGACCCGCTTCGCCGATCGAGTGGTCGAGCGGTCCGCCTGACCGGCACCGCCCCCCTCGTCCCCGAATCACGCATCACCGTCAACCCGCTCGCATCGCCGAGCCCCTCAGCGAGAGAGAGAACACCGTGACCACCTTGCGACTGGCCATCGTCGGAGCCGGACCAGCCGGCATCTACGCCGCAGACATCCTGCTCAAGACGCCGAAGGGCTTCGACGTCCAGATCGACCTGTTCGAGCAGCTGCCCGCGCCCTACGGCCTCGTCCGGTACGGGGTCGCGCCCGACCACCCGCGCATCAAGGGCATCGTCAACGCCCTGCGCGATGTGCTCGACAGCGGCGACATCCGAGTCTTCGGCAACGTGCGCTACGGCGTCGACATCACCCTCGACGACCTGAAGAAGCACTACAACGCGGTCGTCTTCTCGACCGGTGCGATCCGCGACGCGGACCTCGACGTGCCCGGCATCGAGCTCGAGGGCAGCTACGGCGCCGCCGACTTCGTCAGCTGGTTCGACGGTCACCCCGACGTCCCCCGCACCTGGCCGCTCGACGCCTCCTCCGTCGCGGTCGTGGGCGTCGGCAACGTCGCGCTCGACGTCTCGCGGATCCTCGCGAAGCACGCCGACGACCTCCTGCCGACGGAGATCCCCGACAACGTCTACGAGGTGCTCAAGGCGTCGCCAGTCACCGACGTGCACGTCTTCGGGCGCCGCGGCCCCGCGCAGGTCAAGTTCACGCCGCTCGAGCTGCGCGAGCTCGGAGAGCTCCGCGACGTCGACATGATCGTCTACGACGAGGACTTCGACCACGACGAGGCGTCGAAGACGGCCATCGCGACCAACAAGCAGGTCTTCGTGATGGACAAGGTGCTGAACCAGTGGCGTCAGCGCGAGGTCGGCGAGGCGTCCCGTCGTCTGCACCTGCACTTCTACGCCAAGCCCGTCGAGATCGTCGGCGACGAGCAGGGGCGCGTCTCCGCCTTCCGCTACGAGCGGACCCGGCCCGACGGCCAGGGTGGCGTCGAGGGCACCGGCGAGGTGCGCGACGTCCCTGTGCAGGCGGTCTACCGCGCCGTGGGCTACTTCGGCTCGCCGCTCGACGGCATCCCGTTCGACGAGCGCCGCGGCGTCATCCCGAACCACGAGGGCCAGGTGATGGACGACGACAACCAGATCGTCCCCGGCGTCTACGCCACCGGCTGGATCAAGCGCGGCCCCGTCGGCCTCATCGGCCACACGAAGAGCGACGCGATGGAGACCGTCTCGCACGTCATCAACGACCAGGCCAGCTGGTGGCAGCCCGCCGAGACCGACCCCGAGGCCGTCCCCGCGCTGCTCGCCGAGCGGGGCGTCGCCTACACCGATCTCGAGGGCTGGCACCGCCTCGATGAGCACGAGCAGGCGCTCGGGGCCGCCCACGAGCACGAGCGGGTCCGCGTCAAGGTCGTCCCCCGCGACGAGATGGTGCGCGTCTCGCGGTCCGAGGCCGGGCAGACCGCCTGACCCGCGCCTCCTGAGTCCGCACGTCCGGGCCGCCCTGCGACCGTGCTGGCCGCGGGCGGCCCGTGGTGCGTCCGGCCGGACCACCGTCGGAGGGTGTCGCTAGGCTGTCCGGCATGGCAGATAGTTCTTTCGACGTGGTCAGCAAGGTCGACAAGATGGAGGTCGACAACGCCCTCCATCAGGCGCAGAAGGAGATCGAGCAGCGCTACGACTTCAAGGGCGTGGGTGCGTCCGTCGATTACAGCGGCGAGAAGCTGCTGCTGAAGGCGAACACCGAAGAGCGGGTCAAGGCCGTGCTCGACGTGCTCGAGTCGAAGTTCATCAAGCGCAGCATCAGCCTCAAGCACCTCGACGCGGGCGAGCCGTTCGCCAGCGGCAAGGAGTACCGCATCGAGGCCGCGCTCAAAGAGGGCATCGAGCAGGACCAGGCGAAGAAGATCGGCAAGATCATCCGCGACGAGGCGCCGAAGAGCGTCAAGAGCCAGATCCAGGGCGACGAGCTGCGCGTGCAGTCGAAGAGCCGCGACGACCTGCAGACCACCATGGCTCTGCTGAAGAAGGCCGACCTCGAGGTCGATCTGCAGTTCGTCAACTTCAGGTAGTCGATGGAGATACCCACGTGGGTGGCCCCCACCCTCGCCGTGATCGGCATCGTGGTCGACATCGCGATCCGCGTGTTCGCGATCGTCTACGTGCCGATCAACCGGAGGCCGCAGACGGCCACCGCGTGGCTCCTCGCGATCTTCCTGATCCCGTACGTCGGTTTCGTCCTCTTCCTCCTCGTCGGCAGCAGGCGTCTGCCGCGGCGTCGCCGTGACAAGCAGGCCGAGATCAACAAGTACATCGTCGAGACCACCGAGGGCATCGAGCGGGTCAAACGAGACCACCCCTGGCCCGCCTGGCTCGACACCATCGTCGAGCTGAACCGCACTCTCGGGGCGATGCCCCTCGTCGGCGGCAACACGGCCGAGCTGCACTCCGACTACCAGGCCTCGATCGACGCGATGGTGGCCGCCGTCGACGACGCCGAGCGCTGGGTGCACGCCGAGTTCTACATCACGAGTCTTGACGCGACGACCGAGCCGTTCTTCGTCGCCCTCGAGAACGCCCGGCGTCGCGGTGTCACCGTGCGGCTGCTGATGGATCACATCGCCAGTCGCGGGTACCCGGGCTACCGGAAGACGCGTCGACGCCTCGACCGCATCGGGGTCGAGTGGCGGCTGATGCTGCCCGTGCAGCCGTTCAAGGGCAGGTACCAGCGGCCCGATCTCCGCAACCACCGCAAGCTGCTCGTGATCGACGGCACGGTCGCCTTCACCGGCTCGCAGAACATGATCGAGCGCGGCTACCAGCGGCGGAAGAACCGCCGTCGTGGCCTCACCTGGAAAGACTTCATGGTGCGGTTCGACGGGCCGATCGTCGCCGGCATCAACGCCCTCTTCGTGACCGACTGGTACAGCGAGACCGACGAGCTGCTGCTGCGGGAGACCGACCCGGTGCACGTCGCCGACTCGGTCGAGACGATCGACTGCCAGGTCGTGCCGAGCGGCCCCGGTTTCGAGGGCGAGAACAACCTGCGGCTGTTCAACTCGCTGCTCTACAGCGCGCAAGACCGCATCATCCTCACGAGCCCGTACTTCGTGCCCGACGAGTCGATGCTCTACGCGGTCACGACGGCCGCGCAGCGCGGGCTCGACGTTCAGCTCTTCGTCAGCGAGATCGGAGATCAGCCGGTCGTCTACCACGCGCAGCGCTCGTACTACGAGGCGCTGCTGCGAGCCGGGGTGCGCATCTTCCTCTACCGCTCGCCGACGGTGCTGCACGCGAAGCACGTCACGATCGACGACGAGGTGGCCGTGGTCGGCTCGAGCAACATGGACATGCGCTCGTTCAGTCTCAACCTCGAGATCTCGGTCATGATCCGAGGGAGGCGCTTCGTGCGCCAGCTTCGCCAGGTCGAGCACGAGTACCGCGAGGCGAGCCGCGAGCTCCTCCTCGACGAGTGGCTGGCCCGGCCGTTCCGGTCGAAGGTGCTCGACAACGTCGCCCGCCTCACCTCCGCCGTGCAGTAGCCTCTGCCGCCGCCCCACCGCGCCGCCTCTGCCTCTGCCCTGCCTCTGCCTCTGCCCCGCCGCGCCCCGCCCTCTCGCGTGCGGTGTGCAAATCGCGACCGTTTCGCCCGGAAAGCGGGCGGAACACGGTCATCTGCGCCCAGAATCGTGCTTTTTGTCGGGTTCGGTACGCCGTGGAAGCGATCACAGGTCGGGTTCGGCACGCAGCCGGCCAGACGAGAGGTCGGCTTCGGTGCAGCACGCCCGACGACAGGTCGGGTCTGGTGCAGCCGCATCGACGACAGGTCGGGTCCGGTACGCGGTTCGGCGCAGAAGACTCAGCGCCGTGACGACGCCGTGAGGTCGAAATGAGCCGGTCCGCGCCTCTCCGCCCGCCCGGCGAGGGCGGTGGCTACGGCGTCGCGGACGGTGGGCCAGTCGAACAGGATCTGCTCATAGGTCGCCTCGACGACGACGTACCCGAGGGTCATCAGTCGGAGGATCCGCGCTCGATCTCGCTTGTAATCGGCCGGCGACGAGTGGTGTCCGACGCTGACGCACTCGACGACCAGCCAGCCGTGGATCAGGAGGTCGACCCGGATGGCCTCGTCGACCCAGACCTGGGGTTCGGCCGTGATCCCCTCTCGGAGCAGACGGACGCGGGCCACGGATTCCGTGCCGGCCTCCGCCCGCGGATCGATCGACACGACATCGCCCGTCCGAGAGCGGCGACGGGCGACGTGCCGCATGACCTCGTGGAGATCGGGTCGCTGCCGGAGCGGGAGTCTCATCGCCGAGTCGATGATCGCTGCCGCGTACTCCGGCGTCTCGGTCACGAGCACCTGGGCGGCGGCGCGGCTGGGCGAGGCGAGGAGGCGCTCCGTCCGTGGATCGAACCGGTCACCGTCACGGAGCACCACGACGTCGTCACGATCGGGGTCCAACCGCGACCCCGCATCGTCGGGATCGCGCAGGTCCCGGGCGTTGTGCGCCACGGAGACGACGAGTCGCGGGGTGGGCGTCTGCCACGCCCCGCGGGCCGCGAGTGACGTCGCTCCCGACAGCGTGCCTCCTGATCGGGCTGCCCGGATCACTGCAGCGGGCAACGAGTCCAGACCGTAGAGGCCGTGGCGCACCCGCATGATCTCGCCAGCAGCCCACGATGCCTCGATCTGCCGACGAGTGACCCCGGCTCGCAGCAGTTCGCGACGATGAGCGAGGCCGCCGAGCATGTCGATGAGGGTCGGAACATCGCGTGTCATCTTCCGAGCCTGACGATGACGTGCGAGTTCCGCGGCGAGGTCGGATCGTCTTGTGGACGGTTCGAGGCTGCGCGAGGCTGTGGAGGGACGGCGCGAGGCCGTTCGCGTACCGAACCCGACCTCGAAACATCCGTGTCGCGGGCCGAACCCGACCAGAAGTCGCGCTCAGGGGTCGAAACGCCACGAGATGGACGCCGTGCGAGACGATCGGTCGCGATCTGCACCTAGGAGGCGCGGGTAGGGAGGCGCGGGCAGGGACGCGGGTGCGGGGCGCGGGGGGAGCGGCGGGTGGTCCACGGGAGGGTCGAAAGGCTGTATATTTGTCTGGCGCCTCCGGTCGGTGAACACACGGGCTGGGTGTGCATGGCAAGTTACCCAAGCGGCCAAAGGGATCTGACTGTAAATCAGACTGCTCAGCATTCGGGGGTTCGAATCCCTCACTTGCCACACGCGAAACACCGAGCAACACCACGAACGGACTCGATCACTCGAGTCCGTTCGTGTTTCACGACTGGATCGCCCTCAGGAGGCACCGTGCCCGAGAATCCCGAGAATCCCGAGCGCGACGTGCCCGACTCCGAGCGGCCCGGGCTCGGGGAGTCCGGGTTCGACGGTCGGGCCGTGTCCGCCCTCCTCGACGTGGCCCGCTCCGTCGCCACCGACGCCGCGGCGCTCGCCGCCCGACGCCGCTCCGAGGGCGTCGAGGTCGCCGCGACGAAGAGCAGCCTCGTCGACGTGGTCACGCACACCGACCGCGAGGTCGAGGAGTTCATCCGTGCGCGGCTCGCACGCGAGCGCCCGGGCGACGGGTTCTTCGGCGAGGAGGGCGAGCCCGACGACTCCCGCACCGGGCTGACCTGGGTGGTCGACCCGATCGACGGCACGGTGAACTTCCTCTACGGGATCCCGCAGTGGGCGGTCAGCGTCGCGGTCGTCGAGCACGGACCCGATCCGAGCTCGTGGCGTGCCCTGGCCGCCTGCGTCGTCAATCCGCTCGCCGGCGAGACCTTCGAGGCAGCGAGGGGAGGAGGCGCTTGGTCGTCGGGTCGTCGCCTCGCGGTCTCGACCCCCGCCTCCTTGTCTCAGTCGCTCGTGGGGACCGGCTTCTCGTACGACGCCGACAGGCGGGTCGAGCAGGCCGCCGTGCTCGGCCGGTTCATCGGGAGCGTCCGCGACATCCGTCGCATGGGGGCGGCATCGCTCGACCTCTGCGCGGTCGCCGACGGACGTCTCGACGCCTACGCCGAACGCGGATTGAAGCCGTGGGATCACGCTGCGGGCGCGCTCGTCGCGGCCGAGGCGGGGGCCGTCGTGGGCGGCGAGGGCGACGCCCCGGCCGATGAGCGACTGACGGTCGCGGCGGCGCCGAGCATCTCCGACGCGTTCCGCGACGCCCTCGCCGACGCCGGTTTCTGACCGTCGGGCACCGGTCGCGGCTAGCCATTCGTTCACCATTCGGCTACCCTTGACTGGTTCGTTACTTTTCCGTGACATGTTCTACGGGGTAGCGGCCGAGAAGAAGAGGGAGCATCCGCCTCTCCGTCCCGACAACCCCGAGGATCCATCAGACGTGTCGAAATACCAGAACATCTCCGAGCCCGCCGGCGACGGAACCCCGTCGCTTCGAGCAGAGAACGATCTTCTGGTCACCGTCTCGGACGCCCCGACGGCGAGCATCACCATCCCGACCTTCGCGACGCGCCGCGAGCTCCGCGAGGCCGAGCGCGCCGCTGCAGCCCTCGCCGCACCGACCATCGCCGACGAGTCCGAGACGGCCCGCCTCGCGTCGTCCGCAGCGGCCGTCGGCGTCGAGCGGAGCACCCCCGCCGCATCCGGCATCTCGTCGCCCGTCGTCGCCGCGCCTGACGTCGCACCCGCGGTGCTCGGGGGCGAGTCGGCGTCCATCGTCACGAACGACGACGCTGCCGCCGCCACCCCCGCGACCCCGGCCCCCGACTCGCGTCGGGCCCGTCGCGCTGCCGAGGCCGCAGCCGCCGCCTCCGCTCGCAAGCGCTCGCCCCGCACCGTCTCGTCCACCGCAGCGACTCCCGCCGTCGGCGCCGCGGCCACAGGGCGTCGCAGCGGCGCCGCGCGCAGCACCGCAGCGCGCAGCACGTCCTCGAGCCGCGCCTCCTCGGCCCGCTCCTCCGCATCGTCCGCGACCACCGCCTCCCGCGGCTCGTCGTTCTCGCGCACCTCGCAGCGCGTGACCGTCGTCGGCGCCATGCTGTTCGCGAGCGCGATGCTCGTGGCGACCTCGGTGCCGGCCAACGCCTTCTTCGTCGACACCCCCGAGCTGACCGCGGCCAAGAAGGCCGCAGGAGCTCAGAGCTTCGTCGCCGCCGGTGCCGCCCCCGAGGCCAGCGTCTCGCGCGACGGCTACTCGGTCAGCACGATCGTGGTCAACGAGTACGCCTCGACCAGCTCGAGCACGTTCACGAACGACGTCGCCGGCACCGTCCAGTGGCCCTTCCAGACCGGTGTGCCGATCAGCAGCGGCTTCGGCGCCCGTCAGGTCAGCAACTGCAGCTTCTGCTCCACCTTCCACCAGGGTCTCGACTTCATCCCGGGTGCGGGCTCGCCGATCCAGGCGATCGCCGACGGCACCGTCAGCGCAGTCACAGGTCCGTCGGGCGCCTTCGGCAACCACGTCGAGATCGAGCACGTCGTCAACGGCCAGAAGGTCACGTCGACGTACTCGCACATGCAGTCCGGCTCGGTCGAGGTCTCGGTCGGCGACACGGTCACCGTCGGTCAGATCATCGGCGCCGTCGGCAGCACCGGCAACAGCACCGGCGCGCACCTGCACTTCGAGATCCACCTCAACGGCGTCCCCGTCGACCCGTACCCGTGGCTGACCGCCAACACCAACTGATCTGACCGGCGAGAGCCGACGCAGGCCGGTCGATCCGCGCGGCACGGAACGGCAGCACGAGAAGACCCCCGGGCAGTCCGCCCGGGGGTCTCGTCGTTCAGCGCGTCAAGATCACCTGTCGGTCTCGCGCAGCCACACCGCGGCGTTCGGCGGCAGGGCCGGCCCGTCGAGGCTCATGGTCGACAGCAGCACGTCGCCGAGGGGCAGCTCGACGGCGACCTCGCCCAGGTTGGCGAGAACCGTCACGCCCGCGCTGCGGAACGCCACGACCTCGTCCGAGTAGTCGTCGAGCCAGACGATGTCCGACGTACCGAGGCCGATCTCCGAGCGCAGCCGGAGCGCCAGGCGGTACAGCTCGAGGGTCGAGCCCGTCACGCCGGTCTGCTCGTCGCGGGCGTAGGTCGACCAGTCGCTCGGTTGGGGCAACCAGGAGGCGCCGGTCGAGTTGAACCCGAAGGCCGGCGCCGCGGACTCCCAGGGCAGCGGCACACGGCATCCGTCTCGCCCGTATCGTTCGCCCCCCGTGCGGAACCAGGTCGGATCCTGTCGGCTCTCGTCGGGGAGGTCGATGGCCTCGGGGAGGCCCAGCTCCTCGCCCTGGTAGAGGTACGCGCTGCCCGGCAGGGCGAGCATGACGGCCGTCGCGGCCCGGGCCCTGGCGAGACCGAGCTCGGGGATCGGCAGCCCGGCGCTGCGCGGACCGATGCCGTGGCCCTGGGGGTTCTCGGCGGTGAGGGCGAGGCGACTCGCGTGCCGGACGACGTCGTGGTTGCTGAGCACCCAGGTGCTCGGGGCCCCCACGCTCGAGAACACCTCGATCGAGGCGTCGACGACGCGGCGGATCTCGCTCGCCGACCAGCCCGTCTCGAGATACGAGAAGTTGAAGGCCTGGTGCATCTCGTCGGGGCGGACCCACTCGGCCAGTCGCGAGAGAGGCTCGACCCAGGCCTCGGCCACGAGGACGCGATCGCCCTCGTACTCGTCGAGCACCTTCCGCCACGAGCGGTAGATCTCGTGCACGCCGTCCTGGCCCCAGTAGGGCGGGGGAGCGGACTCGCCCTGACCGCCGCCCATGCTGCCCGAGTCGGCGGGGGGCGTGTAGTCGGGCAGGCCCTCGGCCTTGATCATGCCGTGGGCGACGTCGACCCGGAATCCGTCGACGCCGCGGTCGAGCCAGAAGCGCAGCACGTCGACGAACTGCTCGCGTACCCAGGGGTCGGTCCAGTCGAGGTCGGGTTGCGACGAGTCGAAGAGGTGGAGGTACCACTGGCCGGCCGTGCCGTCGGCCTCGGTGATCCGCGTCCAGGCCGGTCCGCCGAAGATCGACTCCCAGTTGTTCGGGGGGAGTTCGCCGTCGACGCCGCGGCCGTCGCGGAACAGGTAGTGCCCGCGCTCGACCGAGCCCCGCTCGGTCGCCAGGGCCGCCTGGAACCAGGCGTGCTCGGACGAGGTGTGGTTGGGCACGACGTCGACGATCACCCGGAGCCCGAGGTCGGTGGCGCGTGCGCGCAGGGCGTCGAAGTCGGCGAGCGTGCCGAACAGGGGGTCGACGTCGCGGTAGTCGGCGACGTCGTAACCGGCGTCGCGCTGGGGCGACCGGTAGAACGGCGACAGCCAGACGGCGTCGACCCCGAGGTCGGCGAGGTCGCCGAGTCGCGAGGTGATGCCGGGCAGATCGCCGACGCCGTCGCCGTCGGAGTCGGCGAACGATCGGGGGTAGACCTGGTAGATGACGGCGGAGCGCCACCATTCGCCGCCCTTCTCGGACGAGGCGGCGGGGGCCTCGTCGAGAGCGGTCGGCGTGTCGGTCTCGGAGTCTGCGGGGGCGTCGAGTGTGTCGCCCGTGGGCTCTGCTGAGGACATGAGGCCACGATACGGCAGGGCCTCGACCCGCCATCCGCTAGCGTGCAATCACCACCCGACCACGATTGGCACCGACCGTGACCCCTCAGAGCGTCCCTCCGACCGTCGAGCCGTCGCCCGCGGCGTCGCAGCCCGACGGAACGCCCTTCCCGCTCGCCCTCGGCACGAACGTCTTCGGCTGGACGGTGGGCGCGCCCACCGCCTTCGAGGTGCTCGACGTGTTCGTCGGAGACGGCGGACGCATCATCGACACGGCCGACGTCTACTCCGCCTGGCTGCCGGGCAACGTCGGCGGCGAGTCCGAGACGATCATCGGGCGGTGGATCGCACGACCCGGCAACCGCGAGCGGGTCGTGCTGAGCACCAAGTGCGGTCAGCACCCCGAGGCTCCGGGCCTGACGCGCACGAGCATCCGGACGGCCGTCGACGCCTCGCTCCGTCGTCTGCGCACCGACTACATCGACTACTACTTCACCCACTTCGACGACGACGAGACCCCTCTCGACGAGACCGTCGGCGCCCTCAGCGAGCTCGTCGACGAGGGCAAGATCCGCCATCCCGCCGCGTCGAACTACACGGGCGCGCGCCTCCGCCAGGCGCTCGCGATCGCCGATCGCGACGGCCTGCATCCGTTCGCGGCGGTCCAGGCCGCCTACAACCTCGTCCGCCGGGCGGACTACGAGAGCGACGTCCAGCCCCTCGTCGACCACTTCGGTCTCGCCGTCCTCCCGCACTCCTCGTTGGCCAGCGGATTCCTCACCGGCAAGTACCGCGGCGACACCGGTCGAGGCGACTCGCCGAGGGGCAACCGCGCGCTCAGCTACGTCACCCCCCAGAACCTCGCCATCGTGGAGGTGCTGGCCGACATCGCCGAGCGGCAGCGGGTCGTGCCCGGCGCCGTCGCCATCGCGTGGCTGGCCTCGCGGCAGAACGTCATCGGAGCCCTGGCGAGCGCCCGGACGACGATCCAGCTCGAAGGTCTGCTCGACGCGGCCCACGTGGAGTTCTCCGAGCACGACCTCGAGGCGCTCGAGACCGCGTCGACGCCGATCCCCTCGACCTGAGGCCGATCCCCACGGGTCAGAGCCCGACGACGACCTTCGCGTCCGAGTCCCATCGCCGCATCGACACGAGACGGCTGGTGGAGACCCGCCCGGCGTCCGTCGCCTCCTCCGCCACGGAGAGGACCTCGACGGCCCGCGCCAGCTGGTCGGCGGACAGCCGCGAGGCGAGCGTGAGGTGAGGCGACCAGCGACCGGGGGCGGCGTGGTCGACCGGCGCCGCGCCTCCTACGCTCTCGTGCACGTCGCGGTGCAGATCGAGCAGGTCCGCGGTCGGCACGAGGGCCCGGGCGAGCACCAGCCCGCGCGGGGGTCGGCCGAAGACGATCAGGCCGGCGAACGCCACCGGCAGGGGCAGTGCCGAGGCGATCCGCCGGAGGCGCGGGTCGGCCCGGTCGTCGAACCCGGCCGCCACCGAGACGGAGACGTGCGGTGCGTTCGTCGCTCCCGAGTGGTGCGCGAGCGAGGGCAGACCGGCGTCGGCCAGCACCTGCCACGAGTCGCGGACGGCGCGGTCGGTCGTCTCGTCGAGGAGCAGTTCGATGCTGTGCACCCTCCGAGTCTGCTCCGACGCCGCACCCGTCGTCTCGCTCGTCGTCGCGCTCGTGCGAGGTGGCATCAGCACTCCTCCGGCTCTGCTAACATTGCCTGGTGCCAATCGGCCGCGAGCAGTTCGCGACCTGGTGGTCACGCCCCGATAGCTCAGTGGTAGAGCACTTCCATGGTAAGGAAGGGGTCGTCAGTTCAAACCTGACTCGGGGCTCCGGCTGTCATCATCCCGTCGCTGAGCGATCCGACGGGGTTCACAGCCTGCGGCGGGGTAGCTCAGTTGGTTAGAGCACACGGCTCATAATCGTGGTGTCGCGGGTTCGAGTCCCGCCCTCGCTACCGCAAGGCCCTCTTCGGAGGGCCTTCTCTCGTCATGCGGTGTCGACCCGACCGCTCTCCTACCGGTCGCGTGCCAGCGGCGGCGGCATAGCATGACGTATGTCCGCTCAAGCAGACCCCGTCAGCATCCGCAGCATCGGCACCGCCGTTCCCGACACCGTCATCCGTCAAGACCACATCCGCGACGTCTTCCGCTCGCAACCCGGGTTGAGCCGGCTGGCGACCCGGCTGGTGGGCTCCGTCTTCGACGCCGCCGCCATCGACACGCGGCACACGGTCATCGACGAGCTCGGCGCGACCGTGCGCGACGCGACCGCGACCGACGCGACCGCGACCGACGCGACCGCGACCGACGCGACCGCGACCGACGCGACCGACGACGGAGGCGCCGCGACCCCGCCCGTCTTCCTCGACCCCGGGACCGGACTGATTCTCGACCCCGGCACCGGGGCCCGCAACGACGTCTACGTCGAGCGCAGCCCGGCCCTCTTCGAGGCGGCCGCGCGCGACGCGCTCGATCGCGCCGACGGGATCACCGCCGCCGACGTCACGCACGTCGTCACGGTCTCGTGCACCGGGTTCTTCGCCCCGGGGCCCGACTACCTGCTCGTCCGGGCGCTCGGGCTCGCGCCGTCGACCCGGCGGCTGCACATCGGCTTCATGGGCTGTTACGGGGCGTTCCCCGCGATCCGCTCGGCCCGCGACACGTGCCTGGCCGATCCAGACGCCGTCGTGCTGGTCGTCTGCGCCGAGCTCTGCACGCTGCACCTCCGCAGCTCGTCCGACCCCGACGCGATCGTCGCGTCGTCCGTCTTCGCCGACGGAGCCGCCGCCGTCATCGTCACGGCCCGACCCGCACCGGCCGGCAGCCGGGTGCTCGACGTCGAGGCCCTCGAGACGGTGCTGACGCCGGTCGGCGAGGGCGACATGGCCTGGAGCATCGGCGACAGCGGCTTCGACATGGTGCTGAGCAGCTACGTCCCGCACATCGTCGAGGAGCACGTCGACGAGGCCCTCGCCGCACTCTGGGTGGACGGCCTGAGCGCCGCCGACGTCGATCTCTGGGCCGTGCACCCCGGTGGCCGCAGCATCGTCGACCGGGTGCAGAGCCGACTCGGCCTCGACGACGCGCACATCGCGGCGTCGCGTCGGGTGCTGCGCGACTCGGGCAACATGTCGAGCGCGACGGTGCTCTTCGTGCTGCGCGAAGCCCTCGAGAGCGGAGGAGGCGCGTGGTCGTCCACCGCGCCTCCTCGGCCCCAGAGGATCGTCGCGATGGCGTTCGGACCCGGGCTGACGGTCGAGACGGGTTCGTTCCGCAGCCGGGTCGCGTCGTGAGCCGAGCGGCGGAGGCGGTGCGGGGCGGACCGCCCATCGACCTGAGTCGTCGGGACGTCGGGCTCGTCGAGCTGATGGACGACCCCGCGTGCGACCTCGGCCGCCTCGAGCGCACCTACGCGGCGTTCCCGCTCGTCAACGGCGTCGTCGCGGGGTGGGGGCGGGTCTACCGCGAGCTGCTGCGCCCCCTGCTCTCGGCGGAGCGGACACTGCGGGTGCTCGATCTCGGCTCGGGCGGCGGAGACGTCGCACGATGGCTGGTCCGCCGCGCCCGTCGCGACGGTCTCCCGCTGCAGGTCGTGGCGGTCGATCCCGACGAGCGGGCCCATGCGTGGGCGTCCCGTCGGCCCGAGCCCGGCGTCGAGTACCGCTGCGTGTCGAGCGGCGGGCTCGTGGCTGCGGGCGAGACCTTCGACGTGGTCATCTCCAATCACGTGCTGCATCACCTCGACGACGAGGCTCGCGAGTCGGTGCTCGCCGACAGCGAGCTGCTGGCCGACCGGCTCGTCGTGCACAGCGACATCCGGCGGGCGCGCCTCGCGTACCTGGGCTACTGGCTCGGCAGCCTGGTGCTCGACCGCCGGTCGTTCGTCCGGGTCGACGGCCTGCGATCGATCCGGCGGAGCTTCCGGGCCGACGAGCTGCGCGCCGTGGCCCCTCCCGGGTGGCGGGTCGTCGAGCGCGAGCCGTTCCGCCTGTGGCTCCTGCACGAGACACCCGCCGCGGGCCGAGGAGGCGCGGCGTCGGAGTCGACGGCGGCCGAGGCTCCGCAGGCGGGTCGCCTCCCGGGAGGAGGCCGCGCATGATGCGGATGCACGACGTCGTCGTGGTGGGCGGCGGCTCGGTGGGGGTCTTCGCCGCGCTGCTGCTGGCCCGGCAGGGGGTCGACGTGGTGGTCTGGGAGCGTCGCACCGCGCCTCCTGAGCTGTCTCGGGCTATCGGCATCCACCCGCCGTCGCTCCGGGCGTTCGAGGCCGTCGATCTGGCCGACGAGATCGTCGCCGGCGCGGTCCGCATCACCGACGCCGAGGCGCGGGGTTCGGGCCGCACCCTCGGCCGGCTGGGTTTCGGGGCGGCCGACGGTCGGTATCCGTTCGTCGCGGCGAGACCGCAGTCCGAGACCGAGCGGCTGCTGAGGTCCCGGCTCGAATCGGCGGCACCGGGGTCGCTCCGCCGCGGCGTCGAGCTGCGAGCGCTCGAGCAGAGCGCCGAGCACGTCGTGCTGCACGGGGTCGGTCCCGACGGTCCGGTCGAGATCGCGGCTCGATTCGTGCTGGCGGCCGACGGCGCCCGCAGCACCGTCCGGCGCCTCCTGGGCATCTCCGCCCCCGTCGTCGAGCGCGGCGACCACTACGCGATGGCGGACGTCCGCGACGACACGGGCGACGGCGACCGGGCCGTCGTCTCGGTCGAACCCGCCGGGGTCGTCGAGTCGTTCCCGCTGCCGGGAGGCGTGCGCCGATTCGTCGTCGCCACGGACGCTCCGGCCGAGAACGTGTCGGCCGAGACCGTCGTGCGACTCGTGACGGAGCGGACCGGCCTCCCGCTCGACGCGGCGACCAGCACCATGACCAGCGCCTTCTCGGTGCGGACCCGGCTGGCGACCTCGACCGTGGCCGGGCGCGTCGTCCTGCTCGGCGACGCGGCCCATCAGATCAGCCCGATCGGCGGTCAGGGGATGAACGTCGGCTGGCTCGACGCGCAGGCGGTCGTCCCGGTGGTCCGACAGGCCCTGCGCCGGGCCGGTGGGCGTCGCCTCGACCCTCAGGCGTTCGCCCGATACGAGGAGGCGCGGGGGCGGTCGGCCCGGCGTGCCGCCCGTCAGGCGCAGCTGAACACCGCACTCGGCCGCCCGTGCGGACCGGTCGCCTCGGCGGTCCGCCAGAACGGGCTCCGCGTCGCCCTCGCCCTGCCGACCGCACGGCTGCTGGCCGCCACCTACTCGATGCGGTTCGCCTGACCCGGGATCCATCGACCTCGGGTCGGCCCGACGCCGCGGCGCCTGCGGTCAGCCGGCGGTGAGAGCCGCGCCGCTCGTGGCGAGCTGCGCGACGAGCACGAGCGCCGCGAGCATGATCAGCCGGAACAGCAACCGCGACGAGCCCCCTCGCACGACCGCGATCGCGCCGACGGCGGCGAGGGCGACGACGACCGCGGCCCCGCCCACCGCGAAGATGGCGGACGGCCGCTCGGCCGCGCCGCCGCTCGTGAGCTGCCCGACGACCGCGAGACCCGCCGCCGTGCCGAGCGCGCCGAACGCCACGAGCCCCGCACGGAGCCGACCCAGTCGGTGCGGCAGCCCCACGACGCCGGTGCGGGCGTCGTCGCCGAGATCGGGCAGGACGTTCGTGAAGTGGATGGCGACGCCGAACAGGGCACCGACTCCGAGGGCCCAGGCGGCGGGCGGCGTCGGCGGCGCCGCGGCGAGCGTGACGACCGCGGGCAGCACGCCGAAGCTGACGACGAAGGGGACGACCGATGCCACGGTGGACTTGAGCCCGGCGTTGTAGGCGAGACCGGAGGCGACCAGGACGGCGTGGGCCACGCCCGTTCCGACGCCGAGGGAGAAGGGCAGGGCGAACGCGACGACGGCGCACGCCACGGCGATGGTCGTGACCGCACGAGCGGACACCAGCCCCCGGGCGATCGGCTTGTCGAGACGCCCCACGGCACGATCGCGCTCGGCGTCCAGGAGGTCGTTCGACAGGCCGATGGTCAGCTGGCCGGCCAGCACCGCGAGGGCGATGACGGCGAGTCTGACGGGCGGGAGACCGACGGCGACGCCGAGCACGATGGTCAGCACGGTGACCATCAGGGTCGGCCCGGGGTGCGATGAGCGCCAGACGGCGCCGAGCAGCGTCACCTGTCGACCCCGGTCGCTGTGGGCAGTGAGCAGGCGACACGGAAAAGCGTGCCCGGACCGTGGAAGGCCCGGGCACGTGTTCCGGTGCCCACCGGCCGCGGAAGCGAGCGGATCAGAACCAGCTCCAGACCGAGAGAGGACACCTGCGCCGAGTTACCATCCCAGACGTGGGTCGAGCATACGTCGACCCGGTCGTCGTGAACAGACCCCGACCGCGCGGACTCAGGCGCCGCGCCCCGTCTTCTGCTGCAGGCGGTCGATGTGCTCACTCGCCTCGGCCTTCGTCATGTCGGCGGGCAGCTCTTCTCCGGCCTCGCGGGCGAGGGTGTCGAGGTAGCTCTTCTGCGGGCCGGTGATCGGCTCGTCGCCCGTGACCCACTGCTCGGGGTCTTTCGAGGCGGTGTTCGAGGCGTCGGGGCGTTCGCCGCCGAGAGTCTCGCCGGCGGGGGAGCCGCCGCTCGGGGCCTGACCGCCGAGGGTCTCGCCGCCGGGGGTCGTCGTGGTGCTGTCGGCCGTGGTCTCGTCGCCCTCGGGCGCAGCGGGATCGACGGGGGTGATGTCGGGATCGATGTTGGAGTCGCTCATGACGCGACCGTACGCCGTGCCACCGACACCGGCCCGCTCGCGTACCCCGCTCGCTAGACTCGTCGGCGTGTCTGTGAATCCCGAGTTGTCAGGGCGGGTCTTCCCGCCGGCGCCGCCGTACCTGGTGGGCCGAGAGAAAGTGCGCGAATTCGCCCGGGCCACCGGCTCGACGAGTCCGCTGTCGCTCGACGTCGCGGCCGCTCGCGCCGCCGGCCACGCCGATGTCGTGGCACCGCCCACCTTCGCCGTCGTCGTCCAGGAGGCGACGCTGGCCCAGCTGCTCGCCGAGCCCGACGCGGGCATCGACTTCTCGCGGGTGGTGCACGGCGAGCAGAGCTTCTCGCTCTCCCGGCCGATCGTCGCCGGCGACGAGCTGACGGCGACCCTCACGGTCACCGGCGTGAAGACGCTGGGTGGCAACTCGATGGTCACCGCGTCGTCCGACATGGTCGACGCCGACGGCGCTCACGTCGTCACCGCCGTGTCGACGCTCGTCGTCCGCCCCGAAGACGACGGGTCCGACTCGTGAGCGGGCTCGCGGTCGGCCAGGTCGTCGCCGACAAGAGGTACCTCGTCACCCGCGACACCCTGGTGCGGTACGCCGGGGCGTCGGGCGACTTCAACCCGATCCACTACCGCGACGACGTCGCCGCGTCGGTCGGGCTGCCGGGCGTGCTCGCCCACGGCATGCTGACGATGGGCACCGCCGTCCAACCCGTCGTCGAGTGGCTCGAGGGCGCGGGCGACGACGCCGGGGTGCTCGGCTGGGTCAGCGCGTACCAGGTCCGCTTCACGCGTCCTGTCGTCGTCGACCCGATCGTCGGCGCCGAGATCGCCGTCATCGCGACCATCGCCCGCCTCGACGAGGCGGAGGGCACCGCGCGCGTCGACCTGACCGTGACCTACGCCGACAAGACCGTCCTGGGCAAGGCCCAGGTCGGGGTGACGCTGGCGTGACGACTCTCGCCGAGCTCACCACGATGCAGGTGGGCGGCACCCCCGCTCGCCTGGTCGAGGCCACCACCACCGACGAGCTCCTCTCCGCCGTGCGAGACGCGTCGTCCGACGGCGAGCCGTGGTTCGTGCTCGGCGGCGGGTCGAACACCGTCGCCTCCGACGAGCCGTTCGACGGCACCGTCGTCCGCGTCGCGACGCGGGGCGTCGAGCGGGTCGCCTCCGACGACGGCCTCGTGCACCTCCGCGTGGCCGCCGGCGAACCGTGGGACGATCTCGTCGCCGCCACCGTCGACCAGGGGCTGTCGGGTCTCGAGGCCCTGAGCGGCATCCCCGGCTCGACCGGGGCGTCGCCGATCCAGAACATCGGCGCCTACGGCCAGGAGGTCGCATCGACCCTGGTCGCCGTCGACTTCCTCGACGACGACTGCGGCGAGTTCGTGCGCATCCCCGCCGCCAATCTCGAGCTCGGCTACCGCACGAGCGTCTTCAAGAAGGGGCGACGCGGCGTCGTCACCGCCGTCGAGTTCGCCCTCGTCGACGACGGCGGCGTCAGCGAGCAGGTCGCCTACCCGCAGCTCGCCAAGGCCCTCGGGGTCGAGCTCGGCGCGCGCGTGTCCGTCGCCGACGTACGGGCCAGCGTCCTGGCCCTGCGCGCCGCCAAGGGCATGGTGCTCGACGCGACCGACCGCGACACCGCCTCCAGCGGCTCCTTCTTCACGAACCCGATCGTCTCGCGGGCCGTCGCGGCCGAGCTGCCTGCCGACGCCCCTCGATGGCGACTCGAGCCCGACGCCGAGCCTCGCGTCGTGCCGCTCGGCGAAGAGCCGGCCGCGCCGCCGCCGGCACGCACGGGGGCGGTCAAGCTCAGCGCCGCCTGGCTGATCGAGAACGCCGGCATCGGTCGCGGCTTCCGCCTCCCGGGCTCGGGAGCCGCCATCTCCTCGAAGCACACGCTGGCGATCACGAACCGGGGCTCGGCGACGGGCGACGAGGTCGTCGAGCTCGCACGGTTCGTCCAGCAGCGGGTCACGGCCGAGTTCGGAGTCGTGCTGCACCCCGAGCCCGTGCTCCTCGGCCTCGCGATCTAGCCCCGCCCGTCGCTCGGCAGGTAGCCCCGCTCGATGGCCAGGGTCACGGCGCGCGTGCGATCGCCGACGCCGAGCTTGCCGAAGACGTGCACCAGGTGCGTCTTGACGGTGGGCTCGCCGATGAACAGCCGTCGGGCGATCTCGGGGTTCGAGCAGCCCGCCGCGACCAGGGTCAGCACCTCGGTCTCGCGGGGGCTGAGCGGGTTGTCGTCCCCGTCGTCCGGCGCGGGCCCTCGGCGGGCCGAACCCACGAGACGAGCGGCCAGCGCCGGCGCCAGGGCGACCTGACCCGCGACGACGGCACGCAGCCCGGCGAGCAGCTCGTCCTCCGGAGACGCCTTCAGCAGATAGCCGCTCGCACCCGCCTCGATCGCCGAGAGCAGGTGGTCGTCGGTCTCGTAGGTGGTCAGCACGACCACGCGCGTGGTCGGTCGCGCCGCCAGGACGGCCTCCGTCGCGGCGACGCCGTCGAGGCCCGGCATGCGGAGGTCCATGACGACCAGATCGGGCTGCAGAGCGGCGGCGAGGGCCACGGCCTCGAGCCCGTCGCTCGCCTGTCCGACGACGTCGAAGTCGTCGGTCGCCCCCAGCAGGGCCGCGACGCCCTGGCGGACGATCGGATGGTCGTCGGCGACCAGCGTCCGGAACACCGTCATGTCGGGACCTCCCCGGCGAAGGCGGGCCGAGCGTCGACCGTCGTAGGCTGCGTCGGGGCGGTCGCGCCCGCCTCGAGCGGCAGCCCGCACGTGACGGTCGTGCCCGAGGGGCCGCTGGTGATCGAGAACGATCCGCCGGCGAGTGCGATCCGCTCGCGCAGACCGGGCAGCCCGAAGCCGGTGGAGGGTGACTCGGGGTCGAACCCGCGCCCGTCGTCGGCGATGCTCAGTTCCGCCGTGCCAGGCCGGGTGGAGAGCACGACCCGAGCCGTGGGCGACGCACTGTGCTTGCGGATGTTGGCCAGCGCCTCCTGCACCACCCTGATCAGCACGACCTGCAGGTCGCGCGGCAGATCGACCGCCTCGACCCGCACCGAGACGTCGACGCCGCTCTCGCGTCGGAACCTCTCGGCGACGCGTTCGACGGCCGCGGCGACGTCGTGACCGGTCAGCCCCGAGGAGGCGGTGGCCGCGACGAGCGTGCGCGCCTCGGTGAGCGCCTCCCGCGCCGCCGACTCGATCGTGGTCAGCCGGTCGAGCGCCCCGTCGACGTCGCCCTCGGCGAGCGTGCGGCGGGTGCGCTGGGTCAGCATGACGACGCCGGTGAGACTCTGCGCGATGGTGTCGTGGATCTCGCGGGCGAGTCGCTCGCGCTCCGTGCTGCCGCCGATGTCGCGGTTCCGCGCCGCCAGCTCGGCCTGGGCCTCGCGGAGCTCGTCGAGCAGGCGGCCCCGCTCGGTCCCGACCCGGGCGATGGTGGTGATCCACAGGCCGAGCGCGATGCTGAAGACGAGCGAGAGGGCCTCGCTGGTCACCACGGTCGCCAGCGTCTCGGGCGACCAGCCGAGACTGATCACGAAGCCGGTCGAGATCGTCAGGCAGAGTGCGACGTTCGCCGTGATCGCCGATCGGATCGTCGGCATGAGGATCCACAGGGTCGGCATGAGGAACGCCTGCACGGCGGCGAATCCGGGCGTGGTGGCGACGGCCGCTCCGCCGACCGCGACGACGGCCGAGGCCGCGACGACCGCCGATCGCGACAGCAGCCCGTCGTCGCGGCGGATCACCGGTCGGACGACGGCGACCCAGACGACCACGAGCCCCGCCACGACCCCGAGAGACGCCTCCGTCGGCCGGTCCGACGACGCCGAGCCGAGCACGGTCAGGACGACCACGGTGAGACCCAGGCCCGCGTCCCACCACCGCATCGAGATCGCGGTGCCCGCCGGGGTGGCCTGCTCGGCGTCGCTGCGGCCTCTGTCCATGCCCGTCACGCTAGCGCCCGCCACGCCGGCCCGGTCACCCCGGCACCCGTCACGTGTCCTTCCTGATCCAGCGGAAGGTCAGCACCGAGGCCGCGGCGCCGGCCACGAGCCAGACGGCCAGCCAGAGCGCGACCCCCGGGAGGTCCCATGAGCCGCCGGCCTCGGCCGCCGCGAACGTGTCGGGCAGGAACACGCTGCGCATGCCCTGGGCCAGCCACTTCAGCGGGAACACCGACGCCACGCTCTGCAGCCACTCGGGCAGCTGGGTGAACGGGAGGTACACGCCCGAGATGAACTGCAGCACGAGGGTGATCGGCACGATCACCGCCGTGGCGCTCTTGCCGCTGCGGGGCACCCGCGACAGAGCGATGCCGACGAGCGCCGACGTGGCGATGCCCAGCAGGTACACCCAGGCGAAGGTCGCCCACGACGAGGCGTCGGAGGGCAGCGGCACCCCGAACAGCAGGCGGGCGACGAGCACGAGCAGGGCGACCTGCAGCAGGCTCGTGACGAGCACCTGCCCCAGCTTGCCGACGAAGTACGAGGCGACGGGCAGCGGCGTGCCCGCCAGGCGCTTGAGGGTGCCGTCGCCGCGTTCGAGGGCGATGTCGACCGCGAGGTTCTGCACCCCCGACAGCAGGATGCCCGCGGCGATCATGCCGGGCAGGTAGAACGCCGCGGCGCCGACCTCGCTGCCGTCGGGCCGGGTGCCGAACGACCCCGACGCGCTGAAGGCGGTCGAGAAGATCGCCAGCATCACGATCGGGAACAGGAACGTGAAGAACACCGTGTCTCCGGCTCGGAAGTAGGCGCGCACCTCGTAGCGCGTACGGCTGGCGCCGAGCGCGAGGGTCCTCACGACGACACCCCCGCCGAGGAGGCGCGGTGTCCGTCGGTCGCGCCCCGCGCCTCCTCGACGCCCCCGGCCTCCTGTTCCGCTCGCGCCACCAGGTCGAGATAGACGTCCTCCAACGACGGCCGGATCACCTCGAGCGACCGGGGCTCGCCGCCGTCGGCGTGCAGGCGGGCGACCAGGGCGCCGGGCTCGGTGGTGCGGACCTCGTGCCGTCCGTCGGCGTCGAGCCAGCTCACCCGGGGCGTGCGCGCCTCCTCGTCGCCGAGCTCGTCCGGTCGCCCGAGGGCGACCAGCCGGCCGCCGGTGACCACGGCGACCCGGTCGCTCAGCTGGGCCGCCTCGTCGAGGTAGTGGGTCGTCAGGACGATGCTCGTGCCGTCGGAGGACAGCGAGCGGATGAGCTGCCAGAACTGACGCCGGGCCTCGGGGTCGAAACCGGTGGTCGGCTCGTCGAGGAACAGCAGCTCGGGTCGGCCGACGACACCGAGGGCGACGTCGACGCGTCGACGCTGCCCGCCCGACAGTGAGCGGATCCGGGCGTCGGCCTTGTGCTCCAACCCGACGGCGACGAGCACCTCGTCGACGTCGCGGGGCCGGGGGTAGAAGCCCGCGAAGTGAGCGATCTGCTCGCGGACGGTCGCGGTGCCCTGGTCGCCAGAGCTCTGGAGCACGATGCCGAGCCGGGCCTTCCAGTCGAGCCCCCCGTGGCGCGGGTCGATGCCGAGCACGGAGACGTCGCCGCCGGTGCGGTCCCGGTAGCCCTCGAGGATCTCGATGGTGGTCGACTTGCCGGCGCCGTTCGGACCGAGCAGACCGAGGGTCTCGCCCGGTTCGACGTCGAACGAGACGCCCTGCAGGGCCCTGGTCGTGCCGTAGCTCTTCGTGAGGTCGCGCACACGCACGACGGGTTCTGGGGTCATGTCACCAGAGTGCGCCGTCGACGACCGGCGCACCAGGGTGGATCGGACGACGGGGGGTCGTCCGGTCGGACGACCCCCCGTCGGTCGGCGCCGTGCTAGGCGAAGAGGCGCTGCAGGCGTCGGACGCCCTCGAGCAGCTCGTCGTCGCCGAGCGCGTACGACAACCGCAGGTAGCCGCTCGGCCCGAAGGCCTCGCCGGGCACCACGGCGACGTCGGCCTGCTCGAGGATGAGGTCCGCCAGCTCGAGCGACGTGGTGGGCATGACGCCGTTCCAGTCGCGGCCGAGCAGACCGGTGACGTCGGGATAGACGTAGAAGGCGCCCTCGGGGGTCGGGGTGACGACGCCTTCGATGGCGTTCAGCTCGCGCACGATCGTCGCGCGACGGGCGTCGAAGGAGGCGCGCATCGCCTCGACCGCGTCCTGGGAGCCGGTCAGCGCGGCGATCGCGGCGCGCTGAGACACGTTCGACACGTTCGAGGTCAGGTGCGACTGCAGATTCGCGGCGCCGGCGATCACGTCGGTCGGGCCGATCATCCAGCCGACCCGCCATCCGGTCATGGCGTAGGTCTTCGCCACGCCGTTGACGAGGATGGTCTGGTCGGCCAGCTCGGGGACGGCCTGCGTGATCGAGGTCGCGACGACCCCGTCGTAGGTGAGGTTCTGGTAGATCTCGTCGGTGACCACCCAGACGCCGTGCTCGAGGGCCCAGCGGCCGACGGCCTCGACCTCGGCGGGGGAGTAGACGGCCCCGGTGGGGTTCGACGGCGAGCAGAACAGCAGCACCTTGGTCTGCTCGGTACGGGCGGCCTCGAGCTGGTCGACGGTGACCTTGTAACCCTGGTCGGCCCCCGCGAAGACCTCGACAGGCACTCCGCCGGCGAGGGCGATTGCCTCGGGGTAGGTCGTCCAGTACGGCGCCGGCAGCAGGACCTCGTCGCCGTCGTCGAGAAGCGCCTGGAACGCCTGGTAGACGGCCTGCTTGCCGCCGTTGGTGACGATCACCTGCGAGGTCGTGACCGTCGTGCCGCTGTCGCGGAGCGTCTTGGCGACGATGGCCTCGCGCAGCTCGGGCAGACCCGCGGCCGCCGAGTACCGGTGGTTGCGGGGGTCGCGAGCCGCGGCCGCCGCCGCCTCGACGATGTGATCGGGGGTGGCGAAGTTGGGCTCGCCCGGGCCGTAGCTGATGATCGGACGCCCTGCGGCGACGAGGGACTTCGCCTTGGCGTCGACCTTCAGGGTCGCGGACTCGGCGATGGAGGCGATGCGGGACGAGAGGCGGCGCGCTGGCGTGGTCACGCCCGCCAGCCTAGCCCGCGGCCTCGGCTTTACACCGGCCCGGGCGGTCGCCTACACTTGTCGAGGCGGTCGATGATCGCCAAGCTTTTGCGCGCCTCACGGCGTCGTTCATCGCCGTTGTTCAGGCGCTGGTGGCTTGGCATCGACCCCGAAGGGCGGTGGCTCAATTGGTAGAGCAGCGGTCTCCAAAACCGCAGGTTGCAGGTTCGAGTCCTGTCCGCCCTGCAGCCCGGTCGGGCCGTCGCGACTGATCCAGCAGGTTTCAGCGCGACGGCCCGAATCACGGACACAGGCCCGCGGGCCGAGCTCGGAAGGTACCCACAGTGGCGAGAAAAGACGTTGACGTTCCCAGCGAGGACGTCGTCGACAAGGCGAAGAAAGACACCGCGGCACGTCGCGGTCCCTTCGCCCGGATCGCCCTGTTCATCCGGCAGGTGATCAACGAGCTCAAGAAGGTCGTCACCCCGACCCGCAAAGAGCTGTTCAGCTACACGGGCGTCGTGCTCGTCTTCGTCGTCATCATGATGGCGCTGGTCAGCGGTCTCGACACGGTGTTCGGCATCGTCGTCGGCTACGTCTTCGGCAACGGCCCCACCGGCAGCTGAGTCCGGCGTCGCTCCTGACGCCACACGTGATCCGGCCCCGCCCGACGGCCAGCCGATCCGAACCCCACGAACGGAAGTAGAACCCTTTGCCTGACAACGAGCGCGACGACATCGATCTCGCCACCGCTGCGGAGCAGTCCTCCGAGGTCGAAGAGGCCCAAGAGGGCGGCACGCTGGCCGCCGACGAGGACTCCGTCGAGCCCGCCGAGAGCGAGGCCATCACGGTCGTCGACGACGGCGAGGCCGGCACCGACAGCACCGACGACCTCGATGGTCTGCTCGACACGCTGGCCGAGGCCCGCGACCCCGAGGCCGACGCCATCGTCGACGACGCTCTCGACATCGACGACGCCGCCGAGGCGGAGGCCGCCGTCGAGGCGACCGACGACGAGGCCGAGACCGAGGCCGAAGACGCCGCGGTCGAGTCCGACGCGGCGGACACCGCCGACGTCCAGATCGACTCCTCGTCCGACGACGTGGTCGTCGCCGAGGCCGAGCAGTCCGTCCAGGACGCCGACGCGCAGGCCGCGTTCGGCGACGAGGTCCTCGACGGCGACGACGTCGCCACCGACGACGAGGCCGAGCCCGTCGAGGTCGACCCCTATGAGGAGTTCCGCTCCGAGCTGCGCGGCAAGCCCGGCAAGTGGTACGTCATCCACAGCTACGCCGGCTTCGAGCGCCGCGTGAAGCAGAACATCGAGAACCGCATGGTCTCCATGACCATGGAGGACTACATCTACCAGGTCGAGGTCCCCATGGAGGACGTCGTCGAGATCAAGAACGGGCAGCGCAAGCTGGTCACCCGTGTGCGGATCCCCGGCTACGTGCTGGTGCGCATCGATCTCAACGAAGACAGCTGGTCGGTCGTCCGCCACACCCCCGGTGTCACCGGCTTCGTGGGCAACGCCCACAACCCGACGCCGCTGCGCTTCGAGGAGGCCTTCAACATGCTGAAGAGCCTCGTGCAGATCGACACGACCCCGGCACCCGTCAAGGGCGGCGCCAAGGGCGGCAAGCAGGCCCAGCGCGTCATCCCCGCCGAGGTCGATTTCGAGATCGGCGAGACGATCACGATCAAAGAGGGGTCGTTCGCCGGTCTTCCCGGTACGATCAACGAGATCAAACCCGAGAGCGGCAAGCTCACGGTGCTCGTCTCGCTCTTCGAGCGTGAGACACCGGTCGAGCTGAGCTTCGACCAGGTCACCAAGCTCTAACACCTCCGTGACGTGGTGCGCCTCCGGGCGGACCACCCCACGCCGACAGATCACCGGAGTCCGCCCGCGGGCCACCGGGAGAGCGGACTGCGACCGCAGCCGGCTCGACACCCACAAGAAGGAAAAGAAGAATGGCACCGAAAAAGAAGGTCACGGGTCTGATCAAGCTTCAGATCAACGCCGGCGCCGCGAACCCCGCCCCGCCCATCGGCCCGGCCCTGGGTCAGCACGGCGTGAACATCATGGAGTTCTGCAAGGCGTACAACGCCGCGACCGAGTCGCAGCGCGGCAACGTCGTCCCGGTCGAGATCACCGTGTACGAAGACCGTTCGTTCACGTTCATCCTGAAGACCCCGCCCGCGGCGGAGCTCATCAAGAAGGCCGCCGGCGTCGCCAAGGGATCCGGCACCCCGCACACCGACAAGGTCGGCAAGCTGACCATGGACCAGGTCCGCGAGATCGCCACCACCAAGCAGGCCGACCTGAACGCCAACGACATCGACGCCGCGGCGAAGATCATCGCCGGCACCGCCCGTTCCATGGGCATCACGGTGGACGCGTAAGCACTCGCCCCCGGGCACCCCACCACCCCAGACATCCGTGGGAGAGCCGGCCAGGCTCGTAACCACACTCTCGAAATCAGGAGATTTCCGCATGGCTCAGAAGTCCAAGGCGTACCGCGCCGCTGCCGAGAAGATCGAGGCAGGCAAGTTCTACAGCACCAGCGAGGCCGTCGCCGTCGCTCGCGAGACCGGCTCGAAGAAGTTCGACTCGACCGTCGAGGTCGCGCTCAAGCTCGGCGTCGACCCCCGCAAGGCGGACCAGATGGTCCGTGGCACGGTCATCCTGCCGCACGGCACGGGTAAGACCGCCCGCGTCATCGTCTTCGCGACCGGTGCGGCAGCCGAGGCGGCTCTCGCCGCCGGCGCCGACGAGGTCGGTGGCGACGAGCTCATCGAGAAGGTCGCCGGCGGTTACACGTCGTTCGACTCCGCGGTCTCGACCCCCGAGCTCATGGGCAAGGTCGGTCGTCTCGGCAAGGTCCTCGGCCCGCGTGGTCTGATGCCCAACCCGAAGACCGGCACCGTGACGCCGAACGTGGCCCAGGCCGTGAACGACATCAAGGGCGGAAAGATCGAGTTCCGTGTCGACAAGCACTCCAACGTGCACTTCGTCATCGGCAAGGCCGGCTTCTCGGAAGAGCAGCTGAACACCAACCTCGACGCCGCGCTCGACGAGGTCGTCCGCCTCAAGCCGTCGTCCTCGAAGGGCCGTTACATCACCAAGGGCACGCTGTCGACCACCTTCGGTCCCGGCATCCCCCTCGACATCAACGTCTTCTAGGCATCAGCCTCGATCACACCGATCGTCACGACAGGCCGTCCCGCTCTCGAGCGGGGCGGCCTTCGTCGTCCCCTGGCACGATGGCCGGGTGACCGTCTCCATCCGCCTCGCCGCCGCCCCCGACGTCCGACGACTCGCGCACGTCGCAGCCGTCACGTTCCCTCTCGCCTGCCCACCCGGCACGCCCCTCGTCGAGATCGCGCGGTTCGTCACCACGACCCTCAGCGCCGAGCGGTTCGCCGAGTACCTGGACGACTCCGCGCGGACCCTCCTCGTCGCCGTCGACGAGGAGATCGACGATGTCGTCGGCTACGCGATGCTGATCGAGGGCGAGCCGTCCGACGCCGACGTCGCCACGGCCGTGACCGCCCGGCCCACGGTCGAGCTGAGCAAGTTCTACGTGATGCCCGACCGGCATGGGCAGGGCGTGGCGGCGCGCATGATGGCCGCGGTGTTCGAGGCCGCCGCCACCGATGGCGCGGAGTCCGTCTGGCTCGGCGTCAACGGCGAGAACGCGCGCGCTCAGGCGTTCTACGCCGGCCGGGGCTTCGAGACCGTGGGTGCGAGGCGTTTCGTCGTGGGCGGTCGCGAGCACGACGACCTCGTGCTCGAGTGCGCCGTCTGACACGCGGCCGGCAGCAGGGTCACTCGTCGCCGACGCGGAGCACCAGCTTGCCGCGGGTGTGCCCCTGGGCGAGCCTCCGCTGGGCGTCCGCCGCATCGGCGAGGTCGTAGACGTCGTCGATGTACACCCGGACGTCGCCCGAGTCGAGGAGGCGCGTGACGACCGCCAGGGTCGCCGCGTCGGGAGTCACCGCGAAGCCCGTCGAGCGGACGCCCGCCTCGGTCGCCAGCTCGGCGACGGCCGGCCAGGTCGACGGCGACGCGTGCACGAGCAGCCCGCCCGGTCGGAGCACCGAGAGCGATCGTCTGGCCACGTCGACGTCGTCGAGGAGGTCGACCACCACGTCGATGTCCCGCACCGTGCGGTCGAACTCCGAGACGGAGTAGTCGACGACCTCGGCCGCTCCGAGTTCGCGGAGCCAGCCCGAGTTCCGGCCTGAACCCGTCGCCACCACGTGCGCCCCGAAGTACGACGCGAACTGCACGGCGAAGTGCCCGACCCCGCCCGCGCCCGCGTGGACGAGGATGCGCTGGCCCTCGTGGGCCTTGGCGAGGTCGACGACGAGGCCCCAGGCGGTCAGGGCCGCGAGCGGCACACCCGCCGCCTCGACGTGCGAGAGCGCGGGGGGTTTGCGGGTGACCGACTGCGCGGGCACGCTGACGTAGGGGGCGTAGCTGCCGCCTCCTCGGGGGAAGGCGGTCATGCCGTAGACGGCGTCGCCGACCCGGAGGGGATGGGCGGCGTAGGGCGTCTCGACGACTACCCCGCTGAAGTCGTGGCCGGGCACGGCGGGGAACGCGGTGGGGGCGACGCCGTCCCCGAGACCCTCGCGCGCCTCCTCGTCGCAGCGGTTGACCCCGGCCGCCACGACCTCGATCAGCACCTCGCTGCCGATCCGTCGGGGCCGGGGGACGTCTCGGGCGACGATCCGATCGGCACCGCCCGTCTCGTCGATCACCATCGCGCGCATCGTCGTCGCCATCGTCGTCGTCATCGCTCTCCCTCGGACCCCTGGGCGCGGTGCACGTCAGGTGCACGGCCGGCCTTCGCGGGTCCTCCCCAGTAAAGGGCGACCGTGAGTCGGACGTGTTTCGGCGGTGTCACTGCTCGGAGAAGTCTCGACGGGGCGCGCGGAGCACCCTCGCGCGGCCCGGCCGCGGAGTCAGCGCAGCGGGTCGTACGGCGGGGGCTCGTACGCGCGGCGACCGAGCGCGAAGGGGTCGACGGGCGCCTGCCGCGCGAGGGTGTCGAGCACGTGGTCGGCGAGCGTCACGAGGCGGTGGATCTCGTCGTCGTCGCGGTCGACCCAGCGGCTGAGGGGCACCTCGTCGACGGGCACGAAGTCGAGGTGCTGCTCCCAGACGACGAGGGTGCGCTCGGCACCGAGAACGTACTGCTGCCAGAACACCTGACGCAGGTACGTGCGCGGGATGCTCGTCCACGCCTTCTTGGTCGTCTTGATCTCGCAGAGCTCGACACGGCCGTCGGGCCGCACGGCGACGCCGTCGGGGGTCGCGAGGTGGCGGCGCTGGTCGGCGGCGTGGAACAGCTTCGAGCTGGGCTCGATGCCGTGCTCGCGCAGCACCCAGCGGGCGATCTCGGGCTCGCGCGCACGACCGTGATCGGTGTAGGCGTTGCCGCCGAAGCCGTTGCCGTAGAGCTTGTCGAGCACGACCGCCTGCACGGCCTTCGCGCTCGACAGGCGGGCCACGTCGGTGGCCGTGATGCCCTGGCTGCGGGCCCGGAGCCAGGCGATGCGGTCGGTCGAGTCCGCCAGCACGCGGGTCTCGTGCGCGGGGAGACGGAGTCGCCGAGGAGGCGCGGGCTCGGTCTCGTCGTCGTCCCACAGGGAGAGCATGGGCTGGACGACGGTCATGACTCCATTGTCGCTCGTCGAGGCGGCTCGATCGAACCGGGGGAGACCGTGTCGTCCGGAGTCGGGTCGTGTCGCTCGGAGCGGGCGCCTGCGTCGTGCGGTCAGACCGCGGCGGCGAGCTCGTCGATGGCTGCGGGGGAGAGGGCGTGGTGGATCGCGAGCATGCTCGCCCCGATCATCGCCGCCCGGTCGCCCGACCGGGACTGCACGATGCTGAGGTGCTCGGTGGCGAGGGGCATCGACCGCGTGTACACGATCTCGCGCACCCCGGCGATGAGGTGCTCGCCCGCCTGGGCCATCGACCCGCCGATGGCGATGACCGACGGGTTGATGACGTTGACGCAGGCGGTCAGCACCTCGCCGAGATCGCGACCGGCCTGGCGGACGGCCTGGATCGCCTCGATGTCGCCGCTACGGACGAGATCGATGACCTCGCGACCTCCGGCCACGTCGCGGCCCGAGGCGCGCAGCGCGCGGGCGATGGCCGGCCCCGAGGCGACGGCCTCGAGGCAGCCCACGTTGCCGCAGTGGCAGGCGATGCCCGCGCCGCGGGGGATCTGCACGTGCCCGATGTCACCGGCGATCCCCTGCGCGCCGCGCTGCAGGCGACCGCCCGAGATGATGCCCGAGCCGATGCCGGTTGCGACCTTGACGAAGAGGAAGTGGTCGGTGTCGGGGAACGCGTGACCGCGCTCGCCGAGGGCCATGATGTTGACGTCGTTGTCGACGAGCACGGGCACGTCGAGGTGACGCCGCATCCAGCCGGGCACGTCGAAGCCGTCCCAGCCGGGCATGATCGGCGGGTTCACGGGGCGGCCCGTGCCGAACTGGACGGGGCCGGGCAGGCCGATGCCCACGCCGATCAGGTCGTCCCGACTGCGGCTGAAGCCCGAGAGGAGCGTGTCGGCCGCGGTGAGGAGGGCCGTCAACCCGGCGACCGGACCGTCGGCGATGTCGATCTCGGTGCGCAGCACGGCGAGCTCGTCGCCCATCAGATCCGTCAGGGCGACGTTCAGATGCCCCGCCCCGAAGTCGGCGCCGAGCACCACCCTGGCCGACGGGACGAGGGCGACCCGCGACGGCGGGCGACCCCCGGTGGAGACCGCGTCGGCGAAGGGGCCGACGAGACCGAGCTCGATGAGCGCGTCGAGTCGCAGGCCGATCGTCGAGCGGGCCAGCCCCGTCATGGTCGCGAGCTCGGCGCGAGTCCGCGGCCGACCGTCGCGGAGCAGCTGGAAGAGCTCGCTCGCGCCGGCGCTCCCCAGCGCCGACGACCGGGTCGTGTCGGACATGTGAGCAGTAAAGCACAGGCGGAGATGACGATCGAGACAAGCTCGTCGATTCACGACGACTTTTGCTTGCGCGTCGACAGAAGCGGTCCTATGGTGAGTCTCGATCACCGGCGATCGACTCCCGAACGGGGGTGGTCCCGTCGGTGCCGCCACCACTCGAAGAGGAGTCCATCAGGTGACATCACCGATCTCGGTCCAGCTCTACACCGTCAGGGACGCCATCGCGGCCGACCTGCCCGGCACCCTCCAGCGCCTCGCCGACATCGGCTACACGCAGGTCGAGCCGTGGGGGTTCGTCGAACGGGTCGACGAGTACGCGGAGGCCCTCCCGGCCGCCGGCCTCACCGCGCCGAGCGCCCACGCCAAGCTCGTCGGACAGGACCTCCAGCCGATCTTCGAGGCCGCGGTGCGCCTCGGCGTCTCCACGGTCATCGACCCGCACATCGACGAGACGCGCTGGATCACCCGCGAAGACGTCGAGGCCGTCGCCGCCGAGCTGGGCGAGGTCGCCGAAGCGGCGCGTGCGCACGGTCTCACCGTGGGCTACCACAACCACGCGTTCGAGCTCGAGAACCTCATCGACGGCACCCCGGCGCTCGAGGTCTTCGCGGCTGCGCTGCCCGCCGACGTCGTGCTCGAGATCGACACCTACTGGGTGGAGGTCGGGGGCGTGGACGCCGCCGAGCTGCTCGCCCGCCTGGGCGACCGCGTGCGGTTCCTGCACATCAAGGACGGCCCGAAGACGAAGGACGACACCGAGCAGGTCGCCGTCGGCCGGGGCACGATGCCCGTCCGCGACATCCTGCGGGCCGCCCCTCAGGCGCTCGCCGTCGTCGAGCTCGACGACCACAACGGCGACGTGTTCACGGCGCTCGAGCAGAGCCACTCGTTCCTGGACGGGGTGCGCGCATGACCGACACGACCACCGCCTCCGCGACCACCGCCTCCTCGGGGGCCCCCTCCGCCGCGGCGAAGACCGGGCCCGTCGGAGTCGGCGTCATCGGCGCCGGCGTCATCAGCGACCAGTACCTCGGCAACCTGACGCGGTTCCCCGATCTGAAGGTGCTGTTCATCGCCGACATCGACGAGGCGCGCGCCGCGGCGCAGGCCGAGAAGTGGGGCGTCCCGGCCAGCGGATCGGTCGACGACCTGCTCGCCGTCGACGACGTCGAGATCGTCGTCAACCTGACCATCCCGGCCGCTCACGTGGAGGTGGCCCTCAAGGCCGTCGCCGCCGGCAAGCACGTCTGGGGCGAGAAGCCGTACGCGCTCGATCGCGAGAGCGGGGCGCGACTGCTCGCCGCGGCGAAGGAGGCCGGCGTGCGGGTGGCCGTGGCCCCCGACACGTTCCTCGGCGCCGGGCTCCAGACGGGTCTCCGCGTCGTCCGCCGCGGCGACATCGGCACGCCGCTCACCGGGCTGGCGCTGTTCCAGGTGCCCGGCCCCGAGTCGTGGCACCCGAGCCCCGAGTTCCTGTTCGCCTACGGCGCCGGGCCGATGTTCGACGTCGGGCCGTACTACCTCACGACGCTCGTGCAGGTCTTCGGCCCGGTCGCGAAGGTCACGGCGACGTCGTCGAAGGCCCGCGACACCCGCACGATCGGCTCGGGCCCCAAGGCGGGCACGGTGTTCCCCGTCGAGGTGCCGACGCACATCAGCGCTCTGCTCGAGTTCGAGAGCGGCGCGAGCGCGCAGGCGGTCTTCAGCTTCGACTCGAAGCTGGCCCGTGCGGGCTTCGTCGAGATCGCCGGCACCGAGGGCACGGCCGTGTTCCCCGACCCGAACGAGTTCGAGGGCGACACGCTCGTGCACACCGGCGCCGACGAGCCGACGGTCGTGCCGTCGAGCGGGTCGACCTTCACCCGCGGCACCGGCGTCGCCGAGCTGGCGCAGGCCATCCGCGGCGGTCGACGCGAGCGGGTGCCCGGCGAGCTCGCGTTCCACGTGCTCGACGTCATGGTCTCGCTCGCCGAGTCGGCCGATCGCCACGAGGGCGTCGTCGTCGACTCGACCCTCGAACCGACACCCGAGCTGCCGGAGGACTGGGACCCTTCGGTCGCGACCCTCGGCTGAACCGCCACCGACGCCCGGCTCCGGGTGCCCCTCGACGACGAGACCGGCACCCGGGGCCCCGGGCCGCAGCACCTCCCACCCCACCCCACCCCACCCCACCCCACAGACCGCACCACCGACGCACAGCACCAGAGACACAGCACCAGAGACACAGCACCACCAGCACCTTCCCTACTCGAAGAAGAGAAATCTCGAAGATGAGACACCAGGAGAAGTCATGACGAACAAGACCCGTTGGATCGCAGCACTGGCCGTAGGAGTCGTGGCCGCAGGGTCGATGACCGCCTGCTCCGCCTCAGGCGGCGACGGCGACAGCAAGACGATCACGTACTGGGCCAGCAACCAGGCCCCCACGGTCGAGAAGGACGCGGAGATCCTCCAGGAGTCCATCGACCGCTACACGGAGGAGACCGGGGTCGAGGTCGAGCTCGAGGTCATCCCGTGGTCCGACCTCTACAACCGCATCCTCACCGCCGTGTCGAGCGGCGAGGGCCCGGACGTGCTGAACATCGGCAACACGTGGGCGGTGTCGCTGCAGTCGAGCGGCGCGTTCGTCCCGTGGGAGGGCGACCCGCTCGAGGCCGTCGGCGGGCAGGACCGCTTCGTGCAGTCCAGCTTCGCGACCGGTGGCGCCGAGGGGCAGGCTCCGACGTCGGTGCCGCTCTACGGTCTCTCGTACTCGCTGTACTACAACACGGCCATGTTCGAGGCGGCCGGCATCACCGACCCGCCCGCCACGTGGGACGAGTTCGTCGAGGACGCCAAGAAGCTGACGATCGACACCGACGGCGACGGCGAGATCGACCAGTGGGGCGTGACCATGGCGGGCTCGAGCATCTCGAACAACTCGCACCAGGCGTTCGTCCGGGGTCTGCAGAACGGCGGGGCCCTGTACGACGACAGCGGCGAGCCCGACTTCGCGAACGACGGCGTCGTCGCGGGCGTCAAGCAGTGGGTCGACCTCATGGCCGTCGACAAGGTCGTCTCGCCCTCCGACGCGGAGAGCGTCAACGGCTCCGACATGGCGGCGACCTTCGCCGACGGTCAGGCTGCGATGTTCTTCGACCAGGCGCCCGACGCGAACCTCGCCGCCCGTGACTTCACGGACTACGCCGCGGCACCGGTGCCGATGGAGAGCGCCGACGCGACGGGTCTGCTCGGCACCCAGAGCCATGTCGCCGGCATCAACGTCAGCGTCTTCGACAACTCGGACAACAAGGATGCGGCGATCGACTTCGTCAAGCACCTCACGAGCGACGAGGAGCAGGTCTACCTGAACCAGTCGTTCAGCTCGCTGCCCGTCGTCACCAGCGCGTACGACGACCCGGCGTTCCAGTCGGAGACCATCAAGCTGAAGCAGGTCACGCTCGCCGACCACGCCCAGCCGATGCCCCTCTTCCCCTCGGAGGGACAGATGGAGACCCTGGTCGGCACCGCCGTCAAGGGACTCCTCGCCACCGCTGCCCAGGGCGGTTCCGTCAGCGAGGACGACGTGAAGTCGGCCCTCGAGGACGCGAACAGCCAGATGAGCTCGGGTCAGTAGCCCGTCCCACCGCTGCAGGTCGGGGCGGCCGGTCGATCGACGACCGGCCGCCCCGGCCGAGGCCCCGAGAGGACCCTCATGACCGTCAACGTCCTGCCCCCCGCGACGTCCGAGAAGGACACGCCGCCCGATCCGCATCAGCGGGCTCCGATCGAGCCCGCGAAACGCAAGAGGCACCGCTCACCCCTGGCGTACCTCCTGGTCACGCCGGCCGCCCTGGCCGAGCTGCTCGTCCACATCGTCCCGATGGTGCTCGGCATCTGGATCGCCTTCATCACCCTGAACCAGCTGAGCATCGCCAACTGGGTCAACGCCCCCTTCGTGGGGCTGCAGAACTTCGTCACCGCGCTCGACCCGAGCTCGCCGATCGCCATGCAGCTCTACGGGGCGCTCGGGCGGACGCTGCTCTTCACCGTGATCGTCGTCGCGATCGCCTGGAGCATGGGCATGCTCGGGGCGGTGCTGCTGACCAGCTCGTTCAAGGGCCGCGGCGTGCTCCGCACGCTCTTCCTGGTGCCCTACGCGCTGCCCTCGTACGTCGGCACGATCGCCTGGGCGTTCATGTTCAACCAGCGCGACGGCGCCATCAACCGGTTCCTGGTCGACGACCTCGGCATCCTGCAGGACCGCCCCTTCTGGCTGCTCGGCGGCAACTCGTTCTGGGCCATCGTCATCGTCACCGCGTGGCAGTTCTGGCCGTTCGCGTTCCTGATGCTGCTGGCCGCGCTGCAGAACATCCCCGGCGACGTCTACGAGGCCGCCAGCCTCGACGGCGCGAGCCTCTGGAAGCAGTTCACGCAGATCACGCTGCCGATGGTCAAGCCCGCCAACGCGGTGCTGCTGCTGATCATGAGCCTCTGGATCTTCAACCAGTTCAACGTGCCGTACGTGCTCTTCGGCCCGGCGTCGCCCGAGCAGGCGACGTTGATCTCGCCGCTGATCTACCAGCAGTCGTTCAACAACTGGAACTTCGGTCTCGGCGGTGCCATGAGCGTCATGCTCCTGGTGGTCCTGCTGATCGCCTCGGCGTTCTACATCCGCATGGTGCTCCCGAAGGGACAGAACGACAATGATTGAGACCCGCGGATTCAAGATCTTCCGCTTCTTCGGGCTGGCCTTCCTGTCGCTGGTCGTGGTCATCCCGCTCTACGTGGTGCTCACGACCTCGATCAAGCCGCTCGCCGACGTGCAGGGGCTGTTCACCTGGATCCCCTCGCGGGTGACGCTCGAGCCGTACCTGCAGATCTGGCAGACGGTGCCCCTGGCGACGTACTTCAAGAACAGCCTGATCGTGACGGTGTCGGCGACGATCCTGTCGGTGTCGATGGCCGTGCTGGCCGCCTACGCCCTGGCCCGCATGAGGTTCCGCGGCCAGCGCAGCTTCAGTTTGGTCGTCCTGTCGACGCAGATGTTCCCCGGCATCCTGTTCCTCCTGCCGCTGTTCCTCATCTTCGTGCAGATCCAGCGCACGGTCGGGGTGCAGCTGACGGGCAGCTACCTCGGGCTGATCATCACGTACATGACCTTCTCGCTGCCGTTCTCGATCTGGATGCTGACGGGGTACTTCGCGTCCATCCCGAAAGAGCTGGAGGAGGCCTCGATGATCGACGGCACCGGTCGCCTCGGCGCCCTGTTCCGCGTGATCATCCCGGTCGCGAAGCCCGGCATCATCGCCGTCGCCGTGTACGCCTTCATCACCGCCTGGGGTGAGGTGCTCTTCGCCTCGGTGCTGACCAGCAAGGACACCCGCACCCTGTCGATCGGACTCCGGGCCTACGCGTCGCAGCAGGACGTCTACTGGAACCAGCTCATGGCCGCCTCGGTCGTGGTGTCGCTCCCGGTTCTCATAGGCTTCATGCTCGTGCAGAGACACTTGATCACCGGGCTCTCGTCGGGGGCCGTGAAGTGACCCCACCGGGCGAGGTCGCGGCGGTCGGTCTCGCCCTCCAGGGGGAGACCGCCGGAGGCGCGGCTCCGGTCGAACCGCTCCGTGTCGGCATCGTGGGCGGGGGCTTCATGGCCCGCGTCCACGCCGGCGCGGCTCGGGCGGCCGGTGCCCGAGTGGTCGCCCTCGCCTCGTCCAGCGCCTCGAGCGCCGGCCGCGCGGCCGGCGCCCTCGGCGTGGACACCGCGCACGAGACGGTCGACGACCTCGTGCGCGACCCGCGGGTCGACGTGGTCCACGTCTGCTCGCCGAACGCGACGCACGCCCCGGTGGCGCTCGCCGCGCTCGCGGCGGGGAAGCACGTCGTCTGCGAGAAGCCGTTGGCGACCTCGGCCGCCGAGGCGACGGCTCTCGTCGAGGCCGCCGCCGCGGGCGGACTCGTCGGCGCGGTCCCGTTCGTCTACCGCTACCACCCGATGGTGCGCGAGGCCAGGGCCCGGGTCGCGGCGGGCGAGGCCGGTCGGGTGCTCAGCGTGCGGGGCTCGTACCTCCAGGACTGGCTGCTCGACAGCGGCGACGTCGACTGGCGGGTCGACTCGGCGGCCGGCGGGCCGTCGCGGGCGTTCGCCGACATCGGCAGCCACCTGGTCGATCTGCTCGAGTTCGTGATCGGCGATCGGCTGGCGCGGCTGACGTCGACCACCAGCCGTGCGCACGACAGCCGGGGCGGCACCCGAGTCGACACGGAGGACGAGGCCGCGGTGGTCTTCGAGACGCTCGGCGGTGCGATCGGGACCCTCTTCGTCTCGCAGGTCGCCCCGGGTCGGAAGAACCGCCTCCTGCTCGACGTGTCGGGCACTGCCGAGAGCCTCGAGTTCTCGCAGGAGGAGCCCGAGACCCTCTGGGTCGGCCGCCGCTCGGGCGCACGCCTGGTGCCGCGCGACGCGTCGATCCTCTCGCCCGACGCCGCACGGCTCTCGACCGTGCCGGCCGGCCACCCGATGGGGTACGTCGACGCCTTCGCGGCGTTCGTCCGCGACGCGCACGACGCCGTCCGCGGCGGCGCGCCCGAGGGGCTGCCCACCTTCGCCGACGGCCTGCGGGCCGCACGGGTCACCGAGGCCGTGCTCGACTCGGCGGCCGGCCGCACCTGGGTCGACGTGCCCTGAGCAGGGCGCCCGCACCCGCGCCGAGACCGACGACCGCCCCGAACGAGAAGGACCCATGACCGAGAGCTCCGCCCCGTCACCCTGTTCACCGGCCAGTGGGCCGACCTGCCCTTCGAGGAGGTCGCCGCGCTCGCGGCCGGCTGGGGGTACGACGGGCTCGAGATCGCCGCATCGGGCGACCACCTCGACCTCGAGCGAGCCGACGTCGACGACGCGTACCTGCGGTCGCGTCTCGAGGTCCTCGACCGCCACGGGCTGAAGGTCTGGGCGATCTCGAACCACCTCACCGGACAGGCCGTGTGCGACGATCCGATCGACTTCCGACACCAGGCCATCGTCCGCCCCTCGACCTGGGGCGACGGCGACCCCGAGGGCGTGAGGCAGCGCGCCGCCGAGGACATGAAGCGCGCCGCGCGGGTCGCCCGCAAGATGGGGGTCGACACCGTCGTCGGCTTCACCGGCTCGAAGATCTGGCCCTACGTCGCGATGTTCCCCCCGGTGCCCGCGTCGGTGATCGACGCCGGCTACCAGGACTTCGCCGACCGCTGGAACCCCATCCTCGACGTCTTCGACGCCGAGGGGGTCCGGTTCGCGCACGAGGTGCACCCCAGCGAGATCGCCTACGACCACTGGACGAGCGTCCGCACCCTCGAGGCCATCGAGCACCGTCAGGCGTTCGGCTTCAACTGGGACCCTTCGCACATGCTCTGGCAGGGCGTCGACACCGTGGGCTTCATCACCGACTTCGCCGACCGGATCTACCACGTCGACTGCAAGGACACCCGGATCAAGCCGCCGTCGGGTCGGTCGGGCGTGCTCGGCTCGCACCTGCCCTGGGGCGACCCCCGGCGCGGCTGGGACTTCGTCTCCACCGGTCACGGCGACATGAACTGGGAGGACGCCTTCCGCGCCCTCGACTCCATCGGCTACGACGGTCCCATCTCGATCGAGTGGGAGGACGCGGGCATGGACCGCCTGCACGGCGCTCCCGAGGCGCTCGCGCACATCCGCTCGCTGCTCTGGAAGCGGCCCACCGCCTCCTTCGACTCCGCCTTCTCGAACCAGTAGCCCGAGAGACCCCGACATGCCCCGCACCCTCCTTCCCGGCCAGCGCTGCCGCGTGCTGATCGTCGACCCCGCGACCGGGGCGACCGAGACCGTCTTCGAGAGCGGCACCCTGCTCGTCGAGGCCCCCAACTGGAGCCCGGACGGCCGCTGGCTGGTCGTCAACGGCGACGGTCTGCTCTGGCGCCTGCCGGTCGACGCCCGGGCCGCCGACCAGACCGCGCTCCAGGCCGTGCCGATGGGCGACGTGCCGGAGATCAACAACGACCACGTGATCGCGCCCGACGGGTCGGTCGTCTTCGTCAGCGCCCGCGACGGGCACGTCTACGAGATCCCGTGGGAGGGGGTGCCCGCGGGGGAGTCGGCCCGCCGCGTCACGAGCGCGCACCCCGAGGGGCGGAACCACAAGAACTACCTGCACGGGGTCTCGCCCGACGGCAGCACGCTCAGCGTGATCGTCGGAGCCCTGCCCGCGCCGGTCGCCGACCCCGGAGCCGAGGAGGCTCGGGTCGACTGGCGCACGAACGTCGCCCTCGTCACGGTGTCCGACGGCGCGGCCACCCCGGTCACGGACGACGAGCACCCCGACGACGGGGCCGAGTTCGCTCCCGACGGCGCCCGGCTGTGGTTCAACTCGGAGCGCGCCTCCGGGGGAGTCGCCGGTCACGCACAGCTGTTCCGCGCTGGTCTCGACGGCACGGAGGCCGTGCAGGTGACGCACGACGAGCGGGTGAACTGGTTCCCGCACGTGTCGCCCGACGGTCGCACGCTGCTGTACGTCTCGTTCGAGCCGGGGACGCTCGGCCACCCCGAGAACCGCGACGTCGTGCTGCGAACCCTCCCGCTCGGCGGCGACGGACTGCCCGAGCCGGGCGCGACGCCGCACGACGTCCTCGCGTTGTTCGGCGGCCAGGGCACGGTCAACGTGCCCGGCTGGTCGCCCGACTCGTCCCGCTTCGCCTGCGCCGACTACCCCCTCGCCTGAACGCCGTCACGGCTCCTCCATCGGCGCTGCACAGTCCGCTCATAGGAATCTCCCGATACTGGAGAGCGTGACCACGACAACCCCCGCCACCGCAGCCGCCCCGAGACTCACCCGGGCCGACGGATCGCCTCTCCGAGTCCTCGTCGTCGACGACGAGAACAGCCTCACCGACCTGCTCTCGATGGCGCTCCGGTACGAGGGCTGGGACGTCAAGGCCGCCTCCGACGGGCAGAGCGCGCTCACGCTCGCCCGCGAGTTCAAGCCCGACGCGATGGTGCTCGACTGGATGCTGCCCGATATCGACGGTCTCCAGGTGCTCGGCCGCCTCCGACAGGGCGGCGACGACACCCCGATCCTGTTCCTCACCGCGAAGGACGCCGTCGAGGACCGCGTGCAGGGGCTCACCGCCGGGGGCGACGACTACGTCACCAAGCCGTTCTCCCTCGAAGAGGTCGTGGCTCGCCTGCGCGGGCTGATCCGCCGTTCGGCGTCCGCCCTCAGCGAGAGCGCCGACTCGCGCATCACGGTGGGCGACCTCGTGCTCGACGAGGAGAGCTACGAGGTGCACCGAGGCGATCGCGAGATCGAGCTGACGGCGACCGAGTTCGAGCTGCTCCGGTTCCTGATGCGGAACCCGCGTCGTGTGCTGAGCAAGGCGCAGATCCTCGACCGGGTCTGGAGCTACGACTTCGGCGGCAAGTCGAGCGTCGTCGAGATCTACATCTCGTACCTCCGCAAGAAGATCGACGCCGGCGAGGAGGCCATGATCCACACCGTGCGCGGTGTGGGTTACGTGATCAAGCCCGTCTCGTGAGTCGACCCCTCCCCGCTCCGGCCGGGTCGCGCCTCCGGAGTTCCTGGCGGAGCCTGGGGCGGAGCCTGCCCGGCGTCGCCGGCCCCCTCACCCTGCGGCAGCGCCTGATCCTCAGCATCGTGGCGCTGGTCGTGCTGCTGACCGTGGTGATCGGCTCGCTCAGCGTCCTCGTGCTGCGCGTGTCGCTGATGGACCAGCTCGACGGCGAGCTCGCCGGGGCGACCACGCGCGCGGCCTCGCCGGGCGGCGCTTCCGAACCCTCCCTCTCGCCCGACGGCGACGAGCTCAACGGACCGCGTCAGGCTCCCGGCACGGTGACCGCCGTGGTCGTCGACGGAGCGGTGCGGGCCGCCTACCGCATCACCGACGGGGGCGACCTCGAGACCGTCGACCTCGGTGGATCCGGCGACTCGCTGGCCGCCGTCGTCGAGAGCCCCGTCGACGGCGACGGGCGCACGCCGGCGATGACGGTCGACCTCGGCGGCGATCTCGGGTCGTACCGGGTCGAGGCCCTGCGGGGCACCCTGCTGTCGAGCTCGACGCCGGCCTATCTCGTCGTCGGTCTGCCCACCAGCAGCGTCGACCGCACCATCACCGTCATGGTCGTCGCCATCGCCGCCGTGACGATCGTCGGTCTCGCGGTCGCGATAGCCATCGCGTTCGCCGTGGTCCGCTCGGCGCTGCGGCCGCTGCAGCGGATGTCCGACACGGCTCTGCGGGTCGCCGAGCTCCCGCTGGACCGCGGCGAGGTGGCGCTCGCCGAGCGCGTCGACGAGCAGGACACCGACACCCGCACCGAGGTCGGTCGCGTCGGCGCGTCGCTGAACCGCATGCTCGGCCACGTCGCCGGAGCGCTGGAGGCGCGGCAGCAGTCCGAGAACAAGGTGCGGCAGTTCGTCGCCGACGCCTCGCACGAGCTCCGCACCCCGCTCGCGTCCGTGCGCGGTTACGCCGAGCTCACCCGTCGCATGAACACCGATCTGCCCGACGACGTCGTCTACGCCATGGGGCGGATCGAGTCCGAGGCGCTGCGGATGACCTCGCTCGTGGAGGACCTCCTGCTGCTGGCCCGACTCGACGAGGGGCGCGACCTCGTGCTCGCCGACGTCGACCTGACCCGCATCGTGCTCGACGCGGTCAATGACGCGCACGTGGCCGGGCCCTCGCACGACGTCGACGTCGACGTGCCCGACGAGCCCGTGGTGGTCTCGGGCGACGGCATGCGGCTGCACCAGATCGTCGCCAACCTGCTGACGAACGCCCGCACCCACACTCCCGACGGCACCCGCGTGCACGTGACGCTCTCGGTCGAGTCGGCCGCCGCCGTCGTCCGGGTCGCCGACGAGGGCCCGGGCATCGACCCCGGGGTGCTGCCCGTGCTGTTCGAGCGGTTCGCCCGTGCCGACAGCTCGCGGTCGCGCAAGGCCGGCTCGACCGGTCTCGGCCTGGCGATCGTGCAGGCCGTGGTGCAGGCGCACGGCGGTCGGGTGGACGTCGACAGCTCGCCGGCCGGGGCCGTCTTCACCATCCGACTGCCGTTCCCCGCGACGGCCGCGGCTCGGCCCGACGCGAGCTGACGCGGGCGCAGGAGGCGCGACTTGCGTGATCGCGCCTCCTGCGTCTACTCTGATCACAGCCCAAGACCGCCGGTCGTGTCCGCCTGCTCGCAGACGGATACCGAAGGTTCTCGAGAGAGAGCGACCAGCGCAGGTGTGTGAAGTCGTTCCTCTTCTCGAAGAGATCCAGCTCCGTGCCCCTCGCGCCGGAGCTTTTTTCTTTGTGCTGAACACCTCAGACCCGAGATCAGTCCTCTGATCTCAGACCTGAGGCGTGCAGCGTTCGAGACCGGGGGGCTACCGGCACACCCACGTTTTAGGAGAGCCATGGCGAACAAGGAAGCATCGGTCGCCGAGCTCACGGAGAACTTCCGTGACTCGACCGCCGTTCTGCTCACCGAGTACCGCGGTCTCACTGTTGCCGAGCTGAAAGAGCTCCGCAAGTCCATCAGTGCAGACGCGACGTACGCCGTGGTGAAGAACACGCTCAGCAAGATCGCGGCGAACAACGCCGGAATCAGCTCGTTCGACGACGAACTCGTCGGACCTTCTGCGATCGCCTTCGTGCACGGAGACCCTGTCGCCGTCGCCAAGAGCCTGCGTGACTTCGCCAAGGCACACCCCGCTCTGATCGTGAAGAACGGTTACTTCGACGGTAACCCGCTCACGGCAGACGAGGTCAAGCAAGCTCGCCGATCTCGAATCCCGAGAGGTGCTGCTGGGCAAACTGGCCGGCGCCTTCAAGGCTTCGCTGTTCGGTGCTGCCTACCTGTTCCAGGCACCGCTGTCGCAGGCCGTTCGCACGGTCGAGGCGCTGCGTGCCAAGCAGGAAAGCGACAGCTGAACAGCTGTCGTACCAACCCACACTTTAGAAAACCCATAAGGAGAACACCATGGCGAAGCTCACGCAGGACGAACTGATCGAGGCCTTCAAGGAGCTCACGCTCATCGAGCTCAGCGACTTCGTGAAGAAGTTCGAAGAGGTCTTCGAGGTCACCGCTGCTGCCCCCGTGGCCGCCGCCGGTGCCGCCGGCCCCGCCGCCGCCGCTGAAGAGGTCGAAGAGCAGAGCGCCTTCGACGTCGTGCTCGAGGCTGCTGGCGACAAGAAGATCCAGGTCATCAAGGAGGTCCGTGCGCTCACGAGCCTCGGTCTCGGCGAGGCCAAGGCCGTCGTCGACGGTGCCCCCAGCACCGTCCTCGAGGGTGCTTCGAAGGAAGCCGCCGAGAAGGCCAAGGGCCAGCTCGAGGCTGCCGGCGCCACCGTCACCCTCAAGTAATTCCGCTTCACCGCTTCACACGAAAGGCGTCACCCTCCGGGGTGGCGCCTTTCGCCATTGCGCCGCGTGCGTGCCTGTGCGCGTGCGCGTGCGCGTGCGTGTGCGTGTGCGTGCGAGTGCGTGTGCGTGTGTGCGTAGCAGGGGCTGCGGCGGGTTCCCGTCATCGGCGGCGGGTCAGCGCTGACCCGCCGCCGATGACAGGAACCCGCCGAACCGGATCGTGCCCTCGAAAAACGCACGCGAGCACGAGTGACGGCGACCCGCCGAAACGGAACGGGCCGTCAGGAGGCGCGGGCGAGCACCGAGTGACGGCGCCCGTACCCGAGGTACACCGCCGCGCCGACGAGCATCCAGACGCCGAACGCGAGCCAGGTGATCCAGCCGAGCGTCACCATCAACAGCACGCAGAAGGCGCAGCCGAGCACCGGGACGACGGGGTAGAGCGGCACGCGGAAGGTCCGGTCGAGCTCGGGCCGGTTGCGGCGCAGCCAGATCACCGAGACGTTGACGAGGGCGAAGGCGAACAGGGTGCCGATGCTCGTGGCGTCAGCGAGGGCGCCGAGCGGCACCAGCGCCGCCGCGAGGGCGACCGCGCCGCCGACGATCAGCGTGCCGGCGACGGGCGTCTGCGTGCGGGGCGAGATGCGACCGAGCACCCTCGGCACGAGTCCGTCGCGCGACATCGACACGAAGATGCGGGTCTGGCCGTAGAGCACGGTGAGGACGACGCTCGCGATCGCCAGGACGGCGGCCACGGCGAACACGAACGCGACCCACGGCTGACCGGTGATCTCGGCCACGATCGCGACGAGGGACGCCTCGCCGTCGGTGAAGGTCTCCCAGGGGCGGGCGCCGATGGCGGCCACCGCGACGAGGATGTACAGCACGGTGATGATCACGATCGAGGCGATGATCGCCCGCGGGAGGTCCCTCTTCGGGTCGCGCGCCTCCTCGCCGGCCGTCGACGCCGCGTCGAAGCCGATGTACGAGAAGAACAACCGCGACGCCGCGGCCGAGACGCCGGCGGCGCCCATCGGGGCGAGGGGTTCGAAGTTGCCCGCGCTGAAGGCCGTGAAGGCGACCGCCACGAAGAACACAAGCAGCCCGATCTTGACGACCACGAGCACGGTGTTGACCCAGGCCCCCTCGCGGGCGCCCGGCACGAGCACGAGCATCGCGACGATGACGAGCAGGGCCGCGGGCAGGTTGACGACCCCGCCGGCGCCCGGGGGCTCGGCGATCGCGTCGGGGAGAGCGAGGCCGAACACGCCGAGGGCCTCGTTGACGTACTGCCCGGCGCCGACGGCCACCGCGGCGACCGATACGGCGTACTCGAGCACCAGGCACCAGCCGCAGACCCAGGCGAGGCCCTCGCCGAGCGTCGCGTAGGCGTAGCTGTAGCTCGACCCCGAGACGGGCACGCTGCCGGCCATCTCGGCGTACGACAGCGCCGACAGCAGGGCCGCGACGCCCGCGAGCACGAAGGCGATCCAGACGGCGGGGCCGGCGAGGGGGACGGCCGTGCCGAGCACGACGAGGATCCCGGTGCCGAGCGTCGCTCCGATGCTGATCGCGGTCAGGTGCCACACGCCGAGCGACCTCCGGAGACGCGGACGACCCGCGGAGTCCGTGGCTGCCGCGGCGCTCGCGTCGCTCTCGGCGGCGAACGCCTCGAGGGGCTTTCGCTGCCGCAGCTGGGCGGCGAGCGAGAGGCGGGAGGAGGGCGAGGCGGTGACTCTGGGCACCGCGAGAGGCTACCAGGCACCCGCAGCGCCCTCCGCGCCTGCAGCGCCCTCCGAGGGAGCGAGGTCAGTCGTCGATGTGCAGACCGAGCTCGCGGACCCTCGTCATCGCCTCGCGACGGGACGACGCCTGGAGCTTGCGGTAGATGCTCCGCACATGGCTCTTGACGGTGTTGACCGAGATGAACAGCTGACTGCCGATCTGGCCGAGCGTCTGACCGGTGGCCAGGTGGCGCACGATCACGAGCTCGCGGTCGCTGAGGGGCTCGTCGAGGCGGGGCGCCGCGTCGACCGACGAGCCGAGGAGGCGCTCCAGACTCGCCCGGATCGGCTGCGACTGCTCGCGGTGCGAGGCCCGCTCGAGCAGGTGCCGCAGCACGTCGTCCCCGAGGGTCGAGAACATCCACACCGACTCGTTGCGCCCGGCGGCCAGGAGCGACCGGTCGAACGCGATGTCGGCCCGGGCCGTCTCGCCGAGGGCCAGATGCGCGGCGGCGACGATGGCGTGGACGTGCGGCATCGTGCGGTCGCTGTGGAGGTCGCCGAGCACCAGGCAGGGCTCGAGGGCGTCGAGCGCGGCCTCCGGTTCGCCGGCCGCCAGGTGCACGAGCGCGAGCACGCGGGCCGGGCACTGTATGTGTCTCGGGGTCGGGACGAGCGGAGCCGCGAGACGCCGCGCCTCCTGCGGCTGACCGAGGCAGCGCATCGTCTCGGACCGCAGCGACGCGATGGCCCCCGGCAGCGTCGACGTGCCGGTGAAGGCGTCGACCAGCCGGGTGATGCGGGCCAGCAGGTCCAGCACCTCGATGTAGCGGCGCTCGACGAGGCAGGCGTGGGCCTCGGCGAACCAGCCGTGCGCCTCCCAGTCGCTGCCGCGGGTGGCGAGCCGGACGGACTCGACGGTGGCGGCGACACTGGGCTCGCCGCGTTCGAGCGCGAGCTGCAGCCGGGTGATCTGCGCGAGCGCGCCGAAGACGCTCGACATCAGCTCGGTGCCCTCGGCCAGCGCCTCGGCCGCCTCGAGGTGCTCGTCGGCGAGACGGAAGTCGCCCAGCAGCATCGCGACGTACGCCAGGGCCGAGAGGCACTCGACGCGTTCGGCGAGACTCAGGTGCTCGACGGCGAGGCCGCCGGCGAGGCCGAGGGCGAACTGGGCCTGGTCGTACTCGCCGTAGTGGACGCGGATCAGTCCGAGCTGCAGCGAGAACGAGGCGCTGAGCGAGATGCGCGTGCTGATGGACTCTGTCGTGTCGTTCTCGATCAGCGTGCGAGCCACCTCGAGGTGCTCGTGGGCGACGACGAGGTTGCCGAGCGACCGCAGCGCGGCGGCGAGATGGATGTGGTAGCCGGCCCGTACCTCCAGCGACATCGTCGGATCGGCGTCGATGGCCTTGGCGACCCCTCGGAACCAGGGCAGCGCGGCGCTGCGGGAGCGCGAGCCGACGGAGCGGTGGCTGGCGGCGAGGGCCAGCAGGATGCGCGGGCGGCCCCGCCACTCGTCCTCGGGCGTCGAACGGATGGCTTCGCGCAGTCGGGCCCCCTGCAGGGGCGCGATGCTCGTCCAGGCGCGTTCGATCGCGTCGAGGGCAGCCCGGTGGTCGGCGGGCTGCATCTCGGCGCTCGGGTAGTCGGCGGCCGTATCGTCAGGCGTGTTCACGGGTCCTAACCTCTGCCGTATCGGGGTTCCTCGGTCGGGTACGAGGACTACGGCGTCGGGATGGTGGTCGTCCATCCGTCGCGCTCATACTAAGGTGACATCTCCGCTCCATCGACCGATTGGTCGTAAGCGCCCTGAAATGGGGGCCGAACGTGTACCCCGATGGTCTTCGGCGTACCGTTGGCGGATGAGCAGGATGGACTCCGTCGCCTCGGGCGGCGGGATGCGCGGCGGCGGGACGCGCCCCGGTCGCGTCTCGAGCGGCGACGCCCGGGCCCAGAAGGCGGCCAACGCCGAGGCCCCCCGGGTGCCGCATCTGCTGCGACGCATCCGCGGGCTGTTCGGGCCGCACAAGCGGGCTCTGGTCGTCACCGTCGTGCTCGTGTTCATCGGGGCCGCGATCAGCGTGCTGCCGCCCCTGCTCACGAAGCAGGCCTTCGACCGCGGGCTGTTCCCGAGCGGTGGCCCGGACGTGCCGGTGCTGCTCGAGCTCGTCGGGGCGATGATCGGACTCTGGGTGCTGTCGGCGGGCATCGGCGTCTGGCAGACCTTCCTGACCGCGACGGTCGGCAACAAGGTGATGGGGGCGCTGCGGATCCGGCTGTTCGGTCACCTGCAGAACATGGAGCTGGCGTTCTTCACCCGCACCAAGACCGGTGTCATCCAGTCGCGGCTGCAGAACGACGTCGGCGGAGTCGCGAACGTCCTCAGCAACACGATCTCGAGCGTGCTCGGCAACACCGTCACCGTCATCGCGGCCTTCGTCTCGATGCTCGTGCTCAGCTGGCAGATGACCGTCGTGACGGTGATCCTGCTCCCTCTGCTGGTGGTCGCCCAGCGCCGGGTCGGTCAGGTGCGGGCGCGCATCGCCACGCAGACGCAGGAGTCGCTGAGCGACATGACCGCCATCACGCAAGAGGCGCTCAGCGTCAGCGGGATCCTGCTGGCGAAGAGCTTCAACCAGCAGAGGGCCGAGATCGAGCGCTACTCGGCCGAGAACCGGACCCAGATCGGTCTGCAGGTGCGCCAGCAGATGAGCGGGCAGTGGTTCTTCGCGGTCGTCCAGATATTCCTGTCGGTGATCCCCGCGGTCATCTACCTCGTGGCGGCCTGGCTGATCCTCCGCGACGTGCCGGTGACGGCGGGCACGATCGTCGCCTTCACGACGGTGCAGGCGCGGTTGACGTTCCCCCTCATGGGGCTGCTGCGGGTCGCCCTCGACCTGCAGACCTCGGGCGCGCTCTTCGCGCGCATCTTCGAGTACCTCGACCTGCACCCGGCGATCGACGACGACCCCTCGGCGCGCACCGTCGACGAGTCGCGTCTCGGCCGGGTCGAGTTCGACGACGTGTCGTTCTCGTACCCGGACGCCGAGCCCGGCCAACGGACCCTCGACGGGGTCTCGTTCGACATCGCGCCGGGTCAGTTCGCGGCGTTCGTCGGACCGAGCGGGGCCGGCAAGACGACGGTGTCGTATCTGATCCCGCGGTTCTACGAGGTCTCCGGAGGCGCGGTGCGGTTCGCCGGGACGGACGTCCGCGAGCTGCGCCAGGAGTCCCTCGTCGAGCACATCGGCATCGTCAGCCAGGAGACGTACCTCTTCCACGCGACGATCGCCGACAACCTCCGGTACGCCCGGCCCGACGCCACCGACGAGCAGATCGTCGACGCGGCGCGGCGGGCGAACATCCACGACACGGTGGCGTCGTTCCCCGAGGGCTACGACACCGTCGTCGGCGAGCGGGGCTACCGACTGTCGGGCGGCGAGAAGCAGCGCATCGCCATCGCCCGGGTGCTCTTGAAGGACCCTGCGGTTCTCGTGCTCGACGAGGCGACCAGCGCGCTCGACACGGTCTCGGAGCGCGTCGTGCAGGAGGCGCTCGACACGGCCGCCCGAGGCCGCACCACGATCGCGATCGCGCATCGGCTCTCGACCGTGCGGGCCGCCGACGTGATCTTCGTCGTCGACGCCGGGCGCGTGGTGGAGCGGGGCACGCACGACGAACTGGTCGCCCTGGGCGGCGTGTACGCGGAGCTCTACGGGCAGCAGGTCACGACCGGCTGAGCGGCACGGCGTCCCCGTCGCGGGGAGCCCCGTCGAGGGGCGTCGGCCTACTCGCGTTCGGCGAGCATGTCCTCCATCGCGTCGATCTCGCTCTCCTGGCTCTGCACCATGCCGGTGGCGAAGACCCGCACCTGACGGTTCTCGCTGCGGGCGAGCACGGCGTCGGCCATCTCGACCCCGCCGCGGTGGTGGGCGATCATCAGGGTCAGGAACATCCGCTCGGCCTCGACGCCGCTGGCCGCCTCGAGCGCGGCGAGCTGCTCGTCGGTGGCGAGCCCCGGCATCGGACCGCCGGGTTCGTGGGTGGCGACCGGCGTGGCCGAGCCGCCCGCGCCTCCGGACGGGGTGTGCTGGTGGTCGCCGTACGAGCCGTCGAGGGTCGGCCGCGACATCCAGGTCATGGTCGGTTCGGAGGGGGCCTGCGGCACCCCCCAGAGCTCGAGCCAGGCGAACATCTGCCCGGCCTGCTGCGACTGCGTCAGCGCCATGTCGTAGGCCATCGATCGCGTCGCCGGGTCGTCGGTGCGGTCGCGGACGATCATGGCCATCCGCACGGCCTGCTCGTGGTGCACCTGCATGTCGCGCGAGAAGCCCGCTTCGACGCTCTCGGTGCCGGGCGTGACCGGGTTCGGCGAGCTCAGCCGACCGACGGCGATGCCGATCAGCAGGACGAGGGCGATGCTGAGGGCCGCGGCGACGACGAGCCGGACACGGCGCCCCCGGGAGGCACGGGTCGGGTCGGCGACGCCGGCCCCGGTACCGCCACGCTCGGCGTCGGTCACGCGATCTTGCCTGCTCCGTCGACACCGCCGGTGCAGGGGGCGCCGGGCTCGGGGGCGTCGCCGGACTTCCAGTACTTGGTGACGAAGTCGGAGACGGCCTCCTCGTCGTCGGTGACGTTGGCGAACGGCAGCTGCGCGCCCCACGCGGAGACGTACATGGGGGAGTCGAGGCCCTCGTAGGGCGAGACGACGGCGTAGGTGCTGGGGGCGAAGTCGCGGAGCTCCTCGATCTCGGCCTCGCTCACCTGAGCGGGGTCGTAGGTGAACCAGACGGCGCCGTGCTCGAGGTCGTGGACGGCGTTCTCGTTGGGCACGGGTTCGGTGTAGACGCCGCAGTTCAGCCAGATCTGGTTGTGGTCGCCCCCCGCCGGAGGGGTCTGCGCGTAGTCGACCGGCCCGGTGACGTGGTTCGCAGTCAGGTCGGAGAAGGTCTGGGCGCCCTCGACGACGATGTCGCGCGGGTTCTCGCGCGGCTGCCCGCTGGTGACGACGAAGGCGACGACGATGCCGATCACGGCCAGACCGGCGACGGAGCCGGTCACGATGCCGATCAGGCGGTTGCGCTTCGCCCTCTCCTGCTGCTTCTTGAGCGCGGCGACCTTCTCCTGACGCCGTGCGTCGCGCTGCTGCTTGACCGAGGGCTTGTCGTTGTTGCCGTTGGCCATGTGAGGTCCTGTCGTCAGAAGGGGGCCGATGTGACATCGGAGTAGCCGTCCCATTCTCGGGCACACGACGCTGAAAGGAAGGTCACAGCGTGCAGTGTCTGCACCGTCCGGGCGTCCGACACCCGTCGCCCGAGACCCCGCGGGTCTCGCCCCGTAACAGTCGCAGGGCGCCTCGATAGACTCGACGCCTGGTCGCCACCCCGCGACCCGAGCCCGTCACCTCGAATCCGCACCCCACGACGGAGGCGGAGAACCGGAGCCTTCGTGAAGTACGCCGAGACCGTCCTCGACCTGGTGGGCGACACCCCGCTCGTCAAGCTCAACAAGGTGACCGAGGGCATCACGGCGACCGTGCTGGTCAAGGTCGAGTACCTGAACCCCGGCGGCTCGTCGAAGGACCGCATCGCCACCCGCATCATCGACGCCGCCGAGCGCGAGGGTCTGCTGAAGCCCGGCGGCACCATCGTCGAGCCCACGAGCGGCAACACGGGCGTCGGGCTCGCCCTCGTCGCGCAGCAGCGGGGCTACCGCTGCGTCTTCGTGCTGCCCGACAAGGTCGGCGAAGACAAGCGGAACGTGCTCAAGGCCTACGGCGCCGAGATCGTCGTCACCCCGACCGCCGTCGAGCCCACCAGCCCCGAGTCGTACTACAGCGTCTCCGACCGCCTCGCCCGGGAGATCCCCGGGGCCTTCAAGCCGAACCAGTACGCCAACCCGAACGGCCCACTCAGCCACTACGAGACGACCGGGCCCGAGATCTGGCGCGACACCGACGGGCGCATCACGCACTTCGTCGCCGGCGTCGGCACCGGCGGCACCATCAGCGGCACCGGCCGCTACCTCAAGGAGATCTCAGGAGGCGCGGTGCAGATCGTCGGCGCCGATCCCGAGGGCAGCGTCTACAGCGGCGGCACCGGGCGTCCCTACCTGCTCGAGGGCGTCGGCGAGGACTTCTGGCCGAGCGCCTACGACCCGAGCGTCGTCGACCGCATCATCGCCGCCTCCGACGCCCGGTCGTTCGACCTGACCCGGCGCCTCGCCCGCGAGGAGGGTCTGCTCGTCGGCGGTTCGTCCGGTCTGGCCGTCGCCGCCGCCCTCGATGTCGCCCGCGAGCTCGGACCCGACGACGTCGTCGTCGTGCTGCTGCCCGACAGCGGCCGCGGCTACCTCGGCAAGATCTTCAACGACGCGTGGATGCGCTCGTACGGCTTCTCGGACAGCACCGACGAGCGCACGGTGCGCGACCTGCTCGCGTCGAAGACCGGTTCGCTGCCCGAGCTGGTCCACGCCCACCCGAGCGACACCGTCCACGACGTGATCGGCATCATGACCACGTACGGCGTCTCGCAGATGCCGGTGCTCTCGGCCGAGCCCCCCGTCGTGATCGGCGAGGTGGTCGGAGCGATCGAAGAGAAGTCCCTGCTCGAGGCGCTCTTCACCGGGGGAGCGACGATGGGCGACGCCCTCGCGCCGTTCGTCGGCGAGCCCCTGCCGCTGATCGGCATCAACGAGTCGGTCACCGCCGCGCGCACCGCCCTCGAGTCGACCGACGCGCTGCTCGTCACCGACGACGGCAAGCCGGTGGGCGTCGTCACCCGCCACGACGTGCTCGCCTTCGTCTCCGCCTGATCCAGGCACCTCCGCATCGCAGTCCCCTTCGAAAGGACACCCGCATGACCCACGGCTTCTCCACCCGCGCCATCCACAGCGGTCAGGACTTCGACCCCACCACCGGTGCCGTCGTCCCGCCCATCTACCAGTCGTCGACGTTCGTGCAAGACGGCATCGGCGGGTTCCGCGGCGGGTACGAGTACGCCCGGTCGGCCAACCCGACGCGCGACTCGCTGCAGACCCTGCTCGCCGACCTCGAGGGCGGCAGCCACGCGTTCAGCTTCGCCTCGGGTCTCGCGGCGGAAGACGCGCTGCTGCGGTCGGTCCTGCGCCCCGGTTCCCGCATCGTCATGGGCAACGACGTCTACGGCGGCACCCACCGCCTGGTGAACCGGCTGCACGTGCCGTGGGGCGTCGTGCTCGAGACCGTCGAGATGACCGACCTCGACGCCGTCCGCGCCGCCGTGCGCCCCGGCGAGACCGCCGTGCTCTGGGTCGAGACCCCCAGCAACCCCCTGATGAAGATCAGCGACGTCACGGCGCTCGCCGAGATCGGTCACGCCGCGGGCGCGCTCGTCGTCGTCGACAACACCTTCGCGTCGCCCTACCTGCAGCAGCCCCTGTCGCTCGGGGCCGACGCCGTCGTGCACTCGACGACGAAGTACATCGGCGGTCACTCCGACGTCGTCGGGGGAGCGGTCGTCGTCGACGACGAGGCGCTCGCCGACAAGATCGGGTTCCTGCAGTTCGGCGCGGGCGCGGTGTCGGCTCCGATGGAGGCCTGGCTGACCGTCCGCGGCATCAAGACCCTCGGAGTCCGGGTCGATCGTCACTCGTCGAACGCCGCGACCATCGCGGAGGCGCTCGAGGGGCACGCCGCCATCGACCGCGTCTACTACCCGGGTCTCGCCTCGCACCCCGGGCACGACATCGCGGCACGCCAGATGAAGGCCTTCGGCGGCATGATCTCCGTCTCGCTGGCCGCCGGGCCGTCCGTCGCGCGTCGCTTCGCCGAGTCGACCGAGCTCTTCCAGCTGGCGGAGTCCCTCGGCGGCGTCGAGTCGTTGATCGGCTACCCGACCGAGATGACGCACGCGTCGGTGCGCGGCACCGAGCTCGAGGTCCCCGAGACCGTCGTCCGGCTCTCGGTCGGCATCGAGGACGTCGACGACCTGCTCGCCGACGTCCTGCAGGCGCTCGACCGGGCCACGTCCGACTAGTCGAGCTGCGCCTCCTCGGCTCGCCGGCTCCGCGCCTCCTCGTCCTCCCCTCGTTTCTCCGTCGAGGAGTCACGACGCGCCGTGCCGAGCCGAGGCCGCACGGCGAGTCGTGACTCCTCGTCGCGGAGGGGCGGGGCCGGGGCGGGAGGCGAGGGAGGCGCGGCCTAGGGTGGGGGGATGTCCGACGTCGCACTGAGCACCCGCCCCGAGGGGGTCCTCAGCCGGCGGTATCTCCTGGCGACGCTCGGCATGTGCGCGCTGATCGGCATCGCCGCGTTCGAGTCGCTCGCCGTCACGACGATCATGCCGATCGTCAGCGCCGACCTCGACGGCGAGAGCCTGTACTCGCTCAGCTTCGCGGCACCGCTCGCGACCGGTCTGGTCGGCATGGTGGTCGCCGGCAACTGGGCCGACCGGAGCGGCCCCCGGGTCGTGGTCATCGCGTCGATGCTGCTCTTCGCGGTCGGCCTGCTCGTCGTGGGCGCGGCCCCCGACATGACGGTCTTCCTGCTCGGGCGTCTCGTGCAGGGGCTCGGATCGGGCGCGGTGATCGTCGGCCTCTACGTCATGGTCGCGCGGCTCTACCCGCCGACTCTGCATCCGTCGATCTTCGCGGGGTTCGCCGCCGCCTGGGTCGTCCCCGCCCTCGTGGGCCCGCTGATCGCCGGTCTCGTCGCCGAGAGCCTCAGCTGGCACTGGGTCTTCGTCGGGGCGGTGGTGCTGGCCGTGCCCGCCTTCGTGATGATCCTGCCGAGCCTCCGACGGGTTCCACCGCCCGACCGCGCCGACGGCGGGGGCGCCGTGCCCTGGAGTCCGCGACGGATCCTCTGGGCGGCGGGCGCCGCACTCGGGGTCCTGGCGCTGAACCTCGTCGACGAGTTCGAGCCGGCCGTCGCGGTGGCCGTGGTCGTCGCCGCCGTGGTCGCCCTCGCGATCGCCCTGCGGCCGCTGCTGCCGCCCGGCACCCTGCGTGCTCGCGCCGGTCTGCCGACCCTGGTGCTCCTCCGCGGTCTCGTCGGGGCGGCGTTCCTCGCCAGCGAGGTCTACATCCCCTACCTCCTCCAGGATCGCTACGGCTTCAGCTCGTCCGCGTCGGGCACCGCTCTGACGGCGGGGGCGCTCGGCTGGGCCCTCGCGAGCTGGAGTCAGGGGCGCCTCGGCGAGCGGGTCCCGCAGCGGACGGGCATCCGCATCGGCATCCTGCTCGTGCTCGGCGGACTCGTGGTCGCCACGCTCACCCCGCTCCTCGGTCTCGCGCCGGGTGCGCTCATCGCCACCTGGACCCTCGCCGGCTTCGGCATGGGCTTCATGTACCCGCGGTTCTCGGTGCTGACGCTGGCGCTGTCGACCGGGTCCGACCGGGGCTTCAACAGCTCCGCCCTGACGATCTCCGACTCGGCGGGGTCGGCCGTGGCGCTCGCCGTGGCAGGCGGCGCATTCGGTCTGCTCGGCGGGGCGTCGAGCCCGTACGCGTTCGCCGCCTGCTTCGCGATCGGCTCGCTCGTGGCGCTGCTGGCGCTGGTGCTCAGCGGGCGCGCGGTGCCTCGACGGCGGTGAGCCGCGCCTCCTGCCGCCGTGGTCTCGTGGTCGAGACGCGGCCCGCAGAACTGCATAATGGTCTGCAGACAGCGATGTGTACGGTCACACCGCTCGTGACAGAGCGACGGAGCCACGGTGAAGCCTGACATCGACAAGGTGCGTGCTCCCAACATCCGCGACGTCGCCGCTCTCGCCGGCGTCTCGTATCAGACCGTCTCCCGAGTCCTCAACGACAGCCCGAGCATCCGCCCGGCGACACGGCAGCGCGTCCTCGACGTGATCGAGCAGGTCGGCTACCGCCCGAACCAGGCGGCCCGAGCCCTCGTGACCAGCCGTTCGCGCGCGATCGGCGTGCTCACGCTGCAGAACGTCCACTTCGGCCCGCAGACGATGGTCAACGCGATCGAGGCGGAGGCGCGGGCGGCCGGCTACCGGCTGAGCATCGCCAGCACGACGCGGGCCGACGACGACGTCCGCGCGAGCCTCGACCTGCTGACCAGTCAGGCCGTCGAGGCGATCATCGTCATCGCGCCGCAGCGCAAGTTCTTCGACGTCATCGACGAGCTCGACCTCGACGTGCCGATCGTCGCCCTCGACTCGACGCAGCGCAACCGGGCGCACAGTCTGTCGGTCGACCAGTTCGCCGGCGCCCGCCTGGCCACCCGGCACCTCATCGACCTCGGTCACCGCCACATCGTCCACGTCGCCGGCCCGCAGGACTGGATCGAGGCGGACGAGCGCATGCAGGGGTTCCTGTTCGAGATGGGCGAGGCGGAGCTTCTCGATCGAGCCGCCCATCCTCGGCGACCTGACGGCGGACTTCGGCTACCTCGCCGGCAAGGAGCTGCTGCGGCGCCGCGACTTCACGGCGGTGTTCGCGGCGAACGACCTGATGGCCGTCGGGCTGCTGCACGCCTTCCGTGAGGCGGACGTGGACGTCCCGCGCGAGGTCAGCGTCGTCGGCTTCGACGATGCGCCCACGGCGGCGCACCTGTGGCCCCCGCTCACGACCGTCCGGCAGGACTTCGACCTGATCGGGCGTCGCGCGGTCGAACTCGTCATCGGCGAGCTCGAGGGGCACGAGGTGATCGACCGCACCCTGCTGGCCGCCGAGCTGATCGTCAGGGCCTCGACCGATCGACCGTGGTTCCTGTGACGCGACGGGCGCGGAGAGCGTCGTCGCGCCTCCTCGGCGGCCTCTCCGCGGCCCGACCGTCGACCGGCTCGGCACCGCTTCATAACAGATCGGCCACGGCGTTTGACACGGGGCATTCTCAGGATTAGCTTTGCTCCAGTCGCGGTGTGAACGGTCACATTCAGTCACCGCAACGATCCGGAGCCTCTGGTGCGGATCGCCGCCCGACGCCGAACAGACAGTGCCCGCCACGCCCGTAGGGAGCGGCGGACCGACAGAGAAGTCGAAACGTGGAGGTCAGCGTGCCCGGTGCACACATCACGACGAGCGGAACCCGCGGGGGTGGCGCGCGTGGCTGAGTCCCCGATCATCCTCGAGATGCGCGGCATCACGAAGGAGTTCCCCGGCGTCAAGGCCCTCGACGCCGTGTCGATGCAGGTCCGGGCCGGCGAGGTCCACGCGATCTGCGGCGAGAACGGCGCCGGCAAGTCGACCCTGATGAAGGTCCTCTCGGGCGTCTACCCGTACGGCACCTACACCGGCGACATCGTCTACCAGGGCGACGAGATGCGCTTCCGCGACATCAAGTCGAGCGAGTCGGCCGGCATCGTGATCATCCACCAGGAGCTGGCGCTGATCCCCGAGCTCTCGATCACCGAGAACATCTTCCTGGGCAACGAGCCCACGCGCTTCGGCGCCATCGACTGGTCGACCGCCAAGCTGCGCGCCATCGACCTGCTCGCCCGGGTCGGTCTGAAGGACGACCCCGACACCGCCATCAAGAACCTCGGCGTCGGCAAGCAGCAGCTCGTCGAGATCGCCAAGGCGCTGAACAAGAACGTCAAGCTGCTCATCCTCGACGAGCCGACGGCCGCGCTGAACGAGGCGGACTCCCAGCACCTGCTCGACCTCATCCGCGGGCTCAAGGGCCGCGGCATCGCGTCGATCATGATCAGCCACAAGCTCAACGAGATCGAGGCCATCGCGGACTCGATCACGATCATCCGAGACGGCAAGACGATCGAGACCCTCGACGTCAAGGCCGACGGCGTCAACGAGGACCGCATCATCCGCGGCATGGTCGGCCGCAACCTGGCGAGCCGGTTCCCCGACCGCACCCCCAAGATCGGCGACGTGCTCTTCGAGGTCAAGGACTGGTGGGTGCGTCACCCGCAGACCGCCGAGCGCTTCGTCTGCAAGGGGTCGAACATCACGGTGCGTCGAGGTGAGATCGTCGGTCTCGCCGGGCTGATGGGCGCCGGTCGCACCGAGCTCGCGATGAGCGTCTTCGGACGCTCGTACGGGCAGTTCGTCTCGGGCACGATCGTGAAAGACGGTCGCGAGATCGAGATCAAGAACGTGCGCGACGCGATCGACAACGGGCTCGCCTACGTCTCCGAAGACCGCAAGGTGCTCGGGCTCAACCTGCTCGACGACATCAAGCGCTCGACGGTGTCGGCGAAGCTGTCGAAGATCTCGCGGGGCTCGGTCGTCGACCGGTACCAGGAGCACACGATCGCCGAGGACTACCGCAAGAGCCTCCGCGTGAAGACGCCGACCGTCGACGAGGGCGTCGCGAAGCTCTCGGGCGGCAACCAGCAGAAGGTCGTGCTGGCGAAGTGGATGTTCACCGACCCCGACATCCTCATCCTCGACGAACCGACCCGCGGCATCGACGTGGGCGCGAAGTTCGAGATCTACAACATCATCAACCAGCTCGCGGCCCAGGGTAAGGGCGTCATCGTGATCTCGTCCGAGCTGCCTGAGCTGCTCGGTCTCTCGGATCGGATCTACACGATCTTCGAGGGCACCGTCACGAACGAGATCGACGCGTCCGAGGCCGACGCCGAGACGCTGATGAGAACAATGACGTCCAAGAAGAAGGAGAACGCCGCATGAGTGGCATCAAAGACCTGAAGAAGGTGTTCGGCGGCAACCAGTCGAACGCCCGCCAGTTCGGGATGATCGCGACCCTGGTGGTCGCCATCCTGATCTTCCAGGTCCTCACGGGCGGACTCACCCTCGACCCGCCCAACCTGATCGCCCTGGTCAGCCAGTACTCGTACATCCTGATCCTCGCGATCGGCATGGTCATGGTGATCGTCGCCGGCCACATCGACCTCTCGGTCGGCTCGGTCGCCGCGTTCGTCGGCATCATGGTCGCGACCTCGATGACCACCTGGAACTTCCCGTGGCCCGTCGCCATCGTCTTCGGCCTGGTGGTCGGTGCGGCGATCGGCGCCTGGCAGGGCTTCTGGGTCGCCTACGTCGGGGTGCCCGCGTTCATCGTGACGCTGGCGGGCATGCTCCTCTTCCGCGGTGCGAACCAGTTCGTCGGCAACGCGGTCACGCTGCCCGTCCCCGAGGGCTACACGGTCATCGGCGCCGGCTACCTGCCCGAGTTCGGCCCGAACACCGGATACAACAACGCGACCCTGCTGCTCGGTCTCGTCCTCGCCGCCGTCGTCGTCTGGCGCGAGTTCCGCCTGCGTCGCAAGCAGCAGGCCATGGGCTCCGACATGGCGCCGATGTGGGTCAGCCTCGTCAAGGTCGCCGTGCTCGTCGCGATCATCCTGTACGCGGCCACGCTCTTCGGCGGCGGCCGGGTCGGAACGTCCTTCCCGATCTCGGGCATCATCCTCGGCGTGCTCGTGCTGGTCTACGGCTTCATCACGCAGAACACGATCTTCGGTCGTCACATCTACGCGGTCGGCGGCAACTCGCACGCCGCGGAGCTGTCGGGCGTCAACGCCCGCCGGGTGAACTTCCTGGTCATGATGAACATGTCGGTGCTCGCCGCCGTGGCGGGCATGATCTACGTCGCCCGTGCCGGGGCATCCGGCCCGCAGGACGGCCTGAACTGGGAGCTCGACGCCATCGCGTCGGTCTTCATCGGCGGCGCGGCCGTCGCCGGCGGGATCGGCACCGTGACCGGATCGATCGTCGGTGGTTTCGTCATCGCCGTGCTGAACAACGGTCTCCAGCTGCTCGGCGTCGGCTCCGACAAGGTGCAGATGATCAAGGGCCTCGTGCTGCTGATCGCCGTGGCCGTCGACGTCTACAACAAGAGCCAGGGTCGCCCGTCCATCACGGGCTTCCTGACCCGGGGGCTGAACCGCGACAAGAACGGCGTCGCGGCACCGGCCGCCACCCAGGCCGCGGCCGGCACGCAGAACGGCGTCGGACCCTCGACGGACTCCGCCAGCCCCGTCCTCACCCCCAACGGCGATGTGACCGACGTGCAGCGTCCGAACTCGACGACCCCCAACTAGACCCAGATCCCCGCGCGACCGTCCATCGACGGCCGGTCGCGCCTCCCTCGGACCGCCGCTCGGCGGCCCACCCGCACCACCTCACTCACGAGAAAGAGACACAGCATGCGCAAAATCGCGCTGGCGACCATGGCGGTCGCCGCAGCAACGACGCTGATCCTGAGCGGCTGCTCGAACTCCGCCCGCACCGACGCCGGCTCCGGCGACGCCGCCTCCGGCTTCGAGCAGGGCTCGATCGTCGGGGTCGCCCTGCCCGCCAAGACCAGTGAGAACTGGGTCCTGGCCGGCGACCTCTTCAACGAGGACCTCGAGGCGGCGGGCTTCGAGCCCGACGTGCAGTACGCAGCGGCCAGCGGCACCGTGGCGAACCAGCAGGAGCAGATCCAGTCGATGGTCACCAAGGGTGCGAAGGTCATCGTCATCGGCGCGGCCGACGGCGGTCAGCTCGGCACGCAGGTCAAGGCGGCGCACGACGCCGGCGCGATCGTGATCGCCTACGACCGTCTGATCCTCAACACGGAAGACGTCGACTACTACGTCGCGTACGACAACTTCAAGGTCGGCGAGCTCCAGGGCCAGGCCCTGCTCGACGGCATGGCCGCCAAGAAGTCCGAGGGCCCGTACAACATCGAGCTGTTCTCCGGCTCGTCCGACGACGCCAACTCGGCCGTGTTCTTCGACGGCGCCATGAGCGTCCTGCAGCCGGCCATCGACGACGGCACCGTCGTCGTCGGCTCGGGTCAGACCGACATCAAGCAGACCGCGACCGACGGCTGGAAGGCCGAGAACGCCCAGCGCCGCATGGACTCGCTGCTGACCAGCACCTACACCGACACCGAGCTCGACGGCGTGCTGAGCCCGAACGACACCCTCGCCCGCGCCATCATCACCTCGGTGAAGCAGGCCGGCAAGGACGTCCCCGTCGTCACCGGTCAGGACTCCGAGGTCGAGTCCGTCAAGTCGATCATGGCCGGCGAGCAGTACTCGACGATCAACAAGGACACCCGCAACCTGGTCAAGCAGGCCGTCGCCATGGTCACCTCGGTCTCCGAGGGCGACACCGCCGAGACGAACGACGACGAGTCGTACGACAACGGCTCGAAGGTCGTCCCCGCGTACCTCCTGCCCCCGCAGATCGTCACCAAGGACAACGCCGCCGAGGCCTACGCCAACGACCCCACGCTGGGCCCGTTGACCAAGTAGTCGCAGCACCGCACCACCGCACCACCCGAGAGCCGATCGTCCGTCAGGGCGGTCGGCTCTCGCCGTACCCGGACTCGCTATCGTGATCGGATGCACGAGGAGGCGCGGGTCGGCACGGTCACGACCGTGACGGTCGAGCTCGCTGCTCGCGTCGCCCCGCTCCCGCTACGTCGGGCGACCGTCCGACGGACCCGAGCCGGCCAGCGGGGCCGAGACGCACGACAGGCTCGAGCTGCGGGCCGGCCTCGGCGTGGTCGGCGACCGCTACTTCGCGAGACCCGCCCATCGGGCGGCGTCGGTGACCGTGTTCGCGGCGGAGTCCCTCGAGACCGTCGCGCGCCTCCTCGGCTCCGGGCCTCTGGACACCGCGGCGACCCGGCGGAACATCGTGCTGCGCGGCGTCGACGTCGATGCGCTGACCGGTCTCACGTTCTCGCTGGACTCGGGGGAGGGGCCGGTGCTGCTGCGGGCGAACCGCGCCGCGAACCCCTGCGCGTGGATGGACGTCGTGCTGGCGCCGGGGGCGTTCCGGGCCCTGCGCGGTCGAGGCGGCATCCGCTGCGAGCCTCTGACGAGCGGGGCGCTGCGTCTCGGGCCGGCGACGCTCGCCGTGCGGGGGAGGACGTCGGAGCGGTCAGTGCCACCACGCCGGGATCATCGACGTGATGGTGTCGAGCAGCGTCCGGCGGCTCGTGCGGCGGCCGCCGAGCCACGCCTCGATGGCGCCGACGAGGGCGTGCGCGAAGAAGCCCGAGGCGATGTGCGGCGCGATGCCGTCGGGAGCCGTGCCCGCGGGCAGGGCCTCGATGTGGGCGAGCGACGTCGTGGCGAAGTGCTCGGCGAGGGTCTGGTGGATCGACGCGTCGAGCCGGTCGGGCAGCGCGAGACGGTACACGTCGCGATAGCGCACGACGTGGTCGACGACCCTCTCGACGGAGAGCCGCGTCACGGCCTCGGGGTCGGCGCCGGGCCGCGAGCGCAGCTCGGCGTCGTCGCGGCGGATGGCGTCGAGCTCGGGGGTCAGCACGGAGGCGAGCAGACTGCCCGGCGAGGTGGCGTGGCTGTAGAAGGTGGCCCGGTTGATGCCGGCGGCCCGGGTCACGTCGGCGACGGTGATGCCTGAGACTGGCTGGTTCGACGCGAGCTCGACGATCGCCGTGTGCAGCGATCGGGTCGTCTGGACGATGCGGGCGTCGACCATGGGGGCCTCCTGTGGCGCGGTGCGGGGCCCGGCAGAACCGGACTGACCTGAGCCTAGACCGTGACGTCGGCCCGGCGGACCGGTGGCGGGCGCCTCTCACGGATCGTCCCGCCCGGGGGTCGTCGCGGTACGCTTGTCCCCGACGGCGTCCGTGGATCGGCATCGACCGTCACCCTCCCGTGATCTCCCGCCCCTGCCGTCGCGCGGTGCGCTCGAAACGATTCGATGCACCGTGGCCCCGGCCGGGGACCGGGCTCGCCCGCCCGGCCGACCCGCCCCTCCTCGTCCTCATGTTTCGGAGCCCCGTGACCACCGTCGTCCACCCCGGTGACTCGCTCACCCGCCGTCAGCGCCTCGTCTACGTCATCGTGCTCGGCGCGCTGACCGCCCTCGGTCCGTTCACGATCGACCTGTACCTGCCGGCCTTCCCGCAGCTGCGCGAGGAGTTCGCGGTCGACAGCGGCGTCATCCAGCTGACCCTGACGGCGACGACCATCGGCTTCGGAGTCGGTCAGCTGCTGGTCGGCCCGTGGAGCGACAAGGTCGGTCGCCGCCTGCCCCTGATCGTCGCGACGGCCGTGCACATCCTCGCGAGCATCGGGGTCGCCGCGGCCCCGTCGATCGAGCTGCTCGGGCTGTTCCGCGTGCTGCAGGGCATGGGGGCCGCGGCCGGCGGGGTCGTGGCGATGGCCACCGTCCGCGACCTGTTCGGCGGACTGCCGCTCATCAGGATGCTGTCGCGTCTCGCGCTGGTCAACGGGCTCGCCCCGATCGTCGCGCCCGTGCTCGGATCGCAGCTGCTGCGGTTCACCAGCTGGCGCGGCATCTTCGTGTTCCTCGTGGCGTACAGCGCGTTCGTCATCATCGCCGCGATCTTCCTCATCGTCGAGACGCTGCCGCCGGCCCGACGGCTCGCGGCCGGGCACACGACGCTGGGGCAGCGGTACAAGGCGCTGTTCAGCGATCGCATCTTCGTGGGGGTGGCCCTGATCGGGGCGATGACGTTCTCGGGGCTGTTCTCGTATCTGTCGGCGTCGTCGTTCCTCTTCCAGAACGTCTACGGGCTCGACCCGCAGCAGTACGGCTACCTCTTCGCGGTCAACTCGCTCGGCATCGTCGCCGGGGTGCAGATCAGCTCGCGGCTCGCCCGCCGCGTCGGGCCGCAGTGGATCCTCGCCTGCTCGACGATCGTGCTGCTGGTGTCGGCCACCGCCATCGTCGTGCTCGACTCGGCGGGGGCTGGGCTCGTCGGGATCCTCGTGCCGCTCTGGTTCTTCATCGCGGCCTGCGGGTTCTCGTTCCCGCAGGTGCAGGTGCTCGGTCTGGCCAACCACGGCAAGGAGGCGGGCACGGCGGCGTCGCTGCTCGGCGCGCTGAACTTCGGCCTGGCCGGTCTCATCTCGCCGGTGGTCGGGTTCCTGGGGATCGGCTCGGCGGTGCCGATGGGCAGCGTGATGATCGCGACGTCGTGCGTCGCCATCGCGAGCCTCTGGCTGCTGGTGCGGCCGCGGACGGTGCCGGCGCTCGGCCACTGACCCCGCGGTGCGGGTGCCTCCTCGGCCACCGACCCCAGGCGGTGCGGGTACCTTCTGGGGATGCGCACCGACCCCCTGGCCCCGAGACCCGCGTCACCATCCGAAGAACGTGTGGCCCGGCGCGTCCAGCGGCGCTGGTGGGTCTTCAGCGCGTTGGGCGCGATCGGCGTCGTGCTGCTGCTCGGAGTCGTCATCACGGCTCGCTCGGGCGCCATCGCGATCGACGAGGAGTTCATGGGCGAGCTCGTCGAGCACCGCCACCCGTTCTGGGACGTCCCCTCGCTCGTCTTCAACGTGATCGGCGCCGGGGTGATCGGCGTCTTCGTCGTGCCCCTCGGGGTCATGGCCGTGCTGCTGCTGCGTCGACGCCCCTGGGCGGCCGTCTACTGGATCGCGGCGTGCGCGCTCAGCGCGGGCGTCGTGCAGATCGTCAAGCACGCCTTCGGTCGGGCGCGGCCGGCCGAGATCATGGTCGTCAGCGACTACGGGTCGTTCCCCTCTGGGCACACGGCGAACGCCGCGACGCTCGCCGTCGTGCTCGGCGTGGTCCTCCGCCGCGTGTGGGTCTGGGTGGCCGGCGTGCTGTACACGATCGCGATGCTGCTGAGCCGCACGTACCTCGGCGCGCACTGGCTGACCGACACCATCGGCGGGCTGCTGATCGGGGCGGGGGTGGCCGTCGTGCTGTGGGCGCCCGTGGCGCACCGGCTGCTCGACGAGCAGGAGCGCGTGCGGGGGCTGGGTTGGGTCTGGCAGCACCGCGCCTGAGCCCGTTCCGGGCGGGTCCGGCCGAGGCGGGCGTGCGGGTGCGACCGCGGTTGACGCACTCGCCCGGACTCCGCGCCTCCGCGTGCCTAGGCTGACGCCATGACGGACGCACTCGAGCAGGCCAGGGCGGAGGCCGCCGCCGCGGTCGCCGCCGCCGAGAAGGCGAAGCAGGACGCGGAGGCTGCGCTCGCGCGAGCGCAGCGGCTCGCGGCGGACGCCGAGGCCCAGGCGGTCGAGGAGGCGCGGGTCGAGTCGCCTGCGCAGGCGACGGCCGGTGAGACGGCCCCTACGACGGCCGGCGAGACGGCCCCGACGACGGCCTCGACCGGCCCCCTGTCCCCGTCGGCGGTCGACGCCGTCCGCGCCGGGTACGCCTTCGACGGCCCCGCGCTCGAGCTCGGCGCCCTGGTGAACGGCGACGCCCTGCCCGACGTGCCCGTGCGCATCCCGCTCGGCATGCTCGCCCGGCACGGACTCGTCGCCGGCGCGACCGGCACCGGCAAGACGAAGACGCTGCAGGTGATGGCCGAGCAGCTCTCGGCTGCGGGTGTGCCGGTCTTCGCCGCCGACGTGAAAGGCGACCTCTCGGGCATCGCCACCCCGGGTGTGCCCTCCGAGAAGCTCTCGGCGCGAACCCGGGGCATCGGTCAGGACTGGTCGCCCGAGGGCACGCCGACCGAGTACTTCGCGCTCGGCGGCATCGGCACGGGCGTCCCCGTCCGTGCCACGGTGAGCGGGTTCGGCTCGCTGCTGCTGGCCAAGGTGCTCGGCCTCAACGACACGCAGGAGTCCAGCCTCGGGCTCGTCTTCCACTACGCCGAGCAGGAGGGGCTGCCGCTGCTCGACCTCGGCGATCTGCGGGCGGTGCTCACCTGGTTGACCAGCGACGAGGGCGAGGGAGAGCTCGAGGGCCTCGGCGGCCTGAGCAAGCAGACCGTCGGGGTCATCCTCCGCGAGCTGATCACGTTCGCCGACCGCGGGGCCGACGCGTTCTTCGGCGAGCCCGAGATCGACACGGCGGAGTTCCTGCGCACGACCGCCGACGGCCGAGGCGTGGTGAGCCTGCTCGAGCTGCCCGGGGTGCAGGATCGGCCGGCCCTGTTCTCGACCTTCCTGATGTGGCTGCTGGCCGACCTCTACAACGACCTGCCCGAGGTCGGCGACCTCGACGTGCCCAAGCTCGTCTTCTTCTTCGACGAGGCCCACCTCCTCTTCGCCGACGCGTCGAAGGACTTCACGGCGCAGATCGTCCAGACCGTCCGGCTGATCCGGTCGAAGGGCGTCGGCATCGTCTTCGTCACCCAGACCCCGAAGGACGTCCCCGCCGACGTGCTCGCCCAGCTCGGCTCGCGGGTGCAGCACCAGCTGCGGGCGTTCACCCCCGACGACGCGAAGGCCCTCCGCGCGACGGTCTCGACGTACCCGACGAGCGAGTACGACCTCGCTGAGGTGCTCACGACCCTGGCCACCGGGGAGGCGGTGGTCACCGTGATGAACGAGCGTGGGGCGCCCAGCCCGGTCGCCTGGACCCGCATCCGGGCGCCGCGCGGATCGATGTCGCCGACACCGGCCGACACGATGCGGGCGTCGGTGGCGGCCTCGCCGCTGCAGCCGGTGTACGGCGCCGGGATCGACCGCGACTCGGCCCGCGAGATGCTGGCCCGACGGCTCGAGGCCGCCGCGCTCGACGCCCGCGAACGCACCGACGCCGCGGCTCGTCAGAAGACGATCGACGCCCAGCTGAAAGAGGCCGCCGCGAGCGAGCGCTCCGACGCGAAGGCCGCCGCCTCCGCCGAACGGGAGCGGAAGGCGGCCCAGGCCGAGTACGAACGTCAGCAGAAGGAGTTCGAGCGGGCCGAGCGCGCGGCGGCCGGGCGACGGGCGGGGCGCGGGTCGGCGACCCGCACCTCCTCGGGGACGCGGTCGTCGTCGCGGGAGGGTGGCGGGGGAGTGCTCGGCGACGTGCTCGGATCGAGCGCCGGGAGGGCCGTCGTGCGCGAGGTCGTGAAGGGCATATTCGGCACCCTGCGCCGCCGCTGAGCGGAGGTGCCGCAGCGGTGCGTCAGGCGAGAGTGCTGTAGACGAGCACGAGCGCACCCGAGGCCAGCGCGAAGAGTCCGACGATCACCGGCACGGTGAGCCCGGGGCGGCCCTCGTACCAGTAGCGGGCGTGCGGGTACCGCCGGAAGAACTGGCGGAGCGACATCGGCTTGTCGATGAGGGTGGAGGCGACGTCGAGCGCGTCGCGCACGGCGACGATCGCCTCGTCGGGCCAGTAGTGGCCCCGCATGCGGAACAGCCGGACCCCGACCGCGTCGAAGGCCACCAGCTGCAGCACGGTGTCGGTGCTGTTGGGGAGGTAGGTGCTGACCACCACGACCTCGGAGACCCGATCGCGGCGGACCCTCACCGAGCCGGGCAGCCACCCGCGCTTGACGAAGTGCTCGGCGTCGAGGGCGGCGAACGACAGGCGGTAGCGCCGGTATGCGGCGAGACCGAGGGCGACCACGACGACGCCGAGAGCCACGACCACCGGCCAGAGACCCGACGGCCAGGTGAGCCAGAGGAGGGCGGCCCCGACGGGGACGATCGCGGCGAGGCCCGTGAGCGTGGCGCTGACGGCGACCGAGGGTCGGGGCTCGACGAACAGCGCGTAGGCGTCTCTCTCGACGATCGGCATCAGCTCACCCCTCGGTCGACGACGCCGTTCCGTGCGACCGCGAGGGCCTCACAGCGACTTCTGCCCGCCCCCAGCGGGCGTCGTCGGAATCTCGATCATAGAGGGAGATTCCCGGACATACCGACCGATCCGTGCGGATCCGAGCCGAACACCGCCGATCGGCAGGAGGCGGTCAGCGGTCGCGCAGCTTCTCCAGCTCGCGTCGCTCCCGTTTCGTCGGTCGACCGGCACCGCGATCGCGCACGGCGACCGTGGCGACCTCCTCGCGAGGGGGCGGCGGGGGAGTCAGATCGTCGAGCGCCAGGGCCGCGACCGGCGCGCCGACCCGCTTCACGAGGCACTGGCGCACGACGAGGATGCGCTCGAACCCGCCGAGACGCACTCGCACCTCGTCGCCCGGTCGCACCGTCTGGGCGGCCTTGACGCGTTCGCCGCCCACCCGGACGTGACCGGCGCGGCAGGCCGCGGTCGCCGCGGATCGCGTCTTGACGATGCGGACGGCCCACAGCCACGCGTCGACGCGGCACGAGGCGAGGGAGTCCATGCGTCGATGCTACGTCGGCGCGGGTGGGTGGGCGTCCCGGGCGACGGCTCGCCGGCGTCGCAGCCGCCCCGTCGTCACGGAGTCGGGCGTGCATCCGGTAGAGTGATCGAGGTCGCGCGCCGGTCTCCGCCGCGCCTCCTGGAGGATTCGCCTAGTGGCCTATGGCGCACGCTTGGAAAGCGTGTTGGGTGCAAGCCCTCAGGGGTTCGAATCCCCTATCCTCCGCCGCACGACCACGAGAGCCCCCGGCATCCGTCTCAGGATGCCGGGGGCTCTCGTCGTCGCCCCGACGAGGAGGCGCGCTACGGTTGTCGCACGAGCGTCACCGATCCGGGGGGAACACCATGACCGACGAGCAACCGCAGCCGTACCAGCCGATGCCCTACGAGCAGCAGCCCGACCAGCCGTCGGCCTATCAGGCCCCTCAGCCCGGTGAGCACGGGTCGGCGATGCAGGGTCCGCCGCCGCTCTGGGCCCCTTACTACGACGCCCCGCTCACCGCGGCCGTGTCGCGCTTCTTCCGCAAGTTCTTCGACTACTCGGGTCGGGCCAGTCGCAGCGAGTACTGGTGGTTCGCCCTCGTCCAGGGTGTCGTGTCGTTCGTCCTCATCATGATCACCGGTCTCGTCGCATCGATCGGCAGCACGGTCGACGCTTCGGGCCAGGCGGTCTCCGACCCACCGCTGGCGATCTTCGTCCCGCTCGTCATCCTCAACTTCGTGCTGTGGCTGGTGCTGCTCGTCGGCACGCTCTCGCTGACCGCACGGCGGCTGCACGACGTCGGGCTCAGCGGCTTCTTCCAGTTCCTGTACCTCGTGCCGTTCGGCTCGATCGCCGTCTTCGTCATGACGCTGCTCGCGCCGAAGCCCGAGGGCGCCCGGTTCGACAAGCCCCGCGACTGAGGCCGCACCGGAGGCTCTCCGTCGCCCTCGCAGCTCAGGAGGCGCGGGTCAGCTGAGCGCGCGGGTCATGTAGCGCAGATCGAGCCAGCGGCCGAACTTGGTGCCCACCTCGCGCAGCACGCCGGCGTCGACGAAGCCGAGTGAGCGGTGCAGCCCGACCGACGCCTCGTTCTCGGCCTCGATCAGGGCGACCATGACGTGCAGGTCGTCTGCGGTCGCCTCGATGATCAGAGTCTCGAGCAGGCTGCGCCCGATGCCCGACCCCTGATGACCCGGGCGGACGTACACGCTGTTCTCGCAGGTGTGCCGGTAGCCCTCCTTCGCGTGGAACGGGCCGTAGCTGCCGTAGCCCACGACGAGGTCGCCGTCGACGGCGACGAGCGCGGCGCGGCCCGCCTCGGAGTGGTTCGTCAGCCACTCGCGTCGCCCCTCGAGGGTCGGGGGCTCGTCCGTCCAGATGGCGGTCGAGTTTGCCACGGCGTCCGAGTGGATCTCGAGCACGCCGGGCAGGTCGGATTCGGTCGCAGGTCGTATCTCCATGGCGAGAGCCTAGGGGTGCGGCCGGCGGGCGTTCACCCCCGTTCACCGCGGCCTCCGAGCCGACCGCCCTAGTGTGGTCGTCGTGTCGACTCGCATCTACATCACGTCCGCAGAAGGCCACACCGGCAAGTCCACCATCGCGCTGGGGGTGCTCGACACGCTCAGTCACGAGCTGGGTCGCGTGGGGGTGTTCCGACCGGTCGCGCGGTCGACGGCCGAGCGCGACTACGTGCTCGAACTGCTGCTCGCGCACGACGGGGTCGACCTCGACTACGACGAGTGCGTCGGCGTCACCTACGACGACGTGCACGCCGACCCCGATGCCGCGCTCGCGACCATCGTCAGCCGGTTCGCCGCCGTCGAGCGCCAGTGCGACGCCGTCGTCGTGATCGGCTCCGACTACACCGACGTCGGCAGCCCGACCGAGCTGTCGTTCAACGCCAGGGTGGCCGCGAACCTCGGTGCGCCGGTGCTGCTCGTGCTCGGCGGACGCAGCTCCGACGGGGGCACCGCCCGCAACGGCGCCGAGATGCGTCAGGTGGCGGAGGTCACGACGGCCGAGCTGCGCAGCGAGCACGCGAGTCTGCTCGGGGTCGTGGCGAACCGCGTCGAGCCCGATCGCCTCGACGAGGTCGTGGCGGGCGTGAGCGAGGCCCTCGCGGGTACGCCGTCCGCCGACGTGCCCGTCTGGGCTCTGCCGGAGGACCGCCTCCTCGTGGCCCCGACCGTCCGTGCCGTCCTCGCCGCGACGGGCGCGACGATGATCCGCGGCGACGAGGCCCTTCTCGACCGCGAGGCCGTCGGCGTCGTCGTGGCCGCCATGTCGATGGAGAACGTGCTGCCGCGGCTCACCGAGGGCGCCATCGTCGTCGTGCCCGGCGACCGGTCCGACGTGCTCGTCGCGACGGTGCTCGCCCACGCCTCCGAGACGTTCCCCTCGCTCGCCGGCATCGTGCTGAACGGCGGATTCGAGATGGCCCCGCAGGTCGACCGGCTCATCGCCGGTCTCGACAGCCCCCTCCCCATCGCCCACAACGACATGGGCACCTACGACACCGCGCTCGCGATCACGCAGACCCGCGGCCGGCTCGCGGCCGACTCGTCGGGCAAGTACGACCTCGCGCTCGCCCTCTTCGAGAAGCACGTCGACGGGGCGCAGCTGCTGCGCCTCCTGCAGGTCAGCCCCTCGGGCGTGGTCACGCCGCTGATGTTCGAGTACCAGCTGCTCGAGCGGGCGCGCGGCGCGGCGAAGCACATCGTCATGCCCGAGGGCGACGACGACCGCATCCTCCGCGCCGCGTCGACGCTGCTGCAGCGGGGTGTGGCGCGGATCACGCTGCTCGGCGACGAGACGGCCATCAGGGCGCGCGGCGCCGAGCTGGGGCTCGACCTCGCCGACGCCCGGGTGCTCGATCCCTTCGACCCGAGCCTGCAGGTGCGCTTCGCCGCCGAGTACGCCAAGCTGCGCGCCCACAAGGGCATCTCCGCCTCGATGGCGATGGACACCGTCACCGACGTCTCGTACTTCGGCACGATGATGGTCAAGCTCGGACTCGCCGACGGGATGGTCTCGGGCGCGAAGCACACCACGGCTCACACGATCCGACCCGCGTTCGAGGTCATCAAGACCCTGCCCGACGTGGGCGTCGTCTCGAGCGTGTTCCTCATGGCGCTCGCCGATCGGGTGCTGGTCTACGGCGACTGCGCCGTCATCCCCGACCCCACGGCGGAGCAGCTGGCCGACATCGCCATCTCGTCGGCCCAGACCGCCGAGCAGTTCGGCATCGAACCGCGGGTCGCGATGCTCAGCTACAGCACCGGCGACAGCGGCTCCGGCGCCGACGTCGAGAAGGTGCGGGCGGCCACGGCGCTCGTGCGCGAACGTCGCCCCGACCTGCTGGTCGAGGGGCCCATCCAGTACGACGCGGCCGCCGACCCGACCGTCGCGGCGGCGAAGATGCCCGACTCCGAGGTGGCGGGCCGCGCGACGGTGTTCATCTTCCCCGACCTGAACACCGGCAACAACACCTACAAGGCGGTGCAGCGCAGCGCCGGGGCCGTCGCCATCGGGCCGATCCTGCAGGGTCTCCGCAAGCCGATCAACGACCTCTCCCGCGGGGCGCTGGTCGGCGACATCGTCAACACCGTCGCCATCACGGCCATCCAGGCCGGGACGCAGAGCGCTCAGGCGGCAGCGCCCGTGGCCGCGGCCCCCGTCGCCGCAGCCCCCACCACGGCGGCTCCCACCCCCGAAGCCCCCGCATCCACCCCCGAAGGGAACCCCTCGTGAGCGCAGTCCTCGTCGTCAACTCCGGTTCGTCGTCGTTCAAGTACCAGCTGATCGAACTCGACGGCGAGCGGACCCTCGCGAGCGGCCTCGTCGAGCGGATCGGCGACAGCGTCGGGTCGACGCGGCACCGCAACGAGGTCACGGGCGACGAGACGCGCAACGACTCGCAGCCGATCGCCGACCACGCCGCGGGCTTCGCCGCGATGCTCAGCGCGTTCGAGGCCGACGGGCCGTCGTTCGACGAGTACCCGCCGGTCGTCGTCGGGCACCGCGTCGTCCACGGCGGCGAGGAGTTCGACCGGGCGACCATCGTGACCGACGACGTCGAGAAGGCGATCGATCGGCTCTCCACCCTCGCGCCCCTCCACAATCCGGCCAACCTGCAGGGCATCCGGGCGGCGAAGAAGGCCTTCGCCGACGTACCGCACGTCGCCGTCTTCGACACCGCGTTCCACCAGACGCTGGCCCCCGCGGCGTACACCTACGCCATCGACGCCGACCTGGCCAAGCGCCACCACGTGCGCCGGTTCGGGTTCCACGGCACGTCGCACAAGTACGTCAGCGAGAAGACGGCCGAGTTCCTCGGGCGGCCCCTCGCCGAGCTGAAGACCATCGTGCTGCACCTCGGCAACGGGGCGTCGGCGGCCGCCATCGACGGCGGGCGCTCGATCGACACGAGCATGGGCATGACCCCGCTCGAGGGTCTCGTGATGGGCACGCGTTCGGGCGACATCGACCCCGCCGCCGTCTTCCACCTGCACCGCGAGGCCGGCCTCGACGTCGCCGAGCTCGACACGCTGCTCAACAAGAGGTCCGGGCTGCTGGGTCTCACCGGCAGCGGCGACATGCGCGACGTGCAAGACAGCGCCTCTCGCGGCGACGCCGTGGCCGAGGCCGCGCTCGCCGTGTACCGGCACCGCCTGCGGCACTACATCGGCGCGTACGTCGCCCAGCTGGGCGGGCTCGACGCGGTGGTCTTCACCGCCGGAGTGGGCGAGAACAACGCTCTGCTGCGCCGACGCACCCTGGCGGGGCTCGAGTTCTTCGGCATCCACGTCGACGACGACCGCAACGAGCTGGCGTCCCGCGAGGCGCGCCTCATCTCGCCCGACGGGTCGGCCGTGAAGGTGCTCGTCGTGCCGACGAACGAGGAGCTCGAGATCGCACGGCAGTCCGCGGCGCTGGTCTGAACCAGCTGAGACGCGAGAGGGCCCCGGGAGCGCGAGCTGCGCCTCCGGGGCCCTCCGTGGTCTCCCCGACGACCGAGGAGGCGCGGGTCAGTACTTGATGGTCGCCAGAGCGTCCGAGACGGTCGCGTCACCCGAGACGACCTCGAACTGGGTCTTCACGGCCGTGCCCTCGATCAGCGCCGTGGCGATGATCTCCGCCACGTCGGCACGGGGGATGGTGCCGCGGTCGACGGTGGTGCCCACGGTGACGAGACCGGTGCCGGCGTCGTCGGTGAGACCGCCGGGGCGGACGATCGTCCAGTCGAGGTCGCGACCGCGCAGGTCCGCGTCGGCCTCGCTCTTGGCGCGCATGTACACCTGGTACACGTCGTCGTCGTTCTCGGCCGGCAGCTCGGCGCGGGCCGGGTCGAAGTCGTCGGTGCCGATGGCCGAGACCATGACGTAGCGAGCGACGCCGGCCTTCTCGGCGGCGTCGGCCAGCAGCACGGCGCCGTCGCGATCGATGGTGAGCTTGCGCTCGGCACCGCTGCCGCCGCCGCCACCGGCGGCGAACACGACGGCGTCGGCCCCGTCGAGGTGGCCGGCGAGCGTGTCGACGTCGGTCTTCTCCAGATCGAGCACGAGCGCACGGGCGCCGGCGGTCTCGAGGTCGGCGGTGTGGTCTGCGTTGCGGACGATGCCCACGGGGTCGTGCCCGGCGTCGGCGAGTCGGCGTTCGAGGAGCAGGGCGATCTTGCCGTGTCCTCCGGCGATGACGATTCTCATGCACCCAGGCAACACCCCAGGTCGCGGCGGGCACTCAGATGCCGCTAAACTTCTCGAGGCTCCTCACGTGGCGCCATCCAGGCCAACTCCCCCAGGGCAGAAATGCAGCAAGGGTAACCGGGCTCTGGCGGGTGCGTGAGGGGTCTTTTCTCGTCCCGGGGCACCGTCCGTCGAGGTCCCCCCTGTTCGCGGGGTGCGGATCGGCGGCACCTCCGCATAGGATGACGGCACGTCGACGCCAACCACGTCGACCACGCGCCGCTCACCACGACGCGATCCGGCCCCTCACCAGAGCCGGTTGTCCCGCCCCTCACCACGGCGGAACGAGATCGATCGACCCGAGAGGACCGCGACCGTGACGTCGCACAGGATCAGAAACGCCTCGTCGACCCCTACCCCGGGCGACCCCGCGCCGACCATCGTCGTCGGCTCACCGTCTTCGCTCTCGGGCGGGTCCGACTCGTCCACCCGCGGGGGAGCGCGCCGCAGCAGGCGGAGAGACAGTCGTCGACCCGTGGCGCCGCGCATCGCCCTCGGGCTCGTGCTCGTGCTGCTCGTCGGCCACCTGGGGGCGACGCTGCTGTGGTCGTCGGCCGCGAACCCGGTCCGGGCGGCCGTCGGGGAGGAGACCCTGCGCGGGTACATGCTGCCGTTCTTCCAGCAGAGCTGGTCCGTCTTCGCCCCCGATCCGGTCTCGAGCGACATCTCGCTCGACGTCCGCGCCGTCCCGACCGGCGAGAGCGCGGCCACCGAGTGGTTCACGATCACCGATCGCGACATCGCCAACGGGGTGACGCACCACCTCGTGCCGTCACGCACCTACCTGACCAACTTCTCGCTGGCCCGCGGGTACTTCCGGGCCTACCAGGCGCTCGGCGACGAGGCGGGCCCCGCGGTGGGACAGACCCTCACCGACGGCGACTGGCGGCAGGAGCTCGTCGACGACCTCGCCGCGACGTCCTCCGCCGGCGACGGCGCCGTCCGGTCGTACGTCGACTACGAGGACGCCCTGAACCGCATCGCCTCCGCGGTGGCCGCGGCACAGTGGGGCGAGGTCGACGACGTGCAGGTCAGAGTCCGCATCACTCCCGTCACCCCGTTCGAGCAGCGCGCCGACCCCGCCCCGAACCCCGAGTTCCGCTTCGTGACGGGCGGATGGCGCTCGCCGCTGCCCGACTCGACGCTCGACCAGGGCGCCATCGACGTGCTGTACGGCCCCGGGGGCCGGTCGTGAGCGCCGTGGTGGACGTCGCCCGCGCCTCCTGGGCCCGGCTCGCCGGGCGTCTCGAGTGGTGGTTCCTCGACGGCCGGAAGGCGCTCTACGGCGTGGCCGCCGCGCGGATCGTGACCGGCCTGGGCATCCTCCTGTTCGTGCTCGCGAACGCGAGCACCGCGTCGTACACCTGGGGAGGCGCGTCAGGCTGGTCCGAGCCGCTCAATCGGTCGTCGACCTGGGGGTTCCCGTTCGTGATCTTCGACGCGGCGCAGGTGGGCGGCCCGGCGTTCTGGATCGGCTACGTCGCGCTGGGGCTGTCGGCCCTCGCGCTCCTCCTCGGCTGGCACGCCCGCGTCGCCGCGATCGCGACGCTCTGGCTGTACGCCAGCCTCGCGGCCTCGAACGTGCTCGCCGTCGACCAGACGGACAACGCCGTCCGGCTGTTCCTCTTCTACTTCTGCTTCACCGACCTCTCGCGCGTCTGGTCGCTCGACGCGCGTCGGAGGAGCCGGCAGGAGGCGCGGGGCCGTGCCGCGGTCGCCTCGCGTCCCCGATGGGTCGCTCGGGCCCGTGAGGAGGCGGGCTGGGTCTCGACGCTGCTGCACAACGGGGCTCTCGTGGCCGTGGCGGGTCAGCTCTTCGTCGTCTACGTCGTCGCCGGTCTGTCGAAGGTTCAGGGCGAGCTCTGGCGAGACGGCACGGCGATCTACTACCCGCTGCACGTCGATCGATTCGCACCGTGGCCGGCCCTCAGCGGTCTGCTGACCACCAGCGGCGTGCTCGTGGCGTTCGCGACCTGGTTCGCCGTCGCGGTCCAGCTGTTCTTCCCGTTCCTGCTGCTGCGGCGCTGGACGCGGGTCGTCGGCCTGCTCGGCGTGAGCGGCATGCACATCGGGATCGGCCTCTTCATGGGCCTCCCGTTGTTCTCGCTCGCGATGCTCGCGGCGGACATGATCTTCATCCGGACGGTCACCTTCCAGCGCGCCGCGGTGTTCGTCGCGGAACGCGCCCGGACCGCCCGGGCCAGGATCTCGAGATCGAGGGGAGGGATCGGCGAGCTGCCCGAAGGCGCGCCGAGCGATCGGACGTCGCCCGCTGTCACCTAGCGGGACGACCACGCGACACCACCACCTGCACCACAGCACACCCTCGGCCAACCACCGGGGGAGTCGGATCAGCCGGCGGGCCCGAGGCCCGCCAGAAAGAGGCACCCGTGCGACAACTCACTCACCGCGGCCCCCTGGGCACGCTAGGACTCTGGGGGGCGGCCGTCGCCGTGGGGACGCTCGTCGTCACCGCGACGGTGGTCCCCGCCCAGGCGGCACCACCGGACGTCTCCGAGGCGGAAGGGCTCTTCCTCAGCGGGAGCGGCATCGTCGACGTCGACGACGTCGCCGAGCTCGCGGGCGCCTACTCGTCGTACTCGGGCACGACGTCCGCCCCGGTCGTCGACCCGCTCGACCTCACCGCGCTGCAGACGCTCCGCCTCCAGGGCGGCGTGCAGCTGCTCGGCGACAACGGCATCCTCGACCTGGGCGCCGTGTCCCAGTACGGCTCCGCGACACCCGGCGGTTCGGTGGCGGCCTCGGGGCTCATCACCGAGAGCGGTCTCGTGCAGGCCGGTGACGGCACGCCGGCCCAGCAGGCGTCCCTCGACCTCACCGGGTTCCTGACCCAGGCCCAGATCGCCGGTCTCGCCGACGAGCTCGCGCTCGAGATCGGTGCGATCTCGTCTCGCGCGGAGGCCACCCGCACGAGCACCGGATACACCGTCGACAGCGAGTACCAGGTCGATGGAGCGACGATCGCGCTGCACAGCCCGGCGGTGGAGGCGCTCACCGGCGATCTGACGAGCACCATCGACGAGCTGAACGTCTCGGCCAACGGCGCGACCGCGGATCTACCCGACGCGATCGAGACGGGTGTCCTCGCACCCGTCCGCGGTGCGCTGTCGGTGCTGGGGAGCACCCTCACCCTGGGCAACACGCAGGCCGCCGTCACGGCGAGCGTGGACCTGCCCGCCGCGACCGCTCCCGTCCTCTCGGCGCCGTTGACCAGCGGGCCCGTCACCGTCGACCTGTCGACCGGTGACGTCACGGTCGACGTCGCCGACCTGCAGTCGCTGAACGATCTGCCGGCGAACACCGAGCTGCTCACGGGAGCCGCCGTCGAGGCGGAGCTCCAGACGGCGCTGTCGACCATCTTCGACACGACCCTGCCCGACTCGCTGAGCACCGCGATCACCGGAGCGATCGACACCACTCGGGTCCAGGCGGTCGTCACGACGACTCCGACCGTGTCGGTGACTCCTCTGCTCGGGTCCGCCACCACGGCGCCCCTCGCCACGCTCACCATCAGGGTCGACACGACGCTCGGCGCTCTGCTCGGGACGGACCCCACCCGGCCCGTCGCGACGTCGACGCTGACGCCGCTGCCGAACGCCACTCCCGCGATCGAGCTGCTGCTGGTGCCGGTCCGGGCACTCCTGAACGACGTCGTGCTCACAGGCGTCTCCGACGCCGTCGAGGTCGCGCTGCCCGGCATCACGCGGCCGGTGCTCGCGCCCGTGCTCGACGGGACCGCGCTCGACGCGGTCGGGGACGTCCTATCCGCGGCGACGAGCGGGGTCGGCGACGTCCTCAGCCCGGTGCTCGACGTCGTGAACAGCCTCGTCTCGGTGACGGTGAACTCGCAGACCGGTCCTGGTTTCCGCGACCCGGACGGCACCGACACCGGCGCCTCCACGGTCCGTGCACTGCGTCTGGCGATCCTGCCCGACGGTGCGGGCTCCGGCGCAGTGGTCGACCTGGCCAGCGCCACGGTCAACGCGCAGGCGCTCGACGCCCTGACGATCAACACCCCCGACGCCGGTGACGAGTTCGTCGTCCTCGGCCCCGCCACGCAGACCGCGGTGACGGTGGGCGGTCTGTCCGCACCGGACGCCGTCGTGAACGTGACGATCGGCTCCGCGATCGCTCGGACGACGGCCACCGCCGCGGGAACGTGGAGCGTCGTCGTCCCGGGCGTCGCCATCGGACCGGACCAGACCGTCTCGGCCACCCAGACCGTCGGCACGGGGGTTCCCTCGGCCGCCGTCACCACCGTGATCGACGTGCGGCTCGCCGCACCGGTCGTCATCACGAGCCCCGACGGCTCGGCACCCGTCGTCGTGGCCACGTCCACGAGCACGACCGACGTCACCGTCACCGGGACCGCGGAGCCCGGCGCGACCGTCCGGGTCTCGCTCGGAGCCGGAGCCCCTCAGGCCGCGGTGAGCACGGACGGGCGGTGGACGACGACCTTCACGGGCGTCGGCGTCGGGACGTACGTCATCACGCCCGAGCAGTCGCTCGACGGGACGGTGTTCGTCGAAGGCGAGACGGTCACGATCGAGGTCGAGACCGCCGACGTCGGCACCGACGTCACGGGCACCGATGCGACCGGTACCGTCGCGACGGACAGCGCCGGCACGGACGTGATCGGAACCATCGCGACGGACACCGCTGGCGCGGACGTGATCGGCACGGTCGCGACGGACACCGCTGGTGCGGACGTGATCGGCACGGTCGCGACGGACAGCGCGGGTTCCGACGTGGTCGGCACGGTCGCGACGGACTCGGCCGGGTCGGACATCGTCGGCACGGCGACCGACTCGATCGGCACCGACATCGCCGGTACGGCGACGGATTCGACGGGCAGCGACGTGATCGGCACCGATGTCGTGGGCACCGACGTGACAGGCACGGACGTGCTCGGGACGGCGGTCGACACGCTCGGCACGGACGCGGTGGCCACGATCGGCACCGACGTGGTGGCCTCGGTCGGCACCGACGTGGTCGGCACGGTCGCGACGGACACCGCCGGGACGGATGTGATCGGCACGGTCGCGACGGACAGCGCGGGCACGGATGTGATCGGCACCATCGCGACGGACACCGCCGGGACGGACGTCGTCGGCACCATCGCGACGGACAGCGCAGGCACGGACGTCGTCGGCACGATCGCGACGGACTCGGCCGGGTCGGACATCGTCGGCACGGCGACCGACTCGATCGGCACGGACATCGCCGGTACGGCGACGGATTCGACCGGCACCGACGTGATCGGCACCGATGTCGTGGGCACCGACGTGACGGGCACGGACGTGCTCGGTACGGCGGTCGACACGCTCGGCACGGATGTGCTGGCGACCGACGTGACCGGCACGGTCGGCACGGACGTGGTGGCCTCGGTCGGCACCGACGTGGTCGGCACGGTCGCGACGGACACCGCCGGGACGGATGTGATCGGCACGGTCGCGACGGACAGCGCGGGAACGGATGTGATCGGCACGGTCGCGACGGACAGCGCGGGCACGGATGTCGTCGGCACCATCGCGACGGACTCGGCCGGGTCGGACATCGTCGGGACGGCGACCGACTCGATCGGCACCGACGTGATCGGCACGGACGTGCTGGGTACCGACGTGGCCGGCACGGACGTGCTCGGGACGGCGGTCGACACGCTCGGCACGGATGTGCTGGCGACCGACGTGACCGGCACGGTCGGCACGGACGTGGTGGCCTCGGTCGGCACCGACGTGGTCGGCACGGTCGCGACGGACAGCGCGGGGACGGATGTGATCGGCACGGTCGCGACTGACAGTGCGGGCACGGACGTCATCGGCACGATCGCGACGGACAGCGCGGGCACGGATGTCGTCGGCACCATCGCGACGGACACCGCGGGGACGGATGTGATCGGCACGATCGCGACGGACAGCGCGGGCACGGACGTCGTCGGCACGGTCGCGACGGACTCGGCCGGGTCGGACACCGTCGGCACGGCGACCGACTCGATCGGCACCGACGTGGTCGGCACGGACGTGCTGGGTACCGACGTGGCCGGCACGGACGTGCTCGGTACGGCGGTCGACACGCTCGGCACGGATGTGCTGGCGACCGACGTGACCGGCACGCTCGGCACGGACGTGGTGGCCTCGGTCGGCACCGACGCGGTCGGCACGGTCGCGACGGACACCGCCGGGACGGATGTGATCGGCACGGTCGCGACTGACAGTGCGGGCACGGACGTCATCGGCACCATCGCGACGGACAGCGCTGGAACGGACGTCGTCGGCACCATCGCGACTGACAGCGCCGGAACGGACGTCGTCGGCACCAACGCGACGGACTCGGCCGGGTCGGACATCGTCGGGACGGCGACCGACTCCATCGGCAGCGACGTGATCGGCACCGCCACGGACACGGCGGGGACGGACGTGCTCGGCACCGATGTGCTGGGTACTGACGTCATCGGCACGGATGTGCTCGGGACGGCCGTCGACACGCTCGGCACGGATGTGCTGGCGACCGACGTGACCGGCACGGTCGGCACGGACGTGGTGGCCTCGGTCGGCACCGACGTGGTCGGCACGGTCGCGACGGACACCGCGGGGACGGATGTGATCGGCACGATCGCGACGGACAGCGCGGGCACGGATGTCGTCGGCACCATCGCGACGGACTCGGCCGGATCGGACATCGTCGGGACGGCGACCGACTCGATCGGCACCGACGTGATCGGCACCGCCACGGACACGGCGGGGACGGACGTGCTCGGCACCGATGTGCTGGGTACTGACGTCATCGGCACGGATGTGCTCGGGACGGCCGTCGACACGCTCGGCACGGATGTGCTGGCGACCGACGTGACCGGCACGCTCGGCACGGACGTGGTGGCCTCGGTCGGCACCGACGTGGTCGGCACGGTCGGCACGGACGTGGTGGCCTCGGTCGGCACCGACGTGATCGGCACGGTCGCGACGGACACCGCGGGCACCGACGTCGTCGGCACGGCCGGTACCGACACCGCTGGTACCGACACCGCCGGTACCGACACCGCTGGTACCGACACCGCCGGTACCGACACCGCTGGTACCGACACCGCTGGCACCGACACCGCCGGCACCGACACCGCCGGTACCGGCACCACGCCCGACGCGTCCTCTGGCGACCACTCCTCCACGGTCCAGATCAAGCGCATCGTCCGCGGCACCGGGGTCGTCCAGACCGTCTACGGCACCGACTTCGTCCCCGGTGAGACGGTGAGCGCGGTCGTCCGATCGACGCCGATCCCCCTCGGTTCGCAGGTCGCCGACGCGAACGGGACGGTCACGTTCCGGTTCGCCGTCGGCGCCGACTTCGAGCTGGGGCTGCACCGCGTCGAACTGACCGGCAGCGAATCATCGCTGGTCGAGCCGGAGAACGACAGCACCCAGTTCGTGGTCGTCGACGCCGCTGTCGGAGCGGGTGCGGTCGGAACAGAAGGAGGCGCGGGCATCGTCGTCGGGGCGGGCGGACGCCCGAGCACCGGAGGCAGCACCCTCGCCTACACGGGACTGGACGCCCTGCCCTGGGCGGCCACCGGCACGGGCATCCTCGTGCTCGGCCTCGGGATGCTCCTGGCCTCCCGTCGTCGCAGCAGGTTCGGGACGACGATGCGCTAGAGCCGGGGTCGGTGACGGCGAGGGACTCACCCACCTCGTCGTCGCCGTCCATCGAGAGAGGGCCTCGTCCGCAGTCGCGGGCGGGGCCTTCTCGCGAGTAGTCCGCTGTCGGTGGCCCCGGCTACTCTGGTCCCGTGGTCACCGCCTTGTATCGCCGTTACCGGCCAGAGAACTTCTCCGAGCTCATCGGGCAGACGCAGGTGACCGATCCTCTGCGCACCGCCCTCCGCACCAACCGCGTCAACCACGCCTATCTCTTCAGCGGTCCCCGCGGGTGCGGCAAGACCACGTCGGCCCGCATCCTCGCCCGCTGCCTCAACTGCGCCGAGGGGCCCACCGACACCCCGTGCGGCGTCTGCCCGTCCTGCGTCGAACTGGCCCGAGACGGTGGCGGTTCGCTCGACGTCATCGAGATCGACGCGGCCAGTCACAACGGCGTCGACGACGCCCGAGACATCCGAGACCGCGCCATCTTCGCGCCGGCTCGCGACCGCTTCAAGATCTTCATCCTCGACGAGGCCCACATGGTCACGCCGCAGGGCTTCAACGCCCTGCTCAAGGTGGTCGAAGAGCCGCCCGAGCACGTCAAGTTCATCTTCGCGACCACCGAGCCCGACAAGGTCATCGGCACGATCAGGTCGCGCACGCATCACTACCCCTTCCGTCTCGTCCCCCCGGCGCAGATGCTCGACTACGTGCAGCAGCTCAGCGCGACCGAGAAGGTCGACGCCGCTCCCGGCGTGCTGCCCCTCGTCGTCCGGGCCGGCGGCGGCTCCGTCCGTGACACCCTGTCGCTGCTCGACCAGCTCATGGCGGGCAGCGAAGACAGCGGCATCGAATACGAACGTGCCGTGGCCCTCCTCGGCTACACGCACGCCTCCCTCCTCGACGAGGTCGTCGAGGCCCTGGGTGCGCATGACGGCGCGGCCGCCTTCGCGGCCGTCGACCGGGTCGTGCAGACCGGGCAAGACCCCCGTCGCTTCGTCGAAGACCTCCTCGAGAGACTGCGCGACCTGATCGTCGTCGGCGCGACGGCCGAAGGGGCCTCCGCCGTGCTCCGCGGCATCACCGCAGACGAGCTCGACCGCCTGCTGCACCAGGCCCGGTCCTTCGGCGCCGCCGAGCTCTCCCGCTCCGCCGACGTCGTCAACCGCGCCCTCACCGACATGATGGGGGCGACGTCGCCGCGTCTGCACCTCGAGCTCATGATCGCCCGGGTGCTCGTCCCCGAGGCCGACGAGACCGAACGCGGGGCACTGGCCCGGGTCGAGCGCCTCGAGCGTCGCGTCGGCGTCGAGGGCGTCGAGGCGTCGGTCGCGGGTGCGCCTCCCACCGCTCGCACGTCATCGTCGGCAGCCGCCCCGCGCACCGAGTCCCGTGCGGTCCAGCCCTCCGCGGCGGCTCGAACGCCGGCACCCGCGGTCGAGTCGACCCCGGTCACCGGGTCGGCACCCGGTGCCGTCGCCGCCACGGCTTCGGCCGCCTGGGGCGCCAAGACCCCGGACCGGAGCCCAGAAGCGCAGCCGGCGCAGGCGGCACAGCCCAGGCAGGCAGAACAGTCGACGCCGTCGGCTCCGGCAGCGCCGACGGCGGCGCACTCGGCAGCGTGGGCCCAGACGCCGCCCGTGGTCGACGGCGTCCCCGCCGACCCCGCCGAACGCGCATCGTCGACGGCCCCGGTCACACTGCAGCAGATGCGCGACAGCTGGCCCGAGATCGTCGAGGTCGTCGAGAAGGCCAAGCGCACCGCGTGGATGGTCGTCGTCACCGCGACGGTGCAGGCCTACGCCGACGACGTCCTCACCCTGACCTTCCCGAGCGCCAGCGACGTCGATAACTTCAAGAAGCCGCAGGGCGCGGGCGAAGGCGTCAGCGAGCACCTCCGACGGGCCATCCAGAGCGTCCTCGGCGTGACCGTCAAGTACATCGCGCGGGTCGAGGGCGCGCCGACGCGCCCAGCCCCCGCACCGGCGCCGACGGAGATCCCGGCGACGGAGACCCCGGCGGCGTCGAACCCCGTGTCGCCGGCCGATGCACCCGTGCCCTCGGCCGCCGAGCCGTCCGCCGCCGAGCCCCCTGCAGACGAACGCGCGGCCACCGAGCCCCCGGTGCCGAGCCGAGCGCCCGTAGAGCAGGCACCCGCGGCCGCACGACCGGCAGCCCGTCAGGCCGCCTCGCCCGTCACCGGGTGGGACGTCGCGGCGATCCCGCAGACGGCGCCGCCCGAACCCGACGAGCCCGAGCACATCACCGAAGAACCCGACGGCGGAGCCCCGCGGATCGACGCCGATCCGGCACCCGTCGCGGCACCACCCGCGACCGCTCGTCCGTCGGATGGTCCGACGTCGTCGTCGGCGTCGAGCAAGGTCTCGACGTCCGGTGCGGGCGCACCGAGCGAACCGTCACGGTCCGGCGCCTCCGCGCCCGAGCGACGGGCGGCTGCCGGCGACCCCCGACGGGGCATCCCCGCCAACTCGAGGTACGGCGAGGCCGTCGTCCGTGAGATCCTCAACGCCCAGTTCATCGAAGAAGAGACGATCGCTCCCCGCGTCACGCCTCAGAGAAGCGAGTAGTCGTGTACGAGGGCATCGTCCAAGAGCTCATCGACGAATTCGGCAGACTGCCGGGCATCGGTCCGAAGTCGGCGCAGCGCATCGCCTTCCACATCCTCCAGAGCGAGAACTTCGACACCACCCGGCTCTCCGAGCTGCTCGTCGACGTCAAGACCAAGGTGCGCTTCTGCGAGATCTGCGGCAACGTCACCGAACAGGAGACCTGCGGCATCTGCCGCGACCCCCGACGCTCGCCCGCCACCATCTGCGTGGTCGAAGAGGCCAAAGACGTCCAGGCGATCGAGAGGACGCGCGAGTTCCGAGGGCTGTACCACGTGCTCGGCGGGGCCATCAGCCCGATCGACGGCATCGGACCAGACGATCTGCGCATCCGGCAGCTCGTCCAGCGTCTCGCCGACGACACCGTCCAGGAGGTCATCATCGCCACCGACCCGAACCTCGAAGGAGAGGCCACCGCCACGTACCTGTCGCGCATGCTCTCGCCGTTCGGTCTCCGGGTGACCCGACTCGCCTCCGGCCTGCCGGTGGGCGGCGACCTCGAGTACGCCGACGAGGTCACCCTCGGCCGGGCCTTCGAAGGGCGCCGGCTCGTCACCGAGTGAGGCCCGATCAGAGTCGTGCGCGACGCGCCCGCACGAAGCTGTACAGACCGAAGGCGATGAGTCCGAACGCCACGCCAGTCAGCACGATCGTCCCGAACGGCAGCTCGGCCAGGGCCTTCAGGGCGCCGTCGAGACCCGACGCCTCGTCAGGATCCGCCTGCACGGCGGCCACCCCGAAGAGGACGCCGACGACGACGAGCGCGATCCCCTTGGCGACGTAGCCCACGACGCCGAGGGCGATCGTGACCCGACCCGACGTGCCCGACGGCACGACGAGGTCCTCCCGGAACTTCTGCCGGATCCCCTTCACGACCATGTACCCGCCGATGCCGACCACGACCAGGGCCAGGACGACGAGCAGCACGACGCCGCCCGGAGTCGCCAGCAGCCGGGCGCTCAGCGACTCCGTCTGATCCGAGCTGTCGCTCGACCCGCCCCGGGCGAACGTGAAGGCCGTGAAGCCGACCGCGAGGTAGGCGACGCCCTTGCCGCCCTCCTTGACCCGAGCGGCCCAGTCCTCCTTCTCCGTCCCCCGGACGAGAGCGGCTTCCAACACCTGGAAGAGACCGAGAGCCCACAGCCCGACGACGATCACCCAGAGCAGGGCCCCGCCCGCCGGGCGCGATGCGAGCTCCCCGAGCGCGCCTCCCTGGTCGGCCTCGCCACCGCCCCCGAAGGCGATCCGCAGGGCGATCACCCCGATGAGGATGTGCAGCACGCCGTTCATGCCGAAGCCGACCCGCGCGAGGGTCTTCAGGGGGCGGCTGTTCTGCACCCTGCTGGTGGTCTGGCGGGCTTCTGCTGAGGCGTCGGGCATGCGTCAACCGTAGGGGAGCGGAGGTCGGCCCGCCCGGTCCGCTCCGACCGCGGGTCGACCGTGCGTCACACGCCCGCGGCACCGAATAGAATCGGCGGACGCAGGCGCGACGTCGATCCGACGCGCCGTTCCCTCTTCTGGAGTCACCGTGAGCTTGATCGTGCAGAAATTCGGCGGGTCGTCCGTCGCCGACGCCGAGAGCATCAAGCGCGTCGCGAAACGCATCGTCGAGACCCGCAAGGCCGGCAACGACGTCGTCGTGGCGGTCAGCGCGATGGGCGACACGACCGACGAGCTGCTCGACCTGGCCAACGAGGTCAGCCCCATCCCCGGGGGGCGCGAACTCGACATGCTGCTCACCGCGGGCGAGCGCATCAGCATGGCGCTGCTCGCCATGGCGATCCGCAGCCTCGGCGTCGAGGCGCGCTCGTACACGGGCAGCCAGGCCGGCATGATCACCGACGCCCAGCACGGCAAGGCCCGCATCGTCGACGTGACCCCGAAGCGGATCCGCGACGCCCTCGACGCCGGCTACGTCGCCATCGTGGCCGGGTTCCAGGGCTTCAACCGCACCACGGGCGACATCACCACCCTCGGCCGCGGCGGGTCCGACACCACCGCGGTGGCGCTGGCCGCCGCGCTCGACGCCGACGTCTGCGAGATCTACACCGACGTCGACGGCATCTTCACGGCCGACCCCCGTGTCGTGCCCAAGGCGCGCAAGCTCGACCGGGTCACGAGCGAGGAGATGCTCGAACTCGCCGCGGCGGGGTCGAAGGTGCTGTACATCCGTGCCGTCGAGTACGCCAGGCGTCACGGCGTCACCCTGCACGTCCGCTCGTCGTTCAACAACAACGAGGGAACCCTGGTCGTCAACCCGAAAGAGGGAGAGAACGTGGAAGAGCCCATCATCAGCGGTGTCGCCGGTGACCTCAGCGAGGGCAAGATCACCGTCGTCGGAGTCCCCGACGTGCCCGGCAAGGCGGCGCAGATCTTCCGCACCGTCGCCAAGACCGGTGCGAACATCGACATGATCGTGCAGAACATCTCGGCCGCCTCGACGAGTCGCACCGACATCTCCTTCACGCTCCCGAAGTCCGAGGGCGCCGTCGTGCTCCAGGCGCTCGAGTCCGAGCGCGCCGAGAGCGGCTTCGAGTCGCTGCAGTACGACGACCAGATCGGCAAGCTCGCCCTCGTCGGCGCCGGCATGCGCACCAACGCCGGTGTCTCGGCGCAGCTGTTCACCGCGCTGTTCGAGGCGGGAATCAACATCGAGATGATCTCGACCAGCGAGATCCGCATCTCGGTGGTCACCCGGGCCGACACCCTCAACGACGCCCTCCGCGTCGTGCACACGGCGTTCGGACTCGACGGCGACGTCGAGGCCGTGGTCCACGCCGGCACCGGTCGCTGACCCGACCCGGAGATCCCCGAGGAGGCGCGGCGCGGCCCGCACCGCGCCTCCTGCCCCGTGAACACCCACCGCACCACCGAGACACCCCAGGAGAAGACGATGGCTGAAGGTCTGCGCGTCGGCGTGGTCGGCGCGACCGGTCAGGTCGGCAAGGTCATGCGACGACTGCTCGACGAGCGCGACTTCCCGCTCGCCGAGATCCGGTTCTTCGCGACGGCGCGCTCCGCCGGCACCACACTGCCGTTCCGCGGTGCCGACATCGTCGTCGAGGACATCGAGACCGCCGACCCGACCGGTCTCGACATCGCCCTCTTCTCGGCCGGCGCCACCGGCTCGCGGGCGCACGCACCGCGTTTCGCCGCGGCCGGCGCCCTGGTCATCGACAACTCGAGCGCCTGGCGGATGGACCCCGAGGTGCCGCTCGTCGTCAGCGAGGTCAACCCGCACGCGATCGGCCAGGCCGTCAAGGGCATCGTCGCGAACCCGAACTGCACCACCATGGCCGCCATGCCCGTCCTCAAGGTGCTCGACACCGAGGCCGGTCTCGAGCGACTCATCGTCAGCACCTACCAGGCGGTCTCGGGCAGTGGGCTCAAGGGCGCCGACGAGCTCCTCGGTCAGGCGCGGGCCGCTCTCGAGCAGGACGCCGCGGGGCTCGTGCACGACGGCTCGGCCGTGACGATGCCCAACCCCGAGGTGTACGTCCGACCGATCGCCTTCGACGTGATCCCCCTCGCGGGCAGCATCGTCGACGACGGTCTCGACGAGACCGACGAGGAGAAGAAGCTGCGCAACGAGAGCCGCAAGATCCTCGAGCGCCCCGACCTGCGAGTCAGCGGCACCTGCGTGCGCGTGCCCGTCCTGACCGGGCACTCGCTCTCGATCAACGCCGAGTTCTCGTCCGCGCTGACCGCCGCCCGCGCGAAGGAGCTGCTCGCCGACGCGCCCGGGGTCGTGCTGACCGACGTGCCGACGCCGCTCGAGGCGGCCGGCACCGATCCGAGCTACGTCGGGCGGATCCGTCAGGACGAGGGTGTGCCCGGCGACCGCGGGCTGGCGCTCTTCATCAGCAACGACAACCTGCGGAAGGGCGCGGCGCTCAACGCGGTTCAGATCGCCGAGATCGTCGCGGCCGAGCGCACCACCTCCGTCCGAGTCTGACCGGGCGGGTCGCTGTCTCGACATCGAGACACCCCGCCCGGGCGCCCGGCTGACCCTCGATGCCCGGGGCCTAGACTGGCGCTCGTGAACGATGCGAAGAAGCCCGTCGACGTAGCCCTCATCGGTGGGGGCGTCATGAGCGCCACCCTCGGCGCCATGATCAAGCAGCTCGAGCCCGACTGGTCCATCCAGATCATCGAGGCCCTCGACGACGTCGCCCTCGAGTCGAGCAATCCCTGGAACAACGCGGGCACCGGGCACTCCGCCCTGTGCGAGCTGAACTACACGCCCGAGCGCGCCGACGGGTCCATCGAGACCAGCAGTGCCGTCAAAGTCAACGAGCAGTTCCAGGTCTCGCGGCAGTTCTGGTCGTTCCTCGTCGCCGAGGGCGCCCTGCCCGAGCCCGAGGCGTTCATCAACTCGAGTCCGCACATGAGCTTCGTCTGGGGCGAGAAGAACGTCGAGTACCTCCGCAAGCGCTTCGAGGCTCTCCGCGACCACCCGCTGTTCCAGGGGCTCGAGTTCAGCACCGATCGCGAGCGCATCGCCGAGTGGGCGCCTCTGCTCGCCTCCGGGCGACCCCTCGGCCAGCCGATCGCGGCGACCCGGATCGCCGCGGGCACGGACGTCGACTTCGGGAGCCTCACGCGCCTCCTCGTCTCCGACCTGCAGTCCTCCGGTGCTCAGCTTCGCCTGGGGCACCGCGTGACCGGTCTGAAACGCCGCGCCGGCGGCGGGTGGACGATCTCGGTCCGCCCGAAGTCGGGTGCCGCGTTCGAGATCGAGGCGGCGTTCGTCTTCGTCGGAGCCGGCGGGGGAGCCCTCAACCTGCTGCAGAAGTCGGGCATCCGCGAGATCGAGGGGTTCGGCGGGTTCCCGGTCAGCGGGGAGTTCCTGCGCACGGACGACCCGGCGATCGTGGCCAGGCATCAGGCGAAGGTCTACGGCAAGGCCGCCGTGGGCTCGCCGCCGATGTCCGTCCCGCACCTCGACACCCGGGTCGTCGACGGGCAGGCCAGCCTCATGTTCGGCCCGTACGCCGGGTTCAGCCCCAAGTTCTTGAAGAGCGGGTCGTGGTTCGATCTCTTCGCCTCGATCCGGCCGCACAATCTCTGCCCGATGATCCGCGCCGGGCTCGCGAACCTCTCGCTCGTGAAGTACCTGGTCGGTCAGCTCGCCGCGAGCAAGAGCACGAAGTTCGAGGCGCTGCGCGAGTTCGTACCCGACGCCGATCCGAAGGACTGGTACCGCATCACCGCCGGTCAGCGCGTCCAGGTCATCAAGAGAGATGCGAAGAAGGGCGGGGTGCTCCAGTTCGGCACCGAGGTCGTCTCGGCGGCCGACGGCTCGATCGCGGGGCTGCTCGGCGCCTCGCCCGGGGCCTCGACGGCCGTGCCCATCATGCTCGACGTCCTGGAACGCTGCTTCCCGTCGCGGATGTCGGCGTGGCAGCCGACGCTCCGTCGCATGGTGCCCACGTACGGCACGCCGCTCGCGACCGACGAGGCGAAGGCGGCGGCGACCCTGGGGGCCACCGCCGAGGCGTTGAACATCCACGCCTGATCGAGCGGGCGGGGTCGGCTTGACTCCTGTTCGAACATGTGTTCGACTGAGCGCATGCGGTGGAGCGGTCAGGGTGTCGACGTCGAGAGAGACGACGCGTCGCCACCGCTCGTGCGACTGTCGTCGGTCGTCCGTTCGGTCACGACGCCCGAGTTCGAGGGCATCACGTTCCACGAGATCCTGGCGAAGAGCGCGCTGAACAGGGTGCCGGGCGGCGATTCGACTCTTCCCTTCGGCTGGACGATCAACCCCTATCGCGGGTGCAGTCACGCGTGCGTCTACTGCTTCGCGCGACCGACGCACGAGTATCTCGATCTCGACGGTGGCGACGACTTCGACCGCCAGATAGTGGTTAAGGTCAACGTCGCCGAGGTGCTCTCCCGAGAGCTGCGGCGGCCGTCGTGGCAGCACGCCCCCGTCGCCCTGGGGACGAACACCGATCCGTATCAGCGGGCCGAGGGTCGATACCGCCTGATGCCCGGCATCATCGCGGCCCTGGCCGAGTCGGGCACGCCGTTCAGCATCCTGACGAAGGGCACGCTCCTGCGTCGCGACCTCCCGTTGCTGGCCGAGGCGGCGCAGCAGGTGCCCGTCGACATCTCGATGTCCATCGCGATCTACGACGACGAGCTCCAGCAGTCCCTCGAACCCGGCACCCCCACGACGGCCGCACGCCTGGCCACCGTCCGTGCCGCACGCGACCTCGGCCTCGAGGTGTCGGTCTTCATGATGCCCGTGCTGCCGCATCTGACCGACGGCGTCGACCATCTGCGCGCAGCGCTGTCGGCGGTCCGCGACTCGGGAGCCACCAGCGTCATGTACAGCGCTCTCCACCTCAAGCCCGGTGTCAAAGAGTGGTTCTTCGCGTGGCTCGGCCGCGAGCATCCCGAGGTGCTCCACCGCTACACCGACCTCTACTCCCGGGGCACCTATGCGCCGACGGGGTACCGCAAGTGGCTGGCCGCACGGTTGCGGCCCCTGCTGGCCGAGTACGGCCTCGAACGCGGGCGCACCGACCCGTCGACCGGGTCGACGCGCTCCCGCGTGCACGACGCGCTGGGCGACCGGGCGGAGGCGATCGCGGGGTCGCGCGCCCTCCTCGCGGCCGAGCTGCCGGGCGGGGCTCGCACCGCGCATCCTCGGCTGTTCTGACATCGACGCCCGGTCGGGGCACAAAACAGGCGTGTTCCGGGCGATACCCGTCGACACCCCTCGATAACGGGGTACAGATAAAGTCCATGTTCAGGCATACTTCATCAGTCAGCCCGTCGACGAGAAGGAGGCCGCATGCTGCTCGGCCTCCCGGCTCACCTGGCTCCGCAGAGCACCGGTCGCGCAGTCGCCCGAGCCTGCTACGTCATGGCCTGCGTCGTGCTCGCCAGCGCGTCGCTCGTGCTCGTCATCAGTCAGGCCACCGGCCCCGGCTACATCCTCTGGCCCGCCCTGGTCGCGATCTGCACCCTCGTCGCCATGAGCGTCGTCCTCCAGCGTCGACGCACGGCGTCGGCCATGGCCGCCTTCCTCGCCATCGGCTCCGCGGCGACGTACTGGTACGCCATCACGATCCTGGCTCAGATACCGGCCGTGCAGACGTCCGACGCCTTCTCGCTCTCGCTGCCCAAGATCGCCCTCATCCTGGTGGCGGGCAGCGGCCGCCAACCGAGGCTCGGTCTCGTCTGGGCCACGATCGCGGTCGTCCTCGGCGAGATGGCGACCCTGGCCGCCACATGGCAGACGGGTGAGACCTCGCAGTTCGACGTCGCGACGGCCCTGACCTACCTGCTGGTCGTCGTCACCGTGGGCTGGGGCGTGATCGCACGAGATCGTGCCCGGCGCGCGCAGCCCAGTCTGCACCGGGCCGCTCTCGACCAGCAGCTGCAGGGCATCCGCCACGACATCGAGCAGCAGGCCGCCGCTCTGCTGCACGACACCGTCCTCAGTCATCTCGCGGCCGTCGCCTCCGCCACTCCCGGGCCGCTCGCTCCGCGGATCACGAAATCGATGTCCGCCGACATCGAGACGCTCGTCGGGCAGGAGTGGCTCGCCGGTCGGGCGTCCGAGGGCATGCCCCAGGACTGGCACCGGAGCGAGCTCGCCCTCGCCGTCGAGTCCGCTCGCGAGGCAGGGCTCGAGATCGGCGTGACCGGCGACGTGACCGCCGTGGCCCGGCTGAGCGCCGATCAGGCGCAGGCTCTCGGGCTCGCCGTCGCGCAGTGCCTGGCGAACGTCGAGAAGCACAGCGGGACGACGCGGGCCGAGGTCGTGGTCTACGGCGTCGCGGACGACGTCTCCGTCATGGTGATCGACGACGGGGTCGGCTTCGACGTCGAGGGCACCGGCGCCGACCGTCTCGGGCTGAAGAACTCCGTGCAGGCGCGGATGGAGCGGGTCGGCGGCGAGGTGCAGATCTGGTCGTCCGTGGGCAGCGGCACGAGCGTCGTCATCCGGGTGCCGATCGGCACGTCCGCCGACACCGGTGCCGTCTCGGGAACCGACGCGCGCGGCCGTGCCGGTGACGGCCCGGGCGATGGCGGCCCGGGCGATGGCGCTCCCGGCGCCGGGCGGACCATCGCCGGAGGGGCGGCGTGAGCCGCCGGGAGCGGACGCCGCAGCAGGTCGACCCGCTCGGTGCGCTCAGCGCCGGTCCGATCACCATCATGGCGGGGCTGGCCGCCGTCCTCTACGCCGTCGTGGTGACGGTCGTCGTCCGTGCCGACGTCGCCTCGTGGCCCGCAGCCGTCGCCGCGCTCGGCGCCCTGGTGGCGGCCTCGACCGTGCTGGTGCTCGGATCCCGGCCCGCGCGTGCGCCGTTCCGGAGACCTCACGTCGTGGTGATGGTCGTCCTGCTCGCGGCGGTGGTCGTGCTCTCGGTCGTCTCGACGGCGGGCCACAACGAGATGGTCCGAGACGACTGGACATCCGTCTCGGTCGGCGTGCTGATCCTCGGTCTTGCGCCGTACCGGCCCGGACGGGAGATCGCGATCGCGGGCCTGATCCTGGCCTCCGTGATCGGCATCGTGGTGGTCGTCGAGAGCCCCTCGTTCGCCGCGGGTCTCACGCCGGCCCTCTACGTCGTCGTGGCGGTGACGCCCGTGCTCGCGCTGACGTCGGCCGGGGCGACGTTCTCGGCCACCTTCGTGACGCTGGTCGACCACTGGGTCGAGCGCGCCTCCTCGTATCGCCGGGCCGGCACCGCCGATCTCCGGGCCGGCATCGCGCGGTCGGTGCAGCAGGACCGCGTGACCATCCTCAACCGCGACGTCGTGCCGTTCTTCACCGGGTTGATCGAGGCCGGCGAGGTGACCGCTGACGACAGCCGGCGCGCTCGTGCCATCGCCGAGACGCTGCGCGGGACGATGGTGGCCGAAGCGGACCGCAGCTGGCTCGAGCAGCCTCCCACGGCCCCGGCGGTCGCAGTGGGGGAGTCGTCGACGACCCCGAGCACCTGGCCGGCGAGATGGCCGACGACCACCGGACCGCCCTCCGAGCCCTCATCGTGGCGTTCGCCGACACCGGTGTCGTCGACGCGTCCGACGTGCGCATCGCGGTGCGAGCCGAGGAGGCGCGGGTCGACATCCGTCTGACCGTCGCCACCCGGGCGCCCGACCTCGCCGTCCGCAACCGGCTCGCCCCCTACTTCGCCGTCGTCCGCGTCGTCTACGACGACCTCGTGGTCGATCTGAGCCCTCCCCTCCTGACACTAAGGTTTTCTTATGACCAGCACTGAGTCGAGCGACCGCTCGTCCCACCGCCCCGGCTACTCGCGATCCGCGGCGGCCCCGTCGTGGAACACCGTCGGCCCCTCGGGCGGCGACCCGTCGACGCGGCGGGTCCGCCTCGCGATCCTCGACGACCACGAGGTGCTGCTCGACAGCCTCTCGAGCTGGATCAACGTCAACGCCTTCGACTTCGACCTGGTGCTCACGGCGCACACCTGGCTGCAGCTGGTACACAGCGACAACTTCCCCACCGATCTCGTCTTCCTCGACTTCCAGCTGAAAGAGCCCGTGTCGATCGAGGCCCGGGTGCGCACCTGCCGTGCCGCGGGTGCGAAGGTCATCGTGCTGTCGAGTCTCGACACCCGCGAGTCTCGCGAGCGCGCGCTCGAGGCAGGGGCCTCGGCGTTCCTGTCGAAGTCGTTGCCAATGCGCGAGGTGATGGACGCCGCTCGGCAGGTCATGGGCGTCGCCCGCGACGCGTCGCCGCAGCGCGACTGGCGGCCGCTGCCCGTCGGGGCCACGAACCAGAGCCGACCCAAGCTCAGCGCCGGCGAGTCCGAGGCGTTCCGCCTCTACGTGTCGGGATTCAGCACGAACGAGGTCGCGCAGCAGATGAACGTGCAGTACGAGACGGCGAAGACCTATCTGCGCCGCGTCCGCGAGAAGTACGCGAAGGCGAACCGACCGGCGAGCAAGAAGTCCGAGCTGATCCGCCGCGCCGCCGAAGACGGCTACCTGCAGTAGTGGCGAAGCTCTACTTCCGCTACGGGGCGATGAACAGCGGCAAGAGCACCGCCCTGCTGCAGGCCGCGTACAACTACGAAGAGCGCGGTCAGCGGGTCGTGCTCGCCAAACCGCGCGTCGACACCAAGGGCGACGATCAGATCGTCTCGCGGCTCGGGGTCAGCCGCACGGCGGACGTCGCGTTCGCGCCCGGCGACGACGTCCTCGACGTCTTCTGCGCCGAGCGGGCGCGGGTGCGCGAGGCGACCGGCAGCGACATCGCCTGTCTGCTGGTCGACGAGGTCCAGTTCCTGGAGCCGGCTCAGGTCGATGACCTGCTCCGCATCGCCATCCTCGAGGGCGTGCCGGTGCTGGCCTACGGCATCCGGACGGACTTCCGCACGACGGCGTTCCCGGGCAGTCGTCGCCTGCTCGAGGTGGCGCACTCGCTCGAAGAGCTGAAGACGATCTGCCGGTGCGGTCGCAAGGCGGTCTTCAACGCCCGGACGATCGACGGGCGTTTCGTCTTCGACGGCGACCAGGTGGCCATCGACGGCCACGAGGTCACCTACGAGTCGCTCTGCGGCGCGTGCTACCTCGCCGAGAGCGGCAACCGCCTCTCCTGACCGGTGCTGAATGAAAACGGCCCCACCCGAGGGTGGAGCCATTTTCGATGTCGCCCGAAGGGCGAATCATAGATACTGAATGGAAAATGGCCCCACCCAAAGGTGGAGCCATTTTTCCTGTCGCCCGAAGGGCGAACCACGGGCACGGAATGAAAATGGCCCCACCCAAGGGTGGAGCCATTTTTCATGTCGCCCGAAGGGCGAATAACAGGTACTGAATGGAAAATGGCCCCACCCAAGGGTGGAGCCAATTTCCATGTCGGGGTAGCGGGATTCGAACCCACGACCTCCTCGTCCCGAACGAGGCGCGCTACCAAGCTGCGCCACACCCCGATGTGGCCGGCTGCGGTGTTCTGCTGCCGGTGCAACCTGATCATGTTAGCAAACGATTCGGGTCGTCCGTGACCGAGCGCGTGGTCGGAGGTCCGGCGGGCCGATGGTCAGGCGGTGAGGGTGACGACGACCGCCTCGGGTCGGCAGTCGAATCGGACGGGGGCGTAGATCGAGGTGCCGAGCCCGGCCGAGATCTCGAGATGCGCTGTGCGCCGGGCGTGACTCCAGGTGCTGAGGCCGCTGACCTTCGCGCGGGGGATGTCGCAGTTCGTCACGAGGGCCCCGTAGCCCGGCACGCGGACCTGTCCGCCGTGGGTGTGCCCGCCGAAGATGACGTCTGCGCCGTTGGTGACGAACGAGTTCAGCACCCGTTGGTAGGGCGCGTGCGTCAAGGCGATGCTGATCGGTTCGGGGCCTCTGCGATCGTCTTGCCAGCCGACGTTCTCGCGCAGGTCGTCGAGTGCGCCGGGGAGGCGGTCGAGGCGGTCCCAGCTCCCGGTGGGCGTCGTTCACGCCGAACAGTTCGAGCCTCGAACCTCGCACCTCGATCGCGCGTGCGGTGTTGTTGAGGTCGAGCCAGCCGAGGCCTCGGAAGAACGACTCCATGCGATCGATGTCGAGCGGCGTCGGCGTGCGATGGGCTTTGCTCGGCCCGCCGAAGTACGCGAGGGGGTTCTTGGGCGTCGGCGCGTAGTAGTCGTTCGAACCGTGGACGAACACTCCGGCGACGTCTCGGAACGGCTCGAGCGTGTACTCCAGCGCCTCGTGGGCGTCCGCATGCCCCATGTTGTCGCCGGTGTTGACGATGAGGTCGGGCTCGTAGACGGAGAGACCGCGCACCCACTCCTGTTTCTCCGTCTGCCACGGTGCGAGGTGGAGGTCGCTGAGGTGGAGGATCGTGAGACTGCGGGAGCCCGCTTCGAGGACGGGCAGGACCTCGTGACGGACGGTGAATCGGTTCCGCTCGACGAGGGATCCCCAGGCGAAGGCACCCAGGCCGACGGCCGCGCCCACCATCGCGGTCGCGGCCGTCGTCCTGCCGGTGATCAGGGGACTCACGTGCAGTCGCCCGGGTCGCGACCCTCGGCATTGCCGTAGAGCTGGATGGCGACCGCCGTGCCCTTGTCGACGGACGCGCCTCCGCCCGGCTCCATCAGAGACACCTCGCACTGATTCTGCTCGGTACCCACCGTGTATCCAGCGAGCACGACCTTCGACGGATCGAAGCCTGCGGCGCCGATCGCCGCCACGGCGGCGTCGTACTTCGTGCCGACCACGTTCGGCACGGTCGCCGCGTTGGTGCCCACGCTGGTGTACACGGTCACGGCAGTGCCCTGCGACACCTGGGTGCCGGCGACCGGTGAGGTGGCCGAGACGGTGCCGATCGGCGCCGTGGACTCCTGCTGACCGCCGTCGGTGTAGCTCAGACCGAGGCCGCGGAGCGTGGCGGCGGCCTGCTCCGCCGTCTTGCCGCTGAGGTCGGGAAGGGCCTGTGCGGCGCTGCCGCGGACGACGCTCGGGTCGGCGGTGGGGAACGCCCCTCCGCCGTAGACGGTGTTGTTGACCGACTGCACGTCACGGAAGAAGTACGCCCGGGCGTTGGCGTAGGTGGTTCCGGTGGCCGGCGAGTAGGCCGTGCGGAGGCTGACCTTGCCCTGCACGTTGCCCATCCAGACCGCCGTCGCCAGCTTGCTCGTCGAGCCGATCAGCCAGATCTGGTCCTTGTCGGTGGTGGTACCGGTCTTGCCGATCTCGGGGATGCCGTCGGCGGGGAGGGCCCCCACACCGGTTCCGCCGCCGGACCACAGCTGCGACATGCCCTGGATGGTCGCTGCGGCGATGGCCGGGTCGAGGGCCTGCTTGCACTCCTGCGGCTGACCGCCGATCTCCTTGCCGTCTGCATCGACGATCTGGTCGACGATGATCGGCTTGCAGTAGTTCCCGCCCGCGGCGATGCCCGCGTAGGCGGCGGCCATGGTCAACGGTGCGATCTCGTTCGTCCCGAGGAACGACGAGGTGTTGGTGGCCAGCTCGGCTCCGTCGGCGCGGTGCACGCCGAGCGAGCTGGCGACGTCGCGGATGTCGGCGAGGTCGAGCTTCTGAGCCATCGCGGCGTAGGCCGTGTTGATCGACAGCGCCGTGGCCCGCTGGGCGGTCACATAACCCGGATTGCGGCCGTCGTCGTTCTTCGGTGCGAATCCCTGGGGGAACTGCCCGTCGACCGTGCTGTACTGCTGACCGTCGACGGTCATCGGGGTGAAGGGCCGCGGCCTGCCGTTGACGACCTCGGACAGCCCGTGCCCGTTCTGCAGCCAGTCGATCAGGGTGAACGGCTTGTACGTCGAACCGGTCTGGAAGCCGGACGATCCGCCGTAGGGCTTGTCGGTGCTGTAGTTCAGCGCCGTGACGGTCGGATCGGTGACCTCGGGGTCTTCGTTGAGATTGCGGTTCTGCGCCATGACGACGACACGACCCGTGCCGGCCTCGACGGAGTTGACCGCGCTCCCGAGTTCGAGTGCGGGTTCCGTAGGCGGCGCGTAGCGGTCGATCTGGGCGCGGGCGTTGGCGGTCAGGTCGAGGTTGATCGTCGTGTAGACCTTGTAGCCGCCCGTCCGCCAGTTGGCGTCGCGCTCTTCAGCGTTCTTGCCGAGCGACGGGAGGTCCTTGATGCTCTTCTTGACGTAGTCGCAGAACTGCTGGGCGCCGGGGGCGGTGACGGCCGAGCAGCCCTGGGTCGGCTGCGTCAGCTTGACGTAGTCGGCGGGCGAGTCGTCGATCGACGCGTCGTAGTTCTTCTGGGTGATGTAGCCCTCGGCGAGCATGCTGGCGAGGATCACGTTCCGCCGGTCGACGTTGCCCTGGTAGTTGTCGGGCGTGGCGAGGTTCCGCTTCTCCGGGTACTGCACCATGGCGATGAGGCTCGCGGCCTCGACCGCGGTGAGGCTCTTGGCCTCCTTGTTGTAGTAGTGCTGGGCGGCGGCCTGCACGCCGTAGGCCTGGTCGCCGAAGTACGCGATGTTCAGGTAGGCCAGCAGGATGTCGTCTTTGCTGTACTTCTTCTCGAGGCCGATCGCGAACTTCATCTCCTGGAGCTTGCGCTCGATGCTGACCTCTTTCGCCTCCTTCACGGCGGCGGTCTGCGCGTCGCCGGTGAGCTCCTGAGCCTCGGCGAGCCGGATGTTGCGCACCAGCTGCATCGTCAGGGTCGATCCGCCGCCGCTCTCGCCGAGACCGCCGGCGAGAGAGCCGACGCCGGCTCGCACCAGCGATGTCAGATCGACTCCGCCGTGCTCGTAGAAGCGACGGTCCTCACCCGCGACGACGGCGTTCTTGAGCTCGGGCGAGACATCGTCCCACTTCAGGGCGACGCGGTTCTGCGCGTACAGGGTCGCGAACGGGACGTCTTTACCGTTCTGCTTGCCGTACAGCACGTTGCGCTGCTGCAGCTTGCCGATCTCGATGTACTCGGGGATCGACTCGAAGACGCCGATGGAGCTGGACGCGGTCATGCCGGCGACGGCGATGGCGGGTGTCACACCGATGGTGACGAGCAGACCGGCCAGGACGCTGAAGCCGACGAAGCCGAAGAGCGCGCCGACGACGGACGTCGGCTTCGATTTTGGGTCAGACATAAGATCAGGGTAAGTGACAACCCGGAAAACCAAGCTGAACGGAACGACAAATGGTCCTTTGGGAGTACATGACGACGCCGCTGATGGTGCACAACAGCACTGCCATCCTGAACAACTGGGGGAGTGACGGCTGGGAGCTCGTGCAGGTGACGCAGGGCCCCGAAGGCGGCCCGGTCGCCTGGTTCAAGCGTCAGAAGCAGGCCGACTGATGGCCGACGTCGCCGCCCGCCTCGCCGAGCTGAGGCTCGAGCTCCCCGCGGTCGCGACGCCCGCCGGCGCCTACGTGCCCGCCGTGCGCACCGGCTCGTACGTCTACACGGCGGGCCAGCTGCCCTTCGTCGACGGTGCTCTGCCCGCGACGGGCAAGGTCGGTGAGGGCGAGGGTCTGGTCGACCCCGTCGCGGCCAAGGAGTACGCGGCCACGTCCGCACTGAACGCCCTCGCGGCCGCCGCCTCCGTCCTCGACTCGCTCGACGACGTCGTGCGCGTCGTCAAGGTGACGGGCTTCGTCGCCTCCGATCCGGCCTTCAGCGGTCAGCCCGGTGTCATCAACGGGGCGTCCGAGCTGCTCGGCCGGGTCTTCGGCGACGCAGGCGTCCACGCCCGCAGCGCGGTCGGCGTGGCCGTCCTCCCTCTCGACTCGCCCGTCGAGGTCGAGATCGTCCTCGAGGTCCGCCCCCTGGTCTGACCCTGCGACTCAGCGCATCTCGGCGGTGATGACCCCCATCACCGCCGAGTCCGCGAGCGTCGTGGTGTCGCCGACCTCGCGTCCTTCGGCGACGTCGCGCAGCAGTCGTCGCATGATCTTGCCCGAGCGGGTCTTCGGCAGCTCGTCGACCAGCACGATCGTGCGTGGTCGGGCGATGGCGCCGATGCGGTCGGCGACGTGCGCTCGCAACCGGGCCACCGCCTCCTCGGGGGTCACGCTCTGCTTCTTCTTGTCGCGGAGCACCACGAACGCGACGACGGCCTGACCCGTGGTCTCGTCGGCGGCTCCGACGACGGCGGATTCGGCGACGAGCGGATTCGACACCAGCGCCGACTCGATCTCGGCGGTCGACAGGCGATGCCCCGAGACGTTCATGACGTCGTCGACGCGGCCGAGCAGCCAGATGTCGCCGTCGTCGTCGCGTCGAGCGCCGTCTCCGGCGAAGTAGCGGTCGCCGAAGCGGCCCCAGTAGGTCTCGACGTACCGGTCGCGGTCGCCCCAGATGCCGCGGAGCATCGACGGCCAGGGCTCCGTGACCACGAGGAGGCCGCTCTCGCCGTCCGCCACCGGCACGCCCTGGTCGTCGACGACGTCGACGACGATGCCGGGCACGGGGGTCTGGGCGGCGCCGGGCTTCGTCGTCGTCACGCCGGGCAGCGGCGAGATCATCATCGCGCCCGTCTCGGTCTGCCACCAGGTGTCGACGATGGGCGTCCGCCCCGATCCGATCACCTCGCGGTACCAGAGCCACGCCTCGGGGTTGATGGGCTCGCCGACGGACCCGAGGAGGCGCAGCGACGTCAGATCGCGAGCCTGCGGGATCTCGCGCCCCGCCTTCATGAACCCGCGGATGGCCGTGGGTGCCGTGTAGAGGATGGTCACCCCGTACTTCTCGACGAGATCCCACCAGCGCCCGGGGCCGGGGGAGTCGGGTGTGCCCTCGTAGAGCACCTGGGTGGCTCCGTTGGCGAGCGGCCCGTAGACGACGTAGCTGTGCCCGGTGATCCAGCCCACGTCGGCGGTGCACCAGTAGACGTCGCTCTCGGGGCGGAGGTCGAACACGTTCCTGTGCGTGTACGCGACCTGGGTCAGGTAACCGCCCGACGTGTGGAGGATGCCCTTCGGCCGGCCCGTCGTGCCGCTGGTGTAGAGGATGAACAGCGGATGCTCCGCCTCGAACATCTCGGCGGTGTGCTCCGCTTCGACGCCCTCGAGGGCCTCGTGCCACCAGAGGTCGCGCCCCTCCACCCAGTCGACGGCGTTCTCGCCCCGCCTGATCACCAGCACGTTCTCGACCGTCGACCGCCCGCCGAGCGCCAGCGCCGCGTCGACCGCTGGTTTGAGGGGCGAGACGCTGCCCTTCCGCCACCCGCCGTCGGCCGTGATCACCAGCGTGGCCTCGGCGTCGTCGATCCGAGCCCGGAGGCTCTCGGCGCTGAAGCCGCCGAACACGACCGAGTGCACCGCTCCCAGCCGTGCGACCGCGAGCATGGCGACCACCGCCTCCGGGATCTGCGGCAGATAGACGACCACCCGGTCGCCCGACCCGACACCCAGCGACGACAGCAGGTTGGCGGCCCGCTTCACCTCGGCCGTCAGCTCGGCGTAGGTGACCGCCCGTGCGTCACCGGGCTCGCCTTCCCAGAGGAGGGCGACGCGCTCACCGTGGCCGGCCTCGACGTGGCGGTCGAGGCAGTTGTAGGCGACGTTCAGCGTGCCGTCGGCGAACCACCGTGCGAACGGGGGATCGGACCAGTCGAGGGTCTCGGTCGGTCGGCGACCCCAGGTCACGCACGCGTCGGCCTGCTCGGCCCAGAAGGCCGACCGGTCCGCGTGCGCGCGATCGGCCAGATCGCGGGTGGCGACGGCGTTCGAGGCGAACACCGGGTCGGGGGCGAACGTGGACGCCTCTCTCGGAGGGGTCGGGGTTCCGTCGGCCATGTCGGACCTTTCGCGTCGTTGCGGGAGGCGCGGGCTGACCCGCACAGCAAGTGAGACTACCCCCGGGGTCTTTCCGGGTCGGCCTGTCCGATCACGGAAGATCGACGTGTCGCGCGTGGCGAGGCGGGCCCATCCTGGGGTACAGTTAACGCAGTCGGATTCAGTTCCGACTCGCAATGCGTTGATTCCCCCCAATCGCGTGTTGCGGTGGCGGCGCCGGTTCCCCCCAATCGGCGCCGCCCCTCTTCGTTTAACCCGGAGATCACCCTCCACGGGTGAGGGCTATCACCCCTCCACATCGCCGATCTGCTGTCGTCGTCCCCAGGCGTTGCACCGAACCGTCTGCTCCGGTGGCGTGTCCTCTAGCGTCCGGCTATGACTCCGATCCAGACCTCGACCACTCTCTCGGCTGCCCCCGCCGCCCCCTCGCGGCGTCCCCTCGATCACCCGTCGGTCACCCGCGGAGTCGACCTGGGGCGCTTCGTCCCCGCGGCGACGCCCGGCCGTCTCGATCATCGGGGTACAACGGGAGCGAACGGGGTACAGAGTCTGTCCATCCCCTCTCGCGGGGCTCCCTTCGGCCCGTTGCGCGACATCATCGACGAGCCGGGCGTGACCGACGTGTTCGTGAACGGCGGAGGGGGCACCTGGGTGGATCGCGGCCACGGCCTCCTGCCCGACGGTCGCATCCACCTGTCCGACGACGTCGCACGGCATCTGGCGGTACGACTCGTGGCGGCGGGCGGTCGACATGTCGACGAGGCCAGCCCCTGCGTCGACGTGCGCCTCGAGGCCGGCATCAGGGTCCATGTCGTCCTGCCGCCCGTGTCGACGGCCGGCACCCTCCTCTCCATCCGTCTGCCGCGCAGGACGCCCCTCACGCTCGACGGGCTCTCCGCCCAGGGGTTCTTCGACGACGTCGACGAGAGCGAGGTCAGGAGGTGCGTGGACCGGCGCGCGAACATCCTCATCACGGGTGCGGGCGGGGCGGGGAAGACCACCTTCCTGTCGAGTCTCCTCGCCGAAGCGGATCCGACCGATCGGATCGTGACCATCGAGGACGTGGCCGAGCTCCGCGTCGATCATCCGCACGTCGTCTCGCTCGAGACGCGTCAGCCCAACCTCGAGGGCGTCGGCGGAGTCGATCTCGCCCGTCTGCTGCGCGAGGCGCTGCGCATGCGCCCGGACCGACTCGTCGTGGGTGAGTGCCGTGGAGTCGAGGTGCGCGACCTGCTGTCGGCCCTGAACACCGGGCACGATGGAGGTGCGGGCACTCTGCACGCGAACGGTCTGGCCGACGTCCCCGCCCGTCTCGAGGCGCTGGGCGCGGTCGCCGGGCTCAGCCCCGCGGCGCTGGCGCGACAGGCCGTCAGCGCGTTCGACGCCGTATTCCATCTGGAGCGGACCACCGAGGGTCGGCGTCTCGCTCAGATCGGGCACCTCGTGCTCGATGCCGACGGCGCCTTGACGGCTCGGGCGGGGCTCGCTCGTCGTGCCGCGTGAGCGGCGGCGCCGTCTCGTCACCGTCACCCCCGCCTCGACGGTCGTCGAGCGCGTCGCCGTGCTGCTGTCCGCCGGCGTCGTCCCGGCCTCGGCCTGGCGGCATGTCGCCGAGTCGGAGCCTCCGGGGCCCGTCCGCGAGGTGACGCTCGCCGTCGCGACCGAGGCCGTGACCGGCATGCCGATCTCGGAGGCGCTCGCGGCGGCTCTGGGCGGACGACCCTTCGCACGCGCGCCCGAGGGCCCGCGTCACGAGCTCGACTGGCGGCAGGTCGCCTGTGCGTGGTTCGTCGCGGAGCGCAGCGGTGCGCCACTGGCCGACTGCCTGCGGACGTTCGTGGCGGGCCTGCGGGCAGCAGAGGCGGCGCGGCGCGACGTCGAGGTCGCCCTGAGCGGGCCTCGCTCGACGGGGCGCATCGTGCTGGCGCTGCCGCCGGTCGGTCTGCTGTTCTCCATGGGCATGGGCTTCGACACGGCGGGCGTGCTGGTCGGCACGCCCGTGGGCTGGGGCTGCCTCGTGCTCGGCGCAGGCCTCGTGGCCGTCGCTCGGGCCTGGAACGCGCGACTCGTCCGCGGTGCCACGCCCGAGGGGCCCGTCCCCGGTCTGCGCCTGGAACTGCTGGCCGTCGCCGTCTCGGGCGGTGCGTCGTGGGACTCGGGGCTCGCGCTCGTACGGTCCGCCCTCGATCTGCTCCCGACGGCTGCTGCGGACGGTTCGGGGGCCGCAGCGGAGGACGGCGCCGAGCGCGACTGCCTCGAGGTGCTCGATCTCTCGCGCCGAGCGGGTGCTCCCGCCGGCGAGCTGCTCCGGGCGACCGCCCGTGAACGGCGACTCCGCAGCGCCGCGGACTCCCAGTCGGCCGCCGCACGACTCGGGTCGACCCTCATGCTGCCGCTCGGCCTCTGCGTCCTGCCGGCGTTCCTGGTCGTCGCCGTCGTGCCGCTCGTCGTCTCGCTCGTCTCCTCCACAACGGCGTCCTGGTGAGACCGGTCCCCAGCGGCGCCGGTGCCGACGCCCGTCGGTCGCGGCGACGCCGGAGACTCGGACCACGCCACACCGAGTGGTCCTGCAGAGAGTAAGGAACCCCATGACACCGCATCCCGCCCTCGACACCCGGAACACGACCGACCTCACCGGCCGGGACGGCGGTCGCCGCGCCGGCCCGCTCCGTCGCCTGCTCTCGGCCGACGACGGCGCGGCGACCGCCGAATACGCGATCGTCATCATGGCCGCGGTGGGGTTCGCCGGTCTCCTGGTCGTCATCATGCGTTCGGACGAGGTGCGGGGCACCCTGTCCGATCTCGTCCGGTCCGCCCTGACGGTGGGCTGACATGGCCGGCGTGGCACCGGGCCGCAGCCGGTTCTCGTCCGACGCCGGCAGCGTCACGGCCGAGTTCGCCGTGGTGGTGCCAGCGCTCCTGTCCGTCGTCGGTCTCGCCCTCGTGGGCGCCGGTGCCGGGATGCAGGCCATCCGCCTGTCGGACGCCGCGGCGGTCGTCGCGAGGCAGACGGCCCGAGGCGGCGGTGACGCCGTGCCCGCGACGCTCGCGGCTCTCGCACCGGGCGCGAGCGTCTCCACGTCGTCGGACGGCGAGCTGGTCTGCATCCGGCTGACGCGGGTGGTGGCCCTCGGGCCCGTCGAGGGGCTCGAGCTGACCGGTCGGAGCTGCGCCCCGAGGGCCGGCGGATGACCTCGACACCGCACCCGCGCCTCCTGCCCGGCGACGACGGGGGATCGGCGTCCGTCGTCGCCGTCGGCCTTCTGCTGATGATCGTCGCGCTGGTGCTCGCCGTGACGGGCACGGCGCGGGTCCTGGTCGAGCGCAGTCGGGTGGCGGGGGCCGCCGACGCCTCGGCCCTGGCGGGCGCCGACGTGGCCGCCGGGTTGACGGCCGGGGTCGTCTGCGAGGCCGCGAGCCGGGTGGCCGAGGCCAACCGGGCCGCCCTCGTGGCCTGCGAGACGGATGGATCCATCGTCACCGTCAGGGTGTCGAGCACGCTCGGTCTCCTGCCCGTCGCGGCGTCCGCGACGGCGGGTCCGCCACCCGCCGAGGCGGTCGGGGCACCGGCGACGCCGTGAGCGAGTCGCGCGTGCGGTGTGTGTATGGTGTGCCTGTCGGCAGCCACCACGTCGCCCTCGCCGGAGGGGACGTCGTCCCCGACGACCTCGCCGATCGGTCTCGATCGGCCGTCTACGTTCCACAATCCAAGGAGTCCCGTGCCAGGCACGAAGAAACTGGTCATCGTCGAGTCGCCCGCGAAGGCCAAGACGATCGCCCAGTACCTCGGCAGCGGATACGAGGTCCTCGCATCCGTCGGCCACATCCGCGACCTCATCGAGCCGAAGAACCTCCCGCCCGAGCTGAAGAAGGGCTCGTTGGGCAAGTTCTCCGTCGACGTCGAGAACGGCTTCGAGCCCTACTACGTCGTGTCCGACGCCAAGAAGAAGACCGTCTCCGATCTGAAACGCGCCTTGAAGACGGCCGACGAGCTCTACCTCGCGACTGATGAGGACCGCGAGGGCGAGGCCATCGCATGGCACCTGCTGCAAGAGCTGAAGCCCAAGGTCCCCGTCAAGCGGATGGTCTTCCACGAGATCACGAAGGACGCCATCCAGAAGGCGCAGGAGAACACCCGCGAGCTCGACACGGCGCTCGTCGACGCCCAGGAGACCCGCCGCATCCTCGACCGTCTCTACGGGTTCGAGGTGTCGCCCGTCCTCTGGCGGAAGGTCGGCCCCGGTCTCTCCGCCGGTCGCGTCCAGTCGGCTGCGACACGACTCGTGGTCGATCGTGAACGAGAGCGTCTCGCCTTCGTCTCCGCCACCTACTGGGACCTCACCGCGACCTTCGAGCCTTCGACCGAGTCGGTGCCGTTCTCGTCGAAGCTCGTGCGGATCAACGGCTCACGCGTCGCGAGCGGTCGCGACTACGACGACCGCGGCCAGCTGAAGAACGAGTCCGTCTCGCTCGACGAGTCGACCGCGCTCGCCCTCACACGGGCCCTCGAGTCCGCCGGCGTCACGATCGAGGTCACCTCCGTCGAGTCGAAGCCCTACACGCGTCGTCCGGCCGCGCCGTTCACGACGTCGACCCTGCAGCAGGAGGCGGCGCGGAAACTGCGCTTCTCGGCTCGCCAGACCATGAGCGTCGCGCAGTCGCTCTACGAGAACGGCCACATCACCTACATGCGCACCGACTCGCCGTCGCTCTCGCAGCAGGCGATCGATGCGGCTCGCAACCAGGCGTCGAAGCTCTACGGGGCCGAGACCGTCCCCGCCAAACCCCGCCTGTACACAGGCAAGAGCAAGAACGCCCAGGAGGCGCACGAGGCGATCCGCCCGTCGGGCGACACCTTCCGCACGCCGTCCGAGATGTCGACCACGCTCCGCGGCAACGACTGGAAGCTCTACGACCTCATCTGGAAGCGCACGGTCGCGTCGCAGATGGCCGATGCCAAGGGATCGACGGCGTCAGTCGTCGTGGCGGCCACGACCCCCGATGCGGTCGAGGGGATCACTCCGGGCAGCGGCGCGGGCACCCTGGCGGAGTTCACCGCATCGGGAACCGTCATCACGTTCCGCGGGTTCCTCAACGCATATGAAGAGGGACGCGACGAGGACCGCCACGGCTCGGCCGAGCCGGCCGACGCCAAGCTCCCGCCCCTGACGGTCGGACAGAACCTCGCCCTCGACGCGGTCGAGGCCAAGGGCCACGACACGAGCGCCCCTCCCCGCTACACGGAGGCGAGCCTCGTCAAGACGCTCGAAGAGCTGGGCATCGGTCGCCCGTCGACCTACGCCGCGATCATGTCGACCATCGTCGACCGCGGTTACGTGACCCCTCGGGGTACGGCGCTCGTGCCGAACTGGATCGCCTTCTCGGTCGTGAGACTGCTCGAGGACTACTTCGGCGACCTCGTCCAGTACGACTTCACCGCGAGCATGGAAGACGACCTGGACCTGATCGCCGGGGGCGGCGCCGATCGGGTCGACTGGCTCAACGGCTTCTACTTCGGCAACGAGCAGCACCGTGGTCTCCGCAAGGTGGTCGACAACCTCGGCGACATCGACGCACGGGACATCAACTCCATCCCGCTCGGCGAGGGGCTCACCCTCCGCATCGGACGCTACGGCCCCTACCTCGAGGCACCGGGCTCGGACCCCGAGACGCCGCGTCGGGTGAACGTGCCGGAGGACCTCGCTCCCGACGAGTTGACCGCCGCGAAGGCTCGCGAGCTGATCGACGCGCCCGTCATCGGCGATCGCGTGCTCGGTGTCAACCCCGAGAGCGGCAAGGAGGTCATCGCGAAAGACGGCCGTTTCGGCCCCTACGTGACCGAGCGGACTCCCGAGGAGGTCGACGCGGATCCCGCCACCGGCGAGGTCGTCGAGGCCCCCGCGCCCGCTGCGACGGAGGGCACCGGGGCGAAGCCGAAGAAGGCGCCGGCGAAGAAGGCCGCTCCGAAGGAGCGGACCTCGTCGCTGTTCAAGAGCATGGACGTCGACACCGTCGATCTCGAGACCGCCCTCCGACTTCTCGACCTGCCCCGCGTCGTGGGTGTCGACCCGGAGAGCGGCGAGGAGATCCAGGCGCAGAACGGCCGCTACGGCCCGTATCTGAAGAAGGGCGCCGACACGCGGTCGCTCACCAGCGAGGATCAGATCTTCGACATCGACCTGGCCGGTGCGATCGAGCTCTACGCTCAGCCGAAGTACGGCGCCAAGCGCGCCAGCAGCGCTCTGAAGGAGTTCGAGGCCGATCCGGTCAGCGGGAAGCCGATCAAGGTCAAAGACGGTCGCTTCGGGCCCTATGTCACCGACGGCGAGACCAATGCGACCATCCCCCGCGGTGAGACCGTCGAGGAGGTCGACTTCGACCGCGCCGTGCAGCTGATCGCCGACAAGCGCGCCAAGGGGCCTGCGAAGAAGCCGGCGGCCAAGAAGCCCGCCGCCAAGAAGCCGGCCGCGAAGAAGCCTGCCGCGAAGAAGCCCGCGGCCGCCACCAAGGCGACCGCGACCAAGGCCGCCACGACCAAGGCCGCCACGACCAAGGCGGCCACGACCAAGGCGGCCGCGACCAAGGCCGCTGCTGCGAAGAAGGCCGCCTCGGCCGAGCCTGCTGCGTCCGAGAAGCCGGCAGCTGCGAAGAAGTCCGAGTAGTGGCGGGCCTCTTCATCACGCTCGAGGGCGGCGACGGATCGGGGAAGACCACGCAGGCCGGTCTGCTCGAGGCCTGGCTCGTCGAGAGCGGCCGGTCCGTGGTGCGGACGCGCGAGCCCGGGGGGACCGACCTCGGGCTCGAGCTCCGCGAGATCGTCCTGCATCGTCGCGGTCACATCGCTCCTCGTGCCGAGGCCCTGCTGTACGCCGCCGATCGGGCGCACCACGTCGAGACGCTGGTCCGGCCCGCCCTCGACCGGGGCGACGTCGTCCTGCAAGACCGGTACATCGACTCGTCGGTGGCCTACCAGGGTGCCGGCCGGGTCCTCGGCGGAGACGAGATCCGATCGCTGTCCGAATGGGCGGTCGACGGGTTGGCCCCCGACCTCACCGTGCTGCTCGACCTCGACGAGGCCGAGGGGCGGCGTCGGCTCGACAGCGCCCGCACCGAGTACGACAGGCTCGAGTCCGAGAAGTCCGACTTCCACGCCCGCGTCCGTGCCGCGTACCTGGCTGTGGCCGAGTCCGAGCCCGAACGCTTCGTGGTCGTCGACGCCTCTCTGCCGCAGGCGGAGATCGCGTCGCTCATCCGCGACCGAGTCGCCGGCCTCCTGGAGTGACCGTGTCGACCCCGTCGTTCTGGGACGGCCTGACCGGTCAGGCCGACGCCATCGAGTCGCTGCGTGCGGCGGCCTCGACCGAACCGGGCAACTCGTCGATGACCCACTCCTGGTTGATCACGGGCCCGCCCGGTTCGGGTCGGTCGAATCTCGCCTATGCGTTCGCCGCGGCGCTCCTTGCCCGCAGCGATGAGGACGCCGAGGCGACCATCCGGCAGGTCGGGGCCCGCTCGCACCCCGACCTCGCCGTGCTGAGCACCGAGCGCATCATCATCACCATCGACGAGGTCCGCACCCTGGTCGCGGCTTCCCAGTTCTCCCCGTCGGTGGGGCGCTACCGGGTGGTCGTCATCGAGGACGCCGACCGCATGACCGAGCGCACGTCGAACCTCCTGCTGAAGGCGCTGGAGGAGCCGCCGCCTCGCACGGTCTGGATCCTCTGCGCGCCCAGCGAGGCCGATCTGATCCCGACCATCCGGTCGAGGGTCCGCGGCGTGCGGTTGCGCGTCCCCTCGGTGACCGACGTCGCGGCTCTCATCGAGCGTCGCGACGGAGTCGATCACGAGACGGCCGTCGTCGCGGCCCGCGAGGCTCAGAGTCACATCGGCATGGCGCACCGACTCGCCACCAACCCGGAGGCGCGCGACCGTCGCCGACGGACGCTCGAGACCGCGCTCGCCATCCGCTCGGTGTCCGACGCCGTGCAGGCGGCGGCGACGCTGCTCGCGGTGGCCGGCGACGACGCGAAGGCCATCACGACCGAACGCGACGCCGACGAGCGGGCCAGTGCGCTGCGTTCCCTCGGGGTCGAGCCGGGCGGGACCGTGCCTCCGGCGCTCCGCAGTCAGCTGCGGGCGCTCGACGACGACCAGAAGCGCCGCGCCACGCGCAGCCTCCGCGACGGCATCGACCGCATCATGGTCGACCTGCTCTCGCTCTACCGCGACGTCCTGCTCCTGCACCTCGGCGTCGGCGACGACCCCGTCAACCAGAGCATGCGCGGGCGTCTCGACGAGGCGACCCGCGCCTCCTCGCCGGCCAGCACCCTCGCCGTGATGGACGCGATCGCGGTCGCCCGCCGTCGGATCGAGTCGAACGTCTCGCCGGTCCTCGCGCTCGAGGCCATGCTCGTGGCCATCAGCAGACACGCGGTCAGGTGAGGCAAGATGGCCGGATGAGCGACCCGACCGCCGCCCCTGGCCTCCGCGAGCGAAAGCGCCTGGCCACGCGGCGGGCGATCCAGGTCGCGGTGCTCGATCTCATCAACGAGCACGGCCTCGACGCTGTCACGGTCGACATGATCAGCCGGCGCGCCGATGTGTCGCCGCGCACGTTCTTCAACTACTTCACCTCCAAGGAGGAGGCCGTGGTCGGAGATCCGCCGCAGCTCTCCGACGGGGCCGAGCTCGAGGCGTTCGTCTCCGATCACGACGGGTCGCTCCTCGATGGTCTGGTGCACCTCCTCGACCACGCCGCGACGACGGCGACCGGCGATCGGGAGCTCGTGCAGCGGCGCCGCGCCGTGCTGCGCGCGTACCCCGAGCTGTTCGCGCGGCGGATGGCGTCGGTCCGCGTGTTCGAAGAGCGGGTCACCGAGGTCGTCGCCCAGCGGCTCGCAGCCGACGCCGGCCTGGCGTCGACCATCGACGGCTCCGACGGGGTCGACGGTGCGGCGGCCGTGGCGAGCCGCGCCCATCTCGTCGCGCTCGTGGTCATCGCCACGCTGCGGCACGCCTGGGCCGAGTGGATCGAAGATGACGACGTCGAGCACCTCGGCGACTACCGGTTCAGCCTCCGCGCCCGGATGGACGACAGCTTCGCCGACCTGCGCCGCCTCGTGTCACGCGAACTCTGAGAATCCGGTACAGTATCTAATCGTGCCGACAGGCACTGGTTGTCGGCCATGGCCGGTATCCGCCGCTTTAGCTCAGTCGGTAGAGCGTCTCACTCGTAATGAGAAGGTCTGGGGTTCGATTCCCCAAAGCGGCTCCACAGAACCGGTCACCCCTCCGCGGGGTGGCCGGTTCTTCGTGTCGGCGGCGGCTGGTAGACAGGTGTCATGACGATTCGATGGGGAATACTCGGCGCGGGCGGCATCGCCCAGGCCTTCACCTCCGACCTGCTGGGGGCCGGCCTGGCCGTCTCGGCCGTCGGTTCGCGCGACCAGGCCAAGGCGGACGAGTTCGCCGGCCGGTTCGGCATCGACCACGCGCACGGCAGCTACGAAGACCTCGTGGCCGACCCGACCGTCGACGCCGTCTACGTCGCGACTCCGCATGTCTTCCACGCCGAGCAGGCCCTGCTCGCGATCGCCGCCGGCAAGCACGTGCTCGTCGAGAAGGCCTTCACCATCAACGCCGCCGAGGCGCAGGCTGTCCTCGACGCCGCGTCCGCCGCCGGCGTGGTCGCGATGGAGGCGATGTGGACCCGCTACCTCCCGCAGAGCGCGCGGCTGCGCGCGATCGTGCGATCCGGCACCATCGGCGAGGTGCGCCTCCTGACGGCCGTGCACCTGCAGTCCCTGCCGACCGACCCCCGCCACCGACTCAACGACCCGGCGCTCGGCGGCGGCGCGCTGCTCGACCTGGGCGTCTACCCGGTGTCGTTCGCGCACGATCTGCTCGGGGCTCCGACCGAGATCGCGACCGTCGGGGTCCTCAGCGACCAGGGCGTCGACGCCCGCCACTCGGCGACCCTCGGCTATGCGAGCGGCGCTTCGGCGCAGCTGTACTCGGCGCTCGACTCGACGGGGCACAACGTCGCCGTCGTGCACGGCACGGCCGGTCGCATCGAGATCGACGCGACCTGGTACACCCCCGTCGGCTTCACCGTGTACGACAGCGACGACTCGATCATCGAGCGCTTCGACTCCGACGAGGGGTCCCTCCGCGGCATGCACCACCAGGCCATCGAACTCGACCGCGTCGTCTCGGCGGGTGAGACCGAGAGCCCCCTGCTCACGGCCGAGGGCATCGTCGACGTCATGCGCACCATGGACGAGATGCGGCGTCAGCTCGGGTCCGCTACCCCCGCGAGTAGCAGGCACGGGTAGGAGGCGCGGCGGCGGTTTCGTACACTGGCTGCGATGGACGACCACGCACCCCGAGAACGCCCGCGAGACCGACGCGGCGGTCCGCGGAGAACCCTCGCGCGCCTCCTCGACGAGCACCCCCGCGGGGTGCGCGTCACCGCGATCGTGACCGCGATCGCCCTGCTGGCGGGGGGAGCGGTCGCGGCGGGGGCCATCACGACGCCGAGCGAGCCGACCGTCTCGACCTCGTCGCCGGCCGACTCGCCCCGTGCGACGCCCTCGCCCACGGCGGTCGACACCCCGACGGCGACACCCGACGCCGCCCCGACGACTCCGCCGCCGACCGCGACCCCGACCCCGACGGCGGCCCCGGTGCGTTCCTGCTCGGTCGCCGCCGCGGCCGCCGACCCCCGCCTCGCGCAGTTCGAGGGCACCGTCGTCGACGCCGCGACCGGCGAGGTGCTGTTCGACCGGGACGGATCGACGCCCGCCCGCACGGGCAGTGTCCTCAAGACCCTGACGAGCGCGGTCGCCCTCGCGGTCCTCGGGCCCGACCATCGTCTGACCACCAGGGTGACGGGTGACGTCGGCAGTGGCACGATCGCCCTCGTCGGCGGTGGCGACGCCACGCTCAGCGCCGTCCCCTCCGGAGGCAGCGTCTACGCCGGGGCGCCGACGCTCGCCGACCTCGCCGCGCAGGTGAAGACCCGCCTGGGCGACGCCCCCGTCTCGCGGATCACTCTCGACGCCACCTACTGGAGCCAGGCCGACGAGTGGGATCCCTCCTGGAAGCGCTCCGAGCAGACCATCGGCTACCACTCCGAGGTGACTGCGCTGATGGTCGACGGCGACCGGGCCGATCCCGCCGCGCAGACCAGCCCGCGCAGCACCGACCCCGTCGCTCGCGCCGGCGACGCCTTCCGGGCCGCCCTGGTCTCCGCGGGGGTCGTGGGGGCCGACACCGCGGCGATGTCGCAGGGTGCCTCGAACAGCGCCACCGTGCTGGGCGAGGTCGCGTCGCAGCCCGTCTCCACCCTGATCTCGCAGCTGCTGCCCACCTCCGACAACACGCTCGCCGAGATGCTCGCACGGACCTCGTCGCGTGCGTCGGGCGCCGACGGGTCGTCCGCCTCGCTGACGCCCCTCTACCGCTCGGTGCTGTCGTCGACGTACGGGCTCGACACCTCGACGACGACCATCATCGACGGGTCGGGGCTGAGCGAGAACGACGCGGTCCCCTCGACGGTCGTGGCGAGGCTGATGATCGCCGTGGCCGACCGCCGCGAGGGCCTCGGCGTCGTCTACGACGCGCTGCCGATCTCGGGGCGCACCGGCACCCTCGCCAGTCGCTTCACCGGCGACAACGCGGTCGCGGCCGGCTCCGTGCACGCGAAGACGGGCTGGATCGACACGGCCTACACGCTGGCGGGCAGCATCGACGCCGCTGACGGCACCCGACTCGCCTTCGCGTTCTACGCGATCGGCGACGTGCGCGACGACGCCCGCGCCGCACTCGACACGCTGACGGCGGCCGTGTACCGCTGCGGCGCCGATCTGTCAGGAGAATGAGCGCATGGTCAGAGCACTCCTCGTCATCGACGTCCAGAACGACTTCACCGAAGGAGGCGCGCTCGGCGTGGCAGGCGGCACCCGCGTCGCCGAGGGGGTCGCCGAGCACCTGGCGCTCGCGGCGGGCGACTACGCCCTCGTGCTGGCCAGCCGCGACTGGCACGAGGCCGAGAGCGACAACGGCGGGCACTTCTCCGAGCAGCCCGACTACGTCGACTCGTGGCCGGTGCACTGCGTCCGCGGCACCACCGGTGCCGACTACCATCCGGCGCTCGACGGGTCGTCGATCGACGTGCATCTCACGAAGGGCACCGGCAGCCCGTCGTACTCGGCGTTCGAGGGCGTGACCGCCGACGGCGAGAGCGCCGTCGAGGTGCTCCGGGCTCGGGGCGTCGACTCGCTCGACGTCGTCGGGCTGGCGACCGACCACTGCGTGCGGGCGTCGGTGCTCGACGCCGTGGCCGCCGGTCTCGCCGTCCGGGTCGTGACCGATCTCGTCGCCGGCGTCGCCCCCGTCTCGAGCGAAGCCGCCCTGGCCGAGATGTCGGAGGCGGGCGCGACGCTCGTCACCCGCTCCGATCTCGGATCCGACTCGTGAGCGGGGCGCCGATCCGGGTCGGCATCGTCGGTTTCGGGCTCGCCGGGCGGGTGTTCCACGGCGCCCTCCTCGCCGCCGACCCCGACTACGACGTGGCGGCCGTCGTCACGCGCGACGCCGATCGAGCGGCCGACGCTGCGCGACGGCACCCCGCCGCCGCGGTCTTGGCCTCGAGCGCGGATCTCGCGGGCATGGGGCTCGACCTCGTCGTCGTCGCGACGCCGAATGCGACGCACGCCGACGTGGCCGCCGAGGCGCTCCGTGCCGGGTCGGCCGTCGTGGTCGACAAGCCGGTGGCGACCTCGGCCGCCGAGGCTCGCGCGCTGATCGCGCAGGCCGAGAGCTCCGACCGACTGCTCACCGTCTACCAGAACCGCCGATGGGACGGCGACTACCTGACGGCGTCGCGGCTGATCGCCGACGGGGCGCTCGGCGACGTGCACACCTTCGAGTCCCGCTTCGAGCCGTGGAAGACCGCGAACCGGGCCGGCTGGAAATCCTCCGCCACGGTCGCCGACGGCGGCGGCATCCTCTTCGACCTCGGCCCGCATCTCGTCGACCAGGCGCTCCGCCTCTTCGGCCCGGTCTCCGACGTGCACGCCGAGATCGCGACGCGTCGGCCCACCGCGACGGCCGATGACGACGTCCTGCTGTCGCTGCGCCACGAGAGCGGCGTCCGCTCGCGTCTCTGGATGAGTCACGTGGCCGCGCAGCCCGGCCCGCGCCTCCGGGTGCTCGGATCGGAGGGCGCCTACGTCGTCTCGGGTCTGGACCCGCAGGAGGCGCAGCTCGCGGACGGTCTGTCGCCCGCGGACGACGCCTACGGACTCGTCGACCCCGCACGGCACGGCACGATCGGCGTCGGGGGCGACATCCGGGTGGTGCCCACCGAGCGGGGCCGCTACCCGCTGTTCTACGGCCGCCTCGCCGCAGCGCTCCGGGGCGAGGCCGAGGTGCCCGTCGACCCGCGAGACGCGGTCGCAGCGCTCGAGGTCATCGAGGAGGCGCGGCGCAGCACCCGCTGACCCTCGCGCCCCAGCGGGCCCGGCTCGCCGCTAGACGAGCAGCTGGTGCTTCGCGAGGTCGCGGTAGAGCGGCGTGCTGACGACCAGCTCGGAGTGCGTGCCGACCCCGACGACGCGCCCGCCGTCGACGACGACGATCTGGTCGCTGTCGACGACGGTCGACAGTCGGTGGGCGATGACGATGAGCGTGCGGTCCTCCGCCACGGCGTCGATCGCGCCGCGCAGACGCTGCTCGTTGACGCCGTCGAGGCTCGACGTCGACTCGTCGAGCAGGAGGATGGGCGGTGCCGAGAGCAGGGTGCGGGCGATCGCGAGACGCTGGCGCTCGCCGCCCGAGAGCATCACGCCGTCCTCGCCGACCTGCGCGTCGAGGCCCTCGTCGCCGCGATCGAGCACCGCGGTGAGGTTCACGGCCTCGAGCACCCGTCGGCAGTCGTCGTCGGTGGCGCCCGGCGAGCCGAGGGTCAGGTTGTCGCGGATGGTGCCCGCGAGCACGGGGGCGTCCTGTTCGACGTACCCGATCCGCGAGCGCAGCTCGTCGCGGTCGAGGGCGCGCAGGTCGACCCCGTCGATCCGGACGACTCCCGACGTCGGGTCGTAGAAGCGCTCGATGAGCGCCAGCATGGTGCTCTTGCCCGCACCCGAGGGTCCGACGAGAGCGGTGCGCCCGCCGGCGGGGATCGAGAAGCTGACCCCGCGGAGCACCGTGAGGTCGTCGTCCGGCATGACGCCGTCGGCCCCGCCGGCCGCCGCGTCCGGTGCCGCGGGGTAGCGGAAGTGCACGTCGTCGAAGGTCACGGCGTCGGTCGTCTCGACGCGGGCTGCACCCGCGAGGTCGGCGGCCGTGCGGCGGTCGTCGTGGTCCTCCGACGGGAGGTCGAGGATCTCCTGGATGCGACCGAGGGCACCCAGCGCCTGGTTGACGCTGAGGACGGCGCCGAGCGCCTGGCCGAGCGGCATGATCATCAGGAAGAGGAAGAGCACGAACGACACCAGCGACGCGATCTCGATGGCGCCGCTGGCGACACGGAAGCCCCCGACTCCGAGCACGACCAGGAACGACGCCTGCAGCGCGATCGACGAGATGGGCACGACGAGCGCCGAGATCCGGGCGACCTGCAGCCCCCGCTCGTAGGCCCCGACGGCGTCGAGCTCGACCGCGGCGATCTCGCGTTCGGTGGCCCCCGACGCCCGGATCGTGCGGACCGAGCTGATGGCCCGTTCGACGGCCGCCGTGAGGTCTCCGACCTTCTCCTGCGCCTGTCGGCTCGCGATCCGGATGCGCCCCGAGAGCAGCACGACGACGAGCACCGAGACGGCGACGACCAGCACGGTGAGTCCGAGCAGCACGGGGTCGATCAGGAACATGCCGACCAGGGCGCCGATGAAGGTGAGGCTGCCGCCGATCGCCTCGACGAGGCCCTGCGTCAGGACGGCGCGAAGCAGCGTGGTGTCCGATCCGACCCGCGAGACGAGGTCGCCCGTGCGGCGGGAGTCGAACTCGCTGACCGGCAGTCGCAGCATGCGCCCGACGAGACGGCGTCGGCTCGAGAGCACGACGCCCTCGCCGGTGCGCTGCAGCAGGTAGTGCTGGAACCCGCTCAGCAGACCGGCCACGACCACGAGCCCCACGAGGGCCCAGACGAGCGAGCCCAGGGCCCCGCCCTGCTCGACGACGGCGATCACCCGCTGCACGAGCAGCGGTTGACCGAGCGAGGCCGCGGCGCCGAGCACGCTGAGCACGATGATCACCGCCATGACCTTCTTGTGCTCGAAGAGGTACGGCAGCAGCTGACGGAACGTGGCACGGGGCCCCTCGGGAGGGCGACGGCGTCCGAGACCGCGACGCGCCCTCGGGGGGTCGACCCGCGCCTCCTCGGCGGGGTTCGTCGGGGTGCGCGCGCTCATGTCGGAGCTCGATGGTGCCTCTCGTGCCTGGAGGCCGCGCGGTGCGCGGCGGGTGACCGGGGCGGCCGACGGACCGCCTGCTACGACCGTACTTCGTCGGCGGCCCCGGCACCTGTCAGTCGACGGCCTCGTAGTCGACGTCGCGGGTCTCGCGGCTAAGGATCAGCGCGACGAGCGTCAGCGCGGCCATCGACGAGAGGTAGAGCCCGACGAGCCAGGTGCTGCCGCCCGCTGCCGTCCAGAGCCACACGGCGATGAACGGGGCCACGGCCGCGCCGAGGATGCTCGCGACGTTGTAGCTGATCGCCGAGCCGGTGTACCGGACGCTGGTCGGGAACAGCTCGGGCAGCACCGCGCCCATGGGGCCGAAGGTGAGCCCCATCAGCACGAAGCCGATGATCAGCAGTGCCTGCGCGCCGAGCACGCCCCCGGCGAACAGCGGGGCGAACAGGAACCCGAACACCAGGATGCCGGCCGTGACGCAGATGAGCATCGCCCGTCGCCCGTACCTCTCGGCGAGCGGCCCGGAGACGAGGGTGAAGACGCCGAAGAAGACGACCCCGAGGATGAGCATCCACAGGAACTGCGTCCGGGGGATGCCGAGACCCGCCGGGTCGCCTGAGGCATCGGCCGTGCCGAAGGTCAGGGTGAAGGTCGTCATCAGGTAGAACAGCGTGTACGTGGCCAGCATGATGAACGTGCCGAGGATCAGCGGACGCCAGCTCGTCGTGAAGACGCGGGCCAGGGGCAGCTTCGCGACCGAACCCGAGTCGACGACCTTCTGGAACGCCGGGGTCTCGATCAGCTTGAAGCGGACGTAGAGCCCGATGATCACCAGCAGGGCGCTCGCCAGGAACGGCAGCCGCCAGCCCCAGGCCATGAACTGCTCTTCGGTGAGGGTGGTGTTCAGCAGCACGAACAGCAGGTTGGCGATGATGAAGCCGATCGGGGCGCCCAGCTGAGGGAACGTGCCGTAGATCGCCCGTCGGTTCTTCGGGGCGTTCTCGGTCGCCAGCAGCGCCGCGCCGCTCCACTCGCCGCCGAGGCCGAGACCCTGGCAGAAGCGCAGCACGACGAGGCACGCGGGGCCCGCGACGGCCCAGCCGGGCGTCGTGCCGGCGGGGATGCAGCCGATCAGCACCGTGGCGATGCCCATCGTGAGCAGGGAGGCGACGAGGGTGCCCTTGCGGCCGATGCGGTCGCCGAAGTGGCCGAACACGATCGAGCCGACGGGGCGGGCGATGAAGGCGACGCCGAAGACGGCGAACGAGGCGAGGCGCGCGACGGCGGGGTCGTCGTTCGCGAAGAAGACGGTCGGGAAGACGAGGACGGCGGCCGTCGCGTAGACGTAGAAGTCGTAGAACTCGATGGAGGTGCCGACGAGGCTCGCGATGATGACGCGCGAGCGCTTGTTGGCAGGAGGTGCGGGCTGCGTCGACGAGGCGACGGCTGATGAGGACATGGGGGACTCCGGAGCGGCGGGGAGGACGATGCCGGCGACGACGGCGGAGCGGGGCCGGGTGGGGCACGCAGGGGCTCGGTCGTGGACGTGCGGCGGCCGGGGATCAGCAGGGGCGCACGACGCCGGTGGGGTGTGGCCGCTCGTGACAGCCGTCGTTCAGTTTAGCGCCTTCGTGAGTGGTGCTCAGCCGTCGGTGGGGAGGTGCCCGGGCAGCTGGTGGCCCATGCGGTCGCGTTTCGTGTCGAGGTAGCCCTCGTTGAACGTGCCGACGCCGACCACGAGGGGCACGAGCTCGGAGACGGCGATGCCGTGCTCGACGAGCTGGCGGCTCTTCTCCGGGTTGTTGCTGAGCAGCCGGATCTCGTGGATGCCGAGGTCGCGCAGCACGTCGGCCGCCGCGCCGTACTGCCGGGAGTCGGCCGGCAGCCCGAGGGCCAGGTTCGCATCGAGGGTGTCGAGACCGTCTTCTTGCAGCCGGTAGGCGCGGAGCTTGTCGATCAGACCGATGCCGCGGCCCTCGTGGCCCCGCAGATAGACGACCACGCCACCGTGCTCGTGGATCGTGTCGAGGGCGGCGTCGAGCTGCGGACCGCACTCGCACTTCAGCGACCCGAAGGCCTCGCCGGTCAGGCACTCGGAGTGCACCCGCACGAGCGCGCCGTCGCCGGGAGCACGACCGTGAGGGCCGGTCGCCACGACGGCGACGTGGTCGGCCCCCGTGACGAGGTCGCGGTACGCACGGAAGGCGAACGTGCCGTGCCGGGTCGGCACGGTGGTCTCGACCTCGAAGGTGATCTGGGGCGAGGCGGCGGGCGAGGCGGTCATGGTGTTCTCCGGGGCTGGGCACGGGCGACGATCAGGACGTCGTCGCCGAGGGGGGTCACACGGGTCGTCACGAGACGGACCTGACCGTCGATGCTCGCCACACCGAGATCGCCGAGGGCCGTGCGCGGTCCGCCGAGGAGCGTCGGGGCGAGGTAGACGAGATAGTCGTCGACGAGGCCTCGTCGCACGAACTCGCTGGCGACGGTCGGACCGCCCTCGACGAACACACTGCGGACGCCGCGCACGTAGAGGTCGGCGAGCACGGCCTCGAGGTCCCGGCTGCCGGTCTCGACGAGAGCCCTCGGGTGTCTCCGGAGTTCGGCGTCGGCCGGGACCGGCCGGTGACCGACCACGACGGGCAGCGGCTGGTCGGTGAGCAGCTCGCCGCCGTCGCCGCGCGCGGTGAGCCCGGGGTCGTCGGCCAGGACGGTGCCGGTGCCGACGAGGATGGCGTCGTGCGCGGCGCGCTGCTCGTGCACGTGCTGTCGGGCGGCCGTGCCCGTGATCCACCGGCTGGTGCCGTCGGCCGCGGCCGCGCGTCCGTCGAGGCTGGAGGCCCACTTGAGGGTGACGAACGGGCGACCCGCACGGGTCGCCACGAGCCAGGGGCGGATGGTCTCTTCGGCGTCGTCCCGGAGGATGCCCGCCACGACCTCGACCCCGGCCCGCCGGAGGCGCTCGGCACCACCCGAGGACGACTCGCCGGGATCGGAGACGGCGTAGACCACCCTCGACACCCCGGCGCCGATCAGGGCCTCGCTGCAGGGGCCCGTCCGCCCGGTGTGATCGCAGGGCTCGAGACTGACGACGGCCGTGAGACCGACGGAGGACTCGCCCGGCGCGAGCCTCGACAGCGCGTCGACCTCGGCGTGCGGTGTCCCGGCGCCGCGGTGCCATCCCTCGGCCGCCACCGTCAGGTCGGGGCGGAGGAGGACGCACCCGACCTGGGGGTTGGGGCCGAGGGACGTGCCGCGGAGAGCCAGCTCGAGCGCTCGCCGCATGGCGTCGTCGTACGCGCTCGAGGGCGTGGTCATGGTCTCTCCGGTTCGGTCTCGCCGATCGGTTCGTCGAGGCCACGGGTGTCAACCGCGGGGTCGCGCGAGTATTCCGAGGGGGAGACACCGACGGGCCACCCGGGCTTCACCGACCGGTCGTCGCTCGAACGGAGTCGAGCCGTCCGGCAGAGCGGATGGGAGCCGTCCCGTGCCGGATGCAGACCCGGGGCGTCGCCGGTGTACCGGAACCCCGTCGACCGGGCGACGCCGGCGCTGCCGTCGTTGTCGACGAACCCCTCCCAGTAGAGCTCGTCGACCCCGCCGTGAGCGAACGCCCAGTCGGCCACGAGAGCGACCGCGGCCGTCATGAGACCACGACCCCGATGGGCGGGCGACGTCCAGAAGCCGATGTCGTCGTCCGCGAAGCGCAGGCTGATCATGCCGACGAGCAGCGACGAGCCGGGAGACCGGAGCCCCCAGGTGCACTCGCGCCCGGTCGACCAGCCGTGATCGACGATCCGGCGGAGGAAGAACTCGGCGTCGGACTCGTCGTAGGGCACGGGGACGGTCGTGAACCGCTGCAGCTCGGGGTCGCGGCACGCGTCGACGATGGCGGCGACGTCGGCCCGCTCGGGCACCGCCAGACGCACGGCGTCGGACTCGAGGACGAAGGGCTGCACGATCAGGCCTTGCGGAGGAAGCCGATGCGGTCGTACACCGTGTCGAGGGTGGACTGGGCGAGCTCGTTCGCGCGATCGGCGTTGCCGGCCAGCACGCGGTCGAGCTCGGCGGGGTCGTCGAGCAGCTCGAGCGCGCGCGCCCGGATCGGCGTGAACGTCTCGACGACCACCTCGGCGACGTCCTTCTTGAGGTCGCCGTAGCCGCGGCCGGTGTAGTCGTGCTCGAGATCGGCGATGGCGCGCCCGGTGAACGCCGACTGGATCGTCAGCAGGTTCGACACCCCGGGCTTGGCGCCCCGATCGAAGCGGATCTCGCGCTCGGTGTCGGTGACCGCCGACTTGATCTTCTTCGCCGTGCGCGACGGCTCGTCGAGCATCCAGACCACGCCCGACTCGGTGGCCGCCGACTTGCTCATCTTCGATTCGGGGTTCTGCAGGTCGTAGACCCGAGCCGACTCCTTCTGGATGGTGGCCTCGGGCACGACGAACGTCGTGCCGAACCGGGAGTTGAAGCGGGTGGCGAGGTCCCGTGTCAGCTCGACGTGCTGACGCTGGTCGTCGCCGACGGGCACGACCTCGGTGCCGTAGAGCAGGATGTCGGCCGCCATGAGCGTGGGGTAGGCGAACAGGCCGAGTGAGGCCGAGTCGGCGCCCTGCTTGGCCGCCTTGTCTTTGAACTGCGTCATGCGGCTGGCCTCGCCGAAGCCGGTGAGGGTGTTCAGCACCCAGGCGAGCTGCGCGTGCGCCGGCACGTGCGACTGGATGAACAGCGTCGACAGTGACGGGTCGATGCCCGCGGCGATGTACTGGGCGGCCGTCCGCCGGGTGGACTCGCGGAGCGTCGCGGGATCCTGGGCCACGGTGATGGCGTGCTGGTCGACGACGCAGAAGAGGGCGTCGTGGGTCGACTGCTGCTCTCGCCACTGGAGCAGGGCCCCGACGTAGTTGCCGATGTGCAACGAGTCGGCGGAGGGCTGCATGCCGGAGAAGAGCCGGGGGCGGCCGGCGCCGCGAGGGGGCTCGACCGTCTCGGAAGCGGCGGATGCGGGGGAGGGGGTGGTGCCGGTCATGACGTCCTCAGGGGGTCGGAGAGATCAGATGTCGTAGTCGACGACGACGGGTGCGTGGTCGGACCAGCGCTCGGCGTACGACGGCGCTCGATCGATGGTGTGGTTCTCGGCCTTGGCGGCGAGAGCGGGCGTCGCCAGGTGGTAGTCGATCCGCCAACCGGTGTCGTTGTCGAAGGCCTGGCCGCGCCACGACCACCACGAGTAGGGCCCCTCGACCTCGCCCGCGAGTCGCCGACCGACGTCGACCCAGCCGAGTCCGCTGCCGCCGGTGCCGTCGACGGTCTCGATCTCGGTCCCGGCCTCGCCGAGGAACCGGTCGAAATACGAGCGCTCGCGCGGGAGGAAGCCGGCCCGCTTGACGTTGCCCTTCCAGTTCTTGATGTCGAGCTCGCGATGACCGACGTTCAGGTCGCCCGTCACGACCGAGAGCCCGTTGTGCGACGCCAGCTGCGGCAGCCGGGCGGTCATCGCGTCGAGGAATCTCCATTTCTCGTCCTGCTTGGGGGTGTCGACCTCGCCCGAGTGCACGTAGGTGCTGACGACCGTGACGATCGTCCCGTCGACGTCGTAGTCGGCCTCGATCCACCGCCCGGCGCTGTCGAAGTCGTCGTCGCCGAGCTCGACGCGGTGCACGGAGGCCGCCCCGCGGGAGGCGATGGCCACGCCCGCGCGACCCTTGGCCGTCGCGGGGTGGTGGACGACGTTCCAGTCGGAGCCGAGCAGGCCCTCGAGGTCGTCGGTCGAGGCGCGCACCTCTTGGAGCGTGAGGATGTCGACGTCCCGCTCGGCGAGCCAGTCGCCCATGCCCCTGCGGTACGCGGCCCGGATGCCGTTGACGTTGACGGAGGCGAGGCGGAGACGTGTTCCCATGCGCAGAAGACTACCGGCGGCCACCGTCGCCGCGCGGTCGGGAGGGACGGGGCAGGCGGGAGACGAGGCCCCGCACGGCCGCGACGGCACGCCGGGAGCGGGTGGCGACCCGCGCCTCCTGGGCCAGCCGCTCCTCCTCGAGCAGACGAAGGCGCTCGGCCTCCTGGTGCGGGTCGGCGAGCACCCCGATGTCGTCCATGCCGACCGCGATCCAGGCCGCGGCGAGCAGCAGCACCTGGCAGAGCAGATCGATGACGATCAGCAGGCCGATGACCGCCGCGAACGACGCCAGGAGGGGGTTCGCGCCCGTCGCACGGAGCAGCGTCCCGCCGACGACCGTCAGACCGACGAAGCCCGCGGCGCCGAGGGCGGACCCCACGAGGAGGCGCGGGCCGGGGATGTGCAGACCCGCCAGCACCCGGAACAGCGCGGCGAGCACGAGAGCGTCGAAGACGAAGACGAGCAGGAGCGCCGTGACGCGGAGCAGCAGGACGGACGCGGCCGACGTGGTCGACAGATCGAGCAGGTGCAGGGCCCAGCGCACCGCCGTGGTGCTGAGCAGCGAGACGGTGGCCGACACGACCACGGCGGCGCCGAAGGCGAGGGCGAGGGCGAGGTCGCGGAGCACCAGCCGCAGGAAGGGGGTGGCCGGAGACGGCGCACGGAAGATCGTGCGGACGGAGTCGCGCATCCCGCCGAAGAGGGTGATGGCGGAGAAGAGCAGACCCACGAACGCGATGGCACCGGTCCAGCCGAAGACGGTGGCGTCGAGGAGGGCGTCGGGGTCGACCACGCCCGCCCCCGAGTCGTCCTGGATCAGGCCGGGGACCGCCGAGCGGATGAAGACGACCAGCTGGTCGCGGAGGGCCTCGTCGCCCGAGACGACGAAGCCCGCGACGGAGAAGCCCACCCAGAGGCCCGCGAAGAGCGCGAAGAGGGCCTGGTACGTGAGGCCGGCGGCGAGCAGGGGGCCCTTCGCTCCGACGTACCGGCCGACCACGCGCACGGGCCGTGCCGTCGTGACGCGGCCGACCCGGGACCGGGCGTCGGCGTCGTCTCCGGCCACGGGGTCGTCGATCGACCGCTCGTCGTCCGGTCGTCGTCGCATCGCACCAGGGTAGGGGTGCGCGACGCTCGCGTCCGGACCACGCACCCGTGCGCCTCGCGTACGATGGCACGCGACCGCGCGGCACAGGGTCACCGCCCGTGCCCGGCATCCGAACTCACCGAAACGAAGAGGTCTCACAGTGGCACTACACGGCGTTGGCGTCGGACGCGGAGTGGCCGTCGGCCCGATCCTCCGGATGCCGGATCCACTGCCCGAGCCGAGCAGCGACAAGCGGACCGCTGAGGCGGACGCCGAGTTCGCCGACGTCACCCGGGCGCTCCGCTCGGTCGCCGCCGATCTGTCGGCACGGGGCGAGAAGGCCGGCGGCGAGGCGAAGGACGTCCTCGACGCCCAGGCGCTCATGGCCGAAGACCCCACCCTCTCCGACGACGTCGAGCAGCGCATCGCCGACGGCGCGACGGGCGAGCGGGCCGTGTTCGAGGCCTTCGCGGCCTTCCAGGAGATGCTCGTCGGCATGGGCGGCTACATGGCCGAGCGCGCCACCGACCTCGGCGACGTCGCCCAGCGCGTCATCGCATCCCTCCGCGGAGTCGCGGCGCCGGGCGTCCCCGAGAGCGACACCCCCTTCGTGCTCGTCGCGCCCGACCTCGCGCCCGCCGACACCGCCCTCCTCGACCTCGACAAGGTGCTCGCACTGATCACCCGCGACGGCGGACCGACCTCGCACACGGCCATCCTGGCCCGCTCGAAGTCGATCCCCGCCATCGTCGGCGTCACCGGAGCCCTCGACCTCGTCGACGGCACCGTGGTGGTCGCCGACGCGGCCACGGGCGTCGTCACCGTCGACCCCGCACCCGACGAGATCGCCGCGGCGGAGCAGCGCATCGCCGATCGCCGCGCCGCGGCAGCCGCCCCGCTGACCGACGGCGCCCTCGCCGACGGACACGCCGTGCCCCTGCTGGCCAACCTCGGCTCGCCCGACGAGGCCGCCGGCGCGGTCCAGCTCGGGGCCGAGGGCGTCGGCCTGTTCCGCACCGAGTTCCTCTTCCTCGGGTCGTCCACCGCCCCGACCGTCGAGAGCCAGACCGCCAGCTACACGGCGCTGCTCGAGGCGTTCCCCGGCAAGAAGGTCGTCGTACGCGCGCTCGACGCCGGTGCCGACAAGCCGCTGAGCTTCTTGAACGACGCCCACGAGGAGAACCCCGCCCTCGGGCTCCGCGGGCTCCGCGCCCTCCGCGTGAAGGAGCAGATCCTCCGCGATCAGCTCACCGCGCTCGCCGAGGCCCAGGCGGCCACGACGGCCGACCTCTGGGTCATGGCGCCGATGGTGAGCGACGCCGAAGAGACCGAGTACTTCGTCGCCCTCGGTCGCGAGCTCGGACTCAAGACCGTCGGGGTCATGGCCGAGGTGCCCTCGCTCGCGGTGCTGGCCGACCAGGTGCTCCGCACGGCCGACTTCGTCAGCATCGGGACCAACGACCTGACGCAGTACACGCTCGCAGCCGACCGCATGCTCGGCTCGGTCGCGTCCTACCAGGACCCGTGGCACCCCGCCGTGCTCCGCCTGGTCCGGGCTCTCGGCGACGCCGGGGCGACCGCGGGCAAGCCCGTGGGCATCTGCGGCGAGGCGGCGGCCGACCCGCTGCTGGCCGTCGTGCTCGTCGGACTGGGGGCCACGACGCTGTCGATGACACCGGCCGCCCTGGCGGACGTCCGTCTCGAGCTGTCGAAGTACACGATCGAGCAGGCGCGCGCACTGGCGGCCGCGGCGATCGACGCGACGACGGCGCCGGGCGCGCGCGAGGCTGCAGAGGCGGTCGCCGCAGACCTGTAGTCGAGAGGGCCGGCCGGGCTGGGGTCCGACCGGCTCACGGCTCGTCCGGCTGCGGTCCGACGGACTGCGAAGCGACCCGCCGCGGACTCACCGGCCCCGTGCCGAGGTCATCCGCTCAGCTGCCTGCGGCGGCGGGCGCCCACGTGGGGCGGTACTTCGCGCTCCGCGGGAAGCGCTCGAGGTCCGCCGCGTAGTCGGCGTCGGTCGGCACCTCGCCGGCCGGACCCGGCTCGAACGGGGACGCCGGGTTGTCGTACACGCGACGGTCGAGGGTGAAGCGCGCCGTGAACGACCCGTCGCTGGTCAGCGTCAGGGCGAACGAGAACCATGCGCCCTTCTCCGAGTCGGCCATCACCTCGCGGAGGCGCGAGCCCGCGGCGGCGACGTCGGGGATGCTCAGGCCCTGCTTCGCGCCGCCGGCGGCGTCGAGCGCGTCGACCCACACGCGCGATGTCGAGCCGACCTCGAGCAGGAACAACGTCGCCTCCGCCCAATCGTGACCGGCGAGCGACTCGGCGAATGTCGCGGCGATTTCGTTCTGCAACTGCTGCTGGCGAGTGACGTCCATGCGTCGCGGCCTCTCGTTCGGGGTCGTGGTCGGCGCCGACGCGGGCGTCGACGACGTCGCGTGAGGAGCTCTCACCAGCTTAGGTGCCGACCGTCGCCGGAGGGCCCCTCGCACGGGGGGACTTCCCGACCGCTGCATGGACGCCGCCTGCGAGTCCGGGTCCGAACGGTCCCGACCGGCGCCCGCGGAGCACACTGGACGGGTGGGCACCCCAATTCGACATCCGCTCGTCGACGCCGTCACGGCGCGCGTCGTCCGAGTCGACGGTCGGGGCCGGGTCCTCCGCCTCAGCCCTCCGATGGCCGATCTGCTCCGGCGCCGCAGGCACCGACGGCGGGTCGTGCTCGTATCGAGCGAGCGCTCCCGTCTGACGGTCGGTCTCCGGTCGGCACTCGTCGAGGCGGGTGCCGCCTGGGTCGTCCACGACGACCGAGGAGATCTGCGAGACGGCCTGACCGGTCGTCCGTACGACACCGTCGACGACGCCGGCACGCCTGTGGAGGAGGTCGGCGTCGAAAAGGTCGAGTTCCCCGAGATCGGTTCTGCCGTCGACACCAGGGTGCAGTTGACGATCGATCTGACCGTCCTCCATCTCCCCGCGCACGACATGAGCCTGGGAGGCGCGCTCGAGACCATCTCGCAGGCCGTGTCCGGTTCGCTCCCCGTCTCGTGGGGCGTCACCGAGCCGATGCTGTCCTCCTGGGATCGCTGGGCTCTCACCCAGCACGCACGCCATGCCGCGCCGGAGCCCCTCCGCATGCTCGTCGAGGGCCCGCACCTGTCGGCCACCGTCACCGCCCGGGTCACGGAGCACGGCACGGAGGAGACGATGTCGATCACGGTCGACGTCGTCCACCCCGCCGACGGAGACTCCCTCGACGCGGGCATCGACCGGCTGACCGGCGCCCTCGCCGAGATCGCCCGGGAGAGCCTGCCGACCTTCGCCCTCGTGGTCGCACGGGAGGGCGAGGTGGACCGCTGCGTGTGCGCCGTCACCTACCCGCCGCCCAACCCGGTCGCACTGCTCATCGGAGCGCCGTCCGTCAAGCGTCTCGGGCTCGACCTGACCGCGCTGCCGACCGGTGAGACGGTCCGGGTCGTGGGCCGCCCGAGCCTCCCGGCCTTCGTGGTGCCGCTCGGTGACGCCAGTACGCCCGGGTGGGACGCACTTCATCAGACCCTCGAGGCCGTGGGGCCGGAGCGTCTCGCCACCCTGGTCTCGCCGCCCCTCCTGCAGGCGTGGGAGGAGGACCTCGACGAGTTCGACCTCCTCGACGAGAGCAGGGCGCGGCGCGACGCGAGCGGTCCGAGTCGTTCCGACGGCGGCGACATGCAGGAGGGGCAGGACGACGATGCCTCGTGACATCACCATCCTGAGTCCCCAGGCCCCCGACGGGCTCGACCTCGCGAGCGCCGCGCACGCGGTCGACGAGTCGTACGGGGTCCGCCCCATCGACGGAGCGACCGCCCATCAGGTCTTCGCTCGCGGAGGCCGCGCGCTGCTGACCGTCTACGGCGCCCAGGAGCTGAACACGTCGGGTGAGATCGAGCGTCTGCTGACCGATCCGCCGGAGGTGCGCCTCCCCGTGTTCTGGGTCGATGCGATCGCGCCGCTCGGTGACGACGGCGAGGCCGGGGTGTCGGTCGCGCTCCGGCTGGCTCTCGCCCTCGACGCCGTCTGCATCGTCGAAGACGACTGAACGGACCCGCGACGCACGCTCGCCGTCCGGTGACGCTTCGCAAAACAAAGAGAGGCACCGGGCTGAACAGCCCGGCGCCTCTCGTCCGTGTGTCTTCAGCTGCTAGGCGCGACCCCGCAGCACGGCCTGCTTGACCTCGGCGATCGCCTGGGTCACCTGGATGCCGCGAGGGCATGCCTCGGTGCAGTTGAAGGTCGTGCGGCAGCGCCACACGCCCTCCTTGTCGTTGAGGATGTCGAGACGGACCTGAGCTCCCTCGTCGCGGGAGTCGAAGATGAACCGGTGGGCGTTCACGATGGCGGCCGGGCCGAAGTACTGCCCGTCCGTCCAGAAGACGGGGCAGCTCGACGTGCAGGCGGCGCAGAGGATGCACTTCGTGGTGTCGTCGAACCGCGCACGCTGGGTGGCGCTCTGGATGCGCTCCTTCTCGGGCTTCGACGAGGCCATCAGGAACGGCTGGATCTCGCGGTACGACTGGAAGAACGGCTCCATGTCGACGACCAGGTCCTTCTCGAGGGGCAGGCCCTTGATCGCTTCGACGTAGATCGGCTGCGTCACGTCGAGGTCTTTGATCAGGGTCTTGCAGGCGAGACGGTTGCGGCCGTTGATCCGCATGGCGTCCGAGCCGCAGATGCCGTGGGCGCACGAACGGCGGAAGGTCAGCGAGCCGTCCTGCTCCCACTTGATCTGGTGCAGGGCGTCGAGCACTCGGTCGGTGGGCAGCACCTCGACGTCGAAGTCCTGCCAGCGCGGCTCGGAGTCGACCTCGGGGTCGAAGCGTCGGATGATGAGCGTGGCGGTGAACGTCGGGATCGCGTCGGCCCCTGCGGGGGAGTTCTCGAGGACTGCGGTGCTCATGTCAGTACTTCCGTTCCATCGGCTGGTAGTTCGTGATCACGACGGGCTTGGTGTCGAGGCGGATGTGGTCGCCGGCGAGCGACGAGTGGGGGTCGCCCGTCAGATACGCCATGGTGTGCACGAGCCAGTTCTCGTCGTCGCGCGTCGGGTAGTCCTCTCGGAAGTGCCCGCCGCGGCTCTCCTGTCGCGACCGGGCCGAGTAGACGACGACCTCGGCGAGGTCGAGCAGGAAGCCGAGCTCGATCGCCTCGAGCAGGTCGGTGTTGAACCGCTTGCCCTTGTCTTGCACGCTGATGTTCTTGAACCGCTCACGCAGATCGGCGATGACGTGGGTCACCTCGTCGAGGGTCTCTTCCGTGCGGAACACCTGGGCGTTGCGGTCCATGCTGTCTTGCAGCTCCTTGCGCAGCGTGGCGATGCGCTCGGTGCCGGTCGCGGCGCGGACGTCGGCGACGAGGCCGCGGACGAAGCCCGCCGGGTCGTCGGGGAGCGGCACGAACGGTGCGTCCTTCACGAACTCGACCGCGTTGTTCCCGGCGCGCTTGCCGAAGACGTTGATGTCGAGCAGGGAGTTGGTGCCGAGTCGGTTCGAGCCGTGGACGCTGACGCAGGCGCATTCGCCGGCGGCGTAGAGACCGGGCACGACGGTGGTGTTGTCGCGCAGCACCTCCGCCTTGACGTTGGTGGGGATGCCGCCCATCGCGTAGTGCGCCGTGGGCAGCACGGGCACGGGCTCGGTGTACGGCTCGACACCGAGGTAGGTGCGGGCGAACTCGGTGATGTCGGGCAGCTTCGCATCGATCACCGCGGGGTCGAGGTGGGTGATGTCGAGGTAGACGTAGTCCTTGTGCGGGCCGCCGCCACGCCCTTCGCGGATCTCGGTGGCCATGCACCGGGCCACGATGTCGCGCGGTGCGAGGTCCTTGATCGTGGGTGCGTAGCGCTCCATGAAGCGCTCGCCCTCGCTGTTGCGGAGGATGGCGCCCTCGCCTCGGGCCGCCTCGCTGAGCAGGATGCCGAGCCCGGCGAGACCGGTCGGGTGGAACTGGAAGAACTCCATGTCCTCCAAGGGGAGGCCCTTGCGCCAGATGATGCCGACGCCGTCGCCGGTGAGAGTGTGGGCGTTCGACGTCGTCTTGTAGATCTTGCCGAAGCCGCCGGTCGCGAAGATGACGGCCTTGCCCTGGAACACGTGCAGGTCGCCCGTCGCCAGCTCGTAGGCGATGACGCCGGCGGGGCGCTCCTCACCGTCGATCTCGCCCATGATCAGGTCGAGCACGTAGAACTCGTTGAAGAAGTTGATGCCGTGCTTGACGCAGTTCTGGTAGAGCGTCTGGAGGATCATGTGACCCGTGCGGTCGGCGGCGTAGCAGGCCCGGCGGACGGGGTTCTTGCCGTGCTCGGCCGTGTGGCCGCCGAAACGGCGCTGGTCGATCTTGCCCTCGGGGGTCCGGTTGAAGGGCAGACCCATGTTCTCGAGGTCGAGGACGGCGTCGATGGCCTCCTTCGCCAGGATCTCCGCGGCGTCCTGGTCGACGAGGTAGTCGCCGCCCTTGACGGTGTCGAAGGTGTGCCACTCCCAGTTGTCGTCCTCGACGTTGGCGAGGGCCGCGGCCATGCCGCCCTGCGCGGCGCCCGTGTGCGACCGCGTCGGGTAGAGCTTCGAGATGACGGCGGTGCTGGCGTTCGGACCGGCCTCGATGGCCGCTCGCATCCCCGCGCCTCCTGCCCCGACGATGACGATGTCGTGCTGGTGATAGTGGATGCCGTCGACGACGGTGCTCTCAGGAGCGGAAGAAGGTGTGGTCACGGTGCTTTCCGTCGGTATGTGGTGCGGGCGTGGGGCTGAGGAGGCGCGGGTCGGGCCGGTCGCCTACGAGCAGATCGAGGGCAGCAGGTCGGCGGGCGCGCCGGCCGGGCAGGGATCGAACGTGTAGATGACGAGCGTGCCGAGGGTCAGCAGCACCACGGCGGAGACGAGCAGGGCGCCGAGCAGGACCTTGCGGACGGCGGGTTTCGACACGTAGTCGTTGACGATCGTCCGCATGCCGTTCGAGCCGTGGATCAGGGCCAGCCAGAGCAGGAGGGTGTCGTAGACCTGCCAGAACGGCGACGCCCACTTGCCGGCGACGAAGGCGAAGTCGATGGCCTTGATGCCCCCCTCGGCCGCCAGGAGGTTGATGAAGAGGTGGCCGAAGATGAGGACGACGAGGACGACGCCGCTCGCACGCATGTAGATCCAGCCCCACTTCTCGAGGTTGCTGCTGCGCGAGGCGGGTCGGGCCGAGCGGGGGGCCTCGATGGTTTCGGTGGTCATCGTGCTACTCCGAGAAGACGTTCATGAGGTGGCGGGGGGCGAAGCCCGCGAAGAGGACGACGGCGACGCCGATGACGATCCAGAAGAGGAGTCGCTGGTGCTTGGTTCCGGGTCCCCAGAAGTCGATGAGGATGATGCGCAGGCCATTCAAGGCGTGGAACAGGATGGCCGCCACGAGCGCCGTCTCGCCGAGCCCCATGATCGGGTTCTTGTACGTGCCGATGACGGCGTTGTACGCCTCGGGGCTGATCCGCACGAGGGCCGTGTCGAGGATGTGCACCAGCAGGAAGAAGTAGATGCTGACGCCGGTGATGCGGTGCAGGACCCACGACCACATGCCCTCGCGACCACGGTAGAGCGTGCCCGCGAGTCGGTTCTTGCCGCGTGGCGCGCCGATCTCGGGTGCTCCCCGTCGGCCTGCCGGTGGGGGCAGGGTCTCCGTCGACTGCTCGGCCATGAGCGGCCCTCCTCGCGGACTGGGGCGGGTCGGGCTGTCATCGGGAGAGGACAGCCGTGTCCGCCGTGTGTGTTCTCAGAACGCCCTCAGTCTATGTTCGAGGCCCGTCGCGGCGCCGCCAAGGCCCGCCTAACTAGTTCGATGTCGAGACACCGCGATCGCGGTCGGAGGGAGCCCGTCGGAGGGCCGCGGGCAGGGGGGCGTGCACCGACCGACGGGCGTCGGCGTAGTGCTCCAGCAGCTCGTCGCCGAGGCGCTCCCAGGTGCGGCCGACGACGGCGCGTCTCCCCGCCTCGCCGAATCGGGCGCGCAGCTCGGGCTCCTCGACGAGGCGGCGCACGGCTCGGCGGAGCGAGTGGTCGTGTCGGGGGTCGACGAGGTAGCCGTCCACACCGTGCCGCACCAGGTCGAGGGGCCCGCCCGCGGCCGGCGCGACGACCGGCAGTCCGCTGGCGTGCGCCTCCTGCACGGTCTGACCGAAGGTCTCGGTCGTGCCCGTGTGCACGAAGACGTCGAGAGCGGCGTAGGCCGTGGCGAGCTCGGAGCCGTGCAGCGGTCCCGTGAAGACGGGGTCGAGGTGGCGGAGGCGACGGCGCAGCCCGGGGAGGCTCGGGCCTCCGCCGACGACGACCAGACGCATTCCGTCGACGCCGCGCAGGGCTGCGAGCCGGTCGAGCTCCTTCTCGGCCGCGAGGCGCCCGACGTAGCCGACGACGACCTCGTCAGGGCGGGCCAGCCCGGCCCGGAACGCCGCGGCCTCGGGCGAGTGCCGGTTGTTGGGGTGGTACCGGACCGAGTCGACGCCTCGCCCCCAGGTCGCCAGGCGGCGGACGCCCGCGGCCTCGAGGTCGCGACGGGAGGCGGTCGACGGCACGAGGGTCAGCGTCGCCTGCTCGTGGATCCGTCGGACGAGACGCCAGGCCAGGGAGGCGGCGGTCGCCCCGAGCCCGGAGGTCGAGGCGTACCGCGCCACGTCGGTCTGGAAGACGGCGACGCTGGGGATGCCGAGACGCGCGGCCGCCGAGATGGCCTGGGCACCGAGGAGGAACGGCGACGCGGCGTGCACCACGTCGGGTCCGAAGGCGGCGATCGCGCCGGCGACTAGGGGATTGGGCAGACCCACGGGGAACTGCCGGTAGGCCACCGACGGCACCCGGTGGACGGGGAATCCCGCGTACGAGTCGTGCCCGCGGCCGGCGGGGGCGATGATCAGGGCCTCGTGGCCCCGGGCGGCGAGATGGTCCAGCACGCGGAGCACGCTGGTCGTGACCCCGTTCACGGTGGGGAGGAAGCTCTCGGTCACGACGACGACTCTCAAACGGTGCTCCTCGGCTCGCGGTGAGCCCAGGCTGACGCCGCGACGTGTCGTCCTCGTCTCGACGCCGTGGCCGACGGATGGCGGCTGCGTGAACGCCCGGGTGAGCGGCCGGGTGGGCTCGACGTCCACCGGCGGCCTACGACGCGGCCCGGCGCGGTGCCCTCAGTAGTGTGGGGGGATGACGACCCAGAGCAGCCTCGACCGGTTCTACAGCATCATTCCGGCCGGGGGGATCGGCTCACGGCTCTGGCCCCTGAGCCGTGCCGACGCCCCGAAGTTCCTGCACGACCTCACCGGCAGCGGCTCGACCCTGCTGCGCGGCACCTGGGACCGCCTCGCGCCGCTCAACGGCGAGCAGCGCATCATGGTCGTCACCGGCCGGGCGCACCGTGCCGCGGTCGAGCGCCAGCTGCCCGACCTCGAAGACCACAACGTCGTGCTCGAGAGCGAGCCGAAAGACAGCACGGCCGCCATCGGACTCGCGGCCGCGATCCTCCGACGCCGCGAGCCCGACGTGATCATCGGCTCGTTCGCTGCCGATCACGTGATCGCCGACACCCGAGGCTTCGCGCGCGCCGTCCGCGAGGCCATCGTCGTCGCCGACGAGGGGTACATCGCCACGATCGGCATCACGCCGACCGAGCCGGCCATCGGCTTCGGCTACATCCACGTCGGCGGGCCGCTCGCCGTGGATGGCGCGCCGTCCGCGCGCATGGTCGAGTCGTTCGTCGAGAAGCCCGACCTCGAGACCGCCGAGGCGTACGTCGCCGGGGGCGACTACCTCTGGAACGGGGGCATGTTCATCGCACGCGCCGACCGCCTCCTCGAGCAGCTCGGTCAGACGAGTCCCGCACTGCTCGCCGGCATCGAAGAGCTCGCCGAGGCCTGGGACACCCCGCGGCGCGGCGCCGTCGTCGACGCCGTCTGGCCCGCGCTCGAGAAGATCGCGATCGACTACACGGTGGCCGAACCCGCCGCGGCGGCGGGGCGGCTGGCGGTCGTGCCCGGCGACTTCGACTGGGACGACGTGGGCGACTTCGCCTCGATCGCCAAGCTGCACTCCGGCGGGCGCAAGAGCGACCTGGCGATCCTCGGCGAGAACGCCCGGGTGCTCGCCGACGCGTCCAGCGGCATCGTCGTCGCCGGCAGCGACCGGCTGATCTCGCTGATCGGCGTGAACGACATCATCGTCGTCGACACCCCCGACGCCCTGCTCGTCACGACGACGGCCAACGCCCAGCGGGTCAAGTCCGTCGTCGACGCCCTGAAGCTCAGCGGTCGCAGCGACGTCCTCTGACCCCTCGCGGCGTCGCTTCGTTTCGTCTTCGTTTCGCGCCGGTCCCGCTTGTGTAACGGGACGGCATCACTCCACCGGGACGGCCGTGAGCGCTCGTCGCAATGAGTAACCTGACAGCCATACGTGCCCGGCTCAGCTGCCGGGCTGCATCTTGGAGGACAACTTGACTACAACTGCGCGCAAGGCCGTGCTCAGCGGTATCGCCCTGTTCGGCACCGCGGCGATCCTGGCCGGCTGTGCCTCGGCTCCCGAAGAGTCCGAGGGCGGCTCGTCGAACGGCGCCTCGAGCGACTTCGTCCCCTGCATGGTGTCCGACGCCGGCGGGTTCGACGACAAGTCGTTCAACCAGCTCGGCTTCGAGGGCCTGACCGAGGCCGCGGAGGAGATCGGTGCGACCCCGAAGACCGTCGAGTCGGCCGACGAGACCGTCTACGACGCAAACCTCACCAACCTCGCCTCGCAGGGCTGCAACCTGATCGTCACGGTCGGCTTCGCGCTCTCCGACGCGACCGGCACGGCGGCGGCGGCGAACCCCGACATCGACTACGCGACGATCGACGACGCGGCGAACGACGCCGAGAACGTCCGTCCCATCACCTTCAACACCTCGGAGGCGGCGTTCCTCGCGGGCTACGCGGCGGCCAGCTTCACGAAGACCGGCACCGTCGGCACCTTCGGCGGCATGCAGTTCCCGACCGTCACCATCTTCATGGACGGCTTCGCGGACGGCGTCGAGTACTACAACGAGCAGAAGGACGCCGACGTCAAGACGGTCGGCTGGGACGTCGCGAGCCAGACCGGCACCTTCACGGGCGGGTTCGAGGCAGGCACGGTCGCGAAGCAGAGCGCCCAGACGCTGATCGAGCAGGGCGCCGACGTGATCCTGCCCGTCGGCGGACCGATCTACCAGAGCGCCGCCGAGGCGATCCGCGACTCGGGCGACGAGATCGTGCTGATCGGCGCCGACAGCGACACCTACGAGACGGACAGCGCCAACAGCGACCTGTTCCTCACCTCGGTGCTCAAGGGCATCAAGCAGGCGACCGACGACGTCACCAGCCAGGCCGCCTCCGGCGACTTCACGAACGAGCCCTACGTCGGCACGCTCGAGAACGACGGCGTCGGCATCGCGCCGTTCCACGACTACGAGGACCAGGTCGACTCCGGCCTGCAGGACGAGCTGGACGCCATCGAGGCCGGCATCATCGACGGTTCGATCGAGGTCGAGTCGCCTTCCGCCCTCACCGAGTAACGACGCACCACCCGTCATCGATTAGCATCGACTGACCCAGGGCCGGGAGCGACGGTCACCCCGTCGCTCCCGGCCCTCGCAACGCCTCCGGCCGCACGCCGACCCGACGTGCCCCGGCGCCCTACCCATCACCCGACCCGAGGTAGACACCTGAGATGAAGCTCGAACTGCGGGGCATCACGAAGCGCTTCGGCGCACTCACCGCCAACGACCACATCAGCCTGACCGTCGAGCCGGGTGAGATCCACTGCCTGCTCGGCGAGAACGGCGCCGGCAAGTCGACCCTGATGAACGTCCTCTACGGCCTGTATCAGGCCGACGAGGGCGACATCCTCCTGGACGACGTCGTCCAGGACTTCGCAGGCCCCGGCGATGCGATGGCCGCGGGCATCGGCATGGTCCACCAGCACTTCATGCTCGTCCCCGTGTTCACCGTGGCCGAGAACGTCATGCTCGGCCACGAGCAGACGAAGGCCGGCGGTCTGCTCGACCTGGCAGCCGCCCGGGCGAAGGTCCGGGAGATCAGCAGCCGCTTCGGCTTCGACGTCGACCCCGACGCGCTCGTCGAGGAGCTCCCCGTCGGCGTGCAGCAGCGGGTCGAGATCATCAAGGCCCTGTCGCGCGACGCCAAGGTGCTCGTCTTCGACGAGCCGACCGCAGTGCTCACCCCGCAGGAGACCGACGAGCTCATGGTCATCATGCGTCAGCTGCGCGACGCGGGCACGGCCATCGTCTTCATCACCCACAAACTGCGCGAGGTCCGCGAGGTCGCGACCCGCATCACGGTCATCCGTCTCGGCCAGGTCGTCGGCGAGGCCGAACCGAGCGCCTCGAACGCCGAGCTGGCCTCGCTCATGGTCGGTCGCGCCGTCGAGCTGACCGTGCAGAAGTCCCCGGCCGAGCCCGGCGACGCGGCTCTCGTGGTCGAGAACCTCCGTGTCGTCGACCCCATCGGGCAGGTCGTCGTCGACGACGTCTCGTTCGAGGTCCGCCGCGGCGAGATCCTCGCGATCGCCGGCGTGCAGGGCAACGGCCAGACCGAGCTGACCGAGGCCATCCTCGGCCTGCAGCCCCGGGTCGAGGGCCGCGTGTCGCTCGACGGCAACGACATCACGGGGCGCAGCGTCCGCCAGGTGCTCGACGCCGGCGTCGGCTTCGTCCCGGAGGATCGCAACCAGGACGGCCTCGTCGGCGAGTTCACCGTCGCCGAGAACCTCATGCTCGACCGCTCGCAGTCCGGTCCGTTCGTGAAGCGCGGCTCGCTGAAGCTCGCGCAGCTCGCCGCCTTCGCGGTCGAGAAGGTGCGCGAGTTCGACATCCGCACCCAGGGCATCGCCACTCCCGCGGGTCGCCTCTCGGGCGGCAACCAGCAGAAGGTCGTCCTGGCACGCGAGCTCAGCCGCGATCTGCGACTGTTCGTCGCCGCGCAGCCCACCCGGGGGATCGACGTCGGTTCGATCGAGTTCGTCCACAAGCGCATCGTCGAGACGCGCGATCGCGGCGTCCCCGTGATCGTCGTCTCGACCGAGCTCGACGAGGTCGCCGCACTGGCCGACCGCATCGCGGTGATGTACCGCGGAACGATCGTCGGCATCGTGCCGGCGAACACGCCCCGCGAGGTGCTGGGGCTCATGATGGCCGGCGAGATGCCGCACGGAACGGAGCAGGCAGCGTGAGCGACGCCACCACCACGACGCCGGGCACGACGCCCCCGAGCACGCCCGGCGCCACGCGCGGTGCAGGCGCCGAGGGCGGCGACTCGCGCGGGTCGCGCCTCCTGAGGGAGCTCACGACCGGCAACGCCGCGATCTCGGTGCTCGCCGTCGTGCTCGCCCTGATCGTCTCGGGTCTCCTGATCGGCTTCACCGATCAGGACGTCCAGAGCACGATGGGCTACTTCTTCTCCCGCCCGACGGACTTCCTCCAGGCCTTTGGGTCGGCGGTCGGCGGGTCGTACTCGTCGCTCTTCCAGGGCGCGGTGTACAACTTCCGGGTCGACGGCTTCGCGAACGGGATCCGGCCGCTGACCGAGACCCTCAACTACGCGGTGCCCCTGATCGCCGCCGGGCTCGGGGTCGCCGTCGCCTTCCGGGTCGGGCTGTTCAACATCGGCGCCCGTGGTCAGATGCTGATGGCGTCCGCCGCGGCCGGCTGGGTGGGCTTCTCGTTCCACCTGCCGCTCGCGCTGCACCTTCCCCTGGCCCTGGCGGCGGGCATCGCCGCCGGTGCCCTCTGGGGCGGCATCGTCGGACTCCTCAAGGCCCGCACCGGCGCCCACGAGGTGATCCTGACGATCATGCTGAACTACATCGCCTTCTACCTGCTGGCGTTCATGCTCCGCACGCAGGGTCTGCTCCAGGCCCCCGGCAGCAACAACCCGAAGTCGCCGGCGACCCTCGAGACGGCGATCCTGCCCGATCTGTTCGGTCCGAGCTACGGGCTGAACTGGGGCTTCATCCTCGTGATCGCGATCACCGCCGCCGTCTGGTGGCTGATCAACCGGTCGACGCTCGGCTTCCGGTTCCGGGCGGTGGGCGAGAACCCGCACGCGGCGCGCACCGCCGGCATGAACGTCAAGAACATCTACCTCTACGCGATGCTCATCTCGGGTGCGCTGGCCGGTGTCGCCGGGTCGACGCAGGTGCTCGGCACGCTCACCTCGGGCTTCACCTCGGGCATCGACGCCGGGATCGGCTTCGACGCCATCACCGTCGCCCTCCTCGGTCGTTCGCGCCCCTGGGGCGTCTTCGCGGCCGGCATCCTGTTCGGCGCCCTCAAAGCGGGCGGCTACTCGATGCAGGCGGCCAACGGCGTGCCGATCGACATCGTGCTCGTCGTGCAGTCCCTCATCGTGCTGTTCGTGGCGGCCCCGCCGCTCGTCCGCAGCATCTTCCGTCTGCCGGCCCCGGGCGCCCGTCCCGTGCGCAAGGCCTCGACCAAGGAGGCGGTGGTCACCAAGTGAGCACCCTCAGTCCCGACACCGCGGCACCCGCCGCCGCGTCGCCCGATCTGGCCCGTGCGGTGAGTCGCAGCTACAAGGCGCCCATCGCGTTCGCCATCTTCACGGTGATCGCCTTCGTCCTCTTCGTCGGCTTCGGACGCGACGGCTCGAGCACGTTCCGACTCGCCACGGCACGCGACTTCTTCGCCCTGCCCGACGCGGTGCTGCCCTCGGCCGCCACCGGCCTCGTGCTCTCGATCGTGCTCGCGCTCCTCACGGCCGCGTCGGTCGCCCTGGTCGTCCGGGCGCAGCGCGTGCCGATCTGGCTGGTGGCCGTCTTCGGCGTGCTCTTCCTGGTCGCCTTCCTGACCTGGACGAGCGCCGGCGCGACGATCCCCGTGCCCGGCCTGCTGCTCGGCGCACTGGCGCTCAGCACCCCGCTCATCTTCGGCGCCCTCGGCGGAGTCATCTCCGAGCGGGTGGGTGTCGTGAACGTCGCCATCGAGGGCCAGCTGCTGGCCGGAGCCTTCGTGTCGGCCCTCGTCGCCTCGGCGACCGGATCGGCGTACGTCGGTCTCGTCGGCGCCATGATCGCCGGCGTGCTCGTCTCGATGGTGCTGGCCGTCTTCAGCATCCGCTACATCGTCGACCAGGTCATCGTCGGCGTCGTGCTCAACGTCCTGGTGACGGGTCTGACCAGCTTCCTGTACTCGCAGGTGCTCGCCCGCTCCGAGTCGCTGAGCCGCGGTGTGCGGTTCCCGCAGCTGGACATCCCGGTGCTCAGCCAGATCCCGATCGTCGGGCCGGTGTTCTTCCGCCAGACGATCATCGTGTACCTGATGTACATCGCCATCGCGCTGGTGTTCTACGGGCTGTTCCGCACCCGCTGGGGTCTGCGCCTCCGGTCTGTCGGCGAGCACCCGCAGGCCGCCGACACGGTCGGCATCAAGGTCAACGCGACGCGGTTCTGGAACGTCTCGCTGGCCGGCGCCATCGCGGGGCTCGGCGGCGCGTACTTCACGCTCGGCTCGCTCGGCAACTTCCAGAAGGAGATGACGGCGGGCGCCGGCTTCATCGCACTGGCCGCGGTCATCTTCGGTCGCTGGGACCCGATCAGGGCCACTCTCGCGGCCCTCCTCTTCGGCTTCGCGAGCAATCTGCAGAACGTGCTCGGCGCCATCGGCTCGCCGGTCCCGAGCGAGTTCATGCTGATGCTGCCGTACATCGTGACCATCTTCGCCGTCGCCGGTCTCGTCGGGCAGTCCAGGGGTCCGGCGGCGTCCGGCAAGCCCTACATCAAGTCGTGAGCGTCGTCGAGAGCACCGACTGGGCCGCGCTCCGCGACGCCGCCCGTTCGGCGATGGCCAAGGCGTACGTCCCCTACTCGAAGTTCCCGGTGGGGGCGGCCGCGCTGACCACCGACGGCCGACTCGTGTCGGGGTGCAACGTCGAGAACGCCTCGTACGGCATCACGCTCTGCGCCGAGTGCTCGCTGGTCAGCGATCTGATCATGTCGGGCGGCGGGCGCCTCGTGGCCTTCGCCTGCGTCGACGGGAACGGCGACGTGCTCATGCCGTGCGGCAGATGCCGTCAGCTGCTCTACGAGCACTCCGACGCCTCGATGGTGCTCGACACCGTCTCGGGCTTCAAGACCATCGACGAGGTCATCCCCGACGCGTTCGGGCCCCGCCAGCTCGACGAGTTCAGGGACTCGCGACCGTAACCAGACCGCGCGGGGCGACCCGCGCCTCCTCGGTGCCCTGCTCCTCCCGTCGGTCTGACATCATTCCGGAGGCGCGCGACCGGATCCGGGGAGCCGCCAGCATCGAAGGAGAATCATGGCCAGCATCGTCGAACCGTTCGACACCGTCGACCTCATCCGCGTGAAGCGCGGGTCGGGCGAGCTCAGCACCGCCCAGATCGACTGGTTGATCGACGCGTACACCCGGGGCTACGTCGGCGACGAGCAGATGGCCGCGATGACGATGGCGATCTTCCTGAACGGGATGGAGCGCCGCGAGATCCGCGACATGACCCTCGCCATGATCCGCAGCGGCGAGACCATGGACTTCGCGGGTCTGGGCAAGACCACCGTCGACAAGCACTCGACCGGGGGAGTGGGCGACAAGATCACGCTGCCGCTCGCCCCGCTCGTGGCCTCGTTCGGCGTCGCCGTGCCGCAGCTCTCGGGTCGTGGTCTCGGTCACACGGGCGGCACCCTCGACAAGCTCGAGTCGATCCCCGGCTGGCAGGCGTCGATCTCGAACGACCGGATGCGCGAGATCATGGCCGACAGCGGCGCGGTCGTCTGCGCGGCCGGTTCGGGGCTCGCGCCGGCCGACGGCAAGCTCTACGCCCTGCGCGACATCACGGGCACGGTCGAGGCCATCCCGCTGATCGCGTCGTCGATCATGAGCAAGAAGATCGCCGAGGGCACCGCCGCTCTCGTGCTCGACGTGAAGTTCGGCTCGGGGGCGTTCATCCAGGACATCGACCAGTCGCGTCTGCTCGCCCGCACCATGGTCGACCTCGGGACGGACGCCGGCGTGGCCACGACCGCGCTTCTCACCGACATGAACGTCCCGCTCGGTCTCACCATCGGGAACGCGCTCGAAGTGCGCGAATCGGTCGAGACCCTCGCTGGCGGCGGTCCCGCCGACATCCGCGAGCTGACGGTCGCCCTCGCGCGCGAGATGCTCGCGTCGGCGGGTCTCCCCGACGCCGACGTCGAGGCCGCCCTCGACGACGGGCGCGCCATGGACGCCTGGAACCGCATGATCCGAGCACAGGGCGGCGACCCCGACGCCGACCTGCCCACGGCCCGTGAGACCCAGGTCGTGACCGCCGAGCGCTCCGGGTTCCTCACCGAGCAGCACGCCCTGCCGTTCGGCATCGCCGCCTGGCGGCTCGGTGCGGGGCGAGCGCGCAAGCAGGATCCTGTGCAGGCCGCCGCAGGCATCGAGCTGCACGCCAAGCCCGGCGACGCCGTCGTGGCGGGGCAGCCGCTCTTCACCCTGCACACCGACGAGCCGGAGCGGTTCGACCGCGCCCTCGAGGCCGTCCAGGGCGGCTGGGCCATCGGCGACGAGGCGCCGGCTGCGCGCCGCATCGTCGCGGAGCGCATCGCGTAGCAGGCGGCGTCCAGATCCGAGGTCGCGGGCGCGAGTAGATTGAGCCGTATGAGCGCACCGGACAAGGACTACCGCATGCCCGACGGGGGGCCGAGGCTCGCCTCGTTGCCGAAGGTGTCGTTGCACGACCACCTCGACGGCGGCCTCCGCCCCGAGACAGTCGTCGAGCTGGCCGCCGAGGCGGGTCTCGATCTGCCGGTGCAGGGCGGGGCGCAGGCTCTCGAACGCTGGTTCGTCGAGTCGGCGTCGGCCGGCAACCTCCCCGACTACCTCGCCACGTTCGACGTGACCGTCGGGGTCATGCAGACCGCCGCCGCGCTCGAGCGCGTGGCCCGCGAGTTCGTGCTCGACCTCGCGGCCGACGGCGTCGTCCACGCCGAGATCCGCTGGGCGCCCGAGCAGCACCTCCGCGGTGGTCTCTCCCTCGACGACGCCGTCGCCGCCGTCCAGTCGGGGATCGACGACGCGGTCGACGAACTCGCCGACTCCGGGCACGAGCTGTCGGTCGGTCAGATCCTGACCGCCCTGCGGCACGGCGACCGCTCACTCGAGATCGCCACGCTGGCGGTCCGGCACCGAGAGACGGGGGTCGTCGGCTTCGACATCGCAGGGCCCGAAGAGGGGCACCCGGCAGGGACGCACCGAGCCGCGTTCGACCTCCTGGCCCGCGAGTTCTTCCCCGTCACCGTGCACGCCGGCGAGGCCGACGGCCTCGACAGCATCCGCGGGGCCCTGCTCGACGGCCGGGCGCTGCGTCTCGGTCACGGGGTCCGCCTCGCAGAGGACATCCGGGTCGTCCGCAACCGCGGCGACCAGACGACCGTCGAACTGGGGCCCATCGCGGCGTGGGTCCGCGATCGCGAGATCGCACTCGAGCTGTCGCCGCAGTCGAACCTGCAGACCGGGGCGATCTCGGCCTGGGGCACCGACCTCGACGACCACCCGTTCGATCTGCTCTACCAGCTCGGCTACCGGGTGACGGTCAACACCGACAACCGCCTCATGAGCGGCACGAGCCTCAGTCGCGAGCTCGCCCTGCTGACGCAGGCGTTCGACTACTCGCTGTCCGACCTGCAGGCGTTCCAGCTGAACGCCGCCGCGGCGTCGTTCCTGACGCTCGAGGACCGCGACGACCTCGCCGACCGCATCGTGCGCGGCTTCGAGGCGGTCTGACGTGGCGCTGCCACCGCTGCCCGACAGCGCCATCGTCATCGCGACCCGGGTCGACGACTGGCGCGAGGCCGTCCACGTCGCCGGTGCGGCGCTCGTCGCCTCGGGCGCGGCCCTCGAGGGCTACGGCGACGAGATGGAGCGGATGATCGACGAGCACGGCCCGTACGTCGTCATCGCCCCGGGGCTCGCCCTGGCCCATGCGCGACCGGGTGACAGCGTCGTCCGCGACGGCCTCGCCGTCGTCACGCTCGCCGAGCCGGTGCCCTTCGGGCATCCGCACAACGACCCCGTCTCGGTCGTGCTGGGTCTCGCTCTCCCGACCGTCGGCGCCCATCTCGAGTCCGTCGCCGATCTCGCGAACGTCTTCAACGACGAGACGGTGATCCCGGCTCTGGCCGCAGCGACGACCGCGGACGAGATCAGACGCCTGATGGGCGTCCCGGCCTGAGCGCCGGCACCGACCCCTGCTGCACCGAGACGGAAGCCATGTCATGAAGATCGTCACCATCTGCGGGGCCGGCATCGGCAGCAGCGGAATCCTCAAGGTCAACGCCGAGCGCGTGCTCGCCCGTCTCGACATCGAGGCCGACGTGGTGGCCGCCGACATCGGCTCCATCTCGACGGTCGCCGACGACGCGCAGGTCATCCTGACCTCGGCCGAGTTCGTGGAGGCGATCGGCAGCACGTTCGCCGACGTGATCGTCATCCAGAACCACTTCGATCAGCAGGAGCTCACCGAGAAGCTGCAGAAGTCGCTCGGCTGAGCGACACCCGGGGCTGCGCGCCCCTGACCCTCAGGCCAGGAGCGCGCGCATCCCCGCCTCCAGGTCGGCGACCGCGGCCTCGGCGGCTGCGCGTCTGGAGATCGCATCGCCCTCCGTGCTCGAGGCGTCGATGTAGACCTTGAGCTTCGGCTCGGTGCCGCTCGGGCGCACGATGGCCCTCGAGCCGTCGGTCAGCCAGTACCGCAGGATGTCTCCGGCGGGGAACGCACCGAATCCGTCGCGGAAGTCGTCGATGCGGTCGACGCGACGAGAGCCGATCGTCGACGGCGGCGACTGCCGGAGGCGCGACGTGAGGGCGCCGATCGTCGCGAGGTCGTCGACGCGGAGGGAGACCTGCGCCGAGGCGTAGGCCCCGAACCGCTCGTCGAACGCGACGAGGTGCTCGGCCAGGCTGGAGCCCGCCGTGTGCAGCTCGGTGGCGAGGGCGAGCAGATCGACGGCCGCCGAGATGCCGTCCTTGTCGCGGACGACCTCGGGGTCGACGAGGTAGCCGAGCGCCTCCTCATAGCCGTAGAGGAGCCCGCCGACCCGTGACACCCATTTGAAGCCGGTGAGGGTGTCGGCGTAGTCGAGGTCGTAGACCCGGGCGATCTCGCGGAGCGCCGGCGACGAGACGATGCTCGCCGCGAGCGTGCCGTCGGAGTCGGTGCTCCGTGCGCGTTCCGCAGCGCGCCAGCCGAGGATCGCTCCGACCTCGTTGCCGCTCAGTCGACGCCAGCCGCCCTCGGACGGCACGGCGACGGCGAGACGGTCGGCGTCGGGGTCGTTCGCGATGATCAGGTCGGCGCCGACCCGGTCGGCCGTCGCGAAGGAGAGGTCCATCGCGCCGGGCTCCTCCGGGTTGGGGAACGCGACCGTGGGGAACGCCGCGTCGGGGGCGCTCTGCTCGCTGACGGGGATCGGCTCGGCGAACCCGGCCGTCGCGAACACCCGGCGCGCGACCTCCCAGCCGACGCCGTGCAGGGCCGTGTAGACCACCCTCGGCTGGCGGCCCGTCGAGGAGGTGCCGGCGACGGCTGCCGTCCGTCGGACGTACTCCATGACGAGGTCGTCACCCGCCACGCGGTAGTCGTCGGATCGGGAGATGTCGGCGACCGACGACCGCGCGGCCTCGTCGATGCGGGCGGCGATCTCGCCGTCGACGGGCGAGACGATCTGCGATCCGTCGTCGACGCCGCCGAGGTAGACCTTGTAGCCGTTGTCCTGCGGCGGGTTGTGACTCGCCGTGACCATCACGCCGGCGCTGACGTCGAGCTGACGGACGGCGAAGGCGAGCACGGGGGTGGGGAGCGCCCGCGGGAGGATCGTGGCGCGGACGCCCGCGGCGGCCATGATCTCGGCGGTGTCGCGGGCGAACACGTCGGAGTTCTTGCGGCCGTCGTAGCCGATGACGATCGACGGCTCGCTCTCGCGCCCGGTCAGGAACGCCGCGAAACCGGCGGCGGCCTGGGCGACGAGCACGCGGTTCATGCGCTGCGGACCGGCCCCGAGGGCTCCGCGCAGCCCGGCCGTGCCGAACTGGAGGCGCCCGGCGAAGCGGTCGCCGAGGTCGCCGGCCGCGTCGGCGTCACCGTCGCGGGCCCGCGTGATCAGCGCGTCGAGCTCGTCGCGGGTCTCGGCGTCAGGGTCCTGGTCGCGCCAGGCGACGGCGAGGGCGAGCAGTGCGTCGTCGCCGGACACCGCGCCGTCGGTCTGCGCGGTGCGGCTCACAGCGCGGCCACGATGCGGGCGAGGAGGTCGCTGATCACGGGCTCGGCCTCGCGACCGGCCTCGAGCACCTCCTGGTGGCTGAGCGGCGTGGTCTGGATGCCGGCCGCGAGGTTGGTGATGAGCGACATGCCGAGGATCTCCATGCCGGCCTGACGGGCCGCGATCGCCTCGAGCGCCGTCGACATGCCGACGATGTGACCGCCGATGGCCTTGGCCATCTGCACCTCTGCGGGGGTCTCGTAGTGCGGCCCGCGGAACTGCGTGTACACGCCCTCGTCGAGAGAGGGGTCGATCGACCGGGCGACGTCGCGCAGCCGCTTCGAGTAGAGATCGGTCAGATCGATGAACGTCGCGCCCTCGAGGGGCGAGTCGGCCGTGAGGTTGATGTGATCGCTGATCAGGACGGGAGTGCCGGGCTTCCACGTCTCGCGGATGCCGCCGGCGCCGTTCGTGAGGATCATCGTGGTGGCCCCAGTCGCTGCGGCGGTGCGGACGCTGTGCACCACCCGGCGGACGCCGTGGTTCTCGTAGTAGTGCGTGCGGGCGCCGATCACGAGCGCGTGCTTGCCCGACGGCAGCAGGATGCTGCGGATCGAGCCCGTGTGACCCACGACCGCGGATGCGCTGAAGCCGGTGATCTCGGTGGCGGGGACCTCGGCGACGGTCTCACCGATCAGGTCGGCGGCCTTGGCCCAGCCGCTGCCCAGGGTCAGGGCGATGTCGTGGTGGGCGACGCCGGTCTTGTCGGCGATCTCGGCGGCGGCGGTGCGGGCGACCTCGAAGGGGTCTGCGGCGCGGTCGTCGAGCGGGTGCATGGGGGTCTCGGACATGCCCACCACTCTAGAGTCTGCGGCCCTCCCGACCTGCTCGACCCGCGCCTCCTCGGCGCTCCACCCCCGAGTCGGGATGCGCTGCACCGAATCGGGGGAGGAGGGCGCTGGGCGATCAGTCGATGCTGAGCAGGACGTGACCCGACGAGACGGTCTGGCCGACCGTGGCGTCGATGCCCGAGACGACGCCGTCGCGGTGGGCGGCGACGGGCTGCTCCATCTTCATGGCCTCGAGCACGAGCACGAGGTCGCCCTTGACGACCTGCTGACCCTCGGTCACGGCGAGCTTCACGACGGTGGCCTGCATCGGCGACGTGACCGACGAGCCGGTCGCCGTCACGACGCCGGAGCGGGAGGCCCCACGGCGCTTCGGGGCGACCGTAGGAGGCGCGGTGCGGGCGCCGAGACCGGCGGGCAACGAGACCTCGACCCGCTTGCCACCCACCTCCACGACGACGGTCGTGCGCTCGTCGTCGGGTCGCGGGGCCTCGGCCTCGCCGCTCCAGGCGGGGATGGTGTTGTCGAACTCGGTCTCGATCCAGCGGGTGTAGATCGAGAACGGGGCTCCGTCGGCCGGCGCGAAGGCCGGATCGTCGACGATCGCGCGGTGGAACGGGAGGACGGTGGGGAGGCCGGCGACCTCGAACTCGGCCAGGGCTCGGCGCGAACGCTCGAGCGCGACCTCGCGGGTGGGGCCGGTGACGATCAGCTTGGCGAGCAGCGAGTCGAACGAGCCGCTGATCTCGTCGCCGGCCTGCACGCCGCTGTCGACGCGCACGCCCGGCCCGCCAGGGGCCTTGAAGACGTGGACCGGGCCGGGGGCGGGCATGAAGCCGCGACCGGCGTCCTCGCCGTTCACCCGGAACTCGAAGGAGTGCCCGCGGGCGATGGGGTCGTCGTAGTCGAGCACGCCGCCCTCGGCCAGACGGAACTGCTCGCGGACGAGGTCGATGCCGGTGACCTCCTCGGAGACGGGGTGCTCGACCTGCAGGCGCGTGTTCACCTCGAGGAACGACACCGTGCCGTCCATGCCGATGAGGAACTCGCAGGTGCCGGCGCCGACGTAGCCCACCTCGCGGAGGATGGCCTTCGACGACTCGTACAGCTTGGCGGTCTGCTCGTCCGTCAGGAACGGCGCGGGGGCCTCCTCGACGAGCTTCTGGTGCCGACGCTGCAGCGAGCAGTCGCGGGTCGACACGACGACGACGTTGCCGTGCTCGTCGGCGAGGCACTGGGTCTCGACGTGTCGCGGCTGGTCGAGGTACTTCTCGACGAAGCACTCGCCCCGGCCGAACGCCGCGACGGCCTCGCGGGTCGCCGAGTCGAACATCTCGGGGACCTCGTCGCGGGTCCGCGCGACCTTGAGGCCGCGACCGCCGCCGCCGAAGGCCGCCTTGATGGCCACGGGGAGTCCGTGCTGGTCGACGAACGCGAGCACCTCGTCGGCACCCGAGACGGGGTTGAGCGTGCCGGGGGCGAGGGGCGCGCCCACGCGCTCGGCGATGTGCCTCGCGGAGACCTTGTCGCCGAGCTGCTCGATGGCCTCGGGCGACGGCCCGATCCAGACGAGTCCGGCCGCCTGGACCTGGCGGGCGAAGTCGGCGTTCTCTGCCAGGAAGCCGTAGCCGGGGTGCACGGCGTCGGCGCCCGAGCGCCGGGCGACCGAGAGGATCTTCTCGATGACGAGGTAGGTCTCGGCGCTCGTCGAGCCGTCGAGCGCGTAGGCCTCGTCGGCGAGGCGGGCGTGCTGAGCATCGCGATCCTGGTCGGCGTAGACGGCGACGGAGCCGATGCCGCTGTCACGCGCGGCCCGGATCACCCGGACGGCGATCTCTCCACGGTTGGCGATGAGGACCTTGCTGATACGCGGCATAGTCCCTCAGCCTATTGGGCACCTCTCACCGGTCTTTGGCTGACGTGCACAAAAAGGCGTGGGAGGCGCGTGACGAGTTCTACAAGAGACCCGAGGTCGACGAGTTCCAGAGCTCGTGCCACGGCACGCCGAACCCGCGCACCATGGCTCGGAGCTCGGGCAGCGACAGGCCGACGACGGCACTCGGCGTCCCGTCGATGCGCGTGATGAAGGCGGCCGCTCGCCCGTCGATGGTGAAGGCCCCGGCCACCTCGAGGGGCTCGCCCGTGGCGACGTAGGCGGCGAGCTCGTCGGGGTCGAGATCGTCGGCGAAGGTGAGCGTCGCGCTCGCGACCCGACCCGCGCCTCCTTCGGGGTGCTCGGGGCTCCGACGGGGCGCCCCGCCCCGGTGGTCGATCAGCCAGTGACCCGACCAGAGGGTGCCGTGACCGATCTCGGCCATCCGCCGCCAGCGCTCGAGGGCGATCGCGGGCTCGTGGGGCTTGCCGTGCACCTCGCCGTCGAACTCGAAGGCGGAGTCGCCGCCGAGGACGAGCCCGTCGAGGGGGAGGCCGTCGCGCCGGGTGTCGAGCACCGCCTCGGCTTTCGCCCTCGCCAGCAGCGCGACCGTCTCGGCCGCGGTCAGCGCCCGACCCTCCGAAGCCTCGGCGACGGCGACCGCCGCCTCCTCGTCGACCCCGGGGCTGATCAGGACGGGTTCGATGCCCGCCGACCGGAGCAGCGACAGACGGGCCGGGGAGGTGCTCGCCAGGAAGAGGGGAACGGTCATGTCGACCAGCCTGTCAGACTCGTCGTATGGGAGACATGCAGGGCCGAGAGGTCGAACTGGACGTGACGGGCATCGCACACGGAGGGATCTCGGTGGCGCGACTGGACGGCCGCGTCGTCTTCGTCTCGGACACGCTGCCGGGCGAGCGGGTCGTGGCGCGCATCACGGAAGACCGCAAGAAGTCGTTCTGGCGTGCCGAGACCGTGTCGGTCGTCGAGGCGAGCGAGCACCGCAGGCCTCACGTCTGGTCCGCCGCCGCGGTCGAGGTCGACCCCTCGGCGCGGGCCGGCGGCGCCGAGTTCGGACACATCGACCTGGCCCATCAGCGCGAGCTCAAGAGGCAGGTGCTCCGCGATGCGCTGACGCGCACCGGCGGTCTCGACGCCGAGCGGGCCGACGTCGAGGTCGCGGCCCTGCCGGGCGACGACGAGCGCGGCGGCACCGGCTGGCGCACGCGCGTGCGGCTGCACGTCGACGCCGACGGACGGACGGGGCCCTACGCGGCACGGTCGCACACGGTCGTGCAGGTCGACGACCTCCCGCTCGCGACTCCCGAGCTCGTCGAGGCGGCGCCGCTCGGCGACGTCTTCCCGGGTGAGGCCCACATCGACGTGCTGGCCCCGAGCGTCGGCGGCGCCCGTCTGGTCATCGGCGACCAGTCGCGCACCACGATCTACGAGACGGTCGGCGACCGCGAGTTCCGACTCGACGACCGGGGCTTCTGGCAGGTGCACCGCGAGGCCGCCACGACGCTGACGAAGGCCGTCCAGCAGTCGATCCGACCCGACTTGTTCGACCCGAAGGCCGCGAACCTCGACCTCTACGGCGGTGTCGGCCTGCTCGCCGCGGCCGTCGGCGACGCCTTCGGCCCGGGGACCCGCATCACCAGCGTCGAGAGCGACGAGCGCGCCACCGAGCACGCGTCGGAGAACCTCACGGACTGGCTCGGCGCCTCGGCGGTGACCGGGCGGGTCGAGCGCTGGATCCGTCAGACCGCCGCCCAGGCGGGATCGCTCGACCGCGGTCGTCACGCCGCCTCGACCGTCGTGCTCGACCCGCCGCGATCGGGCGCCGGTCGGGACGTCGTCACGGAGATCGCCGGGCTCGCACCGGCCCAGATCGTCTACGTCGCGTGCGACCCGGTCGCCCTGGCCCGCGACATCGCCCTGTTCCGCGACCTCGGGTACGACGTCGACGCGCTCACCGCGTACGACCTCTTCCCGAACACCCACCACGTCGAGACGGTCGCACGGCTCGTCCGAGCCTGACCCGCGGACGCGGACCCGGAGCCCCGGCCGATATGCCGATACGATGGCCCCCGTGCACGCCCGGGGATTCCAGGGGCCCGGACGCACGCCGAGCGAAGGAACACCGTGTCTGAGACATCGACTGATCCGAACAAGCCCGCCCCGACGACCGTGCCCGTGCGCGTCGCGATCGTCGACGATCACGAGTCGGTGCGGCTGGGCATCCAGGCGGCGTGCCAGAACGAGGGCTTCGAGGTCGTGCTGACGGCCGCCGGCGTGCAAGAGCTCGTCGAGAACCTCTCTGGCCGTGAGGTCGACGTCGTCGTGCTCGATCTGTCGCTCGGCGACGGGTCTACCGTCACCGAGAACGTCAAGCGCGTCCAGGCGACCGGCTCGGCCGTCCTGGTGCACAGCATCGCCGACCGCGTCGCGTCCGTCCGCGAGGCGCTCGCCGCCGGCGCCGCCGGCGTCATCCCGAAGTCGTCCGCCACGAAGACGGTCATGGCCGCCGTCGCGACGGTGGCCCGCGGCGACGTGCTGAACAACCTCGAGTGGGCGAGCGCGATCGACGCCGACCGCGACTTCGCGAAGGCGCAGCTCGGACGGCGCGAGCGCGAGATCCTGCACCTCTACGCCTCGGGACTGCCGCTCAAGCTCGCCGCGCAGCAGCTCGGCATCGGGTACTCGACCGCGCGCGAGTACCTCGACCGGATCCGCGTCAAGTACGTCGAGGTGGGTCGTCCCGCTCCGACCAAGGTCGACCTGCTGCGCCGTGCCGTCGAGGACGGAATCCTCCCCGGTCTCGACGCGGACGGCGGGGATGGTCGCTGACCAGGCCTCCGTCGGGCCGACGGCGCCGCCGCGTCCGTCACGGAACCCGATCAGTCGGGCGCTCCTCGAGAAGGTCGTGGGCCGGGTCGTCGGGGCCGGCGGCATCGTCTTCGGCGTGCAGACCATCCCGTCGATGGTCGACCAGATCGGGTCCATGCAAGAAGCGTGGGCGTGGTTCATCGGCATCTCGATCTTCGGCGGGTTCGTCGCCGTCGCCGTCGCGAGCATCGTCGTCCGCGGCGCCGAGACCGCTGCGGCCTTCGTCGCCATCTCGTACCTCATCGCGCTGATCACCTGGCCGCTGGCGGTGAACGACCCCAGCGCGGTGCAGACGTCGGTGCCGTGGCTCTGGTACCTCTGCACCGTCGCGACGGCTGCGGCCGCGTACGCGTTCACAGCCTGGATCGCGGTCGGGTACCTGTTCGTCGCCCCGCTGGTCTACGGCCTGATCCGTCTGACCCCCTCAGGAGGCGCGGTGTCGCTGGCGCACGCCGCCCTCGACTCGACCTACGCCGTGCTGCTCGGGGGAGCCGTGCTCATCCTGGTCGTGATCCTGCGGCAGGCGGCCGCCAACGTCGATGCGGCGCAGGCTCTCGCCGTCGCGCGCTACTCGAACGCCATCCGCGAGCACGCGACGGAGCTCGAGCGGGTGCAGGTGGACGCGATCGTGCACGACAGCGTCCTCACGACGTTCATCCAGGCCGCTCGCGCCTACTCGCCCGACGAGCGCGTCCTGGCGACGAACATGGCCCGGAACGCCGTGGCGCACCTCGCCTCCGCGGCGGCGGCGACGCCGTTCGACGAATCGACGACGACCCTCGAGTCCCTGCGCGAGCGGCTCGCCGTCGTGAGCTCCGAGATGGGGGTGTCGGTCGATCTGAAGGTCGGCGACCTCATGGGGTGCAGCGTCCCGTCCGCCGCGGCCGAGGCCCTGTACAGCGCCGCCGTGCAGGCCCTCGTCAACAGCTCGCAGCACGCCGGCCACGGGGACGGGGTCCGTCGATGGGTCGGCATCCACTCGGGCCCGGACGGCGGGGCTCTGATCGAGGTCGGCGACACCGGGCACGGCTTCGACCCCGCCGTGGTCCCCGGGGAGCGCCTCGGCGTCCGGGTCTCCATCGTCGAGCGCCTGCGGAACGCCGGCGGACGTGCCTGCATCGACTCGCGGCCGGGCGACGGCACGATCGTCCGTCTGCTGTGGCCGAGCGGCGACATCACCCCGCCGTTGCCGGGACGGCTCTCATGAGGGTCTCCGTGCCGCGATGGCTCATCGTGCTGCTGGCCGCCGTCTTCTCCTGCTACCACCTCGTGCTGGCCTCGGTCTCGCTCGACCGGTTCGACGATCCCTGGCCCGTCGTCGCCTGCATGGTCGCGTACGCGGCGGCGACCGTCGCCGCGCTCTGGCCGGGCAGGGGGCCGGCGATGCCCGTCTGGATCGCGGCCTTCGCACTGGCGGTGAGCATCGTCATCCCGTTGCAGATCACGTCGCAGCTCGACGCCGCGGGGAGGAACGGCTACGCCACGTGGTACGTGGCCGCGATCGGCACCTTGATGGTCATAGTCGCCACGCGTCGCCGGCAGGCGTTCGCCTGGCTCGGGGTGGGTTTCATGGCGCTGCACGGTGCGGCCTGGAGCGGAGCCGACACCCTCGCCGATCTCGGCGTGATCGGCAGCGTGACCTGGGTCGCGTTCGCCACCGCCATGTCGTCGTCGTTGACGCGGGCGAGTCGCGAGACGCGGGAGTTCATCCTCGCCGAGCACGAGGCGGCCGACTGGCAGGCGGCCCAGGAGGCCCATGTCAACGAGCGTCAGTACCGCCTGCTGCAGACCGGACGGACGGCCCGTCCGATGCTGCTCGCCATCGTGTCTCAGGACGGCGATCTGAGCGCCGACCAGCGGCGGGAGTGCTTGAACCTCGAGGGGGCCATCCGAGACGAGATCCGCGGTCGCCGTCTGCTCGACGACGACGTGCGGCGCGAGGTGATGGCGGCTCGTCGGCGCGGCGCGGTCGTGAGCTTGCTCGACGAGGGGGGTCTCGACGACGTCGACGGTGCCGATCTGGCGCGCATCCACCGGACGCTGGCCGATGCGCTGCACGATTCGGTCGCCGATCGCATCGTCATCAGGACGGTGCCGGGCGGGGGCGACCACGCCGTGACCGTCGTCGGGCTCGGATCGCCCGATCCGAGTTCGAGCGCCCTGGGGCGTGGCTTCTCGAGCACGTCGGACGACGACGACGAGGGCGACGACGACGAGGTCCAGCTCTGGCTGCAGATCCCGAGGACCCTCTCGGCCTGAAGGCCCGAAAGAAGAAGGGCCGGACGATGTCCGGCCCTTCTTGAAGATTTCGGATCAGGGCGGCAACCCGAATGCCGCCCTGACCCGCCCCCGATTGAGAACCCGCTTACCCTAGTTGATTCTCAAACGGTGGTGCGACTCGAAGAGTTACACCTAGCAAGAACAATGATGCCCGTCGTCGCACCGAGTGCAAAGTCGACATTTAGGGGGACAACCAGGGGACGATCACCCCGTCTACCCCTGTTCGGGTGGCCGGAACGGTGCCGATGCGCCGGGATGTCGACCCTGAGTCGCGTGATCGCGCGGGGGACAACGGCGCCGGGGAGGCGCGGGTCCGGTCGATCAGCCCGAGAACGAGCGCCAGTGGCCCGGTCCGACGGCCAACGGCCCCCGGGGGCGACGCCTCGACCGCGTCCACGCCGATTCGGGCTGCGGCACGAGGAGGGTGGCCTGCTGTGCGGCCGCCGCGGCCTCGCCAGCCGCCAGGACGGCCGTGATGGCCGCGAGCTCGTCATCGGTGGGACGCCCCGAGACGACGGTCAGCATGACGGGCAGGGTGGGCGCGGGATCGGCGAGGACCTCGTGCGGATCTCCGTCGACCGGGAGCGCGGCGTGCCGTCCGCTCACAGGGGGATGTTCCCGTGCTTCTTCGCGGGCTGTGCGGCCCGCTTCGTGCGGAGGGCGCGAAGGGCCTTGATGACGGCCACGCGGGTGGCGGACGGCTCGATGACCCCGTCGAGCTCGCCGCGCTCGGCTGCGAGGAACGGACTCGCGACGTTGTACGTGTACTCCTTCGCCAGGCGGCTGCGAACGGCCGCGACGTCCTCGCCCGCGGCCTCCGCGGCCTTGATCTCGTTGCGGTAGAGGATGTTCACGGCGCCCTGGCCGCCCATCACGGCGATCTCGGCCGTCGGCCAGGCGAGGTTGATGTCGGCGCCGAGCTGCTTCGAACCCATCACGATGTAGGCCCCGCCGTACGCCTTGCGGGTGATCACGGTCACCAGCGGCACCGTCGCCTCGGCGTAGGCGTAGAGCAGCTTCGCCCCGCGCCGGATCACGCCGGTCCACTCCTGATCGGTGCCCGGCAGGTAGCCGGGGACGTCGACGAGGGTGAGGATGGGGATGCCGAAGGCGTCGCAGAACCGCACGAAGCGGCTGGCCTTCTCGCCGGCCTCGATGTTCAGGGTGCCGGCCATCGCCGAGGGCTGGTTCGCGATGATGCCGACCGAGCGGCCCTCGACGCGGCCGAAGCCGATCACGATGTTCGGTGCGAACAGCGGCTGGACCTCGAGGAACTCGCCGTCGTCGACGACGTGCTCGATGACGGTCATCACGTCGTAGGGCTGGTTCGGGCTGTCCGGGATGATCGTGTCGAGCGCGCGGTCGTGGTCGGTGGTCTCGAGCTCGACGGCCCGGTCGAACACCTGCGGTTCGGACAGGTTGTTGTCGGGCAGGTACGACAGCAGCGAGCGTGCGTAGTCGAGCGCGTCGTCCTCGTCGCTGGCGAGGTAGTGCGACACCCCGCTGATCTTGTTGTGCGTCAGGGCGCCGCCGAGCTCCTCGAAGCCGACGTCCTCTCCGGTGACCGTCTTGATGACGTCGGGGCCGGTGACGAACATGTGGCTCGTCTTGTCGACCATGATGACGAAGTCCGTCAACGCGGGGGAGTACACCGCGCCTCCGGCGGCCGGGCCCATGATCAGCGAGATCTGCGGGATGACACCCGACGCGGCCGTGTTCAGACGGAAGATCTCGCCGTACTTGCCGAGGGCGACGACCCCCTCCTGGATGCGGGCTCCGCCCGAGTCGAGGATGCCGAGGATCGGGACGCCGGTCTTCAGGGCGAGTTCCATCACCTTGATGATCTTCTCGCCGGCGACCTCGCCGAGGGACCCGCCGAAGATGGTGAAGTCCTGGCTGTAGACGGCCACCTGGCGACCGTGGATCGTGCCGGTGCCCGTCACCACGGCGTCACCGTAGGGGCGCTTCGCCTCCATGCCGAAGGCGTGCGTGCGGTGGCGGACGAACTCGTCGAGCTCGACGAACGAGCCGGGGTCGAGCAGCTGGTCGATGCGCTCGCGAGCGGTCTTCTTGCCCTTGGCGTGCTGCTTGGCGACGGCCGCCTCGCCGCTGGCCGTCACGGCCTCGTGGTACCTCGCCCTGAGGTCGGCCAGCTTGCCCGCGGTGGTGTGCAGGTCGGGCTCGGTGCCGGCGGTGGTCTCGGGGGAGGGCGTCGTGTCGGAGGTCACCCGCCTCACTCTACTGACCACGTCGTCCGACACCGTTGGAGGTTTCCACGCGTGGGGAGTGGCGTCCGTGGTGGATTCCGTGAACGTCCGAGACCGCGACGCTTAGGCTGAGTCGATGACCTTCCCTCTCAGCTCGGCACGGAGCCCGTTCTTCGAGCACGTCGAGACGACGGGATCCACCAACGCAGACCTCGTCGCGCGAGCGGACTCCCGGCACGGCGGCGTAGTGGCGACGCTCCGCCAGACCGCGGGCCGGGGTCGACTCGACCGTTCGTGGTCGGCGCCCGCCGACGAGACCCTCGCCGCGAGCGTGCTGCTCGACGCGAAGGGGCTCGACGGGTCGTCCCTGGGCTGGCTGCCGTTGCTCGCCGGAGTGGCGATGCGCGCCTCCCTCCGCTCCCTGGTGCCTCCGGGTCGCGGCGAGGTCGGCCTCAAGTGGCCGAACGACGTGCAGGTGGACGGCCGGAAGATCTGCGGCGTGCTGGCCGAGGCCCGACCGGACGGCGCCGTCGTGATCGGGGTGGGCGTCAACCTCACCGTGCCGGCGGAACGCCTGCCGACTCCGACCTCCACCTCTCTCTCGCTGCACGGGGTCGACGGCGCCGCCTCCGACCTCGCCGACCGGGTGCTGGCCGCGTTCCTCGACGAGACCCTCGGTCTCTTCGAGGCCCTCGTCGAACACGAGGGCGACGCGATGGCGGCGGGACTCCACGCCCGCGTCACGACGGACTGCTCGACGCTGGGCCGCGACGTCCGGGTCGAGCTGCCCGACGGCACCGATCTGCACGGCGTCGCCGTCGCGATCGACCCGACCGGGCGACTGGTCGTCCGACCCCGCACGGGGGCCGATGCGGCGGTGTCCAGCGGCGACGTCACCCATCTGCGCTATGAATGACCCCATGAGCACCGCCGACCAGCAGGCCCCCGAGGCCGTCGTCGCGCGCCTCCGACCGCACTCCCGGGTCATGTTCTGGCCGTCGATCGGACTCGTCGCGGTCTGCGCGGCGACGGGATACTTCGGCGGACGCTTCGACGCCGACTGGCAGAACACGCTGGTCTTCGCGGCAGCCGGGGTGATCATCGTGCTGGTCTGGCTCGTCCCGCTGCTGGTCTGGCTCGGACGGCACTACGTCATCACGACCCGACGGATCATCCTCCGCCGCGGCCTCGTCGTCAGGACCCGTCAGGAACTGCTCCACAGCCGAGGCTACGATTTGACGGTCAGGAAGAACGGCGTGCAGAGTCTCTTCCGCAGCGGGGACGTGCTCATCAACAGCGGTCTCGATCGGCCGGTCGTGTTGTGGGACGTGCCGGGCGCGGATCTCGTGCAGTCCACTCTTCACGACATGATGGAAGCGAACACGAACTCCGTCGCCCAGCGACGGCAACACGATCAGTCCGCCCCGGCGGACGGGTCGTCCTTCTGGAACGGCGACTAGACCCGTTCCACCCCTCGAACCACAAAAGGTGTCTCCATGCGTATTTCTGTGATCGGTTGCGGCTACCTCGGCGCCGTGCACGCGGCCTGCATGGCCGAGCTCGGGCACGAGGTCGTCGGCATCGACGTCGACGAGCACAAGGTCGCCGAGCTGGCGGCGGGCCGCGCCCCGTTCTTCGAGCCGGGCCTCCCCGAGGTGCTCGGCCGGGCGCTCGAATCCGGTCGGCTCCGCTTCTCGACGGATCTCGCCGACGCCGCGGGCGCCGAGATCCACTTCGTCGCCGTCGGCACGCCGCAGACCAAGGGCAGCCATGCCGCCGACCTCACCTACGTGAACGCGGCGGTCGAAGGGCTCCTCCCGCACCTGTCCGACGGCGACCTCGTCGTGGGCAAGTCGACCGTCCCGGTCGGGACGGCGAGTCGCCTCGCCGAGCTGGTGCGCGCCTCCTCAGGGGCGGATCTGGCCTGGAACCCCGAGTTCCTCCGCGAGGGCTTCGCGGTCAAAGACACCCTCACCCCCGACCGCTTCGTCTACGGCGTCGCACGAGGTGAGGCCGGCGAGCGGGCCACCGCCCAGCTCGACGCCGTCTACGCCACCGCGCTCGCGGCCGAGACGCCGCGTCTGGTCACCGACTACGCCACGGCCGAGCTCGTGAAGGTCTCGGCCAACGCGTTCCTCGCCACGAAGATCTCGTTCATCAACGCCATGGCCGAGGTCGCGGAGGCGACCGGCGCCGACGTCACGCAGCTCGCCGACGCCATCGGCTACGACGCGCGCATCGGCCGCAAGTTCCTCAACGCCGGCATCGGCTTCGGCGGCGGCTGCCTCCCGAAGGACATCCGGGCGTTCCAGGCCCGAGCCGACGAGCTCGGTCTCGACTCGCTCGCCTTCCTGGCCGACGTCGACGCCATCAACCTCCGTCGTCGCGATCGCGTCGTCGCCCTCGCGGGTGACCTCGTCGGCGACCTCGCCGGTGCCCGCGTGGCGGTGCTGGGGCTGGCCTTCAAGCCGAACAGCGACGACATCCGCGACTCGCCCGCGCTCGACGTCGCGCGTCGCCTCCGGGCGAGCGGCGCGATCGTCACCGCCTTCGATCCCGAGGCCAACGCCACGGCCGGTCGCGTCGCGCCCGAGCTCGAGTACGCCACCGACGTCGAGTCCGCGCTCCGCGACGCGGACGTCGTGCTCGTCCTCACCGAGTGGACGGAGTTCCGCGAGCTCGATCCGGTCGTCGTGGCCGGTCTCGTGTCGCACGCTCGCGTCGTCGACGGCCGCAACACGCTCGACTCCGTGGCCTGGCGTGCAGCCGGCTTCGACTACAGGGGACTCGGCCGACCCTGAGCCTCGACGCCGGTCCGCGCGGGGTGGAACACCCAGAGCTTGTAGAGCGTGAACCGGAAGACCGAGCCCAAGGCGAGGCCGACGACGTTGCTCGAGACGTTGTCGGCCGCCGCTGAGTGGAATCCCAGCACGTAATGGGACACCCCGAGGCAGGCCAGCCCGATCAGGAGACCTCCGAGCGCCACGCCGAAGAACTCGGCGGCCTCGCGGAGGGCGCGGCTGCGTCGCGTCGCGCGGAACGTCCAGTACCGGTTGCCCAACCAGACGACGACGATCGCGATGACTCCGGAGGCGACCTTGGCGAGGAGCGGCCCGGCTGCGATGCGCTCCGGGTCGAAGACCGTCGCCCGGAACACGTTGAACAGACCCAGGTCGACGACGACACCGAGGGCGCCGACGGTGCCGTAGCGGACGAGCTGGAGGGCGAGCCGGCGCATGCGCCTCCTCGGGGTATCGGCCAAGATGGGGAGGGCTCGACGAGCCCGGAAGATTCTACCGCGCCCCTCTCGGACCGGCCCCGCGCCGGGTCCGGGACGGACGCCCGCATCGAGGAGACACCATGGCCTACCGGATCGGCGTGATCGGAGGCGGGCAGCTGGCCCGCATGATGGTCCCCCCGGCCATCCATCTCGGACTCGACATCCGCGTCCTGGCCGAGACGGAGGGCAGCTCGGCGCGCCTCGCCGCGACGCAGGTGGGTGACTACCACGAGGTCGAGACGGTCCTCGCCTTCGCCCGCGACGTCGATGCGGTGACCTTCGACCACGAGCACGTCCCGCAGGACGTCCTCCGGGCACTCGTCGACGCCGGCGTCGCCGTCCACCCGTCGCCCGAGGCGCTGGCCGTCGCGCAGGACAAGATCGTCATGCGCCGTCGGCTCAGCGAGCTGGGTCTGCCCGTGCCCGACTGGGCGGCCGTGCGCGACGCCGAGGCGCTCGGCCGGTTCCTGGCGGAGCACGGCGGCAGCGCGGTCGTCAAGACGGCCCGCGGCGGCTACGACGGCAAGGGCGTGCGGGTCGTCCGCCAGGCCGACGGCGCTGACGACTGGTTCGCCGACCTGGCCGACGGAGAGGCACTGCTCGTGGAGGAGCTGGTCGACTTCCGCCGCGAGCTCGCTCAGTCGGTAGCCCGCCGTCCGAGCGGTCAGATCGTCGCCTGGCCCCTCGTCGAGAGCGTGCAGAGCGACGGCGTCTGCGCCGAGGTCATCGCGCCGGCGCCGAAGAGCGCGGGTCGTCTGGCGGAGGCCGCCGAGGCCATCGCCCGCACGGTGGCCGAGCGGCTCGGGGTCACGGGCGTGCTGGCCGTCGAGCTGTTCGAGACCGACGACGACCGCCTGCTGATCAACGAGCTGGCGATGCGCCCGCACAACACCGGGCACTGGACGATCGACGGATCGACGACGAGTCAGTTCGAGCAGCACCTCCGTGCGGTCCTCGATCTGCCCCTCGGCGACACGAGACCGCACGACGCCTGGAGCGTCATGGTGAACGTCCTCGGCGGGCCCGAGCAGGGCACCCTCTCCGAGCGGCTCCCCGCGCTCATGGCGGATCACCCGTCGGTCAAGGTGCACGACTACGGCAAGGACCCGCGTCCCGGTCGCAAGGTCGGGCACGTGACGGCGACGGGCGACGACCTCGACGAGGCGACCTACCGGGCGCGCGCCGGTGCGGCGTTCTTCGAGGGCTGACGCTATCCTCTAGCTCGTGTCCGACCCGAACCGCGCCTCCTTCGCCCCCTCCGTCGCGAACGATCCCGGCACGCCGCCGCGGGTCGCGATCGTCATGGGCTCCGACAGCGACTGGCCGACGATGCGCAGCGCGTCCGAGATCCTCTCCGAGTTCGGCGTCCCCCACGAGGTCGAGGTCGTGTCGGCGCACCGCACCCCCGACAAGATGATCCGGTTCGGACGCGAGGCCGCGGGGCGCGGTCTGAGCGTCGTCATCGCGGGTGCAGGAGGCGCGGCGCATCTCCCGGGGATGCTCGCCTCGGTCACCACCCTGCCCGTCATCGGCGTGCCCGTCGCCCTGGCGAAGCTCGACGGCCTCGACTCCCTGCTCTCGATAGTGCAGATGCCGGCGGGCATCCCGGTCGCGACGGTCTCCATCGGCGGGGCGGCCAACGCCGGACTCCTCGCGGCGCGCATCCTCGGGGTCTCCGATCCCGATCTCGCCGCCCGGCTGGCGGACTACGCGACCAGTCTCGGCGAGCTCGTCGAGGAGAAGAACACGGCCCTGCAGCGGTCGCTGTGAGCGCCACCCTGCCGGTGCGGAACCCCGACCTCGGGTCGGAGTCGTTCATGACCCGGCGGGCCTGGGTGCTGGTCGTGCTGAACGTGCTCGTGCCGGGCTCCGCCCAGGTGCTGGCGGGGAACCGCCGGCTCGGTCGGATCGGGCTCGCCTCGACGCTGGTGTTCTGGGCCGTACTGGTCGTCGTGCTGCTCTCGGCGCTGTTCTTCCGCCGCCCGCTGATCGAGATGGCGACGAGCGTCGTGGCGCTGACCGTCGTCCAGGTCTACCTGATCTACTTCGCGGTGCTGTGGGTCGTGCTGACCCTCGACACCCTGCGACTCCTGCGGTTCGTGCGGACGAATCCGACGTCACGGGGCTTCCTGGCGGGGGCGATGGCGCTGCTGCTCTTCGTGACGGTCGGGCCGGCCGCCTGGGGCGCCTACCTGTCGGGTGTTCAGCATGGTCTGCTCAGCGACCTCTTCACGTCGCAGGCCCAGGCGGCCGACCCCGTGGACGGTCGCTACAACATCCTGCTGCTCGGCGGCGACGCCGGTGCCGACCGGACGGGCCTCCGGCCCGACAGCATCTCGGTCGCGAGCATCGACGCCGAGACGGGGGCCGCGACGCTGATCGGCATCCCTCGCAACCTCTACAACGCGCCGTTCTCCGAGGGGTCGCCTCTCTGGGGCGCCTACCCCGACGGGTACTCCTGCGGTGACGACTGCCTCATCAGCTACCTGTACACCTACGGCGAAGAGCATCCCGAGCTGTATCCCGACGCCGAGCGGAACGGCTCGAACGCCGGGGTCGAGGCCATGCGCGACGCCGTCTCCGGCGTCACCGGTCTGACCCTCCAGTACTACGTGCTGATCGACATGGAGGGCTTCGCCCAGCTGATCGACGCCCTCGGCGGCATCGAGGTCGACAACACCGAGGGGCGTCTGCCCATCAACGGCGGCGTCGACGCGGCCGGTCAGCCCGTCAACGTCGACGGCTGGATCGAGCCCGGCAGGCAGACCCTCGACGGCTACCACGCCCTCTGGTACGCCCGGGCCCGGCACGGCTCGGACGACTACCACCGGATGGCTCGTCAACGCGAGGTGCAGCAGGCTCTCCTCACGCAGTTCCAGCCGGCCACGGTGCTGGCCAAGTTCCAATCCGTCGCGAGCGCCGGGGTGCAGACGGTCGACACCGACATCCCCCGAGGGGCCCTCGGCGCGTTCGTCGAACTCGCGCTCAAGACCAAGGGCCAGGACATCTCCGACCTCGAGATCGTCCCGCCGACCTACGACAACGTCTATCCCGACTTCTCGGTGATCCGCACCGATGTCGCCGCGGCGACCGCGTCGACCGGAGGCTGAGCGCCCGACCCCCTGGGGGGTCAGAGGTCGGCGTGCAGCTGCCAGACCTTGTCCGCCGAGTCGGCCCAGCTGAAGGCATGCGAGCGGTCGAGTCCGACGACCCCGAGACGGGTGCTCAACTCGACGTCGTTCACCACCTGGTACATCGCCTGGGCGAGCCGCTCGGGATAGTGCTCGGGGTCGTCACGGGCGACCACGACCGCAGCGTCGGCGGCGACCTCGACGAGGGCCGGGGTGTCCGAGATCACGGTCGGCGTACCGAGGCTCAGGGCCTCGACGACGGGGAGACCGAACCCCTCGGCCAGACTCGGGAACACGAAGACGGAGGCGCGCTGCAGCAGGACGGCGAGCTGGGCGTCCGACACGAAGCCGAGCGAGCGCACCCGCCCCTCGGGGAGACCCTCTCGAGCGATGATGTCGGCGATGCTCACCTCGCCCCAGCCGTCGGGCCCGACGATGAGCAGCGGGACGTCGGGGGCGTCGGCATGGCCCATGGCCTGGATCAGCGGCTCGATGCCCTTGCGGGGTTCGAGGGTTCCGACGCTCAGGGCGTAGGTCGGAGGGAGGTCGAGCGCGTCGGCGATCGCGTCGGCGTCGCTCGGGACGCTCAGGTCGCTGCTCACGGCGCCGCCGATGACACGGAGGCGGTCTCCGAAGTCGAACCGCTCGGAGAGATCGTCGGCCACGGCGTGCGTGGGCACGACGACCGCATCGGCGAAGCGGTGCGCACGTCGAGCCATGGCCTTGTGCCACCGGACGCCTCGCGGCGTGAGCGTGTGGGGATGGGTCCACGGCACGGTGTCGTGGATCGTCACCACGGTCTGGGTCGACGGTTCGAGAGACCGGTCGTGTCGTGACAGCGGGGCGAGCAGACTCGTCGAATGGACCATGCCCCGACCGGGGAGGCCGACGAGACCCGTCTGCCAGGCGACCGAGAAGCTCACGTCGACCGAGAGGGGCCTTGGCGAGGCCTCTGAGCCCGGGGAGCAGATCGTCGACGCGGTCGTAGTCCGCCTGCGGGTGCGCCGCAACGACGCCCTCGACGTCGCAGCCACGAGGCGCGTTCGCGATCAGTCCACGAGTGAGCTCGACCGTGTACCGGCCGATCCCTCCGGGGACGGGTGCCAGGATCTGGTCAACGACCACTCGGAGCGTCGTCATCGGACGTGAAGACCCCCTTCGCCACTGCATCGTCGAGGGCTTCGCGCCAGGGGCGCATGGGCTCGAGGTCTACCGCTCCCCAGGCCTCGTGTCCGAGCACGCTGAAGGCGGGTCGGGGGGCCGGTCGCACGAAGCTCGAGCTGTCGGTCGGCGTCACCCGGTCGGCGTCGAGGCCGGCCGTCTCGAAGACGGCGCGGGCGAAGTCGTACCAGCTGGCTCGACCCCCGTTGGTGCCGTGGTAGATCCCGACGGGGGCGTCGGAGTCGACGAGTCGGACGATCTGCTCCGCGAGGTCCATCGTCCAGGTGGGCTGGCCGACCTGGTCGTCGACGACGCTGACGGTGTCGTGCGTCGACGCGAGCCGGAGCATCGTCTTGGCGAAGTTCGGACCGTGCTCGCCGTAGAGCCACGCGGTGCGGACGATGTAGGTGCCGTCGGGGTTCGCGGCGCGGGCGAGGCGCTCTCCCTCGGCCTTCGTCCGACCGTAGGCGCTGACCGGTGCGAGAGGGGTCGACTCGTCGTAGGGCGTCGTGGCGGAACCGTCGAACACGTAGTCGGTCGACACCTGCACGAGCCTGGCACCCGAGGAGGCGGTGGCCTCGCCGAGCAGACCGGCTGCGGTCCCGTTGACGGCGAGCGCCGCCTCCTCGTCGGTCTCCGCGGCGTCGACGGCCGTATAGGCCGCGGCGTTGATCACGACGTCGTGACCGGCGACCGCGTCGAAGACCGCGTCACGGTCGGTGACATCGAGATCGGCGCGGCCGAGCACGGTCACCTCACGGCCGAAGAGCGCCTCGAGCAGGTCGGAGCCGAGCATGCCCCGCGCCCCGGTGACGAGATAGCGGGAATTCTGCGGGGTGCTCACGAGAGGGCCGCCCGCTCTTTGAGGGGCTCCCACCACTCGCGGTTGTCGCGGTACCACTGGACGACCTCGGCGAGACCCTGGGCGAAGGGGACGCGCGGCTCGTAGCCGAGCTCGTCGCGGATCTTCGAGATGTCGACCGAGTAGCGGAGGTCGTGACCGAGTCGGTCCTGGACGCGGTCGACGTACGACCAGTCTCGGCCGGTCGACTCGAGCAGCATCTCGGTGAGCTCCCGGTTGGTCAGCTCGGTGCCGCCGCCGATGTTGTAGATCTCGCCAGCGCGACCGCCCACGAGCACCATCGCGATGCCGCGGGTGTGGTCGTCGACGTGCAGCCAGTCGCGGATGTTGTTCCCCTCGCCGTAGAGGGGCACATGCCGGTCGTCGATGAGGTTCGTGACGAAGAGGGGGATGACCTTCTCGGGGAAGTGGTACGGGCCGTAGTTGTTGCTGCAGCGCGTGATCGAGACGTTCAAGCCGTGCGTGCGGTGGTAGCTGCGGGCCAGGAGGTCGCTGCCCGCCTTCGAGGCGCTGTAGGGCGAGTTGGGCTCGAGCGGACGGTCTTCGGCCCACGACCCTTCGGCGATCGAGCCGTAGACCTCGTCGGTCGAGACGTGGACGAAACGCTTGAGGTCGTTGCGCAGCGCCGCGTCGAGCAGCTGCTGCGTGCCGAGCACGTTGGTCTCGACGAAGATCGACGCGTCGCGGACGGACCGGTCGACGTGCGACTCGGCGGCGAAGTGGACGACGGCGTCCATCTCGGGGAAGAGCGTGTCGAGCAGTGCGCCGTCGCGGATGTCGCCCTTCACGAAGGTGAACCGGGGGGAGTCGGCCACGGAGGCGAGGTTGGCCTCGTTGCCGGAGTAGGTGAGAGCGTCGAGGACGACGACCTCGGCGCCCTCGAGGCCGGGGTAGGCGTCTTCGATGGTGCGGCGGACGAAGTTCGAGCCGATGAAACCGGCGCCGCCGGTGACGAGGATTTTCACACTGTTCCTTGTTGGTCGGTCGCGGAAGGGTCATTCGATCTTAGGGGGACAGGTCGTCCGCGGCGGCTCGGGAAGTATCCGCTCCTGTCTGTCCCCTCTTCTGCGGAACCTCGGTCGGGGGGTGGCTCGGGGGACAGATCCATGTGACCGTTGTAGTCATGGACATCCGCGACGCCCCCGCCGAGACGGCGCCTCGCGCCGTCGTGTCGGTCGATCGACGGCGACTGCTCGCACTCGCGGCGGTGGCCGCCGGCGGCGCCGCGGTGACGACCTTCGACGCTCGTCCCGCCGCGGCGGCCACGAACCTCGGCGAGACGACGGCCGGGGTGACCACCGTGGCCGAGGCCCTCGCCGCCGCCCAGGCCTCGTCGTGGGGCGGCTACTCGAACGGGAGGATCCCCGCGGCCGCCCTGACGCCCATCGTGTCGACCGTCGCCGGATCGGGATACCTGCGTTCGGACGCCGCGCGACAGTATCTGTCGATGAGTCTCGCCTTCTCCCGGGCTGTCGGGCGCCCCCTGGTCATCACCGAGGGATACCGGACCTACGCGCGTCAGCAGGACTACTGGACCCGCTACCAGAACGGCACGGGCAACCTCGCCGCCTATCCGGGCACGTCGAATCACGGCTGGGCCATCTCGTGCGACTTCGGCTCGGGGGTCGAGACGGCCGGCACCGCCGCCAAACGATGGATGGACGCCAACGCACCGTCGTACGGCTGGAAGCCGACGGGGAACGGCTTCTCGCAGCCCGAGCCGTGGCACTTCGACTACACGGGTGCCTGGGTCGGAACGGCCGGGACGGATGCGCCCAAGGTCGGGACGGGTGACGTGGCCGTGCTGCGCACCACCCAGGCCATCGGCAGCATCGCGGCGGGGTACACGGCCCTGCTGGGCATCCGGAGCCTCCGCCACCTGTCGACCATCGACATGATCAATTCCATGCGGGTCGTCTCGACGCCCTACTTCGAGGTGACGGCGAACACGTTCCTGAACGCGATGTCCTCACTGTCCATCCCGCGGTCCGCCCTCGTGCCGAACGCCGACTACTGGCGTCGCTGAGCAGTCCCCGATCCACGCCCGTCGCGGGCAAGAAAACACCGAAGGACACACACACATGCTGATTCTCCGCTGCACCGATTCGCTCGCCGGGGTGGGCAAGGGGTACACCTGTCTCGTCGGCGTCCGGACACTGCGTCATCTGTCGACGTCCGCCATGGTGTCATCCGTCAAGACGATCGGCGTCACGTACCGCGAGGTCAACAGCGTGGGCTTCTACAACGTGCTGAGCTCGATGTCCATCCCGAAGGCGGCCGTGAAGCAGTCCGCCGACTACTCGGGTCGCTGACCCGGCGTCGCCTCCGCGGGGTGGTCAGGCCTCCAGCGGGCGGACGATGCGAGCGGGTACACCGGCGACCAGCGAATTCGGGGGCACATCGCGGTTGACGAGGCTGCCCGCCGCCACGACGCTCCCGCCGCCGATCGTCACCCCTCCGAGCACGGTCACGTCGGCGCCGATCCAGCAGCCGTCTCCGACGACTATGGGCTCCGTGCGGCCCGCTCCCGCGCGGTTCGAGGCGTCTCCGAGATCGTGGGTCTCCGTGATGAACCGCGTGAAGGGGCCGACGGACACCTGCGAGCCGATGGTCGTCCTCGGACGGACGTAGACGTCGCGGTTCAGGAACGTCCCGGCCCCGATTCCGACCGGCCCGAAGACCCGCACCCCATCGAGCAGCTGGCAGCGTTCGGCGACGGATATCCTGGCCCGTCGGGTGCCGAAGAAGGCCACGGTCCGGCCGATGCGCGTCCCCTCGCCGACCGACACGTACGAGGGCACGACCGCGAGAGGCGTCTCGTCGTCGCCTTCCCCCCTGTGGTCCATCGACGACTGCTCGAGGGCGGCCACGCGCTCCTCGAGCACGTCGACGGCGTCGAGCAACCTCCGTACACGCGCCCACCGGCTCAGCATCTGCAACACGAAGCCACCCTATTCTTTAGTCGCGACGATCCCGCCAGTCGTCGCGGAGGGGCGTGAGAGTCCCGACCGAATGAGGAGCAGCATGACCGCCACCCCCACGACGACATCGCGCCTCCGAGCGTGGCTCGTCTCCTCCGTGATCCTCGCCCTCCTGGCAGTGGCGGGAGTCGCGATCCTCGTCCCCCGGGGCGGGGCGGAGCCCGCCGTCGCGGCCGAGAGGGCGACCACGCCACCTGAGGACGTCCTCCAGGCGGACCCGACGACCGGCACCCGGGTCGCCTACCTCGGCGACTCCTACACCGTGGGCACGGGCGCGCGATCAGCCGAGGCCGGCTGGGTGTCGCTCCTCGACGAGACGTTCGGCTGGCAGGGTGCGAACCTCGGCTGCGGGGGCTCGGGCTACGTCGCGCTGGGTTCGTCGTGCGAGATGACGTACGACGAGCGGATCGACCAGGTCGTGGCCGTCGACCCGGACGCCGTCATCGTCTCGGGCGGACTCAACGACGTGCGATCGACCCGAGACCTCAACCTGTTGAAGAAGGCGGTCGACAAGACCTTCGCGGATCTCCGCTCGGCCCTGCCCGACGCCCAGATCGTGGCCGTCTCGCCGCTCTGGAGCGCCGACCGGACTCCGCCGAACATCTCGATACTCGGGGCCATCGTCCAGTCGGCCGCGGCCAAGGTCGACGGCACCTACCTCGACATCGGCCAACCGCTCCTCGGCCGTCCCGACCTCATGTTCCGTGACGGAGTGCACCCGAACGACGCCGGTCACCGGGCCATCGCCTCGGCCGTGGGCGAGGCCCTCATCGAGGTAGCCGTCGACCCGAGACCCGCCGGGCTATGATCTCCCGGTGCCCGCTCCGATCTCCTCCCGCAACTCGGTCGACGACCTGAGGGGCGATACGCCGCGGGACCGGCCGACGGCACGAGCCCACGCGGGCGTGCGGCCCGAGATCCAGGCTCTCCGCGCCGCCGCGGTGCTGGTCGTCGTGCTCTACCACCTCTGGCCGGCTCGTCTCCCGGGCGGCTTCGTCGGGGTCGACGTCTTCTTCGCGATCTCGGGGTTCCTGATCACGGGGCATCTCATGCGCGAGGTCCAGTCGACGGGTCGAGTGCAGCTGTCGCGGTTCTGGGCCCGTCGTGCGCGGCGACTGCTCCCGGCCTCCCTGACCGTCCTGGTGCTGACCGCGATCGCCGTCGTCGTCGTCGTGCCCCGATCGCTCTGGGGTCAGTTCCTGCGCGCCGTGGCGGGAAGCGTGCTCTACGTCCAGAACTGGGTGCTGGCGTCCGATTCCGTCGACTACCTCGCCGCCGACAACGTCGAGACGCCCGTCCAGCACTTCTGGTCGCTCGGGGTCGAAGAGCAGTTCTACGTCGCCTGGCCGCTGCTGATCGCGCTCGCGCTGGTCCTGGCCCGACGACGGTCCGTGCAGCGGCCGCGTCGAACGGTCGGGGTGCTGCTCGCCGTCGTCTTCGCGGTGTCGCTCGTCCTCTCGATCGTGCTGACGGCGACCGACCCGGCCAGCGCCTACTTCGTCACGCACACGCGCGCGTGGGAGTTCGCGGCAGGCGGGCTGCTGGCCATCGTGGCGCCCGACGTGCTGCGGGCGGGCACCCGGGCTCGGACGCTCCTTGCCTGGAGCGGCTGGGGGATGATCGCCCTCGCCGTGGTGACGTTCACCGGTGCCACTCCGTTCCCCGGCTTCACGGCGCTCCTCCCCGTCGTCGGCACCCTCCTGGTCATCGCCGCGGGCAGCCCCGAAGGCCGCTGGTCGCCCACCCCGCTGGCGGAGTTCGGCCCGGTGCGCCTCCTCGGCGACGTGTCGTACTCCCTCTACCTCTGGCACTGGCCGCTGATCGTCCTGGTCCCCTACGCCCTCGGCCGCGATCTCGACGCACGGGTCAAGCTGCTGATCCTGGTGGTGGCGGTGACCCTCGCCTGGCTGTCGAAGGTGCTGATCGAAGATCCTTCGCGCACGGCGAAGGCTCTGACGCTCCGACGTCCGCGGTGGACCTTCGCCGCGGTGGCCGCGGGCATGGTCATCGCTCTGATCGTCCCGACGGTCGGTCTCGTCCAGGCACGCGCGGCCGAGGAGGACAGCGACCGTCAGACCCAGGCTCTGCTCGGGGGAGACGTCCCCTGCTTCGGCGCGGCGGCCTTCGCCGACGAGAGCATCTGCGCGAACCCGGACCTGCGAGACACTCTCGTGCCGTCGACCGCCGCGGTCTTCGACGACACGGACGGCGCCTTCGACTGCTACCGGCCGGAGGGCTCACCGGACGCCACCCCGTGCCACTTCGGATCCGACGACGCCGACGCTCCGCGCGTGGCACTGGTCGGCGACTCCCATGCGGCGATGCTCGTGCCGGGTCTCAGCGAGCAGGTGGCCGACGAGGGCTGGAGCCTCGACGTCTTCGTCGGCTGGGGAGGGGCGTGGACGGATCCGTCGACGTTCGGCGCGGGACCTCAGCGGACGTACATGCAGGCTGTCGACACCGCCCTCCGGAGCGGCGACTACGACGTCGTCCTGGCCACCGCTCGCCGTGATCCGACCCAGACGGAGCAGGAGTCGTCGACCCGGGTGGCGGCGATGGAGACGGCCTGGCGGGAGACGCAGGACTCGGGGACCCGTGTCGTCGTGCTCCGCGACAATCCGACGATCACCCAGGAGGCGCTCGACTGCGTCACGCAGGCCGCGGACGGTGCCGACACGTCGACGTGCTCGGTCTCGTCGGCGGACGCCTTCGCGGGAACGGACGACCTCGTCGTCGCGGCCGACGACACGGGTGCCGACGTCGTCGATCTGGCCTCGTTCTTCTGTCGGGACGACACCTGCCCGATCGTGATCGGCAACGTCATCGTGTACCGCGACCAGCATCACATCACCGCGACGTTCAGCAAGACGCTGGCCCCGTACCTGATGGAGCGACTACGCCCGCTCGTCCGCTGACGCCGCAGCCGTCCTGAACCGCCACGGCTCGGGCGGGCGTCCGAACGCCTCGAGCCAGCGCGCCAGCGTCTCCTCTGAGGCGTGCCGGTCGGCCTCTTCGGCCGCGGTGCACCGGGGCCGTGCCGGAGGGGTGGCCGAGGAGGCGCGGGTCCGGTCGTGCGACGCCTCGACGTCCCACAGATCGAGGGGGAAGCTCCGGCGCAGCGGCATCAGGTCGAGCGACAGGGGCGGCGGCGGGGAGGACGCCAGGGCGTCCTCCACCGTGCGCGCCGGCAGGACCTCGCGACGGCCCGTCCCCGCGTAGTGATCCGCGTACTTGAAAGGGTGCTCGGCCCGGGAGGCCAAGGGCACGGCGTCTACACCGAGAGCATCCGCGACGATCAGGGCGTGGAGCGACGAGGCCACGACGAGTCGGCTCTCGGCTATCGCCCGGAGCACCTCGAGGAGGGGAGCCGTCGGGTCGACGGCCCTGGGGTCGTTCCGGTGGTCCTTCCGGTCGTTCAGGTTGGGGATGATCGTGACGTCCCGAGTCCTGGCTCCTCCGGCCCGGTGCACCAGGTCGGGCACGAGCTCGGGGATCAGCAGCGCGGGGTCCCCGATGACGTCGCCCGGCTCCATCCCGGCGAGGGCGAGCGCGGCGCGTGTGAGAGGCCCCCTCACCGCGCGGACGTCGAGGTCCCCGGCGCCGAGCGCGACCGGCGGCATCTTGCCGTTGACGCCCGAGCCCCAGACGACGTCGCCGGGTCGGGCGAAGTGGAGGACGGATCCGACGGCTACGAGTCGGCGCCGATCCGGGACGACGACGGGCACCCGACCGAGCAGCTCCCGGATGATGAGAGGGCCGAGGAGATCGCCGAAGTTCGAGACGCGGCGCGGGCCGTCGGGATGCGGACGGAGAGGATCCCACCGTACGACCGGCACCCCTCGCACGACCGTGTGCAGGTCAGGCACGGCACGACCCTCTGGAACCCGTCGGGAGTGGTCGGATGCAGGGTGTGGGCATGTGGAGTCCTCTCCGGACGACCGTCGCCGGAATCGCGGGACCGAGGGTAACAGCAGACCCTGCGGGATCACACCGCGGCTGCCCTAGACTCATGTGCCGACCCTGGAGGAGGAACCGTGAGCGACTCAAGACACCCCACGGTGGTGGTGTTCCCGTACTGGCCGGAGAACCCCTACCTCAACGTGTCCTATCTGGCCATCCGTGCGGACGGTTGGGTGGTGAACGAGCAGCGACGACTCACGCCCTTCCTGACGAAGATCGGCACCTTGGAGTCCGGGGACGTCATCCACCTGCACTGGACCTCCCTGCTGATCCAGACGGCGCCCGACGAGGCCGAGGCCGAGCGTCGGATGCAGCTCGTGCTCTCGACCATCCGGGAGGCGACCGAGCGCGGGGTCCGTTTCGTCTGGACGGTCCACAACCGCCTCCCTCACGACTGCCCGTGGCCTCGCCAGGAGACCGAGCTCAGCAACGGACTCGTCGCTCTCGCCGCCAAGGTCCACGTGATGTCTCCTCAGACGCGCGGGGTCGTGGCGGACGTCTTCGACATCCCCCTCGACAAGGAGGCTCTCGTCCGTCACCCGAGCTACGAGGGGCTGTACGACCAGGCCTGGTCACGAGACGAGGCGCGGGCGTCGTTGGAGCTCGACGCCTCGTCGGGCACGACGGTCCTGTTCTTCGGGCACATAAAGCCCTACAAGGGCATCTCCGCCCTCATCTCGGCCGTCGGCCGCACGGGAGACACCCTCCTGCTCGCCGGGCACGCCTCGCACGTCGACCGCCTCGAGACGGAGGCGATGATCCCCGAGGACTCCAAGATCGTCACGAGCTTCGGCTACGTCCCGGACGACCAGGCGGGGCGGTGGTTCGCGGCCGCGGACGTCCTCGTCGTGCCCTACGCCGCCATCCTCAACTCGGGCAGCATCCATCTGGCCTCGACCTTCGGTCTGCCGGTCGTCGTGCCGGCCTTCCCTCATCTGGTCGAGCAGTTCGCCGACGAGAGCTGGGTCCGCTTCTACGACGCGGCCGGCGGCGTCGAAGCGCTGGCGGCCTGTCTCGCGGAGTTCGAGCCCTCGCCCGAGCTCCGCGCGTCGGCACGCGCCTACGCGCTCGGGTACACGCCGTACGCCATGGCGACCGACATGCTGTCGCTCTACGACTCGATCAGCGCCTGATCCGACCCGCCGTCGCCCGGGCCCGTCTGAGGGCGGCCCCGGCGAGACGCCGGACGAGACGCGAGCGGGTGATGAACTGCAGCTCGCTGTCGGCGTCGTCCGCCTGCGCCACGACGACCGAGGCCAGAGGGTCCGCCGGGCGCTGCAGCGCGAACCGCGAGACGCGCGCCGGGAGTTCCACGTGCGTGCCCTCGAGGTCGACCTGCGCGCGGACGGACCACACCCCGGGGGTGGTGCGGACTCGACGCGGCAGCGCCGCCGTGGCCGTGTTCGAGGGGGGCAGCTCCGTCCACTCGACCGAGTGCCCTGACGCATGCTGCAGAAGGAGGCTGACCGGCACGTCAGGGGACTGACCCGACGACGAGAGCATGGCACGCCGGCCGTCGAAGTCGTCGACGTCGACCCGGAGATCTCGGACGAGGTCGGCGAGCCGGGCCAGGCGGGCCCAGGCGGACCCCGCGGCCAGGCCCACGACGCCCGCTGTCGAGGTGTTCAGGCTCGTCGCGGGGAAGACCGCGCTGAGCCTGGACGCCTCCGCCTTGGCGTCGTCGTCGTCCGACAAAGACAGCGCGAGGAGATGCGGCATGACGATGCGCTCGACGACGGTCTCGCCGGCCTCCGGGTCGCCGAGTCCGCCGAGGAGCGTCACGAGCTCCCCGGCACGGGAGACGGCGGCGAGGATGTCGGCCGGGTCGTCGGGGACGACGTCCGTCGTCCCCGGGACGCCGGGGAGACTCCACACGAGATCGACGCGACCGGCGCCGACCACACGGTAGATGCGGTTCTGGTTGGGGCCGAGGCGCTCGACGACGTCGGTGGGAGCCTCGGAAAGCAGCGTCGTGACGACGGATGCCAGCTCCTCGCGTTCGGCCGGGGAGATGGGGATGCGTCCCTGCGCCATGAGCTTGCGGAGGTGGACCCATCCGTCGTTGACGAGCACCATGGAGAAGTACTCCTGGACGACCGCCTCGCGGCCGTCGCGCACGACGAGCTCGGTGCACCGCGCCTCCTCGCTGAAGTAGCTCAGAGTCCCCGCCAGCTGGCCCGCCTTCTTCGTCATCGAGCCGTGCCCGGGTCGGTCGCGGTAGGTGTAGACCACATCCGTGACGACGGAGATCGACGCGGCGCCCAGGAGCGCCGAAGTCATGGGCACGATGTCGTTCGAGCGGGGGACCGACGGGAAGAGCAGACCGTCGGCCCGCCACTTCTCGAGTCTGAACGCCTTGTGCCAGCAGGCCCTGAAGCGGATGAGGGAGGGGACGTCGTCGATGGCGACGGACGACCGGTGCTCGGAGAACGCGTCGAACCCCTTCGAGGGCCGCCACGTCGTCCGGGCGTTGAACTTGAGGAAGTCGCCGACTGCGAGGTCGTCGCCGGAGGCCTCCAGAGCGCCGACCAGTGCGGCGTACGCGCCCCGGGGGACGATGTCGTCGCCGTCGGCGAAGATGAGGTAGCGGCCGCGCGCCTGCTCGACGCCCTGGTTCCGGGCGGCGGCGCCGCCTCGACCCGTCGCCTCGAGGACGCGGAATCGGGGATCCGCCTCGGCTCGTCGTCGGGCCAGTGCCAGGGTGTCGTCGGTCGAGTGGTCGTCGACCACGATGACCTCGAGGTCGACGTCCTGACGGGCGATGGTGTCGAGGCACTCCGTCAACCACGTGGCGACGTCGTGCGTGGGGACGACCACGGAGAGGAGGGGGACGTTCGCGGGCGTCTGCATCGACACGACGGGGTCCTTTCGACGAGGGCCGGAGGCGCGCCCGGCGGGGCGGGCCGCCCGCCATGCTAGCCGGGATCGCGCACGCGGTCGGAGTGGGATCCTCCGATGCGCGAGACGGGTTCGTCTAGACTCGGGGCCGTGCAGATCCGTGAGTTGAGCGTCCCCGACGCGTACGAAGTGACCCCCCGCCAGTTCGACGACGACCGCGGGACGTTCCTCGAGTGGTACCGGTTCGACGAGCTCGAGAAGGCCACCGGCAGGTCGATCGACCTGCGTCAGGCGAACACGTCGGTGTCGAAGCGCGGCACGGTGCGCGGCGTCCACTTCGCCGACGTGCCGCCGAGTCAGGCCAAGTACGTCACGGCGACGCACGGTGCCGTCCTCGACTTCGTCGTCGACATCCGGGTCGGCTCGCCGACTTTCGGCCAGTGGGACAGCGTCCGTCTCGACGACGTCGACCGACGCGCCATCTTCGTGTCCGAGGGGCTCGGGCACTGCTTCGTCGCACTGACCGAGGGCGCGACCGTCAGCTATCTCGTCACCGACGTCTACCAGCCGACACGGGAGCACGGCATCGACCCTCTCGACGAGCAGGTCGCACTGGCCTTCCCCGACGAGGCCGGCGAGCTGCTCCTCTCGCCCAAGGACACCGACGCTCCGACTCTCGCCGAGGCGGCCGAGGCGGGTCTGCTCCCCACCTGGGACGCCGCGCGCGCCTACTACGACACCCTGCGGACGGGAGCCGGACGATGAAGGGCATCATCCTCGCGGGGGGCAGCGGGACTCGTCTCTGGCCGATCACGAAGGGCATCTCGAAGCAGCTGATGCCGATCTACGACAAGCCGATGGTCTACTACCCCTTGTCGACGCTCATGATGGCCGGGATCAACGAGGTGCTCGTGATCACGACGCCCGAGTACAACGACCAGTTCCGCGCGCTCCTCGGCGACGGCTCGCACCTCGGCATGACCATCGAGTACGCCGTGCAGCCCTCGCCCGACGGCCTGGCGCAGGCGTTCGTCATCGGAGAGGACTTCATCGGCGACGACAGCGTCGCGCTCGTGCTCGGCGACAACATCTTCCACGGCACGGGCCTGGGCTCCAGCCTCCGCCAGAACGCTCAGGTCGATGGGGCGACCATCTTCGCCTACCACGTGTCCGATCCGACCGCCTACGGCGTCGTCGAGTTCGACGACGACTTCACGGCCGTGTCGATCGAGGAGAAGCCCACGCAGCCGAAGAGCAACTACGCGGTGCCCGGTCTCTACTTCTACGACAACGACGTCGTCCGGATCGCGAAGACGATCGAGCCCAGCGCCCGGGGCGAGCTCGAGATCTCGACCGTCAACGAGCGGTACCTCGAGTCGGGTCGTCTCCGGGTCCAGGTGCTCGATCGCGGGACCGCGTGGCTCGACACCGGCACCTTCGAGTCGATGATGCAGGCCAGCGAGTACGTCCGGGTCATCGAAGACCGACAGGGGTTCAAGATCGGCTGCGTCGAGGAGATCGCCTGGCGCGCCGGCTGGATCGACGACGCCCAGCTCGAGGCTCTCGCCGCCCCGCTCGCCAAGAGCGGCTACGGGGTCTACCTCAGGCGCCTCCTGGCCTGACGGCGTCCTCCTGGCCCTGTCGCCGCACTCCGAAAGGCATCACGACATGTCACTCAGGTCCCGGGTACTCACTGGTCTCACGGCCCTCCGCCGCCCCCGGACGACAGCGGCTCGGTGGCTGGGCTCGTGGCGACGACGTGCTGCGGAGCGGCGTCGCGCTCGACCGGCGGCCGCCCGGACGAGGCCGCTCGATCCGTCGCTGGTGTCGGTCCTCCTGACGGTCCGTCAGGATCAGCTCCCTCTGCTCGACGACCGGCTCGCGAGACTGCGGGTGGCCCTCGTCGGTCAGCCCTCCGAGGTCCTCGTCGCGGCGCATCTCGTCCCCGAGTCCGCACCGCCCGCGCACTGGAGCCCACCGGACCTCCTGGGCGCCGAGTGGGCGAGTCGTGATCTGCTCCCCACCTGGGAGGCCGCCTACACCCAGGCCCTCGACACGGCGAGCGGCGCCACGACGGTCGTGCTCGACGCGTCGATCGAGGTCGAGTCGGCGACCGTCCGAGAACTGCTCGCCGCCCGAGACGAACGGGGCGGAGTCGTCCAGGCCGTCGTCCAGGGGAAGGACGACGTGGTCCTCAGTGCCGGCGCCGTACGGCACAGGGCGCAAGACCCCCTCGAGTCGCTCTTCTCCGGCTTCCCCCTCGAAGACGTCTCGGCGGCGACGGAGAACCGGATCGCCGCCGCCGACCAGCCGGCCTTCGTCGCGAAGACGATCGACCTGGCGCCTGCACCGCGGACCGGCCACCAGGCGACCGCGATCGCCGCGATCACCGGGCGGGTGCCGGGCGGCGCGACCTTCGTCGTGACCGGTCGTCTGAACCGTTCCGGCAGGGTCGAGCGGGGAGTCGAGGCACCGCACGACTCCGAGTCGGTCAGCATGATCCGGGCCGGCGGCGAAGCGCTCCGGGCTCTGGAGAGCGCGGGGTTCACGGTCGATGCGGCCGCGCCCCTGACGTCATCCGACGGCGTCTCGACCGTGCGAGGCGGGCGCGTCGACCGTCGGCACGCTGCCGCGGGGGACTACCCGCGCCTCCGGTGGTCCATCAAGACGGCCGCGAGCGCCGGCCCCCTGGGCGACACCTGGGGCGACACGTTCTTCGCCGACGACCTCGCCCGCGAACTCCGAGCTCTCGGGCAGCGGGTCGTCATCGATCGGCGGCACTCCCACCGGCGGCCGGCGACGCAGCACCTGGACGACGTGTCGCTCGTCATCAGAGGTCTCCAGTCCCCGCCGACGAGCGCGGAGAGGATCGACCTGCTCTGGGTCATCAGCCATCCGGACGAGGTCACGGCCGACGAGCTGACCGCCTACGACCGGGTGTTCGCGGCCTCGTTCACCTGGTCGGCGGAGACCGCCGAGAAGACCGGCGTCGACGTCGTCCCGCTGCTCCAGGCGACGGATCCCGCTCGGTTCCACCCCGGTGCGTCCGACGCGGACCTCGCATCCGACGTCCTCTTCGTCGGTTCGACCCGGGGCGAGTACCGGCCCCTGGTCCGTGAAGCCGTCGAGGCCGGGATCGACGTCGACATCTACGGTGGTGGCTGGCTCGATCACGTCGACCCTCGTCTCGTCAAGGGCGCCTTCCTGCCGAACGAGCAGCTCTCCGCCGCCTATCGCAGCGCTCGCGTCGTGCTCAACGACCACTGGGCGGACATGGCGGCGCAGGGCTTCGTCAGCAACCGTCTCTTCGACGCCGTCGCTTCGGGTGCCCGCGTCGTCTCCGACCCCGTCGCCGGAATCGACGAGCTGTTCGGCGACAGCGTCGCCCAGGTCGCCTCTCGCGAGGAGCTGACCGCGGCCACGGACCCGGCGCACGCCTGGCCGGACGACGAGGCACGGCTGGCGAGAGCCGCGATCATCGCGACCGAGCACTCGTTCGCGAGTCGGGCCCGGACCCTCCTGGAGAGCGCGGTGGAGGCGAGGGCCGGACACCGAGACGGCCCGCGGGTCAGCTCTTCCTGATGACGGCACCGAGCCGATCGGCCATGCGCACGATCCGACGCTGACGGAACTGCGCGATCTCCGCGTCCTTGGCGTTGAGCGCCTTCTGCATCCGTCGTCGTTCGTCGTCCCATCGGGCCTTGCTGGCGGCGAGCACCGCCTGTCCGTCGATCTCGATCATGAGGTTGTGCAGGCCGATCTCGCGCTGGGCGGCGATCTCCTCGTCGGACATCGCTTCGTCGTCCGCGGCCGCGAGGGGGCTGGTGGGGCGAGGCAGTGCGGCCAGCGACCGGGCGAGGGAGTCGTCGTGGACGAACTCGTCGCCGTCTGAGCCGAGGAGGCGCGGGTCCGGCTGGCGGATCAGGTACGCGGGCAGCAGGCGGTCCTGTTCGAGTCGCGCGAAGTCACGCATGCCGTGGTGGTTGGGGCTCGGCTTGAGGTCCGGATTGGCACGGTACGACTCACCGGCGATGCGGACCTTGTGCTCGAACTGCGCCCACGAGCGCCAGGGGAGGTGGAGCACCTCGAGCTCGAGGCCGGCCGGGGGACGTCCTTTGCTGGTGATCGACACGTAGTGGTTCCCCTGACGGACGACGACGTCGGCGGAACCGACGTGCACGGCGTTCGGCGTCGGCTGGGCGTGGACGCCGACGGCCTTGAGGGCCGCCTCGCTGCGGTGGTCGCGCCAGACGAGTCTGTCGATGCCCGCCCCGCTCCGGGCGGGACGACCGACCATGTTCGTGACCGGGACGGGGAACGACTGCAGCTCGACGGGCATCTTCGCGAAGACCTCCGAGAGCGTCTTCGCCGGGTCGAGGGGTCGGATGAACTCGTCGGCGTCGGCGTTGATGACCCAGTCCGCCCCGTGCTCCGTGTAGGCCTCGCGCGCCATCTTCGTCACGACGTCGCCCTGCTGCTTCTTCTGCACGGGGTCGTGGTGGAGGACGATGCGGCCGTCGTCGGCGTAGCGCTGCAGGATCTCGGCCGTGCCGTCGAGGGAGCCGTTGTCGGTGACGATGACGACATCGACGCCTTGCGCGAGGTGGAACTCGAGCATCGACTCGACGATGTCGGCTTCGTCTCGGACCATCATGGTCATGGCGAGGGTCATCGGTTGTCCTTTCGGGCCTCGGCGAGCGCCAGCTCGACCAGGCGGTCTGTCTCGGTGTCGACGTCGTGACTCGCGGTGAGCGGCACGACGACGTCGTGGATCTGTCGTTCGAGGGATCCGAGCGCCTCGGTGCGGGTCCGCCACAGGACGGCGAATGATCCGGGTTGCGGGCTGACGGGCGTCTCGCCCTCGAGTGTGAGCGTCACATCGTCGAGGTCTCCCGACGCGCGGTAGTGGTTCTGGCGGCCGTCGACGACGACCTCCTGCCCGTTCCGTTCGAGAGCGGCGACGAGTCGCCGGACGAGGGGATCGTCGGTGCCGGTCGACACCGTCGAGTCGGTGGGCGTCTTCACGGCCCACCGGAGGCACGGCTCGCCCGCGCGGGGACCGGTGGCGACGTCCCGCCGGGGGCGGACGACGACCGGGTAGGCGCGGCGCAGCATGCGGAACTCGGCCGGCGGCGTCGCCCCGAGATGCGGGGCCGCGAGACCGAAGTGCTCGTAGCGGGGGAGATCGGAGACCGGATACGCGCCACTCCACCGCTCGTCGAAGAGCGACCGGTTGACCGTGTTGGTCACCTTCCGGCCGGTGCTCTTGCTCTCGTGGTGTTCGACGACCGCGCGGGTCTCCACCTCGTGATGGGCCTCCGTCCGGAGGGCCAGCCCCCGCAGACAGAGGTCGACGTCCTCGAGTCCGTTCGTGAATCTCGTGTCGAAGCCCTCCAGGGCCACGACGTCGGAGGCGCGCATCGCCATCGCCGCGGCCGTGACGGCGCTGAACCGGCGCAGATCGCCGCGTTCCGCGTCTTCGCGGGGGTGCCCGGCCAGCAGGTGCCACGGCAGGATGCGCTCACCAGCGAAGAACGTGCCCGCCGTCTGCACGGTTCCGTCGGGGTAGAGGAGCAGCGGTTGGACGGCGACGATCGTGTCGTCCGACTCGAGACGTTCGATCATCAGGTCGAGCGCACCCGGCTGCACCACGGTGTCGTTGTTCAGGAACAGCACGTGGGCTCCCGAGGATCGGGCGAAGGCGAGGTTGGAGCCCAGAGCGAAGTTCAGGTTCTGCGGCGCCCTCACGATCGTCACTCGGGGCTCGTCCGCGTAGCGTCCCGCCAGGATGCTCGACACCGAGCGCCGGGATCCGTTGTCGACGACGACCACCTCGACGTCGCGGCCGGCGGCGGTGTCGAGCACGGCGTCGACCGCTCGGATGGTCATCGACCAGTCCTGGAATGTCGGCATGCAGACGGAGAGTCGGTCCACCACGCGGTCGTCGACTCCGGCCCGCTGGGTCGACCAGTCGACCAAGCGGCGTTCGATGACGTGCTTGTCCCAGACCCGTGGGTCGTCGGGGGAGGTGGGCAGACCGGGGCGGGACGGGGCGCGGTGTCGCACGGTCGTCGACGCCGGTGTGCCGGCGGTGGACTCGAGGAGGCGGAGGACCAGATCGAAGTCGTGCCCGCCCCCGAGGGTGGTGTCGACCGGTCCGACGGACTCGAGCGCCGGTCTCGGGACGAGGAGGGCCCCGAGGGGGACGACGTCTCCGAGCACGAGGAGCGACTCGGGACTCGCCCCGGCGGACCGCGGGGTCCCCGGCCCCGTCAGCGTGTTCGTCGAGCGCGCCACGACGATCGCCGCGGGATCGACACGGGCGCTGACCATGGTGCCGAGGTGCGTCGATGCCCAGCGCGTGCCCACCGGCAGGAAGACGACGAGCGGCGCCGAACCGGCCGCGACCCCTGCGTCGAGGGTCTCGCCGTGGCTCCCGCTGTCGAGATCGAGGACCGAGATCCGTGCGTCGCGCGTCGAGAGGTCTCTGGCCACGTCGAGGGTGCTGCCCGGGTGCGGGTCGGGCACGACGACGGCTCGCCACGTGCGGTGCTCCTGCGCGACGAGCGAGTCGAGACGGAGGGAGAGGTCGGTCGGGTCGTCGCCCGACGGCACGACGACGTCGACGTCGCCGTCGGTGAGGTCGCCCGCTCGAGGAGCGGAGGCGCCCTCCGTCATCGCCGCGGCCTGCGCGAGGTCGCGCAGCAGTCGAGCATTGTCGACGACGACGGCGCGATGGCGAGCTGCGGGCGAGCCGGGCTCGTCGCGTGCCTGCCGTGATGCGTCCCGGATGGCCTCGACGGGGTCGCCGACAGGGGGCGTCGGCCAGAAGGGGCCGGGGGAGCGGTCGCCCTCCGGCGCCAGGAGCTGCATCGTGGCGGACGTGCCGTCACCGTGTCGGGAGGTGAGCCACTCCGGTTCGAGGAACGGGTTGAGTGAGACGTCACCGCCCTCGGGGAGGCTCACGAAATGGCGGAGGGCGTCGAGGTCGGTGCGGAAGTCCTCACCCGTCTGCAGGGCGTAGTACTCGCGGTCGAGCACTCCGACGCGTTCCAGGCGACGTGCCCATGACTCGCGACGCGCCAGCGCCGCCGCGGGTGTGCCGGCCAGAGCCCGTCGGAGGCCGCCGAGAGATGGGGTACGAGTTCCGATGATGATCCTGCCTCCCGCGGCCCGAGGGCCGACCATGGTCTGTCTCTGGGTTCGATGATATCGACGACGACCCGGTCGCCCCCCGACCTCAGCCGAGGCGCGTGCTGAGCACCGCTCGGACATTGAGCCCGAGGCGTACGAGCGCCCGGACGGGAGCCAGCGTCGGCCCGGGGTACCTGGTGCCGACGAAGCGGGCGGCGCTCTCGTGATGGGCTCGCACCATCGCGGCCTGCCGGGTCTTCGTCGAATGCGCGCCCACGTGCATGATCTCGGACGATGGCCGGTACCGTCGTCGCCACCCCGCCTGGCCGAGACGGAAGCACAGGTCGACGTCTTCGAAGTACATGAAGTACCGCTCGTCGAACCCGCCGACCTGGTCGAACGCCGACCGGCGGAGGAGGATGCAGGCGCCGCTCAGCCAGTCGACGTCCCGGGGCTCGACCGCGGTGCTGGTCTGGAGGTAGTGACGCGACCAGGGGTTGCCGGGCCAGACGTGCACGAGGAGCGCATGGCCGATGCCGTCGACGAACGACGGGAATCGGCGGGCGGAGGGATACGTGTTGCCCGCGGCGTCGGCGATGTGCGGCCCCACGGCGGCCACATCGTCGTGGCCGTCGAACTCGGCCAGCATCTCGTCGACCGATCCGACGCCCAGCTCGACGTCGGGGTTCGCGACGAGGATCCATTCGATCTCGGCGGGCAGGCCGACGCAGGCGGCGTTCACCGCACCTCCGTACCCCTTGTTCTCGGGGAGGAGCAGGACGCGTGCGTCGGATCTCATGTCGCGCAGTCGCTGCGGCGCGCCGTCCGTCGAGCCGTTGTCGACGACGACGAGCGCGAGGGGCTCGTTCGACGACGAGGCGACGCTCGAGGCGAACCGTTCGAGGAACTCGCCCGAGTCGTACGACACGGTGACGACGGCCACCCGGGGTGTCTGGGTCACGGGGTTCCTCTCGCGGCGGCCTGGTATACGTCGTCGTGCACGGCGGCGCACCGCGTCCAGGTGAACTCGGCGGCCCGCGCCAGACCTCGTGTCCGACGGGCGGCACGGTCGACTCCGGGTGCGGCGACGCGCTCCAGGGTAGCCGCGATCTCCGCGGCGGAGACACCGGTGTAGTCGACGGCGTCGCCGCCGACCTCGGCCAGAGACAGTCGTTCGGTGGTGATGACGGGGGCACCGCAGGCGAGCGCCTCGATGACGGGCAGGCCGAATCCCTCGCCGAGGCTCGGGTAGGCGACGCACTCCGCCCCGCCCAGGTACGCGGAGAGCTGCTCGAGCGGCAGGTATCCGGTGACGACGATGCGCTGGAGATCCGGCGCCGCCGCCACCGCCCCGTCCGTCTCGGAGTCCCATCCTCTGGCTCCGGCGACGACGAGTGTCCACGGCCGCAGACCGGCTGCGACCCGCTCGGTCGAGAAGCGCGACACCGCCTCGATGAGGGCGGGCACGTTCTTACGCGGTTCGATCGTGCCGAGGAACGCCACGTAGGGGTCGTCGCCGAGCCCGAGCTCGTCGCGCAGGCGCCCGACCTCGGCTCCGGTGGGTTCGCGGAACACGGTCCGATCGACGCCGAGAGGAGCGACCCGGAGGAGGCGCGGGGTCCGCCCGACGAGACGCTGCACCTCGTCGGCCGTCGCCTGGCTCGGGGTGACGACCGCGTCGGCGAGACGGAGCGCGAGGCGGGTCCAGAGGCGGAAGAACCGCGCCTTCGTGGGGATGTGCCAGTCGGGATCGCTGAAGAAGGTCGCGTCGTGCAGGGTGACGACCCGGCGTCTGCGGGTGAGCAACGGCAGCGTGTAGTGGGGCGAGTGGATCACGTCCGCACCGATGCGGCGTGCGAGAAGAGGAAGGCCGAGCTGCTCCCAGACGAGCCGCACCGGTGTCCGTCGGAGGGCGGCCGGTGCACGGTGCACGACCACGCCCGCGGCGTGCGACTCGAACCAGTCGGCCTGCGGACCGGGTTTGGCCACGACGTGGAGTTCGACTGCGCTCGAGCGGAAGGATTCGACGAATCCGGTCACGTAGCGGCCGACTCCGCCGAGGTCGTCGGGGACCGCCGTCGCGTCGACCAGGGCACGGATGAGTGTGGACAAAAGGTCGAGGGTGCTCCGACTAGGATTGCGATCTGGTTCAGCCAGTCTAAGCTAGCCGAGTTTTGCAGGCGTGCTCTTCGCCTCCCGTCCCGCTAGGAAACGCATGACCTACTTCCAGGAACTCTGGTCCTCCAGGGAGCTGCCTCCTCAATCTCACGAAGCGTGAGATCACGGGGCGCTACAAGAGGACCGTCCTGGGGCAGCTGTGGTCGCTCCTCAACCCGCTCGCGTCGATGCTCGTCTACACGTTCGTCTTCGGCGTGCTGTTCCGCAACGATCCGGGCCCCGGCGATCCCAGCGGCATCGACGCGTACTTCATCTGGCTCCTCTGCGGTCTGCTGCCCTACCAGTTCTTCTCGAACGCGGTGAACAGCGGCATGGGGGCCATCTGGTCGAACTCGTCGCTGGTCAAGAAGGTCTACTTCCCGCGGACGAACCTCGTGCTCTCGGCCAGCGCGGCGTCCGGCTTCAACTGGGCCGTCGAGATGGTCATCCTGGTCGTCGCGCTCCTCATCGTCGGTGGTCCGGGCGTCCTGCTCTTCGTGCCGGTCATGATCGTGTTCATGGCTTTGATGCTGGTGTTCGTCACCGGGGTCGGTCTGATGCTGTCGGTCGTCAACGTCTACTTCCAGGACACCCAGCACCTCATCGGCATCGCGCTCCGTCTGATGATGTACCTGAGTCCGGTGGTCTACCCGTTGAGCCTCGTCTCGAACGCCAGCAACAACCTCGGGCCGCTCTTCGGATCCGTGACGCTGTTCGACCTCTACCGTCTCAACCCCGTCGAGCGCTTCATCTCCTCGTTCCGGACGATCCTCTACGACCAGCGTCTGCCGGCCCTCGACGACACCCTGTTCTGTCTCGGCTACGCCGCCGTCTTCATCGTCCTCGGCCTCTGGATCTTCCGACGCAACGAAAAGAAACTGGCAGAACTCCTGTGATCGAACCCGCCGTCACCGTCTCCAACGTCTCGAAGAAGTTCCGTCTCTTCAAGGAGAACAATCAGACCCTGAAGTCCGCCGTCATGCGGGGGCGTCGCGTCGTCGCCGAGGACTTCTGGGCCGTCCGAGACGTGAGCTTCGAGGTGCCGAAGGGCTCGACCTTCGGTCTGATCGGCCGCAACGGGTCGGGCAAGTCGACCCTCCTCAAGTGCCTCGCGAAGATCCTGTCGCCGAACGAGGGCTCCATCGAGTACAACGGCCGGCTGGCTGCGATGCTCGAGGTGGGTTCCGGGTTCCATCCCGAGTTGACGGGACGCGAGAACGTCTACCTGAACGGGTCGATCCTCGGCCTCAGCCGCAAGGAGGTCGCCGCGCGCTTCGACGAGATCGTCGACTTCTCGGAGATCGGCGACTTCATCGACCAGCCGGTCAAGAACTACTCGTCGGGCATGTACGTGAGGCTCGGGTTCTCCGTGGCCATCACCGTGCGCCCTGACATCCTCGTCGTCGACGAGGTGCTCGCCGTGGGCGACAGCGCCTTCCAGCGTAAGAGCCAGGACAAGTTCAACGAACTCCGAGACGGCGGCCGGACCGTCATCCTCGTGACTCACTCGATGGCCAACATCCGCCGCATGTGCGATCAGGTCGCCTGGATCGACAAGGGGCAGCTCGTCCACGCAGGCTCGGTCGACGAGGTCGCCCCCGCCTACGAGGACTTCATGAAGAGTCGCTGACGACTCCGCGGCCCGACGGCCTCGCCGTCGGGATGGCCCGTCGGGTCAACGGCCGAGCAGGGACCGGCGCTGGGACGCCGTCAGCACCGCTCTGCTGTTCCAGCGCCTCCTGGTCGAGAGATCGCCGGGTAGCGCCCGCGCGGCGGAGGCGAGCCCCGCGGCGACGGCGGCGGCCGTGGCCCTCCGCCCTCCGCCGGTCGCTGCGGCGAGCGTCGTCCTGATGGTGCGGGCGATCGTCGCCGCCCAGGCGCGTGCGACGACGGACGCCGGCGCGTAGCGCGTGGCCACGACGAGCCTGTTGCGGGTGTTCTGGCGGACGAAGAGGGGACTGCCCTCGACCGTGCTGTGCGCGTGGCGGTGCAGGACGACGGCGTCGTGCTCGTACTCGACGCGCCAGCCCGCGAGCCGGAGTCGCCAGCTCAGATCGGTGTCCTCGTAGTAGAGGAACAGGCTGGCGTCGAAGCCTCCGACGTCGTCCAGGGCCGCACGTCGCAGGGCCGCCGCCCCGCCGCAGAGACCGAACACGTCGCGGGGCGACGGCTCCGCTTCGCCCTCGGGTCTCAGCCAGTCGCGGTCGCGGCCGTTGCCGGACGCCGTCAGCTCGACGCCCGTCGAGTTGATCAGGCGGGTGCCGTCGGCGCGGGGTTCGGAGAGGAGCAGGTGTCCCGTCACGGCCCCCAACGAGTCGGAGCCGAGGAGGTGCGCGACGGCCGAGTCGACGAACCCGGGTTCCATGGTGGCGTCGTTGTTGAGGAGCACCACGACCTCGGCGCGGGACGCCTCGATGCCCGCTTGCACGCCGCCCGCGAAACCCCGGTTCTCTCCGGTCCGCACGACCGCGGCGTCGGGGGCGATCGCCGCGACGATCGCCAGCGAGTCGTCGTGCGAGTCGTTGTCGACGACCACGAGCGAGACGTCGTGCCGGCTGGTGTGCCCGACGATCGACGAGAGGCACTCGCCGAGGACGGCTGCGCCGTTCCAGTTGACCACCACGACGTCGACGGTCGTCATGTCGTCCTCCGTTCGTGGCGGCCTGCGGGGAGTGCCGTCGAGTGCGTGGATCCCGAAGCGCCGGAGAGCCGAAGTCAGCGTACGGCACCGGCTGATAGCGTGTCCGACGGCCTGGAAACGGTGGGATTCCGGCCCTGACGTGTCGACCTGGTCGACGAAGAGGGAGTTGAGTCCATGCCCAAGCTCGGTGCACGCAAGAAGTCCCGCGCCCTGGTCGCAGACGACGCGGTCGAGGCGAAGGTCTCCTGGCGTTCCAGGATCCCCGCCGTCTCCGCGGGCGACGTCGTCGTCATCGTCGTCGACGCCGATCAGACCCGGACGGTGCCGAGTCTCGTCGAGCTGTTCCCCGCCGCCGACCTCCACGTCGTCTTCCCCGGCCCCGACGTCCCCCGGCCGGACGTGCCCGGTGTCACGTGGCACTCGGCGCCCGGCAACGACAGCCTCGCGCGCCTCCTCGAGAGCATCGGCACGATGGACGTCTTCGTCTACCTGCGCCGCGTGCGGGTCGAGGCCGCGCTCGCCACCTGGGGCCGTTCCTACCTGCACGTCGCCGACGGCGGCACCCTCATCCTGGCGAGCATCAACGGCACGGGGCCTGCCGCGCTCAAGGCGCTCGAACGACTGGCCACGATCCGGGACGGCGAGATCGACGGGCTCTTCCGCGAGGAGACCGAGGCCGCGCGCTCGACGTCGGAGATGACCTCCACACCGGACGGCATCGTCTTCACCAAGCGGGGCTCTCACCAGCTGAAGGTCGGAGAGGCCCGGGCCGACGAGGTGCTCCCGATCCGTCTGCCCGGCGTGACGGTGAACGAGCTGTCCCGGCTCCCGGCCGTGGCCTTCACGGCGCGCAACGGCGCCGTCGTGTCGCATCGGAGCACGTCCGGTCAGCCCGTCCTGCCCGCCGAGTACTCCGTCCCCGCCCTGCCCCTCCGTCAGTACGAAGCGGCGGTGACCCTCGGGGCGTCGCTGCTCAGCGTCATCGGGCACACCCTCCTGCCGGGATCCTTCCGGTCGCCGTTCAAGAAGGAGGTCATCCCCGAGTCCGGTCGCAACCCCACTCCCACCTTCGCCGTGGTGGATCCGATGACGCCGCGCCGGCTGCCGGGGGTCTACTACGACCTCCGAGCGACATCCCCCGAGCGCATCGGCTCGGTGATGACCGACACGGTGGGCAAGCTCTGGGGCTGGGACGAGGCGAAACGGCGACTCCCCGAGCTGAAGGCGATCTATCGACTTCCGGCCGGAGCAGACCCCGACGGGATCGAGAGCGAGATCCTCACGGCCTGGGGCATCGACCCGGTCGACGTCGAATGGGTGCACGACGACGTCGAGGTCGAGGGGCTCGTGTCGGCCACGACGATGTGGCAGCAGGACTATCCCCACTACGCCCATCCCGAGCTCCGAGACGTCTGGTCGCGCATCCGGACGGCGCTCGGTCCCCCCGTCGACCCGAAGGCTCCCGCCAAGGTCTTCATCACGCGGGGGCGCGAACTCGACGAACGCCGGTGCCGCAACGCCGACGAGGTCGAGCAGCACTTCGCGGCGAGCGGATTCACGGTCGTCGACCCCGCTTCGATGACTCTGGCCGAGCGGACGGCCGTCCTGGGCCGGGCCGAGGTCGTCGCCGGGTTCGCCGGCGTCGGTCTCTTCGACGTGGCCCTCGCCGCCGACCCCCGGGCCGTGGTCATCCTCGGTCAGGAGTCCTACCCCGCCAAGGAGGAGCAGATGTTCGGCCTCCTGTCGGGTGCCGAGGTCCACGTCTTCTGGAGCGCCGCGGACAAGCCCCGAGCCGAGGGGAAGTACGACCCCGAGGCCATGCAGTCGGCGTGGGAGTTCGATTTCGCCCGCAACCGAGGCGATCTCGACCAGCTCCTCTCGACCCTGTAGAGCGAGGCGGGCTGGACACCGCTCGATAACTTTGTACCCTGGTCTCACGGGTCGCTTCCGATCGGACGCGTCTCACACAGCTGCTTCGTCGACCGGCCATCCCGGGCGCAGTCATGCGCGGCCGACGGCGACGTGTCCGACAGATCAGGTATCGATATGCGTTCAACACGTCCGGGGCGCCTGCGCGCGCCCCGAACACCGGGATCACGGCTCGTCCGATTGACTGCGGTGGTGGCCGCGGTCGCGGTCGCCGCGTCCGGTCTCCTCGTGGCGACCGAGAGCGAGTCGGCGACGGCCGCGACCTCGGCGACCACCGCCTCCGGAGCCGACTTCGATCCGGGCTTCATCATCAGCGACGCGAACTTCTACGCCTCGAACGCCATGACCGGCACTCAGATCCAGTCGTTCCTCACGAGCAAGGGAGGCGCGTGCACGGGGTCGAACTGCCTCAAGGTGAAGAAGGTGGCGTCCAACACGAGGGCCGCCGACAAGTACTGCGGCCGCTATCAGGGGGCGTCGAGCGAGTCGACGGCGACGATCATCCAGAAGGTCTCGGCGGCGTGCGGTGTCAGCGCCATGGTCATGCTGGTGACGCTCGAGAAGGAGCAGTCGCTGGTGACCTACCCGGGCAACCCCTCGAACGAACGTCTCGGGCGGGCCATGGGGTACGCGTGCCCTGACACGACGAACGGCGCCTGCGACGCGTCCTACTACGGGCTCTTCAACCAGATCTACTCGTCGGCGCATCAGATGAAGGTCTACGGCAACAGCAGCTTCTTCAACTGGTACCCGGTCGGCAAGGTCAGCAACGTGCTCTACAACCCGAACTCCGCGTGCGGATCGAGTCGGGTCACGATCCAGAACAAGGCCACGGCCGCTCTGTACTACTACACGCCCTATCAGCCCAATGCCGCCGCGCTGCGGAACATGTACGGCACCGGCGACTCGTGCAGCGCCTACGGCAACCGCAACTTCTTCCGGCTGTACACCGACTGGTTCGGCAGCACCACCGGCAACGTGAAGCCGTTCGGCCGAGTCGACAGCGTGTCGTTCGTCAAGGCGGGCACCGCCCGCGTGACCGGCTGGGCGATCGACCCCGACACGGCGGACCCGATCTCCGTCCACGTCTACGTCGACGGACGATACTCGCGCGCCGCGACGGCCAGCGTGTCGCGGGCCGACGTCGGGCGGGCGCAACCGAAATACGGTGCCCGCCACGGGTACTCGATCGACATCCCCAAGACGACCGCGAAGACGCACCAGTTCTGCGTCTACGGCATCAACGTGAAGTTCGGGGCCAACGCTCAACTCGGGTGCAAGACCTTCACCATGACGAGCGACCCGCAGGGGCGACTCGACAGCGTGACGGCGAGCGCTCCGGGCAAGGCGACGGTGGCGGGCTGGGCGCTCGACCCGAACGCCGCGAAGTCCATCGGCGTCCACATCTACGCCGACGGCCGCAAGGTCGCCGCCGTGACCGCCTACCGCCAGCGCCCCGACATCGGTCGCGCCTACCCCGACTGGGGCCCCGCTCGGGGCTACGGCGCCACGGTGTCGTTGTCGTCGGGCAAGCACACGCTCTGCGCGTACGGGATCAACATCGGCGGGGGCAGGAACTCGCAACTGGGCCCGTGCAAGACCGTGACGGTCACGAGCGGCTCGGTGGCCGACACCTCGCCGAAGGGCCGTCTGGAGCTGCTGGAGCACCGTTCGTCGGGCACGCTCTACACGAAGGGCTGGGCGTTCGATCCGTCCACCACGGCGGCGACCAAGGTGCAGGTGAGCGTCGACGGGAGGATCGTCTCGACCGTGAACGCCACCGCGAGTCGTCCCGACGTCGGACGCGCCTACCCGGCAGCCGGATCGAACCGCGGATGGACCGCGGTGCTCTCGGGTCTTCCGGCGGGCAGCCATAGGGTCTGCGCGACAGCCGTGAACGTCGGCGACGGCAAGGACCTCGCGTTGCCGTCGTGCCGGACGGCCTCGGTCAGCACGACCTGGCCGCAGGGGCGCGTCGACGGAGCGACGAGCACGACCGCAGGCCGCATCGATGTCAGAGGCTGGGCGCTCGACACCGATCTGAAGACGAGCCCCATCACCGTCGACGTGCGCGTCGACGGAGTGTCCCGTGGCATCGTGACCGCGTCGAAGTCGCGCCCCGACGTCGCGAAGGCCTTCCCGGCATCGGGTGCGAACCACGGCTTCACGGCGAGTGTCGCAGGAGTCACGGCCGGGAAGCACGAGGTCTGCGTCGTCGCCAGGAGCGGCGGCGGCGTCGGCGGCGACACGCCCTTGACCTGCGCCACGGTGACGGTCCGATGAGCGACCTCGGACGCCACGGGGACGACGAGGTCACGGACTTCGTCGGGGACGACCAGGAGAACGACGACAGGAGGCGGGCGAAGGAGATCCGGGTCTGGGCCATCGTCTCGGGGGTGGTGCTGCTCGCAGCGATCGCTCTGGTCGTGTCGTTCTCCGTGCGGGGAGGTGCGGATGGGCCCGATCCGACCGCAGGTGTCCCGCCGACCGCGTCGGCGACCGCCGACGCGACCGTGACGCCCGTTCCGACGGCGAGCGGCACGCCTTCCGCACCGACGGAGGCGCCGCCCGCGACGACGCCACCCGATACGGTGCCCTCGACCGAGCCGACGTCCCCGTCGACGCCCGTCCTCCCGCCGACGGCGGGACAGCAGGAGACCACCGACGTGTTCACGCCCCGACTCGTCTGGGAGCCGAGCACGTCGGCGATCGAGGGAGCCGCGGTGATGGGAGCCATCGTCGAGCAGGGCGGCTCGTGCATCATCGTCGCCGAGCGCGACGGCGAGACCGTCGAGTCGGCTGCGTTCGCCGCGCAGGCCGATGCCCAGTCGACCGTCTGCGGAGGACTCACGCTGTCCTCCGAGCGCCTGACTCCAGGAGAGTGGGCCGTTCACGTCCACTACGAATCGGTCGACGCCGTCGGCGACTCCGCGGCGACCACCGTCACGGTCGGCTGACGCCGTCCGCCGTCGGCCGTAGAGGGTCCCGACAGCACGAGAGCCGCCTCCTGATCGGGAGGCGGCTCTCGTGCCGTCGACGGGGTGGGTGCGTCAGCGGGGCTTGATGACGCGGCGCTTCACCCGCGACCACACGGCGTCGACGCCGCCGTGGCGGAGATAGAACGCGGCCCGCTCGAGGTCGTGAGCGATGCCGTGTCGTCGGGCCGGGCGCCGGGTGATGAGACTCGCCGCCGAGGTGCGGGGGGCGGCGGCCACCGGCGAGAGGGTGCGCACCTTGTCGGCGGCCTTGACGGGGTTGCGGCAGAACTCGACGAGCGGGGCGAGCGCGTTCTCCCAGACGAACTGCGACCGGACGGCCTCGATGTTCGCTCGGGCGGAGGCCGCCACCGCGTCGTCGTAGAGCACGCTCTCGAGGGCCGCCGACAACGCCGGGACGTCGAGCTCCGGCACGGCGACTCCGAGGTCGGACGACTCGACGAGATCGCCGAAGCTGTCGCCGCGTGTGCTGACGATGGGGAGGCCCGTCCAGAGGTAGTCGAGGATGCGCGTGCGGAACGAGAAGGTCGTCTCGACGTGCGTGAAGTGCGTCGACACCCCGGCGTCCGCTTCGAGCAGGTAGTTCTGCCGGTCGTCGTAGTCGACCCAGGAGTCGTTCAGGAAGACGTTCTTGTCGAGGACCCCCAACTCACGAGCCAGCTCGCGGGTCTCGCGGACGATCGCCATCTCGGGCACGTCGGGGTTCGGGTGCTTGGTCCCCATGAAGAAGAGACGCACGTCGTCGTGGCGGGTGGCCAGATCGGCGATCGCCCGGACCAGCGTCTTCGGGTCGAACCAGTTGTAGAGCCCCCCGGCCCACACCACGATCTTGTCGTCTTCGCCGATGCCCGGCACCACGCCGCGCAGGGCCTTCCGCGTGTGGACCGCCGGTGTGCTCGGGAGGCCGAACGGCGCGATGGCGAGGAGCGAGTCGAGCGACTCGTCGCGGCTGTAGTTCCAGGCGTTGATGCGGCCCATGGCGGCCATCTGCCCGAGCCAGAACATGCGCTGCCGTTCGGAGGCGCAGAGGAAGAAGTCTCCGAGCCCGATCTGCTTGTTCAGCGAGTCGGCCGCGCCGAGGATCTGATCGTCCCAATCGTCGAGCGCCTTCTCGCGACCCTGCTCGAGCTGCTCGAGGTGCATCGGGTCGTAGATGTCGACGACGAGCACCTTCTGGGTGTTCTCGAGCACCTCGAACTGCTGCAGGGCGTAACCCTGCACGATGATGACGTCGGCCCAGGCCTCGTGCTTGGTCATCGGAGCGGGGAAGTGCGGTGAGACGACCTGGATGTCGAACGGGGCGTCGAGAGGCTCGGCCGTGGTCAGACTGATGACCCGCACGTCGTGCTCGGCGCTGAGGAGCGTCGCGATGTTCCAGACGCGGATGGCTGGTCCTGCCATCTTCTTGCCGAACGAGTCGCCGGTGATGATGAGGATCCGGCGTCGCGAGCCGACGGCCCGCGGACCGCCCTGCGACTCGGCGCCCGGCGCGAACGCGCCCGCGAGGACGTCGAACGCGTTCACGACGGCGTCGTAGCCGTCGAGGTAGCGCGGCATGTCCGCCAACGGGGCGTCGGTCGTGCCGAACAGGGGCGCGAGTTCGCGGTCGCTGCGAGTGCGCTTCGACTGGAGCTCGCGCCGCGTGGCGGTGAGAGACGGGAGGTCGTCGACGAACGCGTCGAGTGCGAAGAAGCCGGCGGCGCTGGTCTTCGGCATCGCGAGATCGGGCTGCGAGTCGTCGCCCGGCACGCGGAGGTCGAGCACTCCCGAGTCGACGCCGCCCCGAGCGAGGGACCGACGCGCGATGAGCGCCATGGCACCGGGGAGAGCGGACGCGAGGGACTCGTCGTCGAGGTTCTTGTAGATCGTGTAGAGCGCGTTCCGCTCGAGCAGGTACAGCTCGCGGAAGTCTCCGTAGGCCTTCATCGAGGCATGGTGCTTGTGATACGCGAGGCTCTTCGGCTGGTACCGCACACGCCAGCCCAGCAGGTTGAGGCGCCAGCCCAGGTCGACGTCGTCGTAGAACATGAACAGTCGCTCGTCGAAGCCGCCGACCTGCTCGAAGACCTCGGTACGGACGAACAGCGCCGCACCGGTGCCGAACAGGACGTCGCGAGCCTCGTCGTGGCTGCCGTCGTCGGCCTCGAGGTAGTGGGGCTTATGGCCCATGCCGAACCAGGAGACGGCCGAATCGACGAAGTCGATCTTCTCGCCCTCCCAGTCGAGCACCTTCGAAGCCACCGCGGCGATGTCCCGCCCCTGGTGGAACGTCTCGACGGCTTCGCGGATCCAGGAGCGGTGCGGACGAGCGTCGTTGTTGAGGAATGCGACGAACTCGCCGCTCGACTTCGCGACGCCGAGGTTGCTGCCACCGGTGAAGCCGAGGTTCTTCTTGGACTTCACCAGCAGGACGTCTCCGTGGGCCTCGCGGATGCGTCGGGCGCTGTCGTCGCCGGAGCCGTTCTCGACCACCACGATCTCGAGCAGCTCGGCGGGCCAGTCGACGGCCTTGAGCTCGGTGATGCAGGTGATGGTGTCGTCGGCACCACGGAAGTTGACGAGGACGACGGAGACGACTCCGGGGCGGCGTTCAGTCACGGACTGCCTTTCGGGCGGGAGCTTTCTGGCGAGAGCGGGAAGGCCCGAGTCTAGCAACGGACCCCTCCTCGCCCCGGGGAGGACCGCGCCGCGCGCCCGGTGCGCTGAGGGCTCCGCCAGGTGCCGGGGCGTTAGTCTCGTGCTCGACCCATCCCGATCCACCGAGGACGACCGTGCCTGATTCAGTGAATGCCGCCTGCCTGGCCATCGTGCCGACCTACGACGAGGCCGAGAACATCCGCGGCATCGTCGCCCGCATCCTGGAGGCGGTGCCGACCGCCCACGTCCTCGTCATGGACGACGACAGCCCCGACGGCACAGGCGACATCGCCGATGAGATCGCTGCGGTGGACGACCGTGTGACGGTCGTCCACCGCGCCGCCAAGGAGGGGCTCGGCGCCGCCTACGTCGCGGGGTTCCGTCTCGGCCTCGAACGCGGCTACCGGGTGCTCGTCGAGATCGACGCCGACGGCAGCCATCCGGCCGACCGGCTCCCGCTCATGCTCGAGGCGCTCGACGGGCCGACCAGGCCGGGTCTCGTCATCGGGTCCCGCTGGGTCCCCGGCGGGTCCGTCGTCAACTGGCCCAAGCGCAGGCTGTTCCTCAGCCGGGCTGGCAACCTCTATTCGAGACTCGCCCTGCGGATCCCCGTCCGCGACGCGACCGCCGGATTCCGCGCCTACCGGGCGGACGTCCTCGCGGGCATGCCCCTGGAGCGCGTCGCCTCGCGGGGCTACTTCTTCCAGGTCGACATGACGCTGCGGACCCTCGATGCCGGTCACACCATCGTCGAGGTGCCGATCGAGTTCCGGGAGCGCGAGGCGGGTGTCTCGAAGATGAGCGGGTCGATCGTCCAGGAGGCCATGCTCAAGGTGACCGTCTGGGGCGCCCAGCGAGCCTGGCGCCGACTGCTCGGCCGGCCGCTCCGCGACGAGTAGGACTCCGCCTCGACGCGCCTGACGACGAGAGCGCCGTCGCGGGCGATCAGCCGTCGGTCAGGCGGGCAGGCGGGAGCGCCAGGAGCGCTTCCGAGCCGCGATGGTCGACACGGCGACGAACAGCATGAGCGAGCCCTCGAACAGCACGTAGCTCTCCGCCAGGGCCGTGACCCCGATCAGCACGAGCACGAGGGCCGGCCAGACGTAGGCGACGATCGGGTGGCCGGAGGCGGTGGTCCAGCTCCGGACGAACGCGAGGGTCCCGGCGACGACCAAGAGGAGGACGCCAGCGAGGCCGAGCTGCAGCCCCATGTCGTAGAAGGCGTTCAGTCCCGTCGCATGCGGGCGGCCGCTCGGCGAGATGATGGTCGAGAACGGGAAGATCTCGCCGGGCCACTGCCCCACGAAGCCCCACCCCGTCACGTCGTGGACGCTCGTCAGCTCGCGGATCCGTGACCAGAGCGCTGTCCGGACCGACAGGTCGGCCGTGGCGTCGACGGAGTCGAGGAGGCGCGAACGGCCCACGTAGGCCAGGGTCCCGCCGATCACGACGAGCGTCGCCAGCACTCCCTGCAGCAGAGGACGCCGCCGTTCGGGCGCCCGGCGCAACGAGTTGAGCGCCAGCCCGGCCACCACGAGGGCGAGCACCGCGACGGCCGTGACCGGCGAGCGGGCGAGCAGCAGGGTCGCCATGGCGACCAGCCCGGAGGCGACCGCCTGCGGACGGGGCACCGACCGGGTGAGGAACTCGACGGCGAAGGTGACGAGGGCCAGCGCGGCGAGGTAGCCGATGTAGTTGCGTGTGCCGGCGATGCCCTGGATGGGCCCGCCGTAGGCCAGGTTGCCCTGGATGCCGAGGAAGGGGATGGGCTGGTCGATGAGCAGGCCGCTGAACACCTCGAGAGCCAGCGAGGTCACCAGCACGATCCGCAGGGCGTCGCCGACGGCGCGCACCACCTGGACGAGATCCCGGCCGAGCGCGAGGTAGATGCCGAGGGCGCCGAACGCGGCCGCGTACGCCGCGCCTCCTACGGTCACCCAGGTGTACTCGCTCCAGAACACGCTGAGGCCCATGAACCCGAACAGGGCGATGAGCGACACGGGCAGGATGCCGCGCCACTCGATGTGGTGCCGCTGGCCGAAGAGCGAGACGCCGGCCAGGACGACCAGGGCCGCCAGGATCGCCACGGAGCCCGGCCAGCCCATCAGCGAGCGGACCGACTCGGTCGTGAAGGCGTAGAGCACGATGGCGACCGCGAGGGCCTGGCTGAAGTGACCGCCCGCCGAGAACCCGATCCAGGCCGACACGTAGCGGCGGATCGGGTCGCGCTCGTCTCGGGTCTGCTTCACGCGACCATTGTGGCAGGGCGGTCTCCGGGCGCCGTCGTCACGGACGGAGGGCGTCGGTGGGCTCGGCGACCCGGTCGTGGTCGCTCCAGCCGTGGGCGTCGCGCCGGGTCACGACCACGACCACGACCAGCAGCGCGAAACCCCATTCGACGATCAGGCGGGACTCGGCGATGCCGTGCACGAGCAGCGCGACGACGAGCAGCAGCGGCAGCAGGTCGAGCGTCGCCCACGGGGCCTCCCGCCCGACGCCGAGGACACGGCGGTCGGTGGCCCACCACCACGAGCGCGCCAGCACGCCGAGGCACACGAGGCCGAACAGCACGAGCCCGATCCAGCCGAGCTGGAACCAGACGTCGAGATAGGCGTCGTGCGCCTGCAGGTAGACGACGCCGTTCCGCTCGGCGAGGTCGGTGAACGGGGTCGCCCAGGGGACCCAGTAGCCGACCCAGCCCCAGCCGACGACCGGGTGCTGCGCGCCCAGGTCGAGCACCGCGGCCCAGATGTCGGTGCGACCGGTGAGGTCGCTGCTGCGGCCCAGCGCGCCGAGCAGGGGCGTGCGGGCGAGCACGGCGACGACGGCCACGACCACGACGGCGACCACGGCTGCCAGGTACAGACGCGGACGCCGAGGAGGCGCGGTGCGGCGGACCAGCAGCACGAGCGCCAGCACGGCCACCACGGCGAGGCCGCTCGCCGCGGTGGTCGCCGATCGGGTGAGCAGCAGGGCCGCGATCGCGAGGGCGACCCCGATCGTGCCCGCACGCGAGCTGATGGTGCGGGCCGACCACTGCGACGCGGTGACGACGAGCGCCAGGAGCGCCAGGATGCCCAGGATGTTGCTGTTGCCCTGCAGCCCCTGGATGCGACCGCCCTCGAGCAGCACGTCGCGCGACCAGAAGAAGGCGTCGGGCACCCCGCCGGTGCAGTCGAGGTAGACGGGGCAGACGGGGCGTCGGACGAGGGTCGCGACGATCAGCTCGAAGAGCAGCGAGAGACCGACGTGGATGCGGAGGGCCCGACCGAGCGCCGTGACGATGAGCGGCCAGGGGAGCGACCAGGCGACCGCCAGGGCGCCGAGCATGGTGGCCAGGGTCGCGACGATGCCGAGCGCCGACGCGCCGGGGTACTGCGACCAGCTGATCGAGACGACCGCCCAGATCGTGAAGAGCACGAGCAGCCGGGGGAGTCGCCGGGGGTCGGGCCGGTTGCGGGCCACGACGACCGCGGAGGCGACGACCATCGCCCCGCAGGCGATGCCCCAGCCCCAGAAGGAGGTGCCGTTGCGGAGCACGTCGCCGCCGAACAGGACGAGGAACGCCAGCGTCGCGAAGACCGTGCCCTGTCGACGCGGTGCCAGGACCGCGGGCGGGGAGGTGGTCGTCGACGTCATGGGCACCAGGCTAGACGACGGGCCGCCCCGGCCGGGGCGGCCCGTCGTGGACCTGTGGAGGAGCGGGGTCAGACGAAGGCGGCCTGGCCGGTGATGGCCCGACCGACGATCAGCGTGTTCATCTCGCGCGTGCCCTCGTAGCTGTAGAGGGCCTCGGCGTCCGCGAAGAACCGGGCGACGTCGTAGTCGAGCACGATGCCGTTGCCCCCGAGCACCTCGCGGGCGTAACCGACGGTCTCGCGCATCCTCGCCGTCGTGAACGCCTTGGCGAGCGACGCGTGCTCGTCGCGCTGGACTCCTTCGTCGAGCATCTGCGAGCAGCGCGCCACCAGGGCGATCGAGGCGGTGATGTTGCCGATGCTCTTGACCAGCAGGTCCTGGACGAGCTGGTGCTTGGCGATCGGCTTGCCGAACTGGACGCGCTCGTTGGCGTAGGCCAGCGCCGCCTCGTAGGCGCCGATGGAGTTGCCGACGGCGGCCCAGGCCACGTCGGCGCGGGTGAGGCGGAGGACCGCCGCGGTGTCGCGGAACGACGTCGCCTGCTGGAGGCGCATGCGGTCGGGGACGCGCACGTCGGTGAGCGTGATGTCGGCGTTCTGGACGATGCGGAGGCTCTGCTTGTCCTCGATCTTGGTGGCCGAGTACCCCGGGGTCGAGGTCGGGACGATGAAGCCCTTCACCTGGCCGTCCTCCGCGCTCTTGGCCCAGATGATCGTGATGTCGCTGAAGGTCGCGTTGCCGATCCAGCGCTTCGACCCGTTCAGGACCCAGTCGTCGCCGTCGCGGGTGGCGACGGTGCGCAGGCCCTGCGCCGAGTCGCTGCCCGAGAGGGGCTCGGTCAGTCCGAACGCGCCCACGACCTCGCCGCTGGCCATCTTCGGCAGCCACTCGGCGCGTTGCTCGGGTGATCCGCCGACGCTGATCGATCCCATGGCCAGCCCGTTCTGCACGCCGCAGAAGGTCGCGACGGAGGCGTCGACCCGCGCGAGCTCGAGGGCGACCCAGCCGCGGAACACGGCGGAGTTCTCGAACGGCCGGGTCTCGTCCCACGGCATGCCGAACAGGCCGAGACCCGCCAGGCCCTTGACGACCTCGTGCGGGAAGGTCGCGTCGGCCCAGTGCCGGTTGACGATCGGCTTGACCTCGGTCTCGAGATACGAGCGCAGCTCGGACAGCACGCCCTTCTCGCGATCCGAGAGCTGGTCCTCGAATCCGAAGAAGTCGCTGGCCAGCGTGCTGAACGAGGTGAGGGTCGTCGATGACATCCGTGCTCCATTGCTCTGTGTCGGGGCCCCGCGCGGCCTGGCCGCCGGGACCCGGCGAGCCTAGGCACGCCGCCCGCGCGCGGCAACGGACTTGGTAGTTTTGGCCAACGCCTCCCGGTTGAGGCCCCGATGTCTTTGTAGAGGGGCCCCAAGCCCTCCACTCGACAAGCAGGTAGAGCATGTTCCTGGCCATCACCAACACGCCCCGCGACTACGCATGGGGCTCGACGACCGCGATCTCGACGCTGCTCGGGCGCCGACCGTCCGGGCGACCCGAGGCGGAGCTGTGGCTGGGGGCCCACGCCGGCTCGCCGAGCGTCGTCGTCAACCCGGCCGTCGTGGGCGGGGCCGACACGCTGGCCGACTGGTTCGCCGCCGAGCCGGATCGCGCCCTCGGTCGTGGCCGGTCCGAGCTGCCGTTCCTCCTGAAGGTCCTCGCCGCCGATTCCCCGTTGTCGATCCAGGCGCACCCGACCCCCGAGCAGGCGAGGGCCGGCTTCGCCGCGGAGAACGAGGCGGGCGTGCCCCTCGACTCGCCGTCGCGCAACTACAAGGACCCGTTCCCGAAGCCCGAGATCATCGTCGCCCTCAGCGACGCGTTCGAGGCGCTCTGCGGCTTCCGCACCCTGGTCGAGACCCTCGCCGACGTCGATGCCCTCGACGGCGGCACCGGCCGGCTGTCGTCGCTCCGCGGCATGATCGAGACGTCGCTCGAGACGACTCTGACGCGGCTGTTCGACGGCTCCGACGAGTCCGCTCGGATCGTCACGGACGTCTCCGAGCTCGCGCAGGGCGTGGCCGACCCGTCGCCCTCGATCGCGACCGTCGCCGACCTCTCCGGTCGCTACCCCGGCGACCCCGGCGTCGTCGTCTCGCTGCTGCTCAACCACGTGACGCTCTCCCGCGGCGAGGCGCTCTTCCTCCCGGCGGGCAACGTGCACGCGTACCTCGGGGGTCTCGGGGTCGAGCTGATGGCGCCGTCCGACAACGTCCTCCGCGGCGGGCTCACCCCGAAGCACGTCGACGTCCCCGAGCTGCTCGAGGTGCTCGACTTCGACCCGCTGCCGGTCCCGTACCTCCGCCCGGTCGAGACCGCGCGCGGGGTCGAGCGGTTCGACCCGACGGGCGTCGGCTTCGCCCTCCTCCGGGTGGACGCCGGAGGCGCGGGCGCGGTCGTGCAGATCGGCGGACCGAGCATCATGCTCGTCACCGAGGGCGAGGTGCAGGTGAAGGGCCAGGACGGCAGCATCCGCCTCGCCACCGGCGAGTCCGCGTTCGTGACACCCGACGAGGTCCGGCTGGCCGTCACCGGGGGAGGGACCCTCTACGTGGCGACCCCCGCCTGAGTCGTCGACCCGCGCCTCCTCGGTGCGAGCGAGCCGCCGCGGGGACGCCCCCGTCGCTGACTAGAGTTGGCCCATGTCTTGGTTGGTCACCGGCGGCGCCGGCTACATCGGATCCCATGTCGTCCGCGAGTTCCGGTCGGCGGGGATCGACGCGGTCGTGCTCGACGACCTCTCGTCGGGCATCGAGTCGTTCGTGCCCGAGGGGGTGCCGTTCGTCCGGGGGTCGATCCTCGATGGCGACCTCGTCTCCGAGACGATCGCCCGCCACGGCGTCACCGGCGTCGTCCACGTCGCGGGCTACAAGTACGCCGGGGTGTCCGTCCAGCGTCCGCTGCACACCTACGACCAGAACGTGACGGGCACGCAGCGCCTGCTCGAGGCGATGGCCGGGAACGGCGTCGATCGCATCGTGTTCTCGTCGAGCGCCGCCGTCTACGGCACCCCGCCCACCGAGCTCGTCACGGAGGACACCCCCAAGGCCCCCGCCTCGCCGTACGGCGAGAGCAAGCTGATCGGCGAGTGGCTGCTGCGCGACCAGGCGGTGGCGTCGGGACTCCGTCACACGAGCCTCCGCTACTTCAACGTGGTCGGCTCCGGACACCCCGAGCTGTACGACGCCAGCCCGCACAATCTCTTCCCCCTCGTGTTCGACGCGCTCGCCGCGGGTCGCACGCCGCGCATCAACGGCGACGACTACGCCACGCCCGACGGCACCTGCGTGCGCGATTACGTGCACGTCGCCGACCTCGCCGTGTCGCATGTGGCCGCCGCTCGACGCCTCGATGCGGGCGAGCCGGTCGAGCCCGCCTACAACCTCGGTTCGGGAGGCGGGGTGTCGGTGCGGGAGATCATGGACGCCATGCGCGAGGGCACCGGCATCGACTTCACGCCCGACGTCGCACCTCGGCGCGCGGGCGACCCGGATCGCATCGTCGCCGACGGCGCACTCGCGGCCCGCGACCTCGACTGGACGATGCGACACAGTCTGCTCGACATGGTCACGAGCGCCTGGGCCGCCGCCCCGCGCGCCTGAGACGGCGCGACGAGCGGAACCGTACCCCGACACGCCGGGGCCCGCTTGACCCTCGATGAGGGGTTCAGGGTTTATTGGGCCCTGACTTGACGTGGCCGAATTACACCGGTGTAATTGACCCCATCGCAGCCTTTCAGGGGGCGACGACGACGAGGGGAGATGTGCTGTGACGATGAACGACACCCGTGTCGGAGTACCCGACGACTGGCACGTCGACCCGGTCCTGCTCGGCGTCCCCGGCGTGCGCAAGACCCAGGTCGACGACGAAGAGAACCAGCTCGCCTGGCAGGCCGATTCGCTCTGCGCTCAGACCGATCCCGAGGCGTTCTTCCCCGAGAAGGGCGGAAGCACCCGCGACGCCAAGAAGATCTGCGCCTCGTGCGACGTCAAGGCCCAGTGCCTCGAGTACGCCCTGCAGAACGACGAGCGCTTCGGCATCTGGGGCGGTCTGTCGGAACGCGAACGACGGAAGCTCCGCAAGCAGGCCTGACCCGCGCCTCCTCGACATCACGGCGTGCTCCCCGAACGGGCGGCACGCCGTCGTCGTACCCGGTCATGGGTGGTTCACAGGTGCGTCGGGACCGGCGCGCCGGTCGACGGAGGTGCGAGGCTCGACCTAGGCTGCACAGGTCATGCAGCCGAGAGTCACAGCGATCCTCGTCGCCCCCGGTGGGGCGACCTACCTCGACCGAACCCTCGAGGGTCTGTCGCGTCAGACGCGACCGCCCGAGGCCCTCGTGGTCGTCGACACCGGCGGACCGGACTCCGCGGCAGGCCGCCTGTCACTGAGCGGCGCCGCACAGCTGACCAGCGTCCCCGCGGCCCGGACGTTCGGCGAGGCCCTCGCTCACGGCGTCCGCGTGTCGGGCCCGACGTCGGACGCCCCGCACGACACCCACGACGAATGGCTGTGGTTCCTCGGGCACGACAACGCGCCGGAGCACGACGCGCTCGAGCGTCTGATGGCGACGGTAGAGGTGGCACCCTCCGTCGCAGTCGCCGGTCCGAAGCTGATGCGCTGGGACGAGCCGGGAACGATCGCCGAGTTCGGCGAGACCATGACGCGCTATGGGGCGTCGATGCCGCTCGTCGAGAACGAGCTCGATCAGGGGCAGCACGACTTCCACGACGACGTCCTCGGCGTCGCCGCGGGCGGCATGCTCGTGCGGCGGAGCGTCTGGGACGCCCTCGGCGGGTTCGACCCGGGACTGCCGCACGTCGACGCGTCGCTCGACTTCTCGGTGCGCGCGAGACTCGCCGGGCACCGGGTGGTCGCCGTCCCCGCCGCGCACGTCAGCAGCGCGGGCAACCCGGAGGACTTCGGGCAGTCCCACGGAGGGCACGCTCGTCGGGCCCGGCTGCGTCGCGCGGCGCAGCTCCACCGACGGCTCGTCTACGCACCTCTCGCCGCACTGCCCCTGCACTGGCTCAGCCTCGTCCCGCTGGCCGTCATCCGGAGCGTCTGGCACCTCCTCACCAAGAACCCCGGTGCGGTCCTCGGCGAGTTCTCGACCGCTCTGCGCGTGGCCTTCGGGGGAGGGCGCGTGCCCGCCGCACGCCGTGCGCTGCACCGGACCAGGACGGTGTCGTGGTCGGCCGTCGAACCCCTGCGGGCCAGCTACAACCAGGTGCGCGAGCGTCGGGTCAACGAGCGGGACGCCCTGGTCGCCCGGGGCGAGGACTCCGCCGACCCGAGGGCCAGCTTCATCGGTTCGGGTGGACTGTGGGTCGTCGTCGCCACGGCCGTCGTCAGCGTGGTCGCGTTCCTCCGGCTGGTGCGCGAGCCCGCGATCACCGGCGGCGGACTCCTGCCGCTCAGCACCACCGTCGGAGAGCTCTGGAAGTCCGTCGGCTGGGGCTGGCGCGAGATCGGCGCCGGCTTCGTCGGCCCGTCCGACCCGTTCGCCCTCGTCGTGGCGCTCCTCGGGACGGCCACCTTCTGGTCTCCGTCGACGTCGGTGCTCGTCGTCTACCTCGTCTCCGCGCCCCTCTCGGCGATCGGCACCTTCTTCGTCGCCCGGCGCATCACGACGCGTTCGTGGGTCCCCGCCGTCGCGGCCGCGCTCTACGCCGTGTCGTCGCCCCTGTTCTCCTCGCTCCAGACCGGGCACCTCGGAGCGGTCGTCGCGCACATGGCGCTCCCGTTCTTCATCTGGGCGCTCATCGGAGCGGCGCGCTCGTGGGCCTCGGGGGCGGCGGCGGCGCTGCTCTTCGCGCTCGTCGCGGCCGGTGCACCCGTCCTCCTGCCGGCGCTGCTCCTCCTCTGGATCGGATCGCTCGCGACCCGGCCGAGGGGGATCCACCGCATGCTGGCGATCCCCCTGCCGGCCGTGGTGCTGTTCGCCCCGCTGGCGATCGTCCAGACCATGCGCGGCACCTGGTGGGCCCTCCTCGCCGACCCCGGAGTCCCCACCCGGACGGACCCCGCGTCGCCCCTCCAGCTCCTGCTCGGCTCCCCCGAGACCGGTCTGAACGGATGGACCTCCCTCCTCGGGGGGTCGGGCGTCCAGGGCGGGACGCTCGCGATCATCGTGGCAGTGGGTCTCGTGCCCCTCGCGCTCCTCGCGCTCGCCTCGCCCTTCGTCGGCTCGCGCACCCGTGCCGTGCCCGCGCTCGTCATCGCGCTGGCCGGCTACCTCACGGCCGTGGCGGCGACGCAGCTGTCGATCATCGGAGTCGGCAGCGAGAGCACGACGATCTGGACCGGAGGCGCGCTCAGCCTCTACCTGCTCGGTCTGATCGGCGCGGCCTCGGTCACGCTCGATCGACTGCCGCGCATCGCACCGGCGTCGGGTGTCGTCGTGGCGGTGTTCGCGGTCGCCGCGGCCGTGCCCGTGGTGATCGGCTCGCTCTCGGGCGCGGCGGACATCCGCTCGAGCACCGGTAGGATCCTGTCGGCCTACGTGACGGCGGAGGCCGAGGCGTCACCGGAGATCGGAACCCTGGTGCTGACGCCGCAGCCCGACGGCTCGCTGGCGGTCTCGCTCGAGCACGGGCAGGGGTCGACCCTCGACGACCAGTCGTCGCTCGACTCGACCGCGCAGAGTCTCACCTCGACCACCGGCGATCTCACCGTCCTCGCCGGCAACCTGGTGAGCCGGAGCGGGTTCGACCCCTCCGACGACCTCGCGCGCCAGGGCATCGGCTTCGTGCTGCTGACCGAGGGCGCGGACGATCCGGACTCCTCGGCTCTTGCCCAGCGGTCGAGCGAGGCCCTCGACGCAGACGCGGCGTTCCTGCCGGTCGGCGACACCAGCAACGGTCTGCTCTGGCGCTACATCGACTCGACCGACCAGCGCGAGCCGCATCCCGACGGCGGTCCGCTCGGCGTGATCGTCCTGGTCACCTGGGCCCTCGTGCTCGGCTCGGCACTCCTCCTGGCGCTTCCGACGACTCCGCGTCGTCGCCGCAGCCGTGCCGGGACGCCCGAAGCCGAGCAGCCCGCCACCACCTTCGACGAGGAGAGAGATGACTGAGCGATCCGTCGCCTCGACCACCGGGCGCATCATCGTGGGGGTGGTGGGGATCGCCGTCGGCGTGGCCGTCGTGACCGCCGCGACCGTCCTGCCCCTGCCGAGTCTCGAGGCGACTCCGGCCGGTCAGGTCGTCACACCCGTGCCCCTCGACCCGCAGCGGGTCTGCGGCGGCAGCGTTCTCCGGCTCTCCGACGCCGAGGGGCAGCAGGCGACGACCGCCAGCGCCGTCGACAGTGCGCAGGTCGTCACATCCTCGAGCGCCGACGACGAATCGACGACGACGCTCGCCGGCGCGGACGGCAGCAGCTCCGACCCTCTGCTCGTGACCGCGCCTCTGGCAGGAGACGACGTCCCCCTCGTCGCGGCGGCGCAGAGCCAGACGATCGCCTCCGACGATCTCGTCGGATTCGCCAGTGCGCCGTGCACCGAGCCCAGCAGCTCGACGTGGCTGGTCGGCGGGTCGACCGAGACCGGTCGCGTCTCGCTGATCACCCTCGTCAACCCGAGCGACGTCAACTCCACGATCGACCTCGACATCTCCGCCGAGAACGGTCCCGTCCAGGGCCCGGGCATCGAGGGCATCGTGGTGGGCCCGCGCAGTCAGCGGGTCATCCCGCTCTCCGGCTTCTCGACGGGGCTCCTCTCCCCGGTGGTGCACGTCTCCAGCCGCGGCGGCCAGATCGTCGCGTCCATGCAGGAGTCGATCGTCCGGACGCTCGATCCGGGCGGGGTGGACATCATCAGCGGGGCGGCGGCCCCCAGCACGACCTCGGTCGTCCCCGGGATCATCGTCCGTGGGGGCGAGACCCTCGAGGCGGCGTTGGCGGACCCGGCCGCCGGCGATCTGCAGAGCGCCCTGCGCCTCTTCGCACCGGGCGATTCGGCGGCGCTGGTCTCCGTGCGCATCGCCTCGGACGACGGCACCGGCACATCCTTCGACACGCGAGTCGAGTCCGGTCTCGTGACGGACGTGCCGATCGACGGCCTGGCGGACGGCCGTTACACGGCGACCATCACGTCGGACGTCCCGGTCGTGAGCGCCGTCCGCACCTCGGCGCTGTCCGCCGACGGCGCCGTCGACGTGTCCTGGGCTGCCTCGGCGCCGGCCCTGGCCGGCGGCACCCTCCTGTCGGTGCCGGAGGGCGAGGGCGCGGGTCTCACCCTGGCGAATCCGACGGACGACGTCGTCTCGGCGACGGTGAGCGTCGACGGCGAGGACCGGGTCGTGGAGGTGCCGGCGGGCGGCAGCGCGACCCTCGGGGTCTCAGCGGGGCAGTCGGTGCTGCTGACGGGTGCCGACGGTCTCCGTGCGGGCATGAGCTTCTCGGCGGACGGAGCGGTCGCAGCGTGGCCCGTCGTCTCGCCGCTTCCGGCGTCGTCGCCGGTCACCGTCTACCCCTGAGCTCGACGCGGGACGGTGTCGCTCACTGGTCGCGCCAGCGGTCGGGCGCGAGCTCCCACGGGTCCTTGCCGAGCAGTTCGGCCACGGCGCGGAACACATGGCCTTCGACGAGGACGCGGTGGTCCCAGTCGCCGTCGGGCGAGGACCGGTGCTCGTGCGCCGGCGCGAGTCGTTCGATCGGCAGACGGTACAGGAGGACCCGTCGGGCCTGGCGATCGACGAGCCAGCGCTCGACGCGGGTCCGATCGGGCTCGGCCGGCAGCCCGGCCACCTCGAAGGTCACGCCCTCGAGCTCGTCGGGCCAGAGCTCGCGCAGGTAGTCGGCGGTCGAGGCGACGATGTCGTCGAACAGGTCGACCCGCGTGCGGAGGAACGGCAGGTGCGGACCGGCCGCCGACGAACGGAGCCCCCGACCGTGACGGTCGCGATGACGCGAGCGGTCGGTGACGCGGACGTGATGTGGCCTGGCCATCCCGTCATGCTAGTCCGCGGCTCGGCCCGGCCACCGGCCGCACGCACTAGTCTCGTGTCCGATGAACGCGCGTCCCTGCAGCAAGGTCACCTGCCACCGCGAGGCGGCGGCGACCCTGACATACGTGTACTCCGACCAGATGGTGGTCGTCGGACCGCTGAGCGGCGTCGTCGAGCCCCACGGATACGACCTCTGCGAGCGACACGCATCGACGTTGTCGGTTCCGCAGGGGTGGGAGGTCCTGCGCCGGGTAGTTTTGGGGAATGACATCTGAGAGCCCCGACCTCGCCGCCTTCGTCAAGACCTACGACGTCAGGGGGCTCGTCGGCAGTCAGCTGACCGACGAGGTCGTCGAGGCCTTCGGTGCGGCCTTCGCCGACGAGATCGAGGCCGCCGGCTCCGAGCTCGTCGTCGGCCACGACATGCGCGACTCCTCGCCCGCATTCGCCGCAGCCTTCGCCCGGGGGGCCCGCGCCCGTGGCGCGGACGTCGTCGCGCTGGGGCTCTGCTCGACCGACGAGTCGTACTTCGCGTCGGGCTCGCTGTCGGCCCCGGCCGCGATGTTCACGGCCAGCCACAACCCGGCCAGCTACAACGGCATAAAGATGAGCCGAGCAGGTGCCCAGGGCATCAGTCTCGACACCGGGCTGGCCTCGATCCGCGACCGCGCCTCCTCGTATCTCGACGGCGGCATCGAGGCCGTCGCCGAGCCGGGCGGGATCCGCGAGTACGACGCGCTGGGTGACTACGCCGCGTACCTCCGTCGACTCGTCGACCTGTCGTCCATCCGCCCGATCAAGGTCGTCGTCGACGCGGGCAACGGCATGGGCGGGCTGACCGTCCCGGCCGTGCTCGGCACCGCCGCGGGGCTCGCCGAGCTGCCGATCGAGATCGTGCCGATGTACTTCGAGCTCGACGGAACGTTCCCCAACCACGAGGCGAACCCGCTCGAGCCGGCGAACCTCGTCGACCTGCAGAAGGCCGTCGTCGAGCACGGCGCCGACCTGGGGCTCGCCTTCGACGGCGACGCCGACCGCTGCTTCGTCGTCGACGAGAACGGCGACGCCGTCACCCCGTCCGCCGTGGCGGCGATCGTCGCCGTGCGCGAGATCGCGCGCGTGCGGGCCCTCGAGCCCGACGCCGACATCGCCGTCATCCACAACCTCATCACCTCGCGGGCCGTACCCGAGGCCATCGAGGCATCGGGTGCGACGGCGGTCCGCACCCGGGTGGGGCATTCGCTGATCAAAGACGAGATGCGCGAGACCGGTGCGATCTTCGGCGGCGAGCACTCGGCGCACTACTACTTCCGTGACTTCTGGGGTGCCGACAACGGCATGCTCGCCGCCATGCACGTGCTGGCCGAGTTCGGTTCGCAGGGCGAGCCGCTGTCGACGCTCACGAACCGCTACACGCCGTACTCGGCGAGCGGCGAGATCAACTCGACGGTCACCGACGTGCCCGCCGCCTACGCGCGCATCGTCGACGCCTACGCGGGGGTCGGCGACTTCGACGAGCTCGACGGTCTCACGGTGAACGGCGCGTCCGACGAGGGCGGCTTCTGGTGGTTCAACGTGCGCCCCTCGAACACCGAGCCGCTGCTGCGTCTCAACGCCGAGGCGGCCACCGAGCCCGAGATGATCCGCGTCCGCGACGACGTGCTGCGTCTCATCCGCGGTTAGTCTGTACCCCCAGGGGGTATCCGCCGGTCGGGTGCGTCGGGCCCGTCGGCCCGGTCGCCCCACCCGGTGATCGATGGACGAGGAGGCGCGGTGACGGACCACGAGGCCGACAGCCCGGCACGGCACGTCGGCTACAGCGGCGACAAGGAGCAGATCCTCAAGCGCCTGCGTCGCGCCGAGGGGCAGGTCAGGGGCATCCAGCGGATGGTCGACGACGACACCTACTGCATCGACGTGCTGACCCAGGTCAGCGCGGCGACGAAGGCGCTCGAGACGGTCGCCCTGCAGCTCCTCGACGACCATCTCGCGCACTGCGTGGCCGAGGCGGCCCGAGAGGGCGGCGAGATCGCCGATCAGCGCATCCGCGAGGCCTCGGCGGCCATCGCACGTCTCGTCCGCTCGTAGGTCAGCGCCGGGGGAACCCGGGGACGGTACCGGTGAGGGCCGGCTCGAGACGGGCCAGCGTCGCGGCCTCGCGGGCCAGGGCGGTCGATTCCCGATCGCGGCGGAGCACGGCGACGGCGGTCAGCCAGAGCTGCGGATCGACGTCGGGCACCGGCGACACGTGGGCCCGGACCTCGTCGGCGAGCCCGGCGGCCACCCGGAGCCGACTCGTCGGGGTGAGGCGCGAGCCCTGCTGCACGAACGCGGCGACCCGTCGCGCCGTGCCCTCGGGCAGCCGGGCGACGTCGGCGATCGAGGCCCAGCCGGCGAGCTCGGGCGGCATCACGGCGATGACGCGGGTGTCTCTGGCCAGTCTCTCGTTGCGGCTGTACGTGCCCGCCATCAGATCGCCGAGACGTCGGGACGAGCCGTTGAGCAGGCCGACCACGACCGCGAGCCCCCCGGTCGTGAGGACGATCTCGAGCAGCCCGACGAGCGACCGGGTGAGGGCGTGCCGGAAGCCGATCGCGCCTCCGTCGACTCGGACGATCCGGGCGCCGACGACCAGGCGCCCGAGCGAGCGACCGTGCGACACCGTCTCGACGACGGCGGGGACGACGATCAGGCCGAAGGCCACGGAGCCGATCACGAAGGCCTGCGAGAGCGCGTCGTCGAGCACGCCCGCCTCGTTCAGCAGCCCCACCAGGACGAGCAGCCCGACGACCGAGGTCGCGTAGACGAGGTAGTCGATGATCACGCCCGCACCCCGCAGGACGATGCTCGTGGGGCGGAGGTCGAGGGCCACGGCCTCGCCGGTCACGAGCTCGTCGCCCCCCGCCGTGAACGTCTCGACCTGGTCGGCGCGCAGTGCCACCGGGGAGGCGCGTGGTGGCGTGCGGCGAGGCATGCCTAGTATCTAATCAGAATGGACATCGACGCCTACGCCGCAGCCCACGGCAACGACTGGGCCGAGCTCGATCGCCTGGCGCGCCGTCGCCGACTCAGCGGCGACGAGGCCGACCGGCTCGTCGCCCTGTACCAGTCCGGTGCCGGCGAGCTGTCGGCGCTCACGACGGCCACCGGCGACTCGCCGGCCGCCGACCGACTGTCGATGACCCTGTCGCGTGCCCGGCTGCGTTTCACCGGCGCGGGGCGGAACGTCCTCCGGCAGCTGCCGACCTTCTTCTGGGCGCAGCTGCCCTCGGCCCTCTACCGGGTCCGCTGGGCGTCGATCGCCGTGGCGCTGGCGACCGCGATCGTGGCGACCGTGTTCGCCGTCTGGGCGGCGCAGAACCCGGCCGTCCTGGCGTCGTTCGGGTCGGAGGAGTTCCGGCGCCAGTTCGCCGAGCAGGACTTCGTGCAGTACTACTCCGAGAGCGCCTCCACCTCGTTCACGGGGCAGGTGTGGACGAACAACGCCTACATCGCCGCCCAGTGCGTGGCCTTCGGCATCACCGGCGTCTGGGTGCCCTACGTCGTGTTCGGCAACGCCGTCAATCTGGGGGTCTCGGCCGGCATCATGGCCGATCAGGGTCGGCTCGACTACTTCTTCCTGTACATCGCCCCCCACGGCCAGCTCGAGCTCTACAGCATCTTCGTCGCCGCCGCGGCGGGACTCATGATCTTCTGGTCCTGGGTCGCCCCGGGAGCCCGCACCAGGGGTCAGGCGCTGGCCGAAGACGGTCGGGCCCTCATCACGATCGCCGTCGGGCTGGTGCTCGCCCTGCTCGTGTCCGGGGTCATCGAGGGGTTCGTGACCCGTCAGCCCTGGCCCTGGCCGGTGAAGATCGGCATCGGGACGATCGCCCTGCTGGCGTTCCTGGCCTACCAGTGGGTGCTGGGCGGTCGTGCCCACCGGGCGGGCGAGACCGGCGACCTCGACGAGTTCGAGGCCGGCGCGACCCGCCTCGTCTCGGCCTAGAGCCGCCCCGCGGCCTTCAGGGCGAGGTACCGGTCGGCCAGAGCGGGCGGCAGGTCGGCCGGGGCGGCCATCACGACGTCGGCGCCCGACTGGAGCAGGGCCGTGCGGACCCTCGCGCCGTCGAGGCGGGCGCGCTCGGCGGCGGCCGCGTGGTAGACGGCGTCGCGGGAGCTCCGGTCGATACTCAGCCCCTCGAGCGCGGGATCGGCCACGGAGGCCACCACGACGAGGTGCTGCCGGGTCAGCTGGGGGAGGGCGGCGAGCAGCGCCCGCGCGGAGCCGGGGCTGTCGACCGTCGTCGCGATCACGACGAGCGCACGCTGCGTGGTGACCGAGCGCACGATGCCGGGCAGGGCGGCCCAGTCGGTCTCGACCAGTTCGGGGTCGAGGGGGGCCATGGCGGTCACCATGGACGATAGCAGCGCGGGCCCGGTGGTGCCCTGAACCCTGGCCCGGACCCGACGGTCGACGACCACGAGATCGACCCGGTCGCCCGCTCGCGAGGCCAGGGCGCCGAGCAGCAGCGCCGACTCGAACGCGGTGTCGAGTCGGGGCTCGTCGTCGATCCGGGCGGCGGAGGTGCGGCCGCTGTCGACGATGACGACGACCCGACGGTCGCGCTCGGGTCGCCAGGTGCGGACGACGGCCTCGTCGCGCCGGGCCGTCGCACGCCAGTCGATCGACCGCACGTCGTCGCCGCGCACGTACTCGCGGAGACTGTCGAACTCGGTGCCCTGACCGCGGATCATCACGCTCGTGCGACCGTCGAGCTCGCGGAGACGGGCCAGCCTCGACGGCAGGTGCTTGCGCGACGAGAAGCGCGGCAGCACCTGCACCGAGCCGGGCACGGCGTGCGTGGCCTGGCGGCCCGCGAGCCGGAGGGGGCCGACGGTGCGGAGCGTCACGGAGTCGGCGAGTCGCTCGCCGCGGCGGAACGGGGTCAGCGTCGTCGTGAACGTCGTGGCCGCCCCCGGTCGGAGATGGAGACGACGTCGGGTCGGCGAGGCGCCCGCCGAGGGCTGCCAGGCGTCGCGCAGCTGCCCGCGGATCGTCCGACGTCCGTCGTTCGAGATCGTCAGGCGGGCCGTCGTGCTCTCGCCCAGCCGGATCGGCCCGGGCAGCCCCCGATGGAGGCCCAGGGCTCGCGCCGACCCCGCGAGGGCGACGTCGAGCCCGGTCAGGGCGCCGACGACGACGAGCCAGGCGACGAGCGCCCAGGGGCTCTCCGTCGCGATGACGGGCACGACCCCGAGGGCGACGAGCGCGACGAACCATCCGGTGACGGCCATGGCTAGATCGGCACCCTGACCTGCTGCAGGACCGATCGGACGACGCTGTCGGCGTCGACGCCCTCCAGCTCGGCCTCGGGGCGCAGCTTCAGCCGGTGCCTGAGCACCGGCAGCGCCATGGCCTGCACGTGGTCGGGGGTGATGCGGTCGAAGCCCGTCAGCCAGGCCCAGGCCTTCGCCGCCGCGAGCAGTGCGGTCGAGCCGCGCGGGCTCACGCCGACGACGACCGACGGGCTCTCACGGGTCGCGCGGGCCAGGTCGACGATGTAGGCGAGCACGTCGGGGGAGGCCCCGACCCGGCCGACCTCGGCCTGGGCCCGGGCGAGGTCGTCGGGGCCGAGGACGGGCGTGACCCCCGCCGCCCGCAGGTCGCGGGGCGAGAAGCCCGCCGCGTGTCGACCGAGCACCTCGACCTCGGCGTCGCGCGGGGGCAGATCGAGAGTCAGCTTCATCAGGAAGCGGTCGAGCTGCGCCTCGGGCAGCGTGTACGTGCCCTCGTATTCGATCGGGTTCATCGTCGCCGCCACGATGAAGGGGGTCGGGAGGGGACGGCTGACCCCGTCGACCGAGACCTGGCGCTCCTCCATCGCCTCCAGAAGTGCGGACTGGGTCTTCGGCGGCGTCCGGTTGATCTCGTCCGCCAGGAGCACGTTCGTGAAGACGGGCCCCGGTCGGAACTCGAACTCGCCGGCCTTCGCGTCGTAGACGAGCGAGCCCGTGATGTCGCCGGGCATCAGATCGGGGGTGAACTGCACGCGCGAGGTGTCGAGCGACATCGAGTGGCCGAGGGCGCGCACGAGCAGGGTCTTCGCGACGCCCGGCACGCCCTCGAGCAGCACGTGCCCCTGGGCGAGCAGCGTGACGATGAGACCGGTGACGGCGCCGTCCTGGGCGACGACGGCCTTGCCGACTTCGACGCGGACTCGCGAGAAGGTCTGCTGGAGGTCTGAGGTCATGTCGTGCTCTTCTCCGGGTGGTGGTGGTCGTCTGCGGATGGGGGAGGCGCGGGGGAAGCCGAGGAGGCGCGGTGCCGGTCACGAGGGAGCCACCGCCGCCCGCACGGCCCGCTCCAGATCGAGGAGCGCGTCGCTGAGCGAGAGGAGCTCGCGGTCGTCGGACGGGTCGGCGTCGAGGAGGACGTGGCGCAGAGCCGCCGGCGGGGCCGAGACCAGCGGTGCGACCCGGTCGACGATCTCGTCGACCGACGCGCCGGCGGCCAGCCCGGTGACGCGTGCGAGGCGTCCCAGCGTCCCGATGCGCAGCTGGTCGAGGGCGTGCCGTCGGTCGCCGGATCTCTCGTACAGCCGTGCCCGCCCCTCGGTGGTCTCGGCCGCCTTCACGGTGACCGGCAGTCGCTCGACGACGAGGGGGCCGAGGCGGCGGCCCCGCCAGACCATCGCAGCGACGCCGGTGAGCAGCAGGACGACGAGCGCCGGGGTGACCCATGACGGGGTGAGCGTGGCGAGGGTGCCCTGGCCCTCGGGCAGATCGGTCGCACTCGGCAGGTACCAGACGAGCTCGGGTGACCCGCCGAGCAGTGCGAGGGCGTAGGCGGCGTTGTCGTCCGAGCCGACCGCCTCGTTGGTGAGCGCCGTGGTCGCCCCGACGACCGTGATCGTCGCGTCGGGCCGGGCGAGCTCGACGAGACCGAGACCGGCGTCGCTGGGGAGACACGCGGCCGTGTCGGAGTCGCGCGAGCCGGAGTCGTCGATCGCGTAGGCGACCCCGCCGGCGTCGACCCGGTCGACGCGCGACAGGATCTCGACGTCGCAGCGGGGCGCCACGACGCCGTCTTCGGACGGGCCTGCCTCCGTCACCCCGGGTGCGACGGAGTCGAGCGCCGTCTGAGAAGGGGCGAGCAGCACGAGCGAGGCCCCGGTATCGGCGAGTCGTGCCCACTGCGAGTCGGTGACGAATCCGTCGGCGTCGTCGACGACGATCGCGGTGCGGCTCGGGTCGGTCGAGCTGGCCAGGGTGTCGGACAGCGACGTCGTCACCGTCACGCCGACGCCCTGGTCTCGGAGCACCTCGACGACGGCCTTCGCTCCGGCCGGAGCGGCGTTCTCGGGCCCGAGCGCTCGTCCGCCCGTCCCGCCGCCCACCCCGAGGAGGGTGACGACCACCGCGCCGGCGAGGGCCACGGCCGCCAGGGCGATCCAGACCCGCGCCGAACGCAGTCGGGCCCCGAGCGTGGGGGTGACGACGCTCATGCGTCCGCCCGTACCGTGTCGTGGCCGGCGGACCGTGCAGGGGGCTGCTCGCTCGACAGGATCCGATCGAGCTCGGCGACGGCCAGGTAGTCGTCTTCGGAGCCGGCGCGACCCAGATAGCGGACCTCGTCGAAGGCCCGGGCCGCGGCCCTGGAGGCCCGCTCGTGCTCGGGGAACACCGCCGAGGCGCGTCGGCCCACGCCGTTCGCCGTCGTGCCCGGGGACGTCTCGATCAATCCGCGGTCGACGAGGGCCCGCGTCAGACCGCGGAACGCCTCGGCGATCGCGGTCGCGTGATCGCCTCGGGCGGCGGCCGCCCGGGCGGCGCGGCGCAGGGTGTCGGCGTCGCGCTCGTCGTCGACCCCGAACACGGATCCCGATGAGGCCGACCGGCGGTCGAGCCGGGGTCTGCCGTAGACGACGAAGACGACGACCACGACACCCACCAGGACGATCAGGGCGACGAGGAGCCCGGCCGCCGGCGCGCCGTCGACCCCGCCGAACCGGATGCCCTCGATCCAGTCCCAGAAGGACTGCGCCGCGCGGTCGAGCCAGGTCGGTCGAGCGGCCACGTAGTCGGCGCCGGTCAGTTCGCGGACCAGCGCGCGCCGGGCGTCGTCGGGCTCGGGCAGCAGCGGGGCGGCGGCCGACGCCGTCGTCGTGATCACCGAGAGGACGCCCCCGCGTGGTCGTGCGCGTCGCTCGGGGTGCGGAACGGGTCGAGGCCGGTCGGGTCGGAGGCGCGCTCGTCCATGCTCCGCGCCAGCTCGAGATCGAGACCCTCGAGACGCATGCGGCGGTCGACGTAGACGAGACCGACCGAGGCGGCCTGGACGACCGAGCCGATCGCCGTCACCACGGAGGTCACGAGGATGGTCAGCAGGTAGCCGATGCCCGTGACGACGAGCGAGGTCGGATCGAGGGTGTCGCCCGTGGGCGCGAGAGTGCCCCCGAGCAGGGCGAACAGGATCGAGAACGGGGTCGCGACCACCTGCGCGGCGACCTGGATCATGACGAAGACGAGAGCGACGATGCCGAAGGTCCGCCAGAAGTCGCCGCGCACGAGCGACCACGATCGGGCTACGGCGGTGCGCAGCGTGGTGCGCTCGAGCATGAGCGTGCTCGGCACGAGGCACAGCCGCACCGTGAGCCAGACACCGAGGGCCGTGGCTCCGAGCCCCGCGAGCAGGCCGGCGCCGATGCCGATGCCGATGCTGGGGCCCGTCCCGATGACGACACCGAGGGTGACGATCGCGGCGACGACCCCCAGGGCGACGATCGTCGCCAGGGCGACGAGGGCCGACCAGCCGATCAGCGCCCCGATGCGCCCCCTGGCGAGGGCCAGCAGACCGCCCAGCCGGAGACGCTCGCCCCGGATCTGCCGCGAGGTCTCCAGCACGAAGAGCCCCTGGAGGACCGAGCTCACGACGAGCGACAGGGCGGCCGGGACGAGCGCCGAGAGCAGGATCAGGGCGACGGCGCCCGAGGTCACCGTCTCGAGATCCGAGTCTCGGGCCGAGTCGATCCGATCGAAGGCGGCGAACGTCGCCGCGCCGACGGCGCCCGCCGTGACGATCGCGACGACGACCTGGGCGAGCAGCGCCGTCCCGAACGTCGTCCGGGGGTTGCGTCGGAAGACCTGGAACGACGCCCCGAGGATCTCGCCGAAGGTGAGCGGGCGCAGCGGCACGAGACCGGGCTTGGCCGGAGGGGTCCAGCCGGCCTGCGGGGGGAGCGGCGCGGATTCCGGGGCGACGCGTTCGCCCCAGCGAGGGCCGTCGTCGGCGCCACCGGGGGCGGCCCAGTCGTTCGGATCGGTCATTCGTCCCCCCGGGTCGTCCACCGCCGAGGTCGTCCTCGCGTCTCCCGCCATGTTTCCATAGCGGAGGCGAGGGTGCCAGCCGATGCGCGCCTCCTGCAGTAATCTGATCCGACGTGCCGCCTTCCGAGCGGCCCATCCCGAAGACGGAGACCATGACCCCGCGCATCCTCGTGGTCGACGACGACCCCGCTCTGGCCGAGATGATCGGCATCGTCCTCCGGGCCGACGAGTTCGAGCCCCACTTCTGCAGCGACGGCAGCGCGGCGCTCGACGCCTTCCACAACTCGGGCCCCGACCTCGTGCTGCTCGACCTGATGCTGCCGGGCATGGACGGCCTCGAGGTCTGCCGCGCGATCCGCGCCGAGAGCGGCGTCCCGATCATCATGCTGACCGCCAAGGGCGACACGGTCGACGTGGTCAAGGGCCTCGAGAGCGGCGCCGACGACTACGTGGTCAAGCCGTTCAACCCGAAAGAGCTCGTCGCCCGCATCCGCACGCGCCTGCGCCCCGCGACCGAGCCCACCAACGACGTCCTGACCGTCGGCGACCTGCGCGTCGACGTCGCCGCCCACGAGGTTCGACGCGGCGAGACGGCGATCCCGTTGACGCCGCTCGAGTTCGAGCTGCTTCTCGCCCTGGCGTCGAAGCCCCAGCAGGTGTTCACGCGCGAGATGCTGCTCGAGCAGGTCTGGGGCTACCACTACAAGGCCGACACGCGCCTGGTGAACGTCCACGTGCAGCGCCTCCGGGCCAAGGTCGAGCACGATCCCGACAACCCGCGCATCGTCACGACCGTGCGCGGCGTGGGGTACCGGGCCGGTTCGAGCGCGTGATGGCGTGCCCGGGCCGCGGTCGCCCGTGAGGTCCATGAGCTCCACGAGCTCGGAGGGCTCCGCCGGTTCGACGGGCCCCCGGGTCCCCGTGGGCGCAGCCGGGCCATGACGTCGCCCCGCCTTGCCCTCCCCGGGGCGACGGTCCGGCGGCTCGCCGTCGTGGGTCGCCGGCTGAGCCACGTCTGGCGGTCGTCGCTCGAGCTCCGCACCGTCGCCCTCACCGTGGTGCTCGCGGGGGTGGGCGCGTCGATCATCGCGGCGTCGATCTCGGTCAGCATCGGCGCGAACCTGTTCGATCAGCGCCGCGACCAGGTGCAGTCCGAGTCGTTGCGGGCGACCCTGCTGGCGCAGAGCATCTTCGACTCGGCGACGGCCACCGAAGACGCCGACCAGGTCGAGCTCGACTCGTTGCAGAACGAGGCCCAGAGCGCGATCCTCGGCTCGACGTCGAGCCCGGGCGGCACCCGCATCGCCATCCTCCGCACGCCGGGTCAGACCACCGCCCGCACCATCCAGAACATCGCCAGCCCCGACTTCCCGGCGGACGTCATCACGTCCGACCTCCGTCGGCAGGTGGCCGCCGACACCGGGTCGCTCGCCCTGCAGTCGGTGTCGCTGGCGTCGACCTCAGGAGGCGCGGCGCCGGGGATCGCCGTCGGTTCGACCCTGCAGGTGCCCACCGCGGGCCAGTACGAGCTCTACCTCGTGTACGACCTCGGCGACGCCGAGGCCACCCTCGCCCTGATGCAGCGCACCCTCGCCATCGGCTCGATCGCCCTCGTCGCGCTGATCGCCCTCATCACGTACGCCGTCGTCCGGCTCGTCGTCGCCCCCGTGCGGGTGGCGGCCGAGACGAGCCAGAAGATCGCCGCCGGTCATCTCGAGGAGCGCATCCCCGAGAAGGGCGAGGACGTCGTGGCGACGCTCGGGCGGTCGTTCAACGGCATGGCCGACGCCATGCAGAGGCAGATCTCGCAGCTCGCCGAGCTGTCGAGGGTGCAGCAGCGCTTCGTCAGCGACGTGTCGCACGAGCTGCGGACTCCGCTCACCACCATCCGCCTCGCCGGCGACGTGCTCTACGACCAGCGCGAGGGCTTCAGCCCGTCGGCGGCGCGCACCACCGAGCTGCTGCACACCCAGGTGGACCGCTTCGAGCTGCTCCTCGCCGACCTCCTCGAGATCTCCCGGTTCGACGCGGGAGCCGTCGAGCTCGAGCTCGAGCGCATCACCCTCGTGCGACTCGTCGAGGACGGCGTCGCCGAGTACGAGCCCCTGGCGGCCGAGACGGGCAGCGAGATCGAGATCGTCGCCCGGGGCGGCTACTTCGAGACGGAGGTCGACGCCCGTCGCGTCCGCCGCATCTTCCGCAACCTGCTCGGCAACGCGATCGAGCACGGCGAGGGACGCCCGATCACCGTCGAAGTCGACTCCGACCCCGACTCCGTCGCGATCGCCGTCCACGATCACGGGGTGGGCATGACCGAGGCCGACGCCGAGCGCGTCTTCGACCGCTTCTGGCGTGCCGACCCGTCACGCCGTCGGACGATCGGGGGCACGGGTCTCGGGCTGGCGATCAGCCTGGAGGACGCCGTGCTGCACGGCGGGCGCATCGACGTGTGGTCGAGACCCGGCGAGGGCAGCCGCTTCGTCATGACGCTGCCCCGCGTCGTCGGGCGGCCGGTCGACTCCTGGCCCCTGCCGATCCGACCGGAAGGACTCTCATGACCAGTCGGACCTCCCGACGCCCAGTGGCCCTCGCCGTGGCCGCCTCGGTCGTCGCCGTGCTCGTCGGCTGCGCGGGCATCCCCGACAACGGTTCCGTTCAGCAGGGCGAGTCGATCACGAGCGACGTGGTCGACAGCGACGTCGTCTACACGCCGAACGGCCCCTCCGTCGGCAGCTCGCAGGAGCAGCTCCTCAACGGCTTCCTCGCCGCGGGCACCGGGCCGCAGAACGACTACGCCGTCGCGCGGCAGTTCCTCTCGACGGGGTTCGCCGACGGCTGGGACCCTCGGGCGAGCGTCACCATCCGCCCGGGGACGGGCACCACGACCCGGGTCTCCGACACCGAGCTCGACTACACGTTCGTCGACTCGGCGACGGTCGACGACGACGGGCGCTACGCCCCCGCGACGTCGTCCGTCCCCACGACGCTCGGCTACCGGTTCGTGCAGGAGGACGGCCAGTGGCGCATCAGCGACGCGCCCGACGGGATCGTGCTCACCCCGGCGACCTTCCAGTCGGTGTTCCGCGCCCACTCGGTCTACTTCTACGACCCGACCTTCACCTACCTGGTCCCCGACGAACGGTGGTTCCTGGCGCGCTCCTCCACGGGCACGCGCATCGCCAGCGCGCTGCTCTCCGGTCCGTCGCCGTGGCTGCAGGGCGCCGTCGTCTCGGCGTTCCCCGACGGCACGAGACTGTCGCTCACCGCCATCACCGTGGAGGACGGCACGGCACGGGTCGACCTCACGGCCGACGCCCTCGGGGCCGGGGCGGACGCCCGGGCCCGCATGCAGGCGCAGCTGCTGGCGAGCTTCTCCAGCGTCGCCGCGATCACGAGGGTCGAGCTGAGCGTCGAGTCGACGGTGCTCGAGGTGCCCGACCTGGGCTCCGACTCGCCCCTCAGAGATCCGACCGTCGACGCGCGTCCCCTCGTCGTCGCCGACGGGGTCCTCGGCTTCGCGTCGCGGAGCTCGGTGAGCGAGCTCGACGGGCTGTCGTCCGCCGTGGCCGATCTCGGCGCGACGTCCGTCGAGCTGTCCGGAGACCAGTCCTCCGCCGCCGTCGCGACCCCGGAGGGGGCCGTGCTCGCGAGGGTCGACGGCAGCACGCGCCTCCTCGACGCGCGCCCCGGTCTCGTGCCGCCGACGCTCGACGACCGGGGCTTCGTCTGGAGCGTCCCCGAGAGCGACCCCGAGGGTCTCCGCGCCATCGGCGCCGACGGCGTGTCGCACCGGGTCGTCTCGTCGCTGCCGGGCGGCGCCGACGTGGTCGCCCTCCGCGTCTCGCGCGACGGCACCCGCGTCCTCGCCCTCCTCGACGACGACGGTGACGCGCGCATCCTCGTCGCCGCCGTCGTCCGAGACGCCGACGGCATCCCCACGGCCCTCGGCGACGCGCTCGAGCTGGCGGCTCCCACGGGGGTGCCCGTCGACGCGACCTGGGCCGATCAGTCGTCGGTCGCCGTCCTCACCCGAGCGGGTGACGAACCCCAGGTCACCGTCTCCGAGGTCGGCGGACCGGCCACCTCGCGGGGCAGGCCGCCCGGCGACCCCGACACGATCGTCGGCGGCAACGGTCTCGCCCGTCTGCAGGTCCGCACCTCCGACGGGACTGTGCTCGAGCCCCGCGGCAGCAGCTGGCAGGACAGCGGCGTCCGAGCCGATCTGCTCGGCACCCAGCGCTGATCCCGACCCGGCGTCACTCCTCCCCGGCGGGCCGAGGTCCGCGCCTGCTGTGGACGACTCCCGTCGCGGCGCGGACCCCGCCGGCGGGCCGGGCACGCTGGGTGCATGACGACTCGAACCGCCCTCCGCGAGGCCCTGTCCGTCGTGTCCCCGGTGGCCTGCGCGGGGTGCGCTGCGCCCGACGTCGAACTCTGCAGCGACTGCCGCGTGCGACTGGAGCCGGCGGTCCGATCACGCACCCTCGTCACCGGACTCCGGGTGGTGTCGGGGCTCGACTACGAGTTCGAGGTGCGCCGCGCGGTCATCGCCTTCAAGCAGCAGGGCAGGCTAAGGCTCGCGCGATGGCTCGCCCCCGCTCTGCGGGCGGCGCTCGCCGAGGCCTGCCCGCCGGGTGCGCCGCCGTCGCTCGTCGCTGTGCCGGCCTCGAGGGCGGGCCTCAGGAGGCGCGGGTTCGATCCCGTGGGTCTGCTCGCCCGGGAGGCGGGGCTGGTCCTCGCACCGCGCCTCCTGAAGTCCGTCGTCGGTGCGGGTGGTTCGCAGAAGCATCGCGACCGGGTGCAGCGGCATCGCGATCGACTGGGCAGCCTCCGGGCTGCCGCCGATCTGACAGGACGTCGCGTGCTGCTCGTGGACGACGTCGTCACGACGGGATCGACGCTGCTCGAGGCGGAACGGGCGCTCGTGACGAACGGGGCGACGGTCGTCGGGGCGGCCTGTCTGGCGTCCACGCCGCTCACCGGGAGACGGCTGTGACCGATCGCCCGCGGGCATTCGAATCCGCTGGAGAACGTGCGACTCGGTGGACACGGGGTGACGGGCGGGGGCCGTCACGGTTACGGTGGGGCAAACGGCGTGAAAGAACACTCGCCTGGCTGACAGGCGGCACGTCTTAGCCAAAGGAGGTCGTCATGGAAATTTCCGTCACGGGTCGAAACGTCGGGATCACCGATCGTTTCCGCGACTACGCCACTGACAAGGCCGACAAGGTGGCGCAACTCGCCACCAAAGCCCTGGCACTCGAGATCAAGGTCTCGAGGCACCACGAGAAGTCGAGCGGTCAGGCGGGAGACGACCGCGTCGAGCTCACCCTCATCGGACCGGGTCCGCTCGTGCGCGCCGAGTCGACGGCCGGCGACAAGTACGTCGCGTTCGATCTCGCCATCGCGCGTCTGCTCGAACGGGTCCGCCGCGCCAAAGACCGCAAGAAGGTGCACCGGGGTCAGCACCGACCAACGTCGCTGCACGAGGCGGCGACGTCCGACTTCAGCACGCACGGCGTGACGCCGGCCGCCGCCGAGACCCTCGACGCCGTCCGCACGGGCGCCGTCGCGGTCGTCTCCGACGACGACGCGGCGACCTCGGCCGCCGAGGCGGAGGAGGAGTACTGCCCCGTCGTGATCCGCTCGAAGGTGTTCGCATCGACGCCCATGACGGTCGACGACGCGCTCTACTACATGGAGCTGGTCGGGCACGACTTCTATCTCTTCATCGACTCCGAGACCGATCGGCCGAGCGTGGTCTACCGCCGGAAGGGCTGGGACTACGGCGTCATCGGCCTCGACCAGTCGGCCCCCGAGCTGCAGGAGGTCGCCACGGCGCTCCGGGCGGGTCTGGCCGGCTGATCGGACCCACGGGGCCCCGCGAAGCGGGCCCCGACGCGGCCGCGGCCCTGCGGAGACGACGAGGCTCTCGCCTTGCCGGCTCCCAGGGCCGCGGCCGCTAGTCTTGTTACCATTCTGTGCTCGTCCGTCCGCGGGTCGAGCCGATCCCGGCGAGGCCCTCGGGCCCGCCTCACGGGGTGCGCGGGTCTCTTCGCGTGCTCGACCGAAACACAGGGAGTAACCGGTGGCCAACGTTCTCGAGAAGGTCCTTCGCGTCGGCGAGGGCCGTACCCTCCGCAGGCTCAAGGCGTACGCCAAAGCCGTCAACGAACTCGAAGACGACTTCACCACGCTCACCGACGACGAGTTGAAGAACGAGACCGTCGAGCTGCGCGAGCGATACGCGGGCGGGGAGTCGCTCGACGATCTGCTGCCCGAGGCGTTCGCCGCCGTCCGCGAGGCCTCCAAGCGGACGCTGGGCCTCCGGCACTTCGACGTCCAGCTGATGGGCGGCGCCGCCCTGCACCTGGGCAACATCGCGGAGATGAAGACCGGTGAGGGCAAGACCCTCGTCGCGACGACCGCTGCCTACCTGAACGCGATCGCCTCGCGCGGCGTGCACGTGATCACCGTCAACGACTTCCTCGCCAGCTACCAGTCCGAGCTGATGGGCCGGGTGTTCCGTGCGCTCGGCATGACCACGGGCTGCATCCTCGCCGGTCAGACCCCGGCGCAGCGTCGCGAGCAGTACGCCGCCGACATCACGTACGGCACCAACAACGAGTTCGGCTTCGACTACCTACGCGACAACATGGCGTGGCAGTCACAGGACATGGTCCAGCGCGGCCACTTCTTCGCCGTGGTCGACGAGGTCGACTCCATCCTCATCGACGAGGCCCGGACGCCGCTCATCATCTCCGGTCCGGCCAGCGGTGAGGCGAACCGCTGGTTCGCCGAGTTCGCGACCATCGCCCGCCGTCTCGTGTCGGGTGTCGACTTCGAGGTGGACGAGAAGAAGCGCACCGTCGGCGTGCTCGAGCCCGGCATCGAGAAGGTCGAGGACTACCTCGGCATCGACAACCTGTACGAGTCGGCCAACACGCCGCTCATCTCGTTCCTCAACAACGCGATCAAGGCCGACGCGCTGTTCAAGCGCGACAAGGACTACGTCGTCATCAACGGCGAGGTCCTGATCGTCGACGAGCACACCGGCCGGATCCTGAGCGGGCGCCGCTACAACGAGGGCATCCACCAGGCGATCGAGGCGAAGGAGGGGGTCGAGGTCAAGGCCGAGAACCAGACGCTCGCCACGGTCACCCTGCAGAACTACTTCCGCCTCTACAAGAAGCTCTCGGGCATGACGGGTACGGCCGAGACCGAGGCCGCCGAGTTCATGAGCACCTACAAGCTCGGTGTCGTCCCCATCCCGACGAACCGTCCGATGCAGCGCATCGACCAGACCGACCTCGTCTACAAGAACGAGACGGCCAAGTTCGACCAGGTCGTCGAAGACATCGTCGAGCGTCACGCGAAGAACCAGCCCGTGCTGGTCGGCACGACGAGCGTCGAGAAGAGCGAGTACCTCTCTCGTCTCCTCGCCAAGAAGGGCGTCAAGCACGAGGTCCTGAACGCCAAGAACCACGCCCGCGAAGCTGCGATCGTCGCCCAGGCGGGCCGGGCCGGGGCCGTCACCGTGGCCACCAACATGGCCGGTCGCGGTACCGACATCATGCTCGGTGGCAACGCGGAGTTCCTCGCGGTGGCGGAGATGAACGCCAAGGGTCTCAGCCCGGTCGACACCCCCGACGAGTACGAGGCCGCATGGGACGCCGTCTTCGCGTCGCATAAAGAGGCCGTGGCCGAAGAGGCCGCGAAGGTCATCGAGGCGGGCGGGCTGTACGTCCTCGGGACGGAGCGCCACGAGTCGCGCCGCATCGACAACCAGCTGCGCGGGCGCAGCGGACGTCAGGGCGACCCGGGGGAGAGCCGCTTCTACCTGTCGCTGACCGACGACCTCATGCGTCTGTTCAACTCGGGCGCGGCCGAGTCGCTGATGGGTCGGGGCAATGTGCCCGACGACCTCGCGATCGAGAACAAGATCGTCGGACGCGCCATCCGGTCGGCGCAGTCGCAGGTGGAGTCGCGCAACGCCGAGATCCGCAAGAACGTCCTCAAGTACGACGACGTCCTCAACCGTCAGCGCGAGGCCATCTACGGCGACCGTCGGCACATCCTCGAGGGCGACGACCTCCAGGACCGCGCCTCCAAGTTCCTGGACGACGTGGTCAACGAGGTCATCGACCAGCACACCGGCGAGGGCAGCCCCGACGACTGGGACCTCGACGCGCTGTGGACGAGCTGCCGCACGCTGTACCCGATCTCGATCACGATCGACGAGGTCATCACGGAGGCCGGCTCGAAGGGCAAGGCCACCCGCGACTTCCTCGGCCAGGAGATCCTCTCCGACGCCAAGGTGGCGTACAAGACCCGGGAGGAGTCGCTCGGCGAGGCGGCCATGCGCGAACTGGAGCGCCGTGTCGTCCTGTCGGTCATCGACCGCAGATGGCGCGACCACCTGTACGAGATGGACTACCTGAAAGACGGAATCGGTCTGCGTGCCATGGCGCAGCGCGACCCGCTGGTCGAGTACCAGCGCGAGGGCTACGCGCTCTTCCAGAGCATGATGGGCCAGATCCGCGAGGAGTCCGTCGGCTTCCTGTTCAACCTCGAGGTCGAGGTCCAGGGGCAGGTCGACTCCCAGAAGGCACCGGTCATCGCCGCGAAGGGTCTCGGCAACGAGCAGGCCCCGCCTGCGCTCGAGTACTCGGCCCCGAACATCGACGGCGAGGTGGAGGTGCGCGACCAGAAGGGTCGTCTCGAGAAGGCGGCGACGGCGCGTGCCCAGCGGCAGCAGGACACCGCCGAGCGCACGACCGCCCCCGAGGTCGCCGCGGCACGCGCCGCGAGCGGTCCGGCACCGGCCGCGGCGGGCAAGGGCGCCTTCGGTCAGAAGACCGGGGGCGACGAGCCCGCGCCCGTGAACCGGGCCGAGCGCCGCGCCGCGGGCAAGAAGGCCTCCGACTAGACGTCGGGTCGAGCAGCAGAGAGGAGGCGCACCCGCTCAGGCGGGTGCGCCTCCTTCTATCGTCTGCTGGTCCGCTCTGGCGGATGTCGCTCTGTCGCTCAGAGGATGTGCAGGGCGCTGGCGCGCCAACGACCTCGGACGGTCTCGAGACGCACGGCCACGCCGCGGCTGCGGCCACGACCGTGGACGACGACGACCGCCTCGACGATGCCGGGGGAGGGCTCGGCGATGTGGACTCGCCCGAATCGCAGCACCGGTCGATGCCTGCGGACGCCGTGGGCGAGTCGAGCCTGAGTCGAGACCCTGACCCGGTTGCGCAGCGTGGCGAAGACGTCGGCGGTGACCCATCTCGCGAGCTGGTCGATGTCGCGGGCGCCCGCCATGACCTCCAGCACCGATCTGGCCAGGGCCTCGACGGCGGCTTCGGCGGTGATGGGTCGGACATTCGACGACAGGGAGTCTGGCGACACTGCGGCGAGTGCCCCGCAACCCTCGACGGCGCTGAGATGGCGCGTGGGGGCGATCGTCTTCGTCGGCGTGTCGCCGCCCCCGGGCTCTGGCTCGATGCGGGGCGAAGGGGTGGCTGGTGAGGAACGTGGCATGGTGCTCGAACTTTCGTGAAAGCGGCTCGGACGAACACAACATATGACATTCGGTATTGATTTGCTAGGGACAGGCCGATCTGTGGAGAACTCGTGTCGCACCGATTTTCCGTGATCGCGGCTCGACTTAGACTGGGGCGGTGTCGACGCTCAGTGATCTCGTACTCGCCCAGGGCCGCTCCAGCGAAGCGGACATCGAGTGGCTGCACCTGCTCGTCGGCGACTGGCAGCTGCTGGCCGACCTGGCGTTCGCCGACATGGTCCTGTGGGTCCCGACCCAGACGGGAAGTTTCGTGGCCGTCGCCCATGCGCGGCCGTCGAGCAGTGCGACGCTCTTCTATCGCGACTTCGTAGGCCAGGAGGTCCGGCCCGAGTGGCGGGTGCAGATCGACTCGGCCTTCTCGTCGACCCGCATAGTCGACTCGGCGGCCCCCGACTGGTACGAAGAGACCCCGACCAGAGTCCGGGCCGTCCCCGTGCTGCGTCGCCTCGGCGCCAGCCGCCCCGACGTGACCGAGGCTCCGATCGCCGTCATCACACGGCACACGAACCTCAGCGAGGCCCGCACCCCGAGTCGTCAGGAGCTGACCTTCAATCAGTGCGCCAACGACCTCTTCGCCATGATCGCCGCGGGCGACTTCCCCGACCTGGGTGCGCCCACCGGGCCTCGTCGGGGCGCCCCCCGCGCCTCCGACGGGCTGCTCCGGCTCGACGTCGACGGTACGGTCACCTTCGCGAGTCCCAACGGCCTGTCGGCCTTCAACCGGATGGGCTTCGACGGCGAGCTCGAGGGCGAGTCGTTGGCGGAGGTCACCACGAACCTGCTGCAGGGCAAGCTCGTCATCGACGAGTCGCTGCCTCTGGTCGTCACCGGGCGCGCCCCGTGGCGGACGGACATCGAGGCTCGCGGCGTGACGGTCTCGCTGAGGGCCATCCCGCTGCGCGACCGTGGTGAGCGGATGGGCGCGATCGTCCTCTGCCGCGACGTCACGGAGCTGCGGCACCAGGAGCGCGAGCTGATCACCAAAGACGCCACGATCCGCGAGATCCACCACCGTGTGAAGAACAACCTGCAGACGGTGGCGTCGCTGCTCCGCATCCAGGCCCGCCGGACGCACACCGATGTCGCCCGCGAGGCCCTGACGCAGGCCATGCGCCGGGTGGCCTCCATCGCCGTGGTTCACGACACGCTGTCCGAGGGGCTGAGCCAGAACGTCGATTTCGACACCGTCTTCGATCGCGTCCTGATGCTCATCGCCGAGGTCGCCTCGAGTCACAACACGACGGTCCGACCCGCGCTGGTGGGCAGTTTCGGTGCGCTGCCGAGCGAGTACGCCACCCCGCTGGCGCTGGCGCTGACCGAGCTCGTCACGAACGCCGTCGAGCACGGTCTCGACGGTCGCGACGGCGAGGTGCAGATCGTCGCCGAACGCGACGACGAGCAGTTGACCGTCAAGGTGCGCGACAACGGCGTGGGTCTCCCCGAGGGCAAGGTCGGCTCCGGGCTCGGCACCCAGATCGTCCGCACGCTCATCCAGGGCGAGCTCGGGGGCACCATCGACTGGCACACGCTCGTCGGCAGCGGCACCGAGGTCACCATCGAGATCCCGTTCCGCTGGCTCACGCAGCCCTGATCGGCGGTGAGGGCTCCCTGAGAGCGGCTGTCAGCGCCTCCTGAGACGACGAAGAGAGGCCGGCTCCCCGTGGGGGAGCCGGCCTCTCATGCGCCGTCCGGATGGCCGAGGCCACCCGACGGCGAGGTCGTCTAGCTGGCGCGGCGGGCGCGAGCGGCGCGGCGCTTGAGCGCGCGGCGCTCGTCTTCGCTGAGGCCGCCCCAGACGCCGGAGTCCTGGCTGGTCTCGAGCGCGTACTGCAGGCACGTCTCGGTGACGGTGCACCGGCCGCAGACGGTCTTCGCCTTGTCGATCTGGTCGACGGCGGGGCCGGTGTTGCCCACGGGGAAGAACAGCTCCGGGTCTGCGGTCAGGCAGGCGGCCTTGTCACGCCAATCCATCGATGGGTACTCCTTTAAATGCTGAACCGGCGCAACGAAGCACCGGTTCCGGATGGGGGAAAGAGAAAGAATTCGGGAGGCGCGCACGGCCGTGTGCACGTCACTTCGACCTCGAATATGGTCGCATACTGGTACGGCCAAATCAAGGATTTTGTGGAGGGCGACGCATGAGCGGAGCGGCTGAGAACGACCCGGCGACGCCGACAGATCCGTCTGCCGACCGGCGGCGCCCCGCCCTGCTGTGGCTGCTGATCGTGCTCCTCGTCGGCGAGCTCGCCGTCGTGGCGTCCGCCGCCGGCTATCTCCTCGTCGAACTCGTCGTCGAGACGCCGTCGTCGTACGCGTCGGCCGTCGCCGTGCTCGTGCTGACCCTGATGGCGACCGCTTGGATCGGCTCCATCGTCGTCGGCGCCTTCCGTGGTCGAGCCTGGATCCGCGGTGCGGCCATCGTGTGGCAGGTGCTGCAGATCGCGGTCGGCGTCGGCAGCCTGCAGGGCACGTTCGCCAACCCGACCATCGGCCTCTGGCTCATCGTGCCGGCCGTGCTCGTCGTCGTGCTGCTGCTCACCCCGTCGGTGGTGGCTGCCACGTCCCGCCGCGACGAGGTGCCGCCCCGCACCTACTGACCGGATGGCGCAGGAGGCGCGGGGCGGCATCAGGGATCGGGGTCAGTCGAGCGCGAGCTTCTTCCGCAGCGACGCCACGTGCCCCGTCGCCTTCACGTTGTAGAGCGGCAGCACGACGGCGCCCTCTCCGTCGACGACGAACGTCGAACGGATGGTGCCGGTGACGATGCGTCCGTAGCTGTTCTTCTCGCCGTAGGCGCCGTAGGCCTCGTGCACCGTGAGCTCGGGGTCGCTCAGCAGCGGGAAGTTCAAGCCCTGCTCGTCCTTGAATCGGCGGAGCGCCTCCGGGGCGTCCTTCGACACGCCGAGCACCTGATAGCCGGCCGACTTCAGCGAATTGATGTTGTCGCGGAAGTCGCACGCCTCGGTCGTGCAGCCGGGCGTCGATGCCGCCGGGTAGAAGTACACGATGACGTTCTGCCCCGCGAAGTCCGCCAGCGAGACCGGCGAACCGCTCTCGTCGTCCAGGGTGAAGGTCGGCGCCGGGGCGCCCTTCTCGAGTCTCGTGGCCATGATGCTCCGATCTGCAGGCGCGCGAGGCGCCCGTGTGTTCAAGTGGGGTCAGAACTCATGCTAATGTTGGTCCTCGTTGCGGGGCATACCGCGGCGCGCACCTCTAGCTCAATTGGCAGAGCAACTGACTCTTAATCAGTGGGTTCTCGGTTCAAGTCCGAGGGGGTGCACGAAAATGTGTCCCCCGTGTTCATCAGTCGATGAAGCGGGGGATTTTTCGTCGTGCCGGTCTGGTCGGCTCCGCCGACGTGCGGCCTGGGGCCGCGCGGGGTGGGGGTGCTTTGCCGCCAGGTGCGTGTTGCTCGGGGGCGACGTCGCTTCGCTCGTCGCGGTGCGGCTTCGCCTCGCTGGCCGCGGGGTGGGGACGGGGCGACGTCGCTTCGCTCGTCGCGGGGGCTGGGGGCGCGGGAGCGGGACGGAGGGGGCGGAGTCCGTCCCGCTCGCGGCGGGGGAGTGGCGCTACGGGCGGTCGTCGCCCGGACGGGGGTGCTGCGCCGCGGCGTCGCGGCCCGTGACGGGATACGGGCCGGTCATGCCCTCGCGGAGGCGCGCGGCGGCGAGGATGCGATCGCGCTGCAGGTGCCAGCCGAGCATCAGCAGCGGGATGATCACCACGAGCGACATCACCGTCAACGAGCCGATCGGCCAGTCGATCGCCATCAGCACGACCACGGCGAGGAGGAACGCCAACGTCAGGTAGCTCGTGACCGGGGCACCCGGCAGGCGGAACGAGGGCTCCTTCGCCTTGCCCTCCTTCGCCCAACGGCGGAGGCGCATCTGGCAGAGGATGATCGTGCCCCATGCGGTCAGGATGCCGAGCGACGCGATGTTCAGCACGATCTCGAACGCCGCACTCGCGCCGACGATCGCGTTCAGGCCGACGCCGAGCAGCGTGATGGACGCCGTCAGCAGGATCCCGCCGAACGGCACCCCGCCCTTCGACATCTTCGTCGTGAACTTCGGGGCCGAACCGTTCATCCCCATCGAGTGGAGCACGCGACCCGTCGAGTACAACCCGGCGTTCAGGCTCGACAGCGCGGCCGTCACGACCACGAAGTTCATGATCGACCCGGCGATGCGACCCACCTCGGGGCTGCCGATGCTGCTGAAGAACGTGACGAACGGGCTCTCGCCCTCGGCGTACGCGGTGTACGGCAGCAGCAGCGACAGGAGCACCAGCGAGCCGACGTAGAAGACCGCGATCCGGATGATCACCGTGTTGATCGCCCGCGGCACCACCTTCTCCGGGTTCTCGGTCTCGCCCGACGCGGTTCCGACCAGCTCGATCGCGGCGTACGCGAAGACGACGCCCTGCACGACGAGCACCGCCGGCAGCAGACCGCTCGGCAGGATCCCGCTCGCGGCGACCACCGACCATCCGGTGTCGACGGCCGCGCCGTCGTGGGTCACCGGGAACGCCGCGGCGAGCCAGACGACCCCGACCACCAGGAAGATCACGAGCGCGGCGACCTTGACGATCGCGAACCAGAACTCCATCTCGCCGAACACCTTCACGGCCAGCAGGTTCACCGACAGCACGACGGCCAGGGCCACGAGGGCCAGCAGCCACTCGGGGGCGGCCGTGAAGGCCTTCCAGTACTGCAGGTACAGGGCCACGGCGGTGACGTCGACGATCGCCGTCATCGCCCAGTTCAGGAAGTACATCCAGCCCGCCGCGTAGGCGAACTTCTCGCCGTAGAACTCGCGGGCGTACGAGACGAAGGATCCCGAGGAGGGGCGGTGCAGCACCAGCTCGCCGAGCGCGCGCAGGATGAAGAACGCGAACACGCCGCAGATCGCGAAGACGATCGCGAGAGAGGGCCCCGCCGTCGCCAGCCGCCCGCCGGCGCCGAGGAACAACCCCGTCCCGATGGCGCCGCCGATGGCGATCATCTGCAGCTGCCGGGGCTTCAGACCGTGCTGGAACCCCTCCTGCTCGTGGCTGAAGTCCTGGGGGACGGTGTCCGGGTGCGCGGCCGGGCCGCGGTCTCCGTCAGATGCGCTCATGCCGAGAGGGTAGGCCCGAGTCTGCAGTTCGCGCACATCGGGAGGTCGGCATGTCGGGGGACCCTCGCTCTGCGGACGACGGCCCTCGGAGGTGCAGTGCGTGTAACGAAACGGCCACGATGTCGATGCCCATGAACACGGCGATCGGAGGGGATCGGGGTACACGTCCGGTCCCTCCGGAGGGGGGTGCGGGTTGGGATGAGCGACACATGTTCGCTACGGTCGTCGAGGCCCGCTCCGGTGGGCCCGTCATCATCAGGACGCGTTGATCGGCGGTCCGGCAGTATCGGATCCCGGTCGCCGTATGGTCTGGTGGCGCCGGTGCCGGTCCCATGACCGCACCAGTGGGGTACAGGTTCGCATCTCGGATCACGATGCTTGAGCCGGACCGTCCCGCATGCGCCGTCGACCCGTCCGCCCGACCAGAACGCCGCCGACGGCGCGCCTGCCCGAGCGGAAGGCGTCCACCGGCGTGCCCGCGGAGAGCCCATGACAACGACACCACCCGCCGTGCGTGCGAAGAACCTCTACAAGGTCTTCGGACGCCGCCCCCGAGAAGCGGTCACCCGCCTCGAGTCCGGCGCCAGCCGCGCCGACGCCTCGGCCTTCGGCACGGCAGCCGTCATCGATGCGTCGTTCGACGTGCAGCCCGGCGAGATCTTCGTCGTCATGGGGTTGTCGGGCAGCGGCAAGTCGACCCTCATCCGCATGCTGAACGGCCTGCTCGAGCCGACCTCGGGCTCCGTGGAGGTGTCGGGGTCGAACATCTCCGACGTCCCCGCGAAGGAGCTGCGCGCCGTCCGGCGGAAGCACGTCTCCATGGTGTTCCAGCACTTCGCGCTGCTCCCGCACCGGACCGTGATCGACAACGTCGCCTACGGCCTCGAGGTGCAGGGCGTCGCCAAGGCGAAGCGTCTGGCCAAGGCCCGCGAGGTGACCGAGATCGTCGGTCTCGCCGGCTGGGAGGACAAGCTCCCGAGCGAGCTCTCCGGCGGCATGCAGCAGCGCGTCGGCCTGGCCCGAGCGCTCGCAGCCGAGACCGACATCCTGCTGATGGACGAGGCGTTCAGCGCTCTCGACCCGCTGATCCGTCGCGAGATGCAGGAGCAGCTGCTCGAGCTGCAGGCGAAGCTCGGCAAGACCATCGTCTTCATCACGCACGACCTGAACGAGGCCATGTTCCTCGGCGACCGCATCGCGGTCATGCGCGACGGCCGCATCGTCCAGATCGGCAGCCCCGAGGACATCCTCACCGACCCGGCCAACGACTACGTCGCACAGTTCGTGCAGGACGTCGACCGGGCGCGGGTCCTCACCGCGTCGAGCGTCATGGAGCCGGCCCGGGCCGTCGTGCAGCTGACCGCCGGCCCCCGGGGTGCGCTCCGCACCCTCCGCGATCTGCAGACCGCGGCCCTGTTCGTCCTCGGCCGAGACCGCAAGCTCCTCGGCTGGGTCCGCGACCGCCACGTCATGCGTCAGGTCAAGACGAACGACACCGACCTCGAGGCGATCGTGAACACCGAGTTCGCCAAGGTCGGCCCCGACGCCGCCCTCGTCGACCTCTTCGAACTCGCCGTCGAGAGTCCGCTGCCCATCGCCGTGGTCGACGACCGCGATCGCCTGATCGGCGTCATCCCGCGGGTCACGCTGCTCGCCGCCCTCGGCAACGTCGACACGACGACCTCGCCCATCCCCGTGCTCGAACCCGTCACGCGGTTCTCCGAGAGCGAGCTCGACGCCACCCTCGCGACGGAGGAGACCCCCGTCGCGGTCACCGAAGGAGCCACCCGATGAACGACATCCTCCGCATCCCCTTCGGCAGCTGGGTGTCGTCGGTCGTCGACTGGATCACCGACAACCTCGGCGGCTTCTTCGACGTCGTGCGCGCCGTCTTCCTCTTCTTCTACGAGTGGATGGAGTACATCCTCAGCGCGCCTCCGTTCTGGGCCGTGGTGATCGTCGTCGCCGCTCTGGCGTTCTTCGCCCGCGGCTGGAAGTTCGCCGTCGGCTCGGCCGTCGGCCTGCTGCTGATCAGCTCGGTCAACCAGTGGGAGAACGCCATGGCGACCCTCGCCCTGGTGCTCGTCGCCGGTGCCATCGCGATCGCGATCAGCATCCCCCTCGGCGTGCTCGCGGCCAAGTCGACCATCGCGTCGCAGATCATCCGCCCCGTCCTCGACTTCATGCAGACGACCCCGGCGTTCGTGTACCTCATCCCGGCTCTGCTGCTGTTCCGGGTCGGCGTCGTGCCGGGCATCGTGGCCACCATCGTGTTCGCCATGGCACCCGGCGTGCGACTGACCGAGCTGGGCATCCGAGGGGTGGACACCGAGGTGGTCGAGGCCGGCCAGGCGTTCGGTTCGTCGCCGTGGCGGATCCTGCGACAGATCCAGCTGCCCCTCGCGAAGCCGAGCATCATGGCCGGCGTCAACCAGGTCATCATGCTGTCGCTCTCGATGGTCGTAATCGCGGGCATGGTCGGAGCCGGCGGACTCGGCGGCGACATCGTCGCGAGCCTCAACCGCATCGACGTCGCCCTGGGGGCCGAGGCCGGCGTCTCGGTCGTGATCCTCGCGATCATCCTCGACCGCATGACGGCGGCCCTCGGCGCGGACCGCCGTCGTCGCCCGTCGCGCTCCACGCGCGCCGCCGGCAGCGCTCCCGCCGCCTCCGGTGGTGCCGAGACCGAGGTCGACGCCACCCCGCTCCCCGACGCACCGGCGCCCGAGCGCGCCACCGCGTCGGTCTAGAACCCCGGCGGGTCGGCCGGCGTCATCGGCCGACCCGCACCTCCTGCACCACCCGAAAGGATCACATGAACAAGCGCACCACCATCGCAGCCTCGGTCGCCCTGGGCACCTCCGCAGTCCTCGGCCTCGCCGCCTGCTCGCCCCCCGGCAGCTCGTCGTCGACCGAGACCCTCGAGAACGGCGACCAGAGCGTCGTCGACATCGCCGTCTTCAACGGCTGGGACGAGGGCATCGCCGCATCCTGGCTGTGGAAGTCCGTGCTCGAGGAGCAGGGCTACACGGTCAACCTCGAGATGGCCGACGTCGCACCGGTCTACCAGGGCCTGACGACCGACGACTACGACGTCGTCCTCGACACCTGGCTGCCCGTCACGCACAAGGAGTACATCGACAAGTTCGGCGACGACCTCACCGACCTCGGCGCCTGGAACGACGGCGCGAAGCTGGCCATCGCGGTCAACGCCGACGCCCCGATCGACTCGATCGACGAGCTGAACGAGAACGCCGACCTGTTCGGCGGCACCATCGTCGGCATCGAGCCGGCCGCAGGTCTGACCTCGGCCGTCGAGAACGCGACGATCCCCGAGTACGGCATCGACGACCTGACCCTGCAGACCTCGTCGACGGCCGCCATGCTCACCGAGCTGAAGAGCGCCACCGACGCGGGCGAGAACATCGCCGTCACGCTGTGGAGCCCGCACTGGGCCTACGACGCGTTCCCGATCAAGGACCTCGAAGACCCCAAGGGCACCCTGGGTGACGCCGAGGGGATCCACTCGTTCGGCGGCAAGAGCTTCACGGACAGCCACCCGCAGTTCGCCGAGTGGCTCGAGGGCTTCGAGATGGACAACGACCGTCTGTCGTCGCTCGAGAACGCCATGTTCAACAGCGGTGTCGACGGCAGCGACTACACCGAGGTCGTCAACACCTGGATCGACGACAACCAGGAGTACGTCGACGGCCTGACCAGCTGATCGGACCGCATCACCTGCGCGAGGGCCCCGGGCGACGACGTCGTCCGGGGCCCTCGTCGTGCGCCGACCGGCGGACACCGGAATCACGCAGACCGGCCGGGGGTTACGCACAGCGAACCGTCAGGGCCTTGCCGAGGAGGCGCGACTACCGTCTGTCTCGTCGCGATCGCATCATGCGTCAGCACCATCACCCCGGACATCCCGGGAATCAGCACGAGAGGCACCACCCGTGAGCATCACCAGCATCGACGCCGTCCGCCGCAACGCCCGGGTCAGCACCCGGTCGATCGCCGCAGACCTCGTGCAGGTGTCGACGCCCGACCGCGTGCTCGGTCACATCCGCGTCGAGAACGGCTCGCACGTCGCGCTGCGGGGCACGAACCCGCACTGGGGCGACGAGGTGGGCCGCTACGCCACGCAGGGCATGGCGCTCGAAGCGCTGCGGCTGCGGAAGCGCTCGGTCTGAGGCGCTGAGGCGTCCGCCCTAGGGGCCGATGGTCGCGAAGAACGACCGCAGCTCGCGGTCGATCCGGCTGCGCGCCTCCTCGTCCGACAGGGTCGCCGTGCCGTCGCCCGACTGCTCGCCGTAGTCGCCGAACTGCGCGTGGTTGGAGCCCTCGATCTGCACCATCGTGGCGTCGTCGGGCAGCTGCGCACGGTAGCGCTCGATGTCCTCCGGGGTGCTCAGGCCGTCCTCGCTGCCGCCGATGCTGAGCACGGGCAGCTCGGAGTCGTCCGACAGGTCGTTCGTCGCGCAGTACGACCCGAACAGCACGAGACCGTCGACCCGGGGGTCGCTCTCGGCGTAGCCGCAGGCCCGGACCCCGCCGAGCGAGTGCCCGCCGACGGCCCAGTGCGAGATCTCGGGGGCGACCGCGGTGAAGTCGCTGAGTGCCCGCCAGTCGAAGATCGCGAAGCCGAGCACGGGGCGCACGATCACGACCGTCACACCGGTGCGGACGACGCCCGAGAGCACCTGCTCGTAGGCCTGCGGGTCGACCCGCGCCCCGGCGACGAAGACGAGGCCCTGGTCGCGGGGGCGCGTCTCGGCCGGTCGCATGACCACGGTGTCGGGTCGGTCGGTGACGGTCACGGCCTGGTCGGCCGCGACGGCGGCGATCGAGGAGGCGGTGGCCGACATGGGCAGTTTGGCCCAGGTGAAGAAGCCGGTCGCGGCCAGGACGACGACGGCGAAGAGCACCGACGCGACGATCTTGACGAGGCGTCGCGAGCGTGATCCCCGATGGAATGCGGGGACGCGGTCGGCGGGCTCGTCACGGGTGTCGGTGCGTTGTCTCACGCCTGACATTCTGGCCGCTTCCTGGTCGCGCCGCTCGCCGGCGTCGACCAAGCTGGTGCGATGCCTTGGATCGAACTCGCCGTCGCGGTGCTCGTCGCCGTCGTCCTCACCTTCGTCGTCTCCGCCCTCGTGGCCTGGGTCTTCTCGCTCGTCGCCCGCCGGAAAGACTGGGCCAAGGCGTTCGTGACGCGGATGCGCCGCCCCTTCCGATGGTCGCTGCTGGTGGTGCTGCTCACGATCGCGCTCTCGACGACGCTCCCGCGCCTCCTCGGGGCCGACTACCCGGGGCAGGAGGCCGTCTCGCAGCTGTTCCGCTGCACGGTCATCGTCGTCATCGCGTGGTTCGTCGGTGCCCTGGCCCTGTTCTTCGAGGACCTGGGTCTGTCGCGGTACCGGGTCGACACGCCCGACAACCGGGTCGCGCGGCGGGTGCGGACCCAGGTGCTGATTCTCCGCCGACTGACTGTCGCCCTCATCGTGATCGTCGCGGCCGGCGCCCTCCTGCTGGGGTTCCCGGGGGTCGAGGCCGTCGGAGCGAGCGTGCTGGCGAGCGCCGGGCTCGTGTCGGTCGTGGCCGGTCTCGCGGCGCAGTCCACCCTGGCCAACGTGTTCGCGGGGATCCAGCTCGCGTTCAGCGACGCCATCCGCATCGACGACGTCGTGGTGGTGGAGGGCCAGTGGGGCCTGATCGAGGAGATCACGCTGTCGTACGTCGTGGTGCACATCTGGGACGACCGACGGCTCGTGCTCCCGTCGACTTACTTCACGACGACCCCGTTCGAGAACTGGACGCGGCGCAACAGCGAGCTGCTCGGCGCCGTCGAGTTCGACCTGGACTGGCGCGTGCAGCCCGGCGACATGCGCGACGAGCTCGACCGGGTGCTGGCCGGCACCGACCTCTGGGACGGCCGGGTCAAGGTGCTGCAGGTCACCGATGCGACGGGCGGCTACGTGCGGGTTCGGGTGCTCGTCACCGCGAAGGACGCCCCGACCCTGTTCGACCTCCGCTGCCTGGTGCGCGAGGACCTCATCGCCTGGCTGCACGCCTCGAGCCCCGTGTCGATCCCGCGCGCGCGGGTGCAGATGGTCGGCGACGAGCCGGTCGCCCCCGCGCGGCCGAAGCGGTCGACGTCCGAGGCCGGCGGCCTCTTCAGCGGTGAGAACGCCGACACCGAACGCACCGCGCTGTTCACGTCGGCGATCCCGATCCAGTACCCGGACGACGACGGCGACGGCCGACCCGACGGGCGCCCGGTCGGACGACCCGACCGCTGACCCCGCGAGGACGACGAAGGAGGCGCGCCCCGATCACCCGGGGCGCGCCTCCTTCTCGAATCGATCGCTCGGATCGGCTCGCTCGACCTAGTCGTCGTTCGCGGCGTCGACCACGTTGCCGATGGCGATGGCCGTCGTCGCGGCCCAGGCGACCGCCGTGAGGAGCAGTCGCCAGTCGCGGGGACCGGCGGTGATGCTCTTCAGCAGGCTGAAGCCCGAGAAGGTGGCGCTGAGGATGGCTCCGTTGAAAAGGAATTTGCGCAAGGTTCGCTCCCGTGTTCGTTGTGATCACGCTATCCGGTGCGGCCCGTCGTGTCCGGCGGTTGTAGGTTGAGCTGTCCGACGCCCGGTTCGGACGGATCGCCGGTCCCGTCCCCTCCGAAGGAGTCCCCGTGCGCACTGCCGTGCTCGGCGCCGTGTTCCTCGCCATGGGTCTCGTGGCGTTCCTGGCGGGTGTCCTCACCGGCGCCGAGCTGGTCGCCCTCGTCGAGCGGGTCGCGCCCGTGCTGGGGTTCGTCGTCGCGCTGACCGTCGTCGCCGAGCTCGCCGCCGAGGCGGGGCTCTTCTCCTGGCTGGCGCGCACCTGCTCGCGGCTCGCCGGCGGGCGCGTCGTCGTGCTGTGGCTCTACGTCGTCGTCCTCGCCGTGGCCTGCACGGTGTTCCTGTCGCTCGACACGACAGCCGTGCTGCTGACGCCCGTCGTCGTTCTCGTGGCGCGTCACGTCGGCCTGCCGGCGATGCCGTTCGCCCTGACGACGGTGTGGCTGGCCAACTGCGCGTCGATGCTCCTGCCCGTGTCGAACCTCACCAACCTGCTGGCGCTCGGGCAGCTCGGCTCGCCCGCGCCCCTGACCTTCGCGGCGCTCGTGGCACCCGCGGCGGCCGTCGGAGTCGTGGTGCCGGTGGCGGCGATCGGCCTGCGGTACCGCCGCCAGCTGACCGGGCGGTTCGCGCCTCCCGAATCGGAGGAGCCGGCCGACCGCGTGCTGTTCCGTGCAGCGGCGATCGTGACCGCCCTGCTCGTGCCGGCGCTGGTGTCGGGGGTGGAGGTCTGGATCCCCGCCGCCGGCGCGGCGCTCGTGCTCGTCGTCGCGTTCGCCGTCCGCCGTCGCGCGGTGCTCCGACCGGGCATCGTCCCGTGGAGCACGATCCTCTTCGCGGGCGGGCTGTTCGTGGTCGTCGAGGCCGCGCACTCGCTGGGGCTGGCCGACCTGCTGGGGTCGGTCGTGGGCGGAGGGGACTCGCTGCCCGACCTGCTGCGGCTCGCCGGCGGGAGCGCCGCCGCCGCGAACCTCGCCAACAACCTGCCGGCCTACCTGGCGCTCGAACCCGTGGCCGGGTCTCCGCTCCGTCTGGTGGCGGTGCTCATCGGCGTCAACATCGGCTGCCTCGTCACGCCGTGGGCGTCGCTCGCCACGCTGCTCTGGCACTCGCGGCTCTCGTCGATGGGCGTCGAGGTGTCCTGGGGCCGGTTCATGCTGGCCGGCCTCGGCATCGCGGTGGTCGCGGTGCCGCTCGCCGTCGTGGCGACCGTGCTCGTGCTCTGACCCGGCGCCGGCGCGGAAGCCGGGTCGGCGGATCCGAGGTGCCGACGTGCGAAGGCGACGGTCCGCCGCAGCTGCTCGACCCGCGCCTCCTCGGCCCGACCGGCGGTGCCGGTGTGCACCTCGGCGACGATCGAGCCCGACCATCCCGAGCGGGCCAGGTGCGTGAGCACCTCGGCCACCGGCTGGGTGCCGTCACCCGGCACGAGATGCGAGTCGTGCAGTCCACCGGGCCGCTGCGAGACGAGGCCGTCGGTCAGATGGACGTGCCGGAGGCGCGGCCCCAGCGCCAGCGCGAGATCGAGCGCGTCGCGCCCCGCCACCGCGGCATGCGAGAAGTCCAGGGTCGCGGCGTCGACGTCGATGCCCGAGGGGTCGTGGCCGGGCCGGTGGACGTCGACCCCGAGCGGCCCGACGCGCAACGGGAACATGTTCTCGACCGCGAGCGTCACCCCGGTCGACCCGGCGATCTCGCGGACGGTCTCGACGAACCCGGCCGAGTACCGCCGCTGCCAGAGGAACGGGGGATGCACGACGACCGTCGAGGCCCCGAGGTCCGCGGCCAGCTCGGCCGAGCGGAGCAGCTTGTCGCGCTGATCGCGACCGAACGCGAAGTGGGCGATCGGCAGCACCGGCGCGTGCACAGAGAGCACCGGCAGACCCCAGCGGGCCGAGGAGGCGCGGAGCAGGTCGGCGCGACGAGTGCCGCGGTCGGCGGTCACCATCACCTCGACGCCGTCGAAGCCGGTGAGCCGGGCGAGCCGGAAGGCCTCGTCGGTCGACATCGGGAAGACGCAGGACGTGCTCATTCCGACCGTGATCACGCGGCAAGGCTACGACCGGCGCGCCCGAGCCCCGGGGCGGGCCGGGTGAACAGTTCGCGAACGACCGGTCACAGCCAGTCGCGGCGTCTGAACTGCCACCAGAGCACGCCGCCGATGGCGACGATGAGCACGCACGAGGTGACGAACCCGGTCGTCGACTGGAACCCCGGGTACGGTACGTTCTGGCCGTAGAAGCCGGTGATCGCCGTCGGCACCGCGATGATGGCGGCCCAGCTCGTGACCTTCTTCATGATCAGGTTCATCCGGTTCGACTGCAGGTTGAGGTTCGTGTCGAGGATCGTCGAGACGAGGTCGCGCAGCGAGTCGTTCTGCTCGGAGACGCGCAGCACATGGTCGTAGACGTCCTGGAAGTACGGCTGCATCTCGGCATCGACCTCCTTCAGGTCGCGACGCAGCAGAGTGTTCAGCACCTCGCGCATCGGCGACGACACCCGGCGGAGCTGCACCAGGCTCTTGCGCAGGGCGAACGAGCGCTTCTGGACGTCGAGGGTCCTCGGCTTCGGGTCGAAGAGATCGTCGGCGATCCCCTCGATCTCGTCGTCGAGCGCGTCGGTCGCGTCGAAGTGCCGGTCGACGACGCTGTCGAGCAGACCCCAGAGCAGGTAGGTCACGCCATGCGTCGTGAGGTCGACGTTGTCGTCGTAGGTCCTCTCGAGCCGGGACACGTCGAACTCGGGGTGGTGGATCGTGACGAGCGCCCGGGACGTGACGAACGCCTTGACCTCGCTCGTGGTGAGCACGCCGGATCCCCGGTCGAAGTCCACGTCGTACAGCGCGGTGAAGAGATGGCCGTCGTACCGGTCGATCTTCGGGCGCTGTCCGTCGTGCAGGGCGTCCTCGACCGCCAGCTCGTGCAGGCCCAGTTCGTCTTCGAGCTCCGCGAGATCGGCAGCCGAGGGGTCGGTGAAGTCGACCCAGACGATGCAGTCGCCGTCCTCGAGGTGGTCGCTCACCTCGGCGAGCGGGAACCCGTGCGCGATGAGCTCGCCGCGGCGGTAGGCCCTCGTGACGGTCGCGGTGCTGCTGCTGGTGCCTGCGGGTCGCGTGTCGGTCATGAGGCGAATGCTATTCCCGTGGCCTCGGACACCGGGCGGAACCCCGGCGCCCCCACGACCCCCGCTGATAATCTGGCCGTCCCGCGTCCGTGCGGGTGATCCGACAGGAGCTGACCCACCTCATGCCCGACTCTTCCGAACGTTACGGCTTCGTCGTCGTCTCCAACCGCCTCCCCGTCGACCGGGTGATCGCCGACGACGGCAGCGCCTCGTGGCAGCACTCGCCCGGCGGCCTGGTCACCGCCCTCGAGCCGGTCATGAAGGCCAACGACGGCGCCTGGGTCGGCTGGGCCGGTCAGCCCGACCTCGAGTTCGAGCCGTTCGACGACCAGGGCATCTCGATCGTCCCGGTGCCGCTCAGCGCCGAAGAGGTGCAGCGGTACTACGAGGGGTTCAGCAACGACACCCTGTGGCCGCTCTACCACGACGTCATCGCCGCCCCGACCTACCACCGCGTCTGGTGGGAGGCGTACGTGCAGGTCAACCAGCGCTTCGCCGACCGCGCCGCCGAGATCACGGAGGAGGGCGGCACCATCTGGGTTCAGGACTACCAGCTGCAGCTCGTGCCGCGGATGCTCCGCGAGGCCCGCCCCGACCTCACCATCGGCTTCTTCAACCACATCCCGTTCCCGCCGCTCGGCATCTTCTCGCAGCTGCCGTGGCGCAAGCAGATCCTCGAGGGGCTGCTCGGCGCCGACGTCATCGGGTTCCAGCGCGCCGACGACGCGTCGAACTTCTCCCGCGCCGTCCGGCATCTGCTCGGCTACGGCACCACCCGCCCGTACGTCGAGGTGCCCGTCGACGATGAGTCGGCTCCCGTGTCGAAGCGCGGCAAGAAGGTCCGCCGGGTGCTCGCGAAGCACTTCCCGATCTCGATCGACGCCGCGAGCTACGAGGAGCTCGCCGCGCGGCCCGACATCCAGGCCAGGGCGCGCGAGATCCGCGAGGGGCTCGGCAACCCCAAGACCGTGATGCTCGGGGTCGACCGCCTCGACTACACGAAGGGCATCCGCCACCGTATGAAGGCGTTCGGCGAGCTGCTCGCCGACGGTCGCCTCAGCGTCGAGGACGCCACGCTGGTGCAGGTCGCGAGCCCGAGCCGCGAACGGGTCGAGACCTACAAGCAGCTGCGCGACGAGATCGAGCTGACCGTCGGCCGCGTCAACGGCGACTACGCCACGATGAGCCACACCGCCATCAGCTACCACCACCACGGCTATCCGCGCGAAGAGATGGTCGCCCTCTACCTCGCGGCCGACGTCATGCTCGTCACGGCCCTCCGGGACGGCATGAACCTCGTCGCGAAAGAGTACGTCGCCGTCCGCCGCGACAACGACGGCGTGCTCGTGCTCAGCGAGTTCGCCGGCGCCGCCGACGAGCTCAAGACCGCGCTGCTGATCAACCCGCACGACATCGGCGGGTTGAAGAACACCATCATGCGGGCGATCGAGATGCCGCGCCGCGATCGCACGACCCGCATGCGGGCCCTGCGTCGCCGGGTGCTCGACAACGACGTGGCCAAGTGGTCGGCGTCGTTCCTGCAGGCGCTCGAGAACGTGCGCCCCGGCCAGCAGATCACCCCGGCGGACGCCGTGTCCACCGGAACGACCGAAGAGAGCCCCGCCGAATGACCTCCGAAGACCCCCGCGCCCTGTCCGACGCGCTCGGTCGTCTCGCGACGACCCCGCGCCTCCTCGTCGCCCTCGACTTCGACGGCACGCTCGCGCCCGAGGTCGACGCGCCCCTCGAGGCCAGGGCGCTGCCCGAGGCGCTCGCCGCGATCTCACGACTCGCGGCGGCCGAGTCGACCACGGTGGCCCTCGTCTCGGGGCGCGATCTCGCCTCGTTGAGCGCGATCAGCGAGACGCCCGACGAGGTGCTGCTGGTGGGCTCGCACGGCATCGAGCTGCGGATGGACGGCCACGAGACCTCGCTCACCCCCGACGAGGTCGCGGCGCGCGCCCGTCTCTCGGACGCCGTGCACGCGGCGGCCGCGGGGCACGAGGGCGTCTTCGTCGAGGAGAAGCCCGCCGGTCTCGCCCTGCACACGCGCCTCGCCGACGACGAGACCACCGAGACGGTCCTGGCGGAGGCGCGGCGCACGGTCGGCGCGCTCGACGGCATCCACGCGCGGACGGGCAAGAACGTGCTCGAGTACGCCGTCCGGTCCACGGGCAAGAACGACGGCATCGATCGGCTGCGCGACATCGTGGGCGCGACCGGGGTGCTCTACGCCGGCGACGACGTCACCGACGAGGACGGCTTCGCGGCCCTCGGAGAGGGCGATCTGGCCGTCAAGGTCGGACCGGGGGAGTCGCGAGCGGGGCACCGGGTGGCCGACCCGCAGGCCGTCGCGCGACTGCTGACCGAGCTGGCGGATCTCCGGGCGCACCTCGGGCACTCCTGAGGTCTCCGGGGTCGGCCGGGGTCGGCTCCGAGGCGAACGCGACCGGGCGTTCCCAGGTGCCTGCAAGGTAGTCTGGACTCTCCGCCCGACTCCCCGCGCCCGTTCATCCCGATCGGTAGACGAGGTCGCCAGCCGACGGAGGTCGTCGTGATCGTAGCCCTGACAGCCTTCGCGGTGGCCGCCGTGGTCGTCGCGGGCATCGGACGCCGCCTCGGCACGTCGCTGTTCCTGTGGGCCTCGCTCGTCCCGTTCGCGGTCTTCGTCTTCACGGCCCTGCAGGGGCCCGCGGTCCTGTCGGGGGAGGTCCCCGAAGAGACCGTGCCGTGGATCCCGCAGCTGGCGATCTCGCTCACCCTGCGGATGGACGTCCTGGCCTGGGTCCTCGCCCTGGTCGTGACCGGCATCGGCGGGCTCGTGCTCGTCTACTGCGCGCGCTACTTCCACAGCGACGAGGCCGGGCTGGCGCGATTCGCGGCCGTCCTGGTCGCGTTCGCCGGTGCCATGTACGGCCTCGTCACGAGCGACGACGTCTTCGTGCTCTTCGTGTTCTGGGAGGCCACGAGCGTCTTCTCGTACCTGCTGATCGGCCACTACACGTCGAAGCAGGCCAGTCGCGGCGCCGCCCTGCAGGCCCTGATCGTCACCACCGCGGGCGGTCTCGCGATGCTGGTGGGCCTGGTCATCCTCGCCGTGCAGGGCGGGACGAGCTCCCTCGCCGCACTCGTCGCCGAGCCCCCCTCGGGCACGGCCGTCACGGTTGCCGTCGTGCTGGTGCTCGTCGGCGCCCTGTCGAAGTCCGCCCTCGTGCCGTTCCACTTCTGGCTGCCGGCCGCCATGGCCGCCCCGACTCCGGTCAGCGCCTACCTGCACGCCGCCGCCATGGTCAAGGCGGGCATCTACCTCGTCGCCCGACTGGCGCCCGGTTATCACGACTCGCCCGGCTGGCAGGAGATCATCGTCACCGTCGGCGTCGTGACGATGGTGCTCGGCGGCTATCGCGCTCTGCGGCAGCACGACCTGAAGCTCGTCCTCGCGTACGGCACGGTCAGCCAGCTCGGGTTCCTCACGATCGTCGTCGGCTACGGCACCCGCGACGCCGCCCTCGCCGGGTTGGCGCTTCTCGTCGCCCACGCGCTGTTCAAGTCGACGCTCTTCCTCGTGGTGGGCGTCATCGACCACCGCACGGGCACCCGCGATCTCCGCAAGCTCAGCGGTCTCGGTCGTCAGACGCCGGTGCTCCTCGTCGTGACGGTGCTCGCGCTCGCCTCCATGGCGGGCGTCCCGCCGACCTTCGGGTTCGTCGCGAAAGAAGCCGTGCTCACCGCCCTGCTGCACGACGCCGAGTCCGGTGCCGTCTGGGGCGTCATCGCCCTGGTGGGCGTCGTGGTCGGATCGATCCTCACCACGGCCTACAGCCTGCGGTTCCTCTGGGGGGCCTTCGCCCGCAAGAAGGGCGTCGAACCGGTCGACTTCGTCCGCGAGCACATCGACTTCCTGTTCGCCCCCGTCGTCCTCGCCGTCGCGGGTCTCGTGCTCGGTCTCCTTGCACACCCCGTCGACCCGGTGTTCGCCCGCTACGCCGACACCCTCCCGGCGGGCGGCGGCGACCACGAGCCGTACTACCTGGCGCTGTGGCACGGTCTCGAGCCCGCCCTGGGGCTGACCGCCATCTCGTTGGCGGTCGGCGCCCTGCTGTTCTGGCAGCGCGACCGGGTGTCCGCCTTCCAGAAGGCGGTCTCGTTCCTGCCCCGCGCCTCCGACGGGTACGTCCGCATCATGGCGGGCATCGACCGCACGGCCTCGCGCACGACGGCGACGACCCAGCGCGGTTCGCTGCCGTTCTACCTGGCGACGATCCTCGTGGTGTTCATCGCCTCGTCCATCGTGACGCTGTCGCTGAACCGCACGTGGCCGAGCTCGGCCGTGCTCTTCGACTATCCCGCTCAGCTCGCGATCGGCGTCCTGATGATCGTCGGGGCCATCGCCGCGGCGCTGTCGAACAAGCGCTTCCAGGCCGTGGTCCTGGTCGGGGTGACGGGCTACGGCATGGCCGCCCTGTTCGCCCTCCACGGGGCGCCCGACCTCGCCCTGACGCAGGCGCTCATCGAGACGATCACGCTCATCGCCTTCGTGCTCGTGCTGCGGCGCCTGCCCGCCCGTCTCGGTGACCGCAACGGCCGGACGCACCGGGTCGCGCGCGCGGTCATCGGCGTGGCCGTCGGCTCCGTCATGGCGGCCATCGCCGTGGTCGCGCTCGGCGCCCGGCCCGGCGCGACGATCTCGGGGGCGTTCCCCTCGCTCGCCGTCGACGGCGGTCACGGCAAGAACGTCGTGAACGTCACCCTCGTCGACATCCGCGGCTGGGACACCATGGGCGAGATCGCCGTGCTCATCGTCGCGGCCACCGGTGTCGCCAGCCTGGTCTTCATCACCTCGCGGGCCGACATCCTGCCCCGACCCGCGCGTCGCACACGGGCGCAGCGCTTCCTCGCCCGTGTCCGGCCCCTGCGCGAGCCGGCACCCGTCGTGCCCGACGGCGGTTCGATCGTGCAGATCGGCGACAGCACGGAGGGTGATCGTCGCGCCTGGCTCCTCGCCGGTCGCAAGCTGGCGCCGCAGAACAGATCGATCCTGCTCGAAGTCGTCGTCCGGCTCATCTTCCACGCCATCATCGTCGTCTCGATCTACCTGCTCTTCGCGGGGCACAACACGCCGGGCGGCGGTTTCGCCGGCGGGCTGGTCGCAGGCTTCGCCTTCGTCGCCCGCTACCTCGCCGGCGGTCGGTACGAGCTCGGTGCGGCCGCACCGCTCGACGCCGGCAAGCTGCTGGGCGCCGGTCTGCTCACGGTCAGCGCGACCGCGCTCGTCCCCCTCTTCTTCGGGGCCGACGCGCTGACGTCCACCTGGGTCGAAGGCGAGGTCCCGCTGCTCGGGCACCTCGAGTTCGTCACCTCGACCTTCTTCGACATCGGCGTGTACCTCGTCGTCGTCGGGCTCGTGCTCGACGTCCTCCGGAGCCTCGGCGCCGAGGTCGATCGACAGGAGGAGGAGGACGACACCGGTTCGCCGGTGCCGCAGCCCGACGACGCCGGCGAGACGCTCCCCGTCTCGGTCTCCGGCCCGACCTCGACCGACGGAGGCCGCGCATGAGCGTCTCGCTCGTCCTGATCGTCGTCATGGCGGCGCTCTACGCCTGCGGCGTCTACCTGCTGCTGGAGCGCAGCATGACCCGGGTGCTGCTCGGGTTCCTGCTCGTCGGAAACGCGACGAACATCCTGATCCTCATCATGTCGGGCCGCCGGGGGGCTGCTCCCATCGTCGACGGCCAGGCCGCGCCGGTCGACTTCGCCGATCCGCTGCCGCAGGCGTTCGTGCTGACGGCGATCGTCATCACCTTCGGCATCTCGGCCTTCATGCTCGCGCTCATCTACCGGTCGTGGCGCCTGGCCCAGGTCGACACGGTCGTCGACGACGTCGAGGACCTCGAGATCGGGCGCCGCGGCGTCCCCGCCGAAGAGGAGGACTCGCAGAGCGACGGCGACGACGTCGCCGGCGGTGACACCGAGTTCGGTGATCGCGCCGAGGCCGCCGTGCCGACCGAGGCGCTCCGTCGGGCGGCCCTCGGCGACCCCGCCGGGAGCCGCACCGACCCCGCCGGTTCAGGCCGCACCGGCCGCCGCCGCACCGACCGCACCGACCAGCCCGACGAGAGCGAGAACGCATGAGCTTCCTCGTCCCCCTCGTCGTCCTCGTCCCGCTCCTGGGCGCGGCCGCCGCATTGATCACGGGTCGTCGCCCGCGGCTGCAGTCGATCCTCTCGATCGTCGCCCTCGGCATCGTGGTGGTCATCAGCCTCGTGCTGCTCGTGGTCGTCGACACGCAGGGCGCCATCGCCGTGCAGGTCGGCGGCTGGGAGGCCCCGTACGGCATCACCCTCGTGGTGGACCGCCTCGCCGCCCTGATGCTCAGCATCTCGTCGATCGTGCTGCTGGCCGTGTTCGTCTTCTCGGTCGGGCAGGGGCAGGCCGACGGCGACGGCGAGGCTCCGGTCTCGATCTACAACCCGACGTACCTCATCCTCGCGACGGGGGTCTTCAACGCCTTCATCGCGGGCGACCTCTTCAACCTCTACGTCGGCTTCGAGATCCTGCTGGTGGCCAGCTACGTGCTGATCACCCTCGGCGGCACCGAGCAGCGCATCCGCGCCGGCGTGGTCTACATCGTCGTCAGCCTCGTCTCGTCGGTGCTCTTCCTCGCGTCGATCGCGATGATCTACGGCGCGCTCGGCACGGTGAACATCGCCGACATCGCCCAGCGGATGGACACCATCCCGGCCGACGTGCAGACGATCATCCACGTCATGCTGCTGACCGCGTTCGGCATCAAGGCCGCGATCTTCCCGTTGTCGTTCTGGCTGCCCGACTCGTATCCGACGGCGCCCGCGCCCGTGACGGCGGTGTTCGCGGGTCTGCTGACGAAGGTCGGCGTCTACGCGATCATCCGGACCGAGACCGTGCTCTTCGTCGAGAGCAACGTCAACGTCTACCTGCTGATCATCGCGTTGCTGACGATGGTGGTCGGCATCCTCGGCGCGGTCGCGCAGGCCGACATCAAGCGTCTGCTCTCGTTCACGCTGGTCAGTCACATCGGCTACATGATCTTCGGCATCGCCCTCGGCACGGTCGAGGGGCTGGCGGCCACCATCTACTACGTGGTGCACCACATCACCGTCCAGACGACGCTGTTCCTCGGGGCGGGGCTGATCGAGCGCCGAGGAGGCACGGCCTCCATCACGAGGCTGGGCGGGCTCCTCAAGGCGGCCCCGATCATCGCGGTGCTGTTCTTCATCCCGGCGCTCAATCTGGGCGGCATCCCGCCGTTCTCGGGCTTCATCGGCAAGGTGGCGCTCTTCGAGGCCGGTGCGCGACTGGACGATCCGCTCGTCTACGTGCTGATCGGCGCCGGCGCCCTCACGTCGCTGCTGACCCTGTACGCGCTCATGCGGGCCTGGAACCTCGCCTTCTGGCGTCCGAAGGCCGACGTCGACGACCACGAGTCGCCGTTCACCGAGCACCTCGAGGAGGCGCCGGGTCGCGTGGCCGTGCAGCAGAAGCGCACCAACCCCCGCACGATGGTCGGCGCGACGGCCGGGATGGTCCTCGTGTCGCTCGTGCTCACCTTCGCGGCCGGGCCGCTCTACGGCGTGGCCGAGCGGGCGGCCGGCCGCGTGTACGGGTCGAACGAGTACGTGCAGCTCGTCTTCCCCTCAGGAGAGGGCGAGACCCGCGGCGACGACTCGTCGCCGGCACCGACACCCGCCGGGGGATCGGTCGACGAGGGGAGCACGCCATGACCGGACGCCCGTCACGCGGCGAGGTGGGTCGCAGCCTCGCCCGTCAGATGCCGTTGCTGATCGGCCTCGTCGTGCTGTGGATGTGCTTGTGGAGCCAGTTCACGGTGCTCGCGTTCGTCACGGGTGTCGCGGTGGCCCTCCTGGTCACCCGGGTGTTCTTCCTGCCCCCGGTCGAGCTGAGCGGCCGGTTCAACATCTGGTACGCGCTCGTGTTCCTGGCGCACTTCGTCGTCGATCTCGTGCGCGCGTCGGTGCAGGTGGCCTGGCAGGCCGTCGGCCCCCGGGGGGTCCACTCGAACGCCATCGTCGCCGTCCAGCTGCACACGCGATCGGACTTCATCATGACGCTGGTGGCCGAGGCGATCTCGCTCGTCCCCGGTTCGCTCGTCGTCGAGGCCGATCGCGAGCGGTCGATCCTCTACCTGCACGCTCTCGGCGTCTCCGACGCCGACGAGGTCGAGGCGGTCCGTTCGGGCGTGCTGGTCGTCGAGAAGAGGATCGCCCGTGTTCTGGGCAGCACCGACGATCTCCGGCGGATCGCGGACGGCACGCCGGCCGCCGCCGAGGTGCACGACCCGGTGTCCCCGTCCTCGTCCTCCGAAGGGGGTCCCTCATGATCGTCGTCGAATACGTCGTGGGCGCGCTGTTCGCCTTCGCCGGTCTCGCCTCGGTGATCCGCATCGTCCGGGGTCCGTCGATCCTCGACCGCATGATCGCCTCCGACATGCTGCTGACGACGCTCATCTGCGTGCTCGCGGCCGACATGGTCTTCTCGGGGCACACCCGCACGATCCCCGTGATCATCGTGCTCGCGCTGTCGGCGGTGTTCGGATCGATCACGGTCGCCCGGTACGTCTCCAGGCAGGACCCGTCATGATCTCCCAGTCCGTCTACGACATCGCGTCGTCCGTCCTGCTCATCGCCGGTGCGCTGCTCTCGCTCGCCGCGGGCATCGGCCTGCTCCGGTTCCCCGACGCGCTCTCGCGCATGCACGCCGCGACCAAGCCGCAGATCTTCGGGCTCATCCTCGTGCTCGCCGCCATCGCGCTCGACCAGCACACCGTCGGCACCATCGCGTCCCTCCTCGTGGTGCTCGTCTTCCAGATGCTGACGGCGCCCATCTCGGCTCACATGATCGGGCGCGCCGGCTACCGGAACGGCGACCTCCGGCGCGATCAGCTCGTCGTCGACGAGCTCGACGAGGCCGTGGCCCGTGCGGCGGGCGAGCTCGCCGAGACGGTCGAGAGCGACGACGCCGACATCGACGTCACCGACCTCCCGGTCGGATCCGCCGACGCCCTGGCCGTCGAGATGGACCGCGTCGAGGGCGTGGGCGACCACTCCACGGCCGACGGCGACGGTCTCGTCGAGCGCGACTCGGAGGGCCTGCCGCGGCAGGCCGGCGACGATCGACGAGGCGGTTCCGACGGGCTCTGACCGCCCCCGGCCCGGGTGGACGGAGCACACGTCGTCACGCCCTAAACTCGACCCATGCCAGAGAAGGACACCCCGGTAGGGATCGACATCAAACCGCGGAGCCGAGTCGTCACCGACGGCGTCGAAGCCACGACCTCCCGGGGCATGCTCCGTGCCGTCGGGATGGGCGACGCCGACTGGGACAAACCCCAGATCGGCATCGCCAGCAGCTGGAACGAGATCACCCCCTGCAACCTGTCGCTCGATCGTCTCGCGCAGGGTGCGAAGGAGGGCGTCCACTCCGGCGGCGGCTACCCCTTGCAGTTCGGCACGGTGTCCGTCTCCGACGGCATCTCGATGGGGCACGAGGGCATGCACTTCTCGCTCGTGTCGCGCGAGGTCATCGCGGACAGCGTCGAGGTCGTCATGAACGCCGAGCGCCTCGACGGCTCGGTCCTCCTCGCCGGCTGCGACAAGTCGCTGCCGGGCATGCTGATGGCCGCCGCGCGCCTCGACCTCGCCAGCGTCTTCCTCTACGCGGGCAGCGTCGCCCCCGGCTGGGTCAAGCTCAGCGACGGCACCGAGAAGAACGTGACGATCATCGACTCGTTCGAGGCCGTCGGCGCCTACAAGGCCGGCACGATCGGCGAAGAGGACCTCAAGGCCATCGAGTGCGCGATCGTCCCGGGCGAGGGCGCCTGCGGCGGCATGTACACGGCCAACACGATGGCGAGCGTCGCCGAGGCCCTCGGCATGAGCCTCCCCGGCTCCGCCGCCCCGCCCTCGGCCGACCGTCGTCGCGACTACTTCGCCCACCGCTCGGGCGAGGCGGTCGTCGAGATGCTGAGGCTCGGCATCACGACGCGCGACATCCTCACGAAGAAGGCCTTCGAGAACGCCATCGCGGTCGCCATGGCCTTCGGCGGCTCGACGAACGTCGTGCTGCACCTTCTCGCCATCGCGTACGAGGCCGAGGTCGACCTCACGATCGACGACTTCAACCGCATCGGCGACAAGGTGCCGCACATCGGCGACCTCAAGCCCTTCGGCAAGTACGTCATGAACGACGTCGACCGGATGGGCGGCGTGCCCGTCGTCATGAAGGCCCTCCTCGACGCCGGGCTGCTGCACGGCGACTGCCTCACGGTCACCGGCAAGACGGTCGCCGAGAACCTCGAGGCGATCAAGCCGAAGCCCCTCGACGGCGAGGTGCTCCGCACCCTCGACAACCCGATCCACGCGACCGGCGGGCTGACCGTGCTGAGCGGCACGTTCGCCCCCGAGGGCGCCGTCGTGAAGACCGCCGGCTTCGACGCCGAGGTCTTCGAGGGCCCGGCCAAGGTCTTCGAACGCGAGCGCGGGGCCATGGACGCCCTGACGGAGGGCCGCATCGAGGCCGGCGACGTCGTCGTCATCCGGTACGAGGGCCCCAAGGGCGGGCCGGGCATGCGCGAGATGCTCGCCATCACGGCCGCCATCAAGGGCGCAGGGCTCGGAAAAGATGTACTACTCTTGACGGACGGACGATTCTCAGGCGGCACAACCGGCCTGTGCATCGGCCACATAGCACCCGAAGCGGTCGACGCAGGTCCGATCGCCTTCGTGCGCGATGGTGATCTGATTCGGGTCGATATCGCCGCTCGCTCGATCGACCTACTCGTCGATCCGGCTGAGCTCGCCTCCCGCCGCGACGGCTGGGAGCCCCTCCCGCCGCGATACACCCGCGGTGTCCTCGCCAAGTACGCACGCCAGGTCCGCTCCGCAGCGGAAGGCGCCGTCACCTACTAGGCCGCGCCTCCCGGGCGGTCCTCGGTCGGGGTCGGCCCACCGAGACCGCCGGCACGGCGGCCAGGGCTCGACCGGCAGCGGCGACACCCCGTCATCACCGTCACATCATCACGAAGAGGAACCCGGCCCCGATGCCTCCAGAAGCGACGCCCCTCCCCGGCGGCACGACCCGTGCCTCCGGGCGCGGCACCAGTCCCGACGCCACCACCGCGCCTCCCGTCCTGACCGGCTCGGGCGCGATCCTCAAGTCGCTCGAATACCTCGGCGTGACCGACGTCTTCGGCCTGCCGGGCGGCGCGATCATCCCGTTCTACGACGAGCTGATGGCCTCGACGGCGATCCGTCACATCCTGGTCCGGCACGAGCAGGGCGCCGGTCACGCCGCCGAGGGCTACGCGGCCTCGTCGGGTCGGGTCGGCGTGGCCATCGCCACCTCCGGCCCCGGCGCGACCAACCTCGTCACGGCCATCGCCGACGCCTACATGGACTCCGTGCCCCTGCTGGCCATCACCGGTCAGGTGTTCTCGACCCTGATGGGCACGGACGCCTTCCAGGAGGCCGACATCGTCGGCATCACCATGCCGATCACGAAGCACTCGTTCCTCGTGACGAAGCCCGAGGACGTCCCCGCCACCCTCGCGGCGGCCTATCAGATCGCCAGCACGGGTCGACCCGGCCCGGTGCTCGTCGACATCACCAAAGACGCCCAGCAGAACAGCGCGCCCTTCATCTGGCCGCCCGTCGTCGACCTGCCGGGCTACCGACCGGTGACCAAGGCGCACGGCAAGCAGATCACGGCCGCGGCCCAGATGATCGCCGATGCGAAGCAGCCCGTCTTCTACGTCGGCGGCGGGGTCATCCGCGCCGGCGCGTCCGCCGAGCTCAAGACCCTGGTCGAGGCCACCGGCGCCCCCGTGGTGACGACCCTGATGGCTCGAGGCGCGTTCCCCGACTCGCACCAGCAGCACCTCGGCATGCCGGGCATGCACGGCACCGTCCCGGCCGTGCTCGGTCTGCAAGAGAGCGATCTGATCATCGCGCTCGGCGCCCGCTTCGACGACCGCGTCACGGGCAAGGCCGATCTCTTCGCGCCGAACGCCAAGGTCGTCCACGTCGACATCGACCCCGCCGAGATCTCGAAGATCCGCATCGCCGACGTCCCCATCGTGGGCGACGCGAAGGTCGTCATCCCCGACCTCACGAGCGCCTTCCTCGAGGTCACCGGTGGCACGCGCCCCGACATCTCGGCCTGGTGGGAGCACCTCGACGGGCTGCGCGAGCAGTTCCCCCTCGGCTACACCGAACCCGACGACGGCCTCCTCTCGCCCCAGGGTGTCATCCAGCGGATCGGCGAGCTCTCGGGCCCCGAGGCGGTCTACGCGTCGGGCGTCGGACAGCACCAGATGTGGTCGGCGCAGTTCATCCAGTACGAGCGTCCGAACGCCTGGCTCAACTCCGGAGGCGCGGGGACGATGGGCTACTCCGTCCCGGCCGCCATGGGCGCCAAGGTCGCGCAGCCCGATCGCGTGGTCTGGGCCATCGACGGCGACGGCTGCTTCCAGATGACCAATCAGGAGCTCGCCACCTGCGTCATCAACGACATCCCGATCAAGGTCGCGATCATCAACAACTCGTCGCTCGGCATGGTGCGGCAGTGGCAGACGCTGTTCTACGAGGGCCGCCACTCGTTCACCGACCTGAACACGGGGCACGAGACGCGCATGGTGCCCGACTTCGTGAAGCTCGCCGACGCGTACGGGGCCCTGGGCATCCGCGTGCGTCGTGAAGACGAGGTGGACGCCGCCATCAAGCTGGCGCTCGAGACGAACGACCGCCCGGTCGTCATCGACTTCGTCGTCAGCCGCGACGCCATGGTGTGGCCGATGGTGCCCCAGGGCGTCTCGAACTCCGCGATCCAGCACGCCCGAGCCCTCGCTCCCGAGTGGGACGACGAGGCGCCCGGCACGAGCGCCTCCGACACCACGCGCGACGGCGACATGACAGGAGAGCACGCATGAGCCACGTCCTGAGCCTCCTGGTCGAAGACAAGCCGGGTCTGCTGACGCGGGTCGCCGGCCTCTTCGCCCGCCGCGGCTTCAACATCGAGAGCCTCGCCGTCGGCAAGAGCGAGCTCGAGGGCTTCAGCCGCATCACGGTCGTCGTCGACGTGGAGGAGCTCCCGCTCGAGCAGGTCACGAAGCAGCTGAACAAGCTCGTCAACGTGATCAAGATCGTCGAGCTCGACTACTCGCAGTCGGTGCAGCGCGAGCACATGCTGATCAAGGTGCGGGTCGACAACACGACCCGATCGCAGGTGCTCGAGGCCGTGACGCTCTTCCGCGCCTCGGTCGTCGACGTCTCGACCGACGCCCTCGTCATCGAGGTGACCGGCGACACGGGCAAGACCAACGCCCTGCTCCGCGTGCTCGAGCCCTACGGCGTGAAGGAGATCTCGCAGTCGGGTCTGCTGGCCATCGGCCGCGGCGCGAAATCGATCACCGACCGCGTCTTCAAGAACTAGACCGGCGGGGCGCGGTCGACCCGCGCCTCCTCGGCCCCCATCAACCGACATCCACCGACACCCGTCGACAACCGAGGAGTATCACCACTGTGACTGAAATCGTCTACGACAACGACGCCGATCTGTCGATCATCCAGGGCAAGAAGGTCGCCGTCATCGGCTACGGATCGCAGGGCCACGCGCACGCGCTCAACCTGCGCGACTCGGGCGTCGAGGTCGTCGTCGGCCTGAAGGAGGGCTCGAAGAGCCGCGCCAAGGCCGAAGAGGCCGGGTTCACCGTGCAGACGCCCGCCGAGGCCTCGGCCTGGGGCGACGTCATCGTCATCCTCGCGCCCGACCAGGTGCAGCGCCACGTCTACGCCGACGACATCGCCCCGAACCTCGCCGACGGCAAGGCGCTCGTCTTCGGGCACGGCTTCAACATCCGCTTCGGCTACATCGAGGCGCCCGCAGGCGTCGACGTCGTGCTCGTCGCCCCCAAGGGTCCGGGCCACACGGTCCGCCGCGAGTTCGAGGCGGGCCGCGGCGTCCCTGTCATCGTCGCCGTCGAGCAGGACGCCTCGGGCTCCGCCTGGGACCTCGCCTGGTCGTACTCGAAGGGCATCGGCGGTCTGCGTGCCGGCGGCATCAAGACCACCTTCACCGAAGAGACCGAGACCGACCTGTTCGGCGAGCAGGCGGTGCTCTGCGGCGGCACCTCGCAGCTGATCCAGTACGGCTTCGAGACCCTCACCGAGGCCGGCTACCAGCCGCAGATCGCCTACTTCGAGGTGCTGCACGAGCTCAAGCTGATCGTCGACCTCATCTGGGAGGGCGGCCTGGCCAAGCAGCGCTGGAGCGTCTCCGACACGGCAGAGTACGGCGACTACGTCTCCGGCCCGCGCGTCATCACCCCCGACGTGAAGGACAACATGAAGGCCGTGCTCGCCGACATCCAGTCGGGCGCGTTCGCCAAGCGGTTCATCGACGACCAGGACGCCGGCGCCCCCGAGTTCAAAGAGCTGCGCAAGAAGGGCGAGGAGCACCCCATCGAGGCCACCGGCCAGGAGCTCCGCGCGCTGTTCGCCTGGAAGCAGCAGGACGCCGACTACGTCGACGGCAGCGCCGCCCGCTAGTCGCCCGTCTCGTCACCGAGTCACCCCACGAGGGCCTCGCACCGCCCGGTGCGGGGCCCTCGCGGCGTCCGCCCGGTCGGCCTCGCCGTGGCATGATCTAAGGCATGGCAGATCGCAAGACAGCAGTCCACTTCGGCGCCGGCAACATCGGCCGCGGCTTCGTGGCCCAGTTCCTCCATGCGAGCGGATACGAGGTCGTGTTCGCCGACGTGAACGACGACCTCATCGGCTCGTTGCAGTCGCAGTCGTCGTTCGAGGTGCACGAGGTCGGCGAAGACAGCCGCACCACGGTCGTCGACGGCTACCGGGCGATCAACAGCCGCTCCGACGAGGAGGCGCTGGTCGCCGAGATCGCGGCCGCCGACATCGTCACGACCGCGGTGGGCGCCCGCATCCTGCCGTTCGTCGCCCCGGTCATCGCGAAGGGCCTCGCCGCCCGCGACGCCGACCGCCCGGCCCTCGCGGTCATCGCCTGCGAGAACGCCATCAACGCGACCGACTCGCTGGCCGCCGCCGTGCGCGAGCACGACCCCGCCGGCAATGCCGTCTTCGCGAACTGCGCCATCGACCGCATCGTCCCCGAGCAGGCCGGCGGCACCCTCGACGTCACCATCGAGTCGTTCTTCGAGTGGGTCGTCGAGAGCACGCCGTTCGGCGACGACCGACCCGAGATCGAGGGCGTCACCTGGGTGGACGACCTCGAGCCGTTCATCGAGCGCAAGCTCTTCACCGTCAACACCGCCCACGCGGCGGCGGCTTACCACGGGTTCCGTCGCGGTCTCACGAGCATCCGCGAGGCTCTCGACGACACCGAGGTCATGGCCGAGGTGCGGGGCGTGCTCGCCGAGACCAAGTCCCTCCTCGTCGCCAAGCACGGGCTCGAGGCCGACGCGCAGCAGGCCTACATCGAGAAGAACTTGGTGCGCATCGCGAACCCGCACCTCCCCGACACGACCGAGCGGGTGGGGCGCAACCCGCTCCGCAAGCTCAGTCGGCACGAGCGGTTCGTCGGTCCTGCGGCGCAGCTCGCCGAGCGGGGGATGCCGTCCGAGGCGCTCGTCCGCGCCGTCGGTGCCGCCCTGGACTTCTCCGTGGCCGACGACGTCGAGAGCGTCGAGCTGCAGGCCCTGCTCGTCTCGGGCCTCGGTGTCGACGAGCTGACGACGACGCTCACGGGCGTCCTCGCCGACCACCCGCTCTTCCCGGCTCTGCGCGACGCGGTGGCCGCCAAGACGTCGGCATGACCCCGAGCGGCCCCGGCGCACCCGACCACGGAGACGACGACGCGCTGAGCTGGGGCGACGAGCTCGACGCCAGCCACATCGACGGCCCGGCCCGCCACGCCTCGACGATCGGATCCGACGGCGACCTCGACGACGACCCGAGCGCCGTCCGGCCGATGAGCTCGGCGTCGCTGATCGCCCACGGGGTGCTCGGCGGGGTCTTCCTCCTCTGCTCGGTCGGCTGGGTCGCCCTCGTCGGCCGCTTCGGGTACACCTTCGCCACCCCCGTCGCGACGGGCCTGTGGCGGTTCGGCGTGCTCCTGGCCGTGGCGGCGCCGGTGCTCTGGTTCGTCTCGTCGATCGTGCTCGTGCCCGCTGCGGCCACCCGCCGGCGCATCCTCGCCATGATCGTCGGCGCGCTGGTCGTCGCCCCCTGGCCCCTCCTGATCGGCGCGGGCGCATGAGCCGGGCATCCGCCGGGGCGACGGTCGGCACCCGACGCGACCGCGCCTCCTCGGTGGTGTTCGTCGCCCTCGTCGTGCTGTTCGGTCTGCTGTTCGCCTACGACCTGTTCGAGGCCGTCACGAACCTGGTCTCCGTGCCGGGGCAGGCGCGATACGCCAACAACGACTTCTACGCCGAGAACGGCCTCGACGGTCTCGTGGCGTCGCCGCCGTGGTTCGCCCTCATCGCGAACGTGGCGCTGCCGCCCGCGGCCTTCGTCGCCGCGCTCGTCGTGGTCCGCCGTCGGCCGCTGCCCGTCGTGGCGCTGGTCATGCTCGCGGGCCTCGCTGCGGTGGCCGCCCTCAGCCTGACGATCACGGCGTACGTGCAGAGCGTCTGACGCCGTCCCGCCGACCCGGGGCGTCACACGTCGACGGAGTCGATAGAGTGACGACAGCCGCGCCCACGGCGCGTCGCGGCCGTCCCCCGACTCTCTCTTTAAGGACATCGTCTCCGTGGCAAAGCCCGTCGTGTTGATCGCAGAAGAACTCTCACCCGCAACCGTCGAGGCCCTCGGCCCCGACTTCGACGTGCGATCGGTCGACGGCACCGACCGTCCGGCCCTCCTCGCCGCGCTGGCCGACGCCGACGCCGTGCTCGTGCGCTCGGCCACCCAGGTCGACGCCGAGGCCATCGCCGCGGCACCGAACCTCAAGGTCGTCGCCCGTGCCGGCGTCGGCCTCGACAACGTCGACATCAAGGCGGCCACGACCGCCGGTGTGATGGTCGTCAACGCCCCCACGTCGAACATCATCTCGGCGGCCGAGCTGACGGTCGGGCACATCCTGAGTCTCGCCCGGCACATCCCCGCCGCGCACGCGGCCCTCGCGCAGGGTCAGTGGAAGCGCTCGAAGTACACCGGGGTCGAGCTGTTCGAGAAGACCGTCGGCATCGTCGGTCTGGGTCGGATCGGTGCCCTGATCACGGCCCGTCTGCAGGCGTTCGGCGTGAACGTCGTCGCCTACGACCCCTACGTCACCCCGGCGCGGGCGCAGCAGCTCGGGGTCACGCTCCTCTCGCTCGACGACCTGCTGGCCACGGCCGACTTCGTCACCATCCACATGCCGAAGACCCCCGAGACCACCGGCATGATCGGTCTCGAGCAGATGAAGGCCATGAAGAAGAGCGCGTTCGTCGTGAACGTCGCGCGCGGCGGTCTCATCGACGAAGGCGACCTCTACGAGGCGCTCACGACGGGCGAGATCGCCGGTGCGGGCCTCGACGTGTTCGTGTCCGAGCCCCCCGTCGACCAGAAGCTGCTCGCTCTCGAGAACGTCGTGGTCACGCCGCACCTCGGTGCGTCGACGTCCGAGGCGCAGGAGAAGGCGGGCGTCTCGGTCGCCCGTTCGGTGCGCCAGGCCCTGGGCGGCGAGCTCGTCCCCGACGCCGTCAACGTCGCCGGGGGAGTCATCGACCCCTACGTGCGACCGGGCATCGGCCTGGTCGAGAAGATCGGGCAGGTCTTCTCCGGCCTCGCCGACAGCCCCCTCACGAGCGTCGACGTCGAGGTGCGGGGCGACCTCGTCGAGTACGACGTCAGCGTCCTGAAGCTCGCCGCACTCAAGGGCATCTTCACCAACATCGTCAGCGAGTCGGTCAGCTACGTGAACGCGCCCCTGCTGGCCGAGCAGCGCGGCATCACGGTCCGTCTGCTCACCGACCCGGCGAGCGACGAGTACCGCAACGTCATCACCCTGCGCGGCTCGCTCAGCGACGGCTCGCAGATCTCGGTGTCGGGCACGCTGACCGGCACGAAGCAGGTCGAGAAGATCGTCGAGATCAACGGCTACGACGTCGAGGTGCCGCTCGCGAAGCACCACCTCGTCATGGTGTACGGCGACCGCCCCGGAATCGTGGCCGTCTACGGGCGCGAGTTCGGCGAGGCGGGCATCAACATCGCCGGCATGCAGATCGCGCGTCGCAGCGCGGGCGGCCAGGCGCTCAGCGTGCTGACCATCGACAGCCCCGCGCCCGACGAGCTCGTCGAGAAGGTCCGCGTCGCGATCGACGCCGAGCTGCTGCGCGAGATCGACATCACGCTCTAGTCCGACCGCACCCCCCTGACCGCCCGCCCCCGTATCCAGGGGCGGGCGGTCCGTCGTCCGGCGGTGGAGCGGCCGAGACGTCGCCGAGGAGGCGCGGCCTCAGATCTCGAGGGATTCGTGAGCCGCCAGCAGGACGGCCCGCCCGCCGGCCGATTCGGCGCTCGACCGGAGCCGGTCGAAGTGCATGGCGAGCCCGGCATCGCTGAGGGTGCGTTCGTGCGTGGGGAACACGGTGGTCGCGCCGACGGCGGTGACGTAGTCCATGGCCTCCGAGATCTTCAACCACGGGGCGCCCACGGGTGCGGCGAGGATCTCGACGGGAACGGGCGGGACGGTGAACGCGTCGCCGGGGTAGAAGAGCCGACCGTCGACGAGCACGCCGACGTTGTCGACGACGGGGATCGACTCGTGGATGACGGCGTGACGCGAGCCGTGGAACGCGAGGCCGAACGGGCCGACCTCGATCGTGTCGCCGTCCGCGACGACGTGGACGTCGAAGTCGGCCGCCGCGGAGGCGACTCCGGCCGGACCGTGGATCGTCATGCCGGGGTTCGTCGCGAGCAGGTGGGCGAGCTGGTCGGGCGTCCAGTGGTCGGGGTGCTCATGCGTCACGACGACGGCGTCGACGTCGGCGACGTCGATCATCGGCGATCCGAACGACCCGGGGTCGACGACCAGGCGCCGCCCCTCGATCTCGATGATCAGGCAGGCGTGTTCGAGTTTGGTGAGGCGCATGGGCGCGACTCTACGCGCGGATCCAGGCGACGCCGTCGAGTCATCCCGAGGGCGTCGGCTCGAGGAGACGCCCGGTCCAGTCGCGCAGGGCGGTGACGGCCCGGCGCGACAGGGTCGCCTCCGGCATCATGCTCCCGAACCCGTGGAACGCCCCCGGCCACACGTGCAGCTCCGCCTGCACGCCCGCCGCCCAGAGCGTGCTCGCGTACGCGACGGTCTCGTCACGGAACACCTCGGTGCTGCCGCAGTCGACGTAGGCGGGGGGCAGGCCGGTCAGGTCGGTCGCCCGGCCGGGAGCGGCGTAGATCGACACGTCGTCGCCGCCGCGACGGTCTCCGAGGTAGGCGTCCCAGCCGAACCGGGTCATCTCGCGGTCCGCGACGCCCACCCCGTCGAACTGCCGGGCGGAGAGCGTCGCGTCACGGTCGTCGAGCATGGGGCTGACGAGCACCTGCCCGACGACGGCGGGCCCCCGCCGATCCCGGGCGAGGAGCGCCGTGCCGGCCGCGAGCCCGGCTCCGGCGCTCTGGCCGACCAGGACGATCCGCTCGGCGTCGACGCCGAGCTCGTCGGCGTGCTCGGCGACCCAGACCAGGCCGGCGTAGCAGTCCTCGACCGGGTACGGGTCGGGGTGCTCCGGGGCGAGACGGTAGTCGGGGCTGATCAGGACGACGTCGTGCACGAGCAGCCAGTCGTCGTACGAGTCGAGATTGCCGAGGTGGTGGCCGAACATCATCCCGCCGCCGTGGATGGCGTAGGCGCAGGCCGCGGTGCCGGTGCGGCCGATGCGCTGGACGACCGCGAGGGCGATCGGGTCGCCGAGGTGCCCGGGGACGGTGATGCTGCGCCTCTCGAGGCCGCGGGCCCGCAGTCCTTCGTCGAGCTGCGCCTCCGTCGTGTCCAGCTGTCGCATCTGCGGCAGCATGGCGGTCTCGAGGCGGAAGCGGCCGCGGGCGTCCATCGCCTCCAGGAAGGGCGCGAAGTCGGGGTCGAACGGCGGGCGGGGCAGGGCGGTGGTGTCAGACACGGGAGGACTCCTGGGTGGTGGGGGTGAGAGCGGACGAGGGGGCGGGTGCAGTGGTGCCGAGGGTGGTGTCGGCGGCCCGGGCCCGGACCATCCCGACCGCGACGAGCACGGCGGCGACCGCGGCGAGACCGAGCCCGGCGACGGTGAGGGCGTTCTCGAAGGACGCGAGCCGCGAGTCCGTCCACGGGGCGGTCGTGATGCTGCCGGTGACGAACGCGGCGACGATCGTGCCCGCGGCGGCGACGGCGGCTCCTCCGGCGAGCTCGCTCGAGGTGTCGACGAGGGCCGCGCCGACCGAGGTGCGGTCGGCCGGGAGACCCGTGAGCACGGAGGCTCCGGCCACGACGCCGACGACGCGCATGCCGACGGCGACGAGCACGAGCGCGACGAGCACCCAGACGTACCCATGACGACTCAGGGCGCCGAAGACCGCGAGGCCCGACACGACAGCGGCGGCGCTGACCCCGGCGGCCCGGCTCAGGCCGACCCTCTGCACGAAGGGCCCGACGAGACGGCCCCCGGCCAGGAGCACGACGACCTGCGGCAGCGTGCCGATGGCGGCGAGGGCCGGCGGCCAGCCCCAGGCGAACTGCAGCTGCAGCGTGACGAGGTACGACAGCCCGGCGACGGCGAGGCCCGACGCGGCCTTGAACGCCAGGCCGCTCGACACCAGGGGGCGGGCGAGCAGGTGCAGGTCCACCACCGGGTGCCCCGCCGTCCGCAGGCGCACGACGAACCCGACCCCGCACGCGACGGTCAGGGCGACGGCGACCCACCCCCACGAGGAGGCGGTGGTCGCCCCCACGAGGACGCTCGGCGTCACGAGCAGCCCGGTCACGGTCGCAGCGCCCAGCAGCGCACCGCCCACGTCGATGGGCTCCCGTCGCAGCCCCGCCGCGTCGTCTCGAGCGACGCCGCGCCGGATGCCGATGAACGCGAGTACGGCGATCGGCACGTCGGCCAGCAGCAGCACCTGCCACGGGGCGACGGCGAGCACGAACCCGCCGACGGTCGGGCCGACGGCGAGGCCGACCAGCCCCGCGGTCGAGATCACCGTGAGAGCCCGGACGCGGAGGCCCTCGTCGTCGAACAGCCGGAACGCCAGCGCCATCGACCCGGGGGTGGTCATCGCCGCGGCGACGCCCGTCAGAACCCGGACGGCGATCAGCTGCTCGGTGGTCGTGACCGCCACGGTGGCGAGGCTCGCCACGGCCAGCAGCGCGAGGCCCGCGAGCATGACACGGCGGCGCCCCACCCGGTCGGCGACGGCGCCGAAGAGGAGCATGAGCCCGCCGAAGGCGACCGCGTAGGCGCCGGACACCCACTGCAGCCCCGTCGTCGACGAGCCCAGCTCACGGCCGATCGTCGGCAGGGCGACGTTCAGCACCGAGGTGTCGAGCATCTCGAACAGGAACACCGCGGAGAGCCCGGCCAGGGCGATCCACGAGTCGGAGAGCCGGGGAGGCGCGTCGCCGGCACGCAGCCGACCGCGGGTGGAAGAGGGACTGGGGGACACGGGGGCGCACTCCTTCTGGGAAGAAGTGGCGACTCGTCCGATGCCGCGTGCGGGTGCGTCGCAGATCGCGACGCCTTTTACCTCAGTGCTGAGCACCATACACCCGCTGCCGCAGAAGGCGGACTCCCGCTGCTCCGGCGCAGTCCGGCAGCGCCTGCGACCCGGCTCCGCACCGCGCGCCCGGGCCGATTTGTGCGGCGCTCGACAGCTGTGGCATACTCGACGAGTTGCAAATACGGCCCCATCGTATAGCGGCCTAGTACGTCGCCCTCTCACGGCGGTAACACGGGTTCGAATCCCGTTGGGGTCACCACCACGAAACCCGCTCGGCTCCGGCTGAGCGGGTTTCGTCGTCTCCCGCCACCCGGTACCCGGCACCCGTCGCCGGTCGAGGCCAAGACCCGCCGACCGCTCGATCAGTCACGGCGTGGCCACGACGTCCCGGGCCGTCCCTTCGAGCAGACGGGCCACCCCGTCCACGTCGACCTCGACAAAGCGCCCGGCCCAGGTGCCGATCTGCAGCTGACCCGCGAACGACCACAGCGTCTCGCCCGTCGCGAGGTCGAACCCGACGAGGGTCGAGCGCCCGCCCGAGCTGCCGAAGGCGAGGGCGTACCCGACGGTGCGCGACGCGGCGACCACCACCGCGCCGTCCGGCAGGGCGATGGTAGCGCGGGCGGCCCCGGTCTCGCCGTCGAGGGCGACGACCGACTGCGGGCCGGCGCCGGGTGCGGTGACGGTGGCGTACACCGTGTCGTCGGTCTGCCCGGGCAGCCCGTCGGCGCTCGAGGCCCCGTCCGCCGGCCTCGACCACCGCACCTCCCCGGTGCTCCAGTCGACGCAGCTGAGCTGGTCGTCGCTCAGATCGGTGACGGTGAGGCACGTCCGCGACGTCGAGTACGAGCCCGACGCCTCCGGGGTGGAGGTCCACAGCGGACGTCCGTCGAGGTCGACGGCGGCGAAGCCCCGGTCGACCCCGCGGACCGGCCCCACGATCGAGTCCGGGCGGGCGACGTAGCCGCCGAGCGCGGCGAGATCCCCCCGCCACGGGGTCTCGCGACCGTCGAGTCCGACCTGCACCGTGCCTCCCGGGCGGGCGACCACGAGGCGGTCCGGCAGAGCGAGGGCCTGGCCCTCGAGACTCCCGGGGCCCGCCCAGATCACGAGGTCGAGATCGCGGACGTCGCGCAGCTGGAATGCATACGTCGCGCCCTCCGCCGTCTGTCCGCCGGTCATCACCGTGCGGCCCGCCGTCTGGAACTGCTCCGAGTCGACCGTCGTCACCGGTGCCGTCCGCTGCCTCAGCTCACCGGTGGTCGCGTCGAGGCTGACGAGGACCGTCTGGCCACCCGCCCGGGCCCGCACCACGACGATGCGGGCGTCGTCGACGACGGTGGCCGACGCGAGCTCCACCGGGCCCCGCAGCCCGAGCGCGTGGAGGTCGTCGGCCACGTCGTACACCCACAGCACACGCCCGAGGTCGGTGTCGAACGACGCCAGTCGAGTGCCCACGCCCGCCGTGGCCCCGCCGCAGTCGCCGTCGTTGGCGAAGCCGTAGGTCCACGCGCCGGCCGCGCGCAGCAGCACCCGACGATCGTCGATCGGCTCGTCCCGGAACCGCAGGCACTCCGCCGGCGTCCCGGGCGCGAGCGCGGCACCGAGGTCGATCGACCAGCCGGTGGCCGTCGGGGCCTCCCGCAGGTCGTCCACCGCGATCCCGCGCCACGGCGGGTCCGCCCCGTACCGCGGCTGCCCGGGAACGAGCGCGACGATCACGACGACGGTGACGATCACGCCGACGAGGTAGGCGGTCGCGATGCGGCGGGCCGAGGAGGCGCGGTGCCAGCGCGAACGGACGCGACCGCCCCGTCGACGGGAGGTCCGTCGGGCGCCGTCGTGCGCCTCCTCGGCTCGTCGGTCGGATGGCCGGGTCATGAGGTCGCCCCGATCCGCTGACCGCCGCCGAGTCGACGCGCGACGCCCACGCCGTCGACCTCGACGAGCGCTCCGCCCCAGAACGAGACGCTGCCCGCCGAACGGAGTGTCCAGAGCGGGCGTCCCGAGGCGGCGTCGTGGGCGGCCACGGCCCTGCTCTGCGGCGAGGCGCCCTTCGCCAGGTAGACGACGGTGCGTGAAGCTGCCACGACCGTCTCGAGATCGCCCGCGGGGACGTCGAACACCGACCGCCCGGTGGGGCCGTCGAGCGCCGTGAGTCGAGGTCGACCGTTGCGACGGGCGATGCCGTAGACGTCGTCGGACACCTGGCCGGGCACTCCGCGCGCCGTCGCGGCCGCACCGTCGACGGACCAGCTCGTCGCGCCGTCGGAGGGCCGCAGGCACGTCGTCGTGTCGTCGTCGGACGTCACGAGCAGGCAGCCGGGCGTCGATGCGATCGAGCGGGCGTCGAGGGGACGCGCCCATCGGGCGGCGCCGTCGGGGTCGAGGGCCGAGACGACGCGGCCGCCGGGACCGGAGCGCACGGCGAACAGGTCGTCGTCGCCGCCCGGCCCCGGTGAGCCGGCCGCGACCAGATCGGGGTCCGACCGGTACGGCGTCATCTCGCCGGTGCGCCCGTCGATCCTGACCGTGCGCCCCTCGATCCGCACGATGAGGGCGCCGGGCACCAGCAGGGGGGTGGCGCCCCGATCCGCGGATCCGCGCCAGACCGGCACGGTCAGCGCGGCGGCGTCGACGAGGGCGTACGCGTCGGGGTCGCCGACCGCGGCCGCGGCCGAACGCAGCTGGAGGCGACCGAGCGTGGCCACGCTGATGCTCGGCAGGTCGCGGCGCTCGCGGGCGGTCTCGAGGTGCCGTCCGTCGTCGAGGGCGAGCGCCGCCTGCACGAGTCCGCGTTCGGACTGCGTCTGCACGAGCACGCGGCCCGCCGCCGGCACCACCTGGGCCGACGGGATGCTCGTCGGGTCGGCGTCGGGGACGTCGTCGACGAGGTCGTGCACCCAGACGGCGACTCCGGTGCGGACGTCGACGAGGGCGACGCGGCTCGTGTCGTGGGCGAACGCCGCGGTGCGGCACTCGGCGGCCTGCGCGAGGTCGTCGGCGCGGAGGTCCACGTCGGCCTCGAGGTCGAGGTCGATCGAGGTGGTGACGGCGACGAGACCGGACTCGGCCGCTGACGGCCAGAGGTGCACGCAGTGCGCGGGCGCCTCGGGGGCCAGCAGCGCCGCGAGATCGAGCGACCAGAGGGTCTCGCCGGGGGCCGAGCGGAGGTCGTCGACGACGAGTCCGCGCCACGGCGGCTCCGTGCCGTAGTCGGGATCGGCCGCCCACCCCGCGGCCAGCACGATCGCCGTCGCGACGAGCAGCGCCAGGTAGCCCCCGAGGAGGCGCGGCGCACGTCGACCGCGGACGGCGCGCAGTCGTCGCCACGGGTCGCGCGCGGGGCCGGGCAGGGGGTCGGGCACGGGCGGATCGACCTCCTCGTCGAGCGGCGCCGTCGGTGCGTCCGACGACTGCCGTCATCGTATTCGGAGCCGTCCGCATCGGTGCTCGCCCGATCGGCGGGAATGGGCGGACCGGCCCCGCGCGTTGCTCCCTCGACCGAAGGCCCGCGCCCGACCCTGGCGTAGACTTCGACGATCATCCGAGCAGCAGACATCGAGAGAGGCGGGCCCGTGGGTAGAACGCTGGCCGAGAAAGTATGGGACGACCATGTGGTCGTCAAGGGCGAAGACGGCGCCCCCGACCTTCTCTACATCGATCTCCACCTCGTCCACGAGGTCACGAGCCCGCAGGCCTTCGACGGCCTCCGTCAGGCCGGGCGGCCGCTGCGTCGCACCGATCTGACGATCGCGACCGAAGACCACAACACCCCCACGCTGGCGATCGATCGGCCGATCGCCGATCTGACCAGCCGCACGCAGATCGAGACACTGCGTCGCAACACGGCCGAGTTCGGCGTGCGCCTGCACCCCCTCGGCGACGCCGAGCAGGGCATCGTCCACGTCGTCGGCCCGCAGCTGGGGCTCACGATGCCCGGCATCACCGTGGTCTGCGGCGACTCGCACACCTCGACCCACGGGGCCTTCGGGGCCATGGCGTTCGGCATCGGCACCAGCGAGGTCGAGCACGTCATGGCGACGCAGACCCTGCCGCTCAAGCCGTTCAAGACGATGGCGGTCACGGTCGAGGGCACCCTCCGACCCGGTGTCACCGCGAAGGACATCATCCTGGCCGTCATCGCCCAGATCGGCACCGGCGGCGGGCAGGGCTACGTGCTCGAGTACCGCGGCAGTGCGATCCGCTCCCTCTCGATGGAGGGGCGCATGACGATCTGCAACATGTCGATCGAGGCCGGTGCCCGGGCCGGCATGGTCGCCCCCGACCAGACCACCTACGACTACCTCCGCGGTCGCCAGCACGCCCCCGAGGGCTCCGACTGGGACGACGCGGTCGCCTACTGGCAGACCCTGCCGACCGACGACGACGCCGTGTTCGACGCCGAGATCTTCCTCGACGCCGACGAGCTCGAGCCGTTCGTCACCTGGGGCACGAACCCGGGTCAGGGGGTCTCGCTCAGCGAGTCCGTGCCCGACCCCGAGGCGATCGTCGACCCGAACGAGCGCGCCGCCGCGTCGCGCGCCCTCGAGTACATGGCGCTCGAGGCCGGCACGGCCATGAAAGACATAGCCGTCGACGCCGTCTTCATGGGGTCGTGCACGAACAGCCGGATCGAAGACCTCCGCGCGTTCGCGTCGATCATCCGGGGTCGCACCAAGGCCGAGGGCGTCCGCGTGATGGTCGTGCCCGGCTCCGCCCGGGTCCGCCTCGAGGCCGAGGCCGAGGGTCTCGACAAGGTGTTCACCGACTTCGGCGCCGAATGGCGCTTCGCCGGCTGCTCGATGTGCCTCGGCATGAACCCCGACCAGCTCGCACCGGGCGAGCGCTGCGCGTCGACCTCGAACCGCAACTTCGAGGGCCGTCAGGGCAAGGGCGGTCGCACCCACCTCGTCTCGCCGCTCGTGGCGGCGGCGACCGCCGTCCGCGGCACGCTGTCGTCCCCGTGGGATCTCACCTCCGACACCCCGATCGGCGACGCCCTCGCCGAGCGCCTGACCGGCACCCCTTCAGGAGGCGCGCTCTGATGGAGAAGTTCACCACCGTCACCGGGGTGGCGGCGCCGCTGAAGCGGTCGAACGTCGACACCGACCAGATCATCCCCGCCGAGTTCCTCAAGCGGGTCACGAAGACGGGTTTCGAAGACGCCCTGTTCTTCTCCGCCCGCCAGGACCCTGACTTCGTGCTCAACCGACCCGAGTACCAGGGCGCCCGCGTCCTGATCGCCGGGCCCGACTTCGGCACGGGCTCGAGCCGCGAGCACGCCGTCTGGGCCCTCCGCGACTTCGGCTTCGACGTGGTGCTCAGCGCCCGCTTCGGTGACATCTTCCGCGGCAACTCGGGCAAGCAGGGTCTCCTCGCCGCGATGGTGGCCGAAGACGACATCGAGCGCCTGTGGGCGGCCGTCGAAGCCGCCCCCGGTGTCGAGATCACCGTCGACCTCGAGTCGCAACGCGCCACGATCGGCGACCTGTCGGTTCCGTTCGAAGTCGATGCTTACACTAAGTGGCGACTCCTCGAAGGCCTGGACGACATCGGCCTGACCCTCCGCGACGAAGCGGCCATCACAGAATTCGAAACCCGCCGCGCCGCATGGCGCCCGAAGACATTGCCGGTGAAGTAAGTGAACTCGCTCATCCAAGACGCAGCAGCAGCAGGGGCCCGTGTGGGGCTCAAGTCCGACGAGATCGTCATCCGCGGCGGCAAGCCGCTGATCGGTCGCATCGAGGTGCGCGGCGCCAAGAACCTCGCCACCAAGGCGATGGTCGCGTCGCTGCTGGGCGACACCCCGAGCATCCTGCGCGACGTGCCCGACATCAGCGACGTCAACGTCGTCCGCGGTCTGCTGTCGGTGCACGGCGTCCGCATCACCGACCCGGCCCGCGGCGAGATGATCCTCGACCCGTCGAACGTCGAGTCGGCCCACTTCGCCGAGATCGACGCGCACGCCGGCTCCAGCCGCATCCCGATCCTCTTCTGCGGCCCGCTGCTGCACCGTCTCGGCGAGGCGTTCATCCCCGACCTCGGCGGCTGCCGCATCGGCGACCGCCCCATCGACTTCCACCTCGACGCCCTCCGTGCGTTCGGCGCCGTCGTCGACAAGTCGTACAACGGCATCCACCTGACCGCCCCGAACGGTCTCGCGGGCGCCAACATCGAGCTGCCCTACCCGAGCGTCGGCGCCACCGAGCAGGTGCTGCTGACCGCTGTGCTCGCCACGGGTGTCACCGAGCTCCGCAACGCGGCCATCGAACCCGAGATCATGGATCTCATCGCGATCCTCCAGAAGATGGGCGCCATCGTCTCGGTCGAGCCGAACCGCGTCATCTTCATCGAGGGCGTCGAGAAGCTCCGCGGATACAAGCACCGGGCCATCAACGACCGCAACGAGGCAGCGAGCTGGGCCGCCGCCGCTCTCGCCACGAAGGGCGACATCTTCGTCGAGGGCGCCGACCAGAAAGACCTCATGACGTTCCTCAACGTCTTCCGCAAGGTCGGCGGCGACTTCGACGTGCACGAAGACGGCATCCGGTTCTTCCACCCGGGCGGCGAGCTCAAGCCCGTCGTCGTCGAGACCGACGTCCACCCCGGCTTCATGACCGACTGGCAGCAGCCGCTCATCGTGGCTCTCACGCAGGCGCAGGGCACGTCGATCGTGCACGAGACCGTCTACGAGAACCGGTTCCAGTTCACCGAGGCCCTCAACGACATGGGTGCCGACATCACGGTGCACAAAGAGGGGCTGCCCGGTCACGACCGTCGCGTGGCGCGTCGCGAGTTCGAGCAGGCGGCGGTCATCAACGGCCCGACCGCGCTGCACGGCGCCGACATCCGCGTCCCCGACCTGCGCGGCGGCTTCAGCCACCTCATCGCGGCCCTGACGGCCGAGGGCGAGTCGAAGATCAGCAACGTCGGCATCATCAGCCGCGGGTACGAGCACTTCATCGCGAAGCTCCGCAAGCTGGGCGCCGACTTCGACTTCAAGGGCTGATCGGAGCGTGGCACCCCACGGCGACCCGGACGCCCCCGTCGTCCCGGTCGCGACGCGTGGGCGCCGCATGGACAAGGGCGCGATCTTCCGGGCCCTGGCCATCCCTGCGGCGCCGTTGTTCGATCTGATGGCGAAGATCGAGGTCGTCGACGGGCAGAAGCTGCCCGCCTCCGGCTCGTTCGTGCTGACGCCCAATCACATCACCAACATCGATCCCGTCGTGGTCGGGCGGGTGATGTACGGACTGGGACGTCTGCCGAGGTTCATGGCCAAGGCGTCGCTCTTCCGGGTGCCCGTGTTCGGCCGGCTGATGCACGCGATGGGGCACATCCCCGTCGAGCGCGCCGGTCGCACCCACGACAGCGATCCGCTGGCCGCGGCGCGTCGACTCACGTCAGTGGGCGGCGGGGTCATCGTCTACCCCGAGGGAACCCTCACCCGCGACCCCGACCTCTGGCCCATGAAGGGCAAGAGCGGGGCCGTGCGGTTGGCCCTCGCCGCGGGTGTGCCTCTCGTGCCCGTCGCCCACTGGGGCAGTCAGGAGCTCATGGGGCGCTACTCGGCGAAGCTCCGTCCGTTCCCCCGCAAGCGGATCCGCGTGATCGTCGGCGATCCCGTCGATCTCTCGGCCTACCGCGACCGGCCCCTCGACCAGGCCTCCATGACCGAGGCGACCGCCCTCGTCATGGCGGCGATCACCGGACTCGTCGAGCGCCTCCGTGACGAGCAGGCCCCCGCCGAGCCCTGGAACCCCGCCAAGAACGACCAGAAGGAGACCGGCCGCTTTGAGTAGTCCTGCGTCGCGCGAAGGCGCGATCGAAGCACTCGGCGAGGGCGCCGTCACCACCGAGGCGATCTCGATCGTCATGCGAGAGTCCGTGCCGCGCCGAGTCGCGGTTCTCGGCTCGGGCAGCTGGGGCACGACCTTCGCGAAGGTCCTCGCCGAGGGCGGCGCCGACGTCACTCTCTGGGCACGACGCCCCGAGGTCGCCCGCGAGATCACCGAGAGCAAGCGCAACACCGACTACCTGCCGGGCATCAACCTCCCGCGCACCCTGGTGGCCTCGTCGAGCGTCGAGACCGCCCTGGCGGGCGCCGAGCAGGTCTACCTGTCGGTGCCCAGTCAGACCCTCCGCGACAACCTCTCGGCGATCCGCTCGCTCGTGCCGCACGGCGTTCCCGTGGTCAGCCTGATGAAGGGCGTCGAGAAGGCCACCGGCCTCCGCATGAGCGAGGTCATCGAGAGCGAGCTCGACATCGACCGGTCGCTCATCGCCGTGGCCTCGGGCCCGAACCTCGCGCTCGAGATCGCGAAGCGACAGCCGACCGCTGCCGTCGTGTCGTCGCACAGCCTCGAGACGGCGACGCTCGTCGCCGCGACCGCCACCAATCCGTACTTCCGCTCGTTCGTCAACACCGACGTCATCGGCACCGAGTTCGGGGGCGTGCTGAAGAACCTCATCGCGGTCGCCATCGGCATCGTCGACGGCGTCGGCTACGGCGAGAACACGAAGGCGTCGATCATCACGCGCGGTCTCGCCGAGATGACGGCGTTCGCGGTGTCGTTCGGGGCCAAGGCCGAGACGCTCGCCGGTCTCGCCGGGCTCGGCGACCTCATCGCGACGTGCGAGTCGCCCCTGTCGCGGAACAACACCGCGGGGCGCCTCCTCGGTCAGGGGTACGCCTTCGGCGACGTCGTGCGGCAGATGAACCAGACCGCCGAGGGTCTCGCGTCGGTCGCGCCGATCCTCGAGCTCGCCCGCGGTCGCGGCGTCGACATGCCCATCGTGCAGCAGGTCGCCGAAGTGCTCGCCGGTACGCTTGACCCGCGGAACATCGCTCCGCACCTCACCGAGACCAGCGAGCCCCAGGGCGAGTGACCGGGGGTCGACGGCGCGAGCCGGTGCGACGCCGCCCCGAGTCGTCTGCCCGCCGACCACCCCGAGAGTGACCCCGATGAGCATCGACCAGGCCAGCCCCGCTCCCACCCCCCTCGCGGGCGCCAAGCAGACGGTCGTCGTGCTGTTCGGCGGCCGGTCGAGCGAGCACGCGATCAGCTGCGCCACCGCCGGGGGAGTGCTCTCGGCCATCGACCGCAGCCGCTACGACGTCATCCCCGTCGGCATCACCCGCGACGGAGCCTTCACCCTGCAGGCGGACGACGCATCGAGCTTCTCGCTGACCGGCGAGACGCTGCCGGCCGTCGTCGACAACGGCACGAGGGTGCACTGGCCCGAATCCGCGTCGACTCGCGAGCTCTCGGTGGTCGAGCCGGACGGCTCGGTCCGGCTGCTCGGTGCCGTCGACGTCGTCTTCCCGATCCTGCACGGTCGCTTCGGAGAAGACGGCACCGTCCAGGGGCTCCTCGAACTCGTCGGCCTCCCGTACGTCGGGGCGGGTCTGCTGGCGTCGTCCGTCGGGATGGACAAGCACTTCACGAAGACCGTGCTGCAAGAGGCCGGCATCGCGGTGGCCCCGTGGCGCACCGTCCGCCGTCGCACCTGGCTGAGCGATCCCGACCAGGTGATCGCCGACGTCGCGCCCCTGGGGTTCCCCGTCTTCGTCAAGCCGGCCCGTGCGGGGTCGAGCGTCGGCGTGTCACGGGTCGACTCCGAGGCGGAGTTCGCGGCCGCGATGGAGATCGGGCTCGCGGAAGACGGCAAGGTGCTCGTCGAGGCCGCCGTCTCGGGTCGTGAGATCGAATGCGCCGTTCTCGGCGGGCGCGACGGCGGGTCGCCCCGCACCTCCGTCGGCGGTGAGATCGTGCTCGGCAGCGACACCTTCTACGACTTCGAGTCGAAGTACCTGGGTGCGCCCGGCGCCGATCTCGTCTGCCCGGCCGACCTCACCGACGACCAGCTGGCCGAGATGCAGCGACTCGCCGCGCTCGCGTTCGAGTCCGTCGACGGCACCGGGCTGTCGCGGGTCGACTTCTTCCTCACCGACACCGGCTGGGTGATCAACGAGATCAACACCATGCCCGGCTTCACGCCGATCTCGATGTTCCCCGCCTGCTGGCTGGCCAGCGGTCTCAGCTACCCCGAGCTCATCACCGAGCTGATCGAGCTCGGGCTGCAGACCGAGCGCTGACCGGCCGGGGCCGACTCGCGAAGTCGACCCGTGCCTCCTGGGGGAGGGGCAGCCGAGGAGGCGCGGGTCGGCTCAGGACGACGGGGTCGCCTCGGTGCCGGGCAGGTCGTCGACGCCGACGCAGCCGCGACCGTCGTTCGGCAAGTAGCCGACCGCGTCGGCCAGGTCGAAGAGCGCGGTGCTGCCCGCCTCGGCGGAGACGATCACCTGGACGGCGGGAGTGCGACCGTAGGTCGTGAAGACGAAGGTGTCGGGGTCGTCGGCGTCTTGATCGGCGAGCCAGTCGACGCCGCTGACGGGGTAGCAGGGCAGATCGGAGACGGCGGGCGCCTCGACGCCGCAGCGCAGGAGGACCTGCGTCGGCGTGCCCCAGGCGCCGGTGGCCTGCGCATCGGTCTCGCGGCGCTCGAAGGGGGAGTTGTCGGGGCCGACCGTCTCGGGGAGGTGCACGGTCACCTGCGCGCAGGCCGCGTCGTTCGCGTCGGCCGCCGCCGTCATCGGCACGGCGGCCGTGCAGCCGGCGAGCGCCGGGGCGATCACGGCGCCGGCGGCGAGCAGACGGAGGAGGCGGCGACGAGGTCGCCTGGTCGGGCTGGGCACGGCAACCAGGCTACCGTCGTCACATGGAACGCCCCGCCACGTCGGTCGACGTCGAACCACCCGCCACGGTGCAGGGGGTGGGCGAGCTCGCCACCCTCGCGCGCATCCTGCCCCGACTGCCCCGAGGGGCCCGCACCGATCTGGGGCCGGGCGACGACGCGGCGGTGGTCTCGGCACCCGACGGGCGCTTCGTGGTGACGACCGACCTGATGGTGCACGGCCCCGACTTCCGTCTCGCCTGGTCGACCCCGTACGACCTCGGTTGGAAGGCCGCCGCCTCGAACCTCGCCGACGTGGCCGCGATGGGGGCGGTCCCGACCGCTCTCGTGGTGGCCCTCGCCGTGCCGGGCGACACCCCGGTGGTCGATCTGGAGGCCCTCGCCGACGGGCTGCGCGACGCCTGCGCCGTGATGGCTCCGGGCTGCGGCGTCGTCGGTGGCGATCTGTCGGTCTCGGCGACGATGACGATCGCCGTCACGGCCTTCGGCGATCTCGAGGGGAGGGCTCCGGTCACCCGCGACGGCGCCCGCGAGGGGGACGTCGTCGCCGTCTCTGGTGCGCTCGGCCGGTCGGCTCGCGGGCTCGAGCTGCTCTTCCGTCTCGGCGTCGATCACGACGGGGTCCCCGACCGTGCCGCCGCGGCGGCCCTGCGCGAGCGCGACCCCGACGTGGGGTGGCAGCTCGCGCCCACGCCGCCGATCGTCGACGGGCCGATCGCGGCCCGGGCCGGCGCGACGGCGATGCTCGACCTCTCGGACGGTCTGGCCCTCGACGCGGGTCGGGTCGCGCGGGCGAGCGGTCTGGTGGTCGACCTCGACTCGGCGGCGTTGGGCGGCGATCCGGCGGCGGCGCTCGCCGGGGGAGAGGACCATTCGCTGCTCGCGACGTTCCCGCCGGGTGCGGCGCTGCCGGGTGGGTTCCGGGCGATCGGCGTCATGCGCGCCGTCGGGTCCGGCGAGCCGCGGGTCGTCGTCGACGGCGGCGACGCCGGCCGGGAGGGCGGCTGGGACCCGTATCGCCTGTGGTCGGGCGAGCGGGGCTGAATACGCATCGCGCGAGCGGGGCCCGACGGCGGATCAGTCGCGGAGGGCGAACCAGACCGTCGTGTCGCCGTACTGCTTCTTCACGTCGAGGCTGAGCCCCGCGGGCCAGCTCGGCTCGCCGTCGCGGCTGGCGCGTTCGACGACGACCAGCGCCTGGGCGTCGAGCAGGGGCAGCAGGGCCGCGAGGTCGGCCGCGAGCTCGTCCTTCGACAGCTCGTAGGGCGGGTCGAAGAAGACCAGGTCGACGAGCGCGCCCGAGCCCATGAGGTACGACCGCACGGTCTGCGCGACGACGTCGACGCGCGGGGGTGCGCCGCGCGGGGGCTTGGGGGCCCGTGCCAGAACGGCGTCGGCGTTCCGCCGCAGCACCTTCGCCGCCGCCGGGGCCTTCTCGACCAGGGTGACCGAGGCCGCCCCGCGCGATGCGGCCTCGAGGCCGAGGCCCCCGGTGCCCGCGTACAGGTCGAGCACCCGTCGACCGCGGATCTCGTCGCGGGCGTCGAGCGACGAGAAGAGCGCTTCGCGGACGCGGTCGCTGGTCGGCCGGGTGCCGACCTTGGGGACGACGAGCGTCAGGTTGTCGGCGAAGCCGGAGATGATGCGGGACATGAGGTCAACCATGCCAGGTCGCGGCGGCCCGCCCGTCTCGTCGGACCCGCCTCCCCGTCTGCGTAGGGCCCGCCTCCCGGTCTCCCGGGGGCAGCGCCGCTTCGAGCATCCCGACAACGCGTCCGCGCCCGGCCCGGTCGTGCTTCGTCGATGAGGCACAACGGACTTGGCAGGGCGTCGCGCTTTCGGAAGCATCTCGCAGCATGACCAGCGTTGATCGTACTGTCCGGCCCTCGTTCACCAAGTCCCTGTTCGCGGGGCGGATCGCCTCCGAGCTGGTGCTGCCGTTCCCGCACATGTCCGCGGCCGAGAAGGCGCGGGTCGAGACGGTGTCGGCGTCGGCCCGCGAGGTGCTGGCCGGCTACGACCCGCTGAAGGCCGAGCGCGAGGGCTGGATCGGCGACGACCTGGTCCGCGAGCTGGGCGAGCGCGGTCTGATGGGGCTCTTCGTGTCGGAGGAGTACGGCGGTCTCGGTCTCGGTCAGAGCGCCTACTGCCGCGTCTACGAGGAGTTCGGCCGGGTCGACGGCACCCTCGCCACCGTCATGGGCGTGCACCAGTCGATCGGCACCAAGCCGCTGCACCTCTACGGCACCGACGATCAGAAGGCCCGCTGGCTGCCCGATCTGGCGAGCGGCCGGAAGCTCGCGGCCTTCGTGCTCACGGAGCCCAACGTAGGCAGCGACGCCTACGCGCTCGAGACCCGGGCCGAGCGGCAGAGCGACGGCAGCTGGCTGCTGAACGGCGAGAAGCGCTGGATCGGCAACGGCGACAAGGACGTCCTGACGGTCTTCGCGCAGAGCGACCTCGGGCACGTCGCGCTGATCGTCGAGAAGGGCATGGACGGGCTGAGCACCGGCCCGCGGTTCGAGACGCACGGCCTGAAGGCCAACCACCTGCAGCGGGTGCGCTTCAAGGACGTCCGGGTGCCCGCCGAGAACCTGCTCGGCGAACCCGGCGACGGCTTCCGCATCGCGGTGAACACGCTCAACAACGGTCGCATGTCGATGGGCACGGCGATCGCGGGCGGCATGAAGAGGTTCCTCCAGCTGAGTCTCGAGCACACGGAGGCGCGTCACCAGTTCGGAAGACCGCTCGCCGACTTCGAGATGGTCGGCGACAAGCTCGCCTGGATGACGCAGCAGATCTACGGCATCGAGTCGATGTCGTACCTGACCACCGGTCTCGTCGACCGCGGCGACACCGACTTCGCCCTCGAGTCGGCGATGACGAAGGTCGCCGCCAGCGACACCGGCTGGTACGCGCTCAACCGGGCCGTTCAGCTGCACGGCGGGGAGGCGTACATGGAGGGGCACCCGCTGTCGAAGGCGCTGCGCGACTTCCGCATCTTCCCGATCTTCGAGGGAGCCAACGACGTCCTGCGCGCCTTCGTCGCCCTGAACGGCCTCAAGACGCTCAGCGAGGAGCTGCCCGACGTCGCGTCGCTGAGCATCGGCGCCCCCGGTCGCGCCCTGGGTGTGCTGGCGCCGTACGTCGCGGGTCGCGTCCAGCGTCGGCTCCGACCCGATCGTCCGGTCGGAGTGCACCCCGAGCTCGCCAAGCAGGCCGCGGAGCTCGGCGACCAGGTGTCGCGGCTGCGCGAGCGCACCGAGGGGGCCCTCCGCAAGCACGGCAAGAAGGTGCAGGAGAGACAGCTCGTGCAGAAGCGCCTCGCCGACGCCGCGAGCGGCATCTACGCGCAGACGGCCGTGCTGTCGCGGGCGTCGACGGCCCTGCAGGAGGCGCGGGTCGACTCCGACGCCGAACGTCGCCTCGCCGTCGGGTTCTGCAAGCAGTCGGCACGCGGGGTGTCACGGCAGCTGCGGGCCCTCGAGGTGAACGACGACCGGCACGTGACCGAGCTCGCGGCGTCGACCCGCGCCTCCGGCGGGTACGACTTCACCCTCTGACGCCGCCCGCCCGCGGCTCGAACGAGCCCGGGCACCGGTGTCGGGGGCGGGCAGTAGCGTGGGGTCGTGCCCGACTCACCCCTCGACGCCTCCCTCGCCGGTGCCCTGGGCGGCCGCACGGCCACGGCCCTGCAGAAGGCCTTCGGCCTCCGCACCGTCGGCGATCTGCTGACGCACTTCCCGAGGCGGTACGCCCGCCGGGGCGAGCTGACGGCGCTCGATCAGCTGCCGCTCGGCGAGTCGGTCACGATCGTGGCCCAGGTGCTCGACGTGCGCGAGCGCACGATGCGCGCTCGCCGCGGGTCGATCCTCGAGGTCCGCATCGGCGACGGCCAGGGCATCCTGACCCTCACCTTCTTCAACCAGGCGTGGCGCGCGAGAGACCTCGTGCCGGGCGCCCGGGGCATCTTCGCCGGCAAGGTGGGCGACTACCGCGGGCTGCGGCAGCTGGCGCACCCCGACTACGAGCTCTTCGACGCCTCGCACGAGGCGGTCGCGGGCGTGGGCGACGCCGAGGCGCAGAAGTGGGCGAAGCAGCCGATCCCGATCTACCCCGCCAGCGCCTCCGTGGCGTCGTGGCAGGTGCAGAAGTCGGTCGAGGTGCTGCTCGACTCGCTGCCGCCGATCGACGACGCCGTGCCGGCCGCGGTCAGAGCCGAGCTCGATCTGATGCCCCTGGCCGAGGCGTACGAACGCATCCATCGACCCGAGACCGACCGAGACCACCTCACGGCCCGCGACAGCCTGCGCTTCGACGAGGCGTTCGTGCTGCAGAGCGCTCTGCTGCAGCAGCGCGCCCTCGTCCGCCGGTCCGCGGCGACACCCCGTCGCGCGGTCGCGGGGGGCATGCTCGACCTGTTCGACGCGGCCCTGCCCTTCGAGCGCACGGGCGATCAGCGTCTCGTCGGCGACGAGATCACCCGCGACCTCGAGGCCGAGGTCCCCATGAACCGGCTCGTCCAGGGCGAGGTCGGCTCGGGCAAGACGCTCGTCGCGCTGCGGGCGATGCTGGCGGTCGCCGAGAGCGGGGGGCAGTCGGCCCTGCTCGCCCCGACCGAGGTGCTGGCCGCCCAGCACCTCCGATCGATCACGGCGACCCTCGGCCCCGACCTGGCCGCCCGGCTGCGACCGACCCTGCTCACGGGGCAGATGACCACGGCCCAGCGCAAGAAGGCGCTCCTCTCGATCGTCAGCGGCCAGGCGCACATCGTCGTCGGCACGCACGCGTTGATCAGCGAGACGGTCGGGTTCTTCGACCTCGGGCTCGTCGTCGTCGACGAGCAGCACCGCTTCGGCGTCGATCAGCGGGAGGCGCTCCGCAAGAAGGGCGCCACCCCGCCGCACGTGCTGGTGCTGACGGCGACGCCCATTCCCCGCACCGTCGCGATGACGGTGTTCGGCGACCTCGACATCTCGACCATCGCCGAGCTGCCGAAGGGGCGTCAGCCGATCGAGTCGTTCGTCGTTCCGCTGGCCGAGCACCCGGGCTGGGTCGACCGCGTCTGGCAGCGCTCCGCGGAGGAGATCGCGGCGGGGCGCCAGGTCTTCGTGGTCTGCCCCGCGATCGACGCCGTCACGACGGAGCTCGGCGACGACGCGGGGCCGGGCGGCGAGACGGGACCGGGCGGCGACTCCGAGCCCGGCGGCGGCACCCGATCGACGGGAGCCGACGGGCAGAACGGGGGCGACCTGCCGTCGGCGCCCCCGCCCCGGGCGAGCGTCGAGGGCATCGTCGCGCTGACGGCCTCGCTGCCGGTGCTCGACGGTCTCGTCATCGAGCCGCTGCACGGTCGCATGTCGTCCGACGAGAAGGACGACGTCATGCGCCGGTTCGCCGCCGGCGACATCGACATGATCATCGCGACGACGGTGATCGAGGTCGGTGTCGACGTGCCGAACGCCTCGACCATGGTCGTGCTCGACGCCGACCGGTTCGGCGTCTCGCAGCTGCACCAGCTGCGGGGACGCGTCGGTCGAGGCGGTCACGCGGGTCTGTGCCTGCTCGTGACGTCCGCGCCGGCCGACTCCATCGCCCGCGAGAGGGTCGACGCCGTGGCGTCGACCCTCGACGGCTTCGAGCTCGCGCAGGTCGACCTCGACCTGCGCCGCGAGGGCGACGTGCTCGGCAACCTGCAGTCCGGCGGCCGGTCGTCGCTCCGACTGCTGAGGGTCGCCCGCGACGGCGACCTGATCGGCCTCGCACGAGAGCATGCGGCCGAGGTGCTCGACGACGACCCGCGCCTGACCGACCACCCCGCCCTGGCCGCGGCCATCGCGAGACGGCTCGACGATCGCGGGCGCGAGGCGATGGGCAAGAACTGACGTCTCCGCCCGCGCGCCCGACCTCCGGTGGATGCTCGGCCGACCTCCCGGGCCGGGCCGCTACTGTGTCCGCATGAGCAGGATCGCCGTCGTCCCCGGGTCGTTCGACCCCGTCACCCTCGGCCACATCGACGTGATCGCCCGGGCCGCCAACATCTTCGATCAGGTGCACGTGCTCGTGGTGCACAACCCCGACAAGTCGGCTCTGCTCCCGCTCACCCAGCGGGTCTCGCTGCTCACCGCCGCTCTGCGTGAGGCCGGGCTGCCCGAGACCGTCAGCGTGCACAGCTGGAGCATGGGTCTGCTCGTCGACTACTGCACCGACGTCGGCGCCAGCGTTCTGGTCAAGGGCATCCGCTCGCAGGTCGACGTCGCCTACGAGACCCCGATGGCGATCATGAACCGGAGCCTCGCCGGCGTCGAGACCGTCTTCCTCCTGCCCGACCCCGCCCACGCGCACGTCTCGAGCTCGCTCGTCCGGCAGGTCGCGGGGCTCGGCGGCGACGTGTCGCCGTACGTGCCGAGGGTCGTCGCGGAGTACCTCGAGACCACCTGAGACGCACCGGCTCATCGTGACGACCGCCTCCTCGAGGGGGTCCGTTCCGAACACCGTGCGACGCTCCTCCCGACGAACCGCTCGATCACTCCTCAGAAAGCGATCCGATGACAACGACCAGCCGTCCCGCCGATCGGCCGAGCGCCTCCGCCGACGAGGGCCTCATGCCGCTGGCGGAGGTGCAGCGACGCGCGCGGGGCATCCTCGAGGCCATCGGCACCGTCATCGACGGGAAGGACGGCGCCATCGGCACGGCCCTGACCGTGCTGCTCGCCGAGGGGCACCTCCTGATCGAGGACGTCCCCGGGGTCGGCAAGACCCAGCTGGCGCGCGCGCTCGCCAAGGCGGTCGACGCCACCGTCACGCGCATCCAGTTCACCCCCGACCTGCTGCCCAGCGACATCACCGGCGTCTCGGTCTTCGACCGGCCCTCCGGAGGGTTCGAGTTCAAGCCCGGCCCGGTCTTCGCCAACGTCGTCATCGGCGACGAGATCAACCGCGCGTCGCCGAAGACGCAGTCCGCCCTGCTCGAGAGCCTCGAGGAGCGCCAGGTGACGGTCGACGGCATCACGCACCCGCTGCCCGATCCGTTCCTCGTCGTCGCGACGCAGAACCCGGTCGAGATGGAGGGCACGTACTCGCTTCCCGAGGCGCAGCGAGACCGGTTCATGGCGCGCATCTCGCTCGGCTACCCCGACGCCGAGAGCGAGCTCCGCATGGTGCAGCAGCGTGAACGGGTCAGCCCGCTCGACGTCCTGAAGCCCCTCGTGTCGCTGACCGACCTCCGCCGCATGATCGCCGCCGTCCGCGCGGTCTACACGGCAGAGGCCGTCGAGCGCTACGCCGTCGCCGTCGTCCAGGCCACGCGCGTGCACCCGGACGTCCGACTCGGCGCGAGCCCGCGGGCCACCCTGCAGCTGATGCGCGCGTCGAAGTCGTGGGCGGCGCTCAACGGTCGCGAGTTCGTCGTGCCCGACGACATCGACGCGATGAGCGGGCCGGTGCTCGGTCACCGCATCATCCTCGCCGGGCGGGCCGGCGCCGGGGCGGTCTCGGCCGCCTACGACGTCGTGGCGGACGTCGTCTCGGCTACTCCCGTCCCCCTCGGCGACGCGCGCTGACCGTGACCGATCGAGCCGCGGCGCCGCCGACGCCGCACGGCGACGTGCCGGCGCGGCCTGGCGGGCGAGCGCAGGCGGGCATCACCCGCGGGGGAGTGCCCCGGCCGACCCTGCGCGGCTGCGCGGTCGTCGGCGTCGGCGTCGCCCTCGTCGCGACGGGAGCCGTCGTTCCGTCGCCGGCGCTCGTCTTCGCCGGCACGACCCTGGTCGTCCTGGTGATGGCCGTGCTCGTCTCGCTGCTGTTCCGACGCCCCCTGATCACGGTCGCCCGGCGCTTCTCGCCCGATCGCGGCATGGCCGGCTGGTCCGTCGACGAGACCGTGACCCTGACCGCCCCCGGGGGCGCGGCCGGCCGCATCGGCATCCGCGACGACGTCGGCTGGCGACGCACCAGGGCGTCCGAGGCGGTGGGGGTCACGCTCGTGCCGGGCCGCGCCTCCTCGGCCGTGTTCCGTCACGAGGGCCTGCCGCGCGGGCGACACCGCGTCGGGCCCCTGCACGTCGATCTGATCGAGTCCTTCGGCGTCGCCCGGCGTCGGGTCGTGGCCCCCGGCAGCGCCGAGCTGCTCGTCGTGCCCGAGGTCCACGACCTGGGGCTCGGCGCCGAGTCCCACGCCCTCGGAGACGGCGCCCGCCGTCAGCGGGAGCACAGCCTGGCCGGCGGAGACGACGACCCCGTCACGCGCGAGTACCGACGCGGAGACCCCATGCGGCGCGTCCACTGGAAGGCCTCGGCCCGTCACGACGAGCTCATGGTGCGACAAGAGGAGCAGCACGGCCTGCCGAGCGCCCGCCTCGTGCTCGCGACGGGGGTCGACGGCTGGTCCGACGCCCGAACGGGCCCCGACGGGTCGCCCGTCAGCGACGCCTTCGAGTGGGCCGTGTCGGTCGTCGCGACCCTGGGCGTCGAGTTCGGGCGCAGCGGCTCCGTGGCCCAGGCGACGACTCCCGAGGGCGACGTCGTCGCCCGCAACGATCCGGACTCGACCGCCTCGTACCTCGAGTCGCTCGCCGATCTCCGGCTGGGCGACGCCGGCCACCGCTCGGCGGCGCCCGCCGCGCCGCGCGAGCCCGTCGTCGCCGTCGTGTCGGGTCTCCGGCCGCGCGAGCTCGAGTCGCTCGGGCGCTCGCGGGGCGTCGGCTCGTCCGCCGTAGCCCTCGTCGTCTCGCCGCCCCTCGGGTTCAGTGAGACGACCGCACCGCGGGGCGGCGTCACCGGTGCGGAGACCCTCGGCCCCGAACGGGTGGCGGCCGCCCTCCGCGACGCCGGCTGGCGCGTGGTGGAGGTCTCGTCCGGCGATCCGGTCACCGACGTCGTGCTCGGGGCGAGGCCGCTCGATGACTGACGCCCCGCTCCGGCGCCCGGTGGTGCGCGTGGCCGCCGCCTCGTGGCTGCCCACCCTCTTCGCCTGGCTGGTGTTCGTCGCGTCGCTGGCCAGCCTCCATCCGCTGTTCCTCGGGACGGGCTGGTGGTTCGCCGCCGCCTTCGTCTCCGCCGTGGTCCTCGGCGTCTCGCTGGCCGTCCGGGGCCTCCGGGCGCCGGCCTGGATCGGCTGGATCGTCGGCGCCGTCGCGGGCTCGGCCGTGACCTGCGCCTTCGTCTCGGGCGGCACGGCCGTCCTCGGCGTCATCCCCACGTCGGCGACGCTCCAGCGGATGCGCGACCTCGCCGATCAGGCCGAGGCGGCCATCGTCGGCGAGGCGGCGCCCCTCGACGTCACCGACGGCGTGCTCGCGACGGTGCTCGTGTCGGTCCTGGCGGCGGCCGTGCTGATCGACCTCGTCTCGTCCGTCGGGCAGCTTCCCGCGTTCACGGGGGTGGTGCCGGTCGTCGTGCTCGCCGTCCCCGCCTTCGTGCCGGGGGTCGAGACGAGCTGGCCGTTCGTCGTGGCGACCGTGCTTCTCTTCCTCGTGCTCCTGGCGCTGGCCACCGGCCGGCACCCCACGCGCGGCGGTCTCGTCGGGGGTCTGGCAGCGCTCGGCGTCGCCGGTCTGCTGACGGCCACCGTGCCGATCGGCGGCCTCGCGCCCCTCGCCGGCACGGGCGGCTCCGGTCTCGGGCTGGCCACCGGCGTGAATCCGATCATCGACCTCGGCGACGACCTGCGTCGCGGCGCCCCGGTCACCGTGCTGACCTACCGGTCCTCCGATGCCGACGGCGAGTACCTGAAGCTCGTCGACCTCGTCGACTTCTCGGGTCGCTCCTGGAGTCCCGCCGAGGGCGAGCCCGACCCCGAGGCGACCCTCGACCGGCTCCCGGCCGCGCCCGGCGTCGCCGAGGCCACCGACCGCCGGGCCGTGACCACCGAGATCGACGTCGGCTCGCTCCGCAGCCCCTACCTGCCGGTGCCGGTGCCGGCCACCCGGATCGAGGGCCTCGGCGACGAGTGGGAGGTCGTGGACGAGTCGGGGGTGACCGTCCGCAGCGACACGACCGGTACGCAGGGTCTCGACTACACGGTCGAGAGCGCTCCGGTCGACCCCACCCGCGACCAGGTCGTCGCGTCGTCCGCCGGCGACGACACCGCGATGGCCGACTACCTCTCGACCGACGGGGTGCCCCAGAGCGTGATCGCGCTGGCGTCCGAGGTGACGGCCGACGCGCCCAACGACTTCGACGCCGCCGTGGCCCTCCAGGACTTCTTCCGAGACGGCGACTTCACCTACTCCGAAGAGACCCCCGTCGATCAGGGCTACGACGGCAGCGGTCTCGAGGCCGTGCAGACCTTCCTCGAGGTCCGCAGCGGATACTGCGTGCACTTCGCCTCGTCGATGGCCGTCATGGCGCGGACGCTCGGCATCCCCTCGCGGGTCGCGGTGGGGTTCCTGCCCGGCGAGTCCACGGGCTTCGGGGCCGAGGCCGAGCGTCGCGTGAGCAGCGACGACCTGCACACCTGGCCCGAGCTGTACTTCGAGGGGCTCGGCTGGGTGCCCTTCGAGCCGACCGTCGGCCTGGGCAGCCCGCAGGCGTACCTCCAGCCGACGGGTGTCGAGCCGAGCGCCGCGCCGAGTGCCGACGACGCCGCGATCCCCACGCCCTCCGCCGACGACGCGCCGGCCGAGACCCCCTCCGCGACGCCGTCCGCCGACGCGTCGGACCCGACCGCCGCGGGCTCCGCCTCGGGCACGGGCGGCCCCGGCCTCGGGTCGGCCGGTCTGATCGCCCTCGTGCTGCTCGCGGTCGTGCTGATCGTGCCCTCGGCGCTCCGGGCCGGGCGCCGCCGACGTCGATGGGCCACCCCGCCGCCCGACGTCGCGCTCGCCGTCTGGCATGAGGTCGTCGACACGGCGGCCGATCTGGGCCTGCACGTCCCGTCGGGGGCGACGCCGACCGCGGCCGCGACGCTCCTCCACACGAGACTCTCGTCACGACCCGAGACCGAGGAGGCGCGGGTCGCCCTCGACCGCCTGGTCGTCGCCCTGCAGAGCGAGCGGTACGGCGGGGTCGCCGCCCCCGACGGCACGAGGGCGGACGCCCGGCTCGTGCTCGACGGCCTCCGTTCGGCGTCGGGTGCGCGTGACCGCCTCGTCGCGCGGTTCGCGCCGCGGTCGCTGTTCGCGACCTCCTCTGCGAAGACCGGGTCGACGGCGTAAACTCGTCTCCCGTGCCTCATTTCAACCTGACCCCCTACACGCTCCCGGTGTACGACCTCATGCACCGCCCGGGCGAGATGCGCGAGCGCACGCTCGACGTCGTGGTCCCTGAGCGGCTCGGCGAGGGCCAGATCTCGGTCGCGGCGGGCGATCCGCTCCGCCTCGACGTGCGGCTCGAGGGTCTGCACGACGGCATCCTGGTCTCGACGCACGTGTCGGGCACGGCGACCGGCGAGTGCAGCCGATGCCTGAAACCGCTCTCCGAGCCGGTGGAAGTCGATTTCGCCGAGCTTTTCGCGTACGCTGTCGACGAAGCTTTTGACTATCAGGTTCACGACGACCACGTGGATCTTGAACCTGTGGTCAGAGACGCAGTGGTTCTGTCACTGCCCTTCCAGCCGGTCTGTCGGCCGGATTGTCCTGGACTCGACCCCGCCACGGGTGAACGGATCGAAGACATCCACGACTACCAGCCCGAAGAGGACATCGACCCCCGCTGGTCGGCACTCACCGGGTTCCAGGCTGAATCGGCACCTGCCGAGGGCTCGCCCGACACCGACTCGCGTCGGTAGGGGTGGCCGGCGGCCTCCCCGGGCCGCATCACACCACCGCGTCACCCACCAGTCAGACCAGGCCCCCTGCGGGGGAGCCGCAAGAGAGAAGAGATGCTCATGGCCGTTCCGAAGCGGAAGCAGTCACGCTCGAACACGCACGCCCGTCGCTCGCAGTGGAAGGCGACGCCCGTCCAGCTCGTCAAGACCATCGAGAACGGCAAGGTCACCTACAGCCTCCCGCACCGCGCGAAGGTCGTCGAGGACAGCGCCGGCACCGCCCTGTACATGGAGTACAAGGGCCGCAAGGTCGCCGACGTCTGAGCACTCCCGTCGTGATCACGTCTCCCTCGGCGGTGTCGAGATGACGTCGACTTCTGATCAGCCCGCGTCGCGCCTCCGCGCCGACCGGGCTGATCTGCTGTCACGCCTCGACATCGACATCCGACCCGAACTCCTCGATCTCGCGCTGACCCACCGCTCGTACGCGTACGAGAACGGCGGCATCGCCAACAACGAGCGTCTCGAGTTCCTCGGCGACTCCATCCTCGGGCAGGCCGTCACGGTCATGCTCTTCACGGCGAACCCCGATCTCGACGAGGGCGACCTCGCCAAGCGACGCGCCAGTCTCGTCAGCACCGTCGCGCTGGCCGAGGCCGCCCGGGTCATCGGTCTCGGCGACCACCTCCGGCTCGGTCGGGGCGAAGAGCTGACCGGCGGTCGCGACAAGCCCTCGATCCTGGCCGACACGGTCGAGGCGATCATCGGTGCGACCTACCTCGACGCCGGCGGAGACACGGCGACCGCACTCGTCCTGCGGTTGATCGCACCTCTGCTCGACGATCCCGATCGGTTCGGCGCCGCGATGGATCCGAAGACGAGTCTGCAAGAGCTCGCGGCCTCGCTCGGGCGCGGCATGCCGACCTATCACGTCAGCGACAGCGGCCCCGATCACGACAAGAGGTTCCACGCCAGCGTCCGCCTGGGCGGCGACGACGTCGCGACCGGCATCGGCAGCAGCAAGAAGCAGGCCGAGATGTCGGCGGCCCTCGAGGCGTGGACGCGACTCAGCACGCCGGTCGACGGTCTCTGAGCGGTGCCCGAGCTCCCCGAGGTCGAAGTCGTCCGCGCCGGGCTGCAGCCCGTCGTCGCGGGCGCCGTCGTGACCGGTGTCGACGTGCTCGACCACCGGTCGCTCAAGCGTCATCACGGCCCGTCCGACGATTTCGTCGACCGGCTCGTGGGCGGCACGATCGACGCGGCGGTCCGTCGAGGCAAGTTCCTCTGGTTCCCCTTCGAGCCCGCGGCGCCGCACGAGCAGCCGCTGGCCCTCGTCGCCCACCTCGGCATGAGCGGTCAGGTGCTGCTCCGCAGTCGCGACGCCGAGCCCGACCGCCTGATGCGCATCCGGCTCGACGTCGAGAGCCCCGCGCACGGGCCGGTCCGGCTCGCCTTCGTCGACCAGCGCATCTTCGGCTCGATGGCTCTGGACGACACGGTGCCCACCCTCGACGGGCGACCGGCGGGGTTCTCCGCAGCGCGCCTCCTCGGCTCTCCGGCCCCCGCAGCCGGCACCGCCTCCGACGGCGAGGCCGCAGGCGACGAGACCGCAGCGGACGAGTCCGCAGCCGACGAGACCGCAGCCTGGGTCCGCCGGGTGCCGCAGCAGGTCTCGCACATCGCCCGAGACCCTCTCGACCCGGCGTTCGACGAGAACCGGGTGCTGACGCGGCTGCTCGCGCGGCGCACCGGCGTCAAGCGGGCGCTGCTCGATCAGGGGCTGCTCAGCGGCGTCGGCAACATCTACGCCGACGAGAGCCTCTGGGCTGCTCGGGTGCACCCCGATCAGCCCACCGAGTCGTTCTCGCGGGCCCGCGCACGGGTGCTGCTCGCCGAGGTCCGCGTCGTGCTGCTCAAGGCGCTCGGCGAGGGCGGCACGAGCTTCGACGCCCAGTACGTCAACGTGAACGGCCAGTCCGGCTATTTCAGTCACAGCCTCAACGCGTACGGGCAGCAGGGCGGGCCGTGCCCCCGGTGCGGAACCGAGATCGTGCGCGAGGCCTTCATGAACCGCTCGTCGCACTTCTGCCCGAGGTGCCAGCGCGTCCGCTGACCCATCCGCACCTATTCTTGAGCGACGGTCACCCCGCAGACAGGACCCGAGGAGGCGCGGCGCATGTACCTGAAGAGCCTCACCCTCAAGGGCTTCAAGTCGTTCGCCTCGCCGACGACGTTCGCGTTCGAGCCGGGGGTCACCTGCGTGGTCGGCCCGAACGGATCGGGCAAGAGCAACGTCGTCGACGCTCTCGCCTGGGTGATGGGCGAGCAGGGCGTCAAGAACCTCCGCGGCGGCAAGATGGAGGACGTCATCTTCGCGGGCACGTCGACCCGGGGCCCCCTCGGTCGAGCGCAGGTCGTGCTGACGATCGACAACGGCGACGGCGCGCTGCCGATCGACTACACCGAGGTCACGATCAGTCGCACGCTGTTCCGCAACGGCGGCAGCGAGTACGCGATCAACGGCGAGGGCTGCCGACTGCTCGACGTGCAAGAGCTGCTGAGCGACTCCGGACTGGGCCGCGAGATGCACGTCATCGTCGGTCAGGGGCAGCTCGACGCGGTGCTGCGGGCGACCCCGGAGGAGCGGCGCGGCTTCATCGAAGAGGCGGCGGGCATCCTGAAGCACCGCCGCCGCAAGGAGAAGACCCTCCGGAAGCTCGACGCCATGCAGGCGAACCTGACGCGGTTGAGCGACCTGGCGGGCGAGATCAGGCGGCAGCTGAAGCCGCTCGGGCGCCAGGCCGAGATCGCCCGCGAGGCGCAGACGATCGCCGCCGTGGTGCGCGACGCCCGGGCGCGCCTCCTCGCCGACGAGGTCGTCGGGCTCCAGCGGTCCCTTGACGCCCGGTCGCGCAGCGAGGCCGAGCAGAGGGCCGAACGCGAGCTGCTCGCCGCCCGTCTCGGCGAGATCGCCGCCGACGAGCAGCGCCTCGAGCAGTCGATGGCGGGCGACGACGTCGACCGGGCGCGACGGGTCGCGTTCGAGCTCGAGTCCGTGCACGAGCGCCTCCGCAGCCTGTCGAGCCTCGCCCGCCAGCGCCTGCAGCTGCTCGCCCAGCAGGCCGAGCAGCCCGTCGCCGTGACCACGGTGTCGGCGGGCATGGTCGCCGACGCCCGAGACGAGGCCGAGCGCCTGCAGGGCGACGTCGCGGCGGCCGCGGAGGCCGTCGAGGAGGCCCGCGGCGGGCTGGCCTCCGCCCGTCGGGCGCTCGACGCCCTCGACGACGAGATCTCCGCCCAGAGCGCTCTCGTCTCGAAGCACGATCTCGAGGCCGGGCGCCTCCGCTCGGCGCTCGATCTGGCCCGGTCGAGACTCGCGGCGGTGCGGGGGGAGCGCCTCCGGCACGAGACGGCCCTGCAGTCCGCCGAGACCCGCCGTGACGCCGCGAACGCCGAGCTCGAGGCCCTCGACCACGAGGCGCCCGAGAGCGACGGGGTCGACCACGTCGCGGCCCAGGCGGCCGCCGAGAGCGAGGCCGTGTCCCTGGGCGAACGCGTCGACGAGCTCCGCGACCGCCTGCACGCCGCCGAGCGCGAGCGCGACGCCCTGGCCGCCCGGCGCGGGGCCCTGTCGTTGGCGCTCGACCGCGCCGACGGGTCGAGCGCGCTCCTGGCGGCCGGGCGACCGGGCGTGCGGGGCCGGGTGGCCGATCATGTCCAGGTGCGCCCCGGGTTCGAGGCGGCCGTCGCCGCGGCCCTCGGCAGCATCGTCGACTCCGTCCTCGCCGACGACTCGACGTCGGCCTTCGACGCCATCGAGCACGCGACCGTCGACGAGCTCGGCCGGGTCGAGGTCGTCGTCGCCGAGCCCGAACGCCGTCTGGCCACGCTCGAGGTGGACCTGCCGCCGGGGGCCGTGAGCGCCGTCTCGGTCGTCACCGCGCCTCCTGGTGTCCTCGGTCTGCTGGCGAGCACGGTCGTAGCCGACGACCTCGACGTCGCCCGCGCGACTCGAGGGGCCCTCGCCGCGCACCCCGTGCCGGTGACCGTCATCACGCGGTCGGGCGAGGTGCTCACCGACTACGTGCTGCGGGGCGGTTCGGGCGCCGAACGCTCCCGGCTCGAACTCGTCGCCGAGCGCGACGCGGCGGCCGAGCGGCTCACCGCCGTCGAGGTGACGCTCACCGACCTCGCGCCCGAGCACGATGAGGCGAGACGCCGACTCGTCGAGGCGCGCGCGCTGGCCGCCGCGTCGGCTGCGCAGGCGAAGGCGCAGGAGGCGCGGGTCGTCGACCACGAGCAGCGTCTCGGTCGTCTGCGCGCCCGGGTCGATGCCGCCGAGGCCGAGGTCGAGCGCCTGCGGGCGGCCCTGGTCGTGGCGAGCAGGTCCGCCGACGAGGCGGCCGTGATCGTCGACGAGGCGGCCGCCGCCGACGAGGTGCACCGCGCGCGGCCCCGACCGCTGCTCGACGTCTCGGCCCGCCAGGGTCTCCTCGACGAGGTCGAGGCCGCCCGTGCCGCCGAGCTCGAACGACGCGTCGTGCTCGAGACGGTGCGCGAGCGCGTGCGGGCCGAGGCCGCCCGCGCGGTCACGCTGCAGCGGCAGCTCGACGAGCAGCGCGAGGCGGCCGAACGGCAGGCGCGCCGCACGGTGATCCGTCAGCGTCAGATGGCCTCGACCTCGTCGGTGCTCACCGCGCTGCCGCCGACCGTCGACGCCGTGGCCCGGTCGCTCGACGAGGCGCGTCGCGAGCTGGCCGAGGCCGAGCGCGCCCGCGCCGGCCGCAACGACGAGCTCGCCGCCCTCCGTCGCGACGCCCGGTCGGTCCGAGAGCGTCTCGACGCCGTCACCGAGAGCGTGCACGGCCTCGAGATGGAGCTCCACGAGAAGCGCCTGCACCTGTCGGGGCTGCTCGACCGGGCCGCCTCGGGGCTCGGCCTCGTCGAGGACGTCCTGATCGCCGAGTACGGCCCCGACGTGCCCGTGCCGGACGAGGCGGCCACCGCCCACGCCGCGCCGTCGGAGGGCGGCGTCGACGGCGGGCCCGGGTCCGAGGGCAGCCCGTTCGACCGTGCCGAGCAGGAGGCGCGGCTGGTGAAGGCCGAGAAGAAGCTGGCCCGGCTCGGTCGCGTCAACCCCCTGGCCCTCGAGGAGTTCGCGGCGCTCGAGCAGCGGCACGCGTTCCTCTCCGAGCAGCTGACCGATCTCACCCGCACCCGCGCCGATCTCCTCACGATCATCGACGACATCGACTCGACGATGCAGACGATCTTCGGCAGCGCCTTCGCCGACACCCAGGCGGCCTTCGACCGGGTGTTCCCGATCCTGTTCCCGGGAGGCACGGGGTCGCTGCAGCTCACCGACCCCGACGACCTCCTCACGACGGGAATCGAGGTGACGGTGCGACCCGCCGGCAAGAAGATCGAGCGGCTGTCGCTGCTCTCGGGCGGCGAACGGTCGCTGGCTGCGGTCGCCCTGCTGATCGCCATCTTCAAGGCCCGACCGAGCCCGTTCTACATCATGGACGAGGTCGAGGCGGCCCTCGACGACGCGAACCTCGGCCGTCTGCTCGCCATCTTCGAGGACCTCCGCGAGAACAGCCAGCTCATCGTCATCACGCACCAGAAGCGCACGATGGAGATCGCGGACGCCCTCTACGGCGTCTCGATGCGGCAGGACGGCGTCAGCGCCGTCGTCGGTCAGCGGGTCGTGGCGGAGCGCTCGCGTCGAGACGACGCATCAGGTGCACCTCGGGCCGCGGACGGCCCCTGACGGGTCGCATCGACGAGCCGAGGAGGTGCGGATCACCGATCAGGAGGCGCCCGGCACCACCCCGATCGCCCATGCGGTCGGCGGGGGAGTGCCGTTCAGCACCCACTCGCCCACGATGCGTCGCTTGAAGACCTGCGGGTTGTGCGAGGCGACGGTGCGCGCGTTCCGCCAGTGCCGGTCGAGCGCGGCGTCCACCGACACCCCGGAGGCGCCGAGGGCGTCGAAGAGATGCGAGGCGGCGGCGGGCACGCTGTCGCTCAGCACGGTCTGCGCACGGTAGACGTCGGCTCCGGCGCGGGCGACCAGGTCGCCGAGGTCGTCCGGTCGGGCGCCGTCGAGGGTGGCGAGGGCGACCCGCTCGACCGACTCGGCGCCGCGGCGGAGCAGGGCCTCCGCGGTGAACGCGGTCGCCGAGAGCTCGCCGACGACGGCCTGCAGCTGCGGGTCGTCGCGGGTGGTGTCGGCGTTGCCGTGGCTGTAGACGCGACTGCGGCCGGTGACCTTCGCCACCGCGTCCCGCACGACGGCGCGGGCGATGCCGGTGAGCACCGCATTCAGCACGAGCTGGAAATACGGCGTCTGGTGCGGAGCCCTCTCGATGCCGTCGAAGACGTGCTCCGGGCGCACCACGGCCGCGTCGAAGACGACCGTCCCCGTGCCGGTGTGGCGTTGACCGAAGCCGTCCCAGTCGTCGAGCACGGTCACCCCGGGCTGATCGACGCGGACGGCCACCGCCGTGTCGGGCAGCCCGTCGCGGCCGACCGTCACGTCGGTCCAGTCGGCGTAGAGGGTGCCCGTCGTGTAGTACTTCGTCCCGTGCACGGTCAGGGTGCCGTCGGGCGCCTCGACCAGCCGGGTCGCGGTCGTGCCCACCGCCGCCGAGCCGCGCTCGCTCCACGCGTTGCCGATCAGCTCGCCGTCGGCGACCCGACGCAGCCACTCGTCGCGGGCGGGCGACGGGGCGAACGACTTCTGGTCCTCCACGAACTCGAGATGCCCGCGCAGGGCGTGCGCCACGTTCGAGTCGGCCTCGGCCAGCTCGCTCAGGAGATCGACGGCGTCGGCGAGACCGAGACCGAGACCGCCGTGCCAGACGGGGACGGTGAGGGCGCCGAACCGCGCCTCCTGAAGCTCACGGAGGGCCTGCCTCGGCAGCTCGCGCCGCTGTTCGCGGCCGACGGCGCCGTCGGCGATCCGCGCGAAGAGCCCCCCGAAGCGGGCCCTGGCCGACTCGAGGGTGAGCGGCGCCGCGCTCACGTCTGCGGCGCTCACGTGTAGAGCGACAGCGGCTGGAGGACGCCGGTCAGGTAGTGGGCGCCGACCTCGAGCCGCTTGTAGTCGACGGGGTCGTGCAGGCTGTGCGTCCGGGCGTTCCGCCAGTAGAGGTCGAGGCCGACCGAGCTGCGGGTCGAGCTCGAGCCGGTCGCCTCGAAGACCCGCGAGGTGGAGTCCGTGGCGAGGTCGCTCGAGACCACCTTGACCTTCGCGATCTCGATGGCGAGCGCACCCCGCGACTCGGCGGTCACCTCGTCGCCCTTCGCCGTCTCGGCGTCGAACAGGGCGCCGACGCGATCGGCCAGGGCCTCGACGGCCGCGGCCTGCGAGACCAGCTCGCCGTACAGCCGCCGGACGAACGGATCCTCCGCGTAGCGGTCGGCGTCGCTGAGGAACCAGGCGTTCGGCCGGGCCAGAGTGATGTCCCGGGCCGAGGCCAGCGCCCCCTCGGCGAGACCGAGGTACAGGTTGCCGAAGCCGAGCTGGATGGCCGCGGTGATCAACGTCGAGAACGGCTCGCCGTCGAGGGTGCCCAGCACGTCGTCGGGCTCGACACGGACACCCGTGAAGCGCACGCTGCCCGAGGCGCTCTGCCGCTGACCGAGGGCGTCCCAGTCGCCGAGGTGCTTCACCCCGTCGGCCCGCGCGTCGATCACGAACGCGATCACGTCGCCCTCGCGCTCGCCGCCGACGACCACCGCGTTCACCAGGGCCCGGTCTCCCGACGAGACGCCGGTCGAGAACCGCTTCAACCCGTCGAGGCGGTACCCGTCGCCGTCCGGGGTCAGACGGAGGTCGGGGTCGACCGGGTTCACCGAGTCGCCCCACAGCCAGCGACCCTCGATGGTCTGCCGGTAGAAGCGCTCGCGCTCGCCGGCGGGAGCGCTCGTCGCGATGTTGGCGACGTTGACGTAGTGGTAGAGCAGCAGCTGGGCCAGCGATCCGTCGGCGCGGGCGAGCACCCGCACGACACGGAAGGCCGTCTGCCAGTGCGCCCCGCCGCCGCCGAACTCGGCGGGGTCGAGGAGGTTCACGAGGCCGCTGGTGCGGAGCGGCTCGAGCTCGGCGGTGGGGTCGTCGCCGCGACGGTCGCGCTCGAGCACGTCGCGGGCCAGGACGGCGGCGACCTCGGCGGCGACGGCCGTCCAGTGCGCCAGCTCGGCGGCGTCGGCGGTGCCGGTCCAGTGGCTGCGCGGCTCGGTCGACGAGGCGGGGCGCTGCTCGGTCGACGAGGAGCCATCGGGCGCGGCCGGGGGAGCCGGGGCGGGCGTCGGCGGGTTCAGCAGATCGGTCATCCGTGGCCTCCAGTCGTGGGTGTAGTCGGTCACGCTAGGGCCGCCCCGGGGCGCGGCGGGCCCTCCGTTACGCCCCGTGACCCTCTGTGACAGCGCGTGGCGGCGGGTCTTCCGCGCGGCCTCCCGAACCCTCCAGGATGTGGCCACCGCGGCCGTCCGCCGCGCCGACCGCACCGCACCGCCCCGTCGCCCAGCCGCCCCGTCGCCCCGTCGCCCCGTCGACCCGTCGACCCGTCGACCCTTCCCACCCCGAGGACACCATGACCGTCACCCGCCCCGCCCGACTCGCCTCCGTGGTCGCCGCCGCTCTCGGCGTCGTCCTCGTGCTCACCTCGTGCTCGCTGAAGACCTCGACGGCCGACGCCGACGACGTCCCTGCTCCCGCCGCCCCGTCGGCCGCGGCGGACGTCCCGAGTCTCGAGGGCAAGACCGTCGGCGTCGCCGCGAAGGACGTCGTCCACGACTTCAGCCGCATCGTCTACGAGAACGTCCAGGACCGCGTCGAGGCCCTCGGCGGGACGGTCGTCGCCACGCAGGCCGAGGCGAAGGACGACAAGCACGTCAGCGACATCGACGCCCTCGTCTCGCGCGACGTCGACGCGATCGTCGTCATCCTCGGCGACGCGACCACCCTCGCCCCCGAGCTCGAGAAGGTGCACGAGGCGGGCATCCCGCTCTTCACCATCGACAACGTCAGCGAGTACAGCGAGAACAACGTCACGAGCGACAACTGGCAGATCGGCTCGACCCTCGCGCGCACCATCGCGGAAGACATCGGCGGCACCGGCAAGGTGCTCGTCTTCAACGGCTTCCCGGGGGTGGCCCCGTGCCGCATCCGCTACGACGAGCTGTCGCTCGTGCTGAAGGACTACCCGGGCGTCGAGCTCATCACCCCCGAGCTGCAGGACAAGTACGTGGGCACGATCGAGGACGCCAAGCAGCAGGTCACCGACGCCCTGAAGCGCTACCCCGCGGGCGAGATCTCGGCCATCTGGTCGTGCTGGGACACCCCGCAGATCGGGGCGGCGCAGGCCGTCGACGCCGCCGGGCGCGATGAGATCAAGATCTACGGCGTCGACGCCGACCAGGGCGCCCTCGATCTGATCGCCGACCCCGACTCGTCGTACACCGCCACGGTGGCTCAGCAGAACTCGGCGATCGGCACGACGTCGGTCGACAACGTCGCGAGGTTCCTCGGCGGCGACGAGGCGGACGTCCCGGTCACCAGCTACCTGCCCCCGGTGCTCATCACCAAGGAGAACATCGCCGACACCCGAGTCGAGCTGGGGCTGTGACCGCCGAGTCCGAGAGCCGAGGAGGCGCGGTGCCGGAGTCCGCATCGCCGCCGCCCCCGCAGGGCGCGGCCCTCGCACTCCGCTCCATCGTCAAGTCGTTCGCGGGTGTCGAGGTGCTGCACGGCGTCGACCTCGACGTCGCGCCCGGCGAGGTCGTCGCGCTGGTCGGCGAGAACGGCGCCGGCAAGTCCACCCTGATCAAGGTGCTGACGGGGTTCCACCCCGCCGACTCGGGCACCGTCTCGCTCGGCGGCGTCCCCGTCGAGGTGGCGAGCGCCGCCGACGCCGAACGGCTCGGCATCAGGGTCGTCCATCAGGACCGCCACCAGGCGGGCCGGCTGACCGTCGCCGAGCAGCTCTACCTCGGCCGGTCGGAGGGGCGGCGCGGCTGGGTCTCGCCGCGGGCGCTCCGGCGTCGGGCCGAGGCCGACCTCCGCGCCTCCGTGGGGCTCGAGATCCGAGCCGATCTGCTGATCGACGATCTCACCGTCGCCGAGCGTCAGCTGGTGCAGATCGCGCGGGCCGTGCTGTCGGAGCCGCGCGTGCTGGTGCTCGACGAGCCCACGGCGCCCCTCGCGGCGCACGACGTGGCGCGGCTGATCGAGACCGTCGCGCGCCTCCGGAGCCGGGGCGTCCCGATCGTCTACATCTCGCACTACCTGCAGGAGGTGCACGACATCGCCGATCGCGTCGTCGTCCTCCGCAACGGCTCGGTCGTGGGCGAGGTCGATCTGCGGGCCGACCCGACCGCCGACGAGCCGGATCGTCTCGAGCGGGTCGTCGAGCTGATGGTCGGTCGACGGGTCGACGAGTACGGCGGTCGCCGCCGAACCCCCGCTCCCGCCGGCGCCGAGCCCGCGCTCGTGGTCGAGGGACTGACCGTGGCGGGGCTCCTCGACGGGATCGACCTCGCGGTCCGCCCCGGCGAGATCGTCGGCGTCACGGGTCTCGTCGGCTCGGGTGTCGAGGTGGTGGCCGAGGCCGTGACGGGTCTCCGACACCGAGGAGGCGCGGTGCGGGTCGGTGCCCGCAGCATCCGCAGCCCGGCCGGCTTCGTCCGCGCCGGGGGCGCCCACGTGCCGAGCGATCGGCGCCGCGACGGCGTGATCCTGCGGCACACCGTGCGCGAGAACATCGCGCTGGCCAGCCCACGCGCCACCTCGCGGCTCGGCGGGTGGGTGGATCGCGGGCGGGAGCGCGCCCTGGCCCGAGAGCAGATCGAGCACGTCGACGTCCGGCCGGCCGACGGCGAGGCCGTGGCCGGGCGGCTGTCGGGCGGCAACCAGCAGAAGGTCGTGCTCGGTCGCTGGCTCGCCGCCGGCTCGACCGTCTTCGTGCTCGATCAGCCCACGGCCGGCGTCGACGTCGGCAGCAGGCAGGCCGTCTACGACCGGGTCGAAGGGCAGCTCGCGCACGGTGCCGCCGTGCTGCTGGTGTCCGTCGACCTCGAGGAGCTCGTCGGTCTCGCCGACCGCATCGTGGTGCTCTACCGAGGCCGGGTGCGAGCGGTGATCGAGCACGCCGACGCGAGCGTCGACCGCGTGCTGGCCGTCGCGTCGGGTGCCGATGCGTCCGTCGCCGGTGCCGGTGCCTCCGACGCCTCGATCGCCGAGGCCGTCGCATGACCGCGCTGAGCATCGAGCGGTCACGCCTGACCGCCAGGCGCCGTGGTGCGCCGAGATGGGTGTCGCTGCTCGGCTGGTCGGTCGTCGTCGTCGAGTTCGTCGTCCTCGCCGCGGCGTCGCCGTCGTTCGCGACGACGGGCAACGCCGCGACCATCCTGTCGCAGGCCGCCGTCTACGCGATCGCCGGCTTCGGCCTGGCCGTGGTGGTCATCACCGGCGGCGACGACGTCGTGCGCGGCGGCATCGATCTGTCGAGCGGAGCCGTCGTGGCGGTCTCCGGGGTCGTCGCGGCCCTCGTCGCCGCCAGTGGCGCAGGCGCACTCTGGGCGATCGGCGCGGCGCTCGCGGTGTCGGCGGGGTTCGGCGCCGTCAACGGCACGGTTGTCGTGCTCGGCGTCAGTCCGCTGCTCGTCACGCTGGCGTCCGGCGGCATCATCACGAGCGTCGTGTACCTGGCGACCGGCAACGTCAAGGTGCCGCTTGACGACACGGTCTTCCGCTGGCTGCGCGACGGCGACCTGCTCGGCGTCCCGGCACCGGTCGTCGTCCTCGCGGGCGTCGCCGTCGTCGTCGGTCTCGCTGTCGGGCGCACCCCCTGGGGCGTCCGCAGCTACGCGGTGGGGGAGAACCCGACCGCGGCGTCGGTCACGGGCATCGCCGTCTGGCGCTACGTCGCCTCGAGCTACGTCCTGTCCGCCCTGCTCGCCGGGGTCGCGGGCATCGTGCTCGCCTCGCGTCTCGCGGCGGCCGTCCCCGACGTGGGCGAGCAGATCCTGCTCGACATCGTGCTCACGGCCTACATGTCGGTGGTGTTCTCCCGTCGGCTCGTCGTCACGATCGGCGGCACGCTCGTGGCCGCCGTCTTCGTCGCCGCGCTGGGCAACGGCTTCACGCTGCTCGGCATCGGCAGTCAGTGGGTCGGCGTCGTCAAGGGGGCGCTCATCCTGGCGGTCCTCGCCCTGGCCGCCGTCCGAGAGAGAGGGCTCGTCCGATGAGCACCGTCGTCGACCGATCATCCGCCGACCCGTCGTCCGGCGTGCCCCCACTCGGCGGGCCGAGCACGCCGGCGCCCGGCGCGCGGCACGCTCCCGGGTCCGCCGAGCCCGACCGCCTGCGTCGCCGGGCGACCCGCCTCCTCGCCCCGGGCGTGCTCGCCCTGATCGTGCTGGTCTTCGCGATCCTCACCTCGACGTTCGCGACCGGCGGCAACGCCGTGTCCGTCCTGTCGGCGGCGTCGCTGGTGGCCATCGCGGCGTGCGCCATGACGGTCGTCGTCCGGGGCGGGGGCATCGATCTCTCGATCGGCGTGGCCGTCGACCTCGCGGCCCTCGGCGCGACGGCGTTGATCGCCGACGGGTACGTGACCTGGTTCGCCGTCGTGGTGGGCGTCGCCTTCGGCACCCTCGCCGGGGTGGTCAACGCGCTGCTCGTGACGGTGCTGCGGATCCGTGCGTTCCTGGCGACCCTCAGCGTCTGGTTCGTCGGCACGAGCGTCCAGCAGCTGCTCACCGACGGCGGCGCGCCGATCTACCTGCGGCGCCCGGCGACCCCCGACTCGTTCGCCGCCCTCGGCAACGCGACCGTGGCGGGGGTGCCACTGCCGGTCGTCGTCGCGGCGGGGGTCGCGGTCGTCACCTGGCTCCTCCTCGACCGCACGCGCTGGGGGAGGGTCGTGACCGCCGCCGGAGAGCAGCGGACGGCGACGACGATCGCGGGCCGGGCCACCAGGCCGGCCCTCGGCGCCGCGTTCGTCGTCGCGGCGGCGATCGCCTCCGTCGCGGGCGTGCTGCTCGCCTCACGGACCTACGGCTTCGTCGGGGGCAGCGGCCAGGCGTACGTGCTCGACGCGATCGGCGCCGTGTTCATCGGGGCCACGCTCAGCCGCTACGGCCGACCGAACGTGCTCGGCACGCTCGTCGGGGTGCTGATCTTCACCATCCTGTCGAACGGGCTGGCGCTGCTCGGGGTGAGCTACTACTACGACGGCCTCGTGCGGGGCATCGTGCTCGTCGCCCTGCTCGTGACCGCGTCGGTGCTCGCACAGGGCACCCTGGGCCCGTCGATCCGAGGTCTGCGCCGACGGCGGCCCGCATCGACATGACGCGTCCGGGGCACCTCGGGCCCCGGACGGCCCCTGACGGGTCGCATAGACGAGCCGAGGAGGCGCGACCGACCTGATCGCGCCTCCTCGGCTCGTGCTCTCGTCTCAGCCTCGTCAGTCGATGTCGGTGTCGACGACCCCGCCGTTGATGCTCAGCACGTGCCAGGCGGTGCCGTCCCACTCGACCGTGTTCGCAGCCGCGTTCTCGATGTGCCCGACCTCGCGGCCGAGGATCTCGGACAGCACGAAGCGGATGATCGTCCCGTGGCAGACGACCACGATGTGGGCGTCGTCGCCGTCGAGCGGGAGACGCGTGTCGCGGATCGTCTCGAGGGCGCCGATGCCGCGGCGGGCGACCGACTCGCGGGGCTCGATGTCGGGGTAGTCGGCGTTGGGCTCGTCGGGGATGGGCGACTCGGGGGTGCGACCCTCGTGAGACGCGTAGTCGCGTTCGATCAGCTCGTCGTACGCGTCGCCGAGCTCGATGCCCAGCTCGGAGGCGATGATGCGGGCGGTCTCTCGAGCACGACCGAGCGGCGACGACACGATGGCGCTCCACTCGACGCCGGCGAGCAGCCGCGCCGCCTCGTGCGCCTGCCCTCGTCCGGTCTCGTTCAGCGGGATGTCCGACGAACCCTGCAGCTTGTCGTTGAGGTTCCAGTCGGTCTGACCGTGGCGGATGAGTTCGAGGCGCATGGGGGAGTTCCGTTCCTGTGGATCCGTGCCGTGCGGCCGCGGGGCGCGACCGCACGACGGGTGGGGCTAGTGGTCGTCGTCGGTGCTGCTGGCGACACCCGGGTGGTCGGCCGAGGCGGTCGCCGCGCGGGCGTCACGTCGGGTCTTCGCGAGGCTCAGCACCGTGGCGACGGCGATCGTCAGCAGGATGAACCCGAGCGAGAACCAGATCGGGATCTCGGGGATCCAGTCGATCGGCTCGCCGCCGTTGATGAACGGCACCTCGTTGACGTGCAGGGCGTGGAACAGCAGCTTGACGCCGATGAACGCGAGGATGACCGCGAGCCCCTGCGCCAGGTAGACGAGGCGCTCGAGCAGACCCGAGATCAGGAAGTACAGCTGACGGAGGCCCAGCAGCGAGAAGGCGTTCGCCGTGAAGACGATGTACGCCTCTTGAGTCAGACCGAAGATGGCCGGGATGGAGTCGAGTGCAAAGAGCACGTCGGTCAGGCCGATGGCGACCATCACCAGGAAGAGCGGGGTGAAGAGGCGCTTGCCGTCGACCTTCGTGGTCAGCTTCTGACCGTCGTAGTCCTTCGAGGTGGGGATGATGCGGCGGAGCGTGCGGATCAGCTTGCTGTCGGCCTCGTCCTTGTCGTCGTGACCGCCGCGCACCTGGCTGTAGGCGAGCCAGAAGAGCAGCAGGCCGAAGAGGTAGAAGACCCACGAGAAGTTCTCGATGATGACGACGCCGGCGGCGATGAAGAGACCTCGCGAGAGCAGGGCGATCGCGATGCCGACGAGCAGGACCTTCTGCTGGTAGATCCGCGGCACCGCGAAGCTCGTCATGATGATCAGGAAGACGAAGAGGTTGTCGACCGAGAGGGCCTTCTCGGTGACGTAGCCGGCGAAGTACTCGCCGCCGAAGGTCCAGTTCGAGAAGACGCCGACGCCGACGCCGAACAGGATCGCGATGCCGATGTAGACACCCGACCAGATGGCCGACTCCTTGATGGTCGGCTCGTGGGGGGTCCGCACGTGACTGAAGAAGTCGAAGAAGAGCAGGCCGATGATGCCGGCGATGGTGATCGCCCAGGTGATGAAATGGACGTCCATGTTCGTACCTCCAGTACGCAGCGGGTACCGAAGGTCTCCTCCACTCGCGGGGCGTCCTCTCGAACGCTTGCGAACCGGTGCACCGGGTCGAGATCGGTCTCTTCCGTATTGACGACGCCACCGCGCGGGAGTACTCCCCTTCAACTCGCCGAGCTTACAGCCTCTGCACGGTCTGCACGTCCGCCGATGGCCGAATAAGCTGGCGCACATGGCTTCCCCCTGGTCCCTCTCCGGTGCACTCCGTGGCATGTTCGCGAAGAAGACGATCGACGAGACCACCTGGGACGACCTCGAGGAGGCCCTGATCGGGGCCGACTTCGGCCCCGACGTCACCGAGCAGGTCGTCGACGACCTCCGCGCGAAGGTGCAGCGCTACAGCACGACCGATCCGGCCGACCTGAAGCGCATGCTCCGCGAGGTGCTCGAAGAGCGTCTGTCGAAGCTGGACTCCACCCTCAAGCTGAGCAACCGCCCGGCGGTCGTCCTGATGGTCGGGGTGAACGGGGTCGGCAAGACGACGACGATCGGCAAGTTCGCGAAGTTCCTCCGCAACTACGACCGGTCGGTGGTCGTCGGGGCGGCCGACACCTTCCGTGCGGCGGCCGTCGAGCAGGTCGCGACCTGGGCCGACCGGGCCGGGGCGCGCATCGTGCGCCCGCAGCAGCCCGGCCAGGATCCTGCCTCGGTGGCCTACCAGACGGTGGAGCTGGCCATGCGCGAGGGCATCGAGATCGTGCTGATCGACACCGCGGGGCGACTGCAGACGAAGTCCGGCCTGATGGACGAGCTCGGCAAGATCAAGCGCGTCGTCGAGAAGCAGACCGAGATCGCCGAGGTGCTGCTCGTGCTCGACGCGACGACCGGCCAGAACGGTCTCGCTCAGGCGCAGGCGTTCATCGAGCACGCGGGGGTGACCGGTCTCGTGCTGACGAAGCTCGACGGCTCGGCCCGCGGCGGGTTCGTCCTGGCCGTGCAAGAGCAGACCGGCATCCCCATCAAGCTCGTCGGCCAGGGCGAGGGCATCGGCGATCTGACCGGCTTCACCCCGCACGTCTTCGTCCAGAACCTCATCGCGTAGTCGCGGCCCGCCCCGCCCGGGCGGGGCGACTCGATCGCAGGAGGCGCGGCGTCGGTTAAGCTGTCGTCACCATGGCCACATTTGGAACGCTCTCCGACCGCCTCGCGGACACCTTCAAGAACCTCCGCAACAAGGGCAAGCTCAGCCCTGCCGACGTCGACAGCACCGTCCGGGAGATCCGGCGCGCACTGCTCGACGCCGACGTCGCCTTCGAGGTCGTCAAGGCGTTCACGACGACGGTGCGCGAGCGCGCCCTGGGCGACGAGGTCAGCAAGGCGCTGAACCCCGCCCAGCAGGTCGTGCAGATCGTCAACGAAGAGCTGGTCGAGATCCTCGGCGGCAAGCAGCGTCGTCTCGAGTTCGCGAAGAACCCGCCCACCGTGATCATGCTCGCCGGTCTCCAGGGTGCGGGCAAGACGACCCTCGCCGGCAAGCTGGCGAAGTGGCTCGCCAAAGACGGTCACACGCCGCTGCTGGTCGCGGCCGACCTCCAGCGACCCAACGCGGTGCAGCAGCTGCAGGTGGTCGGCGAGCAGGCCGGCGCCGCCGTCTTCGCCCCCGAGCCGGGCAACGGCGTGGGCGACCCCGTGAAGGTCGCCAAGCAGGCCATCAAGTTCGCGCGCGACAAGGTCTACGACACGGTCATCGTCGACACCGCCGGTCGACTCGGCGTCGACGCCGACATGATGAAGCAGGCCGCGAACATCCGGAAGGCCGTCGACCCCGACGAGGTGCTCTTCGTCATCGACGCGATGATCGGTCAGGACGCCGTGGCGACGGCCAAGGCCTTCCAAGAGGGGGTCGACTTCACCGGCGTCGTGCTGTCGAAGCTCGACGGCGACGCCCGCGGCGGTGCGGCGCTCAGCGTCGCGTCCGTCACCGGTCGGCCCATCATGTTCGCCTCGACCGGCGAGTCGCTCGACGACTTCGAGCCGTTCCACCCCGATCGCATGGCCAGCCGCATCCTCGACCTCGGCGACATCCTCTCGCTCATCGAGCAGGCTCAGCAGGCGTTCGACGAAGACGAGGCGATGGCGGTCGCGCAGAAGATCGCGACCGACTCGTTCACCCTCGACGACTTCCTCAAGCAGATGCAGCAGCTGCGCAAGATGGGGTCGATCAAGGGCATGCTCGGCATGCTGCCGGGCGCCAAGGGCATGCGCGAGCAGCTCGAGAACTTCGACGAGCGCGAGATCGTCCGCACCGAGGCGATCATCCAGTCGATGACCCCTCAAGAGCGTCAGCTGCCGAAGCTGCTGAACGGTTCGCGTCGTCTGCGCATCGCCAAGGGCTGCGGCATGACCGTGACCGACGTGAACCAGCTCGTGCAGCGCTTCGAGCAGGCGTCGAAGATGATGAAGACCGTGGCCAAGGGCGGCGTGCCCCAGGTCCCCGGCATGGGTCCGATCCCCGGCGCCTCGTACGCGGGCAAGCGGCCTGCGGCGAAGAAGAAGGGCTCGAAGGCGGGCAACCCGGCCAAGCGCGCCGCTCAGAACGCCGCTCTGGCCACCGGCAAGCCCGCGGCCTCGCCCGGTGCGGCCGGCTCGGGCTTCGGGCTCGGCGGCGGCAAGGGCGACAAGGCGCCGACCCCCGAAGAGCTCGCGTCGCTGCAGAAGATGCTCGGCCGCAGTTAGCCCGATCGCAGCCGGCCAGCCAGCCCGGTCGCAGCCGGCTCGGTCGGTCGCGTGCGATCGCCCCGGGTGAGTCGCGCGCAGGGGTGACGTCCTCGGCGGACCGCGCCGCGCCTCCTCGGCTCAGACCCGCGGGGTGACGCCCTCACGGAGCTCGCGCACCAACGACGAGACGACCGGGCGGAGGTCGCCGCCGTGGCGGGCCGACACGGACAGCTGGCGCTGATAGCTCGCGCCGTGCTCGACGATCGTGTCGAGCGACCGCAGCTCTGTCAGGCAGCCGAGCCGTTCGGCCGTGGGCTCGAGCCGCACGACGAGGTCGCGGAGGTCGTCGGTGACGAGCCGCTCGTCGCCGTCCGAGTTCTGGATGACGATGGCGTCCATCCCGTACCGAGCCGCCCGCCACTTGTTCTCGCGAACGAACCAGGGCTGCATCTGCGGCGGTTCGTCGCCGTCGTCGAGCGACTGCGACATGTCGTCGACGAGGCACTGGACGAGCGCCGCGACCGCGCCGACCTCCTCGAAGGTGGCGATTCCGTCGAAGACGCGCGTCTCGAGGGTGCCCCACTTCGGTGACGGGCGGATGTCCCAGCGGAGCTCGCTGTGGTGGTCGATGACGCCCGTGTGGGTCATGTCGGCGACCATCTCCTCGTAGTTCGCCCAGGCGCCGAACTGCGGGGGCAGCCCGGCGGTCGGCAGCTGCTGGAACATCAGGGCGCGGTTCGAGGCGTACCCGGTCTCCTCGCCGACCCAGAACGGGCTCGACGCCGTCAGCGCCTGGAAGTGCGGGAGATACGTCAGGAGGCCGTTCAGGATCGGCAGGGCCTTGTCGCGGGAGTCGATGCCGACGTGGACGTGCACCCCCCAGATCATCATCTGGCGTCCCCACCAGCGGGTCCGGTCGATGAGGGTCGCGTAGCGCTCGTTGCCGGGCGTGACCTCCTGGTCGGAGTAGCGGCCGAAGGGGTGCGTCCCGGCGCACAGCAGGTCGGCGCCCAGGGTCTCGGCGGGGCGGTGGACGGCGTCGATGGTGGACCGGAGGTCGTCGACCGCGTCGGGCACCCGGTGGTGGACCCCGCTGACGACCTCGACGGTGTTGGTCAGCAGCTCGTGGGTCAGTCGCACGGGGCCGCCGTCGTTCAGGTGCTCGAGGTCGGCGAGGATCGCGGGCGCGTGCGGGGCCAGATCGCCGGTCTCGCGGTCGACGAGGGCGAGCTCCCATTCGATGCCGAGCGTCGACCGCTCCGAGGTCGTGAAGTCGATCCGCATGCTCGAGGCCCTCCGTCGGTCCGCCGCGGGCGTCCGGTGTCGCGCGCGGCGTCCATCCTGCCAGCCGAGCCGGTCGGGAGACCGCAGGAGGCGCGCCGCCGTCACGCAGGGACGCGCCGTGAAACCCGATCACCGAGAATTGGTGGATCGCGTCGATCTTCTGCAACAATGGTGGGTCGAGTCTCCGTCCGCCCGACCCTCTAATCAGGCGGCCGATCAGACCCCATCAGAGCTTTCGAGCCGAGTGTGCCCCCACGCTCACGGCTAGCAACTCGCCCACATCACATCACACAGGAGAATTGTGGCTGTCAAGATCCGTCTCAAGCGTATGGGCAAGATCCGTGCCCCCTACTACCGCATCGTCGTCGCCGACTCGCGCACCAAGCGCGACGGTCGCGTGATCGAGGAGATCGGCAAGTACCACCCCACCGAAGAGCCCTCGTTCATCGAGGTCGAGTCGGACCGCGCGCAGTACTGGCTCGGCGTCGGCGCACAGCCGACCGAGCAGGTCGCCGCGCTGCTGAAGCTCACGGGCGACTGGGGCAAGTTCCAGGGCGACGCCGACGCCGTCAGCACCGTCAAGACCAAGGCTCCGAAAGAGGCCTTCGTCGCCGACGAGAAGAAGAAGCCGGTCCTCGTCCCCAAGTCGGAGAAGCCCGCCAAGGCCGAGGCTCCGGCCGAGGCCCCTGCCGACGACGCCGAGACCACCGAGGCGTAGTCAGTGCTCGCACCTGCACTCGAACACCTCGTCCGGGGGATCGTCGATCACCCGGGCGAGGTGCAGGTCGTGGCCTCGACCTCGCCTCGCGGCGAGGTGCTCGAGGTGCACGTGCATCCCGACGACCTCGGTCGCGTGATCGGTCGCGCCGGTCGCACCGCGAAGGCTCTGCGCACGCTCGTCACGGCTCTGGCCGACGGCAAGCGCGTGCGGGTGGACGTCGTCGATGGTGACGTCTGAGCCGTGAGCACCGAAGAGACCACCCAGCTGAGAGTCGGGCGACTGACCAAGCCGCACGGCTTGAAGGGCGCCCTCAAGCTCGAGCTGTTCACCGACACCCCCGAGACGCGGTTCGTGCCGGGTGCAGAGTTCACCCTGCAGGTCCCCGAGACCAGCGAGTGGCACGGCAAGACCCTGACCCTCGCCGAACTGCGCTGGTACAACGGCCACCCCGTCGGGTTCTTCGAGGGTGTCGCCGACCGCACCGGCGCCGAGTCGCTGGTCAAGGCCATCCTCTGGGTCGACCAGGACCTCGCGCAGCTCCCCGAAGAAGATGACGCCTGGTACCACCACCAGCTGATCGGTCTCCGGGTCGAGCGCGACGGCGTGCAGGTCGGCACAGTGGCTCGCATCGACCACCTCCCCGCCCAAGACCTTCTGGCCGTCGCCACCCCGACGGGCGAGGTGCTCGTGCCGTTCGTCTCCGCTCTGGTGCCGTCGGTCGACATCGAGGCCGGGGTCGTCGTCGTGACGCCCCCTGCGGGGCTCTTCGAAGAACTCGTCGACACCGACGGCGACACGCAGCCGACCGACGAGGTCTGACCGTGCGCATCGACATCGTGTCGATCTTCCCCGAGTTCTTCGGGGTGCTCGACATCTCGTTGCTGGGCAAGGCCCGCCAGCAGGGGCTGCTCGACGTGTCGGTGCACGATCTGCGTGATTTCGCGCATGATCGGCACCGCACCGTCGACGACACCCCCTACGGCGGGGGCGCCGGGATGGTCATGCGTCCCGAACCCTGGGGCGAGGCGCTCGACCACGTCTTCGGTGACGAGTCCACACCGGAGACGACGACCATGGTCGTCCCCTCGCCGGCGGGCACCCCGTTCACTCAGGCCGTGGCGAAGAGCTCGCCCTCGAGCAGCATCTCGTCTTCACGTGCGGTCGCTACGAGGGCATCGACCAGCGGGTCGTCGACCACGCGGCGAGCCGCGTCACCGTCCGGGAGATCAGTCTCGGCGACTACGTGCTGAACGGCGGCGAGGTGGCCGTCGTCGCGATGATCGAGGCCATCGGCCGTCTCGTCCCGGGCATGGTCGGCAACCCCGCCAGCCTGACGGAGGAGAGTCACGAGAACGGACTCCTCGAGTACCCCAGCTACACGAAGCCGTCGTCGTGGCGGGGTCTCGACGTGCCTCCGGTGCTCCTCAGCGGCAACCACGGGGCGATCGCCTCATGGCGGCATGAGCAGCAGCTCGAGCGGACCCGACGGGTCCGCCCCGATCTGATCGACTGACGCCCGTCGGGGCGACTGGCGGGCGTCCGTCCGCCGACGCGATGCAGGAGTTCCCCACCCTGCTTCCGTACTCTGTCCGCATGACGGCACGCCGCGTCCTCTTCCGCCTCCTCTGGCCCCTGGTGTTCGCCCTGCCCCTCTGGGTCATGTTCGGCCGCGCCTTCTTCGGCGTGCCGCTCGGGCTCCAGTTCGTCGGTCAGGTCTTCCTGGTGCCCCTGCTCTTCGTGGGTCAGGTGGTCGCCGCCGGTCTCGTGGTGGCCCGGCGCAGCGTGCGGTCCGGCCGCGCCGTCTCGTGGCTCGACGCCGGTCTGCTCGGCACGGCCTGGGTCGCGCAGCTCGCGCTGGGGTTCTTCCTGGTCGACAGCTCGGCCGGGTCGCGGGCCGCATCGGCGTTCACCGCGGTGGCCGGCGGCGATCTCGATCTGTCGACCGCTCTCTTCGCACTCTCGGCGGTCGTCACGATCGCGTCGGTGATCGCTCTCATCGCCTCCGGGGTCTGGCAGCTGCTGCGCGAGACCGGCGAGCGGGTGGCCGCGTCGATGGCCGACCTCGACCGCGTCGCCGGTCTCGGGGTCGCGCAGGCCGGTGCGGCCGGGGGCCGACCGTCGGCCGCCGGCGGGATGCGCGGTCCGGCCCGCGGCGACGGCCCGGTGATCCGCATCGAACCCCGGGGCGAGGGCGACGCTCGCCGCTCCGACGGATGACCCGGCGGTAGCGGCCGGGCTCCGGCCTGTGGCACACTTGCTGTTTGTGCCTGCGCACGACTCTGCCACAGGGGAGTCTGCCATCTCAGCGCACATCCTCTTCATCACGAATCGGTGGTCTCCCACCACGAACGGCAGTCGACCTGTGGCGGTTGCAGAGAGCGAACGACTATGCACATCCTCGACGCGGTTGACTCCGCCAGCCTCCGTACGGACGTCCCCGACTTCCGTGCCGGCGACACCGTCAAGGTGCACGTGAACATCATCGAAGGCACGCGCTCGCGTGTCCAGGTCTTCCAGGGTGTCGTCATCGGCAAGCAGAACGAGGGCGTCCGCGAGACCTTCACGGTCCGCAAGGTCAGCTTCCAGGTCGGTGTCGAGCGCACGTTCCCCGTCCACTCGCCGGTCATCGACCACATCGAGATCGTCAGCCGAGGCGACGTCCGTCGGGCCAAGCTCTACTACCTGCGCGAGCTGCGCGGCAAGAAGGCGAAGATCAAGGAGAAGCGCGACCGCTGATCGCCTTCTAGACCTCTCCCGAGCTCCCCGCCGTATACGATGGCGGGGAGCTCGGCGGTTAAATGACAAACAAGACATCTTCACATCGGCACCGTCTGCGTCCCTCGCGAGACGACGACCGCCCTCGGGGCTTCGGCGTGTTCCTCCGCGACATCCTCGTCATCTTCCTCGCGGCGCTGCTGATCTCGTTCCTGGTCAAGACGTTCCTGATCCGCTCGTTCTACATCCCCTCGGGGTCGATGGAGAACACGCTGCAGATCGACGATCGCATCATCGTCAACGAGCTCGTCCCCGACGTCGTCGACGTCCAGCGCGGCGACGTCGTGGTGTTCACCGATCCGGGTGGCTGGCTCGACGGCACCGCCCCGGTCACGACGGGTTCGGGCAATCCGATCGCCGACGGCCTCGCGTGGTTCCTCACCCAGGTCGGTCTCGGCACGCGAGACAGCAACGACCACCTCATCAAGCGGGTCATCGGTCTGCCGGGCGACACCGTCGCCTGCTGCAACGACTTCGGGCAGATGACCGTCAACGGCGTCCCGCTCGACGAGCCGTACGTCCTCCTCCCGCCCGGCGAGACGCGGGTCTCGGGCGACGACTTCTCGGTGACGGTGCCGGCCGACTCGCTCTGGGTGATGGGCGACAACCGCTACAACTCGAAAGACAGCCGCTACAACGGCTCGACGCCGAGCGAGGGCTTCGTCCCGATGAGCGACGTCGTGGGGCGGGCCTTCGTGGTCAGCTGGCCGTACACGCGCTGGCAGTGGCTCGACGACCACCCCGAGGTGTTCCGCGGCATCGAGCGCGAGGGCGAGGGCGACTGATGGTCGTCGTCGATCCGACCCTCGACGTCGAGCGTGAGCTGCACGCCGCCGGCGCGGAGTGGGTCATCGGCTGCGACGAGGTGGGTCGGGGTGCGATCGCGGGGCCGGTCGCCGTCGGCCTGGGCGCCGTGCCCGTCGGGTGCATCGAGATGCCGACCGGCCTCCGCGACTCGAAGCTGCTCTCCGAGAAGCGCCGCGAAGCGCTCTACCCGGTGGCGACGGCCTGGGTGTCGCATCACGCGGTCGGGTTCGCCGAGGCCCACGAGGTCGACGAGATGGGCATCGTCGCCGCACTCGGTCTGGCGGGTCGTCGCGCCCTCACGGCCCTGCATCACCAGGGGGTGGGCATCATGCGGTCCGTGGTCGTCCTCGACGGCAACCACGACTACCTCTCGCCGCAGCTGGCGACCCCGCCGCGCATCACCACGCGCGTCAAGGCCGACCGGGACTGCGCCTCCGTCGCCGCCGCGTCGGTCATCGCGAAGGTCGAACGCGACCGGCTGATGATCGAGGCCGACGTCCAGCACCCCGGTTACGGCTGGTCGGGCAACAAGGGGTACGGGTCGTCTGCGCACTTCGGCGCGCTGGCCGAGCTGGGGCCGTCGCCGTTGCATCGCCTGACCTGGCTGCACTGACGCTCGGGCCTCCGTCGTGCCGGGCACCCTCTCGCGCTCCGCGTAGGATGTCTTCTCGATGGACGAAGACGAGTTCGAAGACTACGACCGCGAGGTCGAGCTCGCGCTGTACCGCGAGTACCGCGACGTGGTGTCGCAGTTCCGCTACGTCGTCGAGACGGAGCGACGGTTCTACCTGGCGAACGAGGTCGAACTCGTCCGCCGCGACACCGAGCACGACTTCTACTTCGAGCTGAGCATGACCGACGTCTGGGTCTGGGACGTCTACCGGTCCGATCGCTTCGTCAAGTCGGTGCGTGTGCTGACCTTCAAAGACGTCAACGTCGAAGAGCTGACGGCCCGCGATCTCGAGCTGCCGAAAGAGCTCGCGCTCGACGAGTGAGACCCGTCCGCTGATCCCTCCCCCGTCAGCCGGGGCACGCATCGCTCCACAGTCCGGTCCGCACGGCGCCTGAGCCATGCCGTCCTCCGCGACGCTTCTCGTCGAGGAGGCCGACATGGCGAAGAAGGATGATCTGGGGCGGCGCGGCGAAGACGTGGCCGCCGAGTGGGTCGAGGCGCAGGGCATGCGCGTCGTCGACAAGAACTGGCGGTGCCGCGAGGGCGAGATCGATCTCGTGGCCGTCGATGGCGACGACGTGGTGGTGATCGAGGTGAAGACCCGTTCGGGTACGGGTTACGGGCACGCCCTCGAGTCGGTCACGGCGTCGAAGCTGGCACGGCTCCGCCGGTTGGCCGCCGCGTGGACGCGAGCGAATCCCGGGCGGGGCCGCGGCCTGAGGATCGACGTCGTCGGCATCACGATCGAGAGGTGCCAGGGCCACGAGCGCATCGAGCACGTGCGCGGGGCGGGCGCATGAGCATCGGTCGCACGCGCGCGGTCTCGCTGCTGGGTCTCGAGGGCGCGCTGGTCGAGGTCGAGGCGGACATGGGTCAGGGGCTGCCGGCCTTCATGATCATCGGGCTGCCCGACACGTCGCTCGGCGAGGCGCGCGACCGCGTACGGGCCGCCGCGACGAACACGGGCTGCGCCCTGCCGACACGGAAGCTGACGGTGAATCTCTCGCCGGCTTCGCTGCCCAAGCAGGGCTCGTCCTTCGATCTGGCGATCGCGGTGGCGGCCCTCGCGGCGGCCGACCTCGTCTCGGCGGTCTCGGTCGGTCGGGTCGTCCATCTCGGCGAGCTCGGGCTCGACGGCAGGCTCCGGCCCGTCGACGGCGTCCTGCCGGCGGTGCTCGCGGCGCGTCGAGCCGGGGCCGAGACGGTCATGGTGCCGAGCGACAACGCCGCCGAGGCCGGGCTCGTCCCCGGGATCCGCATCGTCCCGGTGGCGAGCCTCCGCGAGGCGGCCATCTGGCACGGCGCCGATCTGACCCCTGAGCCGGTGGAGGCGATCGTGCGACCGCGTCCGATCGGACTCGCGTCGGCCGTCGACGGCCCGCGACCCGACCTCGCCGACGTCGTCGGCAACTCCGACGCGGTGCAGGCGCTGATCGTGGCGGCGGCCGGTGGGCACCACCTCCTGATGGTGGGTCCGCCGGGGGCGGGCAAGACGATGCTCGCCGCGCGGCTGCCCGGCATCCTGCCCGATCTCGACCTCGACGCCGCACTCGAGGTCGGCAGCGTGCGATCGCTGGCCGGGCGGCCCGTCGACGGCGCGCTCGACCGTCGTCCGCCATTCGAGAGCCCGCACCACACCTGCAGCGCGGCGTCGCTCATCGGGGGTGGCAGCAGCGTCATCCGGCCGGGCGCCGCCTCCCGTGCGACACGGGGAGTGCTGTTCCTCGACGAGGCCCCCGAATTCTCGCGGACGGTGCTCGACTGCCTGCGTCAACCGCTCGAGTCCGGCGAGGCCGTGATCCACCGTGCTCGGGCCGTCGCGCGGTTCCCCGCGCGGTTCCAGCTGGTCGCGGCGGCCAATCCCTGCCCCTGCGGGCAGTACGGCACGCGAGACGGCGACTGCGAGTGCTCGCCGCATCACCGGCGCAGGTATCTGGCGAAGCTGTCCGGTCCTCTCGTCGATCGCATCGACCTGCAGCTGAGGGTCGCGCGGATCGGCTCGGCGGCCTTCCGGCTGTCCGAGCAGTCCGTCCGGCCGTCGACGGCCGACGCGAGGCGACGAGTCGAGGAGGCGCGGGCGCGGACGGCCGACCGTCTCGCGTCGACCCCGTGGCGGTTGAACTCCGAGGTGCCCGGCGTCTGGCTGCGCGAGCGCGTCAACCGCCTGCCGGTCGCCGTGAGTCTGCCGGCGGACCACGCCCTCGAGACCGGGGCGCTCACCATGCGCGGCTACGACCGGGTGCTCCGGGTGTCGTGGACGCTGGCCGACCTCGACGGCGTCGACCGGCCCGAGCGGTCGCACGTGCTGGGCGCCCTCGCGCTCCGGAGGTCGTCGTGAACGAGCTGCTGACGGCTTCGAGCGTGGACCTCGCCGCCGTCGTGGGGCCACTCCGTCGCGAGGGAGCAGGGGCCGTCGACGCCTTCGCCCTCGGCGCCTGGTCGGCCGTCGTCGAGCCGGGCGACGCCGTGGGAGGTCTCGCTCGGCGCGTCCTCGGGGCGGCCGCCGCCCTGCGCGTCGTCCTCGAGTCGGTCGACCGGCGCGTCTCCGAAGGCGATCCGTCTCTGCTCGGGCAGGCGCTGCGGCAGGCCGGGATCGACCCGGAGGAGATCTCCGATCGGCGGATCGCCCGGGCGTTGTCGCGCTGGGCCCCGCGCACCGACCACGTCCGCATCCGGTCGTCGTTCCGGGCGGCGACGGCCATCGGCCTGCGACTCGTCGTCCCCGGCGACGGCGACTGGCCGGCGGTTCTCGACGATCTGGGCGACCATGCGCCGGCGGCGCTGTGGCTCCGAGGGGCGGCCGACCTGCCGGCGGTGGCGTCGACGGTCGCCGTCGTGGGGTGTCGGGCGTCGACAGCGTACGGCGAGCAGGTCGCGGCCGATCTCAGCAGCGCGCTCTGCGACCGGGGCTTCACGATCGTCTCCGGTGGCGCGTACGGCATCGACGGGATGGCGCACCGCGCGGCGCTGGTGTCGGAGGGGCCCACCGTCGCCGTCATGGCCGGGGGAGTGGACCGCTTCTATCCGAGCGGCCACGACACGTTGCTGAGGTCGGTGGTCGAGAAGGGGCTTCTCGTCTCCGAGTCGCCCTGCGGCAGCACGCCGAGCAGATGGCGGTTCCTGCAGCGGAACAGGCTGATCGCGGCGCTGTCGGCCGTGTCCGTCGTCGTCGAGGCCGGTCGGCGCTCGGGGGCGCTGAACACCGCGGCGCACGCCCAGGCGCTCGGGCGCCCGGTGGGCGCGGTGCCCGGTCCGATCACCTCGCCGTCGTCGGTGGGGTGCCATGCGCTGATCCGTTCCGGGCTCGGCGTCTGCATCACCTCCGTCGACGACGTCCTCGAGCTCGTTCCCGGGCGCGCCGTTTCGGCGGGTGCCGCCCCCGACCCGCGCGAGCACCCCGAGCGAGTCCGCGTCCGTGACGCCCTGAGCACCCGCGTCGGTCGGAGCACCGACGAGGTCTCCGTCGCGAGCGGGTTGTCGACCGATCGCACGCGCGAGGTCCTCACCGAGCTGGAGCTCGACGGTCTCGTGGAGCGCGCGGCGGGAGGGTGGCGGCGACGGCGCCCGGGGTGAGCGAGGGCTGGGCACGGGATCGCCGATGGCGCCCCGATGACTACTCTGGCGTGATGATCGACGTCGAGGCCTTCGTGGAGCACCTGCGGCACGGCCGCGGGCTCAGCGAGCACACGATCAGGTCGTATCGCTCCGATCTCGCCGACCTCGTGGCGTTCGGCGCCGTCCGCCTCGGCCGCGAGCCGCAGGTCGCCGATCTCGACCTCGATCTGCTCCGGGAATGGCTCTATCGGGCGACCCGCTCCGGTCTGGCACGGGCGACGCTCGCCCGTCGATCGGCCACGGCCCGCGCCTTCACCCGCTGGTTGGAGGAGACCGGCTGCACGGCCGTCGACGTGGGGGTCCGCCTCCGGGCGCCGAAGGCCGAGAGCCGCCTGCCCCGGGTGCTCACCGAGCCCCAGATCGACGGCGTCCTGCGCTCGCTCGAGCTCCGCGCCGACACCGACGACCCCGGTGCCCGCCGCGACCTCGCGGTCGTCGAGCTGCTCTACGGGTCGGGTCTGCGGGTCTCGGAGCTCGTCGGCGCCGACCTGGCCGACGTCGACCTCGGGCGGCTCATGGTGCGGGTGACGGGAAAGGGGGCGAAGCAGCGGGTGGTGCCCTTCGGGGTGCCCGCGGCCGAGGCGCTCGGTCGGTACCTCGATCGGGCGCGGCCCTCACTCGTTGCGGCCGGCGGCGAGCCGGGCACGACCGCGTTCTTCGTCGGATCGGAGGGGGGGCGCCTCGGCACGCGAGCCGTCCATCGACTGGTCGCGCGCCTCCTCGGCGACATCCCGGGTGCCGGCCCCGCCGGGCCGCACGCGCTGCGGCACACGGCGGCGACGCATCTGCTCGACGGGGGCGCCGACCTCCGGGCCGTGCAGGAACTGCTCGGCCACGCCAGTCTCGGCACGACCCAGATCTACACGCACGTCTCGACGGAACGGCTCCGCGAGAGCTACCGCTCGGCGCACCCCAGGGCCTGACCGCCGGGCGCGCCTCACCCCACGGGGCGGGTCGGCAGCAGCACCGACGGGCGTCCGCCGCCGAGCAGCAGCAGCGGGGAGACGTACTCGCCGTCGCGGCGGGCGCCGAGGTGCACGGCGTCGACGTCGGGGGAGTGGCCGGCGACGACGAGACCGACGACGTCGCCCCGGGTGACGGCCTCGCCGGCGGTCAGCTCCGTCGTGACCGGCTCGAAGCTGCTCAGCAGACCGTCGGAGTGCGTGATGGAGAGGACCGGCCGGTCGACCACCGTGCCTGCGAAGCGCACGACGCCGTCGTCGGGTGCCAGCACGGGTTCGCCGACGGCGGCCCCGATGTCGATGCCGCGGTGACCGGGTGACCACGCGTGCTCGGGTGCGACGAACGGGCGGACGACCGGGTGCGGTGGCGCCACCGGCCACGACCAGAGCACCGACCCGACGGTCACGATGGGTGCGCCGCCCACCGGGTCGCCCGCCGCGCCCGCCGTCCCGTCCGCACCCCCGGCCATCGCGACGAGCAGCACCAGCAGCGACGCGCCCCCGAGCCTCGGACGCCACCCGACGACCAGGGACCCGACCCCGGCCCCCATCGAGGAGGCCCGGGCACGGTGGCGAGACGAGGCACGGTCGACGAGGCGCATCCGGAAATTCTGCCGAGCGTGCACCTCGCTCCGCCGAGGCGTATCGTTCATCGGTGCACGGACACCCGGTGCACGACGTTGTGGAGGAGTCGAGGCGCGCCCTCCTCCTCCGAGCAAGAAGGAGAACCGTGTCGAACTCGGCAGCAGATCCAGCGGAAGCCAAGAAGCTGAACAGGCGGGTGACGGCGCTCGCGGTGGCCGCGGCCGTCGGAGGCTTCCTCTTCGGATTCGACTCGTCCGTCATCAACGGCGCGGTGTCGTCGATCACCGACGAGTTCGGTCTGACCGAGTTCGCGTCAGGCTTCGCCGTCGCCTCGGCCCTGATCGGCTGCGCGATCGGCGCCTACGTCGCCGGTCGTCTCGCCGACAAGATGGGCCGCATCAAGGTCATGCTGATCGGCGCCGCGCTGTTCCTCGTCAGCTCGATCGGCGCGGCAGCCGCCTTCGCCGTCTGGGACCTCGTGCTCTGGCGCGTCATCGGCGGACTCGGCATCGGCATCGCCTCCGTCATCGCACCGGCCTACATCAGCGAGGTCTCGCCCAAGGCCATCCGCGGGCGACTCGCGTCGTTCCAGCAGCTGGCCATCACGCTCGGCATCTTCGTCGCCCTCCTCTCCGACCAGCTGTTCGCGGTCACCGCGGGCGGGGCGTCCGAGCCGTCGCTCTTCGGTCTCGCGGCCTGGCGCTGGATGTTCCTCGTCGGCGTCGTGCCGTCGGTCGTCTACGGCGTGCTGGCATGGCGTCTGCCCGAGTCGCCCCGCTATCTCGCGGGCGAAGGCCGGGAGGGCGAAGCTCGCAAGGTGCTCGAGAGCATCGTCCCGACCGAGACGGTCGACACGAGCCTGAAGGAGATCACCGACTCGATCAAGACCGAGGCAGACCTCGACACGAAGTCGTCCATCCGCGGCAAGCGCTTCGGCCTGCAGCCGATCGTCTGGGTCGGCATCATCCTCGCCGTCCTCCAGCAGTTCGTCGGCATCAACGTGATCTTCTACTACTCGACCACCCTCTGGCAGGCCGTCGGATTCCAGGAGGAGGACTCCTTCCTCATCTCGACGATCACCGCCGTCGTCAACGTGGCCGTGACCTTCGTGGCCATCGGTCTGGTCGACAAGGTCGGTCGTCGCCCGCTGCTGCTCACCGGCTCCGTCGGCATGTTCCTGAGCCTCGCCGTCACCGCGCTCGCATTCAGCCAGGCGACGACCACCGCCTCCGGCGACCCGTCGCTGCCGGGTGCCTGGGGCCCGGTCGCGCTCGTCGCGGCGAACCTCTTCGTGGTCTCGTTCGGTGCGACCTGGGGTCCGCTGATGTGGGTCCTCCTCGGCGAGATGTTCCCCAACAGCATCCGTGCCACGGCGCTCGGCGTCGGCAGCATGGCGAACTGGATCGCCAACTTCATCGTCACGGTGTCGTTCCCGAGCCTCGCCGCCCTCAGCCTCACGCTGTCGTACGGCATCTTCGCCTTCTTCGCCCTCGTCTCGTTCTTCTTCGTCTTCGCGAAGATCCCCGAGACCAAGGGCCGTTCCCTGGAGGAGATGGGCGTCTCGGCGCTCGACGGATCCATCGACGCCAAGCGCTCCAGGGCCTGACGTCCGACACGCCCCAGAACGCCCCGACCGGCTGCCGGTCGGGGCGTTCTCGCGTGGTGCTAACATGATCGATGCAGCCTGCTCAGCAGGCTGACTTCGCGTGCCCAGTGCGTCTTCGGACGCACCGATCGCGAGCCGGTCCGTCCGGTTCCGTTCGTCACCGGCCTCCATCTCCATTCGGTCCGACCGCATCCCAGGGTGCGAGCGGCGGAGGTGCGCCCGGGCACCAGGCAGCGACGACCGACCGGTCGTCCGACAACCGACAATCCGGTGCACCAGCGTGTGCGCCCAGAAACAGGAGAACGACCATGGCCGTCGTCACCATCCGCCAGCTGCTCGACAGCGGCGTCCACTTCGGACACCAGACCCGCCGCTGGAACCCGAAGGTGAAGCGATTCATCCTCGCCGAGCGCTCCGGCATCCACATCATCGACCTGCAGCAGTCGCTCGGCTACATCGACAGCGCCTACGACTTCGTCAAGGAGACCGTCGCCCACGGCGGCACCATCCTCTTCGTCGGCACCAAGAAGCAGGCTCAGGGCTCCATCGCCGAGCAGGCGAACCGTGTCGGCCAGCCCTTCGTGAACCAGCGCTGGCTGGGTGGTCTGCTGACCAACTTCCAGACCGTGTCGAAGCGCCTCGCCCGCATGAAGGAGCTCGAGGACATCGACTTCGACGACACCACCCAGGGCTTCACCAAGAAAGAGCTCCTGATCAAGAAGCGCGAGCTCGACAAGCTGCACAAGACGCTCGGTGGTATCCGCAACCTCACCAAGACGCCGTCGGCGCTCTGGATCGTCGACACCAAGAAAGAGCACCTCGCGATCGACGAGGCCAAGAAGCTCGGCATCCCGGTCATCGGCATCCTCGACACCAACTGCGACCCCGACGAGATCAACTTCCCGATCCCCGGCAACGACGACGCGATCCGCTCCGTCGGTCTGCTGACGCGCATCGTCGCCGACGCCGCCGCCGAGGGCCTCGTCCAGCGTCACCAGAAGCCCGAAGACGCCGACCAGCCCGTCGAGCCCCTCGCCGAGTGGGAGGCCGAGCTGCTCGCCCAGGGCGAGGCCAAGGCCGCCGACGCCGCGACCGAGGCGCCCGCCGCCGAGCCGCTCCCCACGGAGGAGAACGACGCCGACGCTCAGGTCGCCGCGAAGCCCCTGGGCGAGCCGGTCGCCGAGCCCGTCGCCGAGGCGACCGTCGAGACCGCTGCGGAGCCGGCCGACGCCGACGCCGCCGCCGACTCGAAGTAACGCACCTCCTCACTCCGACTCCACGAAAGGAAGTCAGACATGGCAAACTTCACCGCCGCTGACGTCAAGACCCTCCGTGACCGCCTCGGTGCGGGCATGATGGACAGCAAGAACGCTCTCGTCGAGGCCGACGGCGACATCGAGAAGGCCGTCGAGATCCTCCGCGTCAAGGGACTGAAGGGCGTCGCCAAGCGCGAGGGCCGTCAGACCACCGCGGGCCTCGTGGCCGCCAAGGCATCCGCCGGCTACGCCACGATCATCGAGCTCGCCAGCGAGACCGACTTCGTCGCGAAGAACGAGAAGTTCATCGCCCTGGCCGACTCCGTGCTCGAGGCCGTCTCGGCCGCGGGTGCGGCGACCGCCGCAGAGGGCAACGCGGCCGCCATCGGCGGCCAGACCGTCGAGGCGTTCGTCAACGACGAGGCGGCTCTCATGGGCGAGAAGGTCGAGCTCCGCTCGGTCGCTCGCGTCGAGGGCTCCGAGTTCGCGATCTACCTGCACAAGACCTCCAAAGACCTGCCCCCGCAGGTCGGCGTGGTCGTGGGCTACACCGGTTCGGACGCCGAGACCGCCCGCTCGATCGCCCAGCACGTCGCCTTCGCTGCGCCGACGTACCTGTCGCGCGACGAGGTCCCCGCCGACGACGTCGCGAAAGAGCGCGCCATCGTCGAAGAGACCGCGAAGAACGAGGGCAAGCCCGAGGCCGCCCTGCCGAAGATCATCGAGGGTCGCCTGACCGGCTTCTTCAAGGAGATCGCACTGCTCGACCAGGCCTACGCGAAGGACAGCAAGCTGTCGGTCGCCAAGGTCGTCGAGCAGGCCGGCATCGAGATCCAGGGCTTCTCCCGGATCAAGGTCGGCGCCTAGCCACATACGCGATGGGGTCTGAGACGGTCATACGTCTCAGGCCCCATTTCCGTGTCCGCCGCCGATCCCGGTCGGGCGGACAGCGTCCAGCGCCGAGTCGCTAACCTGGCTACGGCCATGAACGAAGGAGACCCCACATGACATCAGACATCACCGGACGCCGACGGGTCCTCCTGAAACTCTCCGGCGAGGCCTTCGGCGGCGGCCAGCTGGGCGTCAACCCCGACGTGGTGGGCGCCATCGCCCGAGAGATCGCCGACGCCGCCCAGGACGTCGAGATCGCCGTGGTGGTCGGCGGCGGCAACTTCTTCCGTGGCGCCGAGCTGAGCCAGCGGGGCATGGACCGCGGCCGGGCCGATTACATGGGCATGCTGGGCACGGTGATGAACGCCCTCGCCCTCCAGGACTTCCTCGAGCAGGCGGGTGCGGCGACGCGCGTGCAGTCGGCCATCTCGATGACCCAGGTCGCCGAGCCGTACATCCCGCGTCGTGCCGAGCGCCACCTCGAGAAGGGCCGGGTCGTCATCTTCGGCGCCGGTGCGGGTCTGCCCTACTTCTCGACCGACACGGTCTCCGCCCAGCGCGCCCTCGAGATCGGCGCCGACGAGGTGCTCGTCGCCAAGAACGGAGTCGACGGCGTCTACTCGGCCGACCCCCGCCACGACCCCTCGGCGGTCAAGCTCGAGACGCTGACCTACCAGGAGGCGCTGGTCAAGGGGCTCAAGGTCGTCGACTCGACCGCGTTCAGCCTCTGCATGGACAACGGCATGCCCATGCACGTGTTCGGCATGGAGGGCGGCGGCAACATCGCCCGGGCCATCCGTGGCGAGCGCATCGGAACCCTCGTCAGCAACTGACGACTAAGCTCGACAACGAATCTAGGGAGCATTGTGGCGATCAACGACGTACAGAACGAGACGCGCGAGAAGATGGAGCGGGCACTCGAGTCCGCCAAGACCGACTTCGGTCAGGTCCGCACCGGGCGCATCAACCCGGCGCTCTTCCAGAAGATCCCCGTCGACTACTACGGCACCCCGACCCCTCTGGCGCAGCTGGCATCCCTCCAGGTGCCCGAAGCGCGGACGATGATCGTGACCCCGTACGACAAGACGGCGCTCAAGGAGATCGAGAAGGCCATCGCGACCTTCCCGAACCTCGGTGCGAGCCCGACCAACGACGGCACGCTCGTCCGGGTCACGATCCCGGAGCTGACGCAGGAACGCCGCAAGGAGTTCGTCAAGATCGTGCGCAGCAAGGGCGAAGACGCCAAGGTGCAGATCCGCAACATCCGGCGCAAGTCGAAGGACGATCTCGACGCCCTCAAGTCCGAGGTCGGCGACGACGAGGTCGCTCGTGCCGAGAAAGACCTCGAGGCTCTGACCAAGGGGTACATCGACTCGATCGACGAGGCGTTGAAGAAGAAGGAAGCCGAGCTGCTCGAGGTCTAGATGAGCGACGCTCCTGACGGCCCTCGTCCTGACGATTCGGGGCCGACCCCCAAGACCACCCTCGGTAGCCGTCGGGCCGACTTCGACGCCAGGGCGCAGGCCGCTCGTCACGACCTCGAGAACCAGCTCCGCACGCGCCGCGCCGCGCTCGGTGCCCGCAACGAGAAGCTGACCGCCCGCACAGGGCGCAACCTCCCCGCGGCCATCGGCGTCGGCGTCGGTCTCGGCGGTGCCGTGCTCGTCAGCCTGATCTTCGAGCCGGCGTTCTTCATGATCGTGGCGGCGGCCCTCATCGGGTCGCTGTGCTTCGAGCTCGCGAGCGCACTCCGCTTCGCAGGTCGCGACGTACCGCGCCTGCCGAGCGTCCTCGCCGGTGTCGCCATCGTCCCCGCCGCCTTCTACTTCGGTGCACAGGGGCAGTGGCTGGCGCTGGTGGGGGGCATCCTCGTGGTGTCGGCGTGGCGGCTCGTCGAACTGGTGCGTCCTTCGCACCGCACCAGCGCCTCCTCGGTGGCCCGCGACATCGGCGCCGGCGCGTTCGTGCAGATCTACTGCGCGTTCCTGGGCAGCTTCATGGCGCTGATGGCGGCTCAGCCGAACGGCGCCAACTGGACTCTCGCCGCGCTCATCATCGTGATCGCCGTCGACACGGGGGCGTATGCGACGGGTCTGTCGTTCGGCAAGCACCCGATGGCTCCGCGGATCAGCCCGAAGAAGACCTGGGAGGGCTTCGCCGGGTCCGTAGCGGCGAGTCTCATCGCGGCGGTCCTGCTGTCGTGGCTGATGCTCGACGAGGCCTGGTGGTTCGGTCTCATCCTCGGTGGCGTGATCATCGTGACGGCGACCATCGGCGATCTCTCCGAGTCCCTCATCAAGCGCGACCTGGGGATCAAAGACATCTCGACCTGGCTGCCGGGCCACGGCGGATTCCTCGACAGGCTCGACAGCACGCTGCCGTCGGCGGCCGCGGCGTACGCCCTGTACCTCATCGTCACCTGACGCACGGGGCATCCGCTCAGGCGGACCCAGGGCGTCGGTGCGGCATGATGGTCTGGTGAAGACGACATTCCCGATGGCTCAGAACGGTCGACTCGGCTACGACGTGACCGAGGTCGAGTCGTTCCTGGAGAGGGCTCGCGCGGCGTACTCGGGCGCGGCGCCCACGCGCGCCACGCGGTCCACGTCGATCGACTCCGAGCAGATCCGTCGCACGGCCTTCACGATGGCCAAGGGCGGCTACTCCACGTCGCACGTCGATGCGGCCCTCGAGCGTCTGGAGGACGCCTTCGCGAGTCGCGAGCGCGAACGGTCGCTCGCCGGCGAGGGTGACGCCGCCTGGTTCGCGGGTGCGCGTTCGGCGGCGGAGGAGATCGTGGCGCGTCTCGATCGGCCGACGGGCCATCGGTTCGACCGGGTCGGTATCGTCACGCAGGGTTACCACCCCGCCGACGTCGACAGCTTCGTCCGCAGACTGAAGGGGTACTTCGGCGATGGCGAGGCCCTGAGCATCGACGACGTCCGCGCCGTGGTCTTCCGTGCGAAGCGGGGCGGGTACCGCGAGGTCCAGGTCGACGTGCTGCTCGACGCCGTCGTCGACGTGATGCTCGCCGTCCGCTGAATCGACCCGCCGAACCTTCCTGCGCGCAGGCCAGCGCACGCCGGCCCGCCTTCGCCGAACCCGCCGAGGCGATCGCCTCCCGTGTCGACACGCATCACGTCGTCCTGGCCAGTTCCCGAGACTTCGGTTATTCTTAGTCCACTTATGGGTAGGCACGCTGCAACTCCGACGACCGGCATCACTCCTCGAGAGCACCCGGCGCTGGTCGCGAGACCCATCGCGGCACGCCGTATGGTCCCCGCGTCGAGTCTGGCCGTGACCGCTCCGACCCCTGCGCCTCGGCGCCGTCGGGGGCGATACGTCCTCCCAGCGTGCGGCTTCCTCGCGTCGTTCGCATTCGTGTCGGCCTCGCTCGTGAACCCGATCTCCGGTGCCGAGGCGACCACCCGCGTCGTCGGCGGTGCCAGTGTGCTGGTCGCGCCCGGGCAGTCGTACTCCGTCATCGGCGCATCGGCCTCCACGGCCGATCGAGACGGCTACGACGTCACCCTGCCGCCTCCGCCGCCCCCGCCCGAGCCTGAGCCGGTCGTCACCGAGGAGGCCGACGACGTCGACGCCTCCGTCGTGTCGACGTCGGAATCGGCCGTGGCCCCGGCGCCTGCCCCGGCGGCCCCGGCGGCACCCGCTGCGGGCACCCCCGATCCGGGCAGCGCGAAGGCCATCGCCGCGGGCATGGTCTCGGCCCGAGGCTGGGGCACCGGCGAGTACGACTGCCTCGTCTCGCTGTGGAACAAAGAGTCGGGCTGGAACGTCTACGCCTCCAACGGCTCAAGCGGCGCCTACGGCATCCCGCAGTCGCTGCCCGGCAGCAAGATGGCGACGGCCGGCGCCGACTGGCAGACGAACCCCGCGACGCAGATCACCTGGGGTCTCAACTACATCTCGGGCGTCTACGGGTCGCCCTGCGGCGCCTGGTCGCACTCGCAGGCCGTCAACTGGTACTGATCCCGTCCACGTGCACCGGACGGGTCGTCCGGGGCACGATGGCGCCACCGGCTCGGCCGCTGGAACCGCAGCGGGACTCTGACGATGTCAGCAGCGCCGCCGCGATACGGTGGTGGTCATGCCCCGAAGCAATCGACCGCGACGCCCTCGCGACACACGTCGACCTGATGACGAGCCTGCGAACGACATCACCCGGGCGATCCGGGGCGGTGCGGTCGTCGAGACCCGACATGGCCGGTCATTCACCGTCCAGTCCATCGGTGCGTCGTCGTCCGTCAAAGAGTACGTCTGCCCCGGCTGCTCGCTGATCGTCGCCCCCGGTACGGCGCACGTCGTCGTCTGGCGTGCCGACGGGCTCTTCGGCGACGCCGACGACCTGGCGTCCCGTCGTCATTGGCACACCCACTGCTGGAGGATCTCGTGACCGACCCGACCCGCTCGACCGACCCGACCGACCCGACCGACTCGACCGGCTCCGTCGAGGTGCGGGGCGGCGTCCTGCTGCCCGCGCGCCGTCGCGACGTCGAGCTCCGCACCGGCGATGGTCTCCGCCTCGTCGGCGAGCTCTCCGTTCCCACCGACCGCCCGCCGGTCGGCACGCTGGTCGCCCTGCATCCGCTGCCGACGGCGGGCGGGTTCATGGACTCGCACGTGATCCGCAAGGCCGCCGCGCGCCTCCCCGCCCTGGCCGACCTCGCGGTGCTGCGCTTCAACTTCCGTGGCGTGTCATCGCCGAGGGGGCGGTCCGAGGGCGAGTTCGGCGAAGGGATCGCCGAGGCCGCCGATCTCGCGGCCGCAGTCGCGTTCGTGCACGACGAGGGTCTGCCCACGCCGTGGCTGGTCGGCTGGTCGTTCGGCACCGAGGTCGCGCTGAAGCATGGGCGCGGCGTCGAGACGGCCGGTCTGCTGCTGCTGTCACCGCCCCTGCATCGCACCACCGACGCCGAGCTCGCCGCCTGGAACGACGTCGCGACGCCGATCGTGGCCGTCGTGCCCGAGTTCGACGACTACCTCCGACCCGAGGAGGCGCGGCGCCGCTTCGCCGTCGTTCCCCGCGCCGAGGTCGTCGCCGTCGAGGGCGGCAAGCACCTCTGGGTCGGCGAGAAGCAGACGACGCGCGTGCTGTCGGAGATCGTGCAGCGGGTCGCTCCGCAGGCGCTGCCGCTGCCCGCCATCTGGCCCTGAGCCGCTGCCGGCTACCGGAGCGGACGTGACCGCAGATCGCGTGCGATCGCACAGCGCCCGGCGCGCCAGCGGTCGGACGAGCGTCGTCAGCGCCAGCGTCAGCGTCAGCGTCAGCGTCAGCGTCAGAGCGTGTTCTGCCGGGGCACGAGCACCTCGCGGATGATCAGGAGCACCGACGCGGCGAAGGGGATCGCGATCAGGGCCCCGAGGACTCCGAGCAGCGTGCCGCCGACGAGCGCCGCGATGACGACGATCACCCCGGGCACCCTGACCGCACGGCGCATGATGCGCGGGCTGAGCAGGTACGCCTCGATCTGCATGTAGACGAGGTAGTAGACGGCGGCGGTGATCCACGTCGAGGGCGAATCGGGCAGCAGGGCGACCTGGGCCAGCACGATGATCGCCGAGCCGCTGATGGTGCCGACCAGGGGGATGACCGACCCCACGAAGGCGATGGCCGCGAACACCGCGGGCTGCTCGGCGCCGATGATGCTCAGGAAGATGAAGCTCAGGATGCCGTTGATCGCGGCGAGGGTGAACTGGCCGATCACGTAGCGACCCACCGAGTCGCCGATCTGCTCCGCGATGACGATGAACTTCGGGCGCTTCGAGGCCGGCACGAGCTGGTAGACCGCACGCTTGACGCTGTTGATCGACGACGTGAAGTACAGCGTGAGGATCAGGACGACGATGGTCGCGAAGAGCCCGTTGCCGATCGCGACGCCGACCGCCAGGACCCCGCCGCCGATCGTGACCACGTTGTCGGGGTCGCCGAGGAACGCCACGACCGAGTCGAGGCCCTGCTGCACGTCGAAGACGTTCTGGGGTACGAGCTCTGCAGGTTGTCGACGAACTGCTGCGTCGTGACGCTCTGCAGGTAGGTCACGAGGTTCGTGATCAGCGCCGTGGCCTGACTGACGATCATCGGGACGATGGCGAAGACGACGCCGACGACGGCGCCCAGCAGGGCGACCATGACGAGGGTGATCGCGAGGGTCCGAGGGACGCGCCGCTTCTCGAGCCACGACACGATCGGGTCGAGACCGAGGGCGATGAACAGCGCGGCGCCCACGTACGTGATGATCGTGGACAGCTCGCTGACGGCACCGCCGATCACGAGGGCGACGAGCACGCCGAGCCCGGCCAGGAGGCCCAGCCGGAACGGATTGTGGATCTTCACGCGGGCTCTACTCCTCTTCGGCGGCTGAGTCGTTCAGCACGGGGCCGCCGCGTGACTACTCTGGCGCAACCTTCGCGGCTTCGCTCAACATGGCGCGGAGGTTCTCGAGGTACGAGGCGACCGCGTCGCGCTCGTCCCGCAGCTCCGAGAGTCGACGCTCGGCGTCGGAGACGAGGTCGCGGGCCCGGTTCTCGGCCTCCGTCACGATGTCGCGACTGCGCACCTCGGCGTTGGTCAGCACCTCGTGCGCGGTCGAGTCGGCCTCGCCGCGCACCGTCTTCGCGTGGTCGTGAGACGAGCGCTCGAGCTCGTCGGCCTCGCGGCGCACGTCGACGGCCCGCTGCCGGGCCTCGTCGAGCTGCGCGTGAGCGTCGTCCAGGTAGTTCTGCGTCTCGGCGACGGCCGCCTGGTGTCGGGCGACGAGGTCGCGCTCGAGCTCGTCGAATCGGGTCGTCCGTTCTAGCGCGAGAGCCGTCCGGGCCTCGTCCGTCTCGCGGGCGACGAGCGCCTCGGCGCGGTCGCGTTCGGCGGCGAGCCGGGCGCGGATGGTCTCCGCCTCGTTCTCGAGTCGTGCGCGCTGCGCCTCCTCGTCGTCGAACAGCCGCGCCTGGCTCTCGGCCACCTCGGCGTCGAGGTCGGCACGGGCGTTCGCCGTCTCGGCCTCGACCTGCGCCCGGTGCTCGGCGGCGTCGCGTTCGAGTCGCTCGGCCTGCTGCTGGACGTCGCGGGCCAGGCGCTCACGGGTCTCGACGGTGGTGCGCTCGATCTCGTCGCGGGTCGTGGTGCGGTCGAGCTCGATCTCGTCGCGGGCCGCTCGGGCCTCGCGCTCGAGCTCCGCACGGGCGGTCTCGATCTCGAGCTGGAGCCCGGCTCGCATCTCGAGGGCCTCGGTCGCCAAGGAGGCGCGGGTCGTCTCGACCTCGCGGCTCAGGTCGTCGCGGCCGGCGTCCACCTCGCGCTCGAGCGCCGCGCGCGTCTCGGAGACGTGGCGGGCCAGCTCGGCGCGCTGCTCGGCGATGTCGCGGTCGAGTTCGGCGCGACGGTTCGCGACGTCGTCGTCGAGGTCTGCTCGAGCGCCCGTGATCTCGCGCTCGAGATCGGCGCGACGGGTGGTCACCTCGACCTCGAGCTCGGCACGGGTGGTCTCGTCGAGGCGGGCGAGCTCGGCACGGAGCGTGTCGCCCTCGCGGTCGAGGTCGGCGCGTTGGCGTTCGCTGTCGCTGATGAAGAGGGCGCGGGTCTCGGCCGTGGTGCGGGCCAGCTCGGCGGCGTCGGCACGGGCCTCGGCGACCTCGCGGCCGACGACGTCGCGCTGCTCGGCGACGTCCCGTTCGGCGTCGGCGCGCAGCGCGGCGGCCTCGTGGCGGGCGGTCGACACGTTCTCGGCGGCCTCGGTCGCCGCGGCGCCGCGCATGGCGGACGAGTCGCGCTGCGCCTCCTGGAGGAGCGAGCGGGCCTCGTTGCGGGCTCGGGCGACCATGCGGTCGGCATCGGCACGGGACTCGTCGATCTGGGCGGCGGCGCGACCCCGGGCGTCACCCAGCACGGCGTCGGCGCGCTCGGTGGCGTCGGCGACGAGTCGCTCGGCCTCGGTCGTCGACGAGCGCCGCAGCTCTTCGGCGTCGATGTCGGCCTGGCTGACGAGGCGGGTGGCCTGCTGCTCGGCGAGGCGGAGGGTCTGCTCGAGCTTGCTGCCGAGACCGGCGTAGGTCGGGGTGCCGGCCTCGTCGAGCTCGGACTGCAGCTCGTCGAGGCGACTCTGCAGGCGCTTGAGGTCGTCGACCGTCTCGGCGCGGTCGGTGTTCGACTTGATCAGCTCGCGCCGCAGGTCGCCCAGCGCGCGGTCGACCTCTTCTTTGCGGTACCCGCGGAGTTCCGTCCCGAATTCCGATTCGTCAGCGGCCACGGTGTCTCCTCTTGCTCGGCGGCGGGAACGAGATCGCTCGGCCCGGACCCGACGATTTTAGCGGGCGAGGGACTGGTCGCCACCCGGCCTGAGAGGACTTCTCGTCGGTCACGCGCCTCCCAGGTCTTTTCGGATACGCTGAGCCGTCTTAAAGTCTGCTGCCGCGCCCGGCCATCCGGCCAGGCCCGCGCCGGCGTGGCCGTCCCGAGCGGTTCGTCGCGACCCGACCGGGATGGTGGCACGGAGGGAGAGAAACGTGCGTTTCATCATCGCAGTGTTCGTCGTCGTGCTGGCGGCGCTCATGGTGGCCCTGGGCTTCGCCCAGCGGACCGTCTTCGCGCCACCTCCCAGCGTCTCGTCGACCGTCTCGACCTCCGACTCCGAGGCCCGAATCACGGTCGTGCCCTCCGAGGCGCTGCACGGTCACGACGGCCGCCAGACGGTGAGCATCTCGGGTGCCGACACGGCCTTCGCCGCCACGGGCCGCACCTCCGACGTCCTCGGCTGGGTCGGCGACTCGGCCTACAACGAGGTGTCGTTCGACGAGACGAGCGGCGAGCTCGTGAGCACGGTGGTCGACGGCGACACCGCCGACGTCCCGAGCCCCGCCGACTCCGACCTCTGGAACGCCGAGTACGCCGGGGCCGACCCGACCTTCTCGCTCGACGCCCCCGACGACGTCTCCCTCGTCGTCGTGTCCGACGGCGCCGCGCCGGCACCCGACACGATCCGGGTGACCTGGCCGCTCTCGACCGCGACGCCCATGGCCGGTCCGCTGATCGCCGGTGGTCTCCTCGTGCTGCTGATCGGCGTGCTGCTCTACATCTGGGCGATCGCCCACCACCGCCGCAACCGCGGTCCGCGCCGGCGCTCCGGTCAGGGCAAGCCCCTCCGTCCGACCCGACGGACGCGGCGTGAGCCGTCGAGCCTCGGCGACGGCGGCGCGGGCGACCGTCGAGCCATCCGTCGTTCCGTGGCGATCGTGCCCGTCGTGCTGGTGGGTGCCCTGGCGCTCTCCGGCTGCACCGCCGACTACTGGCCGAGCGCCGTCGGGGGCACCGGTTCGGGTCCGTCCGCGACGCCCACTCCGACCAGCACCGGTGCCGCGTCCGACGACGAGCAGGACGACCTGCAGCCCCCCGTCGTCAGCGTCGCGCAGGCCGAGCGCATCGTGAAGCGCATCTCCGCCGTGGCCTCGCAGGCCGACGGGACCCTCGACGCCGAGCTCGCCGCCACCCGCTTCACCGGGCCGGCCCTGGCCCAGCGCGAGGCCAACTACGCCCTGCGCGACAAAGACGCGGCCGCCGCCGAGCCCATCGCCATCCCCGAGGGCGACGTCACCCTGACCCTGCCCCAGCAGGCCGACACCTGGCCCCGCAGCGTCTTCGCCATCGTCCAGTCCGACGACACGGCCGTGGCGCCCATCGCGCTCACCCTGGTGCAAGAGGAGGCGCGGGCCAACTACCAGGTCGAGTACCTGACCAGCCTCGAGGCCGGGGCCACGCCTCCCACGGTCGCGCCCGCCAGCATCGGCGCCGCCCGGCTCTCGCCCGACGTCAAGCTGCTGACCCTGCAGCCCGATCAGCTCGCCACGGCCTACGGCGACATCCTCGCCGACGGCGACGAGAGCGAGTACGCGCCGCTGTTCGAGTCGGAGGGCGACACACTCCGCGAGAAGATCGGCAAGCCCTACAAAGACGCCAAGCGAGAGGCCCTCCCCGAGACCGCCTCGATCGACTTCGCCTCGAACCCCGACGACGACCCGGCGGTCGCTTTCGCGACGAACGACGCCGGTGCCATCGTCTCCGTCGCCCTGAACGAGGTCGAGACCGTGAAGCCGACAGCCGAGGGGGCCGAGGTCAACCCGGCCGGTGCGGTCAAGACCCTCACCGGCATCGAGAAGACGACGAAGGGGATCGAGGCGACCTACGGCGTCGAGCTGCTCTTCTCCGTGCCGGCCGTGGGCAGCGACCAGAAGATCGTCCTCCTCGGATTCAGCCAGGCCCTCATCAGCGCTAAGGAGCTGCCATGACCAACGTCCCCCCTCTGCCCGCCGGTCTCCGCGGAGCCGTCGACCTGTCGTCGCTGGTCGAGCGACCGTCCGCTGGCGGTGCCGGCCGACCGGCGCCCGCGACCGGGGGAGCACCCGGCGCCCCCGACGGCGGGGCCGCGGCCACCGTGGGCGTCCCGTCGCTCGTGATCGACGCGACCGACGAGACCTTCGCGCAGTTCCTCGAGCTGAGCAACACCGTGCCCGTCATCGTCGACCTCTGGGCCGAGTGGTGCGGGCCGTGCAAGCAGCTCTCGCCGGTGCTCGACAAGCTGGTGACCGAGTACGCCGGTCGTCTCGTGCTCGCCAAGGTCGACGTCGACGCGAACCCCCAGCTGACCCAGGCGTTCCAGGCGCAGTCGATCCCCGCGGTCGCCGCGGTGGTCGGCGGTCGACCCGTGCAGCTGTTCGTCGGGGCCCTCCCCGAGGCGCAGGTGCGCGACGCGTTCGAGCAGGTGCTCGAGCTCGCCGCCCAGAACGGCGTCACCGGCCGGGCGGTCGTCGACGGCGCCCCCGACGTGGAGGGCGAGGCCCGCGAGCCCGAGCCCGAGCCGCTGCCCCCGCACCATCAAGACGCCTACGACGCCATCGACCGCGGCGACTACGACGCGGCGATCGCGGCCTACAAGACGGCCATCGCCCAAGACCCCCGCGACCAGCTGGCCGTCGCCGGTCTCGCGCAGGTGTCGCTGATCGCCCGTCTGCAGGGGGTCACGCTGGCCGAGGTCCGCGAGGCGGCTGCGGCCGACCCGGCGGATCTCGACGCGCAGCTCGCCGTGGCCGACCTCGACGTGAGCGGCGGACATGTCGACGACGCGTTCGACCGGGTGCTCACCGTGTTCCCGACGCAGGACGCCGCGGGGCGTGACAGGGCCCGCGCGCGCCTCCTCGAGTACTTCGAGATCGTCGGAGCCGACGACCCCCGGGTCGTCGCCGCGCGCCGCCGTCTGACGATGCTGCTCTACTGAGCCGACGCCGGACGCCGACGCCCGGACGCCGACCCCGGCGCCAGGCGAACGACGAAGGCCCCCGTCCGAGAACCGGACGGGGGCCTTCCGCTGTCGCGGGCCGCTCCGAGGAGGCGCGGATCGTCACGACCCCGCCGCCTCGGGACTCAGGGGCGGCGCTTGAGCCAGAGCACTCCGAGTGGCGGCAGCAGGACGTCCGCCGAGGCGGGGCGCCCGGCCCAGGGGCTGTCCGTCGCCACGACCGAACCGTAGTTGCCGACCCCCGAGCCGCCGAACTCGACGGCGTCGGTGTTGAGCACCTCCTGCCAGGTGCCGGCCTCGGGGAACCCGAAGCGCATCTGCACGGGCTGACCCGACCAGTTCGCGAGGACGGCCACGCTCTCGCCGTCGCCGGACTTCCGCATGAAGGCGACGACGCTCTGCTGCGCCGCGCCTCCGTCGATCCACTCGAAGCCCTCGGTGTCGAAGTCGTGCGCCCACAGCGCCTTCTCGGCGCGGTACACGCTGTTCAGCTTCGAGACGAGGTCGAAGATCTGCTGGTGCTCGTGGCGGTCGAGCACCGACCAATCGAGACCGGCCTCCTGGCTCCACTCGGTGGGCTGGCCGTACTCCGAGCCCATGAAGAGCAGCTGCTTGCCGGGGTGGCCCCACATGTACGCGAGGTAGGCGCGCAGGTTGGCGCGCTTCTGCCAGTCGTCGCCGGGCATCTTCTCGATGAGCGAGCCCTTGCCGTAGACGACCTCGTCGTGCGAGATCGGCAGCATGAAGTTCTCACTCCAGGCGTAGTGGAACGAGAAGGTGATCTCGCCGTGGTGGTACGAGCGGTGGATCGGATCCTTCTCGACGTAGTCGAGGGTGTCGTGCATCCAGCCCATGTTCCACTTCAGACCGAAGCCGAGGCCGCCCTCGCTGGTCGGACGCGAGACGCCGGGCCAGCTGGTGCTCTCCTCCGCGATCATCACGATGCCGGGGTGGCGCTTGTAGGCGGTGGCGTTCGCCTCCTGCAGGAACGAGATCGCCTCGGTGGCCTCGCGGCCGCCGTGCTCGTTGGGCAGCCACTCGCCGTCGTTGCGGCTGTAGTCGAGGTACAGCATCGAGGCGACGGCGTCGACGCGCAGTCCGTCGATGTGGAACTCCTCGAGCCAGTACAGCGCATTCGCGACCAGGAAGTTCCGCACCTGCGAGTCGCCGAAGTTGAAGACGAGGGTGCCCCAGTCGGGCTGCTCGCCGCGACGCGGGTCGGAGTGCTCGTAGACGGCGCGTCCGTCGAAGTTGCCGAGGGCCCATTCGTCTTTCGGGAAGTGCCCGGGCACCCAGTCCATGATCACGCCGATGCCCGCCTGGTGCAGGCGGTCGATCAGGTAGCGCAGGTCGTCGGGCGAGCCGTAGGTGCTCTGCGCCGCGTAGTAGCCCGTCACCTGGTAGCCCCACGAGCCGCCGAACGGGTGCTGCGCGAGCGGCATGAACTCGACGTGCGTGAAGCCGAGGGCCGTGACGTAGTCGACCAGCGGGTCGGCCAGCTCGCGGTAGCCGAGCCCCGGGCGCCACGAGCCGACGTGCATCTCGTAGACGCTCATCGGGCCGGCGTGCTGGTCGCTCGCGGCGCGCTTCTCGAGCCATGCGTCGTCGGACCAGGTGTGCTCCGAGCGGGTGATGAGGGAGGCGGTGGCCGGGGGGACCTCCGACCGGCGCGCCATCGGGTCGGCGCGTTCGACCCAGACGCCGTCGGGCGTGAGGATCTCGTACTTGTACGCGCCCTCGGTCACGCCGGGCACGAAGATCTCCCACACGCCGTTGCCGTCGAGGCGACGCAGCGCGTGCAGCGCGCCGTACCAGCCGTTGAGCTCGCCGATCACACGGACGGCGTGCGCGTGCGGTGCCCACACGGCGAACGAGGTGCCGGTGACGCCGTCGTGCTCGCGGACGTGCGAGCCGAGCACGTTCCAGAGCTGCTCGTGGCGGCCCTCGCCGAAGAGGTAGAGGTCGAGCTCGGAGACCGTGGGGGAGAAGCGGTACGGATCGTCGGCGACCCAGGGTGCGCCTCCTTCGTAGCTCGCCTCGATCTCGTAGCCGCCGAGCGGTTCGTCGGCGACGCCCTGCCAGAGTCCGTGGCCCACGTGCTCGAGGGTCACGACCTCCGAGGAGGCGCCGGTCACCGTGACCGTGGCGGCCAGCGGTCGGACGACGCGAACGACGGTCACCCCGTCGCGGGTGTGCTCGCCGAGCAGCGCGTGCGGGTGGCCGTGACGACCCTCCGCGGCGGCCGCGACCTCGGCGTCGTCGAGGTCGGGTGCGGTCGGCGCCACAGTGGGCTGCTCGACAGGCTCCTGCGCGGCGGGCTCCTGTGCGGCGGGCGTCTGCTCCGACGGCGTCGGCTCGACGGTCAGGTCGACCGGGACGTCGGCGGGCGTCGGGTCCTCCGCGGGGGCGGGGGTGAAGGGGGAGGTCATCTCGGGTGCTCCTACGGTGCGCGGTTGAGGTCGACGGTCAAGACGTGCACGGGCTCGACGAAGGCGTCGAGGCGGACGTAGTTGTCGTCGCCCCACGTCCACGACTGGCCCGCGATCAGGTCTCGGACCGTGTACGTGCCGCCGGGGGTCAGGCCGAACTTCGTCACGTCGAGGTGCACGGTGGTCTCGCGGGCCGAGTGCGGGTCGACGTTGGCGACGACGATCACGGCGTCGGCGCGACCGCTGCGGGTGTGGGCCCGCGACAGGTACTTCGAGAAGACCAGCACGGCGTCGTCGTCGCTCGAGTGGATCTCGAGGTTCCGCAGCTGACGCAGCGCGGGGTGCGATGCGCGGATGCGGTTCAGCTGGGTGAGGTACGGCGCGATCGAGGCGCCGGCCGCCTCCGCGGCGGCCCAGTCACGCGGCTTGAACTCGTACTTCTCGTTGTCGATGTTCTCTTCGCTGCCGGGGCGCGCGACGTCCTCGATCAGCTCGTAGCCCGAGTAGACGCCCCAGGTCGGCGATGCCGTCGCGGCGATCGCCGCACGGATCTTGTACGCCGACGGGCCGCCGTACTGCAGGTACGGGGTGAGGATGTCATGGGTGTTGACGAAGAGGTTGGGCCGGAGCCAGCCGCTCGTCTCCTTCGACAGCTCGGTGAGGTACTCCTCGAGCTCCCACTTCTCGTTGCGCCAGGTGAAGTACGTGTACGACTGGTGGAATCCGACCTGGGCGAGCGCCTGCATCATGGCGGGCTTCGTGAACGCCTCCGACAGGAACACCACCTCGGGGTTCGTGCCGCGGATCTCGTGCAGCAGCCACTCCCAGAAGCGGACGGGCTTCGTGTGCGGGTTGTCGACGCGGAAGATCGTCACGCCGAGGTCGATCCAGTAGCGGACGATGCGGAGCACCTCGCGGCTGAGACCGTCGTAGTCGTTGTCGAAGTTCAGGGGGTAGATGTCCTGGTACTTCTTCGGCGGGTTCTCGGCGTACGCGATCGTGCCGTCGGGCAGGGTCGTGAACCACTCGGGGTGCTCGGCGACCCAGGGGTGGTCGGGCGAGCACTGCAGCGCGAGGTCGAGGGCGAGCTCGAGGCCGCTGTTCTTCGCCGCCTCGACGAACCAGCGGAAGTCGGCGACCGTGCCGAGCTCGGGGTGGATGGCGTCGTGCCCGCCGTCGGGCGAGCCGATGGCGTAGGGCGACCCCGGGTCGTCGGGCCCGGCCGTGAGGGTGTTGTTCGGCCCCTTGCGGAACGTGGTGCCGATGGGGTGCACGGGCGGGATGTACACGACGTCGAAGCCCATGCGGCTGATCGCGGGCAGGCGGCGGGCCGCCGTGCGGAACGTGCCGCTCTTCCAGCTGCCGTCCTCCTGCTTCTTCGCGCCCTCGCTGCGGGGGAAGAACTCGTACCAGCTGCCGAGCCCGGCCCGGCTCCGCTCGACGCGCAGGGTCTCGGTGCCGCTGCGGGTGCGGAGGCTGGCGAGCGGCTTGCTCGCGAAGACGGCGGCGAGGCGCGGGTCGGTGGCCACGCGGAGGCGCGCGCCGGCCGAGAGGGAGGGGTTGCCGAGGGCCGTGGCCGCGTCGCGGACGAGGACCGTCTCGGGGTAGTCGTCGATCGCCGCGGTCAGCAGCTCGCTGCCCAGCGCGAAGGTCACGTCGACGTCGATCTCGGCGGGGATCTTGATCTCGGCCGTGTGCAGCCAGGTGGCCCAGTCGTCGGTGTAGGCCTCGACCTGCCAGGTCCAGTCGCCTTCGATCTCCAGCTGGACCTCGGTCGTCCAGCGGTCGGTGCCGGGGATGCCCGCGGTGAGCGGGTGCCTCGTCGTCGCACCGTTCGGATCGACCAGGAGGAGGTCGGCACCGATCAGATCGTGGCCTTCGCGGAAGACGGTGGCGCCGAACGGCACCACCTCGCCCGAGAAGGCCTTCGTCGGGAACACCCGGTCAGGGGTGGTCGGGGTCAGTGCCGTGACGGGGATCCGTCCGACCTTGGGCTCGTATGCAGTCGACACGCCAGCGACGCTACCCGGTCTGAGGCGGGGTCGGCCCTGGTGATGGGCGGCGTCCCCCGAGATCACCTGAACAGGTCCATTCGGGGTACAGAATGGTGTCCGCACCGGTGGGGACAGACCGCCGCGTTCATTTTTACCCCCCGTTCTGGGTCAGTGCATATGCATAAATACCCGTGTCCGCACTTTGGGGGACCGCTAGTGTCGTAGGAGTCAGCACGGCCTGCCCGCCCGGTCATCCCACCGAGAGCCCGGCGCCGCCGACACAGTCTCCGGTCGTCACCGACCGGTTCCCCCTCTCACCCGCCCTGCTGGGGCGTCCTCCCGACGGACGCCGCCCGCGGTGCTCGTCGCGCCCTCCTCGAGGGCTGATCGGATCGTCATGAACAAGCTCGTCAAAGGCTCCATCGCCGCTGCTGCAGGCATCGCCCTCCTCCTCGGCGGCGCGGGCACATTCGCGCTGTGGAACGCCAACACCGAGGTCGCCGCGGCGAGCGTCACCTCGGGCACGCTGGCGCTGACGACGAGCGGCACGGGCACCTGGACGGACATCACGAACGGCCGGAACGCCGCCATCTCCGACGTGTCGCAGTTCAAGATCGTCCCCGGCAACAAGCTCCGCTTCACGCAGACCATGAAGATCGACGCGTCGGGCAACGACCTCGTCGCCGACCTCACCTACTCGGCCGCCTCCATCACGGGATCGCTCAAGAACGTCGCCGTGACGTCGATGGGCGTCTCGAGCGCCGCCGGCTCGTCGACCCTGCCCGCCGGCGTCACCGCCGACACCGCGACCGCCGGCAGCTTCGTCGTCCGCCCCGTCGCGGCCGGCAGCACCACCGCCGTCGTCACCTTCATCGTCGAGCTGCCGCAGGCCACCGAGAGTGCTGCGAGCATGAACGGCACCCTCGACCTCAGCAAGCTGACCTTCACGCTCAAGCAGCGCGCCATCGCCTGATCCCCTACGATCACGACCACCACCGAGACGGGAGCCGCGCGATGAGCCGACACGGGACGACGCAGCGTCGTCACCGCGCCGAGCCCGTCCGCGGCGTCCGCGGCCTCGGTGGTCTCGTGCGTCCGCTGTGGTCGGCGACGGGGATCGTCGTGATCGGGCTGCTGGCGATCGTCGCGACCGCTGGCGGCACCTACGCCCTCTTCAGCACCTCGGCCACCACATCGGCGTCGGTCGTCACCTCCGGCTCGGCCGGGGTCGCGGTGACCAGCGTGTCCGCCCTCGACGTCGCGAAGCTCGGCCCCGGGCGCTCGGTCTCGGGCACCTTCATCGCCAAGAACACCGGCACCGTCCCCCTCGCCCTGCGTCTCACGGGCACCGCGCCGACGTCCACCGACGCCGCCGTGGTCGGCGAGCTGCGTGCCACCGCCGCCGTGCTGCGGAGCGGCACCGCGTGCACGATCACGACGGCCGGCACCTCGGCCCGCGCGGCGAGCCTCGACACGGGCTCGTCCTGGACGACGCTGCCCGCCGGTCAGTCCCTCACGGGGTGCCTCGTCCTCACCCTCGACTCCGACGCCCCCGCCACCGTCCAGTCGAAGAGCGCCCCCGTCGGCTTCGTGCTGGCCGGCACGCAGGTGGCTCCGTGACCGGCCGTCACGCCCGTCGCCGGCCCGTCGCGGCCGGTCGGCGTCTCGCGCTCGCCGTCGTGGCCGGCGTCGTCATCGGCTCGACCCTCGCCGCCGGGGGCGCCGCCGTCGCCCTCTGGACGACGAGCGCGCCGGTCTCCACGAAAGCGGCGACGGGGGCCGTGGCGCTCAGCACGACCGACCCGACCTCGCTGCAGCGCGACTACACGGCGTCGGTGCCGGCGATCACGGGAACCTGGTCGTTCACGAACACCGGCTCGGTCGACGCCGACTACTCGACCATCGGGTCGCTCGCCTCGGGCAGCTCCGCCGACCTCGCCTCCTCCATAGCCGTCGTCGCCTGGCCTGTGCCCCGCGGCTCGACCGCGGGCGCCTCGTGCACGGCGTCGGCCGCGGTCGGGTCCGGGGCGGTCTCGGGGACGTGGTCCGCGCCTCCTCGGCTGACGGGCTCGCTCGCCGCCGGCGCCTCGGCCGCCTGGTGCATCCGCTCGTCCACGTCGACGACCTCGCCCCTCGGTCGCGTCACCCCGGTGCTGCGGGCGACCCTCGCCACCGGTTCGTGGAGCGCCTCCCCGCAGCAGCGGAGCTTCGTGCAGAACAACACGGTCGCGCCCCGCAAGACGGCGACCTGCTCGACCACCGACATCTACTACGCCCGCCTGCACTTCGACCCGTCCGACCGCCCTCTCGAGACGACGTACGGCTCGTTCGTCGGCTCGACGCGGGTCGGCACGGCGACCGAGACCGGTCACTACCCCGAGTTCGGCTTCACCCGCGAGACGCTGCCGAAGGACCCGTACGGCGACGGGCCGATCACCGTCGACATCCGCGTCGTCGTGAACGGTGCGCCGGGGGCGATCGCGGCCACCGGCGTGGTCGTGGGCGGTTACGACCCGAACGGCCTGAGGAACATCCAGTGCCCGTGATCGGGCGGCCCGCGCTCCGCAGGACGACGGTCGGGGCGGCCCTGCTGGTGTCGCTCGCCGTCGCGGGCGCCGTCGCGCTGCCGGGTCTCGCCGCTGCACGCGCCGCCGAGGCGGCATCGTTCTCGCGCGCGGCCTCCGGGCCGAGGCTGATGGTGAGCGACGACGGGCGGCTCTGGCAGGCCCGTCTCGACTCCGGGCTCTTCGCCGACGGCCTGCCGCTCGTGCCCGGCGGCTCGACCTCGGGCACCTTCTGGGTCAAGAACACGACCTCGGAGCCGGCCATGCTCGGCGCCCGCATCGTCGGGATCACCTCGTCGACGACCGAGTTCGCCCAGGACGTGTCCGTGACGGCGTGGGCCGAGGGGCTCGACGACGGCGATGCGGTCGACGGCGACGATGCGGTCGACGGCGAGACGCTCGGCGGCGAGGCGGAGCCGGACGGCGTCGCGCTCGACGGCTCGCCGTCCGTGCTGCCGCTGGTCGAGGAGGCGCCCGTCGCCGATGCCGCGCCCGTCGCGCAGGCCGTGCCGCTCGTCACCCTCGACTCCCCGTCGTGCTCGGTGGTCATGCCCGCGACCCTGCTGCCGGCCGGTCAGGAGGCGCCGATCACCGTGGCCCTGCGGCTCGCGGCGGACGCATCCGAGGCCTCGGCCGCGCAGTCGGTCGGAGTCACCGTCCTCGTCACGCTCACCGGTCAGGGCGGCGAGACGCTGGATCCATGCGGCTCGACCGCCGGTTCGGAGACCGGCGCGGGCGGCGGGTCGGCAGACGAACGAGCCGACGACCAGGAGGCGCGCGCCGCTGCGACCGGCGGCTCGACGTCGGCCGGATCCGCATCGTCGGGCTCCGTGACGAGTGCCGCGAGACCGGCGACCGGGGCGGTCTCGATCGAGGCCGCCTCCGGCGGAGAGGGCGTCGACGGCGGTGCGACGGCGGACGCCGGCTCGGATGCCGTCGCGGGAGCGATCCCGTTCGTCAGCGTCCCGTTGCCGGGGGAGTGGCTGCCGATCGCCGTGGGCGTGCTGGCCCTGCTCGGCGGCGGGTACGTCGCCCTCGGGCGTCGTCGCCGCGACCGCGGCGACGCGGTGGACGCCGGCGACCGGGCCGACTCGGGCGAGCACGCCCTCGAGGCGCCGAGCCTGCTCGTCGGAGGGCCCCGCATGACCGACCGGAGGCGTCTGTGACCGCGCGCCGCGCCTCCTCGGCGGAACGGGGGCTGCTGCACAGCATCGGCGTCGGGCTCAGCGCAGGGCTGCTGCTGGTGGTCGTCGCGCTCGCCGTGCTGCTCGTCATCGTGCCCAAGGCGACCGGGTCGACGCCTCTGACCGTGCTGACCAGCTCGATGGAGCCGAGCCTCCCGCCGGGGACGCTGCTCGTCGTCCGCCCGACGTCCACCGAGGATGTGCGGGTCGGCGATGTCATGACGTACCAGATCGAGTCCGGTCGGCCGGAGGTGATCAGCCACCGGGTGATCGAGATCGTGTCGGCGTCGGACGGCACCACGTCGTTCGTGACGAAGGGCGACAACAACTCCGCCGCCGACGAGAAGGCGGTGCTGCCCGTCCAGGTGCGCGGCACGCTCTGGTACAGCGTCCCGTGGCTCGGCTTCGTGAACCAGGCCGTCAACGGTCAGGCGCGGGCCTGGATCGTGCCCCTGCTGGCCGTCGCCCTGTTCGGCTACGCCGGGTACATGATCACCTCGGGTCTCGTCGCACACCGCTCGGAGCGGCGGCGCGGACGGGGTCGGGGGCGACGGTCGGCCGGGCGGTCCGAGGGTGCGTCCGAGGGTCGGTCCGAGGGTCGGTCCGCAGACTCGACTCAGGGCCGATCCGGGAGCTGATCCGACGGTCGTCCGATGGTCGATTCAGGGTCCTACCACCGGTCGTCGGAGCTGTCTCGGGGTGACCCCCCGGATTGGGGTGCGAGTGCGCGACCGGACGTGCTTGTCGGCCGTTTGGGGGACCGCTACAGTCGGGGACGACGACGCGGCCTGCCCGCCCGAGGCGACATCCGCCCCGAGAGCCCGGCGCCCGTCGATCGGTGGTGTCGCATTGCTGACACCCCGCCGGATTCATCGACGGCCCGGACCCGAGGCCGTCGCGTGCGACGGCGAACACGGCGAGCGACGGCGCGCGCCCGGACCCGGCCCGAACCGGTCCGGTCGCCGCCGGTGCCCGGCGGCTCGGTACTCGCGGCGAGGCGAGGCGAGGCGCGGCGCGGCTCAGGCGCTCGCCGCGACGGGCGCGACTCGGGTGACCGTCGCGCTGGCCGTGACTCAGGCGATCGCTGTGACGGCCGCGGCGACGGCCGCCACGGCGACGAGGTTCAGGGCGACGGTCGCGGCGAACACGCGCCGGAACGCGGGCTTGCCCGTCTTGTGCCGCAGCAGCTGCTGTGCGACGACGGCGGCCGGCCAGCCGCCGAGCAGACCGCAGAGCAGCAGGCTCCGCTCGGGGATCCGTCGGAGCCCGAGCCGTGCGGCCCGCTTGTCGACGGCGTAGGCGACGGCGGTCGCGAGATTCAGCAGTGCGACGGCTCCGACGACGGCGAGGCGACCCGCCTGCGCCGGCGGGCCGAGCGACCACACGTCGGCTGTCCCGGCCGGCGACCCGGTGGACCACACGCCGGCGATCGGCCACAGGGCGACGACGATCAGGGCCAGCGCGACGACGACGGCTCCGGCGGCGGCGAGACGACCCCGCGAGGAGGGGCGCGCGGGTCGGGCGCGCGGCGCCGACCAGGTCGTGCCCGAGGGAGCCACCCTGACCGCCTCGGGCCCGCGATCGCCATGGCGGTCGACCGTGTACGAGTACCGCTCGCCGACGCGCGGTCGCGCCGATCCGCCGCTGAAGGCCGTGATGTGGACGAAGACCCGGCCGCGGCTCGAGTCCGGGGTGAGGAACCCGAAGCCGCGGTCGTCGTTCCAGCTCGTCAGAGAGCCCTCGATGCGACGTTCCGACACGGCCGTCGCCCTAGCCGACGCGGTACACGACGACCGTCGGGCCCGAGATCGACACCGTCTCGCCCGGTCGGCCGGCGTCGGGCAGTCGGCGGTCGTCGCTCGACCAGAGGGGCTCGTAACCCACGACGCCCTCGACGGTCGGCAGGGTCACCTCGATGATCGTCTCGGCGCCGTGCACGACCACGAGCACGCTGTTCGGCGCCTCGTGCTCGGGCGTCGAGGTGGCGAGGTACTGGAGCGTGCGCACCGCCACGTCGTTCCACTCGCCGGGCTGCATCTCGGCGCCCGAGGCCGAATGCCACGACATCTGGGTGGCGCTCAGGGTGCAGGCTCCGTCGACGCCGAACCGGACGGGCCGCAGTGCGGGGTTCTCGGCCCGCAGCCGGGCGAGCGCGGCGACGTCGTCGCGGAGCGCGACCTGCCACGGTTCGTCCGACCAGTCGACCCAGGTCAGCTCGCTGTCGATGCAGTAGCCGTTGTTGTTGCCGTGCTGGGTGCGTCCGCGCTCGTCGCCCGCCGTCAGCATCGGGATGCCCGCCGAGACGAAGAGCGTCGCCAGCAGGTTCCGCATCGAACGGCGGCGGGCGTCCGAGATCCACGGGTTGTCGCTGTGGCCCTCGATGCCGTGGTTGAACGACCTGTTGTCGTCGGTGCCGTCGCGGTTGCCCTCGCCGTTGGTCAGGTTGTGCTTCGCGTCGTACGACACGAGGTCGAGCAGGGTGAACCCGTCGTGCGCCGTGATGAAGCCGACCCCGGCGAGCGGCCCCCGCTCGTGGGCGAAGATGTTGCTCGAGCCGCTGAGCTTCGAGGCGAAGCTGCCGAGACCCGAGGGCGGCAGACCGTTCGCCCGCGCGGCCGCGACGTCGGTCAGCCAGAACTCGCGGGTGCGGTTGCGGAACCGGTCGTTCCACTCGATCCAGCCGTGGGGGAACGCGCCCGTCTGCCAGCCGCCCATCCCGACGTCCCACGGCTCGGCGATCATCTTCACACCCTCGAGCGCCGGGTCGGACACGATCGCCGCGAGGAGGGGGTGCTCGGGATCGAAGACGTGGTCGGCGCCGCGGCCGAGGGTCGCCGCCAGGTCGAACCGGAAGCCGTCGATCTGCACCTCGTTGGCCCAGTAGCGCAGCGAGTCGAGCACCAGTCGCGACGCGGCCGGGGTGCTCGTGTCGATCGAGTTGCCGCAGCCGGTGACGTCGACGGGTCGGCCGTCGGCGTCGTGCCGGTAGTAACCGGACCCGTCGAGCCCGCGGAGGCTCGTGATCGGGCCGTCGTCCGCCCCCTCCTCGGCCGTGTGGTTGTAGACGACGTCGAGGTAGACCTCGATGCCCGCCTCGTGCAGCAGCCGCACCATGCCCTTGAACTCGCGGAGGACGGCGGAGGCGCCGGCCAGCTGGGCGTCGCGACTCGCGTACGCCGTGTGGGGAGCGAAGTACGACAGGGTGTTGTAGCCCCAGTAGTTCTCGATGCCCTGGGCCACGAGACGCTGCTCGTCGACGTGCTGGTGCACCGGGAGCAGCTGCACGGCGGTGACGCCGATCGACTTCAGGTACTCGATCGTCGGCTCGGCGGCGAGCCCCGCGTAGCTGCCGCGCAGCTCTTCGGGGACGAACGGCGCCAGGCGGGTGAGCCCCCGCACGTGCGCCTCGTAGACGACCACCCTGTCGAGCGGCGTGCGCGGCTTGGTGACGCCGCCCCAGTCGAACGACTCGTCGACGACGGCCGACTGCCAGCCGCCGCGCCCCGTGCGGCCGAGCCCGCGGGCGTACGGGTCGAGCAGCTCGAGCGACGGGTCGAAGGCGTCGCCGCCGCCCGTGGGGCCGTCGGCGTGGAGCCAGTACCGGCGGCCGGGCGTGAGGGAGGGGTCGGTCGCGCTCCACACGTCGCCGTCGCCTCGGGTCAACGGCACGACGCGGTCGTGCGGCGCGTCGTCGATCACGAGGTCGATGCGGGTGGCCGAGCCGGACCACACCCGGAGGGTCGGCCCCTCGGGGCCCTGGGTCAGGCCGAGGTCGCGCAGGGGGTCGATGTCGGACACGGCACTTACAGTAGATGACGGGTCGGCACCGGCTCGACCCGCGCCTCCTGCCTGCGCCCTCCCGCGCCGGCCCTCGCCCACCCTCGATGCTCGAAGAACCGACATGACCGTCTACCTCGACCACGCCGCCACCACGCCGATGCACCCGGCCGCCATCGCGGCGTACACCGAGGCCCTCGGCGCGGTCGGCAACCCCTCGTCGATCCACAGCGCGGGCCAGAACGCCAAGCGCGTGCTCGAAGAGGCCCGCGAGCGCGTCGCGGCGACCCTCGGCTGCGAACCCATCGAGGTCGTCTTCACCTCGGGCGGCACCGAGTCGGTCAACCTCGCCGTCAAGGGCCTCTGGTGGGCGCGGCAGTCCGATCGACCGCGCCCGCGCCTCCTCGTCGCCGCCGGCGAGCACCACGCGACGGTCGACACCGTCGAATGGCTCGAGCGCTACGAGGGCGCCGTCGTCACGTGGATCCCGCTCGACGCAGTCGGCCGGGTGCGCCTCGACGCGCTCGCCGAGGCCCTCGACGCCCACGACGACGTGGCACTGGTCAGCCTGCTCTGGGCCAACAACGAGGTCGGCACCATGCAGCCCGTGTCCGAGGTCGTGGCGCTCGCCGGGGCGCACGGGGTGCCGGTGCACTCCGACGCCGTGGCCGCGTACGGGCAGGTGCCGATCGACTTCGGCGCGTCGGGTCTCGCAGCGCTCAGCGTCAGCGCCCACAAGATCGGCGGCCCGATCGGCATCGGCGCGCTCGTGCTGTCACGGGCGGCGACGGTCGTTCCGCTGATCCACGGCGGCGGGCAGCAGCGGCAGGTGCGATCGGGCACACAGGACGCCCCGGCGGCCGTGGCCTTCGCCGTCGCGGCCGAGCAGCCGCATGTCGACTACGCGCCGCTACGCGACCGGCTGATCGACGGGGTGCGCGCGGCGGTGCCGGGGGCGGTGCTGCGCGGCGATCCCGTCGACCGGCTGCCCGGCAACGCGCACTTCACGTTCGAGGGGTGCGAGGGCGACTCGCTGCTGTTCCTGCTCGACGCCGCGGGGGTGAGCGTGTCGACGGGGTCGGCGTGCCAGGCGGGGATCCCCGAACCGTCGCACGTCCTCCTGGCGATGGGGCTGAGCGACGACGAGGCACGGGGCGCCCTGCGCATGACCGTGGGGCACACGTCGACCGCTGCCGACGTCGACGCGCTGCTCGCGGCGCTGCCGGACGCGGTCGCGCGGGCCGGACGCGCCGGCTACGCCGACCGCGCGCCCGCCCTCGGCGCGCGGTAGCGCTGCGCTGCGCGCTGCGCTGCTCCGCTGCGCGCGCCGTTCGTCGATGTGACGCGAAGCGGGCCTCTCACGGCTCGAAGGGCGCGTTTCGGGTCACCTCGACGTGGTGTGCGGGGTCAGCGGTACGGCGTCGCCGCGCCCCGTGCATCGATGTGACGCGAAGCGGGCCTTCTGCGGCTCGAAGGGCGCGTTTCGGGTCACATGGACGTAACGCGCGGGGTGCGCGCGGTGCTGCATCGCCGCGGGTTCCGCCGAGGTGACGCGAAGCGGGCCCTGTGGCGTTCCGAAGGCCCGTTTCGGGTCACCTCGATGTGGTGTGCGGGGTTGGCGGAACTGCGTCGCCGCGCCCCGTTCATCGATGTGACGCAAGCGGGCCTTCTACGGCGCGGAGGGCGCGTTTCGCGTCACTTCGATGTGGCGGGGGCGGCGCGGGCAGCCGACGCGCGTCCTCCACAGGGGGCGCGGTGCTCGAGCCATCCACAGCCGCGGGTCGAGCACGCCGAGACGCCGCGGGGCGGGAGCGAGCATGGCCCCATGCACCCACGTCCTCTGCCTCCGCCGCTGGCCCGGGGCCCGTTCTCGACGGCGACGGCGCGGTCGCACGGCGTCGCGCCCCACCGCCTCCGGGCCCACGATCTCCGCTCGCCCTTCCACGGCGTCCGGTCGCCGTCGACGGCCGACGGGCTGATCGGCCGGTGTCGAGAGTTCGCGCCCCTGCTGCGCCCCGACGAGTACTTCGCCCACGAGACGGCGCTCGAGCTCGCAGGGCTGCCGACGCCCCGCCGCTCCGAGCCCGGGCCTCTGCACGTCGGCACGACTCGATCCCGTCAGCGTCGTCGGGCTGGGGTCGTCGGCCATCGCCTCGTCCCGGCCACGCTCCACGACGTCGGCGGACTCCCGGTGGCCGACCCGGTCGACGCGCTCGTGCAGGCGGCGAACGACTTCGGCCTCGACGACCTGGTGCGTCTCGGAGATGCACTGGCCGGGTCGTGGTCGCACCACGCGTTCGCGCGTGAGCTCCCCGTCTCGACCATGCAGGCGGCGGCCTCGGCTCGGGGTCGCCCAGGCATTCGCCGGCTCAGGGAGGCGCTCGAGCTCGTGCGGCCGGGGGTCGACTCGCCCCGGGAGACTGACCTCCGGCTGCTGATCGTGCGGGCGGGCCTGCCCGAGCCCGAGGTCAACGTCAAGAGGTACGCCGCGGACGGGTCCTATCTCGGCAAGCCCGACCTGAGCTACGGGTGGTGCCGGCTCGCCCTCGAGTATCAGGGCGATCACCATCGCACCGATCTGGAGACATGGCGCTACGACCTGGCCCGCCGCGAGCGCTTCGAGGACGAGGGCTGGCGCGTCGTGCTGGTCAGTCGTGACGATCTGTACGGCGCAGCCGCGGCCGTTCTCACGGCCCGAATCCGTCGCTATCTCGCCTGCAGCGAATCGAAGTGACGCGTCGGAACCCCTGCAGTACGCCGGATGCCCCCGTCGGGTCACTTCGATGGTGGTGTGGTGCCGGGGAGGCACGGTGCGGTGCGGTGCGGTGCGGTGCGGGCGGTGCGGTGCGAGGCGGATTGCGGCTACCTCGCTCGCCGCGAATCGAGGTGACCCGTCGGGACCCCTGCGGGGCGTCGGATGCCCCGGACGGGTCACTTCGATGCTGGGGCGGCTCGCCGCAGGCGCGCGCGGCGCGCGGAGCGCGGGGCGCGGGGCGCGCGCACGCGCCGGGCGGGCAGACTGGGGCGATGCAGCTCTATTCGGCGTCGACGGCGGTCCGTGCGCGCCAGATCACCTCCGACGTCGTGGCCCTCGCGCTCCTGGTCGCGGCGGTCGTGGCCGGTCTCACGGCGGCGGCGTTCATCCGCACGTTCGCCGAGCTGGGGCGACGGGTCGAAGACGCGGGGCTGGGCTTCCAGCAGTCGATGGGCGACGCGGCCGAGTCGATCTCGGGTCTGCCGCTCGTGGGCGAGGCCGCCGGGCGCCCGTTCATCGGGGCGAGCGACGCGGCGTCGACGCTGGTGGCTGCGGGTCGGGACCAGCAGGAGGCGGTGGGCACCGCCTCCCTCGTGGTCGGCCTCCTGGTCGCGGGTCTGCCCGTCGTGGTGATCCTGTTGACGTGGCTGAGGCGACGGATCGCGTTCGTGCGCCGCGCCTCCTCGGTGTCGGCCCTGCTGCGCAGCCCCGGTGGTGACGACCTGCTCGCCCTGCGAGCGCTGTCGACGCTCGACGCGCGCCAACTCGCGGCCGTGACCTCGAACCCCGTCGCCGCCTGGCGGGCCGGCGACGCCGACGCGGTCAGGCGACTGGCCGACCTGGCCCTGCGAGACGCGGGTGTCGGCCGCGCCCGGTAAGCTCGGTCACCATGATCGCACTGGATTTCTCTGAGCAGATTGCCGCCCTCCGGGCCACGTTCGAAGACATCCGCGCGGTGATCGGGCAAGACCGTCTGGTGGCCGAGATCGCCGAGCTCAGCGAGAAGGCGTCCGCCCCCGACCTGTGGGACGACACGGAGAACGCGCAGAAGGTCACGAGCGCGCTCAGCCACCGCCAGGCCGAGCTGGAGAAGCTCGAGACGACCGAGCAGCGCCTCGACGACCTCGGGGTGCTGGTCGAGATGGCCAACGACGGCGACGATCAAGAGAGCGCCGACGAGGCGCAGGTCGAGCTCAAGGCCCTGCAGAAGATGATGGACACCCTCGAGGTGCAGACCCTGCTCGACGGCGAGTACGACCCGCGGCCCGCCGTCATCACGATCCGCGCCGGCGCCGGCGGCGTCGACGCCGCCGACTTCGCCGAGATGCTGTTGCGCATGTACCTCCGCTACGCCGAGAAGCACGGCATGTCGGCGACCGTGATGGACACCAGCTACGCCGAAGAGGCCGGCATCAAGAGCGCCACCTTCGAGATCGACGCGCCCTACGCCTTCGGCACACTCAGCGTCGAGGCGGGCACGCACCGGCTCGTCCGCATGAGCCCCTTCGGGGCCGCGGGCAAGCGTCAGACGAGCTTCGCCGCGGTCGAGGTCATCCCGCTGATGGAGGAGACCGAGTCGATCGAGATCCCCGAGAACGACATCCGCGTCGACGTCTTCCGGTCGTCCGGGCCCGGTGGTCAGTCCGTCAACACGACCGACTCGGCCGTCCGTCTGACGCACATCCCCACGGGCACCGTCGTCTCGATGCAGAACGAGAAGAGCCAGATCCAGAACCGGGCCGCCGCCATGCGCGTGCTGCAGTCCCGGCTCCTGCTCCTGCAGAAGGAGGCGGAGAACGCGAAGAAGAAGAGCTCGCCGGCAACATCACCGCCAGCTGGGGCGACCAGATCCGCAGCTACGTGCTCGCGCCGTACCAGATGGTCAAAGATCTGCGCAGCGAGCACGAGGTCAACAACCCGTCGAACGTCTTCGACGGCGACCTCGACGGCTTCATCTCGGCGGGCATCCGCTGGCGCAAGCGCGACGACTCCTGACGCACGCTCTCGCGGTGCCGCCGTCGCCCGCCGACCGGGACCGCGCCTCCTCGGCGTCCCAGGGGATTCATAGCCCCCGGGCGTGCGCGTCGCTGCGGTGATCACCGGGGCTGGCGCTTAGGGTAGCCACCGTCATGATTCGGTTTGATGAAGTCACCAAGGTCTACGTCGGCAATCCCCGACCGGCGCTCAACGCGGTCACCCTCGAGATCCTCAAGGGCGAGTTCGTGTTCCTGGTCGGGGCCAGCGGCTCCGGCAAGTCGAGCTTCCTCCGGCTCGTGCTGAAGGAGGAGAAGCCGTCGGCGGGGCAGATCCACGTGCTCGGGCAGCGTCTCAGCACGCTCTCGAGCCGCAAGGTGCCGTACTTCCGTCGCAACATCGGCGTGGTCTTCCAGGACTTCCGGCTGCTGCCGCAGAAGAACGTGTTCGACAACGTCGCGTTCAGCCTGCAGGTGATCGGTAAGAGCAAGGGCTTCATCCAGGAGGCCGTCCCCGACGTGCTGAAGATGGTCGGTCTCGTCGGCAAGCAGCACCGTCTGCCCCACGAGCTCTCGGGTGGCGAGCAGCAGCGCGTGGCCATCGCCCGGGCGATCGTCAACAAGCCCGCCGTCCTCCTCGCCGACGAGCCGACCGGTAACCTCGACCCCTCGACCAGCGCCGGCATCATGACGCTGCTCGAGCGGATCAACTCGGGCGGCACGACCGTCATCATGGCCACCCACGACGCCGGCATCGTCGACCAGATGCAGCGCCGCGTCATCGAGCTCAGCGCCGGCAACATCCTGCGCGACGAGCGCGAGGGCGGCTACCAGACGCAGGCGGTGCCCATCCAAGCCATCGGGGTCGAAGACCTGAGCCTGAGAGGGGCCGACGAATGAGACTCGGACTCGTCCTCAGCGAAGTCGGCAGCGGCCTGCGGCGCAACGTCTCGATGGTCGTCGCCGTCGTGCTCGTGACCTTCATCTCGCTGACCTTCGTCGGCACCGCGGCGCTGCTGCAGATGCAGATCAATCAGATGAAGGGCTACTGGTACGACAAGGCCCAGGTGGCCGTCTACCTCTGCACCGACACCGACACGACCGGCAACTGCACGGGTGCGAAGGCCACGCAAGACCAGATCGACGCGGTGCAGGCGCAGCTCGACTCCGAGGTGCTGCAGCCGTTCGTCGACCGTTCGTACTTCGAGACGCAGCAAGACGCCTACGACCGCTTCACGACGCAGTTCGCCGACAGCCCCGCGACCGAGTTCGTGCAGCCGTCGTACCTGAACGAGACCTTCTGGGTCAACCTGAAGGACCCGACCCAGTCGGACGTCCTCACCGAGAGCCTCTCGAGTCTCGCCGGGGTGCAGAGCGTCGTCGACCAGCGGGCCTACCTCGACCCGATCTTCTCGGTGCTGAACGCGGCGAGCTACACGGCCATCGGCATCGCCGTGCTGATGCTGATCGCGGCCGTCCTGCTGATCGCGACGACCATCCGGCTGAGCGCCTTCAGCAGGCGGCGAGAGCTCGGCATCATGCGGCTGGTGGGTGCGTCGAACACGTTCATCCAGACGCCGTTCATCCTCGAGGGGGTGATCGCCGCGCTGATCGGATCCCTGCTCGCGGGCGGTGCGATCGTCGCGATCGTCAACTTCTTCGTGAAGGGCTATCTGGCGGTCAACTTCGTGGGCACCCCGTTCGTCGGCCTGCGCGACACCGCACTGGTCGTCCCGCTGGTCATCCTGGTGGGCATCGTGCTCGCGGCGCTCTCGGCCAACATCGCCATCCGCCGGTACCTCAAGGTCTGATCGCCGCCCGGGTCCGACCAGCACGGGCCCGACTCCCTCAGGAGGCGCGGTGCCGGTCCGACCGGCACCGCGCCTCCTGCCGTCGCAACCGCAGGTATACTGACAGGCTGCCTGCTACCGGCAGAACCATCATCCGAACGACCAGGAGGCACCTGTGGCGAAAGAACGCGGCGAGAAGGTCGTGGCCACCAACCGCCGCGCACGCCACGACTACACGATCGAGGACACCTACGAGGCCGGCATCGTGCTGAGCGGCACCGAGGTGAAGTCGCTCCGGCAGGGCAGGGCGTCGCTGGTCGACGGCTACGCGTTCGTCGACGCGAACGAGGCCTGGCTCGACGCGGTGCACATCCCCGAGTACACCGAGGGCACCTGGAACAATCACGCGCCGAGGCGCAAGCGCAAGCTGCTGCTGCACCGCCAGGAGATCGACAAGATCGGCCAGAAGACCAAAGAGGGCGGCTTCACGATCGTGCCGCTCAAGATCTACTTCAGCGACGGCCGGGCCAAGGTCGAGATCGCAGTGGCCAAGGGCAAGCGCGAGTACGACAAGCGGCAGACGCTGCGCGAGCGCACGGCGACGCGTGAGGCGCAGGCCGCGATCTCGGCGCGCAAGCACCTGGGGGAGTAGCCGCGGAGGCACGGCGTGCCTTACACTGGAAGGCCGCAGAACACCGCGGTCGGCTCCATCGCGACAACTCCACAGAGTGTGACAACGGCCCCTCATGGGGATGATCGGTTTCGACATCGCCTGTGTGCGAACGAGAAGCGGGCCGAGGATCCAGGGTTATCTCGTAAACGATCTCTGGAAAACAATAAGTGCCAATAACAAGCGCACTGACTTCGCTCTCGCTGCGTAAGCAGTAGAGCCACATGGAGTCCGTCAGTCTGGTGACCGCCTTCTAACCAGAGCCTGACGTCATCTAGAGGGCTTGCTGCGTGACTACGCCTGAGGGTCACGCGGGACTTCAACTCGGGCTGGGCCCGTCGATCTAGAAGCCAGTAGCAAAGGTCGGGGCCGAGCAGAACGTCTCATCTGGCTACGCCCGTAGAATGCGTGCAATCTCAGCGATGGACGGGGGTTCAATTCCCCCCATCTCCACCACCGGCCGCTGTCACACTCCGTCGGATCACGAACGCCCCGCCTGATCCAGGCGGGGCGTTCGTCGTCTCGTCTTCGAAGATCAGTGGCCCTCACGTTATAGTCGTGAGAGCTCGGGCCGAGATCCGTGACCACGAGCCAGGGGAGCCGTACGTATGAGCGACATCTTCACGCTGACGTCGAACGACGAGAACGAGAACGACCCGACTCCTGGCGGCAAGCGCAAGCGTCGGCTGCCGAAGGTCGCGGTCTTCTTCATCGTGGTGGCGGCGGTGCTCGTCGCGGCTCTGGTGGCCGTCGGTGTCGTCGGCGGCGTGTACGCCTCCCGCCTCGCCGGCTCGTTCAACGACAACGCGACGAAGATCCCCCAGGCGTTCCCGGAGGAGTCCACCCGCCCCGAGGCGACGACCGACGGCGCCATGAACGTCCTGCTGATGGGCTCGGACTCGCGTGCAGACGCCGCGACGATCGACGACGCGTCGGCGTCCGACCAGCGCACGGACTCGATGATGCTCGTGCACGTCGACGCCGACCGCGAGAACATCTACGTGATGTCGATCATGCGCGACCTCTACGTCGACATTCCCGGCTACGGCCAGAACAAGATCAACGCGGCTTTCGCCTACGGCGGCTCGCCTCTGACCGTGCAGACGGTGGAGCAGCTGCTGGGTGTACGAGTCGATCACGTGGCGATCATCGACTTCGAGGGCTTCAAGGGCATGACCACGGCTCTGGGTGGGGTCGATGTGGTCTCGCCGCAGGCCTTCACGACCAAAGCCGGGTTCTCGTACCCGGCCGGTGCTACACGACTTGAGGGCGACGCCGCTCTGGCTTTCGTGCGTGAGCGCTATGCGTTCGCTGACGCGGACTTCACGCGAGTGAAGAACCAGCAGGCGTTCGTCCGAGGCTTGGCCGAAACGATCCTGAATCGATCTACATTGACCGACCCGGGCAAGATCTCGGACTTCGTCGAGGCCATGTCGCCCTATCTGACTGTCGACCAGGAGTTCGAGATCGGAACGATCGCGTCACTCGGACTCAGCCTCCGCTCGATGGATCGCTCCGGTATGCACTTCTTCACAGTGCCTACCGCCGGCACCGGTTCCGTCGGAGGTCAGTCCATAGTCAAGGTCGATCAGGCCGGCCTCGACGCCGTCAAGGCGGCCCTCGCCAATGACTCGCTGGCGGAGCTGCCTGTCGCGCAGTAGCCGCGATGCCGTTCTTCAATCTCGTTTCACCACAACCCAGATAATCTGTGCCGCGTCAACGCGGCCATCTCTACAGAGAGCAATCACATGAAGACAGTCGTCGTCGGCCAGGGTTATGTCGGGTTGCCAGTCGCTATGAGGGCGGTCGAAGTCGGCCACGACGTCGTCGGCATCGATCTCGACACGAACCGTATCGGTCTGCTGCAGGCGGGCACGTCCTATGTGGACGACATCTCGGACGCGACGCTTGCTTCTGCGTCCGCGAGCGGTCGTTACATCGCCACGACAAGGTATGCCGACGTCGAGGGGTTCGACATCGCCGTCATTACCGTGCCCACCCCGCTCCGTGACTCGCTTCCCGATCTCAGCTTCATCGAGCAGTCGGCCGCGTCGTTGGCACCCTACGTTCGTTCTGGGGCCACCGTCGTTCTCGAATCGACGACCTACCCGGGCACGACAGTGGAGCTTCTCGTTCCGATCCTTGAGAGCGGTTCGGGCTTGACGGCGGGCACTGATTTCTTTGTGGGCTACAGCCCTGAGCGCATCGACCCCGGTAACAAGGTCTGGGGTTTCAGGGAGACCCCTAAGGTCGTCTCGGGTATCAACCCGGCTTCGCTGAAGAGCGTCCAGGCCTTCTACGACCAGCTGGTGGACACGACCGTTCCCGTGTCGGGTACCAAAGAGGCGGAACTGACCAAGCTGCTCGAGAACACCTTCAGGCACGTGAACATCGCTCTAGTCAACGAACTGGCCATCTTCGCCCACCAGCTGGGTGTCGACGTCTGGGAGAGCATCGAGGCAGCTTCATCGAAGCCCTTCGGCTTCATGAAGTTCACGCCGGGTCCTGGCGTCGGTGGACACTGCCTACCGGTCGACCCCAGCTACCTGTCGTGGCAGGTGCGCAAGCAGCTCGGAAAGAGCTTCCGATTCGTCGAACTGGCGAACGACGTCAACGACCACATGCCGGACTACGTGGTCCAGCGCGCGATCACCATGCTCAACGACCGCTCCAAGTCGGTTCGAGGCGCCCGCATCTCGCTGATCGGCTTGGCCTACAAGCCCAACACGGGCGACATCCGCGAGGCGCCGTCCGCTCGCGTCATCGAGTTGCTCAGCGAACTGGGGGCTGAACTGACCGGACTCGATTCGCATGTTGAACCTCACCGGTGGCCGGCCGGCGTCGTCCGCTCCACCGATCTTGAGCACACGGTCACGGACGCAGACCTCGTCATCGTCCTGACCAACCACGCTGATGTCGACCTCGACTCGCTGGCCAATTCGGGCGTCCCCGTCTTCGATGCGCGGCACGTCGTCTCAGGCGAGAACATCGAAACGCTGTAGTCAATGAGAATCGTCTACCTCCATCAGTATTTCAAGACACCAAGAGTGAATGGTGGAGTCCGCTCATACCACTTCGCCCGGGCCCTTTCTGCGCTCGGTCACGATGTGCACGTGGTGACATCAGACCCGGATCCTGCGGCGGAGCGAGGCCATACGCTCGAACTCATCGATGGTCTCAACGTGCACCGCATCGCGGTTCCCTACGACAACACCATGGGTGTTAGCCGGCGAATAGTGGCTTTCCTGAGTTTCGCCGCCTCGTCAGCTCGAGTCTCGCGGAGATTGCGGGGAGACGTTGTAGTCGCCACAAGCACGCCGCTAACAATTGCACTCCCGGCTCTGTGGGCCATAGCTCTTCGCCCAAAAACCAGATTCGTCTTCGAGGTGCGCGATCTTTGGCCGGCCGCACCGATCGAGATGGGGTACCTGAGGAATCCGGTCTTGAAGTTCGTATCCCGTCTGCTCGAGAAAGTGACCTACAGGAAAGCCGATCACATCGTGGCTCTGTCCGACGGAATGGCTTCGGGCATTGTCGAGACCGGTGTCGCCTCGGACAAGATCACCGTTATTCCGAACATCGCTGATATCGACGCGTTCAGAGAATCAGACCCGTCTCAGAGCACTGTCTTCGACGATGTGCCAGCCCTTTCCGGGCGCCCGATCGTGCTCTACTCTGGGACTTACGGTCGCGTGAACGGTCTTGATTACATGGTCGAACTCGCAATCGAGGCCGAGAAGATCGGTTCTCCGCTGGCTTTCGTCGCAATCGGAACCGGAGTCGAGCGTGATCGCGTCGTCGAATTCGCCCGTCGAGAGAATGTACTGGGTTCGAGCTTCTTTGCGTTGGACCCGGTGGCGAAAAGCGAGCTCCCAAATCTGCTCGCCCGTTCCGCCTTCGGTTCATCATGGGTGATCGACATCCCGATCCTCGAGCACAACAGCGCGAACAAGTTCTTCGACACGTTGGCGGCCGGCCGCCCGATGCTGGTGAATCACGGGGGATGGCAGGCCGAGGTTTTGGAGAAAACCGGGGCAGGTTGGCGGCTCGACCGTGACGCTGCCAAGGCCGTGCAACTACTCGATGGCATCATCGGGGCTGACGAGGCCCTCGATCGCGCCGGCGAGGCTGCCGGGAGATTGGCCGACGAGAGCTACTCACTGCCCATCCTGGCTCGTCGCTTCACCGAGGTCGTTACGTCAAGCTCGGGAGACAACAGGTAGCTCATGCGGGTCGTCCCGACCGTGCCGGGCGTCTCGGAACGACCTGAACGAAGCCTCGACGCAAGATCGATCTACCGGCGGCTCCTGACCTAACTCTGGCCCGCACTGAGGCTGTGGCGCCTCGCATCGACCAGAACAATCTAGAGCAATCTAGTTGTGCCGGGATATGAGGGTCTAGCCAGAGTGCAATGAACTTCACCGGCGTGTCCAGCTAGCCTAGGGCGGATGTCGACCCCGCGCGGCATGGCTAGTAGGCGGCATGGCTAGTAGTGGGGTCGATGTGATCGCGAAGCTGGTAGGCCGGTCTTGTGATCGGGGGTCGGTGTCCTGGTTTCGATATAGATAGCATTGCTGTCTCCAGAGTCTGAGCGGAATGACCCCGAGGCCCGGCAGTTGTTCGCGGCAGGTGACCAGAATTTGTGCCATCGCTGGTTCGCTGCCGCGCCGGTCATGATGTTGGTCGGTTCTTTGGCGTGGCCGGCGCAGGTGATCGTGGCGTCGTGTTCAAGGTTTACTACAGCGAGCATGGTCCTTGCACGGACGACGTCGGATCCTTTGGCGGGGGGTATCGACACGTCTGGAGAACGTCTTGGCGCAGTCCTGCATCGGCTGATCTGGGAGAACGAAGCGGGCATCGGCTGCCGGAATAATTGCGCACGGAGTGCGAAGTTCGCCTAAAGAGACTTCGCAGCCCTACAAGCTCTACTACGGTGACGTTCCCATCACCGTGCGTCTCGGCTCGAACCGCATTTCAGCGGGCGGAATGAAAGCTACAGACATTGTCGTTCTCGGCGGCGAGTCCTTACTTTCGCTCAAATTCGAGGACGGTTGCTGCTTACTAAGTCTCCATGTATTCGATGACGAAGGTAAATCAGTCTTGAAAGTCGTCGAGAATGAATTGGTATACGCGACCACGGTATGGGACGTGACCTACGTCGCTCAAACATTGACGATAAATTCAGGTCACCGAGAAATTGATCTTCAAATCAAGTTCCATGCCCCTAATCAAGTGGATATTGTTCGAAGAAGCTTTCGGTGGCTCGGGTATTCGTTGGAAGTATTGCCTGGTGGCGACGTTAATGCTGAGGGAAATACGTTCTTCGGAATGACGCTCACCGGTAATGATACTAACTTCAGAATAAGAGGTAGTTAAGGGTCACCCATTCCTTAGGCACAAGGCGCGCGATAGAGGTACTTGATACGAGCACGTGAAAAAAGACAGGTGTCATCGACCCTGATCGGGCTAAATCATAGTTTTAGCCGTGTCGGTCAGTCAACTATGGAGTGCTCGGCTCACTCGGGACCGGGCAAACCAGGGCCTTGCACGCTTTGTTAGATTCGGGAGAAGCTGTGCTGCGGGTTCGATTCGTAGCGCCGCCTAAACGTGGATGGGAAGAACTTCCTCGGGAACTTCTCAAGGAGGCCGAGATGCCTTCTTCTACTAATAATGTCGGGAATGCAGCCTTAATAAACAGATAATTTGCGCTACACTAACTCGTTTTTCTTAGGATCAAGGGCCCGCGGTAGCGGGTCCCAACAAAAGCTGGGCAAAGGTCGCTCGCGGCGTCGATCCGGGCGCCCGTCGGGAATGTGACTCCCCAAATTGGCTGCCTCCCGATGTTTAGGAGAACTCAAGGAAGCGTGCCTAAAGGCTAAGATGCCCGCCAGCGCGAAGGGGCGATGGGGCCTTAGCTGAAGCGAGACAACTGCAACGGAACTAATGCAGCTGGTCCGATGGGCTGAACGATGAAACGTTGTCTTGCCGGGCTGGTTAAGGCTCAGCTTGGTAGTCGCTTGAGTCGCCGCGCAAGCGGGAAGGTGGCCCACGAGACTTGCGCATAGGGATTGTTAACCGTTCCGAAGGACTTTTGCGCTTGCGCCTGCAGACAGACCCGGTCGTAGCTTGCTACTCGTCGCCACCTTTGATCGACTCGGCATTGCTATGGCGATGAGGAGGAAGAACCAGACAAAGCGTGAATCGTAGTAGTCACCCGAGAACATAGAACAAATAAACATGAACAAACCGGCAAGTAACGCGCAAAGAGACTCAGGTGACAATGGTGATTTTTTGTTCAGGACGATTAGAGCATAGAGAATCGGGATCAGGACTAGTAGTGCGCCAATGAAGCCTGCTTCGCTTGCGCTTGCAAGAACAAGATTGTGCGGATACTGGAGTTCATTAAACCTGCCGACCAGGCCATAGTAACCATCCAGGCCTGAACCTATGATAGGACTTTGGTTGAAAAGCCGAATGGCGGCCTCTGAGATCTGGTCGCGTCCTGAACTGTATCCGTCTTGAATCGTAAGTAGCACGATTCGTTCCTGAATCAGAGCTGTTGCGACGGATCGGAAAGCTAGGAAGAAGGCAATCGCCCCTATTGTGAGTATGACACCGAATTGAATTCCTCGCCGTCTTCCGAGGCGACGTAGAACGAGAGGAACGGCAATGACTGCGATAGCTGCGCCGGCTACGAGGCCTCCGCGGCTACCAGACAGTACGGCTCCAAGCAGAAATGCGGGAATGAGGAGCAGAACTAGATGTCGACTTTTAGCAAGGTAAATATGAATCGCAGCAATGGCCCCAAGGCCCATTATTCGAACAAACACATTGGGCCCACCGCCGAAGGCAGAATATCGACCCTGCTCGCCCGGGCCGGAAACCAAGGCAGCGATCAGGTAGATGCTCGCAATCAAGGCGATGAGTGACCAGAGAAATCCCCAGTCCCTGTTCGTCGCTCGAGTTGAGACGAATAGCGCAAGAAGAAGATACGCCAACAGGAAGGTCATGTCCGTGACGTAGTCGGATAGTCGAGCCGCCAGGGGGGCCCAATATGACGACAAAACTAACCATAGGCACCAACTCGCCACCGCCACGGTGAAACGTTTTGCTTCCCGTCCACTCGTGTGGGGTAATCGCGTTAGCAGCGGGACAGCGCTGATGGTCGCAAGGATGAGAAACACAAGGCGAACGTCCACGGCTGCAAGGCCCACGTTGTAGCGGGACAGATCGAACCTGCCCGCGACGAGCCCTATGAAGAGGATGGCGAGGGCGATTCGTGGCCAAGGGGTTCGCGGCATTTCAGTAGCATTCATTGGTTCTTGCCTCTCCTGGCCCCGATTAAAGCGACCAGGAAGCAGGCGAAGTAGCCGCCGACTGAGCCGAACGCCGCACCGACTGCCCCCATCGAGGGTATGAGTGCAACGTAGAGGCCCACGGACGCGACCATCCCAACTACCTCAGAGGTCGACACTAGCTTGGGTCTACCAGCTGCTATCAGTCGCCCTTGCTGGATTCTCGTCAACGAGTAGATAAGTGACGAGAGGAACAGGGGTAGAATGAGGACTAATGCCGGCTGGTACGATTCTGGGAGGATCCAGAGGATGACTGCCAGCGATGCGAGAGCAAACATCGTTGATAGGACGAGCGAGGCTAGAGCAGGCTTGAGCCAGGGCTTTGAGGAAGACTTAGCGTTCACCCCGTTCCGTGATTTCCACTTCGCGAGAGATGCGTCGACCCAATTTTGGATAGGCCAGCTCGCCAATTCCATCACTGTCGCGACCACGATGTAGATACCGAGTTCATAACTGGATGATAGAAATGGCAGCAGTAGTCGGTCCGACCGCAGCATGGCTGTGTTGCCGAAAGAGGCAGGCAACAGGTGTAGTCCCGCTTGTCTTATGGGTGATAGTGATCCGGCCTGCATGGACTGGCTTGATCCATTGCGAGCAAGTGCCGTTACGCCTACGAGAAACGGCGCCGATGCTGCGGCGTAGGCGACGAGCCAGACCAGAGGGTCATTAATACGGGCAATCCAAAGACCGACTGTAACTATGAGAAGAAGCGTTTGCGAACTCGTACTCAGTGTCCAGTAAAGACGAGACCTGCCGCTTCTTATGTATGCGACTCGGCTCACCCTTGCGTATATATTACCGAGGACAAAGACTGATCCGACAACGGCAATGATGGCCGTTTCATTTGCGCCAGTTAGAAACGCCCCGGCACCGACAAGTGCCAGGCCGCCAGGGAGGAGGAGTCCAGGTCGTACAAGGAATAGTATTTCTCGACTTGCAGTGGAGAAATCCTCGCTACCACTCGCTGAGTAGGGTCGCTCTATACCGAGCATGGCAGCCGTGGTGAGAACGTAGCCAACCTGTAGCCATAGGGCAAGGTCGCCTCTGTTGCTCGGATCCATGATGGTCGAAGCAAGCAAGCTGACAAGGACGGCGACGCCCGCGACGAGAAGCTGATTCGACTGTAGTACCAAGACGGTTTGTAACGGGGCTAGGCGCGTCGTCAGCGACTTCAGGCGTGATTTTTTCACACGAGCCTCATTCTGCTGTCGAGAAAGAGCCATAGTCTCGCATCATCTTTAATCGTGCGGACCCTTTTCATTTCGCTGGAATTCCTTTTACTGTCGCTCCAGCGGCGACGTCTCGCGTGACGCATGCGGCGGCACCGATGACGGCTGACTCGCCGATAAATATACCTTGGAGGACGACGGAAGACGCCCCAACCAACGCTCCGTCGCCCACAGTGACGGTTCCAGAGATCACAGCCGCCGGGTTAATGGAGACCGCACATCCGATCGCGGCATCGTGGCCTATCGTGGCATGTGCATTGATGTGACTATGGGGCCCTAGGTTGATGTTTGTGGAGAGTGCGACACCAGCACAAACAACCACGCCATCGGAAAAAAGCACGTCGCTGCCAATAGAAGCATTGGGGTGCACGATCGCGGTTGCGGCGCGTCGGTGGCCTGGGATGCGCTTGGCTAAGTCCCGTCGCACGACTGGGTCGCCGATAGCAATGACGTATGCATCAAACTCGATGTCGAGTTCGTCCTGGAGCAATGACCGGATGCTGCCACTGATTTTGAGACCGCGACGGTGAAGTAGCTTGATCGAAGCATCAGACGGGTGATCGTCGAGGATACCAACGACTTCGAACTTTCCTGTTCCCGCCTGATTCACGGCATGAATGACGTCGAGAGTCTCGCGAGCGAATCCGCCCGCGCCGATCACGATGAGGCGTACTGTCACGAGCTGACACCGCCATTACCGAGAAATTCTTCTGTCGTGACCGAGCCCTCGGCCGTCACGCCATCGCGTCTGATGACACGGATGAGAGTCGCTGTCAGGATGCGGATGTCGCCCAGGAGCGTGCGCGTTTCAACGTAGATGACGTCGAGCTCCAGCTTGTCGTTCCATGAAATGGCGTTTCGTCCACTTATCTGCGCTAAACCCGTTACGCCAGGGCGGACGTCGTGGCGCCGTGCTTGGCGGGAAGAGTAGCGGTCGAGATACCGCACCAAGAGTGGCCTTGGGCCGACGAGGCTCATGTCGCCACGCACTACGTTCCACAGCGTCGGGAGTTCGTCCAGACTTGTTGAACGCAGAACCGAGCCGAAGGTGGTCATGCGGTCTTCGTCGGTCACGAGGCCACGTGCTTCGTCGACGGGCAACATCGAGCGGAACTTGACGAGGTTGAACACTCGGCCGTCTTTGCCCGGCCGCGGCTGAACGAATAGGACCGGTCGACCAAGTCGCCTTGCGATGACGCCGGCCAGAACAAGCTGGACGGGCGCAGTCACGACGAGTCCGACCCCGGCGACCGTGATATCGAGTGTTCTCTTGGCGATTCGGTCTATAAGGCCAGCCATCAGGCCGCGTCCAAGAAGGCGCGGATGCGTCCCTGGACGCGCTCCCGCTGGCCGGCGTCGAGCGCCGAGCCGCTGGGGAGAGTGACCCCGCGCTCGAAGAGGCGTTCGGATGCACCGTTCGACCGCGAACGAGCCGACGCGAACACCGGCTGCATGTGCATCGGCTTCCACAACGGGCGTGACTCAATCTGATCCGCGGCCAGCCAAGCCGACAGGTCGGCGGGCTTCCAGCCCGTCACCGAGCTGTCGACGAGGATCGACGTCAGCCAGACGTTGTCCTGCTCGTCCCCAGTGCGACCGAAGATCTCGACGCCATCGACCTCGGCGAACATCGCGGCGTAGAGTTCGCGCATCTCGCGTCGGCGAGCGATCATCTCGTCCAGGCGCGTCAGCTGTGCTCGACCCAGCGCGGCGAGGATGTTGCTGAGGCGGTAGTTGTAGCCGATCTCGGTGTGCTCGTAGTGTGCGACCGGCTGACGGGCTTGCGTCGACAGATAGCGCACGCGCTGCGCCAGGTCGCCATCATCGGTCAACAGCATGCCGCCGCCTGATGTTGTCATGATCTTGTTCCCGTTGAACGAGATGGCGGATGCGTCACCGAAGGAACCGGCTGCGCGACCAGCGTGCGTCGCCCCGAGCGACTCCGCCGCGTCGGCGAGCAGCTTCACACCATGACGCTCGGTGAGTGCGGTGATCGCGGTGTAGTCGATGGCCTTGCCGAGCAGGTCGACGGGCACGACGGCCCCGATGCTCTCGCCGGCGGCCGACAACTCGTCGAGGACATCCCCGAGCAGCTCAGGGTCCATGTTGCCGGTCTCGGGATCGCAGTCGACGAAATATGGCTCGGCACCGGTGTAGGCGATCGCATTCGCCGTGGCTGCGAAGGTCATCGACGAGGTCGGCACGACGTCGCCCGGCCCGACGCCCCACGCGACGAGAGCGACATGCAGGGCGGCCGTACCTGAGCTCAACGCGACACCGTGACCGACACCGACGCGCTCGGCGAGCTCGTTCTCGAAGGCGTCGACATCGGGACCCAGCGGCGCGATCCAGCCACCGGTCATCGCCGCCTGGACGTACTGCTGTTCGAGCTCGCCCACGTCGGGTGAGCTCATGTAGATGCGTTCGGTCACTCGGGGACTTCCTGTTTCGGGTCGAGGGTGAGTTCCGCGGTCCACGGGCCGGTCTCGGCGTGCACATCGGTCAGCTGCGACGGGTGCAGGGGCGGCACCGAGGTGTGCGAGATCTTCGGGTGGACGGGCCGGTTGTCGCTCTCGCCGTCGCCCACGAGCTCTTCATGCATCTTCTCGCCCTCTCGGAGACCCGTGTAGACGATGCCGATGTCTCGTCCCGACATGGCGATCATGCGCTCGGCGATGTCGAGGATGCGGACGGGCTCGCCCATGTCGAGGATGAGCACCTCGCTGGGTGCGCCGATGCCGCCGGCCTGCACCACGAGATGGCAGGCCTCGGGGATGGTCATGAAGAACCGGGTCACATCGGGGTGGGTGATCGTCAGCGGACCACCCGCCTCGATCAACGACGTGAAGACGGGCAGCATCGACCCGCGGCTGCCCAGCACGTTGCCGAACCGGACCGACAGGTAGCGCGCGCCCGTCTCGTCGGCCGCCCACGCGGTGAGACGCTCGGCGAGGCGCTTCGAGTGCCCGAGCACGCTTGTCGGGTTCGCCGCCTTGTCGGTCGAGATGTTGACGAACGTCGTCACCCCGACCGCCTTGGCCGCATCGAGCACGTTCTGCGTGCCCAGCACGTTCGTCTTCCAGGCCTCGTCGGGGTACTGCTCGAGCATCGGCAGGTGCTTCAGTGCCGCGGCGTGGAAGACCACCTCGGGGCGTCGTTCCGCGAAGATCGCACGCAGTGCCTCGGGGTCGCGGATGTCGGCGAGCACGACCTCCTTCGTGTCGAGCAGGCCGTTGCCCGAGATCGACAGCTGCGACTGCTGCAGGCCTGTCTCGTCGCGGTCGAGCATGATCAGCTCGGCCGGGCCGAACTTGGCGATCTGGCGGCACAGCTCGCTACCGATGGAACCACCGGCGCCGGTGACCAGCACGCGCTTGCCGGCGAGATAGCCCGCGATCGATTCGACCTGCGTGTCGACGGGGTGACGACCGATGATGTCCTCGATGGCGATGTCGCGGACATCACCGAGTCGAGACTTCCCCTCGAGGATCTCGTCGAGCAGCGGCAGCACCATGACGCGGAGACCGGCCTCGGCCGCGAGGTCGGTGACCTCCTGCAGCAGGGTCGCGTCGGCCTTGGCGATGCCGACGATGATCGCCTCGGCTCCGCTCCGCTGGGCCGCCTCGACGAGGTCGTTGCGGGTGCCGAGCACCGGCACGCCTTCGACGCGCAGACCGGCTCGAGTCCGATCGTCGTCGATCAGGCCCACCGGGAGGTACGGCGAGGCCGGATCGGTCAGCATCCGCCGAACGAGGTGGTTGGCCAGGCGGCCTGCACCGAAGATCAGCGTCCGCTGTGCGCTCTCACCCGGGCGGTGCTGGCTCTCGACGTACAGACGGGCCATGTAGCGCAGGGCGCCCATGAAGACGAAGGCGACCGGCATGGCGATGAGGATGGTGCTTCGCGCCAGCGAGATGTCGGTGCCGATGATCAGCACGGGCAGACCGACGAGCACACCGGTGGAGAGGACCACGACCACGATCGCCCGCACCTCGGCGAAACTGCCTGGGACGAAGCGGCGACGGTAGAGCCCGGTCAAGAACCCGAGAGCCGCGCTGACGAGCATCGTGACGACGGCCACAGCGAAGACCGCGCGCCAGGTGACGTCGACGTACGAGAAGTCGTAACGCAACGACACCGAGAAGAGGATCGCGACGGCCCACGAGAGGGCGTCGAGCACGACCTGCAGAGCCGTGCGCCGGAGGGGAGTGGAGAGGATGCGCTCGATCACCAGGTCACCCCGCCATCGGTCGAGACGACGACATCGTCGCCGGCCCAGAGCCACACGCTGCCCGAGGCCGCAGAGACAGCGACCGAACCCGGTTCGTCCGTCGTGGCCGTCGAGCACCCGACAGGTGTCATGACGTCGTCGGCGGAGGACGAGGTGGTCGCGATCTGCGTGCCGTCGCAGCCGGCCGCTCCAGTGGACGCCACGTAGAACGTCCCCGATGCCGCGGCGATGGCGACGGCACCCTCGACCGTCACACCCGCATCCCACGAGGTCGCCGCATCGGTTGTCCGGTACACGGTGCGGTCGGAGCAGAGCACCGCGGCCTGGGTGTCACTCACGACGGCGAGATCGACGACCGATGCGCAGGGCGCGGGGTTCTCGCTGAACGGAGCATGAACGACAGCACGGTCGTCGCGGGCCACGTACCACGAGGCGTCGAGTCGGTCGGGGTACTCGCCGAAGTCGGCACCGGAGGTGAACGTCTGAGCGAAGGTCGGCTCACAGGTCGAGCCGACGGGGCCGACGACGAACGCCGTCGCGGCCTCGCTGGCCTGCAGCCGATCGACGCCCACGACGCCGACGGCCGCCGGGATCGCAGAGCTGGTCCACTCGGTACCGGTCGAATCGGTCCGCTGCAGGGTGGCCGGGTTGCTCTCGGCGTCGGGCGCGCAGGCACCGGCCTCGGCACGCCAGGCGGTCGTGCCGTCCACCGCGGAGATCATGCGATCGAGAGGGGCCGCATCGGCCGCGGGCGACGGGGTGGCTGTCGCGGTCGGCGTCGCGCCCGGAGTGGTCGACGAGGCAGCCGGCGCCGAGGGCGCCGACGTGTCGGCGTCGGCCGCGAGGCCGTCGGGCTCGCGGGTCAGCGCGAAGGCGACGAGCGCGAGGTCGACGACGACGAAGAGGCTGAGACCGACGATGGCGAGGCGACGACGGGTGCGGGCGCGTTGGCCGCGCTTGCGGCGTGCATCGGGCATCAGCCGACACCTCCCGCTCGGCGCAGCAGATCGGCGACGACGTCGGCGGCGGGCACGAGCTGGCGCCCTGACTCGGCGAACGTCTCGTCCGAGCGGCGGTAAGGGTCGACGACGTCGTCGTCGAGAGGGTCCTCGGGGGCCTCGACGGTTCCACGACGCGACGCGAGCAGCTCGACGACGGCTCGCAGCCGGTCGGCCTCGCTCGCGTCGTCGGCGAGGGCGGACAACGCCGTGGCGATCTCGCCGTCGGTCACGTCGCGCGCCAGACGGGCAGCCTCGCGCAGGGTGAAGGTGTACCGGCTCGCTCGGGGGTGCATGGCCACCACAGCACGGCGGTGCTCTCGCGCCAGCGCGATGACCAGGTCGGCATCACGCACGTCGCGTTCGAACAGGAACCGCGCGCGGTGCTCGTCGGGTTCCAGGCCGAACGACCGGGCCAGGGCCCGGGCCTGCTCGGGCATGACGTCGTCGTCGACGGCCATCGTGCCGGCGCTCGAGACGGCCACCGAGGTGAGCTCGGCGAGCCCACGGGCGAGGTGCAGCTCGGCGAGCGGCGACCGGCAGATGTTGCCCGTGCAGACGGTCAGCAGCGAGAAACCGGGGGAGGGGGCGTCGGCCCCGTCGAATGACACTTGTGCTCTACCGGCCCATCCGCGTCTTGGTCTTGGGGGCGGCGGGCAGGTCGCCCACGCCGGCCTCGGGGGTGTCCTGCTCCATGCCGTAGTACGCGCCGTAGTTACCGTAGCCGTAGGCGTCCGGGCCCTTGGTGGGCAGCATGGTCAGCACGATGCCGAGCACCCGGCTGCCGATGTGCTCGAGGTTGCGCAGGGCCGACTGCAGCTCGTTGCGGGTCGTGCGCCCGGCGGCGGAGACGACCAGGGCTCCGCCGGTCAGCTTGCTGAGGATCGCGGCGTCGGTGACAGGAAGCAGCGGCGGCGCGTCGATGAGCACGTAGTCGAACGAGGCCGAGAGCGACTCGAGCAGGGCGCTCATCGCCTTCGAGCCGAGCAGCTCGCTGGGGTTCGGGGGAACGCGGCCGGCCGGCAGCACGAACATCGTGCCGCGACCCCAGGGCTGCAGGACGTCCTGCAGCTCGGCTCGCCCGATCAGCACGTCGGTCAGACCGACGACGCCCTCGAGCCCCAGGGTGTCGGCCAGGCGCGGCAGACGCAGGTCGCCGTCGACGACGGCGACGGTGGCGCCCGTCTCGGCCAGGGCCACCGCGAGGTTCGCCGTCGTGGTCGTCTTGCCCTCGCCGGGCAGCGACGACGTCACGACGAAGCAGCGGTTGCCCGACTCGACGTTGACGAACTGGAGGTTGGTGCGCAGGGTGCGGAACGACTCGGCGCGGGGGTTGCGCGGGTCCTTGTGGACGATCAGGGGGTTCTTCTTCGCGCCCGGGTCGAAGCTGATGCCGCCGACGATGGCCGCGTCGGTGACGAGCTCGACGTCGTGCGAACCGTGGATGCGGGTATCGAGCGTGCTGCGCAGCACGGCTGCGCCCACACCGAGGGCCAGGCCGATCAGCAGACCGAGGCCCAGGTTCAGCGCGGTGCGCGGGGTCGCGGGCGCCGAGGCGACCGACCCGGGGACGATCGTGGCGATCTTGACGAGGCTCGCGCCTCCGTCGGCCGGGGTCTCCAGGTCGTTGACGACGACCTCGTTCAGCGACGTGCCGACAGCGTTGGCGATGTCGGCGGCGCGCTGCGCATCGGTGTCCGTGACGGTGATGTTGATCAGCACGGTATTGAGCGGCGACTCCGCCGTGATCTGCGAGGCGAGACCCGCGGGTGTGGCGTCGAGCCCGAGGTCGGCGATGACCGGGGCGAGCACGGCGTCGCTCGAGACGACGTCGACATAAGAGCGCACCTTCTGCTGCGCGGCGCTGCTGCCCTGCACGGCGTCGACGGTGGTCGACGAGTCCTGCGATTGCACCGACACGAACAGGCGCGTCGACGAGACGTAGGTCGGCGTCGCCAGCACGGACGACAACGCGCCGGCGGCGATGCCCGCGAGGGTCAAGGCGGCGATGAAGACCCAGCCTTTACGGAGAATGCGGATGTAGTCACGGAGTTCCACGTGGCTGGGGTCCTGTCCTGATCGAGAGCAGGCATCTCGTCGGACGCCTGGGCGATCGCCATGTGGACCGCGCCTCCCGGCACCCTGATTGCTCCCCACGGCATCACGCCGTGACCAATACTCACACATGCTGTGCCCGGCCTGTGATCACAGGCGCAGAAAGTTACTTCACAGTGATTTCAGCAGCGGCCTCCCCACCGTCGTGGTCGGGGTGCCCAGCAACGGGTCGATGAGCGACCAGGGGTCGTCGCCGACAGCTGTCGCCAACAGTGACGGGTGGAGCGGAGGCACCGAGGCGTGCGAGATCTTCGGGTGCACGGGGCGGTCGTCGGTCTCGCCGTCGCCCACGAGCTCCTCGTGCAGCTTCTCGCCGTCACGAAGTCCCGTGTAGACGATCTCGACGTCGCGACCCGACAGCGCGATCATGCGCTGGGCGATGTCGAGGATCCGCACGGGTTCGCCCATGTCGAGGATGAGCACCTCCGCAGGCGACCCGATGCCGCCGGCCTGAACCACCAGGTTGCACGCCTCGGGGATGGTCATGAAGAACCGCGTCACGTCGGGGTGGGTGATGGTGAGAGGGCCGCCCGCCTCGATGAGCGACGAGAAGACGGGCAGCATCGACCCGCGGCTGCCGAGCACGTTGCCGAACCGGACCGACAGGTAGCGGGCGCCGGTCTCGTCGGCCGCCGAGGCGGTGAGGCGCTCGGCCAGACGCTTCGAGCGGCCGAGTGCGCTGGTCGGGTTCGCCGCCTTGTCGGTCGAGATGTTGACGAACGTCGTCACGCCGACCGATCGACTGGCGTCGAGCACGTTGCGGGTGCCGAGCACGTTGGTCTTCCAGGCCTCGTCGGGGTACTGCTCGAGCATCGGCAGATGCTTGAGGGCCGCGGCGTGGAAGACGACGTCGGGGCGACGGTCGGCGAAGATGCGGTGCAGGCTCGCGGCGTCGCGGATGTCGGCGAGCACGACCTCCTTCGTGTCGAGCAGGCCGTTGCCCGAGATCGACAGCTGGGCCTGCTGCAGCCCGGTCTCGTCGCGATCGAGCATGATCAGCTCGGCCGGCGCGTAGCGGGCGATCTGCCGGCAGAGCTCGCTGCCGATCGAGCCGCCCGCCCCGGTGACGAGCACCCGGGAGCCCGACAGGTAGCCCGCGATCGATTCGACGTCGGTGTCGACCGGGTGGCGACCGATGATGTCCTCGATGGCGATGTCCCGGACGTCGCGGAGGCGCGACCGACCGTCGAGGACGTCGGCGAGGGGCGGCAGCACCAGCACCCGGAGGCCCGCGGTCGCCGCCAGATCGGTGACCTCCTGCAGCAGGGCGGCGTCGGCCCGGGCGATGCCGACGATGAGCGCCTCGGCGCCGGAGTCCGCCGCGGCCCGCACGAGATCGCGCCGGGTGCCGAGCACGCGGACGCCCTCGATGCGCAGACCCGCCCGCGTCGGATCGTCGTCGATGAGGCCGACGGGCACGTACGCCGAGTCGGGGTCGGTCAGCATGCGGCGGACGAGGTGGTTCGCGAGTCGCCCGGCGCCGAAGATCAGGGTGCGCTGCGCGTCGTCGCGGGGTCGGCTGCGACGTTCGAGCAGGAGGCGCGCGAGGTACCGCAGGGAGCCCATCAGCACGAACGCCACGGGCGTGGCGATGACGGCCGTACTGCGGGCCAGGTGGATCTCGGTGCCGACGAGCAGCACGGGGATGCCGACGACGAGACCCGTGAGGACGACGGTGGCCGCGACCGCACGGACCTCGAGCGCGCTGCCCGACACGAACCGCCGACGGTAGACGCCGGTGGCGAAGCCGGCGCCGGCGTGGACCAGCACGGCCGCGGCGACGGCTGCGGCGGCCGAGCGCCAGGCGATCTGGTGCGCCGCGAAGTCGTAGCGCACGAGCACGGCGAAGACGAGCGCCACGGCCCAGGCGCTGGCGTCGGCCGCGATCAGCAACGACGTGCGCCGGGCCGGCGACCGCATGAACCTCGCCACGGCGGCGGCGCCGACGGCGGCGGGCGCGACCGCAGCGGGAGTGGCCGTGGACGGGGTCGGGCGGCGGCGGTCGTCGTTGCGTGATTCCACGGGGAGTCCTTGTCTCGATCGGGGTCTGCGCCGGGCGCGGCATCGGGCGCCGGAGGGAGGCCGTGCCGTCAGCACCCTGATCGGCCTCCTGCCACGACGCCGACTGCGATTCTCTCACATTCAACATGTGAAACATAAGGCGACATACGAAGGGCGGTATCGGAAGGCGAGGGGTGATCTTGCTGATGAGCGGCTGCGAAACGCGACCCGCGCCTCCTCGGAGTCCTAGCGTGTGGTCACGGGCACGATCCCGTGTCCCGAGTGATCAAGGAGGATCACCATGGCAACGAATCACGCGGTCGCTTACAAGGGTCCGGGCCAGGTCGAGGTCATCGACGTCGACTACCCCACCTTCGAGCTGAAGGACGGCCCGGGCGTCAACCCGGCGAACATCGGGCGCAAGGTCAACCACGGGGCGATCCTCCGCACCGTGGCCACGAACATCTGCGGCTCCGACCAGCACATGGTGCGCGGTCGCACCACCGCCCCCACGGACCTCGTGCTCGGCCACGAGATCACGGGCGAGGTCGTCGAGGTCGGCCCCGACGTCGAGTTCATCAAGGTCGGCGACATCGTCTCCGTCCCGTTCAACATCGCGTGCGGTCGCTGTCGCAACTGCAAGGAGCGCAAGACCGGCATCTGCCTCAACGTCAACCCCGACCGCCCGGGCAGCGCCTACGGCTACGTCGACATGGGCGGCTGGGTGGGCGGCCAGGCCGAGTACGTGCTCGTGCCCTACGCCGACTGGAACCTGCTGAAGTTCCCCGACCGCGACCAGGCCCTCGAGAAGGTGCTCGACCTGGCGATGCTCTCCGACATCTTCCCGACCGGGTTCCACGGGGCCGTGACGGCCGGGGTCGAGGTCGGCTCGACCGTCTACGTCGCCGGTGCGGGCCCCGTCGGTCTGGCCGCCGCGACGAGCGCGCTGCTGCTCGGCGCGAGCGTCGTCATCGTCGGCGACATGAACGCCGACCGCCTCGCCCAGGCCCGGAGCTTCGGCTGCGAGACGGTCGACCTGACCAAGGGCGAGCCCGGCGAGCAGATCGATCAGATCCTCGGTGAGCCTCTCGTCGACTGCGCGATCGACGCCGTCGGCTTCGAGGCCAAGGGGCACGGCGGCGGATCGGGCGAGGAGGCGCCGGCCACCGTGCTCAACTCGCTGATGGACATCACGGCGGCGGGCGGGGCCATGGGCATCCCCGGGCTGTACGTCACCGGCGACCCGGGCGGGATCGACGCGGCCGCGCAGAAGGGCTCGCTGTCGCTGAGCCTCGGCACGGGCTGGGCGAAGTCGCTCTCGTTCACCACAGGTCAGTGCCCGGTGATGAAGTACAACCGCGGTCTGATGATGGCGATCCTCCACGACCGCACGAGCATCGCCAAGAACGTCCACGCCGAGGCGATCAGCCTCGCGGACGCACCGCGCGGCTATGAGATGTTCGACAAGGGAGCGGCGACGAAGTACGTGCTGAACCCGAACGACTACATCAAGGCCTGACGAGGAGGCGCGGGTCGGCCCGAGAGGGTCGGCCCGCCGCCCCTGCCGGTCGGCCCGCCGCCCCGGGGCGGGTGTATGACGGAACCATCCCATGGCGAAGCCACGCGAAGCCCCGAGCCCCGAGCGTCAGAAGTGGCAGGCGTTCGCCGTATGCGTCGCGGTCGCGGCCCTGACCATCCTCGACCTGTCGAAGGTCAACGTCGGCCTGCCGAGCATCGAGGCGTCGCTCGGCGCCGGCCCGACCGCGCTGCAGCTGATCGTCGCCGGATACGCGCTCGCCTTCGGCCTCTCGCTCGTCCCCTCGGGTCGTCTCGGCGACCTCAAGTCGCGCCGCCTGATGTTCGTCGTCGGCCTGACCGCGTTCACCGTCGCGAGTCTGCTCTGCGCCCTCGCCCCGTCGATCGAGCTGCTGGTCGCCGCGCGCATCCTCCAGGGTGTCGCTGCGGGAATCCAGATGCCGCAGGTGCTCGGGCTGATCCAGCAGCTCTTCCAGGGGAAGGAGCGTGCGCGCGCGTTCGGCTTCTTCGGCGCCATCATCGGCGTCAGCACCGCCTTCGGCCCCACCCTCGGCGGGCTGCTGATCGCGATCGGCGGCCCCGAAGACGGCTGGCGGCTGCTCTTCTGGATGAACATCCCGCTCGGTCTCGCCGCGATCGTCTTCGCGCTCCGTCTGCTGCCGAAGGCGTCGACGGCTCCGAGCGGTCACAACGAGCTCGACCTCTTCGGCATCGTGCTGCTCGGTCTGACGATCTTCACCCTGATGCTGCCGTTCGTGCTGACCACCGGGCAGGGCGACGACCCCCTGCGCTGGCTGTTCCTGATCGGCTTCGTCGTCTTCGGCGCCGCCTTCATCCGGTGGGAGCAGCGCTACAAGGCGAGCGGCAGGTCGCCCGTCGTGCACTTCAGCCTGTTCTCGCTCGCGTCGTACCGCAACGGCACCCTGATCGCGACGGTCTACTTCTGCGCGCTGCCCGCGACGTTCCTGCTGACGACGCTGTACCTGCAGCAGGGGCTCGGGCTCGAGCCCGTCTACGCGGGCATGGTCACCATCCCGTTCGCGCTGACAAGTGCCGTGGCCGCCTTCTACGGCGGGCGGCTCGTCGAGCGGTACGGGCGCAGCCTCGTCGTGCTCGGGCTGCTGCTCGTCGCCGTCGGCTTCGTCGCGCTGCTGCTCGCCGCGATCCTCACCCCGCCCGAGATCACGCCGTACGCGATGGGCGTCGGGATGCTGCTCGCCGGCACCGGCGGAGGTTTCGTGATCTCGCCGAACCAGACGCTGACCCTGGCGGAGGTGCCCGTCGAGATGGGCGGTGTGGCGGGCTCGATGGGCCAGGTCGGTCAGCGCGCCGGCACGGCCATCGGCACGGCGGCCGCGGTGTCGACGTTCTACTCGGTGATCGCCGGCGCCGGGGGAGCGGACGGCGCGGGACTCGTCGAGTACCACGAGGCGTACCGCAACGGGTTCCTGGTCGTGCTGGCGCTCATCTCGGTCGCCCTCGTGCTCGGCCTGCTCGACCTCCGCGGGCGCAAGACCGGCAAGGTGACGAGCTACTCGTCCGACTGAGCGGCCACGTCGGCCGAGTCGGTCCCGTCGGCCGAGTCGCTCGGCCGTTCTGCGACGATCGCGAGCACCTCGTCGTGCAGCAGGCCGTTCGTCGCCATCGCCGTGCCGTGCCAGGGGCCCTCCTGCCCGTCGGCGCTGGTGAACCGCCCGCCCGCCTCCTCGACGATGGGCACCAGCGCCGCCATGTCGTAGGGCTGCAGGTCGAACTCGCCGGCCATGTCGAGTGCGCCCTCGGCGAGCAGCATGTACGACCAGAAGTCGCCGTAGGCGCGGGTGCGCCAGACCCGGCCGGTCAGGTCGAGCAGCTGGGGCAGACGCCCGGCGTCGATCCAGTACTCGAGCCCGTTGAAGCTGATCGACGCGTCGGCGAGGTCGGCGACGCCCGAGACGCGCAGCGGCCCTTCGTGCTCGGTCGAGAAGGCGCCGCCGCCCTGCGTGGCCCACCACCGGCGGGCGAGCATCGGGGCGCTGACGACGCCGACCACGGGCACGCCGTCGACCACGAGCGAGATGAGCGACGCCCACACCGGCACCCCGCGGAGGTAGTTCGCGGTGCCGTCGATCGGATCGACGACCCACTGCCGGTGCGACGGGGCGTCGTGCCCGTACTCCTCGCCGTAGAAGGTGTCACCGGGGTGGGCGGACGCGACGCGCTCGCGGATCGCCCGCTCGACCGCCTGATCGGCGTCCGTCACGTGACTGCGGTCGGGCTTCAGCGACACGTGCAGGTCGGCCGACCGGTACCGCTCGGTGCTGATCGAGTCGGCCAGATCGGCCAGCTCGAGCGCGAGCGCCAGATCGTCGGCCCAGGGGGAGGAGGCGGGGGTGGGGTCGGTCACGCTGCCAGCGTACCCAGCGGGGCGGCGTCGACCCGCGCCTCCTCGGCTCGGCCTCGGGCCTCGGGGGTCAGCCGCGTTCGTCGTCGCGGGCGTCGTCGGCGGCGGCGGCCTGGTCGCGCGCGGTGACGCCGCCCTTCGACGCGAGCAGCGACTGCAGCGAGGCGAGACGCTCGCGACCGACGTCGCCGAGCTCGCCCGCCTCGACCCGGTCGACGATCTCCCAGTCGTGGGCCTCGGCGAGCGGGATGCCGTCGGCGGGTTCGCCGGCGGCGGGGATGGCGTGCGCGGCGAACGACCGGAGGATGTTCTCGGGGTCGACGTGACCGAGGCCGAACGAGCGCACGCCGGGGGTGTCGACGATCCAACCGCCGGTCGGCACCTTGAACGACACCGTCGACGACGACGTGTGACGCCCGCGGCCCGTGACCGCGTTGACGACGCCGACCTCGCGCTGCGACCCCGTGAGGGCGTTGACGAGCGTCGACTTGCCGACCCCCGAGTGCCCGACGGTGACGGTCACGTGCCCGTCGAGGATCTCGCGCAGCTCGTCGAGCACGGCCGACGGTTCGCCGTCGGGCCCCGCATCGAAGGCCGAGGAGGTGCTGGTCACGATCCGCAGATCGAGGCACGAGAAGTGCGCGGCGAACGGCGCGGGGTCGGCGAGGTCGGTCTTGGTGATGCAGAGGATGGGCTCGACGCCCGCGTCGAACGCGGCGACCAGGTAGCGGTCGACGAGGCGGGGGCGCGGTTCGGGGTCGGCGGCCGCGACGACGATCAGCATCTGGTCGGCGTTCGCCACGATCACGCGCTCGACGGCGTCGCTGTCGTCGGCGCTGCGTCGCAGCAGCGTCGTGCGCTCGCGCACCCGGACGATGCGGGCCAGCGAGCCCTCCGCACCGGAGGTGTCGCCGACCACGTCGACGCGGTCGCCGGTGACGACCGACTTCTTGCCCAGCTCGCGGGCTCGCGCCGTCGTGATCTCACGCTCGTCGGGCGTGCCGGCGTCCATCAGCACGCCGTAGCGGCCGCGGTCGACCGTCCACACGACGCCCTCGTCGGCGTTCGCGTACGCCGGGCGCTGCTTCGTGCGCGGCTTGTTGCCCTTCGGATTCGGGCGCACCCGCACCGAGCTCTCGTCGTACTGGGCGTAGTCGCCCTCGTCGGCGTCGTCGCCGTCCGTCCACCAGCTCATGCCGCGTGCCTCACAGGAATCCGAGCAGGTCGATGTCGGCCGGGCGCGCAGGCGACCGCCGACCGAGGAGGTCGTCCCACAGGTCGACGAACTGGGGAAGCGTCTTCGATGTCACGCCGACGTCGTCGATCTCGACGCCGTCGACCGCGAGGCCGATGATCGCGCCGGCCGTGGCCATGCGGTGGTCTTCGTAGCTGCGCCACTGGCCCGCGTGCAACGGCGACGGCTCGAGGTGCAGACCGTCGTCGAGCTCGTCGACCGACCCGCCGAGCGCCGTGATCTCGGCCGCGAGGGCCGCGAGGCGATCCGTCTCGTGCCCGCGGAGGTGACCGATGCCCGTGATCGTGCTGGGCCCGGACGCGAGGGCGGCCAGGGCGACGAGCGCCGGCGCCAGCTCGCCGCCGCGCGAGAGGTCGACGTCGACGCCGGGCAGCGAGCCCCCGCCGATCAGGCCGACGCCGCCGTCGACGGTGAGCGTGTCGCCGTCGAGGGCGACGGTCGCGCCCCAGAGGGGCAGCAGCTCGATCAGGTCGGCGCCTACCTGCGTCGTTTCGGTCGGCCAGTGACGGATCGACACGGTGCCACCGGCCACCAGGGCCGCGACCAGGAACGGCGCGGCGTTCGACAGGTCGGGTTCGATCGTGACGTCGCGGCCCGAGATCGGGCCGGGTGCGACCCGCCAGACGCCCGGTTCGGGCGACTCGACCTCGACGCCGCGTCGGGCGAGGGTCTCGATGGTCATCTCGATGTGCGGCAGGCTCGGCAGGCGCTCGCCGGTGTGCCGGAGGCTCAGGCCGCGGCTGAAGCGCGGTGCCGAGAGCAGCAGGCCCGAGACGAACTGGCTCGAGGCGGAGGCGTCGATCTCGACCTCGCCGCCCTCGACCTCGCCGGTGCCGTACAGGCTGAACGGCAGGGCGCCGCGACCGTCGTCGGACACGTCGACGCCCAGGGCGCGCAGCGAGTCGACGGTGGTCGTCATGGGGCGGCGTCGCGCGCTGGCGTCGCCGTCGAACGAGACGGGGCCCAGGGCGAGTGCGGCGACCGGCGGCAGGAACCTCATGACCGTGCCGGCGAGCCCGCAGTCGACGCTCGTGCCGCCGGTCAGCTCGGACGGGGTGATCAGGTAGTCGGGGCCGAATGGCTCGTCGTTCGCGACCTCGTCGATCTGCACGCCGAGACCCCGCAGGGCCTGCACCATGAGATCGGTGTCGCGCGAGTGCAGCGGCAGCCGCAGCGTGGAGGGCTCGGAGGCGAGCGCCGAGAGCACGAGCTCGCGGTTGGTCAGCGACTTCGACCCCGGCAGCGACAGGGAGGCGCGGAGCGGCCCGGTCGCCCGGGGCGCAACCCAGCGACCGTCGTCCACCTCGGGGGCGCGGCCCTCGTCGTAGGGACTGAACTCGGGGCCGGAATACCTGAAGACCTGCATCGGTTCACCACCGTAATGCAACGAACAGCGGGAGGACCTGTGCCGACAGCACTTGCACCGAGAGAGATCACCGTGGCCGAACTAGAATCGGCCGTGATGATCACCCTCGAGGGCGACGAGCCCACTTCAGAGCCCACCGGCGCGACGGCACGGCCCGCCGTGACGAGCGAGCCGACCGGCCCGACGGCTCCGGCCGCCGAGACCGTCGACGCCGTCGTCGAGGCGGTCGACGAGGCCTCCGCCGGCGAACCCGATCTGCGGGCGCTCTTCGAAGAGCAGGCTCTGCCGTTCATGGATCAGCTCTACGCGGCGGGCATGCGGATGACCCGCAACCCGGCCGACGCCGCCGACCTCGTCCAGGAGACGTTCGTCAAGGCGTTCGCCGCGTTCTCGCAGTTCACGCAGGGAACCAACCTCAAGGCCTGGCTGTACCGCATCCAGACCAACACGTTCATCAACACCTACCGCAAGAAGCAGCGCGACCCCTACCAGGGCACGATCGACGAGCTCGAAGACTGGCAGATGGGCGGCGCCGAGTCGGCGACCCGCGCCTCCGGCAGCACCCGCTCGGCCGAGGCCGAGGCGATCGACCACCTGCCCGACAGCGCCGTGAAGGACGCCCTGCAGAAGGTCCCCGAGGACTTCCGCATGGCCGTCTACTTCGCCGACGTCGAGGGGTTCTCGTATCAGGAGATCGCCGACATCATGAAGACCCCCGTGGGCACGGTCATGAGCCGTCTCCACCGCGGTCGCCGTCTGCTCCGAGAGCTGCTGGCCGACTACGCGCGCGGTCGCGGTATCGAGGTGCCGGTGGGCACGACATCGAAGGGCAGCAAGAAATGACCGACTGCGGTTGCGACAAGGCCAAGGCCGAACTCGAAGAATATCTGCACGACGAGCTGTGCCGCGAAGACGCGGCCGACATCCGTGAGCACATGGCGACCTGCGGCGACTGCGCGGGCGAGCACGAGGTCGGGGTCGTCCTGACCGAGGCCGTGCAGCGGGCCTGCCGCGAGACGGCGCCCGAAGACCTGCGCGGGGCGGTGCTCGCGCGACTGCGCGAGCTGCAGTCGGCTCACCGCTAGAACCCCGCGGGCGCCGAGGAGGCGCGGGTCGGCCGGCCTCCTCCACCGCCGGTCGTCACGGGCGGCGGGCCTGCGCTAGCGTCGGTGCATGACCGCACCGGTGCAGCCCCTCGGTACTCCGACCGCTCACGACCTCGACGACCTCGTGTCGTTGATCCGCCTCCTCGGCTACACCCTCGACTCCGATGTGCTGTCGGCCCGGCTCGGGCGCCTGTCGATCGACGGCGGTCACGAGACCTGGGTCGTGCGCGACGCCGACGACCGCATCACCGCCGTCGCCGGCGGGCGCATCGTCTGGGCCTACAACGACGACTCACCCACGGCCGAGCTGCTGCTGCTGGTGGTCTCCGAGGTCGGACGTCGCGACGGACTCGGCTCGCACCTCCTCGGGCACGTCGAGACCTGGGCCCACGGGCACGGCGCCCGAGTCGTCAACGCCGTCGGCGCCGCCGCGACCGACACCGCCAGCCGGTTCTACCGCAAGCGCGGGTACCACGAGGCCGGCGTCCGCTACTCGAAGCTGATCTGATCGGGCGACGCTCGCCCGCCGCCGCCGCGCTCGCGACCCGGTACGAGTCGGCCACCGGAAGAGGATGTCCGCCGGCGGCACGAGCGTGACGACGGCGTGCAGGGCGACGCCGACGCCGAACGACAGGCCGATGCCGAGCACCGTCCAGCTGAGGCTCGTCGCCCCCACGCGCTCGGTGACGGCCACGGCCATCGCCAACCCGACGAAGTGCGAGAGGTAGTAGACGACGCTGCGACGGCCGACGACGGCCAGCAGTCTCGACACCCGATGGTGCTGGAGGGCCTGAGCCGCCCGCACGATGGCGATCATCCCGACGGCGACCGCGGGCGCCATGGCGGGCAGGTAATGCACCTCGGCGGTGCCCTGCGCGACGGCGATGGCGACGCACGCGGCGGCCGTGACGGCGCTGACGACGACGGCCTGCGGTGTCCTCGCGACGGCGACCAGGCGGCTCGGCAGGCGGGTGAGGGCGACGCCGCCCATGAAGAAGGCCAGGAGGACGAAGAAGCGGTCGATCTCGGGGTCGGTGCCGACGCGGGGCGTGACGAGGGCGATCGACCAGGCCACGACGGCGACGATCGGCGGCGGCAGGCGCCTCGTGAGCAGGGCGATTGCGGAGAAGACCAGCAGGTACGCCAGGAACCACACGCCCGCGGGCGCGGCCAGGCGCGTGCTCAGGAGCAACTCGACCGGTGACGAGAGCGCCGCGGATCCGTGGGCCGCGATGACCTGGATGCCCCAGGACATCAGCGACCAGACGACGAGGGGCCACGCCACGCCCGCCAGACGTCGCGTGACGAACCGCCATGGCCCGTGGCGCAGCGATGCGGGGACGAAGAGGCCGCTCAGCACCATCAGCAGGGGCATGCGGAAGGGCGCCATGGCGTCGTTCAGCCACACCAGCGGAGCCGGAACGAGATGCGCGTTCTGCTGCAGGACGACGTAGTGGAACAGGACGACCAGCACGATGCAGGCTCCCCGCACGGTGTCCGTCCACGTCTCACGCGTCATGGTGCCGGGATCGCGTCGAGCAGCCTGATGAAACGTCATGTATGCAAAATATCATAGACATATCAGTTTGTCGCGGTGGCAGAGAGACGGGGCGCAGCATCGTGGGATGCTGCGCCCCGTCGTCGGGCGATGACGCGTGCCTACAGGGTGAGCGCCTTCTCGATCAGCTCGGTCTGCTGGCGGGCACTGGCCTTGGTCGACCCGGCAGCCGGAGACGCGGACGCCGGGCGCGAGGCCACCGTGATGCGGCGGTCGAGGTGCTTCTGCAGCTCGAGCACGACGAACGGCCAGGCACCCTGGTTCTCGGGCTCCTCTTGCGCCCAGAACAGCTCGGCCTCGGGGTACTGCGCCAGCACCTCGCGGATGCGGTCGAGGGCCAGCGGGTAGAGCTGCTCGAGTCGGACGAGCGCGACGTCGTTCTGCACGCCCCGCTTGTCGAGCTCGGCGGCGAGGTCGTAGTGGATCTTGCCGCTGTGCAGCACGACGCGCTTCGTCGTCGACGGGTCGGAGACGCGGGTGCAGTCGAGCACGGGCTCGAAGCGGCCGGTCGTGAAGTCGTCGACGCCGCTCGTCGCACCGCGCAGTCGCAGCATGGCCTTCGGAGTGAAGACCACCAGCGGCCGGCGGGGGCGGGCGTAGGCCTGACGGCGCAGCAGGTGGAAGTACGACGCGGGGGTCGACGGCCGGGCGATCGTCATGTTGTCTTCGGCGCACAGCTGGAGGAAGCGCTCCATGCGGGCCGACGAGTGGTCGGGGCCCTGGCCCTCGTAGCCGTGGGGCAGCAGGAGGACGACGCTCGAGCGCTGCCCCCACTTCTGCTCGGCGCTCGAGATGAACTCGTCGACGACCGTCTGGGCGCCGTTCGCGAAGTCGCCGAACTGCGCCTCCCACATGACGAGGGCGTCGGCCCGCTCGACCGAGTAGCCGTACTCGAAGGCCATCGCCGCGTACTCGCTGAGCAGCGAATCGTAGATCCAGAGCTTGGCCTGGTCGTCGGAGATGTACTGCAGGGGCAGCCACTCCTGGCCGTTCTCGCGGTCGTGCAGCACGGAGTGACGCTGCACGAAGGTGCCGCGTCGGCTGTCCTGGCCGGCGAGACGCACGGGCGTGCCCTCCGTGACGATCGAGCCCATCGCGAGCAGCTCGCCGAAGGCCCAGTCGATGTTGCCGTTGCGGCTCATGTCGACGCGCTTCTTCAGCAGCTGCTGGAGCTTCGGGTGCACGACGAAGCCCTCGGGCGGGTTGTCGTGCGCGTCGCCGATGCGGTGCAGCAGCTCGAGGGAGATCGCCGTCGACTCGGGTTCGCCGGCGCTGTCGTCGCGCTGGGTCGCCGGGCGCTCGAGGTCGGCGACGTCGTGCGCGTCGCCGGTGATGACGGGGATCGACCCGGTCTGCGCGGCGTGCGTCTCGGCGAAGGCCCGCTCGAGTCGATCCTGGAAGTCGCGGTGGGCGCCGTCGTACTCGTCTCGCGTGATGTCGCCTCGACCGACGAGGGCCTCGGTGTACAGCGTGCGGACGCTGCGCTTCTCCTCGATGAGGTTGTACATCAGCGGCTGGGTCATCGAGGGGTCGTCGCCCTCGTTGTGGCCCCGGCGGCGGTAGCAGACGAGGTCGATCACGACGTCGCGCTTGAACTGCTGGCGGTAGGCGAAGGCGAGCTCCGCCACCCGTGCCACGGCCTCGGGATCGTCGCCGTTCACGTGGAAGACCGGAGCCTGGATGGTCTTCGCGACGTCGGTCGAGTAGACCGACGACCGCGACTCGGACGGCGGGGTCGTGAAGCCCACCTGGTTGTTGATCACCAGGTGGATCGTGCCGCCGACGCGGTAGCCGCGCAGCTGCGACATCTGCAGCGTCTCGACGACGACGCCCTGCCCGGCCATGGCGGCGTCGCCGTGGATCAGGATGGGCAGCGTGCCGAAGACCCCGGAGGCGCCGCGGTCCTGTTTGGCGCGGACGATGCCCTCGAGCACGCCGTCGCCGGCCTCGAGGTGCGAGGGGTTCGCGGCGATGTAGACCGGGATGGTCTCGCCCGTCGCGCTCGTGAACTCGCCCTCGGTGCCCAGGTGGTACTTGACGTCGCCGGAGCCCTGGACGGTCTTCGGGTCCTGTGTGCCCTCGAACTCGCGGAAGATCTGACCGTAGGTCTTGCCGGCGATGTTGGTGAGCACATTGAGACGACCTCGATGGGCCATGCCGATGGCGACCTCGTCGAGGCCCTCGCGGGCGGCCTGCTGCAGCACCGTGTCGAGCAGGGAGATGGTCGACTCGCCGCCCTCGAGGCTGAAGCGCTTCTGCCCGACGTACTTCGTCTGCAGGAACGTCTCGAACGCCTCGGCCTCGTTGAGCTTCGCGAGGATGCGCATCTGCTCGTCGTGCGACGGCTTCACGTAGGGGACCTCGACGTGATCCTGGACCCACTTGCGCTGCGCAGGGTCCTGGATGTGCATGTACTCGATGCCGATCGTGCGGCAGTACGAGTCGCGGAGGATGCCGAGGATGTCGCGGAGCAGGAGGTTCGTCGTGCCGCCGAGACCGCCGGTGACGAACTCGCGGTCGAGATCCCAGAAGGTGAGTCCGTGGCTCTCGATCGCCAGGTCGGGGTGCGTGCGCTGGCGGTACTCGAGCGGGTCGATGTCGGCCATCAGATGACCTCTGACCCGGTAGCTGTTGATCAGCTCCTGCACGCGCGCGGTCTTGTTGATGCGCTCGGCGATGTTGACGTTGATGTCGGGGTTCCAACGGATCGGCTCGTAGGGGATCCGCAGCGCCGCGAAGATGTCCTCGTAGAAGCCGCGCTGACCGATGAGCAGCTCGTGGACCTTCTTCAGGAACTCGCCGGAGCCGGCTCCCTGGATGACGCGGTGGTCGTACGTGCTCGTCAGGGTGATGGTCTTGCCGATGCCGAGCTCGACCAGGGTCTTCGACGCCGACCCCTGGAACTCCGCCGGGTAGTCGAGCGCCCCGGCGCCGATGATCGACCCGGCGCCCTTCATCAGGCGCGGCACGCTGTGGACGGTGCCGATGCCGCCCGGGTTGGTCAGCGAGATCGTGTTGCCCTGGAAGTCGGCGGCGGCGAGCTTGTTGTCGCGAGCCCGCTTGACGACGTCCTCGTAGGCCTGGAGGAACTCGCCGAAGTGCATCTCGTCGGCCTGCTTGATGCCGGGCACGAGCAGCGCCCTCGTGCCGTCGGGCTTCGGGATGTCGATCGCGAGACCGACGTTGATGTGCGGGGGAGTGACGATCGAGGGCTTGCCGTCGACCTCGTCGTAGAAGACGTTCTGGCTCGGGAACTCCTTCAGGGCCTGGACGAGGGCCCAGCCGATGAGGTGCGTGAAAGAGATCTTGCCGCCGCGCGCCCGCTTGAGGTGGTTGTTGATGACGATCCGGTTGTCGATCATCAGCTTCGCCGGGATCGTCCGGACGCTGGTGGCGGTCGGGACGGAGAGGCTCGCGTCCATGTTCGTCGCCAGCGACTTGGCCATGCCCCGCAGCGGTGCGACCGTGTTGACCGGCTCGGGCGTCGGCTGCTCGGCGGTGGACTCGGCCCGTGCGGGCTCCTTCTTCTTCTTCGGAGCCTCGGCCGGGATCGGCTTCTTCGCGGGCTCGACGGAGGTCGTGCGGGCCGCGACCGACTTCTTGGCCGGAGCACCGTCGCTCGGGGCCTGGTCGGGGGCGGGGGCCGGGGTCGGCGCCGGGGCGGCGGCGTCCGTCTGCGGGGGAGCGGTGGTCGGCGTCGACTCGGACGAGGTCTCGGAGGGGCTGTACGCCTCGAGCACGGGCCACCACGATTCGTCGACCGAGTTCTTGTCGACCACCCACTGCTCGTAGAGCTCGTCGACCAACCACTCGTTGGCCCCGAACTCGGCCGCCGCGCCGTCGTCCGTCGTTCCCGTCACGTGGCTAGTCACTGCCGATCGCCCACTCTCCGTTGATTGTTGATCAGGTGGGGCCCCGAGGGGCCCGCCTCGACCCAGCTTAAACGCTTACCGCGCTCGGGGGCTCTCGGACTCACAGGGATTAACGTTGTCCGCATGAGGTTCTACGAGACGACGCCGACCCACGACCTGACCTACTCCGACGTGTTCCTGGTGCCCAGCCGCTCGTCGGTGACGAGTCGCCTCGACGTGTCGCTCGCCCCCGGCGACGGCACCGGCGCCACCATCCCGGTCGTCTCGGCGAACATGAACTCGGTCACCGGGCCCCGCCTGGCGGCGACGCTCGCCCGGCGCGGCGGTCTCGGGGTCCTCCCTCAGGACATGCCCCTCCAGCAGCTCGACGCCGCCATCCGCTGGGTCAAGAGCCAATCGGTCGAGTACGACACCCCCTACACGCTCGACGCCGGACAGACCGTCGACGCCGCGCTGTCGACCGTCCCCGCCGTCGAGGGCCACGGCATCGTCCTGCACGACGCGGACGGCGCCTACCTCGGCTGCATCGCCGCCTCCCGCCTCGCGACGGCCCCCCGCGACGCCGTGCTCGGCGACCTCCTCCACGGCGCGCTGACCTCGCTCGACGCCGACGACGTCGAGGGCCCCCGCGCGGCGTTCGACCGCCTCGTCGCCGCCGACCTCGACTTCGCCCCGGTGCTCCGTCACGGCCGCGTCGTCGGAACCGTCAGCCGGAAGAGCGCCCTCCGCTCGACCCTCTACCAGCCCGCGCTCGACGCCGGTGGGCGACTCCGCGTCGCGGCGGCCGTCGGCATCAACGGCGACGTGGCCGAGAAGGCCAAGGCGCTCGCCGCGGCCGGCGTCGACGTGCTCGTCATCGACACCGCGCACGGCGACCAGGACGGCATGGTCAAGGCCATCGCGGCCGTCTCGGCGCTCGGGCTCGGCCTCCCCATCGTCGCCGGCAACGTGGTCACCGAGCAGGCCGTGCATCACCTGGTCGGCGCCGGGGCGACCATCGTCAAGGTGGGCGTCGGCCCCGGCGCGATGTGCACCACCCGCATGATGACCGCGGTCGGGCGGCCCCAGTTCTCGGCGGTGCTCGAGACGGCCGCCGCCGCGAAGGCCCTCGGAGCCCACGTCTGGGCCGACGGCGGCGTCCGCTACCCCCGCGACGTCGCGCTGGCGCTCGCCGCCGGAGCGGCCTCGGTCATGATCGGCTCGTGGTTCGCCGGCACGATCGAGGCTCCCGGCGATCTCGCGAGCGACGAGCGCGGTCTCTACAAGGAGAGCTGGGGCATGGCCTCGACCAAGGCGGTGCAGGGCCGCTTCGAACGACTCGACCCCTACGAGCTGGCCCGCAAGACCCTGTTCGCCGAGGGGATCTCGTCGTCGAAGATCTACCTCGACCCGCTGCGCCCCGGGGTGGAGGACCTCCTCGACATGATCACGTCGGGCGTCCGCAGCTCGTTCACCTACGCCGGGGCCCGTTCGGTGCCCGAGTTCGCGGAGCGCGCCCTCGTCGGCGTGCAGTCCGCTGCAGGCTACGAGGAGGGGAAGGCCCTGCCGGTCGGCTGGTGAGAAGAGGCCCCGAGGGGCGCGCGGGTGCCGTAAGCTCTTCCGTCTATGGACGACCCTCCGTCTCCGACGCCGATCGCGTCGACGACCCCCCTCCCGCACCGTTCCGAGCGAGGTGACCGTTCGTCGTGAACGAGTGGATCCTCCTCGGCTTCGGCCTCCTCCTCACCATCGGCACCGGGCTGTTCGTCGCGAGCGAGTTCTCGCTCGTCAACCTCGACCGGTCCGAGCTCGAATCCCGACAGGGCAAGGGCGAGAAGGGGCTCACGACCACCATCGGGGCCCTGCGCATCACCTCGACGCACCTGTCGAGCGCGCAGCTCGGCATCACGCTGACGACGCTGCTCACCGGCTACACGATGGAGCCGGCGATCTCGCGACTGATCTCGCCCCCGCTGGTGGGCGCGGGCGTCCCCGAGGCCGCCGTGACGATCGCGGCGCCGATCGTGTCGATCGTGGTCGCGACCCTGCTCTCGATGATCATCGGCGAGCTCGTGCCCAAGAACTTCGCCCTGGCCCTCCCGCTCAAGACGGCGAAGCTCGTCATGCCGTTCCAGGTCGGGTTCACCACGGTCTTCAAGCCCGCCGTCGCGCTGCTCAACAACACCGCCAACGGCATCCTCCGCGCGATCGGCGTCGAACCCAAGGAGGAGCTCTCCGGTGCGCGGACGGCCGAAGAGCTCTCGTCGCTCGTGCGTCGATCGGCGACCGAGGGCAGCCTCGAGGCCGACACGGCGACGCTGCTGTCGCGCACGCTGGCCTTCAGCGACCACACCGCCTCCGACGTGATGACCCCGCGACCCCGGCTGTCGTCGGTCACGCGCACCGACAGCGCCGAGACGGTGCTGCAGCTGGCCCGGCGGACGGGCTACTCGAGGTTCCCGGTGACCGACGACGGCATCGACGACGTCGTGGGCCTCGTGCACGTCAAGCAGGCCGTGTCGGTCCCTCGCGAGCGTCGCGCCGACGTGCCCGTCTCGGCCCTGCAGACCGACGCCGTGCGAGTCCCCGAGACCATGACCCTCGACAACCTGCTGACCGAGGTCAGGGGCAGGGGCTACCAGATGGCGGTCGTCGTCGACGAGTACGGCGGCACCGCCGGGGTCGTCACCCTCGAGGACCTCATCGAAGAACTGGTCGGCGAGGTGTCGGACGAGCACGACCGCAGCCGCGTCGACGTCGTCCGATCACGCAACTGGCTGACCTTCCCTGGTCTGCTCCGCCCCGACGAGCTGCTCGAGCGCGCCTCCGTCAAGGTGCCGGAGGACGGCCCGTACGAGACCGTCGGAGGATGGCTGATGAGCGAGCTCGGACACCTGCCCTCGGCGGGCGACGTCGTCGAGACCGAGGCCGGCGCGTTCCGCGTCGAGCGGCTCGACGGGCGTCGGATCGACCGCATCCGCTTCACGCCCGCCACGGACGACGACCCGGCCGACGGGTCGGCTGCGGTGCCGGTCGACCCGACCCGCGCCTCCTCGGCGACCGCTGCGGCGACCCCCCGCGGGTCGTCCGCCGACCGGAAGGCCGTCCGATGAGCGGCGACTGGTTGGGCATCGTCTGGCTCGTGCTGCTGCTGATGGGCAACGCGTTCTTCGTCGGGGCGGAGTTCGCCGTCATCTCGGCCAGACGATCGCAGATCGAGCCCCTGGCCGAGGCGGGCAGCCGCGCCGCGCGCACGACCCTCTGGGCGATGGAGCACGCCACGATGATGCTCGCGACGACGCAGCTGGGCATCACCATCTGCTCGCTGCTCATCCTGAACGTGTCCGAGCCGTCGATCCACCACCTTCTCGAGGGGCCGCTCGGTCTGACCGGGTTGAGCCCCGAGCTCGTCAGCGTCGTGGGCTTCGTCATCACGCTGGTGCTGGTGTCGTTCCTGCACGTGGTGTTCGGCGAGATGGTGCCGAAGAACATCTCGTTCTCGCTGCCCGACCGCGCAGCGCTGATCCTCGCGCCGCCGCTCGTCGCCATCGCGCGCGTGCTGCACGTGGTCGTCGTCTCGCTGAACTGGTCGGCGAACACGGTGCTGCGGGCGTTCAAGGTCGAACCGAAGGACGAAGCCGCCAGCGCCTTCACCGTCGACGAGGTCGCCAACATCGTCGCGCAGTCACGCCGGGAGGGCACCCTGACCGACGCCAGCGGCACCGTCCAGGCGGCGTTCGAGTTCACCGAGAAGAAGGTGTCCGACGTGGCGGTCCCCATGCCGGGCCTCGTCACCCTGCCCGAAGACGCGACGCCGTCGGACGTCGAGCGGGCCGTCGCGCAGAACGGCTTCTCGCGCTACGTGCTGGTCGACGACCAGGGCGACCCGACGGGCTACCTGCACCTGAAGGACGTGCTCGACCTCGACGACGACGAGTTCGGCGACCCCGTGCCCCCGAAGCGGATCAGACAGCTCATCTCGATCTACCGGGGCACCGACCTGGAGGACGCTCTGGCGACCATGCGTCGCAGCGGCGTGCACGTCGCGCGCTCGTTCGACGAGTACGGCACGACCGAGGGCGTGCTCTTCCTGGAGGACATCCTGGAGGAGCTGCATCGGCGAGGTGCAGGACGCCACGCGACGCGGTCGCTGACCGCGCGCGGCGTCCATGTGACGCGAAAGGGGCCCTCGGCATTGCTGGGGGCCCCTTCTGCGTCACCTCGATGGGCCGGTGGCCGGCGGCGGCGTCGAGGTGACGCGAAAGGGGCCCTCGGGGTGGCCGAGGGCCCCTTCTGCGTCACTTCGATGGCGGCGGGCGGCGGCCGCCGGCCGCCGGGCGGCGGCCGCCGCGCGGCGGGTCAGCGCGCGCGGAAGGGTGCGCGCTGGTACTGCGCCGGCACGTAGTCGAGCTCGACCCCGAGCTCGGCGGCGGCCCGCAACGGGAAGTGCGGGTCGCGGAGGAACTCGCGCGCCATCAGCACCACGTCGGCCCTACCGCTCGCGACGATCTCGTCGGCCTGCTCGGCCCCGACGATGAGGCCGACCGCGCCGGTCTCGACCTCGGCCTGCGTGCGGACGTGCTCGGCGAAGCGCACCTGGTAGCCGAGGCCGACCGGGATGCTGACCCCGGCGACCAGGCCGCCGGTCGAGATGTCGAACAGGTCGGCACCCGCCTCGCGCGACCATGCGGCCACGGTCGCGGTGTCGTCCTCGTCCCAACCGCCCTCGGCCCAGTCCGTCGCGCTGAAGCGCACGAGCAGCGGGTAGTCGTCGCCGACCTCGGCGCGCACGGCCCGGACGACCTCGAGCAGGAGGCGCGCCCGGTTCTCGAGGGAGCCCCCGTACTCGTCGGTGCGCTCGTTGCTGAGCGGTGAGAGGAACTGATGCAGCAGGTAGCCGTGGGCCGCGTGCAGCTCGATCAGCTCGAAGCCGGCGTCGACCGAGCGGCGCGCGGCGTCACGGAACGCCTCGACCAGGCCGCCGACCTCGGCGGTGCTCAGGGCCACAGGCTCGTCGTAGCCCTCGAAGGCGACGGCGGACGGTGCGACCGTCTGCCAGCCGCCGCGGTCGGCCGGCACGGTGCCCTGCTCGGCGCTCCACGGGCGGAATGTCGACGCCTTGCGACCGGCGTGCGCCAGCTGGACGCCGGGCACGGAGCCCTGCGACCGGATGAACGCCGTGATCGGGCGGAACGCCTCGAGCTGCTCGTCGTTCCAGAGACCGAGATCCTGGGGCGAGATGCGGCCCTCGGGGGTGACCGACGTGGCCTCCGCGATCACCGCGCCCGCGCCTCCTCGGGCCAGCGCACCCAGGTGCACGAGGTGCCAATCGGTCGGGACGCCGTCTTCGCGCTCGGCCGAGTACTGGCACATGGGCGCGACCCAGAGCCGGTTGCGGAAGCTCTGGCCCCGCAGCGTGATCGGATCGAAGAGTCCGAGGGGGCGGTCGCCGACCTCGTCGCCGTTCTGCGCGGTCTTCTGCGCGGGGGTCTTCGGGGTGGTCGTGGGTGTCGCTGCCGTCTGGGTCACGAGTGGGGTCATCGCCTTTCGATGGTGGATCGTCGTCGGGATGCAACGGTACGCGGGGGCGGGATGTTCCCTCGGGCGCGGTGCAGCGGATGGCGGCTCCGCTCGGGTCCCGACCGACGCGCGGCGACTAGCGTCGACGGCATGACCGACTTCGTGCCGTGGACCCCCGCCGACGCCGCCGACTGGATCGCCGTGCCCGCGGCCGACGACGACAAGTACAGCCGCGGCGTGCTCGGCGTCGTCACCGGCTCGAGCGCGTACCCCGGCGCCGCCGTGCTGGGCGTCGAGGCGGCGCTGCACACGGGGCTCGGCATGCTCCGCTACCTGGGCCCGACGCGCGCGTCGGACTTCGTGCTTCATCGCCGTCCCGAGGCCGTCACCAGCCCGGGGCGGGTCCAGGCCTGGCTGCTCGGCTCGGGTGTCGACCCCGACCACCTCGACGACGAGACCCGCGAGGGGTTCGCGACCGGCGCCTCCTCGGGGCTGCCGCTCGTGCTCGACGCCGGCGCCCTCTCGCTGCGCGACGAGGCCACCGGGCCCGTGGTGCTGACACCGCACTTCAGAGAGCTCGCGCGGGCGTCGGGTCGCGAGGTCGCCGACGTGGCGGCCGACCCGGGCGATGCGGCGACGCGCGCCGCGGGGGAGTGGGGCTGCACCGTGCTGGTCAAGGGGCACCGGACCCACGTGGCCTCGCCCGGGGGCACGCTGCTGGTCGCCGAGAGCGCGCCGACGTGGTTGGCGACGGCCGGTGCGGGCGACGCGCTCGGCGGAGTGCTGGGCGCCCTCGTCGCGACGCACGCCGACGAGATCGCCGCCGACGACGAGGCCCTCGCGCGGTTGGCCGCCACGGCGGCGGTCGTCCACGGTCTGGCGGCGGAGCGGGCGAGCGGCGGCGGACCGATCACCGTGCTGGGCCTGATCGACCAACTGCCCGCCACGATCGCGTCGATCGTGGCGGGCAGAGGGCAGCGAGCCTAGGAGGCGGGGGTCGCCGCCACGAGGAACTCGACGGTGCCCTGGTCTTCGACCTCGACGAAGCCGAGGCTCGGCGCGGTCACGCCGTAGTCGGAGAACGTGACCGGGATCGAGCCGCTGACCTGGACGCCGTCGCCGGAGAGCGCGGCCTGGAGCGGCACCTCGACGGTCTGCGTGACGCCGTGCATGGTCAGCTCGCCGGTGGCCTGGACCGTCGCGACCTGGCCGTCGGACGGCACGGCGGCGTCGATCGGGTCGGTCAGGGTGAAGGTGGCGGTCGGGTAGGTGCCGACCTCCATCGCGTCGTCACGGAAGTAGCCGTCGCGGTTACCGCTGTCGGTGGCGATGCTCGCGACGTCGACGATGATGTCGGCCGCCGTGACGGCGGTGCCGTCGACGGTCACGGTGCCCGAGACCTGATCGGTGGTGCCGACCACGGTGACGTCGGTGCCGTTCAGCACCTCGTCGACGCGGTAGCCGGCCGAGCTGCCGTCGCCCACCGACCAGTCGCCGGTGAGCTGGCTCTGGTCGACCGTGCTGGCGCCGGGGGTGAGTGACACGGTGGGGGCGGCGTCGGGCTCGCCGACGATGTAGTCGCGGTAGAAGGCGGGGCCGGCGACGGCCGCCGTGACTCCGACGCCGACGACGAGGACCGCCGCCACTCCGATGATGATTCCGGTCTTCTTCTTCATCGTTCGTGTCTCCTGGGTCGGCTCGGGTTGGGCGTGACCACGCCGCGGGGTCGGCTCGGGTGCCATGGGCCGGAACGGCTTGGGGGAGATGATGGCGGGTGAGTCTATGGGGTGGCTGGAATCAGCTGGGAGTCACCCGTCAGGCGGTGAAGCGGGTGAGGAACTCTCTCGCCCGTGCGGTTCGCGGCGCCGTGAAGACCTGCTCGGGCGGGCCCTGCTCGGCGACGCGACCGGCGTCGAGGAACACGACCCGGTCGGCGACGTCGCGTGCGAAGGCCATCTCGTGGGTCGCCATGACGATGGTCGTGCCGACCTCTTTCAACGTTCGGACCAGGTCGAGCACCTCGCCGACGAGCTCGGGGTCGAGCGCGCTCGTGATCTCGTCGAGCAGCAGCAGGGTCGGACGCGGGGCGAGGGCCCGGGCGATCGCGACGCGCTGCTGCTGTCCGCCCGAGAGACGGTCGGGGTAGGCGCCCGCCTTGTCGCCGAGACCGACGCGTTCGAGCAGCTCGCGGGCCCGTGCGTGGGCCTCGGCCTTCGGGCGACGCAGAACGTGCCGACTGGCCAGCGAGACGTTCTCGAGCACGGTGAGGTGCGGGAACAGGTTGAAGTGCTGGAAGACCACGCCGATCCGCGCGCGCACCGCGTCGGCCTTGACCCGGGGGTCGCTGATGTCGTCGCCGCCGAGCACGATGCGACCGTCGTCGATCGGCTCGAGGAGGTTGATCGTGCGAAGCAGCGTCGACTTGCCCGAGCCGCTCGCCCCGATCAGTGCGACGACCTCGTCTCGGGCGACCTCGAGATCGATGCCGTCGAGCACCGTCGTGGCGCCGAACGACTTGCGGACGCCCTCGAGACGGAGGACGACCTCCGGGCCGGGGCCGGGGCCGGCCTCGCCTGCGATGCGTGACCCGGTCATACGACGCTCCCTGCCTGTTCGCGACGACGGAGGCGCGCCGACAGCCAGTCCGTCAACCACAGCGTCGGCAGCGCCAGCAGGACGAACAGCAGCCCCGCGAGCACGTACGGCGTGAAGTTCGCGGCGGTCGCCGTCTCGATCTGGGCCGCGCGCACCGCGTCGACCGCCCCGAGGACCGAGATCAGCCCGACGTCCTTCTGCATCGAGACGAAGTCGTTCATGAGCGCCGGCGTCACCTTGCGGATCGCCTGGGGGAAGACCACCAGACGGAGGGTCTTGGCGTGACCGAGACCGAGCGACCGCGCGGCCAGCCGCTGCGAGGGGTGCACGGCGTCGATGCCGGCCCGCACCACCTCGGAGACGTAGGCCGAGTAGGTGAGGATGAGCGCGATCGTGCCCCAGAACTCGGCCGGGAGGCGCGGGATGCCGAGCCCGAGACCCGGCAGACCGAAGCCCACGAGGTACAGGACGATGATGAGCGGCAGCCCGCGGAACAGGTCGGTGTAGCCCCGGACCAGCGCGCGGACGGGGAAGAACACGGGGCCGCGGAGGGTGCGCAGGGCGGACAGCAGCGTCGCGAGCAGCGCCACGCCGATCGCCGCCACCACGAGCACCCTGATGTTGAGCCAGAGGCCCTCGACCACGCGAGGCCAGGCGGCGATCAGGGTGGGGCCGTCGAAGAAGCTGAACTTGACGCGCTCCCAGCCCGGGGTGCTGGTGACCGCCCACCAGGCGAGGGCCGCGAAGACGATGGTGCTGACCACGGCGACGAGCACCGATCGGACCGACTGGCGACGCCGATAGGCCCGTCGCCCCTGTTCGAGATCGCTGATCGGGGCGGACCCCGGGGCGATCGCGGTGGGCGCTACGAGAGGTCCGAGACGTCGTAGTCGGCGAGCCACTGCTGCTGCAGCTCGGCCAGCGTGCCGTCGTCGCGCAGATCGTCGACGGCCTGCGTGACCTCGTCGGTGAGCGCGCTGTCGAGCGGCAGGACGATGCCGAGCTGGTCGCTGGCGCCGTCGACCGCGGCCAGCTGACCGAGGACGACACCGCCCTCGACGAAGTAGGTCGCCGTCGGGACGTCGAGCACGATCGCGTCGACCTGCCCCGACTCGAGGGCGGCCTTGGCGTCGTCGTTCGAGTTGTAGGCCTGCACGCCGCCGTCGGGATCGATGACCGACTCGGCGGCCGTGAAGCTCGTCGTGCCGCTCTGCGCCCCGATGTCGAGCCCCGCGAGGTCGGCGACGCTGGTGGCGCCCTCGGCGGCCGAGCCAGGCAGCGTCACGACGGCCTGGCGGGTCTCGTAGTAGGGCGACGAGAAGTCGACCGCCCTGGCCCGCTGATCGGTGATCGAGAACTGCTGCAGGTTCAGGTCGAAGGTCTTCGGGCCGGGCGCGATCGACTCGTCGAAGGTGGCGCGCACCCAGACGACGTCGTCGCGGTCGTAGCCGAGACGATCGGCCACGGCGTACGCGAGCGCGGACTCGTAGCCGTCGCCCGTGGTCGGGTCGTCGTCTTCGACCCAGGGGGAGTAGGCGGGCTCGCCGGTGGCGATCGTCAGCCTGCCCTCGGACACGGCACCGACGCCGTCCGAGCCCTCGGAGTCGGACGTGGGCGCGCAGGCGGCCAGGGCGCCGACCGAGAGGAGGGCGGCGGCGACGGACGCGACGAGTCGCGACGGTGAACGGGTCATGACCCCGAGGATAACGGTGACCGACGACACCGCCGAGCTGTGCGGCGTCGTGTGACGCGCTGCGGCTAGCCTGACCGGATGACCGTCGCCGCGCCTCCTGAGATCCCCGGCGCGCGGACGACGACGGGGCGGATCGTCTCGACGCTCGCGCAGCGGCGGGTGCTCCTCTGGGCGGCCTTCGCGGTCGTGCACCTCATGGTCGCCTGGGTCGCGCTGGCCGGCCCCGACCAGTCGCTCGGCGACGTCCGCACCGTCTACCGGTCGTGGATGGACGACTTCGTCTCGGGCGGCGACCGGGTCGGGATCGATGTCGCGTGGGTGTACCCGCTGCTGGCGGCCGTGCCGATGCTCGTCGCCCGACTCGGCGGCTCGACCGACTACGCCACCGTGTGGCTGCTCGTCGTGATCGCCCTCGACGCGATGGCCTTCGCCGTGCTGACCCGCCGGTCGACGCGGGCGACGACGACCGCCGCCTGGTGGTGGCTGCTCTTCGTCGTCGCGCTCGGCCCGATCGCCTTCGGGCGCATCGACGCCGTCACCGTGGCCCTCGCCCTGATCGGTGTGCTGCTGGTGGCCGAGCGCCCCGTGGCGGCCTCGGTCGTGCTGACGATCGCCGCGTGGGTGAAGGTCTGGCCGGCCGCCCTGGTCGCCGCCGCCGTGCTGGCCTCCCGTCGTGGTATCGCCATCGTCGTCGCCGCGGCCGCGACGACGGTCGTGGTGGTCGCCGTCTCGCTGGCGCTCGGCAGCGGCACCACCGTCCTCGGCTTCGTCGGTCAGCAGGCGGGCCGGGGGCTGCAGATCGAGTCGCCCGCGGCGACGCCCTGGCTGTGGCGCGCCGCCGCGGGTGTGGCCGGCACGGGCGTGTACTACGACCAGCAGATCCTCACCTTCCAGGTGCAGGGCGACGGGGTCGGTCTCGCGGCCAGGGCCGCCACGCTCGTCATGGCGCTGGTGGTGGGCGCCGTGGTGCTGCTCGGTCTGCGGGCGCGACTGGCGGGGGTCGCCGCGCCGCACCTCCTCGGTCCGCTCGCTCTCGCGCTGACGACGGCGCTGATCGTGACCAACAAGGTCGGTTCTCCGCAGTTCGTGTCGTGGTTGGCCGTGCCCGTCGTCGTGGGGCTCGTGACGTCGCGGTCCGGCGGGCCGTCGTTCCGACTCGCGGCGGGGCTGGCGGTCGGCATCGCCGCTCTGACCCAGCTGATCTACCCCTGGTTCTACGACGACCTGCTGCGGGTCGAGCCGTGGATGCTCGTCGTCATCACGCTGCGGAACCTCGGCGAGATCGCCCTGCTCGTCGTCGCGGCCGTCATGCTCTGGCGCCTCGGGGGAGTGCGCCGCGGCCCGGCCGCTGACAGGATGAGCGCATGATCGTCGCCTTCTCGCTCTCGCCCAGCGGCGGTGCCCCCGCCGGAGACCTCGACCCCGACGCCCACGGCGACTCCGTGCATGCCGCGGTGGCCGCCGCCGTGCGGGTCGTGAGGGACTCCGGGCTGCCGAACCGCACCTCCTCGATGTTCACCGAGATCGAGGGCGAATGGGACGAGGTCATGGCCGTCGTCAAGGAGGCCGCGGAGGCGGTGGGCGCGTTCGGCAGTCGGGTCTCGCTGGTGCTCAAGGCCGACATCCGCCCCGGGCGGACCGGCGAGCTCGACGGCAAGGTCGAGCGCCTCGAACGGGCCCTCGACTCGTAGCGCCCGTGCGGCGTCTCGGCCCTACTGGCCGAAGTTGCGACCGTACGAGGTGTTCACCGAGGCGTCCGCGGGCCGCACGGTGTCGTCCGTGACCGAACCGGTCAGTGCGAGGGCCGTCTGCTTGATGACGTTGCTCGCCTTGACGATCTGGCCCGCACCGGGGTCGGTGTAATAGGGGTACTTGTAGCCCGCGATGTAGTTGTACTTCGCCAGGTTCTTCGCGGGCTGCGCGATGCGGTAGGTCTTGATGCCGCCGCTGTTGTAGGCCTCGCCCTGCGGTGCGCCGATGACGTTCCGCCAGATCACGATGCCCTCCGCCTTGAGCCCCAGGGTGACGCCGCTGCCCGCGTAGAGCATCGTGTTGTAGCGGATCGCGACGTCGCGGGGGCTCTCGTTCGGGTCGCTGCTGCCCGCCGCCTTGATGTTCGCGCCGCGGGGAGCACCCCAGATCAGGTTCCGCTCGACGACGCCGTTCGTCCCCCAGATCGAGCTCAGCAGATAGAGGTTGTGGTCTGTGCCGGCGGCGTCCTGCCCCTTGTTCTCGTGGATGACGTTGCCCACGATCGTCCAGTCGTGCGGCGCCGCGGCGACCCGTGCCGCGGTCGACGTCCCGGTCGCCGTCTCGGTCGTGACCATCACGTTGGCGGTGCGGCGGGATCCCGAGACGTCGTTGCCGCGGAACGTCCAGCCCGTGCCGCCGGCGAAGGTGACGAGACCGTAGGTGTTCGACGTGGTCGCGTCGTAGGTGAAGCGGAGACCCCAGACGAGCCAGTGGTCGGCACCGGTGAACACGTAGCGGCCGGCGATCACGACGCGCTCGCCGGGGGCGTTCTGCACGACGATCGGCTTGGCCGCCGTGCCCGCCTTGCCGTTGTTGCTGACGGACTCCTTGTACGTCCCGCCGCGGGCGACCACGACATCGCCGGGCTTGACCAGCAGCATCGCCATCTGCAGCGTGCGCACCGGGTTCGACGAGTTCGCCGCGGGGCACTGCTTCTTGACCCAGTCGGCCGAGGCCGCATTGCCGATGCAGTACGAGCGCTTGTACGACTCGACGTGACCGTCGGGGTGACGCAGATCGATGAAGTCGCGCCCCGTCGTGGAGACCCAGATGGTCGTGCCCCCGGCGGCGGGCGTCTTGAACGACGTCGAGCCGGTGGGGTAGGAGGAGGTCGCGGCTGCGGCGGCCGTCGCGGCCTCGGACGGCGCGGCGGAGACGGGCGCGACGACGGCCACGGCGGAGACGAGGGCGGCGGTCGCGAAGACGGTCACGGCGCGACGGGACGGCAGGAGGCGCATGGAAGCTCTTTCAGTGCGACGAGCGTGGGTGAGGTGCTCGAGATTCGGACGGAAAGGCCCCGGGACGGCCACCTCTGAGTCTACGCGGTGGCCGACGGCCCGGCCCGGCACGGGCACGGGGTGTGGTCGCAGGTCGACGCCGAATGAGTCGACGGTGAACGATCAGCGGGTGCGCACGCCTCGGAAGTCGGCCAGCGCCTCGGGCGTGTGCCGCTCGAGGTGGTCGAGCAGCTTCCGGTAGTTGTCGTCGCGCCGGTTGGCGATGAAGAGGCGTTTGCGGCGGGCGTCGCGGGCGTCGATGCCCGACCCGTCGATGGCGCCCGGGCTGAGCAGAGGGCGGTACGACGCGATGTCGCTCACCAGGACCCAGCGTGCCGGACGGAACCAGGACTGCACGAGGAGCCCTTCGTCGTGGACGTCGAGGCGCGTGCGCCGGATGCCGCGCCAGAGGAGGACCTCCATGGCCCCGAGGGCGCACAGTGCCCCGGCGATGGCCGAGCCCTCGGCGACGTCGGGCTCGTCGGTGAAGGGGACCTGCAGCGCCAGCACGAGACCGAAGAAGAACGAGGCCAGACCGACGACGGCGAACATGACCGACACGAGGCGCGGGGGGTGCGTGGTGAACAGCGGGGGGAGTCTGGTGCCGCCGCTCGACGCGACCGGCTGAGGAGTGAGGCGGCGAGCGGCACGCCCACGGCGGCCAGGACCGAGACGGCGGTCACCACGAGCCCGAGGACGGTCCAGTCGATCATCCGGCGATGATACCGACCACTCTGTGGAGAGGATCGCGACAGAAGGCGCCTCTGCCCGTACAGTTGGCATGTTCGAGCCCCGGGGGCGCGTCTTGCGCGGGGGCGGACGCCGGGATCCGTGACGAGTCGTTCGTTGGACACGGCGTCGAGACGACGTATCACCAGGGGGAACGAGAATCGTGGCGAATCCGACCGGCAACGAAGAAGTGACGTTCGACGACGCGACAGCGGACGCTCTCGTCACCGAGGCCAACGCATCGGCCGAGGCGATCGAGGGGCAGGTGGCTTCGCGCCGGTCGTATCGGACCACGGCCGAGCAGGACTTCCTCGGGCGATTCTCGGAGATCTTCGGCGCGAACCAGGACACCGCGAAGGCGGACGGCGACAAGATCGTCGCCGCGCTCCGCGACATCGCGAGCTGGGTCGGCACGATGAAGGAGTCGGCGCAGAAGGAGAACGCCCGTCGCAAGCGCGCCCGCGAGTGGACGGAGCGTCAGGAGAACCGGTCGGACATCGAGAAGTGGTGGGACGGCATCGTCGGCGGAGAGGACATGCCGACCGAACCGGCCGAGAAGGAGCCGACCTTCCCGGCGTCCACCGTCGCCACCGGTTCCCGGGAGACGCCCCTGCCCGCATCTGGAGGCGGCGCTGCAGGGGGCGGCGCTGCCGGAGGCGCCTCGTCGGCACGACCCGAGAACCTCCGGTCGTTCGCCACGGGCTCGTCGCAGCTCGACACCGAGCTGACGGGCCGGCCGGCCGCGCTGCGGGGCAAGCTCGCGGACTTCGCGTCGCGGTGCAAGTGGGGCGAGATCGAGGCGAGCGGACTCGTCACGGGATTCGAGAAGTGGCTCGAGGCCAACGGCCAGGACGTCGCGTGGGCCAACACCGTGGCCGACGCGTTCGCGGCCGCCGGAGGAGAGGGCGACGTCTCGACCGTATCCGACTCGGCGCTCGCCGCCGCCCTCCAGGCGGCGGGGGTCTCGGCCGACCGGACCGCCCTGACGATCGATCCGCCACGGGCCTTCGGCGAGCAGCCGACCACGGGCTTCACGATGGACCCCGTCAACACGACCACCGGCAACTTCCTCGAACCGGAGCACGACCTGGGCTTCGGGGGAGCCTCGGCGTCGCTCGCCATGACGCGCATGTACAACTCGCTCGACGACCGCGTCGGTCTCTTCGGCCCCGGCTGGTCGTCGGTGCTCGAGACGAGGCTGCTGATCGACGACGAGGGAGCGTCGTTCGTCGGCGCGGACGGACGCCAGATCCGGTTCCCCCGTCAGGACACCGGCTGGGGCCGCGGCATCGGCGAGAACCGCTGGCTGACCGAAGAGGACGGCCTCCTCGTCGTCAGCGACAACGAGGGCGTGCGCGTCGACTTCACGCCGTCGGGTCGCTGGGTCGGGCAGCGAGGGAGGCGCGGCACGGCCGTCCGGGTCGAGTACGACGGCGACGTGGTCACCCGGCTCGTCCACGAGCGGGGGCGCTCGATCGAGATCGAGCACCTCGACGGCCGAGTCGTCGTCGTGCGCGGATCGGACGGCCGGCGGGTCGAGTACGAGTACGACCGGGGCCGGAGGCTCGTCGGCGTCACCACGCCAGGGGGGACCCGCCGATACGGCTGGAACGACGAGGGGCTCGTCTCGACGGTCACCAGCGCGGCGGGCGTGATCGAGGTCGACAACACGTACGACGAGCACGGACGCGTCGTGCTGCAGGTCAGCCCCCATGGCCGCCGGGTCCGCTTCGCCTACCTCCCCGGTCGGGTGACGGTCGTCTCCGACGAGGACGGCAGCCGGTCGAACACCTGGCTGGCGGACGCCAAGGGCCGTCTCGTCGGCGTCGTCGACAGCGACGACCGGCGGCAGTCGATGAGCTACGACGCCCACGGGAACCTCGTCTCCGCCACGCAGCGCGACGGGGAGATCACCGTGCACGCCTACGACGACCGCGGTCGTCGGACGCGCACGGTGACTCCGGCGGGAGCCGACATCACCTACGGCTACGACGACCTCGATCGCGTGACGACCGTCGTGACCGAGTCGGGCGGGGTCGTCGCCTTCGAGTACGACGGCGACGACCGGAACCCCTCGGCGATCATCGACCCCGCCGGCGGGCGATCCGAGTCGACGTGGCGGGACGGCCGCCTCGTCCGCGTCGTCGACGCGACGGGCGTGCCGCTCGAACTCGAGCACGACCGCTTCGGGGACATCGTCGCGGCTCGCAACGCCGACGGCGGCGTCGTGCGTCTGGAACGCGACGCCACGGGTCACGTGGTGGCCTCCACGACCCCGTCCGGAGCTCGGACCGAGTACCGCTACGACGGCTCGGATGAGCTCGTCTCGCGGCGCGACCCCGACGGCGCGCTGTGGCGCTTCGAGCGCGGCCCGGCGGGTCGACTCGAGGCGGTCGTCGATCCCCGTGGTGCGGTGACGCGGTACGGCTACGGTCCGGCCGGCGATCTGGTCTCGGAGACCGATCCTCTCGGGCGCACGACCACCCGCACGATGGACGATCAAGGCGACGTCTCGCGCCTCGAGCTGCCCGACGGAGCCGCCTGGGCCTTCGAGCACGACGCCCTCTCCCGCCTGCGGGTCGTCACGGATCCGACGGGCGCGCGCTGGGATCGCGAGTACGGGGTCACCGGGGACCTCCGGTCGATCACGGACCCGACGGGTGTGCGGCGCCTGGCGGAACGCGACGAGACGACCGGACTCTCGTCCCTCCGAGACGCCTTCACGACGACGACCGTGCGGACGGACGAGTTCGGGCGGCCCGTCGAGATGACGTCCGACGAACGCGGGCACGAGCTCGTCACCTACGACGCCTGCGGTCGTCCCGTCGAGCTCGTCGACGGGGAAGGCGGACTCACGCGTCTCGAACGCGATCCGGCCGGCCGGGTCGTCGCCGTCACGACGGCGACCGGGGCGCGATCGACGTACGAGTACGACGCCTGCGGACGGGCCGCCGTCGCGACCGACGCCTCCGGCGCGCGGACCAGCCTCTCGTACGACGCCGACTCGCGCGTGTCCACGCGCACGTCGCCGACGGGCGAGGTGGAGCGATTCGAGTACGACCCCGTGGGTCGTCTCGTGAGTCGCACGATCCCGGGCGCCGGGACGGCACGGTACCGCTGGGACTCCGTGGGTCGTCTCGTCGGCAGCCACGACCTCAGGTTCGGACGGAGGAGCTTCCGATACGACGACGCGGGGCAGCTGATCGCCGTCGTGAACGGCCTCGGCGGCGTGACCTCGTACGACTACGACGAGCGCGGTCGCCCCGTGACGATCACCGACCCGGTCGGCGGCGTGACCCGGCGGGCCTACGATGCCGCGGATCGCGTGGCGGCCGTGACCGACCCTCTCGGACGGACGACGAGGTACTCGTACGACGCCGCGGGGCGTCTCGTGGCACGGACGGACCCCGACGGGCACCTCCTCGAGAACGGGTACGACCGCGCGGGCCGGCAGAGCAGCGTGAGCGTCGACGGCGCGGTGGTGCTCGAGATCTCCCGCGACCCCTTCGATCGAGCGGTCGTCGTGAGCGATCACAGCAGGGGTGAGGGGCGTTCGATCGAGCACGAGCTGCGGTACGACCGACGTGGACTGCTCGTCCGTCGATCGCGGGGTGCCGAGTCCATGACATGGGAGCGCGACGCCGACGGCGCCGTCGTCACCCGTACCGGCCCCACGGGTTCGCGGACGGAGTATCGACGTGATGCGAACGGTCGGGTCGTGGGGGTCGCACTCGACGGTGCGCACCTCGGAGGCGTCACGTACGACCGGGCGGGCCGCGTCGTCGAATCCATTGCGAGCGACCTCGTGCAGACGTGGTCGTACGAGGGCGGCGTCGTGGTGGAGCACACCGCGACCCGGGCGAGCGGAGTCGACCGGACCCGCGTCGAGCACGACGCCGATGGGCGCATCTCGGCGGTGGAGCAGGGCGGCGGTCGCGTCGAGTACCGCTACGACGACGCCGCGCAGCTCGTGGGCGCGCAGGCGAGCGGAGGCGCCGGGCGCACCTGGCGGTACGACGTGGCCGGCCGGCTCGTCGTCGAGACCGTCGACGGGGTCGAGACCCGACGGGAGTACGACGCGGCAGCCCAGCTCGTCGCCACCGAGACGCTCGGCGTCCGTGTGGAGTACGTGCACGACGGCCTCGGGCGGCGGGTCCGCCGGACCGAGCCCGACGGCACGACGCGGCAGTACGCCTGGTCGGATCTCGGGCGTCTCGGCGGCATCGTCGACCGCGACCGTGACGGCGCGGAGACCGGACGGATCGACGTCTGGGTCGACGGCCTGGGTGAACTCGCCGAGGCAGGAGGAACGTCGATCTGGTGGGACTCCGCCGCAGCCGTGCCGGCGCTGGCCTGCCTCGGACCGGCACCCGTGCTCGCACTCCCCGGCGGGGTCACGGCGATCGACGACGCGGTCCTGTCCAGCGGGTGGCGCGCGGCGCGCGCGACGGACGTCGACGACCCGTGGGAGGCGCTGGCCGCCGTGTCGAGTCCCGGTTCGGGGCTCGGACTGCCCGACGGCATCGGCCTCACGGCGGGCGGCGGTCTCACGATCGGCGGCCTCGACTGGCTCGGCGCCCGCGTCTACGACCCCTCGGCACGGGGATTCCTGTCGACGGACCCGATCGTGGCGACGCTCGGCGCAGGATGGGCGGCCAACCCCTACTCGTACGCCGGCAACGACCCGCTGCAGGCGCTCGACCCGCTGGGCCTCAAGCCCGCCACCGACGCCGACCTCAAGGCCTACAACGATGCGAACCAGGGCCTCATCGTCGATGCGGCGAAGGAGGTCTGGTCGCATCGGGAGGCGATCCTCGCCGGAATCATGATCGCGGGGAGCGTCGCCCTGATGTTCGTGCCCGGTGTCAACATCCTCGCACTGGCTGCAGGCGGTGCCCTCATGGCGGGCGGGTTCAGCATCATCCAGCAGGGCCCGGACAGCGGGAACGTCGACTACAAGCAGGTCGGTCTGCAGATGCTGATCGGAGGCGCCGCGGGTGCCGCGGGCGGAGCCGCTGCGATCGTCGCGTCGAAGGCCGCTCCGGCGGTGACCCAGGCCGTGGCGCCGGTCGTCCAGCGGATCGCGTCTCCGATCGGCCAGCGCGTCGCGACGGCCGCCGTGGGTCGGGCCGGCCAGGGCGCCGTCGCCGCCGGTGTCGAGGGGGCCACGAGCAACGTGCTCGACTACGGCCTGGACCCGAAGCAGGACCACTCGTTCGCGGGCTACGTCGGCCAGGGAGTGAACGGCTTCGTCGCCGGGTCGGCCACGAGCGGGATCTCGAGCCTGATCCCCTCTCCTTCGTCGACGAACATCCTGTCCGAAGCCCTGCCGTCGCTGAGCCCGCGGTGGAACGCGGCGGGCGAAGGGCTGCTCGACATGGGCCAAGATGGCTTGGTGGGCGGGACGTCGGGGCTCGCGCAGTACGCGCTGGATCCCGACCCCGAGACGACTGCCGGGCAGGCGTTCTCGAACGGCTTCTTCTCGGGAGCCGAGGGACCGAGCCTTCCGCGACACTGACCGGCCGCATCACGAGCCGTCTGACGAGAGAGATGAATGACCATGTCGAATTCGCACCGTTCCGCGGCAGCACCACCGAGAAAGCGTTCGGTGCGTCGCGCGCGGCTCATCCTGGTCGGCGGGCTCGCAGTTTTCGTGGTGCTCGTCGGTACGTTCGGCGTCGGACCTCATGTCCTCGAGTCGTACGACTCCTCTCACCGAGAAGAACTCACCTGCAGGGTCGACTCGGTGGACGCCCTGTCGGGGCGAGCTCGAGCCGGACCGGGATCGGCGGTGCCTCCGCGCTCGTGAGGGTGCAGACCGACTCCTGCGGCGTCCTCGACATCCGCGACGGGGTCACTCCCGAGAACGTCGACGGCATAGCGGCCGAGCTGACCGAGGGCGAGACCTACGTGTTCTCGGTCGGCGCCGGCTCGCTGCGGATCGAGGGCCTGCTCGGGTTCTTCAAGCAGGAGCCGCCCATCTACGACTTCCGCCCCGCTGCGTGACGACGGCGCCCTCGGGGCTGTCACCGCGCCTCCTGAGGTCGTAAGCTCGTCGGTGGTCTCGCGCTCATCGAATCGATTCGGTGACGCCCCGACCGGCCGGAGGCGCGGGTCGCCTCCGACGCCCCACCCGGCCCGTTCGACGGAGAGCCCCGGGCCACCGCCGCCCGACACCTCCCACCCCAGCGAAGGCAGCCGCCCGTGAACACCCTCTCCACCCGTCGCAAGACGTTCGCCCTGATCGCCCTGGCCCTCGGCGGCTTCGGCATCGGCTCGACCGAGTTCGTGGCCATGGGGCTGCTGCCCAACATCGCGCAGGATCTGCTGCCGGGGCTGTACGCGCAGTCGTCCGACGAGGGCATCGCCCGCGCCGGCTGGCTGGTCAGCGCCTATGCGCTCGGCGTCGTCGTCGGGGCGCCCACCATCGCCGCGATGTCGTCGCATCTGCCGAAGAAGAAGCTGCTGATGGGCCTGCTCGGGCTGTTCGTGCTCGGCACCGTGCTCTCGGCCGTGCTGCCCTCGTTCGGCTGGGTGCTCGGCGCCCGGTTCTTCGCCGGTCTGCCGCACGGCGCCTACTTCGGCATCGCGTCGATCGTCGCCGCGACCATCATGGGGCCCGGCAACCGCGGCAAGGGCGTCGCGCTCGTGCTCAGCGGGCTGACGATCGCCAATGTGATCGGCGTCCCCACGATCACCGCCCTCGGCCAGGCGCAGGGCTGGCGCGTCGCCTACCTCGCGGTCGCCGCGATCTTCGCACTCACCTTCGTCGCGGTCGCCCTCGCCGTGCCGCACCTCGAGGGCGACTCGTCCGCCTCGATGAGGCGCGAGCTCAGCGCGTTCCGCAAACCCCAGGTCTGGCTCGTGATGGGCATCGGCGCGATCGGCTTCGGCGGGTTCTTCGCGGTCTACAGCTACATCGCCAACGCCGTCACCGAGGGTGCGGGCGTCGACGAGGGCGTCGTGCCGTGGGTGCTCGTGGGCGTCGGGGTCGGCATGACCATCGGCAACGTCATCGGCGGATGGGCCGCCGACAAGAACCTCAAGGCGGCCCTGACCGTCGGGTTCGTCGGGCTCATCGCCGCCCTCGTCGCCTACGCGCTGCTCGTCGACGGCATCGTCGGCATCTTCGCGACGACGTTCCTGCTCGGGCTCGTCAGCTCGATGATCGGCCCGTCGGTGCAGTCGCGCCTCATGGAGGTCGCCGGCGAGAGCCAGGTGATCGGTGCCGCTCTGAACCACTCGTCGATGAACCTCGGCAACAGCGCCGGTGCCTACCTCGGCGGGGCCGTCATCGCCGCGGGCTTCGGCTTCGCCGCCCCGGGCTGGGTCGGAGTCGCCCTGGCCCTCGCCGGCGTCGTGCTCACGGTCGTGAGCTTCCGTCTGCAGAAGAGCGGCGACGCCCGTCAGGCGGCCCTCTGCGCAGCGGCCGCCGAGGCGGACCACAAGGAGGACACCGACAGCGGTTCCATCTTCATCGTGCAGAACTGAGGGAGGCGCGGGTCGGCGCGAGAGCCGACCCGCGCCTCCGGCAGGGGGACGCTAGAAGCTGGTCTGCGTCGGCAGGTCGGTCTGCAGCAGGATCCCGTCCTGGATGGCCCGCTTGCGGAGCGCGACCTTGGTGCCCACGTCGTAGCCGGCGACGCGGTACTTCTCGCGGATCCGCTTGAGGTAGCTCTTCGCCGTCTCCTCGCTGATGCCGAGCTGGTACGCCACGGCCTTGACCGGCTCGCCGCCGCCGTAGAGGGCCATGACTCGTCGCTCTTGAGCGCTGAGCTTCGGCACGCCCCCGACCTCGGCCGCGTTCAGGGCCAGGTCGAGCTCGGCCGAGATGTACGACTCGCCCTGCGACGCCGAGCGGATGGCCTCGACGATCATCTCGGCGTCCTCGCTCTTCACGAGGTAGCCGAGCGCGCCCGCGGCGAGTGCCTCGCGCACGACGTTCGGCTCGGAGTACGTGCTCATCAGCACGGTCTTGACGCCGGTGGTCTTCAGCGTGTTGATCTTGAGCGAGATCGGGATGCTGTCTTTCAGATCGAGGTCGAGCAGCACGACGTCGACGGGGAACTCGGGGTGCGTCAGCAGCTCGGGCCACGAGGCCACGGCGGCGACGACGGAGATGTCGCCCGCCGCCCCGCGGATCCACTCGCTGAGCGCGCCGAGCAGCATCTTGTGGTCGTCGACCAGGGCGAGGCGGATGCGATCGTCGGTGTTCGTCACGGGGTCCTTCTTTCTGGGGAGCTTGACCATCATGCTAGATGCCGGGGGAGGAGCGGTGCCGGCGACGCGGAACGGCCACGCCGATCACAGTTCGGCCGGGTTGTCGACCAGGCACGAGACCTGCAGCCGCACGCTCTGCTCGTGGGTCGAGACGGTGTACTCGCCCACGCGCTCGAGTGCGCTCCAGGTGGCCGGGGTGACCCGGTTCCGGCGGATGCCGGTCGTGGCGACCACGACGGGGATCTCGACGCTGCGCCCGGCGAGCGAATGCGCGGTCGCGGTGACGGGCCCCAGGGTCAGCGTGATCGTCGTGCCGGGGGTGCGGCTCTTCGAGTCGCCGAGCAGCAGCCAGACGGCCTGCAGCAGACCGTCGCGCTGCGGCGGAGCGAGGAGGCCCGCGAGGGACGACGGGTCGGCGAGCGTGACCGATCGGCCCAGGTACTCGGACTCGGTGACGGCGTGGTGCAGCCAGGTCTCGCGCCGACCCTCGATGAGGTGCAGGCGCAGCTCGGTCGCGAGCGAGGCGGCCTGCGACGCGACCTTCGGGGCCAGCGGCAACGGAACGTCGCCGCCCGCCACGCCGTCGAGCAGCTTCTCGGCGGCGAGGTCGAGTCGGGCGAGCTCGTCGCTCGCGAGCATGCCGACCGCGAAGCGCGGCTGCGAGACGTTGCTCTGCACGAGCACGCGATCGAGCTCGACCTGCACCATGCGGCGGAACCTCTGCAGCACGAGCGTCGCGACGGCGCTCGGCAGCACGGCGAGCGAGATCATGGCGATCTGCTGGGGCCCGGTGTCGGCGGTGATCGGGGTCGTCGCGAAAGTCATCGCGACGAAGGCGGCGAAGAGCAGGGTCGTGGCGACGACGATCTCGCGGGCGGGTCGCAGCGTGACGATCGGGAGGAGGCCGAAGCCGACGGCGACGCTGACCGTCGCGTAGGCGCCGACGTCCCGCAGCGGGGCGATGGCCACGAAGTCGAGCGCGACGACCAGGGCGAGCACCACGGCGATGGCGGCGAACAGGCGACCCGTCAGTCGTTGGCCGCGGATGGTGACGAGCGCGGTCGTGACGACGAAGACCGCGATGTAGAGGAGCCATGCGGTGAGGACGGGGGCCACCGACGGGTAGTCGTCGAGGTGGCTGAAGAAGAAGATGAGGCCGTAGACGGCCTGCAGACCGGCGAGGACGGCGGCGCCGATGCCGAGATGGCCCGTGCCGAGGGTCGCCCCCGCGGCCCGGGCCTGACGCAGCGAGCGGGCCCCGGTCGAGCCGATCGGCAGCCCACGGGCGGCGCGGCGCCCGCGGGTGACGCCGAGGGTGTTCTCGTCGACGTTCATCGCGGGGCCTCCAGGACGACGGTAGTGCCCGCGCCGGGCGACGAGAACAGGCGGGCGCTGCCGCCGACCTCGCGGAGGCGACCGACGACGGACTCCTTGAAGCCGAGTCGCTCCTCGCTGACCCCGGCGAGGTCGAAGCCGACGCCGGCGTCGGTGACCATGGCCCGGACCATGCTCTCGTCGTGGATGATCGTGACGTGCGCCTCCGTCACGCCGGCGTGCCGGCGGACGTTCTCGAGGCACTCGGCGAGGGCGAGCAGGAACGCGTCGAGCACGTGGCTCGGCAGCAGCACCTGACCCGTGCCGTGCCAGCTGACCTCGAGGCCCATGCGGCCGAAGCGCTGCTTGACCGACTCGAGGGTCTGACCCAGAGGGTCCTCCTCGACGGTCTCGAGCGAGTACTCGCCCGACGCCTGCGGCTGCGGCGTGCCGCCGAGTCGCAGATGCCTCAGCAGCCGCGCGTCTTCAGCGGCCTGGGCCTGCAGCGCCTGGGGCGTCACCCCGACCCCCGAGTGCGCCAGCAGCGTCAGCGTCGCCAGCACCGTGTCGTGCAGCAGTCGCGCCCCCTGTCGGCGCTGCGCCTCGGTCTCGCTGGCCTGACGCTCGGCACGGTGCGCGTTGCCGATGCTGTAGATCCGCCGCGCGGCGAGCGGCACGCTGCGGCCCAGCCAGACGCCGGTCACGAAGACGAGCACCCAGCCGAGCACGACCGCCGCGACCGGGTACGTGAGGAAGGATCCGGTGGCCGAGGCCACCAGTGCGACGGCGACGACGAAGGCCACGGCGGCGACCGCGACGCGGACCCGGCTCGACGAGAGGACGACGCAGAACGACGCCGTCGCCCCGCCGACGAGCGGGATGACGGCGGTCGCGAGGGCGGGGTCGGTCGGGTCGCCCGACGGCAGCAGGGCGACGAGGCTCACGGCGATGCCGGAGACGAGCCCGATCAGCACCCAGCGCGGGGCCGCCGACCGGCCGACCATCCAGAGGGACGCGATCAGGAGAGCGGCGAGCGGCACGATCGCGGCGAGGTGGAGGGGCTCGGTGACGCCGGGGATGGCCAGGGCGACCAGCGAGACGACCGCGCACGGGATGCCGAGGGCCCGGGCGGTGCTGCCGAGCAACCGGTCTCGCTCCTGCGCGAAGATGTCCATGCGGATCCCAGGTGTGCATCGGGTGTCGTTCATCCTGTCGGTTGACAGCAGACCCCATGCTTCCACACAGGACCCCCCGCCGGGGGGCGTACGCGCCGTTCAGTCGACGAGCAGTCGTCTCAGGTGACCGCCGACGGCCTCGTTCTCGATGAGGAACCCGTCGTGGCCGAACTCGCTCACGATGACCGCGGGCTCGTGCCCGTCGATGCCGTTCGCGAGATGGCGGGCGATGATGCGCTGGTCGGGCACCGGGAACAGCCTGTCGCTGTCGATCCCGAGCACGAGCGTGCGGGCGGTGACGCGGTCGAGGGCGGCGGCGACCCCGCCCCGACCTCGGCCGACGTCGTGCGAGTTCATGGCGCCCAGCAGGCCCGCGTAGCTGCCGGCGTCGAACCGGCGCGTGAACTTGTTGCCGTGGAAGTCGAGGTAGCTCTCGACCTGGAACCGGCCCGGGCCGCCGAGGGGCGAGATCTCGCTCTGCCAGCTGCGGCCGAACCGGGCGTTGCAGCTCGTCGGGCGAGCGGTAGTTGAGCAGGGCCATGCGCCGAGCGAGGGCGAGACCCCGGTAGGGCCCCTCGCCGTCGGGCGCGTCGTAGAAGTCGCCGTCGTGCCACGCGGCGTCCATGCGGATCGCCTCGTACTGCACCGTGTTGAGCGCGATCTGGTCGGCGCTGACGACCGGCGGGGCGGCGAGAACCGCCAGCCGATCGACCCGGTCGGGGTGCGACACGCCCCACTCGAGGGCGTGCATGCCGCCCATCGAGCCGCCGACGACGGCCGCCCAGCGTCCGATGCCGAGACGGTCGGCGAACGCCGCCTGCGCCTCGACCTGGTCGCGGATGGTCAGATGCGGGAACCTCGAACCCCACTCGACCGCGTCGGGTGCGAACGACGACGGCCCGGTGCTGCCCTGGCAGCCCCCGAGCATGTTCGGGGCGACGACGTGCCAGCGGTCGGTGTCGATCGCGAGACCGGGGCCGACCACGCCGTTCCACCAGCCCGCGGTCGGATGGCCCGGACCGGCGGCGCCGCGCACGTGGCTGTCTCCGGTGAGGGCGTGCAGCAGCAGGATCGCGTTGCCGCGGTCGGCGTCGAGCTCGCCCCAGGTCTCGTAGGCGATCCGGGGGCGGGGGAGCACCGCGCCGCTCTCGAGCCCGAGGTCGTCGAGGGTGACGAAGCGCCGGTCGCCGGGGTCGTCGCCGTCGCGCCACGCACCGGTGACCGGCGGGCGCCCCAGCATCGCCAGGCGGGTCCGCTCGCTGACGACGCTCGACGGGACGGTGTCCTCGGGTGTGCTCTGCCAGTCCATCGATCCCCATCCTGGTGGACCCGAGGAGGCGCGGTGCGATTGTTACCGCACCGCGCCTCCTGCGGGGCCCGGGTCAGCTGCTGCGGAGCGACTCGCGGGTGACCGCCTGGGCCGCGGCGAAGCCGGCCTCGAGGTCGGCCTTGAGGTCGTCGATGTTCTCGAGTCCGACCGACAGCCGCACGAGACCCGGGGTGACGCCCGTGGTCAGCTGCTGCTCGGGGGTCAGCTGCGAGTGGGTCGTCGAGGCGGGGTGGATGACGAGACTGCGGACGTCGCCGATGTTCGCCAGGTGGCTGAAGAGACTCAGCCCGTCGACGAGCGCGCGGCCGGCGTCGACGCCGCCCTTGAGCTCGAACGAGAGCACGGCCCCGACGCCGCGGGGGGCGTACTTGTTGGCCGCGGCGTACCACGGGCTCGTCGGCAGGCCGGCGTAGTAGACGGCCGCGACGTCGGATCGGGAGTCGAGCCACTCCGCGATCTCCTGCGCGTTCTGCACGTGGCGCTCGATGCGGAGGCTGAGGGTCTCGATGCCCTGGATCAGCGAGAACGCGGTGTCGGGGCTGTTCGAGGCGCCCAGGTCGCGCAGCAGCTGCACCCGCGCCTTGATGATGTACGCGAGGGGGTCGCCGACGGCCTGCGTGTAGACGGCGCCGTGGTACGACGGGTCGGGCTGCGTCAGCCCGGGGAACCTCTCGGCGTTCTCCGACCACGCGAACGCGCCGCCGTCGACGATGAAGCCGCCGATGACGGTGCCGTGCCCGCCGAGGAACTTCGTCGCCGAGTGCACGACGATGTCGGCGCCGTGCTCGAGGGGGCGGATCAGGTAGGGGGTCGCGATGGTGTTGTCGACGATCAGCGGGACGCCCTCGGCGTGGGCGACGCCCGACACCGTCTCGATGTCGAGGATGTTGATCTTCGGGTTGCCGATCGTCTCGGCGAAGAACAGCTTCGTGTTCGGGCGGACGGCGCGGCGCCACTCGTCGGGGTCGTCCTGGTTCTCGACGAACGTCGTCTCGATGCCGAGCTTCGCGAGCGTGTACTTGAAGAGGTTGTAGGTGCCGCCGTAGATCGACGACGACGAGACGATGTGGTCGCCCGCCTGCGCGATGTTCAGCACGGCGAAGGTCGACGCGGCCTGACCCGAGGCGACGAGCAGAGCGCCCGTGCCGCCCTCGAGCGCCGCGATGCGCTGCTCGACCACGTCGTGGGTGGGGTTCATGATGCGCGAGTAGATGTTGCCGTTCTCGGCGAGGGCGAAGAGGTCCTGCGCGTGCTGGGCGTCGCGGAACACGTACGACGTCGTCTTGTAGATGGGGGTGGCGCGGGCGTGCGTCGTCGGGTCGGGCTGCGCCCCCGCGTGGATCTGCTGCGTCTCGAACTTCCAGGTGGACGTGTCGTCGCTCATGCTGTGCTCCTGCGGTCGGGGTCTGCGGCGGCCGATCGGCCGGACTGCGGTGCTGCAACGCTACGCAGGGCGCGCCGGGGCTGTCCACGCGGGCGGACACGCGACGTAACCCGGCGCGCTAGCGTCGACGGATGCCGGGTCGACCGGCGGAGCGTCGGCCACGGCCGACCCGACGACGAGGAGCAGTGGATGACGAAGCGTGTCGTGGTGACGGGGGCCAGTTCGGGGATCGGGGCGGCGACGGTGCGGCTGTTCCGGCGACGCGGCTGGGACGTGATCGCCGTCGCCCGACGCGAGGAGCGCCTCCTCGACCTCGCCGCCGAGACCGGGGCGACCGCGTTCAGAGCGGATGTCACCGTGGACGCCGACGTGGCCGCGCTGCGCGAGCACGTCGAGTCGACCGGTCCGCTGCATGCGCTGGTCAACAACGCCGGAGGCGCCTTCGGGCTCGACAGCGTCGAGTCGGGATCGATCGACGACTGGCAGCGGATGTTCGACGTGAACGTGCTCGGGACGAAGCGGATGGTCTCGGCGCTGCTGCCGGCCCTCCGCCGGGGCGCCGACGCCGAGCGGGCGGACGGCGACGGGGGCGGCGCCGACATCGTGACGGTGACCTCGATCGCCGGCCACGTCGCCTACGAGAACGGCGGCGGCTACAACGCCTCGAAGTTCGCCGAGCACGCCCTGGTGGCGGTGCTGCGCCTCGAGCTCGCCGGAGAGCCCATCCGCGTGATCGAGATCGCACCGGGCATGGTGCACACCGAGGAGTTCTCGGTCAATCGGTTCGGCGGCGATCAGGGCCGGGCCGACGCCGTCTACACGGACGTCGAGGGGCCGCTCGTCGCCGACGACGTCGCCGAGGCGATCGTGCACTCGGTGGAGCTGCCGGCGCACGTCAACCTCGACCTCGTGACGCTGAAGCCGGTGGCCCAGGCCGCCCCGCACAAGGTCGTGAAAGGCCGGCTGCAGACACGGTGACACGCCGACGACGATCGTCGAGGGTGGTCCGGACGGGTGATTCGCGGACGATACGACGGATCACCCGTCGGCCTCCTGAGCAGGACCGAGGCGTTCTCGGCCGGGTCCCGACCGCCTTCGAAGGGGGCGCGGCGACCCCCGGACGGGGGGGCGCGAGAGCGACTCGCGCGCCCGGTTAGACGGGTCCGGTCATCCACGACTGAGTACCACTCAGTTGGATTCGGGGGACAAGCCGTGTCCCCCTGATGTCCCCCGGCCGGGTCGGCGATCGGCGCGGAAGCGACGGCATCCGGCCGCGCCGCACAGGGCGCAGTCGCTGCCGCGGCGGTAGTGCTCGTGCGCCTCGCGGGCGTGCCCGCAGACGCAGAGCGTGCTGTCTTCGTCGACTTTCCGCGCCATGGGGCTCCTCCGAGCATCGGTCCGATGTGCCGTCGTGCGACGGCGCCTCGGCGTGCCCTCGACTGTACCCACGACACCCGCGCCAGGGGCGTCGGCTCTCGTCGCCGATCGCCCGAGCGGGGGACAGCGGGCGGACGGGCCGTCGGTCGAGGGTGCGACGCGCGCCGTGCGGGTGAGGCGGCGGCCCGGGCGCGACCGACGGAGGCCGGCCGACGACACGACACGATCTCCGGTACTTGCGCTGCCTCGGATCGAGCGTAGGTTTGGTCTCACCCGACGGCGACGTCGTTCAGCCCGAAACTGATCGACCGAGCCCAGCTCTCCTGGCGTGAACCCGAAACTCCGCCCGTGCAGAGCTCCTCTCGCAACACCCCTTTGCCAGTTCGCTTACCCCTGCAAGGACCCCATGAACCAGGTGTTCCCCACGCCCGAAAACGGCGCCGCTCCCCGTATCTCCATCGTCGTGCCGGCACGGAACGAGGCCCGCAACCTCGAGATCGTCCTGCCGATGCTCCCGCTCGTCCACGAGGTGATCCTCGTCGACGGCAACTCCGTCGACGACACCATCGCGACGGCGCAGCGCGTCATGCCCGACATCAAGGTCGTCCGACAGACCCGCAAGGGCAAGGGCAACGCGCTGGCCTGCGGCTTCGAGTCCGCGACCGGCGACATCATCGTCATGTTCGACGCCGACGGCTCGGCCGACCCGGCCGAGATCCCCCGCTTCGTCGAGGCGCTCACCTCGGGCGCCGACGTCGCCAAGGGCAGCCGCTTCGTCCACGGCGGCGGCAGCGAGGACATCACGCGCTTCCGTGCGCTCGGCAACTGGGGCCTCAACGCCCTGACCAACCTGCTGCTCGGCACCAAGTACACCGACCTCTGCTACGGCTACAACGCCTTCTGGGCCCGCATCGTGCCGAGCCTCGACCTGCTGCCGGCCGACCTCGCACCGCGCGCGGACGGCCAGATGCACAACGGCGACGGCTTCGAGATCGAGACCATCCTCAACTGCCGCATCGCCGCCCTCGGCTACGACATCGTCGAGGTCCCGAGCGTCGAGAAGCTCCGCATCCACGGCGTCAGCAACCTCAACGCGATCTCCGACGGATTCCGCGTGCTGCGCGTCATCCTGGAGGAGCGTCGTCGTCGCCCCTCGGCGGCCGCGCGTCTCCGTCGGTCGATCCGCGAGGCCGCCCTCACGTCGGCCGAGGCCACGAACGAGCCGGCGCCCGTCTTCGCCGTCGTCGACGGCGCCCGTCTGGACGCTCGACTCGGAGCCCGCCAGGACGTCGCGTGACCCAGCAGCCGACGACGGTCTCCGTCATCGTCTGCGCATACACCGAAGACCGCTGGGACGACCTGGTCGCCTCGGTGGAGTCCGTCCGCGGGCTCCCCGAGGCGCCCGAGGTGCTGCTGGTCGTCGATCACAACGACGGCCTGCTCGCCCGATCGCGCGATCGGTGGAGTGACGTCGTCGTGGCCGCCAACGAGTCCCGGCAGGGGCTCTCCGGCGCCCGCAACACGGGGGTGGCCCTGGCCTCGGGCGACATCGTCGCGTTCCTCGACGACGACGCCTCGGCTGACCCCTCGTGGCTGACGCACCTGCTCGGCCCGTTCGCCGACCCCGACGTGGCCGGCGTCGGCGGGCACGCGACTCCCGTCTGGCCCGAGGGCGGCAACACGCTCTACCCGGCCGAGCTGCTCTGGATCGTCGGCTGCAGCCACCGCGGTCTGCCGACCCGGCTCTCGGACGTGCGGAACGTCATCGGCTGCTCGATGGCCTTCCGCCGCGACGCCGTCCTGTCGGTCGGCGGCTTCAACCTCGACACCGGGCGCGTCGGCACCATCCCCCTCGGGGGAGAGGAGACCGATCTCTGCATCCGGATCCGTCAGGCCGACCCGTCGGCGCGCATCGTCCTCGAACCGCGGGCCGACGTGCGTCACCACGTGACCGCCGGTCGCGTGACCTGGGCGTACCTCCGTCGCCGCTCCTTCTACGAGGGGGTGTCGAAGGCGGCGCTCAGCCGTCAGCTGGGCGCGTCCGACTCGCTCTCGAGCGAGTCCGCCTACCTGCGTCGCGACATCCCGCGCGCCGCGCTGCGCGAGCTCCGCTCGGTCGGCCGAGGAGGCGCGGGTCGTCTGGCCGCGCTCGTCACCGCGGTCGTCGCCACCGTCGCCGGCTACGCCCTCGGCAGCCTGCGCCGCGCCTCCCTGGCTCCCGTCGATCCCTCGGCCGGCCAGGTCCTCCCCGCTCGCGGATCGGCCCGTCCGGCGGCCGTCGGACCGACGGACGGCGCCCCGTGACCGATCTCCAGCTCGTCCGGCCGATGGCCGGCTCCACCGCGCCCTCCTGGGGCGGTGCGCTCTGGGTCGGCGAGGTCGACGTCGACGAGCTGACCCGCCCCGGTGTCGGCGACGTCGTGCTGGCGGCCCCCGAGGGGCATCGGGCCGCCCGGCTGCTCGTCCGTCGAGGTCGCGCCGTGCTCGGCTTCGTCGAGGTCCCCGTGGTCGACGGGCGGATCCCGCTCGAGCTGCTCCGCTCCGAGGTGGCCGCGCTGGCGACGGTCGTCGTGCCCGTCGAGCCGATCCACCTGCCCTCGGTCACGGTCGTGCTGTGCACCCGCGACCGCCCGGGGCATCTGCGCGGCGCCCTCCGCAGCGTGCTCGAACTGGACTACCCCGAGTTCGACGTGGTGATCGTCGACAACGCCGCCGCGACCACGGAGACCCGCGACCTCGTCCGCACCGAGTTCGACGACCCGCGCGTGCGCTACACGGCCGAGCCCGTCGCAGGCCTGTCCAGCGCGCGCAACGCCGGTCTCGCCGCCGCCACGGGCGAGATCGTCGCCTTCACCGACGACGACGTGATCGTCGACGGTCAGTGGCTGCACGGCCTCGCGGCGGGCTTCGCCCAGGGCGAGGACGTCGCCTGCGTGTCCGGGCTCGTGCCGAGCGGCGAGCTGCGCACGCCCGTCCAGCGCTTCTTCGACGACCGGGTGTCGTGGTCGCAGAACACCACCACGCGCGTCTTCCGTCTCGCCGAGCCGCCGGCCGACCTGCCGCTGTTCCCGTTCTCCGTCGGCGCGTTCGGCACCGGCGCCAACTTCGCCCTCCGTCGCCCGGTCGCCCTGCTGCTCGGCGGCTTCGACACCGCGTTCGGCGTCGGCACCCCGACCGGCGGAGGGGAGGACCTCGACGTCTTCACCCGCGTGCTGCTCGCCGGGCATGCCCTCGTCGTCGAGCCGTCGGCGCTCGTCTGGCACCGGCACCGCTCCGATCTCGGGGCCCTGCGCGTGCAGGCGAGGGGATACGGCACGGGGCTCGGCGCCTGGCTGACGAAGATCGCCCTCGACCCCGTGACCCTGCGGCTCGCGCTGCGCCGCGCCCCCGGGGCGATCCGGGTGCTGGCCGCGAAGCGCCGTGTCGAGGGGGCGCCCGCCGACGTCGACGGACCCTCGCGCGCCTCCTCGGCTCCGGTCGACGCCGACCTGACCCGCGAGATCGCCCGCACCGCCCGGCAGGAGCTGCTCTCCGTCGCACTGGGGCCGATCCTGTACCTGCGTCAGCGGCGCCGTGGAGCCGGGCTGATGGGCCGTCGCAGCGCGGGCACCGGGCCGCGGCGCACGACCGGCGCCGACCCGTCGATCGCACGGCGGTCCGCATGACCGCCGTGACCAACGGAGGCGGCGGCTCCGTGCCCGCCTCGTTCGCCGACGTGCGCGTGCCGATCTCGGCCGTCGACCGGCTCGGTGCCGGCGGATACATCGTCTCGGTCTTCGGCCCGATGACGCTGCCGTCGCGCGACGCGATCGCCGAGGCCCTCTGGCGCATCGCCGCCGTCGGCCCCGACGCACGGCTCGGACTCGTCGCGCTCGACGACCGCACCTGGGGCTTCGGCCTCGAGTCGCTCCGTGAACGATGCGACCTGATGGTCGTCGACGCGCCCGAGTTCGCGAGCGGAGACGCGGGCGACGCGCTCGAGCGGCTGATCGGCCGGCTCGAGCCCGGGCCGCCCGTGCGCATCCTGCTGGCCGGCGACCGCCTCCTGATGATCCTCGACCACGGCGTCGTCGACGCGCGCTTCACGACCCGCCTGCCCCTCGCCCTGATCGAGGTCGCGACGGGTGGGGACATCCCGGCGTGGCTGACGGCCGAGAACGCCCGGAGACCGCTCTGGTCGGCGTTCGTCGAGACCTTCGCCAAGCACCCCGCCCGCGTCGCGACGCTCCTGCGGGTGCGCCGCGTCGAGACCCCCGTCGTGCCGCAGCGGGTGCCCGTCGAACGCCCGCTGATCGGCTGGACCGGCTCCACCGCCGTCGTCGTGGCGAACGGGACCCGCGAGACGTTCAAGGGGCTGCACGCCTGGCTGCGTCGGCGCGACGAGCCGGTGGCCTTCGGCGCGGGCGTCATCGTCGCGCTGCGGGCCGCCCTCGCCGCCGAGGGGCTGCGTCTCGGGCCGGACAGCGAGATGGTCTACGACGTCCGCGGGTACCTGCCCACCGGGGTCGAGGCCACGGGCAGCTTCGTCACGGGGATCCCCGTGACGGGCGGCGACGATCTCGTCGCGGTCGACCAGAGCCTGGCGCAGACAGCGGCGTCGGGGCGGCCCCTCGCCGCGCTGATGGCCGGTGCCGTCAAGGAGGCGCTGCGCCCGGCGCGTCGCCGTGCGCCCGGAGCCACGCCGGCCAGGGCGAGGGCCAGGATCGTCGTGAGCAACCTCGGGGTCAACCGCTCGCTGCAGTCCCTCCCGTGGGTGCGTGATGGGCGGGTCGTCGACACCGCGTCGGCCGTGCACCCCATCGCGCCCGAGACGGTCGCCGTGCAGCTCGTCGTGCTCGACGGACGGCTGCACGTGGCGGTGTCGTACAACGACACCTCGTTCGACCGCGACGCCGTGCGCCGCGCGGTGCAGGCGTTCGTCGACGACCCGGTGGGTCTGCTCGACGGGGTCGTCTCCCGCTAGTCGCCCTCGGGGCGGAGCAGCGCGGCGATGTCCTCGTCGACGAGCGTGCGGATGCGCTCGTCGCGCCCCTCGTCGTAGTCGGGGAGCGGCGAGGCGGCCCAGCCGAGGCGGTCGACGACCGTGCTGCCGACGTCGTCCCAGGCACGGGCCCTCGCGGCCGCCACGAGCGACGCCACGAAGTCGTCGTCGGCGGCGCTCTGCGCGATGCGCGCCGCCAGCTCCTTGTGGGTGGCCTCGCGCAGGCGCAGCGCGTCGATGTCGTCGACCCGGTAGTCGAACTGGTGCCGCGACCGGCCGTACGACCGGTGCGTCCGCCGTCGCAGCGTCTTCAGCCGCGCGACGCCCTCGCGCTGCTCGGCCTCGAGCCGCGCCAGCTCGTCCCGGGCCGCCGCCGTCGCGACGTCCTCGTCGAACGGCAGATGCTCCTGCAGCGCCCTGACGATGACGGTGTTCGCGACGGCCACCACCGCGGCGGCGCGGACGATCAGGAACCCGTCGTCGACGGCGCGTTCGAGCGGGGTCGGGTCCGCTCGGCGGACGGGAAGGCCTGGCAGGTCGGGGAGCACCGGTGACGGATCCTCTCGGGTCCCCTCCGACCCTACCCACGCGGCCCGCCGCACGTAGGGTGAGGCGATGACCGCCCGCGACCCCGATCCCGTCTCCGACGTCGCCCCCGAGCTCTCCCGTCGGCCGTTCATCCGGCAGCACTGGGGCGGGCTCGCCTTCGCGCACTGGAGGGTCGAGCCCGAGCGGGTCGCCCCGCTGCTGCCGCGAGGCACGCGGCCCGACGTCTTCGACGGGTCGACCTGGGTCGGTCTGATCCCGTTCGAGCTGTCGCGGAGCGCGTTCGGGCCGTTCCCGCCCGTACCGGTGCTGGGGACGTTCCTCGAGACCAACGTGCGGCTCTACTCGGTCGACGAGCAGGGGCGGCGCGGCGTCGTCTTCCGCACGCTCGAGGCGCAGCGGCTGCTGCCGGTGCTCGCCGCGAACGCGGGCCTGGGGCTGCCGTACCGCTGGGCCTCGATGACCCGCAGGAGGCGCGGGGGAGTCGTCGAGTACGCCTCGCGCAGGCACGGACCCGGCCCGCGACCGGCCACGCGCCTCCACGTCCGTCCGACCGACGAGGTCGTCGTCGGCGACCCCCTGGCCGACTTCCTCACGGCGCGCTGGGGCATGCACGTCGAGCGGGGCGGGACGACCCGGTTCTGGCCGAACGAGCACGGCGCGTGGCCGCTGCGGCGGGCCGAGCTGGTCGACTTCGACGACGAGCTGATCGCCGACTCCGGTCTGCCCGGGGTCGCCGATCGGGAGCCCGACTCGCTGCTCTGGTCGGACGGCGTCGACACCGTCTTCGCGCCTCCCGGGGGTCGCTGGGTCGGGCCCTGACCCGCCGTCTTCGCGGTCCGCGCGCGGGCGCACTACGGTTGCTGGCATGGTTTCCTCACCCGACGACTCGACCGACACCGCCGCAGCACCACCCGAGGCGCCGCCGGCGACGGGTGACACGGCGGGCGGGTCGACGGGCGCCCCCGAGCGCGAGGTGCTCGGCTGGCTCGAATTCGGCGAGGCGGCGCGGCATCTGGCGAGCGACGTGGTCGCGGCCGACTTCACCCCCGACGTGATCGTGGCCGTGGCCCGCGGCGGGCTGGTGCTGGCCGGCGCCATCTCGTACGCCCTCGACACGAAGATGTGCGGCTCGATCAACGTCGAGTTCTACACGGGCATCGACGAGCGCCTGCCCGAGCCGGTGCTGCTGCCCCCGACCCTCGACGCCCCGTCGCTCGAGGGCAAGCGCGTGCTGATCGTCGACGACGTCTCCGACTCGGGTCGCACGCTCGTGCTCGTCCGCGACCTGCTCGCCGCGGTCGCCGCCGACGTGCGCACCGTCTGCCTCTACAGCAAGCCGCGCACCCTGCTCGAACCGGACTTCGTCTGGAAGCGCACGTCGCGCTGGATCACCTTCCCGTGGAGCGCCCTGCCCCCGGTCACCCGCGACAGCGGCGCGGTGGTCGAGGCGTGAGCATCCACCTGGTGGGCGGCGGCTGGTCGCCCGACTCGCCCGAGCTCTACGACCTCTTCGTCGCCGAGGCGGCCGTCCGCGGCGGCGCCGTCGGGCGCGCCGTGCCGCGCATCGCCCTGCTCGTCGTCGTCGCCGACGACTCGCCCTCGGCCGAGTTCCGCACCGGCTACCCCGCGATGATCGCGTCCCAGAGGCGCTGCGAGGTGGTGACGAGCGTGATCGAGGCCGGCGAGTCGTTCGACACCCGGGTGCTGAGCGACGTCGACGGGCTGATCGTCGCAGGCGGGCTCACCCCGGCGTACCTCGAGGCCGTCATCCCGCTCGTCGACCAGGTGCGCCTCCTCGTGGCCGACGGGCTGCCGTACCTCGGCTTCTCGGCCGGCGCGATGATCGCGGCCGACCGGGCGCTGCTCGGCGGCTGGCTGATCGGCGACGTGCCGGTCTGCCCCGAAGACGCGGCGGAGGACCTCGACGAGGTCACCCTCAGCGGCGGCCTCGGTCTCGTCGACATCGCCGTCGACGTGCACGCCGCGCAGTGGGGCACCCTCACCAGGCTGATCGCCGCGACCGAGGCCGGGCTGGTCTCGGGCGGCGTCGCGATCGACGAGAACACCGCGCTGGTCGTCGGCGACGGGGCCCTGACGGTGCTCGGCACGGGCAGCGTGTGGCGGGTCGAACCGCAGGTCGACGAGGGCGGCGAGATCATCGGCGTCTCGGTCGGCACTCTGGGCCCGGCGTGACCGACGCCCCCGGCGCTTCGCCCGGGTCCGCCGAGTCGCCCGGGTCGGCCGGGTCGGCCGGGTCGGCCGAGTCGCCCGCTTCGGCCGGCGCGCCGGAGTCGGCCGCGCGCCGGCCCCTCGCCGAGCAGATCGACGCCGGCTGGGCGGAGGCGCTCGAGCCGGTCGCCGACCGCATCGCCGACATGGGCGAGTACCTCCGTGCCGAGGTCCGCGCCGGTCGCGGCTACCTGCCCGCGGGCGAGCACGTGCTCCGGGCGTTCACGGCGCCGCTCGAGAGCGTGCGCGTGCTGATCGTCGGTCAGGACCCCTACCCGACGCCGGGGCACCCCGTCGGGCTCTCGTTCTCGGTCGACCCCCGGGTCCGCCCCATCCCGCGGAGCCTGGCGAACATCTACCGCGAGCTGCACGACGACCTCGGCGTGCCCCCGGTCGCGCACGGCGACCTCACATCGTGGTCCGAGAACGGCGTGATGCTGCTCAACCGCGTGCTGACCGTCCGCCCCGGCGAGACCGCGTCTCATCGCGGCAAGGGCTGGGAGCCGGTCACGCAGCGGGCGATCGAGGCCCTCGCGGCGCGGGGCGGCCCTCTCGTCGCCATCCTCTGGGGGCGCGACGCCGCGGCCCTGAAGCCGATGCTCGGCGACGTCCCGACCATCGAGTCGGCGCACCCAAGCCCGCTCTCCGCCTCGCGGGGGTTCTTCGGCTCGAAGCCGTTCAGCCGGGCGAACGCCTCGCTGGTCGAGCAGGGCGGCGACCCCGTCGACTGGGCGCTGCCGCCCGCCTGAGCCGCGTCGCGCCTCCTGGGCTTCAGGCACCCCGGCCCTGGGCTGAGCGGGCGTCTCCGGCGAATGCGGGCGTGGAGACTCGCCCGTCGGCGTCGCACTGGCCCGTGTGCGCAGGTGTACGAGCCTCCGTCTGAGGTGCGCCGCGTCTCCTGGGCCGCGCCGCGTCTCCTGGGCCGCGCCGCTCCTCCTGAATGCCGGGCGGGGTAGCCGCGGGCGGAGCGGGCGTCTCCGGCGCATGCGGGCGTGAAGACTCGCCCGTCGGGGTCGCATTCGCCCGCCCGCGCAGGCGCAAGGGCGGGCACCCGCATGGCAGAGTGGCACCGTGCTCGAAGAGGAATACCAGCCCCGTCGTCGCCTGCCCCGCGCCCTGCAGGCGCCGGCGCCCGTCGAGCCCGCGTTCCGGTTCGAGGTGCGTGCGGCCGCCCCCGCCGATCTGCCCTACGTGCGCGAGATCTACAACCACTACGTCGCGAACTCGTCGGTCACCTTCGACGAGGACGCCATGACGCTGGCCGAGTGGCGGCGCAAGTTCTCGTTCGTCACGTCGCTCGGCATGCCGTTCCTCGTGGCGGTCAACCCGAGCGGCGAGGTGCTCGGCTACGCGCTGGCCTCGCCCTGGGGCGGCAAGGCCGCCTATCGCTACACCGTCGAGACCTCGATCTACCTGCGGGCCGCATCGACGGGCAAGGGGCTCGGTGCGGGGCTGTTGGAGGCGCTCGTCGACGTGTGCCGCGACGCCGGGATCCGCGAGATGGTCGCCGTCATCGCCGACAAGAACGCCGAGGCGTCGGTGGCCCTGCACGCCCGACTCGGCTTCGTCGAGGTCGGGCGCATGGGCCGGGTGGGCTTCAAGTTCGGGCGGTGGCTCGGCACCATCACGATGCAGAAGTCGTTGAAGAAGCGACGCGGACGCTTCGGGCGCTGAGCGAGGGCGCGGCCCGGCTCGGCACGAGCTCGGGCGGTCCGACCCGGGGGAGTCGAGGAGGCGCGGCCAGGCCTAGGCTCGACGGATGCCCGATCTCCACGACCTCACCGCCCACGAGCAGTGGAACCAGCTGCGGCACGGCAGGGTCACGCCGCGCGAGCTGACCGACCACTACCTCGAGCGGATCGAGCGCCTCGACGGCGGCGGCACCGGTGACCCCGCAGGCGGCGGCCGCCCCGGGATCGGCGCCTTCACGACGGTCACGGCCGACGCCGCCCGCGCTCGCGCCGACCGGCTGACCCGGGAGGGGCCGACGGCCGCGCCGCTCTGGGGCCTCCCGTTCGCCGACAAGGACCTCACCGACCGGGCCGGGGTGCCCACCCGGTCGGGCTCGCGCCTGGCCGACGGGAGGGTGCCGACGACGTCGTCGGAGATCGTCGACGTGCTCGACGAGGCGGGTGGCGTCAGCCTCGGCAAGACGGCCACCCCCGAGTACGGGCTGACGGCCTACACCGAGACGCTGATCGGGCCCCCGACCCGCAACCCCTGGCGCCCCGAGACCGGCGCGGGCGGTTCGAGCGGCGGGGCCGCGGCGGCCGTCGCGGCGGGCCTGCTGCCCTTCGCCCCGGGGTCCGACGGCGGCGGCAGCATCCGCATCCCGGCGGCGGCGACCGGTCTCGTCGGCCTGAAGCCCTCGCGGGGGCGCGTCCCGTCGCAGTCGGGGCTGTCCAGTCTCGGCGGGCTGGCCGTCGGCGGACCTCTCGCCCGGACGGTCGCCGACGCCGCGATGCTGCTCGACGCCATGGTCTCGCCCGACGGCCGCCCGCCGCGGCACGGGCAGGCGCTGCACGCTCCGCCGTCGCCCGACGGGGCCTACCTCGGCACGGCGCTGCGCGGCGAGGGACGCTTCCAGGTGGCGGTGATGACGACCAGCCCGTGGGACGACGCGTTCGACGTCTGGGTCGACCCGCGCCTCCTCGGCGTCGTCCGTCACACGGCCGATCTGCTCGCGGACCTCGGGCACGGCGTCGACGAGACCACGATGCCGGGCTCGGACTACCCGACGCTCTTCCGCACCCTGTGGCAGGCCGGGGCCGCGGGCATCCCCGCCGAGACCGAGGCCGAGCTGGGGCGGCTCGAGCCGATCACCCGCTGGCTGGTCGAGCAGGGGCGTCGGGTGACCGCGCGCGAGCTGGCCGCGACCCTCGTCGGGCTGACCGCCTTCGAGCGCACGGTCATCGAGAGCTTCGCTCCGTACGACGCCGTGCTGACGCCGACGCTCGCCCTGCTGCCGCGTCCGATCGGCTGGTACGACGACGTCGACGCCGAGCGCAACTTCGAGCAGCAGTGCCTCTACTCGCCGTTCACGTCGTTCGTCAACGTCGCGGGGCTGCCGGCCATCACCCTGCCCGTGGGCGAGATCGACGGGCAGCCGGCGGGCGTGCAGCTGATCGGCCGTCCGGGTCGTGAGGACGTCCTGTTCGCCCTCGGCACGCAGCTCGAACGGCGTCTGCGGTGGCAGCGTCGGCACCCGCCCGGGTGGTGACCGGCGCCGCTCAGTCGAGCGTCGGCACCGACGCCATGAGGCTCTGCGTGTAGGCGTGCCGCGGGTTCCGCAGCACGTCGTCGACGGCCCCCTGCTCGACGATGCGCCCTTCGTGCAGCACGGCGACCCGGTCGGCGAGATGCTGCACGAGTCCGATGTCGTGCGACACGGTGAGCAGCGAGAGCCCGAGGTCGTCGCGGAGCTCGCGCAGCAGGGCGAGGATCTGCGCCCGCACGGTGACGTCGAGGGCGCTCATCGGCTCGTCGCCGACGAGCAGCCGGGGGCGGTGCACGACTGCCCGGGCCACCGCGACGCGCTGCCGCTGCCCTCCGCTCAGCTCGTGCGGGTAGCCGTCGCCGTGCTCACGGGTGAGTCCGACCCGTCCGAGCATCTCGTCGACGAGCGCCCGGTGGTCGCCGTCGATCGACAGCGCCCGCAGCGGCTCGGCCACCGTGTCGCGGATCCGCATGCGGGGGTCGAGCGAGCTGTACGGGTCCTGCAGCACGACGCCCGTGTCGCGGCGGAACCAGCGGAGCGCCGCCGCCCGACCCGGTCGCACCGGGCGCCCGTCGAACGTGACGGACCCCGCGGTGGGCGCGTCGAGCGCGAGCAGCAGCTTGACGAGCGTGCTCTTGCCGCTGCCCGACTCGCCGATCAGCGCCACGCTCTCGCCGGCGGCGACGTCGAGGTCGGCGTCGATGAGGGCGTGCCGCACGGCGCCCGGCTGGAACGGCGAGGGCCGCGGCAGCCGGTAGGTCCGGGTCAGACCGCGACCGGTCAGCAGCGGAGCCGAGGAGGCGCGGGTCGGGTCGTCGACGGTCACGTCGTCCTCCAGGTGGTCGCCTCCGACGCCGCCACGAGCCCGCGGGTCACGGGGTGGGCGGGCCGGGTCAGCAGCTCGCGCACGGGACCCTGCTCGACGAGGCGGCCGGCCGACAGCACCGCCGCGTGCTCGACGACGCGGCGCAGCACGGCCAGATCGTGGGTGACGAACAGCAGCGAGGTGCCGCGTTCGTCGACCAGGCGGCGGAACAGGTCGAGCACCTCGGCCTGCGTCGAGACGTCGAGCGCCGTGGTCGGCTCGTCGGCCAGCAGGAGGCGCGGGCGGGCGATCAGGGCCGTCGCGATCACGACGCGCTGGCGCTGGCCGCCCGACAGCTGGTGCGGGTAGCGGTCGACGATGCCGGCCGGGTCGGGCAGGCCCACCTCGGCCGCGGCCTCGATCGCCCGGGCGCGGGCCTCGCGGCGCCCGATGCCCTCGTGCAGACGGAGCGGCTCGGCGATCTGGCTGCCGATGGTGCGGATCGGGTCGAGGGAGGTGCGCGGATCCTGGAAGACGACGCCGATCTCCGCGCCCCGCAGCGGCGCGTGGTCGCGGTCGGACAGGCCGACCAGCTCGCGGTCGTCGAGTCGGATGCTGCCGCGCACGGTCGCGGCGTCGGGCAGCAGCCCGAGCACGGCGAGCAGGGTCATCGACTTGCCCGAGCCGGACTCGCCGATCAGCCCGAGACGCTCGCCGTCGCCGATCGACAGCGACACGCCGTCCAGCACGGGCCGGCCGCCGAGGTCGACGTGCAGGTCGTCGATGGAGAGGCTCACGAGACGACCCCCGGTCGGTCGGCGGGCGTCGCCGCACGCGGTCGGAGGCGCGGGTCGCCGGCGTCACGGACGGCGTCGCCGAGCAGGTTGAAGGCGAGCACGGTCAGGGTGATGGCGGCGCCCGGCCAGACGATGCTCCAGGGGTGCACCCCGATGAACTTCTGCAGATCGCTCAGGAGGCGCCCCCACGACGCGGTCTCGGCGGACGCGCCGTAGCCGAGGAACGACAGCCCCGCCTCGGCCAGGATCGAGGTCGCCATGGCCAGCGAGAGCTGCACGGCGAAGAGCGGAGCGACGTTCGGCAGCACGTGCCGGGCGACGACGCCCAGGGCGCCGACGCCCGCGGCTCGGGCGGCGAGCACGTAGTCCTCCCGCCCCACGCGCCGGATCTCGGCGCGCGAGACGCGGGCGATGTTCACGCCGTAGCCCGTGCCCGCGGCGATGACGACGACGCCGAGCGATCCGCCGAAGGCCGCCGCGAGGGCCATCGCGATGAGGATGGTGGGGAACGCGACGAGCACGTCGATCAGCACCGCGACGGAGTCCCTCGCCCACCGCGGGGTCAGCGAGCCGAGGACGGCGAGGAGGACCCCGACGACGAGGGCGGTGGCGCCGGAGGCCAGGGCGACGAGCGCGGTCGTCGTCGACGCGCGGGCGACGTAGCTGAAGACGTCGCGACCGACGGAGTCCGTGCCGAACAGGTGCTCGGTCGAGGGCGGCGCCCAGGCCGCGTACGGATCGGTCGCGAACGGATCGAGCGGGGTCCAGAACGGACTCGCGACCGCCGCGATCGCGACGAGCGCGAGCCAGCCGACGCCGAACGCGCCCGTCGGCGAGCCGACCACGGCCCGCAGCCACGACCCGCGCCTCATTCGCCGCGCTCCCGTGATCGGGGGTCGACGCTGCGGTGCACGACGTCCACGACGAAGCCGACGGCGAGGACGATCGCGGTCAGGGTCATCAGCTCGCCCTGCACCTTGGTCAGATCGCGGCGCCCGACGTCGGCGACGAGCATGCGACCGACGCCGGGCAGGCTGAAGAGCTGCTCGACGAGCACGGCGCCGACCACGAGGCCGGCCACCTGGATGCCGAGCACGCTGACGACGCTCAGCATGACGTTCGGCAGTCCGTGGCGCACGAGGGCCCGGTCGCGGGTCATGCCCTTGGCCGCGGCGGCGCGGACGTAGTCGGCGTCGAGCGCCCCGAGCGCGGCGGACCGGGTGAAGCGAAGCAGCACGGCGCCCTCGACGAGGCCGATCGTCACGGCGGGCAGCACGAGCGATCTCAGAGCCGCCGCGGGGTCCGACCACCCGTCGATCGGGAACCCCTGCGTGGGCAGCCAGCGCAGGGTGACGGCGACGAGCGCGATCAGGAGCATGCCCGCCCAGACCGCCGGAACGGCGGCCAGCACCTGGGCGCCGACCGACACGGCGGTGCCGAGCGGGCGACGCCGGCGGAGCGCGGCGAGCACGCCCAGGGGCACCCCGATCACCAGGCCGATCACGAGCGACAGGCCGGCGAGCGGCAGCGTGACGGCCAGCTTGTCGGCGATCTCGTCGCCGACCGGGGTGCCCGTCACGAGCGAGCGGCCGAGGTCGAGTCGCAGCAGTCCGCCGGCCCAGTCCAGGTACTGCGAGACGATCGACCGGTCGAGGCCGAGCTCGGTGCGGAGCGCGGCGACCTGGGCGGGCGAGCCGGTCGTCCCGGCGATGACCTGGGCCACGTCACCCGGCAGGAGGCGCAGGGTGGCGAAGATCAGGACGCTCGCGACGACCAGCCCCAGCGCGAAGAGGACGAGTCGACCCGCCGTGAATCGGATCACTCCGTCGCGGCCAGGTCGGACAGGTCGAGACGGGTGGTCGTCGACGAGGTCGGGAACCCGGTGACGCCGTCGCGCACGGCGGTGAGGGTCGTCGACGTGTACAGCCACTCGGCGGGCGCGTCGGCGGAGACGATCTCGGCGGCCTCGGCGAGGGCGGCGTCGGCGTCGGCCGGGTCGGTCGCGGCGAGAGAAGCCGCGTAGAGCTCCTGGACGGCGGGGGAGTCGTAGCCGAAGTAGTAGTCGGGGTCGGCCCAGTTGCCGAAGTCGTGGGTCTCGGCGTGGTTGACCATGCTCAGCTGGAAGTCACGGGGCGAGCCGTCGGACGGGGCGACGAAGACGTCGGTCAGCCAGGTCGAGAAGTCGACCTGGTCGACCGTCAGCGTGATGCCGACGGCCTTCAGCTGTGTGGTCAGGACGTCGCCGATGGCCGTCGGGTAGACGTTCGCGTACTCGAGGGTCAGGTCGAGGTCGGACAGCCCCGCCTCGTCGAGCAGTGCCCGGGCGGCGTCGGGGTCGTACGCGTCGACGTCCGTCAGGTCGCGGTACCCGGGGTCGAGCTCGGGGATCGGTCCGCCCTGGTCGACCGCCGACCCGCCGGTCGCCGCGATCAGCGCGTCGTTGTCGACCGCGAGCCGGATGGCCTTGCGCACGCGGGGGTCGGTGAACGGCTCGACGGCGTTGTTGAAGGCGAGCGTGTACTTGTCGGTCGTCTTCCCCTCGTCGACCGTGAGGCCGTCGATCCCGTCGAGCTGGCTGCGGAGGGTGGCGTCCACCGCGGTCTGCACGTCGATCTCACCCGAGATCGAGGCGTTGATCCGGGCGGAGGGGTCGGGGATGTACCGGAAGTCGACGCCGCCCACCCCGGCGGGCGTCCCCCAGTAGTCGTCGTTGCGGCTGAGACGGAGGTTGTCGCCCTGGGTCCAGCTCTCGAGCGTGAACGGGCCCGTCCCGTTCGCCGTCGTCGACAGGTCGTTGTCGGCGGCCTGCTCGAGCACGAGACCGGCACGACCGGTGAGGGAGAACAGGAGCGCCGAGTCGGGGCGCGACAGTGTGAGGACGATCGTCGAGGCGTCGGGGGAGGCGATCGTCTCGACGGCGTCCAGGTCGCCGTGGTTCGCGAGCGTGTCGTCGTCGGCGACCTGCTGCAGCGACCAGACGACGTCCTCCGCCGTCAGCGCGGCCCCGTCGTGGAAGGTCACTCCCTCGGCGAGGGTGAAGGTGTAGGTCAGTCCGTCGTCGCTCACCTCGTGCGAGGAGGCGAGGACGTCGACGATCTCGTTGTCCTGCGTGCGGCCGACGAGACCCTGGTAGACGTTGTCGATCAGCACCTGGTCGAGGGCGATGCCCGCGGTCCGCCGGATGTCGAGGTCGGTCGGCTCGAGGACGAGACCGACGGTCACCGTGGCGTCCGGGTCGGGTGCGCCGGACCGGTCGGAGTCGGTGGACGACGAGCAGCCGGCGGTGACGAGCACGAGAGCGGTGACGGCGGCGAGGAGGGGCAGGGTGCGCACGCGGAGGGGCCTTCCGGGGGAGGGCCGGGGCGTCGATGCCCCGGCGAAGGATGCCGAGGTGGTCTCGGCTCTGCTGCGGGGGATCTCCGGTCGCTGGCGGAACGGTCGTCACGATCCGCCACCGTGGTGCTGTCGGACACGGCGCGGCCCCTCGCCGCGGGTCGCTGACGGACTCGCGGACGCGTCAGAACCTACCACCAGGGTGTGAATCAGGTGGACGCGTCGCGAGATAGGTGAGGCTTACCTATACTGATTCCGAGATGTTCCTCGAATACAGCGACCCGCCCCTGCAGCACGACGCCACGCGCGTGCTGTTCGCCGGCGACGCCACGTCGATCGACCACCTCCGCGGCATGCTGGCGGCCCTGCCGCTCTGCGCCAGGGGGCAGGTCTTCGTCGAGGTCGACGACAGCAGCCAGATCGTGCCGCTCGCCTCGCCCGGCCGGGTGTCCGTCACCTGGCTCGCCCGCGATCGCCGGTCGGGTGCGCCCGGCTCCGGCCGGTCGTGCGACCGCGGCGAGGCGCTCGAACGCGCCGTCCGGGCCTGGCTCGCCGAGATGTACGTCGACACCGAGTCGCTCGTCGGGGGCGAGCACGTGATCTGGATCGCCGGGCCTCCGTCGTTCGCCTACGACCTGCGCCACGATCTGCACCGCGTCTTCCACGCGGTCGACGGGGCCGTCGCGCTCTGACCTCCTCCCCGGGGCCTGTCGCCGCTCAGGTAAGGCATGCCATACTTAGGGTGTGCTTACTTCCTCACTCGACGCCTCGCCCGTGACCGTCGAAGGCGATGTCGTCGTACCCGAGGCCGCCTCCAAGCCGGCGCATCGTCCCTACCGGGCCCGCATCGTGCGACGGGTCCAGCTCTCTCCGTCGTTCGTCCGGCTGACCTTCGCGGGGCCAGATCTCGTCGACTTCGGCGCCGACGGTCTCGATCAGCGCATCAAGGTCGTCCTCCCGCTCCAGGCCACCGGCTTCGACACCTTCCCGTCTGGCGACTGGTGGGGCGGGTGGCGGGCGCTGCCCGATCACGAGCGCAACCCGTTCCGCACGTACACCGCCCGTGCCGTCCGCCCCGAGCTCGGCGAGGTCGACGTCGACTTCGTCGTGCACGCCGACGGCGGGCCCGCGGCCGCCTGGCTGGCCGAGGTCTCTGTCGGCGACGATGCGATGCTCGTGGGGCCCGACGCCACCAGCGGCGTGACGGGCAGCGGGGTCGAGTGGAACCCGCGGGGCGCCTCCTCGGTCCTGATCGCCGGCGACGAGACGGCCGTACCGGCGGTGTCGTCCATCGTCGAGAGTCTGCCCTCCGACGCGCGGGGCTGCGTGTTCCTCGAGGTGCCGACCGCCGACGACGCCCTCACGCTCGTGGCGCCGGACGGGGTGAGCGTCCACTGGCTGCCCCGATCGACGTCGGGCGCCGAGCACGGCGCCCTGCTGATCGACGCTGTCCGCGGCTGGACGAAGCGCTACGTCGCCGCCTGGCACCACGGGGTCGAGGTCGACGAGGTCGACGTCGACCACGACATCCTGTGGGATGTCCCTCAGGGCGCGGCACTACCGGGGCAGGCCCTCGAAGGCGAGCTCTACGCCTGGCTCGCGGGCGAGGCCGCGGCCATCAAGACCCTCCGCCGGTTCATCGTCGCCGAGGTCGGCATCGACCGGCGCCAGGTCGCCTTCATGGGCTACTGGCGACTCGGCCGAGCCGAACTCTGACCGCTCCTCAGACCGCCGACGGCAGTCCGACGATCTCCGAGCTGCGGTCCCACAGGGCGGCGGCGAGCGAGTCGTCCTTCGCCTGGGGCACGACCAGCCCGTTCGGCTTCAGCTGGTCGAAGTAGGTGCCGCTCGGCACGCCGACCGTGCTGGGGCCCGCCAGCTGGATCAGGGGCAGCGCACCGGCCGCGGCCGAGATGCCGTAGTGACCGTTCGTCAGCACGTTGGCCATCCGCCACATCGGCGAGTCCGCGCCGAAGTTGGTCTTGACGATGCCGGGGTGGAACGAGAACGCCTCGAGACCGGTGCGCTTCGCCAGCTCGCGGATGAACAGGATCGTCTCGATCTTGCTCGTGCCGTACTGACGCCATCCGCCGAGCCAGGGGCGCTTCGCCCAGTCGAGGTCGTCGAGGCGGACACGACCGAACAGGTTCGCGACGCTCGCCGTCGAGATCACCCTGGCCTGACTCTCGATGAGTCGGGGCAGCAGCAGGCGGGTCAGCAGGAACGGCGCGAGGTGGTTCGACTGGAGGATCCGCTCGTGCCCGTCGGCCGTCAGCCCCCGCGGGTTGACGAGGCCGCCGGCGTTGTTGGCGAGCACGTCGATGCGGGGGTACCTCTCGAGGAGGCGCGCCGCCAGCGAGCGGACGTCGTCCAGCCGGTCGAAGTCGGCCACGAAGGCCGTGCCGCCCACCTCGTCGGCGACGGCGCGCGTGCGATCGGGGTTGCGACCGACGATCGCGAGGTCCGCGCCGCCCTTCGCCAGGGCCTTCGCGGCCTCGCGTCCCAGACCGCTGCTCGCTCCGGTGATGATCACGGTGCGGGTCATCGGTAACCGCCTTCCTCGAGGCCGGCCTCGATCTCGAACCTGTTCGTCAGCGGGTCGCTGCCGGCCAGGAAGTACATCAGTGGCATCAGCATGCCGTATCGGCGCCACTGCGTGACGTGCACGGCCTCGTGGCGGAGCACCCGCGGGCCGTCGTTGTGCCGGGTCAGGTAGACCCGTCCGACGCAGGTGCCGCCGCGACGGAAGGCCCACCGGGGCAGGCCCCGGCAGACGATCAGGTCGCCGACCACCCGGATGCGACCGGTGCTGAGGGGCACGCCGACGGCGAGCCCCACCAGGGTCGCGAACGAGCAGCCCAGCCGCGACACGGGGGAGTCGAGCAGGATGCCCCTCACGGACGCCCGTAGACGTCGAGCAGCCGGAGCCACACCTCGCTCACGGTCGGGTACGACGGCACGGCGTGCCACAGGCGGTCGATCGGCACCTCGCCGACGACCGCGATCGTCGCGGCGTGCAGCAGATCGCTGACGTCCGGGCCGACGAACGTGGCGCCGACGACCACCTTGCGGCTCTCGTCGACGACGAGCCGCGCCCGGCCCTCGTACGAGTCGGAGTGCAGGGCGGACCCGGCGACCGAGGCGAGGTCGTAGTCGACGACGCGCACGTCGAGCCCGCGCCGGCCTGCAGCCTCGGCGGTCAGGCCCACGCTGGCGACCTCGGGGTCGGTGAAGGTGACCTGCGGCACGGCGGCGTCGTCGGCCGTCGCCACGTGGGTGCCCCACGGCGCGGTCGAGAGCTCGGTGCCCTGCGCGCGGGCGGCGATGACCTCGCCGGCCGCGCGGGCCTGGTACTTGCCCTGGTGGGTGAGGAGCGCGCGGTGGTTGACGTCGCCGACCCCGTACAGCCAGTCGGTGCCGTGCACCAGGAGGGTGTCGTCGACCTGCAGCCAGTCGCCCGGCTCGATGCCGACGTTCTCGAGACCGAGGTCGGAGGTGCGGGGCACGCGACCGGTCGCGACGAGCACCTCGTCGGCGACGATGGTGCTCCCGTCGTCGAGGGTGACCTCGACGGTGTCGTGCTCGGTGCGGACGACCGACGTCGGCGAGACCCCCAGGCGGAGGTCGACTCCGAGCTCGCGCAGACCGTCGCCCACGAGCTCGCCGGCGAAGGGCTCCTGGCCGCCGAGCAGGCCGCTGCGGGCGATGAGCGAGACGGTCGCGCCGAGCCCCTGGTAGGCCGTGGCCATCTCGGTCGCCACGACGCCGCCGCCGATCACGACGAGGCTCTGCGGGATGCTCTTCGCGCTGGTCGCCTCGCGGCTCGTCCACGGGCGGGCCTCGGCGAGGCCCGGGATGTCGGGCAGCAGGGCGGTCGAGCCGGTGGCGGCGACGACGGCATGGGTCGCGGTGTGGACGACGCCGTCGACCGTGACCTCCTTGACGCCGGTGATGGTCGCATGACCGCGGATGAGATCGATTCCGGCCCCCGACACCCAGTCGGCCTGGCCCGAGTCGTCCCAGCCGCTCGTGAAGGAGTCGCGACGGCGGAGGACGGCGGCGACGTCGACGTCGCCGGTCACGGCCTGGGCCGCCCCGTCGACGGCCCGGGCCGCACGCACGACCGCGGTGGAGCGCAGCAGCGCCTTCGACGGCATGCACGCCCAGTAGGAGCACTCGCCGCCGACGAGCTCCCCTTCGACGAGGGCCACCGACAGCCCCTTGCGCTTGGCGTAGTCCGCCACGTTCTCGCCGACTGCGCCGGCGCCTATCACGATGAGGTCATATGTCGTCATGCCCTGACCGTAGTCCTCGCCCCCGAGCATCCGTCCGGCCGTGGCCTGGCCGTTCCGCGCGGCGATCCTGAACGCCGGATGTGCGTTCGGTCGATGTGGACGGGGTCCTCGATACCGTGCATTCACCACGCGCTGACGCGCCAAGCAGAGGAGGTCTTCATGGGACTCGACGACAAGATCAAGAACGCCGCTCAGGACATCGCGGGCAAGGCGAAGGAGGCCATCGGCGACCACAAGGGCGACGACAGCCTCAAGGCCGAGGGTCAGAAGGACCAGACCGCCGCGAGTGCCAAGAAGACCGGCGAAGACGTGAAAGACGTCTTCAAGTAAGACGCGTCATCACGCCCGAAGCCCGCTCCCCTCGTGGGGGCGGGCTTCGTCGTGCTCCCGGGCCGCCGGTCGTGCGCGGCGGTCGTGCGCACGCGCGCCGTACCGGTCGGGTCAGTAGCCGGAGAAGCGCGCCTCGCGGCGCTCCGTGAAGGCGGCGAGCCCCTCGCGGGCGTCGTCACTGGTCAGCAGCCGCACCAGTTCGGGTTGGAGGCGCGCCTCGGCCGCCGCCTCGCCCTCGCGCACCGCGAGTCGCGCGTTCGCCAGGGTCGCCTGCACCGCGAGCGGCGCCTGCGAGGCGATCCGCTCGGCCAGGGCGAGGGCCCGATCGAAGGCGGCCCCCTCGGGGACGACCTCCTGGACGAGCCCGATGCGCCGCGCCTCCTCGGCGTCGAAGAGATCGCCCGTCAGCAGGTACCGCATCGCATCGCCCCAGCCGACCCGGCGGGGGAGTCGCGTCGTGGCGCCGCCGAAGGGCAGGATCGCTCTGCTGACCTCGATCTGACCGAAGCGCGTCGACGAGTCGGCCACGACGACGTCGCTCGCCAGCGCCAGTTCGACCCCCAGGGTCAGGCAGGTGCCCTGCACGGCCATGACCACGGGCTTCGTCAGCGGGGTGCCGTCGACCTGCCACGGGTGCAGACCGCCCTCGGGGACGATGTCCAGCCCGGCGTCCGTCATGGCGGGCATGACGTCTCTGAGGTCGAGCCCGGCGGTGAAGTGGTCGCCGTGGGCGAAGACGAGACCGACGCGCAGCCCGGGGTCGCGGTCGAGGCGGCCGTAGGCGAGCGAGAGCTCGCGCAGCATCCGCAGGTCGGCCGCGTTGCGCTTCTCGGGTCGGTCGAGCCCGATGAGGAGCACGTGGCCGCGACGTTCGACGCTGACCCGGGGGCGGTCGGCGGCGGCGGTGCCGCCCGTCGCGTCGGCGGCGCTCATCGCGAGAGCGCCCCGACGATGCGGAGGATGGTGCCCATGTCGTCCGATGCGCTGGCCGCGTCGACGGGTGCGAACGAGCAGAGCCCCGCGCCGACCAGGGTGAAGCGCGACTTCAGGGCCGTGATGGTGGCGATCAGGGTCGCGAGGTCGATGCCGAAGGGCTGCGGGGCGAGCAGGCCGTCGAGCGTGCCCGGGTCGAGCACGTCGAGGTCGACGTGCAGGTACACCTCGGTGGCGCCGGTAGCGGCGACCGCGGCGACGACGTCGTCGGGCGACAGGTCGAGCGACGAGATGGTGGTCACGCGCCGGCTCTCGACGTAGCGGTCTTCGGCGTCGTCGAAGGTGCGGGCGCCGGCGAGCACGATGCGGCTCGGGTCGAGGGGCGTCTCGGCCGGGTCGAGGGTCGGGAGGTCGTCGGCGACGTCGCCGGTCAGGGCACGGAGGACCATGCCGCTGAAGGCGCCGCTCTCGCTGCTGCGGGGGCTGTGCAGGTCGGGGTGGGCGTCGAACCAGACGACCGCCGTCGAGGGGGTGAGCGCATGCCGCACGGCGCCGAGCTCGATGCCGCAGTCGCCCCCGACGACGAGCGCGGGCGAGTCCGCCGTCGCGAGCTCCTGCTGCAGCGCGTCGGCGACGGTCAGCACCGACGAGAGCCGGTGCACGGGGGTGCCGAGCGAGTCGCCGGCGCCGACCGGCACCTCGACGAGGGTCGTGGCGGACGCGGGCAGATCGCCGAGCACCGCGTAGGCGCCCTCGGCGAGCCGCATGGCCCTCGACGACGGAGAACCCTGCCACTGCGGAACCACGACGAACCTCACGCGCGTCAGTCTGGCACAGCCCGGGGGCGCCGTGGCGGATGATCCGGTGCGCTGTGGAGGCGGCGACGCCGTGCCCCGAGGAGGCGCGGGTCAGCGGGCGAGGGCGGCCTCCCGGGGCTCCCAGGGCCGGCTCGCCCGAGTCACCAGACGTTCGAGCGGACCGCGTCCGACGAACCGGCGCCACAGGGTCGCGTAGACGAGGGTGCCGATCACGGCCGCGACGAGCCAGCCGAGGGGGAGTCCGTACGACCCTCCGGTCGACCGGTACGCGGTGAAGAGCGGCGCCGTGATGAGCAGATGCAGGGTGTAGACGGTCAGCGGCTGGGCGCCCGTCGCGGCGAGCGGGGCGAGGAGCGCACGGACGACGCGGGTCGCGCCTCCGTGGGGTCGGGCCGCGCCGGTGATCACGAGCAGCAGCCCGACGACGGCGAGGGCGACGCCGCCCGAGCCGACGATCTCGGCCGGCATGCCCTCGTGATCGGCGGGGTCGAGAGCCGCGACGGCGGCGGCCCCCGGCAGGAATCGCGCGCCGTAGCCGACGACGGCGGCGACGACGCCGACGACGATCAGCAGTCGCGCCGTCTTCGGCCGGGCCAGGTCGCTGCGGGCGGCGACGAGTCCCGCGATGAGGAACGGCAGCCACACGAGGGCCGGGTAGGCCCCCACGAGCAGGGCGTCCGCCGCGAGACCGGGGAGGCCGGAGAGGGTGGTGTCTCCGATCGGGTCGACCGGCACCAGGGTGGCCGCTAACGGGGCCGCGACGGTGACGACCGCGGCGAGGGGGACGAGGAGGCGCCGAGGCAGCCAGAGGACGCCCAGCAGCAGGAGGAACATCACGCCGTAGTAGGGGAGGATCACGAGCACGTAGACGTTCCAGGCCTGCAGCAGCAGTCCGAGCACGATGAGCAGCGCCGCCCGGATGGCGATCGAGGCGGACACCCTCGCCCGCCGACCGGGCGGCGTCGCGCGGGCACCGCCGGAGACGAGACCGAGCGAGATCCCGGCGAGGGTGGCGAACAGGATCGCCGAGCGGCCGTCGAAGACGCGCTCGTCGAGGAGTTCCCGCGGCCACATGTGCGCGGCGAACATGCCGAGCACCGCGACACCGCGGGCGACGTCGATCCCGGCGAGTCGACCGGACGGCGCTGCGGGCGCCGACCCGTGCGACCCGCCCGAGGGGCTCGACGCACCCGCGGTGCCGACGGTCATGCCCCGAGCTTGAGGGCGGCCAGGCGCGCCTCGATCTCGGTCTGCTCATCGAGGTCCTCGAGGCCCTCGAACTGCGCGTCGAGACTGGAGGCCGCGAGCTCCTGCTGGCCGAGCACCTTCGCCTCCTCGCGTCGCACCTTGTCCTCGAAGCGGCTGATCTCGCTCGTCGGGTCCATCAGATCGATGCTCTTGACGGCGTCGGCGACCCTCGACTGCGCCTCGGCCGACTTCGCCCGCGCGTTCAGCTCGTCGCGCTTGCTGCTCAGCTGGTCGAGCTTGCCGCGCATCTGGGTCAGACCCGTCTTCAGCTTGTCGACGACCTGCGTCTGCGAGGCGATGGTCGGTTCGGCGTCCTTCGCCTCCTTCTCGGCCGACAGCTGCTTGCCGAGGGCGACCTTCGCCAGGGCGTCGAACTTGTCGGCGTCGACCGTGTTGCCGCCGGCGCGCAGCTCGTCGGCCTTCCCGCTCGCAGCGCGAGCCTTGCGCTCCCAGTCGGCGGCGGCGGCGACGTCCTCGGCGTGGTCCTGCTCGATGAGACGGAGGTTGCCGATGGTCTGAGCGACGGCGCTCTCGGCCTCCGAGATGCTGCTCGTGTAGTCGCGGACCAGCTGATCGAGCATGAGGCTCGGGTCCTCCGCCTGGTCGAGGAGGCTGTTGATGTTCGCCCTCGTCAGCTGGGCGATGCGACCGAAGATTGACTGCTTCGACATGGGGTGGTCCTTTCGAGTGGGTGATCGTGGGTCGTGAGTCGTGTCTGGTCTGGAGAGATGCGGGTCAGAACCGGCCGCCGCCGGAGCGCCTACCGCCGCCGCCACCACCGCCGCCGAAGCCGCCACCGCCCCCGCCGAAGCCGCCGCTGCGGCCGCCGAAGCCGCCGCCGCCCCCGAAGCCGCGGCCCCCGCCGCCCCCGCCGCTGAAGAGCCCGCCGATGATCAGTCCGGTGACGATGCCGCCGAGATCCGCTCCGCCCGACCCGCGACCGCTGCCGAAGCCGCCGCCCCCGCCGAACGGCGATCCCTGCTGGTACGACGACACGTCGGACGCGGCCTCGCTGGAGGCCGCCTCGGCGGCCTGGTTGGCCAGGTGGGCCTCGCCCAGGGCGGCGTCGCGGTCGACGGTGGCGAGCGAGACGGCGGTGGCCAGATGCCGCTCGGCCTCCGACAGGCGCGTCCGGGCGCCGGGCCCGACGGCACCGCGGCGGGTCTCGATGAAGTCGCGGGCTGCGCTGATCCGACTGCGCCCGGACAGCAGGGCCTGATCGAGCGCTGCCTGGGCCCGACGCCGAGCGGTCTCGGCGTCGCGGACGGCCTCGAGGGCCGCGTCGACCCGGGTGTCGGCGTCGTCGAGCCGGGCGAGCACGGCGAGGGGGTCGGCGGGGTTCTCCGCGGCGAAGCGGAGGGCGGCGTCGACCGTCGTGACCGTCGCCGCGAGGTCCACCCCGCGGGGAGCGGCCGCGGGCTCGAGGGCACGGGCCGTGTCGAGATCGGTGCGGAGCTCGGCCGTCAGAGCGCCGATCCGGCTCTGAGCCGTCGCGAGCGAGTCTCCCGCGCGATCGACGGCGTCGGCGAGCTGGTCGACCTGCCCGAGCGCCTGTCGCCCGGCTCGGATCCGGGCGACGGCCTGACCGGTCTCGCCCGCCGAGAGGTGGGTGCGGGCGGCCTCGGCGCACTCGTCGACGAACTCGAGCAGACGCTCGGCCTGATCGACGTTGCCGGTGATGGTGGCCACCGCGGTGGGGGAGTAGGTGCGCGACAACGCGGCGAGCGTCTCGCGCGTCTCGACCAGCCGGGCCCGGCGCTCGTCGCGTGCCCCGGTCAACGCGGCGGCGTCGGCGGGCGCGTCGTCCTCCGCTCGTCGCATCTCGTCGAAGGCGTCGGACTGCGCGTCGAGCGCCGTGCCGGCCGACTCGCAGAGCTCGACGATGCGCAGCGTCCACTCGCGCCGTTGCTCGGGGCTGTCGGGGACGTGGTCGTCCAGTCGTTGACGGAGCTCGAAGGCCTCCCGCGCACTCGATCGGGCCGATTCGAGGGCCTCGGCGAACGGCCGGGCCGCCGGGTCGCCGAACTGGGCGGCGGCGAAGCCGACCTCCTGGGCTCCGGCGGTGATCTCGTCGTCGAGGGCGACGAGCAGGCCCGCCGCCCGACGCTCGATGTCGTCCTGCTCGGCGCGGGCCGCGGCGAAGGCGCGGCTGCGCCGGCGGCGGCGGGCGATCGCGACGGCGACGACCACGGCGATCACGACGAGGGCGAGCACCCCCAGGGTCCAGAGCAGCCACGTCGCGTCGCCGCCTCCGGACGAACCGTCGTCGCCGCCCGACCCCGACCCGTCCGTCGCGATGGCGTCGGCGAGCGAGGTCGCCGCCCCGGCCCAGTCGCCGTCGCGCAGCTCGGGCACGAGCACGTCGGTCTCGAGGGCGGACTGGTCCGCGGCGGTGATCGACGAGCCGTCGGCGACCGAGAGGTCGTACAGACGGTCGTCGATCGCCACGGAGAGCAGCACGTCGTTGACGCCCAGCTGATTCTGCTCGGCCGTCGCCCGACCCCAGGCGGCGCGGTCGGAGGGCGACGTGAACGAGTCGACGTACACGACGAAGAGGTTCGTGCCGTTCTCGGCCGCGAGCGAGTCGAGCGACTGCTCGACCCGTTGCTCGTCGGCGTCGGTCAGCACGTCGGCCTGGTCGACGACGTAGGCACCGGCGAGATCCACCGGCGCCACCGCCTGCGCGGCCGTGGCGCCGACCAGCGTCCCTCCGAGCGCCAGAGCACCCGCCAGTGCGATGCCCGTCACCATCCGACCACTCCGTGCGACGACGCCCACGACTCTCCCCTCGATGATGGGGCCGAGTCTAGTGACGGGCGCCGACACGTCGCCCGGGCGACGGCCTGGGGCGGTCACGCCGCGTCGAGGGGGCGCCGCGCCGACGTCACTCGACGAAGAGCAGCGCGACCGAGGCGGCAGCGCACACGGCGCCGACCGAGAGCAGCACGCCCCCGGCCAGACGGAACGCGTGACCGTCCTCATGCGGGGTGTCCGTCCGCACCGAGGAGGGGCGGCGCGGGTCGTAATGGACCGTCAACTCGGTCTCCACGGGCGTCTCGATGGCGTAGTCGGCGAACTGGGTCTCGTGCAGGTCGCCCCACGAGTCCATCCAGCGCGCCGTCGCGACCCGCGCGTAATCCGGAGCGGGGATGACGACGGCGACGGTCTTCTCGTACCGACGGGCCCGGCGTCTCGAGACCGCGGCGGCGATCGAGAACGGCGTCCCCGCGATGAACCCCAGCCAGCCGAACATCTCGACGACCGACGAGATCACGGGCAGGGCGTCGGACATGCCACGATCGTAGTGCCGCACCGCGGCGCAGGCCCCCGAGGCCCCCGTCCGTCCGTGAGGAACCCCCGCCGTGAGTCGATCCCCCCTCGACGTCGTCCCCGCCCCGGTCCTCGCGGTCGGGGCCATCGTCTCGGTGCAGTTCGGCGCCGCCCTCGCCCGGACCCACTTCGACGCCGTCGGCCCACTCGGCGCAGCGGCCCTCCGCCTCGCCTTCGGCGCCGTCATCCTGCTCGCCGTCTTCCGCCCCCGCGTCCGCGGCTGGGACACCCGCACGTGGCTGGGCGTCGTCCTGCTCGGTCTGGCGCTCGCCGGCATGAACTCGCTCATCTACCTCGCCATCGATGGCGTCCCGCTCGGCGTCGCCGTCACGCTCGAGTTCCTCGGCCCGCTCGTCGTGGCCCTCGTGCAGACGCGACGCTGGCTCGACGCCGGCTGGGCGGTGCTCGCCCTCGGCGGGGTCGTGGTGCTCGGCTCCGACTCGAGCGGCGCGATCCCCGCGCTGGGAATCGTTCTCGCGCTCGGCGCCGGGGCCTTCTGGGCGGGGTACATCGTCGCCAACGCGAACCTCGGGCGCCGTGCCGACTCGCTCTCCGGGCTGGCCGTCTCGATGCTGGTCGCCGCCGTCGTGGTGGTGCCGTTCGGCGCGGCCGACGCGACCGCCGCCGTGATGGCCGACCCGCGCCTCCTCGGCGTCTTCCTCGTCGTGGCCGTCGCGACGTCGGCCGTCCCCTACGCGCTCGAGATGGTCGCACTGCGGCGACTGCCCACCCGGGTCTTCGGCGTGCTGTCGAGTCTCGGGCCCGCGATGGCCGCGCTCGCCGGACTGGTCGTGCTCGGTCAGGGGCTCGGCGCCCGCGAGCTGATCGCCCTGTCGCTGGTGACGGCGGCGAGCGTCGGGGTCACCGTCACGGCGCGTCGACGGGTGGTCGTGGTGGCCGAGCCGCCACCCGCATGACGTTTTCCGGATGATCTGTACCCCACTCACGGGGTACGGGCGTACTCTCGCCTCATCGGACCAGAGTCGGTCCGAGGTGAGCGAGGAGGAACACCATGGGAGCCGTTCTCGAGAAGACGTCCCGGGCAGAGATCGTGCCCCTGGGCGACGGGTATCACCGTGTGTCCACACCCACCGCCGGCGTGATCGGCTTCGTGCACGAGTCCGAGGGCCGCTTCGAGGTCCTGCGGGGTCGGGTCCGCACGGCGACCCGTGCTGAGGGCGTCTACCGCACGCTCGACGTCGCGGTCATCGCGCTCACCTACTCCTGATCCGCACGTCGGCGGTGCCCACCGGCACCGCGTCCGAACCACGGCCCCGCCTCGGCGGGGCCGTTCGTCTCTGAGAGGGGTCCGTCATGGCGGTGATCGGCTACGCGCGCATCTCGGACGACGACCCGGCCCCCGACCGGCAGCAGGCGGTGCTCGAGGCGGCGGCGTGCGAGCGCATCTACATCGACAGGGCCACGGGGCGTCGCGAGCGCCAGCCCTATCTGGGCGACGCACTGGCCTCGCTCCGCGACGGCGACGTCTTCGTCGTCACGCGGCTCGACCGGCTGGGCGGCTCGGTGGCCGCGCTGCTCGATCTCGTGGCGGGGCTCGACGAACGCGGTGTCGCCTTCCGATCGCTCGACGACGGCATCGACGAGATCGGCCCCTGGGGCCGGTTCTTCTTCCGCACGGCGTCGGCGCTGGCCGGTCACGAGCGGTCGCTCGACGCCGAGGCGGGTCTGGCCGCGACGAGGCGCCGTCGGGAGGCGCGCGAGGCGATGTCCCGCAGCCGTCAGACACTGAGCAGTCGCCGGCTGCGGATCGCCCGGGTGCTGCTCGCAGACGACATGCCGATGCGCGACGTCGCCCGTCATCTCGACGTGCCCGAGCGCGTGCTCCGGCGCGGACTCGACGATCACGAGGCGGATCAGTAGTCGACCGTGCGGTTCTGTGGTGCCCCCAGAAGGATTCGAACCTTCGCCCCTGCCTCCGGAGGGCAGTGCTCTATCCCCTGAGCTATGGGGGCCCGGGTCGTCGTCCAGGTTAGCAGCCATTCCGTGCGCCTCCCGACGCCGCTCCCGGTCGCGCCGCATCCCCGGGGAGCACGCTGGTGCCATGAGCACCGACGAGTCCGCCCCGACCCTCCGCGACCGGCTGCGCCAGGCGAAGCCTCCTCACCCCGACGTGCCGGCCCTCGACCCCGGGGCGGCTCCGAACGACCCCCGCGAGCTCGTGGTCGAGTGGCTCGTCGACGCCGTCGAGGCCGGTGTCTCGCAGCCGCAGGCGATGACCCTCGCGACGGTCGACGCCGACGGTGCGCCGGCGTCCCGCGTGGTGCTGCTGAAGGACGTCGACAGCGCCTTCTGGTTCGCGTCGTCGTCGCTCAGCCCGAAGGGGCGGCAGATCGAGGCGGAGCCCCGCGTCGCCCTCTCGTTCTTCTGGTCCGAGCGGGGTCGGCAGATCCGGGTGGGCGGCCGCGCCGTCGCCGGGCCGCGCGAGGTGAGCGAGTCCGACTTCACCTCGCGGCACCCCGCCTCGAGGGCCGGCGCCATCGCCCTCCCGCAGAGCAGCGTGATCGACGATCCCGAGGAGGCGCGGCGCGCGCTCGACGCCGCCCGCGCGCGCATCGACGAGAACCCCGATCTCGCTCCCGACGACTGGACGGCCTACCGGGTCGAACCCGAGTCCGTCGAGTTCTGGCAGGCAACGAGTGGCCGTGATCAGGTGCGCCTGCGGTACGACCGCGACGGAGACGGCTGGACCCGCGCCTCCTTGTGGCCCTGATCCGGCCGGGGTCGTAGGCGTAACGCGGCGACACAGAGCTCGCACCCCGGCCGGGCGGTGACGACGATGGGTCCATGCCCTCCGAGCCCCTCCGCCTCGCCGTCGTCGAGGTGACCCGCCACCGCCCGTACGCTCCGCGCTACGACGCGTACGTGCAGACGATGGTGGCCCGGGCGCTCGGCGACGCGGCTCGCGGCGGGTGGGTCGCCGAGCGGCTCGCCGCCCGCGATCTCGGGACGGACGCACTCCTCCGCGAGACGTCGCGGGCCGACGCCGTCGTCGTCCTCGGCGGGGAGGACATCTCGCCCCGGTTCTACGGCGCGCAGGGCGGCTACCCCGGCGAGGGGCCGCACGACGCCGTCGCCGACGAGGCGCAGATCGCCCTCGTGCGGCGGTCCCTCGAGACGCTGACGCCGGTGCTCGGTATCTGCCGCGGCCACCAGATCGTCTCCGTCGCCCTCGGCGGCACGCTCGTCCAGCACCTGCACGACGAGAGCGGACTGCACCGCACCGGAGGAGTCCCCGCCGATCTGTCGATGACCGACCACGCCGTCGCGATCGAGTCGACGAGTCGGCTCGCGGGCGTCCTGGGCACGACCGCCGTCGTCCGCAGCTCGCATCACCAGGCGATCGGTCGACCCGGCGACGGTCTGGTCGTCGTGGCACGAGCGGCCGACGGCACCGTCGAGGCCGTCGAGCACGAGAGTGCGCCGATCACCGGCGTGCAGTGGCACCCGGAGGACCCCGGCGCCGATCGGGCCCAGCTGCCCGCCCTGCTCGCACGGCTGCGGCACGAGGCCCTGGCGACCCGCACGTCGGTCCGCGCCGCCTGAGCCGCGGCGCCCGACGCGCGGTCCGAGCCGAGGAGGCGCGGGTCAGCCGGTCGCGCCGGTCGCCTCGAGCGCCGCCACCACCTGCGCGGCCATCGGCTCGGCCGAGCCCGGCTCGACGAACGCGGTCGACTCGAGGACGACGTCGTAGGGGAGGGGGAACAGCTCCGCGCGGCCGACGCCCCGCTCGATGTCGAAGTAGCCTTCGACGCCGTAGGTCGGCACGGAGTTGCTCGAGGCGACGAGGTCGTTCGCCAGCGACGTGAGCCCGGCGTCGTCGTACTGCGCGACCCCGAGGGTGATGGTCTCGCCCGCGGCGTCCGTCCAGGCGCAGAGGGTGCCGTCGGCCGTGGCGATGCGTCCGAGCGGCGCTGCGGTGGCGCCGTCCGCCGCGTCGTCCGCGGCGTCGGGCTCGGGTGCCTCCGCGGCCGTCAGCCCGGGGAAGACGGACGACAGGGAGGCGGGGTCGACGAGACTCGCGCAGTCCAGCGCGACGGGCGTGCTCACGAGCGCCGGAGGCGTGGCGGTCGCGGTCGCCTCCGGCGCAGGGTCGCCGGACGCGGCGACGGGGGCCTCGGAGGTCGGGGCTCCCGTCGGCGGGGCCGCCGAGGTGCAGGCCGCGAGCGGCAGGGCGGCTGCTCCGACGACGGCGGTGAGGGCCAGGCCCCGCAGGAAGCGGTGTTGGGTCGACGTCATGACCACCATCCTCTCCGACGCAGGCTATGGATGCCATCGGACGCCGTGGGGCGCGGCCGGGCGACGAGGCGCGTCGTCGGATGCCGCCGGATGCCGTCATGTGCCGTCGGATGGCGGACGGCGCCCGGCTCCCCGTCCGTCGTCTGACGGTAAGATCGTCGCTCGTGACTCCCGCCGAACTGTCCTCGTCCCTCCTCGCCGTCGTCTCGGGTGTCCTCGAGCGTCGCGGCCTCGCCGACGAGGTCGAGGTGACCCCGGCCGACGTCGTGCTCGAGCGCCCGCGCAATCTCGACCACGGCGACTGGACGACCAACGTCGCCATGAAGTTCGCCAAGCGCGTCGGGACGAACCCCCGTGAGCTGGCCACCGAGATCGCCGGCGAGCTCGCCGAGGTCGACGGTGTCGCCGACGTCGACGTCGCAGGCCCGGGCTTCGTCAACATCCGTCTCGACGCCGCGGCCGCGGGCGCTCTCGCCAAGGTCATCGTCGAGCAGGGCGAGTCGTTCGGCCGGGGCGACTACTACGAGGGCGTCACCATCGACCTCGAGTTCGTGTCCGCCAACCCGACCGGCCCGATCCACCTCGGCGGGGTCCGCTGGGCGGCGGTCGGCGACAGCCTCGCCCGCGTCTTTCAGGCCCAGGGGGCGCTCGTCACCCGCGAGTACTACTTCAACGACCACGGCGGTCAGATCGACCGGTTCGCCCGCAGCCTCCTGGCCAGCGCACTCGGCGAGCCCACCCCCGAAGACGGCTACGGCGGTCTCTACATCGGCGACATCGCCGCCCGCGTCATGGCCGCCCACGACGGCGATGTCCGCGAGCTGCCGCGCGCCGAGGCCCAAGAGGTCTTCCGCTCGGTCGGCGTCGACTTCATGTTCGCCGACATCAAGAAGTCCCTGCACGACTTCGGCGTCGACTTCGACGTCTACTTCCACGAGAACTCCCTGCACGAGTCGAAGGCCGTCGAGCGGGCGGTCGCGCGCCTCCGCGAGCTCGGTCACATCTACGAGGCCGAGGGCGCCACCTGGCTGAAGACCAGCGACTTCGGCGACGACCGCGACCGCGTCGTCATCAAGACCGACGGCGAGGCGGCCTACATCGCCGGCGACCTGGCCTACTACCTCGACAAGCGCGAGCGGGGCTTCGAGCGCAACCTGATCATGCTGGGCGCCGACCACCACGGCTACGTGGGTCGCATGATGGCGATGTGCGCGGCCTTCGGCGACGAGCCGGGCGTCAACCTCGAGATCCTCATCGGGCAGATGGTCAACCTGCTCCGCGACGGCGAGCCCCTCCGCATGTCGAAGCGCAACGGCACCGTCGTCACGATGGAGGACCTCGTCGACGCCGTCGGGGTCGACGCCGGTCGCTACTCGCTCGTCCGCAGCCCGGTCAACAGCTCGATCGACATCGACCTCGATCTGCTGACGCGACGCAGCAACGACAACCCGGTCTTCTACGTCCAGTACGCGCACGCCCGCACCCGTGCGGTGGCCCGCAACGCCGAGGCCGCCGGCGTCACCCGCGAGGCCTTCGACGCGTCGCTCCTCTCGCACCCGACCGAGGCCGCCCTGCTCGGTGCGCTCGCCGAGCTGCCCCGGGTGGTCCGTCAGGCCGCCGAGCTCCGCGAGCCGCACCGCGTCGCGCGCTACGTCGAAGAGCTGGCGGGCACGTACCACCGCTGGTACGACTCGTGCCGGGTGACGCCGCTCGGCGACGAGGCGATCACCGATCTGCACCGCACCCGACTCTGGCTCAACGAGGCCGCCGGTCAGGTCATCCGCAACGGGCTCGGGCTGCTCGGCGTCTCCGCACCGGACCGCATGTGAGCGCCCCCGACGGATTCTTCACCGAGCAGCCGGTCCGACCTCGCAGGCGTCGCCGGCGGGGTCTCGCCCTCGGCGTCGCTCTGGCGCTGGTGAGCATGCTGGTCATCATCACCGTGGTGGCCGACGTGATCACCCGGGTCGTCATCGAGCAGCGCGCCGCATCCGAGATCGAGTCGACCTCCGGCATCGACGACGTCTCGGTCGACGTGCACGGCCTCTCGATCCTCTGGCAGCTCTCGCGGGGCACGCTCGACTCGGTGACCCTGTCGTCGGGCTCCGCGTCCGATCCGTTGGACTTCCGCTTCGACGTCGCCGACGTCCCCACCGATCTCGTCGGCACGACCGGGGCGATCACGGGCACGATCAGCGCGGACGCCGGCACGGTCAACGACCTGCAGGGCGTCCGCGATTCCGGAGGCGCGGTGCAGTTCGACGACGGACGCGTCACCTACACGAAGACATTCAGCGTGCCCATCGTCGGCGACGTGCCGGTCGACGTGACCGCCTCGCCCACGGTGGCCGACGGGGGTCGCGCGATCGCATTCGCGCCCATGACCGCCTCTCTGCCCGACACGTCGTTGCGACTCGATCTCAGTCGGTTCGTCGGCGACTTCGCCACGACCATCTGCGTCGCCGAGTACCTCCCGACCGACGCCTCGATCACCGGGGTGGCCGTCACGACCGATCGCGCCACCATCGATCTCTCGTCACCCGGTCTCGACCTCTCGACCCCGGTCCTCGACGACGAGGCCACCTGCTCGTGACTCGCGGGGGCACGGCGTGAGGCCGACCCCGCGGTCGCTAGGCTCAGATCAGTTCCCTCCGTCCCCGAACACCGAGGTGCCCGTGTCGTCCAATCCCCTCGCTCCCGCCTGGCTGCGCGAACCGGCCGAGCCGAACGCGCTCGACTCCTCCGTCTGGTCACGCACGGCCCGCCGCGACGACTCGGGCCAGATGGCGATCGGCGGGGTGCTCGTCGGCGAGCTCGCCGCTCGGTACGGCACCCCTCTCTACGTCGTCGACGAGGCCGATGCACGGGGCCGAGCCGCAGAGGCCGTCGAGTCGTTCGGACGTGAGTTCGGTCGCATCGGCACCACGGTGTCGGTGTACTACGCGGCGAAGGCCTTCCTGTCGGTGGAGGTCGCCCGCTGGGTCGCCGCGGCCGGCATGCGCGTCGACATCTGCACCGGCGGCGAGTTCGCCGTCGCGCGGGCCGCGGGCGTCGACCCGGCCCGCATGGGGTTCCATGGCAACAACAAGTCGCTCGGCGAGATCGACCGCACGGTCGCGGCGGGCATCGGCGTGATCGTGCTCGACAACGCCGACGAGGTCGTCCGCGTGGCCGACGCCGCCGATCGCCACGGGGTGGTGCAGGCCGTCCGGCTGCGCGTGAACTCCGGTGTGCACGCCTCGACCCACGAGTACCTCGCGACGGCGAGGGAGGATCAGAAGTTCGGTGTGCCCCTCGCCGACGCCCCCGAGGTCGTCGCCGCCGTCCGAGAGCGCGCGTCGCTGAGGTTCCTCGGTCTGCACTCGCACATCGGCTCGCAGATCTTCGGCAGCGACGGCTTCGCCGAAGCCGCGTCGCGCCTCCTCGGCGTCCACGCCGGCCTGCTGCGCGGCGGCGACGTGCCCGAGCTGAACCTCGGCGGTGGTTTCGGCATCGCCTACACGAGCGCCGACGACGCGCGCCCCCTCGCCGAGCTGGCCGCGGCCCTGGCCGACATCGTCGACCAGGAGTGCCGTCGGCTCGGCATCCCCGTCCCGGTGATGGCCGTCGAGCCGGGTCGCTCGATCATCGGGCCGTCGGGCACCACCCTGTACGAGGTCGGCACGGTCAAGGACGTCCTCGTCACCGGCGACGACGGCTCCGGTCAGGCCGTGCGGCGCTACGTCAGCGTCGACGGGGGGATGAGCGACAACGCCCGGACGGCCCTCTACGCGGCCGACTACTCCGTCGCGATCGCGAACCGCGCCTCCTCGGCCGACCCGGTGCTCGTCCGGGTGGCCGGCAAGCACTGCGAGAGCGGCGACCTCGTCGTCCTGGCCGACTACCTGCCGGGCGACGTCGCCCCGGGCGACCTGGTGGGCGTGCCCGCGACGGGCGCCTACTGCTGGAGTCTCGCGAGCAACTACAACCACGTCGGACGACCACCCGTGGTTGCCGTCGTCGACGGGGAGTCGCGGGTCATCGTCCGCGGCGAGACCGAGGCCGACCTCCTCGCCCGAGACGCCGGTCTCTCCTGAGACGCCCGTCGGGCCCCGCCGCCGACGCCACCGCACCTCCCGCACCGAACCGGGCCCGCCGATGCGGGCCCACCCATGAGAACGGAACGCCATGATCGAATACCGCAACGTGAGGGTCGCCCTGCTGGGTGCCGGCTCGGTGGGGTCCCAGGTGGCCCGGTTGCTCCTCGAGCAGGCGGACGACCTCGCCGGGCGCGCGGGTGCGGGGCTCGAGCTCGTCGGCATCGGCGTGCGCGACGTCGACGCCCGCCGCGACGTCGATCTGCCCCGGGAGCTGCTGACGACCGACATCGACTCGCTCATCCTCGGCGCCGACATCGTCGTCGAGCTGATGGGGGGCATCGAGCCGGCGCGGACCCACATCCTCAAGGCGCTCGGTTCTGGCGCCGACGTCGTGACGGGCAACAAGGCGCTGCTGGCGAGTCACGGCCCGGAGCTCTTCGAGGCGGCCGAGCAGGTCGGCGCGCAGCTGTACTACGAAGCGGCCGTCGCGGGTGCCATCCCGATCATCAGGCCCCTCCGCGACAGCCTGGCCGGCGACCGCATCGTGCGGATCATGGGCATCGTCAACGGCACGACGAACTTCATCCTCGACCGCATGGACACCGACGGCGACACGCTCGAGGCCGCTCTCGCCACGGCCACCGAGCTCGGCTACGCCGAGGCGGACCCCACCGCCGACATCGAGGGCTACGACGCGGCGCAGAAGGCCGCCATCCTCGCGAGCCTCGCATTCCACACGACGGTGCCGCTCGCGGCGGTGCATCGCGAGGGCATCACGCGCGTCACCCACGAGCAGGTCGTCGCCGCGCGCAAGGCCGGCTACGTCGTGAAGATCCTGGCGATCTGCGAGCGTCTCGTCGACACCGACGGGGTCGAGGGCGTCAGCGCGCGCGTGTATCCCGCTCTCGTGCCGCTCGGGCACCCCCTCGCCGCGGTGCACGGCGCGAAGAACGCCGTCTTCGTCGAGGCCGAGGCCGCCGGCGACCTCATGTTCTACGGTGCGGGCGCCGGCGGGGTCGAGACGGCGTCGGCCGTGCTGGGCGACCTCGTGTCGGCCGCTCGCCGCCACGTCATCGGCGGCCCGGGCGTCGCCGAGTCCACCCACGCGAACCTCCGGGTGCTGCCCATCGGCCACGTGACCACGCGTTACCAGATCACACTCGACGTGGCCGACCAGCCCGGTGTGCTGGCCGAGGTCGCCGGCGTGCTCAGTCAGCACGGGGTCAGCGTCCACAGCGTGGAGCAGACCGGGGGAGTCCGGCCGGAGGCGGCACCCGGCGACGACGACACCCCGGCCACCGCTACTCTGATCATCGGCACGCACCGTGCGCTCGAGTCCTCTCTCGCCGCGACGGTCGAGGCCTTGGAGGAATCACCGGTCGTGAACACCGTCACGAGCGTCCTGAGAGTCGAAGGAGCCTGATGGCCCACCAGTGGCAGGGTGTCCTGCGCGAATACGCCGACCGTCTCGACATCAGCGAGTCCACCCCGATCGTGACCCTGGGCGAGGGCGGCACTCCGCTCATCCCGGCCCCCGCGCTCTCGCACCGCACGGGAGCGAAGGTCTACGTCAAGTACGAGGGCATGAACCCCACGGGCTCGTTCAAAGACCGCGGCATGACCATGGCCATCTCGAAGGCGGTCGAACACGGTGCCAAGGCGGTCATCTGCGCCTCGACCGGCAACACGTCGGCGTCGGCCGCCGCCTACGCGGCGCACGCCGGCATCACGGCGGCCGTGCTGGTGCCCGAGGGCAAGATCGCCATGGGCAAGCTCAGCCAGGCCGTGGCGCACGACGGTCAGCTGCTGCAGATCCAGGGCAACTTCGACGACTGCCTCGACATCGCTCGCGACCTCGCCGAGAACTACCCCGTGCACCTGGTGAACTCGGTCAACAACGACCGCATCGAAGGCCAGAAGACCGCTGCCTTCGAGGTCGTCGACGTCCTGGGCGACGCCCCCGACTTCCACTTCATCCCCGTCGGCAACGCCGGCAACTACACCGCGTACACCCGCGGCTACCGTGAAGACCTCGAGGCCGGTCGCGCCACGCGCCTCCCGCGCATGTTCGGCTTCCAGGCCGCCGGTTCCGCGCCGATCGTCGCCGGCGAGGTCGTCAGGTCGCCCGAGACGATCGCGAGCGCGATCCGCATCGGCAACCCGGCCTCGTGGCAGCTCGCGCTCGAGGCCCGCGACCTCACGAACGGCTGGTTCGGGGCGATCACCGACGAGGCGATCCTCGCGGCGCAGAAGATCCTCAGCGCCGAGGTCGGCGTCTTCGTCGAGCCCGCCTCGGCCATCAGCGTCGCGGGTCTGCTCGAGCGTGCCGACGCCGGGGTCGTCCCCGCAGGGTCGACGGTCGTGCTCACGGTCACCGGTCACGGTCTGAAAGACCCGCAGTGGGCCCTCCGTCGGGCCGACGGGTCGACCGTCGAGCCGACGGTCGTCGCGAGCGACACGGCCCGTGTGGCCGAGGTGCTCGGGCTCGTCCCGGCCTCTGCATGCAGCCCGCCCCGGCCGAGAGGTCGGTCCTCGTCAGGGTCCCGGCGACGTCGGCCAACCTCGGCCCCGGGTTCGACACCCTCGGGCTGGCGCTGTCGCTCTACGACGAGCTGATCGTCACGACGACCGCCGGCCGCGGAGTCGACGTCAGGGTGACCGGGGTCGGCGCGGGCGAGGTCCCGACCGACGCCTCGCACCTGGTCGTCCGCGCGATCGCGGCGACCTACGCGTCCGTCGGACGCGACCTCCCGGGTCTCCGTCTCGACGCCCGCAACGTCATCCCGCATGGGCGGGGGCTCGGATCGTCCGCCGCCGCCATCGTGGCCGGCGTCATGGCGGCGAAGGGCCTCCTCGAGGGTGAGGTCGAGTTCTCGTCGTCCGATCTCCTCGCGTTGGCGGCCGAGCTCGAGGGGCATCCCGACAACGTCGCTCCCGCTCTGTTCGGCGGTCTGACGATCGCGTGGACGACGTCGACGGGGCCCGCGCACAAGCGCCTCCTGGTGCATCGAGGCGTCTCGCCGGTCGTGTTCGTGCCCGAGACGACCCTCTCGACGAAGCTCGCGCGCAGTCTGCAGCCGGCCTCGGTGCCCCACGAGGACGCCACCTTCAACGTCTCCCGGTCGGCCCTGCTCGTCGCGGCCCTCGTGCAGAGCCCCGAGCTCCTGCACGCCGCCACCGAAGACCGCCTCCATCAGAGCTACCGGGCGAGCGCCATGCCCGAGACCGACGCCCTCATCCGTCTGCTCCGCGACGCGGGTCTGGCGGCCGTGGTGTCCGGCGCCGGGCCGTCCCTCCTCGTGCTCGGGAGCGACCCGGCCCAGCGCCTGTTCGCCAGCGATCTGGTGGCCGAGCACGGCGTGTCCGAGTGGCACGCGTTGATGCTGGCCGTCGATCTCAAAGGTGCTACAGTCGTAGCGCACCCGGTAGAAAACTCAGATTTCCTGGGCATCTAGCACCGTTCGAACCTCCTCCCATCGACCTCGGGTCGATGCGAACCGATTCGGGCCGCATGGGGTTCCACGTCTTCGAGTCCCCGGGTCGCAACCATCCCGTAGTGCACATCTAGCAGTGTCCGCCTGCCGATCCGGCAGTCGTGCACCGCACCTCCGAGATCCTCTCCTGCAGCGATTCTGCGCAGGCGAGAGGCAGCGGGGTGTGAGCAGCTCTGCCCCGCCGTTCCGAGCGGGGGAGCGAAAGGAAACCATCCAGTGACCGACGTCAGCAACTCCGCGTCCACCGACCGCACCACCGAGCTCGGCGCCATGCGCCTGCCCCAGCTGCAGGCCCTCGCCTCGTCGCTCGGCATCAGCGGTCTCTCCAAGCTCCGCAAGGGCGACCTCGTGGCCGCCATCGCCGCGACCGAGGCCAGCGCCTCCACCGGCACCGTCGAGGCCCCCGCCGTCAGCGAGACCGAGATCCCCTCCGCCGCCGAGAGCGTCGACACCGTCGACCCCACGACCGAGGCGGCTCAGCCGACCCTCGACGTGGCTCCTGCCGCCGATGCTCCTGCCGCCGGGGCGCCCGCCGTCGAGGCGCCGTCGTCCGACGCCGTCGAGGCTCCGGTCGCACAGGCACCCGCCGCCAAGCGTCGCGGTTCGCGTCGCGCGTCGTCCGCCGCCGGTGCTCCCGCTCAGCGCGGGGCCGTCGACCACGTGAACGCCACCGAGACCGGCACCGAGCCGATCGTCGAGAGCACCGAGGCTCCCGTCGAGACCGCCCCCGCCGTCTCGGGCGCCGATCAGGCATCGTCCGCGACCGCAGCCGCGGCGACCACCGCCGAGTCGAGCGCGGCACCCGCCGCCGCAGCCGACGAGACCCCCGCCGAGCGCCCCTCGCGCAGCCGCCGCGGGTCACGCCGCGCGACCGACGCCAGCGTGGCCGCCGCACAGGCCCCCCAGCAGGACGACGCAGCGCAGGCTCCCGCCAGCGCCCCCGAGGCCGGCACCGGCAGGCAGGGCGTCACCGACGGCGCCGAGCAGCAGAACGGTGCCGAGCAGCAGGGCGCCGACGAGCAGGGCGGCGACCAGCAGAACGGTCAGCAGGGCGGCGGCGGGCGTCGCAGCCGCAACCGCAACCGCGGCGACCGGAAGAACGGCCAGAACGGCCAGAACGGCCAGCAGAACGCTCAGGGCGGTCAGCAGAACGGGCAGAACGGCCAGAACGGCCAGGCCGACGCCCCCCGCGTCGACGAGCAGCCCAAGCAGAACGGCGCCGACAAGAACGACGGGGCACGGGGCGACCAGCAGTCCGCCGGTGCTCAGGGCAACGGACCCCAGGGCAACGGCCAGCAGAACGACGAGGGCGGCCGTCAGGGCCGTGGCCGTCAGCGTGATCGCAAGCGCGGTCGCGGCGCCACGCAGAACGACGAGTTCGAGCCCGAGATCACCGAGGACGACGTCCTGATCCCGGTCGCGGGCATCCTCGACGTCCTCGAGAACTACGCGTTCGTCCGCACGACGGGCTACCTGCCCGGCGCCAGCGACGTCTACGTGTCGCTCGGTCAGGTCAAGAAGTACTTCCTCCGCAAGGGCGACGCGGTCGTCGGCGCCATCCGCCAGCCCCGCGAGGGCGAGCAGGGTCAGGGTCGTCAGAAGTACAACGCCATCGTGCGCATCGACTCGATCAACGGCCAGCCCGTCGAGGAGGCCGCCAAGCGCGTCGAGTTCAACAAGCTGACGCCCCTCTACCCGCAGGAGCGCCTCCGTCTCGAGACCGAGCCGCAGAAGCTGTCGACGCGCATCATCGACCTCGTCGCGCCCATCGGCAAGGGTCAGCGCGGTCTGATCGTCTCGCCGCCCAAGGCGGGCAAGACGCTCGTGCTGCAGGCGATCGCCAACTCGATCGCGAAGAACAACCCCGAGGTCCACCTCATGGTCGTGCTCGTCGACGAGCGCCCCGAAGAGGTCACCGACATGCAGCGGACGGTCAAGGGCGAGGTCATCGCGTCGACGTTCGACCGACCCGCCGAAGACCACACGACGGTCGCCGAGCTGGCCATCGAGCGTGCCAAGCGCCTCGTCGAGCTGGGTCACGACGTGGTCGTGCTCCTCGACTCGATCACGCGTCTGGGTCGGGCCTACAACCTGTCGGCCCCGGCCTCGGGCCGCGTGCTCTCGGGCGGCGTCGACTCGTCGGCCCTCTACCCGCCTAAGCGCTTCTTCGGTGCCGCTCGCAACATCGAGAACGGCGGCTCGCTCACCATCCTCGCGACCGCGCTCGTCGAGACCGGTTCCAAGATGGACGAGGTGATCTTCGAGGAGTTCAAGGGCACCGGCAACATGGAGCTCCGCCTGTCGCGTCACCTGGCCGACAAGCGCATCTTCCCGGCCGTCGACGTCAACGCGTCCGGCACCCGCCGTGAAGAGATGCTCCTCAGCCCCGACGAGGTCAAGATCACCTGGCGTCTGCGCCGCGCCCTCGCCGGTCTCGACCAGCAGAAGGCCCTCGAGATCGTGCTCGGCAACCTCCGCGAGACGCAGAGCAACGTCGAGTTCCTCGTGCAGGTGCAGAAGTCCGTCCCGGCGAACGGCCACGACAACGGCCACAAGGAGCACTAACAGTGTTCGAGTCGGTGGCGGTGCTGCTGGCCGAGCACGACGCTCTCCAGACCCAGCTCAGTGATCCCGCCGTCCACGCCGATGCGGCGCGGGCCAAGAAGATCAACCGGCGCTACGCCGAGCTCAGTCGGATCGTGGCGGCGCACACGGCCTGGCAGCAGGCCGGCGACGACCTCGAGGCGGCGCGTGAGCTCGCCAAAGAAGACGCCGCCTTCGCCGACGAGGTGCCCGCCCTCGAGCAGGGGCTCGACGAGACCCAGGAGCGCTTGAGGCGCCTCCTGATCCCTCGCGACCCCGACGACGGCCGCGACGTGATCATGGAGATCAAGGGCGGCGAAGGAGGTGCGGAGAGCGCTCTGTTCGCCGCCGACCTCCTGCGCATGTACCTGCACTTCGCCGAATCGCGCGGTTGGAAGACCGAGATGATCCAGAGCGACGACTCCGACCTGGGCGGCTACAAGAACGTGCAGATCGCGATCAAGTCGAACGCGAGCGACCCCTCGCAGGGCGTGTGGGCGCACCTGAAGTACGAAGGCGGCGTGCACCGTGTCCAGCGCGTGCCGGCCACCGAGTCGCAGGGCCGCATCCACACGTCGACCACGGGTGTCCTCGTGTTCCCCGAGGTCGATGCGCCCGAAGAGGTCGACATCAACCAGAACGACCTGAAGATCGACGTGTACCGCTCGAGCGGCCCCGGCGGCCAGTCGGTCAACACGACCGACTCCGCCGTCCGCATCACCCACCTGCCGACGGGCATCGTCGTGGCGATGCAGAACGAGAAGAGCCAGCTGCAGAACCGCGAGGCCGGCATGCGCGTCCTCCGGGCCCGCATCCTGGCGCGCCAGCAGGAGGAGCAGGCGGCGATCGCCTCCGACGCCCGCAAGAGCCAGATCCGGGGGATGGACCGCTCCGAGCGGATCCGCACCTACAACTTCCCCGAGAACCGCATCGCCGATCACCGCACCGGGTACAAGGCCTACAACCTCGACGCCGTCATGGACGGCGCTCTCGGGGCGGTCGTCGACTCGTGCATCCAGGCCGACGAGGAGGCCCGACTGGCCGAGATCGGCGACACCGCGTCGTGAGCGAGACCGTCTCGGGCGCCTTCGCGACCGTGAGGACCGTCGACGCGGCCCTGGCGGCCGCCGAGACGGTCCTCACGGCGGCAGGTGTCCCGAGCCCCGCCGTCGACGCCGAGCTGCTCGTCGCGCATGTCACGGATCTGGGTCGCGGGGTGGTCCGGGCCAAGGCGGTGACACGCGCGCCCCTGGCGGAGGGCGTCGTCGACGCACTCGCCGCGCTCGTCGTGCGCCGCGCCTCCCGCGAGCCCCTCCAGCACATCACGGGCACCGCCGCGTTCCGGGGGCTGACCCTCGCGGTCGGGCCCGGGGTGTTCGTTCCGCGCCCCGAGACGGAGGGCGTCGCGCAGATCGCCATCGACGCGCTCCGCGCGGTGGCGTCCGCCCAGCCGATCGCCGTCGATCTCGGCACCGGCAGCGGGGCGCTCGCGCTCGCGCTGGCCACGGAGGTGCCGCACTCCCTCGTCTCGGCGGTCGAGCTGTCGCCCGAGGCCGCCGTCTGGACGCGCCGCAACATCACCTCCGTCGGCGCCGAGAACATCCGACTCGTCGAGGGGGATCTCGCCGACGCCCTGCCCGAGCTCGACGGCTCGGTCGACGTCGTGGTCTCCAACCCGCCCTACGTGCCTCTCGGGATGATCCCGCGCGACCCCGAGGTGCGCCTGCACGACCCGGCGCTCGCGCTCTACGGCGGCGACGACGGGCTCGTCGTGGTCCGCTCGCTGTCGCTGACCGCACGTCGTCTGCTGAGGCCCGGGGGAGTCCTCGTGATCGAGCACGGCGAACTCCAAGGAGGCGCGATCCGGGAGCTCCTGCAGGCCGACGGATGGCGCGGGGCCACCACCACGACCGACCTCACGGGGCGCGACCGTGCGACCACGGCGGTGCGCTGAGCGGGCTCTGCGGTCCGTCGCACTACTATCGACAGGTCATGGCCTCTCTCTACGACTGCTCCGTCGACTCCGAGCTGCTCGCCGGCATGCGCTTCGCGCGTGCCGCCATCGGGCGCGGTGAGCTCGTCGTCCTGCCCACCGACACGGTCTACGGCGTCGGCGCCGACGCGTTCGACCCCGCCGCGGTCCAGCGCCTGCTCGACGCGAAGGGTCGCGGGCGACAGTCGCCGCCGCCCGTGCTGATCAAGGGGCTCGACACGCTCGCGGCCCTCACCGAGTCCGTCCCCGACGTCGTGCGGCCGCTGCTCGACGAGTTCTGGCCCGGGCCGCTGACGGTCATCTTCCGAGCGCAGCCGTCCCTCACCTGGGATCTCGGCGAGACCCGCGGCACCGTCGCCCTGCGCATGCCGAGCCACCCTCTGGCGCTCGAGCTGCTCGAAGAGACCGGTCCGCTCGCCGTCTCGAGCGCGAACCTCACGGGTCGGCCCGCGGCGACGACGGCGGCCGACGCCCGCGACATGCTCGGCGACTCGGTCTCCGTCTACCTCGACGCCGCCGCCGTCGGATCGGACTACGAGCGGCGCCCGGGGGCGAACACCGGCTCGACGATCGTCGATGCGACCGCCGCCGAAGACGGCGTCCTCCGGATCGTCCGGCACGGCGTGCTCGCCGACACCGAGATCACGCGCGTCGTCGGAGTCGACGCGATCGCGTGAGGTACTACCTGCTCGCGATGGCCATCGCGGCGGCGGTCAGCTTCGTCATGTCGGTGGTGGCCTGGCGGGTCGGCCTCAAGTACAAGATCTATCCCACCATCCGCGAACGCGACGTCCACAAGACGCCGACCCCGCGACTCGGCGGTGTGGCGATGTACGCCGGCGTGGTCGTCGCGCTGCTCTCCGCCTGGCTGATCTTCCCGCTCATCTCCGGCGTCGACTACTTCCGCCTCGTGTTCGCCGACGCCGGTCCGCCGCTGGCGATCATCGCGGCGGCGACGATCATCGTCGTCATCGGCGTGGTCGACGACCTCTACGACCTCGACTGGATGACGAAGCTCGCCGGGCAGATCATCGCGGCGGGGGTCCTGGCCTGGCAGGGCGTCCAGCTGGTCTCGCTTCCCCTCGGCGGCAGCCTGGCCATCGGCTCGCCCTACATGTCGCTCATCCTCACCATCCTCGCGGTGGTGCTCGTGATGAACGCCGTCAACTTCATCGACGGACTCGACGGTCTGGTCGCCGGGGTGGCCATCGTCGCCAACGGCGTGTTCTTCGTCTACAGCTTCGTCATCTCGATCACGATCGGTCAGACCGAGTACTTCAACCTGGCGGCGCTGATCTCCGCCGTGCTGATCGGCGCATGCCTCGGCTTCCTGCCGCTGAACTGGCACCCCGCCCGACTCTTCATGGGCGACGCGGGCGCCCTGCTGACGGGGCTCCTCATGGCGACGAGCGCCATCTCGGTGACGGGCCAGATCGACCCGGCGCAGATCTCACGGACGGCGCTCCTGCCGGCCTTCATCCCGATCCTGCTCCCGTTCGCCATCCTCATCGTGCCGCTGCTCGACTTCGGGCTCGCGGTCCTCCGCCGGGTGAGCGCCGGCAAGTCGCCGTTCAGCGCCGATCGGAAGCATCTGCACCACCGCCTCCTCGACATGGGTCACTCGCACTTCCAGGCCGTGCTGATCTTCTACGCATGGACGGTCGTCGTCGCCGTCGGCTGCCTGATGTTCCTCTTCGTCAAGCCCACGTACTTCGTCATCGTGTTCCTCTGCGTCGGGCTCGTGGCCTGCACCGCCGCCACGCTCGCGCCGCTCAGCCGACGCAAGCGCGTCGAGATGGCCGTCCAGACGACCCCGCGCGATGATCTCGAGGTCAGCGCGTCCGGTCGCTTCGATCCGCTCGACGAAGCGGCCTCCGCGCTCGACCCCGCCGACACCGACACGGCCGCACAGGCCGCCGTCCCGGAACTCTCACCCCCGAAGGAACGACCATGAACGACGCCCGATCGATCTTCGTGCAGGTGCTGCGCTACACGGCCGTGCTGGCCCTCGTCATCGCCGTCGTCGGAGGAGGCGCGGGTTACCTCGCCGCCGGCACCGACGGCCTGTACAGCGCCCTCCTCGGAACAGCCCTCGCCGTGCTGTTCGCGGGCATCACGGCCGCCAGCATGCTCGTGGCGATCCGCTTCCAGCTCGCCGCCTTCTTCGGCATCGTGATGGGCGCGTGGCTCCTCAAGCTCGTCATCTTCATCGTCCTCCTCGTGCTGGTGCGCGATCAGCCGTTCGTGGACGACGTGGTGCTGTTCCTGTCGCTCGTGGTCTCGATCATCGGGACGCTCGCGATCGACGCCCTGGTGGTCGTGAGGGGGCGGCTGTCGCACGTGAGCGATGCGACGCTGCCCCCGGCGCCACGCGACTGACAGCAGACCCTCGCGGCACTGCCAGCGAACACTGCAGCGGGTGAAATAAGCTCAGCCGATTCGTCTCTGCGGTCCATACCTTGGTAGGGTTATCTCCGTTCCCCGGCCGCGATTCTCTGCGGGTTATCGGATGACAAACCCACCAATCGTCGCGACACTTCAGGGTGCTCGCCCCGACACAGGAGATAGCGCTGATAGCGAACGCTGTGAACCTGCTCTCCGCCGCCGATGCCGGCCACGGAGACGGGGGATTCCACGCCCCGACTCTTGACGAGTTCTTCCCGCCCGCCATCTTCTTCGAGGGCACGCCCTTCGAACTGAACCGCATCATGCTGGTCCGCCTCTTCGCGATCGCCGTCATGCTGCTGCTGTTCTGGCTGGCTCTCCGCAAGGGCCGGCTCATCCCGTCCCGTGGGCAGAGCATCGCCGAACTGGGCCTCGACTTCGTCCGCATCCAGATCGTCGAGGAGATCCTCGGCGAACGACTCGGTCGCAAGTACCTGCCGATCCTGGCCGCGATGTTCTTCGGCATCTTCGCGATGAACATCACCGGCATCATCCCGGGGCTCAACATCGCCGGCACGTCCGTCGTCGCCATGCCGCTGCTGCTGGCCGTCGTCGCGTACATCATGTTCATCTACGCGGGCATCCGCGAGGCGGGTACGGGCACGTTCTTCCGCAACGCGCTCTTCCCGCCCGGTGTCCCGTGGCCGATGTACATCCTGCTGACGCCGATCGAGTTCATCAACATCTTCATCGTGCGTCCGATCTCGCTCGCTCTCCGACTCCTGCTGAACATGATGGTCGGGCACCTCCTGCTGGTGCTCTGCTTCGCGGCGACGCACTTCTTCTTCTTCAGCATGAGTGGCGGGTTCATGGCCTTCGGCGCCCTGACCCTCATTGGCGGCTTCGTCATGACCATCGTCGAGATGGCCGTCGCGATCCTGCAGGCCTACGTCTTCACACTCCTCGCCTCGGTCTACATCCAACAGGCTGCGGCGAAAGAACACTAAGAACGACGACGGCGTCCGTCGACCGACGGACACCGCCCAACCGGAAGGAAACACAAGTGGACACCACCACGATCCTCGCTGAGATCAACGGCAACATCGCGACCGTCGGCTACGGCCTCGCTGCGATCGGCCCCGGTATCGGTATCGGCATCGTCGCGGGCAAGACCGTCGAAGCCATGGCTCGTCAGCCCGAGCTCGCCGGCCGCCTCCAGGTCACCATGTTCCTGGGTATCGCATTCACCGAGCTGCTGGGCTTCATCGGCCTCGCCGCCGGCTTCATCTTCTCCTGATCAGTTAGGACGACACACCGATGATCGAGACGATCCTCGCGGCCGAAGGCGGCGCGCCCGAAGGGGCTGCCATCTTCTTCCCCGCCGATTACGACATCCTCTGGTCCCTCGTCGTCTTCGTGGTCATCGCTGCGTTCTTCGGGATCTTCGCGATCCCCAGGTTCCGCAAGATCCTCGACGAGCGCGCCGAGAAGATCGAGGGTGGCATCAAGCACGCCGAGGCCGCTCAGGCCGAGGCCGCCGTGGCCCTCGACGAGTACAAGAAGCAGCTCGCAGACGCTCGGGCCGAGGCTGCGCGCATCCGTGAGGCAGCGCGAGCCGAGGGCAACGAGATCCTCGCCGAGATCAAGCAGCAGGCTCAGGCCGACGCCGATCGCATCACCGCATCGGCACACGCCCAGATCGAGGCCGAGCGCCAGGCAGCCGTGGCGTCCCTCCGCGCCGAGGTCGGATCGCTCGCGATCGACCTCGCGTCGGGTGTCATCGGCGAGTCGCTCAACGACGACGCCAAGGCGTCGGCCGTCGTCGACCGCTTCCTGGCCGATCTCGAAGCCGACCAGAACGCTAAGGCGGGCAGCTGACGATGGGTTCCATGTCCCGAGAGGCCCTCGGGTCGGCACGGTCCGTCCTCTCCGATCTGGGTGGGGCGGCCGACCTGGCCACCGGCGAGCAGCTGCTCGACGCTGGCCGGGTCATCGGCGGCTCGGTGCAGCTGCAGGCCTACTTCGCCGATCCGTCGACAGACGTCGTCGTCAAGAAGCAGCTCGTGGACCGGCTCTTCGGTTCGTTCTCCGAGGCGGCACGGGCCCTGCTCGTGTCGGTCGTCGGCAGCCGATGGTCGTCGTCCCGCGATCTGCTCGCCGGCATCGAAGAACTCGGGTTCCGGGTGATCGCTCTCAGCGCCCCCGGTGACAGCGGCATCGAGAACGAGCTCTTCGCGTTCGACGCCGTCGTCCGATCCGACGCCCAGCTCGAGCTGGCCATCGGAACCAAGCTCAGCGACGCGTCGTCGAAGGCGGGTCTGGTCCAGCGTCTGCTGGGCGACAAGGCGAGTCCTCAGACGCTCGCCATCGTGTCGCACCTCGTGCGTCAGCCTCGCGGTCGGCGCATCGGCGAACTGCTCCGCACGGCTGCCGACATCGTCGCCGATCAGTCCGACCAGCTCGTCGCCACCGTGACGAGTGCGACCCGGCTCGACTCGTCGCACGTCGCTCGTCTCGAGGCGGGGCTCGCGCGACAGTTCGGGCGTAATCTCCGCATCAACCAGGTCATCGACCCGGCCATCATCGGCGGTCTGCGAGTGCAGGTCGGCGACGAGGTCATCGACGGGACCGTCGCTACGAAGCTGAGTCTCCTCCGACTCCAGCTCGCCGGTTAGACGCGACCTCCCCCACACAGACTCGAGGCCTCCTGAAGCCTCGCTACGAATAGGAATCACAATGGCAGACATCAAGATCAGCCCCGATGAGATTCGCGACGCGCTGAAGGACTTCGTCTCGTCGTACGACCCGTCGAAGGCCTCCACCACGGAGGTCGGCCACGTCACGGACGCCGCCGACGGCATAGCGCACGTCGAGGGTCTCCCGGGCGTCATGGCGAACGAGCTCATCCGCTTCGCGGACGGCACCCAGGGCCTCGCCCAGAACCTCGACGAAGACGAGATCGGCGCGATCGTCCTCGGCGAGTTCTCCGGCATCGAAGAGGGCATGGAGGTCACCCGTACGGGAGAGGTCCTCTCGGTCCCCGTCGGTGACGGCTACCTCGGCCGCGTCGTCGACCCGCTCGGCGCCCCGATCGACGGACTCGGCGACATCGCGACCGAGGGTCGTCGTGCTCTCGAGCTCCAGGCTCCCGGCGTCATGCAGCGCAAGTCGGTCCACGAGCCCATGCAGACAGGCATCAAGGCCATCGACGCCATGATCCCCGTCGGCCGTGGCCAGCGTCAGCTGATCATCGGCGACCGCCAGACCGGCAAGACCGCCATCGCCATCGACACCATCATCAACCAGAAGGCGAACTGGGAGTCCGGCGACGAGACCAAGCAGGTGCGCTGCATCTACGTGGCCATCGGTCAGAAGGGCTCGACGATCGCCTCCGTCAAGGGCGCGCTCGAAGAGGCCGGCGCCATGGAGTACACGACCATCGTCGCCGCTCCCGCGTCCGACCCCGCCGGCTTCAAGTACCTGGCGCCGTACACGGGCTCGGCCATCGGTCAGCACTGGATGTACAGCGGCAAGCACGTCCTCATCATCTTCGACGACCTGTCGAAGCAGGCCGAGGCGTACCGCGCCGTGTCGCTCCTGCTGCGTCGCCCGCCGGGCCGCGAGGCGTACCCCGGCGACGTCTTCTACCTGCACTCGCGTCTCCTCGAGCGTTGCGCGAAGCTCTCCGACGAGCTGGGTGCCGGTTCGATGACGGGTCTGCCCATCATCGAGACCAAGGCGAACGACGTGTCGGCGTACATCCCGACCAACGTCATCTCGATCACCGACGGTCAGATCTTCCTGCAGTCCGACCTGTTCAACGCGAACCAGCGTCCCGCCGTCGACGTCGGCATCTCGGTGTCGCGCGTCGGTGGAGACGCTCAGGTCAAGTCGATCAAGAAGGTCTCGGGCACGCTGAAGCTCGAACTGGCGCAGTACCGGTCGCTCGAGGCGTTCGCGATGTTCGCCTCCGACCTCGACGCCGCCAGCCGTCGTCAGCTCGCCCGTGGTGCGCGTCTGACCGAGCTGCTCAAGCAGCCGCAGTACTCGCCCTACCCCGTCGAAGAGCAGGTCGTCTCGATCTGGGCCGGTACCAACGGCAAGCTCGACGAGGTCCCCGTTCCCGACATCCTCCGGTTCGAGCGTGAGCTGCTCGACTACATGGGTCGCAACACCGACGTGCTGAGCAAGCTGCGCGACACGAACGTGCTGAGCGACGACATCGTCTCGGCCCTCGACTCCGGCATCGACTCGTTCAAGCAGGAGTTCCAGACGGGTGAGGGCAAGCCCCTCGCCTCTGTCGGGCGCGAAGAGTTCACGGCCACCGACGCCGACGACGTCAACCAGGAGAAGATCGTCAAGACGAAGCGCTGACGCGCTCTTCGACGATCACGACTGACGAGACAACAGGAGAACAATGGGAGCCCAACTCAGGGTCTACCGACAGAGGATCCGCTCGGCGCAGACGACCAAGAAGGTCACGCGCGCCATGGAGCTCATCTCCGCGTCGCGCATCCAGAAGGCGCAGGCGCGGATGAAGTCCTCGGGTCCGTATTCGCGGGCCATCACGCGGGCGGTGTCGGCCGTGGCGACGTTCTCGGACGTCGATCACATCCTCACCACCGAGCCCGCGACGATCGAGCGCGCTGCGATCGTCGTCTTCACGTCCGACCGTGGTCTCAACGGCGCGTTCAGCTCGAACACGCTGAAGGAGAGCGAGCAGCTCGCCGAGCTGCTGCGCAGCCAGGGCAAGGACGTCGTCTTCTACATCGTCGGTCGGAAGGCTCAGAACTACTTCGCCTTCCGCAAGCGCGATGCGGAGCAGATCTGGACGGGCAACACCGACCAGCCCGAGTTCGCGACGGCGAAGGAGATCGGCGATGCGGTCGTCGGCAAGTTCCTTACCGAGGCGGCCGAAGGCGGAGTCGACGAGATCCACATCGTCTACAACCGCTTCGTGAACATGGTCAGCCAGGTCCCCGAGGTCGTCCGGCTCCTTCCCCTGGAGGTCGTGGAGGGCATCGAGGAGCCTGCCGACGACGAGGTGCTCCCGCTGTACGACTTCGAGCCGGATCCGACGGAGGTGCTGGACGCGCTTCTGCCCGTCTACATCGAGAGCCGCATCTTCAACGCCATGCTGCAGTCCGCGGCTTCCGAGCACGCGGCGCGTCAGAAGGCCATGAAGGCGGCGAGTGACAACGCCGACACCCTCATCCGCGACTTCACCCGTCTGGCGAACAACGCCCGACAGGCCGAGATCACGCAGCAGATCTCCGAGATCGTGGGCGGCGCCGACGCCCTCAGCTCGTCCAAGTAGATCTGCACCCCAGTTTCATCATCCGAAGAGAGAGAAGCCATGACTGACACCGCAACCGCGCCGGTCGCGACCGAGTCGGCTCCCGGCGTCGGGCGAATCGCCCGGGTCACGGGCCCCGTCGTCGACATCGAGTTCCCGCACGACGCCATCCCGGGCGTCTACAACGCGCTCAAGACCACGATCACCATCGGCGACACGACCAGCGAGCTGACGCTCGAGGTCGCGCAGCACCTCGGTGACGACCTCGTCCGCGCCATCGCGCTGAAGCCCACCGACGGACTCGTCCGCGGCCAGGACGTCACCGACACGGGCGGTCCCATCTCCGTTCCCGTCGGTGACGTCACCAAGGGCAAGGTCTTCAGCGTCACGGGCGACATCCTGAACCTCGAGGGCGACGAGCAGATCGAGATCACGGAGCGCTGGCCGATCCACCGCAAGCCCCCGGCCTTCGACCAGCTCGAGTCGAAGACCCAGCTGTTCGAGACCGGCATCAAGTCGATCGACCTCCTGACCCCGTACGTCCAGGGTGGGAAGATCGGCCTCTTCGGTGGTGCCGGCGTCGGCAAGACCGTCCTCATCCAGGAGATGATCCAGCGCGTCGCGCAGGACCACGGTGGAGTCTCCGTCTTCGCCGGTGTCGGTGAGCGGACTCGAGAGGGCAACGACCTCATCGCCGAGATGGAAGAAGCGGGTGTCTTCGACAAGACGGCCCTCGTCTTCGGCCAGATGGACGAGCCGCCGGGAACGCGACTCCGTGTCGCCCTGTCGGCGCTGACGATGGCGGAGTACTTCCGCGACGTGCAGAAGCAGGACGTCCTGCTCTTCATCGACAACATCTTCCGCTTCACGCAGGCCGGCTCCGAGGTGTCGACCCTCCTCGGTCGCATGCCCTCCGCCGTGGGCTACCAGCCGAACCTCGCCGACGAGATGGGCGTCCTCCAGGAGCGCATCACCTCGACCCGTGGCCACTCGATCACGTCCCTGCAGGCCATCTACGTGCCTGCCGACGACTACACCGACCCGGCCCCGGCGACGACCTTCGCGCACCTCGACGCCACGACCGAGCTCTCCCGTGAGATCGCATCGCAGGGTCTGTACCCCGCGATCGACCCGCTGACCTCGACCAGCCGCATCCTCGACCCCCGCTACCTGGGTGATGCGCACTACAACACGGCCATCCGCGTCAAGGCGATCCTCCAGAAGAACAAGGAGCTCCAGGAGATCATCGCGATCCTCGGTGTCGACGAGCTCTCCGAAGAGGACAAGATCACCGTCTCGCGTGCCCGTCGCATCCAGCAGTTCCTCTCGCAGAACACGTACATGGCGAAGAAGTTCACGGGTGTCGAAGGCTCGACCGTGCCTCTGAAGGAGACCATCGAGTCGTTCACGGCCATCGCCGACGGCGAGTTCGACCACGTGGCGACCCAGGCGTTCTTCAACGTCGGCTCGATCTCCGACGTCGAAGAGAAGTGGGCTCAGATCCAGAAGGAGAACGGCTGATCGTGGCTGCTCTCTCAGTGAGCGTCGTCTCGGCCGACCACGAAGTGTGGTCGGGCGAGGCGTCGTCGATCGTCGCTCGCACCGCCGAGGGTGAGATCGGGATCCTCCCGGGTCACGAGCCCATCCTCGCCATCCTGGCCACCGGTCAGGTGCGCGTCCGGTTGTCCGACGGCACGTCCGTCGAGGCCACCGCCGACGACGGGTTCCTGTCCGTCGAGAACGACACGGTCACCGTCGTCGCGCGCAACGCGCAGCTCGTCTGACCCGTTCGTCCTCCGCTCCACCGTGCTGTTCCTGCTGCCCCCGTCCGAGACGAAACTCGACGGGGGCAGCGGTGCGTCCAGGCTCGAACTCGACGGCCTCGCGTACCCCGGCCTCACCGGCGTGCGTCGTGACGTGATCGGGCGCCTGTCGCGGCTGGTATCCGACGACGTGGCAGCCCTCGCCGCGCTCAAGCTCGGCCCCCGCCAGCATCACGAAGTCGTGCGCGACCGTGAGATCGAGACCTCTCCGACCATGCGGGCACTGAGCCGCTACACCGGCGTGCTGTTCGACCCTCTGGATGCCGCGGGCCTGTCTCCGGCGGCCTGGCAGTGGGCCCACCGCCACATCCTCGTGCACTCGGCGCTCTTCGGACCGGTGCGTGCCACCGATCGCATCCCCGCGTACCGGCTGTCGCACGACTCACGACTGCCCGGTGCGTCGCTCCGATCGACCTGGCGCCGACCCGTGTCGGAGGTGCTCGACGCCGACGGCGAATTCGTCGTCGACCTGCGCTCCGAGGGATACGTCGGGCTCGGGCCCGTGGGCGACCGATCGACCTACATCCGGGTCGTCTCCGATGAGGGCGGTCGTCGGCGGGCGCTGAACCACTTCAACAAGAAGTCGAAGGGGCTGCTCATGGCGGCGCTCCTCGCAGATCGACCGACGCTCGAGACCGGCGTCGACTTCTTCGACTGGTGCCATGAGAACGAGATCGTCGTCGAACCCGGAGACGAGACCCTGCTCGTCGCCGAGTCGCTGCTCGAGAGGGAGTCCGTTCAGGTGACCGGCACCGGGCCCTCCCGATAGACGATCCCCTCGTGACGGAGCAGCCACTGCTTCGTCTCGACTCCGCTCCCCACCGTGTAGCCCGTCACACCGCCAGTGCGCCCGAGGACGCGATGGCACGGGATCAGCAAGGGCAGGGGGTTCGCCGCGACGGCCCCGCCGACGGCTCGGCCGGCCTGCGGGCTGCCGATGACACCTCCCAGACGGCCGTAGGTCGTCGTCTCGCCCCACATGACGTCCGTCAGCGCCGACCATATCGAGCGCTGGAACATGGTGCCGGTCATCCGCAGCGGCAGATCGAACCGCCGACGGTGACCGGTGAAGTAGTCGCCGAGCTGACGTCGCGCAGCATGCAGCAGAGCGTCCGGTCGTTCGTCGAGATGATCGTGGGGGAGCGGCCCCGTTCCGGCGACGACGACGCGTTCGACGGCGAAGTGCCGGGTGACGATCTCGATGCGGCCGATGGGGCTGTCCAGTCGGACGAAGCCGACGTCGTCCTCCACGCGGTCGTCGTCCGGTGGGAGCGGAGGCACGAGGACGAGGTCAGGCATGGCGTCACCGTAGGAGGCGCACACGGCGGCGGGGCGGGGCTCGGGCGGGGGTGTGGACGGATCGCGTCGATCGGCGTCGGTGGAGGAGACGACGGGGGGCGCGACCGGCGCTAGCGTGTCTGACGAGGCGGTCCGCGCCTCCTCGGCTGCCCGACGGAAGGACGACCGCGTGAGATCCGACGACTCCGATCGGGGCGAGCGCCCCGACGACACCGTGCTGTCCCGGCTCGACGACACGGTGCTCCGACGCACCGACCGTCGAGGGTCCGCAACGGTCGGTACCGAGACGCCGGCTCCGGCGCCACGCCGCCTGTCGGGCGTCGTGATCGGCGACAGCGTCTTCCGGCTGGACGGACCCGTGGTCGTCGGCCGCCGCCCGACGGCACCCCGGGTGGTGCGCGGAACCGAACCCCGGCTGGTGTCCGTCCCGTCTCCCACGCACGAGGTGTCGGGCAGTCACGTGGAGTTCCGGCAGGACGGCGACGTGGTGGTGGTCACCGATCTGCGGTCGACCAACGGCACGACCGTGAGGTCGCCGGCGCGGCTTCCGGTGAGACTTCGGCAAGGCGAGTCGACCGTGGCGGTTCCAGGCACGATAGTTGACCTAGGCGACGGGATCTCCCTCGAGATCGTCGCCCCCATCAGATCCACCGCTCAGGAAGAACCCCACACGTGACAGAGCTCGGCCGCCCGACGACCGCCCACACCGTGACCGTCGGCGACGACTCGGTCGTCCTCGACTGGGCCGGTGCGACCGACGTGGGGCGCAGGCGGGCCCACAACGAAGACAGTCTCCTCGCGGAGTCGCCCTTCTTCGTCGTCGCGGACGGCATGGGCGGGCACAGCGCCGGCGACGTGGCGAGCGACGCGGTCGTGCGCCGCATGCTCGAGGTGTCCGAGGGTGCGACGGCCTCGACCGACGACGTCGAGGAGGCGCTGCGCCGTGCGACGGCGGACATCGCGGTCGCGGCGGAGGAGACCGAGCTCGGCGTCGGGACGACCGCGACGGGGGCCGTGCTGACGCACGGCGACGAGGGCTTCGAGTTCACCGTCTTCAACGTCGGCGACTCGCGCGTGTACCTCCTGCACGAGGGGCGTCTCCACCAGGTCACCGTCGACCACTCCGTGGTCCAGGAGATGGTGAACGCCGGTCTGCTCAAGGCGGAGGACGCCGAGGGCCACCCCGACAGCAACGTCATCACCCGCGCCGTCGGGTTCGACACCGACCAGGAGCCGGACTACTGGCGGGTGCCCGCCCGACCCGGCCTGCGCCTCCTCGCCTGCTCGGACGGGTTGACGAAGGAGCTGTCCGGTCAGCGCATCGAGGAGATCCTGGTCGATGTGAGCGATTCGCTCGCGGCCGCCGGCGCACTCGTCGATGCCGCCGTCGAGGCCGGTGGGCGCGACAACGTCACAGCGGTGGTCATCGACGTCCGAGCCGCTGGCGAGGTGTCCGGCACCGCCGACGAGTGACCCGGGTCGCGGTCCACCGCGTCGAGGTGCGTCGATCCCTCCCCAGAAGTGGGGGAGGGTGCGCCACCCCGCGGAGTCGCCGCTCGTGGCGAGAGGCCCGGCGGCGACACCTACAATCGATCGCGCCGACCCGACGTCGGCCCACCTGACCGAACGACCGACCTTCGAGGAGGCCGACGTGGCGCGACGACTGCCGTCCCAGCCCCCTGTGCTGCCCGGTTTCACGCCGGTGCGGGTGCTCGGGTCGGGCGGCTTCGCCGACGTGTTCCTGTACGAGCAGAACATGCCGCGTCGTCAGGTCGCGGTGAAGGTCATGCTCAGCGAGGTCGTCGACGACCGCGTGCGTCAGATGTTCCAGGCCGAGGCCAACCTCATGGCGCAGCTCAGCGCGCATCCGTCGATCCTCACCGTCCATCAGGCGAGCGTGTCCGCCGACGGTCGGCCCTATCTCGTGATGGAGCTCTGCTCCTCCTCGCTCAGCGATCGCTACCGACAGGACCGCATCCCGGTGGCGGACGTCCTCCGCATCGGCGTCAAGATCGGGAGCGCGGTCGAGACCGCGCATCGACAGGGTGTGCTGCATCGCGACCTCAAACCGTCGAACATCCTGACCACCGCCTACGGGCATCCCGTCCTCTCCGACTTCGGCATCGCCGCGTCCCTCGGCGAGAGCGAGCCGAACGACGTCGTCGGCATGTCCATCCCCTGGTCGGCACCCGAGGTCCTCCTGGACGAGACGGGCGGCACCATCGAGTCCGAGGTCTGGTCGCTCGGGGCCACCGTCTACTCGCTCCTGGCCGGACGCAGCCCGTTCGAGATCCTCGGCGGGGAGAAGAACACCGCGTCCGATCTGATCGGGCGGATCGACAAGGCCCGGCTCGCGCCCACCGGTCGGACGGACGTGCCGGCGAGCCTCGAGCGCGTCCTCGCGACGTCGATGTCGAGACGCCCGCAGCAGAGGCCGTCGAGCGTGCTCGAGCTGATCCGGGAGCTGCAGCGGATCGAGAGCGAGATCGGCGTCGCGCAGACCCCGATCGAGGTCGCCGTCGACGACTGGGCGCTCGCGACCGTGGCGGACCTCGAAGACCGGACGCGCCTCCGGGGGGCCACCCCGTCGGTGTCGGCGAGTCGCCGCCGACGACGACGGCGCGTGACCGAGGCTCAGGCCCGGGCGGTCCACGGCGGCGACACGGTCGGGGGCCGCGCCGTCTCCCGAGGGGTCGCGACGAGGACTGGCCGCGAGGGGCGCAGCAGGACGAGGGGCGCGATGGTGGGGCTGCTGGTGGCGGTCGCGGTCGGCGTCATCGCTCTGGGGGCGGCCGCCACGCTGGTGCTCGTGCGTTCCGACCCGGACCGCATCCCGCGGGTGGTCGACGTCGAGGCGGCACGGGACGGCGAGACCGTGACCTTCCGCTGGGACGATCCGGGCCTGCGAGCAGGCGACATGTACGTCATCGAGACCGACACCGCCGGGAGGACCGACACCAGCCAGCAGACGGGCGCGAGCTTCGTCGTCGGCGACGCGGCCGACCGTTCCGAGGTCTGCGTGACGGTGAGCGTCAACCGCGCCGGCCGCACGGGTCAGCCGAGCGCGGAGACGTGCGCGTCGGGGGAGGGCGGATGAGCCGTCTCGGCGCCTGGGTGCGATCGCATCGATCGGCGGTGGCCACGGGTGTCAGCGGGCTCGTCATCGTGGGGCTCGTGGCGGGCGTGGCGCTCGTCGGGTCGGGGTACGAGCAGCAGCGTCTCGACCTGGACGACGGCACCGTCTGGGTGGCGAACGGCTCGCGGACGGCGATCGGCCGGGCCAACCCCGACGTGGGGGAGCTGAACTCGGCCGTCCGGAGTCAGGGTTCGGACCTCTCTGTCGTCCAGAGTCCGAGCGCCGTCGTGCTCCTCGACCGCACGAGCGCGACGGCGGGGATCGTGGACCCTGCGACCGCCACGGCGGATGTCAGCGTGCCGTTGCCGCCCGAGAGCCCCGAGGTGCTGCTCGTCGGTGATCGCGCCGTCATCCTGTCGGGGGGCACGGGCGAGGTCTGGTCGACGCCGGCGGCCGAGCTCGACTCGTTCACGAGCGACGCCGCTGCCGAGTTGAGCCTCGGGGGCGACCTCGTGGCCGGCAACTCGCCCGAGGGAGGGATCGTCGTGTTCTCGGCCGAGAGCGGGATGGTCTCTCTGGTCGACTCCGGCCAGGGGCTCGACGTGACGTCGACGCAGGCCGTCGAGACGACCGGCGAGGGGCCTTATCAGGTGGCGGCCGCCGGCTCCCACTGGGCGCTGCTCGACACGGTGTCGGGCGAGCTGACCGTCGACGGACGCACGGTGGAGGTGCCGGGCGGCGGAGATGGAGTCTCCGCCCTGCAGACCGGCGGCGCCGCCGACGACGCGTTCGTCGTCGCCACGTCGAGCGGTCTCTCGTCCGTGCCGTTCGCCGCCGACCGCGTCGACGAGCTCGTCTCGGGTCGAGACGGGACGCCGGCACGACCGGTGGTCGTCGACGGATGTCTCCGGGCAGCCTGGTCGGACGGGACGGAGTGGAGCGACTGCTCGTCGTCACGCGGCGGTCTCACCGCACTCGAGGGGGTGCCCGCCGACGCGGGTCTCGTCTACGACGTGAACGGACGCCGGGTCGTCTTGAACGATCCGGTCACCGGTCGCAGCTGGGCGGTGCAGTCGGGAGGCCGACTCATCGACAACTGGGACGACCTGCTCGATCGCGACGAGATGCGACAGGACGACGAGGACGACGTCGGCGACGACACGCTCGAGCTCGACCCTGACCAGAAGGCGCCGGTCGCCGCCGACGACGACTTCGGAGCGCGTGCCGGTCGCGCCACGAGCCTCCCCGTCCTGCTCGACGACTACGACCCGAACGGCGATCCGCTGTCGATCGATACGGTCGAGGGCGTCGACGACGCGGCCGGACGGGTCGACATCGTCGACGACCGGCAGCATCTGCTCCTCACCCTCGACGACGCCGCGAGCGGCGTGCTCGTCTTCGATTACACGATCTCGGACGGGAGGGGCGGACGGGACACGGCGACGGTCACCGTGACGGTCCGGTCGCCCGACGAGAACGGCCCGCCCGAACAGCGTCGATCGTCGGAGGCGGTGGTCGCGTCGTCGGGCCGGGTCACCACGCCGGTGCTGGGCGACTGGGTGGACCCCGACGGCGATGCTTTCTATCTGACGTCCGCCTCGGGCGAGGGCGGTGTCTCGTCCGCACCGGACGGCGACGTCGTCTACCAGGACAGCGGTGCCGGGGCGACGACCACGGACGTCGCGCTCACGGTGTCCGACGGGCGTGCCGAGGCCAACGGCGTGCTGCGCATCACCGTCGCGGCGGCGGGGGACACCCCGCTGACGACCGAATCCTTCTCGGTCCAGGCCTACGCGGGTCGGCAGACGACGATCAGGCCCCTGGCCTACGCCGAGGGAGGCACGGGGCCGGTCTCGCTGAACAGCGTCCCGGCACAGGACGGCGCGGAGATAGCGCCGAGCTACGACGCGGGGACGCTGCTCTTCTCGAGTGACGAGGTCCGGACCCACAACCTGGAGTACACGGTCACCGACGGCGACCAGACCGCGAGCGGGACCATCCGCGTGGAGGTGCTCTCGCCGCCCGACGTCAACAGCGCGCCCGTGACGACGCCCAAGACGGTGTTCGTCGAGACGCTCAGCAGCGAGACCGTCGATGCGGCCGGGACCGATCGTGATCCCGCCGGGAACGTCCTCCTCGTGACCTCGGTCTCGCCGGCGGCCGAGACGACCGGGCTCCGGGTCGAGACGATCGACCAGCGCTACGTCCGGGTGACGCTGACCAGACCCCTCGACGACGGTCCCGTCGAACTGTCGTACACCGTGACGAACGGCCTCGCCTCGGCGGTGGGGAGCATCACCGTCGTGGAGATCCCGCGCCGCTCGCAGACCCAGCCGCCGGTCGCCACCGACGATCAGGCGACGGTCCGTGCGGGCGACGTCATCGACATCGACGTCCTCGCGAACGACGAGCAGCCGAACGGCGACGAGGTCTCGCTCGGGCACGACCTCCGTCGCCCGGTGCCGTCGGGGGGCGGTCTGCTGTTCGCCTCGGGTGACCGACTGCGCTACCTGGCCCCCGAGACGCCGGGCATCGTGACGGCCGTCTACACGGCGGTCGGCGAGGACGGCCAGACCGCCGACGCCCAGGTCACCATCACGGTCCGGGAGTCCGATGCGGCGACCAACGCGCCGCCCGTGCCGGAGACCGTCACCGCACGCGTCGTCGCCGGCGAGACCGTCCGCATCACCGTCCCGCTCGACGGCATCGACGCCGACGGAGACAGCGTGCAGCTCGTCGGGATCGGCAGCAACCCCGACAAGGGGGCCGTGTCGATGTCCGGTCCCGACCGTCTCGACTACGAGGCCGGCCCGTACGCGGCGGGCACCGACACCTTCGAGTACTCGGTGGTGGACGGTCTCGGGGCGCGAGCCACCGGCGTGGTGCGCGTCGGAGTGTCGGCGAGGGCGGACGGCTCCCGGGCCCCCGTCGCGGTGGAGGACGACGTCACGATGCGACCGGGCGGTTCGATCACCGTCCGTGTGCTCGACAACGACTCCGACCCCGACGGCGGAGACCTCTCGGTCACGGGCGTCGAGTCCCGCGATGAGACGGTCGATGCCGTGGTGGTCGACGACGAGCTCGTCACGGTCACGCCGCCGTCGACGCCCGGCAGCTACGGCGTGGTGTACGAGGTCGAGAACGCGCGCGGGGGGTCGAGTTCGAGCTTCGTCACCGTGACCGTCGATCCCGACGCTCCGCCGAACCCCCCGCTCGCCGACGACACCGTGCTCGATCTGCGCGACATCCGCGGTCGGGTGTCGGTCGACGTCGACGTCCTCGCGAACGTCTTCTCCGCGGACGTCCCGACCTCGCGGCTGGGCCTCGGCGTCGAGTCCGGTTACGACGGCACGGCCGAGGTGACGGATGCCAGGCGCCTCCGGATCACGGTGACCGATGCGAGTCAGATCGTCCCGTTCTGGGTGTCGCACCCGGACGACCCCGACGTCAGGTCGCTCGCCTTCGTACGGGTCCCCGGCTTCGACGACGCGCTGCCTCAGCTCGACCGCTCCGCTCCGTCGCTCTCCGTCGTGAGCGAGAGCACCCTCCGGATCGATCTCGACGACTACGTCATCGCGGCCGGAGACCGCGGCGTCCGGCTGACCGACGCGGGGTCCGTCCGGGCGACCCACGCGAACGGCGACGACCTCGTGGTCGACGACACGACCCTGAGCTTCACCTCGGCCGATCTGTTCTTCGGGGTCGCCTCCGTCTCCTTCGAGGTCACGGACGGCCGCTCGGCCGACGACCCCGAGGGTCGGACGGCGACCCTCGTGCTGCCCATCACGGTCACCCCACGCGACAATCAGCCGCCGGTGTTCACCGGGACGTCCCTCGACCTCGAACCGGGGGAGTCGCGCTCGATCGACCTCTCGAGGGTGACGACCTACCCGTACCCCGACGATGTCGGCGAGCTCCGTTACGAATTGGGACGGGCGTCCGGCCCGGGGTTCTCCTTCGAGCTCACAGGACGCGAGCTGACGGTCACCGCCGCCGCGTCGACGGTCGAGGGCACCACGCGCACCCTGCCGGTCGCCGTATCGGACTCCGCGGCCGCCGGACGAGGAGGCGCGGTGCGGCTGGCCGTCGTCGGCTCGACCCGGCCGCTGGTCGCCCCGGCCGCCGACTCGGTCGTGGTGGCTCGTGGCGGGGCCGCCACGGTCGACGTGCTCGCGAACGACGAGAGCCGGAACCCCTTCCCGGGGCAGCCGCTGCGTGTCGGCGGGATCCGCGGTCTGGGCGGGGCCTCGCTGCCGGCCGGCGTCACCGTGACGCCGAGCGACGACGGGCGGACGCTGGCGGTGAGCGTCGCGGCGACGGCCTCGCCGATCGACGCCAACATCCAGTACCAGGTGGTGGATGCGACCGGTGATCCCTCGCGCGCCGTCTGGGGCAATGTCACGGTCTCCGTCCAGGACGTCCCCGGCACCCCGGTGGCACCCGTCCGTGTCGGGGACTCCTCGGGCGGCCGTCTGACGCTCTCGTACGCGGCGCCGGCGTCGAACAACTCCCCTCTGACCGGCTTCCGTCTCACGGGCGTCGGGTCGGCCGGCACGGTCTACACGAGGGACTGCGGCGTGTCGACGGTCTGCACCCTCACCGACCTCGATCCCGAGCAGACCTTCCGGTTCTCCGTCGTCGCCTCCAACGCCGTGGGCGCCTCGGAGCCCAGCGCCTCGAGCGACCCGTACCGTGCCGACTTCGTTCCCGCGGCTCCCGGTGACGTGCGGGTGTCGCCGTCGACGACGACGCCCGGGGTCCTCGACGTCCGATGGGCCGCCGTGCCGCGACCGGCCGGAGGGACGGCCGTGACGGGCTACACGGTCGAGATCACGGGCGACGGGGCGCCGGGCGCGCGGTCGACGACCTCGACGTCGGCGTCCATCCCCGGTCTCGTGCCGGGAGCCCGCTACGACGTGCGGGTCTTCGCGACCAACAGGGCGCAGGTCGCCGACGCGTCCGACTGGTCTCGGAGCAGCGCGGTTCGGGCCGCCGCCGTCGGCGTCCCCGGCGCCTTCGCCGTCCGGGCCGGAGCCACGACGAACCAGGTGTCGATCTCCTGGACCGTGCCGGGCGCGGCCGGAGGGTCGGCTCCCCGCTTCGACGTCTACCGATCGACGTCCGGGACGACGGTCACCGGGTGCTCGGCGACGGGCACGAGAGTGGCGCAGGGCCTCTCGTCGACCACCTACAGCGAGTCGCCCGACCGGGACGCGACCTACGTCTACACGGTCGTCGCGTCGAACGGGATCTTCTGCTCGAGCGCCGGCGCGACGGCGGAGAGCGTGACGCCGCCGGGTCGCGCCGAGGGATCCGTGGCCGTCGAGCACCGCGGCCCGGGGGGTCTCTTCAAAGCGCGCGTCCAGGGCCTGTCCGCACCGGGAACCGTCGACTCCTACCGGTACCGGCTCGGTGCCGGCGAGTGGCGTCCCGTACCCGCCGACGGCTTCATCACCGACGACAACGGGAACGGCGTGCCACTCAGCGTCACCCTTCAGGCCTGCCGCACGGGTCAGACCCGCGACGAGTGCGGTCCCTCCTCGGCCGCGACGAGCGCGACCCCGGTCGACACGAGGGCCGTCGTGTCCTCCTGCACGGTCGGCGCGCCCCTCGGAGCGTCGGAGCCCCGCAACGCCGGCACGCCCGTGACGTCCGTCATCGTGACGTTCGCCGGGCCGGGCTTCCCCGGGGGCGTCTCGAGCGACCCCGAGGGGATCGCCTACGGTTACAGCAGCGTGGTCCCGGACGGGGCGACCTCCGTGTCGGTCAAGGCGACCGTCGACGGTCACACCGATCCCGACGCGGCGACCGCGCTCTGCGATCCCGCGCCCGAGCCGGCGTCGACCGACCCGACCGACCCCACCCCCTGACGAGAGAGCGAACGATCGCATGAGCATGACCCCCGAGCAGGCCGCCTGGTTCTCCGACGTCTTCGGCCGCCTGGTGGCCGGCGTCGACCAGGTGCTGCTCGGCAAGTCGTTCGTGGTCAGGCTGTCGTTCACGGCGATGCTGAGCGAGGGGCACCTCCTCCTCGAGGACTTCCCCGGAACGGGCAAGACGTCCCTCGCCCGGGCGATCGCGCAGAGCGTCCAGGGCACGAGCAGCCGCGTCCAGTTCACGCCCGATCTGCTGCCGGGCGACATCACCGGGGTCAGCGTCTACGACCAGGGGCGCAGGGAGTTCGAGTTCCATCGGGGTCCGATCTTCGCGAACGTGGTGCTGGCCGACGAGATCAACCGGGCGAGCCCCAAGACGCAGGCGGCCCTGCTCGAGGTCATGGAGGAGGGGCGGGTCACCGTCGACGGCGTCAGTCACGACGTCGGGCGCCCCTTCATGGTCATCGCGACGCAGAACCCCATCGAGCAGGCGGGCACGTACCGGCTCCCCGAAGCGCAGCTGGACCGCTTCGTGATGAAGACCTCCATCGGGTACCCGGATCACGCGGCGACGGTGCGCATCCTCGCGGGATCGGCGACCCGGGTCCACGAGGGGTCGATCCCACCCGTCGTCCGGGCCGACGTCGTCACCGAGATGGCACTCCTGGCCCGCACCGTGCACGTCGAGCCGAGCATCAACGACTACATCGCCCGGCTGGTCGAGGCGACCCGGGCCGCCGACGAGGTCCGACTCGGGGTCAGCGTCCGAGGCGCACTCGCCCTGGTGCGCTGCGCCAAGACCTACGCGGCGTCCCTGGGGCGCCACTACGTCGTGCCGGACGACGTCAAGGCCCTCGCCGAACCCGTCCTCGCGCACCGCATCGTCCTCGACCCCGAGGCCGAGTTCGACGGCGTCACCCCGTCGAGCGTGATCGGCCAGCTGCTCCTCGAGACGCCCCCGCCAGCCGAGCGGAACACCGTGTGAGCGCCACCCGAACCCGGACGAGCCGTCGCGGGCGAGGCGACGCGGGCGTCGACCACCGGCTCCCCGGGGCGACCGTCGGCGTCACCGATGCACGCACGCGCATCGTGGGCGGACGCGTCGGTCCCGGCGCCGAGGCCGTCCACGCGGTGGCCGAGGCGGGCCGGGTCGTCCGCCGTGCTCTGTCGGCGGTCGGACGCGCCGTGTCGACCCTCGTGACCCCGCTCGGCTGGTCCGTGCTCCTCGTCGTCCCGCTGGGTCTCGTCGCCGGCTACGCCCTCGGGTGGGTCGAGCTGATCGCCATCGCCGTGGCCGCCCTCGTCATGCTCGTCCTCGCGGCCCTCTCGCTCCTCGGCCGCACCGCCTTCGAGGTCGCCGTCGTGCTCCCCGACGACCGGGTGTCCGTGGGTCAGCCGCTGACGGGCGAGCTGCGGGTGGCGAACCCCACGCGGCGTCGCGTCGTCGGAGCGATCGTCGAGATCCCGGTGGCCGACGGGCTCGTCGAGCTGCACCTCCCCGGCCTCCGCGCCGGCGGGTCCGTCCACGAGCCGTTCACCGTCCCGACGTCGCGCCGCGGTCTCGTCCGGGTCGGTCCGGCGCGCACGGTGCGGGGCGACGCCGTCGGGCTCGTGCGTCGCGAGATCGAGTGGACCGCAGCCGCCGAGGTCTTCGTGCACCCGACCACCGTCGGCATCCCGAGCACCAGCACGGGGTTCGTCCGCGACCTCGAGGGCAGTCCGACCCGCGATCTCGCGCCCGACGACCTCTCGTTCCACGCGATCCGCGAGTACCAGCCCGGCGACGAGCGTCGTCACATCCACTGGCGGTCGACGGCGAAGACCGGCACGTTCATGGTCCGCCAGTTCGAGCAGAGCCGCCGGTCGCACCTCGTCATCGCCCTGAGCCTCGCCCTCGACGACTTCGCCGACGCCGACGAGTTCGAGCTCGCGGTCAGCGCCGCGGGCTCCCTCGGCGTCCGGGCCATCCGCGACGCGCGCGACCTCAGCGTCGTCGTCGGCGAGCGCACCCCCGACTCCGCCCGACGCCGCGCCCTCGCCGTGCGGACGCTCGACACGGTCAGTCGGGGCCGGCTGCTCGACGGTCTCGCCGTCGTCGAGGCGTCGGAGTCGGCGCCGACGATCGCCGACGTCGCCCGGGCGGCGGGCGGTCAGGCGACGGGCGTCTCGGTCGCCTTCCTGGTCGTGGGGTCGACGACGACGCTCGCCGCGCTGCGGTCCGCCGCCGTGCGGTTCCCGCTGGGAGTCGAGGTCGTGGCGATCGTCTGCGATGCGGAGGCGGTCCCGGGGGTGCGGCGGCTGACGGATCTCACGGTGCTGACGATCGGCTACCTCGACGACCTGCGGCAGTCCCTGGCCAGGGCGGCGGCCTCGTGAGCGTCGACCCGGTGAGCCGCGGACCGGCGTCCGGACGACGGGCGGGTGCGGCGCGACGACGGCCCCGCGCCTCCTTCGCCGCCGCCGTCGCCGGGCTCCACACCCTGTCGATGCTCGTCGCGACGTCCACCCTGTGGCCGGTGTACCAGAGCTCCGCATTCGTCGTGCTGGTCATGGTCACCATCGCGGTCGGAACAGCCGTCGCGGTCGGCGGGGCCGTGCTGCGCGCGTCGAGCCTCCTCGTCCTGATCGCGACGGTCGTCGTCTACCTGCTGCTCGGGGTGCCGCTGGCCGTGCCGTCCCGGACGGTCTGGGGCGTCGTCCCCACGGCGACCGGTCTCGTCGACCTCGTCGGCGGCACGGCCCTGGGGTGGAAGCGGCTCGTGACGATCGGCCTGCCGGTCGGGAGCTACGAGGCCCTCCTCGTCCCCGCCTTCGTGCTCGTCCTGCTCGCGACCGTCATCGGGCTGAGCGTCGCCCTCCGGTCGCGGCGGGGCGAGCTCGCCGTCGTCGCCCCCGTCGTCGTCTATCTGGTCGGCATCGTGCTCGGACCGCGAGACGCCTGGCTTCCCCTCGGCACCGGGCTCGCCCTCCTGGCCTCGTGCGTGGCGTGGTCCCTGTGGTGGCGCCTCCACAGACGCCGGGTCGCTCTGGCAGCGCTCGCAGGAGGCGCGGAGGCGGTCCACGCGTCGGGTCACCGGACCGTCGCGGCGCGCGCCGTCGCCGGCTCGGTCGTCACGCTGCTCGTCGCCGGCGTGGTCGCCTCGGCGGTCGTCGTCGCCGCGCCGCCCTCGTCGCCCCGGACGGTCGCCCGGACGGTCGTCGACCCGCCCTTCGATCCGCGGAGTCTCGTCAGCCCCCTGACCCGGCTGCGGGTCTACGAGCAGCAGCCGGCCGTCGACCAGACCCTCCTGACCGTCCGCGGCCTCGGTGCCGGGCAGCTGCTCCGTCTCGCCACGCTCGACACCTACGACGGCGTCGCGTACACGGTCGGCAGCTCCGAGGTGTCGAGCGAGTCCGGGTCGTTCGATCGGATCCCGTCGACGGTGGACCAGTCTGGTGTCGAAGGCCGGCGAGTCGAGCTCTCCGTCGAGGTCGGCTCGTACCGGGGGGTCTGGCTGCCGACCGTCGGTCGTCTCGAATCGATCGAGTTCGGCGGCGACGACGCCGTGACGCGGCCGACCGGACTCTTCTACAACGACGTCAGCGGGGCGGCCGTCGTCGACGGCGGACTCGACGCCGGAGACACCTACCGCCTCGACGCGGTGCTGCCGACGGGGCCGGACGTCGACCGGCTGGCCGACCTGACGCCCGGCTCGGCGAGCGTTCCGGAGCCCGTCGCCGTGCCGGACGAGCTGACCGATGCGCTCGCCACCGACGTCCGAGGCGTCGATGGTCCGGGTGCTCGGCTTCAGGCCGCCCTGTCGGCACTCCGTGACGGCGGGTACATCTCGCACGGCGTCTCCGACGACGAGCCGCCGAGCCGTTCGGGCCACGGCTCGGAGCGGCTGGCGGAGCTCTTCACCGACCCCGTCATGATCGGCGACGCCGAGCAGTACTCGGCCGCGGCCGCTCTGATGGCCGGGGAGCTGGGGTTCCCCGCGCGCGTCGTGATGGGATTCGCGCCCGACGTCGGCGAGGCGACCGATGGCCCGGTGTCCGTGACAGGAGCCGATGTCACCGCGTGGATCGAGGTCGACACGCGGGAATACGGCTGGGTCGCGCTCGATCCCGTCCCCCTCGATCGCCCGATCCCCGACGAGCGGGTCCTCGATCCGAACCGACTGCAGCGCCCGGAGTCGGTGGTGCAGCCGCCCCTCCGCGAACCGCAGCTCCGCGACGAGCAGGCACCGCCGCAATCCGACCAGGAGACGCCGGAGGCGCCACCGGCATGGCTGGCGATCGTCCGGCTGGTGGTCCGGATCGTCGGGGTCGTCGCTCTCGTCCTGGGGCTGCTCGCCTCGCCGTTCCTCGCGATCGTCGCGGCCAAGGCGCGTCGGCGTCGTCGTCGTCGTCGTCATCCGGACCCCGCGGTCCGGATCGCCGGCGGGTGGCGTGAGTTCCACGACGCGGCTCTCGATCACGGAGTCGAGATCCCCGCCTCGGCCACCCGGAGCGAGGCGGCCGAGATCGTCGGGGGCACGCGTCCGACCGTGCTCGCACGGGTCGCCGACCGTGCGACCTTCGCTCCGGCCGAACCGGTGACGGAGGACGCCGATCGCGTCTGGGCCGCCGTCACCGAGATGAGGAGGGCCTTCGACGCCCGGGCGACGAGATGGCGGCGGGTGGTGGCCGCGGTCTCGTCTCGTTCACTCCGCGGATACCATGGCCGGAAACGTCCCGAACGCTAGCTAGAGGTCTCTTCCGCATGCAGTGCCCCACCTGTGCCAGTCCGTTGCCCGTCGGCGCGATGATCTGCGGCGAGTGCGGCCGTACGCTCTCCGGTGTCGACACCTCGGGTCCCGCCGGGCCTCCTGTCGCCGACCCGGCGGACTCCCGCCCTCCGGCCTGGCGGCTGCAGTCGCCCGCGCGGCGGGCCGCCACGGATCGTCCGTGGTGGCTCCACGACACGACGGCGGATGCTCTCGACGAGACCCCATCGGTCTCCGACGATCTCGCTCCGTCGCCGTCCGAGCCGGTGCCGGTCTGGCGCGACGGCTCTCCAGCGGCTTCCGCCGACCGTGAAGCGGAGCATGCGGCGGCGACTGCTGCAGCGGCCGCGGAGGAGGACGCCGCCTCGAGACCGTCGAAGGAGTCGCGACCCGCAGGCGGTCCGAGCGCCATCGGCGGCGGTGTCGCTCCCGTGACGCCCCGGCCGGCGCCTCTTCGCGAGCCGTCGCCTCGTGGCGACGACGCCTCGCGTCCGCAGACGGCGCCGCTCTGGACGGCGTCGTTGACCCCGGTGCCGCCTCAGACGGACGCCCCGGTCGTCGACGGAGGAGGCACCGGTGGCGCCGTGGCCTCGTCGCCCGAGGAGTCGGCCGGCGCGGACTCCGGCACGAGCGACCCTTCCGACGCGCCGGAGATCGAGGCGACGGAGAGCGGGGGAGCCGCGCCGGCGTCCGACCCCGGATCCGCCGATGCGGGCAGGGGCGGAACGACGGGCGACGTCGCGGACGTCGCGTCCGACGACGCCTCGCCCGAGGCCGATCCGACCGACACGACCCCCGCCGATGCCGCCGATGCGGCCGATGCCGCCCCGGCCGCGGCCACCGCCGATCCGGCTGACGACCAGTCCGTCGACGCCGGCTCGCCCGACACCAGCGCCCCCGGCCTCGGTTCCGCCGGTGCGCATCCCGCCGACGACCGCCCGTCGCCGGACGACGTCGTCCCCGGGCCGGGGGACACCGTCCGTGTCGAGCCGATCGCCGATTCCACCCTCAGCGCGGGGGACTCCGGCGCCGCCCCCGTCCCTCTCGTGGAGCCGGGCGCCGCTCCCGCCGCGGAGCGCTGCACGGAATGCGGTGCCGAGATCCACGAGGACGACATCTTCTGCGGCATCTGCGGCGCCGTGGTGGCCTCCGTCGCGTTGTCGTTCACGGGGCCGATCGTCCCGCTCTCGCGACGGAGCCCGCTCGACGGCGGCGAACGACCCGCCGAGATCGTCGTCTCCCCTGAGATGCGGTCCGCCCTGGTCGACGGCCCGTCCCGGGTCGACCAGGCGGAGCAGCGGTCGGAGCCGGAGCAGCGGTTCGAGCCGGAGCCGCAGCAGTCGGAGTCGGAGACGGACCACGAGCGTCCGTCGACGCAGCATCTGCCGCCGGTGCCCGAACCCGCCTGGGGCCCTCGGCGGCCCGCCGCGCCGACAGCGGCCGACGACGAGGACGTCGACGAGACCCGTCTCGTCCGTCGCGGACCGACCGGATCACCCTTCGTGCTGCAGTTCAGCACGGGCGAGAGCTTCACCGTCGACGGTTCGGGGCTCGTCGGGCGGGCTCCCACCCCGCAGCCCGGTGAGTCCTTCGATCAGCTCGTGCGCATCGTCGATCCGGGCCGGTCGGTCTCGAAGACGCACCTCGAATTCGGTCAGGACGACGGGCACCTCTGGCTCAGCGACCGCTGGTCGGGCAACGGCACCATCGTCCGGCCGCGCGGAGAACCCGCCCGCAGGCTGGAGCCCGGCACCCGGGTGCGGGTGAGCCGGGGGAGTCGCGTCGACATCGGCGAGCAGTTCTTCGTCGTCGGCTGACCCCTATCCGGCGCCGACCCCTCCCCGGCGGCGCCGACCCCGCGGTTCTCCACAAGCGCTCTCCGGCAGCGCTCGCGGGAGCGGGGCCGCATGGTCTCGTGAGGTGTGAGCCTCGCCGAACCCCCGCCTCCTCGACGGACGATCGTGCTCCCCGCCGTGCCACCGCGGCCCCGGGCCAGGCGCCCGCCGGTGCTCGCGGCGGTCGTCGCGATCGTCGCCTCGATCATCGTCGGCGTGAGCGGCTCGGTGCCCATGACCGCGGTCGCCGCATCGGCCGTCGCCGTCGTCGCCGCGGTCGTCGGCGTCTGGTCGGCCGTCGAACTCATCGGCGCCCCGGCTCGGCTCCGACACGGGCGGCGACGCTTCGACGAGGAGATCGCATCCGCCGAGCGGACGATCCGCGAGCTGCACAAGCTCGAGCTGGCCGAACTGCATCAGAGGTTCCCCGGCAGCGCCGCCGTGGCTCGGGCCGGTCGTGACGTGATCGACGCGACCTCCGGTGCCGGGCCGACCCGCGCCTCCGGGGCGACGCCGTTCGTCGTCCTGGGTCGGGGCGCCGTCGAGAGCTCCCTGCGGACGACGACGACACCCGAACCGCGAGTCCCGGGTCGACGCGTCGGGTCCACCGACGACCCGGCGGCCCTGGCCGACATCCGACGACTCGTCGACGAGGCGTCCACCCTGGCCGACGGTCCGCTCTGCGTCGAGGCGCGCGGCTCCGTCGGGGTCGTCGGGCCCGTCGTCCTGGCGCGGGCGGCGGCCCAGGGGTATCTGCTGCAGGCCCACCGGCTGGGCGCGGCCTCGCTCGTGGTGCGCCATGGTCGGACGAGCGCCGACGTCGGACGGGTCGAGGTCCTCGTCGTGATCGGGGCCGACGCCAGGGCGGAGGTCGTCAGGCGCGACGGCCGGCCCTGCCGGGTGGCCGTCGATCTCGACCTCGTGTCGATCCGCGACCCGATCGACGGGTGGTCGGGAGGGGGTCGTGCTGACCCTCAGGCCCGTCCGCCGACGAGCGCGTCGGCGAGCCGGATGCTACCGACGTCGCGGCCGGCGCCGAGCACGCGCTCCCTCGTCGCCTCCACGACGGACTCGGCGGCGGCCGCATCGACGGCGCCCTGGCCGACGAGCAGATGCAGCGCCACCATCGTCGCGGCCCGCAGGTTGCCGTCGAGGATCTTCACGGCCGTGCCGATGCCGTCGAGGGTGCCCATCACCAGGACGCCCTCCGCTCCGAGCTTCGCGAAGAGCCCGAGCTCGTCGATGGCCACGGTGTTCGCCCGGCCCGGTCCGTCGAGGGCCCAGGCGTCGGCGAGCACGGCCTCGACCAGGAGGCGCGCGTCGGGGTCGCCGACGGACGGCGTCGACCCGGTGCCGGTCGTGACACCCGCCGAGCCGGCCACGACCGCCACGGCACGGGCGAGCCCGGCGATCGTCGTCGCGAACACGGGTGCCCCGCAGCCGTCGACACCGGCGTGGGCGACGACCTCGCCGGTGAACTCCGAGACGGTCTCGCGTGTCGCGCGCTGCAGCGGGTGGTCCAGATCGGTGTACGTGGTCGGGTCCCAGCCGTTCTCGGCGCAGGCCAGCAGGAACGCCGCGTGCTTGCCCGAGCAGTTCATGGCCATCCGTCGTGCCCCGTCGGCACGGCGTGCGCTCGCGCGGTCGCCCGGCCAGTCGGGCGGGCAGAGCAGGTCGTCCTCCGAGCTGCCCGAGCGTGCGAGCAGCTCGGCCACCACGGCGAGGTGCTCGGCCGTGCCCGCGTGGCTCGCGGTGGAGAGGACGGCCTGGGGGCCGGCGAGGGCCACGCCGGACCGCATGACGGTCACGGCCTGCAGCGGCTTGAGGCACGAGCGCGGGTAGATCGAGGCGCCGACGTCGCCGACCTCCCTCAGCACCGATCCCGCGGCGTCGACCACGATGCCCGCCCCGAGGTGACGACTCTCGTCGAGACCCGATCGCGTCAGGACGGCCAGTTCGACGCTGCCGTCGACCGTGAGGGGTCTGCGGGGGGACGACGATGGGGCGAGGAGGCGCGGGTCGGTCATGATGGGGAGTGTACCGAGACCGTCGGCACCGACCGAGGAGGACCCATGCTCGACCACGACTACGCCGTCGACCTGCGCTGGACGGGAGCCCGGGACGTCGGGACGGTCTCGTACCGGTCGTACGGGCGCGACAACACCCTGAGCGCCGACGGCAAGCTGCACGACATCGCCGCGTCCGCCGACCGGACGTTCCACGGCGACGCGGACCGCTGGAACCCGGAGGAGATGCTGCTCGGCGCGCTCGCGCAGTGCCACCTGCTCAGCTACCTCCACGTCGCCGCCACCGACGGGATCGTGGTCGTGGCCTACGAGGACGCCGCCGTCGGGCGCATGACCCAGACCGCCGACGGCGGGGGCCGGTTCACCTCGGTCACGCTCCGCCCCGTGGTCACGGTCGCCGAGGCCGGCATGGCCGACCGCGCCCTCGCCCTGCACGCCGACGCCGCCCGGAAGTGCTTCATCGCCTCGTCCGTCGCGTTCCCCGTCGACCACGAGCCGCGCATCGTCGTCGCCGCCCAGCCCTAGGCGAGCGGCTCCTGCCGCGCACGCTCCAGCCGCTCACCCGCAGCCGTCCACAGCCGCGAACGGCTCCCAGGCGCCCCGTCGGGAGCGTGCGGCACAATGGTCGTCGTCGCGGCGCCGTCACCGGCGCCGCCCGATCCCCGCCCACAGACCGAGAGATCCCCATGCGCCGTCCCCTCGCCCTCCTCGCCGTTCCCGTCCTCGTGTTCGCGCTCGCCGCCTGCGGCGGCACCGACGCCGGTGAGGAGTCCAGCGCCGGCGGCGCGGCGACGCCCAGCGCGTCGGCCACCTCCGAGGCCCCGCTGCGCGCCACCGGCGAGCCGCAGGACCCGACGCCCGGGTTCCCGACCGTCGAGCTCGCCGACGACGGCGCGCCCACCGTGACCGTCCCCGAGACCGACCCGCCCACCGACCTCCAGGTCGAGGTGCTGAAGAAGGGCGACGGCCCCGTCGTCGAGGACGGCGCCACTGTCACCGTCCAGTACGAGGGCGTCGTGTGGCAGACCGGCGAGACCTTCGACTCGAGCTGGCAGCGCGGCGAGCCCGCGACGTTCGGCACGGGCCAGGTCATCACCGGCTTCGCGGAGGGCATGGTCGGTCAGACCGTCGGCTCGCAGACCATCGTGTCGATCCCGCCGGCCGACGGCTACGGCGACAACGTCCCCCAGGGTGCCGCCTTCACGGCCACCGACACCCTGGTGTTCGTGATCGACATCCTCGCCGTCTCCTGACCCCGCGCGACCCCGTGACCGGCTGCCCGTCGTGACCGACCCCGCCCGCGCCTCCTCGGCCCACCCGTCCCCTCGGCGGACGTCGAGACGCGCGGCGGCGTGGGCGCTGCCCGTCGTCGCCCTGCTGCTGGCGGGTTGCACGACGGACGCAGAGCCCGCGCCGACCGACCAGCCCTCGGCGTCGGCGGCCCCGACCACCTGCCTCGAGTCCGGCCCCGAGTCCGACTCGATCGAGGTCGGCGGTGCTTTCGGTGAGAAGCCCACCATCGAGCTGCCGGCTCCGGTGACGGCCGAACGGAGTCAGCAGACCGTCGTGGTGCCGGGCGACGGGCCGACCACCGAGGTCGGCGACGTGGTGCGGGTGGCCATCACCGTCTTCGATGCGCAGTCGGGCGCCGAGCTGAGCACGGCGGGTTACACGGGCGGGTCGGGCGAGCAGCTCACCATCAGCGGCGACTTCTACGTGCCCGGCATCGAGGGCGCCCTCTCGTGCGCCCAGGCCGGCTCCCGCACGGTCACCGTCGCGTCGGCGGCCGACATGCAGCCCGGCTCGCCGGGCACGGACGCGCCGAACCCCGCGGCGATCATCGTCGTCGACACGTTCTCGATCGTCCCGACCCGTGCGACGGGTGAGGCGCAGCCTGCCGAGCCGGGCTTCCCCGACGTCGCCCTGGCCGACGACGGCCGCCCCACGGTGACTCTCCCAGACGCCGACCCGCCGACCGACCTCCGCATCGAGGTGCTGAAGAAGGGCGACGGAGAGGTCGTCCCCGATCCGGCGAACGTCACCGTGCAGTACCAGGGCGTCAACTGGCGGACGGGCGAGGTCTTCGACGAGAGCTGGGGCCGCGGCACCGTCGCGACGTTCTCCACCGACCAGGTGGTGTCGGGCTTCGCCGAGGCGATGATCGGCCAGACCGTGGGGTCGCAGGTCGTCGTCATCGTGCCGCCCTCCGACGGCTACGGCGAGGAGGGCGAACCGGGCTCCGGCATCGAACCGACCGACACGCTCGTGTTCGTCATCGACATCCTCGCCGTCGCCTGAGCATCAGCCCCCCCGACCGGCCGGCGCCCCCGACCCGCGGCACCCCGACGCCCCGATCCGCCGGGCCCGGGCCTCGGGCCTAGGGTGGCCTCATGCGACGCATCACCATCCTCGGCTCCACCGGTTCGATCGGCGTCCAGGCGCTCGACGTGATCGGGAAGAACCCGCATCTGTTCGACGTGGTCGGTCTCTCGGCGGGCACCAACCGGGCCCTCGTCGCCGAGCAGGCCGCCCGCTTCGGCGTAGAGCACGTCGCCCTCGGCACCGACGAGTCGGTCGCGCTGGTCCGCGATGTCGAGGCCGACGTCGTGCTGAACGGCATCACGGGGTCCGTCGGTCTGGCGCCGACCCTCGCGGTGCTCGACTCGGGGGCGACGCTCGCCCTCGCGAACAAGGAGAGCCTGATCGTCGGGGGAGACCTCGTCCGCGAGCGCGCTCGACCGGGCCAGATCGTGCCGGTCGACTCCGAGCACTCGGCGATCGCGCAGGCCCTGCGGTCGGGTGCGTCGTCCGAGATCAGTCGGCTGGTGCTGACGGCGTCGGGCGGGCCCTTCCGGGGTCGTTCGCGGGCGTCGCTCGCGGACGTCACGCCGGCCGAGGCTCTGGCCCACCCCACCTGGGACATGGGTCTGGTCGTCACGACCAACTCGTCGACGATGGTGAACAAGGGTCTCGAGGTGATCGAGGCGCACCTCCTCTTCGACGTCGACTACGACGACATCGACGTCACCGTGCACCCGCAGTCGATCGTGCATTCCATGGTCGAGTTCGTCGACGGCTCGACGATCGCGCAGGCGTCGCCGCCCGACATGCGACTCCCGATCTCGCTCGGTCTGGCGTGGCCCGACCGCGTCGCCGGGGTGGGTCGACCCCTCGACTGGACCACCGCCTCCTCGTGGACCTTCGAACCCCTCGACGCCGAGGCGTTCCCCGCCGTCGATCTCGCGAAGCAGGTGGGTCGGGCGGGCGCGACGTTCCCGGCGGTCTTCAACGCCGCGAACGAGCAGGCCGTGCTGGCGTTCCACGAGGGGCGGGTGGGGTACCTCGGCATCCTCGACACCGTCCGCGAGGTGGTCGACCGGCACGACGCGGGCCCCAGCACCCTCGAGGGCGTGCTCGAGGCCGAGCGCTGGGCGCGGGCCGAGGCAGACGCGCTGCTCGCCGGCTAGTCCAGGAGGCGGGGCGGAGCCGAGGAGGCGCGGCGCGGGTTCCCAGCATCGCCAGGGCGGTCCCGTGGTCGCTTCCCGGCTCGGCACGGCTACCCTTGCCCGGTGCTCACCGTTCTGCTCTTCATCGTCGGCGTCCTGATCATGGTCGTCGGCCTCGCCGTGTCGATCGCCCTGCACGAGGTCGGTCACCTCGTCCCGGCGAAGCGGTTCGGCGTCAAGGTCGGGCAGTACATGATCGGCTTCGGTCCGACCCTCTTCTCGCGGACGAGGGGCGAGACGCAGTACGGCGTCAAGGCCCTGCCGCTCGGCGGCTACATCTCGATGTCGGGGATGTTCCCGCCGGCGAAGAACGGCGAGGCCGGTCGGGCGTCGAGCACCGGGTTCTTCCAGACGCTCGTCCAGGACGCCCGGACGGCCAGCGCCGAGACCATCGACGAGGGCGACGAGGAGCGCACGTTCTACCGTCTGCCCGTCTACAAGCGGGTCATCATCATGCTCGGCGGTCCGACCATGAACCTGCTCATCGCGGTCGTGCTGTTCGGCGTCGTCCTCTGCGGGTTCGGGGTGGCGCGCGAGAGCACGACCGTCGGTCTCGTCAACGAGTGCGTCCTCCCCGCGGGCTCGACGGCGACCTCGTGCCCCGCCGACGCCACACCGGCGCCCGCGTTCGCGGCCGGCCTGCGCAACGGCGACCGCATCGTGTCGATCGACGGCGAGACCATGAGCGACGGCGACCAGGTCGCGGCGGTGCTCCGCGACTCGGCCGACACGACCCTCGACGTCGTCGTCGACCGCGACGGATCCGAGCAGACGCTCCAGGTGACACCGACCCTCTCCGAGCGGTACGTCGTCGACGAGAGCACCGGCCAGTACGAGGAGGCCGCCGACGGCACCCCGGTGACGCGCGAGGTCGGCTTCGTCGGCATCGGGTTCGCGACCGAGACCGCCCGGCAGCCGGTGACCGCCGTGCTGCCCGCCGTGTGGAACAACGTCACGCACGTCGTCGATCTGATCATCCACCTGCCGCAGCGACTCGTCGGCGTCGCCGAGGCGGCCTTCGGCGGCGGGGAGCGCGACGCCAACGGGCCGGTCAGCGTCGTCGGCGTGGGGCGGATGGCCGGCGAGATCGTCAGCCTCGACTCGGTGCCGATCGTCGACCGGGCCGCCTACGTGGTCAACCTGCTCGCGAGTCTGAACGTGGCGCTCTTCGTCTTCAACCTCATCCCGCTGATGCCCCTCGACGGCGGTCACATCGCCGGCGCTCTCGTCGAGGCCGTCCGCCGGGGCTTCGCGAAGCTCTTCCGCCGACCCGACCCCGGGCCCGTCGACACGGCCAAGGTGATCCCGTTGACCTTCGCCGTCGTCATCCTCCTCGGGGGCATGAGCGTGCTGCTCATCTACGCGGACATCGTGAACCCGATCGATCTGTTCGGCTGACGGTCACTCGGCGCCCAGCGCCGAGGTTTACGATTGGGCTCGTGCCAGCAGTCAATCTCGGAATGCCGAAGGTCCCCGAAGTCCTCGCCCCGCGCCGCAAGACGCGGCAGATCAAGGTGGGCAAGGTCCTCGTGGGCGGTGACGCCCCGGTCAGCGTGCAGTCGATGACCACCACGCCGACGCCCAACATCAACGCCACGTTGCAGCAGATCGCCGAGCTCACGGCGAGCGGCTGCGACATCGTGCGTGTCGCCGTGCCCAGTCGCGACGACGCCGAGGCCCTTCCGATCATCGCGAAGAAGAGCCAGATCCCGGTCATCGCCGACATCCACTTCCAGCCGAACTACGTGTACCAGGCGATCGACGCCGGGTGCGCGGCCGTCCGGGTGAACCCCGGCAACATCCGCAAGTTCGACGACCAGGTCGGCAAGATCGCGGCGGCGGCGAAAGCGGCCGGCGTCTCGATTCGGATCGGCGTCAACGCGGGGTCGCTCGAGCCGAGCATCCTGCAGAAGTACGGCAAGGCCACCCCCGAGGCGCTCGTCGAGTCCGCCGTCTGGGAGGCCTCGCTCTTCGAAGAGCACGACTTCCACGACTTCAAGATCTCGGTCAAGCACAACGACCCGATCGTCATGGTGAAGGCCTACCGTCAGCTCGCCGAGCGCGGCGACTGGCCGCTGCACCTCGGCGTGACCGAGGCCGGCCCCGAGTTCCAGGGCACGATCAAGTCCGCCACGGCGTTCGGCATCCTGCTGGGCGAGGGCATCGGCGACACCATCCGCGTCAGCCTCAGCGCCCCGCCCGCGCAAGAGGTCAAGGTCGGTCTGCAGATCCTCCAGTCGCTCAACCTGCGCGAGCGCAAGCTCGAGATCGTCAGCTGCCCCAGCTGCGGTCGCGCCCAGGTCGACGTCTACAAGCTGGCCAACGACGTCACCGACGGCCTCGAGGGCATGACCGTGCCCCTGCGCGTCGCCGTCATGGGCTGCGTCGTGAACGGCCCGGGCGAGGCCCGCGAGGCCGACCTCGGCGTCGCCTCGGGCAACGGCAAGGGCCAGATCTTCGTCAAGGGCGAGGTCATCAAGACCGTCCCTGAGTCCGAGATCGTCCAGACCCTGATCGACGAGGCGAACCGTCTCGCAGCCGAGATGCCCCCGGGCGAGACCGGGTCGCCGCAGGTGCTGACCGTCTAGACGCGAGCCACGGGGTGCCAGGCGCCCCTGCCGAGGAGGCGCGGTGCACGTCGACCTGCACCGCGCCTCCTCGGCGTACCGGCCCGTCGACGCCACCGCTCGCCGTCGCATGTGTCGCCGTATGACCCCCGCGTGGGCGGGCGCCGTCGTGGTGCGTCATCATGGATGTGCCTCGATGGTCCGCACAGCAGCCGGCCTCGGGGCTTCCCTGTGCCATCGAGAGGATCCCCATGACCGACGCCACCCCCCTGATCGACGCCCCGAAGAAGGGCCCGGGCCGCCTCATCGCGATCATCGTCGTCGTCGTGCTCGTGCTGGCCGCCGTCGGCATCGGCTTCGCCGTCTCGCGGGGCGGATCGGGCGACGAGACCGTGCGCATCGGCGTCGTCGGCAAGAGCGACCCGTACTGGCAGACGTTCGTCGACGCGGCCGCCGACGAGGGCATCGACGTCGAGCTCGTCGACTTCGGCAGCTACGAGCAGCCGAACCCCGCGCTGACCGAGGGCGAGGTCGACCTCAACCAGTTCCAGCACATCGTGTACCTGGCGCAGTACGACGTCGCGGCCGACGCGGACCTCGTGCCGATCGGCTCCACGGCCATCTACCCGCTGCCGCTGTACTCCGAGCAGTACACCGACGTCAGCGACTTCCAGAAGGGCGACACCATCGCCGTCCCGGACGACGCCAGCAACCTGGCGCGATCGCTGCTCGTGCTCCAGTCGAACGGTCTGATCGAGCTGAAGGGCGGCGGCGACGCCTTCTCGGGCATCAACGACGTCGACACCGAGGCCTCGACCGTCCAGGTCACGCCGGTCGCCGCCGACCTGGCCGCGACGTCGCTCCCGGACTTCGACGGGGCCATCATCAACAACGAGTACGCCACGAAGGCCGGTCTCTCGGCGGAGGACGTCATCGCACAGGACGACCCCAACGACCCGGCCGCGCTGCCCTACGTCAACGTCTTCGCCGCCCGTGAGGCCGACAAGGACGACGAGACGTACAAGAAGCTCGTCGAGATCTACCAGGACACCCAGTCGGTCACCGACGGCGTCGTCGAGAACTCGGGCGGCACCGCCGTGACCGTCAAGGTGCCGGTCGCCGACCTCCAGTCGTCGCTCGACGACACGCGAGAGCTCGTCGAGCAGAACGGCTGACGCCGCCCTCGACCCCGTCCGACCCGTGTGCCGTTCCGGTCCGCGGGTCGGCTCCGTTCCCCCCGTGACGAGGAGACCCATGCCCGCCATCACCCTGACCGACGTCGTCAAGACGTATCCGCCCCGAGAGAAGGGCGCGGCTCCGCTGACGGCGGTCGACGGCGTCAGCCTCGAGATCGCCGACGGCGAGATCTTCGGCATCATCGGGTACTCGGGGGCGGGCAAGAGCACTCTCGTGCGGCTGATCAACGCCCTCGAGCCCACCACGAGCGGGCGGATCGAGATCGACGGGTCGCCGATCACCGGTCTGTCCGAGCGGCAGCTCCGGGTGAAGCGGGCCGGCATCGGCATGATCTTCCAGCAGTTCAACCTCTTCTCGTCGAAGACGGTCTGGGGCAACGTCGAGTTCCCGTTGAAGGCGGCGGGCGTTCCGAAGGCCGAGCATCAGCGGCGGATCAGCGATCTACTCCACTTCGTCGGGCTGGCCGACAAGGCCCACGCCCGGCCCGATCAGCTCTCGGGCGGGCAGAAGCAGCGCGTCGGCATCGCCCGGGCGCTGGCGACGTCGCCGGGCATCCTGCTCGCCGACGAGGCGACCAGCGCCCTCGACCCCGAGACCACCCAGGAGGTGCTGGGGCTGCTGCGTCGCGTCAACGCCGAGCTCGGCATCACCATCGTCGTGATCACCCATGAGATGGACGTCATCAAGTCGATCGCCGATCGGGTCGCGGTCATGGACAGGGGTCGCGTCGTCGAGATCGGCGAGACCTTCGACGTGTTCTCGTCGCCACGCGAGACGTCGACGAGGCGCTTCGTGTCGACGGTGGTGGCGGGCGCCCCCGCCGGAGACGAGCTCTCGGCGCTGCGCGCCCGGCACCCCGGTCGCCTCGTGACCGTGCGGGTCTCCGAGGGCGGGGTCGACCAGGGGCACGTCTTCGGCGTGCTCGCGCGGCACTCGGTCGCGTTCGAGATCGTCTACGGCGGCATCGACGAGATCGCCGGTCGCACCTTCGGCACGCTGACGCTCGCCCTGTCGGGGTCGCCCTCGTCGGTCGACGACGCCCTCGCCGACCTCGGACCGGCCGCGACCGAGCTCGCGACCCCGGAAGGACGCTGACATGGACTCCCTGATCGAACTCCAGCCCCTGCTCTGGCAGGCCGCCTACGAGACCGTCTACATCGTCGCCCTGACCCTGCTCTTCGGCGGCATCGGCGGACTCGTGCTGGGTCTCGCCCTCTATCTGACGCGCGGGGGAGCGCTGTTCGCGAACCGGGTCGTCTTCGGCGTGCTCAACGTGGTGGTCAACGTCTTCCGTCCCATCCCGTTCATCATCTTCCTGGCCGCCGCGCAGCCGCTGGCCCGGGTGGCCGTCGGCAGCGGGGTCGGCAACGCGGCGATCATCTTCACCCTGTCGCTCGCGGCGTCGTTCGCGATCTCCCGCATCGTCGAGCAGAACCTGCTGACGGTGCAGCCCGGTGTGATCGAGGCCGCCCGGGCCGCCGGAGCCGGACCGTTCCGTATCATCCGGAGCATCATCCTGCCCGAGGCGCTCGGGCCGCTGGTGCTCGGCTACACGTTCATCTTCGTCGCGCTGGTCGACATGTCCGCGGTCGCGGGCTACGTCGGCGGCGGCGGGCTCGGAGCCTTCGCCCTGCTCTACGGCTACCGCCAGTTCGATCCGGTGGTCACCTGGGCGGCCGTCCTCCTGATCATCGTGCTCGTGCAGCTGGTGCAGTTCCTCGGGAACACCCTCGCCCGGAAGGCGCTGCGCCGCTGACCCGGCGGATGTCGGAGGCGTCCCGTCGCGGTCATCCGCGACCGGTGATCCACCCGGCGGGCATGTCGGCGGCCTGGTTTACAGTGGGCGGGTGACGGACACGACGACGCCCCCGCCTCCTGCTCCCGCCCGGGGTCCGATCGCTCCGGCCGAGCTCGAGCGGGCCCGGGACGTCGTGGGGGCCGTCTCGAAGGCGTTCTCCCGCAAGGTCGTCGGGCAGACGTCGCTCCGCGACACTCTGCTCATCGCCCTGCTCACGGGCGGGCACGTGCTGCTCGAGAGCGTCCCGGGTCTCGCCAAGACGACCGCCGCGCAGACCCTGGCGCAGTCCGTGGCCGCGAGCTTCACGCGCATCCAGTGCACACCCGATCTGCTGCCCAGCGACATCACGGGCACGCAGATCTACGACGCCCAGCAGTCCACCTTCGTCACGCGCCTGGGGCCCGTCCACGCGAACTTCGTCCTCCTCGACGAGATCAACCGCTCGAGCGCCAAGACCCAGAGCGCCATGCTCGAGGCCATGCAAGAGCGGCAGACGAGCATCGGCGGCGTCGTGCACAGGCTGCCGCATCCGTTCCTGGTGCTGGCCACGCAGAACCCCATCGAGCAGGAGGGCACGTACCAGCTGCCCGAGGCCCAGCTCGACCGGTTCCTCCTCAAAGAGGTGCTCGACTACCCGTCACCGGCCGAAGAGGCCGAGATCATCCGTCGCATCGAGGCCGGCGTCTACGACGAGGCGACACCCGAGCCGCGATCCGGGGTGTCCCTCGACGACGTCGTGTTCCTGCAGGGGCTGGCGAAGCGGGTCTACGTCGACCCCTCGATCGTCAACTACATCGTCCAGCTCGTCTACGTGACCCGGCACCCGCAGCAGTACCTGCCGGGCAGCCTCGCCGACTACATCGAGTTCGGGGCGAGCCCCCGCGGCAGCATCGCGTTCACGCAGGCCGCGAGGGCCCTGGCCCTGCTGCACGGCCGCGACTACGTCATCCCCGAAGACGTCAAGCACCTCCGCCACGGGGTGCTGCGGCACCGCGTCATCCTCGGCTACGAGGCCGCCGCCGATGAGATCGCGCCCGAGACGATCATCGACGCGGTCTTCGCCGCCGTCCAGACCCCCTGACGGCCGTGCCCAGCCTGCTGCTCCGGGTGCGGACCACGATGTCCCTCCGTGCGCACCGTCGATCGCTCGATCTGCTCGAGGGCGGGTACGCGTCGATCCATCACGGTCGCAGCCACGACTTCGACGATCTCCGCGCCTACGTGGCCGGCGACGACGTGAAGGACATCGACTGGAAGGCCACGGCGCGGCACGGCGAGCCGCTCGTCAAGCGGTACATCGCGAGTCGCCGGCAGCATCTCGTGCTGGTGGTCGACACCGGGCGCAACATGGCGGCGACCGCGGCCGGCGGTGAGACGAAACGCGACATCGCCGTCATGGCGGCCGGTGCCCTCGGCTACATCGCCGCCTCGCACGGCGACACGGTCTCGCTCGTCGCTGGCGACGAGGCGGGCACCCGCGCCTTCCCGTCGGGCGGCACCGAGGCCCACCTCGAGATGCTGCTGAGGCAGATCGACCGGCGCGTGTCGCTCGACTCGGCGCGCAGTGATCTCGTCGGGGTGCTCGACTGGGTCGCGCGCGGCATCCGCCGCAGGTCGATGCTGCTGGTCGTCACCGACGACGTCGCCCTCGACGACCGGCTCTCCCGGCTGCTCCGACGTCTCCGGGCGCAGCACGAGATCGTCTGGTTGACGGTCGGCGACGCCGACCTGATGACCCGGGGCGGTCGTGCGTCCGAGGTGTTCGACGTCCACGAGATGGCCGGCCTCCCGGCCTACCTCCGCGAGAACCGCGAGCTGCGGGTCGAGTTCGACCGCGCCGACGAGACCCTGCACGACGAGACCGAGCGCGGGCTCCGCGCGCTCGGCATCAGCAGCGAACGCGTCGGCAGCCGTGCCGAGGTCGTCGCGGCCCTGTTCACCCTGATCGAGAAGCACCGCCGTGCTCGACGATAACGGCTTCTTCGGCCCGTACCAGTACCAGGGCTGGCTGCTCTACGCCATCGTGGGCGTGCTGCTGCTGGCACTGATCGCCGGCTGGTACGTGTTCGTCGTGCGCTTCACGGCCCGGCGGCTCCCTCCGGAGGCACGGCTCGCCCTCCGGGGTCGACCCGCGGTCGATCTCCCATCGCTGCGAGCCCGCTACCTCGGGCTGATCGACGACGTGGCGGTGGCCTCCGACCGCGGTCAGCTCGACGAACGGGCCGTCCATTCGCGGTTGAGTCTGCTGCTCCGGTTCTTCGTGCACGAGACCGACGGCGTCGACACGCACGTCATGACCCTCGCCGACCTCCGCGAGACGGAGCTGCCACGGCTGACCGGCGCCGTCGAGCAGTTCTACCCACCGGCCTTCCAGCGCTTGCACCCGGGAGACCCCGCCCGGGCCCTCGAGACCGCCCGAGAGGTCGTGCGGACATGGGGCTGATCTTCTGGTGGATGCCTCCGGTGCTGCTGGTCGTCGTGGCGGTCGCGGCCGTCCTGGTGGTCCGCCGTCGGCGGGGCGACCGCGATCGGCTGCGGCGCCTCGGCACACCCGTGGCGCACGGCGAACGCCTCACGCGCCTCCCCGTCTACCGCCGTCTCGTCGCCCGCTATCGGCTGGTGCTGATCGCGACCCTGGTGGCCCTCGTCGGGCTCGGCGGCGTCGCGGCGCTGCTCGCGTCGCGCGTCTCGAGCGTCGACGTCGTCGAGCCCCCGTCGTTCAAGCGCGACATCGTGCTCTGTCTCGACGTCTCGGGGTCGATGACCGAGGTCGACTCGCAGATCGTCGAGACCTTCGGTCGGCTGGCGGAGGGGCTAGACGGCGAGCGGATCGGACTCTCGCTGTTCGACAGCTCGTCGGTGACGGCCTTCCCGCTGACCGACGACTACGACTTCGTCCGCACGCAGCTCGAGCTCTACCGCCAGTCGTTCGACACCGTCGGAGAAGAGGGCACGCGGTACTGGTCGGGCACCGACCTCGGCGAGGGGGCCAGTCTGATCGGCGACGGTCTGGCCTCGTGCGTGCTCGGCTTCGACGACGACGGCGAGAGCACCAGACCCCGTTCGGTCATCCTCGCGACCGACAACTACGTCAACGGCGAGGCGCTCGTCACCCTGCCCGAGGCCGGCGAGCTCGCGGCCGACCGCGACGTCCGCGTCTACGCCCTCAACCCGGCCGACTACTCGACCGACGCCGTCGCCGATCAGGTCGCGACCGAGCTGAAGACGACCGTCGAGGCGACCGACGGCGCCTACTACGCCCTCGACGACGACACGAGCGTCGCGAGCATCGTCGAGCAGATCGACGCGCGCGAGGCCGGCCTGTTCACCGGCGCCCGGCGCCTCGTGGTCACCGACGACCCCGTCGGCTTCGCGATCGCCGGTCTCGTGGCGGCGCTGGCCGCCCTGGTGCTCCTCTGGCGGGTGCGGCTGTGACCTCGATCGTCTTCGGCCCCGTGCTCCCCACGTGGCTGCTGGCCGTCGCCGGGGTCCTCCTCGGCGGGTTCGCGGTCTGGCGTCTCGTGGCCGAGCGGCGCGGTCGTCGGCTCGCAGCCGCCTGGGCGCGCCGCCTGGCCGTCGTCGGTCTGCTCGTGGTGATCGCGGCGCGGCCGGGGCTGCCCGGCGGGTCGGCGCAGGCGTCGTCCGCCGACCTCAACGTCTTCTTCGTCGTCGACACCACGTCGAGCATCGCCGCCGAAGACTGGGGCGAGGGCGAGCCGAGACTCGACGGCGTGCGCGCCGACGTGACGGACATCGCCGAGCAGCTGGCCGGCGCCCGGTTCTCGCTCATCTCGTTCGACAGCACCGCCGTGCTGCGGACCCCGCTCACGGACGACGCCGCAGCCGTCGTGACGGCCGTCGAGGTCATGAACCGCGAGATCACCTACTACTCGACCGGCAGCTCGATCAGCGAGGCGAACGACCTCCTGGCCGAGCGTCTGGCCGAGGCACGTGAGACCGACCCTGGGCGCGCCAACGTGGTCTACTACCTGGGCGACGGCGAGCAGACCGCCGACGCCGAACCCGAGTCGTTCGACGAGGCCGCTGGCGACGTCGACGGCGGAGCGGTCTTCGGCTACGGCACCGACGAGGGCGGGCGGATGAAGGTCTTCGACGGCTACGGCGACGACTACTCGGCCGACGAGTACATCGTCGACGGCACGCAGGCCGGGTCTCCCGACGCGGTGTCCCGCATCGACGAGGAGGCGCTGGGCGCCATCGCGACGCAGCTCGGCGTCCCGTACGTGCACCGTGACGCCGCCACCCCGGTCGATTCCGCCGTCGCCGACGCGCGCGACGGGCGGGTCACCTCGACCGACGCCCGCGCCGAGAACGTCACCGAGCTGTACTGGATCGCCGCGGTGCCCCTCTTCCTGCTGGTGCTCGTCGACATCGCGCTCGTGCTGCGCGCGCTCGGCGAGATCCGCGGCGGGCGGCGGGACGAGCCGACCCGCGCCTCCTCGGCTCCGGTCCCGTCGACGAGGTCGGGATCGTGACGGCCCTGCTCGGGCCGCCGCCCGTCGACGACCGCGGCCTGTCGACTCTCGACGACGCCGGGATCACCGCCTACCGACGGAGACTCCGACGGCGACTGCTCGGCTGGTCCCTGCCGGTGGTGCTCGTGGTGCTGCTCGTCGCGGTGAAGCTGCTCAGCATGCCCGTCTTCGCGGGGCTGACGCAGTGGGCCTACGACGACCGCGCCTACGAGCGCAGCACGACGCTGAGCGAGCCGCTCGGCGTCGCGAACCTCGTCGAGCCCTGGGTGCACCACTTCGACCGGGGCACCGGCTACGCGCAGATCGGGGTGCTCGACGTCGCCCGGCGCGAGTTCGGCACCGCACTCGAGCTGGCACCCGACGACCCGACCATCTCGTGCGTCATCCGCACCGACCTCGTGCTCACCATCGAGGCGCAGGGCGACACGGCGCTGCTCGAACTCCGGTACGACGACGCCGAGGCGCTGTTCCTGGAGGGGGCCAGGGCCATCGACGAGGCTCCCGAGGGCTGCTTCCAGCCCCCCGAGCAGCAGGGCGCGCCCGACACGTCCGAACCGCTCGAGGAGGCCGACGGCCGTCTCGGCGAGAAGGAGCAGGAGGCGCAGCGCGAGCAGCAGGGCGGCGACCCGCAGCAGGGCGACGAGGGGGAGCCCGAGGGCGGCGACGCCGACGAGGGGGACGGAGGCGGCAACGGGTCCGCCGATCCCCTCGACCGTCTGCGCGAGCAGGGCGAGCAGAGCCAGCGCGACCAGCAGCAGGAGAACGACCGTCAGCGGTACTACGAGCAGAACCCGGGGGAGTACGACGGGCGACCCTGGTGAGCCCCGACCGTCGCGGCCTCCGGGTGCGCCCCTAAACTGGACCGGTGTCCACACGCCTCTCCCAGCTCTTCGTCCGCACCCTCCGTGAAGATCCCTCCGATGCGGAGGTGACGAGCCACCGGCTCCTCGTCCGCGCCGGCTACATCCGACGCCAGGCCCCGGGCGTGTTCGCCTGGCTGCCGCTCGGTCTCCGGGTCAAGGCCAAGATCGAGGCCGTCATCCGCGACGAGATGACCGCCGCCGGCGCACAGGAGGTGCACTTCCCCGCTCTGCTGCCCCGCGAGCCCTACGAGGTCACCGGCCGCTGGGTCGAGTACGGCGATGCGCTGTTCCGCCTGCAAGACCGCAAGGGCGGCGACTACCTGCTCGCCCCGACGCATGAAGAGGCCTTCACGCTGCTGGTCAAAGACCTGTACTCGTCGTACAAGGACCTGCCCCTGACGCTCTTCCAGATCCAGGACAAGTACCGCGACGAGGCGCGTCCGCGTGCCGGTCTGCTGCGCGGCCGCGAGTTCACCATGAAGGACGCCTACTCGTTCGACGTTTCCGACGCCGGTCTCGACGCGAGCTACCAGGCCCAGCGCGACGCCTACGAGCGCATCTTCACGCGACTCGGTCTCGAGTACGTGATCGTCAAGGCCGACGCCGGCGCGATGGGGGGCTCGCGCAGCGAGGAGTTCCTGCACCCGACCGCCGTCGGCGAAGACACCTTCGTGCGCTCGGCAGGCGGGTACGCGGCCAACGTCGAGGCCTTCACGACCGTCGTGCCCGAGTCGATCGCCCTCGAGGGGCTGCCCGAGGCGCGCGAGCTCGAGCCCGCCGACACGCCGACGATCGCGTCGCTCGTCGACCAGCTCAACGAGGGCCACCCCCGGGCCGATGGCCGCGACTGGACGGCGGGCGACACGCTCAAGAACGTCGTCGTGGCGCTGAGCCACCTCGACGGCTCGCGCGAGCTCGTCGTCGTGGGGCTGCCCGGCGACCGCGACGTCGACATGAAGCGACTCGAGGTGGCGTTCGCACCGGCCGAGGTCGACGCGGCGGGCGACGCCGACTTCGCGAAGAACCCCGTTCTCGTCAAGGGCTACCTCGGCCCGCAGGTGCTCGGACTCGAGTCCGACTCGGGCATCCGCTACGTCGTCGACCCCCGTGTCGTCGAGGGCTCCGCGTGGGTCACCGGGGCGAACCGCCAGGGCGTGCACGTCTCCGGTCTGGTCGCCGGTCGCGACTTCACCCCCGACGCCGTCATCGAGGCCGCGCAGGTGCGCGAGGGCGACCCCGCTCCCGACGGCTCCGGTCCCATCGAGACGGCGCGCGGCATGGAGATCGGCCACGTCTTCCAGCTGGGTCGCAAGTACGCCGAGGCGCTGGGGCTCAAGGTGCTCGACGAGAACGGCAAGCAGGCCACGGTGACGATGGGCTCGTACGGCATCGGCGTGACCCGAATCCTGGCCGTCATCGCCGAGTCGAACAACGACGAGAAGGGGCTCGTCTGGCCCGCGAACGTGGCGCCCTTCGACGTCCACGTCGTCGCTACCGGCAAAGACCCGGTCGTGTTCGAGGTCGCCGAGAAGCTCACCGCCGATCTCGAGGCGCATCGTCTCGACGTCCTCTACGACGACCGTCCCAAGGTCTCGCCCGGGGTCAAGTTCGGCGACGCCGAGCTGCTGGGCGTCCCGCAGATCGTCGTCGTCGGCCGCTCCGCCGGCGAGGGGATCGTCGAGCTCTGGGACCGCCGCACCGGCGAGCGGACCCCGGTGCCCGTGGCCGAGGCGGTCGCGACCCTCTCGGCTCCCCGCGCCGTCTGAGCGGCGGTCGACCCGCGCCTCCTCGGCTCCGAGCCCGGGAGGCGAGGGTCGGCCGAGCCGGCCGTCCCGCGGTCGCCCCTCACTCGGGTACCGTAGGGGGATGCTGTGTGCGCCACCGCGCGTGCAGCCTGCAGATCTGAATAGTGGAGGCCCTCAGTGGACATCGACCTGAGTGTGCTGCGCCTCATGGAGCGCGAGCGTGAAATTCCCTTCGACGAGCTCGTGGGCATCATCGAGCAGGCCATCCTCACGGCCTACCTGAAGCACACGGACCAGCCCGAGAGCCGCGTTCCGGCTGCTCGCGTCGAACTAGACCGGAAGACCGGCCACGTGTCCGTCTTCGCCATCGAGCGCGACGAGGAGGGCGAGGTCGTCGGCGAGTCCGTCGACAGCCCGAGCGACTTCGGTCGCATCGCCGCGTTCGCCGCCAAGCAGGTGATCAACCAGCGTCTCCGCGACATCGGCGACGACAAGGTGCTCGGGCAGTTCAAGGGCCGGGAGGGCGACATCGTCGCCGGCGTCATCCAGCAGGGGCCCAACCCCCGCATGGTGCACGTCGACCTCGGCACCATCGAGGCGATCCTGCCTCCCGAAGAGCAGGTGCCGGGCGAGAAGTACGTGCACGGGTCGCGCATCCGCGTCTACGTGACGGGTGTCAGCAAGGGCACGAAGGGGCCGCAGATCACGGTCTCGCGCACGCACCCCTCGCTCGTCCGCAAGCTGTTCTCGCTCGAGGTGCCGGAGATCGCGAGCGGCGTCGTCGAGATCGTGTCGCTGGCCCGCGAGGCCGGTCACCGCACCAAGATCGCCGTGCGCGCCACCGAGGCCGGCGTCAACGCCAAGGGCGCCTGCATCGGCGAGATGGGCGCGCGCGTCCGTGCCGTGCAGACCGAGCTGAACGACGAGAAGATCGACATCGTCGACTACTCGAGCGACCTGCCCGTCTTCGTGGCCAGCGCCCTGTCGCCGGCCAAGGTGTCGTCGGCGTTCGTCATCGACAAGGCGACGAAGGCCGTCCGCGCGCTCGTGCCCGACTACCAGCTCTCGCTCGCCATCGGCAAGGAGGGCCAGAACGCCCGCCTGGCCGCGAAGCTCACGGGCGCGCGGATCGACATCCAGCCCGACAGCATCCTCGAAGACGACTGAATCGCCGAGACCGGGCGTCTCGTATCCGACGACCCGAGGGGGTAAGGTGGAACCCGTCAGAACGTGCATCGGTACTCGAGCGCGCGCTCCGCGATCCTCACTCGTGAGGGTCGTCGCCCGAAACGGACGCCTCGTGGTCGACCCGACCGCGTCGCTCCCCGGGCGGGGTGCGTGGTTGACGCCGTCGATCGACGCGTTCGAGTCGGCAGCGAAGCGCAGGGCCTTCCGCCGTGCACTCCGCCTCGACTCCGAACCCGACATCGACGAGCTCCGCGCCTTTTTCACGCGGATCACCGCTGCACGACCAGTAGCCACGACAGAACAGGCTGAACGGCACATGGACAACTAATGAGCGGCTCGAAATGAGACCCGTCCAGAACTGAAGGCTCTTCCCGTCTCGGGAGGAGCCCGAGACAGGAGAACTGTGGCTAAACCACGCGTACACGAGATCGCCAGTGAGCTGGGGATCGACAGCAAGACCGCACTAGAGAAGCTGAAGGAGATGGGCGAGTTCGTCAAGGGCCCGTCCTCCAGCGTCGAGCCCCCCGTGGCTCGCAAGCTGCGTCAGGCATTCGCCGGCGCCGCCAAGCCCGCCGCCACCCCGGCCGCATCCGCACCCGCCGCTGCGGCGGCCCCCAAGGCTCCGGCCTCGTCGGCGCCCAAGCCCGGCGGTCCCCGTCCCGCGGCTCCCAAGCCCCCGGTGGCCGAGCCCGAACCGGCTGCCGCCCCGGTCGCCGAACCCGACGTCGAGGCTGCTCCGGCACCCGTCGCCCCGCTGACCGTCGCCGAGCGCCAGGCCCAGGCCGAGGCGCAGCGCGCCGCCGCCGCTGCGGCGAAAGACGACACGGCCGCGCCCGCGGCCGACGCCGCGACACCCGGTGCCGCCGGCCCCAAGCCCGGCGGACCCCGCCCGGGCGCACCCCGCCCCGGCAACAACCCGTTCGCGAGCAACCAGGGCATGGGTCGGCCGAGCGCCCCCCGACCCGCCGGCTCCGGTGCGGCGAGCAGCATGCCGCGTCCCGGTGGCGCAGCAGGCCCCCGCCCGATGGCTCCGCGTCCCGGCGCCCCTCGTCCCGGTGCACCTCGCCCCGGTGTCGGCGCCAGCCCCCGTCCCAACGGCTTCGGCCAGCGTCCCGCCGGTGCGGGTGCCCGTCCCGGCGGCGCCGGTGGCGGGTTCCAGCGTCCGGGTGGCGGCGCTCCCGGCGCTGCAGGCGGATTCCGTCCCGGCTTCGGCCCGCCCCGTCCCGCCGGTGGCGGCGGCGGTCGCGGTCGTGGCCCCGGTGGCGGCACGGCCGGTGCCTTCGGTCGCGGTGGCGGCAAGAGCAAGGCCCGCAAGTCGAAGCGGACGAAGAGGGCCGAGTTCGAGATGCGCTCGGCTCCGTCGCTGGGTGGCGTCAGCGTCCCCCGTGGCGACGGCAGCACGATCGTCCGTCTCCGTCGCGGTGCCTCGATCAGCGACTTCGCCGACAAGATCGACGCGAGCCCCGGCAACCTGGTGACCGTCCTCTTCCACCTCGGTGAGATGGCGACGGCGACCGAGTCGCTCGACGAGGCGACCTTCCAGGTCCTCGGCGAAGAGCTCGGCTACAACATCCAGGTCGTCTCGCCGGAAGACGAAGACAAGGAGCTCCTCGAGGGCTTCGACATCGACCTCGAGCAGGAGCTCGAGGACGAGGACGAGTCCGTCCTGCAGATCCGTCCTCCCGTCGTCACGGTCATGGGTCACGTCGACCACGGTAAGACGCGACTCCTCGACGCGATCCGCAATGCGAACGTGGTCGCCGGCGAAGCCGGTGGCATCACCCAGCACATCGGCGCCTACCAGGTCTGGGCACCGCACGAGGGCGTCGAGCGCGCCATCACCTTCATCGACACACCCGGTCACGAGGCGTTCACCGCCATGCGTGCCCGCGGTGCGCAGGTCACCGACATCGCGATCCTCGTGGTCGCGGCCGACGACGGCATCATGCCGCAGACGGTCGAGGCGCTGAACCACGCCCAGGCGGCCAACGTGCCGATCGTGGTCGCGGTCAACAAGATCGACAAAGAGGGTGCGAACCCGGCCAAGGTCCGTCAGCAGCTCACCGAATACGGCCTCGTCGCCGAGGAGTACGGCGGAGACGTCATGTTCGTCGACGTGTCCGCGCGCGACAACAAGAACATCGACGCGCTGCTCGAGGCCGTCCTCCTCACGGCGGACGCCGGTCTCGACCTGCGGGCGAACCCCGACAAGGACGCCCGTGGTGTCGCGATCGAGGCCCGTCTCGACAAGGGACGCGGTGCCGTCGCGACGGTGCTCATCCAGTCGGGCACGCTGCGCGTCGGAGACGCCATCGTCGCCGGCACGGCCTACGGCCGCGTCCGAGCGATGATGGACGAGAACGGCGAGGCCGTCCTCGAGGCCTACCCCAGCCGCCCCGTGCTGGTGCAGGGTCTGTCGAGCGTCCCGCGAGCCGGCGACACCTTCCTCGTCACCGAGGAGGACCGCACGGCCCGCCAGATCGCCGAGAAGCGCGAAGCCGTCGAGCGCAACGCCTCGCTGGCCAAGGCCCGCAAGCGCATCTCGCTGGAGGACTTCACCCGCGCACTCGAAGAGGGCAAGGTCGAAGCGCTCAACATCATCATCAAGGGCGACGTGTCGGGTGCCGTCGAGGCGCTCGAGGAGTCGTTGCTCAAGATCGAGGTGGACGACAGCGTGCAGCTGCGCATCATCCACCGCGGTGTGGGTGCGGTCACCGAGAGCGACGTCAACCTGGCGACCGTCGACAACGCGGTCATCATCGGGTTCAACGTGCGACCCGACACGAAGGCTCGTGAGCGCGCTGCTCGCGAGGGTGTCGACGTCCGCTTCTACTCGGTCATCTACGCGGCGCTCGAAGACATCGAGAACTCGCTCAAGGGCATGCTCAAGCCCGAGTTCGAAGAGAAGCAGTCCGGTGTCGCCGAGATCCGCGAGATCTTCCGTTCGTCGAAGGTCGGCAACATCGCCGGTGTCATCGTCCGCTCCGGAACGATCACCAGGAACGCCCGGGCCCGGGTCATCCGCGAGGGCGTCGTCGTCGGCGACAACCTGGCGATCGACTCGCTCCGTCGCTTCAAGGACGACGTCACCGAGGTCCGTACGGACTTCGAGGCCGGTATCGGTCTCGGCAAGTTCAACGACATCCAGATCGGCGACGAGATCGAGACCATCGAGATGGTCGAGAAGCCGCGGGTCTGACCCCCGGCGTCATCGCAGCACACGAGGCCCCGCTCCGACTACGGTCGGGGCGGGGCCTCACCCCTCTCGCCACGACGGCGAACAGCACGAAGGAGCTCACAATGGTCGACGCGCAACGCGCCCGCAAGATGGCCGACCGCATCCAGGAGATCGTCGCCCGACGTCTCGAACGCGGCATCAGAGACCCCCGCCTCGGTTTCGTCACGATCACCGACGTCAAGGTGACCGGCGACCTGCAGCACGCCTCGATCTTCTACACGGTCTACGGCACCGACGAAGAACGTCGCGACACCGGCGCCGCACTCAAGTCGGCCACCGGCATGCTCCGCAGCGAGGTCGGCAAGAACATCACGGCGCGGCTGACGCCGAGCCTCGAGTTCATCCTCGACGCCCTGCCCGAGAACGCGGCATCGATCGATCGTCTCCTGCAGGAGGCGCGACAGCGTGATCACGAGAGCCAGACGATGGCCTCGTCCGCAGAGTTCGCCGGTGACGCCGACCCGTACGTGAAGCCCCGCGATCTCGACGACGACGAGGACGACCCCGACGCGGACGACGACGCGGCGTCCGTCACGCCGACCTCGGGCGACCCCGACGGATCCGACGCCCCGAACCGCTAGTCGGCGAGGACGTAGCCCTCGTCGGTCGACCCCGTGGCGAGTCCGTCACGGATCAAGCCGGCGAGGGCGCGTTCGCGTTGCACAGCGTCCGCCCAGACGGCGTCGAGCTCCGTCTGCGACACGGGTACGTCGCTGGCGCGCAGCTCGGCCATGATGAGGCCCCGCACCTGACGGTCCGAGCCCTCGAACCTCGCCTGGCCCCGGAGGCGCGGGCCGACATGCTCCGGACGTCCGGCCAGCACCCATGCGCACCGGTCGACCAGGGGACACGCGTCGCATCGGGGGGAGCGTGCCGTGCAGACCAGCGCACCCAGCTCCATGACTCCTGCGCTGACGACCCGCGCCTCCTCGGCGTCCTCGGGCAGCTGCGCCTCCATGAGGGGGAGGTCGCGGCCGGCCTTCGGGGCCCACGGCTCGGCGAGACCCTCGACGGCACGGGCGAGGACCCTCCTGACATTGGTGTCGACCACCGGGTGGCGGTGTCCGAAGGCGAACACGGCGACGGCCCGGGCCGTGTAGTCGCCGACGCCCGGCAGCGCGAGCAGGGAGGGGACGTCCTCGGGGACGACGCCGTCGTGGCGCTCCACGATGGCGACGGCTGCGGCGTGGAGAGCCAGCGCCCGGCGGGGGTAGCCGAGCCGATCCCAGGCGCGGACCGCCTCCGACGGGGGCGACGCGGCGAGGTCGCGAGGCGTCGGCCAGCGCTCGAGCCACAGCTCCAGACGCGGTACGACCCGGGCCACGGGCGTCTGCTGCAGCATGATCTCGCTGACGAGAGTGCCCCAGGCGGTGAACCCGGGGCGGCGCCACGGCAGGTCGCGGCCTTCGACTCGGAACCACGCGGCGACGGCGGGGGAGATGCTCACCGGACGAGCCTACGTGCGTCGGCGGACGGCCGTCCCCGCTCGTTGTCGGAGGTGCGGCGTAGCGTGGACGCATGACGACCAGATGGGCCCCGGCCAAGAAAGACACCCTCCGCGAGCTCGCGGCCGAGATCGTGCACAACTACGGCCGAGGCCGGGTCGTCGTCGCCGTCGACGGCGACACCGCCGGTGAGCCGGGGGTGGGCCCCTTCGCCGACGACCTCGCCGAGGCGATCCGCGAGTCCGGTCACACGGCCTTCCGCGCGTCCCTCCGGGCCTTCTCCCGACGACCGGCGTCGGCGCCCCGCGACGCCGAACCCGAGCTCGACGAGAGCGTCCTGCGTCGAGTGCTCGTCGAGCCGTTCCTCCTCGGTGGCAGCATGGGCTGGGTCGAGGCGGCCTTCGACGCGGAGGCGGACCGGGCGCTCGAGCCGGCCTGGGTGACGGGTCCGGCCGACGCCGTCCTGGTGGTCGACGGCACCGACATGAGCCGCCCCGGGCTGGCGGGCATCTGGCACTACCGGGTGTGGGTGTCGGTGGGCGACGCCCGCACGGCGGGTCGTGCCACGGCCTCCGCCGTCGTCGGCAACGACGATCCGGAGCATCCGCGTCGCCGATTCGACGACGCATGCTGAGCACGGTGCGGCACGGGGTCGCCTCGACCTGCGATAACGTCGTCTGGTGAACAGCGGCATCCTCCTCGTCGACAAGCCGCAGGGCATCACCAGTCACGACGTCGTCGCCCGGGTACGACGCGCGGCGGGAACCCGCAAGGTGGGCCACGCCGGAACACTCGACCCCCTGGCGACGGGTCTGCTGGTCGTCGGCCTCAATTCGTCGACACGGCTGCTGACGTTCCTCGTCGGTCTCGACAAGGGCTACGACGCGACCATCCGCCTCGGCGTGTCGACCACCACCGACGACAGCGAGGGCGACGTCACCGGCCGTGCCTCCGCCACGTCGGTCACCGACGCCGCGATCGACGAGGGCGTCGCAGCCCTCACCGGTCCGATCAGCCAGGTGCCGACCACGGTCAGCGCCATCAAGGTCGACGGTCGCCGTGCCTACGACCTCGCCCGCGAGGGCGTCGAGGTCGAGTTGAAGGCGCGCGACGTGACGATCTCCGAGTTCACCGTCCTCGATCGGCGAGAGACCGTGGTCGACGGTCTGATCGTCCGCGACCTCGACGTGCGGGTGTCGTGCTCGTCGGGGACGTACGTCCGGGCCCTGGCCCGAGACCTCGGCGCGGCACTGCACGTCGGCGGGCACCTGACGGCGTTGCGCCGGACTCGCGTGGGGCCGTTCGACGTGACCCGCGCCTCCGTCCTCCAGGGCATCGACGTCGCACCCGCCCTGCTCGCGCCGGCGGACGTCGCCGAGACGCTGTTCCCGGTGTGGCGCATGACCGCCGACGAGGCGACCGACCTCGGCCACGGCAAGCGCGTGGCCCTCGCGCTCGACGACGCTGACGGGCCGATCGCGGCCCTCACGCCTCACGGCGCTCTCGCCGGGCTCGTCTCGGTGAGCGGCGGGCGTGCGAGACCCATCGTCAACTTCCCGAGCGACGAGGTCGTCCTGTGATCGAGTGGTTCACCTGGGTGCAGGTCGTCGTCGCCTGCGTGGCGGGCATCGTCTGCCTCGTCGCGGGCTTCTCGGGGCGCCTGCCGAACGACATCACCGTCGGCGCGACCGCGCTCGTCCTGGTGCTGCTCCTCGTGCAGCTGGTGGTGGCGATCGTCGCGCCCTTCGCCGGCAACGACCCGACCGGCAACGTGGTCGAGTTCTACATCTATCTGATCTCCGCCATCCTGCTGCCGCCGCTGGCCGTCGTGTGGGCGCTGGTCGACCGTTCCCGCTGGAGCAACGTCGTCCTGGCCGCCGCGGTCTTCGCCGTCGCGGTCATGGTCTACCGGATGCTGCAGATCTGGACGGTGCAGACGGCATGATCCCCCTCCTCCCTCCCCGGTCGTCGAACGGCGACCCCGAGTCATATCCTTGGTCGTGATGGACACTCAGAAGTCAACGCGCGCGGTCGGTGTCGGCCGCGTCCTGATCGCCGTCTACGCCGTGCTCGCCCTCGCGGCGACCGGGCGTTCGGTCTTCCAGATCCTCGAGCAGTTCTCCGAGGCCCCGCTCGCCTACACGCTGAGCGCCCTCGCGGCCGTCGTCTACATCGTGGCCACCGTGTCGCTGATCACCCGCGGGCGGACCTCGTACGCGGTCGCGTGGGCCACGATCGCCTTCGAGCTCGCCGGCGTGCTGATCGTCGGCCTGCTGACCACCCTCGACCCCGAGCTGTTCCCCGACGACACCGTCTGGTCGTTCTTCGGTCGCGGGTACGGCTTCATCCCGCTCGTCCTCCCCGTGCTGGGCATGATCTGGCTGGCGCGCACGAGACCCCGCGGCGGCTCCCGCTGATGGAGTTCTACGGATCGGCGGCCGACGTCCCCGAGGGGTTCGGACCGAGCGCGGTGACCATCGGCAAGTTCGACGGCGTGCACGTGGGTCATCGAGCGGTCATCGACCTGCTCGAGGAGGTCGCGGCCGCCGAGGGGCTGACGGCCACCGTCGTGACCTTCGACCGTCACCCCCTCGCCGTCCTCCAGCCCGACCGGGTCCCGACGGCTCTGGTCAGCAACCGCCAGAAACGCGAGCTGCTCGACGCGGCCGGGGTGGCGGCGACCCTGATGCTGCCGTTCGACGACGAGCTCAGGGCGCTGACGCCGACCGAGTTCGTCGACCGGATCCTCGTGGGCGCCCTGCACGCCCGGGTGGTCTTCGTCGGCGACGACTTCCGGTTCGGCGTCCGGGGGAGCGGCTCCGTCGCGACGCTCCGAGAGCTGGCCGGGTCGCGGGGCTTCAGGGTCGTGTCGATCGACGACGTGCGTCCTGCGGGCGGGCGCCGCGCCTCCTCGACCTGGATCCGCGAGCTGCTCGACTCGGGGCGCGTGCGCGAGGCCGGTCATCTCCTGGGGCGCGATCCGGCCGTCCGCGGCGTCGTCGTGCACGGCGAGCAGCGCGGTCGCGAGCTGGGGTTCCCCACGGCGAACCTCGCACCGTTCAGCGAGGGGTTCGTCCCCGCCGACGGGGTCTACGCAGCACGCGTCGTCATCGACGGGGTGACGTACCCCGCGGCCGTGTCGGTCGGCAACAACCCCACCTTCGACGGCGTCCCCGCCAAGCAGGTCGAGGCCCACCTGCTCGACGTGACCCTCGACCTGTACGGTCGCGAGGCGACGGTCCACTTCGTCGACTGGGTGCGCGGCAACGTCCGGTTCGACGGACTCGACGCGCTCATCGAGCACATCGCCGCCGATGTGAGACGGACGCGCGAGATCCTCGGGGTCCCCGCCCCGGCCTGATCGGCCGCGTCGGCTCGATCGCCCGTCGCCGGTCGATGCTCGCTGTCGGGGGTGCGGCGTACGGTGGGGCCGTGCCAGAGAATCCAGCGCCTGACGTCCACCCGTCCGACGACCCGACCGACGTGAACGGCGCCGTGGTGCGGCGCCGTGTGCTGGTCACGGGCGCGACGGGCTACATCGGCGGTCGGCTCACGCCGCGACTCGTCGAGGCCGGGGCGGACGTCCGCGTCCTCGTCCGCTCGCCCGAGAAGCTCGTCGACGTCCCCTGGGCACGACATGTCGAGATCCTTCAGGGCGACCTCACCGACCCCGACTCGGTCGCGCCCGCGATGGCGGGCGTCGACGTCGTCTACTACCTCGCGCACGCCATGGGCGGCAAGGGCGACTTCGGGCAGGCCGAGTCCCAGGCCGCTCACACGGTCGCCGACGCGGCGGCGGCGGCCGGGGTGAGGCGCATCGTCTACCTCGGCGGTCTGCACCCCGACGGCGAGCTGTCGAAGCACCTCCAGTCACGAAAAGACGTCGGTGACATCCTGCTCGCGAGCGGCGTGCCGACCGTCGCCCTCCAGGCCGGCGTCGTGATCGGCTCGGGTTCGGCCTCGTTCGAGATGATCCGCCACCTCACCGACGTGCTCCCGTACATGCCCGCGCCCAAGTGGGTCCGCAACCGCATCCAGCCGATCGCGGTGCGTGACGTGCTGCATTACCTGCTCGGCGCGGCCGACGTGCCGTCCGACGTCAACCGGACCTTCGACATCGGCGGGCCCGACGTCCTGCGCTACGGCCAGATGATGAACGGCTACGCGCTCGAAGCGGGGCTGAAGCAGCGCCCCATCGCGTCGCTGCCTGTCTTCACGCCGTGGCTCGCCTCGCAGTGGGTCAACCTCGTCACCCCGGTGCCGCGTGCGCTGGCCGTGCCGATCATCGCATCGCTGCAATACGACTGCGTCGTCCACGAGCGCGACATCGACCGCTACATCGCCCCGCCGTCGGCCGGTCTGCTGCGCTACCGGGTGGCCGTCCGTCTGGCCCTGCAGCGCGAGAAGGACGGCGACGTCGAGACGAGCTGGCAAGACAGCAGCGTCTCGGGGGCCCCGAGCGACCTGCTGCCGAGCGACCCCGACTGGTCGGGCCACACGGTCTACACCGACGATCGCGAGACCGAGACGTCGGCGCCGCCGGCCGAGCTGTGGCGCGTCGTCGAGAGCATCGGGGGCGAGAACGGCTGGTACTCGTTCCCGCTGGCGTGGGCCGCGCGGGGCTGGATGGACCGCCTCGTGGGCGGGGTGGGCCTCCGGCGAGGCCGTCGCAGCCAGACGACCCTCCGCGTCGGCGACGCGCTCGACTGGTGGCGGGTCGAGAAGCTCGAGCACGGCACGCTGCTGCGCCTGCGCGCCGAGATGAAGGTCCCCGGAGGCGCGTGGCTCGACATGACCGTCACTCCCGTCGACGGGGGCGGTTCGCATTACCGCCAGCGTGCGGTGTTCTTCCCGCAGGGGCTGGGCGGGCGCCTGTACTGGTTCGCCATCCTGCCGTTCCACGGGGTGATCTTCTCCGGCATGCTCAAGCGCATCACCGCCACGGCCGAGAGGGACGCCGCCGAGCGGTCTGTGGCTCCGGCCGGGGCGTCGACCTCGGCGACCGCTGCGTCGTCCGTCCCGGCGTCGGCTCAGGGGCCGGCCGACGCGACCGGCGTCGCGTGAGTGCGCCGCGCCTCCTTGTCGCTTCCCAGCGGTTGCTGACAGCATGGGCCGACAGTGCTTTGTACAGAGAGGTCGGACATGTCGAACGATGAGAAAGTGGTGTTCGTCGGAGACGACGTCACCCGGGCCGGAGACTGGGGCACCTGGTTCCCGGGCGACGACGTCGTGAACCTCGGTGTCGACGGCGACACCACGGCCACACTGGCCGAGAGGGTCGATCAGATCGTCGCCGCGCAACCCGATTCGGTGGTCCTCCTCATCGGCACGAACGACTTCACCGCCCGGCGGTCCGTCGAGCAGGTCGTGCGCGGGGTCGAGAGTCTGCTCGTGACGCTCCGGCGGGAGCTGCCGGGCAGTCGACTGCTGCTGCAGTCGATCCTGCCTCGTGGGGCCGAGCTCGCGCCGCGCATCCGCGACGCCAACCGGCACCTCCGTCAGTTCTCGTCCACGGTGCGGGCGCAGTACCTCGATCTCTGGCCGGCTCTCGCCGACGACGCGGGCGAGGCGATCAGGCCCGAATTCACGACCGAGAACGGACGGCTGAGCCCCGAGGGGTACGAGGCCTGGCTCGACGAGCTGCGACCGGGTCTCGAGCGTCTGCGCGACGAACCGCCGATGAGCCGGCCGCTCAGCGTGCTCAACATCCCGTACGACATCGACTGAGTTCCGGCACCGGGGCGCCCGATAAGCTCGATCGGTACGCCCGCAGGCCGTCTGCGGTCCATCGAGAGGTCTTCCGTGCCCACGCCCACCGCACCCGCATTCACCCGACCCGCCCTGGCCCCCGGCCTGCTGGGGGCGCTGGCGCTCGTCGTCGGGGTCGTGCTGCTCGACTCGGGGCTGTTCATCGGCTTCCGCTACGTCGTGTCCATCCTGGCGCTGATCATGCTGGTCTTCGCCGTGCGCGGCCGCACCTGGTGGGCGACGCCCCTCCTCGCGGCCGTCGCCGTGATCTGGAACCCGGTCGTGGTGATCCCGATCACCGGTCAGCCCTGGGCGGCGCTGCAGTTCGTCGCCGCGGGGGTGTTCATCGCGGTCGGCGTCGTCGTCAAGGTGCCGACCGACGAGGCCGGCGCGACCGGCCGGGCCACCAGTCGTCGCTGACGGCGGGCCCGCCCGTGGCCGTCCGCCGCGCGGATTCCGCGCGCTACCGCTAAAATCAAATGTTCCCCCAGGGTGCAGCGGCCTACCCGAGGCCCGCACGGAAGGTTGAGTCTGAATGGTCACCGAGATCACCGGTACGACGGAGAGTCCGCTCCTGACCCCTCGTCCCCGATCCGGTGGTCTCGATCGCGACGACATCGTGCTCCGCAAGGGGCAGTTCACGCTGCTGAACGGCCATCTGACGCCGCAGCAGTCGATGATCGAGGACCTGCTGTACCTCCGTCGGGTCCTCGACGAGGCCGACGTGCCGTACCTCCTCGTGCGGGGCAACGACATCCGTCCGGTCATCGCGATCGACATCGTGCACCGTGAGGCCTTCGTCACCGCGATGGTCGAGGCGTCCGCGACCGAGCCGTTCTACGCGAAGGCCGGCAAATCGCGGGCGGTGCTGGTCGTCGAGGGTGGTCTCGACGTCGAGTCCGAACGCATCTTCAAGATCTACCGGCCCAGGGTCGAGCCCATCGGCCGCCTGCGCTACGGTGCGGGCACGGCCGTGCAGGTCGAGTTCTGGATCGTCACGGACGACGAGATCCTGGCCCCGACCGAGAACGCGCTGATGCGCACCGCTCTTCCGCGCGACGAGGCGGTCGAAGGCACCGTCGAGCGCTTCGGGCTCGAGTGGCCCACCCTGGCGCACATGTTCGACGACCACGCGACCGACATCACGTTCGAGATCGACCTGATCTTCTCCTGGGTCGACGGGAACTCCGTCGAGTACCAGCGAGCCCGTGCAGCGCAGGCCAAGCGGCACGTCGTGGGCGAGGGCGACGACGCCCCGGCCCGGTTCCGCCAGATCGACGAGCTGAAGTACGCGCTCCGCTCGGTCTACATGTTCGCCCCCTGGGTGCGGACCATCTACATCGCCACCGACTCGCCCGTCCCCGAGTGGCTCGGCGACCACCCGAGGGTGCGCGTGGTCCGCAGCGAGGAGTTCTTCTCCGACCTGTCGCACCTGCCGACTCACAACTCGCAGGCCGTCGAATCGCAGCTGCATCACATCGAGGGTCTCAGCGAGCACTTCCTGTACTCGAACGACGACATGTTCTTCGGTCGTCCGGTCGCGCCGTCGATGTTCTTCTCACCGGGGTCGGTGACGAAGTTCATCGAGGCCGACACCCGCATCGGCCTCGGTCTGAACAACCCCGACCGCAGCGGCTTCGAGAACGCCGCCCGGGTCAACCGTCGTCTGCTCCAGCAGCGCTTCGGACGCGTCACCACCCGGCACCTCGAGCACACGGCAGCACCCCTCCGACGCAGTGTGATGTACGAGCTCGAGCACGAGTTCGCGGACGAGTTCGCCGCGACGGCCGCGAGTCCCTTCCGCGCGAAGGAGAACATCTCCGTCACCAACTCGCTGTACCACTACTACTCGCTGATGACCGGGCGGGCGATCGTCCAAGAGAACGCGCGCGTCAGCTACATCGACACGACGATGGTCTCGGGACTCGCCTCGTTGTCCGACCTCCTCAAGAAGCGGTCCGACGACTTCTTCTGCCTCAACGACGGCAGTTTCCCCGAGGTCAGCGACGAAGAGCGCACCGCGACGGTGACGGACTTCCTCGAGCGGTACTACCCGTTCGCCGCCCCGTGGGAGCAGGCCGAGATGGATCGCGTCGCGCGCGAGAGCGCCGAACAGGATCGTCGTTCACTGCGCGCAGGCGGGGCGCAGGGCAGCCTCGAGGGCTGAACGATCCTGGGGGCCGGCAGGGTCTGCTGGGGTCTCCCGCGCCTCCTCGGCTCCCTCGGGGGTCTCGAGTCGCTCGGGCGCCCTGCGCGTCTCGAGTGGCTCGGGTCAGGCGGGTGTCGTGCCGAAGCGAGCGGCCACCTCGTCGGACAGCGCGGCCTCGATGCGCCGGGTCATCTCGGTGCTCATCGGAGGAAGCGCCGTCGTCGAGAACCAGCGCGCTTCGGTGTTCTCGCCGTCGGCCGGGTGGGGTTCGCCCGCACGGTGGCTCATGACGAACGTGTGGTCGATGTACTGGGCTCGGTCGCCGTTGCCGTAGACGATCTCGTCGGTCACGCCGATGGCGGCCAGTCGTTCGGGCACGGCCACGACACCGGCCTCTTCGAGGGTCTCTCGGACGGCCGCGTCGGCGGGGTGCTCACCCGGATCGATGATGCCCGTGACCGGCGTCCAGGCCCCCGTGTCGGCCCGACGGACGAGCAGGATGTCGTCGCCGCGGACGACGACCGCCGTCACCCCCGAGAGCCACAGCCGTTCCGTGCCGATCTTCTCTCGGAGGGACAGGACGAAATCAGGCGTCGACATGGGAGAACCCTACCGAGGGCGGCCTCTAGGCTGACCGCATGAGGCTGCCCTGGACACTGCGCGGAAGCGATGTGCGGACCATCGGCGACATGGCGGGGGAGTCCGTGCTGCTCGCCGGAGGAGGGCGGGCGATCCTGCTGCAACTGGCCGACCCGGCCGTCGGGCATGGCGTGGCCGACCACAGCGACTTCGTCGACCGGCCCCTGTCGAGGCTGCACGGCACCATGACCTACCTGTACGCCGTCGTCTTCGGCACGCCCGCGGAGCGCGCGCACGTGCGCCGCGAGGTCGGACGGGCGCATCGCCCCGTCCACGCCGACGGCAGCCAGGGGGTGCGCTACGACGCGTTCGACCCGGCGTCGCAGCTCTGGGTGGCGGCGACCCTCTACGACTCGGCGATGACGATCTTCGAGCAGGTGCACGGGCCCCTGGCCCCCGAGGTCGCCGACTCGGTCTACCAGGAGTACGCCGTCGTGGGGACGGCATTGCAGATGCCCCGCGAGCTCTGGCCCGCCGACCGCGAGGCCTTCGCCCGGTACTGGGCGGAGGCGGTCGACGCACTGGTCGTCGACGACGTCACTCGCGACGTGGCCCGCCAGCTGCTGCACCCCGTCAACGTGCCCTGGTGGCTCCGCGTGATCATGCCGGTGGCGCGGTGCGTCACGCTGGGGTCGCTGCCCGAATCCGTCCGGCTCCGCTTCGGCCTGCCCTGGAGCGCCCGGTCCGCCCGTCGGTACGCGCGGGTGATGGGCGTCGCGTCGGCCGTCGTGCCGCATCTGCCGCCGCGACTGCGCCATGTGCTCAGAGACGGGTACCTGCGGCGGATGCGCACCGCGATGGCGTCCGCGCCGCCCCGGGGCTGAGGCCCGAGACACCCGGGGGCCCGCGTCGGGGTCGCGCTGCTGTGCCGCCCGCTGTCGGCAACTCCTGACCCCTGCACCGTTCGGCTGGTGAAAACCGCCGTTCAGGGGCTCGGTCTGGCTCGGCGCGCAAGGATGAGGAGTTGCCGACACAGGCCGCGACCCGCCGCTTGCGGAGATCTCGTGCCCGTTTCAGCACGTGTGTGGCCGCGCGCCGTCGGTGACTCCTCACGCGTGCAGCCGTTCGCGACCCGACCCGCGCATCCTCGGGGCGGGCGACTCGCGCCGACGCACAGGTGAGGAGTTGCCGACGCGCACCGGCGCTGATGGCATTCTCGACCAGCACGGAGCAGGACGGGCCAGCACCCGCATGGACCGCGGAGGCGCCGAGCGGAGGCGCCGCAGTCGCCCCCGCCGCCGTTACAGGGTGTCGATGGGGCCGGTGAGGGCGTAGTCCTGTCGAGCAGGAGCGGCGAGCGGCAGCTGCACGGGCGCGGTGTCCGTCGCCCGGTGGCGCGGTGCCGCCGGGGCGATGCGCACCCCGGCGAGTGCCAGGCGCTCGGCCACGACGTCGGCCGGGACGCGTTCGCCGACGGTCTCGTAGGTGCCGATCGGCACGACCGAGTGCACGACCGAGCCCTCGTACACGTGCACCAGGTTGAACGACTGGGCGCCGTCGCGTCCGCGGGTGCCGCCGCCCGCGGCGTTGAGATCCTGCGTGTAGCAGGTCGCCGAGGCCACCGAGACGGGGATCCCCGCGAAGACCGTGTTGGTCGAGTAGTGCAGGTGCCCCGCGATGATCGACCGCACGTCGCTGCCTTCGACGACCTCGGCCAACGACGCCTGGTCACGCAGTTCGACGAGGGCGGTGAGGTCTTGCACGCTCGGCACGGGCGGGTGGTGCATGGCGATGATGGTGCCGTCGGGGGCGTCGGTGCTGAGCTCCTCCGCCAGCCAGTCGAGCTGTTCGCCCGACAGCTCGCCGTAGTGGTGCCCGGGGACGGTCGTGTCGAGGGTGATGATCCGCAGACCGTGGACGTCGTAGACGAGGTCGACCGGTCGCTGCGACGGCAGCTGACCGAAGAGCTGCTCCCGGAAGGCCCCGCGCTCGTCGTGGTTGCCCATGGCCCAGATGACCTGGGCGCCGAGACGGTCGGCCATCGGCTGGACGAGCTCGCGCAGCTTCCGGTAGGCGTCCGGCTCGCCCTTGTCGGCCAGATCGCCCGTGAAGACGATCGCCTCGGGGCTGTTGCCGGACGCTTCGATCTCGGCGACGATCTGCCGGAGCCGGGCCTCGCTGTCGACGGCCCCGTAGAGATCCCCGTCACCGCCGACGAGGTGCGTGTCGCTGAGGTGCAGGATGAAGTGGTTCGGCCTGGGGTGTTCGGCCGTCCGGAGATCCATTGGTTCTCTCTTCGATGTCGCCGACGGGGGCTCGGGACGAGACCCTTGTTGTTGATTCGACACCCAGTCCATCACTGGATTGCTCCGAATGTCATGAACGCAGGTGCGCGTTTCGATGAACTGTCGGCTAACTCGTCGTATTCCCGTCGGCCGGCGACGCACGAACGGCACCTCACGACCCGAGGAGGCGCGGGTCGTGAGGTGCCGTCGGTGCCGGGACCTGCAGGTCAGGGCTTCAGGACCACCTTGATGCAGCCGTCGTCCTTCTGCTTGAACAGCTCGTACATGGCGGGGGCCTCGGCGAGCGGCACGGGGTGGGTGACGAGGTCCATGGTGCCGAGCGGGTCGGCGGGGTCCTCGACGAGGGGCAGCAGGGTGTCCATCCACCGCTGCACGTTGCACTGGCCCATCTTGATGGTGATCTGCTTGTCGAACAGCGTGAGGAACGGCGTCGGGTCGGCGGTGCCACCGTACACGCCGCTGAGCGACACGGTGCCGCCGCGGCGGACGATCTCGAAGGCCAGGTGCATGGCCCCGAGGGCGTCGAGGCCGGCCTTCTGCAGGACCGCCTGGCCGACCTTGTCGGGGAGGACGGCGGCGAACTTCTGCACGGCGCTCACTCCGCCGTGGTCGTGGGCCTCCATGCCGACGGCGTCGAGGACGGAGTCGGGTCCGCGGCCGTCGGTCATCCCGGACACGACGTCGGCGATGTCCTTCGTGAGGTCGAGCACCTCGACGCCGTGGCGCTCGGCCATGGCGCGACGCTCGGGGACGGGGTCGATGCCGATCACGCGGTAGCCGCGGTGCACGCCGATGCGGGATGCGAACTGCCCGACCGGTCCGAGCCCGAGTACGACGAGCGTGCCGCCCTCGGGGACCTGCGCGTAGTCGACGCCCTGCCACGCGGTGGGGAGGATGTCGCTGAGGAACAGGTACCGCTCGTCGGGCAGGTCGTGCCCGACCGTGACGAGGTTGGCGTCGGCGAGGGGGACTCGCAGCTGCTCGGCCTGCCCGCCAGGCACCTGGCCGTAGAGCTTGCTGAAGCCGTAGAGGGTAGCGCCCGAGCCGTACTCGGTGACCTGGGTCGTCTCGCACTGCGAGAAGAGCCCGCGGTCGCACATGAAGCAGTCGCCGCAGGCGATGACGAACGGGACGACGACGCGGTCGCCGACCTTGACGCGTCCGACCGCGGATCCGACCTGGGTGACGACGCCCATGGTCTCGTGTCCGAGGACGTCGCCCTTGTCGAGGTACGAGTCGAAGACGTCGTAGAGGTGCAGGTCGCTGCCGCAGATGGCGGCGGACGTCACCTTGATGACGGCGTCGGTGGGGTCGATGATGCGGGGGTCGGGGACGTCCTCGACCGAGACTTTGGTGACCGACTGGTAGGTGAGTGCTCTCATCCCTCCCGTGTACGCGCCGCGGCGCAGAGTGACCTGGCAGAGGGGTACAGGGTCGTCCTCCATCGTGCCGGGACGCGGAACGGGGCGACCGGACCGAAGTCCGATCGCCCCGAGGCGCGTGCTGCCGAGACCTACGCGGTGACGGCGGCGACGATGTTGACGACCTTGCGGCCGCCCTTGTTGCCGAACTCGACGGAGCCGGGTGCGAGGGCGAAGAGGGTGTCGTCGCCGCCGCGGCCGACGTTGGCGCCGGGGTGGAAGTGGGTGCCGCGCTGGCGGACGATGATCTCGCCGGCGAGGACGACCTGGCCGCCGAAGCGCTTCACGCCGAGGCGCTGGGCGTTCGAGTCGCGGCCGTTACGGGTGGACGATGCGCCCTTTTTGTGTGCCATGTGCTGTCAGCTCCTGATCTTCTACAGTGCTACTTGGTCGTGATCGAGGTGATCTTGACGCGGGTGAGGTCGGCACGGAAGCCCATGCGACGCTTGTACCCGGTCTTGTTCTTGTAGTTCTGGATGACGATCTTCGGGCCGCGGAGGTCGTTCAGGACCTCGCCCTCGACCGTCACCTTGCCCAGGTCGTCGCCCGAGAGGATCGTGTCGCCGTCGACGTGCAGGACGGGGACGAACGAGACGGTGTCTGCGGTGGAGGCCTTGAGGCGGTCGACGGTCAGAATCGTTCCGACCTCGACCTTCTCCTGACGGCCACCGGCGCGCACGATTGCGAAAGCCATGGGAACTCCAAAGTGAGGGGGGTGTGACGCCCGGACTGCCGAGCGACGTCGTGGTGCCACGAGGGCAACTTGGATAGTCTTTCACAAATGTCACGACCGATCAAACTTCGCCGGCCGCCTCAGTTCACCGCCGAGATCGTCGACGACGCCCGAGAGCGCCTCGTCGACCTGCTGGAGGACCTGCGACGCATCACGACCGAGCACGCCGACGACATCGAGGTGTGGGGCTCGGCCGTCACCACGGCCGGCTGGGAGATCGCGAGTCTGGGCCAGTGGCTGGGGCTGGAGGGCGAGGCAGTGCTTCTGCTGGGCGGCGCCTCGTACCCCGAGATCGCCGAGCACCAGGGCACCAGCCCGTCGGCCGTGTACGCCCGGGTGGGGCGATCGCTGACGCTGGCGCCCTACGCGCAGGCGTCCGGCTCCGACGGGGCGTCGAGTCGCGTGTCGGCCGAGGGCGTCGACCTCGCGAGGGCGGAGTACCTGCAGGAGGCGCACGGGAGCGGTTCGGACGCGCCCGGTCCCGAGGAGGCCGGGGCCGGTGCGGGCGACTCGCTGGCCGACCGCATCCCCGAGATGCTGCGGGCGGGCGAGCTCCGCACGACGGAGATCGCGGCGGCGCTGCCCGACTACCGGCGGAGCAGTGTGCTCTCCACTCTCAGCGTGCTGACCAGGCAGGGTCGAGTCGAACGCGTGGGCCACGGCGTCTACGCTCTGCCCCGACCGATCACCCCGTAGACGGGAGCGCCGGCGGCCGGTGGTCGCCACCCGGCCGCCGGCGCCCCCGGTGGATCAGTGAGCGGCGTCGTAGGCCTCGCGGACCGAACCCGAGACGCGGCCGCGATCGGACACCTCGTGGCCGTTCGCGCGCGCCCACTCGCGGATCGCCTGCAGCTCGGCGGGGTTCGACTTGCCGGCGGGGCCCCGGCTCGGGGTCTGCTTGCGCCCCGTCCTGCGGCCGGCGGAGAGGAACGGCGAGAGCGCGGAGGTGAGCTCGTCGACATGCGAGTCGTGCAGATCGATCTCGTATGTGGCGCCGTCGAGGGAGAAGGTCAGAGTGCGGCCCTCGCCATCGGAGATAGGCGAGCCGTCGAGATCGTCGATGAGTTGGATAAAGGTCTTCTGGGCCACGGGAATCCTTTGTTCGGCGATTAGACAAATCACAGAGGCGACTTATCGGATTCACTATGACCTATTTCCGTGATAATCGCACCTGGAGCTTTTCTCACGAATCCACTAAGCAATGACGTATTCGACGAGCCATTCTCCCAATCGGGGTAGAGGGGATATCCGCTCAGGTCCTTCCGCGAAGGTGCGGCCTCTCCGGTTCACCAGTCGTGCACCGTGCCGTCGGCCAGCCGGTTGTAGGGCAGGTAGGCCTTCTCGTACGGATACCGGCCGGCCTCGTCGACGTCGAGCTCGACTCCGATGCCGGGTCGATCGCCCGGGTGCAGCATGCCGTCGACGAAGGTGAACCCCTGGTCGAAGACCAGATCGGTGCGCGCACCGTGCTTCATGTACTCCTGGATCCCGAAATTATGGATCGAGAGACCGAGGTGCATCGCGGCGGCCATCCCGACGGGCGAGATGTCCGTCGGGCCGTGCATGCCCGACTTGATCTGGTATTGCGCCGCATATTCGAGAACTCGTTTGAGATGCGTGATGCCGCCGGTGTGGGTCACGGCGCTCCGCACGTAGTCGATCAGCTGCTCGCGGACGATCTGCTGGTAGTCCCACACGGTGTTGAAGATCTCGCCGATCGCAAGAGGCGTCGTCGTGTGCTGGCGGACGAGGCGGAAGGCCTCGGGGTTCTCGGCGGGGGTGACGTCCTCGAGCCAGAAGAGGTCGTACGGCTCGAGGCTCTTTCCGAGGGAGGCCGCCTGGATCGGCGTCATGCGGTGGTGCCCGTCGTGCAGGAGGGGGATCTCGGGGCCGAACTCGTTGCGGACCGCCTCGAAGACGGTGGGGACGTGACGCAGATACGAGCGGGTGTCCCAGTCCTCCTCGTTCGGCAGGGCCCCGCGCTGGGCGGGCTCGTGGTCGTAGCGGACCCCGGTGTTGGCGTCGAAGGTGGCGTTGGACGCGATGCCGTAGATCGACTTCAGCCCGGGCACTCCGGTCTGGACCCGGATCGCCCTGTACCCCTGCTCCTGGTGATCCCGGACACTGTCGAAGAGCTCCTCGAGGTCCTTGCCGGAGGCGTGCCCGTAGGCGAGCAGCCCTGTCCGGGAGGCGCCGCCGAGCAGCTGGTAGAGCGGCATGCCGGCGGCCTTCGCCTTGATGTCCCAGAGGGCGACGTCGACGGCGGCGATCGCCGCCATCGTCACCGGCCCCCGGCGCCAGTACGCGCTGCGGTACAGGAACTGCCAGGTGTCCTCGATGCGGGCGGGGTCCCGTCCGACGAGCAGCGGGACGACGTGCTCGGTGAGATACGCGACGACGGCGAGCTCCCGGCCGTTCAGCGTGGCGTCACCGAGCCCGGTGATCCCCTCGTCGGTCGTCAGCTTGAGTGTCACGAAGTTGCGATCGGGGCTCGTGACGATCACATCGGCGCTGTCGATTCTCATTCCGTCTCCTTCGACCGAATCCATGCTCGGACGAGGGTCCGGGCACCGACCAGCTTAGGGAGGCGGCTCCCGGAGGGGCGGGCGGCAGCCGACCCGCGCCTCCTCGGCTCGGCAGGAGGCGCGGGTCAGCGCGCGCAGTCGATGCAGAGTCGAGCGGTCGGACGGGCTTCGAGCCGGGCCTCCCCGATGCGCGCCGAGCAGCGCTCGCAGCGGCCGAAGGTCCCGGCGGCGAGACGCTCGAGAGCGGAGCGCGCGTCGTCCGCCCGGTCGAGCGCCGACCGGCGGATGGCGTCGAGCTGCGACCTCTCGTACGCGATCGTCGAGCCCTCGGGGTCGTGCTCGTCGTCCACGTTCGCCGACTCGCGGGCCTCGGCCACCGCCTCCATGTCGCTGCGGAGGCGGTCGGCGAGCGAGAGGGCGTCGTCGCGGATCCCCTCGAGACGGGCGACGGGCCCGATCACGAGGCGACGAGCGGGGGCACCTCTTCGCCGGCACGGGGCGGCGCGGGGGGAGTGCCGTCGCCGAAGGGCCGTCCGCCGAGCTGCTCACGACCGTGCGCGGTCAGCCAGCCCGATGGGTCGGGCCCGGCGGGGACGATGCCGGTCGGATTGATGTCGCTGTGCACGATGTAGTAGTGCTTCTTGATCTGGCCGAAGTCGATGGTGTCGCCGAAGCCGGGGGTCTGGAACAGATCGCGGGCGTAGGCCCAGAGCACGGGCATCTCGGTGAGCTTGTTCCGATTGCACTTGAAGTGGCCGTGGTAGACCGCGTCGAAGCGGGCGAGGGTCGTGAAGAGGCGGATGTCGGCCTCGGTGATCGTGTCGCCGACCAGGAACCGCTGATCGGCCAGGCGCTCGGAGAGCCAGTCGAGACGGGCGAACAGCGTGTCGTACGCCCGCTCGTAGCTCTTCTGCGACCCGGCGAAGCCCGCGCGGTAGACGCCGTTGTTGACGTCGCGGAAGATCACGGCGTTCACCTCGTCGATCTCGGCCCGCAGATGCTCGGGGTAGAGGTCGGGTGCGCCGTCGCGGTGGAACTCCGTCCACTCGGTGGCGAAGTCGAGGGTGATCTGCGGGAAGTCGTTCGTGACGACCTTGCCGCTCGGCACGTCCACGATCGCCGGCACCGTGATGCCACGCGGGTAGTCGGGCGTGCGGGCGAAGAAGGCCTCCTGCAGGCGCTCGATGCCGAGGACGGGGTCGCGCCCGTCGGGGTCCAGGTCGAAGGTCCAGCTGCGGGCGTCGTGCGTCGGGCCGGGCAGACCCAGCGAGATCGCGTCTTCGAGGCCGAGCAGGCGGCGTGAGATGACGCTGCGGTTCGCCCAGGGGCAGGCTCGGGCCGCGACGAGGCGGTAGCGACCCGACTCGACGGGCCAGCCGTCGGCGGCGTCGCGCGTGATGCGGTCCTCGATGTAGTTGGTGTCGCGGGTGTACTCCTGGCCGGGCTCGACGTAGGTGCCCTTCTCGTGCTGCTCGCTCATGCCGCCACCCTACGCACGCCCGGTCGGCAACTCCTGTCCGGTGTCGCGCCGGGCCGCGACACGCCGACGTCCGGTGCGGCCGCGCGGCAGGGAGGAGGAGTTGCCGACGCGCGGGTCAGGCGCCGACGTCGACGGCGTCGAGACCGGCGGCCGAGGAGGCGCGGGTCGCGCTCCACTCCCGCCACATCGTCTTGAGATCCCAGGCGTCGTCGGCCTCGAGCGAGATCCCCCGCTCGCCGGTGCGTCGGGTGCGGCCCTGGATCAGCATGAGCTGCGTGCCGAACAGGAGGGAGCCGGCGCGCTGCTGCGCCTCGTCGAAGAACGTCGAGTCGGAGACGCCGCTGCCGTCGTCGAGGCTGATGAACACGACGCGCCGACCGCTGCGCATCGGAGGGGTCTGGGTGGCGATGCGGATGCCGGCCACGAGGACGGTCGTGCCGTTCCAGTGGTCGCGCAGGTCGGCGGCCCGGACGACGCCGAGGTCGTCGAGCATCGGACGGTAGCTCTCGATGACGTGCTCGCTGACCTCCATGGACAGGATGTCGAGCTCGTCGCTCACCCGGTCGCGGACTCCGACGTCGGGGGTGCCGGTGGGCACGGTGTCGGAGTCGTCGACGACGAAGTCGAGCTGGTTCTCGACGTCGGCCGCCCGGGGCCGCGATGACCTGCCGGTCAGTGCGCGCACCCTGGCCAGGACATCGCCCCTCGTCCGCCCCGGGCCGGCGAGCGAGTCGAGCGCCCCGACCTGGGCGAGTCGCTCGAACAACGACCGCGACGGTGTCGCCCGCTGCCAGAAGTCGGTGATCGAGTCGTACGGGCGACCCACGACGACCCGGGCGAGCTCGGCGTCGCTGATGCCGTGCACGTCGACGAGCGACAGCCGGATGCCGAGGTCGCCGGTGCGGGTCGGCGCGATCGGGGTGGCGGGTGCGCGCAGCCGTTCGACGCGGTAGACGTCGGTCGAGGCGTTGACGTCGAGCGGCAGCACCGGGATGCCCATCCGCCGTGCCTCGGTCAGGAGCAGCCGCTTCGGGTACATGCCGGGATCGTGGGTCAGGATGCCGGCGAGGAACTCGGCAGGGTAGTGCGTCTTCAGCCACGCGCTCTGGTACGTGGGCAGGGCGAAGGCCGCACCGTGCGCCTTGCAGAAGCCGAACGATCCGAAGCCCTTCAGCACCGCCCAGATGCGGTCGACGTCGGCGTCGTCGTAGCGGCGGAGCCCGGTCTCGGGGTCGACGTTGGCCCGGGTGCGGGCGCGGAACGTCGCCTCGAGGGCGTCGTCGTCGCCCTTGCCCATGTGGCGCCGGATCTCGTCGGCCTCGGCGAGGCTCACCTGCATCGTGGCCTCGAGGATCCGCAGGACGTGCTCGTGGTAGATCACGACGCCGTAGCTGTCGTCGAGGAACCCCGCGAAGCTCGGGTGGATGTAGTCGGGATGCTGGAACCCGTGCTTCGTGTCGAGGAACGGCACGATCATGTTGCCCTTCATCGGCCCGGGGCGGAACAGGGAGATGTCGGCGATGAGGTCGGAGTAGCGATCGGGCTGCATCTTGCCGATCAGCTCGCGCTGCCCCGGGCTCTCGATCTGGAACATGCCGAGCGTGTGCGTCGTCCTGATCGCCGCGAACGTCGGCTCGTCGTCGTGCGGGATCTCGTCGAGCTCGATCCGCCCCTCTCTGTTCACGTACCGTGCGTCCACCGGCAGCGCACCGGCCACCGCGGCCCTCGAGCCGTTCACTCGCTCGATCTCGTCGAGCGCGTACGCCAGGGTGCTCTGCATGCGCACCCCCAGCACGTCGAGCTTCAGCAGACCGGCGTCGTTCATGTCGTGCTTGTCGAACTGGCTCATCGGCAGACCGATGCCGCTCGGCTGGACCGGCGTCATGCTGAGCAGACCGGAGTCGCCGAGGATCACCCCGCACGGATGCATCGAGATGTGCCGCGGCAGCCGGTCGAGTCGCTCGCTGAGATCGACCAGCAGGTCGATCTGCCCGTCGCTGCGGGCCAGCTCGGCGATCTCGCGCAGCTCGGGCTTCTCGGCCAGGGCCGTCCGCAGGTCGCGGGCGTTCGAGCGCCAGACGTTCTTGGCGACGAGGTCGATCTGCTCGTCGTCGAGACCGAGCGCCAGACCGGCGTCGCGGACGGCGCCTCGCCCCCGGTAGGTCGACTGCATCGACATGAGGGTCACCCGGTTGCTGCCGTACCGGTCGAAGATCGCCCGGTAGACCTCGTGACGCCTCGCCGACTCGACGTCGATGTCGATGTCGGGGAGCGTCTCCCGCTTGTTGCCGAGGAACCTCTCGAACAGCAGATCGTGCTCGATCGGATCGACGTTCGAGATCCGCAGCAGATAGGTGACGAGGCTGCCCGCCCCCGACCCGCGTGCGGCGTTCCGCACCCTCATGTCGCGCATCAGCTTCGACACGTCGGCCACGGTCAGGAAGTACCCGGCGAAGCCGAACCCCGTGATGATGCCGAGCTCGTAGCGCATGCGCTCGTCGACCTTCTCGCGCAGAGCGCGACCGGCGTCACCGAACCGCTCGGTGATCCCCGCCTCCGCCCGGCGGAACAGCACCTGGTCGGGATCGCCGTCGACTCCGATCGCACTCGGCTCGGGGACCTTCGGCCGACCCCAGCCGAGATCGGCGGCGGGGTCGAGTCGGCACCGGTCGGCCAGTCGCTCCGTCGCGGACAGCATCTCGTCGGCGGAGCTGCGAGGCAGCGAGGAGGCGTCGGTCACCATCCGCGCGACGGCGCGCATCGCATCGGCCGACTTCAGGAACGCCTGCGCGTTCGGCTGGGGGCGGAAGCTGCCCAGGGCGGCGAGATGGCCCGCCGAGTCGAGGACGTCGGCGGTGACCGCCTCGTCGGGGTCGAGGTAGCGGACGGCGTTGGTCAGCACGGCCGGCACTCCGACGTGGTCGGCCAGCTCGAGCATGCGGGCCGCGTGCCGGATGCTCCGGCTCTCGCCCGGCTCGGTCAGATGGCAGACGACCTCGACCACCACGCCACCCGGCAGCTCGGCCGCCCAGTCGGCCAGCGACGCCGCCGCCTCGGTGTGCCGACCCGCCTGCACCAGTCGACCCACGTCGGAGTCCGGGCCGAGCAGCACGGTCGCGGCGGGCCCCGACTCGCCCTGGACGAACGCCCGGACCCGCGACCGGCCGATGGTCGCCACGCTGTTCGCGCTGCCGCTCGCCTTCCGTGTCGCCCGGCCGTGCGCGGCGCTGATCAACCGGCAGAGCGCCGCCCACCCCGCACCCGGAGCGCCGCCGTCGATCGACCCGTGCGCCAGCACGACGATCCGATCGACCGGAGCACCCGCACCCGCAGCAGCGCCTCCGCCGGCCCGATCGTCGCGGCACCCCAGCTCCACCCCCACGATCGGGTCGACGCCCGCGGCGCGACACGCGCCGATGTGCCGGATCGCCCCGTAGAGCCCGTCGCGGTCGGTGATCGCCGCGGCGTCGGCCCGTCGCTCGGCCACGGTCTCGACGAGGGTCTTCGGGTGGGCGGTGCCGTAGTGCGCGCTGAACGACGACGCGACGCGGAGATGGGTGAAACGCATGACTGGTGCCTCGTGCTCAGACCCCCCGGCCGGGTCGGTTCGAACAGATGTTCGATCAGTGTACGTGGTCGACGACCCGGCGGCGACGCCCGCCGGCTGGCATCATCGAGCCATGACCGACCGCCGCTCGACCCTCGATCGGGACGCCCGCGCCGTCGGGCACTGGACCCGCGTGCTGCTCGCCCAGCCGCGCCTCCTGCTGGCGGTGAAGACGGCGCTCGCCGCGGGGCTCGCCTACTGGATCGCCCCGCAGATCCCCGGCACGGCGGCCGACTACCCGTACTACGCGCCGCTCGGCGCGGTCATCGCCATGTACCCGACGCTGCGGGCCTCGCTGCGACAGGGGATCCAGGTGCTGCTGGGCGTCGTCATCGGCATCGCCCTCGCCACGGCGGTCTTCGCCATGCAGGACGGCCCGCCAGGAGTCCTCGCCGTCGGCGTGCTGGTCGGCATCGGCGTCGTGCTCGCCGGCATCCGCTGGCTCGGGGCCGGTCGCGACTGGGTGCTCACCGCCGGCCTGTTCGTGCTGCTGCTCGGAGGATCGGACACCGAGTCGTACGGCATCGGCTACATCGTCCAGCTCGGCGTCGGCGTCGTCGTGGGCGTCGTCCTCAACTTCGTGATCGTGCCGCCTCTGAACACCTCGCGCGCCGAGACGCGGCTCCGACGGGTCCGGCAGGCGCTCGCCGACCGGGCCGACGAGATCGCCGGGGTCTTCGAGACGCCCTGGCCCCTCGAGGACGACGACTGGGAGGAGCGCGTCGGCGAGCTGCCCGCGACCCTGCACAGCGTGCGCTCGTCGGTGCAGTACGCCGACGAGTCGCGGCGGATGAATCCCCGGTGGCTGCTGCGTCGACGCGATCTCGGCCACGAGTACGCCGAACTGGCCGCGTTCGAGCGGGTCTCGTTCCATCTGCAGGACATCGCCGAGGTCTCCGGGGTCCTCGGCAGGCGCATCGGCCGCCAGATCGGCATGCCCGACTCGCTCGCCCCGGCCGTGGCGCACACCCTGCACGGGGTCGCCGAGGTGATCAGGCGCCACGACTCCGACGCGGACGTGTTCGTCGAGGCGCGTCGGCGCATCGCCGACCTCTGGGAGGCGATCGACGCCCACCGCGACCGCCCCACCACCGACACCAGCGGCGGGGTGTCGATCGCCGTCTCGCTCGGTCGCATCGTCGCCGCGCTCGACCCCGACGACGGCACCGCGCCCCGGCCCGCCGAGACGGACGCGGGCACGGCGGATTCCGAGACCGACACCGAGGAGGCGCACCCCGGATCCGACGGAGCCGACGGAGACGAGACCACCGGCGCCGACGACTCCGCGACCGCCGACGACGCCGCGACCGCCGACGACTCCGCGACCGCCGGCGAGTCCGCGACCGCCGGCGACACCGCGACCGCCGCGGACGCCGACGGCAGCACGGGCGACGACGCCACGACCAGGGCCACGGAGGACGACGAGGCGCCCCGCGACACCGTCCGACGCGACGCCGACTGACGGGGTGCGGCGCCCGCCGCCCAAGAGCAGTACGGTTGACCGGGCACCGACGCCGAGACGCGACCCGTGCCCTGACCGGCCGGGGCGGTCGACGGGAATGCCCGTCCGCCCTGTGCGTTGACACTCGTGGCCTGAGCACCCCACCCGCCGCCAGATCGACAAGCGACGATCCGTTCGCCGCCCTCATCCATGAAAGCCGCACAGTGACAGACACCACCACCCTCATCATCCTCGGAGCAAGCGGAGACCTCACCGAGCGTCTGCTGCTCCCCGGCCTCGCCAGCCTGCTGAAGAGCGACCGCGGAGTCGACGTGCAGCTGATCGGCACCGGCCGCAGCGAGCGCAGCGCCGACGAGTGGGACGACGTCGTCAAGACGGCGTTCAACGGCGACGCCGGCAGCGACCTCGCCAAGAAGACCCTCGCCTCGAGCCGGTACATCCAGGGCGACCCCACCACGGTCGAGCACCTGAAGGCTCTGTTCGAGGCCAGCGAGGGCACGCCCGTCATGTACTTCGCCCTCCCGCCGGCGATCAGCACGAAGGTCATCAAGTCGCTGGCCGAGATCGACCTCCCCGAGGGTCTCCGCCTCGCCCTCGAGAAGCCCTTCGGCTCCGACGAGCAGAGCGCTCGCGAGCTGAACGCCGAGCTGCTGAAGATCGTCCCCGAAGAGCGCATCCACCGCACCGACCACTTCCTCGGTCGTGCGACCGTGCTCAACATGATCGGTCTCCGCTTCGCGAACCGCCTGTTCGAGCCGGTCTGGAACAGCGAGAACATCGAGAAGGTCGAGATCTTCTACGACGAGGTGCTCGGTCTCGAAGGCCGCGCCCAGTACTACGACAAGGCCGGCGCCCTGATCGACATGATCCAGAGCCACCTCCTCCAGGTGCTCGCGGTCATCGCGATGGACGCCCCGTCGTCGATCGACTCCGTCGAGCTGCGCAGCGAGATCGCACGCGTGCTGCGTGCCACCTGGGTCAAGGGCGGCGACCCCGTCGCGTCGAGCCGTCGCGCCCAGTACTCCGCCGGCACCATCGACGGCAAGGACGTCCCCGCCTACGCCGACGAGGACGGCGTCGACGACGAGCGTCAGACCGAGACCCTGGCCGAGGTCGAGTTCGAGGTCAAGACGCGCCGTTGGGCCGGCGTGCCGTTCATCCTCCGTTCGGGCAAGGGCATGACGAAGATCCGCAAAGAGGTCCTCATCACCTTCAAGCCCGTGCCGGCGCTGCCCGAGGGGCTCAACGGCTCGTCGACCCCCGACACGCTGCGCATCGAGATCAGCCCCGAGACGATGGAGCTCGGCGTCACGACCAACGGCTCCGGCAACCCCTTCGACCTGGAGAAGTCGACCATGTCGGTGACCCTCGGCAAGCCCGAGCTCACCCCCTACGGCGAGGTGCTCAGCGGCATCTTCCACGACGACCCGACGCTCTCGATCCGCGGCGACGTGGCCGAGCGCTGCTGGGCCATCGTCGCTCCCGTGATCGACGCGTGGCAGGCCGGCCAGGTGCCCCTCGACACGTACGCGGCCGGCTCGACCGGTCCGGCGGACTGGCCCGCCTGATCCACCGACCCGTCTGATCCACGGCAGCACCCCGACGGCCGTCCCGCTCGCATCGAGCAGGGCGGCCGTCGTCCGTTCCGCCGACGGGGGAGCCTAGGAGGCGCGGGTCGCCTGCGCGCGCCCGATCGCGTCCGCCGCACGCACCAGCGCCAGGTGCGACAGCGCCTGAGGCGTGTTGCCGACGTGTCGCCCCGTCGCGACCTCGATCTCCTCCGACAGCATGCCGACGTCGTTGCAGTAGCCGACCAGGCGGTCCATCAGGGTGACGGCGTCGTCCACCCGCCCCGAGGCCGCGTACTGCTCGGCGAGCCAGAACGAGCAGGTCAGGAAGGGGTTCTCGTCGCCCGCCAGCCCGTCGACGCCGCTCTCGGTGCGGTAGCGCAGCAGCAGTCCGTCGTGCAGCAGGTCGTGCTCGATCGCGGCGACGGTGCCGAGCATGCGGGGATCGTCGGCGGCGACGAAGCCGACCTGGGCGAGCTGCAGCAGCGAGGCGTCCACCTCGGTGGTGTCGTAGTGCTGCCTGAAGGAGTTCCGGTCGGCGTTCCAGCCGTCGCGTTCGACCTCGGCCCGCACCTCGTCTCGGAGCTCGCGCCAGCGGTCGACCGGGCCGTCGAGGCCGAACTGCTCCACGCCCGCGATGGCGCGATCGAGCGCGGCCCAGATCATGACCCGGGAGTGCGTGAAGTGCTGCAGCTCGCCGCGGATCTCCCAGATGCCGCTGTCGGGCCGGGTGCGATTGTCGTCGACGTACTGCATCAGGGCCCGCTGCAACGGCCACGAGTACTCGGTCTCGTCGACGCCGAGCTGTCGGGCCTCGTGCAGGGCGATCATGACCTCGCCGAAGATGTCGCCCTGGTACTGCTTGTAGGCGGCGTTCCCGATCCGTACCGGAGCGGCGCCCCCGTAGCCCGGCAGGTGGTCGATCTCGCTCTCGTGCAGGTAGCGCTCGCCGGCGAGGCCGTACATGATCTGCACGTCGGCCGGGTCTCCGGCGATCGCCCTCAGGAGCCAGCCGCGCCAGCGATCGGCCTCCTCGACGTAGCCGTGCAGGATCAGCGCCTGCAGCGTCATCGACGCGTCGCGGAGCCAGACGTAGCGGTAGTCCCAGTTGCGCGACCCCCCGAACTGCTCGGGCAGGCTGGTCGTCGCTGCGGCGACGATGCCCCCGGTGTCTTCGTGCGTCAGCGCCCGGAGGATCAGCAGCGAACGGCGGACCTCTCGCTCGTACGCCGGGGGAGTCGTGCACCGTGCGGCCCAGGCCTGCCACCAGGTCACCGTGTCGTCGATCGCCGCGTCGACGTCGACCGCCGCGGGCGGCTGCCGGTGCGAGGGGTACCAGGTGAGGGAGAGGTCGACGACTTCGCCGGCGGCGACGTCGAACTCGGTCGCATGGGTGTGGTCGGTGGCGGTCAGGCGCGGCCCTCGGACGACGACGGCGTCGGGGCCGGCCGTCGCGACGAGTGCGGTGTCGTCGCCGTCGGCCACCTGCCGCACCCAGGGCATGGCGCTGCCGTAGCCGAAGCGGATGGCCAGGTCGACGTGCAGGGTCACGGTGCCCGAGACCCCCGTCACCCGGCGCACGACATCGGCGCGGCGGTCGCCGTAGGGCATCAGATCGGTGACCTCGACGACGCCCGTGGCGGTCTGCCACCGCGTCACGAGGACGAATGTGTCGTCGATGTAGCGACGGGTCGCGGTGGCGTCGGCGTCGGTCGGGGCGAGCAGCCACCGCCCGGCGTCGTGGTCGCCGAGCAGGGCGCCGAAGGTCGAGGCGGAGTCGAAGCGGGGCAGGCACAGCCAGTCGATGCTGCCGTCGGTGCCGACGAGGCATCCTGTGTGCAGATCACCGATCAGGGCGTAGTTCTCGATGGGCAGGGGCATGCGGCCATCCAAGCAGCCCTGTCAGCGACCCCGCTGGAGGGTGGGGTCGGGCCAGCGTGTCTCGACCAGGGGCTTCTGCCGGCGGGAGCGCGCCCAGACGACGAAGCCCATCAGGGTGAACGCACCGTAGAAGACGTACATGAACGCCGAGGCGTAGTAGCCGGCGCTGAACAGCAGCGGTGTGCCCACGAGGTCGACGGCGACCCAGATCAGCCAGAACTCGACCCAGCCCTTGGCCATGCCGTACGTCGCCAGCAGTGAGCCCATGAAGATCCAGGCGTCGGCCCAGACGGGCTCGTACGAGCCCAGCGCGCTGAAGATCGGGGTGAGCACGGCCGTGCCGCCGAAGAGCGCCACGACGAGCAGGACGCGGTTGCGCCAGCCGGCCCACCGCGGCTCGACCGCCGCGCCGGCCCCGGTCTCGCTCTGCCGCCAGCGGCGCCACCCGTAGATCGAGACCAGGATGAACATCACCTGACGCCCGGCCTGGCCGAGCAGATTGACCGGGTTCGGCGTGTCGAAGACCGCGCCGAGGAACACCGTGAAGAGCAGGGCGTTGCCGACGATGCCGATCGGCCAGGCCCAGACCTTCCGGCGCATGCCGCCGAGGGCGCTGAGCAGACCGAAGACATTGCCGACGATCTCTCGCCAGAGGATGGTCTGATCGCCCAGCACGAGCTGAGCGTCGAAGAGCCACCGGATCACCTGCACGTCGTCCTCCTGGTCGTGGCGACGACGGTCTCCGTGGTCTGCCACGGCGCTCGAGTCGCCGAGGTCGGAACGAGCGGGGTGCGTCGTTCATTCCCGACTGACGGCATTCCTGGTGCCGGCGGATCAGGCGAACAGCTGCTGTTCGACGTGGTCGTCGAAGACGCCGAGCAGCAGCCATGAGCCCAGCGCGGGGTCGAGGGCGAGGTCGAAGGTGCCGTCGATCCGATGGGCGCCGTCGGTCAGCGGCAGGGCGTCGACCCGCCAGACCGGCAGCTCGAGCAGATCGACCGCCCCGCCCCGAGGCGCCCGGGCCGCCGACCGCCACCACTCTCGGCGGGTGATCCACCGCTCGGGCGGGCTGACCACGCCGTACACGACGCCCCGCCACACGAACCGCAGCGGCGCCCCGTCGTCGGTCGTCTCGACCGGTACCTTCTCGTCGACCTTCATGCCGTCTCGCCCCGCTCGTCGTCGTTCGAATGTGTGTTCGAACGAAGTGTACGGTCGGCCGCCGACATCCGACCCGCGAGAGGGAGGATCGAGAGGCTGCTACGCCCTCATTCGACGACGCCGGCGTCGGCGAGCTGATCCCAGAGGCCCGCGCCGTCGGGTGCGGACACCCAGGGGGTGTCGCTGCCCTGGGCGTGCTCGGAGCGCGTCGACCGGCCACCTGCGAGGACGGCCTCGCTGGGCGACAGCTGGCGGATCGCCACGGCGGCGACCGAGTCGGGGTGCTCGTGCAGGAACCGCCCGTAGAGCTCTTCGTCGTGCTGGCCGTCGTCGCCCACCAGCAGCCAGCGCATGTGCGGGAACTCCTTCGCCAGCCGGTCGAGCGACGCGTGCTTGTGCTCGCGACCGCTGCGGAAGAAGCGGTCGTGCGTCGGGCCCCAGTCGGTCAGCAGCAGTGGACCGCTCGGGTAGAGGTTGCGCGAGAGGAACCGCGAGAGGGTGGGGGCGACGTTCCAGGCGCCGGTCGAGAGGTAGATCACCGGGCAGCCGCCGGCCGTGCGCTGCAGTCGCTCGTAGAGCACCGACATGCCGGGCACGGGGCGTCTGGCGTGCTCGTTCAGGACGAACGTGTTCCAGGCGGCCAGGAAGGGCCGGGGCAGCGATGTCACCATGACCGTGTCGTCGATGTCCGACACGACGCCGAACCGCACGTCGGGGTCGATCACGTAGACCGGGGCGTCGACGGGCAGCGAGCCCTCGCAGCTGACGGTGGCGACGTGCCAGCCGGGTTCGAGGTCGACCTCGACCCGCACGTCGAGCACGCCGCCGCGGTCGGTCGTCAGGTGGTGCGTGCGCCCTCCGAGCACGACGTCGACCCTGGCCTTCTCGACCGGCACGCTGGTGAAGCTGCGCCAACCGCGCACGTTCGCCCGGTCGATCCCCTCGAGGGTGCCCTTGCGGGTCAGCAGCACCCGAGACAGCACGCGGGCCCAGCCGGGCGAGCCGTAGCCCGTGTAGGGGACGACTGTCGGGAGGAGGCCCCGCTTGCGGGCGCGCTTCTCGCGGAACCGGTGGACCGAGTTCTCGATGCGGGCGGCGCGGTGCAGCAGCGGCTCGACTCCGGCCGGTGCCGGTCTACGGGTGTCGGGCATGCGCCCATCCTGTCACGTCAGACCGGTTCGACGAGGGCGGGGGAGTCGGACGACACCGAGCCGACCTCGGACGAGACCTCATGGAACGACATGCGGTCCGCGATCTCGGGTGCGAGCCCCGCGACCCCCTGCACGAGATCGTCGTCGCCCTCGGTCTCGGGATCGAGCCAGTCGTCCATCACGTCGGCCCCCACGAAGACCGGCATCCGGTCGTGCAGGGTCTCGAGCGGCCCCGAGGAGGCGCGGGTCAGGATCGTCGTCGACAGCAGCCACCGGGACGGTGCGTCCGGTGCCGCCCGCGGGTCGCGCCACCACTCGTACAGCGCGGCGAAGAGCATGACCTCGTCGTCGGGGAGGCGCACCAGATGGGGGTGCTTGACGCCCGCGGGGTCGGTCGTCCATTCGTAGTAGCCGGTGGCCGGCACCAGCCCGCGACGGGCCGCCACCGCGTCGCGGAACATCGGCTTCTCGGCCGCCGTCTCCGATCGGGCGTTGAACACCGGGGCGCCCTCGGGTCCGTTCGACCCGCCGGGGACGAGTCCCCATCGGGCCGCCGCGAGCCGCCGCACCGGCGGGCCGCCGGCGTCGGCACCGCGGGGGGCGGCGTCGACCAGCAGATTCACCGGGCGGGTCGGAGCGATATTCCAGGAAGGATCTGGGAGAGTGTCTCCTGATACATCAACGTCGAACAGGGCCACCAGGTCGCTCGAGGCGCGAGCCATCACGAATCGTCCGCACATGCGTCCATTCTCCCGGCTCGCACCGACATCGGCCGCCACCGACGGGCGGAACGGTGCACGAGGTCGGTGCGCACCGCGCCCGCGGCGCCCTCGATCGACGTCCAGCACCATGTCGCGACGACGTCGCGAATCGCCAGAAGGAGAACCGTTGCTCGCCACCGAGGTCACAGAAGCACTGCCCGGGGGATCATCACTGCTCAGGAACGAGCCGGTCCAGGCCCGGAGCTCCGCGCGCCTCACGGGGCTGCTCGACGCCGCGGCGTCGATCATCGACGAGATCGGTTACGAGCGCCTGACCACCGCCATGGTCGCCGAGCGCGCGGGCGCCTCGATCGGCACCGTCTACCGGTACTTCCCCGACCGCATCGCCGTGGTCGACGCCCTCGCCCTCCGCTGCATCCAGCGCCTCACGGCGACGGTCGCCGAGCGGGTGGCCGACCCCGAGATCGTCGACTGGCGTCGTGCCATCGAGGCGCTCATCGACGCCAAGGCCGAGATGTACCGCGACGAGCCCGGGTTCCGCGCCATCAGGTTCGGCGACGCTCCCGACCTCGGCGCGCCGCACGAGGCACCCGCGGGCAGCCCTCTGGCCGATCGCATCACGAGTCTGCTGGTCGACCGCTTCGGGGTCGTCCGCGACGCCGAGACCGAGCTGGCGGTCGAGGTCGTCGTCGAGATCGGCAACTCCCTCCTCGCCCGGGCGTTCGTCTCGGGCGGCGACGGCGACCCGCGCTTCATCGACGAGTGCCGACGCGTCGTCGTGGCCTACCTCGAGCCGGTCCTCACCGTCCGCTGACCCGAGCGGTCACCCTGACCGGTCACTCCGGGCGCTGACTTCGGGCGCTCGCCGCGGGCGGTCATTCCGAGGGGGCGTCGTCGGGGGCCGACATGTGCCGCTCCTCCCGAGCGTGCACGATCCTCTTGACGACGACCACGGCCACCCCGAAGACGACGATCACCGCGACGAAGAGGTAGCCGGCCCAGTGCAGCCGGTCGGCGATCTCCCGGTAGCCGCCCGCGGCCGCGGCGCCGACCGAGACGTACGCCGTCGACCACAGGATGCACGCCGGCGCCGTCCAGGCCAGGAACGTCCGGTAGCGCATCGGGCTCATGCCGACCGTCAGCGGGATGAGCGAATGCAGCACCGGTAAGAAGCGCGAGACGAACACGGCGACCCCGCCGCGACGCGCCAGGTAGTTCTCGGCCCGGACCCAGTTGCGCTCGCCGAGGCGCCGCCCGACCGCACTGCGGCGGATCGCGGGGCCGAAGCGCCGACCCAGGGCGAACCCCACGCTCTCGCCGATCAGAGCCCCGGTCACCAGCGCCAGCACCAGCGCGACGAACTCGAACGGCGTCGCGACCGCCGTGGCCGACACGATCGCCACGGTGTCGCCCGGCACGACGAGTCCGAGCAGCACCGAGGTCTCGAGCACCATGGCGAGACCGGCGAGGAGGGTCCGCAGCACCGGATCGACCGATTGGACGAGGTCGAGGATGCTGTCGAGGAGGTCGTTCACGAGCTCGATCCTATTCACAGCCGTTCGGCAGCGACCAGGACCACTAAACGACACCTGTTGTGCAACTGGGGACGCATACTGTCTCTGTGAACGACCTCCTCGACCCGCTCCTCCTCTCGCGGTGGCAGTTCGGTCTGACGACGATCTACCACTTCCTCTTCGTGCCCCTGACGATCGGCATGGCCTTCACGGTCGCGGTCTTCCAGACGGCATGGGTGCGCACCGGGAAGCTGCACTATCTGCAGCTCACCCGGTTCTTCGGCAAGATCTTCCTGATCAACTTCGCCATGGGCGTCGTGACCGGAATCGTGCAGGAGTTCCAGTTCGGCATGAACTGGTCCGACTACTCGAGGTTCGTCGGCGACGTCTTCGGGGCGCCGCTCGCCCTCGAGGGTCTGCTCGCGTTCTTCCTCGAGGCGACCTTCATCGGCATCTGGATCTTCGGCTGGGACAAGGTCCCGAAGAGGCTCCACCTGGCGAGCATCTGGGGCGCCACCGTCGGCAGCATCCTGTCGGCCTACTTCATCATCGCCGCGAACGCGTTCATGCAGAACCCCGTCGGCTACGCGATCAACGAGGAGAAGGGCCGGGCCGAGCTCACCAGCCTCTGGGAGGTCCTCACCAACAAGGTCGCCCTCGCCGCGTTCCCCCACACGATCTTCGCCTGCTTCATGGTCTCGGCCGCGGTCATCGTCGCGGTGGCCGCCTGGCACCTCTCGCGCAACCAGAACCTCGAGACCATGCGGCCCGCGCTGCGCTTCGGTCTCTGGACGATGGTCGCCGCCGGGGCCCTCACCGTCCTCACCGGAGACCAGCTCGGCCTCGCGATGGTCGAGACCCAGCCGATGAAGATGGCGGCCGCCGAGGCGCTCTACAAGACCTCGACCGGTGCCGACGCCTCGTTCTCGATCTTCACCCTCGGCACGCCCGACGGGGTGCACGAGCTGTTCAGCATCCGGGTCCCGTACCTCCTGAGCTTCCTGTCGACGCACACGTTCGACGGCACGGTCGAGGGCATCAACGACCTGCAGGCGCAGTACGTAGAGCTCTACGGCCCCGGCGACTACACGCCGATCATCTGGGTGACCTACTGGTCGTTCCGCTGGATGATGGGCCTCGGCATGGTCGCCATCCTCATCTCCCTCGTCGGCCTCTGGGTGACCCGCAAGGGCCGCCTCCCGGTCAACCGCTGGGTGTGGCGCGCGGCCGTCTGGTCGTACCCCCTCCCGTTGATGGCGATGATCGTCGGCTGGGTCTTCACCGAGATGGGACGACAGCCCTGGCTGGTCTTCGGGCTGCTGAAGACCGAGGACGGCGTCTCGCCCAACGTGACCGGACTGACCGTGCTCATCTCGCTGATCGCGTTCACGCTCATCTACGGCAGCCTCGCGGTCGTCGAGTTCCGACTGATCGTCAAGGCCGCCCAGAAGGGGCCGGGCGAGGCGCCCGTGCCCGACCCCGAATCCGGCGAGATCCGCCACGAAGCGACGGTGTACTGATGGACCTCCCCACCCTCTGGTTCCTGCTGCTCGCGTTCTTCTTCGTCGGCTACTTCGTGCTCGACGGGTTCGACTTCGGAGTGGGCATGTCATTGCCGTTCCTCGGCCGGGACGACACCGACCGTCGGGTGCTGATCAACACGATCGGCCCCGTCTGGGATCTGAACGAGACCTGGGTCATCGTGGCCGGCGCGTTCATGTTCGCGGCGTTCCCCGAGTGGTACGCCACCCTGTTCAGCGGCTTCTACCTGCTCCTGCTGCTGATCCTGCTGGCGCTCATCGCCCGCGGCGTCTCGTTCGAGTACCGCCACCAGCGCCCCGAGGCCGCCTGGAAGCGCCGCTTCGACCTGATGATCACCGTCGGCTCGGCCGTGCCCGCCTTCGTCTGGGGGCTCGTCTTCGCCAACGTCGTCCGCGGGGTGCCGCTCGACGAGGGGTTCAACTACACGGGCGGCCTGCTCGATCTGCTCAACCCCTACGCCCTGCTCGGAGGACTCACGACCCTCCTGCTCTTCTTCACCCACGGCGTGGTCTTCGTCTCGCTGAAGACCGAGGGCGAGATCCGCGAGCGGGCACGTCGACTCGCGGTGCGGGCCGGGCTGGTCACGATCGTCGTCGCCGCGTCGTTCCTGGTCATCACGACGCTGATGCACGGCACGATCGCGTCGGCCGTGCTCTCCGCGGCGGCCGCGGTGACCCTCATCGCCTCGTTCGCCGCCAACCTCCGAGGGCGCGAGGGTCGGGCGTTCGCCCTGATGGCCGTGACCATCGCCTTCGCCGTGGCGAGCCTGTTCGCCGCCCTCTTCCCCGCCGTCATGCCGGCCAGCAACGACCCCGCGAACAGCCTCACCATCGCGAACGCGGCGAGCTCCGACTACACCCTCACCGTGATGAGCTGGGTCGCCCTCGTCTTCGTGCCGCTCATCCTCGGCTACCAGGGGTTCACGTACTGGATCTTCCGCAAGAGGATCAGCCGCGCGACGATCCCGGCCGCCTCGTGAGCCGACGACCGTGAAGCCGCTCGACCCGCGCCTCCTCGGCTACGCCGCCGCAGCCCGCACGTTCCTCGTGATCGGGGCGGTGCTCGGGGTCGTGCAGACGGCGTGCGTCATCGCGGTCGCCTGGTCCGCCTCCCGCTCGGTCGTCGCCGTCGTCGACGGCCGCGGCGCACCCGCCCTCACCGAGGCGCTCGTCGGGCTGGCGCTCGCCGTGATCGCCCGCTCGCTCGTCTCGTGGGCGCTCGAGGCCGTCGCCGCGCGGACGGCCGCCGTGGTCAAGAGCCAACTGCGCCGCCGCGTCGTCCGAGCCGTCACCGACCGAGGCCACGAGTGGCTCGCACGCCGGAACTCGGCCCGGCTCGCCACCCTGATCGGCCCGGGCCTCGACGCCCTCGACGACTACTTCGCCAAGTACCTGCCGCAGCTGATCCTCACGGCGCTCAGCACCCCGCTCATCGTCGCCGTGATGGGCGCGAACGACTGGCTCTCCGCGCTCATCGTCGTCCTGACCCTGCCGTTGATCCCCGTCTTCATGGTGCTCATCGGCTGGACCACCCGCACCGCCCAGGCCCGGCAGTGGGATCGACTCGCCGGTCTCGCCTCGTCGTTCCTGGACGCGGTGAACGGCCTGTCGACCCTCAAGGTCTTCGGCCGCGAGCGACGCCAGGTCGCCCGCATCGGCCGACTGACCGACGACTACCGGACGCAGACCATGTCGGTGCTCCGCGTGTCGTTCCTCAGCGGCTTCGCACTCGAGCTCGCCGCCTCGCTCTCCGTCGCCCTCGTGGCCGTGTCCATCGGCATCCGGCTCGTCGACGGGTCGCTCGGGCTGCCCGTCGCGCTGTTCGTGCTGCTGCTCGCCCCCGAGGCCTACCTGCCGCTGCGGCAGGTGGGGGCGAACTTCCACGCCGCCTCCGACGGGGTCGCCGCCGCGACGGAGGTCGTCGAGCTGCTCGACGACGCCGACCGGGAGGCGACCACCGTCGACGGTGCGGCCGACCCCGCCCGCGCCTCCGCCCCCTTCACCGCCGTGGGTCCGACCGACGCCTTCGTCGTCTCCGAGGTCTCCGTGCGCCGAGGAGGCGCGCCCTCGTCCCCGACGACGTCGTTCGTCGCCCCCGTGGGCAGCCTCGTCGCGATCGTCGGACCGAGCGGCGCCGGGAAGACCTCCCTGCTCGCCGCCCTCCGGGGCGCGGTGCCGTCGGAGGGCGAGGCGCGCTGGCAGGACGCCGACCGCGCCCCCGCCCCGCATGAGATCGCCTGGTCGGGGCAGACCCCCGGGCTCGTCTCGGGCACCGTCGCCGACAACATCGCGCTCGGCGACGAGATCGACCCCGAGGCCGTGCTCGCGGCGCTCGCCGCCGCCGGCGGGCAGGGCATCGACCCCGCGATCGAGCTGGGGGCGGGCGGCACGGGGCTCTCCGGCGGGCAGGCGCAGCGGGTCGCGCTGGCCCGGGCCGTCTACCGGCTGCGGCGCCGCGGCGGGCGGCTGCTGCTCGTCGACGAGCCGTCGTCGGCGCTCGACCCCGTCACCGAGACCAGGATGATCGATGGGCTGGTCGACATCGCCCGCTCGGGCGTCGCCGTGATCGTCGTGACCCATCGGGCAGCCGTCCGCGACGCGGCCGACGCCGTCGTGACCCTGTCCGCCCTCGACCGGAGCGCCCTCTCATGACGACCTCCCTGCTTCGCACCGCCCGGCCGACGGCGCGACGCTCGCTGCCCGGCATCGTGTTCGGGGTGCTCAGCGCCCTGAGCGCCATCGCACTGCTCGCCGCGTCGGCGCACCTCATCACGCACGCCGCGGAGCAGCCGCCGATCCTCTTCCTCACGCTGTCGATGGTGGGGGTGCGCGCGTTCGCCCTCGCCAGGGCGTTCTTCCGCTACCTCGAGCGGCTGGCCAGTCACGACGCCGCCTTCCGTCAGCTCGCGGTCGTGCGGACCGAGCTCTACCGTCGACTCGTGCGCATCGCCCCGGCGGGGCTCGGCGGCACCGACCGGGGCGATCTGCTCTCGCGCATGGTCAGCGACGTCGACGCGCTGCAGGATCTCCCTCTCCGTGTCGTCCAGCCGCTGATCGTGTCCGGCGTCGCGTCGGCCGTGTCCGTCGCCGGTGTGGCCTTCTTCTCGCCCCGGGCCGCGCTCGTGCTCGCCGCCGGGCTCGCCGTCGCCTTCGTCGTCGGCTGCGCGGCGGCGGACGCCCTGGCGCGTCGCAGCGAACGCGCACTCGCCGACCGACGGGGCGCGCTGTCGGGCGCCGTGCTCGACACCGTGCAGAACCTCGACGTGCTGACGGCCTTCGACGCCCTCGACGGTCAGCTCGACCGGGTCGCCCGGCTCGACGACGACCTGCGCCGGGCCGCCCGTCGCCGGGCCACCTCGACCGGTGTCGTCGCGGCGCTGATGTCGCTGCTGTCCGGCGCGACCGTCCTCGCGACCATCGTCGTGGCGGCGCCGTCGGTGGCGGGCGGCGGCCTCTCGGGGCCCGCCTTCGCGCTGGTCGCGCTCGTGCCGTTGGCCGTGTTCGAGGTCGTCGGCTCGGTGCCGACGGCCGTGCTCGCCTGGCGTCGGGTGCGGGCCAGCGGGGAGCGCCTCGAGTCGGCGGTCCCGGCCGTCGCCCCCGCGGGCGTCGTCGTCGACGAGGTGCCGAGGGGCGGCGAGCCCGCCGCGGTCGGCGAGCCCGCCGCGGTCGGCGAGCCCGCCGCGGTCGGCGAGCCCGCCGACTCCGGCCACTCCGCCGCGGCGGACGGGACCGACGGGACCGACGGGACCGACGGGGCCGACGTGGTCGATGCGGCCTCGGCCCGGCTGCCGCTGCCGCCCGCGGGCGGCACCGCGCTCCGCCTCGCGGCCCTGTCGGCGGCCTGGCCCGGGTCGACCCGGCCGGCGCTCGACTCCGTCGACCTCGACCTCCGCGTCGGCGAGCGGGTCGTCGTCGAGGGACCGAGCGGGGCGGGCAAGAGCACGCTGGCCGCCGTGCTGGTGAGGTTCCTCGATCACCGGGGTCGCTACGAGGTCGGCGGCGTCGACGCGTCGACGGTCCCGGCCGACCGGGTGCGGGCCACCGTCGGCCTGATCGAGCAGGCGCCCTACCTCTTCGACGAGTCCGTCCGCCAGAATCTGCTCTTCGCCAGGGACTCGGCCACCGACGACGACCTCTGGGCCGTGCTCGACCGGGTCGACCTCGCCGACTGGGTGCGGGCCCGCGGCGGCCTCGACGCCCGACTCGGTGAACGCGGCGCCCTGGTGTCGGGCGGCCAGGCGCAGCGGATCTCGCTGGCCAGGGCCCTGCTGCACGGGTTCCCGGTGCTCGTGCTCGACGAGCCGACGGCCGGGCTCGACGCCGACCTGGCCGAGCGTCTCGTCGCCGACGTGCTCACGACGGCACGGCAGGAGGGCACGACCGTGCTGCTCATCTCGCACGTGCCGATCGACGACGCACTCGTGACCCGTCGGGTCCGGGTCGAGGCGGGGCGGATCGTCGACGCGACCCGCGCCTCCTAGGCTCAATGCCCCCGGGACTCCGGGCCTGAGGGCTTCCGCGCCTGCAGAGGGCCGCGTCAGACCGACGGCAGCGGACGGCGCAGGGCGTCGAGCCGCGACCGCCAGAGCGCCAGCCGACCGGGCTGCTCGGCGGGCGACGGGCCGTCGACCCAGCCGGTCGCGATGCGGATTCCGTGCAGAGCGCTCGTGGTCCAGACCTCGAAGCCGCTCAGCTCGTCGGGTCGGGCGTGCTCGTGCAGCACGTCGACGCCCATCACCGCAGCGAGGGTGGCCAGAGTCCGCACGGTGACGCCCGGCAGACGCGGCAGATCGTCGGACGGCAGGCAGAGGGCGTCGCCGCGCCACCAGACGATCGAGCTTCCACGCCCCGTCGACGACATGACCGTCTCCGCTCAGCACGACCGCCTCGTCGGCTCCCCGCGAGCGGGCCTCGTCGCGCACCCGGCCGAGCGCCACGAGATCGGGCCCCTTGACGAGAGGGCTGATCCGCGGGTCGTGGGCGGCCGTCGCCAGCACCACGGTCGCGCTCGCCGGGGGAGCGGGCCGCAGCCGCAGTCGCAGGGCGACCGAGGAGGCGCGGGTCGAGTCGGCCCCGCCGGTCCCGTCGGTCGTGCCGTCCCCGTCGGTCGCGTCGGCCCCGGCGCCCACCAGCTCGACCCGGGGGAACCACCGGCCCGTGCGCGGCAGCCGGGCGACCACGGCCGACCAGAAGGCGTCGACGTCGTCCGGGGTCGGCCGACCGGTCATCCCGGCCGTCGCGGCGTCCACCGACCCGGCGAACCGCTCGCGGTGCACGTCGAGGGCCCGGACGCGACCTTCGTCGACCAGCCAGGAGTCTGCGACCAGCAGCGTCGGCTCGATCACACCGGTGTCGGCCTCATCGACGCCGTCGGCACCCCGTCGGGCGTCGGGCAGGGGCTCGAGGAGTCCGCCGCGCCAGAGGAGGGTCGTCGCGGTGCTCATACACTCAAGGCTATGCGTCCTCCGGTGGTCCGTGCGCCGCTCGAGTGGCGCGACCCAGAACTCGTGGTGTCGTGTCTCGCGACCGAGGGAGACGTGGTCTGGATCGACGCCGGGCTCGACGCCGCGACCGGTCGATCGGTGGTGGCGTGGGGCGAGGCCGTGACCGCTTCCGCGTCCGGCGGTCGCCTCGACGCGGTCTGGTCGGCGCTGCACGACGACCTCTCCGAGCCGAGCACCGACGCAGATCCGCTCGGCTGGGCCGGCTGGCTCGGCTACGGGGTCGGCCTCTGGCTGCTCGACCGCGACGGCGGACTCGGTCGCGGGGCGCACCCCGTGAACGACGCGGGCGAACGCGCCGACGGCACCGCGCCTCCTGATCTCGCCCTGCTCCGCACCGACCGGGCGCTCGTCTTCGATCACGCGCTCCGCACGGTCGAGGCGGTCAGCACCGCCGCGCCCGACTGGCTCGAGGGCGTCGTCGCCCGGTGGGACCACCTGGAGGCCGAGGAGGCGCGGCTCGAGACCGCCCCGCACCGCGCCTCCTCGACGCGCCCCCGCTGGGACCACGACGCCGAGTCGTACCTCGCGCTCGTGGCCCGCTGCCAGGAGGCCATCGTCGCCGGCGAGGCGTACGTGCTCTGCCCCACGACCCGGGTCGCGGTCGACGGAGCCGTCGACGATCTGGCGGTCTACCGGCGCCTCCGGCGGACCTCGGCCGCCCCGCGCGCGTCGTTCTTGCGGATCGGCGAGACCTCGGTGCTCGGCGCATCGCCCGAGGCGTTCGTCGAGGTCTCGGCCGACGGCACGGTCTCGTCGTCGCCGATCAAGGGCACCCGCCCGCGAGGGCGCGACGCGCTCGCCGACGCGGAGCTGTCCGACGAGCTCGCGACGAGCGAGAAGGAGCTCGCCGAGAACCTGATGATCGTCGACCTCGTGCGGAACGACCTGACGCGCGTCTGCACCCCCGGCAGCGTCGAGGTCGTCGAGCTCTTCGCCGTGCACTCGTACCCCGCGGTGCACCAGCTCGTCAGCACCGTGCGCGGACGCCTGCGACCCGGGCTCACGGGGCTCGACGCCGTCGCCTCGATGTTCCCCGCGGGGTCGATGACCGGCGCGCCGAAGCGCCGGGCCGTCGAACTGCTGACGGCGTGGGAGGCGCGCCCGAGGGGGATCTACTCGGGCGCGATCGGCACGTTCGGACTCGACGGCACCGTCTCGCTGGCCATGGTGATCCGCTCGATCGTCGTCGACCGGGCCGGGGCGGACGGCGTCGGCACGGCGACCGTCGGGGTCGGCGGGGGAGTGACCTCGGCGTCGGTGCCCCGCGCCGAGTGGGACGAGGTCGGGGTGAAGGCGGCCGCCCTGCTGGCGGTGCTGGCGGACGGGCCGACCCGCGCCTCCTGCAGCTCCCCTCCGGTGCCAGCCTGAGGGTGCCGTCCCCAGCGGTGGTTCTGGGTTCGGCGGACGGCGGGCCGGTCATCTACGCTAGATCGTCGGGTCGCCGTGCCCGCACGTCGACGTGCGCTGCAGCAGGTGCGTCCCTCCCCAGGAATGAATGAGAGTCCCGTGGCACACGAGCACGACAACACCGCGCCTTCCGAGAAGACCGCCGCCGGCGAGCGTCCGCCCCGCCCCGAAGAGGAGCGCGAGTACGACGTCGCGCGTCTGCAGCGCAAGTGGCAGGCCATCTGGGAGGAGGCGAAGCCGTTCGCCGTCGACCCCGACGACAAGCGCCCGCGCAAGTACATCCTCGACATGTTCCCGTACCCGTCGGGCGACCTCCACATGGGGCACGCCGAGGGCTACGCGCTCGGCGACGTGATCGCGCGCTACTGGCGTCAGCAGGGCTTCAACGTGCTGCACCCGATCGGGTGGGACAGCTTCGGCCTGCCGGCCGAGAACGCGGCCATCAAGCGCGGCGTCGACCCCCGCGAGTGGACCTACGCGAACATCGAGCAGCAGAAGCAGAGCATGAAGCTCTACGCGCCCTCGTTCGACTGGGACCGCGTGCTGCACACCAGCGACCCCGAGTACTACAAGTGGAACCAGTGGCTGTTCCTGAAGATGTACGAGAAGGGCCTCGCCTACCGGAAGGACAGCTGGGTCAACTGGGACCCTGTGGACCAGACCGTGCTCGCGAACGAGCAGGTGCTGGCCGACGGCACGAGTGAGCGCTCGGGCGCCGTCGTCGTCAAGAAGAAGCTGACGCAGTGGTACTTCAAGATCACCGACTACGCCGACCGTCTGCTCGACGACCTGAACCAGCTCGAGGGCCGCTGGCCGTCGAAGGTGCTGAACATGCAGCGCAACTGGATCGGCCGGTCGGTCGGCGCCGACGTGCACTTCGAGATCGAGGGGCGTGACGAGCGGGTCACGGTCTTCACCACCCGACCCGACACGCTCTACGGCGCGACCTTCATGGTCGTCGCCCCCGACTCCGACCTCGCCGCCGAGCTCGTGGCCGAAGCCACGGACGACGTGCGCGAGCGCTTCGCCGAGTACCTGACGGCCGTGCAGAAGACGACCGAGATCGAGCGGCAGTCGACCGACCGCCCCAAGACCGGCGTGCCCCTCGGGCGCGTCGCGGTCAACCCGCTGACCGGCGACCCGATGCCGGTCTGGGCCGCCGACTACGTGCTGGCCGACTACGGGCACGGCGCCGTCATGGCCGTGCCAGCCCACGACCAGCGCGACCTCGACTTCGCCATCGAGTACGACCTGCCCGTGCGCGTCGTCGTCGACACGAACGCGCCGGTGACCGGTGTCATCCCGAAGCTCGAGCTCGACGCCGACGGTCAGGCGATCCTGCCCGACGACCTGCCCGAGCTGAACCCGCGCGAGACGGGGGTCGCGCTCGCGGGCGACGGCCGCCTGATGAACTCCGGTCCGTTGACCGGGCTCAGCAAGTCGAACGCGATCAAGCGCGTGATCGAGCTGCTCGAGGCCTCGGGCGCCGGTAAGGGCGCCAAGACCTACCGTCTGCGCGACTGGCTCATCTCGCGCCAGCGCTTCTGGGGCACGCCGATCCCGATCGTGCACGGCGCCGACGGCACCGAGATCCCGGTGCCCGAAGACCAGCTTCCCGTGCTGCTGCCGCCCACCGAGGGTCTCGACCTGAAGCCCAAGGGCAGCTCGCCGCTCGGCGCGGCCACCGACTGGGTGAACGTGCCGAACCCGATCGACGGCACCCCGGCGAAGCGCGACGCCGACACGATGGACACCTTCGTCGACAGCTCGTGGTACTTCCTGCGGTTTCTCAGCCCGACCGACGCCGACCGCGCCTTCGACCCCGCCGTCGTCAACCGCTGGGCGCCCGTCGACCAGTACGTCGGGGGCGTCGAGCACGCGATCCTGCACCTGCTCTACGCGCGCTTCATCACGAAGGTGCTGTTCGACCTCGGTCATCTCGACTTCACCGAGCCGTTCAGCGCGCTGCTGAACCAGGGCATGGTGCTTCAAGACGGCGCGAAGATGAGCAAGAGCAAGGGCAACCTCGTCACGCTCTCCGAAGAGGTCGAGAAGCACGGGGTCGACGCGATCCGCCTGACGATGGCGTTCGCCGGCCCGCCGGAGGACGACATCGACTGGGCGGACGTCTCGCCCGCCGGCTCGGCGAAGTTCCTGGCCCGGGCGTTCCGGCTCTCGGGCGAGGTGTCGAGCCCTCGCGACGTGGTCTGGGCCGACGGCGACCAGGCGCTGCGCCGGGTCACCCACCGGTTCCTGGCCGAGGCGCCGGGACTGACCGAGGCGTTCAAGTTCAACGTCGTCGTCGCCCGTCTGATGGAGCTGGTCAACGCCATCCGCAAGGTCGTCGACTCGGGTGCCGGTGCGGGCGACCCGGCGGTCCGCGAGGCCGTCGAGACCGTGACCCTGGGGCTCTCGCTGTTCGCGCCCTACACGGCGTCCGAGATGTGGGAGAAGCTCGGCTACGACGGCGTCTCCGTCGCGAAGCACGGCTGGCGGAAGGCCGACCCGACCCTGCTGGTCGAGACGAGCGTCACCGCCGTCGTTCAGGTGAACGGCAAGGTGCGCGATCGCCTCGAGGTGTCGCCGAAGATCGCCTCGGAAGAGCTCGAGGCCCTGGCCCGCGCGTCGGCCGCCGTGCAGCGCTCGATCGGCGAGAAGGAGATCGTGAACGTCATCGTGCGCGCGCCGCGACTGGTGAACATCGCGGTGAAGTGACCTCCCGGGGGCGGATGAGTCCTCCCCGTCCGCGACGGCCGCCCTGGTGTCCCCAGGGCGGCCGTCGTCGTCTGCAGAGGTCGCCGGGCGGCTCGTAGCGTGCCGCCATGACCGTCTCGTTCAGCACCGCACCCGACCCGTCGCGGGGGCCGCGCTGGCGGACGGGGGTCGGGGCGGCGGTCGTGCTCGTGCTCGCCGCGCTGGTCGTGACGGTCGTGGTGTCGGCCCTCTCGACCGCAGGAGGCGCGGGGACGACCACGATCACCTCGCCTCCGTCGACCGGTGCGTCGTCCGGGCCGGGTGCGCCAGGCGGGGCGGGGGCGTCGGCCGGCGACGCGGGCAACGCAGGCGGCGCGCTCTTCGTGCACGTGCACGGGGCCGTCGTCTCGCCCGGTCTCTACGAACTGGCGGCGGGGGCGAGGGTCGTCGACGTCGTGGCCGCGGCCGGCGGGTTCGCCGACGGCGCCGACCAGGCGGGGGTCAATCTGGCGCGACCGCTCGTCGACGGCGAGCAGCTGCGGGTGCCGGCCGTGGGGGAGGCGGTGGAGGAGCCCGCGGCGGACGTCGGCGGGGGAGCATCGAGCCCCGACGGGGCCGCGGGCGCCGGTGGTGGCGGGGCCGTCGACCTCAACCTCGCCGACGACGCCGCGCTGCAGACCCTGCCGGGGGTGGGCCCGGCGACGGCTGCGGCGATCCTCGACTGGCGGGAGCAGAACGGCGCCTTCCGCTCCGTCGACGATCTGCTCGGCGTCCCCGGCATCGGCGAGAAGACCCTCGAGAAGCTGCGTCCGCAGGTGACGGTGTGATCGACGACCGGCCCGTGCTCGACGTGCGCTGGGCGCTGCCCGCCGCCGTCGGGTGGATCGCGCTCGTCGCCCTGCTGCCGAGCCCCGACCGGCTCGGTCTCGCGGCCGCGGTGGCGGGGGCCGCCTCGGTCGCGGCGCTCGTCGCGGCCCGCGCGTGGTCGCGCAGCGGGCGGTCGTCCTCCTCGCGGGCGGTGGCTGCCGCGACCGCCGTGGCCGTGAGCGTCGGCCTGGCCGGCCTCCTGCTCGCCGGCGCCGCCGTCCGTCACGACGTCCGGTACCCGCCCGAGCTCACCGCCCTCGTCGGGCACACGGTCGAGCTCGACGCCACGGCGTCCGAGCGTCTGACGGGCGCCTCGAAGGTCGCGTCGCTCGACGTCCGCTCGGTGACGAGCGGCGAGCGGGTGTGGCAGGGGCGCGTCTCGATGCTGGTGCTGGGCCCTCGGGTCTCCGGTGCCGTCGAGGTGGGTCAGCGGGTCGGACTCCGGGCGACGGTGCTGCCCGTCGAGCCGGGCGGCGACGCCGCGTTCGTGGTCGCGGCGCGCGGCGAGCTGCGACCCGGGGCGCCCGCCTCGGGAGCGGCCGGTCGGGCGGAGGCGATGCGCGCCTCCTTCCGAGCCGTCGCGGCGGATCTGCCGGGCGACGGCGGCGCGCTGCTGCCCGGGCTGACGATCGGCGACACCTCGGCCGTGCCCGACGACCTGCGCGACGCGATGCGCACGTCGTCGCTCTCGCACCTGACGGCGGTGTCGGGCTCGAACTGCGCCGTGCTCGTGGCGCTCACCATGCTGGTCGGCGGCGCGCTCGGGGTGCCTCGGGCGGTGCGGGTCGTCGCGGCGTCCGTCGTGCTGCTGGCGTTCCTCGTGCTGGTGACCCCCGACGCGAGCATCGTCCGGGCCACGGTGATGGCCCTCGTCGTGCTCGGGCATCTGGCCGGGTCGAGGCCCGTCTCCGGGCTTCCGGTCGTCGCCGTCGCGGTGACGGGCATGCTGATGGCCGACCCGTGGATCTCCCGCGACATCGGGTTCGCGCTGTCCGTGCTCGCGACCGCGGGTCTGGTCGTGCTCGCCGCGCCGCTGGCCCGTCTGCTCGCCCGGGTGATGCCCGAACCGCTCGCCCTCGTGCTGGCCGTGCCGATCGCGGCTCAGCTCGCCTGCGGTCCGGTGCTGCTCCTCCTCGACCCCGGGCTGCCTCTGCACGGCGTGGCGGCCAACGTGCTCGCCGAGCCCGCCGCTCCGGTGGCGACCGTCCTCGGGCTGCTGGTCTGCGTGCTGGCGGGATGGGCGCCGGGGGCGGCCGGTCTCGTCGCCGGGGTGGCCTGGGCGCCCGCCTCGTGGGTGGCGGCGGTCGCCCGCTCCGTCGCGGAGTGGCCGGCCGCCCGGGTCGAATGGGGGCAGGGGGTCGTGGCCGTCGGGCTGCTCGCGACCCTGACCGGGCTCATCGTCGTGCTCGTGCTCTCGGGGCGGCGGAGCAGGGCGCGCCGGGTCGGGGCCGTGGCGCTGGTCGGCGTCGTGGTGATCGCCGGAGGCGCGGTGCTGGGGTCGGGGATCGGCTCCCGCGGCAGCGTCCCCGACGACTGGACCGTCGCGCAGTGCGACGTCGGGCAGGGGGACGCCGTGCTCGTCCGCAGTGCGGCGAGCGTCGCGCTGATCGACACGGGCGACGACGAGGCCGCCCTCGACCGCTGCCTCGACCTGTTCGGCGTCGACCGCGTCGACCTGCTCGTGCTCACCCACTTCGACACCGATCACGTGGGGGCCGTCGCGGCCGTCGAGCGCCGCGTCGACGCCGCGCTCGTCGGCCCGACCGGGCGGAGCGCCGACGAGCGCGTCGTCGAGCGGCTCGTCGCCGCCGGGGTCGAGGTCGTCGACACCCGGGCGGGCACCTCGGGCGTGCTGGGCGAGTCGAGCTGGGAGGTGCTGTGGCCGCCCCTCGAGGGCGCCTCGCCGCCACCGGGCAACGACGCGAGTCTGGTCACGCGCTTCCGACCGACGGCCGGGTGCCGCGCGGGGTGCCTCGATCTCATGGCCCTCGGCGATCTCGGGGCCGAGGCGCAACGCCGCCTGTCCGCGACCGTGAAGCTGCCCGAGCGGGTCGACGTCGTGAAGGTGGCCCACCACGGTTCGGCCGATCAGGACCCCGGTCTCTACCGGTCGCTCGGCGCGGCCGTGGCGCTCGTCGGTGTGGGGGCCGACAACACCTACGGGCATCCGACCGACTCGCTGCTCGCCGTGCTCGACGAGACCGCGTCCGCCGTGGCCCGGTCGGACCTGGACGGCTCCGCGGCGGTGGTGGTCGGCGACGGCGGGCTCCGTCTGTGGCGTGAGCGCGCCTCCTCGTCGGAGGCCTCGTCTACGCTGGTCGCGGCGTCCGTTCCGCATCCGGTCGCCGGAGGAGGACCGTGGCCGCGCGAGCGAGTGCCAAGCCGGCGAAGAAGACCGGTGTCGCCATCGATCAGGTCGGATGGGACAGAATCCGGCCCGCCGCCGTGATCCTCGTCAGCGGCCCCGAGCAGTTCCTGGCCGACCGCGCCGTGCGGCAGCTGCGCGACCAGCTCACCGCCGAAGACCCCAGTCTCGAGGTCAACGACCTCGAGGCCGATCACTACCAGCCGGGCGAGCTGATCACCCTCGCGAGCCCGTCGCTGTTCGCCGAGCCGCGTCTCATCCGCGTGGCCAACGTCGAGAAGTGCACCGACGCGTTCCTCACCGAGACCCTGCGGTACCTCGAGTCGCCCGCCGACGACACCTACCTCGTGCTGCGGCACGGCGGGGGAGTGCGCGGCAAGAAGCTGCTCGACACGATCCGCGGCGGCACCGGCCAGGGGCTCGAGGTGGTCTGCGCCGAGCTGAAGAAGGACACCGAGAAGCTCGACTTCGCCGCCGCCGAGTTCGCGTCCGAACGTCGACGGGTCACCTCGGGGGCGCTGCGGGCGCTCGTCACGGCGTTCTCCGACGATCTCGCCGAGCTGGCCAGCGCCTGCCAGCAGCTCATCTCGGACGCCGCGGAGGAGATCACCGAGGCCACGGTCGAGAAGTACTACGAGGGGCGGGTCGAGACGAACTCGTTCAAGGTCGCCGACATGGCCGTCGCCGGGAGGCAGGGCGAGGCCCTCGTGCTGCTGCGCCACGCGCTCGCATCGGGCGCCGACCCGGTGCCCGTCGTCGCGGCCTTCGCGATGAAGATCCGCGGCATGGCCAAGGTGCACGGGGCCTACGGTCCGTCGGGTCAGCTCGCGTCGCGACTCGGCATGGCGCCGTGGCAGGTCGAACGGGCCCAGCGGGAGGTGCGGGGCTGGAGCGAGGACGGCCTCGGGCGCTGCATCGAGGTCGTCGCCGAGACCGATGCGGCCGTCAAGGGCGCCGAACGCGACGCCGTCTACGCGCTCGAGCGCATGGTCACGGTCATCTCGATGCGGGGCGACCGCCCCCGCTGACCCGGCCCCGCTGACTCGGCCCCGCCTCGGCGGCGGTGCGGCCCCGGGGAACGACGAAGGCCCCGTCTCGATCGAGACGGGGCCTTCGTACGGGGGGAGCGACTCAGAGAGCGCCGACCTGCTTCGCGATCGACGACTTGCGGTTCGCGGCCTGGTTCTGGTGGATGACACCCTTGCTGGCGGCCTTGTCGAGCTTCTTTGACGCGACGAGGAGGGCCGAGGTGGCCTTGTCCTTGTCGCCAGCGGTGATCGCCTCGCGCGTCGCGCGGACGGCGGTCTTGAGCTCGCTCTTGACCGCGCGGTTGCGGTCCTGGGCCTTCTTGTTGGTGCCGATGCGCTTGATCTGCGACTTGATGTTTGCCACGTGAACTACTTTCTGGATTCTGTGTCTCGGACGGATGTGCGCCAGCCGAGCGACCGATCGACTCTCGTCGATCGACCCGGTGCTGCCGCCGGTGATGGCCACCGGAGCGGCTCTCGGCTGCGATCGCGTTCCGCCCGTGCAGACGTAACGCGTAAGCCAACAGGCAACGTTACCAGCAGGTGGCCCGAGTCTCAACGAACAGCCGTCGGGCGGCGCGCCGTGTCGTGCGTAGTACCGTGCCATCATGCCGCAGCTCGCCCCGCACATGACCTCCGTCCCCGCCTCCGGCATCCGTCGCGTCTTCGAGATCGCCGCCCAGCTCGACGACGTCGACATGCTCGTGATCGGCGAGCCCGACGTGCCCGTCGCCCGGCACATCGGCGACGCCGCCCGCCGGGCGTGGTCCGAAGACCGCACGAACTACACGCCGAACGGCGGCATCGCGCCGCTGCGCGAGGCGCTGGTCGCGAAGCTCGCCCGCGAGAACGACATCCACGTCGACGTCGAGCAGGTCTGGGTGACGATCGGCGGCACGCAGGCGCTGCACCAGACCATGGGTCTGCTGCTCGCCGCCGGCGACGAGGTGCTCGTGCCCGACCCGGGCTACACGACCTTCACGATGAACGCCCACATGCTCGACGCGGTCCCGGTGCCCTACACGCTCGCCCCCGCCGCCGACTTCGTGCCCGACATCGACGAGCTCGACCGGCTGGTCGGCGACCGCACGCGCGCGATCGTGGTCAACTCGCCCTCCAATCCGCTCGGCGTCGTGTACTCGGAAGAGACCCTGGTGCGCCTCCTCGACTTCGCCCGCCGGCACGACCTCTGGGTGATCAGCGACGAGGTCTACGAGTACTTCACCTACGGGTCGAAGCACATCAGCCTCGCCTCGCTCGATCACGACGACCGCGTCTTCAGCGTCTTCTCGCTGAGCAAGACCTACGCCATGACCGGTGTCCGGGTCGGCTACCTCGTGACCCCGAAGGGGCTGGCCGACACGATGCGGACGGTGCAGGAGGCGCAGATCAGCTGCGTCGCCGAACCCGACCAGCACGCGGCCCTCGCGGCCGTCGTGGGCGATCATCAGCCGGTCGCCGACGCCCGCGACCACTACCGCCAGAACCTCGAGCTCGCGACGTCCCTGCTCGACGAGCGGGGCATCCGCTACCTCGAGCCGACCGGCGCCTTCTACCTCTGGATCGACATGTCGCACGCCTCCGGCGGGGACGTGGCCTCGTGGGCCGAGCGGCTGCTGCTGACCGAACGCGTGGCCGTCGCGCCGGGCAGCGCCTTCGGCCGGAGCGGCGAGGGCTGGATCCGCGTCTGCCTCGCGACGGAGCCCGAGGTGCTCACCCGCGGCCTGTCGAAGCTCCCGGCGCCGATCGCCTAGACCCGGTTTCCCGCCCCGGCGTGGGAGAATCGACGCGCCCCCCGCCCAACACCCCCTGAGGATCGTGTGAGCCCCCTAGCCTCCCGTGCACTGCAACCGGCGTCGACACCGCCCGCGTCGCTCCGCAACTTCTGCATCATCGCCCACATCGACCACGGCAAGTCGACCCTGGCCGACCGCATGCTGGGCATCACCGGCGTCGTCGAAGACCGCGCGATGCGCGCCCAGTACCTCGACCGCATGGACATCGAGCGCGAGCGCGGCATCACGATCAAGAGCCAGGCCGTCCGCATGCCATGGGAGCGCAACGGCGAGACCTTCGCCCTCAACATGATCGACACCCCTGGGCACGTCGACTTCAGCTACGAGGTCAGCCGATCGCTGGCGGCCTGCGAGGGCGCGATCCTGCTCGTCGACGCGGCGCAGGGCATCGAGGCTCAGACGCTTGCGAACCTCTACCTCGCCCTCGAGAACGACCTCGAGATCATCCCCGTCCTGAACAAGATCGACCTCCCCGCCGCCGACCCCGAGAAGTACGCGGCCGAGCTGGCCGGTCTGATCGGCGGCGACCCCGACGACGTCCTGCGGGTCAGCGGCAAGACGGGCATGGGCGTCGAAGAGCTGCTCGACCGCGTCGTCGACCGCATCCCGTCGCCGACAGGAGACTTCGACGCCTCGCCCCGCGCCATGATCTTCGACTCGGTCTACGACAGCTACCGCGGGGTCGTGACCTACATCCGCATGATCGACGGCACGCTGAACCCGCGCGAGAAGGTCCAGATGATGTCGACGAAGTCGACGCACGAGATCCTCGAGATCGGCGTCTCGTCGCCCGAGCCCACGCCGAGCCAGGGGCTCTCGGTCGGCGAGGTCGGCTACCTCATCACCGGCGTCAAAGACGTGCGGCTCTCGAAGGTCGGCGACACCGTCACCACGGCGGCGAAGCCCGCGACGGAGGCGCTGGCCGGCTACGTCGAGCCCCTCCCGATGGTCTACTCGGGCCTCTACCCGATCGACGGCAGCGACTACCCCGACCTCCGCGAGGCGCTCGACAAGCTGAAGCTGTCGGACGCCGCGCTGGTCTACGAGCCCGAGACGTCCGTCGCGCTCGGCTTCGGCTTCCGCTGCGGGTTCCTGGGTCTGCTGCACCTCGAGATCATCACCGAGCGCCTCGAGCGCGAGTTCGGCCTCGACCTCATCACCACGGCCCCGAGCGTCGTCTACGAGGTCATGACCGACGACAAGAAGACCATCACAGTGACGAACCCGAGCGAGTTCCCCGGGGGCAAGATCGCGAGCGTCAGCGAGCCCATGGTGAAGGCCGCGATCCTGGCGCCGAAAGACTACGTCGGCGTCATCATGGAGCTCTGCCAGCAGCGCCGCGGCAATCTGCTCGGCATGGAGTACCTCGGCGAAGACCGTGTCGAGATCCGCTACTCGATCCCGCTCGGCGAGATCGTGTTCGACTTCTTCGACAGCCTCAAGTCGAAGACGGCCGGCTACGCGAGCCTCGACTACGAGCCCATCGGCGACCAGGAGGCGGACCTCGTCAAGGTCGACATCCTGCTGCAGGGCGAGACGGTCGACGCCTTCAGTGCGATCGTCCACCGCGACAAGGCGTACGCCTACGGGGTGCTGATGACCGGGCGCCTCCGCGAGCTGATCCCGCGTCAGCAGTTCGAGGTCCCCATCCAGGCCGCCATCGGAGCGCGCATCATCGCGCGCGAGAGCATCCGCGCCATGCGGAAGGACGTCCTCGCCAAGTGCTACGGAGGCGACATCTCGCGAAAGCGCAAGCTGCTCGAGAAGCAGAAGGAGGGCAAGAAGCGCATGAAGACCATCGGTCGCGTCGAGGTGCCGCAGGAGGCGTTCATCGCCGCGCTCTCGGGTGACACCGAGAAGAAAGACAAGAAGTAGTCGCATGAGACGCGCGACGTACACCGAGACCCGTACGACGTACGGCGAGGTCGGGGCCACGCAGGCCCCCGACCTGATGCAGTACCCGCCGACGGGCTTCACACCCGCCGAGTACCGCACCCGCGTCGGTCACGGCGACGCCCGGTTCGAGGCGGCCTGGATCGCGACGATGACCTGGCAGATCCAGCGCCGCAGCGGCATCGAGGTCCGGGTCGACGTCGTCCCGCCCCTCGAGGAGGGCGGCTACACGCCCGTCACCTTCGACGAGAACGGCGCACCCGTCGACCCGGCGCACTGGTCGCGCTCGCCCGACGAGGCGCGCTTCGCCCCCGACGGCACGCCCCTGCTCACGGCCGGGACGACCGCGACGCTCACCATCGAGGCCTACGGGCGCAAGGTGGAGGCGCCGGTCAGGGTGGTCTACGTGATCGACGAGCCCAAGCGCAAGGGATTCGCCTACGGCACCCTCGACGGGCACCCCGAGAGCGGCGAGGAGTCGTGGATCGTCGATCAGACCGACGACGGCTCGGTCTGGCTCTCGATCCGCTCGTTCTCGCGTCCGTCGTCGCTCCGCTGGAAGCTCGTCGAGCCGTTCATGAAGCGCACGCAGGCCCTGTACACGCGTCGCTACCTCCGGGCGCTGTCGATCAGCGAGCCCGGCCCCGAGCCCGAGACGGACCTCGACGCGGCGGCGATCACGGCTGCCGAGTCGCCCGAGACCGCCCCCGAAGACCCGACCCTCCGTCGGCTGGACGACTGAGGGTGCCGAGCACCCTCCCGCTCGGTGACCCCGCACCCGTCGACGGCGGTCTCCCGTCGTCGGTCGTCGCGGGGGCCGACCAGCGCAACTTCGGCGTCTACCTGCACGTCCCGTTCTGCCGTGTCCGCTGCGGCTACTGCGACTTCAACACGTACACCGGCGACGAGCTGCGCGGCGCCAAGCGCGACGACTACGCCGGGCAGGCCGTCGCCGAGGTCGCGCTCGGTGGTCGCGTCCTCGCCGAGGCCGGTCTGCCGGCGCGACCCGCGTCGACCGTCTTCTTCGGCGGCGGTACGCCGACGATGCTGCCGCAGTCCGACCTGGCCGAGATGCTGCACGCGGTCGTCGACACCTGGGGTCTCGTCGACGGCGCCGAGGTGACCACCGAGGCGAACCCCGACAGCGTCGACGCCGACTACCTCCGGGCGCTCAAGGCGTCCGGCTTCACGAGGGTCAGCTTCGGCATGCAGTCGGCCGTGCCGAGCGTGCTGGCGACCCTCGAGCGCACCCACGACCCCGAGCGCATCCCGCTCGTCGTCGAGTGGGCTCGCGAGGCGGGCCTCGACGTCAGCCTCGACCTGATCTACGGCACCCCCGGCGAGACGCTCGACGACTGGAAGCGCTCCCTCGACGTCGCGATCGCGCAGCAGCCCGATCACCTCTCGGCGTACGCGCTCATCGTCGAGGACGGCACGAAGCTGGCCCGCCAGATCCGCCGCGGCGAGGTCGCGACGCCGGACGACGACCTCGCGGCCGACATGTACGAGGTGGCCGACGACCGCCTGGCGGCCGACGGCTACGACTGGTACGAGGTGAGCAACTGGTCGCGCGGAGTCGACCACCGCTCCCGGCACAATCTCGCCTACTGGCAGGGCCACGACTGGTGGGGGGTCGGCCCGGGCGCGCACAGCCACGTCGGGGGAGTCCGCTGGTGGAACGTCAAGCACCCGGCGGCCTACCAGCAGCGCATGGCGGCCGAGCAGTCGCCGGGCGCAGGCCGCGAGACCCTCGACGACGAGACGCGTCGGGTCGAGCGGGTCCTCCTCGGTGTCCGGATCCGCGAGGGGCTGCCGGTGTCCGAACTCGACGACGACGGTCGTCAGGCCGTCGCCGGGCTCATCGCCGACGGCTGGGTCGAGGGTCGCCCCGCCCTCCAGGGGCGTGTCGTGCTGACCCGCGAGGGCCGCCTCATGGCCGACGCGGTCGTCCGCCGACTCCTGCCGTCGTAGAGCGGGCCCCGTGACCGTCGCGAGCTCGACGGACGACGAAGGGCGCGCCTCCTTCGGGAGGTGCGCCCTTCGTTCGGTTCCGTGCCTCAGTTCTTGATGAACTCGAAGGTCAGCGGGTACTTGTAGTACTGGCCGCGGTTGGCGGCGACGGCGGCGATGATCGAGAAGATCACGATGACGACGCCGGCGGCGAAGCCGGTGATGGCCCCGATGATGATGACGCTGAGCAGACCCGACGCGACCAGCACGATGGCCATGGTGATCTGGAAGTTCAGGGCGGCACGGGTGTGCTCGCGGATGAACGGGCCGCGGTCCTTCAGGACGAGGTAGCCCACCAGTGCGGGGACGATCCAGAACAGGATGCCGCCGAGGTGGATCAGCGTCGCCCAGAGCTTCTCGTCCTCCGGACGCATCGGCGGGACGGACGGCTGCCCCTGGTGACCGTAGGGCGGCTGGCCGTTCGGCTGCTGGCTGTAGGGCGGCTGGCCGTTCGGCTGCTGGCCGAAGGGCTGCTGGCCCGCGCGGGGGTCGTTCGGTTGCGAAGGAGGCATGTCGGTCATGGCCTCACCCTAGGGCAGACCACCCCGCGGGCCGTAGGGAGCTCCGGATGCCGAGTACGCCGGGTGTAGGTCGCGTGGCGCACGTGACGTAGGATTGGCAGTCTGGTACGGCGAGTGCCAGACAGTCGGAAGAGAGGTGCGTCGTGGTCTCGGAACGCGGACTCGAAGTCCTCCGTGTCATCGTGCACGACTACGTCGCCTCCCGTGAGCCCGTCGGCTCGAAGTCGATCGTCGAGCGGCACCAGTTCGGCGTGTCGGCCGCGACGATCCGCAACGACATGGCCCTCCTCGAAGAGGAGAAGCTGATCACGGCGCCTCACACGTCGTCGGGCCGGGTCCCGACCGACAAGGGCTACCGCCTCTTCGTCAACGAGCTGGCCGATCTGCGTCCGCTCACCTCGGCGCAGCGTCAGGCCATCGAGACGTTCCTCGGCGACTCGACCGATCTCGACGAGGTCCTCGGGCGCACGGTCCGACTCCTCTCGCAGCTGACCAACCAGGTCGCGCTCGTGCAGTACCCCTCGTTCTCGCGGGCACGCGTGCGGCACATCGAGCTGGTCAGCCTCGGCGAGACGCGGGTGATGACCGTCCTCATCACCGACAGCGGCCAGGTCGAGCAGCGCCTGATCGATCTGCCCACGCCCGTCGACGAGGTGTTCCTCTCCGAGCTGCGGGCGTCGGTCAACGCCGTCGTCGGGGGCGCCGCGCTCAGCGACGCCGCCCGATCGCTCAGCGACCTGCCGGAGCGCTTCCGGCCCGACCTCGCGGCCATCGTGCGTCGCGTCGTCGCGAGCCTCGTCGAACAGCTGGCCGCGGGCCGCCAGGACCGTCTCGTCATGTCGGGCGCGGCGAATCTCGTCCGTACCGGCGACGACTTCAGCGGCAACCTCTATCCTGTGCTCGAGGCCATCGAAGAACAGGTCGCGCTGCTCCGGCTCTTCGGCGAGATGCAACTCGACGCCGTCGACGTGGTGGCCAGCATCGGTCGCGAGAACGCCTCGTTCGGGCTCGCGCAGACCTCGGTCCTGGCGAGCGGCTACACCTCGTCGGGCAGCGAGATCGCCCGCATCGGCGTGCTCGGCCCCCTGCGGATGGACTACTCGTCGAACATGGCGGCCGTCCGCGCGGTGGCCCGCTACCTGTCGTCGACCCTCGCCGAGCGCTGAGACCCGACCCGCGCCTCCTCGGCCTCCCCTTCTTCCCCCACCTTCCAGCTACGACACCAAGAGGTAGACGAAACAAGTGGCAGATCATTACGACGTGCTCGGAGTCGACCGGTCGGCGACGCCCGAAGAGATCAAGAAGGCGTACCGCAGACTCGCCCGCGAGCTGCACCCCGACGTGAACCCGAGCGCCGACGCGTCCGAGCGCTTCAAAGACGTCACGCACGCCTACGACGTCCTGAGCGACCCGCAGCAGCGCGAGCGCTACGACCTCGGCCCGCAGGCCGGGTTCGGCGGCGGGGGCGGCGGCGGGGCCGCGGGCTTCGGCGACATCTTCGACGCGTTCTTCGGCGGCGGAGGCGGCGGTCAGCGGCAGGGTCCGCGATCGCGGCGCGAGCGCGGTCAAGACGCGCTGCTGCGCCTCGAGGTCGAGCTCGACGACATCGTCTTCGGAACGCAGCGCGACATCGAGGTCGACACGGCCGTGCTCTGCGAGACCTGCAACGGCTCGTGCTGCGCGCCCGGCACCTCGCCCCAGACCTGCGACATCTGCAACGGATCGGGTCAGATCCAGCGCACCGTCCGCTCGCTGCTCGGCAACGTCATGACGTCGAGCCCGTGCGGCACCTGCCGCGGCTACGGCACGGTCATCCCCAACCCGTGCGCCACCTGCCAGGGGCAGGGTCGCGTCCGTGCGCGCCGCACCATCCCGATCGACATCCCCGCGGGCGTCGACACGGGTCTCCGACTGCAGCTGCCCGGTCAGGGCGAGGTCGGCCAGGCCGGCGGGCCGAACGGCGACCTCTACCTCGAGGTCAAGGTCAAGCACCACGACACCTACAGCCGCGACGGCGACGACCTGCTGGCGACGCTCGAGGTGCAGATGGCCGACGCGATCCTCGGCACGTCGACGACGCTGACCGGCATCGACGGCGAGGTCGAGCTCGAGATCAAGCCCGGCACCCAGAGCGCCGACATCATCACCATCCGCGACCGCGGCATCACCAAGCTGCGCGGCACCGGCCGAGGCGACCTGAAGATCGGCGTCCAGGTGGTGACCCCGACCAAGCTCAGCCACAAAGAGCGCGAGCTCATCGAGAAGTTCGCGTCGGGTCGACGCGGTCAGGGGCCCGAGCTGTCGCAGTTCCAGCAGGGGCTGTTCGGCAAGCTGCGCGACCGGTTCCTGAACTTCTGATCGTGGCGCACTCGTACCTCGTCGAGTCGCTCGACGACGCGTCGGTCGGCGGCGACGTCGTCCTGACCGGCGCGGAGGCGCGGCATGCGGTGACCGTCAGCCGCCTGCGGGTGGGCGATCCGCTCCGGGTCGGCAACGGTCGAGGGCTCGTCGCCGAGGGGATCGTGCAGGAGGCGCGGGCCGACCGCGTCGTCATGCTCACGGAGTCCGTCGCGCACCACCCGCGCCCCGTGGTGACGCTCGGTCTCGTGCAGGCCCTCGCCAAGGGGGACCGCGACGAGCTCGCCGTCCAGGCGGCGACGGAGCTCGGGGTCGACGAGGTCGTGCCCTGGGCGGCTGCGCGCAGCGTCTCGCGCTGGGAGGGCCCCAAGGTCGAGAAGGGGCTGACCCGGTGGCGCGCCATCACCCGCGAGGCCACCAAGCAGGCCGTCCGCGCCTGGGGCCCCGAGGTCGGCGGCCTCGCCACGACGAAGGCGATCGCGGCCCGGGCCGGCGACGCGCGCGTGCTCGTGCTCGAGCCGAGCGCCGAGGTCGCGCTCTCCGCGGTCGACCTGACCGGCGCCTCCTCGGTGCTGGTGGTGGTCGGGCCCGAGGGCGGCATCTCGCCCGGCGAGCTCGAGACGCTCGCGGCCGCGGGGGCGACCCCGGTGCGGCTGGGAGACTCCGTGCTGCGCACGTCGACCGCCGGGCCGGCGGCGATAGCGGTGCTCAGCGTTCGGCTCGGGCGCTGGTAGGCCTGCGGCCGGCGGTTCATGTGCCTGCGGCGGCGCCGGTGGCCGTGCCTGCGGCTCCGGCCGTCCCCGCGACCGGCGAAGTGTCGGGGGCCGCCGGTACGATGGCGTCCATGTCCGATCAGCAGAACTCCGACGCCGAGCCGAGCGTCTTCAGCCGCATCGTCTCGCGTGAGATCCCCGCAGACATCGTCTTCGAGAACGACCGGCTCATCGCCTTCCGAGACATCCAGCCCCAGGCGCCGGTGCACCTCCTGGTCGTCCCCAAGACGTCGTCGTACCGAGACGTCGTCGAGCTCGCGGCGGGCGATCCCGCCCTCCTCGCCGAGCTCGTCTCGACCGCGTCCGCCCTCGCCGCCGACCCGGCGGTGTTCCGTGATGGCGAGGGTCGACGGTTCGACGGTTCGTCGTTCCGCCTGATCTTCAACACCGGCGAGTCCGCCGGCCAGACCGTTTTCCACGTCCACGCCCACGTCCTGGGCGGCCCCCTCCAGGAAGGCACCCTTGCCCACTAGCGACACTCGCCCCTCCGAGCCCCGCGGCGACGAGGCCGCCGACATCGTCCGCGTCGACATGCAGGTCGACGGCGTCGCCATGGTGCAGCTTCTCGGTCCGCAAGACCGCCTGCTCAAGACCGTCGAGAAGCAGTACCCCGAGGTGCGCGTGCTCGTCCGAGGCAACGAGGTCGTGCTCGAGGGCCCCGCAGACCAGGTCCGCCGTGCGCGCGGCCTGGTCGACGAGCTCGTGGCCATGGTGCGAGGCGGGCACGATCTCGCCCCCGCCGAGGTCGAGACCTCCGCACGGGTGCTCGACGCCGGTCAGAGCACGCCCTCCGCCATGTTCGGCGACCCCATCGTGTCGGGCAAGGGCAAGCCGATCCGCGCCAAGACCCCCGGTCAGCGCGAGTACGTGGACGCGATCGACGAGCACACGATCACGTTCGGCATCGGTCCGGCCGGCACCGGCAAGACCTACCTGGCGATGGCGAAGGCGGTGCAGGCGCTTCAGCGCCGCGAGGTGCAGCGCATCATCCTCACCCGGCCGGCGGTCGAGGCGGGCGAGCGGCTCGGGTTCCTCCCCGGCACGCTGACCGACAAGATCGACCCGTACCTCCGGCCGCTCTACGACGCCCTCAACGAGATGATGGACCCTGAGATCGTGCCCAAGCTGCTCGCAGCGGGCACCGTCGAGGTGGCGCCGCTGGCGTACATGCGCGGGCGCACCCTGAACGACGCCTTCGTCGTGCTCGACGAGGCCCAGAACACCACCCCCGAGCAGATGAAGATGTTCCTGACCCGACTCGGCTTCGGCTCGAAGATGGTCATCACGGGCGATGTGACCCAGATCGACCTGCCCACCGGGGCGAGCGGCCTCCAGCTCGTCACGCGGGTGCTCGACCGGATCGACGACATCCACTTCTCCAGGCTGACCAGCGACGACGTCGTGCGGCACACCCTCGTGGGTCGCATCGTCGACGCGTACACGACGTTCGACGCCGAGCGGCAGGCGCAGCAGTTCGCCCGCTCCGAGAACCGTCCGTCCGAGAGAGGAACCCGATGAGCATCGAGGTCAACAACGAGTCGGGTGTCGAGGTCGACGAGGCCGCCATCCAGCGTCTGGCGACGTTCGCGCTCGATCAGATGCACGTCCACCCCGAGGCCGAGCTCGCGATCGTCTTCGTCGACGAGGCCGCGATGGAGCAGCTGCACGTCCAGTGGATGGACGAACCCGGCCCCACCGACGTCCTCAGCTTCCCGATGGACGAACTGCGGCCCGGCACCGAAGAGGACCCGACCCCGGCCGGTCTGCTCGGCGACATCGTGGTCTGCCCGCAGGTCGCCGTCGCCCAGGCGGCGACCGCGGGTCACAGCCCCCTCGACGAGATGCAGCTGCTGACCTGCCACGGCATCCTCCACCTGCTCGGCTTCGATCACGCCGAACCGGACGACGAGCGCGAGATGTTCGGTCTGCAACGCGAGATCCTCGCCGCCTTCGCCGGCGCAGACGAGCGGCGGTGACCCGGTGATGGTCACCGTGTTCGTCATCGTGGCCGTCGTCCTGGTGGTCGCCGGCGGTCTCCTCGCCGCCATCGACTCCGCACTCGGCGTCCTCAGCAGGGCCGATCTGACCGACGAGGCCGACCAGTCGCCGCGCAGTCGCACGGCGCTGCTGGCGATCGCGGTCGACACCGGTGCGCACGTCAACGCCGTCAACTTCGTCCGGGTCGTCGCCGAGACGTCCGCCGCGGTCCTGGTGTCACTGGCCTTCGCCTTCAGCGTCGACCGCTGGTGGGTGGCGCTGCTGCTCTCCGCTCTCATCATGACCGTGGTGTCCTTCGTGCTCGTCGGCTCCAGCCCGCGCAGCGTCGGAAGGGCGCACGCGCGCGGTCTGGTCGTCGCGACGGCGGGGTTCGTGCGCCTCGTGCGAGTGGTGCTCGGCCCCGTCGCCGACGCGCTCGTCGCCGTCGGCAACCGCGTCACCCCGGGTCGTCCGGCCAGCTCGTCGTTCTCGTCCGAAGAGCAGCTGCTCAGCATGGTCGACGAGGCGACCGAGCTCGACGTGCTCGAAGAGGACGACCGCGAGCTCATCCACTCGATCTTCGAGTTCAGCGACACCGTCGTCCGAGAGGTCATGGTTCCCCGCACCGACATGGTCACCATCGAGGCGACGGCCACCGTCGGCTCCGCGATGAGTCTGTTCCTCGGTCGCGGCGTCTCCCGGGTGCCCGTCGTCGGTCGCGACAACGACGACGTCGTGGGCGTCGTCTACCTCCGCGATCTCGCCCGTCGGCTGCACGAGCACGTGGGCGACGACGACGCCCTCGTCGGCTCCCTCGCGCGGCCCGCGGCGTTCGTGCCCGAGTCGAAGAAGGCCGACGACACCCTGCGGCAGATGCAGCTCGACAAGAACCACCTCGCGATGGTCGTCGACGAGTACGGCGGGATCGCCGGCCTGGTGACCCTCGAAGACCTCATCGAGGAGCTCGTGGGCGACATCAGCGACGAGTACGACCGCGAGGTCGCACCGCACCGCGAGGTGGCCGACGGCGTCTTCCGCGTCAGCGCCCGCATGCCCGTCGACGAGCTCGGCGACCTCTTCGGCCTCGACCTCGACGACGACGACGTCGACTCGGTCGGCGGACTGCTCACCAAGACGCTCGGGCGACTGCCCGAGAAGGGGTCCGTCGTGACCGTCTCCGGGCTGACTCTGACGGCCGACCGCACCGAGGGGCGCCGACACGACCTCCAGACGGTCCTCGTCGAACGGAACACGGTCGTCGCCTCCGACGGCACGGGTCCGATCTCCGGCCTCGACGAGCACGACCCCGACCTCACCCCGCACCGCATCTCGAACCGCTCCGCGAAGGAATCCGCATGACGACCCCCGACGACCCGACACAGGCCATCGATCCCACCAGGCCCGAGCCCGGCTCGAACTACCGGGCGGGCTTCGTCTCGTTCGTCGGTCGCCCCAACGTCGGGAAGTCCACGCTGACGAACGCTCTGGTCGGTCAGAAGGTCGCGATCACCTCCTCCAAACCGCAGACGACCCGTCGAGCGATCCGAGGCATCGTCCACCACGCCGACGGTCAACTGGTGCTCGTCGACACCCCGGGCATGCACCGACCCCGCACCCTGCTCGGCGAGAGACTCAACGACGTGGTGCAGACGACCCTCGGCGACGTCGACGTGATCGGCTTCTGCGTGCCCGCCGACGAGAAGATCGGACCCGGCGACAAGTACATCAACGAGCAGCTCGACGCGTTCCCGCGGGCCAAGAAGGTGGCCATCGTCACCAAGGTGGACACGACCTCCCGGCCGGCGGTGGCAGAGCAGCTCCTCGCCGTCAGCCGTCTCCGCGACTGGGAGGCCATCATCCCGCTGTCGGCCGTCACCGACGTTCAGCTCGACGTCCTCGCGACGGAGCTGATCAAGCTGATGCCCCGATCGCAGCCGCTCTACCCCTCCGACGCGGTCACCGAGGAGGGACTCGAGGATCGCGTCGCGGAGTACGTCCGTGAGGCGGCGCTCGAGGGCGTCCAAGACGAGCTGCCGCACTCGCTGGCCGTCACGATCGACGACATGGTCGAGCGCGACGACAAAGACCTGCTCGAGATCTACGCGAACCTCTTCGTCGAGCGCGACAGCCAGAAGGCGATCGTCATCGGCAAGGGCGGTCAGCGCCTCCGCGAGGTGGGCGAACGGGCCCGCGCCCAGATCGAGCCGCTCGTCGGCAAGCAGGTGTTCCTGTCGATCCGGGTCAAGGTCGCCAAAGACTGGCAGCGCGACCCGAAGCTGCTCGGGCGCCTCGGTTTCTGATCCGAGGTCCCTCCACAGGATGACCCGCCTCCGTCGCCCGTCGCGAGGTCCGTGCGCCCGCTCGTGAAGCGACCCGATGGGCCGTACGGTAGTCCCGTGCTCTTCCGTCGCCTCGCCCCTTACCAGCTGGTGGTGGACGCCGCGTCGGGGGTCGTGCTCTTCGGTGCGGCGCTGTTCATCTCCAACGACTCGTTCACCGGCGTCGTGGCTCTGGGTCTCGCCGTGGCCCTCGCCGTGCGCCGCTTGTCGCCGAGTCTCGCTCTCTCGATCGCCTGGGTGGTCGCCATCGGCGAGATGCTCGCGCGGACGACCCCCGACGTCAGCAACATCGCCATCTGCGTGATCCTCTACACGGTCGCCGCGTACGGCACCGACCGGCTCAAATGGCTCGGTCTGGTGTCGCTCGTGGTGGGCGCCGCCGTCGGCACGTTCTACCTGACCTTCGTGCAGACGACGATCTTCGGAGTCTCCTACGACGTGAGCGGCATCACGGACGTCGTCCGCATCATGCTGCAGGTCGGCATCACGTTCCTCGGGCTGCTCGCGCTGCTGGGGCTGCCGTGGGCCGGTGGACTGCTCGCCCGCTCGCGTTCCGCCGAGCGCACGAGCCGCGAGGCCCGCCTGGTCGCCGAACGCGAGACCATCCGCGCCGAGGGGGACGCCGCTCGGGCCGAGCGGGAGGCCGCCCGAGCCGAGCGCGACATCGCCGTCGAACAGGAGCGCAACCGGATCGCGCGTGACATGCACGACGTCGTGGCGCACTCCCTCGCGGTCGTCATCGCTCAGGCGGACGGCGCTCGGTACGCCGCCAAGGTCGACCCCACGAGCGTCGACGATGCACTGACGACCATCGCCTCGACCGCTCGAGAGGCGCTCGGCGACGTGCGCGTCCTGCTCGGGCAGCTCCGCCACAGCCAGGGTGAGGCGCCGCAGCCCGCCCTCGGCGATCTCGACAGGCTGCTCGAGCAGATGCGCGCCTCCGGCCTGCGCATCGACCACCGGGTCGTCGGCGAGCCCCAGCAGCTCGGGACGAACCGGCAGCTGGCCGTCTTCCGCATCGTGCAGGAGTCGCTGACGAACGTGCTGCGGCACGGGGCGGTCGACGAGGTCGTCGAGCTGGTCTTCGACTGGCGGTACGAGTCCCTCCACCTGCTCATCAGCAACGTTGTGCGGCCCCTCACCCGTCCGGTGCCCACGACGCCATCCGGCGAAGAGCGCCGTGGCGGCCACGGACTCGACGGCATGCGCGAGCGCGCGACGCTCGCCGGCGGTTCGCTCACGACCCAGAACGCCGACGGCCGCTTCGTCGTCCACGCCATCGTGCCGACCTCGGCACTCACACAAGAAGTAGGTCTCGCCCGGTGACTCCCACGCCCATCCGCGTCGCGCTCGTCGACGACCAGGCTCTGTTCCGTGCCGGCATCAAGATGCTCGTGGGGTCGCAGCCCGACCTGGTCTTCGTCGGCGAGGCGAGCAACGGCGAAGAGGGCGTGGCCATGGTGGCCGAGACCTCGCCCGACGTGGTCCTCATGGACATCCGCATGCCCGTCATGGACGGCATCGCCGCGACGTCGGCCGTGCTGGCCCAGGCCGAGCAGGCCGTCCGCAAGCCCCCGCGCATCATCGTCCTCACGACCTTCGACCTCGACGAGGCCGCGACCAGGGCGATCCGAGGAGGCGCGAGCGGCTTCGTCCTGAAAGACGCCGATCCCGAGTTCCTCCTCGCCGCCATCCGCACCGTCCACTCGGGCAACGCCGTCATCGCCGCCTCGGCCACCCGGGAGCTCTTCGAGCACTTCGACGGCCGCGGCTCCCGCGCCGTGCCCGAGGCGTTCCGCTCCCTGACGACCCGCGAGCGGGACATCTTCGATCTCGCATCCCGCGGCCTCAGCAACTCCGAGATCGCCACGCGAGAGTTCCTCAGCGAGGCCACCGTCAAGACGCACATCAGCCGGGTCCTGTCGAAGCTGTCGCTGCGCGACCGCGTGCAGCTCGTCGTCTACGCCTACGAGCACGGCCTGACGAAGTGACGGCCTCGAGACCGGGGCGGCGGGCGGACCATCGCGCGCCTCCTCGGTCTCTCCGATCCGGGCGGCGGTGCTAGCCTCGACCTGTGCTGTTCGGTCTGCTCCTCCTTAGCTGCCGCGACGAGTCCTAGCCCAGGCCTCCCTCGTCGCGGAGTTCGTCGTCGGCTGACCAACGAAGCGCTGACACTGTCGGCAAGCCCAGGAGCTCGAGACCATGAAGAACACCCAGACCGCGTCGGCCATGCCGATCCACAAGTACCGCCCGTTCCACGAGCAGTTCGCCGTCGACCTGCCCGACCGCACGTGGCCGTCCGCCCGCATCACCGAGGCTCCGCGCTGGTGCGCCGTCGACCTCCGCGATGGCAATCAGGCGCTGATCGACCCGATGAGCCCCGAGCGCAAGCGCATCATGTTCGATCTGCTGGTCGGCATGGGCTACAAGGAGATCGAGGTCGGGTTCCCCAGCGCCTCGCAGACCGACTTCGACTTCGTGCGCAGCCTGATCGACGAGGGCGCGATCCCCGACGACGTCACGATCCAGGTGCTGACCCAGGCACGAGAGCACCTCATCGCGCGCACCTACGAGTCCATCGCCGGGGCGAAGCAGGCGATCGTGCACCTGTACAACTCGACCAGCGCCCTGCAGCGCGACGTCGTGTTCCGCACCGACCGGCAGGGTGTCATCGACATCGCGCTGGAGGGCGTCCGGCTGTGTCTCGAAGCCGAGAAGAGCATCCCGCAGACCGCGGTCTTCTACGAGTACTCGCCCGAGAGCTACACGGGAACCGAGCTCGACTTCGCCCTCGACATCTGCAACCAGGTCATCGAGGCCTTCGACGCGACGCCCGCTCGGCCCGTGATCATCAATCTGCCGGCCACCGTCGAGATGGCGACCCCGAACGTGTACGCCGACTCGATCGAGTGGATGCACCGCCGTCTCGCGCGCCGCGACAGCGTCATCCTGTCGCTGCACCCGCACAACGACCGCGGCACCGGGATCGCCGCCGCCGAGCTGGGGTACCTCGCCGGCGCGGACCGCATCGAGGGGTGCCTCTTCGGCAACGGCGAGCGGACGGGCAACGTGGACCTCGTCGCGCTGGGCATCAACCTGTTCACGCAGGGGATCGACCCGCAGATCGACTTCAGCGATCTCGACATGGTCAAGCGCACCGCCGAGCACTGCAACCAGCTGCCCGTCCACGAGCGGAGCCCGTGGGCCGGCGACCTGGTCTACACGGCGTTCTCCGGATCGCATCAGGACGCTATCAAGAAGGGCTTCGAGGCGATGGCCGCCGAGGCCGAGGCCGCCGGCGTATCGGTCGACGAGCTGCCCTGGGCCGTGCCGTATCTGCCGGTCGACCCGAAAGACCTCGGTCGCAGCTACGAGGCGGTCATCCGCGTCAACTCGCAGTCGGGCAAGGGCGGCGTCGCCTATCTGCTGAAGGCCGACCACGCGATCGATCTGCCCCGCAAGCTGCAGATCGAGTTCAGCGGCGTCGTCCAGGCGCGCACGGACGAAGAGGGCGGTGAGATGACCAGCGCGAACATCTGGTCGATCTTCCGCGACGAGTACCTGCCGGCCGACGCCACCGACGACAAGTGGGGCCGTTTCGAGCTCACCCGAACCCGCACGTCGAGCGACCTGACCGGTGAGACCGCGCTCGACGTCGACCTGCGCATCGGTGACGACGTCGAGTCGACCACGGGACGAGGCACGGGGCCGATCGCCGCGTTCATCTCCGTCCTCGAGGCGCACGGAGTCGGCGTCAAGCTGTACGACTACGTCGAGCACACGCTCAGCGCGAGCGGCGACGCGCAGGCCGCGGCCTACGTCGAGCTGGACGTCGACGGGACGCGCCTCTGGGGCGTGGGCATCGACGCCGACATCTCGACGGCGTCGCTCAAGGCGATCGTCTCGGCGGTGAACCGTGCGCTCCGCGGCGTCGAGGCACGCCAGCTCGCCTCCGCCTGAGTCGCCGACTCCTCCGCCGCCGCACCGCTCGTCGTCGGCTCACCCTTCCGTCGCACGCTCCCGTGTCGGCAACTCCTGCTTCCTGCGGATGCACCGCCCCGTACGGTGGCCCTGCGGCTGGATCGCTGCACGGAGCAGGAGTTGCCGGCGCGTGGGCCCGCCCTGAGGATGCGCCGCACGGGGCTGCGGCACGACGCGCCGGCCTGCTCAACGGTCGGCCACGGTCGGCAACTCCTGTCGTCTGCGGTCGAGACGCCGACACGCCGAGGTGCTGACGCCGGCCGACGCGAGGAGCAGGAGTTGCCGACGCAGCGGGGTGGCTGGGCCGGGAGGCGGTGAGAGGAGGCGCGGGCCGGCGCGGGGCACCGGGTCACCGGGACGAGCCGGCGGGGGGCACCGGGGGCGAGGCGGCGAGGGGTGGCGGGGCGAGGCGGCGCGGGGCCGCGGGGGGACCGGCGGGCCCCGGGCCTCAGCGGGGGCGGCGCCAGCGCGGCAGCCGGCTGAGGGCGCGCTGCTCGGGCAGCGTCCACCCGAACCGCACCGCGAGCATGCGGATGACCAGCGTCACCGAGGTGCCCACGACGGCGGCGACGGCGACGGGGGCGCCGAAGCTCACGGCGACGACGAGCACTCCGGTGCCCGCGGCGGCCGCGACCGCGTAGAGCGACCCCACGTGCATCATCGCGATCGTGAGGTTCATCAGGAGGTCGCGCAGCACCGACCCGCCCACGGCGGCGATCACCCCCACGAACACGGCGGGGATCTCCGGAATCCCCATGGCGAGCGCCTTGGTCGACCCGATGGCGCCCAGCAGCCCGATCGTGAGGGCGTCCAGCACCGTGATGACACCCGCCAGCCGGTCGAAGACGCGTTGCAGCGCCATGCCGAGGATCGCCGCCAGCACGGCCACCAGCAGGTACCAGTTGCTCGACATGGCGCGGGGCACGACGCCGAGCAGCACGTCGCGCAGCACGCCGCCGCCGAGCCCGGTCGCGATGCCGATGATGGCGACGCCGAGTAGATCGAGACGTCGGTCTTTGAACTCGGAGGCGAACATGGCGCCCTGCAGGCTCCCGATGCCCACCGCGAGAAGATCCACCCACAGAGGTACGGCGAAGGCTGTGGCGTGCATCCGACGTTTGTACCACGCGGGGGATACTGGAGGGGTGCCCGTCTACCGCGATGAATGCGTCATCCTGCGCACCCACAAGCTGGGCGAGGCCGACCGCATCCTCACGATGCTCAGCCGCAACCACGGCAAGATCCGGGCCGTCGCGAAGGGCGTCCGCCGCACGGCCTCGAAGTTCGGCGCCCGTCTCGAGCCGATGATGGTCGCCGACCTGCAGCTCTACGAGGGCCGTTCGCTCGACATCGTGCAGCAGGCCGAGTCGCTGGGCTCGTACGGGGCGGTGATCGCGGGCGACTACGCGAGCTACACGGCGGGCAGCGTCATGGTCGAGACCGCCGACAAGCTGACGGAGGCCGAGGCGGGTCTGCAGCAGTACCTCCTGCTCGTGGGTGCGCTCCGGTCGTTGTCGCGCTCCGAGCACGCGCCGCAGCTGACGCTCGACTCGTACCTCCTCCGGGCGCTGAGCGTGGCGGGATGGTCGCCCAGCTTCGGCGACTGCGCGGTCACGGGCGCGCCGGGGCCGCATTCGGCGTTCGTCGTGCAGCTGGGCGGGGTGGTGGCGGACGACCACGCGCCTCCGGGGTCTCCGAGATTGACCCAGGAGGCGCTGGCCCTGTTGTCGGCACTGCTCACGGGAGACTGGGCGGTCGCCGACGCCGCGCCCGAGGGCACGCGCAACCAGGCCAGCGGCGTCGTGGCGGCGTACACCCAGTGGCATCTCGAACGGGGACTCCGTTCGCTCCAGCACGTCGATCGCGAGCCGGCGAGAGCCGCCGTGACCGCCTCGGCCCCGACGGGCCGGACCCCGCTCCCAGGAGGGCATCCGTGAAGAAGACGCACCGCGACGCGGCCGACTACCGACCCCTCGACTGGACGGGCGTCCACCCTCCCGAGCTGCCGAAGGGCGCCGTGCCCGAGCACGTGGCCATCGTCATGGACGGCAACGGTCGCTGGGCGAACGGCAGGGGCCTGACCCGGGTGGAGGGCCACAAGGCGGGCGAGATGTCGCTGCTCGACGTCGTCGCCGGGGCGATCCAGATGGGCGTCAAGCACCTCAGCGTCTACGCGTTCTCGACCGAGAACTGGAAGCGCTCGCCCGACGAGGTGCGGTTCCTGATGGGCTTCAACCGCGACGTCCTGCACAGGAGGCGCGACCAGCTCAACGCGTGGGGCGTCCGTGTCCGCTGGGCCGGCCGCAGACCCCGGCTCTGGGGCTCGGTGATCAAGGAGCTCCAGTACGCGGAGGAGCTGACCCGCGGCAACGACGTGCTGACCCTCACGATGTGCGTCAACTACGGCGGTCGCACGGAGATCGCGGACGCCGTCCGCGCCATCGCCGAAGACGTCGCCGCCGGTCGCGTCAAGCCGTCCGGCGTGAGCGAGAAGCTGATCCAGAAGCACCTCTACACGGCCGACCTGCCCGACGTCGATCTCTTCGTCCGCAGCTCGGGCGAGCAGCGGACCAGCAACTTCCTGCTCTGGCAGTCGGCCTACGCCGAGATGGTGTTCCTCGACCGGCTGTGGCCCGACTTCACGCGCACCGACCTGTGGGAGGCCGTCACGACCTACGCGGCCCGGTCACGGCGCTTCGGCGGGGCGATCGACGCGCCGACCGCCTGACGCCCGGCGCGCGGACCGCCCGTCCTCAGAACTGGATGTTCGCGCCCAGGAAGATCCGCTCCGCCGGCCAGAGGAACTGCAGCGTCAACGGCCCGTCGGCGTCGCGGTGGAACCACGCGTTGGCGAACACGACGGACTCGCCCGGCAGCAGGTACCAGGTCGCCGCATCGGCGGGGAACTGCGCGTCGAGCTCGGTCTCGTAGCCGAGGCCGGTGAGCAGGTCGCGGCCCGCGAAGACGTCCTGGGTGGCGAGGTCGTTGCCGTACGACGAGTAGTCGGCGCTGAGATCGGTGAGGTCGAGACGCTGCTGCGAGTTGTTCGTCAGCACGTAGGCGGTCGCGACGACCTCGGTGCCGGTCGGGTACGGGTCGGTGCCGTCGGGCCGGGCGTAGATCGACGGCGCCTCCGTCGTGAGGCGGCCCACGTCGTAGATGTAGATCGTCAGGTCGCTGTAGTTGACCTGGTTCAGCAGCGTGCCGCCGGGCGCGAGGTCGTCGGGTGCGGAGCCGCCGCCGGTGCCGGGCGCCCCGGTGACCTGAGGCTGCGGGGGAGCCGTCGCCGCGCCTCCGGAGGGTCCGCCGCCGACCGGCTCGAGCGAGTCGAGGTCGGCGAAGCAGCCGGTCAAGGCCACGAGCGTGGTGACGACCACGGCCGCCGAGGCGAGCACTCTTCTCCGCACGTGCAGACACCTTCCCGAAGTCGTCCGGTCAGCCTAACCCGCGTCCGATCGGGGTCCGCTCAGGGCGGTGAGACCGTGGAGGCGCGGGTCGAGAGCCGCGATCGCCCCGGTGAGCGCGCGGACGCTGGGCACCCGTCGGGCACCGGGCCGATGCACGACGGCGATGCGCCGCCCCATCTGGTCGGGCAGGTCGACCACGCGGACGGCGCTCGGCAGCGCCGCGGCCTGCAGCGAGAGCCTCGGCAGCAGGGCCACGCCCATGCGGGCGGCGACGAGCCCGAGCACGGCCAGAGCGTTGTCGGTCTCCAGCACGATCTCGGGCGCGAATCCCTCGGCGGCGCAGGTCGCGAGGAGGTGCCCGCGGCACCGGGGGCAGCCGCCGATCCACCGCTCGTCGGCGAGGTCGGCGAAGGGCGATCCGTCGGCGAACGGGTGGTCGGCGGGCAGCACCAGTACGGTGCGGTCGAGGTACACGTCGCGTTCGCTGAGCCCCTCGAGATCGCGGCCGGCGACGGTCGACCCGGGGTGGCTGAAGACCAGCGCGACGTCGGCCGTGCCGTCGCGGAGCGCCGCGAGGGCCTCGGGCGGCTCGGCCTCGACGTAGGTCACCTGCAGACCCGGATGCTCGTGCCGCAGTCGCGCGAGCACGTCGGGCACGATGGTCGAGGAGGCGCTGGGGAACCCCGTCAGTCGCACGCGCCCCGAGGCGGCCCCGCCGAGCCGGTCGAGCTCCTGCCGGGCGGCGTCGAGGGCGGCCTGCACGTGCACGGCGTGCTCGGCGAGACGGGCGCCGGCCTCGGTCAGGGTGACGCCGCGTCCCGTGCGGAGCACCAGCGGGTGCCCGACACGGGTCTCGGCGCGGCGCAGGTGCTGACTCACGGCGGGCTGGCTGTAGCCCAGCCGGGCGGCCGCGGCGGTGATCGTGCCCGTGTCGGCCAGGGCCCGCACCACGCGGAGCGTCTGCAGATCGAGGTCGTCGCTCATGCCTGAACCATAACCCGCGGTTATGCGATCGACACGATGTCGGTGGTTGTCGTGGGGCTAAGGGGGAGGAGTCTGGGGGCATGACCGACTCGACCCGCTCTTCCTGGTCGCCCGCTCTCGTCGAGGCGACGCGGTCGTTCGCGCCCCGCACCGGCTACCTCGCGGCCTGCACGATGGGTCTGCCCATGCGCGCGACGCTCGAGGCCCAGCGCCTCGACCTCGAGTCGTGGCGGACGGGCGGCACCTCGCCGATCGAGTACGGAGCGATCGTCGAGGAGGCGCGGGTCGCCTACGCCGCGCTCGTCGCCGTCCCCGCCGCTCGCGTCGCCATCGGCTCCCAGACCTCGGCGATGGTCGCCGTCGTCGCAGCCGCCGTGCCCGACGGCGCGGAGGTGCTCTGCGTCGACGGCGACTTCAGCTCGATGGTCTTCCCCTTCCTGCAGCAGAGGCATCGCGGGGTGCGGGTGCGGAGCGTCCCGCTCGCCGAGCTCGCGTCGTCGGTCTCGGCGGCGACCTGGCTGGTGGCCTGGTCGGCGATCCAGTCGGCGACGGGCGCCGTGGCCGACGACCGGGCCATCGTCGCCGCGGCGGGGCGGCACGGTGCGCTCACGCTCTGCGACACGACCCAGGCCGCGGGGGTGCTGCCGATCGACGCCGGGCGGTACGACCTGACGGTGTGCCACGGGTACAAGTGGCTGTGCAGTCCGCGAGGGGCGGCGTTCCTGACGGTGTCCGAGAGCGCCGCGCCGCGCCTCCGGCCGGTCCAGGCGGGGTGGTACGCGGGGGAGTCGGTCTGGGGGTCGTGCTACGGGCCGACCATGGAGCTCGCGTCGGACGCCCGCGCGTTCGACGTGTCGCCGGCCTGGCCCGCGTGGGTCGGGGCTCTGCCGGCGCTGCGGGCCCTCGCGTCGCTCGACACGGCCGAGGTCTGGCGCCGCGCCTCCGGCCTGGGCGATCTGCTCTGCGACCGACTCGACCTCCCGCGGCAGGGCCAGGCGATCGTCACCTGGGTGGACCCGGGGGCCGACCTCGTGTCGCTCGCCGCGGCGGGGCTGACGGCGTCGGGGCGCGCCGGTCGGGTGCGGATCGCGTTCCACCTCTGGAACGACGAGGAGGACGTCGAGGCGGTCGTGCGGGCGCTCCGCGCCTGAGGGGCGGCGGCTAGAGTTGCCGGGTACCTCGGCCGACCGGGCATCCAGCTCGGGCCTCAACACAATCGGAGCATCACACGTGGCAGCACCCAACCGTCTCGATTCCGTCATCGCCCTGGCCAAACGCCGCGGGTTCGTCTTCCAGTCGGGAGAGATCTACGGCGGGTCCCGGTCGGCGTGGGACTACGGGCCCCTCGGCGTGGCGCTGAAGGAGAACATCAAGCGCCAGTGGTGGCAGACGATGGTGCAGGGGCGCGACGACGTGGTCGGGCTCGACTCGGCCGTCATCCTGCCGCGCCAGGTGTGGGAGGCCTCGGGGCACGTCGAGGTCTTCAGCGACCCGCTCGTCGAATCGCTGCACACCCACAAGCGCTACCGGGCCGACCACCTGCTCGAGGCCTACGAGGCCAAGCACGGCCACCCGCCCGAGAACGGCCTCGCCGATGTGCGAGACCCCGAGACCGGCCAGCCCGGCTCGTGGACGGAGCCGCAGAACTTCTCGGGTCTGCTCAAGACGTTCCTCGGCCCGGTCGACAACGAGCAGGGCATGGCGTACCTGCGCCCCGAGACCGCGCAGGGCATCTTCACGAACTTCGACAACATCCTGCAGTCGTCGCGCATCAAGCCCCCGTTCGGCATCGGCCAGATCGGCAAGAGCTTTCGCAACGAGATCACCCCCGGCAACTTCATCTTCCGCACCCGCGAGTTCGAGCAGATGGAGATGGAGTTCTTCGTCGAGCCCGGCACGGATGAAGAGTGGCACCAGTACTGGATCGACCAGCGCTTCCAGTGGTACGTCGACCTCGGCATCGACCCCGAGAACCTCCGCCTGTACGAGCACGCCGCCGAGAAGCTGTCGCACTACTCCAAGCGCACCGTCGACATCGAGTACCGCTTCCGCTTCGCGGGCGGCGAGTTCGGCGAGCTCGAGGGCGTCGCGAACCGCACCGACTACGACCTCAAGACCCACGCCGCCGCCTCGGGCAAAGACCTCTCGTACTTCGACCAGGCCAAGAACGAGCGCTGGACCCCGTTCGTCATCGAGCCGGCGGCCGGGCTCACCCGCTCGCTCATGGCGTTCCTGGTCGACGCGTACACCGAAGACGAGGCGCCCAACGCCAAGGGCGGCGTCGACAAGCGCACCGTGCTGAAGCTCGACCGCCGGCTGGCGCCGATCAAGGTGGCCGTGCTGCCGCTGAGCCGCAACGAACGGCTCTCGCCGCTGGCACGCGAGCTCGCCGCCGACCTGCGCAAGTACTGGAACATCGACTTCGACGACGCCGGCGCCATCGGCCGCCGCTACCGCCGCCAGGACGAGATCGGCACCCCGTTCTGCGTCACCGTCGACTTCGACTCGCTGGACGACGACGCGGTCACGGTGCGCGAGCGCGACACGATGGAGCAGCAGCGGATGCCGCTGGCGCAGCTGCGCGGGTACCTGGCCGAGCAGCTGCTCGGCAGCTAGCGGTCGGGCGGGGGCGGGCCCGGCTCGGCAGCTGGCTGCCGTGCGGGCCCGCCCCCGCCGCCCTGCCGCCCCCGCCGCCCTGCCGCCCCCGCGCCCTGCCGCCCCCGAGCCCTGCCGCCCCCGCGCCCTGCCGCCCCCGCCGCCCTGCCGCCCCCGAGCCCGCCGTCGCGCCGTAGGCGTCGGTAACTCCTGCTCCTTGCGCCGCGGCCCCTCGCGAGCCACCGAAGACGGTGCTTCGCGCGCCACACACAGGAGTTGCCGACGGCGGAGCCGTCTTGGAGCGGGTCGAGCGGCGGCACCTCCGTCCAGCCGAATCCCGACCGCGCAGTAGCCGCACGGCCCTGCAACTCGACGAGGGGCCCGGGCGAACGTCCGGCCCGACCGTCGAGACGGCGCCTCGCGTCGGCAACTCCTCCTCTGTGCAGCTCACGCCACCGCCGCCCGGCGTGCCGCCCCGGTGAGCGGCAGCGAGCAGGAGTTGCCGACCGGCGAGTCGGGGACGCGTCGCTGAGAGCGGTCCCAGCGGAGAGTCCTCCACAGTCCGACATCCCGGCGCCGCGTCCACAGCAGCGTGCGGAGTCGGAAGACCGAGGCCCGCCACGGCAGCAGCATCGCGTCATGACCACGATCGCCGAACTCGTCTCCGCTCACGGTGGGCTCCTTCACAAGCACGCCCTCGTGGCCGAAGGAGCCACCGACCGGCATCTGACCGCCGCTGTCCGCTTCGGCGGAGTCCGCCGACCGAGGCGCGGCTGGTACTCGACCTGGAAGCCCGACGACCCGCGGTACATCGCGGTCGCCGTAGGCGGTCGACTCACCGGCGCCTCGGCGCTCCATCAAATGGGCGCGTGGATGTGGCATCGCCCGAAGACCACCGTCTCGGTCCCCGAGTCCGCCTCTCGACTCCGTCGCAGGAGGGGCGTGAGGGTGGTCTGGGATCCCGCCGAGCTCTCGACGCGCGGGACGACCTGGTCGGTGGACTCCCGAGACGCGCTCGCACGGGCCGTGGTCGAGTCCGACAGCTTGGAGGACGCCGTCATCCTCGTCGACTGGGCCCGTCAGAGAGACGTCCTCGTCGACGACGACGATGCCCGGGAGGTGCTCTCGCGCAGGGGAGCCGACGCAGCCGGTCTCGCCGAGTGGAGCGACGGTGACGCGGAGAGCATCCTGGAGAGCGCCGCAGGGACGCGACTGCGGCTCGCCGGCCGAGAGATCCGGAGGCAGGTGCCGGTGGGTCCCCGCGGGGAGCGCATCGACATCGTGGTCGACGGTGTGGTGGCGCTCGAGACGGACGGTCGCGAGAACCACGCGTCCCGTTTCGACAAGGACCGCCTGAAAGACGCGACCATGATCCTCGCCGGTTTCCTCCCGATGCGTGCCAGCACCTCCATGGTTCGAAACCGATGGCCTCTGGTCGCCGCTGCAGTCGACGCGTTGGCGTCGCAGCCCCTCCGAGCGGCCGACGGTCTCGCTGTCCGTGAGTCCTCCCTGCCGCGGGTGCTCTCGGCGAGAGGCCGGAGGAAGTGGCGCCTCGGCAGGAGCCGGAGGCGCCGTAGACAGGAACCAACGCTCCACCGCGGATGGGGCGGGCAGGGGCGGGCAGGGGCGGCCCGTGGCGGCGCGACTCTCGGCGCCGGAGTCGGCGATGCCAGCCCGGCAGCCGGAGCAGGGCGTGCCCCGGCGCGGGAATGCAGGGCGCGGCCCGGTTGTTCGGCCGGTGTGACTGATACGCAGAACCGGGCCGTGAAGGTCGACATCTGGTCCGACATCGCCTGCCCCTGGTGCTTCATCGGGAAGCGCAAGTTCGAGGATGCGGTGGCGCGCTACGGCGGCCCCGTCGAGGTCGAGTACCACTCGTTCGAGCTCTCGCCCGACACCCCCGTCGACTTCGAGGGCGACGAGGTGCAGTTCCTCGCCGACCACAAGGGCATGCCCGCCGATCAGGTGCGGGGGATGCTCGACAACGTCACCGGGATCGCCGCCGAGGTGGGTCTCCACTACGACTTCGGCAAGCTGCGTCATACGAACACCGTCAAGGCGCACGAGCTCCTGCACTTCGCGAAGGCGAACGGCCTGCAGCGCGAGATGAAGGAGCGCCTGCTCGCCGCCTACTTCGAGGAGGGACGCCACCTCGGGCGCATCGACGAGCTGGTCGACCTCGCCACGGAGGTCGGTCTCGACGCCGACGCCGCCCGTGCCGCCCTCGACGACGGGCGCTTCGAACCCGACGTCCGAGCCGACCAGGCCCAGGCGCAGGCGTTCGGCATCACCGGAGTCCCGTTCTTCGTGCTCGAGGGCAAGTACGGCATCTCGGGGGCCCAGGCGCCCGAGATGTTCCTTCAGGCCCTCCAGCAGGTGGGCGCGGAGGTCTCCGCGTGACCGACCGCGCCACGGCGGCCCCGCAGTCGCCGCCGAGCGGGGAGCCGTCTGCCGCAGCGGCCACTCCAGCCGCGGGCACCCCGGCGCCGACGTTCACCATGCTGGGCGCTCCCGACGCGGTGGCCTGCGAAGGCGACGCCTGCCTGCTGCCCGTCCGCTGACCGGCACGAGACCAGGTCACCAGCCGAGGAGGCGCGGCGTCAGTCGCTGATGTCCGCCACGGTCGCGTCGTACCCGGCTATCAGGGCGTCGGCGTCGACGAACGCGGTGTAGCCGTGCTCGCCCGCGCCCAGGGCGACGCGGAGTCCGACGATGCGCTCGTCGGCGAAGACGGGCCAGGCCGTCGTGCTGCCGAGCGGGGTGATGGTGCCGCGTTCGTAGCCGGTGGCCTCGAGGGCGATCTCGGGGCGGGGGAGCGACAGCTTGTTGACCCCGACGACGGCGCGCAGCTTCGACCATGAGATCTGACGGTCGCCGGGCACCAGGGCGAAGAGGAACGAGCCGTCGTGGCGTCTGACCACCAGGCTCTTGACGATGTCCGACGGGGTCAGCCCCAGGAGATCCGCCGCCGCCTCGAGGCTGTCGGCCTCCGGCCGCGACACGACCTCCACAGCCACGCCGTGCGCCGCGGCATCCACCTCGACCCGCTGTCGTCCTGTCGGTCCGCCGTCGCTCATGGGAGAATCGTACTGATGTCCATTTCCACTCTGCCCTCCCGCGGCCTGTCGATCGGTCCGATCGAGGTCGCCTCGCCCGTCGTGCTCGCTCCGATGGCGGGCATCACGAACACGGCCTATCGCCGTCTGTGCCGCGAGTACGGTGCCGGTCTCTACGTCAGCGAGATGATCACCAGTCGTGCGCTCGTCGAGCGGACGCCCGAGTCGATGCGTCTCATCCAGCACCACGAGTCCGAGACGCCCCGAAGCATCCAGCTGTACGGCGTCGAGCCGAACACGGTCGCCGAGGCGGTCACGATGCTCGTGGCCGAAGATCGCGCTGATCACATCGATCTCAACTTCGGCTGCCCCGTGCCGAAGGTCACGCGCAAGGGCGGCGGTTCCGCCCTCCCGTGGAAGACGGGTCTGTTCCGCGAGATCGTCGAGCGGGCGGTGTCGGCGGCGGGCGACATCCCGCTGACCATCAAGATGCGCAAGGGGATCGACTCCGACCACCTCACCTATCTCGAGGCCGCGAAGGCCGCGCAGGGGGCGGGTGTCGCGAGCATCGCCCTGCACGCCCGCACGGCGGCCGACTTCTACTCGGGCACGGCCGACTGGTCGGCCATCGCCACGTTGAAGCAGACCGTCACCGACGTGCCAATCCTCGGCAACGGCGACATCTGGTCGGCCGCCGACGCCCTCCGCATGGTCGACGAGACCGGGTGCGACGGGGTCGTCGTGGGGCGCGGCTGCCTCGGGCGTCCGTGGCTGTTCGGCGACCTGGCCGCGGCGTTCCGGGGCGAAGACCTGAAGGCCGAGCCCACGCTCGGCGAGGTCGGTCGGGCCTTCCGGCGTCATGCCGAGCTCATGGTCGAGTTCTGGTCGGGCGACGAGGGCCGCGCCTGCCGCGACATGCGGAAGCACGTCGCGTGGTACTTCAAGGGCTATCCCGTCGGCGGCGAGGTGCGCTCGGCGCTCGCTCTCGCCGACTCGCTGGCCGAGATCGACGACCTGCTGTCCACCATGGACGCCGCCGAGCTCTACCCGGGCGCAGCGGCGGAGGGCCCCCGGGGTCGAGCCGGCAGCCCCAAGCGTCCGGCCCTGCCCGACCGCTGGCTCGAGAGCCGCGACCTCGACGAGGCGTTCAAGACCGAGCTGGCCGCGGCCGAGCTGCACCACAGCGGGGGGTGACCCGCGCAGGGTCCCGACCCGCGCCTCCTTCGCCTCCGCCCCTCCCGATCGAAAGGCCCCGGTGTCCACCGAAGCCGCGTCCACCGAGTCCGCCCCGAGCACGTCCGCGGGGTACGAGCCCGCCGACTCCGAGCGGTGGCTGCCCGAGCAGCATTCGAACCGGCGCAGCGACTTCGCGCGTGATCGGGCGCGGCTGCTGCATTCGAGTGCGCTCCGGCGTCTGGCGGCGAAGACGCAGGTGCTCAGCCCGACCGCGGGTCTCGACTTCGCGCGCAACCGGCTGACACATTCGCTCGAGGTCGCGCAGGTGGGTCGTGAGCTGGCGACCAGTCTCGGTCTCGACCCCGACGTGGTCGACACGGCGTGCCTCGCGCACGACCTCGGGCACCCGCCGTTCGGGCACAACGGCGAGAAGGCGCTGAACGACTGGTCCGTCGGCATCGGCGGCTTCGAGGGCAACGCCCAGACCCTGCGGCTGCTGACGCGCATCGAGCCGAAGGTCATCGACGGGTCCGGCCGCAGCTACGGGTTGAACCTGACGCGGGCGAGCCTCGACGCGAGCTGCAAGTACCCATGGCCGGCCGCGCAGGGCGTGCCCGACCCCGGCGGGCGGATGAAGTTCGGCTTCTACGACGACGACACCGAGGCGTTCGGCTGGCTGCGGGCGGGTGCGCCGCGCCGCCGCCGCTGCATCGAGGCCCAGGTGATGGATCTCAGCGACGACATCGCGTACTCGGTGCACGACCTGGAGGACGCCGTGGTGAACGGCTACGTCGACGTCGCGACGCTCGGTTCGAGCGACGGGCACGACGATCTCGTGACGGCCATGCACGAGTGGGTCGGCGGCGAACTCAGTCGCGACGAGCTCGTCGAGGCCTTCGACCGCCTCCGCGCGCAGCCGTTCTGGGTCGACTCCTATGACGGCGGGCGCCTCGACCAGGCGCGGCTGAAGAACCTGACCAGCCAGCTGATCGGTCGTTTCGCCGGTGCGGCGACCCAGTCGACCCGCGAGTCGTACTCCGAGAAGAGTCTGACCCGGTTCAGCGCGAGCATGGTGGTGCCGCCCGAGGTGATCGGCGAGATCGCCGTCCTCAAGGGGATCGTCGCGGCCTTCGTGATGACGCACGGCACCCGGCAGCCGATCTACCAGAACCAGCGCGAGCTGCTGACGGGTCTCGCCGACGCGCTCTGGGCGGCCGGGCCGTCCGAGCTCGACCCCGGGTTCGCGGCCGACTGGGCAGCGGCCGCCGACGACTCGGCCCGTCGTCGCGTCGTCGTCGACCAGGTGGCCTCGCTGACCGACCAGAGCGCCATCGCCTGGCATGCGCGACTCGTCCTCCCCAGCTGACCCCCGAGCCGAGGAGGCACGGGTCGGCACCCGCGAGCGACCGTCGGTGTCAGCAGCGCGACCTACAATCGAAACGTGCCCGGCCTGATCAAACGAAACGACATCGACGAGGTCCGCTCGCGCACGAACATCGTCGACGTGGTCTCCGATCACGTCACCCTCAAGGGCGCCGGCGTCGGGTCGATGAAGGGCCTCTGCCCGTTCCACGACGAGCGCAGCCCCAGCTTCCACGTGCGTCCGCAGGTGGGTCGGTACCACTGCTTCGGCTGCGGTGAGGACGGCGACGTCTTCAGCTTCGTCCAGAAGATGGACCACACTACCTTCCAGGAGGCCGTCGAGCGTCTGGCGTCGAAGATCGGCTTCGAGCTGCACTACGAAGACGGCGGTCAGGCCAGCGACCACGGCAACCGGGCGCGCCTCATCGCCGCGAACGAGGGCGCGCGCGAGTTCTTCGTCGAGCACCTGACGGCGTCCGACGCCGACCCCGCGAGGCGGTTCCTCGGCGAGAGGGGCTTCGACCCTGCGGCGGCGGAGCGCTTCGGGGTCGGTTTCGCGCCGAAGTCGTTCGACGCCCTGCGCGGCCACCTCAAGGGCCGCGGCTTCAGCGACGACGAGCTCGTGGCGGCCGGTCTGCTGAGCAGCGGCGACCGCAGTCCGTACGACCGGTTCAGGGGTCGCCTGCTCTGGCCGATCCGCGATGTCACGGGGTCGACGATCGGCTTCGGGGCGAGGCGTCTGCTCGACGACGACAAGGGCCCGAAGTACCTCAACACCCCCGAGACGCCGATCTACCACAAGTCGCAGGTGCTCTACGGTCTCGATCTGGCCCGTCGCGACATCTCGAAGGGCAAGCAGGTCGTCATCGTCGAGGGCTACACCGACGTCATGGCGTGCCATCTGGCGGGGGTGACGACGGCCGTCGCGACCTGCGGTACGTCGTTCGGCGTCGACCACATCAAGCTGCTGCGGCCGATGCTGGGCGACGTCGGCGGGGCCCACACCTCGGCGAGCGGCGAGGTCATCTTCACGTTCGACCCCGACGAGGCGGGGCAGCGCGCCGCCTCGCGGGCCTACGCCGAAGAGCAGCGCTTCTCGGCGCAGACGTTCGTCGCGGTCGCCCCCGACGGCCTCGACCCGTGCGATCTGCGGCTGAACCGGGGCGACGACGCCGTCCGGCGTCTGGTCGAGACGAAGCGTCCGCTGTTCGAGTTCATGATCCGTCGGGTGATCGACGAGTTCGACCTCGAGACCGTGGAGGGTCGTGCCGGTGCGGTCCGGGCCGGGGCCCCGGTGCTGGCGACGATGCGCGAGCAGTCGCTGCAGCGCGGCTACGCGCGGATGCTGGCGAAGTGGGTGGGCGTCGACACCGACGAGGTCGTGGCGGCGTATCAGGAGGTCGCGAAGGCGACGGCGAGCCAGAACTCCCTCGAGCGCGCCAAGCCGCACGACGCCTCCGACGGCCCGCAGTCGATCACGAGTCTCCCGCCGTTGCCCGACGAGCCCGCGGGCCCGACCCTGCTGACTCTGCCGTCCGACCTGACGACCCGCACCGAACGCGACGCCCTGATGGCGATGCTGCAGCAGCCGGCCGCCGTCGGTCTGACGCTGATGCAGCGCGCGGCCCGTGCTCGCCTGGAGAACAGCGCGCTCTCGGTGGTCCGCGACGCCATCGGCGTCAGTCTCGACCGGCTCGAGGCGAGCGACTGGCTCGACGCCGTGCTCGATCAGACGCCCGCGCCTTTCGACGTCCTCGCGAAGGAGCTGGCCGTCGCGCCGATCCCCGAGCGGGAGGGTCGGGAGATCACCACGTACTGCCGCGGCATCGTCTCGTCGCTGGTCGAGCGCGACATCCTCCGCGAGAAGGCCGAGGCGATGGGCCAGCTGCTGCGCACCGACGCGAAGGTCGACCCCGCGCGGCACCGCGAGATCCAGCTGCGCATCGTCCAGCTCGAGAACGAGCGCCGGGTCGTCCGGCAGGAGTAGCCCGGCGGCGGCGGCAGCGGCAGCGGCAACGTCAGCGTCAGCGTCAGCGTCAGCGTCAGCGTCAGCAATGGCCGCATGGATGCGCATACATCCGCCCGCCCGTCGAACCACGCTCTGAACAGGCCGAAAAGCACGACGCGGACCACGTGGCAAAGGTTCATTGCGGGCCTGTAAACACTTCCGCGAGGAGTAGGGCCGCGAGTCCGGTGTGTGTTACCAATGGATCCACCCCGAATCGGGCGCGAACACAGCCGTGCCCGCGGGGTCTCCTTGCACACAGAGAAAGAGGTAACCGGATATGACATCCGACTCCAAGCTCGGACGACGCGCACTCGCCGTCGTCGGTGGCGCCGCTGCCACCACCCTCATCCTCGCCGGTTGCGCCTCGGGCGGTGACGCCGACTCCGCTCTCGACGGCATCAGCGTCGGCACGACCGACGTCATCACCTCCCTCGACCCGGCCGGCTCGTACGACAACGGCTCGTTCGCCGTGCAGAACCAGGTCTTCGGGTTCCTCATGAACTCGCCGTACGGCAGCCCCGACGTCGAGCCCGACCTGGCCGAGTCGGCCGAGTTCACCGACCCGGTCACGTACACGGTCACCATGAAGCCCGACCTGACCTTCGCGAACGGCAACGAGCTGACCGCGAGCGACGTCAAGTTCACGTTCGACCGTCAGCTGGCGATCGCCGACCCCAACGGGCCGTCGTCGCTGCTCGGCAACCTGGCGAGTGTCGAGACCCCCGACGACAGCACCGTCGTCTTCACGCTGAACGGCGCCGACCAGACCTGGCCCCAGATCCTGTCGAGCCCGGCCTCACCGATCGTCGACGAAGAGGTCTTCTCGGCCACCGAGCTCACGCCCGCCGACGACATCGTCGCGGCCGACGCGTTCTCGGGTCAGTACTCGATCACCGACTACTCCGAGAACGAGACGATCGCCTACGAGGCTAACGATGCGTACGACGGCGTGCTCGGCGCGGCGAAGACCGACTCGGTCCTGGCTACCTACTACACCGAGGAGACCGATCTGAAGCTCGCCGTGCAGCAGGGCGACGTCGACGTCGCCAACCGCAGCCTGAGCCCGACCGACCTCGCCGACCTGGCGAAGGACGACGCTCTGACGGTGCACAACGGCCCCGGCGGCGAGATCCGCTACCTGGTGTTCAACCTGAACACGATGCCCTTCGGCGCCACGCAGACCGACGCCGACGCCGAGAAGGCCCTGGCCGTCCGCCAGGCCATCGCCGACACGGTCGACCGCGACGCTCTCGCGAGCGAGGTCTACAACGACACGTACACGCCGCTCTACTCGGTCGTCCCCGACGGCCTGACCGGCGCGACGAAGCCGCTCGAGTCGCTCTACGGCGACGGCGAGGGCGGGCCCGACGTCGACGCCGCGACCGAGAAGCTCTCGGCGGCCGGCATCGAGACCCCGGTCTCGATCGACCTGCAGTACAGCCCCGACCACTACGGCGCCTCGAGCGACGAGGAGTACGCGCTGATCCAGACGCAGCTGCAGGCCAGCGGCCTGTTCGAGGTCAACCTGCAGTCGACCCTGTGGGACACCTACAGCACCGAGCGCCGCGAAGACGCCTACCCCGTGTACCAGCTCGGCTGGTTCCCGGACTTCTCGGACGCCGACAACTACCTGTCGCCGTTCTTCGTGAAGGACAACTTCGTCGGCAACCACTACGACTCCGCCCAGGTGCAGGGTCTGCTCGCCTCCGAGATCGCGGAGTCCGACGAGGCCGCCCGCACCGAGATCATCGGTCAGATCCAGGACGTCGTCGCGAACGACCTGCCCACGCTGCCGCTGCTGCAGGGCACGCAGGTCGTCGTCTCGCAGAGCGACGTGCAGGGTGTCGACGACACGCTCGACCCGTCGTTCAAGTTCCGCTACGCAGCGCTCAGCCGCTGACCGGTTGATCGCGCGAGCGAACATGTTCCACGACGCCTGACACGCGAGGGGCGTCCCGCCATGGTGCGGGACGCCCTTTCGTGCGTCGTGCGTCGCCCTCACCCCTGAAAGGCACCCCCCGTGACGTCGCTCATCGAGGCCCCCCTCGCGAGCGGGCCGCCCACCCCCGACCCCACCGTGCGACGACGTCGTCCCGGTGGAGGATTCGGTCGCTACCTCGTGGTCCGCGCGCTCCTCATCATCCCCACCGTCTTCATCCTGGTAACCCTGGTCTTCTTCCTGATGCGGGTCGTCGGCAACCCGATCACCGCCTCCGTCGGGGGCCGCCTCACCGAGGCCCAGCTGCAGGAGCGCCTCGCCGCCGCCGGTTACGACCGCCCGATCATCGTCCAGTACCTCGAGTACCTCGGCCAGATCGTTCGGCTCGATTTCGGCACCACCGCGACCGACAACCGCCAGATCAGCGAGGTCATCGTGACCTACGGCTCGGCGACCGTCGAGCTCGTCTTCTACGCGCTGATCATCGCGCTGGTGATCGGCATCCCGCTCGGCATGCTGGCCGCGTACGTGCGCGACCGCTGGCCCGACGCGATCCTCCGCATCCTCGCGATCCTCGCCTACGCCACCCCGGTGTTCTTCGCGGGTCTGCTGCTGAAGCTGACGTTCTCGGTCTGGCTGGGCTGGTTCCCGCTGGGCGGTCGCGCCTCGACGCGCGTGGGCATCGCCCTCGGACGGATCGAGAGCCCGACGGGCATCTACCTGATCGACGCCCTCCGCACCGGCAACAGCACGATCATCGTCGACGTGCTCTCGCACGCTGTGCTCCCGGCGCTCACCCTCGGGCTGCTCACCGCCGGCATCTTCCTGCGTCTGGTGCGCACGAACGTGATCGGCACCCTGGGCTCCGACTACATCGACGCCGCCCGTTCGCGGGGCGTCAGCGAGCTCCGTCTCGTCCGCAAGCACGCCCTGAAGCCCGCGCTGATCCCCATCATCACGGTGATGGGTCTGCAGATCGCGATGCTGCTCGGCGGCTCGGTGCTGACCGAGACCACGTTCGGCTGGCGCGGGCTCGGCTTCCAGCTGCAGCAGTACCTCTCGGCCCGCGACTTCATCGCCGTGCAGGGCATCGTCGCCGTCCTGGCGGTGATCGTCGCCGTCACGAACTTCCTGGTCGACGTCATCGCGGCCCTGATCGACCCCCGTGTGAGGTACTGACCATGACCGACTCCGGCAGCACTTCCAACACCTCCAGCACCACCGGCACCGGCGTCCTCGCCGACCGTCGCGCTCCGCTCTGGAAGCGCCTCCCGATCGTCGCGCAGCTGCGCCGGTCCGTGGGCCTGCAGCGCGGCATGCTCGTCGCCGGCGTGGTCATCTGCGCCGTCTTCCTGCTCACGGCCGTGTTCGCCCCGCTCATCGCCCCGTACGGCTTCGGCCAGCTCGGCGACGACGCGGGCACCTTCACCCGTCAGGCCCCGCCGTCGGCCATGCACCTCTGGGGCACGACCGTCGGCGGCTACGACGTCTTCAGCCGGGTGGTCTGGGGCACCCGCACCGCGATCGCCGTCGTGGTCGTCGCCGTCGTGCTCTCGATCACGATCGGCGTGGCCCTCGGTCTCGTCTCGGGCTACCTCGGCGGCTGGCTCGACCGGGTGCTCGTCGTCATCGCCGACGCCGTCTACGCGTTCCCGTCGCTGCTGCTCGCCATCGTCGTCTCGATCGTGATCAGCGGCGGTCAGTCGAGCCTCTGGGGCGGGATCGTCTCGGCCGGCATCTCGATCACGGTCGTCTACGTGCCGCAGTACTTCCGCGTCGTACGGGCGGAGGCCGTCCGGCTGAAGAGCGAGGCCTTCGTCGAGTCGGCGAAGGTCGTCGGCAGCAGCACGCCGCGCATCATGTTCAAGCACGTGCTGCGCAACTCCACGCGCAGCCTGCCGCTGATCCTCACGCTGAACGCGTCCGAGGCGATCCTCACGCTCGCCGCCCTGGGGTTCCTCGGGTTCGGCATCGGTCCGACCTCGGCGGCCGAATGGGGCTACGACCTCAACCGCGCGCTCAGCGACACCGCGAGCGGCATCTGGTGGACGGGCGTCTTCCCGGGCGCCGCCATCGTGCTCATGGTGCTCGGCATCACCCTCGTGGGCGAGAGCCTGAACGACCTGGCCGACCCGCGCCTCCGGACCCGCCGTCGGGCCCGCCGCAAGACGAAGAACGACACGGCGACCCCTGCGGTCGCCGCCGAGGAGGTCCCCGCGTGAGCGACACGACTGACACGACGGGCCGCTCCGACGGTCCGGGCCGAGGAGGCGCGGCTCCGGTCCGCCACGCCGGTCACGGCCTGCCCCGCGAGGCCCGCGACATCGCGGTCGGCATCAGCGGCCTCGAAGTCACCTTCGCGACCGACGGCGGCGACGTCGCGGCCGTTCAGGGCGTCACGCTCGACGTCCGCGCCGGCGAGGTGCTCGCCATCGTCGGCGAGTCCGGCAGCGGCAAGACGGTGACCGCCAAGACGATCCTCGGGCTGCTGCCCGAGACAGCGGTCGCGACCGGCGCCGTGCTGCTCTCGGGGCGGAACGTCCTCGAGGTGACGCCGTCGGCGATGCGCGCGATGCGCGGTCGCGACGTCGCCATGGTCTTCCAGGAGCCATCCACGGCCCTCAACCCCGTCTACACGGTGGGCTGGCAGATCATCGAGGGGCTGCGCGCCCACGGGGCGATCAAGAAGAAGGAGGCGCGGCGCCGGGCGATCGACATCCTCCGCCGCGTCGGCATCCCCGAGCCCGAGAAGCGGGTCGACTACTACCCGCACCAGTTCTCGGGCGGTCAGAAGCAGCGCGTCGTCATCGCGATGGCGCTCGTGCTGAACCCCTCGGTCATCGTGGCCGACGAGCCGACCACCGCCCTCGACGTCACGGTGCAGGCCGAGATCCTCGACCTGCTCCGCGACCTGCGCGACGAGTTCGGCACCGCGATCGTGCTGATCACCCACAACATGGGGGTCGTGGCCGACCTCGCCGACCGGGTCGCGGTGATGTACCTCGGCAAGGTCGTCGAGCAGGCGTCGTCGGCCGAGTTGTTCGCGTCGCCGAAGGACGACTACACGCGGCGACTGCTCGGGTCGGTGCCCCGACTCGAGTCGCGCGGCGCGCAGGTCCAGGCGGCCGAGGCCGACCGCGACGTGGTCGTCCGGGCGACGGGTCTCGAGATCGAGTACCCCGGCCGTCTCGGGCGCGGCGGCTTCCGGGCCGTCAAGGGCGTCGACTTCTCGATCGCCCGTGGCGAGGTGCTGGGCCTGGTCGGCGAGAGCGGCTCGGGCAAGACCACCATCGGCCGGGCAATCGCGGGTCTCACCCCCGTCACCGGCGGCTCGCTCGACGTGCTCGGCATCGAGATGAACGGAGTGCACGAGCGGGACTTCAAGCCCAAGCGCGCCGAGATCGGCTTCGTCTTCCAGGACCCCGCGTCGAGCTTCAACCCGCTGCTGACCATCGCCGAGTGCGTCGCCGAGCCGCTGATCGTGCACGGCCGGGCCAGCGACGCCCGAGCGGCCAGGCGGAGGGTCGACGAGCTGCTCGAGGCCGTCCAGCTGCCCAAGGCGTTCGGCGACCGCTACCCGCACGAGCTGAGCGGCGGACAGCGCCAGCGGGCGAGCCTCGCCCGCTCGCTGGCCCTCGAGCCGGCACTGCTGATCGCCGACGAGCCGACGAGCGCGCTTGACGTCTCGGTTCAGGCGCGCGTGCTCGAGCTCTTCCGAGAGCTGCAGACCGACCTCGGCTTCGCGGCGCTGTTCATCAGCCACGACCTCGCCGTCGTCAACATGCTCGCCGACCGGATCGGCGTGCTGTACCACGGAGACCTCATCGAGAGCGGGCCGAACGACCAGGTGCTCGGCGCACCCGAGCACCCGTACACGCAGCGTCTGCTGGCGTCGCTGCCGGTGCCCGACCCGGTCGAGCAGGCCGCCCGTCGCGAGCGGCTCGCCGAGCTCGACCGTGCCGCGGCCCGCGGCGACGTCGCGGGAGGGGCCGCCTGATGGCCGTCGACCTCGACATGGGCGCGCCGGTCACCACCGACGACCTCTCGCTGGAGTACCCGGCGCGCAGCGGGCATCCGGCGGTCCGGGCCGTCGACGGCGTCACGCTGTCCATCGCGCCGGGCGAGATCCTGGCCGTGCTCGGCGAGAGCGGCTCGGGCAAGTCGACGCTCGCCATGGCGCTGGCCGGGCTCGCCGGCACCGAGCGACCGGCGGAGGGGCGACCGCGCATCGTCGGGGGAGCCGCGCGCGTGTTCGGGCTCGACCTGCTGCGATCGTCGCCTCGTCGGCGCGACCGTCTCTCGGGTGCCGTCGGCTACCTCGCCCAGGACGACGGCGAGCGGCTCAGCCCCGACCTCACCGTCGGCGAGACGATCGCCCAGCCCATCTACCAGCGCGACAAGCGGTTCGACCGCACGGAGGCCGGCCGACTCGTCGCCGACCTCATCGACGCCGTGCACCTCCCGCTCGGCACGATGCTCAAGCAGACCTGGGAGCTGAGCGCCGGGCAGCGGCAACGGGTGGCCCTGGCGCGGTCCCTGGTGCTCGAGCCGCGCCTCCTCGTGGCCGACGAACCGGCGCGCGGAGTCGACGTGCTCGTGCGGCAGGCGGTTCTCGACGTCATCAAGAACCTGCACGGCGACCGGCGGTTCTCGGCGCTGGTCGTCACGTCGTCCGTCTCGGAGGCGCGGGCCATCACCGACCGCGTCGCCGTGATGCGTTCGGGGCGGCTCGTCGGGCTCGGGGCCATCGACGAGGTGCTGCGCGACGGGGTCGACCCGTACGTGAAGGTCCTCTCGACGACCACGCCGATCGACATCATCCGCCCCGACGAACGGGACGAGTCGTGACGGCGCCGACCAGGGGGCACCGGGCGACGACGACCACCGTCAGCCTCCCGGCCGACCGGCGACCGTCGCCCGGGCCCGTCAGCCTGGCGCCCCGTGAGAATCCGCGCTTCGTCGACGCCGTGCGCGCCGGGGGTGCCACGGTCGTCCCCCTCGGCGACGAGACGCGGGGGCTGATCTGGCTCTCGTACACCGACACCGAGGGTCTGGCGCTGGCCCTCGAGCGGCACCCGGGCATCGAGTGGGTGCAGCTGCCCTACGCCGGGGTCGACGCGTTCTCCGATCTGCTGGCCCGCTACGCCGACTCGCCGCGACCGCTCTGGACGAGCGCGAAGGGCGCCTTCTCGGAGCCCGTCGCCGAGCACGCGCTCATGCTCGTGCTCTCGCTGCTGCGGGTCGTGCCGTCGCGCGTGCAGGCGACGAGCTGGCAGACCGAGCAGCGCGGGCTGTCGCTCTACGGCAGGAACGTCGTGATCGTGGGCGCCGGGGGCATCGCGCTCGAGCTCGTCCGGCTGCTGGGTCCCTTCGAGACCCGCGTGACGATCGTCCGTCGCGGCGAGACGCCCGTCGAGGGCGTCGAGCGCACCGTCACGGTCGACCGCATCGACGAGGTGCTGCCCGAGGCGGACGTCGTCGTGCTCGCGGCGGCGGCGACGTCGGGCACGTCGCGGCTGCTCGACGGCCCGCGTCTCGCGTCGCTCAAGCCGACCGCCGTGGTCGTCAACATCGCGCGGGGCGACCTGGTCGACACGGAGGCGCTGGTCGAGACCGTCCGCGCCGAGCGGATCTGGGGTGCGGGCGTCGACGTGACCTCGCCCGAGCCGCTGCCCGACGGCCACCCGCTCTGGGGCGACCCCCGGGTCATCGTGACGCCGCACCAGGCGGACACGCCCGAGATGACGGCGCCGCTGCTCGCCGAGCGCATCACGCACAACGTGCGCGCGCTGCTCGGCGACGGCGATTTCGCCGGGGTCGTCGACCCGGCCGACGGCTACTGAGACCCGGGGGCGCGTCGTGTTCGATGCGCCCCCGAATCTTTGCTACAGTTGGGTCCGCTGTCGAAGGCTCCGGTCTGACGCAGTTGCCATTCCTCGATAGCTCAATTGGCAGAGCAGCCGGCTGTTAACCGGCAGGTTCTTGGTTCGAGTCCAAGTCGGGGAGCGAAGGCCCAGAGGCTCCACCCTCTGGGCCTTTTTCTTTGCCCTCACGTCGACGACGAGGTTCTCGAGCCGGGTACGCCGAGGAGGCGCGGTCCGGCTGGTGCCGTCGCGCGCCTCCTCGGGGCTCTCGCCCGGTCGTTCTCGGCCGATCAGTCTTCGGGGTGATCGACGCCGGGCAGCCAGGTCCGGCCGGGGGAGCCCCAGCCGGCCTTCTTGACGGCCTTGGCGGCCGCCTTGTGGAACGGGTGCTCGAGCCGGTCGGTGTACAGCACGCCGTCGAGGTGGTCGTACTCGTGCTGGAAGATGCGGGCGAGCCAGCCGTGCGCCTCGATCTCGTACTCGTCGCCCTCAAGGTCGGTCGCACGGAGGATGACCCCCTCGGCTCGACGCAGCGGGAACCGCTCGCCGGGAACCGAAAGGCAGCCCTCCGACTCGTCGTCGTCGTCGAGCGGCTCGATCGAGAGGGGGGTCTGCCACAGGGTGGGGTTGATAGCGACGCCGCGCCAGTCGTCGCCGTCGTCGTCCGTCCACGAGAAGACGAAGAGCCGGAGGCCGACACCGACCTGCGGGCCGGCGAGACCGACGCCGGGGGCGGCGTCCATGGTCTCGAACATGTCGGCGACGAGGGTGCGGATCGCGTCGTCGATCTCGGCGACGTCGGAGGCGGGGGAGTGCAGCACGGGGTCACCCGTGATGGTGATGGGGCGAACGGCCATTCGTCCAGCCTACTGAGCGGCGGCCCGCTACCGTGGACGCCGTGAGCCCGAACCTCAGCGATCTGACCGAGCAGGTCTCGTTGACCCCGTTCCAGGCGCTGGGGATCCCCATCGCCCTGATCGGCGCCGTGTTCCTCTCGATCGGCGCGCAGCTGCAGCACCGCGGCGTCGCCAAGGTCGAGACGCGACTCGGGGCGTCGCGCGGCGGGATGAGCGTCCGCCAGGTGCTCGCGCTGATCGGTCGACCGTCGTGGGTGATGGGCACGCTGATGCTGGGGCTGGCCGTGGTGTTCCAGCTGACGAGTCTCCGGGTCGCCCCGCTGCTCGTGGTGCAGCCGCTCGGGGCCGTCGCGCTCGTGATCACCGCCGTGCTCAACGCCCGGTCGACCGGGCGGCGGCTGACGGGGCGCATCAAGCGGTCGATCGCGATCTGCGTCGGCGGCATTGGCCTCTTCGCCACGGTGGCCGCCTTCACCGCCATCGAGACGGAGATCACGACCGATCAGCTGATCACCGTGCTCGTCATCCTGCTCGTCGTGGGCGCCGTCCTCGCCGTCGCGTTCGTCGCCCTGCGGCACCGACGCAGCGCGCTGTTCTACATCATCGGCGCCGGGGTGCTCTACGGCTTCGTCGCCACGCTCGCGAAGGTCGTGCTGAACCGGGTGTTCGCCGGCAACTTCGACGGTCTGAGCATCGTCTGCATCGTCATGCTCCTCGCGGCGGCGGCCCTCGGCGGGTACTTCGTGCAGAACGCCTACTCGTCGGGGTCGCCCGACCTCGTGATCGCCGGGCTGACGGTGGTCGACCCCATCGTCGCGGTCACCATCGGCATCGTGGTGCTCGGCGAGGCCGCGAACGCGCCCGGCTACGCCGTCGCGCTCTTCCTCGTCGCGGGCGCGATCGCCGTCTACGGCGTGTTCCAGCTCGCCAAATACCAGCCCGCCAAGCGAAGCTGAGCTACCGTGGTCCCGCGCCGCAGACGCCATCGGCGGGGCACCAGCGAACCACGAGCACAAGGACGCCACGACACGTGACACCCGCCCCAGACCACGCCCCCGAACCCCGCGACGAGAACGCGACCGGTCCGGGCGGCGGCGACACCGCGCCGCGCCTCACCGTGCTGATCGCGGCGGACACGTTCCCGCCCGACGTCAACGGCGCCGCCAACTTCGCCGAGCGACTCGCCGTCGGCCTGGCGGGCCGCGGGCACGACGTGCACGTCATCTGCCCGGCGGCCGACCGCCACCACGGGACGTTCCTCGAGCAGCACGACGGCGTGACCCTGACCGTCCATCGTCTGTACTCGACGCGCTGGCCCCTCCACGACTGGCTGCGCTTCGCGACGCCGTGGCGTGCCGAGCCCAACGCCGAGCGCATCATCGAGCAGATCCGACCCGACGTCGTGCACATCCAGTCGCACATCGTGATCGGTCGCGCCGTCGTCCGCGTCGCCAACCGCCGCGGCATCCGGGTCATCGCCACCAACCACTTCATGCCCGAGAACCTCCTCGAGCACACCGGGCTGCCGCACTTCCTCCGCGCGACGGCCGTCAAGCTCGCGTGGCGGGACGCGGCGAAGACCTACACGCACGTCGCGGCGATCACGACGCCGACCAGGCGGGCCGCGACGTTCCTGGAACGGTCGGTCGCCGTCACCGGCGTGCTGGCCGTGTCGTGCGGCATCGAGGCCGCCGACTACACGGCGCGCGACGACCGACCCGCCGCGAACCGGGTGGTCTTCGTCGGTCGGGTCACGGCCGAGAAGCAGATCGACGTGCTGCTCAAGGCCATGACCCTGCTCGACCCAGCACTCGACGCGCGACTCACCATCGTGGGCGGCGGCGACCTGCTCAAGCAGCTGCAGCTGATGACCGTCGAACTGGGCCTCGCCGAACGCGTCACCTTCGCCGGCTACCTGTCGGACGCCGAGCTGCGGCGGACCCTCACGGAGGCGACCGTCTTCGCCATGCCGTCGGTGGCCGAGCTGCAGAGCATCGCCAGCCTCGAGGCCATGGCCTCCGGTCTCCCGCTCGTCGTCGCCGACGCCATGGCGCTGCCGCACCTCGTCGACGAGGGGGTCAACGGGTACCTCTTCAGGCCGGGCGACAGCCGCGACCTGGCCGACAAGCTGACCCGCGTGCTCACGGCGGGCGACGACGAGTACCTCGCCATGCGCCGAGCGAGCCTGCAGGTCATCGAGGGACACGACATCCAGCGGACGGTGAGCGTCTTCGAGTCGCTGTATCGTGGGGAACCGGTGGCCTCGGCCGCCGACGCCTGACCGACCCGCGCCTCCTGGGCGGTCGGTCGGCACGGGGCGGTAGCTCAGCCGGTTAGAGCAGTCGACTCATAATCGATCGGTCACGGGTTCAAGTCCCGTCCGCCCTACGACACGACCCTCGACGGTCGGTCGCAACCCGGTCGGGCATGCCACCATGTGTGCATGTTCACCCGACGGACACGCGACACCCCTGCCGGCGACGACTCCATCTCTCCGGGGGGAGCGCCGTCCGCCCCTCGCTTCGGCGTGGGCGCCCAGGTGTACGTGCTCGACTCCGACGAAGACGCGGGCACTCCGTTCCCCTACGGACCCACCGGCATCATCGTCCGCGCCGGGGGCTCGGCCTGGCAGGGCGTCTCGGCGATAGGCGGCTCGGCGCGCACCTGGCTCGTGGAGTTCGACTCGCCCCAGCTGGACCGCGACGGCGAGGGGCCCGTCCGCTCGGCCTCCGTGGCCGAGAAGTTCCTCCGCCTGGCGCCCCTCGCCTGAGCCCGTCCGCGCGCCCGCCCGCGCGCCCGCCCGCGCGGCCGCCGCGGTCGGCAACTCCTCCTCCGTGCCGCGCACCACGCCGGCACAGGCCACGCAGCGCCGCCCGCGCGCACCCGTGAGGAGTTGCCGACCGGAGGGGTGCAGTCGACGCGACCGCGGGAATGTTCCACCGCGCCCGGCCGTTCCCCCAACTGCATACATACGCATGAACAACAGCTAAGGTGGTCCGCATGCAGTTCGGAATCTTCTCCGTCGGAGACATCACGCCAGATCCCACCACGGGCCGCACGCCCACCGAGCACGAGCGCCTGCTCGCGATGGTCGCGATCGCCAAGAAGGCCGAAGAGGTCGGTCTCGACGTCTACGCCGCCGGCGAGCACCACAACCCGCCCTTCGTGAACTCGAGCCCCACGACGCTGCTCGCCTACATCGCGGCGCAGACCGAGCGGATCATCCTCAGCACCGCGACGACGCTGATCACGACGAACGACCCGGTCAAGATCGCCGAGGACTTCGCGCTCCTCCAGCACCTCGCCGGCGGGCGCGTCGATCTGACGCTCGGCCGCGGCAACACCGGCCCGGTCTATCCCTGGTTCGGCAAGGACATCCGCCAGGGCATCAACCTCGCCATCGAGAACTACGCCCTGCTGCACCGCCTCTGGCGCGAGGACGTCGTCGACTGGAAGGGCCACTTCCGCACCCCGCTGCAGAGCTTCACGTCGACGCCGCGCCCGCTCGACGGCGTGCCGCCCTTCGTCTGGCACGGGTCGATCCGCAGCCCCGAGATCGCCGAGCAGGCGGCTTACTACGGCGACGGGTTCTTCGCCAACCACATCTTCTGGCCGGCCTCGCACACGAAGCAGATGGTCGAGCTCTACCGCTCGCGCTACGAGCACCACGGTCACGGCCGTGCCGACCAGGCGATCGTGGGTCTCGGCGGCCAGGTCTTCCTGGCGAAGAACTCGCAGGACGCCGTCCGCGCCTTCCGCCCCTACTTCGACTCCGCGCCGGTCTACGGCCACGGGCCGAGCCTCGAGGACTTCACGTCGCAGACGCCGCTGACGGTCGGGAGCCCGCAGGAGGTCATCGACAAGACCCTCGCCTTCCGCGACTACGTCGGCGACTACCAGCGCCAGCTGTTCCTGATCGACCACGCGGGGCTGCCCCTGCAGACGGTGCTCGATCAGCTGGACATCCTCGGCGAGGAGGTCGTCCCGGTGCTGCGGCGCGAGTTCGCGACGAACCGCCCCGAGCACGTGCCCGACGCACCGACCCACGCCGCCCGGTTGGCCCGTGCCGACGGGGCGGTCGACGTCGCGGCGGCGGCTCCGGCCGTCGCCACCCGCTGAGCCGAGGAGGCGCACCATGGCATCCAAGAACATCGTCGTCGTCTCCGCGGGGCTGGGTCAGCCCTCCTCCACGCGCCTCCTGGCCGACCGCCTCGCCGAGGCGACCGCCCGGTCGATGCTCGAGTCGGGCGTCCCCGCCGAGTTCGAGGTGGTCGAGCTGAGGGACCTCGCGCACGAGATCACCGACGCGATGCTGACGGGGTTCGCCTCGGAGGCGCTGGCCGGCGTGATCGACCGGGTCACCCGGGCGGACGGCCTCATCGCGGTGACCCCGGTGTTCACCGCGTCGTACAGCGGACTCTTCAAGTCGTTCTTCGACGTGATCGACAAGGAGGCGCTGGCCGGCACGCCGGTCCTCGTCGGGGCGACCGCGGGCACGGCCCGGCACTCGCTCGTGCTGGATCATGCGCTCCGGCCGCTCTTCTCGTACCTGAGGTCCGTGGTCGTTCCGACCTCGGTCTTCGCGGCGTCCGAGGACTGGGGCGCCGGCGACGAGACGACGACGGGTCTGCCCGAGCGCGTGACCCGTGCCGCCGGCGAGTTCGCCGACCTCGTCGCGATGCGCTCGACCGAGCGCGGCGACCCGTTCGCCGACGTCGTGCCCTTCGAGCAGCAGCTGAGCCGACTCGCCGGCGACGATCCGCTCTGAGCGGGCATGCCCGCACGGTGCGCCGTGTTGGACCCGCAGACGAGAGGAACGATCATGAGCAGCGCATCACCAGGACATGAGACGGGCGCGTCGCCGTCGGTCGAGTCGACGAGGTTCCACGCCCTGCGCCGCGCCCGGGTGACGTCGCCGACCGGGCCGCTGGCTCTGGTGAACACCCAGTGGGTCGACGGTGAGCAGCCGATCTGGGGGGTCGCCGGGGTCTGGGCTCCCACGCCGGCGGGCGTCTCGGGGCTGACGGTCACGGCCCGCGCCGCCGACGGGGTGACCGTCGACGACGTGCTCGTCGACGGCACGGCCCTGGTCGCGGGGGACGACGCGATGACGCCGGGCCGGGTGTCGTTCGCGGGTGGTGCGACGGGCACGGTGATCGCGAACGACGACGGATCGTCGTACGCCCTCCGGGTGTGGGACTCCCGCTCCGACGCGGCCACGGCCTTCGGGTCGATCGACGCCTACCCCTACGACCCGTCGTGGGTGGTGACCGCGGAGTTCGTCACGACCGAGCCCGGCACCGAGATCGACATCCGGCACCAGAAGGACCTCGACCTCAGTCGGCCGAAGCCGCTCCCGGGACTCATCCGATTCCGCCGCGACGACGTCGACTACGAACTGGCGGCGTTCCCCAGCGGCGACCGCGATCGCCTCCAGCTCGTCTTCGCGGACGGCACGACGGGCGACACCACGTACTCGGTCGGGCGCTTCCTGTTCCCGACCCCGTCACCCGACGGCACGATACTCCTGGACTTCAACCGCGCGGTCCTGCCACCCTGCGCGTTCTCGTACCAGTTCAACTGCCCCATCCCGCCCGCGCAGAACCGTCTGCGCGTCCGGGTGGAGGCGGGGGAGAAGAACGTGCTCGACCGGTCGGGCGCGCTCCTCCACTGACGCCCGCGGGGGGATGACGTCGCAGACACCCGGGTCGCCCTCTCCGACGTCGGTGGCCGGTGGCATGATCGACATCGTGTTCATCGTGCTCCGTCGTCTGCCCGACGGTCGAGTCGAGTTCACGCCCGTCGACCGTTACGCCTCCGACAGGGCCCCGGTGGCCGCGGCACCGATCGTGGTCGCCGAGGGCGAGCTGGGGATGGCCGTCGCCACGCGCGAGGTGGAGGAGTCCCCGCGCTGGGTCTGGGACGACACCCGCAGCTGGTACCCGCGCCTCCTGGGCCTCGGTGTCCGCGTGGCCCGCTGCGTCGACCTGCGGCTCTGCCACGCGATCCTGCGGCGCTCGGCCGCGACGACGGGCGGCGAGCTGCACGGGGCCCCGCCCGGGCCGTACGACGGCCCTCAGGCCGAGCTGACGCAGGGCGACGGCTTGTTCGACGTCGTGCCCGAGTCGCTGCCCGATCCGCTGGGCGAGTTCCTGCGTCAGCGTCGCGCGGTGGAGTCGAGCGCTCACCGCGAGGGGCTCGAGCTGCTGACGACCGCCGAGTCCACCGGTGCCCTCGTCGCCTGCGAGATGCACCACCGCGGCATCCCGTGGTCGGCTCGGGTGCACGACCGCCTGCTGACCGAGGCGCTGGGGCCCCGGCCCGCGCGCGCCGGAGACCGGCCGTCCGCGATGGCCGCCGACGTCGTCGAGATCCGCGGGGCCCTCGCCGCCCCCGACCTCAACCCCGACTCGCCCGCCGAACTGCTCAAGGCGCTCAACCGGGCGGGGCTGCCCGTCGCGTCGACGAGCAAGTGGGAGATCCAGCGGCACGAGCACCCGGTCGTCGAGCCGCTTCTGCGCTACAAGCGCCGACAGCGCCTCCTCGTCGCCAACGGCTGGGCCTGGGTCGACGCCTGGGTGCGGCAGGGCCGGTTCCGACCCGACTACGTGCCCGGCGGGGTCGTCACGGGCCGGTGGGCGACGAGCGGGGGAGGCGCGCTGCAGCTGCCGAAGGCCGTCCGCGCGGCCGTCGTGGCCGACCCGGGCTGGAAGCTCGTCGTGGCGGACGCCTCTCGCTCGAGCCCCGCATCCTCACGGGGCTCTCGCGCGACGCCGCGATGGCGGCGGCCGGCGACGGAGACCTGTACGAGGGCATCGTGTCCAGCGGCGCGGTGGCCTCGCGTGCCGAGGCGAAGGTCGCGATGCTCGGGGCGATGTACGGCGCGACGCAGGGCGAGAGCGGTCGGCTCGTTCCCCGACTCGCCCGGCGGTTCCCGCGGGCCATGGAGTACGTCGAGGCCGCCGCCCGGGCGGGCGAGGCGGGCGGGGTCGTCAGCACCCTGCTCGGGCGCAGCTCGCCGCGGCCGGGCGACGAGGTCGCCGAAGACCTCCCCCCGGAGATGGACCGGGGCCCGGTCGGTCGTGACGCCCGGGCCTGGGGCCGCTTCACCCGCAACTTCGTGGTGCAGGGCACCGCGGCCGAGTGGGCGCTCTGCTGGATGGGCGCCACGCGCGCCGAGCTGCACTCGCGGTTCGCGGGGCTCGGCGACGGGGCGCCGCACCTGGTGTTCTTCCTGCACGACGAGATCGTCGTCCACTCGCCCGCCGAGGTCGCCGACGAGGTCGTGGCCGTCGTCGAACGGAGCGCCGCCGCCGCCGGTCGGCTGCTCTTCGGGCAGGCGCCCGTGCGGTTCCCGGTGACGATCGCGGTCGTCGACGACTACTCGCAGGCCAAGTAGGGGCGCCAGGGCGAACTGGCAGGAGTTACACAGTTGTGATCCCGTGCATCCGTCTGCGATGATTCAGCGAGCGGACCAGTCCGCCCACACAATCTCATACAGCACGAGAAGCCACCGTTTCACTCGTTCACCAGGTCGATGGGGAAGTCGCACCTAACCGAATGGAGTAATCGTGGCTGCTGCAATGACTCGGGGAGTGCTCTACGTGCACTCGTCCCCTCGTGCACTGTGCCCACACGTCGAATGGGCGGTCGGTCGTGCCCTCGGGCACGCCGTCAACTTCGCGTGGGTCGACCAGCCCGTGCTCGGCGGTTCGCAGCGCACGGAGTTCTCGTGGCAGGGCGACGACGGTGCCGGTGCCCGCATCGCCTCGGCCCTCCGCGGCTGGGAGCACCTCCGCTACGAGGTGACCGAGGACCCCGACTCGCAGCACGACGGCGGTCGGTGGATGCACACGCCCGATCTCGGCATCTTCTTCGCCCAGACCGACACGGCGGGCAACACCGTCATCCCCGAAGACCGCGTCCGCTACGCGATGGAGGTCGCCGGGTCGAACGCCCTCGAGCTGCACCGCGAGCTCCGTCTCGCCCTCGGTCAGGCGTGGGACGACGAGCTCGAGCCGTTCCGCTACAGCGGCGAGGGCAACCCCGTCGTCTGGCTGCACAAGGTCGGCTGACCCGAGCTCTCGGCGGTCGGTGCGGTCGCGGCGCACGAAGGAGGCGCGGGTCGTGTTCGACACGACCCGCGCCTCCTTCGATGGTTCAGACCGAACGGAACCCGATGACGGCGTTGTGGCCGCCGAAGCCGAACGAGTTGCTCAGCGCGACGATCTCGCCGTCGGGCAGTGCACGGGGCTCGCCGACCACGACGTCCATGTCGATCTCGTCGTCCATCTGGGTGACGTTGATCGTCGGGGGAGCGAGGCGCTCGTGCAGGGCCTTCACGGTGAAGAGGGCCTCGATGCCGCCGGCACCGCCGAGCAGGTGCCCGGTGGCCGCCTTCGTCGCCGAGACGATCAGCTTCGGGGTGTGCTCGCCGAAGACGCGCTTGATGGCGTGGTACTCGGCGATGTCGCCCACCGGGGTGCTCGTCGCGTGGGCGTTGACGTGCACGACCTGGTCTCGGTCGACGCCGGCGTTCTCGAGAGTGGTGATGACCGCGCGGGCGGCCCCGTTGCCCTCGGGGTCGGGCGCGGTGATGTGGTACGAGTCGCTGGTGACGGCGCCGCCGATCAGCTCGGCGTAGATGCGGGCGCCGCGGGCGAGCGCGTGCTCCTCCGTCTCGAGGACGAGCGCCGCGCCTCCTTCGGCGAGGACGAAGCCGTCACGGGTCACGTCGTACGGCCGGGAGGCGGTGGCCGGGTCGTCGTTGCGCTTCGAGAGGGCCTGCATGGCGGCGAACGACGCGAGCGGCATCGGGTGGATGGCCGCCTCGGACCCGCCGGCGATGGCGATGTCGGCGAGACCGGACTGGAGGTGCTCGTAGGCCATCGCGATGGACTCGGTGCTGGAGGCGCAGGCCGAGACGACCGTGCGGGCGCCGGCGCGGGCGCCGAGCGTCATCGAGATGGCGGCGGCGGGGCCGTTCGGCATGAGCATGGGGACGGTCATCGGCAGGACGCGGCGCGGCCCCTTCTCGCGGAGGGTGTCCCAGCCGTCGAGGAGGGTCCAGACGCCGCCGATGCCGGTGGCCCAGTCGACGATGAACCGCTCGGGGACGACCTCGGGCGAACCGGCGTCGGCCCAGGCCTCGCGCGCTGCGGTGAGGGCGAACTGGCTGGAGGGGTCGAGGCGCTTGGTCTCGCGACGGTCGAGCACGTCGGCGGACGGCACGCGGGCCTGCCCGGCGAAGGTGACGGGCAGCTCGTACTTGGCGACCCACTCCTGCTCGAGGGTGGTGATGCCCGACTGGCCGGCCAGCAGGTTCTGCCAGCTCTCGGTGGCGGTGCCGCCGAGGGGGGTGGTGGCACCGAGGCCGGTGACGACGATCTTCTTGGTCATGACTGTTCTCCTGAAGGGACTGCCCGGGACGGGCGTGCGGCCTGCCTGACGGGCGGTCCCGTCGACGTGGGCGCCCGGTCGGTCCCTAAAAGGGAACGACCGGGCCGCTGACGTCTAGTCCTGTGCCTTGGTGATGAAGGTGACGGCGTCGCCGACGGTCTTGAGGTTCTTGACCTCTTCGTCGGGGATCTTGACGTCGAACTTCTCTTCGGCGTTGACGACGATGGTCATCATCGAGATCGAGTCGATGTCGAGGTCGTCGGTGAACGACTTGCCCATCTCGACCGTGTCGGTCGCGATGCCGGTCTCGTCGTTGATGAGCTCGGCCAGGCCGGCGAGGACTTCTTCGGTGGACAGTGCCATGGTGTTGTTCTCCTTGTGGGGTGTCGGTTGACCGGGGTAAAGCCTATACAGGCGGAAAGCTGGGGGAGGCGCGGCGCGCTACGGGAGCACGACGACCTGGGCGCCGAAGACGAGGCCCGCACCGAAGCCGATCTGCAGGGCGAGACCGCCGCTGAGCTCGGGGTGCTCGTCGAGGAGGCGGTGGGTCGCGAGCGGGATGCTCGCGGCCGACGTGTTGCCCATCGTCGCGATGTCGCGGCCGATGACGACCGACTCGGGCAGACCGAGCTGCTTCGCGAACTCGTCGATGATGCGCATGTTGGCCTGGTGGGGCACGAACGCGGACAGCTGGTCGGAGGTCACGCCGGCGCGCTCGAGGGCGAGCTTCGCGACCTTGACCATCTCCCAGACGGCCCAGCGGAACACGGTCTGGCCCTCTTGGCGCAGGGTGGGCCACGGCACGTCGCCGTTGCCCTCGCGGTACTCGACCATCGTGTTCGTCATGCCGATGGCGTCCCACTTGGAGCCGTCGGATCCCCAGACGGTCGGGCCGATCCCGGCCGACTCGGCGGGGCCGACGATCGCTGCGCCCGCGCCGTCGGCGAGGAGGAAGGAGATCGTGCGGTCGGTCGGGTCGATGACGTCGCTGAGCTTCTCGGCGCCGACCACGAGCACGTACTCGGCGAGACCCGACTTCACGAACGAGTCGGCCTGCGCGATGCCGTAGGTGTAGCCGGCGCACGCGGCGGAGATGTCGTAGGCCGCCGCGGGGTTGGCCCCGACCCGCTCGGCGAGCAGCGACGCGACCGACGGGGTGGCCACGCCGCCGCCGATGGTCGAGACGAGGACGGCTCCGATCTGGTCGGCGCGGATGCCCGACTTCTCGATGGCCTCCTTCGCTGCGGTCTCGGCGAGGTCGACGACCTTCACGTCCTTGCCGGCGCGGCGGCGGGTGACGACGCCGGTGCGCTGCTGGATCCACTCGTCGGACGAGTTGATCGGCTCGACGATGTCGGCGTTCGGCACGACGTTCTCGCCGCGGGCGGCGCCGATGGCGTAGATGCGGGTGAACTGCGCGCCGGTGTTCTGGCTGAGCTGGGGGGTGGTCATGCTGCTCCCTCGATGAGGTCGACGGCGGCCTGGAGGTCGTCGGGTGTCGTGATGGCGACGGAGGGGACGCCCCTCAGTGCGCGCTTGGCGAGTCCGGTCAGAGCGCCGGCGGGGGCCAGCTCGATCAGGCCCGTGATGCCGGCGGCGGAGAACGACTCCATCGTGGCGTCCCAGTGGACGGGCGACGCGACCTGACCGACCATGAGCTCGACGAATCGGGCGCCCTCGGTGACGACGCTGCCGTCGTTGTTCGTCCAGAGCGTCAGATCGGGGTCGGTCGTGGTCACGGCGGAGGCCGCGGTGCGGAGTCGCTCGACGGCGGGCTGCATGTGACGGGTGTGGAAGGCGCCGGCGACCTGCAGGGGGATGACGCGCGCCTTGGCGGGCGGCTGCTCGGCCAGGGCGGCGAGGGCGGTGAGCTCGCCGGCGACGACGATCTGACCGCCGCCGTTGTAGTTGGCCGGCTCGAGTCCGAGCTCGTCGAGGCGGGCGAGCAGTTCGGCCTGGTCTCCGCCGAGGACGGCGCTCATGCCGGTCTCGGCCTGCATGGCGGCCTCGGCCATGGCGCGGCCCCGCTCGGCGACGAGCGCGACCGCATCGGTGTCGGTGAGGACCCCCGAGACCGCGGCGGCGGTGAACTCGCCGACGGAGTGCCCGGCGACACCGGCCACGCGTGCGCGGTCGACGCGGTCGAAGAGCGCGCGCGCCGTGAGGATGCCCGCGGCGACGATGAGGGGCTGCGCCACCGCGGTGTCGCGGATGGTGTCGGCGTCGGAGGTCGTGCCGTGGGCGACGAGGTCGACGTCGGCGGCGGCCGACAGGCTGCCGAGCAGGTCGGCGAGCTGCGGGTCGGCGAGCCACGGTTCGAGGAATCCGGGTTTCTGGGAGCCCTGGCCGGGCGCAACGACAACGATCACTGATCCATCATGCCGCCCCGAGGGGCCTCGCAGGTGTAGCAACTCGACCAAAGATCGGGGCGGGGCTTGTCGCTTCTCGCCAGGACGGGTGCCGAGGAGGCGCGGGTCGGCCTCAGCGACGCCGCCCCGCCTGCCCGTCGTGGTCGGCTATCGACCCCAGGATGAGCGCCGATTGCAGGATGAGCGCCTCCCGGGCGCCGGTGGCGTCCCAGCCGATCACGTCGGAGACCCGCTTGAGGCGGTATCGGACGGTGTTCGGGTGCACGAACAGCTCGCGAGCGGTCGCCTCGAGCGATCGCCCGTTGTCGAGGTAGCACCAGAGCGTGGTCAGGAGTTCGGTGGAGTGGTTCTTCAGCGGCTTGTAGACGCGATTGACCAGTGTCGAACGGGCGACGGGGTCGCCCGCGAGGGCCCGTTCGGGCAGCAGATCGTCGGCGAGTGCCGGGCGGGGGGCGTTCCGCCACGACCGGGCCACCGAGAAGCCGGCCAACGCCGTCTTGGCGCTCTTCGAGGCGTCGACGAGGCTGGGCACCTCGTGTCCGAGCACGAGGTGGCCGTCGCCGAAGCCGGGCTCGAGGGCCTTCGCGATGTCGGTGAACGAGGGTCGGCTCGTGGAGGTCGGGGTGCCGTTCTCGTCGAGGGTCTCCTCGGCACGGCCGATCACCAGCACGAGTCGTCGCCCCTGGACTCCGATGAGCACGTCGGCGGCGAGGTGGCGCGCCGTGCGCCGGAGCATGTCGACGTCGAGCATCCGCGGCGTCGTCCCGACGAGGACGGACACCTCGCCGTGCCCGTGCCAGCCGAGCGCGGCGATGCGGCTCGGCAGCTCGTCGTCGTACTCGCCGCTGAGGATGGAGTCGACGACCAGCGCCTCGAGACGGGCGTCCCACAGGCCGCGTGCCTCGGCGGCACGCGCGTAGACGTCGGCCGAGGCGAAGGCGATCTCGCGCGAGTAGAGCAGGATGGCCTCGCGCAGCGAGTCGTCGCCGTCTTTGACCCGTTCTTCGACGACCTCGACGGTGACGCGGATCAGCTGCAGCGTCTGCTGGAGGCTGATCGAGCGGAGAAGCTCGCGGGGCGCTGCCCCGAAGACGTCGGCGGCGATCCACGGGGTGGATCGGGGGTCGTCGAACCAGCTGATGAACGACGTGATGCCGGCCTGGGCGACGAGACCCACGGCCGAGCGTCGCCCGGGGGGCATGTCGCCGTACCAGGGCAGCGTCTCTTCCAGTCGCTTGATGGTCTTGGTCGAGAGTTCGCCCGAGACCGTCCGCAGCCACGCGAGCGTGCGCTCTTTCGTGGCTGCGGACGGTTCCATGGGCGAGCTCGGAACCCGCTCGGCGCTCACGGGCCCGGTCAGCTCTCCCCGCCGGCGTTGCCGCTGGTGCCGGCGGTCACGTCGTTCAGCCGGTACTTGTCGATGGCCTGCTGGACGACGCCGGGCTCGACGTCGCCGCGGCGGGCCAGGGCCTGCAGCGTGCGGACGACGACAGAGGGTCCGTCGATCTTGAAGAACCGACGGGCGGCGGCACGGGTGTCGGAGAATCCGAAGCCGTCGGCGCCCAACGTGAGGTAGTCGCCGGGGACGTACTCGCGGATCTGGTCGGGTACGGCGGCCATGAAGTCGCTGGTCGCGATGAACGGGCCCTCGGCCCCCTGCAGCTTGTCGGTGACGTACGGCGTGCGCTGCTCGGCCTCCGGGTTGAGGAAGTTGTGCTCTTCGGCGGCGAGGCCGTCGCGTCGCAGTTCGTTCCAGGAGGTGACGCTCCACACGTCGGCGGCGACGTTCCAGTCGTCCGCGAGCAGACGCTGGGCTTCGAGCACCCACGGCACACCGACGCCCGAGGCGAGCAGCTGGGCACGCGGGCCCAGGTTCTCGGCGCTCTTGAGCTTGTAGATGCCTCGGACGATGCCGTCCACGTCGACGTCGTCGGGCTCGACCGGCTGCTGCATCGGCTCGTTGTAGACGGTCACGTAGTACATGACGTTCGGGTCGGCGTGCGTCGGAGCGCCGTTCTCGTCGGTGCCGTACATGCGGTCCATGCCCGACTTGACGATGTGACCGAGCTCGTAGCCGAACGCGGGGTCGTACGAGACGACCGCCGGGTTCGTCGAGGCGAGCAGCAGCGAGTGGCCGTCGGCGTGCTGCAGGCCCTCACCCGTCAGCGTCGTGCGACCGGCCGTGGCGCCGATGATGAACCCGCGGGCCATCTGGTCGCCGGCCGCCCACATGGCGTCACCGGTCCGCTGGAAGCCGAACATCGAATAGAAGACGTAGACCGGGATGAGCGGCTCGCCCTGCGTCGAGTACGACGTGCCGACCGCGGTGAACGCCGCGAACGCGCCGGCCTCGTTGATGCCGACGTGCAGAGCTGACCCTGGGGGCTCTCCTTGTACGCCAGCAGCAGCTCGCGGTCGACCGAGGTGTAGTGCTGCCCGTTGGGGTTGTAGATCTTGGACGTCGGGAAGTAGGCGTCCATGCCGAACGTGCGCGCCTCGTCGGGGATGATCGGCACGATGCGGTGGCCGAAGTCCTTCGAGCGGAGCAGATCTTTCAGCAGGCGCGCGAAGGCCATCGTGGTGGCGACCTCCTGCTTGCCGGAGCCCTTCTTGACGACGTCGTACGACGTCGACTCGGGGACGGACATCTGCGTGTACTTCGAGCGACGCTCGGGCACGTAGCCGCCGAGGGCGCGTCGACGCTCGTGGAGGTACTGGATCGCCTCGTCGTCGTTGCCGGGGTGGTAGTACGGCGGCAGGTACGGGTTCTCGTCGAGCTGCGAGTCGGAGATCGGGATGCGCATCTCGTCACGGAACTGCTTGAGGTTGTCGAGCGTCAGCTTCTTCATCTGGTGGGTCGCGTTGCGGCCCTCGAACGACGGCCCGAGGCCGTAGCCCTTGACGGTCTTCGCCAGGATGACGGTCGGCTGGCCCTTGTGCTCGGCGGCGGCCTTGAACGCGGCGTAGACCTTGCGGTAGTCGTGCCCGCCGCGCTTGAGGTTCCAGACCTGGTCGTCGGTGAAGTCCTTGATGAGCTCGAGGGCGCGGGGGTCGCGACCGAAGAAGTTCTCGCGGACGTACGCGCCGCTCTCGGCCTTGTAGGTCTGGAAGTCGCCGTCGGGCGTCGTGTTCATGAGGTTGAGCAGCGCGCCCTCGGTGTCGCGGGCGAGCAGGTCGTCCCATTCGCGACCCCAGACGACCTTGATGACGTTCCAGCCGGCACCGCGGAAGAAGCTCTCGAGCTTCCTGGATGATCTTGCCGTTGCCGCGCACCGGGCCGTCGAGTCGCTGCAGGTTGCAGTTGATGACGAAGTTCAGGTTGTCGAGACCCTCGTTGGCGGCGACCTGCAGCTGACCGCGGCTCTCGACCTCGTCCATCTCGCCGTCGCCGAGGAACGCCCAGACCTGCTGGTCGGAGGCGTCCTTGATGCCGCGGTTCGTGAGGTACTTCGCGACCTGCGCCTGGTAGATCGCGTTGATCGGGCCGAGACCCATCGACACGGTGGGGAACTGCCAGAACGACGGCATGAGCCGCGGGTGCGGGTACGAGCTGAGCCCGCCCGACGCGTGCGACTTCTCTTGACGGAACCCGTCGAGCTGGTCGGTGCCGAGGCGGCCCTCGAGGTACGCGCGGGCGTACATGCCGGGGGAGGCGTGGCCCTGGAAGAAGATCTGGTCTCCGCCGCCGGCGTGGTCCTGGCCGCGGAAGAAGTGGTTGTAGCCGACCTCGTACAGGGCGGCGGACGAGGCGTAGGTCGAGATGTGACCGCCGACCGAGACACCGGGGCGCTGGGCGCGGTGCACGGTGATCGCGGCGTTCCAGCGGATCCACCGGCGGTAACGGCGCTCGAGCTCTTCGTCGCCGGGGAACTCGGGCTCGTCTTCGGTGGCGATGGTGTTGACGTAGTCCGTCTTGGGGACCATCGGCACGCCGAGGTGGAGTTCGCTCGACCGGCTCAGCAGGCTCTTCATGATCTCGCGAGCCCGTTCGTGCCCCTGGGCCGCCACGAGGGAGTCGAGCGACTCCCGCCATTCGGCGGTCTCTTCGGGATCGCGATCGGTCGTGTCGACCGTGTACGGGTCCTGGTCGTTTACCGTCACCCTTGACCTCAATCAATCTCGTGGTGTTGATAGCACCGTGTGTGGGTCGCACCGTATGCGGTGGACAGACGAGTGTCAGGTCGTCCGCGCCCGGGTTCCGAACACGTTGCCACCTGACTCGCCAGAGTCTAGTGACCCCGACTGACACCGACCCTGCCCCACGGAGTCTCCGCACGCGCTGAGAGCGGTCCTTGCGTTCGCCCCCGTGCGGCGTAGGATCACTGCTCGTGTTTGTCGCCGGCCGCCCGGGCCGACGCGGAAGGATCGCACCATGGCACTGGAGAACGACATCCAGGCTCCCGACTTCGATTTGCCGAACCAGTTCGGCGAGCACGTCAGGCTGTCGGACTACCGGGGTGTGAAGCCCGTCGCGCTCGTGTTCTTCCCCCTCGCGTTCTCGAGCACCTGCACGAAGGAGCTGTGCACGCTCCGCGACAATCTGGCGATGTTCCAGGACCACCGCGTCGAGCTGCTCGTCGTCTCCGTCGACTCGAAGGCGACCCTCCGGGCCTTCGCCGACGAGAAGGGCTACGACTTCACGCTGCTCGCGGACTTCTGGCCGCACGGCGAGGTCTCGAAGGAGTACGGCGTGTTCCTCGAGCACAAGGGCTTCGCGACGCGGGCCACGTTCCTGATCGACGTCGACGGCATCATCCGCGAGCACTTCGTCACCGAGCCCGGCCAGGAGCGCTCGATCGACGACTACCGCGCCTCCCTCGACACCCTGGTGCCGGCCACCGTCTGACGCGACACCGCCCAGGAGGCGCGACTCGCGCCTCCTCAGCCGCTAACCTGATACGACCCGCCCGGCCAGACCGGCGCAGGGGCCTTTAGCTCAGTTGGTAGAGCGCCACGTTTACACCGTGGATGTCATCGGTTCGAGCCCGGTAGGGCCCACCAGAGAAGTCCCGTTCACGAGACGTTCGGCACAGCCTGGCGCTCGACGGCCGATCATGACGTTCCGATGGTGAGGCCGAGGAGCCCGGCGGCGACGGCGAGCAGCAGCATGCCCGCGCCGCTGGCGATTCCAGCGCCCCATCTCTTCTCGGCTACGAGGCGCGCGGTCTCGACGCTGGCGGTGCTGAACGTGGTGTAGCCGCCCATGAGCCCGCCGCCCGCGACGAGCAGCCATTCTCGAGGCAGCCCCGCGTGGTCGGCGAGACCGGTGAGCACGCCGAGCACGAACGACCCGCTGACATTGATGACCAGGGTCGCCAGCGGAATGGGGGCCGACCACGTGCTGCGGACGACGCCGTCGACGACCAGGCGCAGGGCCGCACCCGCACCACCGGCGACCGCGATCGCGACGAAGAGCCACGGGGCGATCACGACGCCGCCTCAGAACGGCGGTGGAGGGCGGCACCGACGGTGATGCCGGCCCAGGAAGCCACGGCGCCGAGCACGACCGATCCCGCACCGTAGGCGATGGCGATCGGCAGGGCGTCACCGATCAGGGTCGCGGTGTCGACCGCGAGGGCGCTGTAGGTGGTGAACCCGCCGAGAACGCCTGTCCCGATGAACAGACGCAGGTCGCGTCGGCGACCCGCGTCCGGCCCTCGTCGCATCAGCGACTCGAGCAGGAGACCGAGCGCGAACGCACCGACGACGTTGATCAGCAGGATCGTCACGGGGATGCTGCCCGGTGGTGCGGGGAAGCTCAACGACAGGGCTTCGCGCAGGCCCGTGCCGATCGTGCCACCGAGGGTGACGAGTCCGATGAACCGCCACCGCAGGTGCACGGGTCGTTCGGTGCCCGTGGAGTCGTCGACATCGAGGTCCGGGTTCTGGCCCAGCCCTTCGAACTCGTCGCCTCGCCTCGAAGGCAGCGGCGGAAACGGTGAGTCGGGTGAGGGGGTGGTCATGCATCGTCCTTCATGCTGAGGCCGTAGGGGAGTCCGGGCTGATCGGCTTCGATGTCGGTGAGGCGGTTGTACTTGCAGACCCGCTCCCCGCGTGCGGGGGCACCGGATTTGATCTGGCCGACCCCGGTGCCGACGACGAGGTCGGCGATGAACGTGTCGGTGGTCTCCCCGGAGCGGTGCGACACCATGCAGGCCATGCCGTACGACCGGGCGGTGGCGATCGCGTCGAGGGTCTGGCTGACAGAGCCGATCTGGTTCGGCTTGATGAGGACGGCGTCCGACCAGCCCTTCTCGGCACCTTCGGCGATCCTTTCGGGGTCGGTCACGTAGAGGTCGTCGCCGACGAGCTGCACGCGGCCGCCGAACCGCGACGCCATCAGCGCCCACCCGTCGTGGTCGTCCTCGTGGAAGGCGTCCTCAATGCTCCTGATCGGGTAGGCGTCGACCAGTGCACCGTACCGGTCCGCGAGGGCCGCACGGTCGAGGTCCTGCCCGGCGACCCGGTACCTGCCGTCTCCGTCGCCGAACCCGTTCGCGGCAGGGTCGAGGGCGATCGCCACGTCGTCGAGCGCCGCCCGGTGGCCGGCGTCGGTGATCGCCTGGGCGATGAGGTCGAGGGCGTCCTCGGGGCTGTCGATCGCAGGGGCGAAGCCGCCCTCGTCGCCGAGGCCCGCGGTGCCGTAGCGGGTCTGGACGAGCGCCTTCAGGGAGTGGTAGACCTCTGCGCCGGTCTGCACCGCCTCCTCCTCACTGGTCGCCCCGACGGGAGCGATCATGAACTCCTGGAAATCGAGGTCGTTGGCTGCATGGGCGCCTCCGTTCAGGACGTTGAAGTGCGGGACGGGGAGCGACTCGTTCGCCCCCGACAGCAGGGCGATCCACCGGTGCAGGGGCAGGCCGGCTTCCCGGGCCAGCGCCCGCGACGCTGCGATCGACGTGGCGACGACGGCGTTGGCACCGAGCCTCGACCAGTTCGACGTGCCGTCGAGGCCGGCGAGGGCACGGTCGATCTCGCTGATCCCGGCCCAGGGACGTGAGGTGAGGTGGTCGCTGATCTCGGTGGTGACCATCTCTGCCGCTCTCCGGACGCCCTTGCCACCGAACGCTGCACCTCCGTCTCGGAGCTCCACGGCCTCGTGGGCACCGGTCGAGGCTCCTGCGGGGGCGGCGCCCGAGACGAGGGTGCCGTCGGCGAGTTCGAGGTCGACCTGGACGGTAGGAAATCCTCGGGAGTCCAAGATCGACCGTCCGAGAACCGACACGATCGAGATGGGGTGGGCTCCACCGTGGGTGACGTAGGTGCCGACGTCGTGGGTGTGGATGGTGCGGTTGCTGATGTAGTCGTTCATGTCAGGTTCCTCCTTCGTGGGTGATGACCGCAGCGGCGAGGGCTGCTGCGGCCGGGTCGAGATACGTGCCGCCCCGCGTCAGCGGACGCCCATCGGAGGCGAGGTCGTAGATCAGGGGGTGGCCGGTCGGGATGTTGAGCGCGGCGACCTCGAGTGGGGTGAGCGCGTCGAGCAACAGGCAGAGTGCGCGGAGGCTGTTACCGTGGCCCACCACGAGCACGGTGCCGCCGGCGGCACCGGCCCCGACCGCCTCGGCGATGGGCCGGACCCGGGCGATGACGTCGAGCAGGCTCTCGGCCCGGGTGCGGTTCGAGGGTTCCACATGGCGAAGGGCGTCCTGAGCCCACAGCTTCGCGAACAGCGCGTCAGAGGACGGCGGGGGCGGGGTGTCCAGTGAGCGCCGCCACAGGGTGAAGTCCTCCTCGCCGGCTGAGCGGCGGACATCCGCCTTGGTCCGTCCGGTCAGGTCGCCGTAGTCGCGTTCCCGGAGTCGCACGTCGACGGTGAGGGGCTCGGACCACCGGTTCTCGGCGACCATGATGCGGGCGGTCTCGGTCGCTCGGGCCAGCGGCGAGCACAGGATCGACGCCGGGTGGAAACCCGCCTCGTCGAGCAGGCGTGCAGCACGGCGGGCTTCTTCCCGGCCCCTGCTCGTGAGGGGTGAGTCGGTGATGCCGGTGAAGAGCCCGTCGGTGTTGGCCTGGCTCTGGCCGTGCCGCACGAGGGCGATCCGGGTCGTATCGGCGGTCATGGGGTCTCCTATCTCGGTGTCTGGGCACGCCAGTGGTTGAGATAGGGACTGTTGTCGACCTGAGTCGAGGTTGGTGACGGCGAGCCCCACCGCCGTGGCGTTTCCGCCATCCTCAGTGAAGCACTTATCTGATCAGGGTGCACCTGTCGAGCGACATTCCCGAGGAGACGATTCCGCCGTTCGCGCCGAGGACGCCGGCACGGAGCCAATTGAGGCGACCGGCAAGGCTCCCGGCGCGGGGCTCGTCGGGATCGGTCGGGAGAGGTGACGCGTCGGTCATGACGCCATGACAGCACCCGAGGCGTCAGGCTGCCACGCAGAGGAGCCTGCCCTCGCCAGTCCGGGTGTCATCCCTCGCTCGAGTCCGACCAGACGGCCTCCGCGCCGGAGTGGCCGATCCGGACCGTCGTGACGATCCCGCCGATGCTCGTCCCCAGGGCCAGGACGATCAACAGGGCGCCCACGATCAGTCGTGCGCTGCCACGGACCGCAGGACGAGGCCGCTGCTCTTCAGGGGTGAGCACCCAGTGTTGCCAGGCCCACTGCGCCACAGCGACCACGAACACCGCGATCGCCCAGGGAAGAAGGGTGTCGCCCAGTTCCGTGTGGGTCTCGAGAAGGGCGCTCCCGCCGACCCGCTCCTCCAGCGACTCGCCGGACGATGTCGCGAGTGGAACGGCGATCAGCGAGACCAGGGCGATCAGTGGAGTGATGATGCCGAGTCGTCGACGCAGTGCGGGCCAGAACGCCCCGACCAGGACGAGCAGGGACGCCGTCGGGAACGCGACGGTCACCAGGTGGACGATGAGCGGGTGCAAGGGGAGGCCGTCGAGCTGCCAGTCCATGGATGTGCTTCTCTTTCTCGCAGTTCACAGCGACCGAGTCGCGATCGATGCCCGGGGTGGGGTTGAGGAGGAACCCCGGAGTGACTCTCGCGCCTCGGCTCCCAGAATCCCCCCAGAACCACGCTGGGCAGCGATGGCCCGGGTGCTGGCGAGAAAGCGCCCGGAACGTCCCACGAGCGGGGCGGAGACGAGGCGGCCCAGGATGTTTCTGGGCTCAGCGGCGCATCCCTCCACGCTTATGCACGCAGCGCCGTGCTCGCCGGTCGTCGCACCGTGAGTACGACGACGAGGGCCGCGATCGCGGCCAGGAACACCACGCTCGTGACGGTCGACCCGAGGCCGAGCCCGTCGTCCGCGACCGGCTGCGACAGGAAATCTCCGACGGAGGCGCCGAACGGCCGGGTGAGGACGTACGCGGCCCAGAAGGCGAGCACCGACCCGACGCCGGCGAACCGGTGGGCCAGGGCGACGACGGCGATGGCCGCCGCGAACAGCAGCGCCGAGGGCAGGTAGCCGAGCGCGAGCTGCTCGCCGAGCAGGTCGCCGACCGCGGTGCCGAGGGCGAAGGTCATCAACACGGCGGCCCAGTAGAAGGCCTCGCGACGCGGGGTCGTGACCTCGTGGATCGACAGGGTGCCCTCGACGCGGTGCCAGGCGACGAACACGACGGCCAGCGCCACCGCGAAGACGGCCGTCGACACCCACAGGCTGACGCCGAGCGCGTCGGTCAGCGTGTCGGTGAGGAGGGTGCCGACGACGCTGACCAGCACGACCGCGAGCCAGTACACGACGGGCACGTAGGCCCGAGTCCTGAACTGCACGACCAGCGCAACGACGAGCAGGGCAGCCATCACCACACTCGTCACGGTCAGCCCGAGTCCGAGGCCGTCGGCGAGGAAGTCGGCGAAGGTCTCGCCGACGGTGGTGCAGAGCACCTTGATCACCCAGAAGGCGACGGTGATCTCGGGGACCTTGTTGAGCCGGGCCCGGCGGTCGGGGGCCGTGGCCCCGGTCGGAACAGCGCGTGTCGTCATGCGAAGACGGTCGCGTGTCGCCTCCCAGAAATCGCCCAGAGCCCGAGACGAGGAGGCGCGGATCGGCCCGCCAGGGCATCTGGGCGGTTTCTGGGACGGCCGGGCGGAGGCTCGGCGCATGACCGTCCTGCACAGTCCGACCTCGTCGGCGCTCCCTCGCGACCGCACCGCGCCTCCTCTGTTCCCGGCCGTCCGCGCCGTCGTCCGCGACGGGGCGTGGGCGGCGTGGGGCGCGACCGGCATCGCCGGCGTCGTCGTCGCGGGGCTGCTGATCACCTCGGGCGCGAGCGGCGTGAGCGAGGTCGACCTCGACCTCGTGCAGCGCGCGAGCCGGGCGCACGTGCCGGTGCTCGACGAGGCCTCCTTGCTCGTGGATCGCCTGCTCGCGCCGCAGCTGGGCGCAGCCCTCGTGCTGCTGCTGGTCGTGGCGGTGTGGGTCGTGAGCCGTCGCGCGGCTGCCGCCCTCACGGTGCTCGGCGTCGCTGTCGGGCCATGGGCCGCGGCCGAGCTGGTCAAGCTCGTCGTGCAGCGCGACCGACCCGACCCAGGGCTCCTCGTCGACCCGCTGATCATCGAGCCGCACTCATTCTCGTTCCCGAGTGGCCACACGGCCCTCGCGACAGGGCTCGCACTCGCACTGGTCCTGATCGCCTGGGGGCGTCGCCGCGCACGAGTCGTCATCGCCCTGTGCGGGGCGGCGGTGGCGGTCGTCGGGCTGTCGCGCGTCTGGGTGGGCGTGCACTATCCGAGCGACACGCTCGCCTCGGTCGTGCTCGGCTGCTCGGTGGTAGCGCTGGCACTGCCGCCGTGGCTGCGCCTCCTCGACCGGATCGAACAGCGCTCGGGGTCTGCCCACCCCGTCGGGCCGTCGGCGCCGAACCCCTCCGCGACCACCGACCCAGGACGGACCCGCTCATGAGCATCCTCGACCCCCAGACCCTCCTCGCCGGCATGGGCCCGTGGGCCCTCGCCGGCCTGTCGCTGATGATCTTCGTCGAGTCGGGCCTGCTGTTCCCGTTCCTTCCGGGCGACTCGCTGCTCGTCACGGCAGGGCTGCTGCACCAGAGCCTCGGCCTGAGCGTCGCGGTGATCGCGCTCTGCGCGTTCCTCGCCGCGGCGGCCGGGGACCAGGTCGGCTTCTTCCTCGGGCACAGGTTCGGACGCCGCTGGTTCCGCCCCGACGCCCGCGTGCTCAAGACGGCGCACCTGGAGCAGGCCGAGGCGTTCTTCGAGCGGCACGGCGGCAAGGCGCTCGTCCTCGGCCGGTTCGTGCCGGTCGTCCGCACCTTCGTGCCCCTCGCCGCCGGCACGAGCGGCTACCCGTACCGGAAGTTCATCGTGTGGAACCTCACGGGCGCGTTCCTGTGGGCCGTCGGCATGACGGTGCTCGGATCGCTGCTCGGTGGCCTACCGTTCGTGGCAGACCACATCGACCTGCTCGCCGTCGGGCTCGTCGTCGTGTCGGTGCTGCCGATCGTGGTCACCGCCCTGCGGCGATCGCACGCCGCCCGGGCCGAGCAGAGGGTCGCGGCGACCACGACGAGAGACGAGGAGGCGGTGGGTGACCGGTCCTGACACGCGCCCGCGCCTCCTGCTGGTCGAGGACGACCCGGCGCTCGGGCCCATCGTGGCCGACGTGCTCGGCGAGGCCTGGCAGGTCGACCTCGTGACCGACGGCCGACGCGGGCTCGAGGCCGCTCGGGCAGGAGGGCACGCGGTCCTCGTCGTCGACCGCCGCCTCCCCGGGCTCCAGGGCACCGAGCTCGTCGCGACCCTCCGTCGGGAGCACGTGACGACCCCCGTGCTGATGCTGACGGCGCTCGGCACGACCGCCGACCGGGTCGCGGGGCTCGACGGCGGCGCCGACGACTACCTCGTCAAGCCGTTCGAGTTCGACGAGCTGTTCGCCCGGCTGCGCGCCCTGACGCGGTCGTTCGCCGTCGAGGAGCGCTGGCTCGACGTGGGGGAGGCACGCCTGTATCCCGAGAGCCGCATCGTCGTCACTCCCTGGTCCAGCCGCGTGGTGCTGAGCGAGCGGGAGAGCGCCTTGCTCGCCGAGCTCGCGCGACGCCCGGACCACACCTTCGACAGGGCCGACCTGCTCGCGCGGGTGTTCCCGCACGGGGAGCAGCTCGGCACCGTCGACACCTACGTCAGCTACCTGCGCCGCAAGATCGACCGCGACGTCGTGCTCACCGTGCGCGGGCACGGGTACCGGGTGGGTGCCCTGTGACCGGACGTCGAGGGCCGGCCCATGGTCGGGCGGATCCCGAGGCCGCGGCCCTGCAGGCCGCCGCCCGGTCGATCGGCCGACAGATCGTGCTCGTGTCGGGCCTCGTCGTGGTCGGCGCCCTCGCTCTGACCATCGCGTGGGTGCTTCACCAGACCGTCCCGCAGGAGCGACTCGAGCAGGTCGCCGCGGCGGGCCAGGGCGAGGTCTTCGTCTCGGCCACGGACGTCGTGGCCGGCCTCGTCGTCCTCGGCGTCGCAGGCGTCGTCTTCGCCGGGCTCGTCACGGTCGTGATCGCCCGCCGTGCCGTCCGGCCGCTCGGCGAGGCCCTCCGGCTGCAGCGCCGGTTCGTCGCCGACGCGAGCCACGAGCTGCGCACGCCCCTCGCCGTGCTCGACGCCCGACTGCAGGCCCTGCAGCGCAAGATCGCCGGAGGAGCGGCAACCGCCGACGAGCACGTCACCTCCGACCTGGCCAGGCTCCGCGACGACTCGCGAGCCCTGGTCGACATCGTCGGCGACCTGCTCGAGGCAGCGGGTGGCGACCCTGCCGGCCCGGCTGTCGTGCCCGACGCGGTGCTCCTCGACGACGTGGTCGCGGACGTCCTGCGGTCGATGTCCGTGCTCGCCGACGAGCGCGACGTGGCCTTGCGGCACGACAGCAGGACCGCCTCGTGGGTCCGAGTGCCGCGCGCGAGCCTCCGACGGGCGGTGCTGTCCCTGCTCGACAACGCGATCGGCCACGCGCCTCCCGGCTCGATCGTCACTCTGTCGACCCGGCAGGAGCGCGGCTCGGCCGTGTTCGCGATCAGCGACGAGGGACCGGGGATCACAGGCATCGAGCCCGCGCGTGTCTTCGACCGGTTCGCCCGGTCTGAGCCGGCAGACGGAGACTCGCGGCGTGCCAGCGGCGGCACCCGACCGAGCTTCGGAATCGGTCTCGCCCTCGTGAGGGAGATCGCCGTCCGCCACGGAGGCAGCGTTCGGGTCGCTTCGACTTCTCCCGCGGGTACGACGCTCGAGCTGCTCCTGCCAGTCTCCACCGACACGACCTGACGCGAATCGTCGAGCGTGTCCCGAGAGGTCGCTCGGCGTCGACGCCGGAGGTCTCTTGACGTCGGACCTCCGGCGAGAGACCGTAGAACCATGGATACCGACGGCGGCCAGAGCACGAAGCGGTCCGTGGCCCTGTTCCTGCTGATCGTCGCGTCGCTCGTGGCCATCGCTGCAGTGACACTGCTCGTGATCGATTCCTCTCGCACGAGCATGTACTTCACATTGGTCGGCGCACTCATCACGATCCATCTCAACGCGCGTGTCCTCAAGGGCGATCCGACCGCACGGTAGACGGAGTCCGCCGTCTCGAGGCGGATGGGTGTCGCGCTGGTGCTCGTCGCCGCAGGAGGCACGACCCTGTCGCTGCGCGGAGGGAGCGTCCGTTAGATGCAGGGGAGGGGCGCTCGTCACCCGAGGTCCCGACGGTGACGGGTGTCCGGCCGATGCGATTCGCTGCTAGCTTCCGGGCATGACCTGGCCCGCCGTCCACATCTCGCGCTCGCTCGACCACGACGTCGCGACCGTGTCCCGCGTCGCCGGGGACCCTGCGAACCTCCCTGCGTGGGCGGCCGGTCTCAGCACCGGGATCCGTCAGGAGGAGGGGCGGTGGATCACGGACTCGCCCCTGGGCGTCGTCGAGGTGACCTTCACCGGGCCGGTGGAGCTGGGGATCCTCGACCATGACGTGACCCTGCCCGACGGATCGGTGGTGCGGAACCCCTTCCGCATCGTCGCCAACGACGACGGCAGCGAGGCCGTCTTCACCCTCTTCCGCCATGACGGCATGTCGGAGGCGGAGTTCAAGTCCGATGCCGACGCGGTCCGCCGAGACCTCGACCAGCTCGCGGTGCTGCTCGCCGAGCGTTTCCCGCCCGCCCGGTAGACGATCGCCGGCCGAGTGGCGCGCTCTCATCCGGGTGTGTCCAGGCGGCCGATTCGGCCCGTCGAGTGTGCGTCGGGACCGTGCCGACCTCGCTCGCCGTGACGAGACGCGTCGTCAGGTCAGCAGCAGTCGCAGGCCTCGACCTGGCGCTCGCCCGTCAGTGCCGAGACGGGCGTCTTGCAGGCGTCGCCGCGCCAGGCCTCGAGTCCTTCCCGCACGGCGAACACGACGATCACGAGCCCCGCCACGGGGTCTGCCCAGGTCCACCCGAACGCGAGATTGAGCACGAGGCCGACGAGGACGGCGGCGGACAGGTACGAGCAGATGAGGGTCTGCTTCGAGTCGGCCACGGCCGATGCGGAGCCGAGCTCGGTGCCGGTGCGGCGCTCGATCAGGCTCAGGAACGGCATGACCGCCAGGCTCACCGCAGCCAGCACGATGCCCACCGGGGAGTGGTCGGGCTCTCGGATGCCGGTGAGGGCCAGCATGGCGTCGACGGACACGTAGGCGGCCAGGCCGAAGAACGACACGGCGATGACGCGCAGCGCGAGCCGTTCCCGCTTCTCCGGTTCGGGGGCGGCGAACTGCCACGCGATCGCGGCGGCCGACAGCACCTCCACGATCGAATCGAGGCCGAACCCGATCAGGGCGGTCGAGGAGGCGACGGTGCCGGCGGTGATCGCGACGATGGCCTCGATCACGTTGTACGTGATCGTGACGGCCACGATGAGTCTGATCCGGCGCTGCAGCAGGAGGCGGCGGGCCGGAACGAGGAGGCGCGGGTCGGCCGTCATGCTCATGCGCCCGTCCCGCAGCAGAGAGGGACGTCGCAGGCGTCGTCCGTGCAGGGCTCGCCGTCGTCGACGGCGAGCACGACGTCGACCAGAGCGGTCAGCGACCTCGTGAGGTGAGCGTCGGCGATCTCGTAGCGGGTTGATCGCCCCTCGGGGACGGCGACCACGATTCCGCAGCCGCGGAGGCAGGAGAGATGGTTGGAGACGTTCGAGCGCGTGAGGCCGAGTCGGTCGGCCAGCGCACCGGGATAGCCGGGCTCGTCGAGGAGGTGGAGCAGGATGCGCGCTCGGGTCGGATCGGCCATGGCGCGCCCGAGGCGGTTCATGACGTCGACACGCGACGAAAGGGTCAGCATGTGCTGACTATACAGTCGACGCTGACTGGACGCGGTCGGTCATCGGGCGCGGCCCGTGCGTCGACGGACGTAGTCCGCGAAGCCGGGTACGGAGAACTCGAGCTCGCCGTAGACGGGCGCGTGGATGATGCCCTTGCGGATGATTCGGTCGCGGGTGGTCGCCACCTGCGTCAGCGACTTGCCCAGCTCGGCCGCCACCGCGCCGGACTGGACCCGAGGCGAGACGCTCGGCCGGGGACGGGCGTCGTGCCCACCGTCGGGCGACGCGTCGGCCACGGCGACCATGGTGTCGACGTACTCGCGTTCGCGCTCGGAGAGCCGGTCGTAGCGCGCGGAGTACAGCCCCGCGTCGAGCTGCCGCTGCACGGCCGGGATGGCCGCGTCGACGTGAGTCGACTCGATCCGAGCGGCGCCGGCGGCGGACGTCCACGACTCGCTCGCGTAGAGCTGGAGGAAGTAGGGGTACCGATCGGCGAGCTCGAGGACCCGCTCGAGCGCATCGTCGTCCCAGATGGTGCCGAGGTCGAAGGCGGGTTCGGTGACGGCCGCGCGTGCGTCGGACTCGCCCAACCGGTCGATCACCTCGAAGCGGAACCGCTCGGCGTAGGTGTTCGCCTTCGACAGCTCGGCGGCGAGATACGGCAGCCCGGCCCCGATGAGCACGATCGGTTCGTCCTTGAGCGCCGACAGGGCCTGGACGAGGACGGCGATGTCCCGTTTACGGAAGACCTGCAGCTCGTCGATCAGCAGGGCCACGCCGACCCCGTTCTGACTGGCGTCCCGGCCGAGCAGTCGGAGGAACCGGACCAGTTCGGGGAACGGGTCGGAGTCCTCGCGTCGAGGTGCCGCAGCGTCGACGGCGAAGGTGAAGCCGGTCGGCCCCAGCGACAGCTTCATGCCCCCGATCGAGTGCGCCCCCGAGGACAGCGCCTTCCGGAGCCGGCCCTGCGTGAGGTCGGCGCTGTCTCGGATGATGGACCTCACGGCGACACCCGGTTCGACGTCGCGCCGCACCTCGTAGTAGCCGGCGAGCCAGCCTCTCGAGCGGAGCACGGCGCCGACCTCCTGGAGGAGCGACGTCTTGCCCACCCCTCGGAGGCCGGTGAACACGACGGGGTTCGACGAGCGGCCCGCCTCGATGAGCTCGGCGAGAGAGCCGACCACCGCCAGCTGAGACTCCCGACCTATCAGTGTGGGCGGTCGGGTGCCGGCGCCGGGCGTGTAGGGGTTGAGAGTCAATAGGCCTCCTGAGCAGATTTGCTATAATATAGCAAATCATCACACTACTCTCGGGTAAGTCGTTCGCGAGCGGCTCGCAGGCCGACAGGTCCGCACCGAGCACCACACGATCTCCTCCCGGGCGCACGGCGCATCGAGGTCAGCCGGCGCCGGGTGTCGATGCGAGCCCCGTCAGCAGAACACCGCCCACGGCGGCGATCATCACGACGGCCCACGCCGGCACCCGCCAGACGACCAGCAGCACGAAGCAGGCCAGGGCCAGGCAGAAGGCGCCGACGTCGGTCACCGCCGTGACGAACACCGGGTCGTAGAGCGCCGCGGCCAGCAGCCCGACGACGGCCGCGTTCACCCCGCGGAGGAGCGCGCCGACGAGCCGACGACCCCGCAGCGCGTCCCAGAACGGCAGCACGCCCGCCAGCAGCAGCAGCCCCGGTGCGAAGATCGCGAGGGTGGCCAGCACGGCGCCGAGCGCGCCTCCCGGCCCGAGATCGGCGACGGCCCCGAGGAACGTCGCGAAGGTGAAGAGCGGACCGGGCACCGCCTGCGCCACGCCGTAGCCGGTCAGGAAGACGCCGTCGTCGACCCAGCCGGGCTCGACCAGCCCCGCGTGCAGCAGCGGCAGCACGACGTGACCGCCACCGAAGACGAGCGCCCCCGCCCGGTAGAAGACGTCGACCAGGGCGATCGTCTCGGACCGCGTCGCGGCGGCCAGCACGGGCAGTCCGGCGAGGAGGGCGACGAAGAGACCCAGGCAGACCGCACCCGCCCGCCGACCGATCGGGAACTTCGCGGACCCGACCCGCGCCTCCTCGTCGGACCGGCAGAAGAGCAGCCCTCCTGCGAGCCCGACCGCGATCGCGACCAGCTGCCCGGCCGGGCCGGTCAGCGCGAGGGCGGCGACCGCGGCGACGACGGCGAGGGAGGCGCGGGTCGGGTCGGGCGCCAGCGACCGCGCCATCCCCGTCACGGCGTGGGCCACGACCGCCACCGCGCCGATCGTCAGACCCCTCACGACGGCCGAGCCCACGGGCCCGTCGATCGCCCCGAGGCCGAGTGCCACCGCGTACATCAGCAGGGCCGACGGCAGGGTGAACGCGACGAACGCCGCCAGCGCGCCGAGCGGACCGGCCCGCAGCAGACCCAGCCCGAAGCCGACCTGGCTCGACGCCGGCCCGGGCAGGAACTGCGCCAGCGCGACCAGCTCGCCGTACCGCCCGTCGGCGAGCCAGCGACGGCGTTCGACCAGCTCGGAGCGGAAGTACCCGAGGTGCGCGACCGGCCCGCCGAACGACGTCAGCCCGAGCAGAGAGAAGACCCGGGCGACCTCGAGGGGGTTCCCTCGGTCGCCCGGGTCTGCGCTGTCTCGTCTCGTCACGGGGTCATGATGTCAAACCCCGGTGACTCGCCGGTGACGCGTCGGCCCGGTGCCGTCGACTCAGTGCCCGGCGACGTACAGCTCGGGCTCGGGCAGCCCCTTCGCCGAGCGGATCGACCGCGACAGGCGCTCGATCGACACGAGCGCGGCCACCACGTCGGCGGACGTCACCGTGAACGGCATGTTGTGGATGGTCTCCGTCTCGACGGTCGCGGCCTCGGCCACGGCGGTGAGCTCGTCGAGGTCGTCGACCGTCAGACCGATCTCGGTCAGCGTGTTCGGCAGACCGACGCGGGTGGTGAACTCGACGAAGTCCTCGATCTCGTCGCGGGGCGCCCCCTCGAGCACGAGCTGCGTCATCGAGCCGATGTTGACCTTCTGCCCGTGCGTCAGCCCGTGGGTCTGCGGCGCCGCGGTGAGGCCGTTGTGGATGGCGTGCGCGGCGGCGAGTCCGCCCGACTCGAAGCCCAGACCCGACAGCAGCGTGTTGGCCTCGACGAGGGCCTCGAGGGCGGGGGTGACGACGCCGTCCTCCGCCGCGGCGAGGGCCGAGAAGGCGTTCTCGTGGATGATGCGCCACGACAGCTCGGCGAGCGCCGTGCCGGCCTGCGTCGGGAGGCCGCCGGCCATCGTGGTGGCGTGCGAGCGGGCCGAGGCGCGCGCCTCGAGCCAGGTGGCGAGTGCGTCGCCGATGCCCGCGACGAGGAACTTCACGGGCGCGTTCGCGACGAGCTGCGTGTCGATCAGCACGAGGTCGGGGTTGCGCGGGAAGAACCGGTACTCGATGAACTCGCCCTCGTCGGTGTAGACGACGGCGAGCGCCGAGGTCGGCGCGTCGGTGGAGGCGACCGTGGGCACGCTGACCCAGCGGATGCCGGCGAGGTGCCCGGCGGCTTTGGCGGCGTCGATGGCGCTGCCGCCGCCGATCGCGACGACGACGTCGGCGGACGCCCCTCGGATGGTGTCGACGAGCTCGTCGATCGAGGCGGGTGTCGCGAAGCGACCGAATCCGACGCGCTCGATGCGCAGGTCGGCCGACTCGAAGCTGGTGGTGACCGACTGCTCGACGAGACCCCAGACCACGTCGTCCGACACGATCAGCGGCTTCGAGCCGATCGGGGCGACGAACTCGCCGAGCCGGGTGATCGCGTCCTTGCCCTGGACGTAGCGGGCGGGGCTCATGACGGTGCGGATGGGAGTGGTCATCGTGCGGTCCTCTCTGGTGGTGCGTGTCGTCCCGACGGTACGCGCGCCTCCTCCGTGGCCCCTCCGTGCCCCGCACCGCCACGGAGGCGCTCGGGGTACGGTCGGCGCATGAGCACCCGCGGCCGTCGCCCAGCCCCTTCGTCCGACCTCCGTGCGACCGTGCCGGCGGCGGCGCGTCTCGTCGTGCCGCAGTCGGTGGTCGTGGGGTTCCTGCGTCTCACGGCGGCGAACCGGACCTTCGTCAGCGCGGCCGGCGCCCGTCGTCGCATCCGTGCGCGGTCGCTGCGTCCTGCGCCGTTCGGTCCGCCGAGCGCCCTGCGGTCGGACGTCCGCGTCGACGTCGAGCAGCGCTCCGGCCGGCCGGTGTACCGCGTCTCCCGGCGCGACGGCGTGTCCCGCGGCACCGTGGTCTACGCCCACGGCGGCGGCTGGGTCGGCGAGATCGTGTCGCAGCACTGGCATCTGGCCGCGCAGATCGCGGCCGACGCGGGCACCACGGTGGTCGTCCCGATCTACCCCCTCGTGCCGTTCGGGACCGCCGAGGAGGCGCGGGTCGGCATCGTCGACCTCGTCACCGCGGCGGACGGTCCCGTGGCTCTCGCGGGGGATTCGGCCGGCGGTCAGATCGTCCTCTCGGCGGCGTTGTCGCTGCGTGACGAGGGCGTCGTCGTGCCTCGGACGGTGCTGATCGCCCCCGCGCTCGACCTCACCTGGAGCAACCCTCGGATCCCCGTCGTCCAGCCGAGCGACCCGTGGCTCGGCACCCCGGGCGGTCGGGTGCTGTCCGAGCACTGGCGGGGCGGTCTCGACCTGCGCGACCCCACGGTCAGCCCGCTGTTCGGCGATCTCGCCGGGCTGGGTGCGCTGACCGTGTTCTCGGGGACGCGCGACGTCCTGAATCCCGACGCGCACCTCCTGCGCGACCGTGCTCGCACCGCAGGGGTCGACCTGGACTGGCACGAGGGTCGAGGGCTGATCCACGCGTACCCGCTGCTGCCGACGCGGGCCGGCAGGGAGGCGCGGGTCGAGATCGTGCGGACGCTCCGGGAGACCCTCGCCGGGTGAGCCGCGGGCTACTGGACCGCGGCCGTGAGCCGGGCGACGTTGTCCAGCACCTGCAGCCCGGCGGGTCGTGACAGCCAGGCGGCGAGGGTGAGCTCGTGCGACCGCGACCGGTAGTCGTCCTCGATGACGCGCAGCTCGTCGACGAAGCCCGACCCGCGCACCATCAGCGAGACCTCGAAGTTCAGGCTGAACGAGCGCATGTCCATGTTGCTCGACCCGATGACGGCCACGTCGTCGTCGACCGTGAAGTGCTTCGAGTGCAGTACGGTCGGCTTCTCGTAGAGGAAGATGCGGACGCCCGCTCGCAGCAGCGTCTCGTAGTACGAGCGCTGCGCGTGGTAGACCATGAACTGGTCGGCCACCTCGCAGGCGAACAGCTGCACGTCGACGCCCCGCTCGGCCGCCGTGGTGATCGCGTAGAGCATCGACTCGTCGGGGACGAAGTACGGGCTGGCGATGATCAGGCGCTCCTGGGCGCCGTAGACGAGCGCGTTGAAGAGGCGCAGGTTGTTCTCGCCGTCGAACCCGGGGCCGCTCGGCACGACCTGGCACTCGATGGTGTCCGGGCCCGTGCGCTGCTCGACGATCGGCTCGGCCTCCGCGTCGGTCGGCAGCTCGTCGGTCTCGCTGTACCAGTCGGTGATGAACAGGGCGTTGAGGCCGATGGCGGCGGGCCCGTCGAGTCGCACCATGAGGTCCTTCCACTGCAGGCCCCGGCGCATGTTGCCGCGCTTGTTGTAGCTCGGGTCGATCATGTTCTGCGAGCCGGTGAATGCCACGTGGCCGTCGACCACGACGATCTTGCGGTGGTTGCGGAGGTCGGGCCGCCGCCACATGCCCTTCGTCGGGTGGAACGGCAGCATCTCCTCGAAGCGGATGCCGGCGTCGTGCAGCCAGCGGCGGGTGACGCGGCCCTGGGGGTTGCGGATGGTCGCCCAGTGGTCGTAGAGCACCCGCACCTTGACCCCGCGGTCGTGGGCGCGCTTCAGCGCGTCGAAGAAAAGGTAGGTCGTCTCGTCGCGGGTGAGGATGTAGAACTCGACGTGCACGTAGCGCTCGGCGTCGTCGACAGCCGCGGTCATCGCGGCCACCGAGCCGGCGTAGTCGGGCAGCAGCGTCGCGGTGTTGCCGGGGATGAGCGGCATGGCGCCGAGCGTGCGGTTCAGCTGCACGACGGTGCCGAACCACGGCGGCTGGGTGACCGTCGGCACACGCGAGTCGAGACCCTGCGTGTTCTCGAGGATGAGGCTGTTGATCTCGCGCTGCTTGTCGCGGCGGTCCTGCGGCAGCTTCGTCGACCCGAGCAGCCCGAAGAGGACGCTGCCGGGGATGGGCGCGACGAAGATCGCCATCAGCCACGCCATCGCCGAACTCGGGCGCCGATTGCGGGGGACGAGCACCACGGCCACCACGCGGATGACGATGTCGACGACGAGCACGACGGTCGGGAAGGCCTTGAGGACTCTGCGCCAGGTCATGCGTCGATCCTCGCAGGCCCGGAGGCCCGCTGCGTCGGGCTGGCCGACATCGGCTGTTGCACTCTGGGGCTCAGAGTGCAATAGTGCATCTCGGGCATTCCGCCCTCGGCATCGTCGCCGCACCATCGGGACGACGATCGAGCAGGAGGCGCGATGACAGACACCAGCACCGGGGCCGCCCCCGAGACGATCGGCAAGACGGCCCTCCGGCGGGTCCGCGTCCGTGCCGAGCTGATCGCCGAGGCCCGCCGACTGACCGCGGCCGAGGGGCTGGCCGGCTTCACCCTCGACGAGCTGTGCAGCACCGTCGGCATCTCGCGTCGCACGTTCTTCAACCACTTCGCCTCGAAGGACGACGTCGTCGTGGGAACGGCCATCGACGACGACGACCACGCCCTCGAGGCGTACGCGGCCTCGTCACGCGACCCGCGCCTCCTGCCGCTCGAGGCCGTGTTCGACGACCTGTCGCGCCTGATCGTCGCCCGGGTCGAGCAGGTCGGGCTGACGCGCGAGCGCGCCGCGGCCTTCCGCGCCGTGCTCGAACGCGAGCCGAGGCTGTTCGCGGCGATCATGCGCCAGGGTGACGAGCAGAAGCGCCGGGTGATCGCCGCCATCGCCCGCCACGAGGGGCTGCCGGTCGACGACCCGCGCATCGACGCCGCGTTCACGCTCGCCACGGCGCTGACCCAGCGCGCCGTCGAGCAGTTCTTCTTCGAGCTCGACGACCCGTCGCGCCGGTTCGACGACGTCCTCGCGAGCTGGTTCGACCTCGCCCGCGATCTGCTCGCCGTCTCCAGCCCGACGGCCGCCACGAGTGCCGCCACGACCCCCGCCACGACCCCCATCATCACCGAACCGTCCGACCGAGAGGCCCGTTGAGTCGACCATGACCACGTCCACCACCGCCACCGCCACGAAGGGCGACGCGCCGTTCCTCCTCACGAAGAGGCGGATCTGGATCATCTTCGGCGCCCTCATCTCGGGCATGCTGCTCTCGAGCCTCGACCAGACCATCGTGTCGACCGCCATGCCGACCATCGTCGGCGAGCTCGGCGGCGTCGAGCACCAGGCCTGGATCACCACCGCCTACCTGCTCGCCACGACGATCGTCATGCCGATCTACGGCAAGTTCGGCGACGTGCTCGGTCGACGCAATCTGTTCCTGGCGGCCATCGCGATCTTCACGCTCGCCAGCATCGGCTGCGCCTTCGCCGACGACTTCTGGATGTTCGTCGTGTTCCGCGCCATCCAGGGGCTCGGCGGCGGCGGGCTGATGATCCTGTCGCAGGCGATCATCGCCGACATCGTGCCCGCCTCCGAGCGCGGCAGATACCTCGGCCCGCTCGGCGCCGTCTTCGGCCTGTCGGCGATCGGCGGCCCGCTCCTCGGCGGCTTCTTCGTCGACCACCTCACCTGGCAGTGGGCCTTCTACATCAACATCCCGGTGGGCGTCGCCGCGTTCATCATCGCGTGGATGGCGCTCACCCTGCCCGGCAAGAAAGCCACCAAGCGGATCGACGTGCTCGGCGTCGTGCTGCTGTCGGCCGCGACCACCTGCCTCATCTTCTTCACCGAGTTCGGCGGCCAGGCCGACCACGGCTGGGGCGCCGGAGAGACCTGGCTCTGGGGTGCGGGCGTGCTCGTCGCCGTGGGGCTGTTCGTGTTCGTCGAGTCGCGGGCCGACGACCCGATCATCCCGCTGTCGTTCTTCCGCAACAAGGTGTTCGTGCTCGCCACGGGCATCGGCTTCGTGCTCGGCATCGGCATGTTCTCGGCGATCGCGTTCGTCCCGACGTTCCTGCAGATGTCGTCCGGCGCCTCCGCGGCCGTGTCGGGCCTCCTGCTGCTGCCGATGATGGCGGGTCTGATCGGCACGTCGATCCTCTCGGGCAACCTGATCTCGAAGACGGGCCGGTACCGGATCTTCCCGATCGTCGGCACGATCCTCACGGGCATCGCCATGCTGCTCTTCACGACTCTGACGGCCGACACCCCGCTGCCGCTGATCTGCGTGTTCCTGTTCGTGTTCGGAGCGGGGCTCGGCCTCATCATGCAGGTCGTGGTGCTCGTCGTGCAGAACTCGGTCGACCCCGCGAACGTCGGCACCGCGACCAGCACGAACAACTACTTCCGCGAGGTCGGGGCGGCGCTCGGCGTCGCCGTCTTCGGCGCCATGTTCACCAGCCGCCTGACCTCGAACCTGACGACGGTCTTCACCGAGGCGGGGGCGTCGCCGAGCGACGCGTCGTCCGCGACGGCGACCCTCGACCCGGCCGCGCTCAACGAGCTGCCGGAGGCCGTCCGCCGCCTCGTCGTCGAGGCCTACGCCGACTCGCTCGCGCCGGTGTTCGCGTACCTGGTGCCGTTCATCGCGGTGGCTCTGATCCTGGCGCTGTTCCTGCCGCAGATCGCGCTGAGCGACGTGGCCGGGATGGTCGCGCGGGGCGAGGCCGTCTCGGGGGACGAAGCGGAGGAGCTGGAGGCGGCGAGCCGCGGTCGCGCGACACCTGCTCCGTCGGCCGCGACCTCCGCCGCCGGTGAGTCGGCCACGGCCGCCGCGGTCGCGTCGGGTGCTCCCGTGGTGCCGCCGGCCGATGCGGGCGCCGACACCGCGCCTCCTCGGGAGCCACGCGGCGACTAGGCGCCGCTGTGGCCGGCGGGGTGCGGACCGCCCGACATCGGGTGCAGTCTGCGCCCCGCCGTCCGAAGCACCGCCTCCGTCACGGCGTCGAGCAGGGGCGACCCGAGCGTCCAGCGCTGCCAGAACAGCGTGACGTCGACGGGGGAGTCGGGGGCGAGTTCGACCAGACGGCCCGCCTCGATCTCGGGCCGGGCCTGCTCCTCGGGCAGCATGCTCCATCCGAGTCCGAGCACGGTCGCCCTCGCGAAGTCGGCCGAGGCCGGCACATGGTGGCGAGGCGACCTGGCGTCTCGACCCGTGACGCGTCGGACGAACTCGTGCTGCAGGGTGTCCGTCCGATCGAAGACGACCATCGGCACCCGGTCGACGAGGTCGAGGTCGACGCGGCCGTCGAACCGGCGCTCGACGAATTCGGGGCTCGCCACGGCGCGGTAGCGCATGACGCCGAGCGGTTCGACGGTGCAGCCCTGCACGGGCGCCCGGGTCGCGGTGACCGCGGCCAGCACGTCGCCCGACCGGAGCAGCGTCGAGGTGTGCTCCTGGTCGGCGCGGCGGAGGTCGAACACCACCGGATGACTCGCCGCCACGTCGGCCAGCGCGTCGAGGAACCACGTCGCCGACGAGTCGGCGTTGACCGCGATCGGCAGGGTGGATGGTCCGTGCTCCGTGCCCGCGCCTCCCAGCTCGGAGGCGACGTCGGCGGACAGCAGGTCGATCTGCCGGGCGAGCCGGAGCACGACGTCCCCCGCCGGGGTCGTCGCCACCGGGCTCGTCCGCCGGAGGAGCACCGCGCCGGCCGCCGTCTCGAGCAGCTTGATGCGCTGCGAGACCGCCGACTGGGTCATGTGAAGCCGCTGCGCCGCCGCTTCGAAGGTGCCCTCGTCGACGATCGTCCGCAGGGTGTCGAGCTGATCGAGGGTGAATCGAGCCATGAGCTGAGCTTATGCGGCATCGAGAACATGAGCTGGAGAGATGTCGTCCGGGCCCGTACCGTCGACATCGTGCACCTAGAGACCAGCCTCCCGATCGCCCTCCTCGGCTTCGGCACCAGCCTCGCCCTCATCGTCGCGATCGGCGCGCAGAACGCGTACGTGCTGCGGGTCGGTCTGACCGGGGTGACCCGCGTGGTCGTGCCCGTCGTGGTGGTCTGCGCGGTCAGCGACGCCGTGCTGATCAGCGCCGGAGTGGCCGGCGTCGGCGCCCTCATCACGGCCGTGCCCGAGGTCGTCGTCGTGGTGCGACTCGTGGGGGCCGGGTTCCTCCTGGTGTACGCGGCCTTCGCGGCGGTCCGCGCGCTGCGGCCGGTGGGTGCGCTGGTTCCCGTCGCCGCGGGATCGGGCGTGGGCGCGGACGCGGGTGACTCGGACGGTCTCCGTGAGCGTGCCGACCGTGCCGACCGTGGCGAGCGCGGCGAGCGCGGTGAGCGTGCTGACGGCGACGACGTCGGGGGTGCCGCCGGTCGCCGGCCGGTCCCGGCGGTCCGCCTCTCGACGGCCGTCCTGACCGCCCTGGCCTTCACCTGGTTGAACCCGCACACCTATCTCGACACGATCGTCTTCCTCGGGTCGGTGGCGAATCAGCAGCCGGGGGAGCTCCGCTGGTGGTTCGCGGCGGGTGCGGTGGTGGGCAGTCTCGTCTGGTTCTCGGCTCTCGGATTCGGCTCGCGCCTCCTGCGTCCCGTCTTCGCGCGGCCCGGAGCCTGGCGGGTGCTCGACGCCATCATCTCGGTGGTGATGACCGTGCTCGGTCTGCGCCTCCTCCTCCTCGGCGCCTGACCCCGCCCCGCTCCGCTGGCTCTGGGGTTGATGAGTCACAACACGCCGCGCCCCCGGACGCCGCCACGGCGTGTCGTGACTCATCGCCCGCCCCGACAGCCCGAGCCCGAGTCCCCGAGCCCCCGAGCCCAGGTCCATGAGTCACGACACGCCGCGGGACCCTGAGCCCCGCGGCGTGTCGTGACTCATCGCCGCCCAGGCTCGCCCCTGCACAGATGCCGCGCAACCCGTCCTCTGCACAGGCCGCCGCCACCAGTCCCCAGACGAGGCGCGAGTCGGACGATCCTGTCCGCATGCCTCCCCCCGAGCCCTTGCCCAACGCCCTCGTCGGCCGCCCTTTCTCCGTCACGGAAGGCCGAGCGCTCGGGGTCGGCCTCGCTCGACTTCGGCGGAGCGACCTCGTGACTCCGCACCGGGGCGTGCGCGCCTGGTCCGTGGGTATCGCACTCGACGACCGGTGTCGCGCGCTCGCCCCCGCCCTGGGCCACGGCACCGCGTTCAGCCACCTGACCGCCTTGGCCCTCTGGGGGCTGCCTCTCCCGCGGGGGCACGATCCCGCGCGGGGCCCGCTGCATGTCATGTCCCCGCGAGGCAGACGTGTTCGGCGACCAGGAGTCGTCGGGCACACGGCGACGGCGGCACGCCTCGGACCATCGGTCGATCTCAGGGGGCTGCCGGTCGTCGATCCCGTCACGGCGTGGTCGCAGTCCGCGGCCTCGATGACGCTGGACGACGTGGTCACGATCGCCGACGCCCTGATGGGGAGGTGGTCGACGCATCCGCAGGCGAGAGAGCTGGACCGGGAGATGCTCTCGTCCGCGATCAGGGCAGGCGGGAGGCGGCGCGGGGCGACGACGGCGCGTTCGGCGCTCGAGTTGGCGGTGCCGAATGTCTGGTCGCCTCGCGAGACCGACCTGCGACTGCTCCTCGTGCGTGCGGGGATCACCGGCTTGTCGGTCAATGAGCCCGTCCACGACTCTGACGGGCGGCTCATCGGGTACGTCGACGTCGCTCATCTCGGGGCCAAGGTCGCGCTCGAATACCAGGGAGACCACCACCGCACCGATCGCTTCACGTACCGCGACGACATACGGCGCCGCGAGGCGTTCGAGGACGCCGGCTGGCGGCAGGTCCAGGCGACGGACGACGATCTGGGGCCTCTCGCCGACGCCTTCGTAGCTCGCGTCAGGCGCCTGATAACCGAGCGCGCGGTCGATGGGTCATGACACGCCGCGGCTCCATGAGTCCTGCGGCGTGTCTCGACTCATCGACCGGACTGCGAGCGCCCAGCCCCCAGCGCCCAGCGCCCAGCGCCCTGCGCCCAGCGCCCAGCGCCCAGCCCCCAGCCCCCGTGAGTCGCGACACGCCGCGCCCGCACACGGACCCGCGGCGTGTTCCGACTCATCGACCCCTCACGGCCCCGAGGAGGCGCGGGTCGACTCAGCCTCGCCGCGTCGACTTCCAGAGACGGCCGGCCAGACGCCCCGCCGCGACGAGGGCGAACGACAGCGTGACCAGGGCGAGGAGCAGCACCCCGACGTAGATCGCCACGCCGTCCGCGCCGCCCTGGGCCGCCGGGTCGTAGAACGGGTACGGGTAGAAGCCGATGAGCGCGCCGCGCACGATCGTGTAGACGCTGTAGACCACCGGGGTCACGAGACCGACCAGGGCGGCCGACCAGGGGAGTCGTCGACCGGCCGGCAGCACGAGCCAGTCGATCAGCGCGGCGACGGGCACCAGCATGTGCACGACGACGTTCACCCACGGGATCACACCGCCCCCGACGCCGGCGAGCAGCAGGTTGAAGACCAGACCGACGAACACCATGTTGACGACGTTGACGAGTCGCACGGTGTCCCAGGCGCGACTGCCCGGTCTCCGTCGCAGAGTGCGCACGGCCCCGACGGTGAAGACGACCACGGCGAACAGATTGCTGAGGTTCGTGTAGTACGAGAAGAAGTTGACGATCCCGTAGTCGTTCGTCAGGGTGACGCCGAACTGCGTGCCGACGGCCGCGAGGCCGAGCACGGCGAGGGCGAGTCGGAAGGGGACCATCAGCCGGGCGCGCGTCATGGCGACAGCCTACTGAGCGGTGCGCCGGTCACCGCTCCTGACCAGGAGCCCCCGCTGCCGTCGAGGAGGCGCGCCCCTTCGCTCCCGATCAGACGTCGCCGACGACGGTCAAGGAGGCGCGGGCCGCCTCGATCGTCGACAGTATCGACCTCGAGTCGGCCAGCGAGTGCAGGGGCGAGTCGCGGAGCCCGGCGTCGACGAACGAGGCAAGCGCCGCGGCCTGGTAGGCCAGCCCCTGGCGTCCGGTCGGCACGGACGGGTCGTCCCAGATCGACGTGCCGCTCGCCGTGGTCAGCTCGAACGCGGTCGGGAAGACGAGGTTCTGCAGGGTGCGGAGCGACCCGCCCGACCCCAGTACGGTGCCGATGCCCGGCGACGTGATCCGCAGGCTCGTCGCCGCCGTCGCGAGCACTCCGTCGGCCGTGCGCGTGACGACGGCCGCGTCGAGGTCGACGCCGTCGGCTCGGGTCGATCCGGTGGCGTGCCGTTCGACGGGGTGGCCGGTGGCGAACTGGGTGAACCAGAACGCGTACACGCCGATGTCGAGCAGCGCCCCGCCGCCGAGGGCGGGGTCGGTCATCCGGCCGGGCGCCGAGAGGTCGTTCGCCCACGCGACGTCGGCCGTCGCGAGACGCACGTCGCCGATAGCGCCGTCGGCGAGGAGGCGCGCCATCACCGTCGTGTGGGGCAGGTAGCGCGTCCAGAGCGCCTCCATGGCGAGCACCCCGGCGTCGCGCGCGGCGGCCCCGATGAGGTCGGCCTCTGCAGGCGTCGTCGCGAGCGGCTTCTCGATCAGCACGTGCTTGCCGGCGGCGATGGCGATCAGCGCGTCGGGCAGGTGCCGGGTGTGAGGAGTCGCGACGTAGACGACGTCGACGTCGGCGGAGGCCGCCATCGCCTCCGCGCTGCCGAAGGCGGACTCGACGCCGTGCGCTCGGGCGAACGCCTCGGCCCGCTCGAGGCTGCGCGACGCGACGGCCACCACCCGCTGATCGGTGTGAGCATGCAGGGCGTCGGTGAAGTCGCCGGCGATCTCACCGGGGCCGATCACCCCCCAACGGAGAGTCGGCCCGCCGCGGAGAGGGGCGTGCGTCGCAGAGGGGAACGCTGGTGCGGGCATGGCTGCTCCTCGGGGTCACGTCGTCGTGCGTCCATCATGCCGTGCCCCGCAGCGTCGACGGGGGTAGGGCGCCCACCGGTCGAGCCTCGCCGGCGGTCGAGCCTCGCCGGCGGACGACCCGCCTGATCACTCCACGAAGCGCTGGCTGCCGATCACCCCGAGCAGTCGCAGCTTCTCGGCGTCCGGCGACCCGGGGCGGGCGGTCAGCACGAGCAGGGTCTGCGACTGATCCTCCGTGAAGAGCGCCTGGCAGTCGACCTCGATGAGCCCGAGCTCGGGGTGCACGAGGGTCTTGCGGTCGTCGAAGCGCTGGTGGACCTCGTGCCGCCGCCACAGCGCGGCGAACTCGTCGCTCGCGTCGAGCAGCGCCTCCACGAGCTCGCGCGGTCGGCCGCCACCGCCCGCCATGCTCAGGGCGGCACGCAGACCGGACGCCTGCAGCGCGAGCTGGTGCTCGTGGTCGTCGGCGGGGTAGGAGGCGCGCTCGGCCGGATCGGTGAACCACCGGTAGAACGCGCTGCGGGCCAGCCCCTCGTGCCGACGTTGATCGCCGAGCAGGGCCACCGCGAGCGGGTTCTGCGCCAATGTCTCTGCGAGGTCGCTCAGCACGAGCGCCGGGGTGTCGTCGAGCCGGTCGAGCACCCGCAGCAGAGCCGGGCTGACATGCTCCCCACCTCTGGTGCGGCGCGGCGGATGGTGCCCCGTCAGTCGGTAGAGGTGGTCGCGCTCGTCCAGACCGAGGCGGAGTCCGCGGGTCAGGGCGATCAGCATCTGCTCGGACGGCTGGGGCCCGCGCTGCTGCTCCAACCGGGCGTAGTAGTCGGTCGACATGCCGACCAGCGCGGCGACCTCCTCCCGACGGAGACCGGCGGTGCGCCGACGCTCTCCGTCGGGCAGACCGACGTCGGAGGGGCGGAGTGACTCGCGTCGGTGACGGAGGAAGTCGGCGAGCTCGGCACGGTCCATGCCGCCATGCTGTCAGCCCCGGTGGCGCCCGACCAGGGAGCGTCGATCCCTGGACACGCGCGCTCTGCCGCGCCGCGCCTCCTCGGGCGAGGGTGGTGTCACATCCACCACGAGAAGGAGCACCACATGAAGATCAGCGGCAACACCGTGTTCATCCCCGGCGGCACGTCCGGCATCGGTCTGGGGCTGGCGCTCCGGCTGCAGGCGGCGGGCAACACCGTCGTCGTGGCGGGCCGCCGTGCCCCGCTGCTCGACGAGATCGTGCGCGACCACCCCGGCATCGAGTCGATCGTGCTCGACACCACCGACCCCGAGGCCGTGGTCGCGGTCTCGCGCGAGGTGCAGCGGCGCTGGCCCGAGACGAACGTCGTCATCGCGATGGCCGGCATCATGCTGCCGGAGGACGTCACGACCGCCGCGTTCGTCGAGACGGCCGAGGCGACGGTCACGACCAATCTGCTCGGGCCCATCCGACTGCTCGCCGCCTGGACCGAGCACCTGCAGGCGCGACCCGCGGCGGCGTTCGTCACGGTGTCGTCGGGGCTCGCGAGCGTGCCCCTGCCGATGACGCCGACCTACAACGCGACGAAGGCGGCGATCCACTCGCTGAGCGAGGGCATCCGCGTCCAGTTCGCCGACACGTCGGTGCAGATCGTCGAGCTCGTGCCGCCCGCGGTGCAGACCACCCTGCTCGGTCAGCAGGACGACCCCTCGGCGATGCCGCTCGACGAGTACCTCGACGAGACGATGATGCTGCTCGAGTCGCAGCCCGAGGCCCACGAGATCCTCGTCGAGCGGGTCGGGTTCCTCCGTCACGCCGAGGCCGAGGGGCGCTACGCCGATGTGCTCGCGTTGCTGAGCGGGACGCACTGAGCGGTGTGAGCGGAGCGGCGCGCCCACCGGGCCGCACCCGTAGTCTGTCGGCATGAGCGGATGGGGCGAGTGGGGCACGGTGGTGCTCGCGGTGGTGGCGGTGGCCGTCTACGCGGCGATCGTGCTGAGCATCGTGCGAGCCGTCCGGCGACGAGCCGACACGACGCCGCTCGAGCAGACCGTCTGGACCATCGCCGTCGTGCTGTTCCCGATCGGCGCCGGGGCCGTCTGGCTGCTGCTCGGGCCGCACCCTCTCGGACTCCGCGTCGACCGCGAGCTCGACTGACCGCTCGGCCGCGATCACGACCCCGATCGGCGCGCGGCCTCGGCGGCCGACTGTCGGTGGCCCCGCCTACCGTGCCGACATGGACACCTCCGAGCTCGGACCCGTCGACACCTGCCGAGGAGGCGCGGCGCGACCCGCCGAGGCACCCTGCGATCACCCCGTGGTCGCCGGCAGCCCCGTCGCCCTCTGCGAACGGCATCTGGTAGTCGCGACCGAGTGGGCGGCGGCCCGGGCCGCCGTCGTCGACGGCGCGACCGACCTCCTGCCCTCGCCCTGCGCGGCCTGCGGGTCGCGGCTCGGCGTGCACTGGCCGTCGGGGTGGCTCTGCGCCGTGTGCGAGTGGCGGCAGGGTGACGTGCCGGACCGCGACCTCGCGCCTCCTCGGGTCGACGTCGTCTACTACATCCGCTTCGACGACCGGATCAAGATCGGCACGACGGCCAACCCCCGGCAGCGTCTCGGGCGCCTCTGGCATCACGAGGTCCTCGCGTTCGAGCGCGGCGACCGGGGTGTCGAGCGCCGTCGCCACGAGCAGTTCGGGGCCTGGCGGTTCGGACGCACCGAGTGGTTCGCCGTCAACGAGGTGCTCGACACTCACGTGGTGACCCTCGCCGCGGGCACGGACGACCCGTGGAGCCGTCACGCGCGCTGGACGAGCGAAGCGCTCGCGCTGCAGGGCTGAGACGCGCAGGGCTGAGAGGCGCACGGGTCACCCCCTCAGGTAGGCGTCGACGAACAGCGACCCGCGGATGACCCGCAGCTCGTCGAGCAGTCTCGGCACCGTCTGGCGGGTGAACCCCGACAGCTGCAGATCGTGGGGGCCGAGCATCGGCAACCTGCCCGCTCGCAGCCGGACGACCTGCCAGCCCGCCGCCCGCAGCGCCGCGTCCTTGCGGCGGTCGGCGACCTCGCGCCGGCCGACGTGCTCGAGTCCGTGCCGGCCCGTCGAGTCGTACTCGATCGCGACCCGCAGCTCGGAGAGCACGATGTCGGGCCACACCTCGACATGGTCGAAGAAGGGCCGACCCACCCGCACGGCGTTCAGTCCGGGTTCGAACTCGAGCCGGGCGGTCAGCTCGGCCCGCAGCTCGGCCTCCACCGCCGAGGCCGGTCTCGGCGCGCAGACGCTGACGAACGGGGTGCCGGTCGGCACGGCGGGGGTCTTGTCGCAGACCGGCTGGGAGGCACGGGTCGGCTTCGCCCGTCGAACCGCGGTCGGGCGCACAGGCGGATCGGCGCGCAGCGGCGGATCGGGGCGCACCGGCGGATCCGAACGCAGGGGCGGACTCGGACGCATGGGGGGAGCGGGGCGCACGGGCGCGAGCTCGGCCGGCGGCGGCTCCGCCGTCTGCGCGACGCGCGGCGATCCGAGCACCGGAGACGCGCCTCCGAGGCTCGCCGCCTGCTCTCGCACGACGGCTGCCGGTGCCATCGGCGGTCGCATCGGCAGCGCCCGCGGCTTCGCCTGCTCGCTGCAGTCGGGGCACCACGACGAGCGGCGCCGTTCGCGCCCCGGTCGGTTCCGCTGCTCGTCGGGAGTGGCCACGAACAGGTGCCCGGCGTCGCACAGCCAGCAGAGGTACACGTCGGCGGCGGGCGGGATCTGACTGAGCACGATGCCGCCGTTGTGCTCGGGTCGGTACTGCCGCACGAGCACCGGGAACGACGCCCACGCCTCGCGGTACGCCCCCACCGCGTAGGGCACGGCAAGCCCGCGCGACGTCCGCCGTCGCGCCCACCAGCTGTCGATCGGCTCAGGCACGCTGCCACGCTACGAGCGACCACCGACATCCGAGGGCACGCCGGTGGCCCCCCGCCCCCGCGCACCTCTACCATCGACCGGATGCCCGACACCGCGCCTCCCGACCTGTCCCGCTCCGTGACCGACGTGCACGCGCGGGGCTTCGTCAGGGTCCGCGGCGCCCGCGAGAACAACCTGCGGGCGGTCGACGTCGACGTGCCGCGCGACAGCATCGTGGCCTTCACGGGCGTCTCCGGCTCGGGCAAGTCCTCGCTCGCGTTCGGCACGATCTACGCGGAGGCGCAGCGCAGGTTCTTCGAGTCCGTCGCCCCCTACGCGCGTCGGCTGATCGCGCAGGGCGGGTCGCCCCACGTCGACGAGATCACCGGCCTGCCCCCGGCCGTCGCCCTGCAGCAGCGCCGCGGGGCCCCGAGCTCGCGGTCGACCGTCGGCACCGTGACCACCCTCTCCAACTCGATGCGCATGCTGTTCTCGCGGGCGGGCACCTACCCCGAGGGGGCGGCGCGCCTCGAGTCGGACTCGTTCTCGCCCAACACCGCCGCCGGGGCCTGCCCACGCTGCCACGGGCTGGGCGTCGCCCACGAGGTCACCGAGGCCTCCGCGGTGCACGATCCCGGTCTGAGCATCCGCGACGGGGCCATCACCGCCTGGCCGGGGGCCTGGCAGGGCAAGAACCTCCGCGACGTGACGGCCGGGCTCGGCTACGACATCGACCGCCCGTGGCGCGAGCTGCCGCAGGCCGACCGCGACTGGCTGCTCTACACCGAGGAGCAGCCCGTCGTCGAGGTCGTCCCGCAGCGCGATCGCGTCGCCAAGCCCTACAAGGGCCGGTTCTGGAGCGCCCGGGCGTTCGTGCTGCACACCCTCGCCGACTCGCAGAGCGAGACCCAGCGGACCAAGGTGCTGCGCTTCGTCGAGAGCGGGCCCTGCACGCTCTGCGGCGGCAGCGGTCTCACGCGCGCGGCCCTCGCCGTCACGTTCGCCGGTCGCACGATCGCCGATCTGAACGCGCTGCCCCTGGCCGAGCTGGGCGAGGTGCTGCGCCCGACCGCGACCCTGACGTCGGCGACGGCGGCCGTGTCGAACGCGTCCTCCGGCGAGGTCACCGAGGTCGCGGTGACCCTGGCCGCCGACCTCCTGGCCCGCACGGCCGTCCTCGACGGTCTGGGGCTCGGCTATCTCAGCCTCGGGCGCGCCACCCCGACGCTCTCGCCCGGCGAGATGCAGCGCCTGCGCATCGCCACGCAGCTGCGCTCCGGTCTCTTCGGCGTGGTCTACGTGCTCGACGAGCCGAGCGCGGGTCTGCATCCGGCCGACGCCGAACCGCTGGTCGCCGTGCTCGAGGAGCTGCGCGAGAGCGGCAACTCGGTCTTCGTCGTCGAGCACGACATGAGCATCGTCCGTCGCGCCGACTGGGTCGTTGACGTCGGACCGGGTGCCGGCAGCGAAGGAGGCGCGGTGCTCTACAGCGGACCGGTCGCCGGCCTCGCCGGGGTCGACCGCTCGGTGACGCGGAGGTTCCTCGACCCGGCGCCCGATCCCGCGGCCACGGCTCGCCCGCGCCGTGAGCCCACCGGTGTCCTGGCGCTCCGGGGCGTGTCGCGGCACAACCTGCAGGGCGTCGACGTCGACGTGCCGCGCGGCGTCCTCACGGCGGTCACCGGCGTGTCCGGCTCCGGCAAGTCGACGCTGGTCGGCGGCGTCCTCGCCGAGACGGCGGTCGACCACGAGGGCGTGGATCGCGTGGTGCAGGTGGATCAGCGTCCGATCGGTCGCACGCCGCGCTCGAACCTGGCGACGTACACGGGGTTGTTCGACGCGGTGCGCTCGGTCTTCGCGGCGACCGACGAGGCGCGGGCCCGCCGCTACACGGCGGGGCGCTTCTCGTTCAACGTGGTGGGTGGCCGGTGCGAGGTCTGCCAGGGCGAGGGGGCCGTCTCGGTCGAGCTGCTCTTCCTCCCGGGCAGCTACGCGCCGTGCCCCGAGTGCCACGGCGCCCGGTACAACGCCGAGACCCTCGAGGTGACCTGGAACGGGCGCAGCATCGCCGAGGTCCTCGCGATGACCGTCACCGAGGCCGCCGCGTTCCTCGGCGAGGTGCCGGCCGCCTCCCGCGCCCTCGAGACCCTGCTGCAGGTGGGGCTCGGCTACCTGCGCCTCGGGCAGCCGGCGACCGAGCTCTCCGGCGGCGAGGCGCAGCGCATCAAGCTGGCGACCGAGCTGCAGCGCGCCCGCACGGGTCACACCCTGTATCTGCTCGACGAGCCGACCACGGGTCTGCACCCCGCCGACGTCGAGCTGCTCGTGGCGCAGCTGCAGGGGCTGGTCGACGCGGGCAACACGGTGGTGGTCGTCGAGCATCACATGGGCGTCGTGGCGGCCTCCGATCACGTGGTCGACATGGGTCCGGCGGGCGGCGACGCCGGGGGCCGGGTCGTCGCGGTCGGCACCCCGGAGGAGGTCGCCGCCTCGTCGGAGAGCCGCACCGCCCCCTACCTCGCCGAGGCGATCGCCGGACGCTGAGCGCTTCGTCGCCCGCGGGGGCCGCGCCGCGCCTCCTGCGGAACGCTTTTGTCCCGGTCGGCCCGGCGAGCCGCTCGGATATCACGCCCCCGCGGACGTACCATCCACGCATGACCGAGAATGCGAACCTGCTGTGGACGGCCGCCGACGCGCCTCCCGAGGGCGATCCGCATCGGTTCCGCTCGTCGTTCGTCGAGCCCACCCCCACCCCGGCGCCGTTCACGACGCCGACCCCGCAGGAGCTCCACCCCGTGTCCCAGACAGTCCTCCCGGAGGCGCGCGAGAGCATCGCCCCGCGCCCCGCCTCGGTCCCCACCCACCGTGCCGACGTGCCCGCGCCGACCGTCGTCGAGAACGACGTGGCCGACTCCCGTCCGGCCAGCGCGCCCCGGCACTCGGTCGCCACCTCGGCGATCACCATCCCGGTCTTCGCCGTGCCCGTCGGCCCCGACCTGCCCCAGCCGCCCGAGCGTGTGACGCTCGACGACGACGTGCTCGCCCGGCTGGTCACCAGGCGGTTCGACGACACCGCCACCGTCGACCTGATGGCCGTCGTCCAGGCCCAGATGCTCGCTCGACGTGCCGAGGCAGCCCGTTTCGCCCGCTGGGAGAACGAGATCAGCCGAGTCGGGACGGACGAGGCGGCACTCGTGCTCGAGCGCACCCGTCTGCGTTTCACCGGCGTCATCGACGTCATCGGAGGAGGCGCGGGTGCTGCAGGTGCGCCGGGTGCCGCCGCACCGGTCGCCCCCGATCTCGACGACAGCGACACCAACCTGATCCCGATCGTCACCCCGGAGGAGGTCGCGGCCGATCTGGCCGCCCGCCAGGAGACCGCCCGCATCGCCGAGCGCGAGCGGCTGGCCGCCGAGTCGACAGGGGAGACGGCGGTCGCCGCCGCCGCTGCCACCACCTCGGCCTCGACCGGCTCCGCTCCGGCCGTCGTGCCGCCGTCGCCCGTCGCCTCCACCTCCGACGGCGCCTCGACCGGTGCCGTCGCCTCCACCTCCACCGCCGAGGTCGCCTCGACCGGTGCCGTCGCTTCCACCTCCGATGCAGCCGCCGCCTCCGACACCCCCGCCCTCGCCCCGTCCGCCGCGGGCGAGGGCCGTCTGGCGACCCTCCGTGCGTCGATCGCCCGGGCCAACCCCGTGCTGACGATCTCGGCCGGTGCCGTCGTCGTCGTGGTCGCGCTCACCCTCGTGCTCGCTCTGGTCGCGGGGGAGTCGCTCGGCACGGCCGTCGTCGCCACCCTGGCCGTCCCGCTGATCGGCGCCCTCGCAGCCTTCGTCGGCGTCGTCGCGGTCTCGCGCCGCGCCGGCGACGCCGGGCTCGTCGACCGCCGCGGCCCTATCGCCGTCGTCGCGTCCGTCGTGATCGCCGCTGCGCTCGGCTTCGGCATCCTGTCGCCCGCCGCCGCCGCGCTCGGCTGGCAGGGTTACCTCGTCTCCGGCGTCGGCGCATCCGGCCCCGCCGCCGGGGTCGCCGTGGTGCTGGCGCTGCTCGTCGCCGCGGTGTCGGCGCTCGTCGTCGCCGTCCTGCTCACCGGGGTCCGCCGCTCCGCTCGCGACTAGGCTGACGGGGTGTCCACCCTCGCGTCCGTCTCCGCCGTCATCGAACGACTCTGGCCCCTCAGCGGGGCCGAGTCGTGGGACTCCCCGGGTCTCGTCGTCGGCGATCCCGACCGGCCGGTGACGCACATCCACCTGGCCGTCGACGCCGTGCTCGACACCGCAGACGAGGCGATCGCCCTGGGTGCCGATCTCCTCCTCGTCCATCACCCGCTGCTCTTCCGGGGCGCGCGCACGGTGTCCGAAGACACGACGAAGGGCGCGGTGATCGCTCGGCTGATCCGAGCCGACTGCGCTCTGGTCGCCGCCCACACGAACGCCGACGTGGTCGAGACCGGCACCTCGAGGGTGCTCGCCCACCAGATCGGACTCGTCGACCAGCGGCCGATCACGGCGGGCGGCAGCGAGACGACCGGGCTCGGCGTCGTCGGCCGGCTGTCCGAGCCGATCCCGCTGGTGGCCCTCGCGACGCGACTCCGCGACGTGCTGCCGCCGACCGCCTCCGGCATCCGGGTCGCCGGTCACGCCGAGCATCTCGTCCAGACCGTCGCGCTCTGCGCCGGCGCGGGCGATTCGCTGCTCGACGACCCTGCCGTCCGCGGGGCCGACGTCTTCATCACCAGCGACCTGCGTCACCACCCCGCCTCCGACGCCCGCGAGCTCATGCTCCTCGGTCGCGGCCCGGCGCTGGTCGACATCTCGCACTGGGCGGCCGAATGGCTGTGGCTCGACACGGCCGCCGCCCAGCTCCGCGAGGCCCTCGACGACGTCGAGGTCACGCTGAGCGATCTGCGGACCGACCCGTGGGACTTCGCCGTCGTCCAGTGACGCCGACCCGCCCGCCGGCACCGCGCGTCCTCGGCACCTCCATCCCAGACCATCTGCACCGACACGAAGAAGGCCACGCATGCCGTTGACCGCCAGCCCCGACGACCAGGCCCTGCTGCTCGATCTCCAGAAGCTCGACACGACCCTGCAGCAGCTCGCCCACCGGGCCCGCAACCTGCCCGAGACCGCCGTCCTCGCCACGATCGACGGCGACGCCTCACGACTGCGCAGCCGTCTCGCCTCCGAGCAGGGCGCCCTCGAAGACGCCGAGGTCGAGCTGAAGCGCATCGAGTCCGACGTCGCCGTGGTGCAGGCGCGGGTCGCGCGTGACCAGCAGCGTCTCGCGTCGACGTCGTCGGTCAAAGACGTGCAGGCGCTCGAGGGCGAGCTGGCGGCGCTCTCGAAGCGGACCTCCGACCTCGAAGATCTTCAGATGGACGTCATGGAGCGCGTCGAGAGCCTCGGCGCCGTCGCCCGACTGACCCAGGGCGAGCTCGACCAGATCGACGGTCGGCGCGACGAGGCGACCACGTCGCGCGACGAGTCGCTGGCCGGTCTCGAGCGCGAGCGCGTGCAGGTGGCCGCCGACCGCGAGACCATCGCGGCCCGGGTACCCGCCGACCTCCTGGCCCTCTACGAGCGACAGCGCGAGCGCTACGGCGTGGGGGCGTCGCTGCTGCGCGGTGGCGTGTCGAGCGCCAGCGGGGTCACCCTCACCGGCAGCGATCTCGCCGCCGTGCGCGCCGCCTCGGCCTACGACGTGCTGCTCTGCCCCGACAGCGACGCCGTGCTGGTCCGCACTCAGGAGTCCGGCATCTGACCCGAGGGCCACGACGGCCGCGGTCGCCGCTAGGCTGGGTGCGCGAATGGGTCGGCAAGACGGTCGCGTCGGCACGGGTCCGCCCGTGCCGCCGAGGAACGTCCGGGCTCCACAGAGCAGGGCGGTGGGTAACACCCACCCGGGGTGACCCGCGAGACAGTGCAACAGAGAGCAGACCGCCACGGTCGTCGCCGCGAGGCGCGACCGGGGTAAGGGTGAAACGGTGGTGTAAGAGACCACCAGCGGTTCGGGTGACCGACCGGCTAGGTAAACCTCGCCCGGAGCAAGGTCAGACAGAGGGCGTCGAGGTTGCTCGCCGAGTCCTCGGGTAGACCGCTAGAGAGCTGCGGCAACGTAGTTCCGAGAGAGATGGCCGTCCACGGTGCGAGAGCATCGAGACAGAACCCGGCGTAGCAGCCGGCCCATTCGCACCACGTGACATGCCCTGCTTCAGGAGGCGCGCCTCCTGCAGCAGGGCATCGTCACGTCCGGTCGGCTGCCCGCACCGCCCCTGACGGTCGGTGCTGGCCGCGACCCGATGTGTGCCGAACCCGACCGCTCAGCCGGTGCTCCGTGTGCCGAACCCGACCGCTCAGCCGGTGCTCCGCGTGCCGAACCCGACCTGAGGCCCGCGACACGCCGTCTGCACGCGAACGTGAGCGGCGTGTCGACCTCCCATGGTCGCGAATTGCACGCCCGGGGAGGGCGGTCGGGAGGCGCCGGGTCGGGAGGCACCTGGCGGGAGGCGCGACACCGCGAGGCGCGGGTCAGGAGGCGCGACCCCGGGAGGCGCGGGTCGCGAGAGGCGGGCGGGCTCAGGCCGCGGGGTCGGACGACGCCGCGAGGGCCGCGGCGCCCATGATGCCCGCGTTGTTGCGGAGCGTCGCCGGCACGATCTCGGCGCGGAGGTCGAGCAGCGGCAGGAACTCGGCGTGGTGCTTCGAGACTCCGCCGCCGACGATGATCAGGCGCGGGTAGAGCAGCGCCTCGAGGTGCGAGTAGTACTTCTGCAGACGCTTCGCCCAGTGCTTCCAGGTGAGGTCGTCGCGCTCCTTGGCGGCGAACGAGGCCTTCGTCTCGTAGTCCTTGCCGCCGATCTCGAGGTGCCCGAGCTCGGCATTGACGATCAGGACGCCGTCGTTGATGAGCGCCGTGCCGATGCCGGTGCCGAGGGTCGTCATGACGACCAGACCCTTGATACCGCGGGCCGCACCGAAGCGCGTCTCGGCGTAGCCGGCGGCGTCGGCGTCGTTCACGAAGTGGATGTCGCGGCCGAGGGTCTCCTCGAAGAGCTTCTCGGCCTCGAAGCCGATCCACTTCTTCGACACGTTCGCGGCCGAGAGGGTGGTGCCGTCCATGATCGCCGCGGGGAAGCACACGCCGACGGGCATCGAGTCGTCGTCGACCCCGAGCTCGTCGACGATCTGCTTGACGACCGCGACGATGTCGTCGGGCTCGCCGCCCTCGGGGGTCGGCTTCTTGATCCGGTCGGTGAGCAGCTCTCCCGACTCGAGATCGACGATCGCCCCCTTGATGCCGGTGCCGCCGATGTCGATGCCCACTGCCTTCTGTGCCACGGGTGGGTCCTTCCTAGAGGGGTCGAGAGGTGAGCGTCAGCTCAGGGTGAGGATGTCGGCACCGCGTTCGGTGACGACCAGGGTGTGCTCGAACTGGGCCGTGAGGCTCTTGTCGCGTGTGGTGACCGTCCAGTCATCCGACCAGACGTCGGCCTCGATGCCGCCGAGGGTGAGCATCGGCTCGATCGTGAAGACCATGCCGACCTCCATGACGTCGTCGTACTGGGGTGCGTCGTAGTGGGGGATGATCAGGCCCGAGTGGAAAGCCCGCCCGACGCCGTGCCCCGTGTAGTCGCGGACGACCCCGTAGCCGAAGCGCTTGGCGTACGACTCGATGGCGCGGCCGATCACGTTGACCTCCCGGCCGGGGGCCACCGCCTTGATCCCGCGGCGGAGCGCCTCGCGGGTGCGGTCGACGAGGTCGACCGTCTCGGGTGCACCCTCGCCGACGATGAACGTGCGGTTGAGATCGCCGTGCACCCCGTTCGCGAAGGCGGTGATGTCGATGTTGATCAGATCGCCCTCGACCAGCTCGGTGTCGTCGGGGATGCCATGGCAGACGACCTCGTTCACCGAGGTGCAGACCGACTTGGGGAACCCCCGGTAGCCGAGCGTCGACGGGTAGGCGTCGTTCGAGACGACGAAGTCGTGCGCGATGCGGTCGAGCTCGTCGGTGGTGACACCGGGGCGGAGGGCCGCCTCGACGGCGTCGATGGCCTGCGACGCGATGCGACCGCTCGCGCGGATCAGCTCGACCGTCTCGGCGTCGTAGACGTCGCCGCCCGTGTAGGGGGTCGGCCCCTTCTTGCCCACGTACTCGGGTCGGGGGATGGATGCGGGGACCGGACGCTGCGCTGAGACCCGGCCCGGAGTCAGGGTTCCGTTGCTGTCCCGGGGCATGAGGTCAAGCTTAGGGGGAGTGTCCGACGACGGGGCGCCTCCTTGCCGTGCCGCGTCCGACGCGCGAGAATCGACGGCATGGTCGCCATCGTCATCGCCCTCATGGTCGTGGGCTCACTCGTCATCATCGCCGGCATCCTCGTGATGCTGCTGTCGCCGGTCGTCTCGGCGCTGCTCGCCCGGCGGGCGGGTGCTGCGGCCGGGCCGCGACCGCAGGTCCGACCGCGGTCGGCCGGCGGGCGGTAGCCTCCACGCATGTCAGAGTTCTGGTTCAACACGAAGACGCACGAGGTCGAAGAGGGCAAGGTCTCGCCCGCGGTCGACCGCGCCGGCCCCTACGCCACCCGCGAGGAGGCGGCGAAGGCGATCGAGACCATCAAGGCCCGCAACGCCCGCCTCGACGCCGAAGAGGCCGCAGACGACTGATCGCCGTCGGCCCGGCGCCCCTCGCGACACCCGGCTCGTCCAGTAGCCTGGACGCCGAGCAGAAAGGCCGTGAATGGACAAGCAGAGAGACTTCGTTCTTCGAACGATCGAAGAGCGCGGCATCAAGTTCATCCGCCTCTGGTTCACCGACGTGATCGGCACCCTCAAGTCGGTGGCCATCGCGCCGGCCGAGGTCGAGGGCGCCTTCGCCGAGGGCATCGGGTTCGACGGCTCCGCCATCGAGGGTCTCACCCGGTCGTACGAGGCCGACGTGCTCGCGCAGCCCGATCCGACCACGTTCCAGATCCTGCCCTGGCGGGGCGAGATCGACCCCACGGCGCGGATGTTCTGCGACATCACCACACCCGACGGCCAGCCCGCCGTCGCCGACCCCCGCAACGTCCTCAAGCGCACGCTGGCCCGCGCAGGAGACCGCGGCTTCACGTTCTACACGCACCCCGAGGTCGAGTTCTACCTCCTGAAGAGCGCCCAGATCGGCGAGCAGGGGCCGCAGCCCGTCGACTCGGCCGGTTACTTCGACAACGTCCCCGGAGGCACGGCGCACGATTTCAGGCGTCGCTCGGTCCGCATGCTCGAAGACCTCGGCATCTCGGTCGAGTTCAGCCACCACGAGGCGGGCCCCGGTCAGAACGAGATCGACCTCCGTTACGCCGACGCCCTGACGACGGCGGACAACATCATGACCTTCCGCACGGTCATCAAAGAGGTCGCCATCGAGCAGGGTGTCTACGCGACGTTCATGCCGAAGCCCTTCAGCCAGCACCCCGGTTCGGGCATGCACACCCACATGTCGCTCTTCGAGGGCGACTCGAACGCCTTCTACGAGGCGGGTGCCGAGTATCAGCTCTCGACCATCGGGCGTCAGTTCATCGCCGGTCTGCTCAAGCACGCTCCCGAGATCACAGCCGTGACGAACCAGTTCGTCAACAGCTACAAGCGTCTCTGGGGTGGTGACGAGGCCCCGAGCTTCGTCACCTGGGGGCACAACAACCGCTCCGCTCTGGTGCGCGTCCCGCTGTACAAGCCCAACAAGGGCAACTCGAGCCGGGTCGAGTACCGCGCGATCGACTCGGCGGCGAATCCGTACCTCGCCTTCTCGCTCATGCTGGCCGCCGGCCTCAAGGGCATCGAAGAGGGCTACGAACTGCCCGCCGAGGCGGAGGACAACGTCTGGGGCATGAGCGACGCCGAGCGTCGCGCCCTCGGGTACAAGCAGCTCCCCGCCAGCCTCGACCACGCGCTGTCGATCATGGAGGACAGCGAGCTGGTCGCCGAGACCCTGGGCGAGCAGGTCTTCAACTACGTCCTGCTCAACAAGCGTCAGGAGTGGAAGGCCTACCGGGCCCAGGTGACGCCGTTCGAGCCAGCTCGAACCTCGAGATCCTCTGAGCCCACGACCGATGCCCCGTCCCGCTGCAGCTCTCTCCGAGCTGGCCCGACTGGGTTTCGCCGAGCTCGGCGAGGCGCGTGACCGCCTCGCCGAGCTCTCGTCGCGGGTCCCCGCTGTGGCCGAGCTGCTGCCCGCCTTCGCGGGCTGCGCCGACCCCGACTCCGCCCTGCTGCAGCTCGAACGTCTGGTCGACCGTGACAGGTCGGCGGTCGAGTCGCTGCTGACCGACGGCTACGGGCCCCGTCTCGTCGTCGTGCTGGGCGCCTCCTCCGGGCTCGGCGACTTCGTCGTGCGTCGCCCCGCCGAGCTCGACGCGCTCCGCGATCCGCTCGTCCAGCCGCCGTCGGTCGGCGAGTACACCGCCGACCTGCTCGAGTCCGTCGGCGAGCGGGTCGGCGACGAGGCGCGTGTGGCCCTCAGGGTCCGCTATCGGCGGCACCTGCTGCGACTCGCGTCGTTCGACCTCGACTCGACCGACCCCCTGGCGGTCCTGCCGGTCGTCGCCACCGCCCTCGCCGATCTCGCGGGTGCGGCGCTCGACGCGGGTCTCGCCGTCGCCCGTCGCGAGGTCGCCTTCCCCGCGGAGGACGTCGACCGCACCCGACTGGCCATCATCGGCATGGGCAAGGCCGGCGCGCGCGAGCTCAACTACCTGAGCGACGTCGACGTCGTCTACGTGGCCGAAGGTGCTGACGGTCTCGAGAGCGGCCGCGCGGTCGAGATCGCCACCCGTCTGGCCGTGCACACCGTCCGTGTCGTCTCCGAGCTGTCGCTCGAGACCGAGCTGTGGGAGGTCGACGCGAACCTCCGACCGGAGGGCCAGGCCGGGGCGCTGGTGCGCACCCTCGAGTCGCACGTCGCCTACTACGAGCGGTGGGCGAAGGGGTGGGAGTTCCAGGCGCTGCTCAAGGCCCGACCCCTCGCCGGCGACACCGAGCTGGGCGACCGGTACGTCGAACGCGTCGCGCCCTTCGTCTGGGCCGCCGCGTCGCGGGAGAACTTCGTCGAGTCGGTGCAGCGCATGCGCGAGCGCGTCACCGACCTGATCCCCGCCGACGAGGTCGACCGCCAGCTCAAGCTGGGCCCCGGGGGTCTCCGCGACATCGAGTTCACCATCCAGCTCCTCCAGCTCGTGCACGGTCAGGCCGACGACGGGGTGCGCCAGCGCGCGACCCTCGACGCTCTCGGGGCGCTGGCCCGCCGAGGGTACGTCGGGCGCGCCGAGGCCGCCGAGTTCGACCGCGACTACCGCCTCCTGCGGCTCCTCGAGCACCGCATCCAGCTGTCCCGACTCCGGCGCACCCACCTCATGCCGGTCGACGAGGGGGCGCTGCGCGTTCTGGCGCGCTCGTCGAGGCTGGGCGCCACGGCGGCGGAGCTGGTGACGACCTGGCACGATGTGCGTCGTCGCGTCCGCACCCTGCACGAGCGGCTCTTCTACCGGCCGCTGCTCTCGGCCGTCGCGGCGCGGCCCGAAGAGGAGCTCGCGCTCAGCAGCGACCAGGCGGCGGCGCGGCTCGCGGTGATCGGATTCGTCGACCCCCGGGGTGCGCTCGGCCACATCGCCGCGCTGACGGCGGGGGTGTCGCGACGGGCGAGCATCCAGCGCCACCTGCTGCCGGCGATGCTGCAGTGGTTCGCCGACGGCACCGACCCCGACCTCGGTCTGCTGGCCTTCCGGCGGTTGAGCGACGGTCTGGGCGAGTCGTACTGGTTCCTCCGCATGCTCCGCGACTCCTCCGGCGCGGCCCACCGCCTCACCACCGTGCTCTCGAGCTTCCCGCTTCGTCGCCGATCTGCTCGACCGGATCCCCGAGGCGGCGGCCTGGTTCGAGAACGACCACGAGCTGCGGCCCCGACCCCTCGCCAGCCTGCTCGACGAGGCGCGGGCGACCGTCGCCCGGCACTCCTCCGTCGACGCCGCGGCGGCCGTGCTGCGGCAGTCCCGTCGGCGCGAGATCCTCCGTCTCGCCATGGGCGGCATCCTCGGCCTGCTGAGCATCGACGAGCTGGCTAGCGGGCTCTCGGCGGTGACGACGGCCGCCATCTCGGGCACGCTCGCCCTCGCTCGTCGCGATGCCGGCGATCTCGAGTTCGCCGTCATCGCGATGGGTCGCTACGGCGGTGAAGAGCTGGGCTTCGGCTCGGACGCCGACGTGCTCTACGTCTACCGGGCCGAGGGAGACGACGGCACCGCGCACCGGCGTGCCCTGGCCGTGGTCGCCGAGCTGAACCGTCTGACCTCCGACGCCCTCGTCCCGCTCGACCTCGACACCGGGCTCCGCCCCGAGGGCAAGAACGGCACCGTCGCGCGCTCGTTGTCGTCCTATCGCGCCTACTATGCGCGCTGGTCGCTCACCTGGGAGGCCCAGTCGCTGCTGCGTGCGCGCCCGGTCGCCGGCGACGAGGGGCTGGCGGCCGAGTTCATGGCCGTCGCCGACGGCGTCCGGTACCCGGAGGCCATCTCCGACCAGGAGGTGCGCGAGGTCAAGCGCATCAAGGCCCGTGTCGAGGCGGAGCGGCTCCCGAGGGGCGCCGAGCCGTCCCGTCACCTCAAGCTCGGGCGCGGATCGCTCAGCGACGTCGAATGGTACGTGCAGCTCCTCCAGCTGCAGCACGCGCACGACACGCCGGGTCTGCGGACGCCGTCGACGCTGGAGGCCCTGGCGGCGGCCGCTGAGGCCGGTCTCCTGTCGAGCGACGACGCTCAGAAGCTGCGGGACGCCTGGACGATCGCCTCCCGGGCGCGCTCCGCCGTCGTGCTGTGGACGTCACGGACGTCCGACGTCCTGCCGACCGACCGGCGCCTCCTCGAGGGGGTCGCCCGGCTCATGGAGTACCCGCCGGGCTCGGCGACCCGGCTCGAAGAGGACTACCTCGCGGCGACCAGGCGGTCGCGGGCCGTCTTCGAACGCGGCTTCTACGGTCTCGAAGAGACCCCCGAGCCCACCGGCTGAGTCCCGACCGGCCCCGAACGGCATGAGGCCCGCACCCCGAGAAGGGGAGCGGGCCTCGTGCGGTGCTCGGAGGTCAGACGCCGAAGTACAGCTCGAACTCGAACGGGTGGGGACGCTGCGCCATGGGCAGGATCTCCTTCTCGCGCTTGTAGGCGATCCAGGTCTCGATGAGGTCCTCGGTGAAGACGTTGCCCTTGGTGAGGAACTCGTGGTCGGCCTCGAGCGCGTCGAGCGCACCGTCGAGCGACGCGGGCACCTGGGGGATGCCCTTCGCCTCCTCCGGGGGCAGCTCGTAGAGGTCCTTGTCGACCGGCTCGTGCGGCTCGATGCGGTTCTGGATGCCGTCGAGGCCGGCCATCAGCTGAGCCGCGAACGCCAGGTACGGGTTCGAGGCGGCGTCGGGCACGCGGAACTCGATGCGCTTGGCCTTCGGGTTCGTGCCGGTGATCGGGATGCGGATCGCGGCCGAGCGGTTGCCCGCCGAGTACACGAGGTTGACGGGGGCCTCGAAGCCGGGGATCAGACGGTGGTACGAGTTGATCGACGGGTTCGTGAAGGCCAGGACGGCGGGGGCGTGCTTGAGCAGGCCGCCGATGTACCAGCGGGCGAGGTCGGAGAGGCCGCCGTAGCCGTTCTCGTCGTAGAAGAGGGGCTTGCCGTCGCTCCACAGCGACTGGTGGGTGTGCATGCCCGAGCCGTTGTCGCCGAAGAGGGGCTTGGGCATGAAGGTCGCGACCTTGCCCCACATCTCGGCGGTGTTCTTGACGATGTACTTGAACTTCAGGATGTCGTCGGCCGCGTGGACCATCGTGTCGAACTTGTAGTTGATCTCCTGCTGACCGCCGGTGCCCACCTCGTGGTGCGCACGCTCGAGCTCGAGGCCGGCGTCGATCAGGCGCAGGCTGATGTCGTCGCGGAGGTCGGCGGTCTTGTCGACCGGGCTGACCGGGAAGTACCCGCCCTTGTAGGCGGTCTTGTTGGCGAGGTTGCCGCCCTCTTCGACGCGACCGGTGTTCCAGGCGCCCTCTTCGCTGTCGACGCTGTAGAAGCTGGCGTTCTGCTTCACCTCGTAGCGGACGTCGTCGAAGATGTAGAACTCTGCTTCGGGGGCGAAGAACGCCGTGTCGGCGATGCCCGTCGACGCGAGGTACTTCTCGGCCTTCTTGGCGACCTGACGCGGGTCGCGGCTGTAGAGCTCGCCGTTGCGCGGGTTGAAGATGTCGAAGACGAGGATGAGCGTGCGCTCGGCACGGAACGGGTCGACGTAGCCGGTCGTGACGTCGGGGATGAGCTGCATGTCCGACTCGTGGATGGAGGCGAAGCCACGGATGGACGATCCGTCGAAGAGCTGTCCGACGGAGAAGAACTCCTCGTCGACCGTGGAGGCGGGGATGTTGAAGTGCTGCTGGACACCGGGAAGATCGGTGAAGCGGATGTCAAGGAACTTGACGTCGGTGTCCTTGATGAACTTCAGCACCTCGGAAGAATCAGTGAACATACGAGATGTCTCTCCAATGGGCTTGACTGGAACGGATCGGCCACGGCTGCAGCCTGTACCGAGGGTATTGAGGGGCGGTTTCGCCGCAGTGTCCCTCATGTTTCCGGCATGTTACGGCTGCCGTCGTCGGTAGGCTCGTGGGCATGCCCCAGACCCCTCGAACTCCGCCGCACGGCCCCGACAGGGCAGGAGGCGCGGCGGGCGGCCCGCAGGCCTGGCCAGGTCGTCGACTCGGTCTCCCCGAGAGGGGACCGCGGTCGATCGCGAGACTCGGGCGCCGCGTCGCCGCCATCGCGATCGACTGGGCTCTCGCCTACATCGTGGCCTTCGCGTTCTTCGGCGGCGAGGGCATCGCGATCACGATCGTCTTCGTCCTCGTGCAGATCGTCTTCCTGATCACGCTCGGCGGCACGATCGGTCATCTCGCTCTGCGGATGCGGGTGGTGCCGATGACCGGAGGGTACCTCGGCCTCTGGCGCCCCGTCGTGCGGACTCTGCTGGTCGCCCTCGTGATCCCCGCCGTGGTCTTCGACCTCGACCAGCGCGGTCTCCACGACCGGATAGCCGGCACCGTGCTCGTCCGCGTCTGACGGTCCCGTCACGACGAAGCCGCCGCCGTTCCCGAGGGGGAGCGGCGGCGGCTTCGTGATCGCAGGAGGCGCGGGTCAGCGCGGTCGACCGGCGCGGGCCTTGAACGGATCGACGCCCTTGGGGATGGGCAGGCCGTTCTGACCGAGTGACTGCAGGCGGTTGCCCACCGCCAGGACCTCGTTGCGGTTGATGGCCTTCTTCAGCTTGTTCATCCGACCGGCCAGCTTGTGCAGCGGCACGGCGTCCGAGTCGGGGCCCACGTGGAGGACGGTGATCGGAACGTTCGGCAGGACCCGGGCGACCTTGCGGCGCTCCTCGTCGACCAGGCGCTTCGTCTGGCCGGCCGCGCCCTCGGCGATCAGCACGACTCCCGGCTTGCCGACCGCGCGGTAGACCGCGGCCTGGCTCCGGCCCTGGACGGCGACGGGCATCTCGTTGGCACGCCAGGCGCGTCGGAGGCCGCTCTTCATGACGGCGCCCACGGCGCCGGGCTGACCCTCGATCTGCGAGTAGGCCGCGCGCTCCGCACGACGCCCGAGCACGAGCAGCAGCAGCAGGATGCCGAGCATGACGCCGACCACGATGTAGAGGACGAGCGCGAGGACGTTCCCCTCGGAGAGCAGGATGCCCGCGGCCACACCGAGCAGGATCGGGACGATCAGCACCGCCAGCATCAGGGGCAGCGCCGTCTTGTCGATCCGGCGGGTCATCTGGAAGACCTGCCACATCTGCTTGAAACGGCCCGGTTCCTTGGGCGGTTTCGGGGTCGTGTTCTCCGGAGACTTACGTGCCATGTTCACAGGATACGGGTTCACCCGCCGTCACGAGTCCTCCCCGAGACCGCCGTCGGCGAACGCGTCCCCAGACAGGCGCCCACTCCGCCGTCCCCGGGACGCCGTGCACGACCCTCGAGGCATGTCGAGCACCCGCGTCGGGCCCTACGAGGCCCACCCCGTCGAAGGGCCCCCGCCGTTCCGGTGGTGGACCTCGACGTGGTCGTCGGGCGAGCCCGTGCTGCTCCGCGCCTCGTCCTCCTCGACCCGTGAGGCCCTCGTCGAGGCAGCAGCGCTGTGCCGCGCCGAGCACCCCCACGTGGTCGAGGTGCTCGACGTCTTCCACTTCGACGGCCGACCCGTCGTGGTGACCCGGGGTGTCCCGTCGATCCGACTCGACGCCTGGCTCGCGGGCCGCGGCACGCTCGCGCGCGGCGAGGCTGTCACCCTGGTCGTGCCCCTGGCCTCCGCACTCGCGCACCTGGCCGCTCGGGGCGTGGTCCCCACCGGGCTGCCGCCTCACGGCATCGGGATCGACGATCGGGGTGCGCCGATCATGGTCGGCCTGAGCTCCGGCGACGTCTCGACCGCGCCGCCGGATGCTCTCTCCGGCACGCTCTCGAACGCGACTGTCGCCGGCCACCCCGGGGTGGCCGATCTCTGGTCGCTGGTCGTCGACCGCCTCGACGACGAGTCGTGCCGGGGCGTGCCGCCGACCACTCCCGACGAGCTGCTCGAGTGGGCTCATGACCTCGGCGAGCCGCGACCGTTGCCGACGGTGTTCCTCACCGCATCGGCCGACGCGTCGGGGGAGCCGTCGTCGGCGACCTCGCGGACGGCGCCGCGCGAGATGCCCGCCTGGGCGGCCGTGCTTCCCGAGAGCGCCCTGGTCGACCGGGCGCTGGCATGGTGGCACGAACGCCCCCGGACCTCGCTGCGGGATCGACTCCGAGTCGTCCGTCCCCGCTTCTGGGTCGTGGCCGGCGTGCTCGTCCTGTCTCTCGTCGGGGCGGCCCTCCTCTCTCCGAGGGACGATGCCGCGACCGACGCCGACGGGCTTCCCCGCCCGTCGACGCCACCGCTGCAGGCCGATGTGTCCTCAGGGCCGCCACTGGACACGTCGCCGACCGTCGCCCCCTCCGCCGAGGAGGCCGTGGTGCGAGGTGATGACGCGGCGGCCGCGACGGCCGTCCTGCTGGAGGCGCGGGTCGACTGCCTGAGAGACCCCACCCCCTCCTGCATCGCCGCCGTCGACCACCACGGGTCACCCCTGGCCCGGTCGGATTCCGCCCTGGTCGACGACCCCGCCGCCACCGCCCAGGCGATCATGCCGACCCGTCTGGGTTCCGAGACCCAGCGCCTGGGCGAGAGCGTGCTGTTCGAAGCTCACACCGCGGACGACGAACCGGCCTCGGTCCTCGTGGTGAGGACCGAGGCCGGTTGGCGGCTTCGTGAGATCGTCGCCCGTCAGTGACGGGCGGCGGATCAGATGCCGAGCTTCGCGGTGAAGTCGCCGGCCTCGAGGCGATCCTTGACGGCGACCAGGAATCGCGCAGCGTCGGCACCGTCGACGATGCGGTGGTCGTACGACAGCGCGAGGTACACCATCGAGCGGACGGCGATCGCCTCGCCACCGTCGGTCTTGACGACGACGGGGCGCTTGACGACGATGCCCGTGCCGAGGATGGCGACCTGAGGCAGGAACACGACGGGCGTGTCGAACAGCGCACCCCGCGAACCCGTGTTCGTGACGGTGAAGGTGCCACCGGCCAGCTCGTCGGGCTTCAGCTTGTTGTCGCGGGTGCGCTGGGCCAGATCGGCGATCTGGGCGGCGATGCCGGCCAGGTCGAGATCGGCGGCGTTCTTGATGACCGGAGTCAGGAGACCCCGCTCGGTGTCGACCGCCATGCTGATGTTCTCGTGGTCGGGGTAGACGATCGAGTCGCCGTCCACCGTCGCGTTGAGCTTCGGGTGAGCCTGGAGGGCCTCCGCCGCCGCGAGGGTGAAGAACGGCAGGAAGGACAGCTTGTTGCCGGTCTTCTCCAGGAAGGCGGCCTTGTTCGCGTCGCGGAACGACGCCACCTTGGTGACGTCGACCTCGACGACGCTGGTCAGCTGGGCCATGGCCTGCATCGACTGCACGGCGCGCTCGGCGACGACCTTGCGGAGTCGCGTCATCGGGACGGTCGTTCCGCGGAGGGGCGAGATCTCGAGGGGCGCCGGCGCTGCGCTCGTCGACGCCGTGCTCGACTCGGCGGTCTTCGCGGACGCGGCCTCGGCGGCCGAGAGGACGTCCTCCTTGCGGATGCGCCCGCCGACACCGCTGCCCGAGAGGGACGACAGGTCGACGCCCTTCTCGTTCGCGAGCTTGCGGACCAGAGGCGTGACGTAGCCCGCGGTCGAACCGGAGTCCGACGACGGGGCGGCGGCGGGTGCCGCGGCAGCGGGAGCAGCAGCGGCCGGCGCGGCTGCGGCCGGCGCGGCGGGAGCCGACGGCGCTGCGGCGGGGACGGCCGGAGCGGCCTGCGGTGCCGCAGCTTGAGGAGCCGCCGGGGCCGGGTCGACGGCGGGAGCGGGCTCGGGGGCCGAAGCCTCGGCCTCCTCGCCGGGTGCCGGAGCGGCGGACGAGGGCAGCTCGGCGTCCCCGGCGTCGTCGCCCTCTTCGGCGGCGGCTTCGGGCTCGTCGGCCTGCTCGTTCTCGTCGCTCGACTCGCCGGCGTCCTCGGCCGGTGCGTCCGACGAGCCGTCGCCGATGCGGACCAGTGCCGTGCCGACCTCGACGGTCTCGTCTTCCGGCACGAGGATCTCTTCGATCACACCGGCCACGGGCGACGGGATCTCGGTGTCGACCTTGTCGGTCGAGACCTCGAGCAGCGGCTCGTCGACCTCGACGCGGTCACCGACATTCTTGAGCCAGCGGGTGACCGTGCCCTCGGTGACGCTCTCACCGAGTGCCGGGAGGTTGACGGATTCGCTCATCTGTGGAACTCCTTTGACGACATTGCGTGTCTTTGTGTGTAAGTGCGGTGGGTGCTACATCGCGTGAAGCGGCTTGCCGGCCAGAGCCAGCATCGCCTCACCGAGAGCTTCGTTCTGCGTAGGGTGCGCGTGGATCAGGGGCGCGACGTCTTCGGGGTAGGCCTCCCAGTTGACGGCCAGCTGAGCCTCGCCGATCAGCTCGCCCACGCGGGCGCCGATCATGTGGACACCGACCACCGGTCCGTCGACGACGCGGACGACCTTGACCGAGCCGGCCGTGCCGATGATGTGGCTCTTCCCGTTGCCGGCGAGGTTGTAGTCGTAGCTGGTGATCTTGTCGGTGCCGTGCTTCTCCGCGGCCTTCGCCTCGGTGAGACCGACCGAGGCGACCTCGGGGTCGGAGTACGTGACCTTGGGGATGTTGACGTCCTCGATCACGACGGGCTTCAGGCCTGCGATCTCCTCGGCGACGAAGATGCCGTGCTGGAAGCTCCGGTGCGCGAGCTGGAGTCCGGGGACGATGTCGCCCACGGCGTAGACGCCGGGCACCGAGGTGGCGAGACGCTCGTTCGTGATGACGAAGCCGCGATCGACCGTCACTCCGGCCTCCTCGAAGCCGAGACCGGCCGTCGAGGGGCCGCGACCCACCGCGACCAGCAGGAGATCGGCGTCGAACGTCTTGCCGTCCTCCAGCGTCACGACGACGCCGTCGTCGTTCTGGGTGACTCCCTGGAATCGCACGCCGAGCGAGAACTCGATGCCGCGCTTGCGGAACGCGCGCTCGAATTGCTTGCTGATCGATTCCTCTTCGTTGGGGACGAGGTGGGGGAGCGCCTCGATGATGGTCACCTCGGCGCCGAAGGACTTCCAGACGCTGGCGAACTCGACGCCGATCACGCCGCCGCCCAGGATGGCGACCTTGTTCGGCACGTGATCGAGGGCGAGAGCCTGCTCGCTTGTGATGACCTTCCCGCCGATGTCGAGCCCGGGGAGGCTGCGCGAGTACGAACCGGTGGCCAGGACGATGTTCTTCGCCTTCAGGGTCGTGTCGCCCACCTGGACGGTGGACGGCGACGTGAGTCGGCCCTCGCCCTCGACGGTCGTGATCTTGCGCGCCTTCAGCAGACCCTGCAGACCCTTGTACTTGCTGGCGACGACACCCTCGCGGTACGTCGTCACCGCCGGGATGTCGATCCCGTGGAAGTCGGTGTGCACGCCGTACTTGGCCGACTCACGCGAGACGTCGGCCACCTCGGCCGAGTGCAGGAGCGCCTTGGTGGGGATGCATCCACGGTGGAGGCAGGTCCCGCCGACCTTGTCCTTCTCGACCAGCGCGACGCTCAGCCCCAGCTCGGTCGCCCGCAGCGCCGCGGCGTATCCGCCGCTTCCGCCACCGAGCACCACCAGGTCAAAATTCTGTTCCGACACCCAGCAACTCCCTCGTGCGTTCGGAGGTACCCCGCGCCGGGTGGGGAGGCGTCGTCGTGGTGACGACGACACCGTCGCCCGTTTCGCCTCCGACGTGTCGCGGAGGCGGACCGGCGTTCAGGGACCGTTCTCGGCGGGATTCTCCCGCCTCGTCGACCCTACTACGCGGCCGAAAAGTCGGAGGCCAGCTCTAGCAGGGTTCTCACGGAAACGCCGGTCGAGCCCTTGCCGGTGTAGCCGTAGCCTCCGGCCTTGTTGTTCGACGGGCCGGCGATGTCGAGGTGGACCCACGGGAGAGCGGTGTCGGCGCCGTCCTTCTTCCCCACGAACTCGTTCAGGAACACTCCGGCGAGCAGCATCCCCGCAGCGGTGTTGCCGGGAGTCGCGTTCACGAGGTCCGCCACGTCGGACGCGAGGCGCGCCTTGAGCTCGCCGGGCAGGGGCATGCGCCAGAACGTCTCGCCGATCGAGTCGGCCAGCTCGACCACGCGGGAGGCCAGCGCGTCGTTGCCCATGACCCCGACGGTGCGCATCCCGAGCGCGACCACCTGGGCGCCGGTCAGGGTCGCGACGTCGACGATCGCGTCCGGCTGCTCCTCGCTGGCCGCGACGAGACCGTCGGCCATGACCAGGCGGCCCTCCGCGTCGGTGTTCGTCACCTCGACGGTGGTGCCGCCCTTGATGGTCAGGACGTCGTCGGGTCGGATCGCCGTTCCGCTCGGCATGTTCTCGGCGACGCACAGCCAGGCGGTCAGACGCACGGGCAGCGCCAGCTCGGCGGCCGCGACGGTGACGGCGAGCACGGTGGCCGCACCCGTCATGTCGTCCTTCATGCCGAGCATCGAGGCTGCGGGCTTCAGCGAGAGCCCGCCGGTGTCGTACGTGATGCCCTTGCCGACCAGTGCCAGGTGCTTCGTCGCCCCCTCGGGGCGGTACTCGACCTTGACCAGACGCGGGCCCCGGCTCGAGCCCTGACCGACGCCGAGGATGCCCCCGAAGCCGCCGGCCAGGAGTTCGTCCTCGGCGAGCACGGTGACCTCGAGGGCGGTGCCCTCGGCCAACGAGACGGCCTTGTCGGCGAGCGCCTGGGGGAACATCTGCTGCGGGGGAGTGTTCGAGAGGTCGCGGACCGTGTGCACGGCGGTCGCGACGACGCGGGCCCGCTCGACGGTCGCCGAGTCGACCGGCACGTCGGTGGCGAGCACGATGTCCTGTGCGTGTCGACGGGAGTCCGACTTGGTCGTCGAGCGGAACGCGTCGAATTCGTACGAGGCGATCGCGGCTCCCTCGAGCGCGGCCAGCGCCTCCTGGGTGCCGGTCACGGGGAGGGCGATCACGACGCGGTCGACTCCGGTCAGCTGACGGACGGCCGATCCGGCCGCGTAGCGAAGGGCCTCGGCGTCGACGGTGTCGCCGAGGCCGATCAGGGCGATTCCGGAGGCGCGCACGGCCGTGCCGGGCAGCCGGACCAGCTCGTCGCGCGCCCCGGTCACGCCGACGGCGGCGAGGACGTCCGCCAGGCCGTCGACCGGAGTGGTGAGCTCCGGGCCCGACGAGGTCTTGCGGACGCCGACGACGAGGACGTCCCCCTCGATCTCGGCGGGGGTGGTCGTGCTGGTGGTCAGAGTCGAAACGGTCATGCCTCGATGGTAGCCACGGCTCTGTTCGCTCTCGGCACGTCGCCACGGCCAGCGGAGCACCTCGCCGGTACCTAGGCTTGTCGACATGCACGACCCCGCCGGACTCTACGACCTCTCGATCGACGCCCCGAACGTCCCCGACGGGCTGCCCCTCGTCGCGGGCCTGACCGGTTTCGCCGACGCCGGCTCGGCGGTGAGTCAACTCGCCGAATACATGATCGACACCCTCGACAGCACGCTCGTCGCGTCGTTCGACACCGACGAGCTGCTCGACTACCGGGCCCGTCGTCCGGTCTTCACCTTCGACCAGGACCACGTGAGCGAGGTCTCGGTGGCCCGCCTCTCCCTGCACCTGATGAGCGACGACATCGGTCAGCCGTTCCTGCTCCTGTCGGGCTTCGAACCCGACTTCCAGTGGAACCGCTTCACGGCGGCCGTCCTCCAGCTCGTGGAGCGCTACCGGGTCTCGACGACGACGTGGGTCCACTCCATCCCCATGCCGGTGCCTCACACCAGGCCGATCGGCGTCACGGTCAGCGGCAACCGCGCGGACCTCATCGAGTCGCTCTCGGTGTGGAAGCCCGTCACGCAGGCGCCGGCCAACGCCCTCCACCTCATCGAGCACCGCCTCGGCCAGGAGGGTCACCCCACGGCCGGGTTCGTCCTCCTCGTGCCGCACTACCTCGCCGACACGGAGTTCCCCGACGCGGCGGTCGCCGCGCTGTCGAGCATCAGCGCGGCCACCGGGCTCATCTTCCCCACCGACCGTCTCCGTGAGGAGGGGCGCGAGTTCCTCGTCAAGGTCGAGGAGCAGGTCCACGGCAACACCGAGCTGTCGAGACTCGTCGCCACCCTCGAAGAGCGCCACGACACGTACATGGAGGGCAACCCTCTGCCGTCTCCGCTCACCGACCAGGACGGCAAGGTGCCGACGGCCGACGCGCTGGCGGCCGAGCTCGAGAAGTTCCTGGCGCGACGGACCGACGGCGGCGCGTCCGCCTGACCCGCGCCTCCTCGGTCGTCATCCCGTCCACGGGCACGCGTGCTCGGCGGCGGATGCGCTCGTCGCTCGGGTAGATTCGTCGGGTGAACTCGAAGCGCGCCTGGCTCGTCTGGGGCGCGGCCGTCTTCGCCTACATCGTCGCGGTGATGCAGCGATCGTCCCTCGGGGTATCGGGCGTCGAAGCCCGCCAGCTCTTCGACGTCTCCGCATCGACTCTCTCGACCCTGGCGGTCGTCCAGCTGGTGGTCTACGCCGGTCTGCAGATCCCGGTGGGCGTCATGCTCGATCGGGTCGGACCGAAGGCGCTGATCGTCACCGGAGGGGTGCTCCTCGGCGTCGGACAGCTCGTGGTCGCCGTGTCACCCCCGACGATCGGCTTCGCGATCGTCGGCCGCATGCTCGTCGGCGCGGGCGACGGGATGACCTTCATCTCGGTGATGCGGTTGCTGCCGTCGTGGTTCCGGGGGCCGATCCTGCCGCAGGTGTCGCAGTGGACGGGCAACTTCGGGCAGTTCGGTCAGATCCTCTCGGCAGTGCCCCTGTCGATCGTGCTGCACGGCGCGGGATGGTCGCCGGCCTTCCTCAGCGCCGCGGCGCTCTCCGTCATCGCGGTCGTCGTCGTGGTCGTGCTCGTGTCCGAGGCGCCCGAGGGCGTGATCCCGCGCTCGGCGACCACGACGTGGCGATCCGCCGGGCGTCAGCTGGTCGAGAGCGCCCGCCGCCCGGGGACCCGTCTCGGATTCTGGTCGCACTTCGTCACGCAGTCCTCCGGGACGGTCTTCAGCCTGCTCTGGGGCGTGCCGTTCCTGGTCGGGGGCCTGGGGCTGAGCTCGGGCGAGGCGTCCGGTCTGCTCGCCGTCCTCGTCGCCTCGGGTGTCGTCGCCGGCCCCATCCTCGGCCTGCTCGTCGCCCGGTTCCCCCTCCGGCGCTCGAACCTCGTGCTCGGCATCGTGTTGGCCATGGCCGCCGTCTGGACCCTCGTGCTGGCCTGGCCCGGAACCCCGCCACCCTGGCTCGCCGTCGTGCTCGTCGTCGTCCTGGGCGTGGGCGGACCGGGGTCGATCATCGGCTTCGACTTCGCACGGACCTTCAACCCCCTGCGCAGCCTCGGCGTCGCCAACGGCATCGTCAACGTCGGCGGGTTCCTGGCGAGCTTCGTCATGATGTTCCTCATCGGCGTGGTGCTCGATCAGCTCGACTCCGCCCGCGTCGCCTCCGGGGCCCCGAGCGATATCTTCGCCTTCGAGTCGTTCCGGATCGCGTTCCTCGTCCAGTACCTCGTCGTGGGGACGGGCGTCGTCTGCCTCGTCGTCGAGCGACGCCGGACCCGCCGGGGCCTGCGACACGAGGAGGGCATCGAGGTCGCGCCCATCTGGGTCGCCGCTCTCCGGCGCTGGCGGATGCGGCGCGGGCCACGGGGCTGAGAGCCGCCTCCGCGGTGTCGGGCCGTGGGCGCAGGGCGTGTAATAATGGATCACGGACCCGTTCGTTTCTCGTTCACCCCGTCGTCGCTGTCGCGATCGACGTCCGGCACGAGACTTGACATGGGTCCTAGTACTGCCCGAAATCGACCGACGCCATCCGTTTGCCGGTCGAGGTCCGACGAGCACGGTCCCACCGATCACGCTGGTCGCACCCGGACCCGAGCAATAGAGATGTGAAAGGTGTTCGCATGGCTACCCGCAGCAAGGCGACCACGGCCTCAGACGAGTCCGTGACCGACGAGACGAAGGTCGCGGCCGACGTCCCCGCGAAGAAGGCGCCCGCGAAGCGCGCTCCGGCCAAGAAGGCCGCTCCCAAGGCTGCCAAGGCCGCCGACGAGACTCCGGCCGACGACGACGCCGAGTCGCAGGAGGCCCCCGCCGAGACGGACGCCGACGCGACCGACAAGGCCCCCGAGATCCTGCCCAAGGGCGCGCTCGTCATCTCTCAGGACGACGACGACGAGATGCCGGTCTACTCGACGACCATCACGGGCGCCACGGCCGACCCGGTCAAGGACTACCTGAAGCAGATCGGCAAGGTCGCCCTTCTGAACGCCGCCGAAGAGGTGGAGCTGGCGATGCGGATCGAAGCCGGTCTGTTCGCCGAAGACAAGCTGGCGGCCAGCACCGGGTTGAGCAAAGAGCTCGAGCGCGAACTCCGCTGGGTCGCACGCGACGGACAGCGGGCGAAGAGCCACCTGCTCGGCGCCAACCTCCGCCTCGTGGTCAGCCTCGCCAAGCGCTACACGGGCCGTGGGATGCAGTTCCTCGACCTGATCCAAGAGGGCAACCTCGGTCTGATCCGCGCCGTCGAGAAGTTCGACTACACCAAGGGCTTCAAGTTCTCGACCTACGCCACCTGGTGGATCCGTCAGGCCATCACCCGGGCCATGGCCGACCAGGCCCGCACCATCCGCATCCCCGTGCACATGGTCGAGGTCATCAACAAGCTCGCCCGCGTGCAGCGTCAGATGCTGCAGGATCTCGGTCGCGAACCCACGCCCGAAGAGCTCTCGCGCGAGCTCGACATGACCCCTGAGAAGGTCGTCGAGGTCCAGAAGTACGGGCGCGAGCCGATCTCGCTGCACACTCCTCTCGGTGAAGACGGCGACAGCGAGTTCGGCGACCTCATCGAAGACACGGAGGCTGTCGTCCCGGCCGACGCCGTGGGCTTCACCATGCTGCAGAAGCAGCTCGAGTCACTGCTCGACAGCCTCTCCGAGCGTGAGGCGGGCGTCATCCGGATGCGCTTCGGCCTGGGTGACGGCATGCCCAAGACGCTCGATCAGATCGGCGACACCTTCGGCGTGACGCGCGAGCGCATCCGTCAGATCGAGTCCAAGACGATGGCCAAGCTGCGCCACCCGTCCCGATCGCAGTCGCTCCGCGACTACCTCGAGTAGAGACATGAAGTACGTCGTCCCCGTCCTGGCGGGCCGGATCGTCCGCGCCCTCGCGCGCCTCCGAGGCGGGGGATCCGCCTATCCCGGGCGCACGGTCCTCGCCCTCGCTCCCGACTTCCTCACCCATGTCTCGTCGCAGTTCGAGCGCGGGGTCGTCTTCGTCCTCGGCTCGAACGGCAAGTCGACGACGACGATGATGCTGACCGAGACCCTGCGGGCTCACGGTCTCACGGTGTTCACGAACCCCACCGGCGCCAACCTGCCGCAGGGGATCGCGTCGGCGTTCCTCCGTGAGGTCACCCCGTTCGGCGACGTGAAGCACGACATCGGCGTGATCGAGGTCGACGAGGCCTTCGCCGTCGAACTGACGAAGTCCCTGAACCCCTCGACCGTGCTCATGCTGAACGTGCAGGTCGATCAGCTGTACCGCTTCTTCGAGACGGAGCGCGTCGGCACGATGATGACCGACACGGCCGCCCTGGCGACGTCGTCGGTGATCACCAACCGCGACGACCAGCACCTCGGGCCGTACACGGCTCGTCCCGGTCAGTCGGTCACGCGTTTCGGCGCCGCGCCGGCGGTCGTCGCCGCATCGCCCAACGGGCTCCAGAACGCCAACGACTTCACCAGGCGGGCCGACGACTCTCTCGACGCGCAGGCCGAGGTCCTGAGTCTCGACGGCGCGGGAGCGACCATCAGGGTCGGCGATGTCACGGTCGACGTGCAGCTGCCGGCTCGTGGACTGCACTACGCCGTCGACGCGGCGGCAGCTCTGCAGACGGCCTCCGTCGTGCTGGGCGGGCCGGTCGACGCCGTGGCCGTCTCGCGCGCCTTCGACGGCATGAAGCCGGCCTACGGTCGAGGCGAGCGGATGTCGCTCGGCACCGACGAGGCCGAGTTCATCATGTTCAAGAACGCAGCGAGTCTGCAGATGAACCTCGACGCGCTTCCGCAGGGGGTCGAGCAGGTGATGCTCGCCATCGACGAGGGCACGCCCGACATCTCGTGGATCTACGACATCGACTTCTCGCACCTCGATCACGTCGACGTGCTCGCGGGCGCCAAGGCCTGGCAGCTGGCCCTCCGGCTCGAACACGAGGGGATCCCCGTGCACGTGATCGAGGAGGACATCTCGAAGGCCATCCGCCTCATGCGCGCTCTCCCGTCGCCCGGTGATCACACCAAGCACTTCGTGACGAACTACGAGCAGATGATGCTGGCACGCCGCATCCTCGGCCACCCCGATCTGGAGAAGAGCGCGTGAGCGACGACGTTCTGAGAATCGTCCACGTCTACCCTGAAGAACTCGGGGTGAGCGGTGATCGTGGCAACGTGACGACCCTGGTCGAACGCGCACGACGCGCCGGGATCGACTCGGAGGTCACCGAGTACCGCATCGGGGACGACGTCCCCTCGGTGGCGGACGTGGTCGTGCTGGGCCACGGTCCGCTGTCGGGCGTCCGCGCGGTCAGCGTCGACGCCGTTCGGCTCCGCGACGCCTTCGAGGGCTTCGCCCGATCGGGGGTCCCGGTCGTCGCCGTCGGCGGCGGCATGGAGCTCCTCACACGAGGCGTCGTCACGGTCGAGGGCGACACCGTCGAGGGCGTCGGGTTCTTCGATGCGCTCGTCCGTCGCGGCGCACCGCGACGCACGAACTACTTCCAGGTCACCACGCAGTACGGGGGAGACGACCTCACCCTCTTCGGCTTCGAGGACCACGCCGCCCACCTCGAGCTCGGCGCCGGCTCGAGTCCGTTCGCGACCGTCGTCCACGGCGGCGGCAACGGCTCAGACGGCGCCGAGGGGGTCGTCCGGGGCGCGTCCTTCGGCACGCAGCTCAAGGGCCCCCTGCTGCCCCTGAATCCCGGTCTCACGGACAGGATGCTGCGGACGGCGCTCTCGCGTCGCGGCATCTCGTACGGTCTCACGCCGGCCCACGCGAAGCTGGATGAGTACGCGGCCGCGTCGCAACGGGTGATCGCCGACAACCTGGAACGGTCGTTCAAGGCGATGTGACCACGAAGAAGCCCGCACCCTCTCGGAGGGTGCGGGCTTCTTCGTCGAACAGGGCGCCTGGAGGCGCCGGGAGTCCGGTCAGTGCTCGGAGAGCTTGGCGCTCTCGTCGAGCCACTCGATCGCGGTCGGCTCCAGCTTGTCTTTCAGCTTCGCGCCGTGGTGGGCGCAGAAGAAGAGTTGACCGGTGGCCAGGGTCGCACGGATGTACGCCTGGGCTCCGCAGCTGTCGCAGCGGTCGGCTGCGCTCAACTGGTAGCGGGAGCCGAACTCGTCGACGGCTGTCTGGTCGGTGGCCATCTGAGTCATAGGGGTGCTCCTCCTGACGGTGGTGCTGTGGATACGTGTCCTCATCAAAACACGGCTGTGGAGAGATGGTGAGACATTCGGGGTGATTTCGCTCATCGCGTAGACGCTCGACGACGAGAGAGTGTCGGGGTCTCCGTGTCGGTGGCCCTCGTTACCATGGAACGCGACCACCGCCTCCGGAATTCCCCGCTCGTGGTCGCCCGCAACGCGTCAGGAGCACCCATTGGCCACGTCCGACTACTCGGCCCGTCATCTGTCCGTCCTCGAGGGGCTCGAGGCCGTGCGCAAGCGCCCGGGCATGTACATCGGCAGCACCGACTCCCGAGGTCTGATGCACTGCCTCTGGGAGATCATCGACAACTCGGTCGACGAGGCTCTGGGGGGTCACGGCGACTCGATCGACGTCCTGCTGCACGCCGACGACAGTGTCGAGGTCCGCGACACCGCCCGGGGCATCCCCGTCGACATCGAGCCGAAGACGGGTCTGACCGGGGTCGAGGTCGTGTTCACGAAGCTGCACGCCGGCGGCAAGTTCGGCGGCGGGTCCTACGGGTCGTCGGGCGGGCTGCACGGCGTCGGGGCCTCGGTGGTCAATGCGCTCTCCGAGCGTCTCGACGTCGAGGTCGACCGGAACGGCAAGACCTACGCCATGTCGTTCCGTCGCGGGGAGCCCGGCACCTTCGACGACTCCGGCGAGCCCACCCCCGATGCGCCGTTCACTCCGTTCGTATCGGGCAGCGTGCTGCGCGAGGTCGGCAAGGTCAAGCGAGGCGTCACAGGCACGCGCATCAGATACTGGGCCGACCGGCAGATCTTCACACGCGGCGCGACCTTCCAGCCCGACGACCTCACGGCGCGTGCCCGCCAGACGGCCTTCCTCATCCCGGGTCTCACCCTGCGCATCCGCGACGAGCGCCCCGGTTCGCTCACCGACGGCGGGTTCCCGCTCGAGAGCACCTTCCGCTTCGACGGCGGAATCAGCGAGTACGTCGAGTTCCTCGCCCCCGACGCCCCGGTCACCGACACCTGGCGCATGACGGGCACCGGCTCGTACACCGAGACCGTGCCGGTCCTCACCGACGGCGGCGCCATGGTCGCCACCGAGCTGACGCGTGAGTGCGAGGTCGACATCGCCCTCCGCTGGGGCAGCGGCTACGAGACGGTCTTCCGGAGCTTCGTGAACATCATCTCGACGCCCAAGGGCGGTTCGCATCAGGCCGGGTTCGAGGCGGGGCTGCTGAAGTTCCTCCGTCAGCAGGTCGAACAGAACGCCCGTCGGCTGAAGGTCGGCACCGACAAGATCGACAAGGACGACGTGCTGGCAGGGCTCACGGCCGTGCTCACGGTCCGCCTCCCCGAGCCGCAGTTCGAGGGTCAGACCAAGGAGATCCTCGGCACGCCGGCCGTGAGGGCCATCGTGGCCAACGTCGTCGCGCAGCAGTTCGCCGAGCGCTTCGCCTCGACGAAGCGCGACGACAAGACGCAGACGGCGCTCGTGCTCGACAAGGTCGTCGCCGAGATGAAGTCACGCATCGCGGCACGCGCCCACAAGGAGACCCAGCGACGCAAGAACGCCCTCGAGAACTCGTCGTTGCCCGCGAAACTCGTCGACTGCCGGTCGAACGACGTCGCGAACAGCGAGCTGTTCATCGTCGAGGGCGACTCCGCGCTCGGCACGGCAAAGGTCGCCCGCAACAGCGAGTTCCAGGCGCTGCTGCCGATCCGGGGCAAGATCCTGAACGTGCAGAAGGCCTCGGTCAGCGACATGCTCTCGAATCTCGAGTGCGCCTCCATCATCCAGGTGCTCGGTGCGGGCTCAGGGCGATCCTTCGATCTCTCGTCCGCCCGGTACGGCAAGGTCATCATCATGAGCGACGCCGATGTCGACGGCGCGCACATCCGCACCCTGCTGTTGACGCTGTTCTTCCGCTACATGCGACCGATGATCGAGGCCGGGCGTGTCTTCGCGGCCGTGCCGCCCCTCCATCGCGTCGTGGTCATGCACCCCGGCAGCAAGCCGAACGAGACGATCTACACGTACTCCGAGAAAGAACTGCACGGCGTCCTCGCCGGGCTGAAGCGGACGAACAAGAAGTTCCAGGACCCGATCCAGCGGTACAAGGGCCTCGGCGAGATGGATGCCGAGCAGCTGCGGACGACGACGATGGAGCGCCAGCACCGCATGCTCCGCCGAGTCAAGGTCGACGATGCAGAGAACGCCGCTCGGGTCTTCGAACTGCTGATGGGCAACGAGGTGGCTCCGCGTAAGGAGTTCATCATCGACGGAGCGGGCATCAGCCGCGACCGCATCGACGTCTGATCGAGGGGGTCACGTAGAACGCCAGGGGGCTTCCTGGCGAACTCGGGCTCGCTGCTCGCTGCTCGATGGTCGCGATCGTCGACTCCGTCGGTGACCGAGGGCGGATCGAAGAACGATGAGGGCGAGCGGACCACGCGGTCCGCTCGCCCGCCGTCACTCTGCGGGGGCCGACTGGACGGCGCCGGCCGCCGAGTCGTCACCCGCGTCCGCGCCTGCCTCCGCGCCGGTGGCGGAGTCCGCGATGTGCGCGACGGACGCCCCGATCGAGCCGATCTCCGCGGCGAGGGGCGTGCCCGACGCATCGCGTCGCGACAGCTCGGCCGGGAGCTCTCGGACTGCGCCGTCCGCACCGACGGCACGAGCGGGCGCGGGTCCGACCCAGGCGAGGGTGAGGCCGTCCTCGCCCTTGAGCAGGGCGTGCGACCGGACACCGCCGGTGGCCCTGCCCTTGCCGGGGTACTCGTCGAACGCGCTGGTCTTGCCGCGCCCCGGGTCCGTGCCGGCGATGGTGGAGGAGCTGGTCGACACCGTCACGACGACCGCCCCGTGCCCGGCGGGCACGGCGCCGAAGAACAGCACGGTCGACGACTCGGGGAGGTTGATGCCGGCCACGCCACCACCCGCCGGGCCCTGCGGACGGACGGCCGACGCCGGGAATCTCAACAGCTGCGTCGACGACGAGACGAAGACGAGCTCGTCGTCATCGCCGCCCTGCGCCACTCCGACGACCGAGTCGCCCTTCTTCAGACCGATGACCGGGAAATCGGGGCGGGAGGGGTACTGACCCGGGGCCACGCGCTTCACCACGCCTCGTGCGGTGCCGAGGGCGATGGGCCGGTCGGCCGTCAGGGAGACGAGGGCGAGCACCCGTTCGGTGCGATCGGTCAATCCGATGTAGTCGCGGACGGGCACACCCGCACCGAGCTGCACCGAGGTCGGCGGAACCGACGGGAGGTCGACCGGGGTGAAGCGGATCAGACGACCATGGGTGGTCACCGCCCCGATCTCGGTCCGACTCGTGGTGTCGATCGACGACAGGACGGCGTCGTGCTTCGTCCGACGCGGTGGGGGAGTGGGCAGCCCCGAGTCCGGGTCCTGGTGGTCGACGCGGAGGATGCGACCCGTCGTCGAGAGGAAGACCCTCGTGGGGGTGTCCGCGATCTCGAGCACGGGCGACTTCCTACTGCCTCGACCCACGGTCGCCACACTGGGCGCGGCTTCGGTCAGGAGGGTGCGGCGGGGCGTGCCGAACTGCTCGGCGATCTCGCCCAGCTCGCTCGAGACGAGGGCGCGCAGGCGGCGCTTGTCGGCGAGCAGCGCCTTGAGGTCGGCGATGGCGGCGAGCAGTTCGTCGCGCTCGGCCTCGAGCTCGATGCGGCTGAACCTCGTGAGGCGGCGCAGCTGCAGATCGAGGATGTACTCGGCCTGGATCTCGCTCAGGTCGAAGACCTCGCGCAGACGAGCCCTGGCCGCGGCGGTGTCGTCGCTGCTGCGGATGACCTGGATCACCTCGTCGATGTCGACGATGGCGACGAGCAGCCCCTCGACCAGGTGGAGGCGGTCCTCCTTCTTCGCGAGCCGGTACCGCGTGCGCCGGGTCACCACGTCGATGCGGTGGGCGACGTAGACCTCGAGCATCTCCTTCAGCCCGAGCGTGCGCGGCTGCCCCTCGACGAGGGCGACGTTGTTGATGCTGAAGCCGTCTTCGAGCGGCGTGTAGCGGTAGAGCTGCTCGAGCACGGCCTGCGGGCTGAACCCGGTCTTGATGCCGATCACGAGTCTCAGGCCGTGCTTGTGGTCGGTCAGATCGGTGACGTCCGTGATGCCGGTCAGCTTCTTTGCCTGCACGCCGTCCTTGATCTTCTCGATCACCTTCTCAGGCCCGACGAGGTACGGCAGCTCGGTGACGACGAGCCCGTTCTTCCGGGCCGTGATGCTCTCGACCGACACCTTCGCGCGGGTCTTGAAGCTCCCCCGGCCGGTGGCGTAGGCGTCACGCACACCGGCGAGCCCCGAGATGGTGCCCCCGGTCGGCAGATCGGGGCCGGGCACGAAGGCCATGAGGTCGTCGAGACTCGCGCCGGGATGGTCGATCAGATGCCGAGCCGCCCCGACGACCTCGATGAGATTGTGCGGGGCCATGTTGGTCGCCATGCCGACGGCGATGCCGCTGGCGCCGTTGACGAGCAGGTTCGGGAACGCGGCGGGCAGCACCTCGGGCTGCATCAGCTGATTGTCGTAGTTGGGGACGAAGTCGACGACGTCCTCGCCGAGCCCCTGCGTCATCGCCAGCGACGCCTCGGCGAGTCGGGCCTCGGTGTAGCGGGGGCGGCCGGCCCGTCGTCGAGCGAGCCGAAGTTGCCGTGCCCGTCGATCAGGGGCACCCGCATCGTGAAGGGCTGGGCCTGGCGCACCATGGCGTCGTAGATGGCGGTGTCGCCGTGCGGGTGCAGCTTGCCCATCACCTCGCCCACCACGCGGGCGCTCTTGACGTGCCCGCGGTCGGGACGCAGCCCCATCTCCGACATCTGGTAGAGGATCCGCCGTTGGACGGGCTTCAGCCCGTCGCGGGCGTCCGGCAGAGCCCGCGAGTAGATGACCGAGTACGCGTACTCGAGGAACGAGCCCTGCATCTCGAGCGAGACGTCGATGTCCTCGATGCGTTCGCCGTCGTCGGGAGTGGAGAGGGTGTCGGTCGTCGTCATGCACTTCTCGGGGGCAGGAGGCGCGAAGCACCTCGGATGGATGGTTCGGCTATGGCAGACTGGTGCCGATGACGTCCATCGTACCGGGGCGCCCCCCGCACGCCGTGAGCCTGGCCGACGTGCTCCCCTCTTCGGTCGCCTCGCTCTCGGGCGCGGCGAACCCGCTCGCTCTTCCCCCCGCCCGGTCCGCCGTGGTGCTCCTCGTCGACGGTCTCGGCAGCTCCTCGCTCGGAGCCCGGAAGGGCCACGCCCGCACGCTCGCCTCCGCCCCGGGCGGCAGCATCTGGTCGGGCTTCCCCACGACGACGGCCGCCGCGCTCACCACCTTCGCCACCGGGGTCCTCCCCGGCGAGCACGGGCTCGTCGGCTACTCGGTGCTCGACCGCGAACGCGATCGCGTGGTGAAGCAGCTCTCCGGCTGGGACGCCGGCATGCGGCCCGACACCTGGCAGCGCAGCAGCACGGTCTTCGAGCGAGCCGCCGCCGAGGGAGTCACGAGCTTCTCGGTCGGCCCGAAGCGCTACGCGACGTCCGGGCTGACGGAGGCCATCCTCTCCGGCACGACCTACCTGTCGGCGGAGTCCATGGCGGACCGATTCGATGCGGCTCGCGACGCCGCTCAGGCGACCCGCGCCTCCCTGGTGTATCTGTACGTCCCCGAGCTGGACATGATCGCCCATCGCGCCGGCTGGGAGTCGCCGGAGTGGACGACCGCGCTCGAGCAGGTGGACGCCGAGATCCGCCGCCTCGACGCCGGGCTCGGGCACGACACCGGGCTGCTCGTCACGGCGGACCACGGGGTGCTCGACATCGGGGAACACCGGCGCATCGTCTTCGGCGGGAGGGCCGAGCTCGTCGACGGTGTGCGGCACGTGGCGGGCGAGCCGCGCTGCCTGCAGCTGCATTTCGGCGACGAGGTGACGGACGACCGGCGGGCGGCCACACTCGCGGCCTGGCGCGCGGCGGAGGGCGACCGAGCCTGGGTGCTCACGCGCGAGGAGGCCGTCGAGGCGGGCTGGTTCGGACCGGTGGACGCCGAGGTGCTGCCCCGGATCGGCGACATCCTCGTCGCGGCTCGTCGCGGCGTCGTCTACTACGACGGGCGCGGAACCGGCGGTCTCGCCGGGTCGATGATCGGGCAGCACGGCAGCTGGTCGTCCGACGAGACGCAGGTCCCGCTCAGACGGTTCGGCGCCTACGCGCGCTGACGACTCCCGGTGGTCGGCCCGCTCACTTGTCGTCGTCGGAGCGCGCCCCGAAGACGATGTCGTCCCAGCTCGGCATCGACGCCCGGCCGCGGCCCTTCTTGCCGCTCGACGAGAGCGGCGTGACCACGGGGGGCATCGGATTGGCACGACGGGGTCGCCCCGTGCGGGCTGCACCCGGCAGGGGATGCACAGCCGCCGGCGAATCGTCGTCCCGGCCCTCCTCGACGTCGGGGCGGGCGGCGGTCGTGTCCGTCGCGCCCTCGGGCAGGCCGAAGTCGTCGAGGGGCACGTCGATGACGCGGATGGATCCCGCGGCCGGATGCTGCGGGGCGTCGTCGTCGGAGAAGCGCGCGGACTCCCGCTCGCCCCGTCGGCGACGGAGGGCCTCGAGCAGATCGGCCGTCTGATTGTGCGAGGTGGCCGGGTCGGGCGAGCGGTTCGTGGCCGCGAGCGAGGCGGCCGAGCGGGCGTCGCTCCGTTGACGCTCGGGCTCGACGACCCGGGGGGCCTCGATCTCCACGTCGGCCTCGGGGGTCGTGTCGACCATGAACGCGCCGCTGTCGAAGCGACCCGGGGTCGCTGCGGAGTCACGGTCGACGGCCCGGAGGCGCGGTGCGAGAGGGCCGACGTCCTCGCGATGCTGAGAGAGCGTGTTGGCGTCTCCGCCGGCGGGGGCGAGGAGGAGCTTCTTCGGGTCGAATCGCCAGGTCGCGTCTCGCGAGACCTCGCGGGTCACGTACGAGACGTGGACCAGCCAGCCCTGCTCGACGTCCTTGTAGCTGGTCCACGAGCGGTCCGAGGCCTCCGCCGTGTCCAGCCGGGCCTCGATCACCCCTCCGAAGGTGGACGGCCCGGAGTCGGCGTCGTCGTCGCCGGCCACCGTGACCGGGACGGCCATGGCGGTCTCGAGCACGAACGCGCGCTCGGCGAGGACGGGCCCCTCGAATCGACGGATGTAGTCGAGGTCCGCTCCGGTGACCGCTGAGGTCTGCTCGGACGAGAGGCCGGCGCGGATGTGCGCCTGGATCTCGCGAGGAGGCGCCTTGCGCTGGGCGGGGGAGCCGTCGGGCGCGGCGGCGCGCAGATGCGTGTGGAGCGAATGCGTGACCGGGAGGCGGTACTCGCTTCCGCCGTCGGTCGCCACGAGCAGCGCACCGCTCTCGACTCCGATGACCCTCAGATCCTGCATGTAGCACGCCTTTCGCCGTCGTGATTCGCCCGTAAGACTCGCATGCCGAGGGCCTCCGACCGGGGAATAGAACGGGCGTGCCGCCAGTTCTTTCGAGGCGCCCGGGAGGCCCTGCCGACCGGTTTGCTATTCGGGAACGAGTCATGCAAACTGTGCGCGCCGAATTGGGTACACGAACGTAATAGAACTGGATGGGCATGGCAACCGACTACGACGCACCTCGCAAGAACGACGACGACTCGGAGTCGATCGAGGGGCTCAAAGAGCGGGTCCCCGACAAGATGACCGGTGTCGTCGACGACGACGCCGACAACCCGGGCTCGTTCGAGCTCGCCGGTCAGGATCTCTCCGACCTCGACCTCGACGTCGTCGTCCTGCCCCCGCAGCTCGACGAGTTCACCTGCGTCGAGTGCTTCCTGGTCAAGCACCGTTCGCAGCTCGACCACGAGACCAAGCTCGGGGCTATCTGCCGGGAGTGCGCCGCCTGAGGGCGGTCAGTCGGTCGACGACCTCGTCGGGCCGACGGGTCGAGACCAGCCAGTAGGGAGCCGGGTCCGACACGTCGGTCAGTTCGATCCTGACGACCGGCTTCACCCATCCCCTGAAGAGGGTCCATGCTCGAGCATCGAGCAGGGGCCCTCTTTGTGCTGTCGCGGCGGCCCCGCGGTGGGCGGTCACCTCTCCGATCTCGTGCGCGTGGAGGCGCGCGCGACCCGCCGAGAACCCCTCCTCGTCGATGGTCAGCACGGGTGAGCCGAGGAACAGCGCCAGCACGGCCGCCACGTAGAAGACGATCGCCATGACCACGCCCACCCCGACGTTGATGGGCAGGAAGACCAGGAGCGTCGCCGGCAGCAGGAGCGCCGCGGCCAGGAAGACGGTGACCGGCGGCGACAGCCGCTCGCGGTAGTTGTGCATGGGTCCATTCGACCAGACTTCTGGACTACCCTCGACACGTGACTCAGACCCTCGACGTCCAGATCGCGGTCGACGGGGCCTTCGGCTCCGCGTTCGTTCCGCGCTATTCGCACCCCGGCGACGCCGGCGCGGACCTCCTGTCCACCGAGGCGATCACCCTCAGGGCCGGTCGCCGGGCTCTCGTCGGGACGGGGGTCCGCATCGCCCTCCCCGACGGCCACGCCGCCTTCGTCGTCCCGCGCAGCGGCCTCGCGGCCAAGCACGGCATCACGGTGGTGAACAGCCCCGGAACGGTCGACGCAGGCTACCGCGGTGAGATCAAGGTCGCTCTGCTCAACACGGATCTCGACGCCGATCACGAGATAGCGGTCGGCGACAAGATCGCCCAGCTCGTGATCGTGCCGGTCGTCCGGGCGGACTTCCTCCCGGTCGAGACCCTCCCGGAGAGCATCAGGGGCGACGGCGGCTTCGGGTCCACGGGATACGCACACGAGACAGGAACGGCATCAGCATGAGGAAGTCCAAGCGCGCGCAGCAGGCCGCCGAGGTCGCCATCGACATCGAGCAGGTCGACGGAGACGACGTCGAGATCGATGTGAGCGGTCTCGACGAGGTCGAGGTCTTCGACGACTCCAAGTCCGCACCGGCCGATCGTGCCGAAGAGGGTCCGCTCGACGAGACCGAGGCGAATCCGGTCAGGCCCTACGTCGATCTCGGCGGCGTCAAGATCGTCCCCCGCGAGGGCCTCCACCTCCGCCTCGAGGTCGAGGAGGGCAGCAAGCGGGTCGTGGCAGTCGGGCTCGACTTCGCCAAGTCCACCCTGCAGGTGCAGCCGTTCGCGGCCCCTCGCAGCGCAGGTCTCTGGAACGAGATCCGCGGTCAGATCTCCGAGCAGATCCAACGCCAAGGAGGCGCGACCACCGAGATCGACGGACCCTTCGGTCCCGAGGTGCGAGCCGAGATCCCGGTGATGGGCGGCGACGCGGGGCACACCCGGCTGGCGCGCTTCGTCGGGGTAGACGGCCCACGATGGTTCCTCCGCGGGGTCATCGCCGGCGATGCGACCGTCGACGACGACGCCGCGGCCAAGATCGAGGAGCTCTTCCGGAGCATCGTCGTGGTGCGCGGCTCGAACCCGATGGCGCCCCGCGACCTCATCCCGTTGTCGATGCCCAAGGCCGGGCCGACCGACGCACCGGGCACCACGCCCTCGCAGGTCTGAGGCCGGCATGACCGACGACGACCGGACGGAGGTCGACGCGGAGTCCCCGTCCGACGATCCCCGCGTGTCCCTCGCCGCGCAGCTGCGGGCGGCGGCGAGCAAGGCCGGCATCGGCCAGGTGGCGCCGGGGGAGGTCCCGACGGCCGGAGCACTGCTCTCGGCCATCGGAGGCGTCCGCGGGCTGGCCGAGTCGATCCTGCCTGGTCTCGGGTTCGTGGTCGTCTACACGCTGACGGGGAGCCTCGTGCCCTCCGCGCTCATCCCGGTCGGCGTCGCGGTCCTGTTCGTCGTCGCCCGGATCGTGCAACGCGGCCCCGTGGCCCAGGCGCTTGCCGGTGTGTTCGGGATCGCGATCTCGGCCGCCATCGCCCTCCTCAGCGGGCGGGCCGAGGGCAACTTCATCCCCGGTCTCGTCGTGAACGTCGTGTCCCTCCTGGCCCTGCTGGTGAGCATCGCGGTGCGGTGGCCCGTCATCGGCATCATCGTCGGGCTGCTGACGAACGAGGGGAGCGCCTGGCGAGACGACAAGGCGAAGCGCCGGGTCCTGGTTCTGACCACGTGGCTCTGGTGCGGCCTGTTCGCGGCGCGACTCGCCGTGCAGCTGCCTCTCTTCTTCGCCGGGCAGATCACCGCCCTGGCGACGATGAAGCTCGTCATGGGAGTCCCGTTGTACGCGGCGGTCCTCTGGGTCACCTGGTTGCTGGTGCGGACCGTCTACCGGGCACGTCTCGAGGCCGATGCGGCCCCGGGCAGGGTCTGAGCGGCGGGCGCTCTCGCAGCCACTCGGTGGTAGGTTTATCTTGACATCGAGATAAATCGACGACGTCGGTCATCGGACGCTCCGCGGACTTAGGCTTGCCTCGCTGGTGCGGCATCAGCCCAGCGACCATGATGACGACGGAGTCAGCAAGGGAGACGGCACGTGTCTGCAATCAACAGTTTCGGTTCGAAGGATTCACTGAGGGTCGGCGACACCGACTACGAGGTCTACCGCATCGACGCGGTCGACGGGGCCGACAAGCTCCCGTTCAGCCTCAAGGTCCTTCTCGAGAACCTGCTCCGCACCGAAGACGGTGCCAACGTCACGGGCGACCAGATCCGCGCCCTGGGTTCGTGGCAGCCCTCGGCCGAGCCCGACACCGAGATCCAGTTCTCACCCGCACGCGTGGTCATGCAGGACTTCACCGGGGTGCCCTGCATCGTCGACCTCGCGACCATGCGCGAGGCCGTGTCGGCACTCGGGGGCGATCCGACCAAGATCAACCCCCTCGCACCGGCCGAGCTCGTGATCGACCACTCGGTCATCGCCGACCTCTTCGGCAGCGAGAACGCCCTCGAGCGCAACGTCGAGATCGAGTACGAGCGCAACGGCGAGCGGTACCAGTTCCTCCGCTGGGGGCAGACGGCGTTCGACGACTTCAAGGTGGTCCCGCCCGGAACGGGCATCGTCCACCAGGTCAACATCGAGTATCTGGCGCGTGTCACCTACAGCCGCACGGTCGCCACCGCCGACGGCGGCAGCGTGTTGCAGGCCTACCCCGACACGCTCGTCGGAACCGACTCGCACACCACGATGGTCAACGGCCTCGGCGTGCTCGGCTGGGGCGTCGGCGGCATCGAGGCCGAGGCCGCGATGCTGGGTCAGCCGGTCTCGATGCTCATCCCGCGCGTCGTCGGCTTCAAGCTGAGCGGCTCGATCCCCACCGGCGTCACCGCCACGGACGTCGTCCTCACCATCACGCAGCAGCTGCGGAAGCACGGGGTCGTCGGCAAGTTCGTCGAGTTCTACGGCGAGGGGGTCGCAGAGGTGCCCCTGGCCAACCGCGCCACGATCGGCAACATGAGCCCCGAGTTCGGCTCGACCGCGGCGATCTTCCCGATCGACGACGTGACGCTCGACTACCTGCGTCTCACCGGTCGCAGCGAGGAGCAGATCGAACTCGTCGAGAAGTACGCCAAGCTGCAGGGGCTCTGGCACGACCCGTCGACCGAGCCCGTCTTCAGCGAGTACCTCGAGCTGGACCTCGCGACGGTCGTCCCGTCCATAGCCGGGCCGAAGCGCCCCCAGGACCGCATCGAGCTGACCGAGTCGAAGTCGCAGTTCGAGATCGACCTGGGCTCGTACGCGACGACCGACCACACGAGCGTCGACGCCGCCGTCGAGGGCACCTTCCCGGCCTCCGACCCGGTCGGTCTCACGGCGGAGGACGACGCGACGCAGCCGCCGACGCACATCCACACCTCGCACGCCCCCGCCAAGACCTCGAAGCCCACGCCGGTGACGCTCGAAGACGGTCGCGAGTTCACCCTCGACCACGGTGCCGTCGCGATCGCGGCCATCACGTCGTGCACGAACACGTCGAACCCCTCCGTCATGCTGGCCGCGGGTCTCCTGGCACGCAACGCCAGCCAGAAGGGCCTGAAGGCGAAGCCGTGGGTCAAGACCACCCTCGCACCCGGGTCGAAGGTCGTCACCGACTACTACGAGAAGGCCGGTCTCACGACCTACCTCGAAGACCTCGGCTTCTACACGGTGGGTTACGGCTGCACGACGTGCATCGGCAACTCCGGTCCTCTGATCGACGAGATCTCGACGGCCGTGCAGGACAACGACCTCGCCGTGACGGCGGTCCTGTCGGGCAACCGCAACTTCGAGGGGCGGATCAACCCCGACGTGAAGATGAACTACCTGGCGAGCCCCCCGCTCGTCATCGCCTACGCGCTGGCCGGGTCGATGAACTTCGACTTCGAGAACGACGCCCTCGGTACCGACGAGGCCGGCGGAGATGTCTTCCTCCGAGACATCTGGCCCGATGCCGCCGAGGTCCAGAAGACCATCGACGAGTCGATCGACACCGACATGTTCACCCACGAGTACTCCGGGGTCTTCGACGGGGACGAGCGCTGGCGTTCGCTTCCGACGCCCACCGGCGCCACGTTCGAGTGGGACGACGAGTCGACCTACGTGCGGAAGCCCCCGTACTTCGACGGCATGACGATCGAGACCACGCCGGTCACCGACATCGTCGATGCTCGCGTCCTCGCCAAGCTCGGCGACTCGGTCACGACCGATCACATCAGCCCGGCGGGCTCGATCAAGGTCGACAGCCCGGCGGGTCACTACCTCGCGGAGCACGGCGTCGACCGCAAGGACTTCAACTCCTACGGATCGCGTCGTGGCAACCACGAGGTGATGATCCGCGGCACCTTCGCCAACATCCGTCTGAAGAACCAGCTGCTCGACGGCGTCGAAGGCGGGTACACGCGCGACTTCACGCAGCCCGACGCCCCGCAGTCGTTCATCTACGACGCGAGCGCCCGCTACCAGGATGCCGGCACGCCGCTCGTCATCCTGGGCGGCAAGGAGTACGGCTCGGGTTCGTCGCGCGACTGGGCGGCGAAGGGCACGAGCCTCCTGGGCGTCAAGGCCGTCATCACCGAGAGCTTCGAGCGCATCCACCGCTCGAACCTGATCGGCATGGGTGTCGTCCCCCTGCAGTTCCCGCAAGGCGAGAGCTGGGAGTCCCTCGGGCTCGACGGCACGGAGTCGATCAGCATCTCGGGGCTCACCGAGCTCAACGAGGGCACGACGCCCAAGACCGTCCACGTCGTGGCGACACCGAGCGACCACTCACCCGAGGGCAAGTCGGTCGTCGAGTTCGACGCCGTCGTCCGGATCGACACCCCCGGTGAGGCGGACTACTACCGCAACGGCGGGATCCTGCAGTACGTGCTGCGCAGCCTGGTCTGATCCCTCACCCCGTGAGACCCCCGGTCCGCCGCCGATCCACGGCGGCCCGGGGGTCTTTTCACGCTCCGCACACCCCTCGTGCCTAGACTGGACCGATGCCCTCCGGGGCGTGGAAGGGAAGCCGGTATGAGCCTGCTCGAAACGATCAGAGGACCTCGCGACCTCGACCGCTTGACCGACGACGAGATGATCGAGCTCGCGGGCGAGATCCGCAGATTCCTCGTCGCAGAGGTCTCCAAGACCGGTGGCCATCTCGGCCCCAACCTCGGGGTCGTCGAGCTCACGCTGGCTCTGCACCGGGTCTTCCACTCGCCGCACGACGCCATCGTCTTCGACACCGGTCACCAGTCGTACGTGCACAAGCTCCTCACCGGGCGCCAGGACTTCAGCATGCTGCGCCTCCGGGGCGGTCTCGCGGGCTATCCGCAGCGCTCCGAGTCCGAGCACGACATCGTCGAGAGCTCTCACGCCTCCAGCTCGCTGTCGTGGGCCGACGGCATCTCGCGCGCCTTCCAGCTCACCGGGCAGTCCGATCGCCACGTCGTGGCCGTCGTCGGCGACGGCGCTCTGACCGGCGGAATGACGTGGGAGGCCCTCAACAACATCTCCGACGACAACGACCGTCGTCTGATCATCGTCGTGAACGACAACGGCCGCTCGTACGCGCCCACCATCGGCGGCATGGCGCGGTTCCTCAACACCGTGCGGACGAGAAGCACGTATCGCGACATGCATCGGGGCAGCCGTGCCGTCTTCGATCACCTCGGGCACCCCGGTCGGGCGTTCTACCGCGGCGTACGGGGCGGGCTGCACGGGTTCCTCAGTCGATTCACCAACAACGAGGCGCTGTACTCGAACCTCGACATCAAGTACGTCGGCCCGGTCGACGGTCACGATGAGTCGGCGATGGAGGAAGCCCTCCAGCAGGCCAAGAACTACGGCACCCCGGTGATCGTGCATGCCATCACGGAGAAGGGCCGAGGCTACGATCCCGCTCGGGCCGACGTGGCCGACCAGTTCCATGCGGTCGGGCAGATCGACCCCGAGACGGGTGAGCCGGTCGCGTCGGCGGGCGCCCCATCGTGGACGTCCGTCTTCGCCGAGGAGATCGTCTCGATCGCCGAGCGGGACGAGACGGTGGTCGGCATCACGGCGGCCATGCTCCGACCCGTGGGTCTGCATCTCCTCGCCGAGCGGTTCCCCGGCCGGGTGCTCGACGTCGGCATCGCCGAGCAGCACGCGGTCACCAGCGCCGCCGGGCTCGCGTTCGGCGGGCTGCACCCGGTGGTCGCGCTCTACGCCACCTTCGTCAACCGCGCGTTCGACCAGATCCTCATGGACGTCGGGCTGCACCAGGCCGGCGTCACGTTCGTCCTCGACCGGGCGGGTGTCACCGGTCCCGACGGGCCGAGCCATCACGGCATGTGGGATCTCGCACTGCTGCAGATCGTGCCGCACATCCGTCTGGCGGCCCCGAGAGATGCGACGCGCCTCCGCGAGGAGCTCCGCGAGGCGGTGGCCGTCACCGACGCGCCCACGGTGGTCCGCTTCTCCAAGGGCAGCGTCGGCACCGAGCACGACGCCATCGAACGACTCGACGACGGTGTCGACGTGCTGCATCGCGGTGATCGGGCCGACGTCCTGCTCGTCTGCGTCGGCCCGATGGCCTCCGTCGGTCTCGACGTCGCCGCGCGCCTCGCCGATCAGGGCATCGGCGCCACGGTCGTCGACCCGCGCTGGGTCGTCCCCGTGGCGCGTTCGGTGATCGATCTCGCGGCGGAGCATCGACTCGTTGTGACCATCGAGGACGGCGTGCGCGTGGGCGGAATCGGGACGCGCATCCGACAGGATCTCCGGCAGGCCGGGGTCGACACGGCGCTCACCGAGCTGGGTCTCCCCGACGAGTTCCTGGCGCACGGTTCACGAGCCGAGATCCTCGAGGAGGTGGGGCTCACCCCGCAGACCATCGCCCGTGACGTCGTGGCTCAGGTCCTCGGGAGCAAGATCCCCGTCGCCCGCCCGCTGACGGACGAGGCTGAGGCCGACGTCCCCGGTTCCGGGCGCCTCCGCGACTAGCGCGCGACGGCACACGGGCGTCCCCGCCACGACAGACGACGGTCCCGCTGCTCGAGAGCAGCGGGACCGTCGTCTGTGATTCGGCTCAGTCGGCCACGCCTCGGATCACCGGTGAGTGGAACGTCGTGCCCCGGACGCGCTCGGTGGCGCCGACCCGGTCGAGGTACGGCGTGAGCCCGCCCATCTGGAACGGGTAGCCCGCCCCGAGGATCAGACACAGATCGATGTCCTCGGCTGCGGAGACCACGCCGTCGTCGAGCATGCGCCCGACCTCGTCGGCCAGGCCGTCCTCGATGCGGATCCGGAGCTCGTCGGCGGACAACGCTGTGCCCTTCCCCGCCGTCAGCGCCACGGCCTTCTTGTCGAACCCCTGGCGTCGGCCCTTGGAGTCGCGGTCGAGGATCCGCCCGTGCTCCGCCAGCCGGTGGAGGGCCTCGCTGGCGTGGAACCTGTCCGGGAACGCGGCGTGATGGGTGTCGAGGACGTGGGCGCCGACGGTCAGCCCGACGAGCTCGAGCAGCTCGAACGGGGTCATCGGGAGCCCGAAGGGGTCCATCGACCGGTCGACGACCTCGAAGGGGGTGCCCGTCTCGACGGCGTGCATGGCCTCGCCGAGGACCTTCGCGAGTATGCGGTTGACGACGAACCCGGGAGTGTCCGCCGTGATGACCGCGTTCTTGCGGAGGGCCTTGGCCGTCACCATCGCGGTGCTGAGCGTCGCCTCGTCGGTCTTCGGCGTCTTGACGACCTCGATGAGCGGCATGACGGCGACCGGGTTGAAGAAGTGGAAGCCGACCAGACGCTCGGGGTGCCGGAGTTCGGCGCCGATGGCCTCGACGCTCAACGACGACGTGTTCGTCGCGAGGATCGTCGTCTCGGAGACGATCGCCTCGACGTCGGCGAAGACCTTCTGCTTGACGGAGAGCTCTTCGAAGACGGCCTCGATGACCCAGTCGCAGTCGGCGAAGTCGGTGAGGTCGGTGGTGCCGGTGACCAGCGCCTCCAACCGGTTCGACTCGTCGCTCGTGATCCGGCCCTTCGTCGCCAACTCGGCGATGTCGGCTCGGATGCGTGCGACGCCGGCGTCGACGCGCCCCTGATCGAGGTCGGTGATGACGACGGGCACGCGCAGACGTCGGACGAAGAGGAGGGCGAACTGGCTGGCCATGAGCCCGGCACCCACGACCCCGACCTTCCCGATCGCGCGGGCGACCTCGGGGGAGGGGGCCCCGGCGGGCTTCTTCGCGCGCTTCTGCACGAGGTCGAACGCGTACATGCTCGCCTGGAACTGATCGCCCGAGACGAGGTCGGCCAGCGCCTCGTCCTCCGCCGCGAAGCCGGTCGCCCGGTCGGTGTTCTTGGCGGCCTTGAGCAGGTCGAGGGCCGCGTAGGGCGAGGCCGCCACGGTGCCGATCTTCGACTGCAGCGACTTGCGGGCGATCGAGATGGCGGCATCCCATTTGACGGCCCTCTCGAGCCGCCCGGGGACGTTCGGACGCTTGACCGCGATACGCCCGGTCACCACGCCGTCGGCCCAGCGGATGCTGTCTTCGAGGAACGACGCGGGTCCGAACATCTCGTCGACGATGCCGAGCTCGAGAGCCTGCGCGGGCTTCAGGGTGCGGTTGTTCTTCAAGGGGTTCTCGACGATCACGCGGAGGGCGTTCTCGATCCCGATGAGGTTGGGCAGGAGCCACGCGCCGCCCCAGCCGGGGATCAGGCCCAGGAACACCTCGGGCAGCGCGATCGCCGCCGCCGACGAGTCGACGGTGCGGTAGTCGGCGTGCAGCGCGATCTCCACCCCGCCGCCGAGCGCCAGTCCGTTCACGAACACGAACGTGGGCACGCCCGCGTCGTGCAGCTTGCCGAGCACCGCGTGGCCCTGCCGCGCCAGCTCGAGCCCGACCTCGCGGCTCGGGATCTGCCCGACCTTGCTGAGGTCCGCCCCCGCGGCGAGGAAGTACGGCTTGCCGGTCACGGCGATGGCGGCGATCTCACCCCGGGAGGCGCGGGCGCGGAGGGTGTCGAGGGTCGCGCCGTACTCGGCCAGGGTCGCCGGCCCGAGGGTGCTCGGTCGGGTGTGGTCGCGGCCGTTGTCGAGGGTGACGAGGGCCAGCACGCCACCGGACGGCATCGGCACGTCGCGGACGTGCGAATGCGTCACGACCTCGTCGGCGGAGAGGGCTGTCAGGGTCTCGAGGGCCGTCGTCATGCGCGGGCCGCCTTTCGCGAGTAGTGCGGGTTCTCCCAGATGACGCTGCCGCCCTGACCGAGACCCACGCACATGGCCGTCAGGCCGTAGCGGACGTCGGGTCGCTGCTCGAACTGCCGCGCGAGCTGGATCATCAGACGGACTCCGCTGGAGGCCAGCGGGTGCCCCACGGCGATCGCACCGCCCCACGGGTTGACCCGCGGGTCGTCGTCGTCGATGCCGAAGTGGTCGAGGAGCGACAGCACCTGCACCGCGAAGGCCTCGTTGAGTTCGAACAGTCCGATGTCGTCGATCGACAGACCCGCCTTGCGGAGGGCCTTCTCGGTGGAGGGCACGGGTCCGATGCCCATGATCTCGGGCTCGACGCCGGCGTAGGCGAAGCTCACGAGTCGCATCTTCGGGGTGAGGTCGAGCTCGTCGGCCGCCTGCTGCGAGGCGAGGAGGCTGACGGTCGCGCCGTCGTTCAGCCCGGAGGAGTTGCCTGCGGTGACGCGGCCGTGCGGCCGGAACGGCGTGCGGAGCGCGGCGAGACCCGCGAGGGTCGTCTCGGGGCGAGGCGCCTCGTCACGGGTCGCGAGACCCCAGCCCTCGTCGGTGGCGACGGCCACGGGCACGAGGTCGGGTTGGATGTGGCCGGCGTCGTAGGCGGCGGCCAGCTTCTGCTGAGACCGCATGGCGTAGCGGTCCGACCGCTCCTTCGTCAGCTGCGGGAACCGGTCGTGGATGCGCTCAGCGGTGTTGCCCATGTTGAGGGCCTCGCCGCTGACGATCCTCTCGGCGACGAACCGCGGGTTCGGGTCGGCGTTGAAGCCCATCGGGTGGCGACCCATGTGCTCGACGCCCCCGGCGATGGCGACGTCGTAGGCGCCGAAGGCGATGCCCCCGGCGAGAGTCGTGACGCTCGTCATGGCCCCGGCGCACATCCGGTCGATCGCGAATCCGGGGACGGACTTCGGCAGACCGGCCAGGAGGGCGGTCGTGCGCCCGAGGGTCAGACCCTGGTCGCCCTGCTGGGTCGTCGCCGCGATGGCGACGTCGTCGACACGGTCGAGCGGCAGGGACGGGTTGCGTTCGAGCAGACCCCTCATCGCCTTGACGACGAGATCGTCCGCCCGGGTCTTCCAGTACATGCCTTTGTCGCCGGCCCGCCCGAACGGGGTGCGTACCCCGTCGACGAAGACGACATCTGTTCTCTCGGCCACATTGCCTCCAGTGCTCGGATCTGGTCCGATCCTAAGGACGACGCCTGTCGGGCGGAGAATCCTTCGCGGATGTCTACGAAGTCGGGCCGTCGCCGTCCTCGGGCTCTTGGTGGGCGTCGACAAAGGCCTCGGCCAGCGGTTCGGCCACGGCGTCGATCTGCCAGCGTCGGGCGCCGAGCGCCCCGAGCGCCGCCGCGACGGCGTCGGTCTCGAACGGGATGGGCGGCTCCCAGGCGAGGCGCCGCAGGTGCTCGGGGGTCAGCAGGTTCTCGACGGGCATGTCGAACGCCTCGGCGATCTCGGCGATGCGCGGGCGTGCGAACCGGTAGCGGGCGTCCGCCATCGGGTTCTTGTCGGCCCAGCTGCGGGGCGGCGGCAGCGTCTCCGCCGCGGGACCGCGGGTCGAGGGCAGGTCGGTCGTCGACAGGCCCCGTTCGATGGCGCCCCACCATCGGTCGAGCTCGCTCCGGCTGGCGCGTCCGACGAACTCCCGGAGACCCGCCAGAGCGCGCTTGTCGGCGGGCATCGCCTTGGTCGCCGAAACCAGGGACGAATCGGGCACGAGTCGACCGGGTGCGGTGTCGATCTGCCGCGCGTACTCGTCGCGGGCCAGCCACAGCTCACGGGCGACGGCCAGGCCGCGCGTGCCGCGGACGGTGTGCAGCCCGGTGAGTCGACGCCAGGGGTCCACCTTCGGCGGCTTCGCCTCGCGCGCGACCGTGGCGGCGAACTCCTCACGCGCGATCTCGAGTTTGCCGGCGTCGACGAGCCGCGCCTCCATGGCGTCCCGCAGGTCGACGAGCAGCTCGACGTCGAGTGCGGCGTAGACGAGCCAGCTCTGCGGAAGCGGGCGCGTCGACCAGTCGGCGGCGGAGTGCTCCTTGGCCAGGTGGACGCCCAGCAGCTGCTCGACCACGGCGCCGAGCCCCACCTTAGGCAGCCCCGCGATCCGGGCCCCGAGCTCGGTGTCGAAGACGGTCGCGGGGTCGAGTCCCACCTCGCGGAGGCAGGCCAGGTCCTGGCTCGCGGCGTGCAGCACCCACTCCTCCTGTCCGATGACCTCCTGCAGCTCGGCGAACGAGCCGATCGCGGGCGGGTCGAACAGGAAGACCCCTGCGCCGCGACGGAAGACCTGGATGAGATAGGCCCGCTGCGAGTACCGGAAGCCGGAGGCGCGCTCGGCATCGATCGACACCGGCCCGGTGCCGGAGCGGATGGCCTCGACGGCCGCGAGGTAGCCCGGCCGGTCGGCGATGACGTCGACCCTGCCGTGGAGGTCGTCGGCGGTCGTCAGCACGCTCGGCGACACGGAGACCGCGGGCTGATCGCGCACGGACGGATCGCCGGCGCTGCCGACGACGCCGGCGTCGACGCTGCGGGGTTCGGATGCGGCGGGGTTCATGGTCGTGTCCTTCTGGTTCAGTCCCGACCGACACGCCGCGACGCGAGGAGGGTGACGCCCTCGACGGTCGGGGGGAGGCCCGCGAGCGTGCAGATCAGTTCGCCCCAGGCCTCGATGTGGGGGCCGAGGTCGGTGCTGGTGGGGCTCCACGAGGCGCGCAGCTCGAGCAGGGCGCCGTCGCCGTGACGGGCCAGCTCGCCGTAGCCGGTCGAGAGCAGCTTCGTGGCGGTGCCCGAGGCCAAATCGTAGGCGGCGCCGCGGGCGTCGAGCGAGTCGACCAGCCACGACCAGGCGACGTCGGCGACGAAGGGGTCGAGGGCGAGGTCGGTCTCGAGGGGAGCCTGGGCGAAGCAGACGACCCGGAAGGGTCCGCCCCAGGCCTCCGGCTCCGACGCGTCGTGGAGGAGTGTGAAGCGTCCGGTGCCGAGGCCGGAGTCGGCTCTGCCGTTCGCCCCGACGACGTCGCCGGCGAGAGCCAGCGAGTTCGGGGCGATGCCGCCGGGTGCGGGGATCTCGGTCACGGCGAGGTCGTCGCGCGCGGCGGCTCGACGTACCGCGTCGACGGCGTCGAGGAACGCGGGCGCAGGCGACGGCGTCGAGGGATTGTCGGACACGTCTGCAGACTAGGCTCCGAGCAGACCGTCAGGCAGACGGCACGCCGCGTCGGCCTGCACGACGGGCGTCGGCCTTCCGCGACGGTCGCCCCGTGCCCGCGTCGAGTGTCCGGAGTCCGTCGTGACCAGCAGAGCGTCCCGTCCGCCCACCGGGGGATCGAGGGCGGCCCTGGCCGTCACCGCGATCGTGGTCGGCTCGTCCGTCACTCTCTCGCTCGTCGTCATCGCCGGGGGCGTCGTGGCCGTGATGCGCAAGATCGTCACGCCCGAGCGCCGGCGCCGCGACGACCTGCGCATCGTCGGTCACGACGCCGCCTCGTCGACCGTGAGCCTGTCCTCGACGGCCGACACGCGCCTCCCTGGCCGCTACAGCCTCTGGTTCGACGGCGGTCGTGGTCATGCGCGTCTGGGCGAGGTGCTGGGCGACGACGGGCGGGTCGTCGTCCGGAGGGTCGAGCAGGTGACCGCCGGCTCGCTCGACGGGGCCCGTTCAGGGCGCATCGGCGGCTGGCTGTGGTCGGACCCCGGCGAGGCCGGTCTCGAAGCCGAGGAGGTGCGGGTCGACACCGAGGTCGGCCCGGCCCCCGCCTGGCTGGTGCCGGCCGAGGGCGGGGAACCGGGCCCCTGGATGATCGGCGTGCACGGTCGCGGTGTCACCCGCGCCGAGACGATCCGGTCGGTGCCCGTGTTCCGCCGACACGGCTACACGTCGTTGCTCGTCTCGTACCGGAACGACGGCGACGCGCCCCGGTCGCCCGACGGCCGCTACGCCCTGGGCGACGACGAGTGGGCGGACGTCGAGTCGGCGATGGCGTACGCCCTGCTGCACGGGGCGACGTCGTTGGTGCTGATGGGCTGGTCGATGGGCGGGGCGCTCGTGCTGCAGGCGGTCACGCGGTCGACGCTGGCCGGTCGGGTGTCGGGCGTCGTGCTCGAGTCCCCGGTCGTCGACTGGCGCACCACGCTCCGATTCCAGGGGGCGGCCATGCACGTGCCGCGGGTCGTCCAGGATCTCGTGCTGCGCCTCCTGATGTCTCCCGCGCTCTCGCGTCTGAGCGGGCGGCGCGGCCCGATCGATCTCGATCGACTCGACCTCGTGGCCGGCGCCGACGCCCTCGACGTGCCCGTTCTGCTGCTGCACAGCGACGACGACGGGTTCGTCCCGTCGACGGCGTCGCACGCCCTCGCGGACGCCCGACCCGACCTCGTGCGTCTCGAGGTGTTCCACACCGCGCGCCACACGAAGCTCTACAACTTCGACCCGCAGCGCTTCGAGGGGGTCATCGACGGGTGGCTGGGCCGTCTTCCACGAGCCAGCGGGCGTAGAGCGCGCTCTGCTCGTCCATCAGCAGCTGACTGAGCGTGAGACGCGACGGGTCGAAGCGCTCGCGTCCGAAGACCGGCAGACCGCTGCCGATCACGATCGGCGAGGTCGAGAGGCAGAGCTCGTCGACCAGTCCGCCGTGCAGGAACTGCCCCGCGAGCGACGGCCCGCCCTCGCAGACGAGCGACAGCAGGCCGTGGGCGTGCAGCCGGTCGAGCACCGCAGACGGCTCGAGGCGGCGGGACTCGTCGGCGCAGGTCAGGACGGTCGCGGCGTGGGCGACCTCGCCGCCGAGCGTGCGCCGGACCTCCGCCACCGCGGCCTCGGGGCAGACGACGACCACGCGCTCGGCGGCCTCCGGGGCCATCCGGTGGCCGGAGAGGTCGCCCGAGGAGGTCACGACGACGAGCCGGGAGGTCTTGGGCACACGGTAGCCCTCGGCGCGGACGCTGGCCGCTCCGACGACGACCCCGTCGGCGACCGCCCGGATCGCCGCGAGGATGGTGCGGTCCGTCGGGTTGCTGAGCGTCTCGGAGGTGCCGTCCGACCCGGCGGCGTCGCCGCTGACCGCGGTGATGAGGTTGAGGCGGGTCCAGGTCGCGGCCGGAGGCGCGTACAGGTCGCGCAGGCGACCGGGCGTCGCCTCGTGCTCGATGTCGAGCTCGAGACCGGTCTCGAGGGGACGCCCGGTCGTGTGCAGCACGCGCAGGGTCACGCGGTGGCGATCCTGTCGCGGATCTGACGCTTGGCGCGCGCGAGGAGGGCGGTCATGCCCCGGATGCGCAGCGGGCTGACGGCCTCGGTCAGACCGATCGTCTGCGGGTAGTCGTCGGGGACGGCGTCCAGCACCTCGTCGACGGTCAGGCCGTCGAGGCCCTGAGCGAGGATCGAGGCAAAGCCGCGGGTCGTCGGGGCCTCCCGCGGGGCGGTGGCGTGCAGGTGGACGCGACCGTCCACGACCTCGACGAAGAGGTAGACGGGGCTCTGGCACTCCACCACCCGTTCGAGCAGGTCGGGGTGGTCGGCGAACCGGGCCGGCAGGTCGGGCAGCTCGTTCGAGAACTCGAGCAGCAGCTGCAGGCGATCGCGCACCTCCAGCGCCGTGAACTCCTCGCGGATCTCGACGAGCGCGGCGGGCAGCGTGGTCCCGGTCACCGGGCGGGGACCTCTCCGGGTTCGCTGCCCTGCACGATGGGCACACGGACGGCGCTGCCCCACTCGGTCCACGAGCCGTCGTAGTTGCGGACGTTCTCGAAGCCCATCAGGTGGTGCAGCACGAACCAGGTGTGGCTCGACCGCTCGCCGATGCGGCAGTAGGCGACGACCTCGTCGCCGGTCTCGAGTCCGGCGCCGTCGCGGTAGATGGCGTCGAGCTCGGCGACGGGACGGAACCGCCCGTCCTCCGCCGCGGCCCTGCCCCAGGGGACGTTCGCGGCCGAGGGGATGTGCCCGGCGCGGAGGGCACCCTCGTCGGGGTAGGCGGGGGCGGTGGTCCGCTCGCCCGAGTACTCCTCGGGGGAGCGGACGTCGATCAGGGGCTTGCCGAGGTGCTCGAGCACGTCGTCCTTGTAGGCGCGGATGACCGTGTCGTCGCGCTCCACGACCGGGTAGTCGCTCGTCTCGGGCTCGGGGGAGTCCGTCGTGTACTCGCGTCCCTCGGCCTCCCATGCGGCGCGGCCGCCGTCGAGCAGCCGCACGTCGTCGTGACCGAACAGCGAGAACACCCAGAGCGCGTAGGCGGCCCACCAGTTGTTCTTGTCGCCGTAGACGACGATCGTCGTGTCGCGTCCGATGCCCTTCGACGACATCAGTCGGGCGAATCCCTCGCCGTCGATGTAGTCGCGGCGGACGGGGTCGTTGAGGTCGAGGTGCCAGTCGATCTTGACGGCGCCCGGGATGTGACCCGTCTCGTAGAGCAGGACGTCCTCGTCGGACTCGACGACGACGAGACCGGGGGAGCCGAGGTGCTCCGCCAGCCAGTCGGTGCTCACCAGGCGTTCGGGGTGCGCGTAGTCGCTGAAACGGGCGGACGTGTCGTGCTCGACGACCATGGACTTACCTCCGGGTGTGTGTCTCCGCCTGCTGCGGAGCGCCGCGCGAGCGGCTGATGTTCGGGTTGCCGGTGAGCACTAAACTCAGGGGCAGTACGACCCCGTCGAGGCTACGCACCGCGCCCTGGCCTCGCCCGGGGACTCCAGAGACTCTTCCACACATCGCTCGGCGGACGCCGGGCGTCACCGTGCTCCGTGCCCGATCGACCGTGAGGCCGCCCCGATGTCACCCGATCCCACCGCGAGCGTCGTCTCGCTGGTCGACCGCACCCCCTCGATCACGGGAGCCGAGATCGTCACCGCACTCGTGCCTCCTCGGCAGTTCGTCGACGCCTCGCTCGAGAACTACCGCCCCGACGACGCGTTCCCCTCGCAGCACGAGGCCGTCGAGGCCGTGCGCTCGTTCGACGCCGCACCCGCGGGCGGCGCCCGACGAGGCCTGTTCAGGAGGCGCGCCGAGGCTCCGGCCGTGCTGCCCGGCCTCTATCTCGACGGCGGGTTCGGCGTCGGCAAGACGCACCTGCTCGCAGCGCTCTTCAACCGCAGCGGCGGACGCCGCTACTTCGGCACGTTCATCGAGTACACGGCGCTGGTCGGGGCGGTCGGCTACGCCGGTGCGGCGGCTCAGCTGAAGGGCGCGTCGCTCGTCTGCATCGACGAGTTCGAGCTCGACGACCCGGGCGACACGATGATGATGACGCGACTGCTCGGCGACCTCGCCGACGACGGCACCCGGATCGCCGCGACGTCGAACACCCCGCCGAACGCCCTGGGCGAGGGGCGCTTCGCCGCCGCGGACTTCCTGCGCGAGATCCAGGGGCTCTCCGACCGGTTCCGCACGCTGCGGATCGACGGCGACGACTACCGGCGCCGCGAGGTCGAGGCGGCCGCATCCGTGACCGACGACGTCGACGCCGCGCTCGCCACCATGACCGGGCCGGTCTCCGTCGACGACTTCGGCGCCGTCGTGGCCCACCTGTCGACGGTCCACCCGAGCCGGTACGTCAAGCTCGTCGCCGGGCTCGAAGCGGTGGGACTCCGCGACGTCTCTCCTCTCACCAGTCAGACCGACGCTCTGCGCTTCGTCGCCTTCGTCGACCGGTTGTACGACGGTCAGGTGCGCGTGGTCGCCTCCGGCACCCCGCTCGACTCCGTCTTCGGCGAGGAGATGCTGGCCGGCGGGTACCGCAAGAAGTACCTGCGGGCCGTCTCGCGACTGGTGGCGCTGACGTCCCTCTGACGCCGCTCCGATCGCCTCCACAGCCCCTCGGCGGTCGTTCCGGACCGGTGCGAAACACGTTGTTTACACGCGTCCGAATCGCGTTACATTCCCGAAACATCGGTGCACACGCAACGAAACCTCACCCCACGACACTGAGAGCCGCACCCCGGTCCCGCCCCCGCAGCCCGTGAAACCTCACGGTCGGGCGGCCGACCGTTGCCCCTGGCTCCCGAATCGAGAGGTGACTCACAGATGGATCAAGGCAATACCGCCTTCATGCTGATCACAGCAGCACTAGTGCTGCTCATGACCCCCGGCCTGGCGTTCTTCTACGGCGGCCTGGTCAAGGCCAAGAGCGTCATCAGCATGATGATGCTGAGCTTCGGGGCCATGGGCCTCATCGCCGTCCTCTGGGTCCTGTTCGGCTACTCGATCGCCTTCTCGAACGGACCCGAGGGCCCCGCCGGCACCGACACCTACATCGGCTGGGACGGCGTCTTCGGCTTCGACCCCTCGATGTTCAGCCTGAACTCGCTGTTCGTCGACAGCCAGGACCCGGCCGGCGCCTACCCGACCATCGCCTTCGCCGCCTTCCAGGCGACCTTCGCGATCATCACGGTCGCTCTCATCTCGGGTGCCATCGCCGACCGCGCCAAGTTCGGCGCCTGGATGATCTTCGCCGGGGTCTGGGTGACCATCGTCTACTTCCCGGTCGCCAGCTGGGTCTTCAACTTCACGCTGGGTGAGGACGGCTCGGTGGTCGACGGCGGCTGGATCGCCAGCATGGGCGTGATCGACTTCGCCGGTGGCACGGCGGTCCACATCAACGCGGGAGCCGCGGCCCTCGCCCTGGCCCTCGTGCTCGGCAAGCGGGTCGGCTTCGCCAAGGGCGCCGACAAGCCGCACAACCCGCCCTTCGTGCTGCTGGGCGCCGGTCTCCTCTGGTTCGGCTGGTTCGGCTTCAACGCCGGCTCCGAGCTCGCGGCCGACGGCGTCGCCGCCCTCGCGTTCCTGAACACGATCGCCGCGCCGGCGGCGGCCATCCTCGGCTGGCTCGTCGTCGAGAAGATCAAGGACGGCAAGGCGACCTCGATCGGCGCCGCCTCGGGTGCCGTCGCCGGCCTCGTCGCGATCACCCCCGCTTGCGCCGCCCTCACGCCGTTCTGGGCCATGGTGCTCGGTGTCGTCGCCGGTGCGGTCTGCGCCCTCGCGATCGACCTCAAGTTCAAGCTCGGCTTCGACGACTCGCTCGACGTCGTCGGCATCCACCTCGTCGGCGGTCTGATCGGAACCCTCTACCTCGGCTTCTTCGCCAACGGCAGCGGGCTGATCTTCTCGGGTTCGTTCGACCAGCTGGGGATCCAGGCCGTCTCGGCCCTGGCCGTCATGGTCTACTCGTTCGTGCTCGCCTACCTGATCGGCTTCGTCATCGAGAAGACCATCGGGTTCCGCGTGAAGAACGAGGACGAGGTGGCCGGCATCGACCTCGCCATCCACGGCGAAGAGGGCTACGTCCTCGAGAACTCGCGCCAGTAGGCACCCCCGGCATCACCCGCACCACGAGGACGGCCCCGGTCAGACGACCGGGGCCGTTCCGCGTCCCCGGCTCGCTCGTCGGTGCGGATACGGCCGTGCACCGCACTCTAGCCGGGTCGAAGCGACCGGAACGAGAAAAGGGCCCCGCATCTGCGGGGCCCTTTTCTCGTCTGCCTGGTGGGCGATACCGGACTCGAACCGATGACCTCTTCCGTGTGAAGGAAGCGCGCTACCAACTGCGCCAATCGCCCCTGCGGGACTCGTCGATGCTAGTGCATGCGGGTGCCGGAGCGCCATTCGACACGGCCCTGCAGGAGGCGCGGTGCGGCCGGATCGGCCCCGACAAGACACGAGGCCGACTCGATTTGGTATCTGGTCCGGGGTGTGGGTATTGTTCTTTTGCACGCAGAAATGCAAAGCGAAATGCGGATGTGGCGCAGTGGTAGCGCATCACCTTGCCAAGGTGAGGGTCGCGAGTTCGAATCTCGTCATCCGCTCGAGTGTCAAGCTCACCAGAGGGTGGTCCACCGACTGGTGGCCTCCCTCTGGGGGGCTGCTCGTATGGTGGAGTGGCCGAGAGGCGAGGCACCGGCCTGCAAAGCCGTTCACGCGGGTTCAAATCCCGTCTCCACCTCCAATCGATGCAGACTCAGGTCTACACTCGATGCAGTAATCCGCAATAGATGTGAACACAGTTTTGAGCGATTGGCGCAGCGGTAGCGCGCTTCCCTGACACGGAAGAGGTCGCTGGTTCGATCCCAGTATCGCTCACACACCGAAAGCCCCGGCATCCGCCGGGGCTTTCGTCGTGTCCGGGTGTGGTCGGCCCGTCGGGCTGTCCGCGCGGCGGCCCATCGGTCTGTCCGTGCGCAGGCCGCCCATGCGGGCGTGTCCGGCCAAAGCGGTCGGCTCGCGACGACCGTCTCGGCCGCACTCGCCCGGACTCGGCGCCGATCTCCCCACGCGTGGGCGTCCGGCGCTACTCGACCAGGCGCTCCGCCACCGCGTCGAGCAGGGCGTCGGCGACCTCCTGCTTCGACCCGTGGGCCTCGGCGACCTCCGAGCCCTCACGGTCGATGACGATCACCGCGGTGTCGTCGGCGCCGAAGCCTGTGGTCCATCCCACCGAGTTCAGCACGAGCAGGTCGGCGCCCTTCCGCAACTGCTTCGTGCGCCCTAGCGCCACGAGCTCGTCGCGGTCCTCCGTCGTCTCGGCGGCGAAGCCGACCACGATCTGGCCCGGGCGGCGAGCGGCGACCAGACCCGCCAGGATGTCAGGGTTGCGGACCAGTCGCACGATCAGTTCGTCGCCGGTGTCGTCCTTCTTGATCTTCCCGGCGGCGACCTCGGCCGGCCGGTAGTCGGCCACGGCTGCGGTCATCACGACGACGTCGTGCGAGGTCGCCTCGACGCCCATGGCGGTCTCCAGCTCGAGCGCGGACGAGACGGGCACCACGCGGATCGTCGGTGCTGCGGCCAGCGACTGCATCACCGCCCCGTCCAACTCGGCGGCGACGACGGTCACGTCCGCGCCCCGTCGAGCCGCGGCCAGGGCGATGGCCGCACCCTGCTTGCCGGTCGAGCGGTTTCCGATGAACCGCACCGGGTCGAGGGGCTCGCGGGTGCCGCCTGCGGATACGACCACGCGGACGCCGGCGAGATCGGCGACCCGCGCCTCCTCGGTTCCCGCCGGACCAGCCGAGGAGGCGCGGGTCGCCACCGCGAGCGCCGCCGCGACGATCTCGTCCGGCTCGCTCAGTCGCCCCGGCCCCGAGTCGCCGCCGGTGAGCGGTCCGTCGGCGGGTCCGACCACCGTGACCCCGCGTCCGCGGAGGAGCTCGATGTTGGCGACGGTCGCCGCGTTGCCCCACATCTCGGTGTGCATCGCGGGGGCGACGACGAGCGGCGCGGTGCTGGCGAGGATCGTCGTGCCGAGCAGATCGTCGGAGAGACCGTGAGCGATCTTGGCGAGGGTGTGAGCGGTGGCGGGGGCGACGACGATCAGGTCGGCCTGCTGCCCGAGCGCGACGTGCCGCACCTGCGCGACGTCGTCGAAGACCGACGTGTGCACGGGGTTGCGGCTGATCGCCTCGAGGGTCGGTGCGCCGACGAATCGCAGGGCCGCCTCGGTCGGCACGACGTGCACGTCGTGACCCTGCAGCACGAGCCCCCGGACGACGCCGACGGCCTTGTACGCCGCGATCCCGCCCGAGATGCCGACCACGACGTTCAGTCGCCGCGACGATCCGGTCGGGTCGGTCTCGTCGGTCGGGTCGGTCGCGTCGGCGGGGGAGTGCGGGGAGGAGTCGTGGGTCACGGGATGCCCTGTCGATCGGTGGCGGACGGTCGGCCGACCCGGGGGCCCGGTCGGTAGCGTTGCACTCCCACGATGCCGCATCTCGTGGCCGCCCGTCAGATCGTCGTCCGCGTCGCCGCGCCGCGACCGGGCGCGAGACACCCACCCGGAGGACCCTCATGTGCACCGTCGTCGTCTCGATCGCCCCCGACTCCGACTGGCCTGTCGTGTTCTTCGGGCTGCGCGACGAATCCCCCGACCGCCCGTGGGACGAGCCCGGCGCCTGGTGGCCCGAGCTCGGCGACCGGGTCACCGGCGTGCACGACCGCGAGGCCGGGGGCGCCTGGCTGGCCGTCGCCACGGAGCCGAGCCGGGCGAGCGTCGTGCTGAACCGTCATGAGGAGCCGCCCTCGCCCGAGGGCGGCTGGGCGACGCGGGGGTCCCTCCCGCTGCGGGCCGCGGCCGACGGCGCCCTGCCCGTCGGCCCGCAGCGGACGCGCACCTTCAACCTGCTGACCGCGGACCGAGGAGGCGCGACCCACTCCGCCTGGGACGGCTCCGCCACCCGGTCCACCCGTCTCGCCCCCGGCGTCCACATGCTGACCCACGCCGCACCCGACGATCGGAGCGTGCCCCGCGTCGATCGCTGGCTGCCCCGGTTCCGCGACGTCGCGCCTCCTTCGGGTCCTCTATCGTCGGCAGGCGATGGGGAGACCGACGCCGGCGGCGAGGGCGACTGGGCTCCGTGGCTCGATCTGATCCGCGAGAGCAGCGCCCTCGCGGTGGACGACGACGACGCGCTCATCCGCTCCGACCTGGTCGACGGGAAGCTCTTCTCGTCTCTCTCGTTGAGCGCCGTCGCGGTCTCGGCGACGAGCGTCGCCCACCGGCACATCCGGCTCGACGGCGCCCCGTCGGTGATCGAGGCGCTGGCCCGCCGCTGAGCTCGCCCCTGAGCTCCCCACCGGGCCCGCCGCCGAGCTCACCGCCGGGCTCGCCACCGGGCCCGCCCGGAGAGGCCGATCGCAGCCGTCCCGAGGTCACGGGAGGACATCGGGAATCCCACCGCCACTGACGGCGTTAGGGTCGGGTGGCTCGTCCGACCCCGAGTCTCCGCAAAGGAACCCCGTGAAGATCACCGCCCCCCGCTCCGTCCGTCGCCTCTCCGTCGCCGGCGTCGTCGCCGCTGCAGCCCTCGCGCTGACGGCCTGCGCCCCCGCCTCGACCGACGGCGTCGTCACGCAGACCGGCGATGCGACCGCCGACACGAGCGCGGCGAAGAGCCTCGACGACATCCGGGAGTCCGGCGAGCTCGTCATCGGCACCGAGGGCACGTACCAGCCCTTCACCTACCACGAGGGCGGCTCCGGGGCGCTCACGGGCTACGACGTCGACGTCGCCACGGCCGTCGCCGAGAAGCTCGACCTCACTCCGAAGTTCGAGGAGACCCAGTTCGACGCGCTGCTGGCCGGGCTCGACGCGGGGCGGTTCGACATCGTCGCGAACCAGATCTCGATCACCGACGAGCGTGAGGCGAGCTTCGACTTCTCGACGCCGTACACGGTGAGCCGCGGCGCCGTCATCACGGCCGCCGACACCACCGACATCACCTCGCTGGCCGACCTCGAGGGAAAGACCACGGCGCAGTCGCAGTCGAGCAACTTCTACACGACGGCCAAGGACGCCGGTGCCGACGTGCAGGTGGTCGAGGGCTGGGCCCAGTCGGTCGCGCTGCTCGAGCAGGGCCGCATCGACGCGACCGTGAACGACGAGCTGACGTTCCTCGACTACGTCAAGACGAACCCCGACAAGGCGGCCGCGATCAAGATCGCTGCGACGACCGACGACGTCTCGAACTCGGCGCTCGTCACCACGAAGGGCAGCGACGACCTCGTCGCGGCCATCGACGACGCCCTCGCCGAGCTCAAGGCCGATGGCACTCTCGCCGAGATCTCCGACCAGTACTTCGGCCAGGACGTCAGCGAGTAGTCGTGCAATCCACCTTCGACCTCTTCGCGCGGTCGCTCTGGCCGATCGTGTCGGGAGCGCTCGTCGCGTCGATCCCTCTGGCGTTGATCTCGATGGCCCTCGGCCTCGTCATCGCCATCGTGATCGCGCTGATGCGACTGTCGGGGCGGATCTGGCTGGCCGGCATCGCCCGGTTCTACACTTCGGTCATCCGCGGGACGCCGCTGCTGGTCCAGCTGTTCGTCGTCTTCTACGGTCTGCCCTCGCTCGGCATCCGACTCGACCCGTGGCCCAGCGCCATCATCGCGTTCTCGTTGAACGTGGGCGGGTACGCCGCAGAGGTCATCCGCGCGGCCATCCTCTCGGTGCCGAAGGGCCAATGGGAGGCCGCGCACACGATCGGCATGTCGCGGGGGCTCGCCCTCCGGCGGATCATCCTGCCGCAGGCCGCGCGGGTGTCGGTGCCGCCGCTGTCGAACACGTTCATCAGCCTCGTGAAGGACACCTCCCTCGCGAGCGTCATCCTCGTCGTCGAGCTGTTCCGCCAGGCGCAGCAGATCGCGACGGTCTCGAACGAGTTCCTGCTGATCTACCTCGAGGCAGCCCTGGTCTACTGGGTCATCTGCCTCATCCTGTCGTTCGGACAGGACGCCCTCGAGAAGAGATTGGACCGCCACGTTGCCCGCTGACGTCACCCCGCCTCCGGCATCGGGCGCCGATGCGACCGTCCTGACCGTCCGTGGTCTGCGCAAGAGCTTCGGCGAGAACGAGGTCCTCCGCGGCATCGACCTCGACGTCCGTCGTGGTCGGGTCGTCGCCATCATCGGGCCCTCCGGCTCGGGCAAGACGACCGTCCTGCGGTCGCTCAACAGCCTCGAGGTCCCCGACGCCGGCACGGTGACCCTCTCCGACGGCCGATCGATCGACTTCGGCGCCAAGGTCGGCAAGCGCGACCTCACGGCCCTCCGCGACCGCTCGTCGATGGTCTTCCAGCACTTCAATCTCTTTCCGCACCTGACCGTGCTGCAGAACGTCGTCGAGGGCCCGGTGCGCGTGCAGAAGCGCGACCCGGAGGAGGCGCGGGCCGAGGCCGGAACGCTGCTCGCCCGGGTGGGCCTCGCCGAGAAGGCCGACGCCTACCCCGCCGAGCTGTCCGGTGGGCAGCAACAGCGCGTGGGCATCGTCCGAGCCCTGGCGCTGCGCCCGAGCTGCTGCTCTTCGACGAGCCCACCTCGGCGCTCGACCCCGAGCTCGTCGGTGACGTCCTCACGGTCGTCAAGGAGCTGGCCGACGACGGCTGGACGATGATCGTCGTCACCCACGAGCTCGAGTTCGCCCGGCGCGTCGCCGACGAGCTCGTCTTCATGGACGCCGGCGTGGTCGTCGAGCGCGGGCGCCCGGCCGACGTGCTGAGCCGCCCGCGCGAAGCCCGCACGCAGCAGTTCCTCCGGCGCGTGCTCAAACCGCTCGACGACTGACGCGACCCGCCCGGCTGCGACGACCCGCGCCTCCTCGGCCTCGTGACCGCAGGAGGCGCGGGTCGTGCCCGTCGAGCGGTCTCAGCCGAAGAGGCGGTGCGACGCGATGCGGGCGCCCTCGCCGAGCGACGCGAGCTTCGCGACGGCGATCTGCGGGTGGATCCGCCCGCCGAGACCGCAGTCCGTCGAGGCGACGACCCGGTCGGGGCCGACGGTCGACGCGAATGCCTCGATGCGGTCCGCGACCAGCTCGGGATGCTCGACGACGTTGGTCGCGTGACTCACCACACCGGGGGCGATCGTCTTGCCGGCGGGCAGCTCGACGTCGCGCCAGATCTTCCACTCGTGCTCGTGGCGTACGTTCGCGGCCTCGAACGAGTACGAGCCCGCGTCGATCTCGAGCATCAGGTCGACGATGTGCCGGAACTCGATGTCCGTGGTGTGCGGGCCGTGCCAGGATCCCCAGCAGAGATGGAATCGCACCAGCTCGGGCGGGATGCCGCGGAGGGCGTGATTCAGCGCCTCGACGCGGATGCGGGTGAACGCCCGGTAGTCGTCGATGCTCGGCTCGGGGTTGATCTGGTCCCAGTTCTCGGCGATCGAGGGGTCGTCGATCTGCACGACGAGGCCCGCACCGGTGATGGCGAGGTACTCCTCGCGCAGCACCTCGGCCCAGGCCCAGATGTGCTCCTCCTCGGTGGCGTAGAAGTCGTTCGCGATGCGGGCTCCGCTGCCCGGCGACAGCGAGGTGATGAAGGCCGACGTGGCGTGGCCGGCCGCGACGCCGGTCGTGAGGTTGGCGATGTCGGAGGCGATGGCGTTCTGCCCGACGTAGGCCAGCGGCCCGGTCGTGCTGGGGAACGGCGTCGCCCCCGAGCCCGTGCCGATGCCCGACGAGGGGTCGGTGTACGCGTCGTGGAACCTCTGCCAGTCGCGCCGGTCGGGGAACGACGTCAGGCGCACGTCGCCGGGGCCCGAGCGAACCGGCTGCTGGCTGAAGATGTCAGAGCCGGTCAACGACAGCCCGCCGACCCGCTGGAACGAGTACGACCACCAGGCGCCGTAGTCGACGGCGCTCGTCATGGCCTTGCCGTACTCGCCGTCTCCGACGATCGTGATGCCGAGATCCTCCTGCCGGCGGACGAGGTCGGCGACGGCCGCGGTCAGCAGCTCGTCGAACTCGGGGGTCCGTTCGAGCGTGAATCCGTCGGGAGCTAGGGCGCGGGCGTCGTTGGCGGCGATGAGTTCGGGGGTGCGCGGCAGGCTGCCGGCGTGACTGGTCTCGATGCGGTCGGGGCTCATGCACTTCATGCTGGCCGGGCTGCGGACCCGGCGCCACCCCCTCCGCGGCGCGCGTCACACGGCGTCATGCGCCGGAGTGGTGGGAACACGCGGGGCAGCCGGGCCGTTGGGTCGTCGTACCGTCGGCGACGATCAATAGGATCGACGGGAAAGGACACCGTGACCCAGATCTCCGCAAGGCCCAGCCCGTCCGACGTGACCGGCCCATCCGACTCGACCGGCGCTGCCGACGTGACCGGCGCTGCCGACGCGACCCGCGCCTCCCTCGCTTCGGGGCTCTCCGAGTCCGAGGTGCAGCGTCTCCGTGCCGACTTCCCCCTGCTCGACCAGACGGTGAACGACGAGCCGCTCGCCTACCTCGACTCGGGGGCCACGGCGCAGCGCCCGTCGAGCGTGCTCGACGCGGAGCGGGTGTTCCTCGAGACGATCAACTCGGCCGTGCACCGCGGCGCGCACACCCTCGCCGGTCTCGCGACCGAGGCCTTCGAAGACGCCCGGGCCACCGTCGCCGGGTTCGTCGGCGCCTCCGTCGACGAGATCGTCTGGACGGCGAACGCGACCGACGCCCTGAACCTCGTCGCCTACGGCTTCGCGAACGCGACGCACGGTCGCGGGGGAGCACCGGCCCGCCGGTTCGCCCTCCGTCCCGGAGACGAGATCGTGCTCACCGAGGCCGAGCACCACGCGAACCTGGTGCCCTGGCAGGAGCTCGCGGCGACGACCGGGGCCGTGCTCCGCTTCGTCCCGGTCGACGACGCCGGCGTCTGGTCGGCGGACGACCTGATCGCCCTGCTCGGCGACCGCACCCGCATCGTGGCGTTCGCGCACGTGTCGAACGTCACCGGGCAGATCGCCGAGGTCGAGCGCCTCGTCGAGGCCGCCCACGCCGTCGACGCCCTCGTCGTGCTCGACGCCTGTCAGTCGGCGCCGCACCGACCGCTCGACCTCCCGGCCCTGGGGGTCGACTTCGCCGCCTTCTCGGGGCACAAGATGCTCGGCCCGACCGGCATCGGCGTCCTCTACGGGCGGGCCGAGCTGCTCGACGCGCTGCCGCCGTTCAAGACGGGCGGTTCGATGATCACCACCGTGACGCTCGAGGGCTCCGAGTACCTGCCCTCGCCGCAGCGCTTCGAGGCGGGCACCCAGCCGGTGTCGCAGGCCGTGGCGCTGGCCGAGGCCGTCCGCTACCTCGAGGCCGTCGGTCTCGATCGTATCCGCGTGCACGAAGAGACGCTGGCCGAGCGACTCGTCGCAGGTCTCGCCGCGGTCCCCGGCGTCCGCGTCGTCGGACCACCCGCGGGTGTGGCCCGCTCCGGTCTGGCGTCATTCGTCGTCGACGGGGTGCACGCGCATGACGTCGGGCAGTACCTCGACGCCTCGGGCATCGCGGTCCGCGTGGGGCACCACTGCGCGCAGCCACTGCACCGGCGCCTCGGCGTCGCCGCGACCACCCGCGCCAGCACGTACCTGTTCAGCACCGAGGCCGAGGTGGACCGCCTCCTCGACGGCGTCGCCGGAGTCCGGGCGTACTTCGGGGTCGAGGGGTCCGAGCGATGAGCGCCTCCCTCGACTCCCTCTACCAGCAGGTCATCCTCGATCACGCGAAGCGACGGCACGGCGACGGCGAGCTGCCCGGCGCGCAGGCCGAGCACTTCGAGCGGAACCCCACCTGCGGCGACGAGATCACCGTCCGGCTCTCGGTCGACGAGGTCACCGGCCGCATCGACGGCTTCGCCTGGCAGGGCGCCGGCTGCTCCATCTCGATGGCGTCCGCCTCGGTCCTCAGCGAGCTGGCCCCCGGCCGCACCCTGCCCGAGCTGCGGCTGCTGATCGACGAGTACCGCGCGATGATGCGCTCCCGCGGGGCGGGCGAGCCCGACGACGAGGTGCTCGGCGACGCGGTCGCCTTCCACGGCGTCTCGAAGTTCGTCATGCGCGTCAAGTGCGGGATGCTCGCCTGGGTGGCCGCCGAGGCGTGCGCGACCGAGCTCGCGGCCGTCCCGACTGGGAGGGCCGAGGAGGCGCGGGGCACGATCGATCCCGGCTCCGCGCCCGTCTAAACTGGCGTGGTCCCTCCCACGTAAGGAACCTCACGACCGTGACAGATCAGACCGTCCCCGCCGCCCCCGCCTCGACCGACCTGCAGCCCGTCGAGGTGTCCGAGACGACGACGGGGTTCGAGATCTTCACGGACCGGTCGGTGGTGGCGCTGCGGGTCGGCGGCGAGCTGCGCGATCTGGCGACCGAGCTCCACGCGGGCGACGTCGCCGAGCCGGTCCTGATCGGGTCGCCCGACGGTCTCGCCATCCTCCGGCACTCGGCCGCGCACGTCATGGCGCAGGCCGTCCAGGCGATCAACCCCGCGGCCAAGCTCGGCATCGGGCCGCCCGTCACCGACGGCTTCTACTACGACTTCGACGTGGCCGAGCCCTTCACCCCCGACGACCTCAAGGCGATCGAGAAGGGGATGGAGCGCATCATCAAGCAGGGCCAGCGCTTCCGTCGCCGGGTCGTCACCGACGCCGAGGCCCGCGAGCTGCTGGCGGCCGAGCCGTACAAGCTCGAGCTGATCGGCCTCAAGGGCGGGTCGAGCGACGAGATCGGCGACGACGGCGAGTCCGTCGAGGTCGGTGGCGCCGAGCTCACCGTCTACGACAACGTCGACCCCAAGACCGGCGACGTGATCTGGTACGACCTCTGCCGTGGTCCCCACCTGCCGAGCACGCGCCTCCTCGGCAATGCCACGAAGCTGATGCGGGTGGCGGCGGCCTACTGGCGGGGCTCCGAGAAGAACCCGCAGCTGCAGCGCATCTACGGCACCGCCTGGCCCACCAAAGACGAGCTGCGCGCGTACCAGTCGCGACTCGAGGAGGCCGCGAAGCGCGACCACCGCAAGCTCGGCGTCGAGCTCGACCTGTTCTCGTTCCCCGACGAGATCGGCTCCGGTCTCGCGATCTTCCACCCCAAGGGCGGCATCATTCGTCGAGAGATGGAGGACTACTCCAGGCGACGTCACGAGGCCGCCGGGTACGACTTCGTCTACACGCCGCACATCACCAAGGCGAGCCTGTTCGAGACCTCGGGTCACCTCGGCTGGTACAAGGACGGCATGTTCCCGGCGATGAAGCTCGACGAGGCCCGGAACGACGAGGGCGAGATCACCCGTCAGGGCGCCGACTACTACCTCAAGCCCATGAACTGCCCGATGCACATCCTCGCCTACCGGTCGCAGCCCCGGTCGTACCGCGACCTGCCGCTCCGCCTGTTCGAGTTCGGCACGGTGTACCGCAACGAGAAGTCCGGCGTCATCCACGGGCTGACCAGGGTCCGGGGCATGACCCAGGACGACGCGCACATCTTCACGACCCGCGACAAGATGAAAGACGAGCTGACCGGCACGCTGAACTTCGTGCTCTCGCTGCTCCGCGACTACGGCCTGACCGACTTCTACCTCGAGCTCTCGACAAAAGACCCCGAGAAGTACGTCGGCGACGACGACATCTGGGAGACCGCGACGGCGACCCTCCGCGAGGTCGCGGAGGAGTCCGGTCTCGACCTCGTGCCCGACCCCGGCGGGGCCGCGTTCTACGGGCCCAAGATCTCCGTCCAGGCGCGCGACGCCATCGGGCGCACCTGGCAGATGTCGACCGTCCAGCTCGACTTCAACCTGCCGGAGCGCTTCGACCTCGAGTACGCGGCGGCGGACGGCACGCGCCAGCGGCCGGTCATGATCCACCGCGCCCTCTTCGGCACGATCGAGCGCTTCTTCGGTGTGCTGACCGAGCACTACGCCGGTGCGTTCCCCGTGTGGCTCTCGCCCGAGCAGGTCGTCGCCGTGCCCGTGGCCGACGAGTACGGCGAGTACCTCGACGGCGTGGTGGAGCGCCTCCGAGCCGAGGGCGTCCGCGCCCGGGTCGACCACGGCGTCGACCGGTTCCCGAAGAAGATCCGCACGCACACGAAGTCCAAGGTGCCGTACCAGCTGATCGCCGGCGAAGAGGACCGCGCCGCGGGTGCGGTGAGCTTCCGCTACCGCGACGGAACGCAGGAGAACGGCGTCCCGATCGACGACGCGATCGCGAAGATCCTCACGGCGATCCAGACCAAGGCCCAGGTCTGACCGTGTCCGACCCCGCGGCCACCGAGGCCTCGGGCGACTTCGCCGCCGTGCCCGACGCCTTCCAACGTCTGTGGACACCGCACCGCGCGGTCTACGTCGGGCAGGGGCAGGGCGCGCACGACGACGACTGCCCGTTCTGCGAGGCACCGTCGAAGTCCGACGACGACGCGCTCATCGTCGCGCGGGGTGAGCACGCGTACGTCGTGCTCAACCTCTTCCCCTACAACCCGGGGCACCTCCTGGTGTGCCCGTATCGCCACATCGCGACCTACGACCTGGCGACCGTCGAGGAGGTGGCCGAGATCGCCGCCCTGACGCAGATCGCGATGCGGGTGCTCACCGTCGTGTCGCGTGCCCAAGGGTTCAACATCGGGATGAACCAGGGCCAGGTCGGGGGAGCGGGCATCGCCGAGCACCTCCACCAGCACATCGTTCCGCGGTACGGCGGCGACTCGAACTTCTTCCCGATCATCGCCGAGACGAAGGCGGTCACCCGACTTCTGGGCGACGTCCGCGCCGCGGTCGCAGAGGCCTGGCCCGCGACCGATCGGGCGACGGACCCGTCGACGACCCGCGAGTCCTGAACAGCCCTAGAATGGAAGGCATCATGAGCGACACGACCCCCGCCTCCACCTCGTCCGCCACAACCGGTTCGGACCGCGTCAAGCGCGGTCTCGCCGAGATGCTCAAGGGCGGCGTCATCATGGACGTCGTCAACGTCGAGCAGGCCAAGATCGCCGAAGACGCGGGGGCCGTCGCCGTCATGGCCCTCGAGCGCGTCCCCGCCGACATCCGCTCGCAGGGCGGCGTGGCTCGGATGAGCGACCCAGACATGATCGACGAGATCGTCGCGGCGGTCTCGATCCCCGTCATGGCCAAGGCCCGCATCGGACACTTCGTCGAGGCTCAGATCCTGCAGACCCTCGGCGTCGACTACATCGACGAGTCCGAGGTGCTGAGCCCCGCCGACTACGTCAACCACATCGACAAGTGGAACTTCACGGTGCCGTTCGTCTGCGGTGCGACCAACCTCGGCGAGGCGCTCCGCCGCATCACCGAGGGTGCGGCGATGATCCGCTCCAAGGGCGAGGCCGGCACGGGCGACGTCTCCGAGGCCACCAAGCACATCCGCACCATCTCGAAGGAGATCGCGCAGCTGCAGGGCCTCAAGACCGACGAGCTCTACGTCGCCGCGAAAGAGCTCCAGGCGCCCTACGAGCTCGTCAAGGAGATCGCGGAGACGGGCAAGCTGCCGGTCGTGCTCTTCACCGCGGGCGGGGTCGCGACGCCCGCCGACGCCGCGCTGATGATGCAGCTCGGCGCCGACGGCGTCTTCGTGGGCTCCGGCATCTTCAAGTCCGGCAACCCGGCCGAGCGTGCCCGGGCCATCGTCAAGGCGACGACCTTCTTCGACGACCCGCAGGTCGTGGCCGACGCGTCGCGTGGTCTGGGCGAGGCCATGGTCGGCATCAACGTGCCCGACCTGCCTGCGCCCCACCGTCTCGCCGAGCGTGGCTGGTAACAGCACGGGGGCAGGCGGGCGGTCACCTCGCGTTGGAGTCCTGGCGCTCCAGGGCGACTTCCGTGAGCATCTCGGCGTCCTGACGTCACTCGGTGCGGAAGCGGTGCCGGTTCGCCGGGCATCCGAGCTGGCGTCCGTCGATGGTCTCGTGATCCCGGGGGGCGAGTCGGGCGTGATGGACAAACTGACCCGCCTGTTCGACCTCGCCGGCCCTCTCCGTGCCGCGATCGACGACGGCCTGCCCGTGTACGGCACCTGCGCCGGGCTCATCATGCTCTCCGACCGCATCGTGGACGGCATCGCCGGGCAGAAGAGCCTGGGCGGTCTCGACGTGGCCGTCCGGCGCAACGCGTTCGGCAGTCAGACCGACTCGTTCGAGACCGATGTCGACGTCCCCGTCATCGGGACGCCGCCCGTGCACGCCGTCTTCATCCGGGCCCCGGTGGTCACCGAGGTCGGGCCGCTGGCCACGGCGATCGGCGTCCTCGACGACGGCCGTGTCGTCGCCGTCGAGCAGGGCAACCTGCTCGGCACCTCGTTCCACCCCGAGGTGACCGACGACTACCGGTTCCACGCGTACTTCCTCGACAAGGCCCGCGCCCGGGCATCGCGGTAGACTCGATCCGATTTCCGCCAGCAGTCGAAGGAGCACCGTGTCCGGGCATTCCAAGTGGGCAACGACCAAGCACAAGAAGGCCGTCATCGACAGCCGCCGTGCCAAGTCGTTCGCCAAGCTCATCAAGAACATCGAGGTCGCAGCCAAGCAGGGCGGGGCCGACATGTCGGGCAACCCGACGCTGGTCGACGCCGTGCAGAAGGCGAAGAAGACCTCCGTCCCGAACGACAACATCGACAGGGCGATCAAGCGCGGTGCCGGTCTCAGCGGTGAGAGCGTCGACTACCAGACGATCATGTACGAGGGCTACGGCCCCAACGGCGTCGCCCTCCTGATCGAGTGCCTCACCGACAACAAGAACCGTGCGGCGGCGAACGTGCGGACAGTGATGTCCCGCAATGGCGGAACGATGGCCGACCCGGGCAGCGTCGCCTACAACTTCAGCCGCAAAGGCGTCATCGCGGTCATGAAGAACGGCGACCTCACCGAGGACGACGTGCTGACGGCGGTCCTCGACGCCGGCGCCGAAGAGGTCACGGACCGCGGCGAGGGCTTCGAGATCGTCACCGAGGCCTCGGACCTCGTGCCGGCCCGCTCAGCGTTGCAAGAGGCCGGCATCGACTACGACTCGGCCGACATCGAGTTCGTCCCCGGCCTCAAGATCGAGGTCGACCTCGAGACGGCACGCAAGGTCTTCCGGCTCATCGACGCCCTCGATGACGACGACGACGTCCAGAACGTCTACGCGAACCACGATGTCCCCGCCGACGTCCAGTCGGCGCTCGACGACGACGACGACGAGTAGCAGCCCCCGGTGACGCTCCGGGTGCTCGGCATCGACCCGGGGCTCACCCGGTGCGGCGTGGGTGTGATCGAGGTGTCGGCGACCCGGCGGCCTACCCTGGTGGCGGTCCACGTCATCCGATCGGCTGCCGACTCGCCGCTCGAGCAGCGACTTCTGACCATCGGCCGCGGCATCGAGGCACTCGTCGACGAGCACCGGCCCGACGCGATGGCCATCGAGCGCGTCTTCGCGCAGAACAACCTCCGCACCGTCATGGGCACCGCGCAGGTCAGCGGCCTCGCCCTCCGGGCTGCCGCCGAGCGCTCGATCCCCGTCGCGCTCCACACCCCGTCCGAGGTGAAGGCTGCGGTGACGGGCTACGGGTCGGCCGACAAGGCCCAGGTGGGGTCGATGGTCGCGCGACTCCTGGGATTGTCCGAGGCTCCGAAGCCCGCCGATGCGGCCGACGCCCTGGCTCTGGCCATCTGCCACGCCTGGCGTCGCGACGGCTTGGGCGGCGGGGCGGGCGGCACGACGACCGCGCGTGCCGGCGGCAGCGTGCTCACCCCTGCGCAACGGGCGTGGCGGGACGCCGAGAAGTCCCTCCGTACTCCTAGGCTGGGCGCATGATCTCGAGTGTCCGCGGCACCGTCCTGTCTTCTTCCGGGGCGTCCGTCGTCGTCGAGGTCGGGGGAGTGGGCCTCCGGGTCGGCGTCACCCCTCAGGTCGCTCTGACCGTCCACCCGGGCGACACGGCGCGGCTCTTCACCACGTTGATCGTCCGAGAAGACGACCTCTCGCTGTTCGGATTCCTCGAGCTCGAAGAGCTCGAGGTGTTCGACCTCCTGCGCGGCGTGACAGGCGTCGGCCCCAAATCCGCCCAGGGCGTCCTCGCGACCCTCACCCCGAACCAGATCGCGCAGGCCGTCCTCGACGAGGACGACGCAGCGTTCCGGCGGGTCTCCGGCATCGGCCCCAAGACCGCGAAGCTCATCGTGCTCTCGCTGGCCGGCAAGCTCGACGTGGCGCCATCCGCTCCGAGCGTCACCGCGGCCTCGACCACGGCGTCCGACGTGCTCGTGGCGCTCGTCGGTCTCGGCTGGGCCGAGCGCGAGGCTCAGGGGGCCATCGACGCCGTCGTGGCCGAGACCGGTCAGGACTCCGGGCTCGCCGTGCCGCAGCTGCTGCGTGCGGCGCTCGGTCGACTGGGTCCGCAGAAGTCCTCGGCGTCGCGCGCATGAGCGACGACGACGTCACCCGCCCGACCATCGAGTCCGAGACGGAGCTCGCCTTCGAGGGGGCCCTCCGCCCGTCGTCGCTCGCCGAGTTCGTCGGCCAGACGAAGGTCAGAGGACAACTGCAGCTGCTCCTCCGGGCGGCCGAGATGCAGAACCGGTCTCCAGACCACATCCTCCTGGCCGGCCCGCCCGGTCTCGGCAAGACGACGCTCGCGATGATCGTCGCCCACGAGAGCTCCCGACCGCTCCGCATGTCGTCCGGTCCGGCCATCCAGCACGCCGGAGACCTCGCCGCCATCCTCTCGGCGCTCGTCCCGGGCGAGGTGCTCTTCATCGACGAGATCCATCGCATGGCCCGCTCGGCGGAGGAGATGCTCTACCTCGCCATGGAGGACTACCGGATCGACATCATGGTCGGCAAGGGAGCAGGAGCCACGAGCATCCCCCTCGAGCTGTCGCCCTTCACCCTCGTCGGGGCGACCACCCGGAGCGGCATGCTCCCGAACCCCCTCCGCGACCGATTCGGGTTCACGGCGCATCTCGAGTTCTACGACGAGGCCGAGCTCACCGAGGTGCTGCGCCGTGCCGCGTCGCTGCTCGGCGTCGACGTCGACGCCCGGGCTCTGGCCGAGATCGCCGGCCGGTGCCGAGGCACCCCTCGAATCGCCAACCGCCTCCTGCGACGGGTCCGCGACTACGCACTCGTCCACGATCGCCCCGCCGACCTCACGACGGTGCGCGAGGCTCTGGCTCTGTACGACGTAGACGACCTGGGTCTCGACCGTCTCGACCGCGAGGTGCTGTCGACGATCCTGAAGCGCTTCGACGGAGGTCCCGTCGGGCTCAACACCCTGGCGGTCTCCGTCGGCGAGGAGGCCGACACCATCGAGTCGGTCGTTGAGCCGTTCCTCGTCCGGGTGGGTCTCGTCACGCGGACCCCGAGAGGCCGGATCGCGACGCCGGAGGCCTGGCGGCACTTCGGCCTCGCCCGCGACTCAGGGGGCCTCTTCGCCCATGATCTATAATTCCACCAGGTCGGTCGGCGCACAGAGCTGATCGGTTCGCCGACGCCCACACCCCACGAGCTTCGAAAGGCAGTTCCGCATGGACGCCACAACCCTCATCATGGTCCTCCTCCTGGTGGTCCTCGTCTTCTTCATGTTCCGCAACAAGAAGAAACGCGACAACCAGCAGGCCGACCTCCAGCGCAAGATGGTCCCCGGCGTCGAGGTCATGCTCACGTTCGGGCTCTACGGCACGGTCGTCTCGATCGACGACGAGACCAACGTCGCCGAGGTCGAGGTCGCACCCGGCACGATCGTCAAGGTGCACCGTCAGACCCTGGGCCGCGTCGTCGAGCCCGTCGTCGCGGACACGAGCAGCGAGACCGACGGCGACGACGCCCTCGATCGCCCCGTGATCGACTCGACCTCCACGGGCTCCCTCGACGAGTCGCCCGTATACGGCGAGCGTGCCGACGAGCCGCGCATCGACACGACCCCGTCGAAAGACTCCGACAAGCCCACTGCCTGATCCGTCCGCCCGGTCGTGTCCTGACGACCGGGCCCGACACGCGCGCGCTCCGACCGGGCGCGCGTTCCCATGAGAAAGCTGAGTTCCTCCGTGGCACGTTCGACGCCGGTGAAGAAAGCCATCCGCTCGCTGACCTGGCTCCTGGTCATCATCGCCGGGTTGACGGCCCTGAACGGCACGGCGACCGTGCTGAACGACTCCGGTCGGGACGGCTGGTGGAACGGCGCGAGCTGGGTCCCCGAACTGGCGCTCGATCTGCAGGGTGGCACGCAGATCACGCTGGCCGCCCAGCTGCAGAACGGCGAGACGGTCTCGAGTCAGCAGCTCGACCAGGCGGTGACGATCATCCGTCAGCGCATCGACTCCGCGGGCGTCTCCGAGTCGGAGATCACCAAGCAGGGCAGCCAGAACATCGTCGTCTCGATCCCCGGTCGACCCGACAACGCGACTCTCGAGCGCATCGAGGCCTCGGCCAAGCTGTCCTTCCGTCCGGTCCTGTTCACCGGGGCGGCGTCCAGCGCCGAGGTGGGCGGCGAGGCCGACGGCGCGAGCGCCAGTCCGAGCGCCGGCTCGACCACCGCGCCCTACACGCCGAACCCCGACCTCGAGAGCACGCCGACGGCGTCGCCGACCAACGGGTCCGACCTCGCGTGGATCACACCCCAGCTCGCGGACGTCTACGAGAACTACAACTGCGCGGCCGACAACGACCTCGCGACGGCGCCCGACGACGAGCCCCTCGTGACCTGCTCGACCGACGGCACGGCCAAGTACATCCTCGGCCCCGTCGAGGTGGCGGGCAGCGACATCAGCGATGCCACGAACGGGCTGGCCACCGACGCGCAGGGCAACTCGACCAACACCTGGGCCGTCAACCTCGAGTTCGACGGTCAGGGCACCGACCAGTTCGCCGACGTCACGTCGCGACTCGTCACCCTTCAGGCCCCGCAGAACCAGTTCGCCGTCACCCTCGACAACCAGGTCATCACGGCTCCGTCCGCCAACGCCGCCATCACCGACGGTCGCGCGCAGATCACCGGCCAGTTCACGCAAGACAGTTCGAAGGCACTCGCAGACCAGCTGAAGTTCGGCGCCCTGCCGCTGAGCTTCTCCGTGCAGAGCAACGAGACGATCACCGCGACGCTGGGGCAGACCCAGCTGGTCAGCGGGCTCATCGCCGGTCTGATCGGCCTCATCCTCGTGGTGATCTACTCGCTGATCCAGTACCGGGCGCTGGCGTTCGTGACCGTGCTGTCACTGATCATCGCCGCCGTGCTCACCTACCTCGTGATCGCGATCCTGTCGTGGCGCGAGGGGTACCGCCTGTCGCTCGCGGGGGTGACGGGGCTGATCGTCGCCATCGGCATCACGGCAGACTCCTTCATCGTCTACTTCGAACGGATCCGAGATGAGCTGCGCGACGGGCGGATCCTCGAGAGCGCCGTCGAATCCGGCTGGAAGCGCGCGATCCGCACGATCATCGCCTCCGACACGGTCAACTTCCTCGCGGCCATCACCCTCTTCATCCTCGCCGTCGGCAACGTCAAGGGCTTCGCCCTGACTCTCGGCATCACGACGGTGATCGACCTGATCGTGGTGTCGCTGTTCACGCATCCCATGCTGCAGCTCATCGCCCGCACGCGGTTCTTCGGCGAGGGGCACTCGTTCAGCGGCCTCAACCCGAGAGCGCTGGGTGCCGTCTACCGGGGCAGGGCGCAGTTCCGCGAACCCGTCGTGGCCGGTGGCCGGAAGAGGGCGGGCGGTCGCGAGGCCGTCATCCGCCAGACCATCGCCGAGCGGAAAGCCGCCGAGAAGAACACCCGTCCGGTCGACAACGCGTCCGGCGACGAAGGGACCAACTCCTGATGGCCAGCTTCTCGAAGTTCGGTAACGACCTCTACACCGGCTCGCGATCGTTCGACATCGTCGGTCGACGCAAGACCTGGTACTGGATCGCCGCCGTGATGATCCTCATCTCGGTCACCGTCCCGTTCCTCCGGGGAGGGTTCCACTTCGGCATCGAGTTCACCGGCGGGTCCGAGTTCCAGATCGCCCAACCCGCCGAACTCGATCAGGACATCGCGGCCGAGACGGTCGACGAGGTCGTCCCGAACTCGAATCCCCGGGTGACGCAGGTCGGCACCGACACCATCCGCGTCCAGACCTCCCAGCTCGAGGCGGCGCAGACCAACGACCTCGCCGCGGCGCTGGCTACGGCGTACGACGTCCCCGACGACCGCGTGACCTCGTCGTTCATCGGCGCGTCGTGGGGCGCGGACATCACGGGGCAGGCCATCAAGGGCCTGGTGATCTTCCTGATCCTCGCCGCCATCGGCATGACGCTCTACTTCCGCACCTGGAAGATGTCGCTCGCCGCGATGACCGCCCTGCTGCACGACCTCGTTCTGACGGCGGGCATCTACGGCATCGTCGGCTTCGAGGTCACCCCGGCCGCCGTCATCGGCTTCCTGACCATCCTGGGCTACTCCCTCTACGACACCGTCGTGGTGTTCGACAAGATCCGGGAGAACACGTCCGAAGACGGCGAGGGTTCGCGTCGCACGTTCGGTCAGTCGATCAACCTGGCGGTCAACCAGACGCTCGTCCGGTCGATCAACACCTCGGTGGTCGCCCTGCTCCCCGTCGCGGCGATCCTCTTCATCGGGGCATTCGTCCTCGGCGCCGGCACGCTTCGCGACATCTCGTTGGCCCTGTTCATCGGCATCCTGGTGGGCACGTACTCGACGATCTTCATCGCGTCGCCTCTGTACGCCACCCTGCGGATCCGCGAGCCCGAGATCGCCAAGCGAGACGCCCGCAAGGTCGAAGCCTCCGACGCGACCCTGGCGGAAGCACCGTGAGCCCCGTCGACGACCTCCCCGGGGTCAGCGCCGCCGAGGCCATCGAACGCGCCCGAGCGGGCACACCCCTGATCGACGTCCGAGAACAGTCCGAATGGGACGCCGGGCACGCCCCCGAGGCACGGCTCGTCCCGCTCTCCGAACTCGGCGACCGGCTCGATGACGTCCCCGCCGATCAGCAGGTGCTCGTGGTCTGCCACGCTGGCATGCGCTCTCTCCGGGCGACGGCGGCACTGCGGCGTGCCGGCATCGACGCGGTCAACGTCGAGGGCGGGATGCTCGCCTGGCGAGACGCCGACGGAGACCTCACCTCCGAGAACGGCGCCCCGGCGTCGGTCGACTGAACCAGAGCGAGTAGCGTTGCCCTGTCGGACCCCCTGCACATCGCGGGCCGTCCGCATCGGCGTCCGTGACCACGAGAGCGAGGGTCGTCCGTGACCGAGATCACCACCAGTCAGAGTGCGCCCTCGTCCGAGCCCGCCGGAGGCACGGCGTCGCTCCGTACCCTCCTCCCGCGTCTCTTCTCGCGCAGTCAGCCCGCGGGCGCCGTCGACCGCCTCGTCAAGACGGTGCGGATGCATCACCCCAAGGCCGATCTGGTCATCATCGAGCGTGCCTACTCGGTGGCCGAGAAGGCCCACCGTGGCCAGCTGCGCAAGAGCGGCGAGCCGTACATCACCCACCCGGTCGCCGTCGCGCAGATCCTCGCCGACCTCGGCATCGGATCGAAGACCATCGCGGCCGCCCTGCTGCACGACACCGTCGAAGACACCGACTACACGCTGGCGATGCTGCAGAACGACTTCGGCGATGAGATCACGATGCTCGTCGACGGCGTCACGAAACTCGACAAGCTCAAGTACGGCGACAGCGCGCAGGCCGAGACGGTCCGCAAGATGGTGGTCGCGATGTCGAAGGACATCCGTGTCCTGGTCATCAAGCTCGCCGACCGTCTGCACAACGCCCGCACCTGGGGCTTCGTCGAGAGCGCCTCCGCGACGCGCAAGGCCACCGAGACGCTCGAGATCTACGCGCCGCTGGCCCATCGTCTCGGCATCCAGACCATCAAATGGGAGCTGGAGGACCTCTCGTTCGCCGTGCTCCACCCCAAGCTCTACGTCGAGATCGACAACCTCGTCAAACAGCGCACACCCCAGCGTGAGCAGTTCGTCCAGAACGTCATCAACGCCGTCAAGTCCGATCTCAAGTCGACGAAGATCCGCGGCGACGTGGTCGGGCGTCCGAAGCAGTACTACTCGATCTATCAGAAGATGATCGTGCGAGGCCGCGAGTTCGACGAGATCTACGACCTCGTCGGCATCCGCGTGCTGGTCAATTCGCTCCGTGATTGCTACGCGGTGCTGGGGTCCATCCACGCCAGATGGAACCCGATCCCCGGCCGTTTCAAGGACTACATCGCAACACCCAAGTTCAACCTGTACCAGTCGCTGCACACCACCGTCATCGGACCCAAGGGACGTCCGGTCGAGATCCAGATCCGCACGCACGAGATGCATCAGCGTGCCGAGTTCGGCGTCGCCGCCCACTGGAAGTACAAGCAGCGGATGAACGGCGGGCGCGACGAGTCCGCCACCGGCACCCGGACCGACACCGACATGGCCTGGCTCGCGCACATCTCCGACTGGCAGGCCGAGACGGCCGACCCGGGGGAGTTCCTCGACAGCCTCCGCTTCGAGATCGGTGCAAAAGAGGTCTACGTCTTCACGCCTCAGGGCAAGGTCATCGGTCTGCCGTCCGGCGCGACGCCGGTCGACTTCGCCTACGCCGTGCACACTGAGGTCGGTCACCGCACGATGGGCGCGAAGGTCAACGGACGGCTCGTCCCCCTCGAGAGCGCACTGTCCAGCGGCGACGTCGTCGAGGTGTTCACCTCGAAGAACCCCGACTCAGGGCCGAGCCAGGACTGGCTCATGTTCGTCAAGAGCCCGCGCGCCCGCAACAAGATCCGGCAGTGGTTCACCAAAGAACGCCGCGACGAGGCGATCGAGCAGGGCAAGGACGCCATCGCCCGGGCCATGCGCAAGCAGAACTTGCCGCTGCAGAAGCTGATGAACCAGGACAGCATCGCCGAGGTCGCCGCCCTGCTGCGATACGACGACGTGTCGAGTCTCTACGCGGCCGTCGGCGAGGGTCACCTGTCGACCCAGTCCGTCATCGAGAAGATCCTGTCGGCCGTCCAGCAGCAGACCGAGGTCGAGGAGGGCGAGTTCGAGTTCCCGAGCAAGGGCGCCACCCGTCCCCTCCGCAACAGCGACTCGGGGGTGCTCGTCCGGGGTGCTCCTGACATCCTCGTCAAGCTCGCCAAATGCTGCACGCCGGTGCCGGGAGACCAGATCGTCGGCTTCGTGACACGCGGGCAGGGCGTGAGCGTGCATCAGGCGACGTGCCACAACGTCCAGAGCCTGATGAACGAGCCCGAGCGGATGATCGAGGTCGAGTGGGCACCGTCGTCGAAGAGCGTGTTCCTCGTCCAGATCCAGATCGAGGCCCTCGATCGGAGTGGCCTCCTCAGCGACGTCACGAGGGTCCTCAGCGAGCACCACGTGAACATCCTGTCGGCGAGCGTCTCGACATCCGACGAGCGTCTCGCCCTCAGTCGGTTCGTCTTCGAGATGGGTGACACGACCCACCTCGACCGGGTGCTGAACGCCGTGCGCCGCATCGACGCCGTCTACGACGTTTACCGGGTCAGCGCCGGCTGACCGATCAGGCCCCGAGCGGATCCAGGAGGGATCGCAGCCGGGCTTCGGCGCGCTGCCGGTGGGGGAGCCGTCCGCGTCGATCGATGAGACGGGCGACCTGCACCGACGTGACCCCATACAGCCGGCAGAGGTCGCCGACGCGTCTCTCGTCGGCCGGAGTCCAGACCGAGGCTCGGGCGAGGTCCAGTGCCGTGCGCGCCGGTGCGGTGACGCGCAGTCCCGCGACCTCGGCGATCTCGTCCCGATCGATGGTCATCTCACGGATCGAGACCCGTCCGCTCGTGTCTCGGTGCCGAGCATCCGGGGGCACGATGCCGTCGTGCCTCCATGGTGGGGACACCGCAGCCATCCAGATCCATGCGGCGGTCTCCCCAGCGGCGATCACCTGCCGTCCGAACAGCCCGACGACCGAGGAGGCGCGGATCCAGGGAGTGTCGACGGTCGTGATCTCGGCCCAGCCGTCCCCGACCGCGTACAACTCGCCGTCCAGGGCGGCAGCGCGCAGTTCGGCCTCCGGCAGCTGAGCCGACGTCAGGAGGCGGGGGAGCGATGGTGGCATGCTGCCAGCCTGCCCGACCATCGCCCGCACGGCGAACCGCCCGGCCCCTCCTTGTGGAGAGATAGCCGGGCGGTGCGGGCGGTGCAGGGGAGGTCAGGAGCCGAGGGCGTCGAGCCAGACCTTGCGAGCGTCGAGAGCCTCTCGAGCGTCTTTCACCTTTCGGGAGTCGCCAGTGGCCTCGGCCGTGGCGAGCTCCTCCTCGAGCTTCGTGATCGCGTCCTGGAGCTGGCTGGCCAGACCCTCGGACCGGGCCTTGCGCTCGGGGTTGTTCTTCTGCCAGAACTCCTCGTCGAGGGTCCGGACATGCGACTCGACCTTACGGAGTCGGTCTTCGACGACACGGACCTGCTCGCGCGGAACCCGTCCGATCTCGTCCCAGCGGAGCTGAATCGACGTGAGGGTCTCTCGGGCGGGGACGCGGTCGGTGACCGCGAGGATCTTCTCGGCCTCGTCGAGGAGCGCGAGCTTGGCCGCGAGGTTGCCCTCGTACTCGACGTTGTCTTGAGCGACGACCTCGCCCTTGGCGGCGTACAGCACATCGCCGGCCCGCTTGAAGCGTGCCCAGAGCGCGTCGTCGTACTTCTTGCCCGCGCGACCGGCGCGCTTCCAGTCGTCGAGCAGGTGACGGTACTCGGGGATGCCGTCGGCGCCCTTGCCGGCCAGTGCGTCGGCGGCCTCGACGAGAGCCTGCTTGCGCTGTCGCGCCTCGCGATGCGTCGCGTCCAGCTCGGCGTAGAAGGACTTGCGGTTCTGGTCGATGGTCGACCGGGCCGTGCGGAAGCGCTTCCAGAGGTCGTTGCCCTCGCCCTTGGGGATCCGCGGGCCGTCCTGCTGGTGCTTCTGCCACCTCGCGAAGATCTCGTCGATCGTCGCCGTGACCTGCTTCCACTGCACCCGGGCGGGGTCCTGTGCGGCGAGCGTCTCGGCCTCGACGACCAGGGCGGTCCGCACGGCGACCGCCTCTGCCAGCGCCTCCTGGGCTTCCGCGCTCTGCTTCTGAGTGAGCTCGCCGACCGTGCTGTCGAGAGCCGTCACGCGGGTCCGCAGCGCCTCGAGGTCGCCCACGGCGCTCGGCTCGACGAGGAGCGCCTTCAGCTGCTTGACGGTCTTGCCGACATCGGACGCCGAGGCGCCGCGGGCCACCCGCTGCTCGAGCAGGGTGACCTGCCCGTTCAACTCGGTGTACTTGCGTTCGTAGTAGGCGAGCGCCTCGGCGGCGGTCGCATCGGGGTACTGGCCGACGGCGCGTTCGCCCTCGGCCTCCCGGACGTAGACGGTGCCGTCGTCGTCGACGCGGCCCCAGGGTGCCTGATCGTCAGTAGCCACTGTTGTCCCTTGCTGGATGTGCTCGTCACGGAGCCCAGGACGGGTCTCGATGATGGGACTCCAGCCTATTGCACCGTCGACGACCGTGGCCTATTCGATGGTCGCCGACGTGATCGTGGTCGCGACGACGGGGGAGCCGTCCGTCGACTCCTGCCCCTCGGTGACCGGTCGGACGCCGTCCGCCGCGATCGAGGACACGAGACCGTCGAGACCGTCCGTGACGGAGCCGACCACCGTGTATCCGCCCGTCGAGGCGTCCAATGTGGTCTCGCCGTAGGTGATGAAGAACTGGGTCGACTGCGAGTTCGGGTCCTCGCCCCGGGCCATGGCGATGGTGCCCGCCGGGTAGACGCCGTCGGCGGGGACGTTCTCGAGCGGACCGAAGGTGAAGCCCGCATCGCCCGTCCCGTCGCCGTTCGCCGAGCCGCACTGGAGGAACTCCGCTGACGGGGCGTCGCTCAGGCGGTGACACGCGGTGCCGTCGTAGAAGCCCTGCTGGATGAGGTCGATCAGCACCGACGTCGCCTGCGGGGCGCGTGCGCCGTCGAGACTGATCGCCAGCGGGACGTCGTCGTTGAGCACGAGATCGCCGGTCCAGACGCGATCCTCCGCGATGTCCGAGCTGGGTACGTCCCCGGTCGACGTGGCGGTCGGCGTCGGAGTCGCCGTGGCGGCGGGCGGGTCGTCGACGGCGCCGGGCCCCGAGGTCGTGTAGAGGACCTGCGAGACGACGGCGGCGGAGACGACGACGAGGGCGATGAGGGAGGCGCGGACGTCGTCCCGACGGCGGCGTGCGACCTGCCCGGCGTGGATGCTCTTCCGAGCCGTGTAGCGCCGGAGCCTCTCGCGGTTCTCGCGGTCGTCCTTGTTCGCTGCCACGTGTCCTCCATGCCGTGTCGATGGTCGCCCCGCACTGTATCGGAGCCGTGCCGGGCGTCGCTGTCGGCGGCCCGGTCTAGCATGAGTGCCCATGAGCCCGCTCCCGCAGAGCTCGACCCCACTCGCGGTCCGCATGCGTCCCACCAGCCTCGACGAGGTCGCCGGTCAACGGCATCTGCTCCGGCCGGGCTCGCCCCTCGTGACGCTGGCCTCCGATGCGACCGGAGAGCAGGGCGCCGTCTCGGTCATCCTGTGGGGGCCGCCCGGCACGGGCAAGACGACTCTCGCCCAGGCCATCGCGCACACCTCCGGTCGGCAGTTCATCGAACTCTCCGCGGTGACGGCCGGCGTGAAGGACGTCCGCCAGGTGATGGAGAAGGCCCTCACCAACCGCGACCTGTACGGCACGACGACCGTTCTGTTCCTCGACGAGATCCATCGGTTCACCAAGGCCCAGCAGGACGCCCTCCTCCCCGGCGTCGAGAACGGCTGGGTGATCCTCATCGCCGCGACCACGGAGAACCCCTCGTTCTCGGTCATCACACCGCTGCTGTCGCGATCGCTGCTCCTCACCCTCGAGCAGCTGAGCGACGACGACCTCGGCGATCTCGTGCGACGCGCCGTGCACGACCCTCGCGGGCTGGCGGACACCGTCATCCTCGACGACGAGGCTCTCGCGACGATCGTCCGGCTCGCATCGGGTGACGCACGACGAGCGCTGACGGCCCTCGAAGCCTCCGCCCAGTCGGCGGCCGCCTCGAGTCTCGAGGCTCCCGGCGCGTCCGAGGCCGCCGGTGCGGACCCGGGGGCCGACTTCGATCCCGACGCGGACTACGACGACGACCCCGACGACACCCGACCGGTGATCACCGCGGACACCGTCGCCCAGTCCGTCGACCGTGCGCTGCTGCGCTACGACCGCAACGGCGACGAGCACTACGACGTGATCAGCGCCTTCATCAAGTCGATCCGCGGCTCCGACGTGGACGCCGCACTGCATTACCTGGCCCGCATGATCGAGGCCGGCGAGGATCCGCGCTTCATCTGCCGACGCATCATCGTCTCCGCGGGTGAGGACATCGGGATGGCCGACCCGAACGCGCTGACCGTGGCGGTGTCGGCGGCGACGGCGGTGCAGATGATCGGCATGCCCGAGGGCCGCATCCCGATGGCCGAGGCCGTCGTCTACCTGGCCACCGCGCCCAAGTCGAACAGGTCGTACAGCGCCCTGGACGCCGCCATAGCCGACGTACGGGCCGGCCGGGCGGGGCGTGTGCCCAAGCACCTCCGAGACGCTCACTACCCGGGGGCCAGACGACTCGGGCACGGCAAGGGGTACCGGTACTCGCACGACTCCGAACTCGGTGTCGTCAAACAGCAGTACCTCCCCGACGAGCTGGTCGGCACCGTCTACTACGATCCGACCGGTCACGGCAACGAGAACGCCGTCACGACACGCCTCGAGAAACTGCGCCGCATCATTCGCGGAGAGTGACCCGCCCGTGTTAAGCTGATCGCTGCCTGGTATCGGTCTGTCACGCACGGCTGCAGTGACGACATTCGATCAAGGGTCCTGGTCTTTAGCCGATCGGTTCCCGTGGCACCATCCCTCGTGTTTCGTCGAGTACTCGACCTGACCCGGTGTCCTCTCACGAGGTCCTGGTCAGAACGGCGCTTCTGCGCCCGAGCATCCTCGGCCGTCAGCTTTCACACGATCAGAGAGAAGAACCGTGTCGACCAAGTCACGTACCCGTAGCAAGACCCGTCTGTCGCGTGCCCTCGGCATCGCACTGACCCCGAAGGCCGCCCGCTACCTCGAGAAGCGTCCTTACGCTCCCGGTGAGCACGGCCGCACCAAGCGCAAGACCGACAGCGACTACGCCGTCCGTCTGCGTGAGAAGCAGCGTCTGCGTGCCCAGTACGGCATCCGCGAGGCGCAGCTGAAGATCGTCTTCAACGAGGCCCGCAAGTCCGCCGGTCTGACCGGTGAGAACCTGGTCGAGCTGCTCGAGACGCGTCTCGACGCGCTCATCGTGCGTTCGGGCTTCGCCCGCACCACGGCTCAGGCTCGCCAGATGGTCGTGCACCGTCACATCCTCGTCGACGGCAAGCTCGTCGACCGCCCCTCGTTCCGCGTCAAGCCGGGTCAGATGATCCACGTCGCGCCGAAGAGCGAGAAGATGGAGCCCTTCCAGGTCGCAGCCGCCGGCGGTCACGTCGACGTCCTGCCCAAGGTCCCGGGTTACCTCGAGGTCGAGATCGACAAGCTGCAGGCCCGCCTCGTGCGTCGCCCGAAGCGCGTCGAGGTCCCCGTGACCTGCGAGGTCCAGCTGGTCGTCGAGTACTACGCCGCCCGCTGACACCCGTCACGACAGCACCCTGAGGGAGCGCGCCACGAACCGTGGCGCGCTCCCTTCGTCGTCGGCGGCCTCCTCCTGCGCGACGGGTAAGCTGATGTGTCGTCCCGTGCGTCGTCCGCACGACCGTCGTGAGGAGTCCCCGTGAAGAGCCTGTTCCTGCTGACCATCGGCGTCGTCGCCGGTTTCACCTTGGCGCATCTGTACAACAAGACGCCCCGCGGCAGCCGACTGTTCGGTGAGCTCGACGGCAGCCTCACGAACTTCCGCGCCGCTCTCGTCGACGGCTACCGCGCCCGCGACGCCGAGCTGCGCTCCGACGGCGAGAGCTGATCCACCCACTCGACCCGCGCCTCCTCGACGCCCCCGCCACACCGATCACCCCACACCGGAGAACCATGCAGACCGCCGAGATCCGCCGCCGTTGGCTCGACTACTTCGGAGACCGGGGCCACACCGTCGTCCCCTCCGCCTCCCTCGTCAGCGACGACCCGAGCCTGCTGTTCACGGTGGCGGGCATGGTCCCCTTCATCCCATATCTGACGGGTCTCGTGCCGACGCCATACCCCCGGGCCACGAGCGTGCAGAAGTGCATCCGCACCAACGACATCGAAGAGGTCGGCAAGACCCCGCGTCACGGCACGTTCTTCCAGATGAACGGCAACTTCTCGTTCGGCGACTACTTCAAGGAAGACGCCATCGGCTACGCCTGGGAGCTCCTCACCTCCAGCGAGGCCGACGGGGGGCTGGCGTTCGACCCGGCCGACCTGTGGGTCACCGTGTACGAGGAGGACGACGAGGCCATCGCTCTCTGGAAGAAGATCGCGGGTCTGCCCGACGAGAAGATCCAGCGCCTCGGCAAGGACACGAACTACTGGCACACGGGTCAGCCCGGGCCGGCGGGCCCCTGCTCGGAGATCTTCTTCGACCGCGGCCCCGCCTACGGCGCCGACGGCGGGCCCGCCACCGACGACGACCGCTACGTCGAGATCTGGAACCTCGTGTTCATGCAGTACCAGATCGAGAACGTCCGCTCGAAGGTCGACTTCGACATCGTGCGCGAACTGCCGAACAAGAACATCGACACCGGCATGGGTCTCGAACGGGTGGCGTTCCTCAAGCAGGGCGTCGACAACATGTACGAGATCGATCAGGTCCGCCCCGTGCTCGACAAGGCCGCCGAGCTGTCGGGACGTCGCTACGGCGCCGTCCATGAAGACGACGTCCGCATGAGGGTCATCGCCGACCACGTCCGCAGCTCGTTGATGCTGATGTCCGACGGCGTCCGACCGTCGAACGAGGGCCGGGGTTACATCCTCCGCCGCCTCCTGCGTCGCACCGTCCGCTCGATGCGGCTCCTGGGCGTCGAAGACGCGACCTTCCCTCAGCTGTTCCCTGAGTCCCGTGACGCGATGAAGTCGGCCTACCCCGAGGTGGAGACCGACTTCGGCCGAATCTCGCGCCTCGCCTACGCTGAAGAGGAGACCTTCCTCCGCACCCTCGCCGCCGGTACGGCGATCCTCGACGACGCGGTCGTCGACACCCGCGCCGCCAGCTCCGAGAAGACCCCGCGCCTCGCCGGTGACACGGCGTTCCTGCTGCACGACACGTTCGGGTTCCCGATCGATCTGACCCTCGAGATCGCCGAGGAGAACGGCTTGACGGTCGACCGTGCGGCCTTCGACTCGCTCATGTCGGAGCAGCGGGCACGCGCCAAGGCGGACGCGAAATCCCGCAAGGTGGCTCTGGCCGACCTCAGCGTCTACAGCGCCTTCCGCGCCGGTGGCGAGACCGTCTTCACGGGCTACGACGTGCTCGACACGCCGACGCGCGTGCTCGGCCTCATCGTCGACGGCGCCTCCGTCGACCGGGCCGTCGCAGGCGACATCGCCGAGGTCATCCTCGCCGAGACCTCCCTCTACGCCGAGTCCGGTGGGCAGGACGCCGACGCCGGCACGATCGTGGGTGCGGGCTTCGACCTCGAGGTGCTCGACGTCCAGAAGCCGGTCAAGGGTCTGATCAGCCACCGCGTGCAGGTCCGCTCGGGGGAGGTCGGCGTGGGCGACGCGGCCACCAGCGTCGTCGACCCGGTCTACCGGCGAGGAGCCACCCAGGCCCACTCGGCCACGCACCTCATCCATGCGGCGCTCCGCGAGGTCCTCGGACCGGAGGCGCACCAGGCCGGTTCGTACAACAAGGCCGGTTACATGCGCCTCGACTTCAACTGGAACCAGGCCCTGAGCCCTGCGACGCGCAGCGAGATCGAGGAGGTGGCGAACGGCGCCATCCGCGACGATCTGCAGGTCGTCACCCGCGAGCTCCCGCTCGACGAGGCCCGATCGCTCGGAGCGATGGCGCTGTTCGGCGAGAAGTACGGCGAGACGGTCCGCATGGTCGACATCGGCGGTCCGTGGTCGCGTGCAGCTCTGCGCCGGGACCCACGTCGCCACCAGCGCCCAGGTGGGTCTGATCAACCTCGTCAGCGAGACCTCCGTCGGCTCCACGAACCGCCGGGTGGAGTCCCTGGTCGGTCTCGACGCCTTCCGTGAATTCGCCGCCGAGCGGGCCATCGTGTCCCAGCTCACCTCCTCGCTCCGGGCGCCGCGAGAGCAGCTCGCCGACCGTGTCGGCGACCTGGTCTCCAGCCTCAAGTCGGCCGAGAAGCGCATCGCCGAGTTCGAGCGCGCTCAGCTGGCGACGAAGATCCCGGCCCTGGCGGAGTCCGCGACCGACGTCGGCGACTTCACTGTCGTGGCCGACTCCGTCGGCTCGCTCCGGTCGACCGACGAGCTGCGCTCTCTCGTGACGTCGGTCCGAGAGCGTCTCGGGTCGCAGTCCAGCTCCGTCGTGGCTCTCGCCGCCGATGTGGCGGGCAAGCCCGCGGTCATCGTCGCCACCAGCGAGTCGGCTCGCCGATCGGGGGCCAAGGCGGGTGCGCTCGCCAAGGGCGCCGCGACCGTCCTCGGCGGGGGCGGCGGCGGCAAGGACGATCTCGCCCAGGGGGGCGGCTCCGACGTGTCGGCGATCCCTCGGGCGCTGGCTGGCATCGTCGACGCGCTCCGCGGCTGAGCGGCCGACGTGCGTCACGGAGTCCGACTCGGCGTCGATGTGGGCAAGGCCCGCATCGGCGTCGCTCGGACGGATCCGCACGGGATGATCGCGACGCCCGTCGAGACGGTGCCCCGCGCCTCCTCAGGTACGGCGGACGTCGAGGCGATCATGCGGCACGCGACGGACCTCGACGCGGTGGAGATCGTGGTCGGGCTGCCGTTGTCGCTCGCCGGGCGCGACACAGCGTCGACCGCCGATGCTCGGCTCTTCGCCGGAGCCCTCGCCGCAGCGTCCGATCTTCCGGTCCGTCTCGTCGACGAGCGCCTCTCGACCGTCAGTGCACAGAGTGCACTTCGCTCCTCCGGGCGCAAGGGGCGGACACAACGATCCGTGATCGATCAAGTCGCCGCTGTTATCATCGTCCAGCATGCGCTCGATCTCGAGCGATCGAGCGGGAGACCGCCCGGTCAGCTCGTCGACGCCCCCGGCTCCGATGAGGGCGCCGGGACCGAACCCGACACCGACGAAGGACGTTGACTCGTGGCCGACGACCCCCGATGGGACGACATCTTCACGTCGCAGCCCACTCCCGCCGATCCCCCCCGACGAGACGGGGCCGAGCGGCCGACCGACGGCTCCCCATCCGGTGACGACCACGATCGGCCGGCGACACCCAGCTCCCCGCCGGCTCCGGGCTCGCGGCGTGCGCAGCGCGAGCAGGAGCGTCAGGCCTCCGTCGGCGAGGCGTCACTCGCGGGCGATGCCGCCGGGTCCGCTGCAGCCGATGAGCCGGTCGAGTCGGCGCAGGCGTCCGAGCCACGCCGTCCCGCCGAGCAGTCGCGTCGCGATCGCACGCCACGCGAGCGCACGCCCCGCGATCGTCGCGGCTCCGAGCCGCGAGAGCGCGGTCGGCATCGCGGCACGATCATCCTCGTCTCGATCCTCGTCATCGTCCTCGCCGGCGGCACGGCAGGTGTCTTCGCGGCATGGAACGCCATCTCCCCGATCGTCGCGCGCATCACCGGCGACGACGCGCCCGCCGACTACACGGGCGCCGGCAACGGCGAGGAGGTCGACTTCGCGATCGTGGACGGCCAGGTCGGCTCGGACATCGCCGCCTCCCTCGCCGACAGCGGGGTCACGAAGAGCTACGAGGCCGCCTACTCGATCCTGCTGGCCGACACGACGGTGACCTTCCAACCCGGCACCTACTCGCTGCAGAAGGAGATGAGCGCCCAGGCCGCCATCGACGCCCTCCAGGACGACGCCAACCGGATCGTCAACCGACTGGTGATCCCCGAGGGCACCGCGGCGGTGGACATCTACAGTCTGCTGTCGGAGGCGACCGGGATCTCGCTCGACCAGGTGACGGCGGCGGCCGGCGACGTGGCGTCGTTCGGCCTGCCCGCCGGAGTGACCTCGCTCGAGGGGTATCTGTTCCCGGCGACCTACGATCTGGATCCCGCGCTCGACGCCCACGGATACCTCCAGCTGATGGTCGACACCCAGGTGGCCCGGTTGACGGCTCTGGGCGTCCAGCCCGCCGATTACCAGCGCGTCATCACGCTCGCCTCCATCGTTCAGCGGGAGGCCGGGCTCGCCGCCGACTACCCCAAGGTCTCGCGGGTGTTCCTCAACCGCCTCGACGACGGCATGCTGCTGCAGTCCGACGCGACGGTCGCCTACGGCACCGGCAACACGCATCTCGTCACCACCACCGACGAGGAGCGCGGCGACGCCTCGAACCTCTACAACACCTACGTGCACGAGGGGCTGCCGGTCGGTCCGATCTCGAACCCCGGCGATCTGGCCCTCGATGCGGCGGTCAAGCCCGCCGACGGCCCCTGGCGCTACTTCGTCACGGTGAACCTCGACTCGGGCGAGACGACGTTCTCGACCACGTTCGCCGAGCACGAGGTGGCCGTCGCGCAGTGGCAGGCCTGGATGCGCGAGCACCCCGAGTACCAGTAGCGGCACGACGCGTCTCGGAGCGCCCCCGGTCGACGGACCGGGGGCGCTCTCGTGCTGTGGGAGGATTGCTCCCATGCTTCGTTGGTTGACCGCAGGGGAATCTCACGGCCCCGAGCTCATCGCCGTCCTCGAGGGCCTCCCCGCGGGGGTGCCCGTCTCGTCGAGCGCGATCAAGGCCGATCTGGCCCGTCGACGTCTCGGCTACGGCCGCGGCTCGCGCATGAAGTTCGAACAGGACGAGCTGCACATCTCCGGCGGCGTCCGTCACGGCCTCACGATGGGCGGCCCGGTGGCTCTGCGTGTCGGCAACACCGAGTGGCCCAAGTGGGTCGAGGTGATGAACCCCGAGCCGGTCGAGATAGGTGACGCGTCGCGCGGACGCAGCGCGCCCCTGACGCGGCCGCGTCCGGGCCACGCCGACCTCGTCGGCATGCAGAAGTACGACTTCGACGAGGCCCGACCGATCCTCGAGCGCGCCAGCGCCCGCGAGACGGCCGCGCGAGTGGCCCTCGGCGCCGTCGCCCGGTCGTTCCTGTCCGAGCTCGGCATCGAGCTCGTCGAGCCACACCCTCTCGATCGGGCCGGTCCGCGTGCCCGACGGCTCACCGCTCCCGCTGCCGTCCGACCTCGACCGTCTCGACGACGACCCGTTGCGCTGCTTCGACGAGGCGACGAGCGCGGCCATGGTCGACGAGGTCGAGTCCGCCAAGCGCGACGGCGACACCCTCGGCGGCGTCGTCGAGGTGCTCGCCTACGGCGTCCCTCCGGGTCTCGGCTCGCACGTCCACTGGGACCGCCGTCTCGACTCCCAGCTCGCTGCGGCGCTCATGGGCATTCAGGCCATCAAGGGCGTCGAGGTGGGCGACGGCTTCGAGACCACCAGGAGGCGCGGGTCGGTCGCGCACGACGAGCTGCACCGCTCCGGCGGGGTCATCTCGCGAGACACCGACCGCGCCGGCGGCACCGAGGGCGGGATGAGCACGGGCACGGTCCTCCGGGTCCGCGCCGGCATGAAGCCCATCGCGACCGTGCCGCGTGCCCTCGCCACGATCGACGTGACGAGCGGCGAGGAGTCCAAGGCGCACCACCAGCGCTCCGACGTCTGCGCGGTCCCCGCGGCAGGCGTGGTCGCCGAGTCGATGGTCGCGCTCGTGCTCGCCAACTCGGTGCTCGAGAAGTTCGGCGGCGACTCGCTGGGCGAGACCTCCCGCAACCTCCGGGGCTACCTCGACGCCATCCCCGAGAACCTCCGCACCGGGTCCGCCCCCGAGCAGCCCGAGTCCGCCGGCCTGTGAGGCGCCGTCCTGTCGTGCTGATCGGCCCGATGGGTGCGGGCAAGACGAGCATCGGCAAGAAGCTGGCCCGCCGTCTCGGCGCCGGGTTCGCCGACAGCGACCGGGTCATCGTGCAGCGTCACGGCGCCATCGCCGACATCTTCGAGGCCGAGGGCGAGTCCGCCTTCCGAGCGAAGGAGCGCGAGGTCGTCTCCGAGCTGCTGGCGTCCGACGGGGTCGTGTCGCTCGGCGGGGGAGCCGTCCTCGACATGTCGACCCGCGCCTCCCTGGCGGATCTCCCGGTCGTGATGCTCTCGGTGAGCGAGTCCGCCGTCGAGTCCCGCCTGTCGGGCAGCCACCGTCCGCTGCTCAGCCGAGGGGGCATGGACGCCTGGCGGCTCATCGCGGCCGAGCGCGACCCCCTGTACCGCGACCTCGCGTCCGTGGTCGTCGACACGTCCCACCGCCCGGTCTCGAGGGTCGTCGACGACATCGTGACCTGGCTCGACCCCGAAAGAGGAAACCCGTGACCGATCCGCAGCCCACCACGACCACCACCATCCGGGTCGGCGGCGACGCGCCGTACGACGTCCTCGTCGGGCGGGGCCTCGTGGCCGGTCTGCCCGGGCTCCTCCCGCCGCAGGCGAAGAAGGTGCTCATCGTGCACGCGCCGACCCTCGGTCGGAAGGCCAACGAGGTCCGCGAGACCCTGGTCGAGGCGGGCTACGAGGCCCTCATCGCCGAGGTGCCCGATGCTGAAGACGCGAAGCGCGTCGAGGTGGCCGCCTTCTGCTGGCAGGTGCTCGGTCAGGCGGACTTCACCCGGACGGACGTCGTCCTCGGGCTCGGCGGCGGCGCGATCACCGATCTCGCCGGCTTCGTCGCCGCGACCTGGCTGCGTGGCGTCGCTCTCGTCCAGGTGCCGACGAGCGTGCTGGGGATGGTCGACGCGAGCGTCGGCGGCAAGACGGGCATCAACACGGCGGAGGGCAAGAACCTCGTCGGCGCGTTCCACCCGCCGATCGCGGTCCTCGCGGACCTCGACATGCTCGACACCCTGTCGAAGAACGAGATCCTGGCCGGTTTCGCCGAGATCGTGAAGGCGGGGTTCCTCGCCGAACCCGAGATCCTCGACATCATCGAGGCCGACGTCGACCGCGCGACCGACCCGACGACGCCGGAGTTCCGGCGGGTGGTCGAGCTGTCGATCGCCCTCAAGGCGCGAGTCGTCGGAGAAGACCTGACCGAGCAGGGTCTCCGCGAGATCCTGAACTACGGTCACACCCTGGGGCACGCGGTCGAGCACGCCGAGCGCTACCAGTGGCGTCACGGCGCCGCCGTCTCGGTCGGCATGGTCTTCGCCGCCGAGCTCGCCCGACTGACCGGCCGACTGTCCGACGACGCCGTCGACCGTCACCGCCGCATCCTCGAGTCCCTGACCCTGCCCGTGAGCTACCCGCTGGGTCGCTGGAACACCCTCCTCGCGACGATGCAGCGCGACAAGAAGGCCCGTGCGGGCATGCTCCGATTCATCGTCCTCGACGGGATCGGCAAGCCGACGGTCATCCAGGGCCCCGATCAGAGCCTCCTCTTCGCGGCCTATCAGGAGATCGGGTCCTGACCCGGGCGGGGTTCCGCTCCGAGTCGGCGCTCGACGGGTCCGCTACACTCGTCGATGGCCTCATCCGGCCGACACCCACCGACTCCGAACGGACCCCGCGCGCATGGCGACTACAAACGACATCAAGAACGGTGCCGTCCTCAACCTCGACGGCCAGCTCTGGAACGTGATCGAGTTCCAGCACGTCAAGCCGGGCAAGGGTGGCGCGTTCGTCCGCACGAAGATGAAGAACGTCATGTCGGGCAAGGTCGTCGACAAGACCTTCAACGCCGGCACGAAGATCGACTTCGCCAACGTCGACCGTCGTGAGTTCACCTACCTCTACGCCGAGGCGGACGGCTACGTGTTCATGGACACCAGCGACTACGACCAGATCAACGTGCCCGCGACGGTCGTCGGCGACGCGAAGAACTTCATGCTCGAGAACCAGAACGTGCAGATGGCCCTCCACGACGGCACGCCGCTCTACATCGAGCTGCCCGCCTCCGTCATCCTCGAGGTCACGTACACCGAGCCGGGTCTGCAGGGCGACCGCTCCACGGGCGGCACCAAGTCGGCGACGGTCGAGACCGGCTACGAGATCCAGGTCCCGCTGTTCCTCGAGAACGGCACGAAGGTCAAGGTCGACACCCGCGACGGCAGCTACCTCGGCCGCGTCAGCTAGTCCGGGTCGTCCACAGCAGTGAGTGCCCGCACCAAGGCGCGCAAGCGCGCCCTCGACGTCCTGTACGTCGCCGACATCCGCGAGATCAGCATGACGGACGCCCTCGTCATGGAGACCACCCGGGCCATGGGTCAACCCGAGCGCAGCTCGAGCTGGGGTTACGCCCGCGAGATCGTCCAGGGGGTCATCGACCACCGCTCCGAGATCGACGAGCTCATCGAGACGTACTCGCAGGGCTGGTCCCTCAACCGGATGCCCACGCTCGACCGTGCCATCCTCCGCATCGGCATCTGGGAGCTCGGTCACAACGACGAGATCCCCGACCATGTCGCCATCAGCGAGGCCGTCGAGCTGGCCCAGTCGCTCAGCACCGACGACTCCGCCGTGTTCGTCAACGGCCTGCTCGGCCGCATCGCCGCCAGCAGCTAGGCTGATCCCGATTGAGGGGCCGCGGGGCGACCGCACCGATCGCCGGGCCTCTCCGCAGCTCCACGAATCCCGACATCCGACATCCTTTAAGTTCCGTCCAGAGAGGCGGGGAAGGGGGTCCGATTGAGCACCCGAACCGTGCTGAGTCAGGCTGACATCGCGCGTGCTCTGACGCGCATCTCCCACGAGATCCTCGAGTCGAACCGGGGCGCCTCCGGCCTCGTCGTGCTCGGCATCCCGACCCGTGGCGTCGTCCTCGCCGAACGCATCGCCGAGTCGCTGGCGACGATCTCGGGCGAGCCGATCCCGGTCGGGTCGGTCGACGTGACCATGTACCGCGACGACCTCCGCAGCCAGCCGACCCGCGCCTCCCGGCCCACGTCTTTGCCCGTCGGCGGCATCGACGGCAAGACCGTCGTCCTGGTCGACGACGTCCTGTACTCGGGGCGGACGATCCGGGCGGCGCTCGACGCCCTCAGCTCGCTCGGCCGGCCGCGTGCGGTCCGCCTCGCCGTCCTCGTCGACCGGGGCCACCGCGAGCTGCCGATCCGGGCCGACTTCGTGGGCAAGAACCTGCCGACCTCGACCGCCGAGCGGATCTACGTCCGGCTCGCCGGCGTCGACGCGGACGAACTGGTCGCGATCGAAGGAGGCGCGGCGACTGAGGGTGCCGCCGGCGCGGGTGCTGACGCATGAGGCACCTGCTCAGCACCTCCGATCTCGGACTCGACGATGCGCTGCGGATCCTCGACATCTCAGAGGACATGGCCGACGTCAGCACCCGCGAGGTCCGCAAGCTGCCAACGTTGCGCGGGACGACCGTCGTCAACCTCTTCTACGAGGACAGCACGCGCACGCGCATCTCCTTCGAGGCCGCGGCGAAGCGGCTCAGCGCCGACGTCATCAACTTCGCGGCCAAGGGCTCGAGCGTGTCGAAGGGCGAATCCCTCAAAGACACGGCGCAGACGCTCGCCGCGATGGGTGCCGACGGCATCGTCATCCGGCACCCGTCCTCCGGGGCTCCCCGGGTGCTCGCCGACAGCGGCTGGGTGGACGCGGGCATCGTCAACGCCGGCGACGGCACGCACGAGCACCCGACCCAGGCGCTGCTCGACGCGTTCACCATGCGACGCCGGGTGCACGGCGCCGCGAGTCGGGGTCGCGACCTCGACGGCCTGCGGGTCGTCATCGTCGGCGACATCCTGCACTCGCGGGTGGCCCGGTCCAATGCCTGGCTGCTGCGGACGCTCGGCGCCCAGGTCACGGTGGTCGCACCTCCCACGCTCCTGCCCGTCGACGTCAGCCGGTTCGGCGTCGACGTCCACTACGACCTCGACGAGGCCCTGTTCCAGGTGCGACCCGACGTGGTCATGATGCTGCGCATCCAGCAGGAGCGGATGAACGAGGCGTTCTTCCCGAACGCCCGCGAGTACGCCCGCGCCTGGGGACTCAGCGCCGCACGGTTCCGCGCGCTGCCGTCGGAGACCGTCGTGATGCACCCCGGGCCGATGAACCGCGGTCTGGAGATCAGCGACGAGGCCGCCGACTCGCCGCGATCGACCGTCCGCGAGCAGGTCGCCAACGGCGTCGCCGTGCGCATGGCCGTGCTCTACCTCACACTCGCCGGCGACCGGGAGGACTCCCTGTGACCACCACCCAGATCATCCGCGCCGTCGAGACCGTCGACGGCGACCGCACCGACGTCCTCGTCCGAGACGGCGTGGTCGTCGAGCTCGGCACGCGTCTCAGCGCCGTCGGGGCCACCGTGGTCGACGCCGACGGGCTCCTCGTCCTGCCGGGTCTCGTCGACCTCCACACGCACCTCCGGGAGCCGGGCGGCGAGGGCAGCGAGACCGTTCTGACCGGCTCGCGTGCCGCCGCCGCGGGGGGCTTCACCGCGGTCAACGCGATGGCGAACTCGTCGCCCGTGGCCGACACCGCAGGGGTCGTCGAGCAGGTGCAGGCGCTCGGCGACCGGGCCGGGTACGTGACCGTCCGACCGATCGGCGCCGTGTCACGGGGTCTCGAGGGGACGCACCTCTCCGAGATCGGCGCCATGGCCCGATCCCGTGCCGCCGTCCGGGTGTTCTCCGACGACGGCCACTGCGTGAGCGACCCTCTGCTGATGCGTCGCGCGCTCGAGTACGTCAAGGGCTTCGGGGGAGTCGTCGCGCAGCACGCCCAAGAACCGCGACTGACCATCGGCGCCCAGATGAACGAGGGGGCGCTGTCCGCCGAGCTGGGTCTCGCCGGGTGGCCCGCGGTCGCGGAGGAGGCGATCATCGCGCGCGACGTGCTCCTCGCCGACCACGTCGGTGCCCGACTGCACGTCTGCCACGTCTCGACGGCCGGCAGCGTCGAGGTGATCCGCTGGGCGAAGTCCCGCGGCATCGACGTCACGGCCGAGGTCACGCCGCACCACCTGCTGCTCACCGAGGATCTCGTGGCCGGGTACGACTCGCGGTTCAAGGTCAACCCCCCGCTGCGCGGGAGGGACGACGTGCAGGCCCTCCGCTCGGCCCTGGCCGACGGCACCATCGACATCGTGGCCACCGATCACGCGCCGCACACCTCCGAGGCGAAGTGCTGCGAGTGGGACGCCGCGGCGAACGGCATGGTCGGCCTCGAGACGGCCCTGCCCGTCGTGCACCACACGATGGTCGACACGGGGCTCATCGGCTGGGGCGACGTCGCGCGCATCATGTCGACGACCCCCGCCGTCATCGGTCGGGTCTCCGGGCAGGGGCGCCCCCTCGCCATCGGAGAGCCCGCCGAGCTGACGCTCTACGATCGGAGCGTGACGCGCACCTTCTCCGCTGAGCACCTCGCGGGCAAGAGCACCAACTCGCCGTTCATCGACCGAGTCCTGCCGGGCCGGGTCGAGGCCACCTTCCACCAGGGCTACGCCACCGTCGAGGGTGGCGCCGTGGTCGAGACCGAGACGATCGCGCGCGCCGCCGCGGCCGTATCGGCGCACCGGGTGTCGGCCGAGGCCGGAGCCGGAGCGGAGTCCCGATGACCTACTGGTGGATCGGCCTCGGAGTCCTCGTCCTGCTCGCGGCTCTGCTGTGGCAGATGGCGCGATCGTGGCGTGCCCGTGGTCGACGTCAATCCGACATCGCCCTGCCCGAGATCGCTCCCGACGGCCTCGGCACGCCGAGCATCGAGACCGACGGCTTCTACGTGGCGACGAGTCGAGCAGGCGACCCGCTCGACCGCATCGTCATCGGCGGGCTCGGCTTCCGCGGACGCGCGGGCGTCTCGGTCCATGCCGAGGGCGTCCGCCTCGAGATCGCGGGCGAACCGGCGAAGCTGATCCGCGCCTCCTCGATCCGCGACGTCGGCCGGGCCACATGGACGATCGACCGCGTCGTCGAAGAGGGCGGGCTCGTCCTCATCGCCTGGACCCTCGGCGAGACCGACGTCGACACCTACCTGCGCATCGTCGACGACCCCACCGCGGTCGTCGATGGCATCCGCGGAATCATCCCCACGGCCCCCCGGGCCGGAACCAGCACTGGAGAGAACCTGTGAGTGAAAAAGCCGTCCTCATCCTCGAAGACGGGTCGCGGTACGTCGGGCTCGCTTACGGCGCCGTCGGCCGCACCCTCGGCGAGGTGGTCTTCTCGACCGGCATGACCGGCTACCAGGAGACCCTGACCGACCCTTCGTACGCCGGGCAGATCGTCGTCATGACGGCCCCGCACATCGGCAACACCGGGGTGAACGACGAGGATCCCGAGTCGCGTCGCATCTGGGTCGCCGGCTACGTGGTCCGCGACGCCAGCCGCGTCGTGTCGAACCACCGGGCCCAGGGCAGCCTCGACGACCAGCTCGTCGCCGACGGCGTCGTGGGCATCCGCGGCATCGACACCCGTGCCGTCACGAGGCGCCTCCGCGACGTCGGCTCGATGAAGGGCGGCGTCTTCAGCGGCGCCGACGCCGAGCTCGACCCGGCCGAGCAGCTCGCCCTCGTCGCGGCGGGCAGCGACATGCGCGGTCTCAACCTGTCGAGCCAGGTGTCCACGCTCGAGCCCTACGTGGTCCAGCCCGAGGGCGAGCGCATCGGCTCGGTCGCCGTCCTCGACCTGGGCGTCAAGACCTCGACCCTGCGCTACCTGGCCCAGCGGGGCTTCGAGGTGCACGTGCTGCCGCAGTCGACGACGCTCGACGAGCTGCGCGCACTCGCCCCCGACGCGCTCTTCTACTCGAACGGCCCGGGCGACCCGGCGGCGAGCGACACGCAGGTCGAGCTGCTGCAGGGCGCCCTCCGCGACGGTCTTCCCTACTTCGGCATCTGCTTCGGCAACCAGCTGTTCGGCAGGGCGCTCGGCTTCGGCACGTACAAGCTGCCGTTCGGGCACCGGGGCATCAATCAGCCCGTCCTCGACAAGACGACCAACCGAGTCGAGATCACCAGTCAGAACCACGGCTTCGCGGTCGACGCGCCCATCGAGGGCGTGCTCGACTCACCCGCCGGCTTCGGTCGCGTCGAGGTCAGCCACTACAGCCTCAACGACCAGGTCGTCGAGGGTCTACGGGCCCTCGACATCCCCGCGTTCTCGGTCCAGTACCACCCCGAGGCGGCCGCCGGCCCTCACGACAGCAACCACCTCTTTGACCGCTTCCGCGAGGCGGTCGTCGCCCGCTCGCACGGCAAGTCCGTCGACTTCGGCTCCGACATCGAAAGCAGCATCTGATGCCCAAGCGCCCCGACATCAACTCCGTCCTCGTGATCGGCTCCGGGCCGATCGTCATCGGCCAGGCGGCCGAGTTCGACTACTCGGGAACGCAGGCCTGCCGCGTCCTCCGCGAAGAGGGGGTGCGCGTCATCCTGGTCAACCCGAACCCGGCCACGATCATGACCGACCCCGACTTCGCCGACGCCACGTACATCGAGCCGATCACCTCCGAGGTGCTCGAGGCGATCATCGTGAAGGAGCGCCCCGACGCGATCCTCCCGACCCTCGGCGGGCAGACGGCCCTGAACGCGGCCATCAAGCTCGACGAGGAGGGCATCCTCGCCAAGCACGGCGTCGAGCTGATCGGTGCGAAGGTCGAGGCGATCCAGAAGGGGGAAGACCGCCAGCTCTTCAAGGATCTGGTGCTCGAGTCGGGCGCCGACGTGGCCAAGTCGTACATCGCGCGCACCGTCGACCAGGCGGTCGAGTACGCCGAAGACCTCGGCTACCCTCTCGTGATCCGCCCCTCGTACACGATGGGCGGCCTCGGCTCCGGCTTCGCCTACACGCGCGACGAGCTCGTCCGCATGGTGACCGACGGTCTGCACCAGAGCCCCACCACCGAGGTGCTCCTCGAAGAGAGCATCCTCGGCTGGAAGGAGTACGAGCTCGAGATGATGCGCGACACGGCCGACAACACGGTCGTCGTCTGCTCCATCGAGAACGTCGACCCGGTCGGAGTCCACACCGGCGACTCGATCACCGTCGCACCGGCCCTCACCCTGACCGACCGCGAGTACCAGAACCTCCGCGACATCAGCATCGACATCATCCGTCGGGTGGGCGTCGACACCGGCGGCTGCAACATCCAGTTCGCCATCGACCCGTCGAACGGCCGCGTCATCGTCATCGAGATGAACCCCCGGGTCTCGCGCTCCAGCGCGCTGGCGTCGAAGGCCACCGGCTTCCCGATCGCGAAGATCGCCGCGAAGCTGGCGCTCGGGTACCGGCTCGACGAGATCCCGAACGACATCACCAAGGTGACCCCCGCCTCCTTCGAGCCCACGCTCGACTACGTCGTCGTCAAGGTGCCGCGGTTCGCGTTCGAGAAGTTCCCCGCGGCCGACACGACGCTCAGCACGACCATGAAGAGCGTCGGCGAGGCGATGGCCCTCGGCCGCAACTTCACGCAGGCGCTGCAGAAGGCGCTGCGCTCGCTCGAGAAGCGCGGATCGAGCTTCCACTGGCAGGGAGCCCCCGGAGACAAGGAGGCGCTGCTCGCGTTGGCCGCGACGCCGACCGACGGTCGAATCGTCACCGTGCAGCAGGCCCTCCGCGCCGGTGCGACGGCGGACGAGGTCTTCGAGTCCACGAAGATCGACCCGTGGTTCATCGACCAGATCGTGCTGATCAACGAGGTCGCCGAGACGGTGGCCGCGGCGGAGTCGCTCGACGCCGAGACCATCGCCTTCGCGAAGGACCACGGCTTCAGCGACGCCCAGCTGGGGCAGCTGCGCGGTCTGCCCGAGCAGCAGGTCCGTGACGAGCGGCACGCCCTCGGCGTCCGGCCCGTGTTCAAGACCGTCGACACCTGCGCGGGGGAGTTCCCGGCCCTCACGCCGTACCACTACTCGAGCTACGACTTCGAGACCGAGGTGGTCGCGAGCGACCGCCGCAAGGTGATCATCCTCGGCTCGGGTCCGAACCGGATCGGGCAGGGCGTCGAGTTCGACTACTCGTGCGTGCACGCCAGCTTCGCGCTGAGCGACGCGGGCTTCGAGACGATCATGGTCAACTGCAACCCCGAGACGGTGTCCACCGACTACGACACGAGCGACCGCCTGTACTTCGAGCCGCTCACCCTGGAGGACGTCCTCGAGGTGGTCCACGCCGAGAGCGCAAGCGGCGAGCTCGTCGGCGTCGTCGTCCAGCTCGGCGGTCAGACCGCCCTCGGTCTCGCCAAGGGGCTCGAGGCCGCCGGCGTGCCCATCCTGGGGACGAGCCCCGACGCGATCGACTCCGCCGAGGAGCGCGGGCTGTTCCAGCGCATCCTCGACGCCGCCGGGCTGCACGCTCCGAAGAACGGCACGGCCACCGACTACGAGACCGCCGTCGCGGTCGCGGAGGAGATCGGCTACCCCGTCCTCGTCCGCCCGTCGTACGTCCTCGGCGGTCGCGGCATGGAGATCGTCTACGACAGCCCCTCGCTGGCCGACTACTTCGTCCGGGTCGAAGACCAGGCCATCATCGGCCCCGATGCGCCGCTCCTCGTCGACCGGTTCCTGGACGACGCGGTCGAGATCGACGTCGACGCCCTCTACGACGGCAGCGAGCTCTACGTCGGCGGCATCATGGAGCACATCGAGGAGGCCGGCATCCACTCGGGCGACTCGAGCTGCACGCTCCCTCCCGTGACGCTCGGCAAGGGCGAGATCGACCGGGTCCGTGCCGCCACCCTCGAGATCGCGCGCGGCATCGGCGTCTCCGGTCTGCTGAACGTCCAGTTCGCCATCGCCGCCGGCGTGCTCTACGTCATCGAGGCGAACCCGCGCGCGAGCCGCACCGTGCCCTTCGTCTCGAAGGCGCTCGGGATCCCGCTGGCCAAGGCCGCGTCGCTGGTCATGGTCGGACGCAGCATCCGCGAGCTCGTCGACGTCGGGCTGCTGCCCGCGAGAGACGGCTCGGACGTCCCGCTCGACTCGCCCATCTCCGTGAAAGAGGCCGTGCTGCCCTTCAAGCGCTTCCGCACGAAGGACGGCCAGATCGTCGACAGCGTGCTGAGCCCCGAGATGCGCTCGACGGGCGAGGTCATGGGGATCGACCGCGACTTCCCGCGGGCTTTCGCCAAGAGCCAGACCGCGGCCTACGGCGGCCTGCCCACGTCGGGCACCGTCTTCGTGAGCGTCGCCGATCGCGACAAGAGGGCGATCGTCCTGCCGGTGCTGCGCCTCCAGCAGCTCGGATTCACGATCCTCGCCACCGAGGGCACCGCCACGGTGCTGGTGCGCAACGGCATCGAGGCGGACACCGTCGCGAAGTTCAGCGCGGGCGGCCACTCGGTCGTCGATCTGATCAACGCCGACGAGGTCGACATCGTGATCAACACGCCGAGCGGCTCGAGCGCCCGTGCCGACGGCTACGAGATCCGTGCGGCGACCGTCGCCGCCGACAAGGCGCTCTTCACGACCATCGCCCAGCTCGGCGCGGCTGTCGCGTCGATCGAGGCCGTGCAGACCGAGCTCGAGGTCACGAGCCTGCAAGACTACGGACTCGCGCGGGCGGCCCGACTGTGACGGCAGGGGCCTCGGCTCCGGCCTTCGGTGAGCGGCTCGGCGAGGTCTTCGATCGTCTCGGCCCGCTCTGCGTCGGCATCGATCCGCACCCGTACCTGCTCGACGCCTGGCGTCTGCCGGGCGGGGAGGCCGGGGCGCGCGACTTCGGTCTGCGGGTGGTCGAGGAGGCGCACCGAGGAGGCGCGGGCATCGTGAAACCGCAGGTGGCCTTCTACGAGCGGTGGGGTTCGGCCGGCTTCGCCGCCCTCGAAGAGGTCCTGCGCGCCGCTCGTCAGGCAGGGCTGCTGGTCATCGGCGACGCCAAACGCGGCGACATCGGCAGCACCATGGACGCCTACGGGGACGCCTGGTTCGATCCGGGCTCGAGCCTGCGGGTCGACGCGCTGACGGTGTCTCCATACCTCGGTCTCGGCTCCATGACCGGTCTGATCGCACGAGCCCGTCGCGCGGGTGCGGGCGTGTTCGTGCTCGGCGCCACCTCCAATCCGGAGGCGCGGGTCACGCAGACGGCGCGGCGCACCGACGACGACGGCACGGTCTCGACCGTCGCGGGCGGTATCGTCGACGACGTGCTGCACGACAACCAGATCGCCGGAGAACCCCGGTTCGGCTCCGTGGGGCTGGTGCTCGGCGCGACCGTCGACCTCGTGGCCGCCGGCGTCGATCCCGACCGCTTGACCACCACGCCCGTCCTCGCGCCCGGGTTCGGGCATCAGGGCGCGCTCTACCGCGACATCCCCGCCCTCTTCGGCGCCGCGAGCCGTTCGGTCGTCGTCTCGACCTCCCGGGCGCTGCTCGAGCAGGGTCCGGCCGACCTCGCCGATGCGATCCGTCGCGACTCCGACGAGATCCGCCGATGCCTCGTCTGACGCCGCCGCCCGTCGACCGCGCGGCCGCGGCCCGCGCCGCCGTCGCCGCCCGTCGAGGCCGGGCCGCCGTGAAGTCCGCGATCGCCGAGAGACGACGTCAGGCGCTCGACGTCGCGGAGACGGCGTGGGCCGGTGAGGCCACGGCACCCGAGGCCACCCTCCGCGTCCGCGAGCTGCTCACGAGCATGCCGGGGATCGGGCCGACCCGGGCGGCACGCATCATGACCGACCTGGGCATCGCCGAGTCCAAGCGGGTCGGCGGTCTCGGAGTCCGGCAGCGACGCACGCTCGGAGACTGGCTGGCCCATCGGGAAGCGCGGGGGCGGCTCCGGTCGCGTCTCGTCGTCCTGGCCGGCCCGACGGCCGTCGGCAAGGGCACGGTCTCGGCTCACATCCGCGACAACTACCCCGATGTCCACCTGTCGATCTCGGCGACGACGCGAGCCCCGAGACCGGGCGAGGTCGACGGCGTGCACTACTACTTCGTCGACGACGCCGAGTTCGACCGGATGATCCGCGAGCGGGAGCTCCTCGAGTACGCGACCGTGCACAACTCGTACCGGTACGGCACGCCGCGCCCTCCGATCGACGCGGCGCTCCGCGACGGCCGCAGCGTGCTGCTCGAGATCGATCTGCAGGGCGCGCGTCTGGTCCGTGCTGCGATGCCCGAGGCCGTGCTCGTGTTCCTGCTTCCCCCACCTGGGACGAACTGGTCCGTCGGCTCATCGGCCGCGGCACGGAGGACGCCGCCGAGCAGCAGCGACGACTCGAGACAGCGAAGGTCGAGCTGGCCGCCCAAGACGAGTTCGACGTCAAGGTCGTCAACCACGACGTGGCCGAAGCGGCCCGAGAGGTCGTAGAATTGATGACTGCGTCCGACGACGCGCGACAGCGCGACTGATCGACGCCACGACTTCCCCCTCAGCCTGCCCGGTCGGCACGCCGAGACAACGCACCACGAACGAGGAGTAACCATGGCCGACAAGAACAAGGGCATCATCGATCCGCCCATCGACGAGCTGCTCTCGAAGGTCGAGTCGAAGTACGCGCTCGTCATCTTCGCGTCCAAGCGCGCCCGTCAGATCAACGACTACTACGCCGACCTCCACGAGGGCAGCCTGTTCGACAACGTCGGCCCTCTCGTCGACAGCACCATCGACGACAAGCCCCTCTCGGTCGCCATGCACGAGATCAACGAAGACCGGCTCGAGGTCAAGCCGCTCGCCGTCACGGCCGACTAGGCATCCGCCGCCCACAGGCGGCACGTCACGGGACGACCAGCTGTCAGGGGTCGGTCCTAGACTCTGACGAGGCCCCCGGGAGACGATCCCGCGGGGCCTCGTCACGTCCCACGGCACGATGCATCCGTCGAGCCGACCATGAGCCACGAGGGGTCCCCTTGACCACGACCGACACCACCAGCACGAGCCGTACGACTCCGACGGGCCTCCGTCTCTTCACCTCCGAGTCCGTGACCGAGGGCCACCCCGACAAGATCTGCGACCAGATCTCCGACGGCATCCTCGACGCTCTGCTGGCCGTCGACCCCGCCAGCCGGGTCGCCGTCGAGACCATGGTCACGACGGGTCTCGTGCACGTCGCCGGCGAGGTCACCACCAAGGGCTACGTCGACATCCCGACGATCGTCCGCGACCTCATCGTCGGCATCGGCTACGACTCGTCGGCGGTCAGCTTCGACGGCCGCACCTGCGGCGTCGAGGTCTCGATCGGCTCGCAGTCGCCCGACATCGCGCAGGGCGTCGACTCGGCGCTCGAGGCGCGGGGCGGCGACGACGACGTCCTCAACCGCCAGGGTGCGGGCGATCAGGGCATCATGTTCGGCTACGCCACGAACGAGACGCCGCAGTACATGCCGCTGCCCGTCTGGCTCGCCCACCGTCTCGCCGAGCGACTCGCGTCCGTCCGCAAGACGGGCGAGCTCGACTACCTCCGACCCGACGGCAAGACCCAGGTCACGGTCGGCTACGACGGCGTCGTGCCCGTCACGGTCGACACCGTCGTGCTCTCGACGCAGCACTCGCCGAGCGTCTCGAGCGCTCAGCTCGAGAGCGACGTCATCGAGCACGTCATCCGTCCCGTGCTCACCGACGCGGGGCTCGACTCGAGCGGCACGCGATTCATCATCAACCCCACCGGGCGCTTCGAGATCGGCGGGCCCCAGGGCGATGCCGGGCTCACCGGCCGCAAGATCATCGTCGACACCTACGGCGGCGCGAGCAGGCACGGCGGCGGGGCGTTCTCGGGCAAGGACCCGTCGAAGGTCGACCGGTCCGCCGCCTACGCCATGCGGTGGGTCGCGAAGAACGCCGTCGCCGCAGGTCTCGCCGACCGCCTCGAACTGCAGATCGCCTACGCCATCGGACGCGCCGCCCCGGTCGGTCTCTACGTCGAGACGTTCGGCACGGGTCACGTCTCCGACCAGGTCATCATCGACGCCATCGGCGAGGTCTTCGACCTCCGCCCGGCGGCCATCATCCGCGACCTCGACCTGCTGCGCCCGATCTACGCGGCGACGTCGACCTACGGCCACTTCGGCCGCGACCTGCCCGACTTCACCTGGGAGGCCCTCGACCGCGTCGACGCGCTGCGGGCCGCCGCCGGGCTCTGATCATCGGTGACCCCGCCACGCCGTCCGAGAACCCCGTGAGCGCGACGTCCGCCGAGACCCCCGGTCGGCCCGTCGCCCGCGTGCTCGTCGACTCGCCGTTGCCGCAGCTGGATCGTCTCTTCGACTACCGCGTCCCCGCGCGTCTGGTCGGGCAGGTCGTCCCGGGCATCCGGGTCAAGGTGCCGCTGCGATCCGCCGGCCGCATCGCCGACGGATTCGTGGTCGACGTCGTCGACGGATCCGACCATGCGGGCGAGCTCAGCGAAGTCGACGACATCGTGTCCGACGTGCCCGTGCTGGCCCCCGAGGTCTGGCGGCTCGCCCGGGCGGTGGCCGACCGCGCCGGCGGCTCCGCGAGCGACGTCCTGCGCCTCGCCGTGCCTCCTCGGCAGGTGCGGGTCGAGAAGGCCTGGGCCGCCGCGCGCCTCGCGGCGGAGGGTGCCGACGAGCCGGTCACGGCGCCCGAGCCCGTCGTCGCCCAGGCCGTCACCGCGTACCGGGCCGACTCGCTCCACGATCTCGTGCCCGCGAGGGGTCGCGCCGCCGTCGACGCCGTCCCCCTGCTGGTCGAGCTGGCCGACGACGGCGCGTGGGTCGGCCATTGGGCCGTGACGGCCGCTCAGCTGGCCACGGTGGCTCTGGCGGCGGGCGACAACGCGATCATCGCCGTGCCCGACTACCGAGACGAGGATCACGTCCTGCGGGCCCTCGCCGCGGTCGTCCCGTCCGAGGCGATCGTCCGTCTCGACTCCCGGCAGTCGAACGCCGACCGGTACCGGGCGCTCCTCCGTGCCCGGGGCGACGACCCCGTCGTCATCGTCGGCAACCGCTCGGTCCTCCTCGCGCCGTCGGCTCGTCTCGGCGTCATCGTCGTCTTCGACGACGGCGACCCTCTCTTCTCCGAGCCGCTCAGCCCCTACGTGCACGCCCGCGACACCGCGCTCGTCCGCCAGGCGCAGCAGGACACGGCCCTGGTCTTCCTGGGCCACGCCCGGAGCACCGATGTCCAGCGCCTGGTCGAGCTGGGCTTCCTCGCCGAGGTCCGCCCCGATCCGCGGTACCAGCCAAAGGTGATCCCGACGTCTCAGCAGTCCGCGCACGACGGCTTCGCCGCGCGGGCACGGATCCCCTCCACGGCCTGGACCGAGGCCCGAGCCGCCGTCGAGCACGGTCCGGTCCTCGTCCAGGTGGCTCACCCGGGCTACTCTCCGCGGCTCGCCTGCACCGAATGCGGCGACACCGCGCGCTGCCTGCGCTGCAACGGTCCGGTCGTCCAGCGCGAGCAGGGCGCCCAACCCGCCTGCTCCTGGTGCGGAGCACTCGCGGTCGGCTGGCACTGCAAGACCTGCGAGGGCACGGCGATGAAGGCCGTCGGCGCCGGTGCGTCCCGCACGGCCGACGAACTCGGCAAGGCCTTCCCGGGGGTCCGCGTCATCGTGGCCGACGGCACGCGACCGATCACCCACGTCGACGACGCACCCGCGCTGGTCGTCGCCACGCGCGGTGCCGAGCCCGTCGCCCCCGGCGGCTACCGGGCGGTCCTCCTCCTGGACGGGGAGCGCATGCTGGCGAGAGAGAGTCTCCGAGTCGCCGAAGACTGTCTCCGCTGGTGGGCCAATGCGACGGCTCTCGCGGCTCGACGCGCACCCGTCGTGCTGGTCGGGGTCGGGGGAGCCCTGGCCTCCGCGCTGGCCACCTGGGAGCTCGCCCGCTTCGCCTCCTCCGAGCTCGCCGACCGTCGGCAGCTGCGCTTCCCGCCGGCCGTCCGCGTCGCGACGGTGACGGGCACCGTCGACACCGTGGCCCGAGCCCTCGGCGAGCTCCCCGACGAGGTGCGGGCCGAGACGCTCGGCCCCGTCGACGTGCCCGAGGCCGGGGTGCGCGCCATCGTCCGCTTCGACGTGCGGCGCGGCGGCGAGGTGGCGCAGATCCTCAGGTCGCAGGTGATCCGGGCGGCCACCGAGCGTCGCAAGGCCATCGGTCAGAAGCGCGGTCGTGCCGTCCCTACACTCAGAGTGCGGTTCGACGACGTCGAGCCGTTCACCGATTGAGTTCAGGAACCCCCGTGCGTCTCGTCTTCGCCGGCAGCCCCGCCGCCGCCCTCCCGTCCCTCCGCGCCCTCGCCGAGAGCGAGCACGAGATCGTGGCGGTGCTGACCCGCAGCGACACCCCTCAGGGCCGCAAGCGCGTGCTGACGCCGACGCCGGTCGCCGTCGAGGCCGAGCGTCTCGGTCTGCCCGTGGTCAAGGCGCGTCGGATCACCGACGACGTGACCGAGCACCTCCGGGCAGTCGACGCCGACCTCGGCGTCATCGTCGCCTTCGGGGCGCTGCTGCGCGAGCCCGTGCTCTCGCTGCCTCGACTCGGCTGGGTCAATCTCCACTTCTCGCTCCTCCCGCGGTGGCGCGGGGCGGCACCCGTCCAGCGCGCCCTCATGGCCGGCGACGAGGTCACGGGGGCCGTCGTGTTCCAGCTCGTCCCCGAGCTCGACGCCGGCGACGTCTACGGCGTCGTCGAGCAGCGTCTCGGCGGCGCCGAGACCGCGGGCGGCCTGCTCGACGACCTCTCGGTCTCCGGTGCGGAGCTGCTCGAGCGCACGGTCGCCGACCTCGCCTCGGGCACGGCCGTGGGCGTCGCGCAGACCGGCACGGTGACGCTGGCCCCCAAACTGACCCTCGACGACGGGGCGCTCGATCTCGGGCGGCCCGCCGGCGAGGTCCTCGACCGGTGGCGGGGGGTCACGCCCGAGCCCGGGGCGCACGTCCCCTTCGAGGGCGCCCGCCTCAAGATCCTCGAGCTGCGCGCCGTTGAGTCGCCCGATCTCGCCGTCGACCCGGCACCCGGCGCCCTCTCGCTGTCCGGTCGCCGCCTCCTCGTCGGCACGGCCACCGCGCCCCTCGAGCTGATGCGGGTCCAGCCCGCCGGCAAGAAGGCCATGGCGGCGACCGACTGGTTCCGCGGGCTGTCCGGCGGTGATGCCCCGCGCCTCCTCGTGGAGGCGGGCGACTCGGCACCCGACCCGGGCGGACCCGGCCGCCCCTCCGACCCCCTCGACGAAGGAGACCGCTCATGAGTCGTGTCCAGCCCGCCCGTCGGGTCGCCCTCGACGTCCTCCGCGCCGTCTCCGACGACGACGCCTACTCGAACCTGCTGCTCCCGTCGCGCATCGCCCGTGCCCGTCTCGACGCCGCCGACGCGGGCCTCGCGACCGAGCTCACCTACGGCACGCTGCGCCTCCAGGGCTACTACGACCTCGTCATCGCGATCGCCGCCCGACGGCCCGTGTCGAAGATCGACCCGGCTCTCCTCGACGTCCTGCGGCTGGGAGTCCATCAGCTGCTCTCGACGCGGGTCGCCACGCACGCCGCGGTCGACGAGTCGGTCGAGCTCGCCCGCGAGGTCGGCAGTCGATCGGGCACCGGCTTCGTGAACGGGGTCCTCCGCACCGTCTCCCGCACCGAGCCCGGGGTCTGGCGCGAACGCGTCCTCGAGGGCGCCCGGGGTGCCGACGAGGCGTTGGCCGCCGAGTGGTCGCACCCGGCGTGGGTCGTGCGGGCCTTCCGTCAGGCGCTCACCGCCGAGGGGCGGGGCGACGAGCTCGTCGAGCTGCTCGAGGCCGACAACAGGGCCCCGCGGGTGAGTCTCGTGGCGCTGCCGGGGCTGGCCGAGGTCTCCGAACTGGGAGGCGCGGGTGGCGTCCTCTCGCCCGTCGCGGCGACCAGTGGCGGCGGGGACCCGGCGAGCCACCCCGCCGTCCGCGACGGACGCGCCCGGGTTCAAGACGAGGGGTCGCAGATGGCGGCTCTGCTGCTGAGCCGTCACCGCCCGATCGCGGACGGCGAGCGGTGGCTCGACATGTGCGCCGGGCCGGGCGGCAAGGCGGCGCTGCTCGGTGCGGAGGCGGCCGGAGGCGGCGCGCGACTCCTCGCCAACGAACTCGTCCCGGCGCGGGCGGGACTCGTCCGTCAGGCGCTCGAGCCCGTCCCCGGCGGCGTGCAGGTGGTCGAGGGCGACGCGACGCGCTTCGGCGCGGAGCAGCCCGAGTCGTTCGACCGCATCCTTCTCGACGCGCCCTGCACGGGGCTCGGCGCCCTCCGCCGTCGTCCCGAGGCCCGCTGGCGCAAGCAGCCGCGCGACGTCGGCGAGCTCACCGCCCTGCAGGCCCGCCTGTTCGCCAGCGCGATCGACGCCCTGGCACCCGGGGGAGTCCTCGCCTACGTGACGTGCTCGCCTCACGTCGCCGAGACCCGGGCCATCGTCGAGACAGGCGTGCGGGGCCGCGACGACCTCACCGTCGTCGACGCGACCGCCTCCGCGGAGACGATCGTGGGCGCACCCGTCGACCTCGGCTCGGCGCCGTACGTCCAGCTCTGGCCGCATCGGCACGGGACGGACGCGATGTTCGTCGCACTCGTCGAGAAGCGACGCGGTCCCTCGCCGTCCTGACGAGGCGCGGTCTCTCGCCGTCCTGAAGCGGCGCCGACCGGGTGGCCCCGCTAGGCTCGTCGGGTGTCCGTCCGCATCAGCCCCAGCATCCTCTCGGCCGACTTCGCCAACCTCGAGCGCGACCTCCATCGCATCGGCGACGCCGACCTCGTCCACGTCGACGTCATGGACGGCCACTTCGTGCCGAACCTGACGCTCGGGCTCCCGGTGGTGCAGCGACTCCAGCAGGTCAGTCCGCTGCCGCTCGACGTGCATCTGATGGTCGACGACGCCGACCGCTGGGCTCCCCGGTACGCCGAGCTGGGCGTGCTCTCCGTGACCTTCTCAGCCGAGGCCGCCGCCGATCCCGTCGCCACGGCGAGGGCGATCCGCAGTGCGGGGGCTCGCGCCTCCGTGGCGGTGAAGCCCGGCACGGACATCGCGCCGTACCTCGAGACCCTCGACGAGTTCGACATGATCCTCGTCATGACGGTCGAGCCCGGGTTCGGCGGCCAGTCGTTCATGACCGAGACGATGCCCAAGCTGGCCCGCGCGCGTGAGGCGGTCGACCGGTCGGGGCTCGACGTCTGGCTCGAGGTCGACGGCGGCATCGACGTCACGACGATCGTCACGGCGGTCGAGAACGGGGCCGACACGGTCGTCGCCGGCTCGGCCGTCTTCGGCGGCGAGCCGTCGGAGCGCATCGCGGCTCTCCGTGCGGCTGCCGCGACGGTAGCCTTGACCTCGTGAAGACCTTCGACGAACTGTTCGCAGAGCTCAGCGACAAGGTCCGCGACCGCCCCCAGGGGTCGGGAACGGTGGCTGAGTTCGATGCGGGCGTGCACCAGATCGGCAAGAAGATCGTAGAAGAGGCCGCCGAGGTGTGGATGGCCGCCGAGTACGAGGGCGACACGGCGACCGCCGAAGAGATCTCGCAGCTGCTCTACCACCTGCAGGTGCTGATGCTCGCCAAGGGGCTGACCCCCGCCGACGTGTACCGACATCTCTGATCCGTCTCCGCAGCCCCGCGAGACCGTCGTCCACCGGCGGTCCGACGTCATCCGGCCCCGACGGGCCGACCAGAGAGAACAGAGTCACCACATGCTCCGCGTAGCAGTGCCCAACAAGGGCTCACTCAGCGAGACCGCGACAGCCATGCTCGGCGAGGCCGGGTACTCGGGTCGCCGCGACACCCGCACGCTCCACGTCGAGGACCCTCGCAACGGCGTCGAGTTCTTCTACCTCCGTCCGCGCGACATCGCGACCTACGTCGGCTCGGGTGCGCTCGACGTCGGCATCACGGGCCGCGACCTCCTCCTCGACTCGCACTCGCCCGCCCACGAGGTCGCCCCTCTCGACTTCGGCGGCTCGACCTTCCGCTTCGCGGGTCCTCCCGGGCGCTTCACCGACCTGCGTGAGCTGCAGGGCACCCGGGTGGCGACCAGCTACGCGGGTCTCGTCGGCTCGTTCCTCGCCTCGCACGGGGTGACCGCGAACCTCGTCGGTCTCGACGGTGCGGTCGAGAGCGCCGTCCGCCTCGGTGTCGCCGACGCCGTGGCCGACGTCGTGTCGACCGGCGGCACCCTCCGGGCGGCGGGCCTCGAGATCTTCGGCCCCGTCATCCTCGAGTCGACGGCCGTGCTCATCGCCTCCGACGAGAGCGTCGACGGGCTGGCCGTGCTGCACCGCCGTCTGCAGGGCGTGCTCGTGGCGAGGCAGTACGTGATGATGGACTACGACATCCCGGTCTCCAAGCTCGACGCCGCGACGGCGATCGCGCCGGGCATGGAGTCCCCGACGGTCGCGCCCCTCCACGACGCCGAGTGGGCGGCCGTGCGGGTGATGGTGAAGCGGACCGACACGAACCAGGTGATGGACGCCCTCTACGACCTCGGCGCCCGGGCCATCCTCGTCAGCCCGATCCACGCCGCGAGGCTCTGAGATGACCGCCGCCGACCCGACGCTGGCCGTCCGGGTCATCCCGTGCCTCGACGTGGCGGCCGGTCGCGTCGTCAAGGGCGTCAACTTCCTCGATCTCCGAGACGCGGGCGACCCCGTCGAGCTCGCGCGCACCTACTACGAGCAGGGTGCCGACGAGATCACCTTCCTCGACGTCACCGCGACGGTCGACGAGCGCGCGACCATGTACGACGTGGTGCGCGCCACGGCCGAGCAGGTGTTCATCCCGCTCACGGTGGGCGGCGGCGTCCGCTCGACCGACGACGTCTCGCGCCTGCAGGCCGCGGGTGCCGACAAGATCGGCATCAACAGCGCGGCGATCGCCCGACCGGCCCTCATCGGCGAGATCGCCGACCGGTTCGGAGCCCAGGCCGTGGTGCTCTCGCTCGATGTGAAGCGCTCCCCGCGAACCCCGTCCGGTTTCGTGGTGACGACCCACGGCGGTCGCACGGAGACCGATCTCGACGCTCTGGTCTGGGCTCGCGAGGCGGTCGAGCGCGGTGCGGGCGAGCTCCTCGTCAACTCGATCGACGCCGACGGCACCCGTGAGGGCTTCGACCTCGAGCTGGTCGCGTCGATGCGCGCCGTCAGCCGTGTCCCCGTCGTCGCTTCAGGAGGCGCGGGTGCGGTCGAGCACTTCGCCCCCGCAATCCAGGCGGGCGCCGACGCGGTGCTCGCCGCCTCCGTCTTCCACACCGGTCAGCTGACCGTCGACGACGTCAAGCGCGAGCTGGCGGCGTCCGGCATCCTGGTCCGTCGATCGCAGGAGCACTTATGACCGCCCCCCTGACCCGCGAGTCCGCCGCACCCGTCGTCGCTCGTGCGCGCTTCGACTCCGCCGGGCTGCTGCCCGCCATCATCCAGGAGGAGTCCTCGAGAGACGTCCTCATGATGGGCTGGATGGACGCCGAGGCGTTGACCCGCACGCTGACCGAGGGCCGGGTCACCTTCTGGTCGCGGTCCCGACAGGAGTACTGGCGGAAGGGCGACACCTCGGGTCACGCGCAGTTCGTCCGCTCGGCCGCGCTCGACTGCGACGACGACGTCCTGCTCGTCACCGTCGAGCAGATCGGGGCCGCCTGCCACACCGGCGCGCACTCCTGCTTCGAGGTCGGCCCGCTGTCGCCGGTCACGGCCACCTCGATCGAAGGAGACCCTCGTGTCTGACCGGGGCACCACCTCCCGGGCCGAGTTCGACGCGGCCCTGTCCGGCCACCGCGTCGTCCCGGTCGTCCGCGACCTCTTCGGCGACGGCGAGACGCCGGTGGGCGTCTACCGGAAGCTCGCGGCGGGGCGCCCCGGCACGTTCCTGCTGGAGTCCGCCGAGCAGGGCGGCATCTGGTCGCGCTGGTCGTTCGTCGGTGTGTCGTCGTTCGGCGTGCTGACCACCCGCGGAGACGACGTCGAGTGGATCGACTACGGCATGAGCCGGGAGCGTGCGCTGGGCGATGCGACCGGGCGACCCCTCGAGGTGCTCTCCGCGCTCTTCGAACGCTGGCAGACGCCGCGTCTCCGCGAGCTGCCGCCCCTGACCGGTGGGCTCGTCGGCTTCATCGGCTGGGAGGCCGTCCGCGAGCTCGAATCGCTGCCCGACGCCCCGCCGGCCGAATTCGAGGTCCCGTCCCAGGCGCTCAGCTTCGTGAGCGAGCTGGTGGCGCTCGATCACCGCACCGGCGCGGTCATGCTGATCGCCACGGTGCTGAACGACGAGACCGACACCTCCGACGCCCTGTGGGCCGACGCGCAGTCGCGCCTGGACGGTCTGCAGAGTCGTCTGGCCGAGCCCAGCGAGGCGTTCCTCTCCGACGTCGATCTCACGGTCGCCCCCGACCCGGTCCGACGCACGAGCGACGCCGAGTACGGGGCGGCCATCGAGCGGTCGAAGCAGTACATCCGCGACGGCGACGTCTTCCAGGTGGTCGTGTCGCAGCGGTTCGACCACGAGCTCACGGCCGATCCGCTCGACGTCTACCGCGTCCTCCGCACTCTCAACCCGAGCCCTTACATGTACCTCGTGAGCCTCGACGACGTCGACGGTCGGCCCTACTCGATCGTCGGATCGTCGCCCGAGGCCCTGGTCAAGGTCGACGGACGGCGCGCCTACACGCACCCCATCGCCGGTTCGAAGCCGCGTGGCGGCAACCCCGAGGAGGATCAGCTGCTCGCCGACCAGCTGGCCTCCGACCAGAAGGAGCGAGCCGAGCACCTGATGCTCGTCGATCTCGCCCGCAACGACCTGCTCAAGGTCTGCACCCCGGGTTCCGTCGAGGTGACCGAGTTCATGCAGGTCGAGCGCTTCAGCCACATCATGCACCTCGTGTCGAGCGTCGAGGGGGATCTCGCTCCGGGGCGCAACGCCATCGACGCCTTCCGGGCCACGTTCCCCGCAGGCACCCTGTCGGGCGCGCCCAAGCCCCGCGCCCTCGAGATCATCGACGAGCTCGAACCGGCGCAGCGGGGGGTCTACGGCGGCGTCGTGGGCTACTTCGACTTCGCCGGATCGGCCGACGTCGCGATCGCCATCCGCACCGTCCTCCTGCAAGGCGGCACGGCGCGGGTCCAGGCCGGCGCCGGTCTCGTCGCCGACAGTGATCCCGTCGCGGAGAACGAGGAGGCGCGCAACAAGGCCGCAGCCCCCTTGCGTGCCGTGGCCGTGGCCAACGCCATGACGAGGCTCGTCTGATGAGCGCCCGCCGCATCAAGCTCACGACGATCCTGCTCGGGATCCTGCTGGCCGCCGTGGTGCTGCTCGCCTGGACGCAGCCGTGGTTCGAGCTCGTGATCAGCCTGCCCCAGGGCGGCTCCGACCGCGTGACGGCCAGCGGAGACGTCGCCGGCGGCGCCCTGTCGGCGCTCTCGCTCGCGAGCCTCGCCCTGTTCGCCGCGCTGACCATCGCCGGTCGCGTCTTCCGCATCGTGCTCGGCGTGCTGCAGACCCTGCTCGGCGTCTGCGTCGCCCTCGGGGCCGGAACATCCCTGGCCGACCCGATCGGCGCCTCCGGAACCCCCATCACCACGGCGACCGGCGTCGAGGGGGCCGAGTCGCTCGTGTCGCTCGTCGACTCCGTCTCGGCCACGCCCTGGCCGTGGGTGGCGCTGGTGACCGGCATCGTCTCGGCGCTGCTCGGCGTCGCCGTCGTCGTCCTCTCGGGGATGTGGCCCCAGGCCACCCGGAAGTACTCGGCGACCCGGCTCGTGGCCGCCGATCCCGCGACCGACCCGGCCGCCACCTGGGACACCCTCTCGAGCGGGGACGACCCCACCGAGAGTCCCGACGAGACGGCCCGCAGCCGGTAGACTCGACGCGTCCCATTTTGATCCAAGGAGCACCGTGAGCATTCAGACGAAGCCCGACGACCGCCACGAGGCCGCCGAAGACCTCGGTCACGGCAACTCGCCCGCCGCGTGGACGGCCGTGATCATCATGCTGGTCGCTTTCTCCATCGGCACCGTCGCCTTCTTCCTCGCCATCCCGTGGATCGTCTGGGCCTCCGCCGGGCTCGTGATCGTCGGGCTCGTCGTCGGGCTCGTGCTCAAGCGCGTCGGGTACGGCGTCGGCGGTCACCGCTATGTCCCGAAGGCGCACAACTAAGTGCTGGAAGACCTCTACGCCGGCTCTCTGGCCGATGCCGAGGCCCGGCGTGAGCTGGTGCCGTTCGCGTCGGTCGAGGCGGCCGCCCTCGAACGTCCTGCTGCCCTCGACGCCCTGGCCGCGCTCCGACCCGACGAGCGCGTCAAGATCATCGCCGAGGTGAAGCGGGCCAGCCCGTCCCGCGGCGATCTGTCCGACATCGCCGATCCCGCCTCCCTCGCCGTCTCGTACGCGACGGGTGGGGCCAGCGCGATCAGCGTCCTCACCGAGGGCCGCCGGTTCAAGGGCACCCTCGCCGATCTCGAGGCCGTCCGGCAGGTCGTCGACGTCCCGGTGCTCCGCAAGGACTTCATCGCCGACCCGTACCAGGTCTTCGAGGCGCGTGCCGCAGGCGCCGATCTGGTCCTCCTCATCGTCGCCGGCCTCTCGCAGCCCAGACTCGTCGAGCTGCACGAGCTCGTGCGGTCGCTGGGCATGACGGCACTGATCGAGACCCACTCGGCCGACGAGGTCCGACGCGGTCTCGACGCCGGTGCCGAGCTGCTCGGCGTGAACGCCCGCGATCTCTCGACGTTCGAACTCGACCGCGATCTCTTCGGTCGACTCGCCGACGGCATCCCGTCCGGTGTCGTCCGCGTCGCCGAGTCCGCCGTCGCGTCACCCGACGACGTCGCCCACTACCGTCGCGCCGGCGCCGATGTCGTGCTCGTGGGCGAAGCCCTCGTCACGCACGGCGACCCGGTCGACGCACTCACCCGCTTCCTGGAGGTCTGATGGCACTGCGCGACGAGACGGGGCCGTACTTCGGCTCCTTCGGGGGGCGCTTCGTCCCCGAATCCCTGGTGGCCGCACTCGACGAGCTCGACTCGGCCTACAAGGCCGCGGCGGTCGATCCCGAGTTCCAGGCCGAGCTCCGTGCCCTGCACGCGACGTACACGGGTCGACCCTCGATCATCACCGAGGTCCCGCGCTTCGCAGAGCACGCCGGCGGGGCTCGCGTCATCCTGAAGCGCGAAGACCTGAACCACACCGGTTCGCACAAGATCAACAACGTGCTCGGACAGGCGCTGCTCGCCCGCAAGCTGGGCAAGACGCGGCTGATCGCCGAGACGGGCGCCGGGCAGCACGGTGTCGCGACCGCCACCGCGGCCGCCCTGTTCGGCATGTCCTGCGTCGTGTACATGGGCCAGGTCGACACCGAGCGTCAGGCCCTCAACGTGGCCCGCATGCGCCTCCTCGGGGCCGAGGTCGTCTCGGTCACGACCGGGTCGCGCACGCTCAAAGACGCCATCAACGACGCGATGCGCGACTGGGTCGCCAGCGTCGACACCACGCACTACGTCCTCGGCACGGTCGCTGGTCCGCACCCCTTCCCGGCCATGGTGCGCGACTTCCACAAGATCATCGGCGAAGAGGCCCGCGAGCAGGTCCTGGCGCTCACCGGGTCGCTCCCCGACGCCGTCACGGCGTGCGTCGGCGGCGGGTCGAACGCCATGGGCATCTTCCACGCGTTCCTCGACGACCCCTCGGTCGAGCTCTGGGGCTACGAGGCCGGGGGAGACGGCGTGGAGACCGGTCGTCACGCGGCGTCGATCACCCTGGGTCGGATCGGCAACCTGCAGGGCACCAAGTCGTACCTCATGCAAGACGAAGACGGGCAGACGCTCGAGAGCCACTCGATCTCGGCCGGTCTCGACTACCCGAGCGTCGGGCCCGAGCACGCCTGGCTCGCCGAGAGCGGGCGGGCCCACTACGAGCCCGTGACCGACGCCGAGGCGATGGCCGCGTTCAAGCTCCTTACTCAGACCGAGGGCATCCTGCCCGCGATCGAGACGGCGCACGCCCTCGCGGGCACGATCAAGCTCGGTCAGCGTCACCCCGACTGGACGATCCTGGTCTCGATGAGCGGCCGTGGTGACAAAGACGTGGCGACCGCCAGCCGCTACTTCGGCGTCCTCGACGAGCAGGCGCAGCAGCTGTGAACGGCGCCGAAGCCCGCCCGGGCAGCAAGGTGGCGGCGGCCATCCGGGCTCGCCGCGAAGCCGGTTCCGGCGCCGTGATCGGCTACCTCCCCGTGGGGTTCCCCGATCTGGCGACGAGCATCGAGGCAGCGGTCACGCTCGCCGAGAACGGCATCGACGTCATCGAGCTGGGCATGCCATACTCCGATCCCGTCATGGACGGTCCGGTCATCCAGGCCGCCACGCAGAAGGCACTCGCTGAGGGCTTCCGAGTCCGCGACGTCTTCACGGCCGTCCGCGAGATCACCTCGCGTGTCGACACCCCGGTCGTCGTCATGACGTACTGGAACCCGGTCGAGCAGTACGGCGTCCAGCGTTTCGCCGATGATCTCGCCGCCGCGGGCGGAGCCGGGCTCATCACCCCCGACCTCATCCCCGACGAGGGCTCCGCGTGGATCGCCGCCGCCGAGGCCGCCGACCTCGATCGGGTCTTCCTCGCCGCGCCGTCCTCCAGCGAGGCTCGACTCCGCCAGTCGGTGGAGGCCAGCCGCGGATTCGTCTACACCGTGTCGACGATGGGCATCACCGGCACCCGCACCGACGTCGACTCCGCGGCGCACACCCTCGTCGACCGTCTACGTGAGGCCGGGGTCGAGTACGCGTGCGTCGGTCTGGGCATCTCGACCGCCACCCAGGTGCGCGAGGTCCTCGCCTACGCCGACGGTGCGATCATCGGCTCGGCCTTCGTGCGCGCCCTCGCCGAAGGCGGTCTCGACTCCCTGGCCGAGGTCGCAGCCGATCTGTCGTCGGGCGCCACCGTCTCACGCTGACTCCCGCTCGCGCTAGAGTCTTCCCGCGTCGGCCCGCCGACACCCCGTTTTCCCTGTGAAAGGCGTTTCCGCCCGTGTTCGTTCCCCTGAGCATCCCGAGTCCGTCCGCCGAATGGCAGTACTTCGACGTGACGGCCTGGATCAACGAGACCTTCGGTGCCTCGGTGCCGGGTTCGCTGCGCATCCACGCCTACGCCCTCTGCATCCTGGCCGGCATCGTCATCGCCGGCATCATCACGAACCAGCGGCTGAAGCGCCGCGGGGCCGAGAGCGGCGTCGTGATCGACGTCATGCTGTTCGCGGTTCCGCTCGGCATCATCGGCGGTCGCTTCTTCCACGTCATCACGCACCCGGGTGACTACTTCGCATCACCCGACCAGTACGTCCACGTGTTCTTCATCTGGGAGGGCGGTCTCGCGATCTACGGCGCCCTCCTGTTCGGCGCCCTCGGCGTGTGGCTGGGCTGCCGGTACTCGGGTCTCCGCTTCTGGACCTTCGCCGACGCCCTCGCCCCCGGGCTCCTCGTGGCGCAGGCCTGCGGTCGACTGGGCAACTGGTTCAACAACGAGCTCTTCGGTATGCCGACCGACCTGCCCTGGGGTCTCGAGATCCCGTCGAGCAACCCCGCGTACCCCACCGGGCTCCCCGAGGGCACGCTGTTCCACCCGACGTTCCTCTACGAGATCGTGTGGATGCTCGCGGGTGTCGCGATCCTGCTGCTGATCGAGCGCAAGACCACTCTCGAATGGGGCAAGGCGCTGTCGTTCTACCTCGTCTGGTACGGCATCGGCCGCGCCTGGTTCGAGTCGATCCGCACCGACCCCAGCCTGCTCTTCTTCGGCATCCGCACCAACGTCTGGATGAGCTTCGCCGCCATCCTCCTGGGCATCGTCATCTACGTCGTCGCCACGCGCCGGCACCCCGGTCGGGTGCCCAGCGCCTACGCCCCGGGGCGGTCCCCGATCGATCGCGACACTGAGCTAGACTCGCGACGCACGGAAGCGGACGACGACGAACCCGAACTCGTCGCCGTCGGAGCATCGGACGACACCGCCGATACGACACGCCGGTCCTAGGGCACACCGCCCCGGTACCACCGCACCAGGCCAGGGATCCCACGACTCGACCGAGTCACGGCCTCCCTCCAGCCGGAGCCGCTCCCGCATCGAGAACCACCTCACGACCGCCACAAGCTGTCAGGGCAACTCCGCTGAGCCGAAGCACCACCGGACAACCGATCCACCGTCCGGTCGGCGACCGACGTCAGCCGCACCTCCGCGGCGACGTCCAGTGACACGGGCCGACGACGTCCCGACTCCTACAGGATCTCTTCGTGAGGACGGATTCCATGGCCCCCACGCCAGCCCATCAGCAGTTCAGCACGGTCCCCTCCGCGGTCGGTCTCTACGACCCCCGCAATGAGAAGGACGCCTGCGGTCTCGCCATGGTCGCGACCCTCCGGGGCACCGCCGGGCACGACATCATCGACGCGGCCCTCGGCGCCCTGCGCAACCTCGAGCACCGCGGTGCCATCGGATCGGACGCGGGCACCGGCGACGGAGCCGGCATCCTCTGCCAGATCCCCGACGCGTTCTTCCGCGACGAGGTCGACTTCGAGCTGCCCGAGGCGGGGGAGTACGCGGTCGGCATCGCCTACCTGCCCCTCGACGAGCAGGAGCGCGCCGAGCTGAAGACCGGCATCGAGCGCATCGCCGATCTGGAGCACCTCGACGTGCTCGGGTGGCGTGACGTGCCCGTGCGCCCGGATGAACTCGGGACCTTGGCGCGCAACGCCATGCCCGCCTTCGAGCAGCTCTTCCTGGCGAGCCGTCAGAGAGGAGCCGACGGTCGGCGCCTGTCGGGCGTCGAGCTCGACCGCCGCGCCTTCCGTCTGCGGAAGCGCGCCGAGCGCAAGCTCTCCGCCTACTTCACGTCCCTCGGCAGTCGCACCATGGTCTACAAGGGCATGGTGACGACCCTCCAGCTGGAGCCCTTCTACCCCGACCTCAGCGACGAGCGCTTCGCCTCGAAGCTGGCCATCGTCCACTCGCGGTACTCGACGAACACGTTCCCGTCGTGGCCTCTCGCCCAGCCGTTCCGCATGATCGCGCACAACGGCGAGATCAACACGGTGCGCGGCAACCGCAACTGGATGCGCGCGAGGCAGTCGCAGCTCGAGTCCGAGCTGATCGGCGACCTCAAGCCGCTCCTGCCGATCGTCAGCCCGGGTGCCAGCGACTCCGCCTCCTTCGACGAGGTGGTCGAGCTGCTCAGCCTGACCGGCCGGTCGCTCCCTCACGCGATCATGATGATGGTCCCCGAGGCATGGGAGAACCAGGTCGACATCGACCCCGAGCTGCGCGACTTCTACGAGTACCACTCGATGCTCATGGAGGCGTGGGACGGCCCCGCCGCCATCACCTTCACCGACGGCTCCGTCGTCGGGGCGACGCTCGACCGCAACGGTCTCCGTCCGGGCCGCTACCTGGTCACCGACGACGGGCTCGTCGTGCTCGCGAGCGAGATCGGCGTCCTCGACATCGACCCCGCCAAGATCGTCCGCAAGGGACGCCTGCGCCCCGGCAAGATGTTCCTGGTCGACACCGAGGCCGGGCGACTCATCGAGGACGACGAGATCAAGCGCGATCTCGCTGCCGAGGCTCCGTACGGCGACTGGCTGGCCGAGGGGCGCATCCACCTGTCCGACCTCCCCGACCGTGAGCACATCGTCCACACGCCGGCGTCGGTGACGCGGCGCCAGCGGACCTTCGGCTACACCGAAGAGGAGGTGCGGATCCTCCTCGCCCCGATGGCGAAGACGGGAGCCGAGCCGCTCGGGGCCATGGGCAGCGACACGCCCATCGCCGTCCTGTCCGAGCGCCCGCGCCTCCTGTTCGACTACTTCACGCAGCAGTTCGCCCAGGTGACGAACCCGCCGCTCGACTCGATCCGCGAGCAGGTCGTGACCTCGCTGAAGCTCGGCCTCGGCCCCGAGCGCAATCTGCTCGCGGCCACACCAGAGCATGCGCGCCAGGTCATCCTGGACTTCCCGGTCATCGACAACGACGAGCTGGCGAAGATCCAGCACATCGACCCGAGCCCCGGCTCGCGGGCGACGTCGACCATCCGGGGTCTCTACCGCTCCGACAAGGGACCTCGTGCGCTCGAGAAGCGCATCGCGGCGATGTGCAACGAGGTCGACGACGCGATCGAGGCCGGGGCGCGCTTCATCGTCCTCTCCGACCGCGACTCGAACCAGGACTTCGCTCCTGTGCCGTCGCTTCTGATGATCGCCGCCGTCCACCATCACCTGATCCGGACCGAGAACCGGATGAAGGTCGGGCTGATCGTCGAAGCCGGCGACGTGCGCGAGGTCCACCACGTGGCCACCCTGATCGGCTACGGCGCGTCGGCGGTCAACCCGTACCTCGCGATGGAGACCAGCGAGAACCTCGTCCGGTCGGGCATGATCACGGGTCTGTCGCCCGAAGACGCCGTGCACAACCTCATCAAGGCGCTCGGCAAGGGCGTGCTGAAGATCATGTCCAAGATGGGCATCTCCACCGTCTCGAGCTACGCGGCCGCGCAGGCCTTCGAGGCGGTCGGCCTCAGCCGCGAGTTCGTCGACACGTACTTCACGGGCACGTCGACGATGCTGGGCGGCATCGGCATCGACGTCATCGCCGCCGAGAACAAGGAGCGTCACCTCAGCGCCTACCCGGCCGACGGCTCCGTCGTCGCCCACGAGCGTCTGGCGACCGGCGGCGAGTACCAGTGGCGTCGCGAGGGGCCCAAGCACCTCTTCAACCCCGACACGGTCTTCCGTCTGCAGCATGCGACGCGCACCCGCCGCTACGACATCTTCCGCGAGTACACGAAGCTCGTCGACGACCAGGCCGAAGACCTCATGACCCTCCGCGGCATGTTCGCCTTCAAGCACGGCGTGCGTCCGTCGATCCCGCTCGACGAGGTCGAGCCCATCGAGGCGATCGTCAGGCGCTTCTCGACGGGTGCGATGAGCTACGGGTCGATCTCGAAGGAGGCGCACGAGACTCTCGCGATCGCCATGAACCGTCTGGGCGGCAAGTCCAACACGGGCGAGGGCGGAGAAGACGTCGAGCGTCTGCTCGACCCCGAACGCCGCAGCGCCGTGAAGCAGGTCGCCTCGGGACGCTTCGGCGTCACGAGCATGTACCTGACCCATGCGACCGACATCCAGTTGAAGATGGCGCAGGGCGCCAAGCCCGGCGAGGGCGGCCAGCTGCCGCCGACCAAGGTCTACCCCTGGGTAGCCCGGACTCGTCACGCGACCCCAGGCGTCGGTCTCATCTCGCCGCCGCCGCACCACGACATCTACTCGATCGAAGACCTGAAGCAGTTGATCTTCGACGTCAAGCGGGCGAATCCGACCGCGAGGGTCCACGTCAAGCTCGTCAGCCAGTCGGGCATCGGCGCGGTCGCCGCGGGGGTCACCAAGGCCCTCGCCGACGTCGTCCTCGTCTCGGGGCACGACGGCGGCACGGGTGCGAGCCCGTTGAACTCGTTGAAGCACGCCGGCACCCCCTGGGAGATCGGCCTCGCCGAGACGCAGCAGACGCTCATGCTGAACGGCATGCGCGACCGCGTCGTCGTCCAGGTGGACGGCCAGATGAAGACGGGTCGCGACGTGATGATCGCGGCGCTGCTCGGTGGCGAGGAGTTCGGCTTCGCGACGGCCCCGCTGATCGTCGAGGGCTGCATCATGATGCGCGTCTGCCATCTCGACACCTGCCCGGTGGGCGTCGCGACGCAGAACCCCGAGCTCCGCGCCCGGTTCTCGGGCAAGCCCGAGTTCGTCGTCAATTTCTTCGAGTTCCTGGCCCAGGAGGTGCGCGAGTACCTGGCCGAGCTGGGATTCCGCTCCCTCGACGAGGCGATCGGCCGCACCGACGTGCTCGACGTCGACCGGGCCATCGACCACTGGAAGGCCTCCGGTCTCGACCTCGCGCCGGTGCTCGTCGGCCCGGCGTTCGCCGACGACGAACCCCGACGCAACCACCGCCCGCAGGAGCACGAGCTCGAGAAGCACTTCGACGTCGGACTCATCGAGCAGAGCATGTCCGTGCTCGAGAACGGCGGGCGGGTCGAACTCCGACTCCCCATCCGCAACACCGAACGCGCGGTCGGCACGATGCTCGGTCACGAGGTCACCGTGCGGTACGGCGAGAACGGACTCCCCGAGGGCAGCATCGACGTCACCCTCACGGGCTCGGCGGGTCAGTCGCTGGGGGCGTTCCTCCCCGCGGGCATCACCCTCCGACTCGAGGGCGACAGCAACGACTACGTCGGGAAGGGTCTCTCCGGCGGCGACATCGTCGTCCGTCCCGACCGCTCGAGCACGTTCACGGCCGAGGCCAACGTGATCGCGGGCAACGTCATCGGCTACGGCGCGACCCGGGGGAGCATGTTCATCCGGGGCATCGTGGGCGAGCGCTTCCTGGTCCGCAACTCGGGTGCCAGCGCCGTCGTCGAGGGCGTCGGCGACCACGCGCTCGAGTACATGACGGGTGGTCTCGCGGTCATCCTCGGCGACACCGGCCGGAACCTCGGTGCGGGCATGTCGGGCGGCACGGCCTACGTGCACCGCCTGCGGACGGAGCGGGTCAACTCCGACGCGCTCGCCTCCGGCGAGCTGCAGCTCCACCCGCTCGGCAGCGCCGACGCCGAGATCCTGACCGATCTGCTCTCCCGGCACCTCGCCGAGACCGGGTCGCCCGTGGCCGAGAGACTCCTCGCCGACCTCGAGACGACCGTCTCGGAGTTCGTCAAGGTCCTCCCGCGGGACTACGCCGCCGTCCTCGCCACCCGGCAGACGGCCGTCGACGAGGGTCTCGACCCCGATGGCGACGAAGCTTGGAAGCGAATCCTGGAGGTGACCGGTGGCTGATCCCAAGGGATTCCTGAAGACGCAGAAGCGTGAGCTCCCGAAGCGGCGTCCCGTGTCGGTGCGGCTCATGGACTGGAAAGAGGTCTACGAGCAGCAGGAGTCGGGCGAGCTCCGCCGGCAGGCCGGCCGCTGCATGGACTGCGGCGTGCCCTTCTGCCATCAGGGCTGCCCGCTTGGCAACCTGATCCCCGAGTGGAACGACCTCATGTGGCGCGGCGAGGGCCGACAGGCCATCGAGCGCCTGCACGCGACCAACAACTTCCCCGAGTTCACCGGTCGCCTCTGCCCCGCCCCCTGCGAATCGTCGTGCGTGCTGGGCATCAACCAGCCGCCCGTGACCATCAAGCAGGTCGAGGTCTCGATCATCGACCAGGCGTTCCAGAACGGCTGGGTCACCCCCCACCCGCCCGAGCGTCTGACCGGCAAGACCGTCGCCGTCGTGGGGTCCGGCCCGGCCGGGCTCGCGGCCGCGCAGCAGCTGACCCGCGCCGGCCACACCGTCGCCGTCTACGAGCGCGACGACCGCATCGGCGGCCTGCTGCGCTACGGCATCCCCGACTTCAAGATGGAGAAGAAGCAGATCGAGCTCCGTCTCGCGCAGATGCAGGCCGAGGGCACCCGCTTCCGCGCGGGTGTCGAGATCGGTCGTGACATCGCCTGGGACGACCTCCGCGCGCGGTACGACGCCGTCGTGGTGGCCACCGGGGCCACGGTGCCCCGTGATCTGCCGATCCCGGGCCGCGATCTGTCGGGCATCCACTTCGCGATGGAGTACCTCGTCCAGCAGAACCGGGTCGGCGCGGGCGACACCGTCGTCGATCAGATCTCCGCAGAGGGCAAGCACGTCGTGGTCCTCGGCGGCGGCGACACCGGCGCGGACTGCATCGGCACGGCGCACCGTCAGGGCGCTCTGTCGGTCACGAACCTCGCCATCGGTCAACAGCCTCCGGAGGAGCGGCCCGAGACCCAGCCGTGGCCCATGTTCCCGACGGTGTTCGAGGTCTCGAGCGCGCACGAGGAGGGCGGCGAGCGGATGTTCCTCGCGTCGACGGTGGAGTTCCTCCGCAACGACGTCGGCGAGGTGCGGGCGATCCGCGTCGCGGAGACCGAGTACCTCGACGGCCGCCGGGTGCCCAAGGCGGGCACCGAGCGGGAGATCCCCGCCGACCTCGTCCTCCTGGCGCTCGGCTTCACGGGCCCCGAGCGCGACGAGCTCGAAGCGCAGCTGCGACTGCCCTTCGACGGTCGCGGCGCGCTGGTCCGCGACAAGACCTACGAGACGAGCGAGGCCGGCGTGTTCGTCACCGGCGACGCCGGTCGTGGTCAGTCGCTGATCGTGTGGGCGATCGCCGAGGGGCGGGCGGCCGCATCGTCGGTGGACGCCTATCTCGAGGGTCAGACCACTCTGCCGTTCCCGGTCGCGCCCACCGATCGCTCCATTTCGGTCTGATCGTCCGCCCGGGCGGGAATAAGCTAAGACGGCGGGCCTGAGTCGTCCGACACCATCCCCAGACGTTAGGAACACATGAGACGCGCAAAGATCGTCGCCACCCTCGGGCCGGCGACATCGAGCTACGACGACATCCGAGCGATCATCGACGCGGGTGTCGACGTGGCCCGGATGAACCTCAGCCACGGCAGCTACGACGTCCACGAGAGCGTGTACAAGAACGTCCGTCAGGCGGCGGACGACGCCGGGCGTCCCGTCGCGGTCCTCGTCGATCTCCAGGGGCCGAAGATCCGGCTCGGCAAGTTCTCCGACGGCCCGCACGATCTCGCCGTGGGCGACGTCTTCAAGATCACCACCGAGGACATCCTCGGCACGAGAGACATCTGCGGCACGACCTTCAAGGGGCTGCCCGCCGACGTCAGCGCAGGCGATCCTCTGCTCATCGACGACGGTCGCGTCAAGCTCCGCGTGCTCGAGTCCGACGGCACGACCGTCACGACCGAGGTCGTCGTCGCCGGCACCGTCTCGAACAACAAGGGGATCAACCTCCCCGGCGTCGCGGTCAACGTGCCCGCACTGTCCGAGAAGGACGAAGCCGATCTGCGGTGGGGGCTGACCCTCGGCGCCGACCTCATCGCCCTGTCGTTCGTCCGCGATGCGGACGACGTCGACCGCGTGCACGAGATCATGGCGGAGGAGGGCCGGAAGGTCCCCGTCATCGCGAAGATCGAGAAGCCCCAGGCGGTCGACAACCTCGAGGCCATCATCGACGCGTTCGACGGCATCATGGTCGCCCGCGGCGACCTCGGGGTCGAGCTGCCCCTCGAGGCCGTGCCGATCGTGCAGAAGCACGCGGTCGAGCTGTCCCGTCGCATGGCGAAGCCCGTCATCGTCGCCACGCAGATGCTCGAGTCGATGATCTCGAGCCCCATCCCCACGCGAGCCGAGACGTCCGACGTCGCCAACGCCGTCCTCGACGGCACGGACGCCGTCATGCTGAGCGGCGAGACCAGCGTGGGGGAGTACCCCGTCATCACGGTCCAGACCATGGCCCGCATCGTGCAGTCCACCGAAGAGCACGGACTCGAGCGCATCCCGCCCCTCGGCACGAAGCCGCGCACGCAGGGTGGCGCGATCACCCTCGCCGCCGCCGACGTCGCCGACTTCGTCCAGGCGAAGTTCCTCTGCGTGTTCACGGAGTCCGGTGACTCCGTCCGACGGATGTCGCGTCTCCGCCACTCCATCCCGATCCTCGCGTTCACCCCGAACGAGGCGACCCGACGCCGCATGGCCCTCAGCTGGGGCGTCCAGTCGCACCTCGTCGAGAACGTCACCCACACCGACGCCATGTTCGCGCAGGTCGACGACATCCTGCTCGGCAAGAAGCTGGCCGACGTCGGCGACAAGGTGATCGTCATCGCCGGCACCCCTCCGGGAATCGCCGGGTCGACGAACGACCTGCGTGTGCACCGGGTCGGCGACGCGCACGGCGAGGCCGCTCCGGCTTACGCCGAGCTCGCCTAGCCGGACACACCAGCACCGCACCGGCGCCGCCGGGTCCTCGTCGGGCTCGGCGGCGTCGTGTTGTCGGGGCGTATCCTGTGGCCATGTCGGTCGGCCCGTCTCACCCAGCGTGCTTCGTCTTCGACGGACGCCTGTACGTCGTCCCGAGCGGATCCGGCATCAGCGTGTCCGAGTCGGCGCGAGCCCTGCGTTCCCGATCCGCCATCGAGCTCTCCGGTCCGACGCCCCCAGGAGGCGCGGCTCACTGGGTCGTGACGGGAGCCGTCGGCGGCGGGGTCGCCTTCGCCGTGATCGCCGCCGCGGGCGGCTGGCACATCACCGCGCTGCTCTCGCTCCTGCTGTGCTTCACGGTGGGCGCGCTCGTCGGGGCCCTCCTCGCAGCGGGGACGCATTCGCTCGTCCTAGCGTCGACCGGCGAAGCGCAGGCGGGTCCTGGAGCTTCACACGCGGTCGAGGTCCCGGAGGACGTCGCGTCGTCGGCTCCCGACGACTCGACCGGCGACGAGCTCGTGCTCTGGTCGACGCTCGTGACGCGGTACCGGCGGGCGGACGCGACGGCCTCGGGAGCAGAGCACCTCGAAGCGGCACGGGACTACGAGACGGTCGCGCGCCTCCTCGGTCTCCCACCGGGCCGCGAATGAGCCGAGACGTCGACGAGACGGAGAAAGCCCCGACCCACCGGAGTGGATCGGGGCTTTCTCGTCGATATCGGGCGGACCCGAGATCACCGGCGCCTCGAGGACGCCGCCGAGTCAGATGACGCGGATGTTCTCGGCCTGGAGGCCCTTGTTGCCCTGAGCGGTGTCGAATTCGACCTTCTGGTTCTCCTCCAGGTTGCGGTAGCCGTCGCCGGCGATCGCGGAGAAGTGCGCGAAGACGTCAGTGGATCCGTCGTCGGGGGTGATGAAGCCGAAGCCCTTTTCGGAGTTGAACCACTTAACGGTACCTGTAGCCATTTTTCTTGTTCCTTATATTTTCAGAGTTGTCATTCCCGATTTCGAGAACGCTCGTCGCGGTGCCTTTTTGTCCGCTCCCTCTGAGAACGACGCCACCTGACCCGACCCCCGGAGGAATCCGACCTGGAACGTCGCGAGATACAAATGCGTAACACAACAACCAGTGATGCAACTGTAGTGCACAAGACCGGCCCGCACGCCACTTCATCGACGGAGATGTCGGAAAAAGTCGCTGGCCGCGTTCGTGCCGGATGTGGGACTCGAACCCACACGCCCTCTCGGACAGAGCATTTTGAGTGCTCCGCGTCTGCCATTCCGCCAATCCGGCTCACGACGACCGAGGCAAGAATACCGTAGGCTCTGCTTCGTGAGTGACCAGGAAGCAACCCCAGCAGCACCCCGTCGTGTCGTCGTGGCCGAAGATGAGTCCCTCATCCGGCTCGACATCGTCGAGATCCTCCGCGACAACGGCTTCGAGGTCGTCGGCGAGGCCGGAGACGGCGAGACCGCCGTCGCCCTCGCCACCGAGCTCCGGCCCGATCTCGTCATCATGGACGTCAAGATGCCGAAGCTCGACGGCATCAGCGCGGCCGAGACGCTGAGCAAGAACCACATCGCGCCCGTCGTCCTCCTGACGGCTTTCAGTCAGAAGGAGCTCGTCGAACGGGCGAGCGAGGCCGGCGCCCTGGCCTACGTCGTCAAGCCGTTCACGCCGAACGACCTCCTGCCGGCGATCGAGATCGCCTTGTCGCGTTACACGCAGATCATCACGCTCGAGGCCGAGGTCGCCGACCTCGTCGAGCGCTTCGAGACCCGCAAGCTGGTCGACCGGGCCAAGGGCCTGCTCAACGAGAAGATGGGGCTGACCGAGCCCGAGGCCTTCCGCTGGATCCAGAAGGCGTCGATGGATCGCCGACTCACGATGCACGACGTCGCGCAGGCGATCATCGAGCAGCTCAGCGCCAAGAAGTAGACGCGAGTCGCGAGAAGAGGCCGCCACCCCTCGGGGTGGCGGCCTCATCTCGTCTATCGCACCGCCGTCTGAGGCTCGTGATCAGGAGCGCGCGTCCGTGAGGAAGTTCGTGATGCGGACGGTGGAGAGGAGCCGGCCTGCCTCGTCCGTCATCACGATCTGATGCGTCGCCAGCGTTCGGCCGAGGTGGATCGCGGTGCAGGTGCCGATGACCCAGCCGGTCGAGATCGAGCCGCTGTGACTCGCGTTCAGCTCGATCCCCATGGCCAGTCGACCCGGGCCGGCGTGCACCGTCGACGCGATGGAGCCGAGGGTCTCCGCGAGGACGACGTGCGCCCCGCCGTGCAGGATGCCGACCGGCTGGGTGTTGCCGGCGACGGGCATCCGCGCCACGGCGCGCTCAGCGCTCATCTCGAGGATCTCGATCCCCATCTTCTCGGCGAGGTCGCCGACTCCGCGACGACCGAAGAGCTCGGACGCGGCGTCACTGAGCTCGGGGCGCGCGGCATGGGATCCGGCGACCTGCTGGGCGGGGCCCTCGGAGGAGGCGGCAGGGGAGTGGGAGGTCATTGCGCTCCGTGGGGCCGTGGTCCGGTGGATCTCCCCGACGGCCGTGTCGGAGGTGCCCGCTAGGCTGACGGGGTGTCGGACGAAGCAAAGCCTACCCTCCTGGTCATCGACGGTCATTCGCTGGCCTTCCGCGCGTTCTACGCCCTACCGGTCGACAGTTTCGTCAATCGCGAGGGCCAGCACACCAACGCGATCCACGGCTTCATCTCGATGCTGCTGAGTCTTCTCAAAGCCGAGAAGCCCACGCATCTGGCCGTCGCGTTCGACATCTCGCGGTTCTCCTTCCGCACGCGCGAGTACCCCGAGTACAAGGGCACGCGCTCCGAGACCCCGCCCGAGTTCGTCGGTCAGATCCCCCTCTTGGAGGAGGCCCTCCACGCGATGGGCATCACGACCATCACCAAAGAGGACTTCGAGGCGGACGACATCCTCGCGACCCTCGCGACGCGCGGTCGAGACGAGGGCTTCCGGGTGCTCGTCGTCTCCGGCGACAGAGACGCCATCCAGATGGTGAACGACGACGTCACCCTCCTCTACCCCTCGGCTCGGGGCGTCAGCGAACTGACCCGCTACGACCGCGACAAGGTGTTCGAGCGCTACGGCATCGAGCCGCATCAGTATCCCGAGGTTGCCGCCCTGGTCGGCGAGACCAGCGACAATCTGATCGGCATCGACAAGGTCGGCGAGAAGACCGCGGTCAAGTGGATCAACCTCTACGGGGGGCTCGACCAGATCATCGAGCGCGCCGACGAGATCAAGGGCGTCGTCGGTCAGAAGCTGCGAGAGCAGAAAGAGAACGCGATCCGCAATCGTCGCCTGAACCGTCTGGTCACCGACGTCGAGCTGCCCGTGGGGCCGTCCGACCTCGAGCGCCGGGGCATCGACGAGGCGGCGGTCCGAGAGCTGTTCGACAAGCTGCAGTTCCGGACGCTGCTCGAGCGCGTCCTCCTCCTGTCCGAGTCCTCGTCGACCGGCGAGGCGTCCGAGCCCGCCGTGACCGCAGCACCGGTCGGCATGCCCGTCGTCCGGACCCTCGTCGACGAAGAGCTCGCCTTCTGGCTCAAGAAGCACGCCTCCGACCCGCAGAGCCCCGTGGGGCTCGTGGTCGAGTACGGCAACGAGGGTGTCGTCGGGCTCGGCCTCTCGACGCAGGTCGAATCGGCGTACATCCCGTGGGCCGCCGGGCGCGGCGACTACGTGGCCCTCGAGGCCTGGCTGGACGGAGAGACCCCCAAGGTCGTCCACGACGCCAAGCGCGCCTACAAGGCGCTGTCGCGAGTGGGTCTGCATCTCACGGGCGTCGTCGGCGATCCCCGTGTCGCCGCCTGGCTCCTCCGACCGGCCCGCACGTCGTTCGCCCTCTCGGACCTCGTCTACGAGCAGCTCGGCGAGTCGCTCCCCGTCGGCGACCCCAACCAGCTCGTCGCCAGCGAAGACGATTTCAGCGTGGCATCCGAGGCGTGGTTCGTGCTGCGCCTCTCGGACTCCCTGGTCGACGCGCTCGATGAGGGGTCGCGGCGCGTCCTGACAGAGATCGAGCTCCCGCTCGTCCCGGTGCTCGGCGACATGGAGCTCACCGGGGTGGCCGCTGATCGCCCGACGCTCCAGGCTCTGTCGGTGCGGTTGGGCGAGTCCGCAGCCGGACTGGCCACCGAGGCGTTCGCGGAGATCGGCCGCGAGGTCAACCTCGGCTCCCCGAAGCAGCTGCAGGAGGTGCTGTTCGAGCAGCTCGAGATGCCGAAGACCCGCGCGACGAAGACGGGTTTCTCCACCGACGCGGCCTCTCTCGCCGACCTGCAGGAGAAGCATCCCCACCCGTTCCTCGATCTCCTCCTCAAGCACCGCGATGCCACCAAGCTGCGGCAGATCATCGAGACGCTCGAGAAGTCGATCGCCGACGACGGACGCATCCACACGACGTACGACCAGACCGGCACGACCACCGGGCGGATCTCATCGGTCGACCCGAACCTCCAGAACATCCCGGTCAAGGCCGCCGTCGGTCGCGAGATCCGTGCCGCGTTCATCCACGGCCCGGAGTACGAGACCCTGCTGACGGCCGACTACTCGCAGATCGAGATGCGGATCATGGCGCACCTCTCGGGCGACGAGGGCCTGATCCAGGCGTTCAACGAGGGTGAGGACCTGCACCGCTTCGTGGGTGCCCGCATCTTCGGGGTCGAACCGGCCGACGTCTCACCCGCCATGCGGACGAAGGTCAAGGCCATGTCGTACGGTCTCGCCTACGGCTTGAGCGCGTTCGGCCTGTCGAAGCAGCTCCGAATCGAGAGCTCCGAGGCCAAGCAGCTGATGACGGACTACTTCGCGCGTTTCGGGGCCGTCCGCGAGTACCTGCGCAACGTCGTCGAGCAGGCCCGCGAAGACGGCTACACCGAGACCATCTTCGGTCGCCGTCGACCCTTCGCCGACCTCAAGTCGCCCAACCGGGTTCTGCGTGAGAACGCCGAACGTGCAGCGCTGAACGCCCCGATCCAGGGCTCGGCAGCCGACATCATGAAGATCGCCATGCTCGGAGTGCAGTCCGAGATCGGGTCTCGTGAACTCGCGTCGCGAGTCCTCCTGCAGGTGCACGACGAGATGATCGTCGAGGTCGCACCCGGCGAGGTCGACGCCATCCGCGACATCGTCCGTCGACAGATGAGCGGTGCCGCCGACCTCCGAGTGCCTCTCGACGTCAGCGTGGGTCTCGGCGAGAGCTGGGACGCCGCGGCGCACTGACAGCCCGCCTGATGCGATCGTCGGCCCGCCGACCCGCCTCGTCGGCCCAGACCGGCTCGATCCGCCCCGAGTGGGCACACTCGGGCGCGACCCTGGCAGCCTGCACACGCCTCCAGCCACGGCGACGACTCGAAGCGGGCGCAAACAAAGCTGAAACGCGGTCCCGACTTGACGAACAGACACAAACGGGCTTATATGAAATCTGCTCGGTGAACATCGGGCACCAAACGGCTCTTAATTCACTGAACAGCTGATGACTTCCTTCCGGTGAGTCATCCCCGCACGACGACGAGGTCTCGCATGTACGCACCTGAGCGTCATCAGCAGATCCTCGACACGGCACTGAGCAGAGGTCGGGTCGAGGTGGCGGGTCTGGCCCGAGACCTCTCGGTCGCGCCCGAGACCGTGCGCCGGGATCTGACCGAACTCGAACGGCGTGGCGTCCTCCGACGTGTCCACGGTGGCGCCATCGCCGTCGAGCGCCTCGGCATGGAGCCCCCCGTCGTCGATCGCGAGGGCACCGCGGCGGCCGAGAAGGACCGCATCGCCCGAGCTGCGCTCGACGAGCTGCCCGAAGAAGGGTCGATCATCATCGATGCGGGCACCACGGCCATCCGCTTCGCCGAGCTGCTGCCTGTGGACCGCGTGCTGACGGTCGTCACCCATTCGCTCGCCGTGGCGACCATCCTCATCAGCAGGCCCAACGTCACATTGCACCTCCTCGGTGGACTGATCCGCACCAGGACGTACTCCTCGGTCGGGGACTGGACGCGCAGCCAGCTCGCCGACGTCTTCGCCGACGTGGCCTTCGTCGGGACGAACGGCGTCTCCGTCGAGCGAGGGCTCAGCACGCCCGATCTCGCCGAGGCGCGGGTCAAGCGCGCCCTCCTCGCGTCGTCCAGGCGGACCGTCGTCCTCGCCGACCACACGAAGTTCGGCCGCGAGGACTTCGCGAAGGTCTCCCCGCTCTCCGACGTCGACACGATCGTCACCGACTCCGGGGTCGACGGCGAGCTCGCCGACGACGTCGAGCGTGCCGGCCCCAGGGTCGTGATCGTCTGATGACGACCTCCCCCCACAGCCCCACCCGAAGCACCATCCCCCTCCCGCACCCCCACGCTCGTCACTGAGTACGAAGGAGTACCGCCCTCATGTCCGAATTCACCCCCACGGTCACCGGGACCGGTGTGCGCGCTCGCGTACAGCGGTTCGGAGGCTTCCTCTCCGGCATGATCATGCCGAACATCGGCGCGTTCATCGCCTGGGGTCTCATCACGGCTCTGTTCATCGAGACCGGGTGGACGCCCGTCCCGCAGCTCGGCGGGTTCGGAACGGACTCCGCCGGCGAGCCCTACGGCGGCATCGTCGGTCCGATCATCACGTACCTGCTGCCGATCCTGATCGCCTACACCGGTGGTCGCATGATCCACGGTCAGCGCGGAGCGGTCATCGCCGCCGTCGCCGTCCTCGGTGTCATCTCCGCGACGGACGTCCCGCAGTTCCTCGGCGCCATGATCGTCGGACCGCTGGCCGCCTGGGTGCTGAAGCAGTTCGACAAGCTCGTCGAGGGTCGCATCAAGTCCGGGTTCGAGATGCTGGTGAACAACTTCTCGCTCGGCATCATCGGTGCGGCCATGGCCATCGCGGCCTTCTTCGGCCTCGCCCCGATCACGACGTGGCTCACCGATCGGTTCGGCGAGGCCGTCGAGTTCCTGGTCAACCTCGGCCTCCTGCCGCTGGCCTCGATCATCATCGAGCCTGCGAAGGTGCTGTTCCTCAACAACGCCATCAACCAGGGCTTCCTGACCCCGCTGGGCGCCATCCAGTCCGCAGACGCAGGCAAGTCCATCCTGTTCATGCTCGAGTCGAACCCCGGCCCCGGGCTCGGCATCCTCCTCGCGTTCCTCTTCTTCGGCCCGCGTGCCATCCGCCCGTCGGCCCCCGCCGCGATCATCGTGCACTTCTTCGGCGGCATCCACGAGATCTACTTCCCCTACATCCTCATGAAGCCCATCCTGCTCATCGCCGCCGTCGCCGGTGGAGCCACGGGGATCGCCTGGTTCTCGGCCTTCGGGCTCGGGCTCGTCGGGCCGGCTTCGCCTGGCAGCATCATCGCCTACTTCGGCGTCGCCGCGCGGGGGGACTTCCCGCTCATCCTGGTCGGCATCCTGCTGTCCGCTCTCGTGTCGTTCGTCGTCTCATCGCTCCTGATGGGCTTCGGTCGCAAGGAGAACCGCGAGGCTGCGGCCGAGGACGCCGAGGCCCAGCAGCAGGCGCTGGCCGACGCCCAGGCGGCGACCGCCGCCAACAAGGCCACCAGCAAGGGCACCGCTGCTCCCACAGCGTCCTAGTGATTGAATCGGGGGGCGGCTCCGGCCGCCCCCCGATCCACCTCGAAACAAGGAGAACACCATGGCAACCCTCGACGGATCGTCCATCAAGAAGCTCATCGTCGCCTGCGACGCGGGCATGGGCAGCAGCGTCATGCTCGCCTCCACGCTCAAGAAGCAGCTCAAGAAGAGCGGGGTCACCGTCGAGCACTCGCCGGTGTCCGAGATCCCGGCCGACGCCGACGTCGTCGTCACCCAGAACAACCTCGCCGAGCGTGCGCGCGGGGTCGTCCCCGACATCCCCGTCGTGCCCTTCCAGCTGTTCATGGGCGACCCCAACGTGGCCAAGGTCGTCAAGGCCATCCAGGACGGCTCGACGGTCGAGGTCTGACGATGACCGACCAGGCTCCTGAACTGACGGCGCTGCTCGCCGAATCCTCCATCCGCCTCGACGAGTCCGCGGCCACCCGCGACGACGCCATCCGGGCGACCGGGCGGGCCCTCGTCGAGGCCGGTGCCATCGACGAGGCGTACATCGACGCGATGTTCGAGCGTGAGAACTCCGTCTCGACGTACGTCGGCGAAGGTGTCGCCATCCCTCACGGCACCCTGGCGGGCAAGGACTCGGTGAAGAACGACGCCCTCGTCGTGCTCCGGTTCCCGCAGCCCATCGACTGGGACGGCAACGAGGTCTCGGTCACCGTGGGCATCGCCGCGAAGGGGAACGGGCACATCGCCATCCTCAGCCAGCTGGCGAGCATCCTGATGGACCCCGATAAGGCCGCAGCCCTCCGGGGTGCGACCACGACTTCGGAGGTCTACGACCTGCTGCAGTCCGACGAAGACGACGACTGACCTCCACGCCCCCTCCGTCCGGCCTCCCGGCCGATCGGATCCGCACCGCCGTCCGACGACGACGGCACCAGACCGCCCCGGTCTCGACCAAGGAGTAGAAATGCCCGAACGCACCGTCACCATCGCCTCGAGCGTCGGTCTGCACGCCCGTCCCGCCTCGCTGTTCAGCCAGGCGGCCGGCAAGACCGGTGCAAAGGTGACGCTCACGACCTCGGCCGGCAAGAGCGTCAACGCTGCGAGCATCCTCGGCGTGCTGTCGCTCGGCATCAACCACGGCGATGAGGTCGTCATCGCCACCGACGGGGACAACGCCGAGGCCGCCCTCGACGAGCTCGCCGCCCTGCTCGAGACGGACCTCGACAAGGACTGAGCGCCTCCTACGGTCCTCGAGGGCACCGGGTCGACGACACGTCGACCCGGTGCCCTCCGCTTTCAGCGACGGAGAATGACCAGCCCGCCGTGTCGGAGGTCGCGTCTAGGCTCGGGGCATGTCAGATGACTCGACCAGCACCTCCCGCCGTGTTCCCACAGCCATCGACGCGATCGCTGAACGCTGGGTCGACACGCTCGTCGATCTCGATCCCTCCGTCGCGACGTGGATCGGGCGTGAGGGGCGCACAGGCGAGTACGGCGACTACTCGCCCGAGGGGCACGACCGACGCATCGGCGAAGCGCGGGCCGTCATCGCCGCTCTCGACGCGGCCCCCGTCGTCGACGACGTCGACCGCGTGACGCAGACGGATCTCCGCGGTGAGCTGGCGCTCGACGTCGAGTTCCACGAGGCGCGGCTGCATCTCCGCGACCTGAACGTCATCGCCTCGCCGGTGCAGGGGATCCGCGAGGTGTTCGATCTGATGCCGACGGGCTCGCTCTCGGACTGGTCCGACATCGCCTCCCGGTTGGCGGCCGTCCCGTCCGCACTCGAGGGCTACGCGGCGTCCCTCCGCGCCGGTGCCGCCGAGGGCGTCGTCCCGGCGCGACGGCAGATCGAGAAGGTCGCCGTCCAGTGCGCACGGATCGGGCGACGCGACGGATTCTTCGCCGATCTCGTCGGCGGGGCCCGTCCTGACGACGGCTCCGCGCCTCCGGCCTCACTCGATCGCGATCTCGCACGCGGGGCCGAGGCGGCCGCGTCGGCGTACCTCCGGTTCGAGAGGTTCCTGGTCGACGAGATGCTCCCGCCCGGGGGCGCGCACGATGGAGTGGGGCGCGAGGCGTACGCGCTGCACTCCCGTCGATTCCTCGGGGCGGTGGTCGACCTCGACGAGACCTACGAGTGGGGCCTCGACGAGCTCGCGCGGATGACCGCCGAGCAGGAGGCGGTGGCCGGCCGGATCGAAGAGGGCGCGAGCGTGCAACGCGCCGTCGAGGTGCTCGACGCCGACCCCTCCCGGCGTCTCGACGGGACGGACGCCCTGCAGCAGTGGATGCAGGCGCTGAGCGACCGAGCCGTCGACGAGCTCGGTCGGACCCACTTCGACATCCCCGACGAGCTGCGTCGTCTCGAGTGCCGGATCGCCCCGACCCGCGACGGCGGCATCTACTACACCGGTCCGAGCGACGACTTCTCACGACCCGGCCGCATGTGGTGGTCGGTGCCCGAGGGGGTCACCCGCTTCGACACCTGGCGCGAGACGACCACCGTATACCACGAAGGCGTCCCGGGTCACCACCTGCAGCTCGGCCAGGCCGTGCACAACCGGACGAACCTGAACACCTGGAGGCGGCAGCTCGCGGGTACTTCGGGTCACGCCGAGGGCTGGGCCCTGTACGCCGAGCGCCTGATGGACGAACTCGGCTACCTCGACGATCCCGGTGACCGGCTCGGCATGCTCGACGGCCAGCGGATGCGCGCGGCCCGCGTCGTCCTCGACATCGGAGTGCATCTCGGGAAGCCCTTCCCGGGCGGCGGCGGACGACGCTGGGACGCCGAGAGCGCCCTGGACTTCATGCGGCGCAACGTGAACATGGACGACGAGTTCGTCGTCTTCGAGGTCGACCGTTATCTCGGCTGGCCGGGTCAGGCCCCCTCGTACAAGGTGGGCCAGCGGATCTGGGAGGACCTTCGCGCGGAGCGCACCCGACGAGACGGGGCGGACTTCGACGTGCGCCGCTTCCACCGTGACGCGCTCCGGCTCGGCGGGGTCGGCCTCGACACGCTGAGGCGCGAGCTCCTCCGCTGACGGGGTCCGGTCGACGAGTGTCGACACGGAGTCGGAGTCCGTTGCCGCGGCCAGGACACGAGGCTATGATGTCCTTGCGCTATCTGCGTCACTCTGCCCGCACGCTGCGGTCGATCACCCCGAGAACACGTTCCCGGACGACCTTGGCCCGATTCATGCTTTCACTGGAGCACTAACTACATGACAACCGTAACGACCAAGGCACCCAAGCAGGTCGCCATCAACGACATCGGATCCGCTGATGACTTCCTGGCCGCGGTCGAAAAGACTCTGAAGTTCTTCAACGACGGCGACCTCATCGAAGGCACCGTCGTGAAGATCGACCGCGACGAGGTCCTCCTCGACGTCGGCTACAAGACCGAGGGCGTCATCCCCTCGCGCGAACTCTCGATCAAGCACGACGTCGACCCCACCGAGGTCGTCGAGGTCGGCGACACGGTCGAGGCCCTGGTCCTCCAGAAGGAGGACAAGGAAGGCCGTCTGATCCTGTCCAAGAAGCGTGCTCAGTACGAGCGTGCCTGGGGCGACGTGGAGAAGATCAAGGACGCCGACGGCGTCGTCACCGGTACGGTCATCGAGGTCGTCAAGGGCGGCCTCATCGTCGACATCGGACTCCGTGGCTTCCTCCCGGCCTCGCTCATCGAGCTCCGCCGTGTGCGCGACCTCACGCCGTACCTCGGCCAGGAGATCGAGGCCAAGATCCTCGAGCTCGACAAGAACCGCAACAACGTGGTCCTGTCGCGTCGCGCGCTCCTCGAGCAGACTCAGTCCGAGAGCCGCACCACCTTCCTCAACAACCTCCACAAGGGCCAGGTCCGCAAGGGCATCGTGTCGTCGATCGTCAACTTCGGTGCGTTCGTCGACCTCGGCGGCGTCGACGGTCTCGTCCACGTCTCCGAACTGAGCTGGAAGCACATCGAGCACGCCAGCGAGGTCGTGGAGGTCGGCCAGGAGGTCACCGTCGAGATCCTCGAGGTCGACCTCGACCGTGAGCGTGTCTCGCTCTCGCTCAAGGCGACGCAGGAAGACCCGTGGCAGGTGTTCGCTCGGACGCACGCCATCGGTCAGGTCGCGCCCGGCAAGGTCACGAAGCTCGTCCCGTTCGGTGCGTTCGTGCGCGTCGCAGACGGCATCGAGGGCCTCGTGCACATCTCGGAGCTGTCGGCCAAGCACGTCGAGCTCGCCGAGCAGGTCGTCGCCGTCGGCGACGAGGTGTTCGTCAAGGTCATCGACATCGACCTCGACCGCCGTCGCATCTCGCTGAGCCTCAAGCAGGCCAACGAGGGCGTCGACCCCGAGGGCACCGAGTTCGACCCGGCTCTGTACGGCATGCTCACCGAGTACGACGACCAGGGCAACTACAAGTACCCCGAGGGCTTCGACCCGGAGACCAACGAGTGGCGCGAGGGCTTCGACTCGCAGCGCGAGAAGTGGGAGCAGGACTACGCTGCAGCCCAGTCGCGCTGGGAGGCCCACAAGAAGCAGGTCGCCGCTTCGCTGGCCGAAGAGACGACGTTCGACGTGCCCACCGGCTCCTCGTTCTCGAACGAGACCCCCTCGGGCGCCGGCACCCTCGCCGACGACGAGTCGCTCGCCGCACTGCGCGAGAAGCTCTCCAGCAGCAACTGATCACGGCGCCTCGGCGCTCACGATCGCACTGACAGGCGGTTCCCTTTCGGGGGAGCCGCCTGTCGGCGTCTGCGGCCGGATGCGGGGGAGTCTGCGCTCAGCGGCCCCGACCCGGCCCGGCCCGGCCCGGCCGAGTATCATCACGGGATGTTCATCTGCGGCCTCACAGGCGGAATCGCCGCCGGCAAGAGCACCGTCTCACTGCGTCTGGCCGAGAGAGGTGCGGCCGTCATCGATGCGGACCAGCTCTCCCGCGAGGTCGTCGACGTCGGGACTCCGGGGTTCGAGGCGGTGGTCGAACGCTTCGGCGCCGGTGTCGTCTCACCTGCCGGCGAGCTCGACCGCAAGGCACTGGGTGCCCTCGTGTTCGGCGACTCGGCCGCTCGGCTCGACCTCGAATCGATCATCCATCCTGCGGTCAGAGCCCTCTCGGCGCGGCGCATGGCCGAGGCCGTCCACGACGACCCCAGGCGAGTCGTCGTCTACGACGTGCCCCTCCTGGTCGAGTCTCGCGGTGCGGGCGAGTTCGACGTCGTCGTCGTCGTCCACGCTCCTCGCGAGCAGCGCCTCCGTCGCCTGATCGAGTTGCGGAGCATGTCGCTCGCCGAGGCCGAACGGCGACTCGACGCCCAGGCGTCGGACGAGGAGCGTCTCGCGGCAGCGGACATCGTCGTCGACGCCACCGGCAGCCTGGAGGACACGAGGAGGCGCGCGGACGATCTCCACGAGCGGCTGCGTTCGCTGTCAGCACGGAAGGCGGACGCCCCCGAGGCGCCCAGTGTCGGTGGTCCCTCGTAAACTCGGAAGCATGGAACCAACCCGTAGCGTCCGTCCGTTCGAAGTCGTCAGCGAGTACGAACCGAGCGGCGACCAGCCGGCCGCCATCGCCGAGCTCGCGGGTCGGATCAACGCCGGCGAGACCGACGTCGTCCTCCTGGGTGCGACCGGAACAGGCAAGTCGGCGACGACGGCCTGGCTCGTCGAACAGGTGCAGCGCCCGACGCTCGTGCTGGCGCACAACAAGACCCTCGCAGCGCAACTCGCCAACGAGTTCCGCGAGATGTTCCCGCACAACGCCGTCGAGTACTTCGTCTCGTACTACGACTACTACCAGCCCGAGGCGTACGTGCCCCAGACCGACACGTTCATCGAGAAGGACAGCTCGATCAACGCCGAGGTGGAGCGTCTGAGGCACTCCACCACGAACTCGCTGCTGAGTCGTCGCGACGTCATCGTCGTCTCGACGGTGTCGTGCATCTACGGGCTCGGCACGCCGGAGGGCTACCTCGAGGCCATGATCGCGCTGCAGGTGGGACAGCGCATCGACCGCGAGACCCTGATCAGACGGTTCGTCTCGATGCAGTACCAGCGAAACGACATCGACTTCTCCCGCGGCAACTTCCGCGTGCGTGGCGACACCATCGAGATCATCCCCATGTACGAGGAGCTCGCCATCCGCATCGAGATGTTCGGCGACGAGGTCGAGGCTCTGTACGCCCTGCACCCCCTCACCGGCGACGTCGTCAAGACCCTCGACGCCGTGTCCGTGTTCCCCGGGTCCCACTACGTGGCCGGCACGGACGTCATGCATCGCGCCATCGGCACCATCAAAGACGAGCTGGCCGATCGACTCGGAGAGCTCGACAAGCAGGGCAAGCTGCTCGAGTCCCAGCGGCTCCGCATGCGCACGACCTTCGACCTCGAGATGATGGAGCAGATCGGGTTCTGCAACGGCATCGAGAACTACTCCTCCCACATCGACGGCCGTTCGCCCGGCGAAGCGCCTCACTGCCTCCTCGACTACTTCCCCGACGACCTGCTGGTCGTGATCGACGAGTCGCACGTGACGGTCCCGCAGATCGGCGCCATGTACGAGGGCGACGCCTCCCGCAAGCGCACCCTGGTCGATCACGGTTTCCGACTGCCCAGTGCGCTCGACAACCGACCCCTCAAATTCGAGGAGTTCCTGAACCGCGTCGGGCAGAAGGTGTACCTGTCGGCGACCCCGGGCAAGTACGAGCTCGGCATCACGGACAGCGTGGTCGAGCAGATCATCCGACCGACCGGACTCATCGACCCCGAGATCGTCGTCAAGCCGTCCGAGGGGCAGATCGACGACCTCCTCGAGGAGATCCGCCTCCGTACGGATCGCGACGAGCGGGTTCTGGTCACGACGCTGACGAAGAAGATGGCGGAGGAGCTCACCGACTTCCTCACCGAGGCCGGTGTCCGGGTCCGTTACCTCCACTCCGATGTCGACACCCTCCGACGTGTGGAGCTGTTGACCGAGCTGCGTCAAGGCGTCTACGACGTCCTGGTCGGCATCAACCTGCTCCGCGAGGGCCTCGACCTCCCCGAGGTGTCGCTCGTCGCCATCCTCGACGCCGACAAGGAGGGCTTCCTCCGGTCGTCGACGTCTCTGATCCAGACCATCGGTCGCGCGGCCCGCAACGTGTCCGGTCAGGTGCACATGTACGCCGACAAGATGACCGACTCCATGAAGCAGGCGCTGGAGGAGACCGACCGGCGTCGCGACAAGCAGATCGCGTACAACCTCGAACGGGGAATCGATCCGCAGCCGCTCCGGAAGAAGATCGCCGACATCACCGAGGCGCTCGCTCGTGAGGGGGCCGACACGGCCGAACTCCTCGCCGGCCGCGACGGCAAGAAACGCGCACCCACGCCGAATCTCAAACGGCAGGGTCTGGCGGCCGGTGCGGCCAACGGCCTCGAGTCGATCATCGCCGACCTCAACGAGCAGATGCTGCAGGCGGCGGCCGAGCTCAAGTTCGAGTTGGCAGGGCGCCTCCGTGACGAGGTCGCCGATCTCAAGAAGGATCTGCGACAGATGGAGGCGGCCGGGCATGTCCGCTGATCTGAAGAGGGTCGTCGTCACCGGGGCGACGGCGGGCCTCGGCTTCTTCGCGGCGGAGCGGTTGGCTGCGCAGGGCCACAAGGTGGTGCTGGCGGCTCGTGATGGCGAGCGGGCCAGCCGGGCGGTCGATGCCATCCGAGACCGCGTCGCGAGCGCCGACCTCGAGACGGTCGAACTCGACCTGGCCGATCTGACCTCCGTACGGACGGGCGCCTCGGCGATCACGGCCGGAGGGGCGGTCGACGTGCTGCTCGCGAACGCCGGCGTGGTCGGCTCGCGACGTCGGCAGACGACCGCGAACGGCTTCGAACTCCAGTTCGGGACGAACCATCTCGGGCATTTCGCCCTCGTCTCGCACCTCCTGCCCGGTCTCCAGGCGGCGACGGCCGGTCGGATCGTCCACCTCGGCAGCATCAGCCACCGATGGGTCCGACTCGACCTCGACGATCCGATGATGCTCTCGAGCTATTCGGGCTACGTCGCCTACGCCCGGTCCAAGCTCGCCGTCATGACGTTCGGATTCGACCTCGACCGACGCCTCCGAGCGTCCGGATCGTCGGTGTCGAGCGTCGTCGCGCATCCGGGCTTCTCGTGGGAGTCGCTGAGCGATCCGCGACCTCCCGTCGTCGAGCCCCGACGCCCACCGGCTGTGCTGACCTCCATGATGCACACCTTCTCGCAGGGCAAGGAGATCGGTGCCGAGCCGCTCGTGCACGCCGCCGTGGCGGAGGCCGTCGACGGCGGGGAATACTGGGGCCCGGCCGGCTGGTTCCAGCTGACCGGTGAACCGGCCCTCGTCAGAGCGTCCCGTCATGCGCACGACGCCGACGCCGCCCAGCGGCTCTGGTCAGAATCGGCCCGACTCACCTCAACCCAACCCACCCTCGATTGAGCGAGCGACCCCGGTCTCTTCCCCGGTGGTCTTCGTAGAATGGCAAGAGTGTCAATCTCTCCCGTAGACGGTGTCCCGAAACTCAGTGTTCGAGGCGCCCGAGTCCACAATCTCCATAATGTCGACCTCGAAATACCTCGCGACTCCCTCGTGGTCTTCACGGGGCTCTCCGGGTCCGGCAAGTCCTCCCTGGCATTCGACACGATCTTCGCCGAGGGCCAGCGCCGCTACGTCGAGTCGCTGTCGGCCTACGCACGGCAGTTCCTCGGTCAGGTCGATCGACCCGACGTCGACTTCATCGAGGGGCTCAGCCCTGCCGTGTCGATCGACCAGAAGTCGACCAACCGCAACCCCCGATCCACCGTCGGCACCATCACCGAGATCTACGACTACATGCGGCTGCTCTGGGCCCGCATCGGGATCGCGCATTGCGCGGTGTGCGGCGAGAAGATCAGCAGGCAGACCGTGCAGCAGATCGCCGATCAGCTGATGACGCTCGACGAGGGCACCCGATACCAGGTGCTCAGTCCGGTCGTGTCTCAGAAGAAGGGCGAGTTCGTCGATCTCTTCGCCGAGCTGGCGTCCTCCGGCTACTCGCGGGCCATCGTCGACGGGGAGCCCATCCAGCTGAGCTCGCCGCCGAAACTCAAGAAGCAGATCAAGCACGACATCTCCGTCGTGGTCGACCGTCTCGTCGCGTCCCCGTCGGGCCTCACGCGCCTCACCGACTCGCTCGAGACCGCGCTCCGCCTGACCGACGGTCTCGTGACCGTCGACTTCGTCGACACGGACGCGGGCGCCGCCGGCAAGTACCGGACCTTCTCCGAGAAGCTCTCCTGCCCGAACGGCCACCCCGTCCAGCTGACCGAGATCGAACCGCGGACCTTCTCCTTCAACGCCCCGTTCGGCGCGTGCCCCGAGTGCTCCGGGCTCGGTACCCGCATGTCCGTCGACACCGATCTGGTCCTGGGCGACCCCGAGCTCAGTCTCGTCGAGGGCGTCATCCTCCCCTGGACGAACTCGGGCAAGGGCCTCTACAACTACTTCCAGAAGCTCCTCGAGGGTCTCGCCGTCGACCTCGACTTCAGTCTCAAGACCCCGTGGGGCCAACTGCCCGAGCGCATCCAGCAGGCCGTGCTGCACGGCAACGACTTCGAGGTCACCGTCAAGTGGAAGAACCGCTTCGGTCGCGAGATGAAGTACTCGACCGGGTTCGAGGGCGTCATGCCCTACATCGAGCGGAAGTACGCGGAGGCCGAGAGCGACAGCCAGCGTCAGCGCTACTCGGAGTACCTGCGCGAGATCCCCTGCTCCGTCTGCCGAGGCAAGCGGCTCAAGCCGGAGGTCCTGGCCGTGACGGTGGCCGACCGCAACATCGCCGACGTGGCCGAGCTCAGTCTCGCCGACGCGTTCCAGTTCATGAACGGCCTGACTCTCACCGCCCGCGAGGCACGGATCGCGGCGCAGGTCCTGCGCGAGATCCGGGTCCGACTCGAGTTCCTCCTCGAGGTCGGTCTGACCTACCTCTCGCTGGGTCGCTCGGCGGGCTCCTTGTCCGGTGGCGAGGCGCAGCGCATCCGGCTCGCCACGCAGATCGGCTCCGGGCTCACCGGTGTCCTCTACGTGCTCGACGAACCGAGCATCGGGTTGCACCAGCGAGACAACCGCCGCCTCATCGACACGCTCGTCAAGCTCAAGAACCTCGGCAACACCCTCATCGTCGTCGAGCACGACGAGGACACCATCAAGACCGCCGATTGGATCGTCGACATCGGTCCGGGTGCGGGGGTGAACGGGGGCACCGTCGTCCACTCCGGCAACTACGAGGATCTGGTGGCGAACACCGAGTCGTACACGGGCGACTACCTGTCTGGTCGCCGGTCGATCGAGACGCCGAAGAAGCGACGCCCGATCGACAAGAAGCGGATGCTCAGCGTCGTCGGCGCCAAGGCGAACAACCTCCGAGACGTGACGGTCGACTTCCCGCTCGGCGCGTTCGTCGCCGTCACGGGCGTCAGCGGATCGGGCAAATCGTCACTGGTCAACGACATCCTCTACAAGGTGCTCGCGAACAAGCTCAACGGCGCCCGTCAGATCCCGGGCAAGCACCTCCGGGTGACGGGGTTGGACAACCTCGACAAGGTCGTCCACGTCGATCAGGCCCCCATCGGTCGGACGCCCCGGTCGAACCCCGCCACCTACACGGGTGTCTTCGACAAGATCCGCAACCTCTTCGCCGAGACCACCGACGCGAAGGCGCGGGGCTACCTGCCCGGCCGATTCAGCTTCAACGTCAAGGGCGGTCGCTGCGAGAACTGCGCCGGCGACGGGACCATCAAGATCGAGATGAACTTCCTGCCCGACGTGTACGTCGCCTGCGAAGTCTGCGGTGGCGCGAGGTACAACCGCGAGACCCTCGCCGTCCTCTACAAGGGCAAGAACATCTCCGAGGTCCTCGACATGCCGATCAGCGAGGCGGCCGAGTTCTTCGAGGCCATCTCGTCGATCTCCCGCTTCATGAAGACCCTGGTCGACGTCGGTCTCGGGTACGTCCGGCTCGGTCAGAGCGCGACCACCCTCTCCGGCGGTGAGGCCCAGCGGGTCAAGCTGGCCACCGAGCTGCAGAAGCGCTCCAACGGGCGCAGCATCTACGTGCTCGACGAGCCGACCACGGGTCTGCACTTCGAAGACGTGCGGAAGCTGCTGATCGTCCTCAACGGTTTGGTCGACAAGGGCAACACGGTCATCACGATCGAGCACAACCTCGACGTCATCAAGTCGGCGGACTGGCTGATCGACATGGGCCCCGAGGGCGGCGCCGGCGGCGGATCCGTGATCGCGGCCGGCACGCCGGAGTTCCTCGCGAAGGTGCCCGACAGCCACACGGGGGTGTTCCTGGCCGAGATCCTCGAATCCGGGCACACCTCGACAGCCGGCCGCACCTCCTCGAAGGCCCCTGCGCGACGCCGTCGGGAGGCGATGGAGGCGCGATGAGCAACACGGTCTCCTGGCGCCCCAAGGCGGGTGAGATCCCGACGGACCCCGGTGTCTACCGGTGGCTCGACGAACGGGGTCGGGTCCTCTACGTGGGCAAGGCGAAGAACCTCCGGGCTCGACTGAGCAACTACTTCGCTCCTCTTCCGACACTGCACGAGCGGACGAGGCGCATGGTGCTCAGTGCGAGCTCGGTGACGTGGACGGTCGTCGGCAGCGACATCGAGGCGCTGCAGCTCGAGTACACCTGGATCAAAGAGTTCGATCCGCCGTTCAACGTCAAGTTCCGCGACGACAAGACCTACCCGTTCATGGCGGTGACCCTCGGCGACGAGGCGCCCCGGGTGATGGTCACCCGGAACCCCAAGATCCGAGGGGCGAAGTACTTCGGTCCGTATCCGAAGATCTGGGCCGTCCACGACACCATCGACCTCATGATCAAGGTGTTCCCCATCCGCACCTGCTCCGACAGCAGCTACAAGAAGGCCATGCAGACCGGCAAGCCCTGCTTCCCCGGTCAGATCGGCCGGTGCGGGGGGCCGTGCTCGGGCAAGGTGACGATCGAGGAGCACAGACGGATCGTCGACGAGTTCGTGCGATTCATGAAGAGCTACGACAAGAAGGTCATCGCGGGTCTCCAGAAGGAGATGAAGACGGCTGCGATCGAGCAGCGTTACGAGGAGGCCGCCCGCTACCGCGATCAGGTGCAGGCCCTCGAGGCCGTGCTCGACAAGTCGGCCGTGGTGCTCCGAGACTCGGTGGATCTCGACCTCTTCGCCCTGGCCGAAGACGAACTCGCCGCGGCGGTCCAGCTCTTCACGGTGCGTGGCGGACGCATCCGCGGATCCCGGGGATGGGTGGTCGACAAGGAGATCGACGTCAGCACCGGCGAGCTCGTGGAGCAGATCCTCCAGGACACCTACTCCGCCGGGGCGGAGCTGCCACGAGAGATCGTGGTGACCGCCACGCCGGACGACAACGACGCGCTGGAGAGCGTGCTGGGTGGCCTGCGGGGGAGGGGCAAGGTGCAGATCCACACCGCTCAACGGGGCGACAAGGCCGCGTTGATGCAGACGGCCACTCTGAACGCACAGCAGGCGCTGATGCTCTACAAGACCCGTCGCAGTGCCGACTTCGCGACCCGCTCCACGGCTCTCGCCGACATCCAGGAGGCTCTCGGCATGTCCGATGCACCCCTGCGGATGGAGTGCTACGACGTCTCGCACCTCTCGGGGACGAACATCGTGGCGTCCATGGTCGTCTTCGAAGACGGGCTGCCCCGGAAAGACCAGTACCGCCGTTTCAGCATCCCGCAGTCCACCGACGACACCGAGTCGATCTATCAGACCCTGAGCCGACGACTCGCGCGCCTGGACGACGAGCTGGCCCCCGTCGAAGAGGTCGGCGAGCAGCGGAAGCGATTCGCCTACCGACCCAACCTCCTCATCGTCGACGGAGGGCAGCCTCAGGTCGCGGCCGCCCGGCGCGCTCTGGACGACGCGGGCGTCACAGACATCGCTCTCTGCGGTATCGCGAAGCGGCTGGAGGAGATCTGGCTCCCGGACGACGACTTCCCGGTCATCCTGCCGCGCAACTCCGACGCGCTCTTCCTCATCCAGCGCATCCGCGACGAGGCGCACCGGTTCGCCATCACCTTCCAGCGGCAGCGTCGGCGCCGCGACATCGCATCGCAGCTCGCGGAGATCCCGGGGCTCGGTCCCTCGAGGGTGGCGCGCCTGCTCAAGCACTTCGGGTCGGTGAAGCGTCTGAAGGAGGCGGGGCTCGACGAGATCGCATCGATCAAGGGGATCGGCCCGACCCTGGCGGCGGCCGTGGCCGACCGGCTCGGCGGCGAGCCGGAGGCGGCGGGCGGCGAAGACGTCGACCAGCCCGACGACCGAGAGGGGGCCGGCGTCGACGTTCCGGGCGACGCCTCGGTACCCGCCTAGAATCGTCCCACCGCCTGACAGCCTCGACCGAAGGTCACCATCCATGAGCGACGCAAGCGAACAGCAAGAGGTCCTGATCGTCACCGGGATGTCGGGCGCCGGGCGGTCCACCGTCGGAAACGCCCTCGAAGACCTGGGCTGGTACGTCGTCGACAACCTGCCCGCGCAGATGCTCCGTCCTCTCCTCGACCTCGCCGAGCGCGCGGGTGATTCGCTGCCGAAGATCGCGGCGGTCATCGACGTCCGAGGGGGACGGCTGTTCTCCGAGGCTCAGGAGGCGGTGCGCACGCTGCGGATGAGCATGCCCAGCAAGGTGCGGGTGCTGTTCCTGGACGCCACCGACGCCGTTCTGGTCCGTCGCTTCGAACAGGTGCGTCGGCCTCATCCGCTGCAAGGTGACGGCACGCTCCTGGACGGCATCCTCGCGGAACGGGCCCGGATGGAGGAACTCCGCGAGACGAGCGACGTGATCATCGACACGTCCGAGCTCAACATCCATCAGCTCGCCACGGCCATCACGGAGACCTTCGCGGAGTCGGAGGATCCGGGCGTCCAGGTGACCGTCCTCAGCTTCGGCTTCAAGTACGGACTCCCCACGGACGCCGACATGGTGGGCGACGCGCGGTTCCTGCCGAACCCGTTCTGGGTCCCCGAGCTGAGGGCGCAGAGCGGCCTCGACGAGCCCGTGACGTCGTACGTGATGGCGCAGCAGGGGGCTCGCCGCTTCATCGAGGCGTTCGGCGCCGCCATCGAGCCCGTGCTCGAGGGCTATCAGCGTGAGAACAAGAGACACGCTACGATCGCCATTGGCTGCACGGGCGGCAAGCATCGATCGGTCACCCTCGTCGGTGAACTGGCAGCGCATCTGCGCGAGCTCCGTGGTGTGGCCGTCAGCGTGAAGCATCGCGACCTCGGCCGGGAATGACCGTGCCGATCGGTCGGCATTCGCGTGCGCCGATCGAACCGAGAGAAGGAACCCAGGTTTGGCTCAGACTGCCGACGTCAAAGAAGAACTCGCTCAGGTCGAGGTGAGCCGGACGACCGTCCGGGCCGCCGAGGTCGCGACGATCCTGCGCTTCGCAGGCGGGCTCCACGTGATCTCGGGGCGGATCGCCGTCGAGGCCGAGCTCGACAGTCCGGTCATCGCCCGCCGTGTCCGCAAAGACCTGGCCGAGCTCTACGGCGCCCGCAGCGACGTCTCGGTGATCGCCGCCGCGGGCGTCCGCCGGACCAACCACTACCTCGTGCGCGTCCACGAGGCGGGCGAGACGCTGGCGCGCCAGACGGGTCTGATGGATCAACGTCGCCGACCCATCCGCGGGCTCCCCAACAGGTTGACGACCGGATCGCGCGATGACCTCGCAGCCATCTGGCGCGGCGCGTTCCTCGCGCAGGGGACGCTCACCGACCCGGGTCGTTCCGCGTCGCTCGAGGTCGTCTGCCCCGGCAACGAGGCGGCCATGGCCCTCGTCGGCGCCGCGGGTCGGCTCGGCATCCCGGCGAAGGCCCGGGAGGTGCGGGGGGTTCATCGGGTCCTCATCCGAGACGGCGAGGCCATCAGCTCGATGCTGAAGACCATGGGCGCCCTCCGATCCGTCGACGAGTGGGAGGAGATGCGACAGCGTCGCGAGGTCCGTGCCACGGCGAACCGTCTGGTCAACTTCGACGACGCGAATCTCCGTCGATCCGCGGAGGCGGCGGTCGCGGCCTGCGCGCGGGTCGAGCGGGCGATGGAGCTGCTCGGCGACGACATCCCCGATCACCTGAAGTACGCCGGTGATCTCCGGCTCGCGCACCGGGACGCCAGCCTCGACGAACTCGGTCAGCATGCCGACCCGCCGATGACGAAGGACGCCGTCGCCGGGCGGATCCGTCGTCTGCTCGCCATGGCCGACAAGAAGGCCACCGACCTCGGTCTCCCCGGCACCGACTCGGGTCTCCCCGCCGACCTCGACCTCCGCTGACAACCCCCCGCCCGGTGCTCGCCGGGTCGGCCGGGGCATCGTCGAGGCTGGGGTAACACGGGGCCTCGCCTGGTAGTGTCGCGTACGGCTGCGCATCCTCTGCCCCTCCGGTGTCGGGTGCGTTCTCGGGTCTGGTCGCCCACCCCCTCCACGCGTCCCCACGACGCCTGAGCAACAGGAGTTTCATTGACCGTCAAGATCGGCATCAACGGCTTCGGTCGTATCGGCCGCAACTACTTCCGCGCTGCGCTGGCCAAGGGCACCGACATCGAGATCGTCGCCGTCAACGACCTCACGGACAACGCCGCGCTGGCGCACCTCCTCAAGTTCGACTCGATCACGGGTCGCCTCGATGCGACCGTCGAGCTCGACGGTGACTCGATCGTCGTCGACGGCAAGCCCATCAAGGTCCTCGCCGAGCGCGACCCCGCCAACCTGCCCTGGGGCGAGTTGGGCGTCGACATCGTCATCGAGTCGACCGGCTTCTTCACCAAGGCGGAAGACGCCCGCAAGCACATCACGGCCGGTGCCAAGAAGGTCCTGATCTCGGCACCCGCGACCGGCGACGACGCCACGATCGTCCTGGGCGTCAACGAGGGCATCTACGACCCCGCCAAGCACGACATCATCTCGAACGCCTCGTGCACCACGAACAGCCTCGCCCCCCTCATGAAGGTGTTCCTCGACAACTTCGGCGTGGAGCGCGGCCTCATGACGACGGTGCACGCCTACACGGCCGACCAGAACCTCCAGGACGGCCCGCACAAAGACCCGCGCCGTGCCCGCGCCGCGGCCGTCAACATCGTCCCGACTTCGACGGGTGCAGCCAAGGCCATCGGCCTCGTCATCCCCGAGCTGGCCGGCAAGCTCGACGGCTACGCCCTTCGTGTCCCGGTCCCGACCGGCTCGATCACCGATGTGACGCTCGAGACGTCGACCCCGGTCACCGTCGAGCAGATCAACGCCGCCTACAAGGCCGCCGCCGAGGGTGAGCTCAAGGGCATCCTGGCCTACTCCGAAGACCCGCTGGTGTCGTCCGACATCACGACGGACCCGCACTCCTCGATCTACGACTCGGGACTCACGAAGGTCATCGGCAACATGGTCAAGATCACCTCCTGGTACGACAACGAGTGGGGTTACTCCAACCGTCTCGTCGACCTGACCAAGTACGTGGCCGACCGCCTGTAACACCGGCGTCATCCATCGATCCGAACCACCGAAGGCGGCTGGGCCCCGTGCCCGGCCGCCTTCGTCGAATGAAGAGAAGGTCATGACCCTGCGAACCCTCGAGTCCTTGGGCTCCCTCTCCGGCCGGCGGGTAATCGTCCGCTGCGACCTCAACGTCCCGTTGAAAGACGGACGCATCACGGACGACGGCCGTGTCCGCGCCTCGCTGTCCACTCTCGACACGCTCATCAACCAGGGTGCTCGCGTCGTCGTCATCAGCCACCTCGGCCGGCCGGATGGCCGGATCGCTCCCGAGTACAGCCTCCGTCCCGTCGCCCAGCGGCTCAGCGAACTGCTCGGGAAGAGCGTCGGTTTCGTCTCCGAGACCGTGGGCGACGAAGCCAGCGAGGCGGTCGCCGCCCTCCAGGACGGACAGATCACCGTGCTGGAGAATCTCCGTTTCACGGCGGCCGAGACCTCCAAGGTCGCCGGAGACCGCGAAGCCTTCGCGCGCAGTCTCGCCGAGCTCGGCGACGTGTTCGTCTCCGACGGCTTCGGCGTCGTCCACCGTGAGCAGGCGAGCGTCTACGAGCTGCCCAAGCTGCTGCCGAGCGCCGCCGGCTCGCTCATCGCCGCGGAGCTCGCCGTGCTCGAGAAGCTGACGGTCGAGCCGGAGCGCCCCTACACGGTCGTGCTCGGCGGGTCGAAGGTCTCGGACAAGCTCGGCGTCATCGAGCATCTCCTGCCTCGTGTCGACAACCTCCTCGTGGGCGGCGGCATGCTGTTCACGTTCCTCGCCGCGCAGGGTCACCCGGTCGGCAAGAGCCTGCTCGAGTCCGATCAGATCGAACGCGTCCAGGGGTATCTCGCCGATGCCGAGAGGCGGGGCGTCCGCATTGTCCTGCCCGTCGACGTCGAGGTGGCCTCGGCGTTCTCGGCCGACGCGGACCACGAGACCGTCCAGATCGACGGCATCGAGTCGTCGGCGTTCGGCTCCGACGCCATCGGCCTGGACATCGGCCCGGAGACCGCGGCTCGCTTCGCCGAGATCGTCCTCGGTTCGAAGACAGTGTTCTGGAACGGCCCCATGGGCGTCTTCGAGTTCGACGCCTTCGCACACGGCACCAAGACCGTGGCCGAGGCTCTGACGAACGTCGGCGGCCTCGCGGTCGTCGGCGGCGGCGACAGCGCCGCAGCCGTCCGAGCACTCGGATTCTCGGACGATCAGTTCGGCCACATCTCCACCGGCGGTGGAGCCAGCCTCGAGTTCCTCGAGGGCAAACGTCTTCCCGGACTGGAGGTCCTCGGATGGTGACCACACGCACGCCCCTCATCGCAGGCAACTGGAAGATGAACCTCGACCACCTGCAGTCCATCGCCTTCGTGCAGAAGCTCGCCTGGAGCCTGAAGGACGCGAAGCACGACTACTCGACCGTCGAGGCCGTCGTCTTCCCGCCGTTCACGGACCTCCGATCGGTCCAGACGCTCCTCGACGCAGACAAGCTGCACCTCGGCCTGGGGGCGCAGGATCTCTCAGCTCATGACTCCGGCGCACACACCGGTGAGGTCTCCGGTGTCTTCCTGTCCAAGCTCGACATCCGCTACGTGATCGTGGGGCATTCGGAGCGACGCACGATGCACGGGGAGACCGACGCGGTCGTCGCCGCCAAGGTCGTCGCCGCCCACCGGAACGGGCTCGTCCCGGTCCTGTGCGTGGGGGAGACCGCAGCCGACCTCGAAGAGCACGGTCCGAGCGCGGTCCCGGTGGCGCAGCTCCGGGCGGCCGTCGCCGACCTCCCGGCCGACGCCGAGATCGTCGTCGCCTACGAGCCGGTCTGGGCGATCGGATCCGGCAAGGCCGCTACGGCCGAGCAGGCCGAACAGGTCTGCGCAGCCCTCCGCGAGGCCCTCGCCGACGTCCTCGGCTCCGACTCGGCTGCGGCGACGCGGATCCTCTACGGCGGGTCGGTGAAGTCCTCCAACATCGCGTCGTACATGCGGGAGCCCAACGTCGACGGCGCCCTCGTCGGCGGCGCCAGCCTCGACGTCGAGGAGTTCGCGAGCATCGTCAGGTTCCCCTCGCACGTCGGCGTCTGAGCATCCGGCGTCCTCGCAGGCGGAGTCACCCCCGGGTGGCTCCGCGAGGGAGGACGCCGGAGTCGAAGCCGCCGGTTATACTCGTTAGCGGTCTCACCGCATCGAAAGGTCCCACGTGGAAATTCTTCAGGTCATCCTGCAGGTGTTGCTCGGCATCACGAGCCTCCTGCTGACCTTGCTCATCCTGCTCCACCGAGGTCGGGGTGGCGGTCTCTCCGACATGTTCGGGGGCGGTGTCACGAGCAACCTCGGCGCGTCCGGCGTCGCCGAGCGGAACCTGAACCGCATCACGGTCTTCCTCGGCCTGGTGTGGATCACCTGCATCGTCGTGCTCGGCCTCATCACCAAGTTCTCGGCGGTGGCCTGATGGCATCGGGCGGTAGCGCCATCCGGGGTTCGCGTGTCGGTGCAGGTCCGATGGGCGAACAGGATCGCGGCTACCACGCCGAGCGGATCACCATCTCCTACTGGGACGCCCTGGGCAACGAGGTCGTGCGGCACTTCGCCGCGAACGTCCCCGAAGACGAGATCCCCGAGACCGTCGACTCGCCGTCGAGCGGTCTCCCGGCCGGCCGTGACAAGGCGAACCCGCCGAGCGTCGCCAAGCTCGAGCCGTACAAGACGCATCTGGCCTACGTCAAAGAACGTCGGTCCGAAGAAGAGGCCGCGCAGTTGCTCGAAGAGGCTCTGCAGCAGCTGCGGGTCCGCCGCGGCAAGGCCTGACCGGTCGTCCTGACCGGCACACCGGGGTCATAACCCGGTGAGAACGACGAAGCCCCGCAGCGATGCTGCGGGGCTTCGTCGTGCGCGGGCTCAGTAGGTGGAGGCGATGAGCTTCTCGGGAACCTCGGCGGCAGCGGCGTCGTCGACGAAGAAGACGGTCCGCTTGCGACCCTTGACCCCGGCGACGGGAACCTGGTCGGCACCCGCCCCGGCGAGAGCGAGACCCAGCGACGACGCCTTCTCGGCACCCGCGAGGATCATCCAGACGCGCTGCGAGTTGTTGATCGCCGGCAGGCTCAGAGTCAGGCGGACCGGCGGCGGCTTGGGGGAGTCGTCGATGGTCAGCACCGTCGAGTCCGTCGCGCGGATCTGCTCCTTGTCGGGGAACAACGACGCGATGTGCCCATCGGGACCGACCCCGAGGAGGGTGATGTCGAAGCGGGGCGAGATGTCGTCGCCCTGGGCGTGCTCGAGGAGCTCGGCCCGATACGAGGCGGCCGCATCCTCGACGTCGTCGAAGTCTCCGACGGCACCGAAACGATGCACGTTCGACGGATCGACGCCGATGTGGTCGAGCAGATCGATTCCGGCCTGGTGGTCGTTGCGGTCGGCGTGGCCGGCCTCCACCCAACGCTCGTCGGCCCACCAGAACGAGACCTTCGACCAGTCGACGCTGTCGCGTGCCGGCGAGGCGTTGATGGCCGCCAGCACGAGTGTGCTGACCGAGCCACCGCTCACGACGACCGAGGCGTAGTTCTGCTCCTCGATGACGTCGATGATCTTGGTGATGAACCGGGCGGCGACGGACGCCCCCAGCGATTCCTTGGTGGAGTGCACGAGCACCCGGCGTTCGTTTGTCACGGTTATCGTCTGCCCTAGCTGTCCTGGACGGGTTCGCTCAGTTGGCGAACCCCATGTTCGACGACATCACCGAAGAGGTCGTCGGGGTCGAGTCTACGGAGTTCCTCGGCGAGGCAGTCGCGGAGAGAACGGCGTGGCAACGCGAGGTCGTGCGTCGGCTGACCCGGCTGCCGCAGCGTCGCGACGTTGTCCTGCTCGCGCTCGAGCTCGATGGCTCCGGAGGCGCGCAGCAGTCGGACTCCCTGGATGCCGCTCGAGCCGGTGGCGCGTGTCGTCAGCTCGTTGTCCACCGTCACCTGCAGCTGCAACCGCAGCCACGCCGCCAGCAGGAGGGTGGAGGGGGAGTCCGGCGCGCCACTGACCTCGACCGCGGTGACGGGCTCGTACGGGGGCTGATCGAGAACAGCCGCGAGCTGGGTGCGCCAGAGCGTCAGCCGGGTCCAGGCGAAATCGGTGTCGCCCGGGGCGTAGGTCTCGGCGAGGTCGACGATCGTCTGTCGCGGGTTGTCCTGGCTGGCAGCGTCGGTGATGCGGCGTTGGGCGATGCGCCCGAGCGGTGACTCCGAGACGACGGCCGGCGCCTTGCCCGGCCACCAGGCGACGACCGGGGCGTCGGGGAGGAGCAGCCCGGTGACGAGACCCTCCTCGTCGCTGGCGGTGTCGCCGTAGGCACGGAGCACGATGACCTCGCTGGCTCCCGCGTCTCCGCCGACGCGGATCTGCGCGTCCAGGCGGGCGTCCGCGTCGGAGCCCTCGCCGCGTGACGTGGAGATCACGATGACCCGCATGGGGTGCTCGCGCGAGGCCTCGTTCGCCGCCTCGATGGCCTCCTCCTCCTCGCCGAGAGAGGTGGAGATGATGAGGGTGAGCACCCGACCGAGAGCGACCGCGCCTCCTTCCTCTCGGATGGAGACGAGCGACTTCTGCACTCGGGAGATGGTGCTGTCGGGCAGATCGACGATCATGGTCGCCTCCAGGTACGGCCGTCGCGGGCCATGAGTTCGTCGGCGGACTTCGGGCCCCAGGTGCCTGGGCGGTACTGCTCGGGCTGGCCTCGGCCGGCCCAGAACTCCTCGATGGGGTCGAGGATCTTCCAGGACAGCTCGACCTCCTCGTGTCGGGGGAAGAGCGGCGGGTCGCCGAGGAGGACGTCGAGGATGAGCCTCTCGTAGGCCTCCGGGCTCGCTTCGGTGAACGCGTGTCCGTAGCCGAAGTCCATCGTGACGTCGCGCACCTGGGTGCCGATGCCGGGAACCTTCGAACCGAAGCGCAGCGTGACGCCCTCGTCGGGCTGGACCCGCACGACCAGGGCGTTCTGCCCCAGTGATGTCTGCGAGCCGAAGATGTTCTCCGGGACCTGCTTGAAGACGATCGCGATCTCGGTGACCCGGCGTCCGAGGCGCTTGCCCGCCCGGAGGTAGAACGGGACTCCGGCCCAACGGCGCGTCGCGATCTCGAGCTTGATGGCGGCGAAGGTCTCGGTGAGGCTCTCGGGGTTCATGCCCTCCTCGTCGAGGAACCCGAGGACCTTCTCACCGCCCTGCCAGCCGCCGGAGTATTGACCGCGTGCAGTGCCCGTCGCGAGGTCCTCCGGCAGACGGACCGCCGAGAGGACCTTCTCCTTCTCGGCGCGGAGGTCCTTCGCGGTGAACGACACCGGTTCCTCCATGGCGGTGAGGGCGAGGAGCTGGAGGAGGTGGTTCTGGATGACGTCCCGAGCGGCTCCGATCCCGTCGTAGTAGCCGGCGCGACCCCCGACGCCGATGTCCTCGGCCATGGTGATCTGGACGTGGTCGACGTAGTTGGAGTTCCAGAGGGGCTCGTACATCTGATTCGCGAACCGGAGCGTGAGCAGGTTCTGGACCGTCTCCTTGCCGAGGTAGTGATCGATCCGGAAGACGGAGTCGGGTTCGAAGACGGTCTCGACCACCGCGTTCAGCTCACGCGCGGTCTTCAGGTCGCTGCCGAAGGGCTTCTCGATGACGACACGACGCCAGGCACCGTCGCGTTCCTCGGCGAGTCCGGAGTTGCGGAGCTGCTCGGTGACGATCGGGAACGCCTTCGGCGGGATCGACAGGTAGAACGCGTGGTTGCCCATCGTCCCCCGCTCACGATCGAGCTCCTCGATGGTGTCCTTGAGACGGGTGAACGCGTCAGCGTCGTCGAAGACACCCTGGACGAAGCGGAAACCTTCTTTGAGCTGGCGCCAGACGTCCTCGTCGAAGGGGGTGCGGGCGTGCTCCTTGACGGCCTCGTAGACCACCTGCTCGAAGTCCTGCCCCTCCCACTCGCGTCGGGCGAAGCCGACGAGGGCGAAGCCGGGCGGCAGCAGGCCGCGGTTCGCGAGGTCGTACACCGCCGGCATGAGCTTCTTGCGCGACAGGTCGCCCGTCACGCCGAAGATGATCAGACCGCTGGGCCCGGCGATGCGATTGAGACGACGGTCGGAGGGGAGTCGCAGGGGATTCGATTCGGGAGTGATCTCGACCGGTGACATTCGTGGTGGTTTCTTTCGGGTCGTGATTGTCCGGCGGGGCCTCGCACGCCCCGACCGGGAGGCGGGTCGGCGTCGCGGACGACGCCGACCCGCTCGGTCAACGGAGCGAGGCGAGCAGCGCGGGGAGCGCTGCGGCCACGTCGGTGACCGTCAGGGTGAGCACCGGACGGCCGTGCTCGGCGAGCACCTTCGCGTCGCCGGCGGCCTGCGCCTGGACGAGCTGCCCGAAGGTGAACGGGCTCTCCGGGATCTCGAGGTCGCGTTCGGCGACCTGCGTGATCTGGAGGAACACGCCGTTGGCGGGACCGCCCTTGTGATACTGACCCGTCGAGTGCAGGAACCGGGGTCCCCAACCGAACGTCACGGGTCGCTCGGTGCGCGCCGCGAGGGCGTCGCGCAGCGTCTCGAGCTTCCGGATTCGCGACCCGGTCGATGTACGCCTGGATCGACACGTAGCCGTCGTCGTCGAGGTGCGACAGCAAGGCCGTCACAGCGCTGTCGAGGGAGTCCCCGACCTCGAGGCCGCCGACCTGACGCACCTCGACGCCCTCGGCCGTGAATGCCGGGGGAGTCGGAGCGGGACGGTCGTCCAGAAGAGCCCGGGTCGCGATCTTCGCGGACTCGACGTCGGGCTGGTCGAACGGGTTGATGTCGAGCAGTCGACCGGCGACGGCGACCGCGTACTCCCAGACCATGATCTGCCCACCGAGCGAGCCGGAGATCTCCACCTCGCCGGGGGCGACCTCTCGGGTCTCCGCAGCGTTGGCGACGAGGCGCACCACCTGCACGTCATGCAGGTCGAGCGAGATCTCGGGTCCGTCGGTACCGAGGACGACGGGCAGGAGCCCACGTCCCTGCTTGCCGGTGGACTCGGCGATCAGCTGCTCCGCCCAGTCGGGGAACCCGATGATGTGCGTGCCGTCGGCGACGATCGCGATCTTGTCGCGCAGCGGCTGCGTGCCGGCGATGACGGCGCCGAGCACGAGACCCGGGTTGTCGACGGAGTCCTGCGCGAGCTCGACGGTGACGGCGTCGGCCTCACTGAGCAGCTCGCGGATGTCGGCACCGGCCAGACCGGACGGCACGAGTCCGAACGCCGACAGCGCCGAGTAACGACCGCCGATGTTGGGGTCGGCGTTGAAGACGCGGTAACCGGCTTCGCGGGCGGAGGCGTCCAGGGGCGAACCCGGATCGGTCACGACGACGATGCGGTCGACGGGATCGATGCCGGCGTCGCGGAAGGCCTTCTCGAAGGTCTTGCGCTGGCTGGCGGTCTCGACGGTCGAGCCGGACTTCGACGACACGACGAGCACGGTGCGCTCGAGGCGGTCGGCGAGGGCCGTCAGGACCTGGCCGGGCTCCGTGGCGTCGAGCACCGTCAGCTCGACGCCGTAGGTGCGTGTGATGACCTCGGGAGCCAGCGACGAACCGCCCATGCCGGCGAGCACGACGTGGTCGACGCCCTTGCCCGCGAGCTCCTCGCGGAGCTCGGCGATCTGGTCGATCAGCGGGGTCGAGACGACGACCGCCTCCGTCCAGCCGAGTCGCTTGGCCGACTCGTCCTCCGCGTCAGGACCCCAGAGCGTGGGGTTCTGAGCGGTGATGCCGGAGGCGACCAGGTCGTCGACCAGCTGCGGGACGACCTTCTCGATGGCTTCCGCGGCGGCGCCGCTCGCTGCGATCGTGATGGTCACTTGGCGGCCTCGGCGGGCTTCGACGCCTCGAGCGCGGCGGTGACGGTGTCGAGCAGTTCGTTCCAGGAGACGATGAACTTCTCCACGCCCTCCTTCTCGAGCAGCTCGGTGACCTCGTCGTACGAGACGCCCTGGGCCGCGATGGCGTCCATGACCTCGTTGGCGGAGGCGTAGGAGGAGCTGATCGAGTCGCCGCGGATGTCACCGTGGTCGAAGGTCGCCTCGAGCGTCTTCTCGGGCATCGTGTTGACGACGTCGGCCGCGACGAGCTCGACGACGTAGGTCGTGTCGAGAACGTTCGGGTCCTTGACGCCGGTGGAGGCCCAGAGCGGACGCTGCTTGTTGGCGCCGGCGGCCAGCAGGCCCTTGGCGCGCTCGGTGTCGAAGGCCTGCGTGTAGACCTCGTAGGCGAGCTGGGCGTTCGCGACGCCGGCCTTGCCCTTGAGGGCCTTCGCCTCGTCGGTTCCGACCGCGTCCAGGCGCTTGTCGATCTCGGTGTCGACGCGCGACACGAAGAAGGAGGCGACGGAGTGGATGGTGGTGATGTCGATGCCGGCGGCCTTGGCCTGCTCGAGACCGGTCAGGTAGGCGTTGATGACGGCTCGGTAGCGCTCGAGGCTGAAGATCAACGTGACGTTGACGCTGATGCCCTTGGCGATCACCGCGGTGATGGCCTCGAGGCCCTCGACCGTCGCGGGGATCTTGATGAGCGCGTTGGGACGACCGACCTTGGCGGCCAGCTTGATCGCCTGGTCGATGGTGCCCTGGGCGTCGTGAGCCAGACCGGGCTCGACCTCGATCGATACACGGCCGTCGAATCCCTTCGAGCTGTCGTAGATCTCGCGGAAGATGTCGCTGGCACGCGTGACGTCGTCCGTCGTGATCTCGAAGACGGCGTCGGTGACGCTCACGCCGCTCTTCGCGAGGAGCGCGACCTGGTCGTCGTACGCCTCGCCCTTGGCCAGAGCCGAAGCGAAGATCGTGGGGTTCGTCGTGACCCCCACGACGTTGCGCTCGGCGATGAGCTTCTGGAGCCCGCCCGCGTTGATGCGCTCGCGCGACAGGTCGTCGAGCCAGATGCTGACGCCGGCGGCGGAGAGCTGTGCGGTGTTTGATTCGGTCATTTCTCTTCTTCTCTCTTCTTCGCGGGCGCTCAGAGAGCGGCCAGCGAGTCCTTGACGGCTGCGACGGCGGCTTCGGTCGTGATGCCGAACTCGCGGTAGAGCGTCTTGTAGTCGGCGGAGGCACCGAAGTGCTCGATCGAGATGCTGCGGCCGGCGTCGCCGACGATCGCACGCCACGGCATCGCGATGCCGGCCTCGATGGACACGCGCGCCTTCACGGCGGCGGGCAGGACGGATTCCTTGTACTCGGCGCTCTGCTCGTCGAACCATTCGAGGCTGGGAGCCGAGACGACCCGGGCGTTGATGCCCTCGCCCTTGAGCACCTCGCGGGCCTCGACGGCGATCTGCACTTCGGAACCGGTGGCGATCAGGATGACGTCCGCCGTGCCTCCCGGAGCCTCGGCGAGGACGTAGGCGCCCTTCGCGACGTTCTTCGCCGAGGCGAAGGTCTCGCCGGTGGCGTCACCCTCTCCGCGCTCGAAGACGGGCAGGTTCTGGCGGCTGAGCGCCAGACCGGCGGGGCCGCTGTGCCGCTCGAGGATGGTCTTCCAGGCCCAGGCGGTCTCGTTGGCGTCGGCCGGACGGACGACGTCGAAGTCGGGGATGGCGCGCAGCGCGGCCAGCTGCTCGACCGGCTGGTGGGTGGGGCCGTCTTCGCCGAGGGCGACGGAGTCGTGGGTCCACACGTAGGTGACGGGCGACTTCATGAGAGCCGCGAGACGCACGGCGGGACGCATGTAGTCGCTGAAGATCAGGAAGGTCCCGCCGAACACGCGCGTGTTGCCGTGCAGTGCGATGCCGTTCATGATCGAGCCCATGGCGTGCTCGCGGATGCCGAAGTGGAGGACGCGCCCGTAGGGGTTGCCCTGCCATTCGTGCGTCGACCACTCGGTCGGGACGAACGAGCCGCCGCCCGCGATCGTGGTCAGGTTCGACTCGGCGAGGTCGGCGGAGCCACCCCAGAACTCGGGGACGACCTCGGCGATGGCGTTGATGACCTTGCCCGAGGCGGCACGGGTGGACACCTCTTTGTCGGTCGGGAAGACGGGCAGTGCCGCGTCGAGACCCTCGGGCAGCTCGCCCTTGAGGACTCGGTCGAGCAGCGTCTTCTTGTCGGGGTTCGCGGTGGCCCACTCGTCGAACGACGTGGTCCACTCGGCGTGCTGCGCCTGACCGCGCTCGACGGCCTTGCGGGTGTGCTCCAGCACCTCGGGGTCGACGTCGAAGGTCTTCTCCGGGTCGAAGCCGAGGACCTCCTTCAGGCCGGCGAGCTCTTCGGCGCCGAGTGCGGAGCCGTGGATCTTCCCGCTGTTCTGCTTCTTGGGCGAGGGCCAGCCGATGATCGTCTTGAGGATGATCAGCGACGGCTTGCCGGTCTCGGCCTTGGCGGCCTCGATGGCGTCGTTCAGGGCGCGCACGTCTTCGACGTACTCGCCCGTCTTCTTCCAGTCGACGACCTGGACGTGCCAGTCGTAGGACTCGTAGCGCTTGTGGACGTCTTCGGTGAAGGCGATGTTCGTGTCGTCTTCGATCGAGATCTGGTTGGAGTCGTAGATGACGACGAGGTTGCCGAGCTGCTGGTGGCCGGCGAGCGAGGAGGCCTCGCTGGTGACGCCCTCCTGCAGGTCGCCGTCGCCGGCGATCACGTAGACGTGGTGGTCGAACGGCGAGGTGCCGACGGCCGCCTCGGGGTCGAAGAGTCCGCGCTCGAAGCGGGCGGCGTAGGCCATGCCCACGGCGGAGGCCAGACCCTGACCCAGGGGCCCGGTCGTGATCTCGACGCCGTCGGTGTGTCCGTACTCGGGGTGACCCGGCGTCTTCGAGCCCCAGGTGCGGAGGGCCTTGAGGTCGTCGAGCTCGAGGCCGTAGCCACCGAGGTAGAACTGGACGTACTGCGTCAGCGAGCTGTGACCGACCGAGAGGATGAAGCGGTCGCGACCGATCCACTCGCTGTCGCTCGGGTCACGACGCATGACCTTCTGGAAGAGGAGGTAGGCGGCGGGCGCCAGGCTCATCGCCGTGCCGGGGTGGCCGTTGCCGACCTTCTCGACCGAGTCGGCCGCGAGGACGCGGACGGTGTCGACTGCCTTGTTGTCAATGGATTCCCATTGCAGATCTGCCACTGGAAGTTGACCCTTCTTGATGCGGATTGCGCGGGGTCGATTCGCTCCCGCGCTGACATGCGCCTGCCGAGACGTCGTCGGCTTCGGTCGAACGCACACCGCAGGGTGGGATCAAGACGGGGGAAATGGGTTCCGATGTCGGAGATTCCAGCGCCGAACGGGCGTGCGACTGGCAAGCACCTGTCAGTATAGGGACGAACGTGCTGGTCCTGCCCGCATGTGACTCCCAGAGAACCGTCACCGCCGACGATCATCGCCTAGACTTTTCGAGCAATCCGCTCATCTCGTTAGAGGACTCATGACCGCAGCCGTAGACACCCGCCCCGACACCGAACCCCGGGGCATCCGTCGCAAGGCTCGGGCCTACGTCGCCCTCACGAAACCCCGCGTGATGGAGCTCCTGCTCGTCACCACGGCGCCGACCATGTTCCTGGCGCAGGGCGGGGTGCCGAATCTGTGGCTCGTCGCCGCGACGCTGATCGGTGGCGCCTTGAGCGCGGGTTCGGCCTCGGCCTTCAACTGCTACATCGATCGCGACATCGATCGCATCATGAAGCGGACGCAGGGTCGACCGCTCGTGACCGGCGAGGTGTCCGATCGCGAGGCGCTCGTGTTCTCGTACGTGGTGGGCGTCGCGTCGATCGTGTGGCTCGCCCTGACGGTCAATCTGCTGTCCGCCGCGTTGTCGCTCGGCGCCATCCTCTTCTACGTCGTCGTCTACACGCTCTGGCTGAAGCGCCGCACGCCGCAGAACATCGTCTGGGGCGGCATCGCCGGGTGCATGCCGGTTCTGATCGGCTGGGCGGCGGTGACGAACTCGCTCACCTGGGCGCCGGTCATCCTCTTCATGGTGATCTTCCTCTGGACGCCGCCGCACTACTGGCCGCTGTCGATGAAGTACCGCGACGACTACGCGGCCGCCGACGTGCCCATGCTCTCCGTGGTGCGCGGTCGATCGATCGTCGGGCTGCAGGTCATCCTCTACGCGTGGGCCACGGTCGTCTGCTCGCTGCTGCTCATCCCGGTGGCCGGCATGGGGATCCTCTACACGGTCGTGGCGGTCGCCAGCGGACTCTGGTTCATCTGGGAGTCGCACCGCCTCTACAGCCGCGCCATCCAGCAGGTGGCCGAGGTCCGACCCATGCGGGTCTTCCACAGCTCGATCACGTACCTCACGCTGCTCTTCCTGGCGGTCGGCATCGACCCGCTTCTGGCCTTCTGAGTCGGGCCCCGGTCAGATCCGCGCGACGTCCCGTTCGATCGGGGCGTCGACCTCGTCGGGCGCCTGGTCGTTCTTGAGAGACAGGACGACTGCGGTCATGGCGGCCACGAGCAGCGCCGACAGCACCATGTGGCTTCCGACCAGCACGGGCGGAAGACCGGTGCGGGCCTGGGTGATGCCGACGGCGATCTGGACGAGCTCGACGCCCAGCAGGAGGACGGGGAACCGCCGGGGGAGACCGGCCCTGAGGGTCCACGCGACGATCGCGATCGTCAGGGCGAGCGTGGCGTAGGCCGGCCAGCTGTGGACATGATCCATGACGGCCGGATCGAGTCCGTTGCGAGGTGTGGCGGCGTCGCCGGCATGCGGACCGGATCCCGTGGTGAGGATGCCGACGATCACCGTGACGCCGACCACGCCCGCCGCGACGTGCACGAGCCGGGCGTAGCCGCGCGACGTCGCCGCGTACGACCCCCGTGGTCCCTTGAAGACGCGCCAGAGGAGCACGGTCGTCAACGCGACGAGGAAGATCGACACGACGAAGTGCGCACCCACGATGTAGGGGTTGAGGCCCGTCAGCACGGTGACGCCGCCCAGAGCAGCCTGGAACGGGATGCCGAGACCCTGGATGAGCGTCAGCACGAAGAGGTCGCGTCGGACGGCGCGCATCCGGATGACGGCCAGGAACGCGAGTATCACGACGATCGTGAGAACGAAGGTGAGCAGACGGTTGCCGAACTCGATGACGCCGTGGATCCCCATCTCGGGGGTGCTGACGAACGACTCGGGCGTGCACCGCGGCCAGGTGGGGCAGCCGAGACCCGACCCGGTGAGCCGGACCGCGCCTCCTGTGCCGATCAGGAGGACCTGGCAGGCGAAGGACGCCCAGGCGATGATGCGGACCCGTCGATCGACGGTCGTGGGCAGCCACGACCTGACGCGGGACAGCACTCCGACCGGACCCACCTGTGTGTTGCTCACGAACTGCTGCCTTTCGTCGCTTTCGGCGCTTCGACCTGTAGAATCAACGGGTTCAGGAACACAACCCGGTATGGCGTCGACGTCGACGCACATGGTCTGCTCGGACCGATGTGAGTACGGCGGCTTGGCCGCCCTACGAAGAACGAGTCTAGGCAACGCGCACCTGTCATCCGACCGTGAATAAGGTCGTAGTGGTGCGGGTGACGGCCGCCGGTGTGGTCGCCTCGCGTCGCGAGTGGCTGAGCCACAACAAGAGCGGATCCCGACGGGGCCCGCTCGCAGGAAGGGCGTGGGAATGGTCATCCATCTCCCCGTGTTCGCTCCGGCAGAAGGAAGAGGTTAGAGATGTCAGACGTGTTGATCGATCGACCAGAGCTCGCAGGCCTGGGCCAGTACGAGTTCGGCTGGGCCGACTCCGACGCGGCGGGCGCCTCGGCGCGGCGCGGTGTGTCACCCGAGGTCGTCTCGGACATCTCGGCGCTCAAGAACGAGCCCGAGTGGATGCTCAAGAACCGCCTCAAGGGGCTCGCCCTCTTCGAGAAGAAGCCCATGCCGACCTGGGGCGCCGACCTCTCCGGCATCGACTTCGACAACATCAAGTACTTCGTCCGCTCAACCGAGAAGCAGGCGACCACCTGGGACGACCTGCCCGACGACATCAAGAACACCTACGAGAAGCTCGGGATCCCCGAGGCCGAACGCAACCGTCTCGTGGCCGGTGTCGCCGCACAGTACGAGTCCGAGGTGGTCTACCACCAGATCCGTGAGGACCTCGAGCAGCAGGGTGTCATCTTCATGGACACCGACACGGCCCTGCGCGAGCACCCCGAGCTCTTCCAGGAGTACTTCGGCACCGTTATCCCGGCCGGCGACAACAAGTTCGCGGCGCTCAACACCTCCGTCTGGTCGGGCGGGTCCTTCGTCTACGTCCCCAAGGGCGTCCACGTCGAGATCCCCCTTCAGGCCTACTTCCGCATCAACACGGAGAACATGGGTCAGTTCGAGCGCACGCTGATCATCGCCGACGAGGACAGCTATGTGCACTACATCGAGGGCTGCACGGCTCCCATCTACAAGTCCGACTCGCTGCACTCGGCGGTCGTCGAGATCGTCGTCAAGAAGAACGCCCGCGTCCGGTACACGACGATCCAGAACTGGTCGAACAACGTGTACAACCTGGTCACCAAGCGCGCCATCGCGCACGAGGGCGCGACGATGGAGTGGATCGACGGCAACATCGGGTCCAAGGTCACGATGAAGTACCCGTCCATCTATCTGGTGGGCGAGCACGCGAAGGGCGAGACCCTCTCCGTCGCCTTCGCCGGCCCCGGCCAGCACCAGGACGCCGGCGCGAAGATGGTTCACATGGCGCCGTACACGACGTCCTCGATCGTGTCGAAGTCGATCGCTCGCGGAGGCGGCCGTGCCGGCTACCGCGGAGAGATCCGCGTGGACCCGTCCGCACACCACTCGGCCAACACCGTCCGCTGCGACGCTCTGCTGGTCGACACGATCTCCCGATCCGACACGTACCCGGCCATCGACATCCGCGTCGACGACGTCCAGCTCGGTCACGAGGCGACCGTGTCGCGGGTCAGCGAAGAGCAGCTCTTCTACCTGATGTCGCGCGGCATGGCCGAGGACGAGGCCATGGCGATGATCGTGCGCGGCTTCATCGAGCCCATCGCCCGAGAGCTGCCCATGGAGTACGCGCTCGAACTCAACAAGCTCATCGAGATGAGCATGGAAGGATCCGTCGGCTAGATGTCTGCCGCAGCACCCACCACCACAGACAGCAGCACCTCCGAACGCGTCCAGCACGGCGCCGGAGCCCACACCGACGGCGGATGGGGTCTCGTACCGGTCCAGACCCGGTCAGGTCGCTTCTCGTCGACCGATCCCGCGGCCTTCCCCGACGTGACCGGTCGCGAGGTCGACTGGAAGCTCAGTCCGGTCGCGCGCCTCCGTCCCCTCATCGACGGTCCTCTCGACGGTTCCCCCTACGCCTATCTCGCCCGCGAGACGGGCGGGGCGACGGTCGACTGGGTCGACGCGTCCCATGCACGGGTCGGCACCGCCGGAACTCCCGAAGACAAGGCCTCGGCGAACGCCTGGGCGAGCGTCGAGAAGGTCCTCCTCGTCGAACTGACCGGCGAGGAGCCCTCCACGGTGACCATCGGTCGCTCGGGGCTCGACCGCGAACCGCGCGCCGGTCACACCGTCATCCACGCCGCCGCCCACACGACCTCTCTCGTCGTGCTGCGGAACACGGGCTCGGCGCGACTCGTCGAGAACGTCGAGATCGTGGTCGACGACGGCGCCCACCTCACCGTGGTGACGCTCCAGGAGTGGGACGACGACGCGGAGCACCTCGCCAGTCACTTCGCCACGATCGGGCGCGACGCGCAGTTGAAGCACTTCGTCGTCAGCCTCGGCGGGTCCATCGTGCGGGTCAACCCGTCGGCGCATCTCGCCGGCCAGGGCGCCGACACCGAGCTCTACGGCGTCTACTTCGCCGACGCGGGTCAGCACCTCGAGCAGCAGGTGTACGTGAACCACGACGCGCCGAATTCGCGGAGCCGGGTCAACTACAAGGGCGCGCTCCAGGGCGAGGGCGCTCGGACGGTCTGGATCGGCGACGTCCTGATCGGGCGCACCGCACCGGGCACCGACAGCTACGAGCAGAACCGCAACCTGGTGCTCAGCGAGGGCACGCGGGCCGACTCGATCCCCAACCTCGAGATCGAGACCGGTGACATCCAGGGCGCGGGTCACGCCAGTGCCACGGGTCGCTTCGACGACGAGCACCTGTTCTACCTGCAGTCGCGCGGCATCTCCGAAGACGAGGCACGTCGCCTCGTCGTCCTCGGGTTCCTCAGCGAGGTCGTCCAGAAGATCGGCGAGCCCGAGCTCCAGGATCGTCTGATCGCGGCCCTCGAGGTCGAGCTCACCGCGGCTCCCGGAACCGGGGCGGTCACGCGATGAGCGTCAAGATCTGCGGAGTCGACGACGTCACGCCATCACAGGCGCTCCGCGTCGTCGTCGACGGGGTCGCCATCGCCGTCGTGAAGGACAGCGCCGGCACGATCCACGCGATCGGCGACACCTGCACCCACGGAGACATCTCCCTGGCAGAGGGCTTCGTCGAGGACGACACCCTCGAGTGCTGGGCCCACGGCTCCAAGTTCGAGCTCACGACCGGCAAGCCGCTCACCCTCCCCGCCTACGAACCCGTCCCGGTCTTCGCCGTCTCCGTCGTCGACGGCGACGTCTACGTCGACACCAGTGCCACGCCTTCGCCGGCGGGCGTCGCACAGTAAGGAAAACGCATCATGTCCACACTCGAGATCCGAGACCTCAAGGTCAGCATCGACACCGATCAGGGCGTCAAGCCCATCCTCAAGGGCGTCGACCTGACGATCAACGAGGGCGAGATCCACGCCGTCATGGGGCCCAACGGCTCCGGCAAGTCCACGCTCGCCTACACGATCGCCGGCCACCCGCGCTACAACGTCGACGGCGGCTCCATCCTCCTCGACGGCCGTGAGGTCCTCGACATGACCGTCGACGAGCGCGCCAAGGCCGGCCTGTTCCTCGCGATGCAGTACCCGGTCGAGATCCCCGGTGTCACGGTCGCGAACTTCCTCCGGACGGCCAAGACCGCGCTGGACGGCGAGGCGCCAGCCATCCGCAGCTGGGTCAAAGACCTGCGGACGCACATGTCGGACCTCAAGATGGACCCGTCGTTCGCCGAGCGCAACGTCAACGAGGGGTTCTCCGGCGGCGAGAAGAAGCGTCACGAGATCATGCAGCTCGAGCTGCTCAAGCCCAAGTTCGCCGTGCTCGACGAGACCGACTCCGGCCTCGACGTCGACGCTCTGAAGATCGTCTCCGAGGGTGTCAACCGGGCCAAGGCCAACACGGGTCTCGGGCTGCTGATGATCACGCACTACACGCGCATCCTCCGCTACATCAAGCCCGACTTCGTGCACGTCTTCGTCGACGGTCACGTCGCCGAGCAGGGCGGGCCCGAGCTGGCGGACCGCCTGGAGGACGAGGGCTACGACCGTTACGTCACCGCAGCCGCCGCCGAGGCCGAGGCCGCTGCGGCGGTGAACTGACCATGGCAGTCGCACTGGCACCCGAGAAGTTCGACGAGGTCGCCGAGGCACTGAAAGAGGTCGTGGACCCCGAGCTGGGTGTGAACATCGTCGACCTGGGTCTGATCTACGACCTCGCCATGGACGAAGAGCACGAGAACGCGCTCATCATCAGCATGACGCTCACCTCCGCCGGATGCCCTCTCACCGACGTCATCGAGGGCGACACGGCTAACGCCCTCGACGGTGTCGTAGACGCGTTCCGCATCAACTGGGTGTGGATGCCGCCGTGGGGCCCCGACCGGATCACCGACGACGGTCGCGACATGATGCGCTCGATCGGCTTCTCGATCTGATGCACGACGACGAAGAACCCCCGACCACCACTGTGGTCGGGGGTTCTTCGTCGTCCGGGGAGAACCCGACGTGCATCCGAGGAGGCGCGGGTCGCGCCCCCCAGGACGCCTCCTAGCGGTCGCGTCGCCCGAGCACCCGCCACGCCACCGGCAGCGCTGCGGCGGCGATGAGCCACTTGGCGACGCCGCCGATGATGAACGGGTAGAGACCCGCGGCGAGCACGCTCTGCAGGTCGTTCGCGAATCCGAGCTGGCCGAGCACGACGGCCAGGTAGGGGAGTCCGACGACGAAGGGGACGAGGCTCGCGGCGAAGAACGCGACCGCCGAGCGGAACCACTTCTTGTCCCAGTCGCGCTCGGACAGCCAGCCGATGAGGCCGGCGGCGAGCACGAAGCCGATGATGAAGCCGAAGCTCGGCTTCAGCACGCTGAGCGGACCGCCGGAGAACTCGGCGAAGATCGGCAGCCCCGCCACGCCCAGCACGAGGTAGGTGAGCAGCGAGAGCGCACCGCGGCGGGCGCCGAGGCTCGCACCGACGAGCATGACCCCGAGTGTCTGGCCGGTGACGGGCACCGGCCAGAGGGGGACCTGGACCTGAGCGAGCACCGAGACGACGGCGACGCCACCGAGCACGAGAGCCACATCGGTCGCTCGGCTGGAGGTCACGAACCGGTCGGCGAGCACCGGTCGTGAGGTCGATGCGGTGGCGTTCGTCATGCAGTCTCCTAGAATGGGTAGGTTGATCGGCCTGAGGGCGGGTCGACGCCCATGCGCACGGCCCCTCACGACACGATGTGATCATTTTAGGGGCGACCCAACGGCGGGCGGCGTTGTGGACATCTCCCCAATCGATTGGACTTCTGCTGTGCTTTCCGTGCACGACCTCGAGATTCGCGTCGGCGCGCGCCTGCTGATGGAAGATGTGACGTTCCGCGTCGACAAGGGCGACAAGATCGGCCTGGTCGGTCGCAACGGCGCCGGCAAGACGACCATGACCAAGACGCTGGCCGGCGAGACCCTCCCGACCGGGGGATCCATCGAGAAGACCGGCGAGATCGGCTACCTCCCTCAAGACCCTCGCAGCGGCAACCCGGAGGACCTCGCCCGCACGCGCATCCTCGACGCCCGCGGCCTCGGCCAGATCCTCCTGGGCATCCAGGAGGCCTCGATGGAGATGGGCAGCGACGACCCGGCGGTCGCGGCCCGCGCCATGAAGCGCTACGGCGATCTCGATGATCGCTTCAACGCGCTCGGCGGATACGCGGCCGAGGCGGAGGCCGCGTCGATCGCGAGCAACCTCAGCCTCCCCGACCGAATCCTCGAGCAGCCGTTGTCGACCCTCTCGGGCGGTCAGCGTCGACGCATCGAGCTGGCGCGCATCCTCTTCTCCGCGGCCGACACGATGATCCTCGACGAGCCGACGAACCACCTCGACGCCGACTCCGTGGTCTGGCTCCGCGAGTACCTCAAGACGTATCAGGGCGGTGTGATCGTGATCAGTCACGACATCGAGCTCGTCGAGGAGGTCGTCAACCGCGTGTTCTACCTCGACGCCAACCGCCAGGCGATCGACATCTACAACATGGGCTGGCGCAACTACCAACGCCAGCGCGCCGCCGACGAGGAGCGCCGCAAGAAGGAGCGCTCGAACGCCGAGAAGCAGGCGAGTGCACTGCAGAAGCAGGCGGCTCGATTCGGTGCGAAGGCGTCGAAGGCCGCCGCGGCCCACCAGATGGTCGCCCGGGCCGAGAAGCTGCTCGCGGGCCTCGACGAGGTCCGCGCGGTCGACCGTGTGGCGAAGCTGCGGTTCCCGACACCGGTCGCCTGCGGCAAGACCCCGCTCATGGCCTCGAACCTCTCGAAGAGCTACGGCTCGCTCGAGATCTTCACCGCCGTCGATCTCGCGATCGACCGGGGCTCGAAGGTGGTCATCCTCGGATTGAACGGTGCGGGCAAGACGACGCTGCTGCGCATCCTCGCGGGTGTCGACGAACCCGACACCGGGCAACTCGAGCCGGGTCACGGCCTCCGTGTCGGCTACTACGCTCAGGAGCACGAGACGATCGACGTCAAGCGCAGCGTCCTCGAGAACATGGTCTCGTCGTCGCCGAACATCACCGAGATGGAGGCGCGGCGCGTGCTGGGTTCGTTCCTCTTCACGGGAGACGACTCGGCGAAACCGGCGGGGGTGCTCTCGGGCGGCGAGAAGACCCGACTCGCCCTCGCGATGATCGTCGTCTCCGGCGCGAACGTGCTGCTGCTCGACGAGCCCACGAACAACCTCGACCCCGCCAGCCGACTCGAGATCCTCGACGCCCTGGCCAATTACGAGGGCGCCGTGGTGCTGGTCAGTCACGACGAGGGCGCTGTCGAGGCACTGAATCCCGAGCGGGTGCTCATCATGCCCGAGGGCACCGAAGACCACTGGACACCCGACTACAGCGAGCTCATCAACCTGGCCTGATCCACCGGGGTCACGACGGGGGAGGGCGTGGGTCAGCGACCGACGGAGTCGAGGATCTCGTCTTCGACGTCGTCGTCGTGTCGAGGCCGGGCCGCGCGTCGTCGGCGTCGTTCGTCGGCTCGCTCGTCGTCGCCGTCCTCCAGCGCCTCCTCGGCGTCGGCCCGGTTGTTCCGCTGCTCCTGGCGGATCACGTAGAAGAGGAACAGGAACGCCCCTGCGGCGAACATGATCCACTGCACGAAGTACGACAGGTTCAGACCGGTATCGATCTCGGGCTCGGCGTACTTCACGGGAGCCGTCGCCGGCGTCGGGTCCTCTGCCATGAGCTGACCGTACGCGGCCGAGTAGATGGCCCCGTCGACCTGCTTCTGCACCTCGCTGAGCTGGATGGTCGCGATCTGGTTCGTCCCGGCGACCGCCGTGCGATCGCCGACCGCCGGCTCTCCGGGCTTGAGCCGTGCCGTCACGGTCACCTCGCCGGACGGCGGCGCCGGGATCCCGTCGGGGGCGTCCTGATCGTTGCCGGTGGGCACCCAGCCGCGATCGACGACGAAGACGTCGCCTCCGTCGATCCGGAACGGCACGAGGACGGCGAACCCCGGCTGGCCGTTGTACGGCCGGTTGCGCACGAGCAGGGTCTCGTCGACCAGGTAGCGACCCGTCATCTCGACGGGCTGCCACTCGTCGGCCGCATCGTACGAGTCGAGCGACGGCAGAGCCTCCGCTACGGACACGGGCGCCGCGTCGTAGCGCTGCTCGAGCTGATGGACGACCGCCATCTTCTCTTCGTGCCGGTTCCACTGCCAGTTGGCGAGCATCGCGCAGATCAGGGCGAAGGCCACGACGACACCGAGGTACCCGAGCCACTTCTTCGAGAGGATCACCCGCCAACCCGTCACGTCGCGGCCCCGACGGAGTCGACTGTCACGCCCGCTGCCGTGACGATGACGGGGAAGTCGCGCGCGAGGAGGAAGTCGCTGAGATAGTCGACGTGCTCGTCGCAGGCCGACCAGACCTTGACGCGCTCGAGACCGTGGATCTTCGGGTTCCGCCAGTTGACCGATCGGGTCGCCACCTCCGTGCACCCGGCACGCGAGCACTGGACGCGATCGGGCCCGACATCGCCGAGACCGAGCATCAGGCCGTGCCTCCGCGGCCCCGCCGCTCGGATCCGTCGTCGCTGCTCGGCTCGTGCCAGCTGGGTGTCGCGGTGGGAGGCGCCCACGGCTGCTCGGGCTGGCGGTACGTCTCGATGGCGCCGGGCCGCTCGACGTTCTGACCGGGGTCGTGGCCCACGTTCACGAGCACCACGGCGAAGTAGGGGATGAGCACGGCTCCCGCGACGGGGAGCAGCGTCCACCAGCTGAGGGGGATCACGAAGCACAGCGCGATGCAGACGATGCGGATGCCCATGGCCACCAGGTAGCGGATCATGCGGGCATGGCGATCGTCGGCCGGCGACGGCGGTAGCGAGGTGATCGGTTGCGATGTCTTCAATTCACTCACGGACTCTGTGTGCGTCTCGGGCGGGCGCCTCGAGCGATCTTAAGCCCTGTAGCCGACAGTAGGCTGGTGGGCGGTCCGGGCACCATCGGCCTGCGGACCGCCCCCTTCAGCTCGCCCCGAGGAGACTCCCATGACCACGCCCCGTACCGTCCTCGTCACGGGAGGCAACCGCGGCATCGGCTACACGATCGCCGAGGAGTTCGTCGCCGCCGGGCACCGCGTGGCCGTGACCGCCCGCAGCGGGTCCGGCCCCGAGGGCTCCCTCACGGTCGTCGCCGACGTGACCGACCCCGAGTCGGTCGATGCGGCGTTCACGACCGTCGAGGCCGCGCTCGGCCCGGTCGAGGTCGTCGTCGCGAACGCGGGCATCACGAGGGACGTCCTGTTGATGCGCATGACCGAAGAGGACTTCTCATCGGTCGTCGACACGAACCTCGGCGGGGCCTTCCGCGTCGTCAAGCGCGCTTCGAAGAACATGCTCAGGGCTCGCTTCGGTCGCATCGTGCTCGTCTCGAGCGTCGTCGGCCTCTACGGCAGTGCCGGTCAGGCGAACTACGCCGCGTCGAAGAGCGCGCTCGTCGGCTTCGCGCGCTCTATCACCCGCGAGGTCGGCGCACGGGGCATCACGGCCAACGTCGTCGCCCCCGGCTTCATCGAGACCGACATGACCGCCGTCCTGACACCCGAGAAGCAGGCCGAATACAAGCAGTCGATCCCCGCCGGGCGCTACGGGACGGCGACCGAGGTCGCCCGCACGATCACCTGGCTGGCCGGCGACGACGCCGCGTACATCTCCGGCGCGGTCATCCCGGTCGACGGCGGTCTCGGCATGGGTCACTGACCGGAGCGGAGACCGAGGAGGCGCGGCTCGGATACCGGCACCGCGCCTCCTCGGCAGGTCAGCGGCCTGACAGGCCCATGACCGCGAGCACCTGCGAGAGCTCCGGGTCGGCCACCACGAGATCGGCCTGCGCCCGCACCCGGGGCTTGGCGTTGAACGCGATCGAGAGCCCTGCGACGCGCATCATCTCGAGGTCGTTGGCCCCGTCGCCGACGGCGATCGTCTGAGCGAGGGGGATGCCGAACTCGGCCGCCCAGGCCGTCAGGCACTCCGCCTTGACCGCGGCGTCGACGATCGGCCCGGTCGTCTGGCCGGTGAGCCGCCCGGAGGCGACGTCGAGTCGGTTCGCGCGCCACCGGTCGAGACGGAGCGACTCGGCCAGCGGGTCGAGTGTCTCGTGGAACCCGCCGGACACCACGGCCACGCGGCTGCCGTGGCGGTGCAACCCGGCCACGAGCTCCGCCGCGCCCGGGGTCGGACGCACACGGGCGACGACGTCGTCGACGACCGAGACCGGCAGCCCCTCGAGCGTCCTGACACGGGCGGCGAGGCTCTCGGCGAAGTCGAGCTCGCCCGCCATCGCGCTCTCGGTGATGCGGGCGACCTCGTCGCGCGACCCGGCCGCCTCGGCGAGGAGGTCGATGACCTCGTCGCGGATCAGCGTGGAGTCGACGTCGAGGACGGTCAGGAAGCGCGGCACCCGATCAGCCTACGGGTGCCGATCGCCTGCGTGCCGCCTACTGGTCGACCCGCACGCCCTTACCGACGACGGTGATCCCCGACGGGGTCACCGTGAAGCCGCGGGCCCGGTCCGCCTCGTGATCCACGCCGACCGACGCGCCCTCGGCGATGACGACGTCCTTGTCGAGGATCGCGCGGTTCACCGTCGCGTTCGGCCCGATGTGGGCCCTCTCGAACACGACCGAATCGATGACCTTCGAGCCGGAGTCGAGCGTGCTCCACGGCCCGAGCACGCTGCGTTCGACGTGCGCGCCGGAGAGGAGCGAGCCGAGCGAGACGATGGAGTCGATCGTCGTGCCGAGGTTGCCGTGTCCGTCGCGCACGAACTTCGCCGGAGGCGAGTTCAGCTGCTGACTGAAGATGGGCCAGTCGGTGTTGTAGAGGTTGAAGATCGGCAACGCCGAGATCAGGTCGCGGTGCGCGTCGTAGAACGAGTCGATCGTGCCGACGTCGCGCCAGTAGTAGCGGTCGCGCTCCGTCGAGCCGGGGACCTCGTTGCGGTTCAGGTCGTAGACGGCCGCGTCGCCCCGCGAGACGAAGTCGGGGACGATGTCGCCGCCCATGTCGTGGTCGGAGTCGGCGTTCTCGCCGTCGCGCAGCACCGCGTCGATCAGGACGTCGGCGTCGAACACGTAGTTGCCCATCGACGCGAGGATCTCGTCGGGGGAGTCGGGCAGACCGACCGCGTCCTTCGGCTTCTCGAGGAAGCGCCCGATGCGCGTCGGGTCCTCGGAGTCGACCTCGATGACGCCGAACTGGTCGGCGAGGGCGATGGGCTGGCGGATCGCCGCCACCGTGACACCGGCGCCCGAGGCGATGTGCGCCTCGATCATCTGGGAGAAGTCCATGCGGTAGACGTGGTCCGCCCCGACGACGACGACGATGTCGGGCTTCTCGTCACGGAGGAGGTTCAGGCTCTGCAGGATGGCGTCGGCGCTGCCGGCGAACCACCGCTTGCCGAGACGCTGCTGAGCGGGGACGGAGGCGACGTACGCCCCGAGGAGCCCCTCGATGGACCAGGTCTGCGAGACGTGCCGGTCGAGGCTGTGCGATTTGTACTGCGTCAGCACGACGATCTGACGGAGACCCGAGTTGATCAGATTCGACAGGGCGAAGTCCACCAGACGGTAGTTGCCGCCGAACGGCACGGCGGGCTTCGCCCGGTCGGCCGTCAGGGGCATGAGCCGCTTGCCTTCGCCGCCGGCGAGGACGATGCCGAAGATCTTCTTTGATGCCATGAGGTCAGAATGGCACGTTTCGTCGCGGCACGACTACGGTGACTCTCGTGCGAGTCGATGTCATCACCAAGGAATATCCGCCGAACGTCTACGGAGGCGCCGGCGTCCATGTCGTCGAGCTCGTCAAGGCCCTGCGCGAGTCGATAGACGTGCGCGTGCGTGCACTCGGCGACGTCGACGACGAGCCGGGCACGACGGGCTACCCCGAGATCCCCGCCCTCGCGTCGGCGAATCCCACTCTGCGGACCCTCGGCAGCGACCTCCTCGCCGCTCAGGACGTCGCCGGTGCCGACGTCGTGCACAGCCACACCTGGTACGCCAACGCCGCCGGCCAGCTGGCGCAGATGCTGCACGACGTGCCGCACGTGCTGACCGCTCACAGCCTCGAGCCCCTCCGCCCCTGGAAGGCCGAGCAGCTCGGCGGCGGCTACCGCGTCTCGAGCTGGATCGAGCGGCAGGCCTACGAGACCGCCGATGCGGTCATCGCGGTGAGCGAGGGCATGCGCCGCGACATCCTGCGGTCGTACCCCACCATCGACGAGGGCAAGGTCAGCGTCGTCTACAACGGGATCGACCTCGACGCCTGGCGTCCCGTCACCGACGACGACGTCCTCCGGTCGCTCGGCATCGACCCCGACCGCCCCTCCGTGGTCTTCGTCGGCCGCATCACGCGGCAGAAGGGTCTGCCGTACCTGCTCCGCGCCGCGCGCCTCCTGCCTCCCGAGGTCCAGCTCGTCCTCTGCGCCGGAGCCCCCGACACCCCCGAGATCATGGCCGAGGTCACGGCCCTCGTGCACGAGCTGCAGGAGGCGCGGACCGGCGTCGTCTGGATCGATCGCGTGCTCCCGCGGCACGAGCTGAGCGCCGTGCTCACCTCGGCGACGACCTTCGTCTGCCCCTCGATCTACGAGCCGCTCGGCATCGTGAACCTCGAGGCCATGGCCTGCGGCGTGCCCGTCGTCGGCTCGGGCACCGGAGGCATCCCCGAGGTCGTCGCCGACGGACTGACCGGACGCGTCGTCCCCCTCGACCAGGCGCAGGACGGCACGGGGACGCCCACCGACCCCGACCGCTTCGTCCGGGACCTCGCGGGGATCCTCACCGACGTCGTGTCCGACCCCGGCCTCGCGAAGCTGATGGGTCGAGCCGGTCGGATGCGTGCCGAGGCGGAGTTCTCGTGGTCGCGGATCGCCGAGCGGACCCTCGGGGTCTACGCCGGACTCCGTCGATAGGCTGGGGTCATGCCTACAGTCCTGAAGCTGTCCGATGTCTCGATCGTCCGGGGCGGCAAAGCCGTCGTCGACACCGTCAGCTGGAGTGTCGAGTCCGACGAACGCTGGGTCGTGCTCGGGCCCAACGGCGCCGGCAAGAGCTCGCTGCTGCAGGTCGCCGCGGCGCAGTCGCACCCGTCCTCCGGCACCGCCGAGGTGCTCGGCGGCGACCTCGGTTCCGTCGACCTCTTCGACCTCCGCCCCCGCATCGGGTTCGCATCGACGACGATCGCCCGTCGGATCCCGCCGAAGGAGAAGGTCGTCGACGTCGTCCTCACCGCCGCCTACTCGGTGACCGGCCGCTGGAACGAGGAGTACGAGAACGTCGACGTCCGCCGTGCCCATCGCGTCCTCGACGAGTGGAACCTCGACCACCTCGCCGATCGCACGTTCGGCGAGCTGAGCGACGGCGAGCAGAAGCGGGTGCAGATCGCCCGCGCCGTGATGACCGACCCCGAGCTCCTCCTGCTCGACGAACCCGCCGCGAGCCTCGACCTCGGCGCGCGCGAGGAGCTGCTCCAGATGCTCTCCGGGTACGCGCAGTCGGACGACGCACCGGCCATCGTCATGGTGACGCACCACGTCGAGGAGGTGCCCCGCGGTTTCACCCACGCGCTCCTCCTCGACCACGGCTCGGTCGTCGCGGCCGGGCCGCTCGCCGAGGTCCTCACGGCCGAGACGCTCGGCACGACGTTCGGCGTCTCGCTCGACGTCGAGGTGCGCGACGGGCGATACTCGGCGCGCGCGGCCGACTGACCCGCGCCTCCTGCGTTCCCGGCCTCGCGTCTGGTATCGTTCATAGCTGGTCCGAGACTCAGGTCTCATGGCCGCCGACGGAAACGTCCCCAGACATCCACTCCATCACTCGTTCGCTAGACCTAGGACAATCATGAAGACCGACACCCACCCCGAGTACAAGCCGATCGTCTTCCGCGACCTCGCATCGGGCGCCACGTTCCTGACGCGCTCGACGACGACGAGCGACAAGACCATCGAGCTCGACGGTGAGACCTACCCGGTCATCGACGTCGAGATCTCGTCCGAGTCGCACCCGTTCTACACGGGCAAGCAGCGCATCCTCGACTCGGCCGGTCGCGTCGAGAAGTTCAACTCGCGCTACAAGAACTTCGGCAAGTAGACCTCGGTCTCTCACGCCTGACGGGGCGGTCCACTTCGGTGGGCCGCCCCGTCTTCGTGTGCCTGGGGATGTCCTTCGAGGCGGCTCGTCCAGCTCACGGCGCCCGCGGTCGGAGCGTCGGCGGCGGACTCAGCCGATGATCGGACGCTGCGGCCAGTCGCCCCAGGCGACGAACGTCGGATCTTTGCTGCGACGCATGTACTGCTGGAAGCTCTCGGCCTGGGTCTGGCACCAGTCGATCTGGAGATCGTGCAGCCGGGTCGACGAGACCGCCAGCTGATCGGGGAACTTCTCGGCCATGGCCTGGGCCACCCGGCCGGCCGCGATGGCATCGGCCCCGGCATCGTGGGCGTCGTCGAGGGTGACGCCGTACACGCCGGCGGCGGCCTCGAGCGTGCGCTTCCCCTTGCGGTACCGGTCGACGGCCTTGTCGATGACGAGCGGGTCGACGACGCAGCCGATGGTGCTGACGTCGCCCAGCGGCTCGATGCCGTGCCGACGCGCTTCGCGATCGAGGAGGGTCAGGTCGTACGGCGCGTTGTAGACGACCAGCGGGACACCACGGGCGAACACCGCCCGGACGGCGGCGACGACCTCCGCGACGACCTCGGCTGCGGGGCGCCCCTCGGCACGCGCCTGCTCGGTGGAGATGCCGTGCACCGCGCTGGCCTGCTCGGGGATCTCGATGCCCGGGTCGGCGAGCCAGGCGCCGTGCGCGATGCTCGTGCCCTCGGCGTCGATCAGGCCGACGTGAGCCGTGACGATGCGGGCCGTCTCGACGTCGATGCCGGTCGTCTCGAGGTCGAACACCCCGAGGGCCTTCCACCACTCGGACGGCACCGGCCCGGCCGCGAACCCGCCGCTGGCAGATCCGTCGCCGGAGACCGCCTCGTCGGACGGTGCGGTCGCGGAGAGATCGGTGTCGGTCACACCCCGAGTTTAGGAGGCACCACCGACGACGCCCTGACCGGTGTTCGGCACGTCACCGACGTGGAGCCAGAAGAAGGCCTGCGTGCCGAGGGTGAGCGTGACGCGACCCTCGTCGTCGAACGAGGGGAACTGCGCTCCGCCGAAGAGGTCGTAGAGCGTGCGACCCGCGAACTGCGGGGCGTGGATCGTGACCGACGTCGGGTTGTGGGCGAAGGAGAACACGCAGAGGATGTCTTCCGCCGAGTCGCCGAACTGCGTCTCGGAGCCCTCGTACGAGCGGACGAACGAGAGCACCGACTCGTGATCGGTGTCGAGCACCGACAGGGTCCCCATGCCGAACGTGGGGTGCGCCTTCCGCACGTGGATCACGTTGCGGATCCAGTGGAGGAGCGAGCGCGACTGGGCCAACTGGCTCTCGACGTTGACCAGGTTGTAGTTGAAGACGAGCGACTGCACGACGGGCAGGAACAGCTTGCCCGGGTCGGCGGTCGAGAAGCCGGCGTTGCGGTCGGGCGTCCACTGCATGGGCGTGCGCGACGAGTCGCGGTCGGGCAGCCAGATGTTGTCGCCCATGCCGATCTCGTCGCCGTAGTACAGGAACGGGCTGCCCGGCAGCGCGAACAGGAGGGCGTGCACGAGCTCGAGCTCCGCGCGCGAGTTGTCGAGCAGCGGCGCCAGGCGACGCCGGATCCCGATGTTCGAGCGCATGCGGGGGTCGTAGGCGTACCAGCCGTACATCGCCTGCCGGTACTCCTCGCTGACCATCTCGAGGGTCAGCTCGTCGTGGTTGCGGAGGAACACCGCCCAGGCGGCACCCGGGGGCACCTCGGTGGTCTCGGCGAGGATCCGCTTCAGCTCGCCGCCGTGCTGGGCGCGCAGCGAGTAGAAGATGCGGGGCATGACGGGGAAGTCGAACGCCATGTGGCACTCCGGCTCGTCTTCGGTGCCGAAGAACGCGGCGGTCTCGGCGGGCCACTGGTTGGCCTCGGCGATGAGCACCCGCCCCGGGAACTCCTCGTCGACCATCGCGCGCAGGCGCTTGATGAACTCGTGGGTCGCGGGCTCGCCCTCACCGTTGCCCTCCTCGGTCTCGAAGAGGTAGGGGATGGCGTCGAGTCGCAGACCGTCGACGCCCATCGAGAGCCAGTGGCGGACGACGTCGAAGACGGCCTCCTGGACGGCGGGGTTCTCGAAGTTGAGGTCGGGCTGGTGCGAGAAGAAGCGGTGGAAGAAGAACTGGCGTCGCACCGGGTCGAAGGTCCAGTTCGACTCCTCCGTGTCGACGAAGATGACGCGGATGTTCTCGTACTCGTCGTCGGTGTCGCGCCAGACGTAGAAGTCGCCGTAGGGGCCCTCGGGGTCTTCGCGGCTCTGCTGGAACCACTCGTGCTGGTCGGAGGTGTGGTTCAGCACCATGTCGATGACGATGCGCATGTTGCGCTCGTGGGCCTTGGTGACGAGGTCGCGGAACTCGTCGAGCGTGCCGAACTCGGGCAGGATCGACTTGTAGTCGGCGATGTCGTACCCGCCGTCGCGGAGCGGCGACTGGAAGAACGGCGGCAGCCAGAGCGCGTCGACCCCGAGCCACTGGAGGTAGTCGAGGCGGGAGTGCAGACCCTGGAGGTCGCCCGCCCCGTCTCCGTTGCTGTCGACGAACGAGCGGACCATCACCTCGTAGAAGACGGCACGACGGTGCCAGTTCGGGTCGAGGGTCAGTCCGGGCTGCTGAATCGGGGCAGTGAAGCTCACGCGTGCAACTCTACGGTGGCTCGCGCGCCTTCGCGCGTCGGGTTCGAGGCGCGGCTCGTAGACTCGCGGGGTGATCGTCCGAGAGCCCCGCGTCCCGTCGCCCTACCGTTCGCGCCTCGCGGCGTTCGATGTCGAAGAGCGGGTCGCCGAGGTCGCCGGCAGCTCGACCCGCTACTGGACGTACGAGCCCGTGGGCCCCGAGGAGGCGCGGGTCACCGTCGTCGCCGTCCACGGCTTCCGCGGCGATCACCACGGTCTCGAGCCCGTCGTGGCGCATCTCACCGGGGTCCGGGTGGTCATGCCCGACCTGCCCGGCTTCGGCGAGTCGTCGCCGCTCGCGGGCGAGCACAGCGTCGAGGCCTACGCGGCCTGGCTGACCGCGTTCGTCGAGGCGCTCGGTCTCGGCGACGACGTCGTCGTGCTGGGTCACTCCTTCGGGTCGATCGTGACGTCGGCCGCCGTCGCCTCCGGGCTCCGCGCCTCCCGACTCGTCCTCGTCAATCCGATCGCGGCACCGGCGCTGCAGGGCCCGAGGGGTGTGGTGACGCGCCTCGCCGTCTTCTACTACTGGGCCGGGGCCGCGCTGCCCGAGCGCTCCGGGCTCGCCGCCCTGCAGAGCCCGCTCGTCACGCGGTTCACGAGTCTCGCCATGGTCAAGACGCACGACCGCGGTCTGCGGCGGTGGATCCACGACCAGCACGACTCGTACTTCTCGCGGTTCTCCGACCGCCGCGTCGTGCTCGACGCCTTCCGAGCCTCCGTCTCGAGCGACGTCAGCACGTACGCGGCGGGCGTCGACGTGCCCACGCTGCTCGTCGCGGCCGATCGCGACGACATCACGGCTCTGCCCGCGCAGCACGAGCTCCGGGCGCTCTTCCCCGATGCGACTCTCGCCGTCATCGAGGGGGTCGGTCACCTCATCCACTACGAGAAGCCGCGCGAGGCCGCCGCCGCCGTCGAGGCGTTCGTGCGATGAGGGTCGTCGTCGACTGCCGCTACATCAGGGTCGGGCGCCACGACGGCATCAGCCGCTTCACCGCGGGGGTGGTCGGGGCGCTGGCGACCACCCACGACGTGACCCTGCTCGTGAGCGACCCCCGGCAGCTCGACAAGCTGCCCGATCGACCGCACGTCGTCGTCAGCGCGCCCACGAGCCCGCTCGAGCCCCTCGTGGCGCTCCAGGTGAACCGTCTGCGACCCGATGTCGTGTGGTCGCCCATGCAGACGATGGGTTCGTTCGGGCGCCGCTACCCGCTCGTGCTCACGCTGCACGACCTCATCTACTACACCAATCGCACGCCGCCCCCCGAGTTCTCCCTGCCGATCAGGCTGCTCTGGCGCCTGTACCACCTCGCCTGGTGGCCGCAGCGGCTGCTGCTGAACCGCGCCGACGCCGTCGTGACCGTCAGCCGGACGACCCTCGACGAGATGCGCCTCCATCGACTCACCCGCCGACCCGTCACGGTCGTGACCAACGCGGCGGACCCGGTCGACGCCGCGCCGCCGCGGACGGCGCCTCGTCACCGCGACCTCGTGTACATGGGCTCGTTCATGCCGTACAAGAACGTGTCGGCGCTGGCGAGAGCGCTTCCGCTGCTCGACGGGTACCGACTGCATCTGATGAGCCGGGTGTCGGAACGCGAGCGCGCCTCCTTGTCGGCCCTCGCCCCCACCGGGTCGCTGGTGTTCCACGACGGTGCGAGCGACGACGAGTACCGCGACGTGCTGCTCGGCGCGACGGCGGTCGTGACGGCCTCGCGCGCCGAGGGGTTCGGCATCCCCCTGGTCGAGGGGATGTCGCTCGGCACCCCGGCCGTGGTCAGCGACATCCCGATCTTCCGCGAGATCGGCGGCGAGGCCGCGGTCTACTTCGACCCCGACTCGCCCGCCTCGATCGCCGCGGCGGTGCGTCGCCTCGAGCGCGAGTGGGCCGCCCGGTCGAGCGCCTCGATCGCCCAGGCCGCGCTGTTCGCCTGGGACGCCTCGGCGTCGGCCCTCGCCGACGTGCTCGAGTCGGTCTCGGCGAGGCGCGGCACCACGACCCGCAGCTGACCCCTCCGAGGAGGCGCGGGCTCAGTCGCGCCCGCCGGCCTCCGACTCGAGGGCGTTCTGATAGTCGAAGTCGAACGTGCCGGGTCGCTCGGACTCGACCTCGATCGGGTCGTCGAACTCGCGCAGCACCAGATCGCCCCCGTCGGAGGCGAACGAGTGGATCGATCCGTTGCGGATCGGGATGCCCGCATGCGCCTCCGTGTCGGGGGAGACGTGGTTGACCACGGCGCGGATGACCGCTCCGTGCGTGGCCACGACGACGAGCCCGCCGTCGTGCCTGCGGGCGATGTCGGCCAGAGCGGGCAGCACCCGGGCCACCAGGTCGCTGCGGCTCTCGCGTCCGGGCACCGGGGTGCCTGCCGGGAAACGGGCTTCGACCTCGGTTCCGGTCAGGCCCTCCGCCTCGCCGTAGCGGCGCTCGGCGATCGCGGGGACGTGCAGGGGAGCGGGCAACCCCAGGACGTCGGCGATGATCGCGCCCGTCTCGGCGGCGCGCACGAGGGGGCTCGCCACGACCGCGGTCACCTGCCTCCGCGACAGGAGGTCGCCGGTCTCGCGGGCCTGCGACCGCCCCAGGTCGTTCAGGGGGATGTCGGTCGCGCCCTGGATGCGCCTCGCGCGGTTCCAGTCGGTCTCACCGTGTCGCACCAGGTACAAGAGGGTCACCGTCGTTCCTCCGATCGGCGGAACGACCCGTCAGGGGATCAGGCGCTCCGCGAGGGCCGCCAGCGTCTCTGACGTGCCGGCGTTCAGCTTAACCGTGGCCCGACCGTCGCCCTTCGTGACGCCGCGGTTGACGACGACGACGGGCAGACGTCGACGCGTCGCCTGATCGAGCAGGCGGATGCCCGAGTTGACCACCAGCGACGAGCCCGCGACGAGCAGCGCGTCGGCGGCGACGACGAGCGAGCGCGCCTCGGCGAAGCGCTCGACCGGCACGAACTCGCCGAAGAAGACGACGTCGGGTTTCAGCATGCCGCCGCACACCGTGCAGACGGGCACCTCGAACGAGTCGATGTCGTCGACCTCGACGTCGCCGTCAGGCGCGAGCCGGACGCTCTCGGGATGCTCGAGCCAGGGGTTCGCCGCCGCGAGTCTGGCGGCGACCATGTCGCGCGCGAACGACTGGCCGCAGGTCAGGCAGATCACCCGGTCGACCGTGCCGTGCAGATCGACCACCCGACGCGAGCCGGCCCGCACGTGCAGGTTGTCGACGTTCTGCGTCACCACGCCGTTGATCACCCCGGCGCGCTCGAGGTCGGCCAGCGCACGGTGGCCGGTGTTCGGTTCGGACGACCGGAAGGACTTCCAGCCGAGGTGGCTGCCGGCCCAATAGCGCTTCCGATAGCGCTCGCTCGAGAGGAACTGCTGGAACGTCATGGGGTTGCGCGGGGGAGCACCCGCACCGCGGTAGTCGGGGATGCCCGAGTCGGTGCTGACCCCGGCGCCCGTCAGCACGGCGACACGGCGGCCTCGGAGGACCTCGACGGCTGCGTCGAGCGATGCAGCGTCGAGCGATGCTGCGTCGAGCGCGGCGGGGTCGACGGCGCTGCTGCTCGAGGACGTGGCGTCCGGCACCATCGGGGCTCCTTCGGGTCGGTGGACGTTAGCCTAAACGTCGTCACCTCCCGTTTTCCTTCCGTCGGCCGGCCACGGCCCGGACCCCACCGCCCCGGAGCACCGTGCGCATCACCCGCATCACCGATCTCGACCACCCGGCTCTGGCCGACTACCGACGACTCACCGACGTCGCGCTCCGCCGGGTGACCGAGCCGGAGGGCGGCCTCTACATCGCCGAGTCGTCGAAGGTGATCGAGCGGGCCCTCCGGGCGGGTCACGTGCCCCGGTCGGTGCTCATGACCGACCGCTGGCTGGCCGACATCGAACCGCTCGTGGCCGACCTCGACGGCGAGATCTTCATCGGCGACGCCGCCCTGCTCGAGACGCTGACCGGCTACCACCTGCACCGCGGCGCCCTGGCGGCCATGCACCGCCCGGCGCTGCCCGACCTCGCCGACGTCCTCGCCGGCGCGCGCCGGGTCGTCGTGCTCGAGGACATCGTCGACCACACCAACGTCGGCGCGATCTTCCGGGCAGTGGCCGGTCTCGGCGCCGACGCCGTCCTCGTCACCCCCCGCTGCGCCGACCCGCTCTACCGCCGGAGCGTCCGCGTCAGCATGGGCACCGTGCTCCAGGTGCCGTGGACGCGCCTCCCCGACTGGCCGGAGGGCGGCGAGCTGCTGCGCGCGGCGGGGTTCGAGGTGGCCGCCCTCGCCCTGTCCGACGACGCGGTGCCCCTCGACGCCTACGCCGCCGATCCTCCTGAGCGGGTGGCGCTCCTCCTCGGCACCGAGGGCGACGGACTCAGCCGCGCGGCCCTCCGATCGTCCGACGTGGTCGTGACGATCCCGATGCTGCACGGCGTCGACAGCCTCAACGTCGCCGCGGCCTCGGCCGTGGCCCTCTGGGCCCTGCGCGTCCCGACCACCACGGTCGAGGACTGATGAGCCGCCGCCCCGGTCGGGCCCGCCGTCGAGTGGTCGCCGCGGCCGTCGCCGTGCTCGTCGTCGTGACGGGGTCGTACACGTCCCTCGCCCTCGCCGGTCCGACGTCGCCGGAGTCGGCCACCGCCTCCGTCTTCGAGGCCCCCCGTCAAGCCGCCCCGGCGCTGACGTTCCCCGATTACGGGGCCACGGCGGTCCAGGCGCTCGGCTACGACGACAGTCTGACGACGAGCGGCGACGACCGACCCCGGCCGATCGCCAGCATCAGCAAGGTCGTCAGCGCCCTCGTCGTGCTCGACGCGAGACCCCTCGACGGCGGCGACGGGCCGGTCATCACCTTCGACGCCGACGATGCCGCGCTCTACGACGCGTACCTCGCCCGGAACGGCAAGGTGGCGCCCATGCCCGCCGGTCTCCGTCTGACCCAGCGTCAGGCCCTCGAGGTGTCGTTGATCGAATCGGCCAACAACTACGCCGACGCCCTGGCGCTGTGGGCCTTCGGCAGCACCGACGCGTTCGTCGCCGCGACCGACGCGTGGCTCGACGAGAACGGCCTGACCTCGACGACCATCGTCGAGCCGACGGGCATGTCGCCGGAGAACACGAGCACCGCGACCGACCTCGTCGCCCTCGGCCGACTCGCCCTCGCCGACCCCGTCGTCGCCGAGATCGTCCGCACCGACGCCGTCACCGTCCCCGGCGTCGGCGAGATCGAGAACTCGAACGAGCTGCTCGGCCTCGACGGCGTCACCGGAATCAAGACCGGCACCCTCGACGAGGCCGGCGCCTGTCTGCTCTTCTCCGCCGACTACGCGATCGACGATCAGACGGTCACGGTGGTGGGCGTCATGCTCGGCGGCGTCGACCACGACGCTCTCGACCTCGACGTGCAGGCGTTGCTCGCCAGCTCGGTCGCGCGCTTCCAGACCATCGACCTCGCGCGGGCGGGCGACTCGTTCGGACGGTACGACATGCCGTGGGGTGCCGAGGGCGAGGCCGTCGCCGCCGACGACGCCTCGGTGCTCGTCTGGGGCGACGAGGCGGTCGACGCCGTCGTGGCGACGGAGCCGATCGGGCCCGACGCGGCGGGGGCCGAGGTCGGGTCCGTGCGCTTCACGGTCGACGACCAGGTCGTCGACGTGCCCCTCGAGCTCGATCGCGACATCCCCGAGCCGGGGGCGTGGTGGCGGTTGACGCACCCGCGCGAGATCGCAGCCGGTCTGAGCCGCGCCTCCTGAACCGCACCGACCCTCTCCGGCCTCACGGGGCGGACCGGGGGAGGACGGGTCTCAGGGCTCGTCGCGATGCACGACCATGACGGCGTCCGGCCGCTTCGCCTGCCGACCGTCGCCCGACGACTGGTGCCGGATCCGACGGACCACCCAGGGCACGAAGTACTCGCGCGCCCAGCCCATGTCCTCGGAGCGCGCCTGCCGCCACGGGCGCCGAGCGAGGGGCTCGGGCCGATAGGGCTCGAGGTCGTTCTCGACGGCGAGGGAGGCCAGGACCATCCGCGCGATGGTGTGATGACCCAGCGGGCTGAAGTGCAGCCGGTCGGGTGCCCACATGCCCGGCCCGGAGAGCTCGCGGAGCGCCCACATGTCGGCCACCACGGCGTCGTGCCGCGCCGCGATCGAGTGCACGTGCTCGTTGTAGATCGCGACCTTGCCGCGCAGCCGGCCGAGCACCGGGGTGGACCCGATGTCGGGCCCGGTGAAGACGACGACCGTGGCCCCGTCGCTGCCGAGACGCTCGACGAGCCCCTCGAAGCCGGCGGCCACCCGGTCGGGGTCGGTGCCCGGGCGGATGATGTCGTTGCCGCCGGCCGAGACCGTGACGAGGTCGGGGCGGAGCGCGAGCGCGGCGTCGGCCTGCTCGTCGATGATCTGCTGCAGCAGTCGGCCGCGGACGGCCAGGTTGGCGTACGCGAAGTCCTCCGTCGACGACCCGAGCACCTCGGCCACCCGGTCGGCCCAGCCCCGGTGCCCGCCCGGCGAGCGTTCTTCGGGATCGCCGATGCCCTCCGTGAACGAGTCGCCCAGAGCGACGTAACGAGACCACGGATGTTGCTGCGACATGCCCACCACGTTACCCGCCGGGCGGATTACTCTCGACCCGTGCACGAACCAGGCCCCGTCTCGACCATCACCCGCGGCACCACGCCCGAGGAGGCGCTGCCCGACGAGCTCCTCGAGCGCTTCCGGCAGCGGGCGGCCGTGTCCGATCACGACAACTCGTTCCCGGTCGACGACCTGGACGAGCTCAGGTCGCGTGGCTGGCTGCGACTGTTCGTCCCGGAGGACCGAGGAGGCGCGGGTCTCGGACTCGAGGCCGTCGCGGCCCTGCAGAGTCGCCTGGCCACGGCCGCCCCGGCGACCGCGTTGGCCGTCGGCATGCACCTGGTGTGGACGGGCTGCGCCGCACTGCTGCACGCCCGCGGCGACGACTCGCTCGGGTACGTGCTCGACGAGGCCGCCCGCGACGAGATCTTCGCCTTCGGCGTCAGCGAGCCCGGCAACGACCTCGTCCTCTTCGACTCGGTCACGAGGGCTGAGCCCGACGGCGAGGGCGGCTACCGGTTCACCGGCACCAAGATCTTCACCTCGCTCTCACCGGTATGGACCCGCCTCGGCGTCTTCGGTCGCGATGACGGCGACCCCGACGCGCCTGCGCTGGTGCACGGGTTCCTCAGACGCGAGGACGGCGGACACGCGTCGCTGGGCGACTGGGACACCATCGGCATGCGGGCCACCCAGAGTCACACCACGCGTCTCGAGCGGGCCCCCGTCGCGGCGTCGCGCATCGTCCGGCGCCTGCCCGTCGGACCGAGCGCCGACCCGTTCGTCTTCGCCGTGTTCGCGGTCTTCGAGACGCTGGTTTCGGCGGTGTACCGGGGGATCGCCCGGCGTGCCGTCGAACTGGCCGTCGAGTCGGCCACGACCCGGGGGTCGCGTCGAGCCGGCGGGGCGCCGCTCTCGGACGACGCGATCGTCCGCTGGCGGATCGCCGACGCGGCCATCGCGCTCGACGGCATCGAGCCGCAGGTCGACTCGATCGCCCGCGACGTCGACTCGATGGTCGACCACGGAGCGTCCTGGTTCCCGCGCGTCGTCGGGCTGAAGACCCGCACGACCGAGACCGCCCGGGCCGTCGTCGATCAGGCGGTCTCGGTCGCCGGCGGCGCCTCGTACCGCAGGTCGTCCGAGCTGGGACGCCTGCAGCGCGACGTGCTCGCGGGCAGGTTCCACCCCTCGAGCACCGACTCGGCGCATGCCACGACGGCGGCCTGGCTGCTCGGGCCCGTCTCCTGAGCAGCGGATGTCGGAGGCCCGTGTGAGGATGCACGGGTGAGCAAACAGGACGGCAGCGGGCGGCTGGTCACCACCGTGCCCACCGACGATGCGACCGCGCCGATCCTCCACGTCGACATGGACGCCTTCTTCGCGTCGGTCGAGCTGCTCGACCGCCCCGATCTGCGGGGGCTCCCGGTCGTCATCGGTCACCGGTCCGAGAGGTCCGTGGTCACCGCGGCGACCTACGAGGCCCGCAAATACGGCGTCAACTCGGCCATGCCCATGGCGATCGCTCTACGGCGCTGCCCGCAGGCGATCGTCCTCGAACCGCATGGCGAGAAGTATCGCCACTACTCGTCGATCGTCATGTCGATGTTCGACGACGTCACGCCGATGGTCGAACGGCTGGGCATCGACGAGGCCTTCCTCGACGTCTCGGGGTCGATCCGACTGCTCGGATCCGTCTTCGACATCGCGACGGAGCTCCGTCGGCGGGTGCACGCCGAGACGGGTCTGCACTGCAGCATCGGCGCCGCGTCGACGAAGTTCGTCGCGAAGCTCGCCTCGAGCGTCGCCAAGCCCGACGGTCTGCTCATCGTGCCGAACGAGGCCACACTCGCCTTCCTGCACCCGCGTCCGATCAGCGGGCTCTGGGGGGTCGGCGGCAAGACGGAGGAGACCCTGCTCAACCTCGGTCTGCGCACCATCGGCGACGTCGCCAACGCACCCCTCGACACCCTCGTCCGAGCCGTCGGGCCGGCCGGCGGCGCCAAGCTGCACTCGCTGGCCTGGGGCCGCGACCCCCGCTCCGTGACGACCACGGCCGAGGAGAAGAGCATCGGGCACGAGGTCACCTTCTCGACCGACGTCACCGACCCCGTCGAGATCCGGCGCGAGCTCCTCCGCCTCAGCGACAAGGTCGGCGTGCGACTGCGCGCGGCGGGGATGAGCGGCCGCACCGTCGTGCTCAAGCTGCGCACCACCGACTTCGCCACGATCACCCGGTCGAAGACCCTGGCCGAGCCGACCGACCTCGGGCGCCGCATCTACGACGAGGTGCGCGCCGTCTACGAGGCGACGGGAAAGCAGCACGAGCGCATCCGACTGGTCGGGGTGCGTGTGGAGCAGCTCGTACCCGGCGGGGGCGGCGGGCTCTCGCTCGGCCTGTGGGACGACGACGCGGACTGGCGCGAGGCCGAGTCGACGATGGACGCCCTGCAGGCACGATTCGGTGCGGCCATGCTGACGCCGGCGTCGCTGCTCCGCCAGGACACCGGTCGACCGGGCTCGGGCCGACCCGGCTCGGGTCGTCCGCCGCGGGGCCGTCCGGGGCCTTCGCCGGTCGAGCCGTCCGTCGACCCCGGGTACAGTGGGGTCGAGTGAGCACAGCTAGCGTGGACGACCCTTCGGGGCCCGACGACATCCGCGACGACGGCACTCTCGATCTGACCGACGTCGGCGTCTCGGCCGGCAACTCGGCCGCCGAGCACCTCTCGCCCGCGTTCCCCGAGAGGGCGGCCTGGGGCACCGCCGCGAAGCTGCGCGCCTGGCAGGCCGAGGCCCTCGAGCAGTACTTCGCCACCGACCCGGTCGACTTCCTCGCCGCAGCCACCCCCGGTGCCGGCAAGACGACGTTCGCCCTGCGTCTCGCCACCGAGCTGCTCTCGCGCGGGGTCGTCGACCGGGTGGTCGTCGTCGCGCCGACGGAGCACCTCAAGCGCCAGTGGGCCGACGCGGCCGACCGGGTCAACCTCCGACTCGACCCCATGTTCAAGAACGCGGACGTCACCTTCGGTCGGCACTACCACGGCGTCGCGGTCACGTACGCGCAGGTGGGCATGAACCCCGAGGTCCACCGTGCGCTCACCGAGGCGGGTCGCACGCTCGTGATCCTCGACGAGGTCCACCACGGCGGCGACGCCCTCAGCTGGGGCGACGGGATCCGCGAGGCCTACGGCAAGGCGACGCGGCGGCTCTCCCTCACCGGCACCCCCTTCCGATCGGACACCGCGGCCATCCCCTTCGTCACGTACTCGGCCGACGAGCACGGCATCCGAACATCGCGGTCCGACTACGCCTACGGCTACGGCCGCGCCCTCGCCGACGGGGTCGTCCGGCCGGTGCTGTTCATGGCCTACGCCGGGCAGATGCGGTGGCGGACGCGGATGGGCGACGAGATGAGCGCCTCCCTGGGCGAGGCCGTGACCAAGGACATCACCGCGCAGGCCTGGCGGACGGCCCTCTCGCCGCAGGGCGACTGGATCCCGGCCGTGCTCTCGGCCGCCGACAAGCGCCTCACCGAGGTGCGTCGCGGCGTCCCCGACGCCGGCGGGCTGGTCATCGCCACCGATCACACGGTCGCGCGTCAGTACGCCGCCGTGCTGCAGAAGATCACGGGCGAACGCCCGACCGTGGTCCTCTCCGACGAGAAGGCGGCCAGCGACCGGATCCAGGCGTTCTCCGAGAGCGAGAGCCGATGGATGGTCGCGGTCCGCATGGTCTCCGAGGGCGTCGACGTGCCGCGGCTGGCGGTGGGCGTCTACGCGACCTCCGCCTCCACGCCGCTGTTCTTCGCGCAGGTCGTCGGTCGCTTCGTCCGTGCCCGTCGACGGGGCGAGACCGCGTCGATCTTCCTGCCGAGCGTCCCGAGTCTGATGGCGCTGGCCGGGCAGCTCGAACTCGAACGCGACCACGCGCTCGACCGCCCGGCGAACGCCGACGACGGCATCTTCGCCCCCGAAGAGGACATGATGGCGGCCGCCAACCGAGAGGAGAAGGCGTCGAGCCTGCTCGAGCAGCAGCCCTTCGAGGCCCTCGACTCGCAGGCCTCGTTCGACCGGGTCCTCTACGACGGCGGCGAGTTCGGCACGGGCGGCGAGATCGGGAGCCTCGAAGAGCTCGACTTCATCGGCATCCCAGGGCTGCTCGAACCCGACCAGGTACGCGACCTGCTGCGGCAACGGCAGGCTACGCAGGCACGTCGTTCGTCGAAGACGGGTCTGCCGACGGTCGCCGCCCCGGTCGAGACGGCCCGTCCCCTCTATCAGACGATCAAAGAGCAGCGTCAGGAGCTCAGCCGGCTGGTCTCCATCTGGTCGCGTCACTCCAACGAACCGCATGGTCTCATCCACGCCGACCTGCGGCGCATCAGCGGCGGCCCCTCCGTGGCGCAGGCCAGCACCGAGCAGATCCAGAAACGCATCGACGTGCTGCGAGGCCGCATCGGCAACCGCAAGTGAGTCGGACCCGTCCGAGGGCGAGCTGCCCGGCGGGTGCGACCGCCGCCAGCGCGAACGCTGCCACCGCTGACGCTGACGCTGACGCTGACGCTGACGCTCCCGCCGCGTACGATCGGGGGATGCTCGATGAGATCGGTCACGATCGGTGGTTCGTCCGCCGCGACGCCGACGCTGCACCTCAGGCCCTGATCGAGCGGTTCGGCGGCGGGTACCGCCTGACGCTGTGGTCGCTCGTGGAGACCGAGCAACGGCCGCTGGGTGTCTTCACCTCGGCCGAGCAGGCGGAGACCGCGTGGTGGCGCCATCTGGACCGGGAGCGGGGTCAGCGCAGGGGGAGCACCTCCGCGAGGGTCAGGCGCCTCGGCGAGGACTGACCACGGGCCTGTCGGGCCACGGCCCTGCTGATCACCCGAGCCCGTTCGTCACTCTGGTCGGACGTCCGTGCGCACTCGGCGGACCACGATGTCACGCCGTCGTCCGAACAGCCCAGCACGGACCGTACGACGAGGCCGCCCGTCGCCCCCAGGGCGAGCAGGGCGTCGCGCCACGCGAGATCCGACTCGCTCGCCGTCGACGTCCCCGGTCGTTCGACCACGAAGGCGAGCCAGGCCACGTCGAACTCGGCCACGACGGCCTCGAGGGCGACGCCCCAGTCGTCGACGGCGCGAGGTGACGGCCACGCCGAGATCCCCTCGAAAGGGACCATCATGGGCAGCTGCACGTCGTCGGCATCGAAGAAGAGCGTCCACAGCTGACGCCGGATGGCCACCGGCAGCAGTTCGGACGCCCGGGCGGCGAGGGCCGCCTCGTCCGGCACGGGGCGGTGAGGATCCGGGGGTGTTCGACAGGTCATGGCACCAGAGTGCCGAGACGCGGACGTCGTCACGACGCCGTCCACAGCCCGGACACGTGGGGGAGTCACCCGCCCGAGGTGGGGAGGGAGCGTCAGGGGCGGGTGACGAAGCCCTTGTCGACCATCCAGTCGAAGGCGACGTCGGCAGGCTCCTCGCCTTCGACGTCGACCCGCAGATTGAGCTGGCGGCAGCTCCTCGTCGGTCAGCTCGGGGGAGATCTGGTCGAAGACGTCCGCGAGCCCGGGATACGTCTCCAGCGTCGCGGTCGACAGCACCGGCGCCGCGTTGTACGCGGGGAAGAACCCCTCGTCGTCCTCCAGCACGGTGAGGTCCAGGGCGTCGATGCGACCATCGGTCGTGAAGATCTCGCCGAAGTTGCAGTTGCCCCGGTCGGTCGCCTCGTAGACCGTCCCGGTGTCGAGGATGCTGACGTTGTCGGTCGGCACGCCGTCGGGGGCGCCCAGCTCGAGTCCGTAGCGCTCGAGCATGGGCTTGAACCCGTCGGCACGCGAGTTGAACTCCGCCTCGACGCAGAACGTCCGCTGCTCCACAGGGAGGGCCGCGATGTCCGAGAGCGTGGCGACGTCGCCCAGCTCGGCCACCGCCTCCGACCGGACCGCCATGGCGTACGTGTTGTTCAGCGGCGCCGGCTCGAGCCAGGTCAGGCCGTTGGCGACGTCGGCGTCGCGCACGGCCTCGTACTGCTCCTCCTGGTCGGGGATCCCCTCCGCCTCGCCGAGGTACGTGAGCCACGCGGTGCCGGTGTACTCGTACGTCATGTCGGCGTCGCCGTCGAGCATGAGCTGCCGCACGGCGACGCTGCCGGGCACGTTCGTGAGGTCGGTGACCTCGAAGCCCGCCGCCTGCGCCGCGAGGACGGCGATCTTCCCCGGCACGAGCTGCTCGGTGAAGTTCTTCGCCGTGACGGTCAGCGCGGCGTCGTCGGGCAGATCCTCGATCGCCTCGATCGAGCCGGGTGCCACGGCGGGGACGAAGGCCGTCGCCGGCTGCAGACCGCATCCGGTCAGTCCGGCCACGGTCGCGACCGCGACGAGGCCTGCGGCCGTACCGCGAACGGCCCCGAGGCGTCGCAGGCGGCGAGGTGTCGCGAGGGCCGGGCGCCCGGTGGGTGTCGATGCCATGGGTCAGAGTCCCTTCGGACGGGCGATGTGCTCGACGAGTCGCCCCAGCCAGTCGATGAGCAGTGCGAGCAGTGCGATGAGGATCGCACCTGAGACGAGCACGCGGGGGAGGAAGAGGTTGACGCCCGTGGTGATCAGCAGCCCGAGCCCGCCCGCTCCGATGAACGTCGCCAACGCGGCCGAGCCGACGAGCAGCACGAGAGCCGTCCGGATGCCCGACAGCATCACCGGCACGGCCAGTGGCAGCTCCACCTTCATCAGGACGGAGAACGCGCTCATGCCCATGCCCCGACCCGCCTCGACGAGGCGGGCGTCCACGCTCTGCAGACCGATCATCGTGTTGCGCAGCACCGGGAGGACCGCGTAGAGCACGAGGGCCACCACCGCCGCTCGGAACTCGAAGCCGAGCCAGAACGCCAGGAGGACGATGAGGCCGATGGCGGGGGCGGCCTGCCCGAAGTTGGCGACCGCGAGGATGCCGCCGCTGACCTTCACGAACGGCTTCCGAGTGAGGAGGATGCCGAGCGGGATGGCGATGACGAGCACGATGAGCGCCGAGACGAACGTCAGCGCGAGATGCTCGCGCATCAGCGACAGGAGGGTGTCGGTGTTCAGAGTCGTGCGTTCGCCGGCGGTGAGGTCGGCGACCGACAGCCAGACCGCGAACGCGACGAATCCGAGGAGGACCGCGATCGGCTGGGGCAGGAGAGCCAGCCAGGCCCGGCGTGATCGCCCGCGCGCGCCGGCGCCGGCGACGGGTGCGGCGGCGGCCGCGCTCACGGTCGGCCGCCGTCGGCAGGACGCACGTCGCCGCCCGGCGCCGCGTCCGAGTCCGCTGTGGGGAGAGAGCCCGCCGTCGACCCTGGCAGGGCGTCGAGGGGGCCGGTGTTGGTGCCCACGGGCGTGTAGTCGGCTGCGACGGCGGCGGCCTTCCGCGCCCTCGTGATGGCCTCCATCACGACCTCGACCGTGATGACGCCGATGAAGGAGTCCCGGCGCCCGGTGACGAGGGCCGCGCCGGCGCTCGAGACGAGCATGGTGTCGAGGGCGTCGTTCAGAGTGGCACCGCTGCCGATGACGGGCAGGTCGACCTCGACGGTCGACGGCACCGTGGTGAGGCGCGAGAGCTGCCTCGTCGAGGGCCAGGCGATGGGCCGGTTGCGCTCGTCGACGACGACGGCGTGATTGTGACCGGCGGCCTTCGCGCGGGCGAGCACCTCGGCTCCGGACTCGCCGGGGGAGGCGACCACCGCCTCCTCGAGGTCCACGTCGCCGACGCGGCTGAGGGTCAGCTGCTTCAGCCCCGCACCGGAGCCGATGAAGTTCTCGACGAACTCGTTCGCCGGCTCGGCGAGGATGCGCTCGGGGGTGTCGTACTGGACGATGTGCGCGCCCTCCGAGAAGACCACGATCCAGTCGCCGAGCTTCACGGCCTCGTCGAAGTCATGGGTGACGATGACGATCGTCTTCTGCAGCTCGTGCTGGATGTTGATCAGCTCGTCCTGGAGGCGCTGGCGGGTGATCGGGTCGACCGCGCCGAAGGGCTCGTCCATGAGGAGCACGGGCGGGTCGGCGGCCAGGGCGCGCGCCACGCCGACGCGCTGCTGCTGCCCCCGGAGAGCTCGCGGGGGAACCGGTCGCGATACGTCGCCGGATCGAGCGAGACCAGTTCGAGCAGCTCGTCGACGCGTGCCGCGATGCGCTCCTTCGACCAGCCGAGCATCTTGGGCACGATCCCGATGTTCGTCGCCACCGTCATGTGCGGGAAGAGCCCGCCGGCCTGGATCACGTAGCCGATGCGTCGTCGGAGGTCGTCGCCGTCGATGTCGGTGACGTCGTCGTCGCCGAGCACGATGCGTCCCTCGGTGGGCTCGATCAGGCGGTTGATCATCTTCAGCGTCGTGGTCTTGCCGCAGCCGGACGGGCCGACCAGCATGACGATCTTGCCCGCCGGGATCTCGAGGGTGATGCCGTCGACGGCCGGGGACGCCTGACCCGGGTACCGCTTGGTCACCTGCTCGAGTCGGATCGCCTTGCCGGAGACGTCTCCGGTGGACGGGGCGGCGGGGGAGTCAGTTCTGGACACGGATACCTCGCGAGATGGTCAGGCGGCCGAGGCCGACGAGCAGGAGATCGAGCACGGCGGCGAGGACGACGACGCCCACGACCCCGGTGACGACGGAGGCGAGCGCGTTCGCTCCGCCGGTTCGGGACAGACCCGAGAAGATGAAGCCGCCGAGACCCGGCCCGAGGCTGTACGCCGCCACGGCGGCGATGCCCATCACCATCTGCGCGCTGACGCGGACGCCGGTGAGGATGATCGGCCAGGCCAGGGGGAGCTGCACGGTCAGCAGCGTGCGCATCGAGCCCATGCCCGCACCGCGCGCCGACTCGAGCAGCGACGCGTCGACCTCGTTCAGCCCGACCACGGCGTTGCGCAGGATGGGCAGGGTCGCGAAGAAGGTGACGATGGCGACGGCCGGCGGCACACCGAATCCGAGGAAGGGGATCAGGAGGCCGACGAGCGCGAACGACGGGAGGGTGAGCCCCACGGCGGACACGCCGTTGGCCACGGCGCTCAGCCAGGCGCTGCGGTGCACCAGCACCGCGATGACGACGGCCAGCACGACGGCCAGGACGACGCACTGCACCACGAGGGAGAAATGCTGCCACGAGGCGAACCAGATCTGGTCCCACCTCGCGGCCACGTAATCGAACATCATCGTCGCCCGCCCCTCGTCTCGACGGGCCCTCGTGGCCCGTCGCCTCCCGACCGACGAGGACGCGAGGGTGTTCCACCCTAACCAGGATGCGAGAGTCGTGTCATCGCGGCCCGGGCTCGACTACGAGGCCGTCGCCGCGCCTCCCACCGTGAATCGGGCCCCGTGGTGCTCGGCGGGCAGCCGGTCGCCGCGTCCGAAGAGCTTCTGACGGAGGGTGCCCGGCTCGTACCCGGTCGGGTAGACGCCGCGGGCCTGGAGCACCGGGATCACGTGCTCGACGATGTCCTCGAACGTGCCGGGCGTGATGGCGTAGGCGAGGTTGAAGCCGTCGACGTCCGTCTCGTCCACCCACTCCTGGAGCTGGTCGGCGATCTCCTCGCCCGAGCCCACGATGCGCGGGCCGAGGCCGCCGATGCCCGCCGCCTCGGCGATGTCGCGGATGGTCCACTCCTTGCCCGTGTCGCCCGCCTGCGCCTGGAAGTTGGCCAGCGCCGATTGGATCGCATTGCTCTCGACGTCGCCGACCGGGTCGTCGAGCGAGTAGGTCGAGAGGTCTACCCCCATCCAGCCCGACATGAGCGTGAGGGCGCCCTCGTGCGACGCGTACCGCTGGTACTCCTCGTGCTTCGCCGCAGCCGCCTCAGGCGTCGCATCCGTGATGATCGTCAGCAGCGTGTAGATGCGTGCCGAGTACCGATCGCGCCCGGCCTCCTCCAGGGCGTCGCGCAGCTTCGCGACGGTCGCCGCGAGGCGCTCCTTCGTGGGCGCCGCGACGAAGATCGACTCGGCGTTCCCGGCAGCGAAGCGGATGCCGCGGGGGGACGCGCCGGCCTGGTAGATGACCGGCGTCCGCTGCGGGCTGGGCTCGGCGATGTGGATGCCGGGCACCTTGTAGTACGTGCCGTCGTGATCGATGGAGTGCACCTTCGACGGGTCGGTGAAGACGCCGCTCTCGCGGTCGCGGATGACGGCGTCGTCCTCCCACGACCCCTCCCAGAGCTTGTAGAGCACCTCGAGGTACTCGTCGGCCTGGTCGTAGCGCGTGTCGTGGTCGAGCTGATCGTCGGCTCCCATGTTGCGGGCGGCGCTCGGCAGGTAGCCGGTGACGACGTTCCAGCCGACGCGCCCCTCCGTCAGGTGGTCGAGGGTCGACATGCGGCGGGCGAAGGGCACGGGGTGCTCGTAGGCCGTGCCGGCGGTGATGCCGAAGCCGAGGTGCTCGGTCGCGGCCGCCATGGCCGAGACGAGCAGGATGGGGTCGCCGACGGGGGTCTGGGTGCCGTTCCGCAGCGCGGCGTCGTGGTTCCCGCCGTAGACGTCGTAGGTGCCGAGCACATCCGCGATGAAGAGCCCGTCGAAGACGCCCTTCTCGAGGAGGCGCGCGAGGGAGGTCCAGTAGCTCAGCTTCGTGTAGTCCGCCGAACGGTCGTCGGGGTGGCGCCACAGCCCGGGGGACTGGTGCCCCACGCAGTTCATGTCGAAGGCGTTGAACCGGATTCGTCGAGTCATGCGTCCATTGTTCGTGGACTCGCACGACGTTTCACGGGCGGCGACACACGGCGTCACACAGTTCTCGGCACCGGTCGTCCGTGGCCGCAGGCCCCAGGGCGGCTCAGGCCCCCGGGTGGACGATGAGCCAGGTGGCCACGGCGTCGACCGCGCCGAGGTTGCCGAGCCGGTGCGGCAGATCGCATGGGAACGTCACGGAGTCGCCCGCCCCGACGACGACGCGCTCGTCGGGGAAGTCGATCGTGAGCTCGCCCGAGACGACGGTGCCCACCTCGTACCCCTCGTGCGTGACGAGGTCGTTGACCCCGGTCGCCGAGGCCCCGGGCGGGTAGGTCGACTCGAAGAAGTCGACTCCGCGGAGGTGACCTGGCGACAACCGTCGGAAGACGACCCCGTCGCCGAGCACGACCGGCCGGGTCTCGTCGGCCCGGGCGACGACCGGGCCCCGAGGAGGCGCGGCGTCGGTCTCGTCGACCGCCCCCGCCGTCTCGGCCTCGAACACGTCGGCCAGCGGGACGCCCAGCACCTGCACGATGGTGAGCAGCCGGCTCACCGACGGCCGCCGGGCACCGCGTTCGAGCTGCGACACGGCGCTCGGCGAGATCTCGAGCCTGGCGGCGAGCGATCGCAGCGACATGCCACGGGCGAGACGGAGCTCTCGGAGGCGCGACCCGAGCACGGCCGCGTCGAGCTCGACGGGCTCGTCGGAGGGGCCGGGCAGGCGCGGAACGGTCACGGGTCGCCGATCGGTCGGGTGTGAAGCGACTGCTGTCACACGCTCGTTACAAACGGGAAACCAACGACGCCATGTGAAGCCATAGATTCACAGCACGACGAGGATCACCTCCCTCTCACGCTACCTCGTCCCTCAGGAGGCAATCGTGGCATCGAACACCGCACCCCCCGTCGAGACGGCAGCAGAGCACCCGTCTGGGGCGGCCACCGCCGCGAAGGCGGGCTACCACCCCGATCTGACGAACGACGACCTGGCACCGCTCGCCCGACAGACCTGGGGCGGCTACAACATCTTCGCGTTCTGGATGTCCGATGTGCACTCCGTCGGGGGCTACGTGACGGCGGGCAGCCTGTTCGCCCTCGGCATCGCCAGCTGGCAGGTGCTCGTCGCCCTCGTGGCCGGCATCCTCATCGTCAACGTCTTCACGAACCTCGTCGCCAAGCCCAGCCAGCGGACCGGCGTGCCCTACCCGGTCGTCAACCGCGCGGTCTTCGGAGTCCGCGGGGCGAACATCCCGGCGATCATCCGCGGTCTCATCGCGACGGCCTGGTACGGCGTGCAGACCTATCTGGCGTCGCAGGCCCTGACCATCGTGTTCCTCAAGTTCCTCCCCGCGAGCGCCGCTCTGCTCGGTCCGTCGTTCCTGGGTCTCGACGCCCTCGGCTGGATCAGCTACGGCATCCTCTGGGTGGCTCAGGCCGCGCTGTTCTGGCGGGGGATGGAGTCCATCCGCCGATTCATCGACTTCGCGGGCCCCGCGGTCTACGTCGTCATGATCGCCCTGGCCGTCTACCTCGTCTCGCAGGCCGGCTGGGGTGCCATCAGCCTGAACCTCTCCGCCGGGCCGCCTCTCGAGTTCGGAGCCTCGATCCCGCTCATGCTCTCGGCCGTGGCGATCGTGGTCAGCTACTTCTCCGGACCGATGCTGAACTTCGGCGACTTCGCCCGGTACGGTCGCAGCTTCCGAGCGGTCAAGAGGGGCAACCTCCTCGGCCTGCCCGTCAACTTCCTCTTCTTCTCGCTGCTCACGGTGATCTGCGCCTCCGCGACCGTCCCGGTGTTCGGCCGTCTGATCACCGACCCCATCGAGACCGTCGACGCCATCGGGACGCCCTTCGCGATCCTGCTCGGCGGCCTGACGTTCATCACGGCCACCGTCGGCATCAACATCGTCGCGAACTTCATCTCGCCGGCCTTCGACTTCACGAACGTCAGCCCGCGTCGGATCAGCTGGCGGGCCGGCGGCATGATCGCGGCCGTCGGCAGCGTCGCCCTCACCCCCTGGAACTGGTACGGCGACGCGCAGGCGATCCAGTACTCGCTCGGGGTGCTCGGTGCTCTGATCGGCCCGCTCTTCGGCATCCTCATCGCGGGCTACTACCTGGTCGGGAGGCAGCGCATCGCGGTCGACGACCTGTACACGATGGGCCCGGCGGGGCGGTACTGGTACCGCGGGGGAGTCAACCCGAACGCCGTCCGCGCGCTCGTCGGGTCGGGTCTCGCATCCGTCGCGATCGCCGTCGTCCCGGCCCTGGTCGTCGACCTCGGCGGCCCCTCGGCGACCTGGATCAGCGACTACAGCTGGTTCGTCGGCTGCGGGCTCGGTCTCGTCTCCTTCCGGATCCTCGAACGGCGCCGGCCGCAGATGCCGCCGCTCGACGCCCACGACGAGACCGTCGACGACGGCACGATCATCACCACCGCCTGACAGGCCCCGCACCCTGCACGTCCGCGTCGTCGATCCGGACACCGGAGTCGGCATGATCCGGTCGATCGGCGTCGCCGCGCGAGCCGCGGCCTCGCCGGCGCGGGCGTCCGACCGCGGCCGGGCACGTACCCTGAGGGGATGTCGACCCCGGCGCCCGGCGCCCCCACCGCCTCCCCCCGTGTCCGTCTCGGACGCGACGTCGTCGTGCTCGGAGTCATCGCCTTCTTCGTGATGGTCGGCTTCGGCGTCGTCGTGCCCGTGCTGCCCGTCTACGCCCGGAGCTTCGGGGTCGACAACACCCTGGTCGGCGCCGTCCTCTCGGCGTTCGCCCTGATGCGCCTCGTGGCGAGCCCCTTCGTCGGCAAGCTGCTCGACCGGGCCGGCGAGAGGCTGGTGCTCTCGGCGGGGATCGGCATCGTGGCCGTCTCGAGCGGTCTGGCCGGGCTGGCCGAGACGTACCCGCAGCTGCTGCTGCTGCGCGGACTCGGCGGCATCGGATCGGCCATGTTCAGCATCGCGGCCATGACCCTCCTGCTCGCGACGACGGCACCCTCGCACCGGGCGCGCGCCATCGGCTTCTACCAGGGCGGGTTCCTGGTCGGCGGCATGGCCGGGCCGGCCCTCGGCGGCGTGCTGGCGACGATCTCGTTGACGGCCCCGTTCTTCTTCTACGCCGCCACGCTGCTGATCGCCGGTCTCGTGGGCGTCGTCCTGCTGCGCCCTGCGAGAGGGCGCACGTCGACGACCTCGACCGAGCCGCCCGTGCCGTTCGCCGTGGTGCTCCGCGACATCCGGTTCCGCGCGGCCTGCGTCGCGAGCTTCAGCCAGGGGTGGTCGTCGCTCGGTGTGCGGAGCGCGCTGGTGCCCGTCCTCGTCGTCGAGGTGCTCAAGGGCACGACCGCCTGGACGGGCATCGTCTTCGCCGTGGCCGCCGTCGCGCAGACGCTCGCCCTCGCACCGGCGGCGAAGCTGGTCGACACGGTCGGTCGCCGCCCGGCGATGATCGGGGCGTTCGCCGTCGCGGCAGTCACCCTCGCGGCGGTGGCGTTCTCGACCGACATCGTGATGCTCGGCGTGCTGCTCGCGGTCTACGGCGTCGCCACGGCCTTCATGGGCACGGCCCCGGCGGCTCTCGTGGGCGATGCGGCGGGCGGCCGCGGGGGGCGCCCCGTGGCCGTCTTCTCGATGTGCTCGGACCTGGGCGCCATCGCGGGCCCCCTGGTGGCGGGGCTGCTCGTCGACACGACGTCGTACGCGGTCGCTTTCGGGTCGGCCGGGGCCCTGCTGGCCGTGAGCGCGATCATCTCGCTGCGCCTGCCCCGCGGTGCGGCACCGACCCCGCAGACCGAGGAGGCGCGCCCCGGTTCCCCGGGACGCGCCTCCTGATCGATCGCTCGGTCGTTACTTCTTCTTCTTGGCTCCGCCGTCGGCCGGGACCGACGGAGTGACCTTGAGGAAGCCCGCGCGCGGGTCGGCCATGCCGACCAGCGGCGTCTGGTCGCGTCCGCCGAAGAAGTTGGTGATCCAGCCCGTGAGGATGCGCCACTTGCGATTGAGCGTCGGCATCGCGTACAGGTGGTAGCCCCGGTGGGCGAGCCAGGCCGGGACGTTCTTCATCTTGACGTCCTTGATGTTCGCCGCGCCCTTGCCGATGCCGAAGCTCGCGACCGTTCCGACGGACTCGTGACGGTACTCGGCGATCGGCTGGCCCGAGAGCTGCGCGATGATGTTGTCGGCCACGGTCACCGCCTGCCGGACGGCGTTCTGCGCGTTCGGCGGGTAGTAGGCGGGCTGCTGCTCGCTGAGCAGATTCGGGACCTGGGCGCCGTCGCCGAGCGACCAGACGCCGTCGAGGACGTCGCCCTCGTCGGTCTGCACCTGCAGCGTGGCCGACACGTTGACGTGGCCGCGGGGCCCGAGGGGCAGACCGAGGTCGGCGAGCACGGGGTTCGGCTTGACGCCGGCCGTCCAGACGATGGTGCCCGCGGGGATGGTCTCGCCGTCGCTCAGGACGACGTCGCCGTCGATGCACGAGGGCATCGTCGTCTTGAGGCGGATGTCGATGCCGCGCGAGCGCAGGTGCCCGAGCGTCCACTTGGACAGCTCGGGGCCCACCTCGGGCGCGACGCGGTCGAGGGCCTCGACGAGGACGAAGCGGAGCTCGTCACGCGACAGGTTGGGGAACGAGTCCACCGCGGCCTTCGCCGCGTCGTCGAGCTCGGCCATCGCCTCGACGCCGGTGTAGCCGCCGCCGACGAAGACGACGGTGAGGAGCTTGCGTCGCGTGGCCGGGTCGGACACGGAGGCCGCCTCGGCGATGTTGCCGAGGATGCGGTCGCGGACGTACTGGGCCTCCTCGACGCTCTTGAATCCGACGCCGTTCTCGGCGAGCCCCGGGGTGGGGAACGTGCGGGTGACGGCGCCGAGTGCCACGACGAGCTGGTCGTAGGCGATGGTGCTCGTGACGCCGTCGCCGGTCGTCACCGACACGGTCTTCGCCGCGCGGTCGTGGCCCGACACGGCCGCCTCGACGACCTTGGTCTTGCGGAGCGCCTTGCGGAGCGGCACGGTGACGTCGCGAGGCGCGATGTGGCCGCCGGCGACCTCGGGCAGGAACGGCTGGTACGTGAAGTACGGAGCCTGATCGACGAGCGTGATGCTCGCGTTCTGCGGGGGTCGGCGTTTCTGGAGCTCGAGAGCTGTGGTGAGCCCGGCGGAACCGCCGCCGAGAATTACGATGCGCGTTGTCATAGATGTTTCCTCCCGCGTCGACCGTACCGTGCGCGATGCCCGGCGGTCCGACGCGCACGAAGTCCGTCGGGGATGCGACGACCCGGCGACCGCCCCGCGAGGCGCAGCGGTCGCCGGGTCGTCGTGGTGGTCAGCGGTCGGCGGGGATGTCCGAGTCGGTGAACTCGCCGTCGGCCTCGTCGGACTTCGCGCCGTGCGCCTCGTGCCCCTCGTCCCCGTCGGCGGGGATGTCGCTGTCCACGTACGAGCCGCTCCGCTCGGACGTGGTCTCTTCGGTGCGCGTCACGGTCGTGTCGCCCGCACCGCCCGTCTTCTCCGTGTGCTCGACGTTCTCGTTCGACTCGCTGCCCATGGTTGCCTCCGTCGGATGGTTCGCACGACGTGGTCGCCGCGCGTGTCGCTCACAGTAGGCCCGACCACGGCCCCGCGGGTCAGAAGCCCTCGTTCTCGCGGGTGACGTAGGGGGATTCGAGGGCGTCGAGCTCGTCGTCCGTCAGCCACAGGTCGACGGACGCGACCGCGTCGTCGAGGTGCTGCATCTTCGTGGCTCCGACGATGGGGGAGGTGACGGCGTCCTGCTGCCGCACCCAGGCCAGCGCGACCTGCGCGCGCGAGACGCCCCGCGCCTCCGCGACCTCCGCGACGGCGGCGGCCACCCGGCGGTCGCCCTCCTCGCGCTGACGGTAGAGGGTGCGGCCGAACTCGTCGGTCTCGCTGCGGGAGGTGGCGGCGTCCCAGTCGCGCGTGAGCCGACCGCGAGCGAGCGGCGACCAGGGCAGCACGCCCACGCCCTGGTCCACGCAGTAGGGGTGCATCTCGCGCTCCTCCTCCCGCTGGATGAGGCTGTACTGGTCCTGCATCGACACGAAGCGGGTCCACCCGCCGAGGTCGGCGGCGTGCTGCATCGACGCGAACTGCCAGGCCCACATGCTCGATGCGCCCAGGTACCGCACCTTGCCCGCGCGCACCAGGTCGTGGAGCGCCTCCATGGTCTCCTCCACCGGCACCTCGGGGTCGAAGCGGTGGATCTGATAGAGGTCGATGTGATCGGTGCCCAGACGACGCAGGCTGTCGTCGACGGCGCTCATGATGTGACCGCGGCTGAGACCGGCGCCGTTGGGCCCGGGGCGCATGCGACCGTGCACCTTGGTCGCCAGGACCACCTCGTCACGCGTGGCGAAGTCGCGGAGGGCCCGGCCGACGATCTCCTCGCTGGTGCCGTCGGAGTACACGTCGGCGGTGTCGAAGGTCGTCACGCCGAGCTCGAGGGCACGGCGGATGAACGGCCGACTGTCGTCCTCTCCGAGCGTCCAGGCGTGCGAGCCCCGCTCGGGGACTCCGTAGCTCATGCAGCCGAGGGTGACTGCCGAGACCGTCAGGCCGCTGGTGCCGAGTCGTGCGTACTCCATGGGGGTCCTCTCGTCGTGTGCTGGCCCGAACCCTACGCCAGCGGCACCGACTACCGCGGAAAACCAGAAAGACCCGATCACCAGTGGTGATCGGGTCTTTCGTCTGTCTCAACACAGACCGTGTGAAGTCCGCCTGCAAGGCTTGTCTTCGGTGTCCGAGGGGGGACTTGAACCCCCACGCCCTATACGGGCACTAGCACCTCAAGCTAGCGCGTCTGCCATTTCCGCCACCCGGACTGGATGGTGCCGGCCGAAGCCGACCACGAAACATTAGCACGGGTCGAGAGGGCCTCTCGACCACGGGGCGGGTGGGCCGCTCGGTCGCGGCCCGGCCACAGGGCTGAGGAACCCTCCGGGTAGCGTGGTCGCCATGACGACGACACCTGCGCAGCCCCTCGACGGCGACACCGCCGGTTCCGCCTCCGAGCCCGAACTGGACGAGACGGCGACGATCGCCCGCGACCTCATCCGCTTCGACACCTCCAACTACGGCGGGGGCAGGTCGAACGGCGAGGCCGAGGCGGCCGACTACGTCGCCGACCGGCTGCGGGCGCTCGGCGTCGAGCCGCAGCTGTTCGAGTCCGAGCCCGGGCGCGTCAGCGTCGTGGCCAGGATCGAGGGTCGGGACCGGGCCAAGCCGGGCCTCGTCGTGCACGGGCACCTCGACGTGGTGCCCGCCGATCCGGCCAACTGGTCGGTCGACCCGTTCGCCGGCGTGGTGCGCGACGGCATGCTCTGGGGCCGCGGTGCCGTCGACATGAAGAACATGGACGCGATGATGCTCTCGTCCATCGGCGACATCCTCCGGTCGGGCGAACGACCGGCGCGCGATCTGGTCGTCGGATTCCTCGCCGACGAGGAGGCCGGGGGAGTCCTCGGGTCGCACTTCCTCGTGAAGGAGCACCCCGAGCTCTTCGACGGGGCCGCCGAGGCCATCAGCGAGGTGGGCGGCTACTCGACGTTCATCGACGGCCGCCGGTCGTATCTGCTGCAGACGGGCGAGAAGGCCCTCATCTGGGTCAAGCTGATCGCCCGCGGGACGGCCGGCCACGGATCCCAGATGATCGAGGCGAACGCCGTCACCCGGCTCGCCGAGGCGGTCGCCGCGCTGGGTCGTCGACAATGGCCGATCACGCTGACCGACACGACCTCCGCACTGCTGCGGCAGGTGGCGCGGATCCTCGACGTCGACGTCGAGCAGGTCTCGCCCGACGAGCTCGTCCTCCGGACGGGTACGGCCAAGGGATTCATCCGGGGGTCGCTCCGCACGACCACGAACCCCACGATGCTGACGGCGGGCTACAAGCACAACGTCGTCCCGGACACCGCGGAGGCGCTGGTCGACATCCGCTGCATGCCCGGTCAGGAGGCAGCCGTCCTCGAGGAGGTGCGCGACCTCGTCGGCGACGACATCGAGATCGTGACCATGCACACGGACATCGGGCTCGAGACGCCGTTCTCCGGGCCCCTCGTCGAGGCCATCGAGGCCACCCTGCACCGTCACGACCCGGGTGCCCCTGTGCTGCCCTACCTGCTCTCGGGCGGCACGGACAACAAGGCGCTGAGCCTCCTCGGCATCGCCGGCTACGGCTTCGCCCCCCTGCGTCTCGACGAGGGCATGGACTTCCCCGCGATGTTCCACGGGGTCGACGAGCGCGTCCCCCTCGACGCACTATCCTTTGGCAGTCGCGTCCTCCGGGACCTCCTCGCGACGTACTGAGCACCACGCACCAGAAGGATCCCCATGGAGCAACTCCTCCAGGCACTCCTCCTCGGCCTCGTCCAAGGCCTGACGGAGTTCCTGCCCATCTCGTCGAGCGCGCACCTCCGGATCGTCGGCCTCCTGTTCTCCGATCCGAACAGCACGGTCGAGTTCGACCCGGGGGCGACGTTCACGGCCATCACGCAGCTGGGCACGGAGCTGGCGGTCGTCATCTACTTCTGGCGCGACATCAAGCGCATCGTGGTCCGCTGGTTCCAGGGCGTCACGGGCCGGATCCCGCGCACGGACCCCGACGTGCGGATGGGCTGGCTCGTCATCATCGGCACCATCCCCATCGTGGTCGTCGGATACGTCGCGCAGGAGTACATCCGCTCGGTCTTCCGGTCGCTCTGGATCGTCGCCGTCGTCCTCATCGTCTTCGGCATCCTCCTGGGTCTCGCCGACCACCTCGGCAAGAAGGCGGCGCGCTTCGAAGACATGTCGTACGGTCACGGCATCGCCGTCGGCGTCGCGCAGGTCCTGGCGCTGATCCCCGGCGTCTCGCGCTCGGGTGCGACCACGACGACGGCTCTCGCCCTCGGCTACACGCGGCCCGCGGCCGCGCGGTTCTCGTTCCTGCTCGCCGTGCCCGCCGTCTTCGGCAGCGGTCTCTACGAGCTCGTCCAGAGCTTCAGCGACCCCGGCCCCTACTCGTTGGGGCTCACGCTGGCCGCCACCGTCGTCGCGTTCGTCGTCGGGTTCCTCGTCATCGCGTTCTTCATGAACTACATCTCCCGCCGCAGCTTCATGCCCTTCGTCGCCTACCGGCTCGTCCTCGGCGTCGTGCTCATCGTCCTGCTCTCGACGGGCGTGGTGACCGCGTGAGGTCGTGGGCCCGCCCCCGAGTCCCCGCGCTCCCGGGCGCCGGGCGTCTCCCGACGCTGCACGACACCGCCTCCGGGACGCGCCGGGCGCCCGCGATCGTCGACGGCGCCGCGTCGTTGTACGTCTGCGGCATCACCCCCTACGACGCCACCCACCTCGGGCACGCGTCGACCTACCTCGCGTTCGACACGCTCGTCCGCGTCTGGACGGACGCGGGCGTCGACGTCACGTACGCCCAGAACACGACCGACGTCGACGATCCGCTCCTCGAGCGGGCGACCGCGACGGGCGTCGACTGGCGTGAGCTGGCGGCCTCCCAGACCGACCTCTTCCGCTCCGACATGGAGCACCTGGCCGTCGTGCCGCCGACGCACTACGTCGCCGTGACGGACGTCGTGACGGACGTCGCCCGAGCCGTGACGCGCCTCCTCGACTCCGGATTCGCGTACCGTGTGCCCACCGAGGGCTCCGCGGTCGACGACGTCTACTTCGACATCCGGGCCGCCGAGCGCGACACGTCGTGGCACCTCGGGCTCGAGAGCCGACTCGACCCCGAGACCATGGCGCGCTTCTCCGCCGAACGCGGCGGCGACCCCGCCCGCCCCGGCAAGCGCGACCCGCTCGATCCTCTCCTGTGGCGGGGCGCCCGGGAGGGCGAGCCCTCGTGGGACTCCCCGGTCGGCGAGGGGAGACCGGGCTGGCACATCGAGTGCACGGTGATCGCCGAGCAGACCCTGGCCTCGCCGATCACGGTCAACGGCGGTGGCAGCGACCTGGTGTTCCCGCATCACGAGATGAGCGCGGCGCACGGCCAGGCGCTCACCGAGGGTCCCTACGCCGACGTCTTCGCCCACACGGGCATGGTGGCGTACCAGGGCGAGAAGATGAGCAAGTCGCTCGGCAACCTGGTGAAGGTGAGCGAGCTCGTCGCCGGCGGGGCCGACGCCCGGGCCGTGCGTCTCGCCGTGTCCGCGCACCACTACCGGTCCGACTGGGAGTGGTTCGACAGCGACCTCGTCGACGCCGAGGCCCGTCTGCGCGTCTGGGCGACGTGGGCCGATACCGCGCCGACGCGGCCCGACGCCGCTGCCGGCCACGCGACGTCGACGCCCCTCGGTTCGACCCCGGTCGAGTCCGTCCCCACCGGTCTGCTGACGAGGCTCCGCGCCGCCCTCGCCGACGACCTCGACACGCCGGCCGCGATCGAGGCCGTGGACCGCTGGATCGCCTCGGGCGCCGACGCGACGTCCGTCGACCTCGATGCCGTCACCGCCCTGCTCGGCGTCGATCTGCTCGCCGTCGACCTGCCGTCGCGTGCCGACGACGCCACTGCCTGACCCATCCTCACCTGAGTCGCCGCTCTGGCAGACTGGCGTGGTCATGTCGCCCCGCAGCTCCCGTCCCGCCGCGCCCGCCGGTGCCGACAGCCCGTCCCGGGGCTCGGTGCGGCGCGAGCAGGTCGTCGACTCCGCGCTGGCCGTCGGGTTCCTCGTGGTGGCGCTCGTCACCTCGGCGCTGGCGTCGGTGATCCTGAGCTCCGACGGGCACGCCATGCCCTCGACCCTCGAGACCCTGGCGGGCGCGGTGGCGGTGAGCCTGCCGATCGCGTTCCGCCGGAGGTTCCCGGTGTCGGTCATGATCATCGTCTCGACGGCGTTCATCGTGCTCGGGGTGAGAGGGCATCCCGACGACCTCCTGCCCTCCATCGCCGAGTTCCTCGTCGTGTTCTCCGCGAACGTCTGGTCGCCCTCTCGGCGCCGTGCCCTGGTCTGGAGCCTGGTGGTCGTCGCCGCCATGTTCTCCTGGCTCGCCATCGACATCGCCGCGCAGGTCGGCGACGACTCCGACTCCGCCGATGTCGTCCTGGCATCCAGTCTCTACTCGGTCGTCCTCAACGCCCTGTTCTTCATCGCCGCGATCCACTTCGGTCGCGTCTCGCGCGAGTCGAGGTCGCGTCGGCGTGCGCTCGAGAGGTCCGACGCGGCCCTCCGTGCGGCCAACGACCGGATCGCCGAGCAGGCGATCGGCGACGAGCGGGCCCGAATCGCCCGCGAGCTGCACGACGTGGTGGCCCACCACGTCGCCGTCATCGGCATCCAGGCCGGTGCCGCGCGACGCACGCTCGACCGCCCCGAGATCGCCCGTGGCGCACTCGCCGCCGTCGAGGACACCGCACGGACGACCATCGACGAGCTCGACCGCCTCCTGACCGTCATGCGCTCCCGCGACGGGCTGCCCCACGAGCCAGTGGCCGGTCTGGCAGCCCTCCCCGACCTCGTGGCCGACACCCGCGCGCTCGGACTCGACGTCCGACTCGAGATCGACGGCGACACCCGCGACGTCCCCGACGGCGTCGGCTCCACGCTGTACCGGATCGCCCAGGAGGCGCTGACCAACACCCTGAAGCACGGTGCGGCCAGGTGCGCCGTCATCCGGGTCGTCCACGGCGAGGGGTCGGTCGGCCTCGAGGTCGACGACGACGGACTCGGCTCGAGCGGGCACGCTGCACGCGCCGACGGCGCGGGCGAAGGCGCGACCGGTGCCCACGGTCCGGCAGCGGCCCCCTCCGGTTCGGGTCTCGGGCACCGGGGGATGCGCGAACGGGTGGATCTGCACGGCGGTCGCCTGACCGTCGGTCCCCGCGAGGGAGGCGGCTACCGCGTCCGCGTCGACCTCCCCGTCGTGGCCCACCCTCCGAAGGGGGCTACCCTCGTCGAGGGGGAATGAGCATGGAGAAGACGAACGACCGGTCGGTGCGGGTGCTCCTGGCCGACGACCAGGACCTCGTGCGCGCGGGGTTCCGGATCATCCTCGAGACCGCCCGGGGCGTGACGGTCGTGGGGGAGGCGCGCGACGGCGTCGAGGCCGTCGACCTGGCGGCGAGCCTCGAGCCGGACGTCGTCGTGATGGACATCGAGATGCCCGGCATCGACGGCGTCGAGGCGACCCGGCGGATCCTCGGGTCGTCGGGCGAGCACCGTCCGTCGGTGCTGATCCTCACGACCTTCGCCCGGGGCGACTACCTGTTCCGGTCGCTCCAGGCCGGGGCGAGCGGCTTCCTGCTCAAGACCGCCGGCCCGGAGGAGCTCATCGAGGCGATCGGGGTCGTCGATCGCGGTGACGCGCTCGTCTGCCCGGAGCTGACCCGTGCCGTGGTCACCCGGGCGCTCGTCGACACGGCGGAGAACCCCGTCGTGCCGAACGCACGGCTGACGCTCCTCACGGGCCGCGAACGCGAGGTGCTCGACGGCATGGCTCGGGGCGCCTCCAACGCGGAGATCGCTCGCGGGCTGTTCGTCGGCGAGGCGACCGTGAAGACGCACGTCTCGAACGTCCTCGCCAAGCTGGCGCTGCGCGATCGCACCGCCGCGGTCGTGTTCGCCTACGAGAACGGCGTCGTCGTCCCCGGCGAGCTGGGGGACGGAGGCGCGGCGGGGGTCCACTAGACCCGCCGCGCCGAGGGTCGGCGCCCTCGGCCCTGCGCTCAGGGGGCCGGCGGGTACCGCGGGTCGTCGCCCTTGCCGTCGCGTCGGCGGAGGTACTGCTCGAACTCCTGCGCGATGGCCTCGCCGCTCGCCTCGGGGGAGTCGACGGTGTCACGCGCCTGCTCCAGCTGCTCGATGTAGCCCGCCATGTCGTCGTCGTCGGCCGCGAGGGCGTCGATGCCGGCCTCCCACGCGGCGGCCTCCTCGACGAGGTCTCCGCGGGGGACGCTCACGGCGGACAGCTCGTCGAGCTTCTCGACGAGCGCGAGCGTCGCCTTGGGGGAGGGGGCGTTGTGCACGTAGTGCGGGACGGACGCCCAGACCGACAGCGAGGGCACGCCGGCCGTCTCGACGGCGTCGCCGAGGACGGAGAGGATGCCCACCGGGCCCTCGTACGTGCTGCGCTCGAGGCCGAGCTGACCTCGCACGTCGGCGTTGTCGCTGCTGACGAAGACGGAGATCGGCCGGGTGTGCGGGACGTCGGCGAGCATCGCCCCGAGGAACACCACGGAGGTGATCGCGTGGACGTCCACGAGGTCGACGATCTCGGCCGCGAACCCGCGCCAGCTGCGCGACGGCTCGGCGCCGAGAAGGACGAAGACCTCGGTGTCGGACCCGACGTCGGACGACGCGGCGATGACCTCGGAGGAGTCGGGTGCGGCGAGGAGCTCGATCCGCGGCCAGACGAGCGTCCGCCCGCCGTCGTCGTCGAGGCCGATCTGCGGACGGTTGAACTGGTAGTCGATGTACCGCTCGCCGTCCAGCTCGGCCACCGGCTCGAGTCCGAGCGACTCGACGAGGCTCCGGGCGACCCCGCTGGCCGCCTCGCCGGCGTCGTTCCACCCCTCGAAGGCGACGACCAGGAGCCGCCCCTTCGCGAAGTCCGACGTGTTCGACGTGTTCGTCACCTGTGTCCTCACCGAGCCGGGCCCGCTGCACCGGCGTCTTGACCCTCCACAGTAGACCGTGCGTCGCCGGGTCCCCGGCCGTGTCGGCCCGACCGCCGGGCGCCTCCCGTAGACTCGATGCCCGTGACCTCCTCTCTTCCCGCCGCGGTCCTCTGGGACATGGACGGCACTCTCGTCGACACCGAGCCCTACTGGTACGAATGCCAGGTCGAACTGGTCGAGTCGTTCGGCGGAACCTGGACCAGAGCCGACGGCGACGCCATGATCGGCACGGGCCTGTGGGACTCCGCCCTGGTCATCCAGCGGCACGGCGTCGATCTCCCGCTCGACGAGATCATCGACCGCCTGACGACCGGGGTCCTGGCACTCGTCGCAGACGACGTCCCGTGGCGCCCGGGCGCCCGAGAGCTCCTCGCCGAGCTGCGGAGCGAGGGCGTGCCCACGGCGCTCGTCACGATGTCCATCCGACGCATGGCCGACTTCATGATCGAGGCGATCGACTTCCCGGCGTTCGACGCCGTCGTGGCCGGCGACGAGGTCGAGAACAGCAAGCCCCACCCCGAGGCGTACCTGCGCGGCGCGGCTCTGCTCGGCGTCGACATCGCCGACTGCGTCGCCATCGAGGACTCCCCGCCCGGGGCCGCGTCGGCCGTCGCGTCCGGCGCCGTCGTCCTCGGCGTCGAGCACGCCGCACCGCTCGTCGACGACGCCGGGTACACCCGTGCCACGACCCTCCGCGGCGTGACCGTGGCCGACCTGCGCCGACTGCACGCCGCGGCACGCGACACGAGCCGACCACCCGCCTCCGTCCTCTGACCGCGGGGCGCCGATCGGCGCCGACCCGCGCCTCCTCGGCTCCCGGCCGTCGTCCGAGCCGCCCCTCCGACCGAAAGCAGCACCGCATGACCGCCACCCGTCGCCAGTCCGGCCCCTTCCTCGAGGGCGACAAGGTCCAGCTGACCGGCCCGAAGGGCAAGATGAACACGGTCGTGCTGACCCCCGGCGCGGTGTTCCACACCCACCGGGGCATGATCGCCCACGACGCGCTCGTCGGTCTGCCCGACGGCTCGGTCGTGGCGAGCACCACCGGCGACGAGTACCTGGCCCTTCGCCCGCTGCTCAGCGACTTCGTCATGTCGATGCCGCGCGGCGCCGCCATCGTCTACCCGAAGGACGCCGCGCAGATCGTCGCCTTCGCCGACATCTTCCCCGGCGCCACCGTCGTCGAGGCCGGCGTGGGGTCGGGCGCCCTGTCGCTCTGGCTGCTGCGGGCGATCGGCCCCGAGGGCAGACTGGCCTCGTTCGAGCGCCGTCAGGAGTTCGCCGACGTCGCCGAGGGCAACGTCGTCAGCTTCTTCGGCTCCGAGCAGCCGAACTGGAGCGTCACGGTGGGCGATCTCGTCGACGAGCTGCCGAAGACGATGCCCGACGGCACGGTCGACCGCGTCGTGCTCGACATGCTCGCCCCCTGGGAGTGCGTCGACGCGACCGCCGCCGCGCTCACCCCCGGCGGACTCGTCGTCTGCTACGTCGCCACGGCGACCCAGCTCTCGCGCGTCGCCGAGGCCCTCCGCGCATCCGGCGTGTTCACCGAGCCCGACGCCTCCGAGACGCTCGTCCGCGGGTGGCATGTCGAGGGGTTGGCCGTCCGTCCCGACCACCGCATGATCGGGCACACCGGGTTCCTCATCACTGCACGACGGCTCGCGCCGGGTGCCGAGCTGCCGCAGCTCAAGCGCCGTCCCTCGAAGTCCGACTACTCCGACGAGGACGTCGAGCTCTGGACCCCGGAGCCCTCGGCGACCGCACGGCCAGCGACAAGAAGCTGCGCAAGACGGCGCGACAGGCGAAGTCGGCCGCCGACGCCGCCGTGGCCGCGACGGAGTCCGACGCCACCTCGAGGTCGACCGGCGACCAGTCGCCCTCCGCCTGAACGGCGCCGATCTCCCCGCCCTCCCACCCCGACTAGGCTGTTCCCGCATCCGCGGCCCCCGGCCGCTTCCCGGCCCGCCGGCCGCCGCAACGAAATGAGTACCCGTGCGCAAGATCCCCGCACTCGTCGTGACCCTCGGCCTCGTGGCCTCCCTCTCGGCATGCGCGACCAGCGCCGCCCCCGGGTCGGCCGGCTGCCCGCCCACGGGCGACGCCGCCTCGGTCGTGACCGCGACGGGTGCGTTCGGCGAGAAGCCCGAGGCGACCGTGCCGAGTCCGATCGTCACGACGGAGACCCAGGTCTCGACCGTGATCGAGGGCGACGGCGCCCGTCTGGTCGACGGCTCGCCCGTCCTCATCGACTACACGCTGTTCGACGGCAGCACGGGTACGGAGGTCGAGAACAGCGGCTACGACGGATCGATCGGCAACCCCGTGACCGTCGGCGGCTCGGCGCTCGCGCCCCTCGCCGACGCGTTGAAGTGCTCGACGGTCGGTTCGCGTGTCGTCGTCGCCCTGAAGGCCTCCGAGCTCCAGGCGTCGCTGTCCGGCTCGTCCGCCCCCGCGAGCGACGACCCCGACGCCGCGTACATCGCCGTGGTCGACATCCGCCAGTCGTTCCTGGCCAAGGCGAACGGACGTCTCGTCCCCGGGGCCGACGGCCTGCCCGCCGTGGTGACGGCACCCGACGGCGCCCCCGGCATCACCGTGCCCGTCGCCCCGGCGCCGACCACGCAGCAGACGCACCTCGTCCGCGAGGGAGACGGGTCGCGACTGACCGCCGACTCGACGGCGGTCGTGCAGTTCACGGCCGTGACCTGGGCCGAGCCCTCGACCGTCGCCGGGTCGACGTGGACGAACGGCGACACCGCGACGACGGTGGCGCTCGACGACGAGACCCTGCCCGCCGCCCTCCGCGACGCGCTGGTCGGTCAGACGGTCGGCTCGCAGGTGATGACGGTCGTCCCGGCCAGCGACGAGAACCCCAGCACCTACGTCTACGTCTTCGACGTCCTGGGTTCGCTCTGACCGGCACGTCGATCCACGCGCCGCGACGGCCGGGGCGCCCCACCCCGGCCGTGGCCTAGGCTCGACCCGTGTCAGCCGCCCGCGCCCCTCGCGTACCCGTCGAAGAGCGCCTCTTCAGCCTCGTCCTCGCCCTCCTCGCGACCGAGCCCGGCCTGACGAAGTCCGACATCCTCGCCACGGTCCAGGGCTATCGGCAGAAGTACTCGCCGAACGGCGACAACACCGCCCTCGAGCGTCAGTTCGAGCGCGACAAAGACGACATCCGCGAGCTGGGTGTGCCGCTCGAGACCCTCGACGACCCGGCGGCGGCGGGCAACAACCAGATGCTCCGCTACCGCATACCCCGCGGCGCGTACGAGCTGCCCCTCGACATCGCCTTCTCGTCGGAGGAGACCGCGTTGCTGACCCTCGCTGCCATGGTCTGGCGCGAGGGGACGCTGTCGGGCGAGAGCAGACGCGCTCTCCTCAAGCTCCGCTCGCTCGGCGGCACGGCGACCGTCCCCGGGCTCGACTACGCCCCGCGCATCCGCTCGCGTGACGCCGCCTTCGAACCGCTGCGCGACGCGCTCGATCGTGGCGTGCTGGTGCGGTTCCCGTACCTGAAGCCCGGCGAGTCCGAGGCGAGGAGGCGCGAGGTCGCTCCGTTCGCCCTCATCCAGCATCAGGGTCGCTGGATGGTCTCGTGCCTCGAGCCCGACACCGGCCGCCGGAAGACCTTCCTGCTGTCGCGCATCATCGGCCCGGTCGTCATCACCGCGGTCGCCGTGGAGCGCCCCGCCGATGCGACGGCGGAGTCGGCCCTCGCGGCGCTCGACGAGGTCTGGCGGACCAGGACGGCGCTCATCCGCGTGGTCGCCGGCTCCGACGCCGAGACCAGGCTGACCAAACGACGCTCGACGGTGGTCCGTGACGACTGCCTCCTCGAGATCCACTTCTCCGACGAGCAGATCGTCGCCGACGAGCTCTCGTCGTTCGGGCCCGAGGTGATCGTGCTCGAGCCCGCCTCGGTCAGAGACCTGGTGATCGCGCGTCTGCGTCGGCTCGTCGCCGTCCACACCGACGTCCGCTCCGCCGGGGGGAGTCACCATGACTGAGAAGCGATCCGCACTGCACGCCACCGACAAGCTGGCCTTCCTGCTCTCCCTGGTGCCGTATCTCATCGATCGCGGGCGGGTCTCCGTCGCCGAGGCCGCCGAGCACTTCGGCGTGTCCGTCGGGGAGATCCGCCGGGCGGTCGAACTGATCGCCGTATCCGGCGTGCCCGGCGAGACGAATCAGTACCAGCACGACGACCTCTTCGACATCGCGTGGGACGACTTCGAGCAGAACGACGTCATCGTCCTCACGCACATGGTGGCCATCGACGAGTCGCCTCGCTTCTCGGCCCGTGAGGCCGCGGCGCTGATCGCCGGTCTTCAGTACCTGTCGTCGCTTCCCGAGAACGCCGATCGCGCCGCCATCGCCACCCTGATGTCCAAGCTCGCGCGGGGCGCGTCGTCCGCTCCGAGCCAGGTCGCCGTCGACCAGCGCGAGACCAGCGACGTCCTGTCCCTCGTCGAGCTGGCCGTCGCCCAGGGTCGCCAGCTCGAGTTCGACTACTCGGGGGTCCGTGACGTCGTGGAGCGGAGGCGCGTCGACCCTCTGCGGGTCGAGTCCGTCGACGCCGACTGGTACCTGCGCGGCTACGACCATCTGCGACACGCGTTGCGGACGTTCCGGCTCGACCGGATCGCCCGACCGGCCCTGACCGACGAGCCGCTCGCGCACCGCGCGTCGGACGTCGTCCTGCCGGACACCCTCTTCGAGGGGTCGCCCGACGACGAGACCGTGACGATCGACATCGATTCGGCGGCCGCGCCCCTCCTCGCCGACTACGCCCCGGACGACGTCGAGCCGCTCGACGAGGGGCGCTCGCGCCTGAGAGTGCGCGTCGGCCAGTTCGGGACGGTCGCGCGACTCGTGGCGGGCCTGCCCGGCGACCCCGAGGTCGTCTCGCCGGGCGCCGCCCGAGCGGCCGTCGGCGACTGGGCCTCACGGGCGCTGGCCGGCTACGACGCCGACCCGCGTTCCTGACCCCTCGGGCTTCAGCTCGGGACAGTGGAGCCGGGGTTAGACTGAAACCTCCCCTGCCACGCAAGGAGAACACCTCATGCTCGGAAACCTCACCGGATTCCACCTCATCATCGTCCTCGCGATCATCCTCCTGCTTTTCGGCGCTCCCAAGCTGCCGGCGCTCGCGAAGAGCATCGCCCAGTCGATGCGCATCTTCAAGAACGAGGTCCGCGACGACGACAAGGCACCGGCCGACGACGCCCGCCGCGACGACTACAACCGACGCGACGAGTACAACCGCGACGAGTACAGCCGACGCGACGACGCCACTGCTCGTCCGACCACCGACGGTCCGGTCGTCCGCCCGTCGCAGAGCGACCTCCCGCCGAAGTCCTGATCCGTGGCCACGACGACGACTCGTGGCCGCAGCGGCGGAGATCAGCAGCCGAGAAGCCGGGCCAAAGACGGCCGCATGTCTCTCGGGGCGCATCTCATCGAGCTCCGCAAGCGGCTGTTCCTGGCCGCACTCGCCCTCATCGTGGCGAGCATCGCCGGGTGGTTCCTCTCGCAGTTCGTCCTCGACTTCCTGCGTGAGCCCGTGACCCGCATCGCCGAGGCGCGCTCCCGCGAGGCGACCCTGAACTACCCCGGCGTCAGCTCCAGCTTCGACCTGCGGATCCAGATCTCGGTGACGGTCGGGGTCATCCTCTCGAGTCCCGTCTGGCTCTATCAGATCTGGGCCTTCATCGTCCCCGCGCTCGTGCGCCGCGAGAAGCTGTACGCCATCGGCTTCATCGGCACGGCCATCCCGCTGTTCCTCCTCGGCTGCACGAGCGGACTCTTCGTCCTTCCGCACATCGTCGAGGTCCTCACCGGTTTCGCCGCGCAGCAGGACGCCGCCATCATCGACGCGAAGCAGTACTACGACTTCGTCCTCAAACTGGTCCTCGCCGTGGGCATCGCCTTCGTCCTGCCCGTGTTCCTGGTCCTCCTGAACTTCGTGGGCGTCATCTCGGCCGTGTCGATCATCAAGGGCTGGCGGGTCGCGATCCTGCTGATCACCCTGTTCACGGCGATCGCCACCCCCGCGGCGGACGTCTTCTCCATGTTCCTCCTCGCCGTCCCGATGGTGGTCCTCTACTTCGCCGCCGCCGGCGTGGCCTGGCTGCACGATCGCCGGGTCGCCAAACGTGCGGCGGCCCTCGACGCCGAACTCGCGACAAGATGACCTCATGAGCACCGAAGCGAGCCCCGCCGAACGATTCGCCGCCTCGAAGAACAGGGTGCGCACGCCGCAGCTGCAGTCGTTCCGCTCCCGTCTCGGTTTCGCCCTCGATCCGTTCCAGATCGCCGCGTGCGAGTCGGTCGAACAGGGCAACAGCGTGCTCGTGGCCGCCCCGACCGGGGCCGGCAAGACCCTCGTGGCCGAGTTCGCGATCCATCTCGCCATGCAGCAGGCCCGCGACAAGGTCTTCTACACGGCGCCGATGAAGGCGCTCAGCAACCAGAAGTTCCAAGAGCTCGTGGCCGAGTACGGTGCGTCCGAGGTCGGCCTGCTGACCGGCGACACGAACGTCAACTCCCGTGCGCGCATTGTCGTGATGACGACGGAGGTGCTCCGCAACATGATCTACGCGGGGTCCGAGATGCTCGACGACCTCCGCTACGTCGTGCTCGACGAGGTTCACTTCCTGGCTGACCGGTTCCGAGGCGCCGTCTGGGAGGAGGTCATCATCCACCTCCCGCTCGACGTGCGGCTCGTGTCGCTCAGCGCGACGGTCTCGAACGCCGAGGAGTTCGGCGACTGGCTGCAGACGGTGCGGGGAGGCACCGACGTCATCGTCTCGGAAGACCGCCCCGTGCCCCTCGACCAGCACGTCCTGGTCGGCGGCAAGTTCCTCGACCTGTTCGACTCGAGCGGCCAGGCGGCCACGAACCGCGTCAACCCCGAGCTGCTGCGGGCCACGTCCCTCTCGCGCAAGGGCGGGTCGGGTCGTCGAGGCGACGGCGGTTCGAGGCGTGGGCCGCGGGGCCATGTGATGGCCCCCATCCAGCAGGCTCAGGGCCGACTCGACCGCTGGAAGATCGTCGAGATGCTCGACGACCAGAATCTGCTCCCGGCCATCTTCTTCGTCTTCAGCCGGGTGGGCTGCGATCAGGCGGTCAAGCAGGTCCTCCGATCCGGCATCCGACTGACGACCGCCGATCAACGCCAGGAGATCCGCGAGATCGTCGAGGCCCGGTGCCGCACGCTCCGCGACGAGGACCTCGCCGTGCTCGGCTACTGGCAGTGGCTCGACGGACTCGAACGCGGAGTGGCGGCGCACCACGCCGGTCTGCTCCCGGCGTTCAAGGAGGTCGTCGAAGAGCTCTTCCAGAAGAAGCTGGTCAAGGTCGTCTTCGCGACGGAGACCCTCGCCCTCGGCATCAACATGCCCGCCCGCACGGTCGTGCTCGAGAAGCTCGAGAAGTTCAACGGCGAGGCCAGGGTCCCGATCACCCCGGGGGAGTACACGCAGCTCACGGGGCGTGCCGGTCGCCGCGGCATCGACGTCGAGGGCCACTCGCTCATCCAGTGGCAGCAGGGGCTCGACCCGCAGGCGGTCGCCTCCCTCGCGTCGCGGCGCACGTACCCGATGAACTCCAGCTTCCGCCCGACGTACAACATGGCGGTCAACCTCATCGAGCAGTTCGGCCGCTCGCGCACCCGTGAGGTGCTCGAGACCTCGTTCGCGCAGTTCCAGGCCGACCGCTCGGTCGTCGATCTCGCCCGCAAGGTGCGCACGCAGCAGGCGAGTCTCGACGGCTACGCCGCGAGCATGGAATGCCACCTCGGCGACTTCCGCCAGTACACGCTCATCCGTCGCGAGCTGGGCGACCTCGAGAAGCAGGGCGCGGCGCGGGCCGACGCCCAGTCGCGCAGCGAGCACGAGAAGCGTCAGCGCCGACTGGGCGACCTGCGGCGTGAGATGCGTCAGCACCCGTGCCACGCCTGTCCCGACCGCGAGCAGCACGCCCGGTGGTCCGAGCGCTGGTTCAAGCTCAAGAAGCAGACCGATCAGCTGTCGGCGCAGATCCGCAGCCGCACGGGTGCGGTGGCGAAGGTCTTCGACCGGGTGACCGACGTGCTGCTCGACCGGGGGTATCTCGTGCCCCGCGCCTCCTCGGAGTCCCGTCCGGCGTCGTCCCGAGGAGGCGCGGGTCGGCTCCCTGCGACCGTCGAGGTGGACGTCGCCCCGGCCGGGCGCACCCTGAGGCGCATCTACGGCGACCGCGACCTCCTGGTGGCCGAGAGCCTTCGACTCGGGCTCTGGAACATGCTCGACGTCCCCTCCCTGGCCGCGATGGCGGCGACGCTCGTCTACGAGCCGAGGCGTGACGAGGGGCAGCTCGCCGAGCGGTTCCTTCCGCGGGGCGAGTACCGCACGGCACTCGACGAGACGCAGAAGCTCTGGGCCGAGCTCGACGACCTCGAGCAGGAGCACCGACTCCCGGGCAGCATCCCCCCGGCCCCCGGCCTCGCGCTGGCGATGCACCGGTGGGCACGGGGCGCCAGTCTCGACAGCGTCCTCGAGGACGCCGAACTGGCGGCCGGCGACTTCGTCCGCTGGACGAAGCAGACGATCGACCTCCTCGACCAGCTGTCGGTGGTGGCCGATCTGCCGGTCGGTCCGACGGCGCGGCAGGCCCTCGACGCCGTCCGGCGCGGCATCGTCGCCTACTCGGCGGTCTGACGGCCACGGGCGGAGGGGCTCCCAGCCGAGTCGACCTAGAATCCTGAGGTGCCTTCTCGTGTGACCGAGCTCCGTCTGCCCCTCTGGTTGGCCCTCGTCGTGGCGCTCTGCGCCGGGCCCGTCCTCGACGCGGGGTTCCCCGACGGCGACGTCTGGCCGCTGACCTTCGTCGGCATCGGCCTGGTCCTCGTCGCGCTGAGGGGCCGACGTGCCGGCAGCGCGTTCCTGATCGGGCTCGTCGCCGGGCTGTCGTTCTATCTCATCCACATCCAGTGGGCCACGCTCTTCCTCGGCGTGGTGCCGTGGGCTGCGCTGGCCGGTCTCGAGGCGCTGTTCTTCGCCGGGGGAGCAGTGCTCATCACCCTCGCCTACCGCTGGGTGCCCGTCGTCTGGCCCGGAACACTCGGGCGCGCCCTGCTGTTGCCCGTCGTCGTGGCCGGCCTGTGGACGCTCCGCGAGTTCATCGCCGGCAACTGGCCCTACGGCGGCTTCGCCTGGGGCAGGGTCGCGCTGAGCCAGTCCGAGAGCCCGTTCAAGGGTCTCGTCGCCTATCTCGGCATCTCGGGGCTGAGCTTCCTGATGGTCGCCGTCGTCGCCGTCCTGATCGAGCTGGCGCTGCTCAGCACCGTGCGGGGTTCGACGCGGGTCCTGGCCGGTGCCACCGTGATCGCGGCGGCGCTGGCCGTCCCGGCATGGCCGACCTTCACCGACGGCACGGCGACGATCGCGGGTGTCCAGGGCAACGGCAAGGCCGGCTACTTCGACTCGGCGGATCGCGCCTACGGCGACCTGACCGACTCGCAGGTGCTGGCGATGCAGGGTCTCGACCCCGCCGCGAACGACCTCGATCTGATCGTCTGGCCCGAGGGCGGCAGCGACCGCGATCCGACCCGGGACGAGTTCGGCCGCTATGTCTTCGACGCCATCAACCGGGGCTACGGCGCACCGCTCCTGTCGGGTGTCATCACCGAGAGCCCCGACGGCGAGACCACGTACAACTCGTCGATCCTGTGGGACGACGGCGAGGTCGTCGGCCAGTACGACAAGAAGCACCCGGTGCCCTTCGGCGAGTACGTGCCCGATCGCGCGTTCTGGCGTCCGTTCGCACCCGAGCTGATCGACCTGATCGGACGCGACTACACGCCGGGCACGCGCGACGAGGCTATCGATGTGGGCGACTTCGTGGCGGGCATCTCCATCTGCTTCGACATCGTCGACGACCAGCTGATCACGAACATGATGGATCAGGGCGCCCAGGTCATCGTCGCGCAGACCAACAACGCCGACTTCGGCTCGAGACCCGGGCAGACCGACGAGAACGAGCAGCAGCTCGCCATCGCCAAGATGCGGGCCATCCAGACGGCCCGATCGGTCGTCAACGTGTCGACCGTCGCCTCCACCCGGGTCATAGACGCCCACGGCGATGTCGTCGACGGGACACGCGACTACGAGCCGGGCACGATGGTCACCACGGTCGATCTGGGCACGGGCACGACCCCTGCCGTCGTCGCGAGTCGGGCGATCGAACTGCTCGTGTCGTTCTTCGGCCTCGCGACGCTCCTGATGGCCGGTCTGTGGAGAGGACGACGCCGGGCCGCCCGTGACGACGCGAACGGCCCCGTCACCACGATCCGTGGCGGTGACGGGGCCGTCCTGGTGCGCTGACCGGCCTGCGGCTCAGGCGCCGATCTTCACCTGACCTTTGCGGGCCCGGAGGAAGTCGAGCCGCTCCTGCAGCAGCTCCTCGAGCTCGTCGCGCGTGCGACGCTCGAGCAGCATGTCCCAGTGCGACCTCGGAACCTTCACGTCGGCCTCGTCGATCTCGACGAGCTTCCCGTCGGCCGTCAGAAGACGCCCCTCCAGGCCGCTCTTCGGCGACTGCCAGATGTCGGGGATGTCCGCATCGGCGGCGAACACCATCTCGAACGTCGTGCCGTCGGTCGTTTGATAGACGGCCTTCTTGCGGGGCGAGAATTCGACGCCCTCTTCGCTCTGCAGGCTCTGACTACCCAGTCTCATACCGCGCAAACTGCGATCTGCCATTGTGTGGTCTCCTCTCGCGGTGCAATCTCCCGTTGTAACCCCGAATTCGGTGCGGTTGTTTCGCCCGACGGCCTTTCACAGTGCCTTCACAGTGCGGAGATGCTTGGTCACCGCAGTTCGTCGAGTGCCAGATCCACTCGATCGGTGACGATCCCGGCGACCCCGAGCGCGACGAGGCGGTGCATGTCGGCGGGGTCGTCGACCGTCCAGACATGGGTCTCGACCCCGACCGAGGCGAGGTCCGCGACCCGCCGGGCGGTCACGATCGCGACGGGCCCCTGCCGTTCGGGCACCTGGATCGCTCCGCAGCCCGCCAGCACCGAGGCGAGCAGACGGCGTCGGACGGATCTGAGGGGGATCACCCCGACCAGGACGGCGGCGACGACGAGACGCGACGAGGCCGAGGTGGCGACACCCGGCAGCCCGGCCACCGTGCGGGCACGGCGCGACTGGTCGAACGACGTCACCAGAACGCGATCGACGGCGCCGGCCCGGCGGATGGCCTGGATGGTCGGCTCGACGGCGTCGTCCGACTTCACGTCGATGTTGAAGCGCGTCTCGGGGAACGCGTCGAGCGCCTCGACGAGGGAGGGCATGGTCTGGTCTTCGGGCAGGCGGATGCTGGAGACCTCGGACCAGTCGAGGTCGAGGAGGCGCTGGTCACGACCGGCGAGTCGTCGCAGGTCGGCGTCGTGGCTGATGACAGCGACTCCGTCACGCGTGGCGTGCACGTCGGTCTCGAGGTAGTCGGCACCGATCGCGATCGCCTGCGCGAAGGCGAGCATGGTGTTCTCGGGCGCCGTGGTGTGCAGTCCGCGATGGGCGAGCAGCCGGGGAGTCTCGGGGTCGAACCACCGGGTGGGGCGATCAGCCCCGTGCGTCGTCACGGTCGGTCGCTCGGGGGAGTCGCCGACCCGTCGTCCGATCCGTTCGGGTCGGCGGTCGGGCCGTCGGCCGATCCGCTCGACGGGTCGACGGAGCCGGGCTCGGTCACCGTCGGGAATCCGAGGTCGGGTTCGGACCCGAGATCGACCGTGCTCGCCAGATCGGGCGTGGCATCCATGTCCGCCACCGACGGCCCGGGCCGGGGCACCCAGCCCGGTGCGTCGGGGTTCTTGGGGGCGAAGAAGCCCGAGCCGATGCCCTTCAGGGCCTCGGTCAGCTCGCTCGGGATGATCCAGAGCTTGTTCGCCGACCCGTCGGCCAGCTTCGGGAGGGTCTGCAGGTACTGATAGGCCAGCAGCTTGGGGTCGGGATCGCCGGCGTGGATGGCGTTGAAGACGGTCTGGATCGCCTCCGCCTCGCCCTGGGCTCGGAGCACCTGCGCCTTCGCATCGCCCTCGGCTCGGAGGATCGCCGACTGACGCATGCCCTCGGCCTCGAGGATCTGCGACTGCTTCGTCCCCTCGGCCGTGAGGATGGCCGCACGTCGGTTCCGTTCGGCGCGCATCTGCTGCTCCATCGAGTCCTGGATCGACAGCGGCGGATCGATGGCCTTGAGCTCGACGCGGCCGACCCGGATGCCCCATTTGCCGGTCGCCTCGTCGAGGACCACCCTCAGCTGTCCGTTGATGTTGTCGCGACTGGTCAGCGCCTCCTCGAGGTTCAGACCGCCGACGACGTTCCGGAGGGTCGTCGTGGTGAGCTGCTCGACGGCTCCGAGGTAGTTGGCGATCTCGTAGGTGGCCGCGCGGGCGTCGGTCACCTGGAAGTACACGACGGTGTCGATCGACACCACCAGGTTGTCTTCGGTGATGACCGGCTGGGGCGGGAACGACACGACCTGCTCGCGCATGTCGATCAGCGGTCGGACTCGGTCGATGAACGGCACGAGCAGGTTCAGACCCGGGTTGAGCGTCTTGTGATAGCGGCCGAGCCGTTCGACGACACCGGCGCTGGCCTGGGGGATGATCCGCACGGCCCGGAAGAGCACGACCAGGACGAGCACGACGACGATGGCGACCACCACGATCGTGGCGACGGTGGCGGGGGTGACGGTGTCCATGGGCTAGTCCCTTCGCACGGGGACGACGAGAGCCGTCGACCCCTGGATGGCGGTCACGACGACCGGCGCGCCGGTGTCGAGAGGTGTGATCGACTCGCCGGGCATCGGGGGAGTCGTGAGCAGTCGGGCGGTCCACGTGTCGCCGTTGGTCAGCTTGACCTGGCCGGCGTCGAGCCCGATGGGCACGACGACCGTGCCGTGCAGCCCGAGCAGGGCCTCGATGTTGCTCGGCGTCGGATCCCCGCCCTTCTTCAGCGCCTTGAGCAGGGCCGGCCGCACGGTGAAGAGGAGGAGGACCGCGACGATGCCGCCGGTGACGATCTGCAGCCACCACGGTGCCCCGAGCAGACCGGAGACGAGTCCGCCGCCGCTTCCGATGGCGAGCATGAGGAACGTGAGCTCAAGAGTCGTGACCTCGATCACCACGAAGAGGAGGATCAGCGCGATCCAGATGATCCATGCGTACTGGGCGACGACGTCCATCCCCGAACCTCCCTCAGTTCCCCTGTTATGGAAAAGTATCACCTCCCACCGACGTCGAGTAGGCGCTTGGTAGTCTCGGGGCTGGTCCTCAGGGAGGCGCGCTCCGTCGAGATCGACGTCGCACCTCCTCGGCGCCCCGCAGCATCCGCACCCCGTTCCGCCCGCTCAGTCAGGAGTACGCCTTGTCCAACCCCCTCGCCGCCGGCTCGTTGTCCGGCGCCCGTGCCCTCGTCACCGGCTCATCGCGCGGCATCGGCGCCGACACGATCGCGTACTTCGCCGAGGCCGGTGCCAAGGTCGTCGTCAACTACCGCAACAAGGAGCGGCGGGCTCTGCAGCTCGTCGACAAGATCGAGGCCGCCGGGGGAGAGGCCATCGCGATCGGGGCCGACCTCACCGATCCCGAGAGCGTCCGGGGCATGTTCGCCACGGTGGGCGAGCGATTCGGCGGGCTCGACATCCTCGTGATGAACGCCTCCGGCGGCATGGAGAGCGGCATGGCCGACGACTACGCCCTCAAGCTCAACCGCGACGCCCAGGTGGAGCTGCTGACCGCCGCGCTGCCGCTGCTGGCCCCGGGTTCGCGCGTCGTCTTCGTCACCAGCCACCAGGCGCACTTCATCGAGACGACCGAGACGATGCCCGAGTACCGGCCCGTCGCCCTCAGCAAGCGGGCCGGCGAAGACGCCCTGCGCGCGATGATCCCGCAGCTCGAGGCCGCCGGCGTCGAGTTCGTCGTGGTCTCCGGCGACATGATCGAGGGCACCATCACGGCGACCCTCCTCGAGCGCTCGAACCCCGGTGCCATCTCGTCTCGGAAGGAGAGCGCCGGCAAGCTGTACAACGTCGCCGAGTTCGCGGCGGAGGTCGCATCGGCGGCCGTCGACCCGGTGCCGACCGATCACACCCGTTATGTCGGAGACACGAGCGACTTCGCGCCCCTCTCATGACCGAGCGGGTCGTGCGGGCGACGTCGCGGCTGATCGTCGTCGACGACGACGGCCGGGTCCTGCTGATGCTCACCAAGGCGCCCGACACCAGCGGCGTCGCCCGCTGGATCACACCCGGCGGGGGAGTCGACCCGGGTGAGACCCAGGCCGAGGCGGCCATCCGGGAGCTCCGCGAGGAGACCGGTCAGATCATCACCGACCCGGGCGACGTCGTGTACGTCGAGGATTTCGTCGTCCCGTGGGACGACGCGGATCACACGCACGGTCACGCCGAGTTCTTCATCGTGAGACTGCCGCATTTCGAGATCGACGACGCTGGCTGGACGGACGACGAACGCGTCGACATCCTCGAGTCGCGCTGGTTCACGCTCGACGAGCTCGCCGGGCTCGACACGACCGATGACGCCGTCGAACCGGCGGCGCTCGTGCCGCTGCTGCGCCGCATCCTCTGAGTCGTTCGTCGGCTCGCACCCCTTCTCGGCCGCCTTCGGCAGTGCGCTGATAATGCACATTATGTCAGCTTACTGATCTCGAGCACCCCTCTCGCGCCTCCTCGGTGTTGGCTCGACGCATGACCAGCGCACCCGATGCACGCGACGCACACGACGACGAGCGAGACGGCCCCGACAGTCGGCACCGCCGCCCGGAGGGCCTCGACGACGCGACCGTCGATGCCCTCGGCGAGCTCTCGGCGGCCCTCGAGGTCGTCGAGCAGGCCCGTGGGTTCCTCTACGGATTCCACCGGCTGACCGGCAAGGCCGACCTGGCCCTCGGCGACGCCGTCGAGAAGCTGCGGGCGGCCGGGCACGGCGAGATCGCCGACCGGCTCGACCGGGAGCTGATCGGCCGCAACGTGATCGACGGGCGATGGACCTTCCAGATCGTCGAGGACTACGACGACGGCTACTACGCGCTGTTCCGCGAGAGCGAGAAGAACGCTCGTGATGCTCTCGCCGGTGGCAGGAGGCATCTGTTCGAGGCGGAGATGAAGGAGGCGCGGCGCACGCCGGGCCATCGCCACCATGCAGCGCTCCCCCACGACCCCGACGACGGGGAACCCCACGGTCCCGCCTGAGATGATGTCGCCATGACGCCCATCGACCAGCCCCGAATCGAGGCCGCCGTCCGAGAGCTGCTGGCCGCCGTCGGCGAGGACCTCGCCCGCCCCGGCCTGGAGGCCACGCCGCGACGGGTCGCCGAGTCGTACGCGGAGTTCTTCTCCGGTGTCGGGGTGGACGCAGCGAAGGTCGTCCGCGACAGCGTCGTCGACGCCGGAGCCGACCGATCGGGCGAGCTCGTGATCGTCCGCGACATCCGGTTCCGATCGATGTGCGAGCACCATCTGCTCCCCTTCGTGGGCGTCGCCCACATCGCCTACGTGCCCGGGCGCGACATCGTCGGGTTGGGGGCGCTCCCCCGCCTGGTCGACACGGTGGCGTCGCGCGCCCAGCTGCAGGAGCGACTCGGCGAGGAGATCGCGCAGGCGCTGAGCGACGGCGCCGAACCGACCGGGGTGCTCGTCGTGCTCGACGCCGCGCACGGCTGCGTCACCACCCGCGGGCCGCGCCAGAGCGGCAGCAGCACGGTGACCGTGGCGAGCCGGGGCTCGCTGACCGACCCCGCGGCGAGGACGGAGGCGATGGTGCTCATCGGCGCCCCGCACGACGGGCGTTCGGCGTGACGGCGTCGCACGGCCCGTGGGTCGAGAGCACGGTGGCCCCCTTCCTCCCCGCGCTGCACGCCCCCGTGCGACGGATCGGACGGCGCACGTTCGATTTCTCCCGTCAGGTCGCGGTGATGGGGATCGTGAACCGCACCCCCGACTCGTTCTTCGACCAGGGCGCCACCTTCGCCCTCGACCGGGCCGTCGCGGCCGCCGTCCGGGCCGCCGACGACGGCGCCGACTGGGTCGACATCGGCGGTGTGCCGTTCGCGCCCGGGCCCGAGCTGCCCGGTGCGGAAGAGCTCGAGAGGGTCCTCCCGGTGGTCCAGGCCCTCTCCGCCCGCTCCGACGTCGTCGTCTCCGTCGACACCTTCCGGGCCGACGTCGCCGAGGCGGTCATCGCGGCCGGAGCCGGTGTGATCAACGACACCACGGGGCTGCACGACCCGCGGCTGGCCGACGTCGTCGCCGACAGCGACGCGACGCTCGTGATCACCCACAGTCTGGCCGCACCGCGCCGCCCGCACCCGAGCCCGCACTACGACGACGTGACCGTCGAGGTGATCGACTTCCTCCGCCGGCGGGTCGACGTCGCCCTCGAGCACGGGGTCCCCCTCGATCGCATCGTGGTCGACCCGGGCCACGATCTGAACAAGACGACGCGGCACACCCTCGAGGTGACGCGCCGACTCGCCGAGGTCGCCGCTCTGGGTCACCCCGTGCTCGCCGCGGTGTCGAACAAGGACTTCATCGGCGAATCGCTCGGTCGCGAGAAGCCGGACCGCCTGTCGGGTTCGCTGGCCGCGGCGACGGTGTGCATCATGCTCGGCGCGCGCATCGTCCGCATGCACGACGTCCGAGCGGCCGTCGACGCCGTCCGGATGTTCGAGGCCGTGGCCGGCTGGCGCGCTCCTGTCCGCGAGGTGCACAACCTGGGCCCCGGGTCCGCCTCTCGACCCGGCGAGGTCTCCGACGCCGAGGAGGCGCGTTCATGACCTCCCCGATCCTCACGAGGGTGCTCCCCGGCCCTGCCGAGCCGCTCGATCACGAGGCGCTCGTCGCGCTCCTCTCCCCCGTCGACCGGAGCATCCCGCGGGTCGGCGCGAACGCCGTGTCGAGCATCGACGGCTCCGCCAGCGTCGACGGCCTGTCGGGAGGGCTCGGCGGCCCGGCCGATCTGCTCGTCTTCGATCTGCTCCGTCGTGTGTGCGATGTCGTGGTGGTCGGCGCGGGAACCGTGCGCTCCGAGGGGTACGGCGCCATGCGCCTCCACGACGACGACGTGGCCTGGCGCCGGTCGCACGGACTGCCCGAGCACCCGGTGTTCGCGATCGTGTCCCGGTCGCTCGACCTCGATCCCTCGAGCGCCGTGTTCGCCGAGGCCCCGGTGCGCCCCCTCGTCGTCACGACGGAATCCTCCTCGCGCGACGCGAGGTCGCGGCTCGAGACCGTGGCCGACGTGGTGGTCTGCGGTTCCGACCGGGTCGACCCGCGCCTCCTCGTGGCCCTGCTCGTCGAGAGGGATCTGCCGCAGATCCACACCGAGGGCGGTCCGAGTCTGCTCGGCGACCTCGTCGACGCCGACCTGCTCGACGAGCTCAACGTGACCGTGTCGCCGACGCTCGTGGCCGGCGAGGGCCCGCGCATCGTCTCCGGCTCCGGCGCGGGGGCGGTCCGCGGGATGACCCTCGATCACCTGCTCGCCTCCGAGGATGTGCTGCTGGCCAGGTACTCGCGCCGCCGTCCGACCTGAAGGAGGCGCGCCCCGGTTCTCGGGACGCGCCTCCTCGATCGCCCTCCCCGGGTCAGGCCCTCTCGCCGAACCCGTCGTCGATGAGTGCGATCAGCTCGTCGACCGCCGCCTCGGCGTCCGGTCCCGTGGCCATGATCGCGACGGTCGACCCCGCACCGACGTTCAGACCCATGATGCGGAGCAGGCTCTTCGCGTCGACGCCGTTGACGGTGATGTCGGCCTGGAAGGCGGACGCGTGCTTGACCAGCTCGGCCGCGGGGCGTGCGTGGAGCCCCGAGGTGTTGACGATGGTCGTCGAACGCTCGACGGCGTCGCCGCCACGCAGATCGCGTTCGTCGGCGTGGACGTCGGCGATCCCGGTCGCGCCGGACGCCGCGGCGGCCACCTGCGCGAGGTCTCCCCCGGTCTCGGCGGCCACCGCTGCGGCCACCGCGCCCTCGACGAGCGGTGCGTCGGCGATGACCACGCGCTCCTTCTCGGCGTCGTCGAGGAAGTCGACGACCGTCTCGGAGGTGAGGATGGCCGAGCCGAGGTCGCAGAGCAGGACGGCTCCGCCGCCCGCCGCGGCCGTCGTCAGGGCGGTCGAGATGCGGTCGAAGCTCGTTCCGATCCCGCCCTCGTCGGTGCCGCCGGCAGCGACGAGCGTGGTCGACGGGGCCATCTGCCTCGCCAGCTCGACGACCCCCTCGGCGATCTTGGCGCTGTGCGAGACGATGACGATTCCGATGGTGGGCATTCTCTACGACTCCTTGTTCGACTCGGCCGCCGTGTCGGCGGCCGCGGTGATGATGAGGGACGACGATTGGGCTCCCGGGTCGCGATGCCCGATGGCGCGGTCGCCGAGGTAGCTGGCCCGGCCCTTGCGGGCGACGAGCGGTTCGGTCGAGGCGGCGCCCTCGGCGGCGGCGTCGGCCGCGGCCCGGAGGACGTCCGCCGGTGGGGCGCCGTTCCCGGCTGCCGCGACGGCGGCGTCGACGGCCGGGGTCCAGGCGTCGACCATGGTCTTGTCGCCCGTCTCGGCCTTGCCTCGGAGGACCACGCCGTCGCGCGCGGCGGTCAGCAGGGCGACGACCGCTCGGGCGTCCAGCTCGGACGCGTCGCCCAGGGCGGCCGCCCCCTTGAGGTAGGCCGTCCCGAGAAGCGGTCCGGCCGCTCCCCCGACGGTCGAGATGAGGGTGGTGGCGACGAGCTTGACGAGAGTCGCCGGCGTCGCGTCGTCGGGCGTCTGGCCGACGCGCTCCCGGACGGCGGCGAATCCGCGGGCGAGGTTCTCGCCGTGGTCCCCATCGCCGATCTGGCGGTCGAGTTCGCTCAGGGTGTGCCGCTCGGTCGTCAGCACCTCCGCCGTCCGTTCGATCCAGGCGCGCACCCAGGTGGAGTCCAGTGTCATTCGGTGTTCCTCTCGTGGTCGGTGAGGGCTGTCACGGTCAGCGTCCGCGCCGCAGCGCGGCCGTCTCGACGGGTGCGTCCCAGAGCTCGGTCAGCTCGTCGTCGAGCCGGGTCACGGTGAGCGAGAGACCCTGCATCTCGAGCGAGGTCACGTAGTCGCCGACGAGGCTGCGCGCCACGGTCACCCCCTGCTCGGACAGCAGCTCGGCCGCTCGGCGGTACGCGATGTAGAGCTCGATGGAGGGGGTGCCGCCCATGCCGTTGACGAAAAGCAGCACCTGGTCGCCCGCTGCGACGCCCAGGTCGTCGGTCACCGCCGAGAGGAGGCGCTCGACGATGGCGTCCACCGGCTCCAGCGGCATGCGCTCGCGGCCAGGTTCGCCGTGGATGCCGACGCCGAACTCGATCTCGTCGTCACCGAGGACGAAGCCGGGCTCACCGGCGTGGGGAACGGTGCCGGCGGCGAGTGCGACGCCCATCGATCGGGTCGCCGCCACGGCACGACGGGCGAGAGCCGCCACGGTGGCGAGGTCGTCACCCCGCTCGGCGGAGGCGCCCGCGATTTTCTCGACGACGACCGTCCCGGCGACTCCACGACGACCCGCCGTGAACAGGGAGTCCTTCACGGCGACGTCGTCGTCGACCAGCACCGACTCCACGGTGATGCCGTCGGCCTCGGCGAGATCGGCCGCCGTCTCGAAGTTGAGCACGTCGCCCGTGTAGTTCTTGACGATGTAGAGCACCCCGGCTCCCCCGTCGACCGCCGACGTCGCCGCCAGGATCGGGTCCGGGGTGGGCGAGGTGAACACGGGGCCGGGCACCGCTGCCGAGAGCATCCCGAACCCCACGAACCCGGCATGGAGCGGCTCGTGTCCGCTGCCGCCGCCGCTCACGATGGCCACCCTGCCCGGCGTCGGCCCCTCGGCGCGCCTCACGAACGTCGGATCGTGCGACACGACGACCAGGTCGGCATGGGCCGCCCCGAATCCCGCGACGGCCTCGGCGACGACGTCCGCCGGATCGTTGATGAGCTTCTTCATCGAAGGTCCTCCTCGTGATGGGAGCCCGTCGACCGGGCTCGCTTCATTCCTCCACGAAAGTACTCCGCTCGGACATCTGTGCACATGTGTGCAAACCACCTGATTCGGCCACTCATGGTGTGCCGTCCCCGCACTAGTGTGTGCTCACACGCTCACCGCGGGTTGCACAGTCGCAGCCCGCCCGACGACTAAGGAAGGTCGACGTGGACCTGGGACTGATTTTTCTCTCTGAAGTGGTGGGCACGGCGATGCTCATCCTGCTCGGTGGCGGCGTCGTCGCCAACGTGGCACTCACGAAGTCGAAGGGCTTCAACGGCGGCACGCTGATGGTCAACTTCGGCTGGGGCCTCGCCGTCTTCGCCGGTGTCACCGTCTCGTACTCCTCCGGTGCGGCGCTCAACCCGGCCGTCTCGCTCGCGCAGCTGATCCTGGGCAACATCGACTTCGTCGCGTTCCTCGTCTACCTCGCCGCGCAGATGATCGGTGCGATCATCGGCGCCGTGCTCGTCTGGCTCGTCTACAAGAACCACTTCGACGAAGAGCCCGACCCCGCCGCCAAGCTGGGCGTCTTCTCGACCGGGCCCGCCATCCGCAACTACGGCTGGAACCTCGTCACCGAGATCATCGCGACCTTCGCGTTCGTGCTGGTCGTCATCGGCTTCACCAACGGCGGCACCCCGGCCGAGCTCGGCGCCATCCCCGTCGCCTTCCTCGTGATCGCGATCGGCGCCTCCCTCGGTGGCCCCACCGGCTACGCCATCAACCCGGCCCGTGACCTCGGACCGCGCATCGCGCACGCCTTCCTCCCCATCAAGGGCAAGGGCTCGAGCGACTGGTCCTACGCCTGGGTCCCCGTCGCCGGCCCTCTCATCGGTGGCGCACTCGCCGCCGTCGTCTCGGGCGCGCTGCTCCCCATCGCCTGACCCGAACCCACGACTCATCGCTGATCGCGGCGGGCTGACGCCCCTCCGGGGCGCACCCGGCCCGTCGCGGTCGACACCATCAACGACGAAGGAGACACACCCGTGAGCGACGACTACATTCTCGCCATCGACCAGGGCACCACGAGCACCCGCGCCATCATCTTCGACCACTCGGGCACCATCGTGTCCACCGGTCAGAAGGAGCACGAGCAGATCTTCCCGCGCGCCGGCTGGGTCGAGCACGACCCGCTCGAGATCTGGACGAACACCCGCGAGGTCATCGGCCAGGCCCTCTCGCGGGCCGACATCACGCGCCACAACATCAAGGCCGTCGGCATCACCAACCAGCGCGAGACCGCCGTCGTGTGGGACAGGACCACGGGCAAGCCGGTCTACAACGCGATCGTCTGGCAGGACACCCGCACGCAGTCCATCGTCGACCGCCTCGCCGCCGACGGTGGCGTCGAGCGGTTCAAGCCGATCGTCGGGCTGCCGCTCGCGACCTACTTCTCGGGCACAAAGATCGTCTGGATCCTCGAGAACGTCGAGGGTGCACGCGAGAAGGCCGATGCGGGCGACCTCATGTTCGGCACCACCGACTCGTGGGTCATCTGGAACCTCACCGGCGGCGTCGACGGCGGCGTCCACGTCACCGACGTGACGAACGCATCGCGGACCCTCTTCATGGACCTCGAGACGCTCCAGTGGCGCGACGACATCCTCGAGGCGTTCGACGTGCCGAAGTCGATGCTCCCCGAGATCAAGAGCTCGTCCGAGGTCTACGGCACGGTCGAGTCCTCGAACCTGCTGCGCGAGGTGCCGATCGCCGGCATCCTCGGCGACCAGCAGGCCGCCACGTTCGGTCAGGCCGCATTCGACCAGGGCGAGTCCAAGAACACCTACGGCACCGGCAACTTCCTCATCTTCAACACGGGCGAGGAGATCGTCCACTCGAAGAACGGTCTGCTGACGACGCTCGGCTACAAGCTCGGCGACGCCGCCCCGCACTACGCGCTGGAGGGGTCGATCGCCGTCACCGGATCGCTCATCCAGTGGCTGCGCGACAACCTCGGCATCATCGGCTCGGCGGCGGAGGTCGAAGAGCTGGCCAAGACCGTCGACGACAACGGCGGCGTGTACTTCGTGCCGGCGTTCTCGGGCCTCTTCGCGCCGTACTGGCGTTCGGACGCCCGCGGTGCGCTGGTGGGTCTGACCCGCTACGTGAACAAGGGCCACATCGCCCGCGCGGCGCTCGAGGCCACGGCCTTCCAGACCCGCGAGGTGCTCGATGCGGTCAACGCCGACTCGGGCGTCGACCTGACCGAGCTCAAGGTCGACGGCGGCATGACCGCCAACGACGCTCTCATGCAGTTCCAGGCCGACATCCTCGACGTCCCGGTGGTCCGCCCCGTGGTCGCCGAGACCACGGCGCTCGGCGCGGCCTACGCAGCCGGTCTCGCGGTCGGCTTCTGGGAGACGCTGGACGACCTCCGTCAGAACTGGCAGGAGGACAAGCGCTGGACTCCGAACATCGAGGCCGACGAGCGCGACCGCACCCTGCGCCTCTGGAAGAAGGCCGTCACGAAGACCTTCGACTGGGTCGACGACGACGTGAACTGAGTCCCGACGACGACGGGCCCGCTCCCCTAGGGGGGCGGGCCCGTTCCGCGTCTCAGGCGGTCGTCCTGTCGATCGACCCCGCCCGGCCGTCCCTCGAGCCGAGGAGGCGCGGGTCGGCCACCCGGGGCGACCTCACGCCGTCCTGGTGGCCGTCACCCACGCGTCGAGCTTGGCAGCGGCAGCGCCCGAGTCGATCGCCTCGGCCGCCACCGCGAGCTGCTCACGGAATCGGACGACGACGGGGCGGTCGCGCTCCGACGGGTCGACGGCGAGCCGGTACGACACCAGACCGGCCGCGGCGTTCAGCAGCACGATGTCGCGCACCGGCCCCGTCTCGCCGGCGAGCACCCGGCGGGCGACGTCGGCGTTGTGCTGCGCGTCGCCGCCGACGAGGTCGGCGATGGCGGCCCGTGGGATGCCGAGCTCGAGCGGATCGAAGTCGTGCTCGGTCACGGACCCGGTCGAGATCTCCCAGATGTGGCTGTGACCGGTGGTCGTCAGCTCGTCCAGGCCGTCATCGCCGCGGAACACGAGCGCGGTCGCCCCCCGCGTCTGGAACACGCCGACGATGAGGGGCACCTTGTCGAGCGACGCGACGCCGACGGCGCTCGCCTCGGGGCGTGCCGGGTTGACCAGGGGACCGAGGAAGTTGAACACCGTGGGCACGCCGATCTCACGCCGGACCTGCGCCGCGTTGCCGAAGCCCGGGTGGAAAGCCGCGGCGAATGCGAACGTCATGCCGACCTCCCGGAGGACGTCCGCGACGCGCTCGGCCGACAGGGTCAGGTCGATGCCGAGGGCGGCCAGCACGTCGGACGAGCCGGACGACGAGCTCGCCGCGCGGTTACCGTGCTTGATGACGGGCACACCGGTCGACGCGACGACCACGGAGGCCATCGTCGACACGTTGACCGTGCCGAACCGGTCGCCACCGGTGCCGACGATGTCGACGGCCAGCGAGTCGACGGGCAGCGGGACGGCGTGGGCGAGCACCGCGTCGCGGAAGCCGACGATCTCGTCGACCGTCTCCCCTTTGGAGCGCAGCGCGACGAGGAACGCGGCCAGCTGAGCGGGAGTCGCCTCGCCGAGCATCACCCGCTCCATCGACCACGTCGCCTCGGTGATCGAGAGGTCCCGACGGGCCAGGAGGGACTCGATGATCGTGGGCCAGGAGAGCTCGTTGGTCATGCCGCAAGGTTAGCGGCGTCCGCCTAGCCCGTCTTATAGCTCGTCGTCAAGAGAAATTCCCGACCCGGGGTTTCCTGCGCAAACCCAAGGGAGGTTTCCAGGCATAATGGACCTCGTGACAAGTACCTCTCTCTCCAGACCTTCCGGGCCGGTCGTCAACCGACCGAGCACCGTCGCCGTCGGCACCATCGTGTGGCTGGGCAGCGAAGTCATGTTCTTCGCGGGTCTGTTCGCGATCTACTTCACGCTGCGAAGCACCTCGCCCGGCCTCTGGGAGTTCGAGACGGCCAAGCTCGACGTGCCGTTCGCCCTCACGAACACCATCATGCTGGTGCTCTCGTCGGTCACCTGCCAGTTCGGCGTCTTCGCCGCCGAGCGCATGCAGTCACGCCGCACGGGCCGCCTGTTCCAGGTCGGCCAGTGGGGCATGGTCGAGTGGTTCTTCCTCACCTACGCCATGGGCTCGGCGTTCATCTGCCTCCAGGTGTTCGAGTACGCGCACCTCATCTCCGAGCACGTCACCCTCAGCTCCAACGCGTACGGCTCCGCCTTCTACATGACGACCGGCTTCCACGGCGCGCACGTCATCGGCGGTCTCATCGCGTTCCTCCTCACCATCGGCCGGGCGTTCGCCGTCAAGAACTTCGGCCACAAAGAAGCGACGACAGCCATCGTCGTCTCGTACTACTGGCACTTCGTCGACGTGGTGTGGATCGGCCTCTTCATGGTCGTCTACGTCCTCAAATAGGCATTGGATCGTTCACACAGCATGTTCACTCGAACCTCGTCCTCGCGACGCAAGACCAAGACGGGTCGTCGCAGCCCGCTCGCGACCGCGTCCCTCATCCTCGTGGGTCTCCTCACGACCGGTGGCGCGTACGCCCTCTTCTCGTCGACGGCCACCGCCGACGAGAACGTTGCCCCCGTCGCATCGCAGCAGAGCATCGATGAGGGTCAGAAGCTCTTCGCGTCGAACTGCGCGACGTGCCACGGCCTCAGCGCCGCCGGTACTGCCGACGGCCCCAGCCTGATCGGCGTCGGCTCGGCCGCCGTCGACTTCCAGGTCGGCACGGGCCGCATGCCCATGGCGCTCAACGGCCCGCAGGCCGAAGAGAAGCCCACGCAGTTCAGCGACGAGCAGGTCGCCGACATGGCCGCCTACATCGCCTCCCTCGGCCCCGGTCCGAGCATCCCCTCCGAGGAGTACCTCCAGGCCGACGGCGACACCACCAACGGCGCCGAGCTCTTCCGCATCAACTGCGCCATGTGCCACAACGTCGCGGGCGCCGGAGGCGCGCTGACGGAGGGCAAGTTCGCTCCCGCACTCGACGGGGTCGACTCCAATCACATCTACGAGGCCATGCTCACCGGCCCGCAGAACATGCCCGTCTTCAACGACATGAACCTGTCGCCCCAAGACAAGGCCGACATCATCACGTACCTCAAGTACCTGGAGAACAACCCGTCCCCCGGCGGGTTCGAACTCGGAAGCCTCGGCCCGGTCGCCGAGGGTCTGTTCATCTGGATCTTCGGTCTCGGCGGAATCGTCGCCGTGACCATCTGGCTCACCGCCCGATCCAACTAGTCGTTCTCCCGTACTTCACCGAAAGGCAAAACCCATGGCACAGCACGACGACGAGGCCCCCATCGCGGGCTCGGCTGTCGAGAGGCACGAGCCTCGACAGGTGTCGGCCGGCACGGCCGTCGTCACTGCCGACGTCTTCGAGAACCCGGGTGAGCCGCCGCACCGCGACCGTGTCACCGACATCGACCCCAAGGCCGAGAAGCGCGCCGAGCGTCAGGTCAGCGTCTGGTTCTTCCTCTCCATCGTGGGCAGCATCGCCGCCATCGGTGCGTACATCGCCTTCCCGATCACATCGGGAGACTCGAACTCGGTCCGCCTGAACAACCTGTTCCTCGGTCTCGGAATCGCCCTCGGGCTGATCTCGATCGGCATCGGGGCCGTGCACTGGTCGAAGACGCTGATGCCGGCTCGCGAGATCACCGAGATGCGTCACTCGACGCGTGGCACCGACGAGACCCGTGAGAAGGCCGTCGAGGTCTTCGCACTGGGCAACCAGGAGTCCGGCTTCGGTCGCCGCACGCTTATCCGGAACAGCCTGATCGGCGCCCTCGTGGCCACGCCGCTCCCCGCCGTCGTCCTGTTCCGCGATCTCGCGCCCGCCGAAGACCCGAACGAGGTCCTGCGTCACACCCTCTGGGAGGAGGGGACGCACCTCGCGATGGACCCGTCGGGTGCCCGCATCAAAGCCTCCGACATCACGCTCGGTTCCGTGTTCCACGTCATCCCCGAGACCCTCAACGAGTCGGAGCACCTGCTCGAAGAGAAAGCCAAGGCCGCAGTCCTTCTGATGCGCCTCAAACCGGAAGACCTCAACATTCCGGAAGGACGCGAGGGCTGGCAGTACGACGGCATCGTCGCGTACTCGAAGATCTGCACGCACGTGGGGTGCCCTGTGGCCCTCTACGAGCAGCAGACCCACCACCTGCTCTGCCCCTGCCACCAGTCGACGTTCGACGTGAAGAACAACTGCGAAGTCATCTTCGGACCGGCCAAACGGCCTCTCCCGCAGCTGCCCATCGCAGTCGACGCCGATGGTTACCTCGTCGCGCAGAGCGATTTCCACGAGCCCGTGGGCCCGAGCTACTGGGAGCGCGAAAAGTGATCACCACCACCCCTGCACCGGAGACCGAGACGAAGACGTCGAACACGACGACGACGGTCCCCGCATTCGCTCCGACGAAGACCAACAAGTTCTTCGGCGCCGCAGCCAACTACGTCGACGAGCGTACGAGCATGTCCGGCCTCGTGAAAGAGGTCGGTCGCAAGATCTTCCCCGACCACTGGTCGTTCATGCTGGGCGAGGTCGCGCTGTACTCGTTCGTCGTCATCCTGCTCTCGGGCACGTTCCTGACGTTCTTCTTCCAGCCGTCCATGGCCGAGGTGAACTACAACGGCTCGTACGTGCCCCTCAAGGGCTTGAACATGTCGGCGGCGATGGCCTCGACGCTCGACATCTCGTTCGACATCCGCGGTGGGCTCCTCTTCCGTCAGATCCACCACTGGGCGGCGCTGCTCTTCGTCGCGGCGATCATGCTGCACATGCTCCGCGTGTACTTCACCGGTGCGTTCCGCAAGCCCCGCGAGATCAACTGGGTCGTCGGCTTCACGCTCTGGGTCCTCGCGATGGCCGAGGGCTTCACCGGCTACTCGCTCCCCGACGACCTGCTCTCCGGTAACGGTGCTCGGATCATCGACGGCATGGTGAAGGGCATCCCCGTCATCGGCGTGTGGATCTCGTACCTGCTGTTCGGCGGCGAGTTCCCCGGCACCGACATGGTGGCGCGCTTCTACTCGCTGCACATCATGCTCCTGCCGGCTCTCCTCATCGCCCTGCTCGGCGTCCACCTCCTGCTGCTGATCATCAACAAGCACACGCAGTGGGCCGGCCCCGGCAAGACCAACGAGAACGTCGTCGGCGTCCCGGTCATGCCTGTGTTCGCCGCCAAGGCCGGTGGGTTCTTCTTCATCGTCTTCGGTGTGATCGTCCTTATCGCCTCCCTGTTCACGATCAACCCGATCTGGAACTACGGGCCGTACGACCCCTCCCCCGTGTCGGCTGGAACGCAGCCCGACTGGTACATCGGATTCGCCGACGGTGCGCTACGACTGGTGCCCCCGCACTGGGAGTTCGTGGCCTGGGGCTACACAGTCTCGATGAACATCCTGGCCCCCATCGGCGTCCTGGTGATCTTCATCCTGGCCGTCCTGCTCTACCCGTTCCTCGAGGCGTGGGTCACGGGCGACAAGCGCGAGCACCACATCCTCGACCGCCCTCGTAACGCTCCCACGCGTACGGCGATCGGCGCCGCCGGCATCGTCGTCTACGCGAGCCTGTGGGCCGCGGCCAGCTCGGACCTGATGGCTACGCACTTCCATCTCTCCCTGAACTACGTGATCCACACCGTGCAGGCCTGTCTGATCCTCGGACCATTCATCGCCTTCTGGATCACCAAACGGGTGTGCCTGGGTCTGCAGAAGAAGGACCGCGAGATCGCGTTGCACGGCTACGAGTCGGGCCGCATCGTCCGTCTCCCCGGCGGCGAGTACGTCGAGGTCCACGAGCAGCTCGACGAGTACGAGCGTTGGCGCCTGCTCAACTTCACCGAGTACGAGCCCCTGATGATCCGTCCGAACGCCAACGGTCAGATCACGCCGGTGCAGCGTCTGCGGGCATCGATGTCGTCGTTCTTCTTCGAAGACCGCATCGCCCCGGTGAAGCGTTCCGAGATCGAGGCACCGCACAACGACGGTCACTGACCCGAGTCGTTCTGAGGCCCGACCACCCCTGCGGTGGTCGGGCCTCAGTCGTTTGGCCTGGGAGTCTCCGTGACTCGGACTGCGAGCCCCGCCTCCGAGACGAGGCGACATGAGTCGAGAGGACGGCGTCGCGGCCACGTGGCCGAAAGTCGATGCCCGTCGAGTTCAGCGCAGCGTCGTGACACGACCAAGACCGCCTCGAGCTCGCGTGCACCAGGTGCCTGCCCGCTGTGCCCCGGCTCCCCCGGAAGCCGAGTCGCCCTTCGACAACACCCTCGCTCCTTAAGTCCACCTCCGCCAAGGGCCTCAGGGCGTGACAGGAGGACGAGTCTCTCGTGTCCAGCGCCTGTCTGCAGAGGACGTGCCGGACGGGCCGTGACGCGACCTGGACCCCTTTGACGCGTTGGCTACCGATCGTGCCTGCCGATGACATCGTTCGGCCCGTTCCGGTGTCTGTGGCCGGTGCAGGTGCAGGTGCCGGTGCTAGTCGAAGCATCGCACTGCTGCCGAGAGGTCTCTCGAGGCTTGCCAGGCGCCTCCGCGCCTTTGAGCGATGGTCGCGGTCGAGCCTCAGCTGAGATACTGCCGTTCCGGACGATCGACATCTGCAAGGTGCCCGCGGCTGCACGGTCGATGACGACGTCCCAGGCCACTTCGACGACTCCTTCGTCGCTGTGGCCTCGATCGGCCGGATGGCCGACATGCAGATCGACCTCGACCCCGAGCCGCACAGGACACACCGGCCACTCCCCCGCGTGAGGACGTCCGGTGGGCGAAATCCACCCGACGGACCGGCTTCCCGGTCACCGACCCGGTACAGGCAGCGAGGAGGTCATGAATGGAAGGTCGCGTGTCGGCTCTCCGCCAGGCACCCCATGCTGCCCGCCGATGGATCGTCGCCGCAGACTCCCGCAGAGGCCGCCTCGTCACGTGCCACGTCGCAGTCCGAACCCCGGTCCCTTCGCGTCGTCAGTCCGGAGGGTGAATCCACGAACGGCGCCCACTTCGTGGACGCCGTTCAGGTGAAGCAGTAGCTCGATCGATCAGTGGACGAAGTTGCCCCGATAGTACTCGTAGACCCAGCCGACCAGTGCGACTGCGACGAGAGCTCCACCGATGTAGATGATCCACATGCCGACTGCGAGAGCCAGGAAGATCAGGCCGCACGCGAAGGCGAGAATGATCGGCCACCACGACCACGGGCTGAAGTGCCCCAGCTCGGGGTCGCCGTCATCGATGTTGGCGTCCAGACGGTCTTCCGCGAGCTCCCCACCCTGAGCCTTGTGCGACCGGCTCATGTAGAAGGCGAGGAACACGCTGAGCATGCCTGCCAGGGGGATGGCGACCGTACCGGCCCACTCCACCTGACCGGTGTCGATGATGTTCCAGACCGTGTAGACGGCTCCCATCGCGAAGAAGAAGATCGCGAGGATCCAGAAAAGAGTTGCGTTGGTCTTCATCGGGGCCTACTTCACCTTGTCGCTGGCTGCATCGTACGTCGGAGCGTCAGGGGCGTCCTTCACCGGGCCGATGCCGACGGGCAGGCCGGCCTCGGGGTGGTTCAGGTCGAACGCCGGGGACTCCGAGCGGATGCGGGGGATGGAGGTGAAGTTGTGGCGAGGGGGCGGGCACGACGTCGCCCACTCCAGCGATCGCGAGTAACCCCAGGGGTCGTTCACCTCGACCTTGGGAGCGCGACGCGCCGTGATGTACACGTTGTAGAGGAACGGCAGGATCGAGACGCCGAGCAGCATGGCACCGATGGTCGACAGCTGGTTCATCCAGGTGAAGTGGTCTTCGGGCTGGTACGTCGCGTAACGACGGGGCATGCCCATCACACCCAGCCAGTGCTGGATGAGGAACGTCGTGTGGAAGCCGACGAAGAGCATCCAGAAGTGGATCTTGCCGAGACGCTCGTTCAGCATCTTGCCGGTCATCTTCGGCCACCAGAAGTAGAACCCGGAGAACATGGCGAAGACGACCGTCCCGAAGACGACGTAGTGGAAGTGCGCCACGACGAAGTAGGTGTCCGACACGTGGAAGTCGAGGGGCGGCGACGCCAGGATGACGCCGGTCAGACCACCGAACGTGAAGGTGATGAGGAACCCGATGGCCCACAGCATGGGCGTCTCGAACGTGACCGAACCGCGCCACATCGTGCCGATCCAGTTGAAGATCTTCACGCCGGTCGGGACCGCGATGAGCATGGTCATCAGCGAGAAGAAGGGCAGCAGTACCGAGCCGGTCACGTACATGTGGTGAGCCCACACGGTGACGGAGAGAGCCGCGATCGAGATCGTCGCGTAGACGAGCGTCTTGTAGCCGAAGATCGGCTTGCGACTGAAGACCGGGAGCACCTCGCTGATGATGCCGAAGAACGGCAGGGCGATGATGTAGACCTCGGGGTGCCCGAAGAACCAGAACAGGTGCTGCCAGAGGATGGCTCCACCGTTGGCCGGGTTGAACACCTGAGCGTCGAACACGCGGTCGAAGCCGAGGCCGAACAGGGCCGCAGCCAGCACGGGGAACGCCATGATCACGAGGATCGCCGTGATGAGCGTGTTCCAGGTGAAGATCGGCATGCGCCACATGGTCATGCCGGGCGCGCGCATCGTGACGATGGTCGTGATGAAGTTGACGGCGCCGAGGATCGTGCTGAAACCGGTCATACCGAGACCGAACACCCAGAGATTTCCACCCAACCCTGGTGAGAACGTCGTATCCGACAACGGCGCGTAGGCGAACCAGCCGAACGACGCAGCGCCCTGGGGGGTGAGGAACCCGGCGACGGCGATGATGGAGCCGAAGAGGTACAGCCAGAAGGCGAAGCCGTTCAGTCGGGGGAACGCGACGTCGGGAGCACCGATCTGCAACGGCATCAGCACGTTGGCGAAGCCCGAGAACAGGGGCGTCGCGAACATGAGCAGCATGATCGTGCCGTGCATGGTGAACAGCTGGTTGTACTGCTCTTTGGTCTGGATGACGTCGAGACCCGGGGCGAAGAGCTGCGCCCGGATGATCAGCGCCATGACTCCGCCGAGGCAGAAGAACAGGAAGGACGCGATCAGGTACATGTACCCGATGGTCTTGTGGTCGGTCGACGTGATCCACGTCACGACGACATTGCCCTTGCGTCCGACCTTCGAGGCACCGAAGTTCGGGCCGGAGGAGGATGTTCCGCCGGTGGGGCGGGTGGCGGTGGCTGAGCTCATCGACCGTGCCTTACTTCTCGGAGTCTTCGGTGCCGGCGGCCACAGGGGCCTCGTTGTCCGGCTGGTTGGTGTTGGTGTTGTACTCGTCGCCGAGCAGACCCGTGTTGCCGTCGTCCGCGAGCGTCTGCAGGTAGGCGTCGTACTCGGACTGGCTGACGACCTTGACGTTGAACAGCATCAGGGAGTGGTACTCGCCGCAGAGCTCGGCGCACTTTCCGGTGAAGGTGCCCTCTTTCTCGGGGGTGAAGTACATGTAGTTGGTCTTGCCGGGGATCGTGTCCTTCTTGTAGAGGAAGTCGACGACCCAGAAGGAGTGTGCGACGTCGCGCGACTTGAGCTCGATCTCGACGGACTTGCCGACGGGCAGGTAGAGCACGGGTAGCTGGTCTTCGTCGACCGTTCCGTCCGCCTCCTCCTGCGCCTGGATGCCCTGGTAATAGGTGCTCTCGTCTTCGTTCTGCTGATCGATGTAGTTGAAGTCCCAGGCCCAGCGCTTGGCGTAGACGTCGATCTTGACGTCGGGGCTCGCGGTCGGCGCCTCGATGGCGGCCTGGTCGCGAGCGGTGAAGGCGAAGAAGCCGAGCACCAGGATGAGCGGGACGACCGTGTAGAAGATCTCGACCGGGAGGTTGTACCGCAGCTGCACCGGGAGGCCGGTCTGGCCCTTGCGACGGCGGTAGGCGATCGACGCCCAGATGACCAGACCCCACACGATGAACCCGACGATGAGGAGGACGATCCACGACGTGACCCAGAGGCCGATGATGCTGTCGACGTGGTTCGTGGTGCCCGGCTCGGTCGGCAGCCAACCCTGCAGCTGGTCTTGCGTGCAGCCTGCGAGGACGAGGGCCATGACGGCTGCCACGGGAATGGCGGCCCAACGATTACGGCGGTGAGAACGCACTGTTACCTCTCGGATGACGCGACTTCGGGGGGTGCTCCCAGTCTGGACGGGGACTTCCCTAGCCTACTCGCAGGTTGCCCCGACCTCAGTACACAGCACGCCGCAATGTTCGACGCCGAACCATTAACCGCCTGTCGGGGACCACCCCGGAGGGCGGCCCCCGACGAGGAGCGGTGACGGGTCGACCGTCAGTGGAAGCTGTCGCCGCAGGCGCAGCTCCCCTGGGCGTTCGGGTTGTCGATCGTGAAGCCCTGCTTCTGGATGGTGTCCTCGAAGTCGATGGCGGCGCCGTCGAGGTACGGCACGCTCATCTTGTCGACGACGACCTCGACACCGTCGTAGTCGACGGTCGCGTCGTTCTCGAGCAGGCGCTCGTCGAAGTAGAGCTGGTAGATCAGACCGGAGCAGCCACCGGGCTGGACGGCGACACGGAGACGGAGGTCGTCCCGCCCCTCCTGCATGAGGAGGCTCTTGACCTTTCCGGCTGCGGTATCGGTGAGCTTGACGCCGTGGGCGGGCGTCTCGGTCGAAACGGCCGTCTCGACGACGGGGGTCGCGGTGTCGGTCATGGAGCCTCCTTCAAGCGGGTGCGAGTGCTCTGCACTCCTCGTCGACCAGTGTAAGCAGCGGACCCGGGGATTTGTTCCCCGGCTCGATGATCCGGTCAGCGGATCCCGGCGTCGAGTCGCGCGATGAGGATGGCCTCCGTGAGGATGGCCTTCTGGAGCACCCCGAGGTGCTGCGACTCGTTGGGGCTGTGCGCCCGCGTGTCGGGGTCTTCGACGCCGGTCACCAGGATCTCCGCGTGCGGGAAGGTCTTCACGAGGTCGGCGATGAAGGGGATCGAGCCTCCGATGCCGGTCTGGACCGGCGCCTCCCCCCAGCCCTCGGTCATCGCCACGGTCACGTCGGCGATCGCCGGCCCGCTCGTGTCGACGAGGAACGGGTCCCCCGTGTCGACGTCGTCGATCGAGACGTGCGCACCGAACGGCGGGTCCGTCAGCAGGTGCTCGCGCAGCGCCTCGTAGGCCTCCGCCGCGGGCTGCCCCGGGGCGACGCGCGCGCTGATGCGGACGGACACCTCGGGCGAGAGCGTGTTGGAGGCGTTCGCGACGGTCGGAGCATCGATCCCCGTGACGGTGATCGACGGCTGCGACCACACCCGGCTCAGGAGGGGGCCGTGTCCGATCGTCCGAACCCCATCGAGCAGCCCGGACTCCTCCCGGAGGGTCTCCTCCGACTGCTCGGGGTGCTGCGCGTCGCGGCTGCGGAGACCGGCGACGGCCACACCGCCGTCGTCGTCGTGGAGCGAGGCCAGGAGGCGCACCATCGCCATCATGGCGTCCGGGACGACGCCGCCGAGCATCCCCGAATGCGAGGCGTGGGCGAGGGTGCGGACCGTGAGTCGGAACGTCACATTGCCCCGCAGCCCGACGGTGATGGCCGGGACGGTGGTGCTCCAGTTGTCGGAGTCGGCCACCACGATCACGTCGGCGGCCAGCTGGTCGCGGTGCTGCGCGAGGAAGTCCGCGAACGACCTCGAGCCGAACTCCTCCTCGCCCTCGATGAACAGGGCCACGCCCACGCCGAGGTCGTCGCCGACGACCTCGCGGACGGCACGGAGGGCGGCGACGTGGGTCATGACGCCGGCCTTGTCGTCGGACGCACCGCGACCGTAGAGGCGGTCGCCCTTCAGCGTGGGCTCGAAGGGCGGAGTGCCCCAGTGCGCGTCGTCCCCCTGGGGTTGGACGTCGTGGTGCGCGTACAGCAGGACGGTCTTCTTGCCGTCGCGCGCCTCCCGACGGGCCAGGACGGCAGGCTGACCGGTCGCGCCGGTGTCGCCGATGGGAGCCCGGCTGACCGTCACCTCGTCGAAGAGGCCCGTCTCGCGGACGAGACGGGCCACGGCCTCGGCGCTCTCCGCGACGTGGGCGGGGTCGAAGGCGTCCCACGAGACGGAGGGGATGCGCACGAGCGAGGAGAGATCGGCGATCGTCGACGGGAGCCCGGCGTGCACGGCCTCCGCGAGTTCGCTGACAGTACGAGGGTCGGTCGGTCGGACGGGGTGCTGCGAGTCGGTCATGCAGGTAATCTTAGGAACTCGTTCAACCCCGAGGAATATCCGTGGCCAAGGCAGAAGACAAGACCGACTCGTCGACGCAGGTCGTCGACCCCGAATCGACGCCGATCGGCAAGGGTCGCCCGACGCCGACCAGGCGCGAGCGCGAGGAGGCGAACCGACGCCCTCTGGTCGCCACCGGCAAGGAGGCGCAGAAGGCCCAGCGGGCCCGCCTCGCCGAGGTCCGCGAGCGGCAGCGCGTGGGCATGGCGAACGGTGAGGAGAAGTTCCTCCCCGAACGCGACAAGGGCCCGCAGCGCAAGTTCATCCGCGACTACGTCGACGCGCGCTACAGCGTCGGCGAGGCGATGATCCCCATCATGGTGCTCGTCATCGTCATGAGCATCATCCAGGTGGCCGCCATCCAGATGATCACCCTCTTCGTCCTCTGGGGCTTCTTCATCGTCGCCGTGATCGACTGCCTCGTGGTGGGTCGCCTTGTCACGTCGAAGCTCACCGAGAAGTACGGTGCCGGCAACGTCCAGCGGGGCAACAAGTGGTACGCCGCCATGCGGGCCATGCAGATGAAGCCCATGCGCATGCCGAAGCCGCAGATCAAGCGCGGTCAGTACCCGACCGTCTGACTCCTCTCCGACTCCACGACGCCGCCCCTCCTCTCGATGAGAATCAAGAGGAGGGGCGGTGTCGTCGTGCGGGGCAGTGACGGCCGATCAGGCGACCGACGGTCCGATCACGCCCACGTCAACGACGGGAGCGGAGCCTGCGGAGGCCCCGGTTGATCTGACGGGCCCAGAGTGGACCCCGGTAGAGGAACGCGGTGTACCCCTGGACCAGGGTCGCGCCGGCGCGCAGCCGTTCGTCGACGTCGGCGGCGGAGGTGACTCCCCCGACGGAGATGATGCAGGTGCCCTCGGGTACGGCGTCGACCAGCAGCCGCAGCACCTCGAGCGAGCGAGCCGCCAGGGGCGCACCGGAGAGGCCTCCGGCACCGGCCGCTTCGACCACGCTCGAGTCGGTCGCGAGCCCCTCGCGCGACAGCGTCGTGTTCGTGGCGATCACTCCCGCCAGCCCCAGGTCGCCGACGAGTCGGCCGATCGTGCGGATGCCCTCGTCGTCGAGGTCGGGCGCGATCTTGACGAGGACGGGAGTCGACCCGGCTGCCTCGGCGACCGCCCTCAGCAGAGGGCCGAGTCGATCGAGCTCTCTGGAGCCCCCGGAGCCCGGGCGTGTTGGGCGAGCTGACGTTGACCGCCAGGTAGTCCGCCAACGGCGCGAGGAGCCTCGTGCTGACCAGGTAGTCGTCGACCGCGTCATCCACGTCGACGACACGGCTCTTGCCGATGTTCACCCCGACGACCGGACGACGGGAGGCGCTCCGTGCCTTCGCGAGCTCCGTCGCGGCCTGCTGCGCGCCTCCGTTGTTGAACCCCATGCGGTTGACGACCGCCAGGTCGGGGACGAGCCGGAAGAGCCGAGGTCGGTCGTTGCCGGGTTGCGGCCGGGCCGTGATGGTGCCGACCTCGACGTGGCCGAAGCCGAGCGCTCCGAGCCCGGCGATGCCCCGAGCGTCCTTGTCGAAGCCCGCCGCCACGCCGAACGGGGAGTCGAAGCGGAGGCCCAGCGCCGAGACGGCCAGCGACGGGTGCGGCGCGGTGAACCGCCTCGCGAGCGGCGCGAGTCCGAGCCTGGGGACGGCGCGGATGACCCGGAACGCCAGGTGGTGCGCGTCTTCGGGGTCGAGCTTCGACAGGACGAGATCGAACAGGAGCCGGTACGGGGTCGTCATTCGTCGACCGATCGGGTCGTGCGGGGCCGCCCGGCGTGCTCTTCGCGCAGCGTCGCGATCGAGGCCTCGAAGTCGTCGAGCGAGTCGAACGCCTGGTAGACGCTGGCGAACCGCAGGTAGGCCACCTCGTCGAGCTCTCGCAGCGGGGGCAGGATCGCCAGGCCGATGTCGTTGGCCTCGATCTGCGACGTGCCGCTGGCGCGGACGGCCTCCTCGACCCGCTGGGCCAGGACGGCCAGATCACCGTCGGTCACGGGTCGACCCTGGCAGGCCTTCCGGACACCGGAGATGATCTTCTCGCGACTGAACGGCTCGAGCACCCCGTTGCGCTTGACGACGTTGAGGCTGGCCGTCTCGGTGGTGCTGAAACGCCGACTGCAGTGCGGGCACTGGCGGCGTCGCCGGATGGACGTGCCGTCGTCGCTGGTGCGCGAGTCGACGACGCGGGAATCGGGATGACGGCAGAAGGGACAGAACATGGTGCTCTCAGCGTACTGGGAGCACAGCCGCCCCCTCGTCGAGGGGAGGAGCCGGAGGCGCGGGTCAGGGACGTCGGATGCGTGCCGCCACGGCCTCGCCGTGCGCGGGCAGCAGCTCGGCGCGCGACAGGGCGACGAGGCGGTCGGCGACGACGGCCAGGGCCGACTCGTCGTAGCGGACTATCTGCTGCGGACGCAGGAACGTGTAGGCGCCGAGACCTGACGAGAAGCGCGCCTGGCCCCCGGTCGGGAGGACGTGGTTCGAGCCCGCGAGGTAGTCGCCGAGACTGACCGGCGTGCTGCTCCCGACGAAGACGGCGCCGGCGCTCGTGATCGAACGCAGCACGGACTCGTCGTCGCTGGTCTGGATCTCGAGGTGCTCCGGGCCGTAGGCGTTGCTGAAGGCGACGGCGGCCGTCATGTCGTCGACGATGACGAGTGCGGACTGCCGCCCGGCGAGGGCCACCCGGACCCTCTCGGCGCTCATCGTCAGGGGCACCAGACGCTCGAGCTCGCGTCGTACCTCGTCGACGAGCTCCGCGGAGTCGGTGACGAGGACGGCGGCGGCCTCCTCGTCGTGCTCGGCCTGGCTGATGAGGTCGACGGCGACGAGCACCGGGTCGGCCGAGCCGTCGGCGATGACGAGGATCTCGGTGGCGCCGGCGACGGCGTCGATCCCGACGTGGCCGCGGACGATCTGCTTCGCCGCCGCGACGAAGTTGTTGCCCGGCCCGGTGATGACCTGGACCGGCTCGAGGCCGATCTCGGGAACGCCGTAGGCCAACGCGCCGATCGACCCCGCCCCGCCCATGGCGTAGACCTCGTCGACGCCGAGCAGCCCTGCGGCGCCGAGGATGACCGGGTGGACCCCGCCGCCGAACTCGCGCTGGGCGGGACTCACGACGGCGATCGACTCGACGCCCGCCACCTGGGCCGGCACGACGTTCATGACGACGCTCGAGGGGTAGACGGCCTTGCCGCCGGGCACGTACACGCCGGCGCGGGTCACGGGCTGCCAACGCTGCTCGATGACGGCGCCGTCGGCGGGCCGGGTCACCGTGCCCGCCGGGATCTGCGCCCGACTGCCCTCGGTGACGCGGGCGATGGACTCCTCGAGAGCCTCGCGCACGAGCGGATCGAGCGCTGCGACGGCGTCGGCGATCTCGTCGGCCGGCACCCGGAAGGTCTCGGTGCGGACGCCGTCGAACCGTTCGGCCTGATCACGGAGCGCGTCGGCGCCTCGTTCTCGGACGTCGGCGACGAGGCGCGCCGCGGCCTCCGAAGCGGTGCTGACGTCCGCCCGCGCGCGGGGCACGAGGTCGAGGAGGTCGGCGTGGGTAGGGTGTGTTCCGCGGAGGTCTGTGGTCTGGATCATGACCGCCCCAGCCTAGTCGTGGTGCCGCGCCGAGGCCCTGAGGGCACCGCCCGATACGACGCATGGAGCCGAGGAGGCGCACCCCTGTCATGACGGAGCCCCAGCACGCGGACCCCCGCCCCGCCGAATCGCCGGGCGAGGACGTCGTCGCCTTCCGCGAGGCCTTCCGCCGCCACGCCGCCGGGGTGGCCATCGTGACGACCCGTGCATCCGACGGGAGCCCGGTCGGCTTCACCGCCACCTCCCTGGCCTCCTTGGCCGCCGATCCCCCGTTGGCGACCTTCAACATGGCCCGCACGGCCAGCTCCTGGCGTGCGGTGTCCGAGGTCGACGACGTGATCGTGCATCTGCTCGGCGCGCGGAACGAGCAGGCTGCGCGGCGCATGGCGGGGCCGGCGGCGATGCGCTTCGCCGACGACGACGACTGGCTCGTGGGCCCCCGTGGACTTCCCCTGATGCGGGGCGTCACGGCCTGGTTCAGCGGTCGCATCGTCGAGCGGCTCCCCGTCGAGGGCAACGCCGTCGTCGTGGTGCGTGTCGAAGGCGGCGGAACGGGCCTCGACGACGACGCCCTGCTCTACCACGACCGCCGTTACCTCACGCCCGGTCGGCCGGCCGACCAGTAGGACCGGGCCGGTCGACCAACCGACCAGCCGACCAGCCCGGATCAGACCAGGCAGCCCGGGCCGAGCAGGCTCTTCAGCTCGCCGAACAGGTCGGCCGTGATGTCGACCGGCATGGGGATCTCGAAGGTTCGCGCGTTGTCGCCCTTGAGCAGACGGAGGCGCACCTCCGTGCCCCCGGAGTGGCGCCCGAGCACGGCGGCCAGCTCCGTGACCGTGTCGGTGGTCGCACGGTACTCGGGCATCTGCAGCACGAGGGGCCCGTGGTTGACACCCGCGCCCAGATCGGGGCTGAACATGCTGACCGCGTGGAGGTTCATACCGTCGTCGCGGAGGCTGACCCGGCCCTTGAGGACGATGATGGAGTCGCCGACCAGCGTCGGGCCGAACTCCTGATAGGTCTTGCCCAGGAACATCGCGGTGATCTCGCCACCGAAGTCCTCGACGGTGATGATTCCGTAAGGGTTGCCGCTGTTGCGCGCGACCCGGTGCTGAACGCTCGTGATCAGCCCCGCGATGGTGACGGTCTCACCGTCCATCGAGGCGTCGCTCGCCAGCAGATCGGTGACCGTGGTCTGGGCGTGCTTCGCCAAGGGCAGCTCGAGCCCGGCCAACGGGTGGTCCGACACGTAGAGACCCAGCATGTCGCGCTCGAAGGCGAGCTTGTCGCGCTTCGACCACTCCGGTCGCTCGGGCACCTGCTGCACGTCGGCCGGCTCGTCCCACAGGCTGTCGAAGTCGAAGCCGACCTGGCCGTTCGCCTCGGCGCGCTTCTCGCTGACCGCCGCCTCGACCGCCGACTCGTGGACCTCGACCAGCGCCCGTCGAGTCGAGCCCAGGGTGTCGAAGGCTCCGGCCTTGACCAGCGACTCGACCGTGCGCTTGTTGGTGACCGGCAGCGGCACCTTGCGCAGGAAGTCGTGGAACGTCGTGAACGCGCCCTCCTTCTGGCGGGCCGCGATGATGTGGTCGACGACGTTGAACCCCACGTTGCGCACGGCGCCCATGCCGAAGCGGATGTCGTCGCCGACGGCGGCGAAGAACCCGATCGACTCGTTGACGTCCGGTGGCAGCACCTTGATGCCCATCCGTCGGCACTCGTTCAGATAGAGACCGAGCTTGTCGCGCGAGTCGCCGACGCTCGTCAGCAGCGCGGCCATGTACTCGGCGGGGTAGTGCGCCTTCAGATAGGCCGTCCAGTACGAGACGACGCCGTAGGCCGCCGAGTGCGCCTTGTTGAACGCGTAGTCGGAGAACGGCAGCAGGATGTCCCAGATCTTCTGCACGGCCTCCGGCGAGTAGCCGTTGTCGGCCATGCCCTGCGAGAAGCCCGCGAACTGCTTGTCCAGTTCGGACTTCTTCTTCTTGCCCATGGCACGACGGAGGATGTCGGCCTGACCGAGCGAGAAGCCGGCGAGCTTCTGCGCGACGCTCATCACCTGCTCCTGGTAGATGATCAGACCGTAGGTGCCGCCGAGGACCTCGGACAGGGGCTCTTCGAGCTCGGGGTGGATGGCCGTGATCTCTTGCAGCCCGTTCTTGCGGAGGGCGTAGTTCGTGTGCGAGTTCGCACCCATGGGTCCCGGTCGGTACAACGCGATGACGGCCGAGATGTCCTCGAAGTTGTCGGGCTTCATCAGACGGAGCAGACCGCGCATCGGCCCGCCGTCGAGCTGGAAGACGCCCAGGGTGTCGCCTGAGGCCAGGAGCTCGTACGCGCCGGCGTCATCCAGCTCGAGGTCTTCGAGCACCAGGTCGAAGTCGCGGTTCGTCTTGATGTTGTCGAGGGCGTCGTTGATGATCGTGAGGTTCCGCAAGCCCAGGAAGTCCATCTTGATCAGACCGAGCGACTCGCAGGCGGGGTAGTCGAACTGCGTGACGATCTGGCCGTCCTGCTCGCGCTTCATGATGGGGATGATGTCGAGCAGCGGATCGCTCGACATGATGACACCGGCGGCGTGGACGCCCCACTGCCGCTTCAGGCCCTCGAGTCCGAGGGCCGTGTCGAAGACCGTTCGCGCCTCCGGATCGGACTCGACGACCGCGCGGATGTCACCCGCCTCCTTGTACCGGTCGTGCTGCTTGTCGAAGATGCCGGTGAGCGGGATGTCCTTGCCCATGATGGCCGGGGGCATGGCCTTGGTGAGCTTCTCGCCCATCCCGAACGGGAAGCCCAGCACCCGCGAGCTGTCTTTGAGCGCCTGCTTGGCCTTGATGGTGCCGTACGTGACGATCTGCGCCACCCGCTCGTCGCCGTACTTCTCGGTGACGTACTGGATGACCTCGCCCCGGCGACGGTCGTCGAAGTCGACGTCGAAGTCGGGCATGGAGACGCGGTCGGGGTTGAGGAACCGCTCGAAGATGAGGCCGTGCCGCAGCGGGTCGAGGTCGGTGATGCGCATGGCGTAGGCCGCCATCGAGCCGGCGCCGGAGCCTCGGCCCGGCCCGACGCGGATGCCGTTCTCCTTCGACCAGTTGATGAAGTCGGCGACGACGAGGAAGTACCCGGGGAACCCCATGCCGGCGATGACGCCGATCTCGTACTCCGCCTGCTTGCGGACGTCGTCGGGGATCCCGTTCGGGTAGCGGTAGACGAGGCCCTTCTCGACCTCTTTGATGAACCAGGTCTCTTCCGTCTCACCCTCGGGCACGGGGTAGCGCGGCATGTAGTTCGCCGACGTGTTGAACTGCACGTCGCATCGCTCGGCGATGAGCAGCGTGTTGTCGCAGGCCTCGGGGTGGTCGCGGAACAGGTGACGCATCTGCTGGGCGGTCTTGAGGTAGAACTCGTCGGCGTCGAACTTGAAGCGGTTCGGGTCGTTCAGCGTCGAGCCGGACTGCACGCACAGCAGCGCCGCATGACTCGTCGCATCGTGCTCGTGGGTGTAGTGCAGGTCGTTCGTCGCCACGAGGGGCAGATCGAGGTCTTTCGCCAGTCTGAGCAGATCGCCCATGATCCGTCGCTCGATGCCGAGACCGTGATCCATGATCTCGGCGAAGTAGTTCTCACGCCCGAAGATGTCGCGGAAGTCGGAGGCGGCCTTGACGGCCTCGTCGTACTGACCCAGTCGAAGGCGGGTCTGCACCTCGCCGCTCGGGCAGCCCGTGGTGGCGATCAGCCCCTTGCCGTACTGGGACAGCAGCTCGCGGTCCATGCGGGGCTTGAAGTAGTACCCCTCGAGCGACGCCCTCGACGACAGCCGGAAGAGGTTGTGCATGCCCCCGGTGTTCTCGGCCAGCAGGGTCATGTGCGTGTACGCGCCGGCGCCCGAGACGTCGTCACGACCGCCGTCGCCCCAGCGCACCCGCGTCTTGTCGCTGCGGTGCGTGCCGGGTGTGATGTAGGCCTCGGTGCCGATGATCGGCTTCACGCCGGCGTCGGTCGCGGACTTCCAGAATTCGAAGGCGCCGAACACGTTGCCGTGGTCGGTGACCGCCACGGCGGGCATGCCCTGCGCGGCGGCCTCCGTGACCAGCGGTGTGACCCTCGCGGCACCGTCGAGCATCGAGTACTCGCTGTGGACGTGCAGGTGGACGAATGAGTCGTTGCTCGAGGCCAAGAGGCTCCCCGTCTGATGGTGGATCTGACTGCTGGAGGAACAGCCTAACTCTCACCGAGGACATCGAGCGCGTGTCGAAGATCGGCGGGATGGTCGGACCGGTAGACGACCTGCTCGCCCGTGCCCGGGTGCCGGAATCCGAGACTCACTGCGTGCAGCCACTGCCGGGTCAGCCCGAGCTTGGCGGACAGCGTCGGGTCGGCCCCGTACGTCGTGTCGCCCACGCAGGGATGGCGTTGCGCCGACATGTGCACGCGGATCTGGTGCGTCCGCCCGGTCTCGAGATGGATCTCGAGCAAGGAGGCGGAGGGGAAGGCCTCGACGGTCTCGTAGTGCGTGACGGAGGGCTTCCCGTCGACGACGACGGCGAACTTCCAGTCCGACGACGGGTGACGGCCGATCGGAGCGTCGATCGTCCCGGTCAGAGGATCGGGGTGCCCCTGCACGACTGCGTTGTAGATCTTGTCGACCGTCCGCTCGCGGAAGGCCTGCTTCAGCACGGTGTAGGCGCGCTCCGTCTTGGCGACCACCATCAGACCACTGGTGCCCACGTCGAGTCGGTGGACGATCCCCGCCCGTTCGGCGGCGCCCGACGTCGCGATGGCGAAGCCCGCGGCCGCCAGGCCGCCGAGCACGGTCGGACCCGTCCAGCCGACGGACGGATGGGCGGCGACGCCCACGGGTTTGTCGACCACCACGATCTCGTCGTCGTCGTGGACGATGCCCATGCCGGGCACATCGAGTGCGACGATCGAAGGACCCTCTCTCGGGGTCCACTCGACCTCGAGCCACGAGCCCGCCTCGAGCCGGTCGGACTTGCCGACCGTTCTGGAGTCGACGGTCACACCCCCGGCGCTCACGACCTCGACGGCGAACGTGCGGCTGAAGCCGAGCAGCTTGGCCAGGGCCGCATCGACCCTCTCGCCCGCGAGACCGTCGGGCACGGGCAGCGAACGGTACTCGCTCACGAGCGGTCCACCGGGGCGTCGACAGGAGGCGCGGTGCCGGTCGACGCGGCGTCCTCCGCCTCGCGATCGAGCTCGCGCTGTCTCTTCTTCGAGAGCACACGGGTGCCGTCGAGGTTGACCCCGAGGAGGGTCAGCAGCAGCAGCAGGCCCATGCTCGACACGATGAAGATGTCGGCGACGTTGAAGATGGCCGGCAGGAGATCAGGGAAGTACAGGAAGTCGATCACGTGCCCCATGCCGAACGACGGCTCCCGGAAGAGACGGTCGGTGAGGTTGCCGAGCGTGCCGCCGAGGAGCATGCCCAGCATGACGGCCCAGGCGCCTGAGCGGATGCGACGGGCGAAGACGATGATCGCGACGACGACCGCGGCGGCGGCGAGGGAGAAGATCCAGGTGGAACCGCTGGCGAGCGAGAACGCCGCGCCCGGGTTCTTGACGAAGTGGAGCTGGAAGAAGGCGCCGACGACGTCGATGCTGCTGCCCTCGGTCATCGTCGTGGTCACGAGGTGCTTGGTGAGCTGGTCTGCCGCGTAGACGCAGACAGCGACGAAGGCCAGCGCCGCCAGGAGGCGGACGCTGACCTTCGTCGAGGGGGTGTCGGGTGCCAAGACTTAGTTGGACCCGAAGCCCTGCGCGCTGGCGGGGGCGGCCGGCTGGTTCTCGCCGGTCGACTCTCCGTCGAGCTCGCGCAGCTGACCCTCGATGTAGCTCTTGAGCTTCTGACGGTAGTCGCGCTCGAACGTACGGAGGTCGTCGATGCGACGCTCGAGGCCCGTGCGCTCGGTGGCGAGCTTGTCGAGAGTCTCGCGCTTCTCGGCCTCGGCCGTCTGGACGACGTCGCGGGCTCGGGTCTCGGCGTCGGAGACGAGCTCGCGCTTCTTCGCTTCACCCTCGGCGACGACGCGTGCCGCGGTGGAGTGACCCTCGGCGATCAGCGCGTCGCGCTTCTCGACGCCCTCGCGGACGTGCTCTTCGTGCAGGCGGCGAGCCAGCTGCAGGAGGTTGTTGGTGCTCTCGGTCTCGTCGGCCGACGGGCCGACGTAGGCCGGAGCGGCGGGGGCGACGACAGCGGCCACGGCGGGCTCGGGGGCCGGTGCGGGCTCGGGGGCGGGGACCGAGGCGGGGGTCGGCGCGACAGGTGCTGCGACCGCGGAGACCGGCGCAGGCGCCTGGGCCTCGTCGTCGCGCGACTCGCCCGAGTCGAGACGCTGACGCAGCTCGTCGTTCTCCTGGTTGAGGCGACGAAGTTCTGCGACCACCTCGTCGAGGAAGTCGTCGACCTCGTCTTGGTCGTAGCCCTCGCGGAACTTCGTCGGCTGGAACCGCTTGTTGACTACGTCTTCAGGCGTCAAAGCCATTGCCGTCACCTCGTGAATCTCGTGGATCGATTGATCGTGGTCTCAGTCGATCGTGGTCTGTACCGGTCGCCGTGTGGCGTGACCGACGTATGGGTCGTGCTGTCGCATGGGTCGTGCTGTGGTGCCGCTGGACGCCGGGACGGAGTCTCGGAGCCGGTCGGGGCACCGACGTTCATGTATACCGTAGCGAACATCAGAGATGCGGGTGCGGCGACGCGGCGAGCCGCCGTCAGCGGAGATAGGACGTCACGCTCATGAGGATGATGACGGCGAGCATGATCAGACTCCAGCCGAAGTCCAGGGCGACCGAGCCGAGTCGCACCGGGGGCAGCACCTTCCGCACCGCCCGGATGGGCGGGTCGGTCATGGTGTAAGTCACCTCGGCGAGCACGAGGACCGGGCCGCGAGGTCGCCACCCCCGGCTGAACGACTGAGCCAGATCGAGGACGAAGCGGGCCCACATCATCAGGAAGAAGAGGAGCAGCAGGTAGTAGGCGATCGTGGCGATCAGAGAAACGATCATCGGGGTGTCGTCAGCTCACACCGAGTCGGCGCGGTCGTACCGCGATCAGAGAGGACGGCGTGGCGGCGGCGCCTCGGCCCGTCAGGACTGGGCGAAGAAGGACGCCTCGATGTCGGACTCTACCTCAGCCTGCTCACCACTCACGGCGATGTGCGCGGGCGAGAGCAGGAACACCTTGTTGGTGACGCGCTCGATCTTGCCGTAGAGCCCCTGCGAGAGACCGCTCGCGAAGTCGACGAGGCGGCGGGCGTCTGCCTCGGTCATCTGCGAGAGGTTGATGATGACGGGGATCCCGTCGCGGAAGCTCTCGGCGATGGCCTGGGCGTCCTTGTACTCGCGCGGGTGGACCGTGAGGATCTCGTTCATGTCGTGAGGCACCGTGTTCTTCGTCGTGGTGGTGGTCGAGGCGCGACGCAGGGGCGTCACGGGAGCGCGAGGTGCTGTGGGAGCGGGTGCGGCGGCCACCGGGGCGACCGGAGCCACGGGCGACGTCGCCCCGGCGGAGGTCTGGCGAGCGGGCTGCGTCGGAGCGGCCGCGGCGGGCGTCTGCTCGTCGTACTCGAGTTCTTCGTCGGCGAGGCCCAGGTAGACCATCGTCTTGCGCAGCGGGTTGGCCATGTGTTTCCTCCGGATCGTGGACGTCTCCCCCGACATTAACGAGCAGGCGGTCGCATTCCCGTGATTGCCGTGCCGATTCGTAGGTGTGTCGCGCCTTCCGCGACGGCCTCGGCGAAGTCGCCGGACATCCCCGCCGAGATGTCGCCGGCCTCGGGCGCGATCGAACGCACTCGGTCGGAGATGTCCCGGAGGCGCGCGAAGGCCGGTCGCGCCGGCTCGTCGAGCGGAGCCACGGCCATGACGCCGCGCAGCCGCAGACCGGGCGTCGACACGATGCGTTCGGCCAGAGCCTCGACGTCGGCGGGTGCGACACCGCCGCGACCCGGATCGTCGGTGAGGTTCACCTGAACGAATCCATCGAGGAGGGCGCCGTCGTCGGCGGCCAGCGCGTCGACGACGCTCACCCGATCGAGGGAGTGGACCGCCGCGGCGTACCGACGGGCCTGACGCGCCTTCTTGGACTGCAGCTGCCCGACGAAGTGCCAGCGGAGGCCCTCGAGACCGGAGAGGTCCGCCGCCTTGACCTGCGCCTCCTGGTGGCGGTTCTCACCGACGTCTCGGACCCCGAGGTCGTAGAGCCTCGTGACGAGCTCGGCCGGGTGGAACTTCGTGACGACGATCGTCGTGACCTCGTCGGGCCGACGGCCGGCGGCACGGACGGCATCGCCGACGTCGGCGGCGACCCGGGCGAGGCGGGCCTCGAGGTCACCGCCGACGGCGGGTTCGACCGACACCTCTACTTGAGGAAGTCGGGCACGTCGAGGTCGTCGTCTCCGTCGTCGAAGACGGGGTCGGCGGCCTGGGTGGACGCGGTGTCGTCGGGACGCTTCCAGGACGGCGTGTCGTGCGTCGCACCGCTGTCGGCGATGGCCGAGACACCGGCGACGGACGCCGACGCGGGAGCCTCGGACTCGACGAAGCTCGAGCGGCGCTCCTTCGTCTTGGTGGAGGGCTCTCCGCCGTCGAAGCCCGCGGCGATGACCGTGACCCGCACCTCGTCGCCCAGGGTGTCGTCGATGACGGCACCGAAGATGATGTTGGCCTCGGCGTGCACCGCCTCCTGGACGAGGCGGGCCGCGTCGTTGATCTCGAAGATGCCGAGGTTGGAACCGCCCTGGATGGACAGCAGCACGCCGTGGGCGCCGTCGATGCTCGCTTCGAGCAGCGGGGACGCGACGGCCAGCTCGGCCGCCTTGATCGCCCGGTCGGCACCGCGCGACGAGCCGATGCCCATCAGCGCCGAGCCGGCTCCCTGCATGACCGACTTGACGTCGGCGAAGTCGAGGTTGATGAGACCGGGGGTGGTGATGAGGTCGGTGATGCCCTGGACGCCGGCGAGCAGCACCTGGTCGGCCGTGCCGAACGCCTCGACCATGCTGATGCCGCGTTCGCTGATCTCGAGCAGACGATCGTTGGGGACGACGATGAGGGTGTCGACCTCGTCCTTCAGCGCGGCGACCCCGGCCTCGGCCTGAGCCTGACGACGCTTGCCCTCGAAGCCGAAGGGCTTCGTGACGACGCCGATGGTGAGTGCGCCGATCGACTTCGCGATGCGGGCGACGACCGGGGCGCCGCCCGTGCCGGTGCCTCCGCCCTCACCTGCCGTGACGAAGACCATGTCGGCGCCTGCGAGGGCCTCTTCGATCTCTTCTGCGTGGTCCTCCGCCGCGCGACGACCCACCTCGGGGTCGGCACCCGCACCGAGACCACGGGTCAGCTCGCGTCCGACGTCGAGCTTGACGTCGGCGTCGCTGAGCAGGAGCGCCTGGGCGTCGGTGTTGATCGCGATGAACTCGACTCCGCGGAGCCCGAGTTCGATCATGCGGTTGACGGCGTTGACGCCACCGCCGCCGACACCGACGACCTTGATCACGGCTAGGTAGTTATGGTTCGTTGTCACGTCCGGGCCTCCGCTGAAACCTTAACTCGTAAGTTGAAGGTTAAGGTTGTACATGGTATGCAAGTTATGCAGTCACAAGGTATGTGCCGCGACCGGGACCCGACAACATCGTGGCAGGCGTGTCGCGAACGGCATGGTCAGATGGGTCGGATGATGCCGTTGTCGGGCGCCGAGACGTCGTACTCGACCGAGGCGGAGGCGTCTCTCGAGGCCTGGTCGGCCATCAGACCGGCGAGCACCTCCGCCTTGCGGTCGGAGTGCTCGTCGCTCCCCCAGACGACCCGCTGACCGGTGGTGAGGGTCAACGTCACATCGTCGGCCGTCGACGCCGTCACGCGGTCCACCGTCGATCGGAGGGCGGCCGGCAAGGCCAGCAGCACCTCCGTCGACGCACGGAAGGCCGTGCCGTCGAGCGGGGCGCCGGCGACGTCGACGAGGGGCACGCCCTCTTGACGCGCGTCGAGGCGCTGCACGACGATGCCCGCCGGATCGACGAGCTCGAACTCGTCGCCGTCCGCCACGGTCGCGATGGGCTGACGCTCGGTGATGCGGATCACCAGGGTGTGGGGAGGCGCGGTCTCGGTCACGTAGCTGGCGATCAGCGGGAACGCCTCCAGCTCGCGCGTGATGCGGTCGAAGTCGATGCGGGCCAGGGGCGTACCCAGCTGGTCGTCGACGGCAGCCTGCACCGCGGCCGCGTCGACCCGGTCGGTGCCGTCGACCGTGATGGTCTGCAAGGAGAGGAGGGGCGAGAAGACCGCGACACCGACCGATGCGCCGAGAAGTGCGGCCACGACGGCGACTGACGTCCAGGTCGCCCGACGGTGCCTCGACCGACGGGTGAAGCGGCGGACCTCGAGACGCTCCACGCGCCTCCTCTGCCGGGACGCACGCCGACTCGCCCGCCGGGCGTCGGACGCTCGACGACGCGCCTCGTCGCGCGACGTGTCGCGCGTCGGCAGGCTCACGGGCTCCGACGGCTCGCTCTTCGTCGGCCGCGGTCCATCCGCTGCGCTGTCACCGTCGCCGCCCGACGGTCGACGGTCGGACATCGAGGCCGATGCCGACCCGTCGGCGCCGGATTCCTCCCCGGGGTCGACCGGTCGCGATGCGTCGTCCCGTGAACCGGGGAGGCGCAGCGCACCCAGCCGGGACCGCAGACGACCCGCGGTGGATCCCTCGCCTGGCGAGTCGGATGCAGCCCCCGGGGTCTCGTCGCCGTTCGGCGCGTCGGAACTCGGCGCGGGGCGGGCCGAGGGGTCGAATCCCTCGGGCCGCTTCACGACCGGTCCCTGACGCCGGGGCTGGTCGGTCGAGTCACGCTCCGGTCTTTTCCGACACGGGGTCGACGGGCGCGGCGCCCGCGTCGAGTGCGGCGAGCAGCTGCGGGACGATGCGGTACACATCGCCGCAGCCGAGCGTGATGACGAAGTCGCCGTCGCGGGCGACCTCGGCCGTGCGCACGGCGGCGGACTGCCAGTCGGAGACGAAGTCGACCCGCGAGGCGTCGGCGAAGCGCTCGGAGACCAGGGCGCCCGTGACTCCGGGCTCGGGGTCCTCTCGCGCGCCGTAGACGTCGAGGACGATCGTGTGGTCGGCGAGCGACTCGTAGGTCTCGGCGAACTCTCCGGCCATCATGCGGGTGCGGCTGTAGAGGTGCGGCTGGTGCACGGCGATGAGCCGCCCGTCGCCCACGACGGACCGCGCCGCCTGCAGCGCCGCCGCGACCTCGGTCGGGTGGTGCGCGTAGTCGTCGTAGACGCTGACCCCGGCGACGGTGCCGTGCAGCTCGAAGCGGCGCTCGGTGCCGCCGAAGGTCTCGAGCCCGGCGACCGCCGCCTCGGGGTCGACGCCGAGGCCGATCAGCACGGCGAAGGCACCCGCCGCGTTGACGGCGTTGTGCACCCCGGGCACCCTCAGCTGGACGGGGCGCTCGGTGCCGGCGTGATGCAGGGTGAACGACACCGGTCCGACCGTCGCGACGTCGCTGAGACGCACGTCGGCCTCGGCGTCGAGTCCGAAGGTGACGACGTTCGAGTGGTCGAGCGCGGCTCGGACCCGTCGGGCTCCGGGGTCGTCGCTGGAGATGACGACGAGTTCGGAGGCGGCACCGGCGAACCGCACGAAGGCCTCGTCGAACGCCTCGTGCGAGCCGTAGTGGTCGAGGTGGTCGGCGTCGACGTTGGTGACGAGCGCGACGGAGGTGTCGTAGAGCAGGAACGAGCCGTCGGACTCGTCGGCCTCGACGACCACGAGCTCCTCCGCACCGCCGCGAGCACTGACGCCGAGTGACTGGATGACTCCCCCGTTGACGAAGCTGGGGTCGCGGCCGGCCGCCAGGAGCGCGGTCACGATCATTCCGGTGGACGTCGTCTTGCCGTGCGCGCCGGCGACGGAGACCAGGCGCTGACCGCCGATCAGCCAGGCGAGCGCCTGCGATCGGTGCAGCACGGGGAGCCCCTTGGCGAGGGCGGCCCGGTACTCGGGATTGTCCTGCCAGAGCGCCCCGGTCACCACGAGGGTGTCGGCGTCGCCGAGATTGGCGGCGTCGTGGCCGATCGACACCGTGGCACCGAGATCGCGCAGCGCCTGGACACCCGGAGTGTCGCGGATGTCCGAGCCGGTCACCTCATGCCCGGCCGCGAGGAACACGCGGGCGATGCCGCTCATGCCCGATCCGCCGATTCCGACGAAGTGGACGCGACCGAGTTCGGTCGGGATCTGCTGGCTGAGGTCGGGCTTGATCATGAGTTCTCGTCGTTCGTCGCGGGGGTTCTCGCCGGTGCGTCGGCGGTGGATCGGTCTCGTGGTCGCGCCGCGTCGACCACGAGGTCGACGGTGCGGTCGGTGCCGTCGAGGACTCCGACCGTCGACGCCTGCACCGCCATGTCGGCGATCCGCGAGCGGTCGAGGAGGAGAGGCACGAGGGTCGTAGCGACCCACTCGGGTGTGAAGTCGGCGTCGTCGACCAGCACCGCGCCTCCGGCCTGGACGACGTCGGTCGCGTTGTGGCGCTGCTCGCCGTTGCCGACCGGGTAGGGCACGAGCACGGACGGCAGACCGAGGGCGGTGAGCTCGCTCACCGTCGCCGAGCCCGAACGGGACACGACGAAGTCGGCCGCGGACAGCGCGAGATCCATGCGGTCGCAGTAGCGCAGGAGGTGGTGGTCGGGCAGGTCGCTCGGCCCGAGATCCGACTTCGCCCCGGTGATGTGGAGGATCTGCCAGCCGGCGCCGAGCACCGCGGCGGCGGCCGTCGACATGGTCTCGTTGATGCGCTTCGCACCACTCGACCCCCCGGTGATCAGGAGCGTGGGCTTCGACTCGTCGAGTCCGAACTCGGCCACGGCCTCGGCCCGGCTGGCCCGACGGTCGAGGGTCTCGATCTCGTGGCGGAGCGGCATGCCCACCTGGCGGCCGTGACGGAGCGACGTCGAGTGGAAGACCGTGCCGACGTGCGAGGTCAGGTACGAGCCGAGGACGTTCGCGATGCCCGGCTTGGCGTTGGCCTCGTGCACGACGAAGGGGACCTTCGAACGCCAGGCCGCCACGTAGGCCGGGGCGGACGCGTATCCGCCGAAGCCGACGACGACGTCGACGCGGTGTCGCCTGAGGAGCTCTCGCACGCCCTGGACCGCCTGGACCAGCCGCGAAGGGAACCGCAGGGCGGCAGCCGAGGGCCGGCGCGGGAACGGCAGACGCGGGACGGTCAGCAGCTCGTAGCCCCGGAGCGGGACGAGCCGCGCCTCGAGGCCCTCGGCCGTTCCGAGCACGAGCACGATGGCATCGGGCTCGCGGAGGCGGATCCGGTCGGCCACGGCCAGGAGCGGGTTCACATGCCCGGCGGTTCCTCCGCCGGCGAGAAGGTACGTCGTCACCGGAGAGACCCTACTCGTTGACGACCGACGGTCGGGCTCGGCTCCGACTCCTCCGGATACCGGGCGAACGAGAGGACGACGCCGATCGCCACCAGGGTCACGATCAGAGCGGAGCCGCCCGCCGAGATCAACGGCAGGGGCACCCCGAGCACCGGCAGCAGGCCGAGCACGACGGCGATGTTGATGAGGGCCTGTCCGACGATCCAGGCCGCGATGGCCCCCGTGACGACGCGCACGAACGGGTCGCGCGTCTTGCGGATGATCTTGATGAACGCGATGGCCAGCACGACGAAGAGGGCCAGGACGACGACCGCGCCGATCAGCCCGAGCTCCTCGCCGAGCACGGCGAAGATGAAGTCGTTGTCCGCCTCGGGCAGCCACGACCACTTCGCCTTCGAGTTGCCGAGCCCCACCCCGAAGAGCCCGCCCGAGGCGAGAGCCCAGGTGCCGTGCAGGGACTGCCAGCAGATGCCCTGATAGGCGCTGTCGTCGCTGCAGCCGGCCATCCATGCCGCGATCCGGTCGTTGCGCGACACCGATCCGAACGCGATCATCGGGACGACCACGGCCAGCAGGGCGATGGGGATGAGCAGGTAGCGGAGTTTGATGCCGGCGAACCAGACGGCTCCGAAGACGAGCAGCAGCATGACCATGGTCGTGCCGAGGTCTCCGCCGGCGACGACCAGACCGACGGCGACGAGCACGACGGGCACCAGCGGGATGGCCAGGTGGCGCCAGTCGTCGAGGAGGTCGCGCTTGACGGCGAGGATCATGCCGAGCCAGATGGCGAGGGCGAGCTTGACGGCCTCGGACGGCTGAGCGGTGAACGAGCCGAGGTCGATCCAGTTGCGGTTGCCGCCGACCTCGATGCCGAGACCGGTGAAGACGAGCAGCTGGAGCACGAGGGTCGCGCCGAGGATCTGCCAGGCCCAGCGCTTCCAGAACCAGATGGGGACGCGCGAGACGATCAGCATCAGCGGGATGCCGACCGCGGCGTAGATCCCCTGACGCACGAACGATCCGAAGAACGAGGTCTGACCGGATGCGATGTACGACTCCACCGACGACGACGAGAGGACCATGACGAGACCCAGCACGACGAGGAACAGGGTCGTGCCGAGGATCACGAAGAACGAGCCGGTCTCGGCCGCGAACAGACGCTTCACCGCGACGACCGCCGCGGCGGGGCGCCCCGAGGGGTCGGCCGAGCCGGTGTCGGCGCCCGGATCGGTCGTCGGGCGGGTTCGGTGCCCGGTGAGGTCAGCCAAGCGGCGACGCGGGAGGCTGGACGGTGGATGGGCCATCGGCCGTGCCTCCCGGATGGTCGTGGACGGCGGAGGCGAATGCCCTGCCGCGCGCGGTGTAGTCGCTGAACTGATCGAACGATGCCGCCGCCGGGGCCAGCAGGACGACGTCGCCGGCCTGCGCGGCCTCGGCCGCCAGCCTCACGGCCGTCGGCATCACCTGCTCAGTGTCGGTCGCCTCGACCTCGAAGACGGGCATGTCGGGCGCGTGTCGCGCGAAGGCCTGGACGATGCCCAGCCGGTCGGTGCCGATCACGACCGCGGCACGGACCCGGTCGACGGACTCCTCGACGAGCGGTTCGACGTCGACGCCCTTGAACACGCCGCCGACGATCCACACGACCGAGGGGAAGGCTGCGAGGGAGGCGCGCGCCGCATGCGGATTCGTCGCCTTCGAATCGTCCACCCACGTGACGCCGTCGGCCTCGGCCACGACCTCCATCCGGTGGTGGTCGACCCGGAACCCCGCCAGCGCGGTCTTGATCGACACCGGGTCGACACCCGCGGCCCGGACGAGAGCGGCGGCCGCCAGCACGTCGGCGACGAGGTGATCGGCGCCGAGGCCGACCTGGTCGAGGGCCGTCGTCGTGGTCAGCTCGAGCGCGCTCGTCCGGCGGGCGGCCAGGAACGCCCGGTCGACGAGGACTCCCCCGTCGTCGCCGGAAACCACGCCGAAGTCGCTCGGACCGGGCGCCGACAGGCCGAAGCCGATCGCACGGCAGCCCTCGGCCACGTCGGCGTCCTCGACCATGCGCCGTGTGGCGTCGTCGGCCTTGTTGTAGACGCACGCGCGGACGGCGTTCGAGTAGACCTTCGCCTTGGCGTCGCGGTAGGCGTCGGCGCCCCCGTGCCACTCGAGGTGGTCGTCCTCGAGATTCAGGCAGACGGCCGCGAGCGGTCGCAGCGCGCCGGGGCCGTCCAGCGGCAGACTGTGCAGCTGGTGACTCGAGAGCTCGACGACGAACAGATCGTGCCCCTCGGGGTCGCGCACCGCGTCGAGCACCGGCACGCCGATGTTCCCGACCGCAGCGGCTCGCCTGCCGTCGGCGACGGCCATCGCCGTCGCGAGCTGCGTGGTCGTCGTCTTGCCGTTGGTGCCGGTGACCAGCAGCCACTCGGCGACCCGGGAGGTCTTGTCGCGGACGCGCCACGCCAGCTCGACGTCGCCCCATACGGCTGCTCCGCTCTCCTCCGCCCAGCGGACGAGCGGGTGGTGGGGCGCGAATCCCGGCGAGACGACGACGACCTCGGGGGCGAAGGCGACCAGCGCCTCCGGAGCGGTCGACATCTCGGGTTCGATCAGCAGCTCCGCCCCGATCAGGTCGAGGAGCTCGGCGCGATCGTCGTCGACGGCCGGTGCGAGCACCACGATGCGTGCGCCGAGCTCGGTCAGGGTGTCGGCCACCGAGAATCCGGTGACCCCCAGCCCGAGGACGGCCACCCGGAGACCCGACCAGTCGGCGTGCCAGCTGTCGAGACCGAGGAGGCGCTGGGCGGGTCCGCCGTCGAGAGGTGCGTCGGTCATGAGGTGCGGGAGATCCATTCGAGGTAGAACACGCCGACGCCGGCGGCGACGAAGAGCCCGGCGATGATCCAGAACCGGACGACCACCGTGACCTCGGCCCAGCCCTTCAACTCGAAGTGGTGATGCAGCGGACTCATCAGGAAGATCCGCTTGCCCTTGGTGAGCTTGAAGTACGCCCGCTGGAGGATGACCGAACCGGTGACGACGATGAACAGACCGCCGATGAGCACGAGGAGCAGCTCGGTGCGGCTGAGGATCGCCAGGGCGGCGAGGGCGCCGCCGAGGCCGAGCGACCCCGTGTCGCCGAGGAAGATCTGCGCCGGCGAGGTGTTCCACCACAGGAAGCCGATCAGTCCGCCGCAGATGGCAGCCGCGACCACCGCGAGGTCGAGCGGGTTCGCCACCGTGTAGCAGGCGGATCGCGTCGTCTCGTCGAGGCGCGTGCTGAAGCACGACTGGTTGAACTGCCAGAAGCCGATGAAGATGTACGACGCGATGGCGAGGATGGAGGATCCGGTCGCCAGACCGTCGAGCCCGTCGGCGACGTTCACGCCGTTCGACGTGCTGACGGTGATCAGCACGACCCAGATCAGGAACAGCCCACCGCCGATGATGCTGCCGAAGAACATGAAGTCGAGCCACGGTATGTCGCGGATGCCCGAGATCTTCGTCGACGCGGGGGTCAGACCGTTCTCGTTCGGGAACGAGAGGGCGAGGATCGCGAAGACCGCGCCCACGACGACCTGACCGATGACCTTCGCCCAGCCGCCGAGACCGAGACTGCGCTGGTTGCGCACCTTCAGGAAGTCGTCGAGGAAGCCCACGGCGCCGAGACCGACCATGAGGAACAGCACGAGCAGACCGCTCGAGGTCAGTTCGTCCTGTGCGCCGAGGTGGCCGACGAAGTAGCCGATCACCGTGCCGAGGATGAGGACGATGCCGCCCATCGTGGCGGTGCCGCGCTTCGTGTGGTGCGACTGCGGGCCGTCGTCGCGGATGAACTGGCCCCAGCCGAGACGGTGGAACAGCTTGATGAAGAGAGGCGTCATCAGCAGCGTGAAGACGAGGGAGACGGCTCCCGCGATGAGGAGGGCGATCATGCGTCGACCCCCGCGAGTCGGTCTCCGAGGAACCTGAGCCCCGCCGACTTGGACGACTTCACGAGCACGACGTCACCGGTGCGGAGTCCGGGATGGAGGAGGTCGTACGCCTCGTCGATGGTGTCCACGAGCAGTGATTCTCCGTCCCAGGAGCCCTCGAGCCCGGCTGCCATGTGGATGTGCCGCGCGGCCTGACCGACCACGATCAGCTGCGAGATGTTGAGACGCACGACGAGGCGGCCGATGCGGTCGTGCTCGTCACGGGCGAACTCGCCCAGCTCGGCCATCTCGCCGAGGACGGCGATGGATCGGCCGTCGGTGGGCGTGATCTGGGCGAGGGTCTTGAGGGCGGCCGCGACGGAGTCGGGACTCGCGTTGTACGCGTCGTTCACGACGGTGACCCCGCCCGGTGCCTCGAAGAGCTCCATGCGCCAGCGCTCGGCTCGGGCCACGCCCTCGAGGACGGTGGCCGCCCGATCGAGATCGACGCCCCACTCGCCCACGACGGTGAGCGCGGCCAGGGCGTTCATCACGTGATGCTCGCCGAGGATGCGCAGAGCGACACGGCGACGCAGGTCGCCGTGCTCGAAGACGAAGGTGGTGCCCGCGGCCGTGACGTCGACGTCGGACGCCCGGTAGTCGGCCGTCGGGCTCTGCCCGAAGGTGACCACGCGTGCCGCCGTGACGGACGCCATGCCGGCCACGCGCTCGTCGTCGGCGTTCAGCACGGCGGTGCCCGACTCGGGGAGGTCCGTCACCATCTCGGCCTTGGCGGCACGAGTGCCCTCGATCCCGCCGAAGCCGCCGGCGTGAGCGAGCCCCACCTTGAGCACGACGCCCGTGTCGGGGCGGGCGATGTCGACCAGACGGGCGATCTCGCCCGGGCCGGCCGCGCCCATCTCGACCACGAGGTACTCGGTGGAGTCGTCGATGCGCAGCATCGAGATCGGTGCGCCGACGTGGTTGTTGAAGGACCCCTCGGGCGCGACCGTCGGAGCGATGTCCGACAGGATGGCACGCAGCATGTTCTTGGTGCTCGTCTTGCCGTTCGAGCCGGTGATGCCGACGACCTTGAGTCGTCCGTGACGGCGCACGCGCTCGACGACGGCAGCGGCCAGACGCGAGAGCGCCACGACGCCGTCGTCGACGACGACCGTCGGGACGTCGGCCTCGACCGGCTGCTCGGCGACGACGAGCGCGGCCCCGTTGGAGACTGCGGCGTCGACGAAGAGGTGACCGTCGGTGACCTCTCCGCGCAGGGCGAAGAAGATCGACCCCGGGGTGACGAGACGCGAGTCCGTCTCGACGGAACCGTCGAGGACGAGCCCGTCGACGACGGCGCCGCCGAGGGCTCCGCCGGTGATCTCGGCGATCTCGTGGGCGGTCAGCGCGATCATTCGGCCCACCCGGCCTCACGCAGGGCCGCACGGGCCTCGTCGCGCGCCGAGTACGGCGTGCGCTCACCCCGGATGTCGCGGTAGTCCTGGTGACCGGGGCCGGCCCAGAGGATCGAGTCGCCCTCGCCCGCCAGCGCCACGGCGGCCCGGATGGCGGCCTCGGGCGGACTCACCTCGTGGATCTCGTGCTCGGGGTAGGCCTCGCGCGCAGCCTCGACGAGCGTGCGTCGGATGGCTGCGGGGTCCTCGAACCGCGGGTGGTGATCGGTGACGACCAGGATGTCGGAACCGGCCGCGGCGACGCGGGCCATCTCGCCGCGCTTTGTGGTGTCGCGGTCGCCGTCGGCGCCGAAGAGCATGATGACCTTGCCGGTGGTGAAGCGCCGGACCGCCGCGAGGGTGGTCAGGAAGGCATCGGGGCTGTGCCCGAAGTCGACGTACACGCTCGGCCCTCTGTCGCCGGAGACGCGCTCGGTGCGACCGGGCAGGTACGCGACGATGCCGCCCTCCGTCTCGAGCGCCTGGGCGATCGCCCCGAGCTCGAAGCCCGCCTCGACGAGCATGACGATCGCGAGGGCCGCGTTGGCGACCATGTGCCAGCCGATGAGCGGGACCCTCGTCACGAGCGAGCGGTTCTCGGGACCGGTGAGTCGGAACTCCGTGTAGGCCGCCTGCTCGTCGACGATCTCGACCGTCCAGTCCGCCTCGACGTCGGGCAGGACCGTGATCGTCGTCAGCGGGATGCGGGCGTTGTCGACGACGCGCTGACCGTAGGGCGAGTCGAGGGAGATGACGGCGCGCTTCGCCCGATCGGGCTGGAAGAGCGGCAGCTTCGCATGGAAGTACTCCTCCATGTCGGCGTAGTCGTCGAGGTGGTCGTGACTGAGGTTCGTGAACGCGGCCACGTCGAAGACCAGCCCGTCGACGCGATTGCGGCTGAGAGCCTGGGCGCTCACCTCGACGGCGACAGCACGGACCTCGCTCTCGCGCATCCGGGCGAGGAGGGCGTGCATCTCGCTCGCCTCGGGTGTGGTGAGTCGGCTGACGACCGTGAGATCGCCGATGTGCCTCTCGGCGGTGCTGCTCAGACCGGTGACGAGCCCGAGCTGGCGGAGGATGCCCTCGAGCAGGTACGACGTCGAGGTCTTGCCGTTCGTGCCGGTGACGGCGAACAGCAGGGGCGACCCTTCGCCGCCCGTGCGGTAGATCCAGGCCGACACGTCGCCGAGGGCGGCGCGCGGCGAATCGACCAGCACGACGGGAAGACCCGACTCGCCGGCGATGTCGAGTCCGGCCTGGTCGGTGAGCAGAGCCACTGCACCGCCCTCACGGGCCTGGGCGGCGAACTCGGCACCGTGTCGGTGCGCGCCGGGCATGCCGACGTACAGGTCGCCGGGGTGGAGGTCCGCCGTGCTCAGCGTGACGCCCGTGACTTCGATGCCGTCGAGGGAGCCCTCGTGCTCGAGTCCGAACTCGCTGACCAGTTGGGCGAGGGACCTCGCCGACGGATGTTCCGGTCGGAGGACCGGGGGATCCGGGCGTTCAATGAATCCTCTTCTCTCACCAGGTCTCGGCGATGTCCGGTGCCGGCTCCGTCGACGGAGGGACGCGGTACATCTCGAGGGCCTGGGACATGATCTTGTTGAAGGTCGGCGCCGCGGCGGCCGACGTCTTGATGGTACTGGGCTTCGTGAAGGTCACGACGACGACGAACTGCGGGTCTTCGGCGGGGGCGATGCCGGCGACCGACACGATGCGGTCCGAACCGTAGCCCGTGCCGTCCGACTTCGCCACTTCGGCGGTTCCGGTCTTGGCCGCGACCCGGTAGCCGGGGATCGTCAGGACGTCTTTCAGATCGCCGTCGCTGACGACCTTCTCGAGCATGTTCACCGTCGTGTCGGCCGCGTACGACGAGACGACCTGGGTGCCCTCGGTGCTCGGGGTCTGAGACACCGAGCCGTCGGGCGCCGTGCACTTCTGCACCAGGTTCACGGGAAGCCGCTGACCGTGGTTGGCGAGGGTCTGGAAGACGCTCGCCAGGTGCACGGCCGTGGTGGACACGCCCTGCCCGAACATGGAGTTGATGCTCGTCTGCTGGTCCCACTCGGAGACGTTGCGGACTCCCTGCGTGGGCTCGCCGAGGAACCCCACGCCCGTGGGCTCGTTGAGCCCGAACTTCAGCATGTAGTCGTAGCGGGCCTGCGCCGGGAGGTTCTCGCCGAGCAGCGAGATCCCGACGTTCGAGGAGTCGCGGAGGATGCCGGTGAGCGTGAGCTTCTCGGTCGGGTGGAATACCGCGTCGTGGATCGAACCACCCCAGGGGAAGCTGCGCGAGTAGGGCACCGTGGCCGGGCTCGTCGGGGTGGCCGTGCCGGAGTCGAGCAGCATCGCCGCGGTCATCGCCTTGAACGTGGACCCGGGCTCGTAGGACGCGGTGAACGCCTTCGATCCGAGGTCGTCCACATCCGTACCGTCGACGTCGTTCGGGTCGACGGCCGGGTAGTCGGCCACGGCGAGGAGCGCGGCGGTGTCGGCCTTCATGACGACCGCCGTCGCCGACTCGGCCCCGATGGCCTGCGCCTGCTCGGCGAGCGACTGCTGAGTCATGTACTGGAGATCCTTGTCGATCGACAGCGTGAGCGCACTGCCGGGGACGGCGGCCTTGTCGGTCACGGTGCTGCCGGGCAGCTGGACCCCGTCGGCGCCTCGTTCGTAGGTCTGGTTCCCGTCCGTGCCGGCCAGGCACTGGTCGGCGCTGAGCTCGAGACCCGCCTGCGGACCGTCCGTGCCGATGAACCCGGTCAGATTGCCGGCCACCGATCCGTTGGGATACGTCCGAGCCGACTGGCGCTCGTAATAGAGATAGGAGATGCCACTGTTCTTCAGATCGCGGACCGCGCGGAAGGCGTCGACGTCGACCCCCTTGATCAGGTAGGCGAAGTTAGCGGTGGGATCTTTCGTGATGCTCTCGTACATCGCGTCGGCGTCGCCGCCGGTGATCTCGGCCACCTGGGCCATGACCTGCTCGACGGTGAGCGTCTTCTTCGTCTTCTCGCCGTCCGCGTCCGTCTCCGTGATCGTCCGCGTCTTGGCGAAGGCCGGTGCCGCGGTGATGTTGTAGCGCGTCACGCTGCCGGCGAGGACCGTGCCGTCGGAGGCCAGGATGTCACCGCGATCTCCGTAGATGACCTGGCTGATCTCGCGCTTGTTCTGGGACTGGTCGTTCAGCTCGGCCGCCTGGACGAGCTGGATGTCGGCCAGCCGGACGACGAACACCCCGATCAGCGCGATCACGAGGGCCATCGCCAGGGTCGCTCGGAGCCGGCGGCTGCGGGGTGTTGCGTTCACGAATGATTCCTCACCGCGGTGGGCCGTGCTGCCCCGACCGCTGTCGTCGTCCGGTGGCCCGGACGGGGATACCGCTAACGGGTCTGCGGAGCCGCCAGCTGATTCGGGTCAGACGCTACCGACTGCTCGGGAGATCCTTCGCTCGGCGCGCCCGCCACTGCGGAGTCGGTCGCCGACGGGGCCGACCCCGTGGAGGCGACGGTCGTGTCGGACGCCGAGGTGCCCGGGTCACCCGCGGCCGCGACGGTCGGCGCGACCGTGGTCGGAGCCGACTTCTCGGGGGCGGTCGCCAGGGGGACGCCGTCGAGGAGGGTGTTGGGGATGAGGTTGTCGGTGCCGTCGGCCTCGCCGTCGGCGGGCGACGGCTGGCCGTGCACCACCCCGGTGGAGGGATCGAGGTACACGGGGTTGGAGTTCCGCACCATCCCCAGCTCTTCGGCGTTGTTCGCCAGGTTCTGCGGAGACGACAGCACATCGAGACGCTCGGAGTACTTCTGCTGATCACGGGTGAGCTCGGTCTGCGAGGCCTGGAGCGCCGAGATCTTGTAGGCCCCGTCGCTCAACGCGATGCTGATGGCCAGCTGCGCGAGGAGGAGGACGAACAGGGCAGCCGTGGCCACGAGGGCGTAGGCGATCTTCGGCCGGGCACGCCGTTGGGCGCGGCTGGCGACGATCTCGACCGGCCGAGCTCGAGGGGCGGGAGCGACGTCCACGAGGGGCGTCGGGTCGACGAGGGCGAACTGGCTGCTCATGCTGATCTCCGGATTCGTTCGGCTGCGCGGAGGCGCACGGGTTTGGCTCGGGGATTCCGGTCGATCTCTTCCGCTGAGGCCAGTTCGGCTCCGCGGACGAGGAGTCGGAACTCGGGGCGGTGCTCGGGGAGCTCGACGGGCAGTCCCTGCGGCGCCGTCGAGGTGGTGCGGGCCGCCAGCTCGCGCTTGACGAAGCGGTCTTCGAGGGACTGGTAGGCGAGCACGACCATGCGGCCCGACTCCCCCAGCCGGTCGAGGGCGACGGGCACCGCCGCTTCGAGGGAGGCGAGCTCGCCGTTGACCTCGATGCGGAGGGCCTGGAAGACCCGCTTGGCAGGGTGACCCGCTCGCTGCAGGGCCATCGGCGTGGCGGCGACGAGGAGGTCGACCAGCTCGCCGCTGCGGGTCAGCGGCGAGTCGACGCGACCTTCGACGATGCGACGGGCGTAGCGGGGAGCCAGCTTCTCTTCGCCGTACTGGTAGAAGATGCGTCGGAGCTCGGACTCGGGGTACTCGGCGAGGATCGTCTCGGCCGTGATCTCGGACGTCGGGTCCATCCGCATGTCGAGCGGTGCGTCCTTCGAGTACGAGAAGCCCCGCTCGACCCGGTCGAGCTGCAACGACGACACCCCGAGGTCGAAGAGGACGCCGTCGACCGTGTCGATGCCGAGACCGTCGAGCGCCTCGCCGATGCCGTCGTAGGTCGTGTGCACGAGGCGGGCGCGGTCGCCGAAGGGCTGGAGACGGTCACCGGCGATCTCGAGGGCCTGCGTGTCGCGGTCGAGCCCGACGACCGTCAGCTCGGGGAATCTCGCGAGCAGGGCCTCGGTGTGACCGCCCATGCCGAGGGTGCAGTCGACGGCTACAGCGCCCGGTCGACCGAGCGACGGGGCGAGCAGCTCGAGCGTGCGATCGAGGAGGACGGGGGTGTGGATCTGTTCTGCCATGGCGATGTCGGCTCCTGTTCTCAGGCCCTGATCCCCATCCGTCCCGACCTGGCACCGGGGAAGGTGCGCCAGGGCGGACGGCTGGGAGTCGGGGCCGAAGACCTAGAAGAGGCCGGGGATCACCTCCTCCGTGGTGTTGGCGAATGCGGCCTCTTGGGCCTCGTAGTAGGTGTTCCAGGCGTCGGTGGCCCAGATCTCCGCGCGGTTGCCGGCGCCGATGACGGTGAGCTCGCGCCCGAGACCGGCGTAGTCGCGCAGCTGAGCCGGGATGGTGACCCGGTTCTGCTTGTCGGGGATCTCGTCGCTGGCACCCGACAGGAACAGGCGCATGTAGTCGCGCCCCTCCTTGCTCGTGATGGGCGCCTGTCGGATCCGCGAGTGCATGTCTTCGAACTCGCGCTGCGAGAACACGTACACGCAGCGCTCCTGACCGCGGGTCATGACGAGGCCGGAGGCCAGCTCGTCACGGAACTTCGCGGGAAGGATGATCCGGCCTTTCTCGTCGAGCTTGGGCGAATAGGTGCCGAGGAACATGCGCCTCGCCCCCTCCCGCATCGCACCCGGTGGTGCCACGTACCTCCACTTTACTCCACAACGCACCACTCGACAACGAAAAGCCCCGTTCTGGGCACAGAAAAACCCCCTCGATCGCTGCTGTTCAGCGGATCGAGGGGGTGGAGGAAGAGGGAGCAGCAGGACTGCAGGAGGAGCGGGTCGACGAGATGAGGCACGTCTCGTCGCCGAGATGGCCCGCCGAAGGCCCCCGTGCATGCCGAAGGGGCCGACCCGGAGGCCGACCCCTGAGATCGGTGGAGCGCTGTGGAGGAAGCCGGTTACCGACGCCCGTCGCCGTCGTTGCGGCGATCCCAGCGCTCGTTGAGGCGGTCCATCATGCTGGCGGACGACCTGCCGGATGCGGTCGTCCGAGTGCTCGACGGCCGGGACGAGCTCGTCGACGGCGGGACGGACGCGCCCTTCCGCTTCGGCGGGGCGATGGCGAAGAGCGCACCGGCCACGACGAGGACGAACCCGAGGACGCCGATGAGCGGCTGGCGGAGGATGACCCCGGCGACGATGACGGCGATTCCGAGCAGACCGCCCAGCACGCCGACGACGACCATCGTGTAGTTCGGTCGACCGCGGCCACTGCCGACGGCCGCCACGAAGTCGGAGTCGTTGCTGTAGAGGCTGCGCTCCATCTCGTCGAGGAGCCGCTGCTCCTGTTCGGAAAGTGGCATCTTGGTGTTCCCTTCGAGCACAGGCCCTACGACCTCGGGATCGACGCGTATGAGTAGCTGGCAGTGTATGCCTGAGTGCTATCGCTAGGCTAGGCAGCGTGGCTGAGAGTACGCGGTTAGTGGACGTCGTTCAAGAGCGGATAGACCAGTTCCTCGAGCGGCAACGGCCGGTCCTCCGCGCCATCGCTCCGGACCTCGATCCGTTCGCGGTCTTCTCCAACGATCTGCTGCGCGGTGGCAAGCGGTTCCGGGCGCTCTTCTGCTACTGGGGCTGGCAGTCCGTCGCCGGTCTCGACACGGGGTTCGACCCCATGGGCACCCCGCCCGACGCACGCTCCCTCGACGCCGTGATGGGCGCCTCCACGGGGCTCGAGTTCTTCCACGCGGCGGCGCTCGTCCACGACGACATCATGGACAACTCCGACACCCGGCGGGGCATGCCCTCCGCGCACCGCCGCTTCGAACGACTGCACCGCGAGGGCTCCTGGCTCGGTGATCCCACCCCGTTCGGCACCTCCGGGGCTCTCCTGATGGGCGACCTGCTCCTGGCCTGGAGCGACGAGCTCGTCTCCGAGGCGTTCGACGGGCTCGCCTCGCGCGACGCCGCTCGGGCGGCCCGGGCCGAGTTCAACCGCATGCGCACCGAGGTCACGGTCGGGCAGTACCTCGACATCCTCGAGGAGAACGCCTGGCGCACGGTCGACGACATCGACCTCCTCCCCCGGGCGCAGCGGGTGATCGTCTACAAATCCGCCAAATACAGCGTCGAGGCGCCGCTCACCATCGGCGCGGCGATGGCCGGGGGCTCCCCCGAGGCCCTCGAGTCGCTCCGTCACTTCGGCCTGCCGCTCGGAATCGCTTACCAGCTGAGAGACGACCTCCTCGGCGTCTTCGGCGACCCGGAGGTGACGGGCAAACCCGCCGGTGACGACCTCAGAGAGGGCAAGCGCACCGTGCTGGTGGCCATGGCCCGGCGTTCTCTGCCCGCCGGTGCCGTCCGTCTGCTCGACGAGCTCCTCGGCGACCCCGAACTCGACGACGACCAGATCTCGATGCTGCAGGCGACCCTGCGCGACTCCGGCGCGGTCGACGCCGTCGAGCAGTCGATCACCGACCAGGTCGAGCGGGCCACGCACGCTCTCGACCGCTCGGGGCTCGCGCCGTCGGCGCGCGCTCAGCTCACGCGCCTCGCCGACACGGTCACACGCCGGACGTCGTAGCGGATCGCCGGGGCGGCGACCCTGCGATCGGCATGGTCGGCGGAGCGACCCGCGTCAGCGTCAGTGTCAGAGAAGACCCTGGGCGACGCGTCGGACCTCGGCCTTGCGGCCGGCTCGGAGAGCCTCGATGGGGCTCGTGGCCAGCGACTCCTCCGTCGACATCAGCCAGTCGAGGGTCTCCTCGTCGCTGAACCCGTTGTCGTGCAGAACGGTGATCGTGCCCCGGAGATCGCTTCGCGGCTGCCCGTCCACATCGAGGAAGACCGACGGGGTCCGCAGCGCCCCGTCCACCTTGGCGCCCACGAGGGCGTGGTCGTCGAACAGGCGACGGACCCGACTGACGCTCATGCCCGTCTTCTCGACGAGGTCGGGCACCGCCAACCACTCGGTGTCGGGGAACCAGGACTGCACAGGGAGATCGATCACCGGTCAACCTTGCCATGCCCGGCGTCGCCGCGCCTCTCCATGCGTTACAGCAGCAACACCAGTCACACCAGCAACACCAGTCACACCAGTCACACCAGTCAGACAAGTCACTGCAGTCACGGTGATTGACTTGACACACCACCTGTGTCAACTTGATATCTTCGAGACACGCCGTCCGAATCAGGCCGACGGCGCGCTCGCCCCCCGAGACTCGAGGATCACCGCATGAACGACAGCCCGACGTCGAGCGCCTTCGGCCGCATCGACACAGCCGGTGACGACCAGCGTCAGACCGGCAAGATCGCCCGCTCCATGCTGAACACCGTGCCGATCATGCTGGTCGGCTCCATGGCACTGGGCCTCGGTCTCACCGGACCGATCTCGTCGCTCGACGACTCGGGCGACAAGGTGAAGAAGCCCCAGGCCGCTCCCAAGCCGGTGCTCCCCGCCATCGAGACGGCCGGGGCGACCGTCGTGGAGGAGGCCGTGGTCGAGCTCGCGTCGACCCGCGCCTCGGTCATCGCCCCCTCGTCGTACACGGTGAAGAAGGGCGACACGGTCGCGACGATCGCCGGGTCGTTCGGGCTCAGCACCGCCTCCGTCCTGGCCCTCAACGGCCTCAGCTGGAAGTCGACGATCTTCCCCGGGCAGAAACTGAGCCTGACGACCGCGGGGTCCGGCGCTCAGCCGACCCGCGCCTCCTCGGGAGCCGCCCGCAGCTACACGATCAAACGCGGCGACACTCTCAGCTCGATCGCCGGGGCCCACGGCGTCGGAACCTCGGCCCTCCTCGCGGCCAACGGCCTCGGCTGGTCGAGCATCATCTACCCCGGTCAGAAGCTCACCGTCCCGGGAGGCTCGACGCCGAGCACCTCCGCGCCGCAGAAGACCGCGACACCCGCGCCGTCCACGTCGTCGTCGACGGGGTCGAAGTACACGATCAAGTCGGGCGACACGATCGGTCGCATCGCGTCGGCGACGGGTACGAGCGTCTCGGCCCTGCTGTCGGCGAACGGACTGCGCATCACGAGCACCATCTACGCGGGCAAGACCCTCACGATCCCCGGTCGCGGCGCGACCTCGGCCCCCACCACCGCGCCCGCCGCCACATCGGCCACTCCGAGGCCCGCCGGCACGTCGCTGAGCGCCGAGCAGGAGAGCAACGCCCGGGCGATCATCTCCGTCGGTCGCCAGATCGGGGCGAACGACCGCGCCATCGTGATCGCCCTCGCCGCCGCCGCGCAGGAGTCGAGCCTCCGCAACATCGACCACGGCGACCGCGACTCGGTCGGTCTCTTCCAGCAGCGTCCGAGCACCGGGTGGGGCACCCGGGCTCAGCTGCTCGACCCGACGCACTCCACGAAGCTGTTCTTCGGCGGTGCGAGCAATCCCAACAAGGGCTTCACCCGCGGTCTGCTCGACATCGAGGGATGGTCGTCCATGTCGCTGACCAGCGCGGCGCAGGCCGTCCAGATCTCGGGTCACCCGACCGCGTACGCCAAGTGGGAGTCGTCTGCCGCCTCCTGGCTGGCAGCCCTGGGCTAGGCCGCACGATCCCCCCGTCGGGCGACTTCGGCTCCGGCCGGTGAGTTGGAGCGCCCGGCAGCCCGCAGCACCGTAAAATCGGCGCCGTGAGCGTGAACCAGACTGACCCGATGATCGGCCGGCTCATCGACGATCGGTACCAGGTCCGTTCACGGATCGCGCGTGGCGGAATGGCCACCGTCTACCTCGCGACCGACCTCAGACTCGAGCGCCGCGTCGCGATCAAGATCATGCACGGCCACCTCGCCGACGACGCCTCGTTCAAGGAGCGCTTCATCCAGGAGGCGCGCTCGGCGGCACGCCTGGCGCACCCGAACGTCGTCAACGTCTTCGATCAGGGCCAGGACGACGACTCCGCCTACCTGGTGATGGAGTACCTGCCGGGCATCACCCTCCGGGAGCTGCTGCAGGACCACAAGGTCCTCACCCCCGAGCAGGCGATGGACATCATGGAGGCGGTGCTCGCAGGTCTCGCGGCCGCGCACCGAGCGGGCATCGTGCACCGCGACCTCAAGCCCGAGAACGTCCTGCTCGCCGACGACGGCCGCATCAAGATCGGCGACTTCGGGCTGGCCCGGGCCGCGACGGCCAACACGGCGACCGGAGCCGCCCTGCTCGGCACCATCGCCTATCTCTCGCCCGAACTCGTGACGCGGGGCATCGCAGACACGCGCAGCGACATCTACGCCCTCGGCATTATGCTGTACGAGATGCTGACGGGCGAGCAGCCGTACAAGGGCGATCAGCCCATGCAGATCGCCTACCAGCACGCCAACGACACCGTTCCGGCGCCCGGGATCGTCAACCCGTCGGTGCCCGTCGAACTGGACGAGCTCGTGCTCTGGGCCACGGCTCGCGACCCCGAGCACCGTCCCCGCGACGCGCGGGCGCTGCTCGACCAGCTGCTCGACGTCCAGCGCGCACTGGCCGACCCCTCCGGCCCTCCGCCGAACCGCACGATGGTCCTCCCCTCCGCCGCGGGGACGGCGGTGCTGCCGGGCTTCTCCGCAGCGGGCGCGACCGGCGACACGGAGGTCGTGCCCAGAGCCCGCCACCGGACGGGTCCGGTGGGCCCCGCCACGGAAGACGGCAACGCCGACCGCCTGCGGGCTCTCGCCGCCCGTCGACACCGGCGCGGGGCCGTCTGGCTCGTCGTCGTGGTGGTCCTCGCGCTGCTCGCCGGCGGCGCGGGTTGGTACTTCGGCTCCGGCCCCGGCGCTCAGGCCCAGGTGCCCGAGGTCTCGGGGCAGGACCCAGCGGCCGCCGCCGCACAGCTCATCGACGCGGGCTTCACAGTGGCCCCCGACAACCGCAGCGACTTCTCCCCCGTGGTGCCCGCCGGCCAGGTCACCGCCACGGACCCGCAGGCGAGCACCGCCCTGCAGAGAGGGGCGACGGTCACCCTCGTGGTGTCGCAGGGTCCCCGGCAGATCGCCATCCCGGAGGTGCTCGGCGCCACCCTCGACGCGGCCCGGGCGGCTCTGTCCGACTTCTCCGTCGAGGAGCCCATCCGTCAGTTCGACGCGAAGGACGAAGGAACCGTGATCGGCATCGCCGGCGTCGGCGGGGACGGGAACGCGGTCGGCCTCTCGGCTGGAGCCTCGTACGGCGAACAGCAGCCGATCACGCTGACCGTGTCGCTCGGCCCCGTGCCCGACGTCGTCGGCCAGACGCTGGAAGACGCCCAGTCCGAGCTGACCGGGGCCGGTCTCGTCGGCACGCAGTCGGGCAGCGAATACAGCGGCGAGGTGGAGGCCGGGTCGGTCATCCGCGCCCAGCCGACGGAGCAGGGTCCGGTCACACCCGGTGACACCATCGACCTGGTCGTCTCCGACGGCCCCGCTCCGGTCACCGTCCCCGACGTCACCGGTCAGACCATCGACGACGCCACCGCGCAGCTCGAGGCCCTCGGCCTCTTCGCCGACTTCGACGACTGCCTCAACTTCACCTGCGCCTTCTACGACTGGAAGGCCTCGCTGCCCGTCACCGCCACCGACCCGGCACCCGGGAGCGTCGTGGCGGCAGGGTCGACGATCAGGCTCAGCTACCGCGTCGAGTGAGACTCCCCGGCGACGCGACCCGCGCCTCCTGAACCGACCACGGGCCCCTGCCGAGAATCGACAGGGGCCCGAGGCGACGAGGAGGTGCGGGTCAGTTCGCCGCGAGCTCCTCTGCCACGAGGAACGCCAGCTCGAGCGACTGCATGTGATTGAGGCGCGGGTCGCAGAGCGACTCGTACCGCGTCGCCAAGGTGGCCTCGTCGATGTGCTCGGAGCCGCCGAGGCACTCCGTCACGTCGTCGCCGGTCAGCTCGATGTGGATGCCGCCCGGGTGCGTGCCTGCGGCGCGGTGCGCCTCGAAGAAGCCCTTGACCTCGTCCATGATCTCGTCGAAGCGGCGGGTCTTGTAGCCCGTCGGCGTGGTCAGACCGTTGCCGTGCATCGGGTCGCTGACCCAGAGCGGAGTCGCATCGGCCCGCGTGATCGCCTCGAGCAGCGGCGGCAGGGCGTCGCGGATCTTCTTCGCCCCCATGCGGGTGATGAAGGTCAGACGACCGGGCTCGCGATCGGGGTCGAGCTTGTCGATGAGGCGCATCATGTCGTCGGGGGTCGTGCTCGGCCCGAGCTTGACCCCGATCGGGTTGCGGACGCGCGACAGGAAGTCGACGTGTGCGCCGTCGAGATCGCGGGTGCGCTCGCCGATCCAGACGAAGTGCGACGACAGGAGGTACGGGTCGCCTGTGCGGGAGTCGATCCGTGTCATGGGGCGCTCGTAGTCCATCAGCAGCCCCTCGTGGCTGGTGTAGAACTCAACGCGCTTGAGCTCGTCGAAGTCGGCCCCGGCGGCCTCCATGAACCGGATGGCCTTGTCGATCTCCTTCGCCAGGTGCTCGTACGCGGCGTTCGCGGGATTGGCAGCGAAGCCCCGGTTCCAGCTGTGGACCTGACGGAGATCGGCGAAGCCGCCCTGGGTGAAGGCTCGGATGAGGTTTATCGTCGACGCCGAGGTGTGGTACCCCTTGACCAGGCGAGCCGGGTCGGCCCGACGCGACTCGGGGGTGAAGTCGTAGCCGTTGACGATGTCGCCGCGGTAGGCCGGCAGGGTCACGCCGTCACGCGTCTCGTCGTCGCTGGAGCGGGGCTTCGCGAACTGACCGGCCATCCGGCCCATCTTGATGACGGGCATCGAGGCGCCGTAGGTCAGCACGACCGCCATCTGGAGGATGGTCTTGACCCGGTCGCGGATCTGATCGGCGGTGGCCCCGGCGAACGTCTCGGCGCAGTCGCCCCCCTGGAGGAGGAACGCCTCGCCGCGGGCCGCGGAGGCGAGTCTGGATCGGAGGGTGTCGACCTCGCCCGCGAAGACGAGCGGCGGCAGGGTCGCGATCTCGGCGGAGGCGGCCTCGACCGCCGCGGCGTCGGGCCACGACGGCTGCTGCTTGATGGGAAGGGTGCGCCAATAGTCGAGACCCTCGACGACGTCGGTGTCGGACGTGGCGAACGGTTCTCTGGGCTGGGTCACGGTCTTCCTTGCGAGCGTAAGCGGGCTCGGGGTCGAACGACCCCGACGAGCGAGCCTACCGCGAAGACCCCGAGCGCTTCTCTTTGACGCTGGAGGCGTACACGTCGGCGTACTCCTGACCGCTCAGGGCGTTGAGCTCGTACATGATCTCGTCGGTGATGGAGCGGAGGATGAACCGGTCGCCCTCCATGCCCTCGAAGCGGCTGAAGTCCAGGGGCTCGCCGAAGACCACGCCGACCCGACGGATCTTGGGGATCTTGGTGCCCGTCTTCATGACCTTCTCGGTGTCGATCATCGCCACGGGGATGACGGGAACATGGCCTTCGAGGATCATCCGGGCCACCCCGGTGCGACCGCGGTAGAGGCGACCGTCGGGGCTGCGCGTGCCCTCGGGGTAGATGCCGAGCTGCTCGCCGCGGCTGAGCACCGAGAGACCCGTGGCCAACGACGCCTCCGACGCCTTGCCGCCCGACCGGTCGATGGAGAGCTGACCCGTCGCCGTGAAGAACAGCCGCATGGCCCAGCCCTTGACGCCCTTGCCGGTGAAGTAGTCGCTCTTGGCGAGGAACGAGATGCGTCGGTCGAGGGCGATGGGCAGGAAGATCGAGTCGACGAACGAGAGGTGGTTGCTGGCGAAGATCACCGCGCCCGTCTCGGGAACGTGCTCGGCGCCCCGGACCCAGGGCCGGAACACCGAGAGCACCAGGGGTGTCGCGATGAGTGTCTTCAGGAACCAGTAGAGCATCGATGCATCTCTCGTCGGACGATGGTGCGGTGGGCGGTTCCGGGCGCGGAGCGGCCGGTTCGGATCAGAGCCCGGTGGCGTGCAGCCGGGCGAGGTCGGCGGCGCCGACGACGCCGGCGTCGTTGACGAGCTCGGCGATGACGAAGTCGGGCTCGGGGTGATAGCCCCTTGCCGGGAGGTGGGCGAGATACGCCTCGCGGACGGGAGCGAGCAGCAGCTCCCCCGACTGGGCGACGCCGCCGCCGAAGACGAACACCTGGGGATCGAGGACGACGGACAGGGAGGCGGCGGCCTGACCCAGCCAGCCGCCAAGTTCGCGGAGCGCCTCGACCGCCCCCGGATCGCCCTCCTTGAGGAGCTCGCCGACGTCGTGACCGGTCAGCTCGCCCCGGGACTCGCGGACCGCCGCGAGAGCGGCGCCGGCACCGGGGCGGTCCGCGACCTCGCCGGCCATGCGGAGGAGCGCCCGGCCCGAGCCGTACTGCTCGATGCACCCGCGGGCACCGCAGCCGCACGGGAGACCGTCGGGGACGACACGCAGGTGACCGAGCTCGCCGCCCGTGCCGAAGCCGCCGCGCAGGAGGCGGTCTTGAGCCACGATCGCCCCGCCGACGCCCGTGCCGATGGTGAGCATGGTCATGTCGCTCGCGAGCCGCCCGGCACCGAAGCGGAACTCGGCCCAGCCGGCGGCGTTCGCGTCGTTGTCGATCGTGATGTGCAGGTCGAGGCGCTCGGACAGCAGCGCCCGGAGCGGCTCGTTCCGCCACGCGATGTTCGGCGTGTAGTAGACGGTCGACTGCGCCGCGTCGATGAATCCGGGGGCGGCCACGCCCGCGGCGACGACGTCGCCGTGCTCGGACTGCAGCGACGTGATCATCTCGACGACGGCGTCGACGATGGCCTTCGAGTCGCCCGCCGGCGTCGGCACCCGCCTCTCGGCGACGATCTCGCCCAGCTCGGTGACGACGCCACCCGCGATCTTCGTTCCACCGATGTCGATTCCGATTGCCTGCACGAGGATCGAGTCTATCCCCGGCCCCCGCTCGGCCAGGCATCCCGCTCCGACGGGCTCCCCGCTAGGGTGTGAGGACCATCGTTCGGTACCGAAGGAGCTGCCGTGAACGAACACACCGTCCCCCTCGCCCTGGAGCCCGACGTGAACGCCAACGCGACCGACCTCTTGATCGATCGCGCCGAGGCCACGCCCGACGCAGCACTGTTCGCCGTCCCCGACGGCGTCGGAGGCTGGTCGGACGTCACGGCCGCGGAGTTCCTCGCCCAGGTCCGCGCCCTCGCCAAGGGCCTGATCGCCTCGGGCATCCGCCCCGGCGACGCCGTCGGGCTCATGTGCCGGACCCGCTACGAGTGGACTCTCGTCGACTTCGCCACCTGGTTCGCCGGAGCCCTGCTCGTTCCCGTGTACGAGACGTCGTCCCCCGCCCAGGTGCACTGGAACCTGAGCGACTCTGGGGCCGTCGCGCTCATCCTCGAGACGGCCGACCACTTCGCCCGCTTCGACGAGGTCCACCCCGAGCTGCCCGAGGTCGCCCACGTCTGGCAGATCGATCTCGGAGATCTCGACAAGCTCGCCGCCGCGGGGGTCGACGTCGCCGACGACGAGCTCGAGCGCCGCCGGTCCGCCGCCGGGCCGGGCGATCTCGCGACCATCATCTACACCTCCGGCACCACCGGCCGACCGCGGGGCTGCATGCTCACGCACGCGAACTTCGTCGAGACGAGCCGCAACGCCGCGCACGCCATGTCCGACGTCGTCGCACCGGGGTCGTCGACGCTCCTCTTCATCACCACCGCGCACGTCTTCGCGCGCTTCATCGCCGTGATGTCCGTGCATGCGGGCGTCCGGGTCGGTCACCAGGCCGACACGAAGCAGCTGCTGCCCTCTCTCGCGTCGTTCAAGCCGTCGTTCCTGCTGGCGGTCCCCCGCGTGTTCGAGAAGGTCTACAACTCCGCCGAGCAGAAGGCCGAGGCCGGCGGCAAGGGCGCCATCTTCCGCCGTGCCGTCGCGGTCGCCATCGCCCACAGCAAGGCGCTCGACGAGGGCACCGTGCCCCTGGGGCTGAAGCTGCGCTTCGCCCTGTTCGACCGGCTCGTCTACAGCAAGCTGAAGAAGGCCATGGGCGGGAACATCCGGTACGCCGTGTCAGGCTCCGCGCCGCTCGGCACGAGGCTCGGACACTTCTTCCGCAGTCTCGACATCCGGATCCTCGAGGGGTACGGACTCACCGAGACCACCGCGCCCGCATCGGTCAATCTCGTCTCGAAGTTCAAGATCGGCACGGTCGGCCCCGCGCTGCCCGGCGTCTCGATCCGGACGGACGACGACGGCGAGATCTCCGTGAAGGGCGAGAACGTCTTCGCCGGCTACTGGAACGATCCCGAGGGCACGGCCGAGGTCCTGTCGGACGGCTGGTTCCGCACCGGGGACCTCGGCTCCCTCGATGCCGACGGCTATCTCACGATCACCGGCCGCAAGAAGGAGATCATCGTGACGGCGGGTGGCAAGAACGTCGCACCCGCCGTGCTCGAGGACCCCATCCGCGCCAACCCCCTCGTCGCTCAGGTCGTCGTGGTCGGAGACCAGAAGCCGTTCATCTCGGCGCTGGTGACGCTCGACACCGAGATGCTGCCCGTCTGGTTGAACAACGCCGGCGAGGCCGCCGACATGCCGCTCGCCGAGGCGGCGGAGCATCCCGCCGTGATCGCGGAGATCCAACGGGCCGTCGACGAGGCGAACACCGCGGTGTCGCGCGCCGAGTCGATCCGCAAGTTCATCGTGCTCCCCACCGAGTTCACGGAGCAGAGCGGCCACCTGACGCCGAAGATGAGCATCAAGCGCGCCGTCATCGTGAAGGACTTCGCGCCGCAGATCGCGGACCTCTACACGGTGTACCCCAGCACCGACTCGGTGCGGACGGTCACCGGACCGACGCGCTGAGTCGGCCGCCCTGTCGGCCGATCGATCGGCCGGGCGTCCGATCGATCAGGCGCGCCACCAGTCGCTCATGCGGATCTCCCGCAGGGCCTCGCGTCGCGTGGCCGGCTCGAGCGTCATGACGTAGAGCGTGCCGTCGAGGTGATCCGTCTCGTGCTGCAGGGCCTGGGCCATCAACCCCGTGCCCTCGAGCACGACCGGCTCGCCGTCGAGGTCCACGCCCTCGACCCGGGCGAACGACCAGCGGGGAGTCGGGAACCAGAACCCGGGCACCGAGAGGCACCCCTCGTCGACGAGCTCGCGCTCGCCCGACGCCTCGACCAGCACGGGGTTCAGCACGTAGCCGACCTCGCCGTCGACGTTGTAGCTGAACGCCCGGAGGTTGACACCGATCTGCGCCGCCGCCACACCGGCACGACCCGGCTCGCGGACGGTGTCGAGCAGGTCGGCGACGAGCGACGCGAGCCGCGGGTCGCCGATCGACACGGGATCGGAGGGCGACCGGAGGACCGGGTCGCCGAACAGGCGGATGGATCTCACGCTCACGGCGTGCACCTCCAAGGTGGGAGTGGCAGGGGAATCGAGGTCGCCGACGTGGCTTTTAGGTGCTTCAACAGTAGTGAAGGTATCGTGTGGATCGTGCATGTACTCAGCGTCAGCTCTCTCAAGGGGGGCGTCGGCAAGACGACGGTGACGCTCGGACTCACGTCGGCCGCCTTCGCCAAAGGCCTCAGAACCCTCGTCGTCGACCTCGATCCGCAGTCGGACGTCTCGACCGGTCTCGACATCACCGTTGCCGGTCACCTCAACGTGGCCGACGTCCTGGCCTCGCCGAAGGAGAAGACCGTCCGAGCCGCCATCGCTCCGAGCGGTTGGACGAAGGGCAGCCAGGGCAAGGTCGACGTCATGATCGGCAGCCCGTCCGCCATCAACTTCGACGGCCCGCACCCGTCGATCCGCGACATCTGGAAGCTCGAGGAGGCACTGGCCAACGTCGAGGCCGATTACGACCTCGTCCTGATCGACTGCGCACCCTCGCTCAACGCGCTCACCCGCACGGCATGGGCGGCCTCCGACCGCGTCACCGTCGTGACCGAGCCCGGCCTGTTCAGCGTCGCCGCGGCCGACCGCGCACTCCGTGCCATCGAGGAGATCCGTCGAGGTCTCTCGCCGCGCCTCCAGCCGCTCGGGATCATCGTGAACCGCGCCCGGGTGCAGTCGATCGAGCACCAGTTCCGCATCAAGGAGCTCCGCGACATGTTCGGCCCGCTCGTCCTCAGCCCGCAGCTGCCCGAGCGCACGTCGTTGCAGCAGGCGCAGGGTGCGGCCAAGCCGCTGCACGTCTGGCCCGGCGAGAGCGCACAGGAGATGGCGCGGAACTTCGATCAGCTGCTCGAGCGCATCATGCGGACGGCCAAGATCGGCGACTACGCCGAACCCGCGCCCCGCTGATCGTCGCACCCGGCGGCGCCCACCGCTGACACGAGAAGAGCCCCCACCGGCCGGTGGGGGCTCTTCTCGTCACGGGGCCGGGTTCGTCGTCTCGGACGACGCACCGGCGCCGGGCGGATCAGCTGGCGCGGGAGTCGCGACGGGCCGCGAGCTCGTCGGACGGGTCGGCAGCCGGCGTGCTGTCGAGCTCGACCAGGCTGGTCTCGACCTCGCGCAGCACCTTGCCGACGGCGATGCCGAAGACGCCCTGGCCGCGGCTCACGAGGTCGATGACCTCGTCGTCGGAGGTGCACAGGTAGACGCTCGCACCGTCGGACATCAGCGTCGTCTGGGCCAGGTCGCTGACACCGGACTCACGGAGCTGATTGACCGCGGTGCGGATCTGCTGGAGGGAGATGCCGGTGTCGAGCAGTCGCTTGACGAGCTTGAGGACGAGGATGTCGCGGAAGCCGTAGAGCCGCTGGGAGCCGGACCCCGCCGCACTGCGGATGGTCGGCTCGACCAGCCCTGTACGGGCCCAGTAGTCGAGCTGGCGATAGCTGATGCCCGCGGCCCGGGCGGCGACCGTGCCCCGGTAGCCGCTGTCGGCGTCGAGGTCGGGCATCCCGTCGGTGAACAGCAGCCCCAGCTCGTAGCGGGACCCCTCGGGGGAACCTGACTCACTCATGCCGTTGCCTTCCGCTGTGTTCTGCCCAGACCCGGAACGTTCAACGTCGGGTTGATGGTTTGACCTGGACCCACGGTACCCACATGGGAACCTCGACCAGGCGACATTCGCGTGGAGACCTCGGCGTGTCGAGGATATTCGCCGCGCGGCCCCGCGTCTACGTGTCGAGACGGTCGAGGGCCGACCGGACGAGGGACCGCCGGACGACGTCCAGCTGCTCGGCGAGCTCGCGCGACAGCTCGGCCACGCGCGCTCGACCCGCCGCATCGCGACGCCGCGCCACCGAGGCGACGGCCGACTCGATCAGATCGAGCTCGCGTTCGGCGGCGACCCGGACGGTGCGGAGATGCCGGGGCTCGATGCCCGTCTTCCTCAGCTCGACGAGGGCGGCGAGGACGGTCACGGACTCGTCGCCGTGGTGCTCGACCGCAGGGATCAGCGACGCGGCGACGGCGTCGTCGAGGAGCGCCGGAGTCGCCCCGGTGCGGGCGATGAGCTCGTCGCGCGAGAGTCGTCGAGGGGACGTGACCAGCGAGACGCCGCCGGCCCCCGGGGGCAGTGCCGTCGGACGACCGGCATCGAGGTCGGCCAGATGCTGGCGGATGACCTTGAGCGGGAGGTAGTGATCGCGCTGGAGACCGAGGATGAAGCGGAGACGCTCGACATCGGCGGGTGAGAACTTGCGGTAGCCGGACGGGGTCCGCACCGGGGTGACGAGCTCTCGTTCTTCGAGGAACCGCAGCTTGCTGTTGCTGAGATCGGGGAACTCCGGCTTGAGTCGCGACAGCACCTGCCCGATGGTGAGGAGATCCGTCGGCCCGGTCTGCGGCGACCGAGCGGCGGCGGGTCGGGGCACTACTGGATCGCCAGGTGCGCCAGGTCGACGCGCGATGCGTAGAACGTCAGACGGAACTTGCCGACCTGCACCTCAGCACCATCGCTCAGAAGGGCCTCGTCGATGCGGACGCCGTCGAAGTAGGTGCCGTTCAGCGAACCGAGGTCGACGACGCTGAAGGAGGTGCCCTGGCGACGGAACTCGGCGTGCTTCCGACTGACGGTGACGTCGTCGAGGAAGATGCCGGCATCGGGGTGACGACCGGCCACGGTGACGTCCGAGTCGAGGAGGAAGCGCGCGCCGATGTTCGGGCCGCGACGGACGACCAGGAGCGCCGAGCCGGACGGGAGCGCCGCGACGGCATCGCGCTCGTCGGTCGAGACGCCACCCTCGAGGGCCGCCAGCTGCGCCTGGAACTCCTCGTTGAAGCTCAGGGTGGTGTCGACCTCGCGATGGGCGCCCTGAGCACCGGGGTGCTCGCCGGGTACCTGATTGGCGTGCTCTGCCATCGTGGACCTCCTTCGGCCTCCCAGCGTATCGGAAGTCGGGACCCCGTCCGCAACGTCGGGGGCGGAACGGCTCTCGCGGAGGACGGCGTCATCCCGGAGGCGGACCGGCCCGCGCCTCCTGGGCTGGTCCTCACGGAACTCCCCACCGCCTCCGAGGTCGGTCATAGGGATTCCTTGGGAACGGGAGCTTCTCTTGTCTCACCGCACCACCACCGCACCTGGAGGCACCCCATGAACGACCACGAGAGCGACACGACCGACGGAACCGACGGCGCAGCCGGACGCCCCACCGACGACGCGGCGACGACGCCGACGCCGACACCCCCGGCGGACGCCCGCACCCTGCCCCACGTCACCGGCTCGTCGGACGCCCGCTACGTGAACGCGCCGTCGTCGGCGGGCGCGCCCGACCCGTCGCACCAGTCGTACGACGCGAGCCCGTCGGCGGGGCCGACCACCGCCTCCGGCGCGGAGTCGGTCCCCGCCGCGTTCGCACGCCCCCGGGAGACCCGCCGCCCGAAGCGCTGGATGCTGCTGACCGGCGCGGCCGCGGCCCTCGTGCTCGGCGCCGGCGGGGCGGGAGGCGCGGCCTACGCCATCGGGCACACCGCCGGCATCGCGGCGGCCCAGGCGGCGTCGCAGCAGCAGTCGATCGAGCTCGCCCCGCAGTACACGTCGCCCGAGGGCGGGACGGGCACGTCCCCGTTCGGAGACGGTCGGGGCACCGGCGGGACGCAGGGCGGCACGGGCGACGGAGCGCAGGGCGGCACGCAGGGCTCCGCGGGCGGCACCGAGTCGAGCGCCACCGCAGCCACGTCGGACGAGACGGCCGGCGTGGTGACGATCGTCTCCACCTTGAACTACGACGACTCGTACAAGTCGGCGGGCACCGGCATGATCCTCGACGCCGACGGACTCATCCTGACGAACAACCACGTCGTGCAGGGCGCCACGAGCATCGAGGTGACCGACGAGACGACCGGGCGCTCGTACACCGCCGACGTCGTGGGGACCGACGCCACGAACGACGTCGCCGTCCTGCAGCTGCAGGACGCCTCGGGGCTCACCCCCGTCTCGTTCGGCGACTCCGACTCCGTGTCGGTCGACGACGCCGTGCACTCCACGGGCAACGCCGAGGGCACGGGCGACCTCGTGACCGCCGCGGGCAGCGTGCTCGCCACCGACCAGTCGATCCAGGTGCAGAGCGAGACGGGCACCGGCGGCGAGTCGCTCTCGGGCCTGATCGAGATCCAGTCGGACGTCGTGTCCGGCGACTCCGGCGGGCCGCTGCGCGACTCCGACGGCGACGTCGTCGGGATCGTGACGGCCGCCTCCTCGGGCACCACCCCGATCACGGGCTACGCCATCCCGATCGACGACGCGCTGAGCATCGCCAAGCAGATCGTCGCCGGGAACGGCAGCGACACGATCCGGATCGGGCTGCCGCCGTTCCTCGGAGCGCAGATCTCGCAGACGGCGACGGGCGCCGCCACGACCGGCGTGCCCATCGCCGGAACCGTCGCGGGCAGCGCCGCGGAGTCGGCGGGCCTCGTCGCCGGCGACACGATCACCGCTCTCGACGGCACCCCCGTCGCCGACGCGTCGGCTCTCACCGCGGCCGTGCAGGCCCACGAGTCGGGCGACAGCGTCTCGCTCGCCTGGACCGACGCCGCCGGCGCCTCGCACACCGCCACGGTCACCCTGGGCGACGGCCCCGCCGCCTGAGCCGCAGCACCGTCGACGAGCCCGTCACCGCCCTCGTGGCGGCGGCGGGCTCTCGGCGTCAGTCGCCGGCGAGAGCGGCGAGGAGGCGCCTCGGACCCACGACGCTCGCCCCGAGGCGCTCGACGCGACCGGCCAGCTCGCGGTCGGCCGTGACCACGACGACCCGCGCCTCCGGAGACCGCTGCCTCAGCTGCTCGACGTGGGCGACGATGGCCCCGTCGCCGTCGCCCGGGGCGCGCACGACGTCGATCGAGGCGTCCGACGACTCGGCGGCCCGGGCATCGCCCTCGAGCACCACGGTCGTCTCGGGCCACCACGAGGTCGGCGCGCCGGGCCCCTGTGGCGACCCGTCGAGGACCAGCGACGCCGGCAGGCCGACGGTCTGCGCCGCGGCCAGGTCGTCGAGGAGGCGCGTGGCGGCCCCCGCACGATCGCGCCACCACCCGTCGGGTCGCGAGCCGACGACGTTCGCCGCGTCGACGACGAGGCGCACGTCGAGATCGAGATGGGCCGAGAGACCCGGCCAGGACGTCGCGAAGCCGGGGTGCAGCGGCAGGCCGTCGATCTCGGCGCGCGGCACCCACCGGAGCTCGAGGCTCTCGGCATCGGCCACGACGGCGTCGAAGGGGGTCACCACGCGGGCGACGATGGTGGAGTACGACCAGAAGCCGAGATCGAGCGCCGAGGCGAAGAGCAGCCGCAGGGACTCCGCCGGGACGGCGGCCTCCTCGCCGCTCTCGCGGAGCGCGCCCTCGACCGCGGACTCGTCGAACTGGCGGGCGCCGCCGGGCAGACCCCAGGTGCCGCCGAAGTGGCTCCACTCGGCGCGATGCTGAAGCAGGACGCGGTCGTCGGCGTCGATGGCGAGCAGGCCCGCAGCCCCCGCTCGGCCCCAGAATCGTCGGCCGTCAGGACTCTCGACCCAGCCGTCGGCCGGTCCGTGGATGGTCACGGGTCGAGCTTGCCACATGCGCGCACGGCGTCAGACGAAACGGACGGTCTGCTGCAGACGATCGCGGATCTCGAAGACGTCGGAGATCGTCGTGCGGTCGGACAGGTCGGGCCCGTGCCTCAGCACCTGCGGCAGCAGCGAGCGGCGGAGCACGAACGTGCCCCCGCGGCGACCCCGACCGGCCGGCTCGAGCGCGGCTGCGAAGTCGTCGTCGGGCACCACGATCAGCTGATGCGTGAACGAGACCCGGGTGTCGCGGCGCACGGCCCGAGCCTGACGCGTGAGGTCTCGGACGGGGTGCTCGTGCTCGGGGATGCCTGCGCCGACGAGCTCGCCCTTCGTCAGCGAGACCTCGCTGCCCCAGTCGGACGACTGGATCGCGAACAGACCGGCGGGCCCGAGCACGATGTGATCGAGCTTGCCCTCGGCCCCGGCGTCGACATCGCTCCAGATCGTGAAGGCGATGCCGAGGTCGGTGACCGTGGCCACCGTGGCCTCCTCGGCGAGGGCGTCGGCGAGCACGTGCCGGATCTCAGGAGGCGCGGTGCGGACGAGTCGCTCGTCGTACGGGTCGTCGAGAGGGACGCCCCGACCGACCCACTCGCGCATGAGGCCGAGATACCGCTCGCGGTTGGCTCCGCCCGGATGCCCGTGGACACGAGCCCGGGGCTTCGAGTCGGTGCGCGCGGTCTCCCGCGACGGCGGCGCCCAGCCGGGGGCGGCGCCCGCCGTGCGGGCGGAAGAGGACGACGGCGAGGACGACGGTCGCCGACGGTCGTAGGCGGCCCGGGCCTCGGGGGTGCCGATCTGCTCCCACGCGAGCTGGAGGGATCGGAAGGCCGACGCGCTGCCGCCGAGGTCGGGGTGGGTCTCGCGGGCGAGACGCCGGTAGGCACGACGCAGGTCGTCGTCGGAGGCGGCGGCCGGGACGCCGAGCACCTCGTACGGGGTCGAGGAGGCGGGGCTGGGCGTCACGACGACGAGGATACCGGGGGGCGGCTGGACGTCCGGATGCGGATGGTCAGCGGGTCGCCGGACCCGTCGACCGGCCCCCACGAGCGGCCCGAGCCGCACGCCACGCGCGCCACCGCAGGAGGAGACGGTGCGCGACGCGACGCAGCGCGAGCGAGATGCGGTGCGCGAGCGGGAACTCGGTGCCGAGGATGGCGACGCCGACGAACACGATCAGCCAGCCCGGACCGGGCAGCGGCACGAGGACGAGACCGAGCACGACGACGAACAGCCCGACCAGGGCAACCCCGACCTTGTACAGCCAGCGGAGGCGGGGGAACGCATCGAGACGCGCCCGCTGCCGGCGGTAGGAGGCGCGGAAGCGGCCACCCCCGCCCGACGAGCCGGAGCCCGACCGGTCGGACCCCGGAGAGGTCGCGCGGACCATCGGCGTCGAGTGGCGCGGGTCGCCCGGGGCGTCGGAGATCATGTCGAGACCATACGGCGCGGCCCTGGCAGAGACCGTCGTGGCGACTGCCAAGCGGCTGAGTGGCGGGCCGTCGGGCGGTGGGAGGCGTAGTCAGGACGGATGCACGACATGCACCCCGCACGGACGGGGTGCGTTCCCGGGCACCGCACGTCGTCGGAGGACGCCGCGTGGTGAGAAGGAGAGACCCATGAGAACGAGAACCATCGGAGACGTGACGGTCAGCGCCGTCGGACTGGGCGCCATGCCCCTGTCGATCGAGGCGCGCCCCGACGAGCGCCAGGCCGTGGCCACCATCCACGCCGCGCTCGAGCAGGGCATCACCCTGATCGACACCGCGGACGCGTACCACCAGGCTGGCGCGCACGAGGTCGGTCACAACGAGGAGCTGATCGCGCGGGCGCTGGCCGGGTTCCACGGCGACACGTCGGACGTGCTCGTCGCCACCAAGGGCGGCCATCTGCGGCCGACCGAGGGCGCCTGGGCGCAGAACGGCGACCCCGCCTACCTGAAGGAGGCGGCCAAGGCCTCCGCGAAGCGCCTCGGTGTGGACGCCATCGGGCTGTACCAGTTCCACCGCCCCGACCCGGCCGTCCCGTACGCGGATTCGATCGGCGCGCTCGCCGAACTGCTGGACGAGGGCGTCATCCGGATGGCGGGCATCTCGAACGCCACCGTCGAGCAGATCCGCGAGGCGAACACGGTGCTCGACAACCGCCTGGTCTCGGTGCAGAACCAGTACTCGCCGGCCTTCCGGTCGAGCGAGGTGGAGCTGGCCCTCTGCGACGAGCTCGGCATCGCCTTCCTGCCCTGGAGCCCGCTCGGCGGCATCACCGACGCCGCGGAGCTCGGCGCGAAGCACTCCGTCTTCGCCGAGATCGCCAACGCGCGCCGCGTGACCCCGCAGGTGCTGACGCTCGCCTGGGAGCTGGCGAAGTCGGAGCTCGTCATCCCCATCCCCGGCGCGCGCCGACCGCAGACGATCATGAACTCCGCGACGGCCCCGACGATCAAGCTGTCCGCCGACGAGATCCAGCGTCTCGACGCGGCCTGACGCACCGGAGACCGGCGCCGGCATCCCGCCGGCGCCGGTCTCGACACATCGCGGACACGACCCCGCCACGAACCGACCCGACCCGACCCGAGGAGCACCATGACCGAGTCACACTTCGACCGCCCGTACGACATCATCGCCGAGGTGCCGTCGTTCGACCTCACGAGCACCGACGTCCAGGACGGCGGTGAACTGGGCCGGGCCCAGGTCAGCGGCCTGATAGGCCCCGGCGGCGACGACGCCAGCCCGCAGCTGAGCTGGAGCGGCGCACCCGAGGGCACGAAGAGCTTCGCCGTGACCGTGTACGACCCCTACGCCCCGACCGGATCGGGCTTCTGGCACTGGGCCGTCGCGGACCTCCCAGCGGGTACCACGTCGCTCCCCTCGGGTGCGGGCGACGACGAGGGGTCGGGCCTGCCCGACGGCGCCATCCAGCTGAAGAACGACGCCGGCATGGCCCGCTTCGTCGGTGCCGCGCCGCCCGCCGGGCACGGACCGCACACCTACTTCGTGGCGGTGCACGCCCTCGACGTCGAGACGCTGGGGATCGACGGCTCGGCCAGCCCCGCCTACCTGGGCTTCAACCTGCACTTCCACACCCTGGGGCGGGCCGTCATCAGCGCGACGTTCGAGGTTCCGGCCGGGTCGTGAACTCGAGACCCGAGTCGACCAGGGCGAAGTAGCCCTCGGGCGTCCGGTGCCAGAGGGCACGGAGCGCCAGGGGGCCGCCGGTCATCCGGTCGAGGAGACCCAGCGCCCAGGTCTCGACGCCGAGCCGGTCGGTGATGTCGTCGTCCGGCGTCTGCCAGACCAGCACCACCTGGCGGGCCCGGACGCGGAGGCCCTGGTGCCGCAGCATGTCGACGAACTGGTCGAGTTCGGACGCCCGCGGCAGGCGCGGGGCGTTGTGCAGGCGACCGGCCGGAGAGAGCTGCTCGCCGGCCTCGCCGAGGAACACGACGTGCACGACCTCGCGGTCGCAGGCCTCGGCGCAGAGCTCGGCGGCGTACGCGTCGGCCGTGTCGGGATCGGCGTCGGGGGCGAGGGCGGGCAGCCTCAGGTGCTCGGGGTCGGGGTCGAGGGGGATCTCGGGGCCTCGGACTCGCACCTCTCAGCCCGCCAGGACGAGTCGAGACACGTCGGTCGGAGTCCGTCGCATCGGTGGATGGATCGTCAACCCGCCGGGATCGACGCAGGAGAGGATGGCCTGGGCCCAGCGCTGGTCGTCGAACGACGCCGACAGCGACTCGTCGTCGCTCTGCCAGACCAGCAGGACCGAGGCCGCCTCGACCCACCCGGCGACTTCGACGATGCGCGTGGCGTAGAGCTCCGCCTCGCCGCGGGTCGGCACGGCCGGACATCCGCTGACGGCGATCGGCGGCGCGAGAGGGACGCCGTCGTCGTCGAGGTACATCCAGAGGATCGCGCGCATGTCGCACGGCTCGAGGCAGAAGTCGTCGACGAAGTCGGCCAGCTCTTCGTCGGTGGGCAGAGGGGCGAGGGTGGGTGGATACGTCTCGAGAGCTGTCATGGGAACGAGGATGCCCAGCACGGCGACCGCGCCGAGGCGGGCGACGGGGCGGCTGTGGAGAGGGTCGACGTCGACCGGATGGGGAGGGGAGGACACGGGCCGGGCTGTGGAGGACGCGGGACGACGCGGACGACCGGACCCGCGCCTCCTCGGCTCGGTACTCTCTCGGGGTGGACGTGGTCAGGGAGTTCCTCGCCGGTGTCGGCCTGCTCGGACGCGGCCTGCGACTCTGGGGCACGTCGCCGCGCCTGATGCTGCTCGGCGCCGTCCCGGCGCTCGTCGTCGGCGCCGTGTTCGTCGGGCTCGTCGTCGTCGTGGGATTCGCCGCCGACGACATCGCCGTGACCGTGACCCCCTTCGCCCGGGACTGGTCGGAGTGGGCGCGGACGGCCGCCCGCCTCGTCGCCGGGCTGGCCGTGACGGCGCTCGCCGTGCTGCTGGCCGTCGTCGCCTTCACCGCGGTGACGCTGCTGGTCGGCGACCCGTTCTACGAGCGCATCTGGCGTCGGGTCGAGGAGCGCGAAGGCGATGCCCCCGCCGAGGTCGACCGCGGCTTCTGGGCCGGTCTCGCCCGCAGCGCCGGCGACTCGGTGCGCCTGCTGATCGCCACCGGCGGAGTCGGGCTCCTGCTGTTCGTCGGTGGATTCGTACCCGTGGTCGGCCAGACGGCGATCCCCGTGCTGGGCGCCCTGACGGGAGGCTGGTTCCTGGCGGTCGAGCTCACGGGCTACGCCTTCGACGCCCGGGGTCGGAGCCTCCGCGAGCGACGGCGGCTCCTGGCCACGCGGCGAGCCCGCACCCTCGGTCTCGGCACGGCCACGTACCTGCTCTTCTTCGTGCCCTTCGGAGCCGTCGCCGTCATGCCCGCCGCCGTGGCCGCCGCCACCCTCCTCTCACGAGAGGTGCTCGCCCAGCAGCCCGGCGACTACCATCGCTCCGCATGACGACCCCCGCCTCCCCCACCAACCCGTCGGTGCCGCTTCCCGACGGTCGCGTCGTGCCCGCACTCGGCCAGGGCACCTGGCGACTGGGCGACGACCCCCGCCGCCGAGACACCGAGATCGCAGCGCTGCGCGCCGGCATCGACGCCGGCCTGACGCTGATCGACACGGCCGAGATGTACGGGCAGGGGGCGTCGGAGAGCCTCGTCGGCGAGGCGATCGCCGGTCGGCGCGACGAGGTGTTCCTCGTGAGCAAGGTGCTGCCGGGGAACGCCTCGCGCCGCGGCACGATCGAGGCCTGTCACGCGAGTCTCGGGCGACTGGGCGTCGAACGGCTCGACCTCTACCTGCTGCACTGGCGCGGCGGGCACCCGCTGACCGACACCGTGGAGGCGATGGAGGCGCTGGTCGCCGAGGGATCGATCGGCGGCTGGGGGGTCAGCAACTTCGACGTCGACGACATGACCGAGCTCGTCGGCCCCGCCGGGGGCGCGAACGTGCAGACGAACCAGGTGCTCTACAACCTCGCCCACCGCGGCCCGGAGTTCGACCTGCTGCCCTGGTCGCGCGACCACGGCATGCCGCTCATGTCGTACTCCCCCGTCGACAGCGGCGAGCTGCTCGACCACCCCGTGCTGACCTCGGTCGCCGCCGACCTCGGCGCCACGCCGGCGCAGGTCGCCCTCGCCTGGGTGCTCCGACTCGCCCCGGACATGCTCGCGGCCGTCAAGGCCGGGACGACCGGGCACGCGCTCGAGAACGCGGCGGCGCTCGCCGTCGACCTCGACGACCAGGCTTTCGTGCAGCTCGAACGGGCGTTCCCAGCCCCGTCGGGACCGGTTCCGCTCGAGATGCGCTGACCCGCGCCTCCTCGGCTCGGGCGTCGCCGGGTCGACGACTCGCTCACCGGCGGGTCGCCGGATCGCCGCCTCGCCGACCGGCGACGGGCAGCAGTCCGCTACCGGGCCAGTAGAGCCTCGATCGGCCCGCGCACGAAGTAAACCAGGAACCCGGCGGCGACGATCCACAGCAGCGGGCTGATGCCCCGCGCCTTGCCCGAGAACGCGCGGACCAGCACCCAGCTGATGAAGCCCGCGCCGATGCCGTTGGCGATCGAGTAGGTCAGCGGCATCACGATGATCGTGAGGAAGACGGGCAGGGCGACGGAGAAGTCGGTCCAGTCGATGTCGCGGATCTGCGAGACCATCAGCGCACCGACGATGACGAGCGCGGCCGACGCGACCTCGAGCGGCACGACCTGCGTGAGCGGCGTGAAGAACATCGCCAGGATGAAGAGCAGACCGGTGACCACCGAGGCGAACCCGGTGCGCGCACCCTCGCCGATTCCCGAGGCCGACTCGACGAAGACCGTGTTCGACGACGAGCTGGTCGCGCCGCCGGCGACCGCGCCGATGCCCTCGACGACCAGCGCCGAGCGCAGCCGCGGGAACGTGCCCTTGTCGTCGGCGACCTCGGAAGCCTTCGCGAGACCGGTCATGGTGCCCATGGCGTCGAAGAAGTTCGTGAAGACCAGGGTGAAGACGAGCATGACGGCCGAGAGGACGCCGATGCGGGCGAAGGCGCCGAAGCTGACGTCGCCGATCAGCGACAGGTCGGGGAGGGCGATGATCTGCGTGGGCAGCACGGGGGCGTTCAGGTTCCACTTGTCGGCGTCCTGACCGAGCGACGGCCCCACGCGGAAGATCGACTCGAGCACGATCGACACGATCGTCGTGCCCACGATGCCGATGAGGATGGCGCCCTTGACGCGACGGGCCATCAGGACGGCGATCGCGATGAGTCCGATCACGAAGGTGAGCGTCGGCAGGCTGGCGATCGACCCGGCGTCGCCGAGCTGCACCGGCGGCGAGGCCGATCCGCTCGGGCGCACGAAGCCGGAGTCGACGAGACCGATGAAGGCGATGAAGAGGCCGATGCCGACCGTGATCGCGGTCTTGAGGGCGGCCGGGACGGCGTTGAAGATCAACCCGCGGAGCCCCGTGACGGCGAGGATCGTGATGACGAGGCCGTTGATGACCACCAGCCCCATCGCCTCGGGCCAGGTGACGTCGTTCACGACGTTGACGGCGAGGAACGAGTTGATGCCGAGCCCCGCGGCGAAGGCGAACGGGAGGCGCGCGACCGTTCCGAACAGGATGGTCATCACCCCCGCGGTGAGGGCCGTGACCGCGGCGACCTGGTCGTTCTGCAGCCAGCCGCCCGTGACGTCCTGTGCGGCCTGGTCGGCGCTGAAGCCGCCGAGGATCAGCGGGTTCAGGATGACGATGTACGCCATCGTGACGAAGGTCACGATGCCGCCGCGGAACTCCCGTGCGAACGACGAGCCTCGGGCCGTGATCTCGAAGTAGCGATCGAGACGGCCGGCGGGCCTCGTGGGTGTCGTGGCGGGGCCGGTGGGCGCGGACGTGGTCATGAGGCGACTCCGAGGTGGGGGACGTGGCCCGGCGGCCGCGGGCAGACGCCCATCTTAGAGCGGCGGACGATCGCCCTCCGTCGTCGACGCCGCGACGAGGGCGGCCACGACCTCGGACGACGCCAGCGCGGCTGACAGGGCGACCTCGACCCGCCTGCCGTCGACCTCGATCCAGCTGCGGACGGGGCCCGGCCCGCGACCGCCCGGCGGCGTGGCGACCGCGAGGGCGTCGAGGCCGTCGAGCTCGGTCTCGATCCAGCGGGTGTGCACCCCGAACCGCCCGCCGTCGGCGGTGAACGCCCCCTCGTCGAGCAGCAGACGGTGGAACGGCACGGTCGTCGCCGGCCCGACGACGTCGAGATCGGAGAGCGCTCGTCGGGCCCGCCGCAGCGCCTCGTCGCGATCGCGACCGCTGGCCGTGACGGTCAGGAGGAGCGAGTCGCGCCCCGCGGGCACCGCACCGCCGGACACCACGCCGGGATCGACCCGGACCCCGGGGCCGCCGGGCAGCGACAGGGCGGTGACCGCGGCGTCGGTCGGCAGGAAGCCCCGCCCCGCGTCTTCGGCGGTGACACGGAAGGTGATGCTGTGACCGAGCACGGGCGGCTGGTCGTCGACCTCGAGGGGACGGTCGGCGGCGACGAGCAGCTGCTGCCGGACGAGGTCGACCCCCGTCGACTGCTCCGTCGCGGCGTGCTCGACGGCCAGGGCCGTGCCGAACTCGAGGAACGAGACCGCACCGGCCTGCGAGACGAGGAACTCGACCGTGCCGGCCCCCCGGTACTCGACCGCACCCGCGATCGACCGCGCGGTCTCGACGACCGTGTCGCGCTGCGCGTCGGTCAGGAACGGCGCGGGCGACTCGGCGACGAGCTTCTGATGACGTCGCTGCACCGAGCAGTCGCGCACGTCGACGACGACCACCCCGCCGCGACCGTCGCCGAGCACCTGGGCCTCGACGTGCCGCGGCCGGTCGACGTACTGCTCGACGAAGCACTCGCCGCGACCGAAGACCGCCGCCGACTCGCGCACCGCGGAGTCGAAGAAGTCGGCGACCTCGTCGAGGCGGCGGGCGACGCGGAGGCCCAGCCCTCCCCCGCCGTGAGCGGCTTTGAGGGCGATCGGCATGCCGTGCCGCTGAGCGAACACGACGGCGTCGGAGGCGCTCTCGATCGGCCCCGCCGTGCCGACGACCAGCGCCGCGCCGACCGAGTCGGCGAGGGCGCGCGTGGCGATCTTGTCGCCCAGCGTCTCCATCGTCTCGGGGGTCGGGCCGATCCAGGTCAACCCGGCGGCGACCACGCGGCGCGCGAACTCGGCGTTCTCGGAGAGCGGGCCGCAGCCGGGGTGGACGGCGTCGGCTCCGCTGCGACGCGCGACCCCGATCAGGGCGTCCATGTCGAGGTAGGCGTCGAGAGCGTCGCCGGTGTCGAGGGCCCACGCCTCGTCGGCGGCCCGGACGTGGAGGGCCTCGGCGTCGTCGACCGCATGCACCGCGACCGAGCCGAGGTCGAGTTCGGCGCAGGCGCCCGCGATGCGGACGGCGATCAGACCGCGCTCGGCGATGAGGACCTTCTTCACGCCTCGTCACCTCGCTCGGGCACGGCGGCCGGCGGCCCGATGGGTGCGGTGTCGGCGGCTTCGGCCCCTGGCGACGAGGCCGCAGCGGCCGCAGCGGCGCGGCCGGTCAGCGCCGGGCCGGGCACGGCGCGGAAGCGCACCCGGGCGCCGATCGGCACCTGAGCGGCGCGGTCGAGCTGATCGCCGACCACGCAGGCGACGACCGGGTACCCGCCGGTGACGGGGTGGTCGGCCATGAACAGGACCGGCTGCCCGTCGGGCGGGATCTGCAGGGCGCCCGAGACCGTGGCCTCGCTGTCGAGCTCGTCGCTCACGGCGCGGTCGAGCGGGACCGCGCCCTCGAGCCGGAGCCCGATGCGGTTCGACTGCGGCGTGACCGTCCACTCCTGCTCGGTCAGGCGGGCGAGCGCCTCGTCGGTGAACCAGTCGTCGCGGGGTCCGAGCACGACGTCGAGAAACGTCACCTCGTCGGGCCCCGAGACGTTCCGCTGCACGTGAGGGGCCGCGGCGGCCACCGACTCGGACCACCCGCGCGCCACGACGAGCTCGTCGCCGGCCTGCAGACGCTCGGGCCCGAGCCCGGCCATGACGTCGCCGGACGCGCTGTCGAGCACCGGGTCGACGAGCCAGCCGCCTCGGACGGCGAGGTACGAGTAGACGCCCCGAGGAGGCGCGCCCACCTCGAGCACGTCGCCGTCGTCGAGCGCGAAGGGGGCTCCGACGACGCCGGTGATCCGGTCGCCGCCACGGTCGACGGTGATGGCGACGGGCGCCCCGGCGATCGCCACGACGAGGTCGCCCCGAGCCGTGGCCACGAGACCCCCGTAGGCCATCTCGAGGGCCGGGGACCCGGTGGACGAGCCGACGAGCCGGTTGGCCTCGCGGAGCGCCCGGTGGTCCATCGCGCCCGATCGCGAGACGCCGAGACCCGACCGGCCGGGGCGCCCCAGGTCCTCGATGATGCTGAACGGCCCGGGAGCCGACACGACGAGCGCGCGGGTCGGCGACACCGCCGGGTCCGCCGCGTGCTCGACCGTGGCGGCGCGGAGCGCGACGGAAGCCGTCGTCGGGGAGCCGACCCGTGCCTCCTCGGTGCGGTCGTCGCCGTGGGGCGTCGTGACGTCGTCGAGATCGACGCCGCCCTCGCGCTCCGGCACAGCGACGAAGCGGACGCGCATGCCCGGCTGCAGGAGGGCGGGGACCCGCTCGGAGAGATCCCACATCGGGACGGTCGTCCGACCGAGGAGCTGCCAGCCGCCCGGGCTCTCTCGCGGGTAGACGCCGGAGAAGCCCGCGGCGAGGGCGACGGCGCCCGCGGGCACGGCGGTGCGCGGGACGTCCCGCCGGGGCACGTCGAGAGCCGGGTCGCCGCCCGAGAGGTAGGCGAAGCCGGGCGCGAAGCCGGTGAACGCGACGGTGTGCACGGCGTCCGTGTGGCGCCGCACGACCTCGTCGACGCTCAGCCCGGTGAGACGCGCCACCTCGTCGAGATCGGCCCCGTCGTAGTGCACGGGGATCTCGACGAGTCGACCGCTGGTCGCCGCGTCGCGGGACTTCGGCAGCGAGCGGATCACGGCGAGCAGCGACCGCACGGGCAGGAGGCTGGGCAGGAACCGCACCGCGACCGTCCGCGCCGCGGGCACGACGTCGAGCAGACCGGCGACGGGCTGCGCGAGCAGTGCTCCGAACAGCGCCAGCGACTCGTCGAGCCCGCCGGTCTCGATCAGGATGCCGTCGGTGCCGAGCGGGAGCACCCGCAGGCGCGCGATCGCCGACTGGAGGTCGACCCCGTGGTCGTCGCTCACGACGTCGACCCGGCGGCGGCATCGGCCGAGGGCTGGAGCGGGAGCGGGAGCGCTGCGGTCTGCGGCGACGGCGGGACGGCGGCCTCGGTGGCCGCGACCTGACGCGGGACGGCGACGAACGAGCGGACGTCGACGCCCGCCGCCTCGAGAGCCGTGCGCAGCCCGGCGGCGATCGCGACGGCGCCGGGGGTGTCGCCGTGCACGCAGACCGACTCGGCCCGGAGTTCGAGATCGGTGCCGTCGACGGCCCGGATGCGCCCCGTCTCGACGAGCCGCAGCACGCGGTCGACGATCTCGGCGGGGTCGTGCAGCACGGCGCCGGGGCTCGTGCGCGGGACGAGTCGGCCGTCGGGCGTGTAGGCCCGGTCGGCGAAGGCCTCGGCGATGGTCGACAGCCCCGCCTCGGTCGCCCGGACCAGCAGCGGCGAACCCGCCAGGCCCACGAGCACCAGGCCGGGGTCGACCCGCGTGACAGCCTCGACGACGGCACGGGCGTGCCGACGACCGCGCTCGTCGTCGCCCGCGATCACCGAGTACAGCGCGCCGTGCGGCTTGACGTAGCGGACCGTGGCCCCGACCGACGCCGCGACCCCGGTCAGCGCACCGATCTGGTAGACGACGTCGCCGACCAGCTCGGCCTCGGAGGCGTCGACGAACCGGCGCCCGAAGCCCGCGAGATCCCGGTACGAGACGTGGGCGCCCACGGCGACGCCGCGTCGGTGCGCCGCGTCGACCACGGCGGTCATGGTCAGGGGGTCGCCCGCGTGGAACCCGCAGGCGACGTTGGCGCTCGTGACCGCGGCGAGCATCGCGTCGTCGTCGCCGAGAGTCCAGCGACCGTAGCCCTCGCCGAGGTCGGCGTTCAGGTCGATGGTCGTCATGCGGGGCCTTCCGTGCGGCTCGGGCGGTGCGACGGGATGCGCAGAGGGGTCGTTCCCCACCGTAGCGGGGTCGGCGCGCCGGCTGCTGGGCGTCGCCGGGCCGCCGGTGCGTCGCGGATCAGGAGGCGCGGCGCACGAGCAGCGCCCGACTCACCAGCGGCCACTGCAGGGGCAGTCGCGCGATCGCGATCGCGGTGCGCACCGAGGAGGCGCGGCCGCTGCGGACGGATCGGCCCGCCATCGACACGTTGGCCGGGAACACGGCGACGAAGAGCGCCGCGGCGAGGGTGCCGCCGAGACGGCGGGTCGGCCGCGACAGCAGAGCCGCCGCGATGCCGATCTCGGCCACGCCCGAGACGACCGTGTAGGCCCGGGCGGGGCCGGGGAGGACGCGGGGCACGATCGAGTCGTAGACCGCGGGGCGGACGAGGTGCAGGACCCCGCTGACCCCGAGGGCCGCGGCGAGCGCCCGTGCCGTGGTGCGGGCACGGTCGGCGTCGGGGTGGGCCGGCCCGGAGGCGGGGCGGAGTGGGTTCGGGGTGCGGGAGGGGCGGCGGTTCATGGTGCCCATGGTGCTCGCGTGCGCCTCCTCGGCCTGTCAGCGGGGTCGGCGTGGTCGGCGGTCGGCGTGGTCGGCGGTCGGCGCCGATCGCGGTGGGTGGGTGGGTCAGACGGCTCGGCTCACCCCGCGGCTCATGATGGCGGCGGTGAGCGCGTCGACGGGTTCGCGGGGGGCGACGGGGTTGGCGACGAGGACGTAGTCGACGTCTCCGAGGTCGGGCAGCGAGAAGCGGCGGCTGACCTTGACGAGATCGGTGGGGATGAGGGAGAAGGGGAAGGCGGCGATGCCCATGCCCGCGCGCACGGCGGCGAGCATGCCGTTGACGTCGCGGGTGTTGCAGGTGATGCGCCAGGTGCGGCCGGCGGATTCGAGCGCGTCGATGGCGAGCTGTCGGCTGAGGCTCGGCGCCTGGTAGGCGATGAGGGGCACGGGGCGTCCGGTCTCGATCTGCAGTTTCTCCTGCGCCATCCAGACCATGGTGTCTCCGGCGACCCGGGTGCCCTCGGTGCTCTCGCCCGCCGTCTGCTTGACGAAGATGAGGTCGAGGTGTCCGGAGGCGAGGCGGCGACGGAGCGGGGCGCTCTGGTTGACGGTCAGCTCGAGGTCGATCTGCGGATGCAGCTGACGGAAGTGCCGGAGGATGCGGGGCAGCTGCGTGATCGCGAGGTCGTCGGCGGCGCCGAAGCGGAGTCGCCCGCGCATGGCCGAGCCGCTGAAGTAGCTCTCGGCGGCGGTGTGGGCGGCGAGGATCGTGCGGGCGAAGCCGGCCATGGCGTCGCCGTTGTCGGTGAGTCGGACCTCGCGGGTGTCGCGCGTGACGAGCGTGCGGCCGGCGGCCTTCTCGAGACGGCCGATGTGCTGACTGACCGTGGGCTGGCTGATGCCGAGACGGAGCCCGGCGTTCGTGAAGCTGCGGGTCTCGGCGACGGCGAGGAACGTGGCGAGCAGGGCGGGGTCGAACACGGGACTCCTCTCGGTGCATTGCGATGACCAATGGCACTGATTCGAACCATAGCGGGTCCGAATGAGGGTTCGGGCCGTAGCGTCGACGGTGATGTCAGTCCCGCCCCGCACCGTCGCCCCGCCGCCCGCCACCGAACCCCTGCCCGTCATGGCCGAGCGCCCGCCGTGGCGACACACCTTCATCGCCCTGAGCGTGCCGAACTTCCGGCTGTGGACGGCCGGCAACGTCGTCGCGATGACGGCGGGCTGGATGCAGCGCATAGCACAGGACTGGCTCGTGCTCGAGCTGACGGGCAGCGCGACGGCCGTCGGCATCACCGTGGCGCTGCAGTTCGCCCCGATGCTCTTCTTCGGCCTGCTGGGCGGGGTGATCGTCGACCGCTTCTCGAAGCGGGCCCTGATGATCGCGACGCAGAGCGTGTTCGCGGTCCTCAGTCTCGGGCTGGCGGCCCTGACGCTCTCGGGCGTCGTGATGCCCTGGCACGTCTTCGCCATCGCGTTCGCGACCGGTCTCGTGACGGTCATCGACAACCCCGCACGGCAGGTGATCGTGTCGGAGCTCGTGGGGCACAGGTACCTGCGGAACGCCATCAGCGTGAACTCCAGCGTGTTCCAGCTCGGCGGGATGATCGGACCCGCCGTGAGCGGAGTGCTGCTGCTGGCGGTGGGCGCCGGCTGGGCGTTCGTCGTCAACGGGGTCGCCTGCCTGCTGGTGGTCGTCATGCTCGGCCTGCTGAAGACGGCGCAGATGACCCGCACGACGCCGGGCCCGCGCAGTCGCGGTCAGCTGCGGGCGGGCCTCGCCTACGCCCGGGCGAAGCCGACGATCCTGGTGCCGGTGGTGCTCGTCGCCTCGTACGCCGTGTTCGGCCTCACCATGCCGGTGCTGCTGGCCTCGTTCGCCGACGACGTCTACGACGTGGGGGCGGGGGGCTACGGGCTCTTCAACTCGATGATCGCGGTGGGCGCCCTCACCGGCGCGCTGCTGTCGACGCGCCGGGCGACCATCCGGCTGCGGACCATCGTGCTCGGCCTGCTGGCGACGGGCGTGCTGCAGGCGGTCGCCGGCTCGATGCCGTCGGTGGGACTCTTCGCCGTCACCCTCGTCACCGTCGGCTTCGCATCGCTGCTGTTCCTCACCGCGGCGAACCAGCTGGTGCAGCTCTCGAGCAACATCGCCATCAGGGGTCGTGTCATGTCGCTCTACGTGCTGGTGCTGCTCGGCGGACAGGCCATCGGCGGGCCGCTGATGGGACTCGTCGTCGAGACGTTCGGAACCCACGCGGCGATGGTGCTGTCGGGCGGCGTGCCCGCGCTCGTCGCGGCGATCACCGCCCTCGTGCTCGCCCGACGGGGGCAGCTGACCCTGCAGATGCGCGTCCGGCGGTACGTGCCGGTGGTCGAGATCGCGCACCGCTGAGGCGCCCGCCGCGACTCGCCTGCCGTCAGACGGCCGGTGCGCGCCTCGTGCCGCCGAACGCGAGGGCGACGTCCAGTCGCCACGAGGTGGGCTCGCCCGAGACGTGGGTGGTGCCGACGAAGCGCAGCAGGTCGCCGGCACGGAGGCTGAGCACCCCGTGCACGTCGTCGCTGCCCTCGAGCCAGAAGGCGATGTCGTGCTCGTCGAGCAGGTCGTCGTCGACGGTCGCCCCGAAGCTGGCCCCGTCGAACTTCAGCGGCACGTCACGGAACCGGAGGCGCGGCGGCGACTCCGTCCAGTCGGCCGCGGCGGGCACCCGCTGGGCGACCACGACCGCGTCGATCACCCCGTCGTCGTCGAGCGTGACGCTCGAGGCCTGCAGGTCGACCCCGAGGTCGTCGTCGTCGATGCGAAACCGATTCTCCACACGATCACGCTACCGAGATGAGCGGCCGGGCGGAATGGGCTGCGAGCGCCGATGGTTCGCCCGGTCATGAAGAAGCGCATCGGGTTCCTGTCGTTCGGCCACTATCAGGACGTCCGCGGGTCGGCGACCCCGACCGCCCGGGAGGCGCTGGTCCAGTCGATCGAGCTGGCCGAGGCCGCGGAGGAGATCGGCATCGACGTCGCCGCCGTTCGCGTGCACCACTTCGTGCGTCAGCTGGCCAGCCCGTTCCCGCTGCTGGCGGCCATGGCTGCGCGCACCAGCCGGATCGAGCTCGGCACCGGCGTGATCGACATGCGCTACGAGAACCCGCTGTCGATGGCGGAGCAGGCCGCGGCCGCCGATCTGATCAGCGCCGGACGGCTGCAGCTCGGCGTCAGTCGGGGATCACCCGAGCCGGCCCTCCGCGGCTGGGAGGCGTTCGGCTTCACGCCGGCGGACGGCGAGAGCGACGCCGACCTCGCGCGTCGGCACACCGAGCTGTTCCGGGCCGCGATCGGCGGAGCCGACGTCGCGCGGTCGGACCCGAAGATGACCGGCTGGTCTCAGGGCCTGTCGATCGAGCCGCAGTCCCCCGGTCTCGGCGAGCGCATCTGGTGGGGTTCGGGCAGCCGGGCCACCGCCGTCTGGACCGGGCAGCAGGGCATGAACCTGATGAGCAGCACCCTCCTGACCGAAGACACCGGTGTTCCCTTCGATCAGCTGCAGGCCGAGCAGATCGAGCTCTATCGCCGGGCGTGGGACGAGGCGGGTCACACCCGGGAGCCCCGCGTCTCGATCAGCCGCAGCGTCATCCCGATCACCACCGACGAGGACCGCCGCTACTTCGGCGTCCGCGCCCAGGCCGACGGCGGCGACCAGGTCGGTCTGCTCGACGGCGTGCAGTCGCGCTTCGGCAAGAGCTACATCGGCGAGCCCGACGTGATCGCCGAGCAGCTGGCGGCCGACGCGGCCGTGCAGGCCGCCGACACCGTGCTGCTCACCGTTCCGAACCAGCTGGGCGTCGAGTACAACGCCCGCCTGCTGCAGACGGTGGCGGAGCACGTCGCTCCCGCGTTCGGCTGGGTGCCGAACCTGATGCCGGCGGCGTGACCCGCGCCTCCTCGGCTCGAGGGGTCATGACACGCCGCGTCGCATCGGAGGCCCGCGGCATGTCGTGACTCCTCGACGAGCCGCTCGGCGGGTAGACAGGAGCGCATGTTCACCGACATGCCCGAGACAGCCCTCTGGGAGCACCGCAGCACCCAGACCGAGCCCGACGACTTCGACGCGTTCTGGGCCGCCACCCTCGACGAGACCCGGGCGCACCCCATAGACGTGCGGGTCGAGGCTGTGGACACCGGACTGACGACGGTCGACGTGTACGACGTCACCTTCGCCGGCTGGGCAGGGCAGCCGGTGCGGGCGTGGCTGCGAGTTCCCGCCGGTGCGACCGGGCCGTTGCCCGCCGTCGTGCAGTACGTCGGCTACGGGGGCGGCCGCGGCGCCCCCACCGAGAACCTCTTCTGGTCGGCGACCGGCCACGCGCACCTCCAGATGGACACCCGCGGGCAGGGCTCGGGCTGGAGCCGCGGCGACACCCCCGACCCCGACGGTTCGGGACCCGCCCACCCCGGCGTGATGACCCGCGGCATCGACAGCCGCGAGACGTACTACTTCCGACGCGTGTTCGCGGACGCCGTGCGCGCCGTCGAGGCCGCTCGCTCGCTCGAGGTCGTCGACCCCGCCCGGGTGTCCGTCGTGGGCGGCAGCCAGGGCGGCGGCATCGCGCTCGCCGTCGCCGGCCTCGTTCCAGACCTCGCGGCCGTCGCGGCGTACGTGCCGTTCCTCTGCGACTTCCGCCGCGCCAGCGTCATCACCGACGCCGACCCGTACAAGGAGATCGGACGGTACCTGGCCGTCCACCGGCACCGCGCCTCCTCGGTGCACGAGGTCCTCTCGTACTTCGACGGGGTGAACTTCGCGCGCCGAGGCAATGCTCCCGCCGTGTTCACCACCGCGCTGATGGACCCGATCTGCCCGCCGTCGACCGTGTTCGGCGCGTTCCACGCCTACGGCGGACCGAAGGACATCACGATCTGGCCGTACAACGGGCACGAGGGCGGCGGGGCCGAGGACGACCTGCTGGCGCTCGCCGCGTTCCGCCGCGCGTCCGCCTGAGCCGGGGCCTGGCCCCGTCTCCGTTCTCGAGGAGTCACGACACGCCGAGGGGACTGCAGGAGGCGCGGCGCGTCGTGACTCCTCGAGCGCGGTCTCCGAGGCGGCGGGAACATCGGGCGGCCGCGTCTGGTTGGCTCCGGGCATGAAGTCGATCGTGTACACCGAGACCGGACCCGCCACCACCGTGCTGCAGCTCGTCGACCGCGAGGTGCCCGAACCCGCCGCCGGCGAGGTGCGCGTGCGCGTCGTGTGGTCGGGCGTCAACCCCACCGACTGGAAGTCCCGAGCCGGCGGCGAGCCGGGCGAGAGCCTGCCGTTCGACGAGGTCACCCCGAACCAGGACGGCTCGGGCATCGTCGACGCCGTCGGCGAGGGAGTCACCGGGCTCTCGGTCGGCGACCGGGTCTGGACGTACCTCTCCGCCTACCAGCGCCCGACCGGCACGGCGCAGGAGTTCACCGTGCTGCCCGCACGACTCGTCGTCCCGCTGCCCGCCGGCATCGGACTCGACGTCGGCGCCGCGCTCGGCGTGCCCGCGATGACCGCCCACCGCGCGCTCACCGTCTGGGAGGACGGCCCGAGCCGCCTGACCCCCGGCAGCCTCGACGGCGCGACCGTGCTCGTCGCCGGAGGCGCGGGCGCAGTCGGCCACGCCGCCATCCAGCTCGCCCGCTGGGCCGGCGCCACCGTCATCACGACCATCAGCTCGGACTCGAAGGCCGCCCTGGCCACCGCCGCCGGCGCGCACCACGTCGTGAACTACCGCACCGGCGACGCCGCCGCCGAGATCCGCGCCATCGCACCCGACGGGGTCGACGTCGTCGTCGAGGTCGCCATCTCGCAGAACGCCGATCTGCTCGCCGACGTCGTCGCCCACCGCGCCTCGGTCGCCATCTACGCCGACAACGGCGGCGACACGACGACGATCCCGATCCGCGCGAACATGATCACCAACACGCGGTACCAGTTCGTGCTGCTGTACACGGTCGGCGCCGAGGCGCTCGACGCCGCCGCGGAGGACGTCACGGCGGCCCTCCGCGACGGGGTGCTGCCGATCGGCGAGGCCGCTGGCCTGCCCGTGCACACGTTCCCGCTCGCCGAGACCGCGGCCGCGCACGAGGCCGTCGAAGGCGACATCGTCGGCAAGGTGCTGATCGAGGTGTCGGCCGAGTAGCCGACGGCCGCTCCGCCCCGCGAACCCCGTTCGCGAAGATGAACCACCGTATATCGCGGTTCATCGTCGCGAACGGGGTTCATCGCTGCCGGGGCGGGCGGCGGGGGGCGGGCGGGCGGGAGGCACGGCGGGCGGGCGGGGCGGGCCTGGCTAGGCTCGGAGGGTGAGCGATCCCGCCAGCCGACCCGTTCCTCCCACCCCCGTCAGCGCCGTCCAGGCGCAGGCGCTCGACCGTGGCGAGCTGCCCCCGGTCGAGGAGGTGCGGCACGGAGTCTGGTCGATCGCGTTCCCGTTCGGCGACGGCGACTTCTCGCTCGGCTACCTGATCGAGGGATCCGACGGCGCGCTCACCCTCATCGACCCCGGGTGGGCCGACGACGCGAACCTCGACCGGCTCGAGGCCGCACTCCGCGAGATCGACCACACGATGGCGGACATCGCTCTCGTGGCCGTCACCCACCTGCACGCCGACCACCTGGGTGGCGCCGATGCCGTGCGCCGCGCCTCCGGAGCCCGCATCGCCCTGCACGCGTCCGAGCAGCGCGCTCTCGACGAGCGCACCGCCGACGCCGCCGCAGCCGACGCCGACATCGCCCGCTGGGGCGCACCGACCGACGACGAGGAGGCGCTGGTCGCGTCGTGGGGATCGGGTCGCCACCTCCCCCGCGTCACCGCCGACCTGCTGCTCGCCGACGGCGACGAGCTGCCGATCGCCGGGCGACGACTGCGTGCCGTCCACACCCCCGGTCACACCGCCGGGCACCTCTGCTTCGTCGAACCGGAGCAGCGGCTGATCTTCACCGGCGACCACGTCCTGCCGCGCATCAACCCGGGCATCGGGCTCGGCGGTCGAGCGGACGGCAACCCCCTCGACGACTACCTCGCCTCGCTCGATCGGGTCATCGCCCTCGACGTCCCGGGGGCGGACTCCCTCGAGGTCTGCCCGGGGCACGAGTACCGGTTCGTCGGTCTCGCCGACCGGGCGCAGGCCCTCGTCGAGCACCGTGCCGGCCGCAGCGCCGACGCCGCAGCCGCACTCGACGCTCTCGCGGGGGCTCGCGAGAGCCCGGCCGACGCCGGCGCGACGCACGCCGGCACGGCCGACCCCGTCAGGACCGATGCCGGCACGACCGACGCGTCGCTCGACCGTCCGACGGTCTGGCAGGTCGCCGAACGCATGTCATGGACCGGCGGCATCGCCTCGCTGCACGGCTACCGGCTCGGCTCGGCGCTCGCCCAGACCGAGTGGCACGTGCAGGCGCTCGGCCGACTCGGCGAACTCCGACCGTCCTCTTAGGCGACGGGCCTACCGTCGGGGCCGGCCCCGTGGCAGCGCCATCTCGCACCTGAGACGACCCGCGCCCGAGACGCCATCGAACCGACACACCGCCGACACTCCGGAGATGCACGACATGACCAGCCCCGCCTCCTCCCGCCCACGCACCGCTCTCGTCCTCGGCGGCGGCGGCATCACCGGAATCGCCTGGGAGCTCGGCGTGCTGTCGCGCCTCCTCGAGGCCGGCGTCGCCCTCGACGACGCCGATCTGGTGGTCGGCACGTCGGCCGGCTCGGTCGTCGGCACGATGGTGCGGCTCGGACGGGTGGACGAGGGTCTGCGCGAGCAGTACGAGGCGGTCACGGAGCTGCCGACCGGCTCGATCGACCCCGAGGCGTTCCAGCAGACGCTCGGTCAGGCGCTGATGGGCGCGACGGACCAGCAGGAGGCGCGGGCCCGCATCGGCGCGCTCGCCCGGCAGACACCGGTCACCGGCGACGAGCCCGCCCTCCTCACGACGATGCGCGCGCGATTCGGCGACGTCGCCTGGCCGACCGGTGCCTTCACGGTCTGCACCGTCGACGCGACCGACGGCGCCTTCCGCCCCCTCGACGCCGACTCGGGCGTCGACCTCCACCGGGCCGTCGCCGCGAGCTGCTCGGTGCCCGTCGTCTGGCCCACCGTCGAGATCGACGGGCGCCCCACCATGGACGGCGGGGTCCGCTCGGGCACGAACGCCGACCTGGCCGACGAGTACGACCGGGTGCTGGTGCTCTCGTGCGGCCCCGAGCTCGACGTCTCGCCGATGGGGCCGACCCTGCCCCAGGTCGTCGCCGCCCGCCGTGCTGCCGGGCGCGAGGTGCTCGTGATCCAGGCGGACGCCGAGGCGCTCGCGGCCTTCGGCGGCGACGTGCTGTCGACCGCCACCCGCCGCCCCGCCGCCGACGCCGGACGCCGCCAGGCCGAGGCGCTGCTCGACGACGTCCGCGGGTTCTGGACCGGCGCGGCCGCCTGATCCACCGGCCGGGCGGGTCCGGCCAAGACGGGCGTGTCCGGGCGACCGTCCTGGCCGGACTCGCCCGCATCGTCCGGCGCACCGGGCGCGCGGGCCGCGCGCACCTGCGGGCCGGTACCCTCGGGAAGTGACCACCGCCTCCTCCCCGCTCCGCATCGCGCTCGTGTCGCTGCACACCTCCCCCGGCGCCGAGCCGGGCTCGGGCGACGTCGGCGGCATGAACGTCGTGGTGCGCAACCAGGCCGAGGCGCTCGGCGCCGCCGGCCACCGGGTCGACATCGTCACGCGACGGTCGTCGCCCGACGAGCCGCCCCGCGTCGACCTGTCGCCGGGCGTCACGCTCCACTTCGTCGCGGCGGGCCCCGCCGAACCCGTCACGAAGGGCCGCAACGAGCTCTTCGTCGACGAGTTCCGCGACCGTCTCGCCGAGCTCGGCCCGTGGGACGTCGTGCACTCCCACCACTGGTTCTCGGGCATGGCCGCCCTGCCCGTCGCCCGAGCGCTCGGCGTGCCCCACGTGCAGAGCTTCCACTCGATCGCGGCCGCCGACTCGACCCCCCTCTCGCACGGGGAGCGCGCGGAGTCCCCCGGCCGTCTCGCCGGCGAGGCCCACCTGGCCCGCGAGTCCGACGCCGTCGTCGCCATCAGCCGCGCCGAGGCCGAGACCGTGCTGACCCGTCTCGGCGGCAGCCCCGATCGCGTCGCCGTCGTGCTGCCCGGCGTCGACAGCGAGCTGTTCCACCCGCTCGACGGCACCGCGACGGACGGCACGGCAGCGGAGGGCACGGCGTCCGAGGGCACCGAGGAGGCGCGGGTCGTCGACCCCGCACGCCCCTACGTCGTCGTCGCCGGGCGCCTCGAGCCGCTCAAGGCCCCCGATCTCGCCATCCGCGCGGTCGCCGCCGTGCCCGCCGAGGTGCGCCCCGACCTGGTGATCGCCGGCGGCGCGTCGACGGAGTTCGCCGGCTACGAGGACGACCTCCTCGCCCTCGTCGACGAGCTCGACGTCACCGTGCGCTTCGTCGGCCCCCGCACGCGCACCGGTCTCGCGACGCTCCTGCGCGGAGCGCACGCCGTGCTCGTGCCGTCGCACTCCGAGACCTACGGCCTGATCGCCCTCGAGGCGGCCGCGAGCGGGGTGCCCGTGATCGCCGCCTCCTCGGGTGGACTCCGCGAGAGCGTCGTCGACGGCGTCACCGGAGTCGTGCTCGACTCGCGCGACCCCGACGACTGGGCGGCCGCCATCACCCGCGTCGTCCGCGACGTCGAGTGGGCCGGGCGACTGTCGCGCGCCTCCCGGGCCAGGGCGCTCGACCACCCGTGGGCGTGGTCGGCCGCCGAGCTGGCCGACGTGTACTGCCGCGTCGCCGGCAGCGACGACTGCTCCGAGCTCGCGGCCGCCGGCGTCCGCCGCTGACCGTCCGGCGGCGGGCCTCCGACGCTCCGGGCTCCGATGTCAGGGGCCCGGCCTATGCTCGGATCCGACCAGACGACCCGCATCGACCGGAGGCCCTCATGACCGACGACACCCTGCTGACCGAGCTCGCCGAGCAGGAGGAGCGCCTGGTCTTCCGTCGCTTCACCACCGACACCGCTCTCGATCTCGGCGCGTTCCTGCTCGCCGAGGCGCGTCGCCGCGGTCTCGCCGTCACCGTGACGGTGCGCAAGGGCCGCCAGCGGATCTTCCATGCAGCCCTGCCCGGCACGTCGCTCGACAACGACGAGTGGCTCGACCGCAAGGCCCGCGTGGTCGAGCGCTACGGGCAGGCTCGTACCGGGTCGGCGAGTCGTTCCGCGTCGCCGGGTCCACGTTCGACGAGAAGTCCCGTCTCGACACCGACCTCTACGCCGCCCATGGCGGTCTCTTCCCGGTGACGGTGGTCGGGGTGGGCGTCGTCGGGTCCGTCGGGGTGTCGGGGCTGCCGCAGGCCGACGACCACGCCCTCGTCGTCGAGGTGCTCGACGACTTCCTGGCGCACGGCTACGACTCCTGAGCCGATCGTGCCCGCACCGATCGCGCCCGCACCGAGCGAGGCCGACGAGCAGGCGGCCGCGCAGCTCCGCACGCTGCTCGCCCACACGGCCCGCGACCTCGCCGCGCGTGACGCCCGCACCGAGGCGCTCGCCCGCTACCGGCCGTCGCGCCGGATCGTCGTCGTGAAGACCGCCGACTCGCTCGAGCCCGTCGGCCGGGCCTGGCGCCTCGGTGTGCTGCTGCTCGAGACCGACGGCCGCGTGCACGAGACGGGACGCATCACCCGGGCCCTCGAACCGACCCGATCGCAGAACCTCTCGCCGTCGGTCGAGAGGCGCAAGGCCGAACGGCGGGCTGCGGCCCGGGGTCACTTCGCCGAGGGCGAGGTCGTCGACTACGCCTACCTGCCCATCGACCTCTCGACCGAGGCCCTCGTCGCCGGCGACCAGCGCCTCCTCGTCTCCGACGGCCGGGCACTGGTGCGCTGGGGCGCCGGGCCCGGCGAGGTGCGCGACGCGGCGGCGTACCTGGCCGACCGAGGCGACCTGCTCTAGGCGATCCGCCCCAGGCGATCCGCTCCTGGGGGGCGGGCGCCGTCGGCGAGGCGCACCGCGCCTCCTCGGCTCGCGCCCAGTGAGGGTCCGAGACCGGGCGATATCCTCGGACTCCGTCAGACGCCGCCGAGTCGTCTGCTCCATCCACCCGACCGAGAGGCCCACCCGTGCGCCGAGTGCTGATCGCCGCGTCGATCGTCTTCTGCGCCGCGGTGCTGGCCCTCGTCGTCGCACTCGTGATGGTCGTGTCGTCGTTGGCGGCGCCGCGCGATCAGGTGGCGCGGCCCGTGACTCCGCCGGTGACCTGCCCCGCGGTCGATCCGGTCATGGTGGGCGACATCGAGGTGCCGGCCGGTCCCGTGGCCGGCTACTGCCAGGACCGCCTGGTCAACGCGGCCTGGATCATGCAGGCCGCCCGGGCGCAGGGCATCGGCGAGCACACCCAGGCGATCGGCGTGATGACGGCGATGGGCGAGTCCAGCCTGCGCAACATCGACCACGGCGACGCGGTCGGCCCCGACAGTCGCGGGCTCTTCCAGCAGCGCGACAACGGCGCCTGGGGAACCTATGCCGAGCGGATGGACCCGTACACGGCGGCCACCCGGTTCTTCTCGAAGCTCGTGGCGATCCCCGGCTGGAAGGAGCTGTCGCCGACCGAGGCGGCGCACGCCGTGCAGATCAACGACGACCCCGACCACTACGCGCGGTGGTTCCCCGAGGCCGAGCAGGTGGTCGCGGCGCTGTCGGGTACGACGTCCCCCTGACCCGGGGGCCGCGCGTCGTCCGCAGGCCGACCCGCACCTCCTCGGTGTTCGCGTCGATGGTCGGAAGATGCCGTTCATTCGCGCCTAAAGGACCCTTACTGACCACTCGAGGCCGCCTCACGAACCGAGGTGGTCAGAAGATGCCGTTCATCCGAGCCCGGACGGCATCTTGTGACCACTCGAGGTCGCCTCACGACGTCGTGATGGTCACAGGAGGCGCGGGTCACCAACCGAGCGTGCCGGGCGGTCCCTTGAACGGGCCGACGATCGCGTCGGTGATCCAGCCGCCGTAGAAGTCGCCCTCCTGCGCCCGCACGGTCTCACCGTCGATCTCGATCGACTCGACGCGGCCAGGGTAGAGCGCGACATGATCGACGAGCTGCTCGTACCCCGCCCACGGCGACGGATAGAACCAACCGGCTCCGCTCGACCGGTCCGCCCCGCCCCGCAGATCGACGTAACCGGCGCTGCCCTTGAACTCGCACATGCTCGACCCGTCGCCCCGGGTCAGGGCGCCCTCGACGAACGCGCTCCGCGGCAGGTAGTAGACCGGCGGGTGGCTGGTCTCGAGCACGCGGAACGAACTTCTCGTGTCGGCCACCACCTGCCCGCCGAGTCGAACGACGATGCGCTCGGTGCGCGCCTCGACGCGCGGGGGGCGGGGATAGTCCCAGACGGACTCCTGACCGGGGCCGGGGATGTCGCGGTCGGGTCGGCGGACGCTGCGTCTCATCCCGCCATGGTGCACCCCGCGCCGACGAGTCGTCGGGGTGATGCTCAGGCGCGGACGACCGCGGGTGCCGAGCGGAGCGTCGACGCGAGTCCGTCGAGGGCCGCGACGCCGCCCGTGGCCCCGCGCGCCGACGCGACGAGCAGCTCGAGCGCGGCGCGGGCGGTCGTCGGCGACACGTCGACGTGCTGACCGACGCTGAGCGCGAGGTCCTCGAGATCGGCGGCGAGGGACGCGAGTCGCGAGGCCGAGACGTCACCGCCAGCGACAGGACCGCCCGCCGGAGCGCCGACCGCGTGCCGCTCGAGGCGCTCGACGAGCAGTCGAGCCTCGCGGGCCGTGGACTCCGCGGTCGGGCGCAGCACCGACGGCACGGAAGCTCCCCGGCCCAGGTCGAGCGCGCTCAGACGCAGCCCCCGCACCAGCTCCGTCGCGACGTCGCGCACCCGGAGCCCCTCGTGCACGGACGGCAGCGCCCAGGCCGCCGCCAGCTCGGGTCGTTCGAGCAGCCGGACGGCCACGGAGGCGCAGGCCAGGAAGGCCGATCGGGTCTCGGTCACGGGATCCATCCTCGCATCGCCCCCGAGACGTGGACGACCGGCGGGTGCGAGCGATCTTTTGCTTGTTCGGCAAGACATGTTGCCATCGAGGCCATGGACCGGCACCCTGGAGTCAGGAGGTCACCGACCATGACGCACGACATCACCCATCCCCGGACCGACTCGCCCGAGACCGAGCACGCACACGAGCACGAGCACGAGCAGGCACACGAGCACGGGCCCGCCATCGAGCACGACGCCGTCGTGATCGGCGGAGGCGCCGCCGGCCTCAGCGCCGCCCTGACCCTGGCGAGGGCTCGCCGCGACGTCGTCGTCGTCGACGCGGGCGAGCCGCGCAACGCCCCGGCCGACGGCGTCCACGGGTTCCTCGGGCTCGACGGCATCGCCCCGCTCGAGCTGCTGCGTCGTGGGCGCGTGGAGGTCGAGTCGTACGGCGGGGTCGTCGTCTCGGGGACCGCCACCGACGTCCTCCGCACCGGCCGAGGAGGCGCGCCCGGCTTCACCGTCGAGGTCACCACCCCCGACGGCGGCCACCGCACCCTGCGCGCCCGACGCCTCGTCGTCAGCACCGGCCTCGTCGACGCTCTGCCGCCCGTCGACGGACTCGCCGCACGCTGGGGCCGGGACGTCGTGCACTGCCCCTACTGCCACGGCTGGGAGGTGCGAGGCCGCGCCATCGGCGTGATCGGCACCGGGCCGATGAGCATCCACCAGACGCTGCTCTTCCGGCAGTGGAGCGACGACGTCACCCTGTTCGCGAACGACCGCCTGACTCCCGACGACGCCGACCGCGCGCGTCTCGAGGCGCGGGGGGTCCGCATCGTCGAGGGCCCCGTCGCCTCGGTGCGCGTGGCGGACGACCGCCTCACCGGAGTCGTCCTAGCCGACGGCACGACCGTCCCGGTGGGCGCCGTCGCCGTCGCGACGAGCGTCGCGGCTCGCAGCGACGTGCTCGTCTCGCTCGGTCTCGACGCCGAACCGCACCCGTCGGGCATGGGCACTATCGTCGCCGCCGACCCCGTCACGGGGCAGAGCGCCGAACCGGGCGTCTGGCTGGCCGGCAACCTGACGAACCCCGGTCACCAGGTCGTGATGGCCGCGGCGTCCGGCGTCATGGCGGGCGCCGCGCTCAACATGGACCTCGTGTCCGCCGAGACCCGGGCCGCCGTCGAGGCCGTCGAGACCTGGAGAGCCGACGCGCACCGCACCGGCGGCGAGCTCTTCGACGCCGCCTACTGGGAGGATCGCTACGGCACCGAGGGCTGGGCCTGGAGCGGCGACCCCAACGCCGCGCTGGTCGACGAGGTCGCGGCGCTGACACCCGGTCGCGCCCTCGACATCGGCAGCGGCGAGGGCGGCGACGCGATCTGGCTGGCGCGCCGGGGCTGGACGGTCACCGGCACCGACATCGCCGTGAACGCACTGGACAAGGCGCGCGCTCGGGCCGAGGAGGCCGACGCGGAGGCGGCCGGGCGCATCACCTGGGAGCAGCACGACATCACCGGGTGGACGCCGCCCCGCGCCTCCTACGATCTGGTCACGTCGCACTTCATGCATCTGCTGGCGGCGGACCGCGACCGGGTGTTCCGCGGGCTCGGCGAGGCGGTCGCGCCCGGCGGCAGCGTGCTCATCGTCGGGCACGACCTGTCGGATCTCGACTCCGACGCGCACCGTCTGCACCACCCCGAGCTGATGTTCGGCGTCGACGAGCTCGTCGCGCTGTTCGACCCGGCCGAGTGGACGATCGCCACGGCCGAGACGCGCGAACGCGAGACCGCCGCCGGGCACGAGGGCCCGGCGACGGTCCGCGATGTGATCGTCCGCGCGGTCAGAGCCCTCTGACCCGCAGCCGGATGGCCCGGGCGGAGGGTCGCAGCACGTGCGGGGCCGAGACGTCGGGCCCGCACGCCCGCGAGCCGACGCCGTTCTGCGCCGCGTCGATCCAGAGGTGGGTCGCCTCGGGCTCGGGCAGATCGAACGGGTGCTCGGCGGCGTCGACCTGCTGGGCCGTGTGCCGCCGCAGCGAGAACCCGGGGCGACGACCGGCGGTGTCGGGTGCGGCGTCGAGACGCAGCCACGGGGCGCCCGCCCCGGTCCGCAGCTCGAGGCTGCGGAGGTCGCTGCGGTGCCCGCTCTCCTGCGGCCGGGCGTAGTCGACCGTGAGGTCGTCGACGCTCGACTCGAAGCGACCCACCCGGGCGGCCTCGCGGCTGTCGGGGTACGACTCGAGCGGGCCGGTGCCGAACCACGAGACGCCGTCGACGTCGAGCGGCAGGTCGAAGCGCACGCCGACCCGCGGCCACGAGAGGTCCCAGCCGGCCGACGGCACGAGGTCGAGCGAGAGCCAGAGCTCGCCGCGCTCGAGGCTCCACCGCTCGTCGACGGTGACCGAGTGACGACTGTCGGCGGCGGCCCAGCGGGTGCGGACGGCGACGTGCTCGGACGACGACCGCACCGACTCGACCCGTGAGGTCAGGCGGTGGAGTCCGGCCCGCTTCGCGATCGTCTCGGCGCTCGGCAGCAGCTCGTCGGTCGGCAGGTCGGTGCGGTGACGGTCGCGCATCGGGTCGGCGTCGATGTCGCGCGGGGCGTCCCAGTGACCGCGCTCGTTGTCGGTCGTGGCGCGCCACAGCTCGAGCCGCGGACCGGAGACGGGTCGCCCGGCCAGCGAGACGAGCCGCCCGTCGACGAACGACGCGGGGCCGAGCTCGAGGGCGCCGCCGAGGGCCCCCGAGGAGGCGCGGGTCGAGTCGTCCCGCCCGGCACCCGGTGCCGCGGGCCGCGGGTAGGCGGTGACGTGGCGCACGGCCGCCGGCGCGCTCAGGTCGACCTGGGTCGTCGCGAGCACGTGACCGGCGTCGGCCCAGCCGTGGTCGGCGCGCAGGGCGACCCGCACCGTGAGCCACGTCTCGCCGGTCGCCGAGACCTCGAGTCCGGGCAGGGCGAGGGCGACCTGCTCCCCCGCGGCCAGTGCGCGTCCGCGGTCGTCGAGCGCGTCGAGGCGCCCGGTGGCGACGACGTCGCCGTCGTGCTCGAGCGACCAGAGCAGCTCGACGTCGGCGGTCGTGGCGCTGTGCCGGCGGTTCTCGACGACGATCGACGCGCCGGCGAGGTCGGCGTCGGCGTCGGTGCCCGCGGCCCGAGTCGCCGTGAGCCGGATCGGCGAGACGACCTGGGCCCATTCGTGCAGACCCGGGCTCGGCGTGCCGTCCGAGAGCACCATGCCGTCCATGACGAAGTTGCCGTCGTGGACGACCTCGCCGAAGTCGCCGCCGTAGCCGAAGTACTCGACGCCGTCGGGCGTCGTGGTGCGGAGGCCGTGGTCGCGCCACTCCCAGACGAAGCCGCCGTGCAGGCGCGGGTACTCGTCGACGAGCCGCTCGTACTCGTCGACCGCGCCGGGTCCGTTGCCCATGGCGTGCACGTACTCGCAGAGCACGAACGGCTTCGAGCGCTGACGGGCCGCCTCGGAGGCCGTGCAGCCGAGCAGGCGGAACCCCTCGTCGCCGGCGCCGATCGCCCGGGTCTCGTCGATCCACGAGTACATGCGCGAGTAGACGTCGGTGTACGAGCCGGTGTAGTCGCCCTCGTAGTGGACCGGTCGACCGCGGTCGCGCGCGTGGGTCCACGCGGCCATCGCCGCGAGGTTCCGCCCGGTGCCCGCCTCGTTGCCGAGCGACCACATCACGATGCTGGGGTGGTTCTTGTCGCGCTCGACGGTGCGGACCATGCGGTCGACGTAGGCGTCGTGCCAGTCGGCGTCGTCGCTCGGGTTGCCGACCCATCGCTCGCGCTCGAAGCCGTGCGTCTCGAGGTCGCACTCGAGCACGACCCAGAAGCCGAGCTCGTCGGCGAGGTCGAGGAGGCGCGGGTGCGGCGGGTAGTGCGAGGTGCGGATCGCGTTCACGTTGAACCGCTTCATCAGCTCGAGGTCGCGGCGCGCGTACTCCTCGTCGAACACGCGTCCCTTGTCGGCGTGCACCTCGTGCCGGTTGACGCCGTGGAAGACGACGCGGCGGCCGTTGACCTCGAACCGGTCGCCGACGATGCGGACGGTGCGGAACCCGAGCCGGTGCGAGATCGTCTCGACCGCGTCGGCGCTCGACACGGTCGCCTCGTAGAGTCGCGGCACCTCGGCGCTCCACGGCTCGACGTCGATCAGCTCGATCGGCGCGACGTCGGCCGGGGACTCCCACGTGACGTCGACGCCCAGCTCGGGGACGGTGAGCGTGACCGGCCACGCGGCGGGGCCGGCCGTGATCTCGGCGACGATCGTCGCTCCTCCTGCCGTCTCGCCGGCCGTCCCGTGCCATTCGCTGCGCAGCCAGACGTCGTCGATGCCGCCGACCGGTCGCGCCTCGAGCGACACGCTGCGGAAGACGCCGGGCAGCCACCACTGGTCCTGATCCTCGACGTAGCTCTGGGCCGACCACTGGTGAACCCGCACGGCCACGGTGTTGGTGCCGGGGTGCACGAGATCGGTGACGTCGTACTCCTGTGCGAGGCGGCTGCCGACGCCGACGCCGACGTGCACGCCGTTGACCCAGACGACCGCCGTCGACTCCACGCCGTCGAAGCGCAGCAGCACGCGCTCGGCGCCCTCGAACGAGGCGGGCAGCTCGAAGGTGCGCCGGTGGTCGCCCGTCGGATTCGCATCGGGCACGTTCGGCGCATCGGTCGGGAACGGGAACTGCACGTTCGTGTAGATCGGGGCGCCGCGACGACCGTCGCCCGTGAGCACCCAGTGCGACGGCACCGTGATGGTCTCCCAGCCCGAGTCGTCGAGGTCGACCGAGCCGACGTCGTACGCGCCCTCGCCGTCGGGCAGCACGCCGCGACCGCCGGGCAGCCCCGGCACCCCGGCGACCAGGCGGAACGCCCACTCGCCGTCGAGCGAGAGCCGCGGGGCGTCGCTGTGCAGCCACGAGCGCGCGGGCGAGCGGCGACCGCTGCCGGGGCCCGTGTCGGACAGGTATCCGACGGGCGGCGAGAGCAGGGAGTCTGCGGTGGTCGAGGGGGCGGTGGTCGAGGAGGCGGTGGTCGAGGGGACGACGGAGGTCACTTCACGGATCCTTCGGTGAGGCCGCCGCGCCAGAAGCGCTGCAGCACGATCATGGCGATGACGAGCGGGATGATCGACAGCAGGACGCCGCCGGTCGTCAGTTGGTAGAACTCGGGCAGTCGGTCGGTCTGGCTCAGCCAGTTGTTGAGACCCAGCGTGACGGGGAACTTGTCGACGTCGCTCAGCATCACCAGCGGCAGGAAGTAGTTGTTCCAGATGCCGACGAGCTGGAAGAGGAACACCGTGACGAGCGCCGGGGTGAGGATGCGCAGACCCAGGGTGTGGAAGATGCGCAGCTCGCTGGCGCCGTCGAGGCGGGCGGCCTCCATCAGCGAGGTGTCGACCGTCGCCTGCGCGTAGATGCGGCAGAGGAACAGCCCGAACGGCGACACCAGCGACGGCAGCAGCACGCTCCAGTAGGTGTTCGCGAGACCCATCTGACTGAAGAGCAGGAACAGCGGCAGCGCGGTCGCGGTGCCGGGCACCAGCACGCCGCCGAGGATCGTGCCGAAGACCAGATTGCGGCCCGTGAACTCGTACTTGGCGAGGGCGTAGCCGCCGGCCGCGGCGAAGTAGGTCGCGATGAGGGCGCCGACGCCGGCGTAGAGCACCGAGTTGCCGAGCCAGCGGACGAAGACGCCGTCGCCGTAGGTCAGCACCTGACCGAGGTTGTCCCACAGGGCGAACGACGGGGCGAACCAGAAGCCGAAGGTGCCGAAGAGGTCGCCGGTGGTCTTCGTGGCCGCCACGACGACCCAGTAGACCGGGATCAGGAAGTACAGGGCGACGACCGTGAGCACGGCGGTGACGATGATGGTGGAGGCGCGGCTGCGACCCGCGGACCGGTCGGGCCCCGCCCCGCGCGAGCGTCGGGCGGAGACGCGACCCGCGCCGCGCCTCCCGCCCTGCCCGGCGGTCACGATCGACTCTGTCTCGGTGGCGTGCTCGACGACCGTGGCACGGGGGCTCATGCGGACTTCCTGTTCGTGATGGTGAGGAACACGATCGACAGCGTGAAGGCGACGAGCGCGATCAGCACGGACTGCGCCGCGGCGACGTTGTAGTCGTTGTAGGCGAAGGCTGTCGTGTAGGCGCTGAGGTTCGGCGTGTACTGGCTGTCGATGGCGGGGGCGACGCGCTGCAGCACCTGGGCCTCGGCGAACAGCTGCAGGGTGCCGATGATCGAGAAGACCGCGGTCAGCAGCAGGGCCGGGCGGATCAACGGCAGCTGGATGCTCGTCGCGACGCGCAGCGGCGACGCGCCGTCGACCTTCGCGGCCTCGTAGAGCTCGACCGGGATCGACTTGAGCTGGGCGATGATGATCAGCATGTTGTAGCCGGTGTAGCTCCAGGTGACGATGTTCGCGATCGACCAGAGGACGGTGTTCGGCCCGAGGAAGTCGGGCGAGACGCCGAACGTCTCGGCGACGTCGATGATCGGGCTGAGCCCCGGCACGTAGAGGAACGACCAGAGGATGGTCGCGATGACGCCCGGCACCCCGTACGGCAGGAAGTACGCGGCGCGGAACAGCCCCGGCCACTTCGCCGACGCCGACTCGAGCAGCAGGGCGAGCACCGTGCAGAGGATGAGCATCAGCGGCACCTGCACGATGCCGAACAGGAACATGCGCCCGATCGAGGCGACGAAGTTGGGGTCGCCGAGCACCTGGGCGTAGTTGCCGAACCCGGCGAACTGCGTCACGACGCCGGTCTCGCCGAAGAGACCGCCTCGGCGCACCTGCGTGAAGCTCGACACGAGCGCCATCAGGATCGGCACGATGAAGGTCAGCAGGAACAGCGCGAGGAACGGGAAGAGCAGCACCCACGGTGCCCGGGCGACCGAACGCGACGACGGGCCGCTCATGCGCCGGCCTTGCGGATCGAGAGGCCCTTGTTCTTCATGACCGTGATGATGTCCTTCTCGGCCTGCACCACCGCGTCGACGAGGGTTCCGCCGGAGGCCTTGCCGCGGAACCCGTCGCTGAGGATGTTGAACGACTGCTGCGTCACGGGCCACCAGCTCCAGTCCTGGTTCTGACTCGACTCCTTCGTGGCGGGCACGAACACCTCCTGGTTGTAGTTCTGACCGCTGAAGAACTCGCTCGGCTTCTCGCGCAGGTCGCCGACCACGTCGACGGCGGGCGACCAGCCGATGCCGCAGAACTCGATCAGCGCGTTCACGCCCTCGGGGGTCGTGGTCATCCAGACGGCGAAGTCGAGCGCCTCCTGCGGGTGCCGGCTGTTGGCGAGGATCGCCGCCGTCGACCCGCCGAGGAACGACGACGCGTAGCCGTCCTCCCAGGTCGGCAGGGGCGCGGCGCGCCACTTGCCCGAGGCGCCGCTGACTCCCTCGATGAGCGCGTCGCCCCACGAGCCCGTCGCGACCGACGCGATCTTCCCGTCGGCGGCGGCCGAGAACCAGGCGGGCGTGTACGCGCCGTAGGCCGTCGTGACGATCCCGTCGTCGATCGCCTGGTCGAAGAAGGCCGCGACCTTCATCGTCGCCTCGTCGGTCATGTCGATGACCCACCCGTCGTCCTCCGCGCGGAACCACGAGGCGCCGGCCTGGGTGGCGTAGGCGGCGAACGGCGACGCGTCGGCGAGCGGGAACGAGTCCATCAGGACTCCCGCGCCCTTCAGCTCGGCGCCCACGGCGGCCCAGTCGCTCCACGTGGCGGGCACGGACGCGCCGACCTGGTCGAAGACGGCCGGCTGGTAGAACATGCCCATCGGGCCGCTGTCCTGCGGTACCGCGTAGACGCCGCCCGTGTAGCTGACCTGGTTCCAGAGCGTGGGGTCGTAGAGCTCGCGGTACTGGTCGATCCCGTAGCGCGAGAGGTCGACGACGCCGTTGGCCAGCAGGAACTCGGGCAGCGACCGCAGCTCGACCTGGGCGATGTCGGGGCCGGCGCCCGCCGCCAGCGCCGAGTACAGCTTCTGGTAGCCGCCGGCGTTGCCACCCGGGATGAACACGGTCTCGACCTGGACGCGGTCCTGGCTGCGGTTGTAGAGGTCGGTCACCTGGTCGAGGCCCTTGAGCCAGGCCCAGTACTCGAGGCGGACGCGGCCGTCGGCCGGCGGGATGGTCGGCAGGGTGTTGACCGAGGTCGTGCCGGGTGTCGCGCACCCGGCCAGGATCGCGGCAGCGCCGGCGCTCAGGCCGAAGCCGAGCAGTTGACGTCGACTGAGGGGGCTCATCATGACTCACTTCATCGTGGACGGGACCCGCCGAACCTAACACAATTCCGAGTGCTCACTCGGATTTGAGCCGAGGAGGCGCGGGTCGGCCGTAGAGTCCCCTCATGACCGCAGACACCACCGCCGCCCACTCGGAGCCCGCCGCCCGGCACGACGCGCCGGTCGCCCGCGGCCCGCGCGGCCCGCGGGGGCCGTACGCGAAGTCGTCCGAGCGCAGAGCCGCGATCGTGGACGCCGCCTTCGACGTGTTCTCGACCCGCGGCTACCGCGGCGGCTCGCTGCAGGAGGTCGCGGATCGCGTGGGCGTCAGCCAGACCGGCCTGCTGCACTACTTCCCGTCGAAGCGCGATCTGCTGCGGGCCGTGCTCGAGCGACGGGACTCGATGGCGAGCGGCGCCGTGCGCGACGGGACGACCGACGGCGACTTCATCGAGGGGGTGCTGCGACAGGCGCGGCACAACGAGACGGTGCCGGGTCTGATCGCGCTGTACGCGGTGCTGGCCGGTGAGGCCGCCACGGAGGACGCCCCCGTGCGCGGCTACGTGGCGACGCGCTTCGAGGGGCTGCGGGCCGAGTACACGGCCGGGTTCCGCGACCTCGAGTCGCAGGGGCGCCTCCGTCCGGGTGTGGACCCCGCCCGGGCGGCGTCCGGGCTCGTCGCGCTCTGGGACGGCATCCAGCTGCAGTGGCTGATCGACCCGTCGAGCGTCGACGTCGAGCAGCAGCTGCGCGACCACCTGGGGTCGCTGGTGCTGCCCGGCTGAGCTGCGCCGCGCCTCCTCGGCGCCGCTACTTCGAGCGGGTCAGCTGCGAACGGAGCGCCGCACGGTCGCGCCATGCGCCCGTGGACCAGAGCGCGAGGAGGACGAGGAGGGGCTGGCCGATCAGGCGGACGGCCCGCTTCGTGTCGGTGTCGAGGCCGAACGCGTCGGTGTGCGTCACCAGCTGCGAGATGTTGCCGGGGAAGATCGCGATGAAGAACGCCGCGACGGCCCAGCCGACGGCGACGCGCTTCTTGCCGAGCACGAGCAGCGCCCCGCCGAGCGTGATCTCGACGACGCCCGAGGCGAGCACCACGGCGTCGTCGTCGAAGGGCAGCCACTCGGGCACCTGCGCCTGGAAGTCGTCGCGGGCGAAGGTGAGGTGGCTGACGCCGGCGAGGACGAGGATGCCGCCGAGGGCCAGACGCCCGATGACGCGGGGGACGGACGTGGGACGCGGGCGCGTGGTTCGACGTGACATCCCGTCAGTCTGCTCCTCCCCCGGCGCGTCGTCGACCCGTGTCGCTGCACGTCCGTGCAGGTCGGACCGTGGGCGTCGTGTCTGCGGACCGGTGCCAGGGTCGTCGGGTAGAAGAGACGCATGAGCCTCGCATCCACACTCCTCCGCACGACGATCGGCGGCCTCTTCGTGGGCCACGGACTCCAGAAGCTGACGGGCGCCTTCGACGGACCCGGGCTCGAGGGCACCGAGCAGATGATGGCGGGGACGGGCATGCACCCGGCCGCCCGCACCGCACGACTCGTCGCCGTCGCCGAGACCGCCGGCGGGGCCGCGCTGGCCCTCGGCGCCGCGACCCCGCTCGCCGCGGCGACGGTCGTCGCCACGATGGTCACCGCCGTCCGCAAGGTGCACGGGTCGAAGGGCCCGTGGAACACCGAGGGCGGCTTCGAGTACAACGCCGTCCTGATCGCCGCGGCAGCCGCCGTCGCCGCGGGCCCCGGCGGGCCGTCCATCGACCAGGCCTTCGGCAAGAAGACCTGGGGCACCGGCGGGGCGCTGTTCGCCCTCGTCGCCGGCACGATCGGCTCGTTCGTCGTCGTCGAGCTCGGCCGCCGCGCCGCGCCGAAGGACGCCTGACCCGCACCGTCGGCGCCGGCACCCGCACTCCCACCCCCCACCCCCACCCGCACCCCGTGTGCAAATCGCGACCATCCGGGCGCGACACGCCGCTCACCTTCGTGGGCGCATGGCGTGTCGCGGCCGGATAGTCGGATTCGGCACGCCGACGCGATGCCCGCCGGTCGGGTTCGGCACGCCGAAGCGACGCCCGCAGCTCGCCATCCGCCCAGAACAGCCCGAGCACTCCCGGCCCGGTCGTCCCTCCCCAGACGATCCCGCCGAGGAGGCGCGGTGCCGGCACCCGACGAGAGCCCGGCACTGTCGGTGGCGTCTGACACCATGACGGCATGACTTCGACGAGCACGACGACCGACATCGACGCCGAGGCCCTCGACCTGCTCAGGGCTCTCACGGGTCGCGACGACGCGGTGTTCCACGACGGTCAGCTCGAGGCGATCCGCGCCCTCGTCGCCGACCGGCGCCGTGCTCTCGTCGTGCAGCGAACGGGGTGGGGCAAGTCGGCGGTCTACTTCATCGCCACGCTGCTGCTCCGTCGTCGCGGCACCGGGCCGACGCTGCTCGTCTCCCCCTCCTCGCCCTGATGCGCGACCAGGTCGCGGCCGCTGCGCGGGCCGGGGTCAGGGCCGTCGCCGTGAACTCCGCCAACGCCCACGAGTGGTCCGACGTGCAGCAGCAGCTCGTCGACGACGAGATCGACGTGCTCCTCGTCTCGCCCGAGCGCCTCAACAACCCGAGGTTCCGAGACGAGCAGCTGCCCGTGCTGATCGCCCGACTCGGCATGCTCGTCGTCGACGAGGCGCACTGCATCTCCGACTGGGGCCACGACTTCCGGCCCGACTACCGCCGTCTCGCCGAGCTCATCCGCACGCTGCCGAACGGCGTCCCCGTCCTCGCGACCACGGCGACCGCCAACGCCCGGGTCGTCGCCGACGTGGCCGAGCAGCTGGCGGTGGGGCCGGGCGACGACGTGCTGACCATCCGCGGGTCGCTGGCGCGCGCCTCCCTGCGGCTGGGGGTGCTGCAGCTGCCCACCTCGCGCGACCGGCTCGGCTGGCTGCTGAGCCATCTCGCCGACCTCCCGGGCAGCGGCATCATCTACACGCTGACCATCTCGGCCGCCGACGACACAGCACGGCTGCTGCGCGAGGCCGGCCACGACGTCCGCTCGTACTCGGGGCGCACCGACCCCGAAGAGCGCGAGCAGCTCGAGCAGCGGCTGAAAGACAACGACCTCAAGGCCCTCGTCGCGACCAGCGCCCTCGGCATGGGGTTCGACAAGCCCGACCTCGGGTTCGTCATCCACCTCGGGGCGCCGTCGTCGCCCGTGGCGTACTACCAGCAGATCGGTCGAGCCGGTCGGGCCACCGACAACGCCGACGTCCTTCTGCTGCCCGGCAGCGAAGACGCCGAGATCTGGCAGTACTTCGCGACGGCCTCGATGCCGTCCGAGGCCAGGGCCTCCGCCGTGCTGGCCGAGTTGACCGAGACCCCGCTGTCGACCCCCGCACTCGAGGCACGGGTCGACATCAAACGCACCCCCCTCGAGCTGATGCTCAAGGTGCTCGACGTCGACGGGGCCGTCCGTCGGGTCCAGGGCGGGTGGGTGAGCACCGGGCAGCCCTGGGTGTACGACGCCGAGCGCTACGACCGCATCGCGACCGCCCGCGTGGCCGAGCAGCAGTCGATGCTCGACTACCAGCACGCCACCACCTGCCGCATGCAGATGCTGCAGACCGATCTCGACGACCCCGACGCGAAGCCGTGCGGGCGGTGCGACGTCTGCGCCGGCGCCTGGTACCCGACCGACATCAGCGGTGAGGCCGCCACCTCGGCCACGTCGTCGCTCGACCGGGTCGGCGTCGAGATCGAGCCCCGCGCGCAGTGGCCCACAGGCGCCGATCGGGCCGGGGTGCCCGTCAAGGGCAAGCTCCCCGATGGCGAGCGCGTCGAGCAGGGCCGGGCCCTCGCACGGCTGACCGATCTGGGCTGGGGCACGACGCTGCGCGAGGTCTTCGCGCCGTCGACCCCCGACGCCCCCCTGTCGAAGAACCTGCTTGACGGCGTCGTGCGCGTGCTGCGCGAATGGCCCTGGGCCGAACGACCCGTCGGCGTGGTGGCCATGCCGTCGGCGTCGCGACCGCTGCTCGTCGGCTCGCTCGCCGAGGCCATCAGCACCGTCGGGCGACTCCCCCTGCTCGGGGCGCTCACTCCCACCCGTCCGTCCGCGGGGCGGGGCCAGGGCGGCAACAGCGTCTATCGACTCGCCGATGTCTGGCAGTCGTTCGAGGTCGGCCCCGAGCTGGCCGCCGCCCTGGCCGGCGTGCAGGGCCCGGTGCTGCTCGTCGACGACCTCGTCGACAGCCGCTGGACGCTCACCGTCGCCGGCCGCGAGCTGCGGCGCGCAGGGGCGCCCGCCGTGCTGCCGTTCGGACTCGCGATCGTCGGCTGACCACCGGGCCGCCGATGTCGCCCGCCGATCGCACGAGCGACCGGCGGCCTGCCATCACGGGAGACCCCGTCACCGCCGCCGCATCACCGCCCGAAGCGCATGCCGTCGCGCGTCAGCGAGCTGAACCGCATGGCCCACACGTCGCGCGGGTAGTTCTGGTGCATCCGCCACGGAGCACGCCCGCCCTGGCGGGGCAGCAGGTGCTCGCCCCGTGCGACGTACCCGCTCGACAGATCGATCAACGGCATCGTCCGACCGGTGCGCCGGGGCGCCGTCGGCATCGCCCACCGCAGGCCCCGGCGGTCCAGGTGCCGGAGCAGCCGCGACAGGTACCGGCCGACCAGATCGATCTTCAGCGTCCACGACGCGTTCGTGTACCCGATCGCGAAAGCGAAGTTCGGCACGTCCGCCAGCATGAACCCCTTGTACGTCAGCTTCGTCGCCGGGTCGACCACCACCCCGTCCACCGACAGGCGCATGCCGCCGAACAGCAGCAGGTTCAGCCCCGTCGCGGTGACGACGACGTCCGCGGGCACGACCCGCGCCTCCTGCCCGTCACGCCCCTCGACCGCCACGCCCTCGGGCACGAACCGCTCGACGCCGTCGGTCACGATCGACGCCGACCCCGACCGCAGCGCACGGAACAGCGCGCCGTCCGGGGTGATGCACAGACGCTGATCCCACGGGTCGTAGCTCGGCTGGAAGTGCCGGTCGACGTCGAACCCCTCGGGAAGGCGACGTTCGACGCCCGACCGGAGGAACGCCTTCATCCGCTCGGGCGATCTCCGGCTCGCCTGGTAGCTCAGCAGCGCCATGCCGACGCTCCGCCACCGGACGAGCCGATCGTCGACCGACCGCGGCAGCAGTCGCCGCCAGGGCCGCGGCCGCTTCCGCTCGGACGGCAGCGACAGCACGTACGTCGGCGAGCGCTGCAGCATCGTCACGTGCTCGGCCTGCTCGGCGAGCGCCGGCACGAGGGTGATCGCGGTCGCACCCGACCCGATGACGACGACCCGTCTGCCGGTGACGTCGAGGTCGGCGGGCCAGTGCTGCGGGTGCACGAGGGTGCCGGCGAAGTCCAGCTGGCCGGTGAAGGTCGGCGTGTAGCCCTCGTCGTAGCGGTAGTAGCCCGAGCAGGCGACGAGCACGCCGCAGGTCACCGTGATGCGGCGGATGCCCGGGGCCTGGTCGGCGGAATCGGCGGAACCGTCCGAGGCTCCCCCGGCGCCCCCCGCGGGAGGCGCGGTGACGTCGATCTCGACCGTCCAGCGGGCGTCGGCGGACGACCAGTCGGCGGCCACGACCCGGTGCCCGTAGCGCACGCGCTCGGCGACCCCGGTCTCGTCGGCGGTGTCGCGCACGTAGTCGCGGATGGCCGCGCCGGGGGCGATCGAGCGGCGGTCGCGCCAGGGGCGGTCCGCGTAGCCGAGGGTGGACATGTCGCTGTCGGAGCGCACGCCGGGGTAGCGGAAGAGATCCCAGGTGCCGCCCATCGCCTGGCGGGCCTCGACCACGGCGAGGGTGCGCCGCGGGAAGTCGCGCAGCAGCCGCGCGGCCATTCCGACGCCGGACAGCCCTGCTCCGACGACGAGCACGTCGACGTGCCCGGGCAGCGGCTCACCCGACGGCACGCCCGCCGAGGAGGCGCGGTTCGAGCCGGTCACGGGACCAGCACGATCCGGATCGGGTCACCCTCTTTGCGCTCCAGCATCTCGACGGCGCGGGCCGCCTCGGCGAGGGGGACGGTGGCGCTGACGGACCGCGAGAAGTCGAGGCGGCCCTGCCCGGCGAGGGCGACGAGCGTCGTGACGTCGGCGGGCTCCGACCCGTAGTGCCCGAGCACCTGCTGCTGCAGGTAGCTGAACTTCGTTCCGTCGGAGATCGTGATCGGCTTGTCGGTCAGACCCACGAGGGTGAGTCTGCCGCGGTAGCCGAGGCAGGCGATGGCCTGCTCGCGGACGGCGGGCACCCCGGCGAAGTCGAAGGCGCGTGCGAGACCGGCGCCCCGCGTGGCCTGTCCGAGCTGCTGCGCGAAGTCGGGGTCGGCGGGGTCGAGGGCGAGATCGGCGCCGAAGGCGAGGGCCCGCTCCCGCGCCTGCGGCAGCGGGTCGACGGCGATGATCGGGGCGGCTCCGATGAGGGCGAGCAGCTGCACGGCGTGGGCGCCGAGTCCGCCGACGCCCCAGACGCCGACGGCCGTGCCGGGCCTCGTGTCGGCCGTGGTGGTGAGGGCGGCCCACGGGGTCGAGACGGCGTCGGGGATGAAGCAGGCCTGCTCGAACGGGAGCCCGTCGGGGAGGGGGACGACCGTGTCGGCCCGGGCGACCGCGTACTCGGCCCAGCCGCCGTCGTAGTCGACGCCGCGGGTGAGGACCCGCCCGTCGTCCTCCTGGCCGGCCTGCAGCAGGACGCGATCGCCGACCGCGAGGTGCGCGACCCCGTCGCCGACCTGGTCGATCGTCCCCGCGACCTCGTGACCGAGGGTGACGGTGTCGCCCGGCAGGTGGAGCGGTGTCAGCGACCCCTGGATGAGGTGGACGTCCGACAGGCAGACCCCGGCGGCGGCCACGGCGATGCGGACCTCTCCGGGGCCGGCGTCGGGGGTGGGCACCTCGACGACCTCGAACGTGCGGGTGGTGACGGTCAGGCGTCCGGCGAGCATGGTTCTTCCGATCTGGGGGCGGCACGCTCTCGGTCGTCGGTGACCGCGGGCTCGCACCGCGCCTCCTCGGCGACGGTACGCCCGCTCCCATGGCCGTGCCCCACGCACGGCCACGGGAGGTCTCAGCGGCGGGTGCTGCTCTCCGCGTCGGCCGCGACCGCGGCGGCGGAGGGCGCCTCACCCGCGGCGGCGGCGTCATCGACCGCGCTGTCGGACGAGCCGTGCCCGTCGGCGTTCATCGTCGCCTCGTCGAAGGGCGCCCGACCGGACAGCACCGTCTCGACGCGCTCGGCGTCGATCTGCTTCGTCCAGGTGCCGACGAGCACGGTCGCGACCGCGTTGCCGGTGAAGTTCGTCAGCGCGCGGGCCTCGGACATGAACCGGTCGATGCCGACGATCACGCCGACGCCGTCGACCAGGTCGGGACGGTGAGCCTGCAGCCCGCCCGCCAGCGTGGCGATGCCGGCGCCGGTGACCCCGGCGGCGCCCTTCGAGGCGATCATCATGAACAGCAGCAGCGAGATCTGCTCGCCGACGCTGAGCGGCGTGCCCATGGCGTTGGCGATGAACAGCGACGCCATCGTCAGGTAGATGGCCGTGCCGTCGAGGTTGAACGAGTACCCGGTGGGCACCGTGATGCCGACGACCGGCTTCGAGACGCCCAGGTGCTCCATCTTGGCGATGAGGCGGGGCAGGGCGACCTCGCTCGACGAGGTCGAGACGATCAGCAGGTACTCGCGACCGAGGTACCTCATCAGCCGGAAGATGTTGACCCCGGTGACGAGCTTGAGGATCGAGCCGAGCACCACCGCGACGAACACGATGCAGGTGATGTAGAAGGCGATCATCAGGGTGCCGAGCGCGATGATCGCGGCGACGCCGGTCTCGCCGACGACCGCGGCGATGGCCCCGAAGGCGCCGATCGGCGCGACCCACATGATCATCGCGAGGATGCGGAAGACGAGCACCTGCAGGTTGCGGACCCCCTCGAGGATGGTGGCGCCGCGCGTGCCCATCCGCTGCAGCGCGAACCCGACGAGCAGGGCCACGAAGAGCGTCTGGAGGATCGAGCCCGACGTCAGCGACGACACCAGGGTCTCGGGGATGATGCCGAGCAGGAACCCCGCGGTGCCGCCGGCCTCCTCCGACGCGGGGGCCTCGTAGCCGGTCGAGCCGACCATCAGACCCTCGCCCGGGTGCACGAGGTTGCCGACCACGAGGCCGATCCCGAGCGCGAAGGTCGACATCGCGATGAAGTAGCCGAGGGCCAGGCCGCCGACCTTGCCCACCGTCGCCGCCTTCGCGATCGACCCGACGCCGAGCACGATGGTGCAGAAGATGACGGGGGCGATCATCATCGAGATGAGCGAGACGAACGCCGTGCCGATGGGCTTCAGCTGCACGGCCACCTCGGGCGCCGTGAGACCGACGAGGATGCCGGCCGCGACCGCGACGATGACGGCGATGTAGAGCCAGTGCGAGCGGTCGATGCGACGGCGCGTCCGCCCGCCGCCCGCCGCGGGTGTCGACGGTGTCGTGCTGCCACCGGGGGCGGGCGTGTCGGCGCCCTTGTGCGTCCTAGCCATGGGGACTTCCTCGTTCTCATGTCCGGTCGACGTCGTCGTCGACGGTCTGCGGAGTGCGTTCGGGCGAGCCTGACGTGCGGTCCGGCCCCGGTCGAGGTTCTGGTCATACTGGTCACGCCGGCTCGCGCGGGCCCGCACCGCACGAACCGGTGCAGCACGACCCCGCTTCGCCCGACTCGACGAGGAGCCACCCGATGACCCGACCCCACCCCCGGTGGAGCATCGCCGCGCGCCTGTTCGCCCTGCAGGTCGTCGTCATCGTGCTGATCGCCGCCCTCGCGACGGTGTGGACGATCCGTTCGGCGCGCACCGACGCCGACTCCTCCGCCGCCCGCGCCTGCCTCGCGCTCGCCACCGGGATCGCCGACAACCCGTTCGTGCTCGACGCGCTGACGACGACCGATCCGAGTGCGCGCCTCCAGCCCTACGCCCTCGACCTCATGCGCGACACGTCGACCGACTTCGTCACGATCATGAGCCCCGACCGCACCCGCCTCACGCACCCGGACGCCGCCGAGATCGGTCGGCCGTTCGTCGGCACGATCGAGCCCGCGCTCGCCGGGCGCTCGTTCACCGAGACCTACACGGGCACGCTCGGCCCGTCGGTGCGGGCCGTCGTCCCCGTGCTCGGCCCCGACGGCGAGGTCGTCGCCCTCGTCGCGGCCGGGGTCACCGTGTCGGCGATCGCCGACACCCTCGAGCAGCGACTGACGCTGGTGCTCACGGCCGCCCTCGCGACCGTGCTGATCGGCGCCCTCGCCTCATGGCTGCTCAGCCGCTACCTCCGTCGGGTGACGAGGGGCCGTGGCCCGGAGGAGCTCGGCCGGCTCTTCGACTACTACGAGGGCGTCCTCCACTCCGTTCGCGAGGGCCTGCTGCTCGTCGACGGACGCGGTCGCCTCACCCTCTGCAACGACCAGGCGGCCGAGCTGCTCGGTCTGCCGCCGGGCGGGGTCGACCGGCCGGTGTCCCTCGAGAGCCTCGACCTCCCCGACTCCCTCGCGCGCCTCCTCGTCGAGGGACGCGTCGCCGTCGACGAGGTGCACGTGACCGACGAGCGCGTCCTGGTCGTCAACCAGCAGCACACCGGGACCGCGGGCCGAGGAGGCGCGGGTCGCGTCGTCCCGGCACGCACCCTCGGCACGGTGACCACGCTGCGGGACCGCACCGAGCTGACCGACCTCGCCGACGAGGTCGAGACGATGCGGACGCTCGCCGACGCGCTGCGCTCGCAGACGCACGAGTTCTCGAACCGGCTGCACACGATCGTCTCGCTGATCGAGCTCGGTCGCGGCGACGAGGCCCTGCGGTTCGCGGCCACCGGGCTCGACGTCGACCAGCGACTCGCCGACAGCCTCGTCTCGTCCGTCGCCGAGCCGGCGCTCGCGGCGCTGCTGCTCGGCAAGTCCGCCCAGGCGCGCGAGCGCGGCGTCGACCTCGTGATCGACGTCGACCCCGCCCTCGGCACCGTCGACGTCGAGCCGCGCGACCTCGTGACGGTGCTCGGCAACCTGCTCGACAACGCCCTCGACGCCGCCGCCGGCACCGTGCGGATCACGGCGCGACGCGAGCAGGGCGAGAGCGGCGAGCTCGGTGGCGCCGTCGTCTTCACGGTCGCCGACGACGGGACGGGGCTCGGCGACGTCGAGCAGGCGTTCCACCGCGGCTTCAGCACGAAGGAGCCCGGCAGCACCGGTCGGGGCGTCGGGCTGGCGCTCGTGCGGCAGGCGGTCTCACGCTCCGGCGGCGGCATCACGGTGACCACGGGCGCCGACGGGACCGTCTTCTCGGTGCGGTTCTCGGACGTCGCGACCGCCGACGCGGCCGCGACGATCGACGACGGGGGTGGGCGACGATGACCCGCGCCTCCTCGGGGCCCGGGCCCGCAGCCCTCGCCGCGGATGTCCGCGTGCTCGTCGTCGAGGACGAGCCGCTGACCGCCGAGGCCCATGTCGCCTACGTCGGCCGCGTCGACGGCTTCGTCGTCGCGGCCACGGCCCGCGACGGGCGCGAGGCCCTCGAGCGGCTCCGCGACGACCCCTCGATCGACCTCGTGCTGCTCGACATGAACCTGCCCGACACGCACGGCATCGCCCTCTGCCGGGCACTGCGCGCCGCGGGGTCCACCGTCGACGTGATCGCGGTCACCGCCGTGCGAGACGTCCAGGTCGTCCGCGCCGCCGTCTCGCTCGGCATCGTGCAGTACCTGATCAAGCCGTTCACCTTCGCGACGTTCGCCGAGCGCCTCGAGGGGTACCGCACGTTCCGATCGTCGCTGACGCCCGACGGCGGACTCGTGACCCAGGGCGACGTCGACGCGGGGCTCGCTACCCTCCGCACGACGACGCCCGCGCTCGGCAAGGGCCTCTCGCCCACCACGCTCGACCGGATCGTCGCGGTGCTGCGCGGCGGACCCGACCCGTGGACCGCGGAGGCGCTGGCCGGGTCGACGGGGGTCTCGCGCGTCACGGCGCGCCGCTACCTCGAGCACCTCGAGACCGCCGGCCTCGTGCGCCGCGACCAGCGCTACGGCTCGCCCGGCCGGCCCGAGAGCACGTACCGGTGGCTCGGGCGCCGGTGACCAGCAGGCGGGAGCGACGCGCGGGCGCGAGTGACGCCCCGGCCCGAGTGACGTCCCGGCGCGGTCAGCGCACGGTGATCGTGTGCTCGTCCCAGCCCTCGGCGCCGTTCGGGGCCGGGGGCAGCGGCGTCTCCGACTGCGTGACGCCGTCGGCACCCGTGGCCCGCACCTGCACGGTGTGGTCGCCCGGCGTGGCGTCCCAGCGATGGACCCACTGCACCCAGGTGTCGGCCGAGACCGACTCGGCGAGCTCGGCGGCGACCCAGGCCCCGCCGTCGATCCGCACCTCGACGCCCGAGACCCCCGTGTGCGGATGCCAGGCCACCCCGGCGATCGGCACCCGGCCGGCGTCGACCGACGCGCCCGCCTTCGGCGTATCGATTCGCGACTCCAGCTTGACCGGCCCGAGGGCGTCCCAGCCGCGCGGCGTCCAGTAGCCCTCGGTGTCGGCGAACCGGGTGACCTCGAGGTCGACGACCCACTTCGTCGCCGAGACGTAGCCGAACAGCCCGGGCACGACCATCCGCACCGGGAACCCGTGCTGCTGAGGCAGGGGCTCGCCGTTCATCCCCACGGCCAGGATCGCGTCGGTCCCGTCGTCGACCAGCACGGACAGCGGCGTGCCCGCGGTGAACCCGTCGCTGCTGGTCGAGAGCACCATGTCGGCGCCGCTCTGCGGACCGGCCCGCTCGAGCAGGGCGCGGATCGGGTAGCCGAGCCAGAGCGCCGTGCCGATCAGGTCGCCGCCGACCTCGTTCGACACGCAGCTGAGGGTCGCGTAGTGCTCTTCGAGGGGCAGGGCGAGCAGCTCGTCGAACGAGATCTCGATCTCGCGGTCGACGAGACCGTGGATCCGCAGACTCCACTCGGCCGGGTCGATCGAGGGCACCTGCAAGGCGGTGTCGATGCGGTAGAAGTCGGCGTTCGGGGTGACGTACGGCGTGATGCCCTCGACGTCGAGGGAGGCGCCGGCGGGTACCGTGGGAGCGGCCTGCGCCGGCGCGGGCAGGGTCAGGGCGTCGCGGAGCGCCCCGACGTTCGCCCGGGTCGCGTTCACCAGACGGGCGCCGGTGCCGACGACGACGGACGCCGCACCCACGGCGATCGCCATGACGAGGAACCCGCGGCGCTCGAGCCCGGGGCCGCGCAGCGGCGGCGCGGGCACGGTCGCCGCGGCCCAGCCCGGCTCGGTCGAGGCCTCCCAGCGGTGCAGGCGCGTCATCAGAGCGGAGAGGACGACCAGCGACACGACGGTGCCGACGGCCGTCGGGGCGCCGTCGAGCGAGGTGCTGTCGGCCCGGGTCAGCACGGCGACGAGCGCGACGACCCCGCCGATGCCGAAGACGATCTTGCCGCCGGGCGGGCGGCGATGCTCGAGCACGCCGGCCCCCGCGGTGATCGCGACGAGCAGCACGCCCATCAGCACGAAGAGGGCCACCTTGTCGCCGGTGCCGAACAGCGACACCATCAGGTTCTTGACGGCCGCGGGGGCCAGGTCGATCGCGGCCGAGCCCACGCCGAACAGCGGGCTGCCACCGGCCCCGGTGACCCACGCCACGGCCTCGGCCGACGCGAGGAAAGCCGCCACCGACACGACACCGGCTAGAGCGGCCCAGGCCGAGGAGGCGCGGGTCGTCATCCCGACGCCGGCGGGACGGGGCGGGGACTCCAGACGCACGGACATGGTGCCAGGCTAGGCCGCGCCTCCGGGGAGTCGCCTCCGCGCAGCCGCGCCGCGGTCAGTCGTCGTCGCCGACGAGGCTCTCCATCAGCTCGACGATCAGCGCGACGGCCGACTCCGAGCCGGGCGGGTCACCGGCGTCGGCCTCGGCGTCGGGGGCGTCGACGACGAGCAGCGGGATGCCGGGCCCGAGCACCAGCTGGGCGATCTCGGAGCGCCCCTCGATGCGGCAGGCGACGGGCACGCGGAACGTGCGGTCGTCGTCGGCGAACTCCATCGAGGCGGCGAGCAGCGTCTCGGCGAGCTCGTCGGTCACGGTCAGGCGGGCGCCGGCGTAGTGCAGGGTCTTCATCCCCTCACCTTAGGTGCGCGACCGGAGCACACTCGGGTCATGATCCCCGACGCCGCTCATCCCGTCGTGCCGATGCTCGCGAAGGCCATCGCCGAGGTGCCCGAGCCCGACTCGGTGCCGGGCGGGTTGTCGTACGAGCCGAAGTGGGACGGCTTCCGCGGCATCGTCTACGCCCGCCACCGCGACGCGGAGCAGCCCGGCGGAGCGACCGAACCCGGCGCCCCGCGCGGCGAGACCGACCGCCCCGCCCTCGAGATCGAGATCGGCAGCCGCGGCTCGAAGACGCTGACCCGGTACTTCCCCGAGCTGGTCGCGTCGCTCGCCGAGCTGCTGCCCGGTCCGTGCGTGCTCGACGGCGAGATCGTCGTCCGCACCGGCGAGCCGGGTCGCGAGCGGCTCGACTGGGAGGCGCTCGGTGCGCGGATCCACCCCGCGGAGTCCCGGGTCGCCACCCTGTCGGTCGAGACCCCCGCCCTCTTCGTGGCCTTCGACCTGCTGGCCCTCGGGGACCGCGAGCTCGTCGACGCGCCCTTCGGCGAACGACGCGCCCTGCTGGTCGAGACCGTCGGCGGAGGGGACGGAACCGGGCCGCTGCACGTCAGCCGCACCACCGACGACGTCGGTCTCGCCCGCCGCTGGCTCGCCGAGTTCGAGGGCGCCGGGCTCGACGGGGTCGTCGCGAAGCCCCTCGACGCCCCGTACTCCCCCGGCAAGCGCACCATGCTGAAGATCAAGCACCACCGCACGGCCGACGTCGTCGTGCTCGGCTACCGGGTGCACAAGAGCGGAGCCGGTGTCGGATCGCTGCTGCTCGGGCTGTACGACGCCGAGGGCGAGCTGAGGAACGTGGGAGGCGCGTCGGCGTTCTCCGACGCCCGTCGCCTCGAGCTCGTCGCCGAGCTGGAACCCCTCGTGGCCCGCGACGCCGACGGCGGCGTGTCGCACGCCGAGACGGAGCGGAGCCGGTTCTCGTCGGGCAAGGACGTCTCGTACGTGCCGCTCCGGCCCGAGCGGGTCGTCGAGGTCCGCTACGACCAGATGGAGGGGTCGCGGTTCCGCCACACGGTGCAGTTCGCCCGCTGGCGGCCCGATCGCGACGCCCGCTCGTGCGGCTTCGACCAGCTCGAGGTGCCGGCCGCGTACGACCTCGGCGACGTGCTCGGGTAGGCGCGCCGCGCCTCCTCGGCTCCGCGCGCCTCCTCGGCTGGCGACCCGCGCCTCCTCGGCTCCGCGCGCCTCCTCGGTCGGCGACCCGCGCCTCCTCGGCTCCGTAGCGGGCGGGTCAGTCGGCGGCGGACGTGCGGGCGCGACTGGGCTGCACGCGGGGCGGCTCGCCCGGCATCTTCGGGAAGTCGGGCGGGAACGGCAGCTCGCCGAGACCGTCGGCGACGTCGCGCTCCCACCAGCCGAGCAGGGTGTCGATGCGGCCCGGGCTGTCGTGCATGCCCGCCCACGGGTCGCCCAGCCGCTGCAGCCGGTCGGGCACCGTCAGCACGGTGTGCTCGGCCGGGTCGACGGTCGGCAGATCGTCCCAGCCGACGGGCAGCGAGACGGAGGCGCGGGGCAGCGCCCGAGGCGACCAGGCTCCCGCCATGGTCCGGTCGCGATTGGCCTGGTTGTAGTCGACGAAGATGCGCTCGCCGCGCTGCTCCTTCCACCAGGCGGTGGTGATGCGGTCGGGGGCGCGACGCTCGAGCTCGCGGGCGGCGGCGATCACAGCGTGCCGCACCACGAGGAACTCGTGCTCGGGCTCGATCGGCGCGAAGACGTGCAGCCCGCGGTTGCCGCTCGTCTTGACGAAGGCGGTCAGCCCCGCCTCGGCGAGCACCTCGCGGAGGTCGAGAGCGGCGCGGACGGCGTCGTCGAACCCCGTGCCCGGCTGCGGATCGAGGTCGATGCGCAGCTGGTCGGGCAGATCGGGCTGCCCGGCGCGCGACGCCCACGGATGGAAGACGAGGGTGTTCATCTGCGCGGCCCAGACGGCCGCGGCGGGCTCGTCGATCACGAGCTGCGGGTGGACGCGCCCGCTCGGATACGTGACCTCGACGGCGCGGACGTGGTCGGGGGTGCCGCGCGGCGGGTTCTTCGAGAAGTACTGGTCGCCGTCGACGTCGCCGCCGAAACGCTGCAGCGAGATGGGGCGGTCGCCGTTCGCCTCGACGAACGGCGCGCCCACCTCGACGAGGTAGCGGGCGAGGTCGAGCTTCGTGACGCCGAGGTCGGGCCAGAGCACCCGGGAGGGGCTGCTGACCCGGACGTCGCGGTCGCCCACCCGCAGGGTCGTCGATTCGGAGGCCATGCGCGCGACGCTAGTCCGCCGGGCGGGGTGCGGCCCGGCGGGCGGGGTGCGGCCCGGCGCGGCGCGCGGGGTGCGGCCCGGCGGGGCGCGCGGGGTGCGGCGCGCGGGGCGCGGCCCGGCGCGGCGCGCGGGGTGCGGCCCGGCGCGGCGCGCGGGGTGCGGCGCGCGGGGTGCGGCCCGGCGGGTGGCGATGAACCGCGTTCGCGAAGATGAACCGCGATCTATCGCGGTTCATCTTCGCGAACGAGGTTCATGGGGAGGAGCGGCTCTCTGAGCGAAGCACATCATGGAGCGGAGGTGGCGGCGGGGAGCGCTCGCGCTAGATTGTGCGCATGAGCAGCTCTCGCGAGTCCAAGGGTCCTCGGGTCGAGCGGGGAGATGCGGAGCTGACCCGCGCCTCCTTGGTGCTCGGTCTTCCTCCGACGATGGTCCCCGCGCTGGTGCGCCGGGCGGTGCAGACCAGCCCGTCGTTCACCGTGACCAGTGTCGACGACGACGGGGCCGTGCTGTCTCGCCGGTCGGCGACGGCGACCGGTGACGTCGCGTTCCGGCTGACGTTCACGGCGGTCGACGGCGGAACGCGCGTCGATGGCGAGCTGCGGCCGCCGACGGGGACGATCGGCGCCTCGGTCAAGCGTCGCGACGACGATGCGACCGCCCTCTTCGAGGCGCTGGCCGCGGCCGCCGGCCCCTTCTGAGCGAGCCTGCGGCCCGCCCTGGCTCGAGTGGTCGGAAACCGCCCTTCCGCTCGCCGCGAAGGACATGTTCTGACCACTGACGCACCCGGCGACGCGGACGCCCGCGCACACCACCCGGCTGACGCCCGCCCCCAAGCTTCAGTGGTCAGAAAACGTCCTTCCGCGCGCCACGAAAGACACTTTCTGACCGCCCACGCACCCGGCGACCCGCCTCGCGACTCGAGTGGTCAGAAACCGCCCTTCCGCGCGCCACGAAGGACATCTTCCGACCACCCACGCACCCGGCGACCCTCACGCCCGCGCATAGCGCCCGACTGACGCCCACCCCCGAGCTCGAGTGGTCGGAAAATGCCCTTCCGCGCGCCGCGAAGGACATCTTCTGACCACCCACGCACCCGCGCACGCGCACACACGAGCACGATCACGATCACGAGCCCGCACCCCCGCCGCGGCGCCGCCCGTCAGCAGGCGCCGCCCGTCAGCAGGCGGCGCCTAGGCGCCCGCCTCGTCGTCCGTCTCGTACCGGTCCACGCTGATCGTCGGGATCGACGCCGTGATGACCGACCCGTCGGCGCGCATCAGCCCGCGCAGGTCGTTCGTCGTCGGCACCTTGGTCGTGATGCGCGGCCCCTGGTCGTCGAGCGCGATGCGCACCGGCGCCTCGGGCGTGACCGTGAAGCCCTGCTCGCGCACCCACAGCTCGACCTCGCCGCCGGTCTCGATCGTGAAGACGATCTCGTGCTGGGCCAGGTCGACGCGCACGCGGCTGCCCCTGATCTGCACCCGGAACGTGAGCTCGGTCCACTCGCCGGGCAGACGCGGGTCGAAGCTGAAGCGGCCGAGCCAGTCGCGCATGCCGCCGTACCCGTTGACGAGCGCGCTCCAGATGCCCCCGGTCGAGGCGACGTGCACCCCGTCGGAGGTGTTGTTGTGCAGATCGGCGAGGTCGACGAAGAGCGACGACAGGAAGTACTGCTGCGACAGCTGGTGGTGCCCCACCTCGGCCGCGACGATCGACTGCACGACGCCCGAGAGGGTCGAGTCGCCGGTCGTCAGCGCGTCGTAGTACTCGAAGTCGCGCAGCTTCTGCTCGGCGGTGAACTCGTCGCCCTGCAGGTAGAGCGCCAGCACGACGTCGGCCTGCTTCAGCACCTGGAAGCGGTAAATCACGAGCGGGTGGTAGTGCAGCAGCAGGGGGCGCTTGTTCTCGGGCGTGGCGTCGAGGTCCCAGAGCTCCTTGTCGAGGAACTGCGCGTCCTGAGGGTGGATGCCGCGGTGCTCGTCGTAGGGGATGTGCATGGCCTCGGCGGCGAGGCTCCAGCCGTCGACCTCGTGGTCCTCGAGCCGGAGGCGCGCCACGAGCCGGTCGTAGGCGGCCGGCGACTCCTTGGCCAGCCAGGTGACCGTGCGGACGGCGGCCCGGAGGTTCGCGCGGGCCATGACGTTCGTGTACAGGTTGTCGTCGACGACGGTCGTGTACTCGTCGGGCCCGGTGACGCCGTCGATGTGGAACCGCTGATCGCCGTTCGACCGCCAGAAGCCGAGGTCGGCCCAGAGCCGGGCGGTCTCGACGAGGATGTCGACGGCGCCCCGCTCGAGGAAGTCCTGGTCGCCCGACGCCTGCACGTACTGACTGAGGGCATGCGAGATGTCGGCGTCGATGTGGTACTGCGCGGTGCCGGCGGCGTAGTACGCCGACGACTCGAGGCCGTTGATCGTGCGCCAGGGGAACAGCGCCCCGCGCTGATTCAGCTCGACGGCGCGGTCGCGTGCCGCGTCGAGCATCCCGAGCCGGAACCGCAGCGCGTTGCGGGCCACGTTCGGCGACGTGTAGGTCAGGAACGGCAGCACGTAGATCTCGGTGTCCCAGAAGTAGTGCCCGCCGTAACCCGAGCCGGTGACGCCCTTCGCGGCGATGCCCTGGCCGTCGGTGCGGGCCGTCGCCTGCGCCAGCTGGAAGAGGTTCCAGCGGATGGCCTGCTGCACCTCGGGCTGACCGGCGACCTCGACGTCGCTGCGGGCCCAGTAGTCGTCGAGCCAGGCGCGCTGCTCGGCGAAGACGTTCTCGATGGGCTGGTCGGCGATGCGGTCGAGGGTGCGGTCGCAGCGGTCGGCCAGTTCGCGCGGCGGCACTCCGCGCGACGTGTGGTAGGCGACGGTCTTGGTCAGCGTGACCTTCTGACCGGCCTTGGCGCGCACCCGGTAGACGTGCTTCGCGATGTCGTCGTCGATCTGCGACGACTCGTCCCAGCCGTTCTCGGTCTCGAGCACGTGGTCGGCGCCGACGGCGAGGGTCATGCCCGAGTTGGTGGTGCGGTAGCCGAGGATGGCGCGCGACCCGCCGTTGCGCCGGAGCTCGGGCTGCAGCACCCGGTCGTCGAACGACTCGGCCCGTCGCGGATCGAAGGCGTCCGCCGCCGCGCGCATCCCGGCGTGGTACTCGTCGCCCATGTCCTGGCGGTTGAGGATCTGACTCGAGATCAGCAGCGACGCGTCGGCGTCGAGCACCGTCACCTCGTACTGGATGACGGCGAGGTGACGCTCCTCGAACGACACCAGGCGGCGGCTGGTGACGAGCACCTGCTTGCCCGAGGGGGTGCGCCATTCGATCTCGCGGACGAGCACGCCGTCGCGGAAGTCGAGGCGGCGGCAGTGCCGGAGGATGTCGGCCTCGAACAGCACGAACGGCTCGTCGTCGACGTAGAGGCGGATCACCTTGGCGTCGGGCACGTTGACGATGGTCTGACCGACCCGCGCGAACCCGAAGGCCTCTTCGGCGTGGCGGATGGGCCACGTCTCGTGGAACCCGTTGATGAACGTGCCGAACGAGTGCCCGCCGCGCCCCTCGTCGGGATTGCCGCGGAGACCCAGGTAGCCGTTGCCGACCGCGAACACCGTCTCGGTGCGACCCTCGTCGCCCTGGTGGTACTCGTCTTCGATCAGGGCCCACTCGTCGACCGGGAACCGGCGGCGGTCGAGCGGGTCGGACGTGATGTGGTTCACGGCTGGTCCTCTCGCGGGCTGGTGCTGATGTCGTGGTCGGTGTTCGGAGCGATCCGAGGAGGCGGTGGGTCCGAGGGCGCGTCGGCCCGCGTCCGCGACGAACCGAGGCTCCCGACGACCTCGGCGAGGTCGTCGACGACGACGTCGGCCCCGAAGTCGAGCAGGGTCTGCGCCCCCGTGCCGCGGTCGACTCCGAGCACGAGGCCGAAGGCCCCGCGACGACCGGCCTCGACGCCCGACTGGGCGTCTTCGACGACGACGCAGTCGGCGGCGGTCAGCCCGAGACGGCGGGCGCCCTCGAGGTAGGTGTCGGGGGCCGGCTTGCCCGTGATGCCCTCCGCCGCGGCGACGACGCCGTCGACGATGACGTCGAAGCGGTCGCGGAGACCGGCGGCCTCGAGCACCGGCACGGCGTTGCGCGAGCTCGAGACGACGGCGACGCGGATGCCGAGCGCGATCGCCCGGTCGAGGAGCTCGACCGACCCCGGGTACGGGGCGACCCCGTTCTCGTCGAGCTTCGCCGCGAAGGCGGCGTTCTTGCGGTTGCCGAGACCGCGCACGGTCTCGACGTCGGGCCCGTCGTCGTCCGACCCCTCGGGCAGGGTGACGCCTCGGGCGGCCAGCATGGCGCGCACGCCGTCGTAGCGCGGGCGGCCGTCGACGTGCTCGAAGTAGTCGACCTCGGTGTACGGCGCGAGCCCTCGGGGTTCGAAGTACTCGGTGAACAGCCGCGACCAGGCGCGCATGTGCACCTCGGCGGTCGGTGTCAGCACCCCGTCGAGATCGAAGAGCAGAGCGTCGAGCGAGGCGAGACGGGAGACGTCGCGCGGGGCCTCGGAGGGCGGGGATGCAGGCACGGGCCGATCACTTTCGAGCGATGTCGAGTCAGGAGGTCGTCATCGGAGCGTCGGTGATCCGGTGAGGCACGACACCCCGCGGGGTGTCCGCGCCCAGTCTGTCAGGTCGGCGGCGACGGACGGGCCCCGTCACGACCGCGCGTCGACGGGATCCCCCTAGCGCGCCTCCTCGGGTCCGACGATCCAGGTGTCCTTCAGCTCGCCGCCCTGCTCGGCGGTCACCACCATGCTGCCCTCCGGGGCGACCCGGGTGAGGGCCAGGTCGGCGAGCGCGCTCTCGCCCTCGCCGAGCCCGGTGAGGTGCACGAAGCAGCGCAGGTCGACGTGCCGCGGCTGCAGCCCCGTGGCGGTGAGGGTGGGGTGCGACGACAGCTGGACGACCTCCTGGGCGACCCAGTGCGCGGGGTCGGCGGCGATGGCGACCCGGCGCTCGCCGACGGCCGCGGCCGAGGCGGACGGCCCGATGAGCACCCCGTGCCCTCCTCGGCCGTCGACGGGCTTGGTGACGAGCTCGCCGACCCGTTCGAGCACCGAGACCCGCTCGGCCGGGTCACCGGGCCGGTAGGTCGGCACCGATTCGAGCAGGGGCTTCTCGCCGAGGTAGTAGGCGATGAGGTCGGGCACGGCGCAGTACATCGACTTGTCGTCGGCGAGACCGGTGCCGGGGGTGTTCGCGAGCACGACTCCCCCGCCGACGGCCGCGTCGATCAGGTGCTCGCCGAGCCGATCGTCGTCGGGCGACGCCGCGTCGATCAGCTCGCCGTCGAGGCGCACGTACAGGGCGTCGATCAGCGTGCCGGTCGCCCGCTCGACGACGAGCCCGTCGCGCACGATCAGGTCGCCCGGTCGCACGAGCAGCAGCCCGGCGCCGTCGGCCAGCACCCGGTGCTCGTACCAGCCCGAGCTGCCCGGTCCGTCGCTGAGCAGCGCCGCGATGCGCTCGCGGTCGCCGTGGCCGTCGCCATCCCGGTCGCCTGCGAGGTCGCCGTCGACGGGCCGAGGAGGCGCGGCGTGCGCCAGCAGCGTCCGTCGCAGCATCGAGAACACGGTCGTCGGGTCGAGCAGCCCGGCCGGTCGAGGGGCGTCGGGCACGACCGCGTCGAGCATCGCGCGGACGGCGAGCGAGAAGGCGGCGCCGCCCGGCGAGCGCACGGTGTCTTCCAGCACCCGCCACGAGCCGAACTCGGTGCGGACGAGGTCGAACCCCTGGAGGGGCGCGCGGACGACGTGGGCCGGCAGCCGGGTCGCCTCGTCGCGCCAGCCCGAGGCGCCGACCACCTGGTGCTCGGCGAGGACGCCGTCGGCCACCACCCGGCGGTCGCCGTAGGCGTCGCGGAGGAACGCCTCGATGGCCCGGGCGCGCTGGGTGAGCCCCGCCTCGAGTCGCGCCCACTCGTGCCGACCGACGACGCGGGGCACGAGGTCGCCGCGGAACTCGCGTTCGTGACCGTCGACGACGGGGCCGACCCGCGCCTCCTCGGCCCAGCGGTCCCGGTGGGCGACCCGCTCGCGGAGGCCCTCCGCGCCGAGGTCGACGAAGAAGGCGGCGATGTCGGCGTAGGCGGCGCGGGGCTGCAGTCCGGGCCCGATCGCCTCGTCACCGGCCCGGAGCCGGTAGCCGGTCAGGGTCGGCACGGCGGCGCGGCGCCCGGCGGCGGGGCCCCGGGTCTCGTCGAGCACCTGCGCCACGACGTCGTCGAGCTCGCCCCGTTCGGCGAAGGCGGCGCGTTGCCGGTCGGCGCTGTTGCCGCGGGCGAGGGTGGCCTCGGCGAGGTCGCGCACGTCGTCGTAGTCGCCGAGCTCCTCCAGCTGGGGCCGGAGGTGCGCGACGAGCGCGCGGACGGCGGCGCGGGCCGGCAGGCGCGACGGGTGCGCGTCGAGGTCGAGCAGCTCGCCGGAGAGCCCCGCCCGCGCCGCCTGCCACATCGCCGCACGGTGCAGCGGCTGGGCGCGGAGCTCGTAGGGCCGCTCGGCGAGCACGTCGAGCTCTGCGTGCCGGACGGCAGCCCGGTACAGCCCGGCGATCAGCACGGCGTCGTCGACGAGCGGGCAGGCGTCGCAGGTGCGCAGCTCGAGGGTCGGCGCATGCGAGGACGGCCGCACGTCGAAGTAGGCCATCTTCGCGTCGGCGATGACGCCCGAGGCGATGAGGTCGTCGAGCAGGCGGTCGTACTCGGCGGCGTCGCGCATCGGGCCGGTGGCGCCGGCGCTCGGCCAGCGCTGCCAGATGATCGACCGGATGCTCGCGTAGCCGGTGTCCTGTCCGTTCCAGAACGGCGAGCTCGCCGACAGCGCCAGGAGGGCGGGCAGCACGGGGGCCACGCGACCGGCGATCCGCACGGCGACGTCGCGGTCGGCGACCCCCACGTGGATCTGCAGCCCGCAGATCAGCTGCTCGTCGACGAGCAGCCGGTACTGCTCGTGCATGCGCCCGTAGCGCCCGGTGGGGGTCAGCTCGAAGTCGGCGAACTCCGACCGGGGCGCCGTGCCGACGGCGGCGACGGCGAGGCCCTCGGCGCCGGTGACCTCGGCGACCTCGCGGCGCAGCTCGACGATCTCGCGACGGAGGTCGCTCAGCGTCCGCACCACGGGCACGTTCGTCTCGATGGTCGAGCGCTGCAGCTCGGCGCCGAACCGGTCGGCGGGCCGGCGACTGAGCAGGTGCGGCGCCCTCGTCGACAACCGCCCCGTGGCGACGTCGATCAGATGGAGCTCTTCTTCGGCCCCAAGCGTCAACTCCGCAGTCATGGCCCGACCCTAGGGCTCAGGGACGCCGCACGGGCGGGTTACCTGAGGAATTCACAAGAAGTCGAGGAGGCGCGGTGCCGAGGAGGCGCGGCGCAGGCGAGCCCGCGGATCAGGCGTCGGCGGGCTGCCGCACCCCGGCGGCGGGGAGCAGCACACCGTCGATCAGCGAGATCAGGAAGTCGCGGTCGACGGGCCTGCGGAGCACGAGCACCCGGTACGAGACCATCGACGGCGTGACGAGCGCGAGCGACTCGATGTCGGTGCCGGGGTCGATCTCGCCGCGCTCGAGGGCGCGGCGCATGAGCAGCCGATTGGCCTGGGCCCGCGGCTGCACGATGGCGCTGTCGACGGCGTCGGCCAGCTCGGGCGTGGTCGAGAGCATGGTGACGACCCCGGCCATCACCCGCATCTTCTTCTCGGCCTCGTCGATGCTCTGCGGCTTGATCATCGCGACGAGGTCGCCGCGGAGGGTGCCGGTGTCGGGCAGGTCGTCGAGATCGACCGCGCCCTGCTTCAGGCAGGCGACCGCGTCGACGACGAGCTCGCCCTTCGACGCCCACCGGCGGTAGAGCGTCGCCTTGCCGGCCTTGGCGCGGGCGGCGACCATCTCGATGGTCATGCCCTCGAAGCCCGTCTCGGCCAGCACGTCGATGGTGCAGCGGAGGATCTCGGGGTCGCGGCTGTGATCGCGCTTCCGCCCCGGGCGGCCGGGCGTCGGTGCATCGGTCATGCCGGTGACTCTACCTCGCGGACTTGCGAGACCGGGCATATCCGAAACCGGCGAGACTCGTATATGCTCGCGCCCATGTCTCGGACCTCCCCGCTCTCTGGCGACGCGACCCGCGCCTCCTCGTCCCGCCGCTGGTGGACCCTCACCACCGTCGCCCTCGCCCAGCTGATGGTCGTGCTCGACTCGACCGTCGTCAACATCGCGCTGCCGGCCGCCCAGGCCGACCTCGGCTTCTCGGACGGCGACCGGCAGTGGATCATCACCGCCTACTCGCTCGCCTTCGGCAGCCTGCTGCTGCTCGGCGGCCGCATCTCCGACCTGATCGGCCGCAAGCGCACCTTCATCGTCGGCCTGATCGGCTTCGCGCTCGCCTCGGCCCTCGGAGGCGCCGCCGACAGCTTCGGGCTGCTCGTCTTCGCTCGAGCGCTGCAGGGCGCGTTCGGCGCACTCCTCGCCCCGACCGCGCTCGCCGTGCTGACCACGACCTTCACGGTGCCGAAGGAGCGCGCCCGCGCGTTCGGCGTCTTCGGCGCGATCGCCGGCGCCGGCGGGGCGATCGGCCTGCTGCTCGGCGGGTTCCTGACCGAGTACGCCTCCTGGCGCTGGAACCTCTACATCAACGTCGTCATCGCCGTCGTGGCCATCGCCGGCGCCGCGGTCTTCGTCTCGCACGTCACCCGCACGGGCCCGCGCCCGAAGCTCGACGTGCCCGGCACAGTGCTCGTCTCGGCCGCCCTGTTCTCGCTCGTCTACGGCTTCTCGAACGCCGAGAACGAGGGCTGGGGCTCACCTATGACCTGGGGGTTCCTCGTCGCGGCCGTCGTGCTGCTGACCGCCTTCGTGCTCTGGCAGCGCCGCGCCGAGCACCCGCTGCTGCCGATGTCGATCGTGCTCGACCGCAACCGGGGCGCCGCCTACAGCTCGGTCACCATCGCGGGCGCCGGCATGTTCGGCATCTTCCTGTTCGTCACGTACTACCTGCAGACCTCGCTCGGCTACACGCCGACGCAGACGGGTCTCGCGTTCCTGCCGATGATCGGCATGCTCGTGCTCGCCGCGCAGCTGTCGACCAACATCTTCGTGCCGCGCTTCGGTCCGAAGATCATGGTGCCGTTCGGCATGACCCTCGGCGTGATCGGCATGCTGCTGCTCACGAGGCTCGATCTCGACAGCGGGTACGCCGGCGACGTGCTGCCCGCGCTGATGGTGCTCGGCTTCGGCATGGGGTCGATCATGCCGGCGTCGATCCAGACCGCGACCCTCGGCGTCGACCGCGAGCACGCCGGAGTCGCCTCGGCCATGGTCAACACCAGCCAGCAGGTCGGCGGGTCGATCGGCACCGCGCTGCTCAACACCCTCGCGGCCACGGCCACGGCGAACTACCTGATCGACAGCACGTCGACGACGGGGGCGGTCGCCGCCGAGGCCGCCGTCGCGGGCTACGCGACCGCGTACTGGTGGGGAGCGGGGTTCTTCGCGGTCGGCGCCGTCATCGCCGCGCTGCTCTTCCGCCGACGCGCGCCCCAGGTGCCGGACGAGGAGGCGCGGGCCGGGATCTCGACGGAGACCGGGCCGGTCGCCGTCTCCGCCTGATCGACTCGGCCTGACCGTCTCGGTCTCGCCGGCGGCGCAGGACCCCTCGGGGCGGGCTCTCCACAGGGCCCGCCCTCGACGCTCTCGGCGTCGGCGGCTGCTGACATCATGGTCGGCATGGACGAGAGAGACGGCATGGACGACGACGGGGCGGCGGTCGACTTCTCCCCTCTCACGCCGTTGATCGACGCAGTCGACATCATCCGGCTCGTCGGGCCGATGGCGTTCAACCGGGCGAAGGAGTATGCGGCGATCGGGGCCGTGACCGAGACGGCGTGGCACCCCGCCGACGAACGCATCACGGGCACCGTGCAGGGCACCGAGGCCACCCCGTACATCAGCGAGATCGTCGTACGGGCCGGCCGGGGCGACTACAGCCGCCCGCTGCGCAGCACCTGCAGCTGCCCCATCGGCGGCGACTGCAAGCACATCGCGGCCGTGCTGCTGCAGAGCAACACCGCGGCCCTGCTGCAGCGACGCGGGGCGTCGAGCGGCGGACTGCGGTCGGGTGCGCTGCCGTCCGGTGCGCTGCCGTCCGGCGCCCTGGCGGGGTCCGCCCCGGCGTCGAGCGCCGGGTCGCCGACGGGTGCGGTCGACCCGGGCGACTGGCGATCGGTCGTGGGGTCCCTCGGGCGGTCGACCCGCGCCTCCTCGGCTCGGACGACCGGCATGGGGCTGCTGTTCGAGGTGCGCGACCGGGCTCCCGCCCCACGGCCGGGCGGCCGACGCCCGCCGGGCGGCACGGGTCGATCGATGCCGCCGCGCCTCGGCGTGCGACCGGTCACGCTCAGTGCGACCGGCAACTGGGTGAGAGGGTCCCTGACCTGGACGTCACTGCCCTATCAGCTCAACCGTCTCGCCGTCGACCCCGATCAGCACGCCTGGTTCGGTCAGTTCGCGGCCCTGCACCGGTCGGTCGTCGCGACCTACGTGCCCGGCGACGCCGACTGGCTGCACCTCGACGACTTCGCCAGTCCGCTGCTCTGGCCGCTGCTCGCCGAGGCCTCGCGACTGGGGGTGGCGTTCGTCACCGGCAAGCGCGCGACCGACGTGACGATAGGCGGGCAGGCGCAGGTGACCGTCGACGCGACCCGCGCCGCCGACGGGGCCGTGCTGCTCACCGCGGGTGTCTCGATCGACGGCTCGACCGGGCGCGCGCCGGTCACGGGGGTCGTCGGCGACCACGGGGTGTGGACGGCCGAGACGTCGCAGGCGCTGTCGGTGGTGCTGGCTCCGACGACCACGCCGCTCGGCGCCGACGAGCGTCGGCTGCTGACCCTCACCCCCGAGGTCCTCGTGCCGGCCGCCGAGACCGCCGAGTTCCTCGCCGACTTCTACCCCGCGCTCCGCCGCAGCGTCGACGTGGTCAGCTCCGACTCGTCCGTCGAGCTGCCCGAGATCGCACCGCCGAGCCTCCTGCTCACGGTCGGCTTCGAGAGGTCGCACACGCTGCGGCTCTCGTGGGGCTGGTCGATCGACGGCCGACGGCTGCCCCTCGACGCCCATGGACCGGTGCCGTCCCTCGACGAGCTCGCCGCGCCTCCTCGAGACGCCGTGCTCACCGGGGTCGCGGCCGCCGAGTTCGCCGCCGAGGTGCTGCCGGCGCTCGAAGCCCGAGCCGACGTCGTCGTCGACCTCGTCGGCACGCGACCCGACTACCGCGAGCTCACCGACGAACCGCATCTGACCGTCACGACGATCGAGACCGACAAGCGCGACTGGTTCGACCTCGGGGTGCTGGTCACCGTCGAGGGGCGCACGCTGCCCCTCGTGCCGCTCCTCACTGCGCTCGCCAAGCGGCAGCGCAAGATGCTGCTGGTCGACGGCTCGTACCTCTCGCTCGGCTCGCCCGTCTTCGACGAGCTGAAGCGCCTGCTCGACGAGGCGGCCTCGCTCGACGAGTGGGAGACCGGGCCTCGCATCAACCGGTACCAGGCGGGTCTCTGGGCCGAGATCGACGACCTCGCCGACGAGACGGTGCAGGCCGACCGGTGGCGCTCGGCCGTGGGCGGGCTCCTGGCGCTCGCCCAGCGGGGCGATGGCGGTGGGGGTAACGACGGCGACGGGTCGGGGCTCGTCACGACTCCCCCGGCGGTGCCCGCATCGATCGACGCGACCCTGCGCCCGTACCAGCGCGAGGGTTTCGAGTGGCTGGCGTTCCTCTACGAGCACGGGCTCGGCGGGGTGCTGGCCGACGACATGGGTCTCGGCAAGACCCTGCAGACCCTCACCCTGATGGCGCACGTGCGCGAGGCGGAGGACCCTGCCGAGCGGCGGCCGTTCCTCGTCGTGGCGCCGACCTCGGTCGTGGCGAACTGGGTGCTCGAAGCGGCCCGGTTCGCCCCGGGTCTCGTCGTGCACGGGGTGACCGAGACGGAGCGGAAGAGCCGGGGCGCGCTCGCGACCGCCCTCGACGGAGGCACGGGGCCGGTGCCCGACGTCGTCGTCACCTCGTACGCGCTGTTCCGACTCGACGCCGCGGCCTACCAGGCGCACGCCTGGGCGGCGCTCGTGCTCGACGAGGCGCAGTTCGTCAAGAACCGGGCGTCGCAGGCGCACCGTGTCGCCGTCGAGCTCGACGCCCGGGTCGCGATCGCCATCACGGGCACTCCGCTCGAGAACAGCCTGATGGATCTCTGGTCGCTGTTCCGCATCGTCGCCCCGGGTCTGCTCTCGACGGCGAGCGCGTTCACCGAGAGCTACGTCAAGCCGATCGAGGCCGGCGGGCGACCCGAGCACCTCGACCGGCTGCGTCGGCGGATCCGCCCGCTCCTCCTCCGCCGCACGAAGGAGCTCGTCGCGGCCGACCTGCCGGCGAAGCAGGAGCAGGTGCTCCGCGTCGATCTGGCGCCCGCGCATCGCGAGCTCTACGACACCTTCTTGCAGCGCGAGCGCCTGAAGCTGCTCGACCTCATCGACGACCTCGACCGCAACCGCTTCATCGTCTTCCGATCGTTGACGCTGCTGCGCATGCTCTCACTCGACGCGGCGCTGCTCGACGAGGCCTACGCCGACATCCCCTCGGCGAAGCTCGACCAGCTGATCGACGAGCTCGACGACGTCGTGGCGGGCGGCCACCGTGCACTCGTGTTCAGTCAGTTCACGTCGTTCCTCGGGAGGGTCGCCGCGCGGCTCGACGAGCGGGGCATCGCCCACGAGTACCTCGACGGGTCGACCCGGCGACGGGCCGAGGTGATCCGGCGCTTCAAGACGGGCGACGCCCCCGCATTCCTGATCAGCCTCAAGGCCGGCGGGTTCGGGCTGACCCTGACGGAGGCCGACTACGTGTTCATGCTCGACCCGTGGTGGAATCCCGCGGCCGAGTCCCAGGCCGTCGACCGGACGCACCGCATCGGCCAGACGAAGAACGTCATGGTCTACCGGATGATCGCGAACGGCACCATCGAAGAGAAGGTCCTGGCGCTGCAGAAGAAGAAGGCGCAGCTCTTCGACGCCGTCATGGACGACGACGCGGTCTTCAGCTCGGCGCTCACCGCCGACGACATCCGCGGTCTGCTCGACGTCTGAGCCGGCGCCGGGTCTGCGCGCCCGGCACCGGCCCTGAGCCTCGGCGTCGGTTCGGAGTGCGGAGGCGTTACGCGTCGAGCGGGATCGTCGTCGAGAACGAGCGCGTCGTCGGCGGCTCGACGAGCACCTCGGGCAGGCGGTTCGCGCCCTCGGGCGTCGCGCGCCACGCGACGTACGCCTCGTGATCGGCGGCCGTCGCCCAGGTCTCGACGACGATGGCGCGCGTCGGGTCGTCGTCGTCCACGACGACCACGAGGTCCTGGCAGCCCGGCCAGGCACGGGTGGCGACGAGCGTCTCCCGGACGATGTCGCGGGCGAGGTCGAGCTTGTCGGCGTCGAAGTGCACTTCGAGATGGACGGTCGTGGTCATGCGGTTCCTCCTGCGGTCGGAGGGTCGACGCTACGCGCGTCTCCCCCGTCTGCCCGCACCGCGCCTCCTCGGCAGCACCGCGCCTCCGTGCTCGCCCCTCCCCGGTCTCCTCGCACCGCGCCTCCTCGGCTCCGGGGGTCGACAAGCGGCGCGGAGCGGGGGCAGGATGTCGTGGACATCCGTGCTCCACCGACGCACCCGGAGGTCGCCATGACCACGTCGAGCAACACGAAGCCGCCGACCACCGACACCGGTGAGACGCCCACCGAGCTGAAACGGGCGATCGGCCCCAAGCTGCTGCTGCTGTTCATCGTGGGCGACATCCTCGGCACGGGCGTGTACGCGCTCACCGGGCAGGTCGCCGCCGAGGTGGGAGGCGCGGCCTGGCTGCCGTTCCTGATCGCGTTCGCCGTCGCCCTGGTGACCGCGTTCTCGTACCTCGAGCTCGTGACGAAGTACCCGCAGACGGCCGGGGCCGCCCTCTACGTGCACAAGGCGTTCGGCATCCACTTCGTCACGTTCATCGTGTGCTTCGTCGTGATGTGCTCGGGCATCACGAGCGCCTCCACCGCCGCACGCGCGTTCGCGGCCAACCTCGCGGCGGGCATCGGCGTCGAGCTGTCGAACGGCGTCGTCATGGCGATCGCGATGGGGTTCATGCTGCTGGTGATGGCGATCAACTTCCGCGGCGTGAGCGAGAGCGTCAAGGCGAACGTCGTTCTGACGCTCGTCGAGCTCTCCGGCCTGCTGATGGTGATCATGATCGGCTTCTGGTTCATCGCCGGGGGTGACGCCGACTGGGGGCGGGTCGTGCTGTTCGAGACGCCGGGCGACAAGTCGCTGCTGCTGAGCATCAGCACGGCGACGTCGCTCGCGTTCTTCGCCATGGTCGGCTTCGAGGACAGCGTCAACATGGCCGAGGAGACCAAGGACCCGAGCCGGATCTTCCCGAGGGTCATGCTCACCGGGCTCGGCATCGCCGCCGTCATCTACGTGCTGGTCGCCATCTGCGCCGTCGCGGTCGTGCCGATCGGCGAGCTCGCCGACAACGAGACGCCGCTCGTGACCGTGGTCAACACGGCCGCCCCCGACTTCCCCATCGGTCAGCTGCTGCCCTTCATCTCGATGTTCGCCGTCGCCAACAGCGCCCTGATCAACATGATGATGGCCAGCCGCCTGCTCTACGGCATGAGCCGCCAGGGCGTGCTGCCCGGGTTCCTGTCGAAGGTGCACGCGAAGCGCCAGACCCCCTGGGCCGCGATCGTCTTCACGACGGCGCTCGCGCTCGGGCTGATCGGCTACGTGTCGCTGTCGCCCGAGTCGCCCATCGTGGCGGTGCTCGGCGGAACGACGTCGCTGCTGCTGCTCGCCGTCTTCGCCGTCGTCAACGTGACGGTGCTCGTGCTGCGCCGCGACCGCGTCACGCAGAAGCACTTCCGGGCGGGCACCGTGCTGCCGGTGATCGGCGTCGTCGCGTGCCTGTGGCTCGTGCTGCCGATGTCGTCGGGGCGCGGGGCCGAGCAGTACGAGATCGCCGGAGGGCTGCTCGCGATCGGGATCGTGCTCTGGGCCGTGACCTTCTTGTCGCGGCGCGGCAAGCCGGTGCCGAGCGAGGCGATCGCCGAGGCCGATCGCGCCGAGCCGCCCGCGTAGCCGCCCGCGCGCATCCGTGTGACCCGAAGGGGGTCTCAGCATGCCGCTAGGGCACCCTTCGGGTCACCTCGATGGCCACGGACGAGGCGGGCGGGTCGGCTAGCCACACGCGTACCCGACCTTCGGCGGGTTCCCCTCATCGGGGGCGGGTCAGCGCTGACCCGCCGTGGAGGACGGGAACCCGCCGAACCCGCCGTGGAACCGCAGGAGGCGCGGGTCGAGAACGTGGGACGCTCGCCGCGCGCCCAGCGCCCACCGCCCGTCGAAGTGACCCGACGGGCGCCGTGACAGGCCGCTACCGCACCATCCGGGTCACCTCGACGGTCACGGGATGAGGCGAGCCGCCCGGTACCGCTCGAACAGGTCGACGAACGCCTGCTCGGTGCGGCGGTAGCGCGAGAAGCCGGCGTCGCGCGCCTTGCCCATGTCGGCGACGACCTCGAGGTCGCGGCCGAGGTCCGCGTCGGTGTGCCACCACGAGGCGACGCGCGCCAGCTCGGGTTCGACGAGGTCGTGCTCGGCGACGAGCTCGCGCCAGTCCTGCTCGAGCCCGGCCATCTGCTCCTCCAGCGGTCGCGGCGTGCCCTCGAACCCCTCGACGAGGGCGGGGTCGATGCCGAGGTGCGCGGCGAGGCGGGGCCACATCCAGCGCCAGCGGAAGACGTCGCCGTTCACGATGTTGAACGCCTCGTCGCCGCCTGCGGGGTCGGTCGCGGCCCAGATCATCTGCTCGGCGAGCACGCCGGCGTCGGTCATGTCGACGAGCGAGTTCCACTGCGTCTCGCTGCCCGGGAACGCGAACGGCAGGCCGAGGCGCTTCGTCAGCGCCGCCTGCACGGCGATGGTCAGCCCCATGTTCATGGCGTTGCCGACGGCGAACCCGATCACGGTGTGCGAGCGGTGCACCGACCAGGTGAAGCCCTGACGCTCGGCGGCGGCGAACAGCTCGTCCTCCTGCGCGTAGTAGAAGTTCGGGTAGTCGAGGCGCGGCTCGTCCTCGTGGAACGGCGTGTCGGGCATGACGCCCTTGCCGTACGCCTCGAACGGGCCGAGGTAGTGCTTCAGACCCGTCACGAGCGAGACGTGCCGCACGGGGGCGTGCTCGAGGGCGGCGAGCAGATCGCGGACCATGCCGCCGTTCACCTCGATGTTCTCGGCCTCGGTGTCGCGCTTCTGCCAGGCCGCGAAGAACACGTGCGTGGGCTCCACGTCGGCCAGAGCGGTCGCGAGGCTCTCGGCGCTCAGCAGATCGGCGGCGATGCCGGTGACCCCCGGAGCCGAGGAGGCGCGGCGCGACAGGGCGAGCACGTCCCATCCGTCGCGGGTCAGCTGCTCGACGAGCGCGGTGCCCGTGATGCCGCTCGCGCCCACCACGAGTGCGGTGCCGGGGCGGGTGCCCGGTGCGGTGGCGTCGTGCCGGGGCTCGACGGACTCGAGGGCGATGCTCTCGGGGGCGCCCGTCTCGGGGTCGCGGATGTCACTCGTCGCGGGGTCGGTCTGCGGGCGGTCGGTCTGCGGGGTGCGGTCGTCGCTCATCCGGGAGAGAAGCCGAGCGCGCCTCCTTCTATTCCCGGGTGTCTCCTCGTCCGTTCGCCCGGCGGACGACCGCGACCGCTCCCAGTGCCCACCGCGTACGGTCGAGCGATGGATCAGATCAGCGGCGACGACTCGACCGGCCGGCCCCCCTCCACCCCCGAGCAGGAGGCCGCCGCCCTCGCTCTCGCGATCGTGTCGCAGGCCTCGGCCATCACGCAGGGCGACGAGGAGGCGCTGGACGCGAGCGAGGACAACCTCCGCGAGGTCGTCACCGGTCTCTCGGACGCTCCGCTCACCCCGCGCCAGGAGGACGTCGTCGCGACCCTCGGCGCCGCCGGCGGCAGTCTCGCCGCCGGGCTGTCGGAGGCGCTCGCGCACACGAAGGGCGTCGACACCGGCGTCGTGCTCGGGTCGGCCGCCGAGGCGGTGCTCGCGCAGACGCAGCCCGAGGTGGACGACGCGCCCGATGCGGCGAGCGCATCCGACGCTGAGACGGCATCCGACGACGGAGCCGGCGCCGGCGACGAGACCGCACCGGGCGCCCGTGACCGGACCCCCGGCTCCGACGCGCTCGCGGACCACGACAACGCCGCGTTCGACGACGCCTTCGACGACCTGGTCGCCGGCACGAGTCGAGACGACGCCGGGCAGACGGGCCAGGACGCCCGGCGAGGCGACCGGCACGCCGACGGCCGCCGTCCTGACGACGACCACCGCGCCTCCTAGACTCGACGCAGCCCGCCGGGACAGGCCCCGTCGCGACCGCGTCAGCCGTGTCGAGCGGGGCCCGACCCGTGGGTCCTCTCCCGTGACCCCGCACCACCCCGACGTGACCGATCGGAGCTCGACCGTGAGCGATCCCCAGCGACCCGGCCGACGCGATCGCCCTGCCCGCCCGCCCCGTCCGCCGGCGAAGCCCGCCCGCGTCAGGGCCCGCAATGTCAACCCGCAGGAGATGCGCGACGTCCGCGCCCGCCTCCGCGGCACGATCTACGAGGGCACGACGCCCGAGCACGGCATCGGCGGCGACCTCTACTCGCCGCGTCAGATCGTCGACTTCTGCCTCGACCTCGGCGACGTGATGCTGGCGTCGGGGGCCGACGTCCGCAGCACCGAGGTCGCGATCGTCGCGGTCAGCACGAAGTGGAACCTCGCCCCGCTCGAGCTCGACATCACCGGCACGGCGATCACCATCCAGTACGCGCCCGTCGAGGGCCCGCCGCTGATCAAGACCCGGGTCGTCTACGCCGAGGGCTCGAACCTGCACCGGCTGTCGCTCGTCTACCAGATCGTCGACGACCTGCTGCACGACGACCGCGACATGACCACGGCGGTGGCCGGTCTCGTCGACGTGCTGCGCTCTCCCCCGCGCTGGCCGTCGTGGATCACCGATCTGGCGATGGGCATGCTCGGCGTCTCGGTCACGCTGCAGGCCGGCGGCACCTGGCAGGCCGCCGTCGGGGCGTTCGTCCTGATGATCGGGGTGATGGCGACCGGGCGGGGGCTCGCGGCCCGCGGCATCCCCCAGTTCTTCGTCGTCGGTCTGCAGGCGGGCGCCACGGCGGCCCTCGGCACGGTGGGGATCTCGCTCGATCTCCTGTCGGCCGGAGGCGCGGCGGCGATGGTCGCGGCGGTGGTCGTCCTGACGCTCCCGCACCCGACCATCGTCACCTGGGCGCAGGACGCCATCTCGGGGTTCCGGGCGATGGCCCTCGGCCGGGCCCTGGTGATCGGCCTGATCGTGGCGGGCATCGTCTGCGGCATCCCCGCCGGCATCGCCGTGACCGCCGGATTCGTCGACTTCGAGGTCGATCCGACGAACATCACGCTGCAGGCGCTGCCCCTCTGGCTGTCGCTGTGCTCCAGCTTCGCGGCGGCGTCGGCGAACGCGGTGGCTCAGGGGTCGAGCGCGCGGATGATCCCGATCACGATCGGCGTCGCGCTCGTCGGCAACCTCTCGCTCTTCACGCTGCGGCTGCTCGGCGTGCCCCTGATGGGTGCGACGTTCCTCGCGGCGATCCTGCTCGGCGCGCTGTCGACGGTCGCCGCGGCGCGACTCCGCACGGCTGCGACGGTCATCGCGGTGCCGGCGTTCTGCGGGTCCCTGCTGCCGTCGCTGGCGGTCGCGTCGGCGCTGCTCAACTTCATGTCGGGCACGGAGGGGGCCGAGGTCGACTTCGTCTTCTCGATGCTGACGACCCTCGCGATCGGCGCCGGACTCGTGCTCGGCAACCTGCTCGCCACCCCCGGCGCGCGTCGCTGGCTGCGCCGCCGCAAGAAGGTCTACGTGCAGTCGCTGCACAGCGACACGACGCCGATCAACATCGTCGTCGCGCACGACGCCGAGGCCCCCCGGGCCGATTGAGCAGGAGGCGCGGGTGGGCCGCGAAGGAGGCGCGGGTCGTCCGATCGGGGCTCCTCGCCATGTCAGCACGGCACGGGCCCCGAGACCGGCTACCGTTGCACTATGAGTGACACCACCGAACAAGCCCCGAGCGACGCCACGGAGCAAGCCGAAACACCCTCGACGTTCGCCGACCTGGGCTTGAGCGATCAGGTCCTCAAGGCCATCAAGGACATAGGGTACGAGACCCCCTCGGCCATCCAGTCCGCCACGATCCCCACCCTCCTCGCCGGTCGCGACGTCGTCGGCCTCGCGCAGACGGGCACCGGTAAGACGGCCGCCTTCGCGCTGCCGATCCTGTCGCGCCTCGATGTGAGCGCGAAGAAGCCGCAGGCGCTCGTCCTGTCCCCCACCCGCGAGCTCGCCCTCCAGGTCTGCGAGGCGTTCGAGCAGTTCGCCTCCGGCATGCGCGGCGTCCACGTGCTGCCCGTCTACGGCGGTCAGGCCTACGGCGTCCAGCTGAGCGCTCTGCGCCGCGGCGTCCACGTGGTCGTCGGCACGCCCGGTCGCATCATGGACCACCTCGCGAAGGGCACCCTCGACCTCTCCGAGCTCAAGTACCTCGTGCTCGACGAGGCCGACGAGATGCTCAAGATGGGCTTCGCCGAAGACGTCGAGACGATCCTCGCCGACACCCCCGACGACAAGCAGGTCGCGCTCTTCTCGGCCACCATGCCGCCGCAGATCCGTCGCATCTCGAAGCAGTACCTGAACGACGCCGAAGAGATCACCGTCAAGGCGAAGACCACGACGTCGGTCAACACGACGCAGCGCTACCTGATGGTGTCGTACCCGCAGAAGGTCGACGCCCTGACGCGCATCCTCGAGGTCGAGAACTTCGAGGGCATGATCATCTTCGTCCGCACCAAGAGCGAGACCGAGACCCTCGCCGAGAAGCTCCGTGCGCGCGGCTACTCGGCGGCGGCGATCAGCGGTGATGTGGCCCAGGCCCAGCGCGAGCGCACGGTCAACCAGCTGAAGAGCGGCAAGCTCGACATCCTGGTCGCGACCGACGTCGCGGCCCGTGGTCTCGACGTCGACCGCATCAGCCACGTCGTCAACTACGACATCCCGATCGACACCGAGTCGTACGTGCACCGCATCGGCCGCACCGGCCGTGCCGGTCGCAGCGGCGCGGCGATCAGCTTCGTCACCCCGCGTGAGCGCCGCCTGCTGGGCGCAATCGAGAAGGCGACGCGTCAGCCCCTCACGCAGATGCAGCTGCCGTCGGTCGACGACGTCAACAGCACGCGCCTCACGCGCTTCGACGACGCGATCACCGAGGCGCTGTCGCAGGAGGCCCGCATCTCGGCGTTCCGCGACATCATCGCGCACTACGTCGAGCACCACGACGTGCCCGAGGCCGATGTGGCCGCGGCCCTCGCGGTCGTGGCGCAGGGCGAGACGCCGCTGCTGCTCGACCCGAAAGACGAGCGTCCGCAGCGCGACGAGCGTCCGCTGCGCGAGCGCGACGACCGGGCTCCGCGTGCCGGCCAGGGCGACGACCGAGGCGAGCGTCGCGACCGCGGCCCGCGCACATCGAAGCCGATGACCTCGTACCGCATCGAGGTCGGTCGTCGTCACCGTGTCGAGCCGCGTCAGATCGTCGGTGCGCTCGCCAACGAGGGCGGTCTCAGCCGAGACGACTTCGGCGCGATCGCGATCCGCCCCGACTTCTCGATCGTCGAGCTGGCCTCCGACGTCAGCAGCGACATGCTCGACCGACTCAGCGACACCCGCATCAGCGGCAAGCTGATCGAGATCAAGCAGGATCGCCGTGGCGGCGGCGCCGCCGGCGGCGGTGCTCGTCGTGACGACCGCGGTGACCGCGGCGACCGCTCCTCCGGCTCGTACGGCGGAGATCGCCCGCCCCGCAAGCCCCGCTACTAGCCACACCCTCCGAGGGCGGGCCCGCTCGGGTCCGCCCTCGGCATCTCCCCCGTCGAGGAGCCCCGCATGAACCCCGCCACCGGCACCGACGCCCTCTTCGGCGTCGTGCAGACCGCGTTGACCATCGGCTGCCTCATCCCGCTGTTGCTGGGGCTCGTGGCGTTGGTGCTGTTCATGCGGACGCGACGCGCGAAGTCGACGGCGTCGGACGGCGGCGGCGGCGACGGCGACGGCGACGGCGAAACCGTGGCTGCACGGCAGCGGGCGCACGATCTGGCCCGGGTGGCGCTGCTCGGTTCGGCCTTCGGGACGGCGCTGCTTCTCGTCGGGCAGCTCGTGGTCGGGCTCGGCACGTCGGTCGGGTTGGTGAACGCGTTCGCCGGGCCACTGGTGACCCTGAACATCGCGGCGCTGACCCTGACGGTGGTGTCCGCCGTGGCGTTCGCCGCGTCCCCCGCGCCCCCTGCGCCCCCTGCGCCGGGACGCTAGCGCCCACCCTCGCGGGCCCACCTCCGGCGCACATCCAACGGTGGGCAGAAAACGCCCCTCGCTCACCGCCCAAGGGCAACAACCGCCCACCCTCGGGCGCGCCGCCTCCGACGGTGGGCAGAAAACGCCCCTCGCCCACCGCCCAAGGGCACCAACCGCCCACCTCAGCGCGCCCGGCTCCGACGGTGGGCAGAAAACGCCCCGCACCCACCACCCAAGGGCAATATGCGCCCACCCTCGCGCGCCCGGCTCGGACGGTGGGCAGAAAACGCCCTTCGCTCACCGCCGAAGGGCACCAATCGCCCACCCTCGCGCGCTCAACCCCCGACGGTGGGCAGAAAACGCCGCTCGCTCACCTCCGAAGGGCAATAAGCGCCCACCCTCGCGCGCCCGGCTCCGACGGTGGGCAGGAAACGCCCCTCCCTCACCGCCGAAGGGCACCTACCGCCCACCCTCCCGGGCCGGGCTCGACTCCGGGCGTCCGGCGCCGCGGTCAGCCGACGAGTGCGCGCAGCTCGTCGGCCGTGATCGTCAGCATCGACCCGGCGGGGTTCACGACGATGCCCGCATGCCCCTGGTCGAGGGCGACGCGTGCCACGGCGTCGAACCGGGTCGCGTTCGCATCGGCGCTCGGGGCCCAGGCGCCCACCTCGGCAGGCGACGTCAGCAGCACCGAGAACGTCTGACCTTCGTGCGACGTGACCGTCGCGACCCCCATCGACGTGATCTCGCCGCTCTCGTCGCGGTGAGCGACCGACGCGATGTACAGCGCCGGAGCCGCCCGGACGAGTTCGAGCATGGCCGGCCAGGCGATCCGCTTCTCGGCCATGGCCTGCTTGACGGCCCTGTTCTCGGCCGGGTCAGCGGTGAGCCCCCGCACGAGCTCGTCGGTGTAGCCGATCCACTGCGTCTCGGGCGATCCGGGGTCGAGCACGAGTCCGTCGTACTTCGACACGGCCATCGCGACGACGTCGGGTGCCGCCTCGACGAGCGACACGGGGTCGCTGGTCTTGCGGTAGAAGCCGAGCCTGTCGCCGCTGGTGAAGGCGAGGAGCACCTTCTTGCCGGCGTTGTCGACCTGGTGGGCGATCGAGATCGTGTCGCCCTTCTGCGGTCCGACCTTCGGATCGGCGATCGTCGACGATCCGATGTCGAGCAGCAGGTCGCCCGCCGCGAGCTCCTTGACGACGGAGTACATCGTCTGGACGTTCTTGGCCTTGCTCCAACCGGTCAGCGCCTCCTGCAGCGCGGCGTGCACGACGGGCGCGGCAGCACGCAGCGGGGGCACCGAGGTGCCGGCCGAGGCACCCGTCGGGACGGCCGACGGGTCCGCCCCGGTCGAGTTGGTCGGCGCAGCGCGTGTGATCCTCACGACGGGCGGCGCCTGCGCCGGGGCCACCTGCGGTGCGGAGTCGTCTGCGGTGTCGACCCTCACCCCGTCGGCGGGTTCGGACGTGGTCCGATCGGTGGTGGTGTCGTCGGCGGGTGTGTTTTTCTTGCGCGAGAAGAGCCCCATACGTCGAGCCTAGGGCGAAGCCGAGGAGGCGCGGCGCAGCACCCGGACGTCAGGACGCACTGCACAGCTCAGGAGGGACGGCGCCGGTGGCCTCGGATCGCGCCGGCTCAAGCCGGTGACGATTCGAGGCCAGGAGCTGCCGTCTCGGCCTCGGGCTCAGTCGCCGACGCCGACGCAGTCGCAGTCGCAGGCGCAGGCGCAGGCGCGACGAGGTCGATGAATCGCGACAGCAGCCCCAACCCCGCGATCGAGGTGGGCATCGACGCGGCCAGGGCCGGCGAGTGCACGAGGTACGCCGCCCACTGCGCGCGCGAGATGCCGACGTTCAGCCGGTTCGGCATGAGCAGGAAGTCGAGTCCGCGCGGGATCTCGGCCGCCGACGACGCCGCCAGTGACAGGATCGCGATGACGGCCTCGCGACCTTGGAAGAGGTCGACCGTGCCGACGGTGGTCTCGGCCAGCCCGGCCCGGTCGAGAGCGTCGCGGATCAGCGCTCCCTGCGCGTTGTACGGGGCGACGACGATGACGTCGGCAGCCGTCAGCGCCCGTGTCGAGTCGCCGTCCGTCCAGGTGCGCCCCACCATGTCGGTGGCGATCGCGACGACGCGCTCGGCCTCTTCGGCGGACGAGGTCGTGTTGCCCTGATGGGCGACCGGCTCGACGTGCAGACCGGGCGCGATGCCCTCCAGCAGTCGCTCGGGCGCCCTCGACTCGAGGGCACCGTCGTACGACAGCCGTGAGACCGGGGCCGTGAGCGCCGGGTGCATGCGGTAGGTGCGCGACAGGAAGTATCCGAGCTCGGCCGGGAGCACGTCGTGTCCGTCGGCGAGCCAGCCGAGCGCGGACTGGTCGACGGGTTCGGGGTGCGAGCCCTGGCTGACCTGCGGCAGCTGCTGCGGGTCGCCGAGCAGCAGCAGGCGCTGGGCCGCCAGCGATGACGCGATCGTGGGGGCCAGCGAGAACTGCCCGGCCTCGTCGACGACGAGGAGGTCGAGCGAGCCGCGCGCGATGTGATCGGCGTTGGCGAAGGTCCAGCCGGTGCCGCCGACGACGCCCCCGGTCTCACCCGGCCCGGACAGGAACGCGGCGAGACCCGCGCCGTTCGCGACCGGAGTCCACGCCGAGGCCTCGAGGGCCTCCGGGCTGGTGCCCTTCTTCGGCACCTTGACGACCCTCTCGGGGTCGACTCCCTTGCCGACGACGGCCGCCAGGAAGTTCTCGACCACGGCGTGCGACTGCCCCACGACGCCGACCCGCCAGCCGTGCTCGCGGACGAGGCGGGCGACGACGGTCGAGCCGACGTAGGTCTTGCCGGTGCCCGGAGGGCCCTGCACGGCCAGATACGACCGGTCGAGATCGAGCAGGGTCCCCATCACGGCCCCGACCGTGTCGTCGCCCACGACGGGTCGGACGCCGCCGCGGGGCGGCACCCGGCGCAGCAGGTCGAGCGCGGCGTCGGGCACGAACCCGGGCAGGTCGTCGAGCACCCGGCGCCCCCACTCCGAGATGGCCTCCGGTTGCGGGGCCGCCCGAGGAGGTGCGGCCGGGGTCAGCGCCACAGGGAACGACCCGTGGGGCTCGGCACCCGTGGGGACGGTCTCGGTGACGAGCAGCACGACGTCGTCGGCGCCCGGGTCGGCGTCGACGACCGTCGCCCGGGCGGCCCAGCCTCGGGAGCCCGGGCCCGCGCGATTCACCGAGGGAGGCAGAGGCGTGTCGTAGACGGCCATGGGCGTGGAGCCCAGAGGCGATCGGCTGCCCGGGGCGAGCGACCCGACGAGGCGGAGGTCTCTCGAGAGGGTCCGCTTGCGCGGCGGCTTCCCCCAGTCGCGGACGACCTCGGCGTGCTCGACGACGAACACGTCGCGGGTGTCGGCCCATTCGTCGAGCGGTTCGCGCAGACGATCGAAGTGCTCTTGCCAGAAGGTCTTGGCCTCGCGTCGGTGGTAGTCGATGGCGGCGGCCGCGAGGGCGAGGGCGGTCTGATCGGGCGTGCGGTCGAGGGGATCGACGTCGGCCAGCTGCGCCGTGAGCTCGACGAAGACGGGGTCGGGCTCGGCCCGGACGCGCTCGTCGTCGACGAGCGCCACGGTGTCGTCGCTGGCGGTGTCGGCGGGGAGCATCGTCAGCAGCCAGTCGCGCAGACGGAGGGTCGATCGGCAGTCGTACTCGTTGTAGTCGGCGACCTGGTCGAGACGCGTCTGACCGGTGGGGTCGCCGGCACGGAGGGCGGCCGCCGCCTCGACGTACGCGCCGATGCTGTCGACGGCCGAGACCACCCCGTCGCCGTCGCGGTGCTCGGCGCCCATGTAGAGGGGCTCGAGCTTCTTGATCGAGTAGCTGCGCGACCCCACGAGCAGCGCCTTCCGGACGATCGGGTACAGGTCGATCAGCACCCCCGCCCGCAGCAGATCGTCGACGTCGTCTTCGCCGACGCCGTGCCGGGCGGCGAGCGAGAGCAGGTGGCTGCGCTCGTACGACGCGTAGTGGTAGACGTGCATGCCCGGGTGGGTCGCCCGCCGGTCGCGGACGAAGTCGAGGAAGTCGATCAGGGCACGGCGCTCTTGTCGGAGGTCGTGCGCCCAGAACGCCGTGAAGCGCGACTGGTCGTCGACCAGCCCGAAGAGGTAGTCGAGCCCCCACACCGACGAGTCGCCCTCGGTGTAGAGCGGGTCGCCCTCGAAGTCGAAGAAGATGTCACCGGGGTCGGGTGCGGGGATGGCCGCCAGCGCACCAGGGTCGACCAGGCGGACCTCGGGGAGGGGCGCCCCGGCGCTGTCGATCTGGAGCCGGGCCTGAGCGCGGAGGCGCGCGAGGGCGGCACCGCCCACACCTGCCACGGGCCCGGTGCTCGCAGCCAGGTCGTCGATGCTCGCGATGCCCGCCGCGAGCAGCGACGAACGCTGACCGAGACTCAGCCCGGCCACGAGCACGAGGTCGCGGTGCTCGTCGACCTGCACCGCGCACTGACCGCAGCGGCCGCAGGCGACGACCCCGGGGGCGCCCCAGGCCAGCGGGGCCTCGGCGTGCAGCCGCCGGTCGACGACCGACCTCAGCCGGTCGCGCTGCGCGCGGTAGACCGGGGCGATGTCGGCGAGAGCGTGACTGGAGGTCGTGCCGTCGCCGAGCACGAGATGCACCTGCGGCCCGACGGGCAGACCGAGCGCGGCGATCTGCTCGGCGTAGGCGGCCAACTGCAGGAGGGCGGGGATCTTGGCGTGTCGGGCGAGCTTGGTGTCGTAGACCTCGTACGCGCCGTCGTCCGTGCGGAGCAGGAAGTCGGAGAACCCGATGAACGAGCCGTCGAAGAACGTCGCCTGATAGAGCACCGGCACGCCGTCGCGCATGGCCTGCTCGGCGGCCGTTGCGGCGGCCGGGTACCCCGCGCGCTCGGGTCGCTCGAACTCGACGACCCGGTGCGTCTCGCGCAGCCGCTCGAGGAACCGGATCTCGTGGTCGTCGCCCAGTCGGGCCGTGCGGTCGAGCATGGCGTCGGCCACCTCGGGCACCGCCGGGATGCGCCCGAGCCTGGCGTCGAGGCGTCGGAGGAACGCCCACTCGCACGCGGCCCACGTGCTGAGGTCGGACGGGCTCGTGACCACGGTGTCGTCGTCGAGGTAGATGGCGTCGCCTTTCGCTTCACGGTCCGCACGGTCGTCGGCCCGTGCTGGACACGCTAACGCCGACCCCCGACATCGATCGTCGACCCGCGCCTCCCCGCCCCCGCGCCTCCTCGGCTCCTCGGCCCCGCGCCTCCTCGCCTCCCCGGCCCGCGCCTCCTCGGCCCGGGCGCACGCCTCCGAAGGGGGACCGGCGCGCGCTACCCCTCGCTCGAGAGCACCCAGCCGAGCCAGCCGGCGAGCGTCGCGGCGGCCGACACGCTCGACGACCGCTCGACGTCGGGGTTGTAGTTGGTGTTCGTGTTGACGTCGTACGGCACGACGCGACCGTCGGCGGTCTCGATGAACTCGATCCCCGCGACCTCGATCCCCTGCTGGTCCAGGAAGGCCTCGAGCCGCTGCACGAGAGGGTGCGACGCGGTCACCGACGATCGGACGGCGAAGGGTGCGAACGTGGCGGGGTCGGCGCCGTCGGGCACGACGCACGCGTCGGCGGGGCACAGCTCGAAGCTGCCCGCCGAGGTGTCGACCCGCACCGCGTAGACGAAGCGACCGCCGACGAACTCGACGCGGGTGTTGAAGGGCTCCTCGGCCTGCAGGAACTCCTGCAGCAGCGTGATCCCGTCGACCGGCACCTCGAAGTCGGGGCCGTCGACGTAGGCGTCGAACGACTCGAGGTCGTCGAAGCGACGCACCCCGAGACCCTTGCCGCCCTGGTTGTGCTTCGTGATGAACGGCAGCTTCTGCTCGCGCGCCCGGGCCTTGAGGTCGGCGGTGCCGAACACGGCGGTGGTGGCCGGCACGTCGAAACCGGCCTGCTCGAGCGCCAGGTACTGCGCGACCTTGCTCACCTCGAGCTCGACGACGCCGCTGCCGTTGATCGTGCGGCGTCCGTGGCGCTCGGCCCAGCGGAGCGTCGCGCGGGCCACCTCCTTGGCCGTCGCCCGGCCTCGCGTGTGGGCAGACCCGCTGAGGCGCGACCAGAACACCCCGGCAGGAGGCTCGGCGGACAGATCGAACGAGCTCCCGTCGAGCAGGTGCTCGCGATGCGGCACACCCGCCGCGTCGAGGGCGGCGACGAGCGGAGAGAGCCACTCGGCGTTGTCGTGCAGGATGTGGACCACGGGTGTCGGGTCGGCGGTGTCTGCGGGAGCACTCATCCTCCGAGACTGCACCACGCGCCTCCTGCGATCCTCCACATGTCGGCGCGTGACGCCGAGCACGGGCACCCCTCGCGGGCTACTCCGCCCAGGCCGCGCGCACCACCTCGCACAGCGGCTGATCGTCGGTCTCGAGTGCGGAGCAGTCGGCCACGGCCTCGTCGCCGACCGTCTCGACGGCGAGGTCGACCGGCTCCCGGACGTCGCGACGGAACGCGACGACGGTGCCGCGCGGCGCCGCCTGCACTGCGGAGACCACGTCGTCGAGCGACCCCTCGGTCACGGCGTCGCCCAGCACGACGTCCACCCTCGCCTCCGTGCTCGCGACGGACACGCCCTCGATCCCGGGTGAGGCCGTGATCGCGTCCGCGACGGAGACGAGCACCTCGAGGGTCGCGGGGTCGCTCGAGAACGCGAGGCCGCGGGGGTCCGACCGGTCAGGCGAGACGCGGACGACATCCAGACGCGACACGTCCGCCGACCCGCCGATGGCCCGCAGGGCGGGCACGACCTGATCCGGCCGCATCGTCCGCACCTCGACGGACCGGGCGCTGATGGCCGAGTAGGTCACCGCGTCGGAGTCGACGGCGTCCACGACCGACTCGGCCTCGGACAGGTCGCCGTCCACCTCGCGCGACTCGTCCGGCGACGAGACGGTGCCGATGGTCGTGCCCGAGACGCCGGACGTCGCCGCGAGGGCGCTCGCGACCCGCTCGGCGCGGCCGGACGCCTCGGCCACCTCGTCCGGTGGCTGCTGCCCCGTGACGGTCGGCTGCTTGAGGTCGACCCTGATGCCCTCGGGCAGCACGAGGACCCGCCCCGCACCGAGGTCGTCGTCCCCGATCGCGGCGAGCAGATCCGCCTGGTCGGCGGCGTCGAGCACGACGTCGGACGTCGCGGGGTCGTCGAACGCCGAGGGGAACCCGCTGACGTTCTCGGTGATGAACCGGCGCGAGTCCGGGCTCCAGGCGGAGACGTCGACCTCGGCCAGCTGCGGTTCCGCATCCCGGAGAGAGCGCGCCCGCTGCCACGCCGTGAGGACGTCCGACGACGCCGAGGGGACCACCGTGATCCCGAACCCCCGCCGGGGCGATTCCGAGTCGCTCGTCGTCGCACCGAACTCGTGCGTGCCGAGGGACGCCTCCGCGAAGACCGGATCGTCGGCGACCCGGCGGGCGAGGTCGAGCTGGGCCGCCGTGTCGGCCTCGTCGGCGAGCACCTCGAAGGTGACGGCGCCCCGGCGCACGTCGACGTACTGCCACTCGTCGCCGACCTCGCGGGCCACGAACGGCCTGATCCGCTCGGCGACCGCGGCGAGGTCGTCGTCGCCGAGATCGCTCTCGACCACGACCGTGGCCTCGGCCGTCGCGCTGCCCAAGGGGTAGTCGATGCCGCCGGTCTCGATCTCGACGATGCCGTCGACACCCTCCATCAGCGACTCGAAGCGCTGGCCCAGTTCGGCGGAGTCGGCGCACCCGGCCCCGGCGAGGACGACCGCCGCGACGATGGACCCCGCGACGCATCGTCTCAGTCCGCTCCGCATCCGCTCAGTCTGACCTCCGAGCACCGTCGGCGCTTCCGTCGCGGGGCGGAACGCGCCAGTTGGTATCCTCGTCCGACGACTGCCGGAGGTCCGCTTGGTGAACGAATCGTCAGGGCCCGACGACGCCCTGAGCCGTGACGACGTGCGCGTCGCGCACGAGGACGACCCCACGTGGGCCCTGCTCCGCAGCTACAACAGCCGCTGGATGCTCCCTCTCTTCTCCCGGCACCTCGAGCACGCCGAGGGGCCTGTCTCGGCCGACTGGTTCCACCAGCAGGTCGCCCAGGCCCTCGAGCTGAACGCGCTCGATCAGACCGCGCTCGCCGAGACCGCGCCCGTCCGGGCCGGCACCGAGGAGGCGCGGGTCGGCGACTCCGGAGCGACGGCCGTCCCCGAGACCCGCACCACCCCGGCCGACTACTGCCGGAGCTGGGTCGACAGCCGGTGGCTGATCCGCACCCGCGCCTCCTCGGCGGACGACGGCGGGGCACGCCACGGCGACGCCGACCACGGCCGTCCGAGCAGCACGACGACCGGCCCCTCCCCCGCAGCCGACGGCTGGGGCGCGCTCGGCGCGGCGGGGTCGGCCCCGACCCGCGCCTCGAGCCCGCCCCCGCGCGGCGAGGCCCGCGCGCAGTACCGACTCTCGCCCCACGCGCTCAAGGCGCTGCGGATCGTGCGCGAGCTGGTCGAGCAGGACAACGCGGTGAGCGAGGCGCGACTCGGCAGCATCGCCCACGCCGTCGGTCAGCTCGCCGGTCTCGCCGACCCGAGCCGCGAGGCCCAGACCGCGCGGATCGACGAGCAGATCGCCGAGCTGCAGCGTCGCCGCGATCGCATCGAGCAGCACGGCACCGAGCCGGTCAGCCCCGACGTCCTCAAGCGGCAGGTGCGCGAGGTGGTGCGGCTGACGGCGTCGCTGCCCGAGGACTTCCGGCAGCTGAGCAGCATGGTCGAGCAGCGGCACCGCGAGGTCGCGCGCCGCGCGACGGTCGAGCACGTCGGCAAGGGCGCGCTCGTCGAGCAGTACCTGCGTGAGAACGATCTGCTCGAGCAGACCCCCGAGGGCCGCGCCTACCGCGGATTCGCGCAGATGCTGTCGTCGCGTGAGATCGACGTGATGCGCGCCGACATCGAGCTCATCCTCGATCACCCCGCCGCGGCCCAGCATCTGACCGATCGGCAGCGGACGCAGCTCGAGTCGCTGATCTCGTCGCTGCTCGCGGAAGAGCAGTCGGTGCAAGAGACGTACGGGCGCTGGACATCGTCGCTCCGCCGGTTCCTCAGTCGCTCGTCGACCGAGCGTCACCAGCGCCTCCTCACCCTCGCCGAACGGGCGCTGCACGCCGGCGGCGTCTGGGCCGAGCGACGACCGGGCCCGGCCGTGCTGCCCGTCGACGTGCTCGGGCTCGGCGCGCTCGACGTGGTCGACATCAGCCAGGCGCAGCTCCACAGCGACCGGGGGCGCCCGACCGTCGACGTGCAGGTGACCGAGGGCGACGCCACGCTGCCCGCCGCCGACCGCGCCGCGCTCCGCATCAGCTCGGGCACGAGCACCGCGGCCGTCGCGGCCACCCTCGACCGCCTGCTCGACGAGCACGAGACCGTCACGAGCGCCGAGCTGTACGAGGCCACCGACCCCGAGTTCCGCCGACTCGGCCTCGTGCTGAGCATGCTCGACCTCGCCATCGACCGCGGCGTGGTCGACGAGACCACCGAGACCGTCACCCTGACCGCCGGCGAACCGGCCGCGCCAGGGGGCGGCAGCCGAGGAGGCGCGGGTCGAGGAGGCGCGGGTCGTCGCGTCGTCCTCCCCCGGCTCGTCTTCCGCCGACAGCCCGCACCGGGGGACGACGCCCCCGCCCCCGGCGACGACACCTCCGCCCCGACCCCGCAGCCCGAGAGAGACACCGTATGACCCCCGACCCGATCGACGACGTCAGCACCGAGGCAGTCGGCACCGTTCTCGACAGCACCGTCCTCGACAGCATCGATCCGGACAGCGCCGATGCGGACGGCACGACGGAGGCGGACGGCGCTGCTCCCGACCCGTCGAGCGCGCTCCGCGACGAGCTCCCGCTCGCCGGTCGCAAGGCGCTGGTCACGCTGCTGACCCACCGCTTCATGTCGCGGGCCCGGCAGGGCGAGGCGTGGGCCGCTCTGCTCGCCTACGAACCCGAGATCCGGGCCCGGCTCGACGAGATGTTCCTCGTGCTGGTCGTCGACCACGAGTACGAGGTCGCGTTCAAGCGGCAGAGCGGACAGGACGACGTGCCCATCCTGCTGCGGCGCGAGAAGCCGCTGTCGCGCGACGCGTCGCTGCTGATGGTCTTCCTGCGGCGTGAGCACGCATTCAGCGACGCGCACGACGAATCGGTCGTGGTGTCGCGCGATCAGGTCGCGGAGTTCCTCGGCCGGTACCACGACGACACCGCGCACGACGAGATCCGCTCGATGCGTCGCGTCGACGCGGCCCTCGCCGCCATGGTGTCGCGCGACCTCCTCGAGCCGGAGCCCGACGACCCCGCGCTCTTCGTCGTCGCCCCCGCGATCGTGCCGCTGATCACGGCCGAGCAGCTGGCTCACCTCGAGCGCGTGTTCCTCGAGGCGGCGGGGGCCGAGGCGCCCGCCGACGCGAGCGCGCTCGACATCGATGCAGAGGCCGACGCGGACGCTGACGCCGACGCCGACGCCGACGAATCGGCCGACGGCGACTCGGAAGCCGGCGGCGACGACGACGGCTCCGGCGGCTCCGACCTCGACGCGGACGCCGAGGCCGACCCCGATCAGGCCGCCGAACCCCGCCCCGACCCGACCGCCGTCGCCCTCGATCTCCCCCTCGACCCGGAAGCAGACCAGGCATGATCCCCGCCGACGCGACCACCGCCTCCTCGGCTCCCGACGCCGCCGACGCTCCCGACACCGCCGGCACCGCCGTCATCGCCGCGGCGACCGACACGGGAGACCACGCCGCGGCGCCCGACCTCGGCATGTTCCACTCGGGTCAGTACCGCATCGAGCAGGTGCAGCTGCTGAACTGGGGCAGCTACTCGGGGCTGCACCGTATGCCGGTGGGGCGCGGCGGCATCGCGATCCTCGGGCCGACCGGGCGCGGCAAGTCGACGGTGCTCGACGCGATGGCCGCGGTGATCATGCCGAACCCGCAGGAGTTCAACCGGGCCGCGCGCGACGACAGCCGCCAGCGCTCCGAGCGCACCGTCTACAGCTACGCGCGCGGAAAGACCGACGAGGTGCGCGACGCGGCGTCCGATCGCACGACGACGCGATTCCTCCGTCCGCTGGGCCAGGCGTTCGCGAGCGGCGCCGCCATCACGTACGCGACCGAGCTCGGGCAGACCCTCACCGCGGTGCGTCTCGCCTGGATCGGCACCGACACCTCCAGCCAGGACGACGTGACGCAGGCCAGCGTCTACCTGCTCGTCCGCGGGCCCTTCGATCTCAGCCGGCTGACCGAGGTCAAGCGCGATGCGAGCAGCTCGAGTCCGCTGACGAAGGGCTCCCTCGCGCGCCTCCTCGACCCCGTCCGCGATCTCGTCACGTACTCGCAGCCCGAGTTCCGCGTGCAGCTGTGCGGCGAGCTCGGCATCGGCGGCAGCGACGAGTCGCAGCTGAAGGCGCTGACGCTGCTGCGCCGTGCGCAGGCGTCGAAGGGCGTCTTCTCGATCGACGAGCTGTTCAAGTCGTTCGTGCTCACGCAGCCCAAGGCGCTCTCGCGCTGGGAGACCACGCTCGGCACGTACCGCGAGGCCTCGGCGCTCTACGACGTGTTCGAGACGACGCGCAAGAAGCTCGGCGTGCTCGAGCCGGTGCCCGCGCTGGCCGATCGCTACGAGATCGCCGGCCACGACGCGACCGAGAAGCGCCGTCTGATCGACGAGAGCCACGGCCCGAGCCGACTGCGCGTCTGGCTGGCCGAGAAGGTCGGCAGCTGGGTCAGCGGCGAGGTCGACCGGGTCACGACCGAGAAGCGCGCCCTGTCGGAGTCGAGGAGGCGCGCGGCCGACGACGACACCGCCGCGTTCCGTGCCCGTGAGCAGGCCCTGGCCCGCATCGGCGATCTCGGCGGCGACCCCTCCCAGTCGCTCCGTCAGCTCGTGGCGACCGCCGAGCGCGACCTCGCCGTCGTCCAGCGCGAGCGGCGCCGCTTCGCGACGGCCCTCGACGGCACGGGCGAGTCCGTGCCGACGTCCGAGAAGCAGCTCGTCGCGCTGCGGCAGCGCGCCGAGCGACTCGCCGACGAGGACGCGGCCGCCCGGGCCGCCGCCGACGACGTGCGCGGCGAGCTCGCCGCCCGCATCGGCGAGGCCAAGCGCGCGCTGTCGGCCCGCGAGGCGCAGCGCCGCTCGTTCGAGCTGCGCGGCAGCAACGTGCCCGACGACGCGGCCGAACGACGACTCCGCATCGCCGAGGGCACCGGGATCCCCGTCGCGGGTCTGCCCTACGCCGGCGAGCTGTTCGAGGTCGCGGCCGCGCACACCGACTGGACGGTCGCGATCGAGCGGGTCGTCGGCGACCTGGCCACGCACCTCCTGGTCGACCGCGCGCAGTTCGACGCCGTGCGCCGCTTCGTCAACGACCACGACATGCGCGGCCGCATCACGCTGGTGCCCGCGGCGACCGGCGTCGAGCCCGAGCACGACGCCGTGCCGCGCACCGTGCCCGCCATGCTGCAGTTCGACGAGGGCAGCCCGTTCTTCGGCTGGCTGTTCGACGAGATCGTCGCCGAGCGCAGCGTGCTCTGCGTCGAGGGGCCCGACGACCTCGACGGCTCGCTGCCCGCCGGGGCGCGGGGCGCCGTGACGCGTGCCGGTCTCCGCACGGGCTCGCGAGGCCGCGTCGTGAAGGACGACCGCCGCACGCGCTCGTGGATCGGCCTCGACAACGGCTCCCGCGTCGCCGAGCTCGCCGACGAGATCGCGTCGCTCGAACGCGACCTCACCGTCGCGCGGGCCGCATGGGACACCGCCGAGGCCGAGTCGTCGGCGCGACGCCGGGTGCTCGACGCCGTCGCGCGATCGACCGAGTTCTCGTGGGCGGACATCGACACCGCGCCGGCGCAGGCGCGACTCGACGACCTTCAGGGTCAGCTCGATCGGCTGGCCGACGAGCGGCCCGAGCTCGCCACGCTGCAGGCCGACGCGCGCCGACACGACGACGAGCGCTCGGCGGCGACGCGTCGTCTGGCCGAGCTTCGACCACGAGCTCGCGCGACTCGAGGCCGAGCACTCGACCCTGGTCGATATCGAGGACGCCTTCAGCGACGCCCTGACCGGGGCCGACCCGCTGACCGACCACGAGCGCGCCCTGCTCGCACCGCTGCCGTTCGCCGCGCCGCGCGAGGTGGCCGACGTCGAGCGGTCGCACCGCGAGGCGCTGTCGCTGCTCCGCGGGCAGATCGACGGCCACGACCGCGAACGCACGCAGGCCGAGAACACTCTCGTGCTGATCTTCGAGCGGTACCTCGAGCTCGACCGCACGGCCGGGATCGACGCCTCGATCGACAGTCTCGACGCGGTCAAGGCGATCCACCGCACGCTCGTCGACGACGCCCTGCCGAACGCGAAGGAGGACTGGCTCGCCAAGGCCGGCGCCGACATGGGCGACAGCCTGCGCGCGCTGCTCGTGCAGATCGAGGAGGACGGCCACGTCATCCGTCGCGGGGTGCGGCCCATCTCGCAGGCGCTCCGGGCGATCGAGTTCCGGCAGGGGTCGACGCTCGACATCGAGCCGAAGCCCGTGTCGAACAGCGACCTCGTCGATTTCAAGCGGACGCTGCGCACGCACATCGGCGATCGGGCGGGGGCGCCCCGCGACGCGGCCGAGATCGAGCGGCGGTTCGTCACCCTCCGACGCGACCTCGCGCACCTCGAGGAGCGCTCGAAGATCGGCGACGCCTGGCGCCGCCGCGTGCTCGACGCGCGCGAGCACTACCAGTTCCGCGCCATCGAGACCCGGGTCGACGGCACGCAGATCGTGCACGAGGGCGTGGCCGGCAAGTCGGGCGGCGAGGGGCAGGAGCTCATCGCGTTCGTGCTCGGCGCGGCCCTCCGCTTCCGGCTCGGCGACGGCACCGACCGGGTGCCGACCTACGCGCCGATCGTGCTCGACGAGGGGTTCGTCAAGGCCGACGACGAGTACACCGGGCGGTCGCTCGCGGCGCTGACGTCGCTCGGGTTCCAGCTCGTCGTGGGTGCGCCCCGCGACAAGGTGAACGCGTTCGAGCAGCACGTCGAGAGCGTGGCGTACATCTCGAGCGACCCCGCGCATCCCGAGCTGTCGCGCATCTACCCGCTGACGATCCGCCAGGCGATGGAGGTCGAACGCCACGGCCTCGACCCCGCCGCGCTCGCCTGACCTCGTCGGCGCCGTCCGGCGCCGCCGCGCGCTGCCTGCACCCCTCCCGTGCAGCGGCTGGGAACTCGCCCGGGGGCCGTCCCGGCGCCCGGCTTCGGCCTACCGTCCACGTCAGCCGGGACTCTCCGGCGAGAGACCGAAGGGGACAACATGTCCGTTGGAGACAAGGCAAAAGATTTCGTCCAGAAGGCAGCCGGTCACGTCGAGGAGGCCGTCGGCAAGAAGACCGACGACGCCGAGCTGACCGCGCAGGGCCAGAAGGACAAGGCGATGAGCGAAGACCGCCTGCAGACCGAGAAGGCCAAGGACGGCGACCTCAAGTAGGCAGCCCCACCGCATCACGCACCGCGAGGTGGACGAGACGCCGCGATCACGCCGGCTCTCGTCCGCCTCGCGGTTCGTCGTTCAGGCGCAGCGGGCGCCGGTCTCGTGCTCGACGAACACCCACATCCACTCCAGCGCGAGCTCCGAGGTCAGCCCCGGCGCCTTCTGAGCGAGCTGCGTCGCCACACCGTCGCTGTAGGCCGCGAGCTTGAGCGCCAGCTCCGACGCGTCGCCGACCGCGAGCGACGGGAACACCCCGCCGGCCCCACGACGCAGCGTGCGCGTCAGGCAGGCCTCCCACACGCGGATCCGCTCGACGTACTCCTCGGCCACCGCGGGCTTGCGGGCGACCGCCGTCCAGTAGTCCGACCAGAGACGCCAGTGCTCGTCGCTCGCGTCGGTCGCGGCGAACAGGGGCTCGATCAGCATCCGCACCCCGGCGACGGGGTCGGGCTCGGCGTCGACCGCCTCGATGATCGACGAGTAGAACCGCGCCGTCTCGAGCACGACGACCTCGTTGAGGATCTGCGCGACGCTCTCGAAGTGATAGGTGACGGTGCCGACCGACACCCCCGCCTCCCCCGCGATGTCGCGCAGCCGGGTCGCACCGAGCCCCTCGCGGAGGATCACACCGCGCGCCGCTTCGACGATCTGCGCCCGTCGCTCGGCGGGCTTGCGACGCGCCCCGCCGCCGACGGCGCCCGCTGCCGCGACACCCTCCGCCGACATCACGCGGACGTCCGCGGCACGACGTCCTCGAACCGGCGGTCGGCGACGAGCACCGCTTCCGTCGACGGCCCGCCGTCGCGCGCCCACGCCCGCACCGTGTTGACGATCACGAAGTCGTCGTGGGTGGCCGAGACGTGCGACGTCGTCTCGAGCCAGGCCCGCCAGTCGGGCTTCTCGAGTCCGATCGCCCAGCGCGACTCCGCCGAGGCCGACAGCGGGTCGCCGTCGACGATGCGGTAGGTCTCGCGGCTGTCTTCGGTGAAGACGAGCCCGTCGGGGTACTCGCGTCCGCCGCCGTAGCCGGGGTCGACGTCGAGCACCCACTCGCCGGTGCCGACGTCGTGCGTGACGCTGCGCTGCGGCAGATCCGACGCGGGCGGCAGGGCCCGTACGGCGAGCGGCGTCGCGCGGGTCGGCTCGTCGAAGCGCACCCCGTCGTCGCCGGCCCGCGTCCACACCGGCAGCGTCACGGCGCTGCGCTGGGGGTCGATGGTGAGCGTGGCCTCGTCGGAGTGCGGCCAGATCCATGGCCAGTAGGCCGACGACACGGCGATCCGGAGGCGGTGGCCGGCCGGGAAGGAGTGCCCGGTCGAGACCAGCGGGACGCGCACGGTCTGCTCGACCCGCACCTCCATCGGGTCGTCGCGGTGCCGGCCGTTCCGCTTGTTCAGATTGAGGACTCCGCGGGTGACGAGCGTCGAGCTGCCGTCGGGCGCGACGTCGCAAAGACGCACGATGACGTTCGCGTCGGGCCGGTCGCTCGTGATCGCGAGGTCGACGACGACGCTGCCGAGCACGTCCAGCGGCGCGCCGGCCCCGCCGGCCCCGTCCGCAGACGCCCCCACGTCGAGGTCGAAGCACACTGACCGGCCGTCCTCCGCGCGCTGGTCGGGCGGCAGGTCGGTGGCGTTGCCGAACGGGAAGAACCGGCCGGCGTCGAGCCCGGTGCTCTGCGGCGAGCGCACGACGACGGGTCCGTGCTCGCCGCCGGTCAGCAGCTCGAGCGACTCGACGCGCGCCCGGGTGGCGGTCGACGGCCAGTCCTCGGCGCCGACCCAGCGCCCGGTCCGCTCGGCGTAGTACGTGGCGGGCGGCTCGGAGTCGTTGATCCAGGCTCGCAGGGCCGGCTCGTCGTCGACGCCGTTCGGCTCGTCGAGCAGCCAGCGGTCCCACCAGCGCAGGGTCTCCTGCAAGAAGCCGATGCCCGGGCCGGGGGCTAGCCCGCGGTCGGGGTACTGGTGCGACCAGGGCCCGATGATGCCCTTGACCGGTGCGTCGAGCTCGGAGACGAGGCGCAGCACGGCGTCGCGGTACGGGTCGGCCCAGCCGCCGACGGCGAGGACGGCCGCCGTGATCGACGAGTAGTCCTCGCAGACGCTGCCGTGTCGCCAGTAGTCGTCGCGCTCCTGGTGCGCGAGCCAGACCGGGGTCATCGGCCGGTTGTGCTCGAGGCGCTCGCGCCAGCGTGCGACCCAGTCGGCGCCGACGACCTCGGGGCGCGGCGGGCGGGAGTTGAACGCGAACATGGTGCCGCCCCATGCGGCCATGTCGATGCCGAGCACGGCGCCGCCCATGTAGTGCACGTCGTTGTCGTAGCGGTCGTCGGTCGAGCAGACGGTGACGATCGCCTTGAGCGCGGCCGGGGCGCGGCCGGCGAGCTGCAGGGCGTTGAACCCGCCCCACGAGATGCCGAATGCGCCGACCGCCCCCGTCGACCAGGGCTGCGCGGCGAGCCACTCGATCAGGGCGATGCCGTCGGCGAGCTCCTGCTCGGAGTACTCGTCGTCGAACAGCCCGTCGCTCGACCCCGTGCCGCGGATGTCGACCCGCACCGAGGCGTACCCGCGGGCGGCGTACCAGGGGTGCCGCTCGCTGTCGCGCGGTGCCGTCCAGTCGTCGAGCCGGTACGGCAGGTACTCGAGCAGCACGGGCACCGGATGCTCGACGCGTGGGGCCCAGACCCGGGCATGCAGTCGCGTCCCGTCGGGCAGCGGCACCCACTCGTCGCGCACCTCGATCTCGTGCAGGAGGCGCGGGTCGCCGAGGAGCCGCTGGTCGCCGCTCACAGACCGGTCCCGTCGGACGGCCGCCCGCCCTCGCGGGTCTGCTCGCGGCGGCTCGCGCTGCGCTCGAGGTGAGCCTCCGTCGCGAGGCCGGCCTGCGCCTCCTCGTCCAGGGCCCTGTCGAACGGAGCGCGCTCGTGCGAGGCGCGCTCGTGCGATGCCCCGTCGCGCAGGCGGTCCTCGTTCGGGTGGGTGATGCTCACTGTGCCTCCCAGTTCTTGACGTGGTGCCCGCCGCCGTGGTCGGTCCAGCCGTCGGCGTCGCGCCAGCGGGCGCGGCCGTCGCCGACTCCGGGCAGCTCGGTGGTGCCGGGGTCGAGGGTGGCGTCGAGCAGGGTGCGGGTGTAGGGGTGGTTGGGGCCGCCGAAGACGCGGTCGGCGGGGCCGACCTCGACGATGCGTCCGCCGGTCATCACGGCGACGCGGTCGGCGACCCCGCGCACGACGGCGAGGTCGTGACTGATGAAGAGGCAGCTCAGGCCCTTCTCGTCGCGGAGTCGCGTCAGCAGCTCGAGCACGCCGGCCTGCACGCGCACGTCGAGCGCGGTCGTGATCTCGTCGGCGATGATCAGCTCGGGGCCGGCGGCGAGCGCCCGGGCGATGCCGACGCGCTGCCGCTGGCCGCCCGAGAGCTGGGCCGGCAGGCGTGCGGCGAAGTCGGGCGTGAGACCGACCTCGACGAGCAGCTCGGCGACGCGGTCGGGCGAGCTGCTGCCGGTGAACAGCTTGAGCGGGCGGGCGATCGCGGCGCCGACGGTGCGGCGGGGGTTCAGCGAGGTGTCGGCGTTCTGGAAGATCAGCTGCACGGCGCGTCGCAGGTCGGCGCTCCGTCGGCCGACGGGCTGGGTGAGGTCGCCCTCCAGGCCGGCTGCTCCACGGAAGGCGAAGGCGCCCGACTCGGCGGGGATCAGCCCGGCCATCGCGGTGGCGAGCGTCGACTTGCCGCTGCCGGACTCCCCCACGACGGCGAGCGTCTCGCGGCGGCCGATCTCGAGCGACACCCCGTCGACCGCGGCGGGCAGACCGCGCCCGTACCGCACGACGAGGTCGCGTGCGGCGACGACGGGCTCGGCGCTGCCGGCACGAGGCGCCGCCTGCGCACCGGGATCGCCGGCGGACTCGTCGCCCCGCGCGACGGCGAGCACCTGCGCGGCCCGCGTGTGGGCGGCGTGCGCGATCCCCGACAGCGCCCCGCGGAGCGACCGGGCGTCTCGTCCCGACTCGCCCGCCCCGTCGCCCTCGCCGGCGTGCACGCGCGGGATGCTCGCAAGCAGCTCGCGCGTGTACTCGTGCTGCGGGTCGGCGAAGAGCTCGGCGGTCGGCCGGTGCTCGACGATCACGCCGTCGCGCATGACGGCGATCTCGTCGGCCATGCTCGACACGACGCCGAGGTCGTGGCTGACCAGCAGGATCGCCATGTCGAGCTCGACCGCCAGATCGCGGATCAGCTCGAGCACGGCCGACTGCGTCACGACGTCGAGCGCGGTGGTCGGCTCGTCGAGCACGAGCAGCTGCGGTCGCGCGGCGACGGCCATCGCGATGGCGATGCGCTGCTGCTGCCCGCCCGAGAGCTGATGGGGGTAGCGGCGCACGATCGTCTCGGGGTCGGGCAGGCGCACGTGACGCACGAGCTCGAGCACGCGGTCGTGCCCGCCGGGCAGCCCGTGGCTCTCGAGCGCCTCGCGCAGCTGGCGCCCGACGCGCATCGACGGGGTGAGGGCCTGACCGGCGTTCTGTGCGACGAGGGCCGCGGTGCCGCCCCGGAGCGCGCGTCTCGCCCGCTCGTCGAGCGCGAAGACGTCGTCGCCGGCCACGCGGACGCTGCCGCCGACGATCCGCGACCCCCGCCGGAGGTGCGCCAGCAGAGTGCGGGCGACGGTCGACTTCCCGCTGCCGCTCTCTCCGACGAGTCCGAGGGCGCGGCCGGCCGCGATCTCGAAGCCGACGCCGCGCACGACGGGCACCTCGCGGCGCCCCGCGGCGTACGAGATCGAGAGGTCGTCGACGACCACGACGGGTGCGGAGGCGGTGTCGGTGACGGGCACCGCGCCTCCCTGGTTCGGGCTGGTGGTGGTCATGAGGTGGCGCCCTTCTGCGCGCGGTCGACGCCGAGCGTCTTGCTCAGTCCGTCGGCGCTGAGGTTGAGACCGATCACGAGGGTGGCGAGGGCGACGACGGGGGCGAGCGTCCCCATCGGCACGACGGTGAGGGCGGTGCGGTTCTCCTGCACCATCAGCCCCCAGTCGGGAGTCGGCGGATTGGCACCGAACCCCAGGAACGACAGGGTCGAGATGAGCAGCACGATCCACGACGCGCGCATCGCGAACTCGACCAGCACGACGTCGAGCACGTTCGGCAGGATCTCGCGGAACACGATGCTCAGCGACCCCTCGCCGCGCGCCCGGGCGGCGGTGACGTAGTCCTGGGTGATGACGGTGCGGGCGGCGCCGCGCACGACGCGGGTCACGGCCGGCGCGTAGACGACGGTGACGGCGAGCACGATCACCCAGAGCCCCGAGTCGAACACGGTCACGACGACCAGCAGCGCGAGGATCGACGGCACGCTGAGCAGCGCGTCGACGATGCGCATGACGACCTCGTCGAACCAGTTGTCGGCGTACGCCGTGATGCAGCCGAGCACCGTGCCGATGCTCACCGCGATCGTCGTCGCGAGGAACGTCACGAGCAGCGCGTACTGCCCGCCGTGCAGGGTGCGCGAGAGGATGTCGCGGCCGTACTGGTCGGTGCCGAGCCAGTGCGACCAGCTCGAGCCGGCGAGGGCCGCGGTCGAGTCGGTCGCGACGGGGTCGTGCCCGGCGATCAGCGGGGCGAGCAGGGCCAGCGCGATGTGCAGCGCGATGAGGCCCAGACCGATGCCGAGAGCCGAGGAGGCGCTGATGCTGCCGGTCAGACCGGTCGCGAGTCCGCGCAGTCGCGCCGCGACCGTCTTCGGGGCGTCGGGTCGACCGGTCGAGGCGACCCGCGCCTCCTCGGTTCCGTTCGTCGTCGTGCTCATGAGCGGGCCTTCCGTCGGGTGCGGAGTCGGGGGTCGAGCGCGAGGGCGATGAGATCGGCCGCGAGGTTGCAGACGACGTAGACCAGGGCGCTGACGACCGCGATCGCCTGGATGGTGGGCAGATCGCGGTTGAACACCGACTCGAGCATGAGCTTGCCCATGCCCGGGTAGTTGAAGACGTTCTCGACGACGACCACGCCGCCGAGCAGCCAGGCGACGTTCAGCGCGACGACGTTCAGGGTCGGCAGCAGCGCGCTCGGCACGGCGTGACGCCAGACGACCTGACGGGTCGAGAGGCCCTTCAGCTCGGCGGTGGTGACGAACTCGGACGCCATCACGTCGATCGTCGACGACCGCGCGGTCCGCACGATGTACGCCGCCATCGCGAGGGTCAGCACGATCGCGGGCAGCCAGACGCTCGGCAGCAGCTCGACGACGGTGGCGCTGTCGCCGCGCAGCACGACCGCGGGGAAGATCGGGATCGCCACGGCGAACAGCAGCACGAGGATCGTCGCGACCATGAACTCGGGCACGCTCATCACGACCAGGCTGATCAGCGAGATCGCATGGTCGCTCGGGCGACCTCGACGCACCCCCGCGACGACGCCGAGGGTGAGCGAGATCGTGACGCCGACGAGCATCGCGGGCACGGCGATCAGCATGCTGTTGCGGAACGCGATCAGCAGATCGGGGCCGACCGGCGCGCCGCTGACGAGCGAGACGCCGAAGTCGCCGTGACTCGCGCCGAGCAGCCACTCGCCGTAGCGGGCCCAGACGTTCTGGTCGAGCCCGAGCGTGTCGCGCAGGGCGGCGACGGCCTCGGGCGTGGCGTCCTGGCCGAGCAGCTGCTGAGCCACGTCGCCGGGCAGCGCCTGCACGGCGAAGAACACGAGGAACGAGGCGAGCAGCACCGTGAGCAGCGCGGTGCCGACGCGACGCAGCACGAGCAGCAGGGTGCTGAGGGCCGGGCTGCCGGGGCGTGACGGGCGCGGGGTCGTGGGCGCGCCTCCTCGGCTCGTGAGATCGGCCTCGACGGCGGATCCGGTCGGGGCGTCGGTGGGGCTCATGCGCGCAGTCCGATCTGGAGGTAGTCGAACTCGAAGCCGTACTCGCGGTAGTTGACGACGTCGCGGCCGATGCCGACGAGCCGGTCGCCGAACATCGGCGTCATGTCGGCGCTGTCCTCCACGATCAGGCGCTGGGCGTCCTGGTAGAGGGTGGCGCGACGACCGTCGTCCATCTCGGCGCGGGCGTCGTCGAGCAGGGCGTCGAAGGTCGGGTTCGACCAGGCGCTCTCGTTGTACGACGAGCCGGTGCGGAAGATCTGGTTCAGCAGCTGGTCGATCGGGCGGCCGGTGAACCAGTAGCTGACCATCAGCGGCTTCTGCATCCAGATCTGCGTGTAGTACGAGTCGGCGCTGGCGTTCTTGACGACGAGGTCGATGCCCGCCTGCTTCACCTGGTCGCGGTAGGCGACGGCCATCGGCGTGAAGACCGACTCGTAGCTCGAGGTGTGGATGTCGGTGCGGAACCCCTCGCGGCCGGCCTTCTTCAGCAGGGCTCGGGCCTTCTCGGGGTCGTATTCGCGCTGCTCGTCGAGCCAGACGGCCTGGGTGGGAGGCACGGGGTTGTCCCACCCCGCGGCGCCGGTCCCCTGCAGGGCCGTGTCGACGACGGCCTGCGGGTCGTACGCGAGCTTCATCGCCTGGCGCACCAGGGGGTCGCTGAACTCGGCGCTCGTGAACAGCATCGGGATCGTGTACCACTGCGCGTTCGCCGAGCGGGCGACCGTTGCGGTGCTCGACGCGCTGACGACCTGCGCGGTCGCGAAGTCGAGGTTCGTCTGCGAGATGAGGTCGATCTGACCGGCGAGCAGCGCGTTGACGCGGGCCGTGGTGTCCTGGATCGAGTAGAAGTCGATGCCGTCGAGGGCCGGGCGGCCGGCGAAGTGGTCGTCGTACGCCTCGATGCTGCCGGTGCCCGCGGGCTCGAAGCCGCTGAGGCGGAACGGGCCCGTGCCGATGCCGGTGGTGCCGATCGTGGGGCCGTTCGCGGGGTCGGCGCTGCCCTCGGGGATCATGTAGCACTGGTACGCCGTCAGCAGCGAGGGGAACTCGGCGTTCGGCGTGAGCAGCTCGATGCGGAGGGTGAGCGGGTCGGGGGCGCTCATGCTGCCGGGGCCGATCATGGCGGCGAGCACCTCGCCCTGCGGCGACGCGGTCTCGGGGTCGAGGATGTGCTCGATCGAGTAGATGGCGTCGGCGGCGGTGAAGCGGCGGCCGTCGTGGAACCGCACGCCGCTGCGGAGGCGGAACGTCCAGGTGACGCCGTCGGGCGTGGCCGACCACTCCTCGGCGAGATCGGGCACGGTGACGCCCTGCTCGTCGAGTCTGACGAGACGGTTGTAGAGGGCGCCGAGGTACTCGTAGGCCGAGAGCGAGCTGGCGGAGTCGAGGGTCTCGGCGGCGGACGCCGCGGGGCGCGCGATGCGGAGGCGACCGCCGCGCTGCGCGGTGCCGGTGGCGGCGGCCTCGGGGATGGTCGGGTCGCTGCGGGCGGGGGCGCAGCCGGCGAGGGTGAAGAGGCCGGCGAGGCTCGCGAGCCCGGCGGCGCCGGCGAGGACGGTGCGGCGGCTCGGACCTCGGGATCCTCCGCCCGGGCGCGGGTTTTCGGGGACGATCGGTGTCATACGGGTATGGCCTTCCGGTTTATCGTTCGGGTGAACGATAAGGCAGTCGCGGCGTATCCACGATTCGAGGCCCGAGGCTTAATGCACTCGTTACGTCGCGGCGCCGCGCGGCGGGCGCGGCGTCGAAGTGACCCGAAGCGGGCCTTTAGGCGCCCCCGGGCCCCCTTCCGCGTCACCTCGACGCGAGGTTTGCGGCCCCTCGCGGCGTCGCGCGGCGGGGCGTGCGTCGAGGTGACGCAAAGCGCGGCCTCCGGAGGCCGGAGGTGCCCTTTCGCGTCACCTCGATGCGCCCGCGGCCCCGAGGAGGCGCGGCTCGGGTGGCCGCGCGGGGCGGGCGCTACTCCTCGCGGACGACGGCCACGCCCCCGGCGGGCACGACGCCGCGCCCCTCCCACGCGGTGCCGGTCAGCAGGTCGACCCCGGTCGCCTCGACCCAGCCCTCGACGGCGCCGTGGTTGATCGCGAACAGCCACGACGTCTCCCCCGCGGCGCGCCGGACGACCTCGACACCGGCCGAGGCGGCGGCCGCCGGCCGCACCCCGCTCTCGTCGAGCAGACGCTCGAGCAGCTCCCCCAGCCCCTCGGGCTCGAGGTCCGAGGCGAGGTACCAGGCCGCTCCCGCTCCCACGGGTCGGCGGGACACCGCGAGCCCGCCGTCGACTCCGTCGGCGACGACACCCGAGTCCGCGGCCACCCGGTACGACGCGACGACCTCGGTCCGGGCGTCGACCGGCGAGACGACCTCGGCCCAGCGCCGAGCGCGCCAGCCGGTCGAGAGCTCGATGGTCTGCTCGTCGGTCAGCGGTGAGAACTCCTCGCCCCGCACGCCGAGGAGCTCGCGGAAGGCACCCGGGTAGCCGCCCGTCCGCACCGTGTTGCTCACGTCGACGATGCCCGAGAACCAGGTGACGAGCACGGTGCCGCCCGCCTCGGCGAAGCGTCGCACCGCGTCGGCGTCGGTGTCCGACACGAGGAACAGCCCCGGTACGACGACCAGGTCGTAGGCCTCGAGCGGATGCCAGGCCGGCACGACGTCGACCGTCACGCCGCGCTCGAACAGGGCGGTGTGGATCGCCCGCGCCGTCGCCGCGTAGTCGGGCCGGTTGATCGGCTTGAGGCCGCTCTTCAGCGCCCACCCGGCCTCGTCGTCGTGCAGCAGCGCGACCCGGGCGCCGACGACGACGCTCCCCCGCACCTCGTGCAGCGCCTCGAGATGCCGCCCCAGGCGTGCGATCTCGGCGAACCGCCGCGACGACGGACCGGCGTGCGGCAGCATCGCCGAGTGGAACTGCTCGGTGCCCGACCGCGACGCCCGCCACTGGAAGAACATCACGCTGTCCGACCCGCGCCCCAGGTGCGCGATCGCGTGCCGGATCATCTCGCCCGGCGCCTTCGGCTGATTGATCGGATGCCAGCTCGCCGCCCCCGCCGCGTGCTCCATGAGCATCCACGGGCCGCCGCCCGAGATCCCGCGCATGCGGTCCCCGCTGAAGGCGAGCTCCTCGTGCCGCAGCGGATCGGGGCCGTAGGTGTAGTGGTCGTTCGCGGCGATGTCGACCTCGGGCGCCCAGCGCGCGTAGTCGACGACGTCGGGGCCCAGCCCGACCATGAAGTTCGTCGTCACCGGCAGCTCGGGCGTCAGGCGCTTCAGCACCGCCTTCTCGGCCCGGTAGCACTCGAGCAGCGCGTCGGACGAGAACCGCTCGTAGTCGAGCAGCTGCCCGGGGTTGTGGGCCGTGACGCCGCTCGGCGTCGTGACCTCGTCGAACGACGAGTAGCTGTTGCCCCAGAACGCCATGCCCCAGGCGGTGTTCAGCGCGTCGACCGACTCGTGGCGCGCCTCCACCCAGCGACGGAACGCCTCGTTCGACACCGGGCAGTGGCAGCGGGCGTTGCCGCCGCCGAGCTCGTTGCCGACGTGCCACATCCGCACGGCGGGGTGCCCGGCGACGTGCTCGGCGAGCGCCTCGACGATGCGCAGCGCGAAGCGGCGGAACGTCGGCGACGACGGGCAGAAGCCGAGGCGGCCGCCGGGGGCCAGCGGGTGGCCGAGCTCGTCGTGCGGCAGGATCTCGGGGTGCAGCCGGTGCAGCCACATGGGCACGGCGGCCGTGGGGGTGGCGAGGTCGACCGCGATGCCGTTCTCGTGCAGCAGGTCGAGCATCCGGTCGATCCAGCTGAAGTCGAACACGCCCTCGCGGGGCTCGTGCACCACCCACGAGAACACGCCGAGCGTGACGAGGGTGACCCCCGCCTCGCGCATCAGCCTCATGTCGTCGAGCACGACCTCCCACGGCCACTGCTCGGGGCTGTAGTCGCCGCCGAACGAGAGGCCGTCCGTCGGCCAGGCGAGGCGCGCCGCGACGCCAGCGCCGCCAACGCCCCCGTCAGACCCGTGCACGCGCCCCGCCCTTCTCGCGCGCCGTCTCCCACTCGCCCGTGTAGTGGTCGAAGCAGACCGAGTTGTCGAGGGAGGCGCGGTCGGGGGCGGCCTCGTCCGAGACGATCTTGCCCACGCGCTCGGGGTCGGGCGCCGCGAGTGCGAGCAGCTTCGTGTAGTCGTGGTGAGGGTCGAGGATGACAGCGTCGGCGGGCCCGCGCTCGACGACGCGACCGCGGTAGAGCACGAGGATCTCGTCGGAGAAGTGCCGGGCGGTCGCCAGGTCGTGGGTGATGTAGAGCACCGCGAGGTTGTCCTCCCGCTGCAGCCGGCCCATCAGGTTCAGCACGCCGAGGCGGATCGACACGTCCAGCATCGAGACGGGCTCGTCGGCGATGAGCACCTGCGCGCCCGGTGCGAGCGCTCGCGCGATGGCGACGCGCTGTCGCTGCCCGCCCGACAGCTCGTGCGGTCTCCGGGCCGCGATGTCCGCGGCCGGTCTCAGATTCACGCGCTCGAGCATCTCGAGCACCCGCTCGTGCGTCTGCGCGGCGCCCCGGGTGCGGCGGTGGATCTTGAGCGGTCGGGCGACGTGGTGCTCGATCGAGTGGAACGGGTTCAGCGACGCGAACGGGTCCTGGAAGACCATCTGCACGTGCCGTCGGTACAGCGACCCCATGACGGGCGTGCCGTCGTCGAGCTGCACGTCGATGGTGCCCGAGGTGGGCTTCTCGAGCTTGGCGAGCATCCGAGCGATGGTCGACTTGCCCGAGCCGGACTCGCCGACGAGCGCGACGGTGCGACCCGGCAGCAGGTCGAACGACACGTGGTCGACGGCCCGGAAGGCCTTCCGCGACAGCCCCGAGCCGACCGCGAAGTCCCTGGTCAGGTCGGTGATCTGGATGCTCGTCATCGGGGCCCCTCCTCGAGGTCGTCCGGCATGGGCAGCACGACGGAGCGGGTGTCGGTGTCGACGGGAGAGCCCTCGTCGACGCCCGTACGGATGAACGCCCCGCGCGACCCGCTGAGGCTCGGGAACGAGCTGAGCAGCCGGCGCGTGTACGGGTGCTGCGCGTCGGTGTAGATCCGCTGCGCCGTCGACAGCTCGACGATCTCGCCCTGCAGCATCACGGCGATCCGGTCGCTGATCTCGAGCAGCAGCGGCAGGTCGTGCGTGATGAAGATGACGGCGAAGTCGAGCTCGTCGCGCAGGCGGACGATCTCGCGCAGGATGTCGCGCTGCACGACCACGTCGAGCGCCGTGGTGGGCTCATCCATGATCATGATCTGCGGCTCGAGCAGCATCGCCATGGCGATCATGACGCGCTGCCGCATGCCGCCCGACAGCTCGTGCGGGTACGACGACAGGCGCACCGGGTCGACCCCGACGCGGGTCAGCACCTCGGCCGCCCGCTCGCGGCGCTCCTTCTTCGACATGCCCCGACGATGCGTGATGAGGACGTCCTCCAGCTGGGTCCGCACCGTCGTCACGGGGTTCAGGGCGTTCATCGCGCCCTGGAACACCATCGACAGCTTCGACCAGCGGAACGCCCGCAGCTCCTCCGACTCGAGGGCGAGCAGGTCGACGTCGGTGCCGTCGCGGTCGTGGAAGGTCACCGACCCCGTCGCGATGCGCGCCGGCGGCCGGTGCAGCCGGTTGATCGCGTAGGCGAGAGTCGTCTTGCCGCAGCCGGACTCGCCCGCGAGCCCGAGGATCTCCCCCGGTCCGAGGGTGAGGCTCGCCGACTTCACGGCGGTGACCGGGTTCTCGACCTCGTAGACGACGGTGAGATCGTCGATGGTGAGCACGGCGTCCCGGCGGGTGCGGGTGCGCGACGCGACCGGCGCCTCCTGGGTGGGGGTCATCGTGCTGCCTTCCGGGCCCGACGCGCCTGCTTGCGGTGCAGTCGGACGTTCTTGAGCTTGGGGTTGATGATCTCGTCGATCGAGAAGTTGATCAGCGAGAGGCCGGTGCCGAACAGGGCGATGATCAGACCGGGAGGGCCGAACCACCACCAGGCGCCGAGCGGCAGCGCGAAGCCGTTCTGGGCGTAGAACAGCATCGTGCCGAGGGTCGACGAGTTCGACGCCCCGAGCCCGAGGAACGACAGCCCGGCCTCGCCGAGGATCGCGGCGATCACCGCGAACACGAACTGCGACGCGAGCACCGGCAGCAGGTTCGGCAGGATCTCCACCGTGATGACGCGCCACGGCCGCTCGCCCGCCACCCGCGACGCGGCGACGTAGTCGCGCGACCGGATCGACAGGGTCTGCGCCCGCAGCACGCGGGACGACGCGGCCCAGCCGGTGATGGCGAGCACGACGCCGATCGTCCACAGTCCGCGCTGCTCCTGCGACACGAAGCCCGAGATCACGATGACGAGCGGCAGACCGGGGATCACCAGGAACACGTTCGAGAACAGCGAGAACGCCTCGTCGGTGAACCCGCCGATGTACGCGCCGAGGATCCCGAAGAACGCCGACAGCGCCGTCGCGAGCACGCCCACGATCAGCCCGATCTGCAGCGAGCCCCGGGTCGCCCAGGCCAGCTGCGCGAAGACGTCCTGCCCGGTCTGGGTGGTGCCGAGGAGGTGCTGGGCCGACGGTCCCGTCAGTCCGATGTCGCGGATCGCCGCCGGGTCGCCGACGAAGAACGGGCCGACGACGCCGAACAGCACGATCACGCCGATCAGGGCGAGGCCGGTGGCGAGCCACGGCGTCATGGTCGGCAGCATCAGCCGCCAGGGCGAGCGGGGCGGCTTGCCGCTGTCGGCGGACGCCGACGCGAGCTCGGCGGTCGGATCCGCGACCGCGGCCTCCGTGAGGGGCGCGACGTTCGTCATGAGTCTTCTCCGAGATCGGCCTGCAGGAGGCGCGGTGTCTGTGTCCGGGAGCGGCCCACCCGGGTGGGTCGCGCCTCCTGGGCTCCGGTCCGTGCGCCGCGCATCAGCTGCGGGCCCGGGTGCGGGGGTCGATGATCCCGTAGAACAGGTCGACCACGAGGTTGGCGCCGAGCACGGCCAGCGTGATGAACAGGAAGATGCCCTGCATCAGCGCGTAGTCGTTGTTCGTCACGGCCGAGAGGAGCTTGCCGCCGATGCCCGGGTACGAGAACACCTGCTCGGTGACGATCGACCCCGACACGACGAAGCCGAGCGAGATGGCGAACCCGGCGACGCTCGGCAGCACCGCGTTGCGGGCCGCGTAGCCCCGCAGGATGCGCCCCTGGCTGAGTCCCTTGGCCTGCGCCGTGAGGATGTAGTCCTCCGAGAGGGTCGACACCATCATGTTGCGCATGCCGAGCAGCCAGCCGCCGAGCGACGCGATGACGATCGTGAGAGCGGGCAGGAACCCGTACTCGATCGCCGACGAGATGAAGGCCCAGTCCCAGCCCGGGTCGAGGACGACGTCGTAGCCGCCCTGCGAGGGGAACAGTCGCATCGACGTGGCGAGCACGTAGACGAGGATCAGCGCGAGCCAGAAGTACGGCACGGCCGCGAGCAGCGTCGTCGCCGGCACGAGCGAGTCGAGCCAGGTGCCCGGCTTCCAGCCGACGAAGGCGCCGAGCAGGACGCCGAGGGCGGCGCCGATCACGGTGGCGATCCCGACGAGCATGATCGTCCACGGCAGCGACCCCGCGATGACCTCGCTGACCGGTGCCGGGAAGTAGCTCACCGAGACCCCGAGGTCGCCGCGGAGGATGTTGATCAGGTAGTTCCAGTACTGCACGGGCAGCGGCTCGGACGAGTCGCCGCCGAGGAGGAGCGTGTAGGCCTCCCGGGTGTCCGCCGTCACCACGCCGCCACGCTGCTGCAGCTTGGCCAGCAGGATGTCGACGGGGTTGCCCGGCAGCAGGCGCGGGATCATGAAGTTCAGGGTCAACGCCGCCCACAGCGCGATGGCGTAGAAGCCCAGCTTCCTGACGAAGTAGTTCACGAACCCTCACCCGGCCTCGACGTCGTCTCGGGGGCCGCCGTCTCCTCCTCGGTCACGACGATCGCCTACTCGCCCGTGGGCTTCAGGTTCTTGAAGACCTGAGCGTTGTCGGGCGAGGCCCAGATCGCGGGGAACGCGTACAGGTCGTCCATCGTGGGCCAGCCGGTGAACTTCGACGAGTGGAACTCGCTCGTCGTGCCGCCGGTCATGACGGGGATGTAGGGCATGTCCTCGACGATCGCGGCCTGGATGACGTCGAACTGCACCTGACGGGCCGCGGTGTCGGCCGGGTCGACGGCCTTCAGCTCGGCGAGTGCGGCGTCGACGGCGGGGTCGCTGAAGCGCGCCATGTTCGTCGGGGCGGCCTCGCCGACCTCGGCCGTGTAGGCCGTGTTGAAGTACTGGTCGTAGAGGTAGAACGGGTCGGACGCGGGGCCCTGGCCGAGCGAGTCGATCGCGAGCTGGTAGTTGCCCTTGCTCTTCTTGTCGGTCCACTCGTTCCACGACGACTGCGAGGCGGTGAGCTCGATGCCGGCGGCCTTCAGCTGCTGACCCATGGTGTCGATGGCGGTGATGTAGTCGGTCCAGCCGGTGACGACCTCGACCGTGAGTTTCAGCGGCTCGCCGTCCTTCTCGTACACGCCGTCTCCGCCCTTGGTGTAGCCGGCCTCCTCGAGCAGCTCGCCGCTCTTGTCGAGGTCGGGGGCCGAGGGCGCCACGGGCTCGGCGACGTCGGCCGAGATGAGGTCCTCCTGCGTCGAGGTGAGCGCGAACGTGGGCGAGATCTCGCTGGCGGTGTTCTGGAACGCGAGCGAGTTCACCTGGTCGCGGTTCAGCGCGTAGTAGATGGCCTGACGGACGGCCGGGTCGGTCTGGGGGCCCTCGCAGCCGAGCGCGACGCTCGAGCAAGTGAGCAGGGCGACCTGATTCTGCGGGATGGTGACGGCGTCGTAGCCGGGGTAGTTCTCGGAGACGTTCTCCATGTCGGGCACGGGGCCGGTCTGCCAGTCGATCGTGCCGGCGGCGAGCGCGTCGGCGCCGGCCGTGTTGCCCGACAGCGACAGGTAGCGGACCTTCTTCACCTCGGGCTCGCCGCCCCAGTACTCGGGGTTCGAGGCGAGCGTGAACGCCTGCGCCTTGAAGTCGTCGAGCGTGAACGCGCCGGTGCCGACGGGCTCGGCCATGACGTCGGTGGTGGGGTCGATGCCCGACCAGAGGTGCTCGGGCACGATCGGCGTGCGGCCGAGCAGGGTGGGGCCGGCGACGAACGCGGGCTTGCTCCAGGTGAAGACGACGTGGGTGTCGTCGGTCGCCGTGACGGTGCCGTCGAATCCGCTGGTGTTCAGCGACGGGGTGTCGAGCAGCATCTGGAAGGTGAAGGCGACGTCGTCGGCGGTGAAGGGCTCGCCGTCGCTCCAGGTGGCGTCGTCGCGGAGGGTGACGGCCAGCTCGGTGCCGGCCTCGTTCCAGGTGTACTCCGTGCCGAGCAGGGGCTCGTAGGCCTCGGTGTTGACGTTCGTGACGAAGAACAGCGACTCGTAGATCGCGCCGATGCCGCCGATGCTCGAGGGCGAGTAGGGGTTGAAGTTGATCTGGTAGTCGCCGGCCTGACCGGTGTAGACGACCAGGGTGTCGGAGGGGGTGGAGCTCGAGTTCGAGCCGCCGGCGGAGCAGCCGGTGAGGACGAGCGCGAGGGAGGCGGCGGCCGCGGCCCCCACGACCCAGCGGGAGCGGACGGGCCGGTGGCCGGTCGAAGCACGGAGGAACATCGTCGATCCTTTCGCTGCACCGCCGCGGGCTGCCCGGGGCGGTGCTGACATCGTTGTCACAGGGCGTCGTCGCCCCGATGGCCCATTGTTACCCGACTAAATAAAGCTCGTCAAGTTTCTCGTGCGTCCTGTGCTTCGGCGGGTTCCCGTCATCGGCGGCGGGTCAGCGATGACCCGCCGCCGATGACGGGAACCCGCCGCACCCCCGCGCGAAACTCCTGCGCGCGAAACCCCTCCGGGCACGCCGGAGGGCCGCGCGGCACGTGCCGCGCGGCCTTGCGCTCGCCTCAGAGCGCCGCGACCCCCATGAGCGCCCCGGCATGCCGCACGACGTCGTCGGCCGCGAAGCGTGCGGGCTCGACCCCGCCGGCCCCCGACACCCGGAACACCGCGCTCTCCCCCGCGAGCAGCGTCACCAGACCCCGGTCGACCGTGGCACGGGGTGCGGCCCGGTCGACGAGCAGCGTGACGTCGCGGGCGTACGCCGACGCCGTCACGGTGACGAGCACGTCGCCGTCCGACTCCTCCGAGCGCACGGCCGACGCCGTGACCGCCCCCGGGTCCAGCCGCTGCCCCACGACCTCGGCGGCGTTCCAGACGGCGCGCCCGGCCCCGAACCCGTCGAGGTCGACGACGAGCACCTCGGTGGCCGGGTCGAGGCCGGCGACGAGTTCGGCCGGCAGCAGCACGGCCGACGCGCCCCGCGCATCCACGGCCACCGGCACGTCGACGGCACCCCGGCCAGTACCAGCACCAGCACCAGCACCAGCACCCGAGTCGCGCTCGAGCGGCACGACCCGCACGCGCGCCACCCCCAGCCACTCGGCGGCCGTGTCGTTCAGCAGCACCAGCGACAGGCCGGAGGCGCGGGGCTGGATCGTCGCCAGCCGCGGTTCGTAGGCGGCCCGCAGTGCGAACCAGAGCGGCTTGCGGTGCTCGTCGAAGTCGACGGCGGCCCACGAGACGACGGGCCAGTCGTCGTTCAGCTGCCAGACGATGGTGCCGGTGTTGAGCGGCGCCAGCGACCGGAAGTGCTCGACGCCGAACCGGATCGCCGCCGCCTGGTTCAGCTGCGTCGCCCAGTGCCAGTCGTCGATGGTGGTCGGAGTCGGCAGGTGGCCCCGCAGCCCGCGTTCGAGCTTGAGGTTGCCGTCTTCGGCCTTCTGGTGCACGAGCATCTCGTGGCCGTACGGCTCCATCGGCTCGTCGTGCACGACCGCGGCGAGCGTCGACCAGGCCGGCGGCCCCTGGAACCCGAACTCCGAGACGAAGCGAGCCGGGTACTCGGCGTAGGCGGTGTAGTCGCGGTCGTTCCAGACGTCCCAGATGTGCATGGTGCCGTGCCGGTGATCGTTCGGGTGCAGGTAGTCGCCGAACGAGTACGGGCTGCCGGGCGAGTACGGGCGGGTGCCGTCGAGCTCGGCGACGAGCGTCGGCAGCAGTGTCCGGTAGTAGCCCTCACCCCAGCTGCGCCCGGCGAGCGCGGCCCGCCAGCCCCATTCGACGAAGCCCCAGATGTTCTCGTTGTTGCCGTTCCAGATCGCGAGCGACGCGTGGCGGCTCAGCCGGGTGATCGCCTCGCGCGCCTCCGCCTCGACCTCGCCCGCCAGCCACTTCTCCTCGGCGTAGGCGGCGCAGGCGAACAGGAAGTCCTGCCAGACGAGCACCCCGGCTTCGTCGCAGGCGTCGTAGAAGTCGCGCGACTCGTAGATGCCGCCGCCCCACACGCGCAGCAGGTTCATGTTCGCGTCGACGGCGTCGGCGACCCGGCGGCGGTACCGGCCGGCGTCCATCTCGGTGAGGAACGCGTGGTCGGGGATCCAGTTCGCCCCGCGGATCTGCACGACCTCGCCATTGACCGACACCGTGAACGGCGTGCCGTGGGCATCGGGTGCGGTGTCGAGGGTGACGGTGCGGAAGCCGACCCGCGCCTCCCACGGCTCGTCGGGCGAGGTGGTCAGCGTGACGCTGACGGGGTAGAGCGGCTGGGCGCCGTGACCGCGCGGCCACCAGAGCTCGGCGTCGGGCACGACCAGTCGCAGCCGCGCCGACGCCTCCCCCGCCGTCACGGCCGAGGAGGCGCGGTGCTCGTCGACCTCGACGGTCACCTCGGTCGACCCGCCGCCCGCACCCTCGCCGCCCGCCCACTCGAGCTCGACGTGCGCGTCGAGCACGCCGCCCTCGTCGGTGACGTCGACGAGCGGTCGGACCGACGCGATCCGCACCCCCGACCAGCTGTCGATGCCGATCGGCTTCCAGATGCCGCTGGTCGCGACGTCGACGCCCCAGTCCCAGCCGAAGTTGCTGGCCGACTTCCGCAGCATGTTGAAGGGGTGGTGGTTGACGTGCGGGAGGGCGCCGCGCCGCTCGACCCGCGCCTCCACCTCGGTGACGGGGGCGGCGAACGTGATGGTGAGGCGGTTCGCCCCGGCGACCAGCGCCTCCTTCACGTCGAACCGGTAGCTGCGGTGCTGGTTCTCGGTCTCGGCGACGAGCACCCCGTTGAGCTCGACGCGGGCGACGGTGTCGAGGCCCTCGGCGACGAGATCGTGGCGGTCGGAGCCGTCGTCGCACCAGTCGAAGACCGTCGAGTAGCGCCAGACGGTGCTGCCGATCCACTGCTGGGCGGCTTCGGCATCGCCGTCGAACGGGTCGGTGATGAGACCGGCGGCGAGCAGGTCGGTGTGGGCGCAGCCGGGGACGGTCGCAGGGATCGTCGCCCCGACGAGCCGGGCGGCCGCGGCGTCGGGGACGGGACCGGAGACGGCCTCGAGGGTCCAGCCGTCGTGGAGGGGTGAGAAGACCATGGGTGCCCTTGCTAGGAGAGGTTCGGACGTCGGTGTCGCGCGCTCGCACTTTGTCAATCGACTTTATTAAGCCGTGCAGAGCCTACGATATCGCCAGGAGGTACGACATGGTCAACCCGCGTCCGCTGTTGGCGGTGCCCACGAGCCGAGCGCTCGCATTCGACCTGATCCGCTCGCAGGGGCCGATCAGTCGAGTCGAGCTCGCCGAGTCCACCGGCCTCACCCAGGCGACCATGTCGAACGTGGTGCGCCAGCTGCTGCTCGACGGACTCGTCGTCGAGTCGGGGCGTCGCGAGTCGACCGGCGGCAAGCCCCGTGTGCTGCTGACCATCGACCCACGAGCACGGTATGCCCTCGGCGTGCAGCTCGGGGCGGACTTCGTGACGGTGGTGTTGACGGATCTCGGCGGCGCCCTCGTGGGGAGGAACCGCGTCGCCGGCGTCTGGGGGCAGTCGCCCGAGTCGGCCGTCGCATGGATCGCCTCGACGGTCTCGGCCTTCCTGGCGTCGATCGGCGTCGAGGCCGACCGGGTGACCGGCCTCGGCCTCGTGACGCCCGGGCCGATCGATCTGACGACGGGCAGCATCCTCGGCGCGCCGCCGTTCGAGGAGTGGGCGGGTTTCCCGCTGCGCGAGGCGACCGCCGAGGCGACGGGTTTCGCGGTGATCCTCGACAACGACGCGACGGCTGCGGCGATCGGCGAGTTCTGGGGTGGTGCCGTGGGCGACAGCGCGGCGCACTGCACCGTGTACTTCGGGGCGGGGATCGGCGCCGGGATCGTGCTCGACGGGGCGATCTACCGGGGGGCGAGCTCGAACGCCGGCGAGCTCGGGCAGATGCGGTACCGGGGGCCGGGGCCGGTGGCGCACCGGGTGTCGGCCGAGCAGCTCGCCGGGCCGGTGAGCGTGGCGCTCGGGGCGCGGGCGGCGGTGGCGGCGGGGCGGGCGACGAGTCTCGTGCTCACCGACAACGAGGATCCTTTCGCCGACTTCACGCTGGTCGCCGAAGCGGCGGTCGAGGGCGATGCGCTCGCCGTCGAGCTGATCACCGAGTCGGCGGACCACCTGGCGAACGCGGTCGTGTCGATGGCGAACCTGCTCGATCTCGACTCGGTGGTGCTGGCCGGGCCGTCGCTGACGACGGCGGGGCCACTCTATCTCGAGGTGGTGCGACAGCGGATCGCCGACGACTTCTTCGCCAAGGGTCGGCACCGGGTGAGGGTCGAGCTGTCGGCCTACGTGGCCGATGCGGCTGCTGTAGGAGGTGCGGCGCTGGTCCTGCAGAGAGAGGTCGGCGCGCGTCGTGGGCCGGGTGGTGCGGGCGCTGCGGGTGCTGCTGCTGCGGGTGCTGGTGCTGCCGGCGCTGGTGCTGCGGGTGCTGGTGCTGCGGGTGCTGCGCCGGTGTCGCCGGCCTGACCCGCGCCTCCTCGGTGCTCCGGGGGAATTCCGCTCCAGTGGTCAGAAGATGTCCTTCATCGGCGCGAGAAGGACCACTTCCGACCACCGAAGCCCCACGCCAGTCTCAGGGTGGGCAGAAGACGCCCTTCGTCGGCACGCGAAGAGCATCTTCTGACCAACGACGTCGCGCGCGGGTTCAGTCCGACGGCAGCGCCGCGACCGAAACCGCGGTCGCAGCCTGGTCCGCGCGCCACGCCCCGACGAGTGTGCCGATCAGCATGCAGATGATGCTCACGATGATCCACAGCGCTTCGACGCCTTCGCGCAGCGGCACCGCCACGGGGACGAACGCGGCTCCCACGGCGAGCGCGCAGCCGATGGCGACGGGCTCGAGGGCGGCGCGGTGCCCGGCGCGCCAGGTCTCGGCCGACTCCATCACGTGCCGGAACCGGATGCCGGCGAGCTGGTTCACGCCGAGGCGTCCGCGGGCGGCGGCGAGCGTCGTGCCGAAGACGACGGCGCACCCGGCGAGGACGATGAGCGGCACGACGAGGGGCATCCCTCCACGCTAGGTCACGGTCGGCGCGCCCGCATCCGTCGAGTGTCGTCCACGGGGTGACCCTGGTGACCCGCGCCTCCTCGGTGGGCACCCCCACAAGGAGGCGCGGCGCCGGTCTCACCTGCGCCCCTAGTGTGAAGGAATGATCAAGTCCGAGAAGACCCTGCTCGTGTACGCCGTCGTCGGGCTGGTGTTCGGCGCCGTGCTGCTGGTCTTCGGGCAGCCGATGGGCTGGCTGCTGCTGGTCGGCGGTCTCGGGCAGTTCGGCTTCATCTTCTACCTCAAGCGCAAGCGGCAGGAGGCCGAGGCTGCGAACGTCGCGCCCGCCGCCTCCATCGCACCCGCCGCGTCGTTCGCGCCGACCGCGGCCGCCGACGCCGGGACGGACGCCGCGGACTCCCCTGACGCCTCGACCCCGCGCTGACCGGAGTCGCATTCGAGCTATTACGCATAGAGACGTAAGAGCGAATCCGCGAAGCCGCACCCGCGCCTCCTGCTCGCTCGGAGGTCCGCCGTGTTCCGTCCCTGAGGACGACCTCACTGCACCCTGCGGACGACGCCCCCGCCGCCGGTTCTGCCTAGCGTCGAACCATGGCCCTCACCCACGCTCCCGCAGCCGCCGCCAGCACGCCCGCCCGGGCCGAGCAGCAGCGCCGCCGCTCGACTCTGCTGTCGCTGCTCCCCTGGACGACGGCCTGGGGAGGCGCGGCCGCGTTCTGCCTAATCCCCATCGGGTTCGTCCTGTTCTCGGTGGTCGTGGAGCAGTCGGCAGAGGGGCTCGCGGCACTCGCGATGGTCTTCCCCGTCATGCTCGGCGGGGCGGTCGCCCTCTGGTTCTACGGCCTCGTCGCCGGTCTACTCGCCGGCCTCCCCGACTGGCTGCTGCGCCGCCGCCCGCGTCTGCGGCCGCTCGGCGCAGCACTCGCCGTCGTCATCCTCATCGTGCTGGTCGCTGCGCCCTGGGTCGTGGCGAACAGCCGAGTCCTCGACCTGCCCCTGTCGGCGCCGACCACTCTGACGTCGACCGCGATCATCGCGGGGGCGACCGCAATGGCCACGCTGGTGGTCGTCCTGCTGCACGGGAGGCGCCAGCGCCGCCTCGAACGCGACTCGACTGGTCAGAAGATGTCCTTGCAGCACCCCTGAAGGACACTTTCTGACCACTCGAGGGCGGCGGCAGCACCGAGGCCGAGCGCCGAACCCGAGCCCGAGCCCGAGCCCCGGCACGGGGATCACCCCGAGGTCCGCACCTGCCGCACGTACCGGTACACCGTCGGCTCCGACACGCGCAGCGCCACGGCCACCTGCGCCACGGCCCCCTTCAGCAGGAACACCCCCGCCCGCTCGATCTCGCGCACGGTCGCGATCTTCTCCTCGGGTGTCATGCGCTGCGGGTCGACTCCCCGTGCCGCCACGATGCGCGCGACCCCGTCGAGCGCGAGCTCGTCGACGTTCATGCTCAGCCGCTCCGCGACCAGGGCGGGCGACTGACCGGCGTCGCCCGCGCCTCCTCGGCTGGCGCCCTTGACCAGCCCGGTGGTCGCCGTGATCGCCTGGAGCAGATCGCGCGCCCGGGTCAGCGGCTCGTCGTCGATGTTGACGCAGAGCATGCCGACGACCTCACCGTCGACGTCGCGGATGAAGAACGTCGACGAGCGGAACGTGCCGCCCGTCCGCGACTCGGCCAGGTAGTTGGCGAGGAAGTCGCGGTCGTCGTGCTCGTGGTTCTGCAGCACCTTGAGCACGAGGTCGGTCGCCGGCCCGCCGACGCTGCGCCCGCTGACGTGACCGTTCGTCAGCGCGACGATCGACCGGCTGAGGTCGCTCGTGTCGTGCAGCACGACCTCGGTGCGCGGTCCGAGCAGCTCGGCCAGGAACCCCATCAGCGGCAGGTAGGGCCCGAATTCGGCTCGGAGCTCGCGGCTGCGGTCGACCTCGGTCGCCATCGCACCGTCGTGACTAGTCATGCCCCCAGGCTAGCGACGCGCGACTGAATCCTCGCACTGTGATAATTTCTTCTCACGCAGCCGGTGACCCGGCCAGCTCGCGATGACCGACGACGTTCACGAAAGGCTCGACCATGACACGACCCCGCACCCGCTCCGCCCTCTGGGGCACCGTCGCGACCGGTGCCGTGCTCGCGCTGAGCCTCACGGCCTGCGGCGGACCGAGCGCCCCGCAACCCGGCGACGCGTCCGGCAACGGCGGCGACGGCAGCAGCAACGGCAGCGGCAGCGCCTCGTCGACCATCCCCGACACGAGCGACCTGCTCGACGCCGTCGAGGTCGACGACGCCCTCGCCTCGCAGGTCCCCTCCGACATCGCCGACGCGGGCACCCTGAACGTCGGCTCGAACGTGCAGTCGGCCCCGAACAACTTCTTCGCCGAAGACGGTTCGACGGTGATCGGCTCCGACCACGACCTGATCACCGCGGTCGGCAAGAAGCTCGGTCTCGAGGTCGAGTACCAGAACCAGGACTTCGGCTCGCTGATCACCAGCCTGCAGTCGGGTCGTGTCGACGTGACCATCGCGGCGATGAACGACACGGCCGAGCGGCAGGAGGCGATCGACTTCGTCGACTACCTCACCTCGGGCATCACGCTGATGGTGCAGAAGGGCAACCCGGCCGAGATCACCGGCCCCGACACACTGTGCGGCAAGTCGATCGCCGTCGTCACCGGCACGAGCCAGCAGGAGTTCGCCGAGGCGACCAGCACGCAGTGCGAGTCCGACGGCGACGAGCCCCTCGAGATCACCGTGACCGACAGCGACAGCCAGAACCAGACCCAGCTGCGCACCGGTCGCATCGACGCGATCGTCAACGACCTGCCGAGCGCCGTCTACATCTCGAAGACCGCGCAGGGCGGCGAGGCCTTCGAGGTCGTGCCCGGCGACGTGATCGACGGCGCTCCCTACGGCATCGGCGTCAACAAGGACGACCCCGAGCTGCGCGACGCCATCGCGGCCGCGCTCGACTCGCTGATCGACGACGGCACCTACGGCGAGGTCCTCGACGCCTGGGGCATCACCTCGGGCAGCGTGACCGAGGCCGTCGTCAACGGCGGCGAGTAGATGGCGACCACACGGCCTCCAGGCGGTGACGGGTCCGACGCGACCCGCACCTCCTCGGCTCGGTCCACCCCCGGGAGCGCAGGAGGCGCGGGTCGCGTCGGAACCCTCACCCGCGAGCTACTCCCCCAGGTCCGTCTGAAGCACTGGGGCCGCTGGATCAGCGCCGTCGTCATCGCGGTGCTGCTGCTGGCGCTCGTCTACGGGGCGTCGCAGGGCGATATCTCGTACCGCGACATCCCGTACTACCTGGTGTCGCCGATCATCCTGCAGGGTCTGGTGGGCACGATCGTGCTGGCCGTGGTCGCGCAGGTGAGCGCGATCGTGATCGGCGTGATCATCGCCCTGATGCGCATCTCGAAGAACCCGGTGGCGCAGGCGTTCGCGGCCGGCTACACCTGGCTGTTCCGCGGGCTGCCGGTGCTGCTGCAGATCCTGCTCTGGTACAACCTGGCGCTGATCTTCCCGCGGCTGCAGCTCGGGGTGCCGTTCACCGACGTCGTGTTCGTCGACGTCAGCACGAACGACATCATGACGACGTTCGTCGCGGCGTTCCTCGGGCTCGCCCTCAACGAGAGCGCCTACATGGCCGAGATCGTGCGCGCCGGGCTGAAGAGCGTCGACCGCGGTCAGATCGAGGCCGCGCAGTCGATCGGTCAGACGCCGATGCAGCGCATGGCCCGCATCGTGCTGCCGCAGGCGATGCGCATCATCATCCCGCCGACGGGCAACGACTTCATCAACATGCTGAAGGGCACGGCGATGGCGTCGGTGATCGGCTATCTCGAGCTGATCAAGGCGGCGAACAACATCGCCTCGTTCAACCTGCAGGTGATGGAGACCCTGATCGCCGCGGCCATCTGGTACATGGTGATCGTCAGCGTCGCCAGCGTCGGGCAGTTCTACCTCGAGCGCGGTTTCGACCGGCAGGATCGCCGCCCCGGCGGCCCGCCGAACGCCCGTGCGCTGCGTCGCAAAGTCGCTGCCGACCTCGGCCGCGCACCCCTCGTGAGGAGCACCCCGTGACCGCGACAGAGAGCACGCCCGCCGGAGGCGCGGGTCCCGCCGGAGGCGCGGGTCCCGTCGACGACGCCGCCCCCGTCCTCGAGGCGATCGGGATCGGCAAGTCGTACGGCAGCAACGAGGTGCTGCGCGACGTGTCGATGACGGTGCGGAGCGGCGAGGTGGTCTGCATCATCGGGCCGTCGGGCGCCGGCAAGTCGACGTTCCTCCGCACGCTGAACCGGCTCGAGGAGCCCGACACGGGCGAGGTCTGGGTCGGTGGCGAGCCGATGGGCTTCGAGCTGCGCGGCGGCGTGCTGCACGAGTTGAGCGAGCGGCGGCTGTCGGCGCAGCGGGCGCGCACCGCGATGGTCTTCCAGCACTTCAACCTGTTCCCTCATCTGACCGTGCTCGGCAACATCATCGAGGGCCCGGTGCGGGTGCAGAGACGGAATGCGAAGGAGGCGCGGGCCGAGGCCGTCGAGATCCTCCAGCGGGTGGGCCTCGGCGACAAGGTCGACGCCTACCCGGGTCAGCTCTCGGGCGGGCAGCGGCAGCGGGTCGCGATCGCGCGGGCCGTGGCGATGAAGCCGCTGTTCCTCTTGTTCGACGAGCCGACGTCGGCGCTCGACCCCGAGCTGGTCGGCGAGGTGCTGAAGGTGATGGGCGACCTGGCGCGCGACGGCATGACGATGCTCGTCGTGACGCACGAGATCCAGTTCGCGCGCGAGGTCGCCGACCGGGTGGTCTTCATGGCCGACGGCGGGATCGTCGAGCAGGGGCCGGTGGAGCAGGTGCTCGGTGCGCCGCGCGAGGCGCGGACGAAGCAGTTCCTGCAGCGGGTGCTCGCGTGAGCTCGGATGCCGGCGCGACTGCTGGTGCCGGCATGACTGCTGGTGCCGGCGTGACTGCTGGTGCCGGAGCGAGCTCGGCGCTCGATGCGTATCTCGCGTCGTTCGCCGAGCCGGTCGGGTACCTGAACTTCGGCAGCTACGGTCCGCCGTCGCGGGACGTGGTCGAGACGATCACGCGTCTGGCGACGGCGGCGAGCGCCGGGGTGCCGTCGTCGGGTCTGCATGCGGAGGACGAACGGGCGTTGGCGGCGGTGGCGCGTCTCTCCGGGTTCGACCGGGGCGGGGTGGCGTTGGCGAGCAGCACCTCCCTGGGGCTGATGCAGGTGGCGTTCGGTCTGCCGCGGGGCGAGGTGCTGGTCAGCAGTGCGGAGTTCCCGTCGAATCTCTACGCGTGGTGGCGCTCGGAGGAGGCGGGGCTCACGACGGTCCGGCCGCTGCCCGCCGTCCCGGGGCAGCCGCTCGCGCCTGTCACGCCCGAGCGGGTCGCCGATGCGGTCGGGCCCGACACGGTGGCCGTGGCGGTGAGTGCGGTCGACTTCCGCACCGGCACCGTGGCCGACCTCGCCGGGCTCCGGGAGGCGGTCGGCGATCGCCTCCTGGTCGTCGACGGCATCCAGGGCTTCGGTGTGCTCGACGCCGACTGGACCCTCGCCGACGCCCTCGTGGTCGGTGGTCAGAAGTGGCTGCGGGCGGGGTGGGGAACCGGGTTCGTGGCGCTGTCGTCGCGGGCCCTCTCGCGCCTCCGTCCGGTCCTCGGTGGGTGGACGGGTGTCGAGGGCGCCTCCCGGTACGACGGTGTGCCGCACGAGCCGCTGCCTGGGGCGCAGCGTCTGTCGGTGACGAACGGTTCGCCGTTCGCGTCGGGTGCGCTGGCGACGGCGCTGGAGCAGGTGGAGTCGGTCGGCGTCGACGTGATCGCGTCGCGGATCGCCGACACGGCGGGCGAGCTGATCGCGCGGCTGGGCGCTGCCGACGTGCCGGTGCTGTCGCCGACGGCGCGGGCGGAGCGTGCCGGCATCGTCGTGGCGGGCGTCCCCGCCGGCTCGCTAGCGTCGGTCGGCGCCCGGCTCGAGGCCGCCGGTGTGACGGCGACGCTGCACGGGGACGACCGCGTGCGCCTCAGCGTGCACGCGACGACCACACCGGCGGCGCTCGACGCGGTCGTGAGCGTCTTGGGAGCCCCGGCGTAGCCTCGCGGCGCCGGACCGGAGCTGTTCGGCCAGCGACGTCGACGCCTGTCAGGTCACGCGATGGGGACGACGTTCCAGTCCGCGGATTACTCGAGCAGGAACACCAGAGGCTCCTCGACTGGCCTGAAGGGCGAGCTGGCCCCGAATCCCATCCCCTGCGCTCGCGGGAGGGGGGCGCTGACGGCGGTCCGCTGGGGGTTGTCGCCCGGCCTGCCCGTCGGCTCGGAGGCGATCTTCTGCTGAAGTTCACTCACGCTGTCCCTCGGAACGCCGGCCGCCTCGAGTGCCCCCTGGTAGGCGGCCACGCCGGCGTCCGCCTTTCGACGGCGGGAGCGTCGACGCGCGACCCGAACGTGCGTCCCTTCGGCACGTGGACCCCCCCGGTGGTCAGGTCGTCGACGCCCTCGGGCGAGTCGTCGAGGTGGATCGTCACCTCGTCCGCGCGTGCGTCGACGCTCTCGCCTCCGGGCAGCGGGGAACCGCACCAGGCGACCGCCGCCGCCTGACGAGCGGTCTGCGCCCGCCTGCACTCCCGACGGCGAGCCGTCGCTCGTGTCGATGCCGAAGGCCTCATCGCTCGGCGGCACAGCGAGGTCCCAGACCTCGACCCCGTCGTCGGTGGTCATGGCGGCGAGTGTCGGGCCGTGGTGGTTGACGGGGAACTCGCTCACATCGGATCGGTCAGATGTGCCCGGTGCCGACTCGGAGCCGGGTGCACACCCGGCGAGCAGCCCGGCCGTCGTCGCGATACGGGCAGTCGCGGCGCTGGCGATCGGCCTGGTCGTTCCGTCGACTCCTAACACTCTTGAGTCGTTCTGACTCTTTCTGCCGGCCTGCCCCCGACACTGGCTCGAGCAGGGGTGCCGAAGACAAGAGAACATGAGCTTTCATAACGATTTGATACTCGGCAGTATCCGGACGAGAAATGTTCTGTAGATTCCTGACGATTACTCGACCCCAACACCCGATTCGGAAGATTACTATGCCCCGCGCCACGAAGTTCACAACCGCCCTCGCAACTGCTTCGATCATCGGTTTTACGCTCGCCGGGTGCTCCGGTAGCCCCGCAACAGGGACGAGCGATGAGGCCGCACCTGCCATGAGCGATGTGCAGTCAGCCGCACCGGCCGAGGCCGCGGAGGCGACGGAAGCAGCGAAGACAACATTCACGTTCGGCGAGACCGCCACGTTCGAGGGGCTCACGCTGGGCATCAGCAAGCCCGAAGCGTTCACCCCAAGCGAATACGCCGCGACTGGGTCTCAGCCCAATAACGTGAAGTTCACGGTGACCATCACGAACACCGGTGACGAAGGATATGACCCCGCCCTGACCTTCCTGACGGCATCATCTGCGAGTCAAGAGGCTTCCGAAGTCTTCGACACGGAAGGTGGACTCTCCGGCGCTCCCATGACGACGATCCTTCCCGGGGCATCCACGAGCTACGTCGTAGCGCTTTAACGTTGCCGACCCAGCGCAGATCGTCATGGATGCGACGAGTGGATTCGAGTACGAAACGACGACCTGGACCAACTAGCTCCACCCGGCTACCTTCCTCTGAAAAGGTGCTCTTGGCTCCAGCATGAACCCTGAGTGGCTTTGTTGCGGCAGCCTCTTCAACGCCCAACGCGTTCGCTGGCGGCAACCTCTCGTTCGCCTTACTGCCCCTACCTCGTTATTTGAGCGTCGTCACCGACGAGGGCAGTCCGGGCAGACCTGATGCTGACAACGCGGAGTCCAAGAGGGTCACGCTCGGCCCGGCGTTAGGTCATACGGAAGAATTATCTGCGCCTGGGCCATGCCTGCTCCCGCAGGTGGCTCACCCTCTAGGCAAGGTAACTAGCAGCCTTCGGCACCAGGCGAATAAACATCCGGACGAGAATTGCAGAGATCGAGGGAGTACGAGTACGAGTACGAGTACGAGTACGAGTACGACAGTCGCATGAAACCTCTTTATAAGGACGAGCAGGACATCGTCGACCTCGCCTCAGACGTCGACGACTCGGACGTTTGCTTCTACCCGGAGAAGAGCGATACCTCGGACCGCTTCCTGGCGAGCCTGCGAAAGAATGGCCTCGACCAGCGGGAGCGCCCCGATTTTGAGGATGCCCAGGGCTCGCTCCTGATTGAAGTCATGCGGGTGGATGACCATCCTCGGCCCGGAAAGAAAGACAAAACGCGGGCTCGTGAGAGCGATGTGCTGCGAGAGCTAGAGGCCCTGGGGCTCGAAACTTACCCAGAAGCGAAGCTCATCGCATTGGTGAGTAGTGGCCTCCCGACAGACCAGGACCATAACTACAGGGCATACGTAAGCCATTTCACGCGCACGGTTTCGAAGCATGGACAGAACGCAGACGCGTACCGCGCCGAACGGCCTGGCTACGACCTCGCGTTTCTCGTTCTAGACGAGTCCACGGCATATTTCGAAGCCGCGGGCAAGACTGGGCCGGGGGAATGGGGAAGGCCGCACTTCTGGTTCGCCGATTCCGCATTCGCAGACGTGGTCGCGCAGTCCGGAGCGGACTGTGTGATCTGGCTTTCGCCGTACAAGATGCTGCGCACAGCCGCAACTGGCGCGTTACCACTCCCAACGATGACCATCATCGATGTCGCCCTGATGGCCCGGAAGGAACACACGCTCTATGACGAGGACTGCATGGTGCCTGCTGAAGCCTGATCAGGATGTGACCGAGCGTGCCTGCCATTTCAAGGGGTCCGGTCATCTTCAGAGGCGGGAAAGCGCAGCGTCTCGTTCTCTTTAGTCAACCTTTCGCGACGCTCGCACATGAATAGAACCGTTTGCGAAGGTCGCAGAACCGTGCAGCACGGCGGCTGTGTCGACTCAGCTCAGTTCTTGAGCTTCCACCCCGAGCCCAGGGTCGTTCCTTGCACTCACCGCGATGGGGCTGGGGTGTCCCGATTCGACAATTGGGCCCTGGGGTTCATTACGGCGCCAGGTAGATTCTCGGGTGACGGGTAACTTGAGGCACCGTCAACTGAGCGCCCTCTACGCCTTCGCGATCCCATCGACAATCGGTAGCACTTCCTCGCGTTCCCAGAACCGCAGCACCGTCCATCCGAGCGCTTCGAGTCTGGGGGTCGTCTCGAGGTCGCGCTCCGCATTGCGCTGGAGCTTGGGCACCCAATAGTCGGAGTTGCACTTAGGTGGTGTGGCGTGCACCGGACACCCGTGCCAGAAGCAGCCGTCGATGAAGACGGCGATCTTCTGTCTCGCGAAGACGATGTCCGCGCGGGTGCGCAACTCGAGGCTCGGTCTGAAATCCACGCGATAGCGAAATCCTGTCGGGTGCAGGGCCCGGCGAACCGCCAACTCGGGATTCGTGTCCCGGCGTCCGTTCGACAGCATCGCTCGCCGAGTTCCTTCGCTGGAAGCCCACGACATCTGGTCAGCGTAGACATCGCCGAACGCAGATCGATCTCACGGGGACTGACCCCACAACGAGGAAGTTCTTCGGCACGCGGTGGAGGTCACTTCGGCTTCTCCTGCGAGGCGATGTACCTACCTGTCGTGACATGGACGGACAGAACGCCGCGAGACTAAGTCGCGTTCGGTCCCACAGCCCCACGGCTCGGTGCTAGAAAAAACGTCAGATACTCACGGAGCGCCGGGTCGACGACGTAGACGTAGGTCCCCCGGATCCCCCGAGTGAGCAGGACGCCATAGATGTTGAGGACGAACTGCCGGACTTCGTCGTCGGTGTACCGCCGTCCGAGCTGCTTGTTGTTCTCTACGCCCTTGACGTCGAAGTACGAGCTTCCGATCGACGAACATCTGACCCGTCGCCGCGTCGTAACGAAGATCGCCCCCGATGATGACGCCTGCGTAGTTCAGGTCGTAGCCCTGAACCGTGTGGATGGAGCCGACCTCCTCGAGCGCGTTCTTCGACGAGATCCAGTCCTTCGTCGTCCCGTTCCAGCGCAGACTGACGCCATCGATCTCGATGTCTGCAGCCGTGGGGTCCTTCTTCGACACCCACTTCCAGGCGTAACCGGCGACGAGACGAGCCAGTCCGCTCTCCGCGTCTCGTGCTCGGATCTCGCGATGCATCTCCCCCAGATCGTCGAACATGCGGAGGTCGTAACCGTCGAACTGCTGAGGAGCAGGTTGGCCGACCTGCAGTGTCCGACCGTCGATACGCAGGACTCGTCGGACGTACCCCACGAAGTCAGCGCCCGCCTGCACCCGCATCTGCGTCGACAGCCCGTTGTGACGCCCCTCAGAGCGAGCCGTCCGCAGGAGAGCCCCCACGGTCTCGTTCGAGAGGTCCGCCGGCCTCACACTCTGAGCCACGTCCACCAGCAGGATCTGATGGCGGCTCTTCGCGACGATCCAGTCCAGCTGCGTCTTGGACAGATCGTCGATACCGAACAGTCGCGTGTTGATCTCGGGGAACTTCTTGTTCAGAACACCCGTGGACTGGTTCGCCCGCTGGTTCAGACGATGAGCTTCGTCGACGATGAGGAGATCCCACTCCTCGTCCGACTGCCCGACGTCGAACGGGGTCATCACCATGCTCGGGCTGAGGCCGGGGGTCTTGCGGAAGACCTTCTTGATCGAGTCCCGAAGCGACTGCTGCGGGATGACCATCCCGACGCGCAGACCTGCGAGCATCTCGGCGTAGTCACCGAGGAAGAAGTCCGAGAACAGCGAGTCACCGTCGATCTCCTCAGCAGACGGATGCGCGACGATGTCCATGAGCAGCTTTAGCAGATAGACGGCCACGACGGTCTTGCCGGTCCCAGGCTGACCTTCGATCACGAGGGTGGCCCCAGCCCCCTCGCGGATGTCGTCGAAGAGCCCCTCGAGGATGTCCTCGACGGCCGCTGCTTGATCTTGCGTCAGGGCCTTGAATGGCGAGAGCTTGAAGAGGTCGCTGTTCTCGATCTCGGGGATGGGCCTCGTGAAGACACCGTCCGCGCGGAGACGGGTGACGACGTCGTCGAAGACGGAGCGGTAGCGAACCCGGTCGTAGTAGTTAGCGGCGGTGATCCCGTCGTTGCGATTCAGAACGCTGTACGAGCCGTCGGCGGAGAGCAGCTGGATGAGGCGCGACTCAAGGTCGAGGCAAGCCGACTTGTTGAAGGTCTCGTCGACTATGACGCGGATGCTGTCCAGCTGGCGCTTCTCGGGATTGGCGAGGTGCTGTCTGAGCCGGGCGACGGCGTTGCGGGTCTCCCCGACGTAGATGTCACGGAGTCGTTCTTCCGGGTGCCGACCCGACTTCGACGCACTCGTCTGGTCGAGCACGTACACGACGGGCCAGTCCCTGTGCCTCGGGTCGAGAAGGCCCCAGACATCCACCGACTCCTTGTCGAAGGCCAAAGGCACGATCTCAGAGGGCGTCATATTTCTCGCTTCGTCCTCGGGCCTTCTCCACCGGGTACTTCCGCCGCGTCACCTCGAGCTTGTCGAGCACTATCTGATCCGGGTCCACCCCGAGCCGATCAGCCAGGAGGAGGCAGTATGTCAGAACGTCCGCCAGCTCACCCTGGACACGTGCGGGGTCGAAATCAGGCCCCCATTGGAAGCACTCCAGAAGCTCGCCCGCCTCGATGGCGATACTCCTCGAGAGGTTGTCCTCCGAATGGAATTGACCCCACTCACGTTCGCGCACGAAAGTGCGGACTGCGTCTTGGGCCTTAGTAGATGCCATTACCGAACGCTAACAGCCGTCGTCGAACAGACCACACGCTCGAGTAACGATTCTCGACGGCGCCGTCCGCCGGCCTGTCCGTTTCGCGCTCTCGCGGTTAGAGCGCGGTGGGGTGGCCTTGGCGAGCAGCACCTCCCCGGGGCTGATGCAGGTGGCGGTCGGTCTGCCGCGGGGCGAGGTGCTGGTCAGCAGTGCGGAGTTTCCGTCGAACCTCTACACCTGGTGGAGAGCCGAGGAGGCGGAGCTCACCACGGTGCGCACCCTCCCGCCGATCGCGGGGCGGCCCCTCGCACCGGTGACGTCCGAGCGCGTGGCGGCGGCGGTCGGGCCGAACACGGTGGCTGTGATTGCGGTGGACTTCCGCACGGTGCTGTCGCGGATCTCGCCGGGCTGCGGGAGGCGGTAGGCGGTAGGCGATAGGCGATAGGCGGTAGGCGGTAGGCGATCAGCTACTGGTATTCGATGGGATCCAGGACTTCGGCATGGTCGATCTTGACTAGACGCTGGCCGACGCGCTGGTGGTCGGCGGTCGAAAGTGGCTTCGGGTCGGCTGGGCACCGGGTTCTTGGCGTTGTCACCGAGGGCGTTGGTGCGTCTGCGGCCGCTGCCGGCTGACTCGACGGGCGTCGAGGGCGCCTCCCGCTAGGACGGAGTGCCGCACGCGCCGTTGCCCGGAGCGCAGCGCCTGTCGGTGACGAACGGTTCGCCGTTCGCGTCGGGTGCGCTGGCGACGGCGTTGGAGCAGGTGGAGTCGGTCGGCGTCGACGTCATCGCGTCGCGGATCGCCGATACGGCGGGTGCGCTGATCGCGCGGCTGGGTGCCGCCGGTGTGCCGGTGCTGTCGCCGACGGCGCGTGAGCAGCGTGCCGGCATCGTCGTGGCGGGCATCCCTGCCGGCTCAACCGCGTCCGTCGGCACCCGGCTCGAGTCCGCCGGAGTGACCGCCACACTGCACGGAGACGACCGCGTGCGCCTCAGCGTGCACGCGACGACCACGCCGGCGGCGCTCGAGGCGGTCGTCTCGGTCTTGGCAACCCCGGCGTAGCCTCGCGGCGCCAAGGGGCGGGCAGAACACGCTTCAGGGGACAAAGCACGCTGGGATCCGACGACACGCGTCCCGAATCGGCCGAACTGCGTAGCGCCAACGTCATTCTCGCGACGTCGAAGCAGTAAGGAGGCCGCCCTTCTGGTCAGGCGACGACAGGAACGGGAGGTGCGGTCATCGCCGTGGCATCAAGGCCATTCATTCGTGCCTGCAGGATGGCTTGGCCGATGTTTCCGAGGAAGAGCATGGGCGCGTAGTTACCACCTGTGCCGAGGCCCGTGACGGCGTTGATGCCCTTAGCGAGCGACCAGAAGTACCAGAAAGCGCCGAACGGGCACAGCAGCCACCAGGTGGTCATCGCAGCAGAACCGGCGCGGTTGACTTCACCTCGGGTCTTCGCGCACCACACGATCGATCAGATGCCGAAGGTGATGAGAGGCAAGAGCAAGACAGCCGCCGCGGATCGTCGCGTCACCTGAGTGCCAGCAGGGAACAAGCGAGCCGGAACCAACAAATGGCCGCTCTCCGGAAACTGCAAGCGCATGTAGCCAACAGGTGGGAGATGGATGATGCCGTCTCCCACCACTGCCAGCTGGTCCCGTCCTTCGAGCCGGCGATCTGAAGTTAAATCCCCCCTACCATCGAGAATCAGGTCATTTGCCAATCCAGGCCAAGCGAGGCCAAGCCAGCATTCTCCCGACAATCTCCTCGTCAACACCCGGGTCGTGAATCCTCTCCTCTTCGGTGCCGCGGACCACGGCAATCACAGAGGCATCACATGACTGACGAGAAGTGTTCGTACGAGTCCAGAACGACCCCTCCGATACGAGGCCTGGACGCGCGTACGCGAGCGAAGTGGGAAGCCGATAGCTGGTAACTCACCACCAGACACCGACTCACACGATCTTGATGCTCACGTAAGCGGTTGCAGTGTCATACCGTCAGGACGGGCGAAAAAATGCGATCTGCGGGAAGTTGGCGCTCCCGCTTGTCGCCTGCATCTACAGTGAGGACATGCCTAAGAGCATTGTGCCGGTCGCCTCCTGGCCCACGTGGATGAAAGAGCAGCACCTTACCTTCATGGCGCAACTGGTCGACAGGCCTGCGAACTCAGCGTGGATTGGTGTCGCGAGTGTGGACAACATTCTCGGCCGGAACGGAAAGCGGACGCGGCGGCGCGACGGTCAGGTCGTACCTTTTGACAACGAACCCGAAGACGAAGTCTTCGTCTGGAAACCTGACAAGGTCGCATGGTCCCCTGAACTATGGATAGCGCCTGATCGTCGTGACTATCGATCCGTGTACGCACGCTTCATAAAATTTTACTGGCCAGATAGCAACATTGACGAGGTACCCAACCACGTCGACCACGTGTTTCCGAAAGACCCGGCGGGGCTCGGCGGACTATCACACGTTCGGCTGCTCGCCGTACCGACGCGATCGAACGTCAGCGCTGGAGCGCTCGAGAAGCAGATGAAAGCTAGGAATGTCGCTCGTGGCGCCAGAATAAAAGAAATACGGATGGCAACGCTGTACTCGCTAGGGAAGGCAACAGGATACGTCGGCTACGCGGGTTTGAAAACGCCTGGAGGACGACGTCGCATCGCAGCGGGGTTGATGCAGTCGTTACGCCAGGCAGGAGCCTCGAAAGAGATCACCAAATCAGTTCTCGATGAGGAGCTGCTGATCATGAGCCTCTCCGAACTTCGCTGAGTGTGGACGTGACGCCGGTACCCGCGCAGACATCGATCGCGCCCGAGACCCCGGATCGTTCAACCACGGATACTTCTCGACCATCGCGGCGAGCACGGGCGCGTACTGCTCGTTGAGACGGCCCCGGGTGGCGCGATCGGCGTCGTCCGGCAGCTCGTCGAGGGCGATGTCGGCGGCGATGCGCGGGGTGTCGACGAGCATCTGTCGCAGGTCGCGCATCGCGTCGGCGTCGAAGACGCGAGATGAGGAGGAGCGACTGATCCGCAGCACTCAGGTCGCGCCCCGCTTCGGCGAACCCCTCGGGCAAGGAGGCGCTGGTCCCGTGCTGCAGGATGGCCGCCAGTTCGCGCCGAATCCGTTGCAACCGTTCGATCGTGGCGGCGAGTTCGGCGTCGATGGTGCGCAGGGCACCCTGAGGGTCGTCGTTGGTCGAGACGATCGCTTCGATCTGGGCCAACGGAACGCCCAGCTCGGTCAGCCGGGCGATCTGCAGGAGGCGCACCAGGTGTCGCACCTCGTACTGCTTGTAACCGTTACCGAGCCGTTTGGGCTCGTCGAGCAACCCCAGCGGGTGGTAATAACGCACCGACTTCACAGTCGTACCCGCTACTGGGCAGCTCGCGGATGCTCCAGGCGACGGGTGGGCTCCTCTCGATCGCGCCGGCTGATGTGCCGGCGTGTACCCAGTAGAGACCGTGACCTCGGGGCAGGGTCAAGGGGTGCACGCACATCGACGACGAGTTGCCGCCATCGGGTTGCAGCAGCTACTCGGTCCGCGGTCTCCAAGTCGCTATGGTCTCCACGGTTGTGTCGACTTCCTCGTGTTCCCAGAACCGCAGCACCGTCCATCCGAGCGCTTTGAGCCTGGTGGTCGTCTCGAGGTCGCATTCCGCATTGCGCTGGAGCTTGGGCACCCAGTAGTCGGAATTGCGCTTCGGTCGCGTGGCGTGCACCGGACACCCCTGCCCGAAGCAGCCGTCGATGAAGACGGCAATCTTCTGTCTCGTGAAGACGATGTCCGCGCGGGTGCGCAAATCGAGGCTTGGCCTGACGTCCACCTGGTATCGGGACATAGAAAGTACGGGCACCCGCGTGGAGTTGCAGGGCCACTTCGTCAAAGGAGCAATACGTACCGCCACCCAAAAAGCCCCACGCTTTACCGCATGAGGGATCGCGAGTCAGTTATTGAGTATGAGATAGGCAACCTGATTCGCACCCTCCACAGGGTTGTCTACACTGACCGCTCCATGAAATGAAAGATTTACTCGAAAACGCACAGAACCATCGACGACATGTCTGTGTTTCTCAACATCTTCACTTCTCAGGACACCTATGTCCGAACTATCCATGTCATACGCACGAAAAAACATTGTCTGATATGGGATATTGTATCCCGACTCTGACGATTGGGTGTTGTGATCGTATCCATTCCAGGAAACGGCACCATACTCCGCAATTCGCGCAATGAATTGATCAATAACGAGTGACGACACTCCAACGCTTGCCATGCGAGTCTTAATTCGCTCTACAAGACTCGGCACCGTGAAAGCGTTGTCCGTATCGATGCCGGCATGCTGCAACCCGATACTTACAAGTAAGAAGCGGGCTTCATCGCCCCCTTGTTCGCGCTCAACTTGGTGCACTCCTTCGACATGATGTGATGACGTAAAGCCAGTGGTTGTCTTCACTTCAATGCCGGTGTCATCAAGCACGAAATCTCGTGCCGATCGTCTCCAACCATGCCAACCACTAACGATGTCCAAGACGCGAGCATCGGCTGCCTGGCGACACAATACTTCGAGAAGAAGAAGTTCACCTGCGAGGCCCAGTAGGGCCTCATTAGACAACGTAAGTTTCTCCATGGCTAGTCGAATAATTGGCTCAGTTAGGGTGAAAGCTCGACCGAGGTCACTATCCGCACCATTCCTCAGTAGTTCAACACAGACGAATGCAGCCACCTGATCGAAGTGTGAAAGAGCCGGCAAAACGAGTCGGGTGGCCTCAAAAGAGGAACCGTCATCCCTGTAAACCGTCCGATATTCCGACGCTTCCTTAACAGAACTGGAAAGGGGCCTTACTTCGATACCTCTAAGAAACATCTCGACTTTGCCATCGACGTCCCGTGCGACTCCTATGACGGCGGCGGAGGTCATCCATTCGACCGTTCGAGATCCCACTTGCCGCGACACCGGAAGGCGCTCTATGCGCTGCCGGACATCCTCATAACTCGTCATTAGACATTTCCGAGGTGTCGATCAGCGAACCTGCTCGCGTGGCGGCGAACTGCTCGGGTCCGCCAGCTGGTATGCAAACGCCGACGGCGACTGCCGGATGAGGTTGGTCTAGCCGCTTGTTGAAGTAAAACAGAATTTGGCCATGCGACCCCTGCGGTCGCCACGAGCTTGTTCCCGCTGTCGCCGGAAGAGACTCGTGGCGATGGTAGTAGTCGAAGAACTCGTCGCCGCGGTAGTCCAACATACCCGCGCTTGGGTCGTTCGTACCCCAAGTCGTGCTGAGGTCGCCTTTGGCATTGAGGCCCTTTCGAGTGGCCCGAATTGCAAACCCGAGACCAGGTAACGCATCGCCTGTCACACTCTCGCCATCACCGTAACGGATGCCAACGGAAAACCGCGGCTGGTGAAGTTGCTTGGCCGCCAGGTTAGCCATGGACCATCGCCCGGAGGGCACCCCCGCGACGAAGAGACCACGAACAGGGCGCGTAAGGCACGCCTCCCACAAGCGAAGATAAGCAGCAATGGAATATGGGTCCTCAAACCGCGCCTCGGAAGTCGGCCCACTCGGGCGCTCTGGGGCATTGTAAAAATTCATGCCGGCAGGGAGCTTTACCACACCGTCCACACGCACTTGAATCTCCTGCCACAACTCCGCCAACCGACTTTCCTGGCCAGGGGCGTAAGAGTCAAACGATAAGCTCTGAAGTAGGTCTGCCGCCTCGGAGAGGGAAAGCGTCCGGTCCAAAGCGCGTCCGCGCGTCACGCTCCCAACGTTAACGTCAGAAGATGCTGCGGCGAAGAGATTAGCGACCAGTTGCGCATTTGGGTCGACGCGCTGTCCATCGTTGATCAATCTAACGAAAGGCCTCGAACCTGGACAAAGCGGCAAACGGCCGATATTGGCAATCTTTGCTGTGGCAAGAAATCCCATGCCATGCAAAACCACCGGGGAAGGCGCAGCACCCTCAGCCATCTTTGCCGCAACCCCTTCACGCAATGCCTCATCTACGTGATGGTACGAGCGAAATAATTCAATCTGTTGCTTTCCGGCAAACATGCGACATAGAGCAATATATTCGCCTCTGTAGCCAAACCAGCGTTGCATCTGCATTTGCGTGTCAGCAACGGGGCTTGCGGAGTTGCGGCGGAACAAAGCCGTAGTCATGCCCTCGAGGGTAAGCCCTCGGGCCATCACGTTGCCGGACACGAATATTGTCGAGAGGTCGCGCGCAGCGTGCCATTTCCCGGTCGATTGGTTGAGAATCGGCTTGTACTCGGGTCGATCGTCGGCACTCGGGTCGCTGTTCACAACGGATACGCGCGTGCCCGGGATAATTTCCGCTTCCAATATGCCACGCACTGTCGACCAATCAGGAATCGACCGTGGATTCATGACATTAAATTCTAAGGAAATAGCCGCTGACGACGATGTGTAACGATCGATCCATGCCTCCCACAAGGACTCCTCAGCGTACATCTTCGCAACCAGTTGACTCGGGAGGCGTGCATCGCCCGATTCGATCATGTCCCGTGCCACGGCGCGGTCTAGAACGCCAGCCCATAGAAGAACGTCTTCGGCCGCCGCGAAGTGAGCACCGATGTCAGCTGCCGGGTGCAACAGCATTGAGTGAGCGGGCGGCGAAATGACTTCTAAGTCTTTTCGAGAGGAGAAATCCAAGGATCTTACCGAATGCGGCCCGATTACACCTGACGTGGACGTCGAAGCCCAATGCAATCTTATAGCCCCAGCGATGAGGAAAGCCCGGATAGAATCAGCGAGATCCCCGTCGGCCGCCTCCGACGTTTCGACGCAAAGCCCAGCACCCGCTCCACGCTCGTAATAGACCTCACCCCCAGTGTAAAAGTTCGTAAGGCCAGTCGGTTCTGCATACGTGGACGAGCGAAGGGCATCTAGATTGTCGTGATCGACTTGTTGGCCCACATCCAGAGGTGTCCTGAGTGAGATGACAAAATCTCGCGGAGCCAAAGGATTGTGGTCTTCTTGCAGCAAATTAGCCTGAGGAGTAGCTGTGTACCCAATGTATGATGCGAAAAGGTTATTCGGTGCACTGCTGGATCGCGGCTCCCACAGGTCGGCAATCGCACGAGGAATCTGCTTGAGGGTAGGCGTCAGCGGGTCTTGAGCCTGTTCCACGACCGCATCAAGCACGGATCCATCATCGGCCTCATCGTCAAGAACGAGCATGTGCACGGGACGACCGAGCTGCTCAACTTCCCCGAAGACGCTCTGCCTTAGTTCACGGCCAAGGGCATACAAGTGATCCGTCTGCTTCATCGCGACAATCACTAACGGTAAACCACGGGTCAATTTGCGCCTGACTTGCGCAGAAGGCAATTTGTACATCTTGTCAAGCGAGCCAGAATTGCCGGACGTTACAGAATCGGGGCTCGGAGACAACATTCGACGCCGCGATTTTTCTACGCCCTCCTCGCCCGCGTCTAACTGCTCAACTAAACGCTCGTAGGTTTGACGCCAAAGGGATAGACGTGTACCCGCAAGTATGACAACTATGTCAATACCCTGATCGAGCGCGAGCGCAGTTACCCCGAACATTGAGGCTGTTTTACCCGATTGCACTGACCCTAAAACAAGCCCGGTGCGTGCTCTGTCTTTGGGCCACGTATCCGTACCCGGATGACCGCCACCCAATAAGCCCCGGTCGACAATGTACGTACAATCAGCCTCAAGTACGCCACGTGCGGTCGACGTCATCTGATGCAGCGCGGCAGAATAGCGGTCCCACCACGTGCTTTCCGATTTGGACGGCCCGTCGAAGTGCACTTGTTCCATGGTTCAGTCACACGCCCTTCGGCAAAATACGACTTGCCAGGAGAGACTCGACGCCGGAAGAACCATAATTGGAACGAATTTGCTCCGAGGCCAGAGAAATATCTATTCCAAGCTCCTCAACGACACCCGCGGCGATACGGGCAATGAAGTCCCATTGCGTACGGGTTTGAGTCTTGGAAGGACGCGTCCACCGGCTAAGCGCAGCCTCCCGAATCCCTTCGGCATGCGCCTCGAGTTGGTCTTCTACAGTCAATGGCGCATACGCCGTGGCAATAGCAACTCCGAGTAGTGTCCCGACCAATTGAAGATCTTGCCATCGGCCGCTCTTCCCATCCCCCCGGAATCTCTCTGGCCAAAGCTCATCGTAAGCTGCGTGCAGACTGGCCGCTTTTGAAACAAGAATGAACAGGTCAGCGAGAATTGCTGTCTTGCGCAGCGGATGTGAAGGATCATCCTGTACCCGCTTTAACAGGTCATCAGTGTGTCGTGCAGTTGAGGGAAGCAGCTTGCTCCCCGAATCGTTTACAAGCGCCGCTATGATCCATCCAAGCACCTTGGTGCGGCGATAGCGGGCTTCGCCGAATCCGTAGTCAGCAAGAGTCTTTCCAAGTTCCCCAATACCAGATACTTGCACGAGCGAAGGCGCGATGTCTGCGACTTGCGCGCTAGCACTTGCGTCACCTGCGGCCACGAGGATGGCGCGAGTCAGTTCTACATCATGAAAGACCGCATTACGTATCTCCTCAGCATTTAAGTGCATGCCTTGCTTGTTATACAGATTGAAAACTTCATGAATCTGACGCTGGCTAGCCTTTGTATATTCAATGACAGGTACTTTATAGTCTGGAGCGCCTTCAAATAATTCCTCGACCGTCACTTCTTGGTCGGCTACTTGAATCGTATGGCCCTTAATTTGCGTGTAATACTTGCCACGCAATCGCTCTAAGTCTTTCCCGACCAGCACTCCGCTTTTGTCGTCGCGAAGACGAAAAGGAAAATAGTAATCATCTTCCAACTTGGTGGTGAGCGGCTCACCCATATACGCTTTCCATGCCGTGCGGAATTTTGGATAATCATTTTGAAATTTATCGAGAAATCCAGCCTCTGGATTTGATTTGTCAGCCTCAGCTACTCTCGCTACGGCTGCGGGATGTTTGCCTACGAAGCGTAAAATAGCCGTCAGTCGCTGCTTACCATCGACAACATCGTCGGGTTCCGCACCAGCCTTACGGAGCAATATGATGGAAGGCAATGGAATGCCACGAAGAATCGACTCAATGAGCTTCTGCCGATCCCCAGTTCGCCACACGTCTCCCCGCTGATATGACGGCGTCAGGTTCAGTTTTTTCTTGGTCAATTGAAAAATATGCCAGACGTCAGCTTTCGCAGTTACAGGTTCAGCCGGCGTGACATCTTCGTCATCACCTTCAGTTTCCCAACGACTCACCCACGTCGCAGTTCCGGACGCGTAAGTACCGCCCACGGCAGTAAGTTCCGCTAGAAACTCATCTTTAAGCCGGGTGGCCACTTCAGCTCGCGCGGCGAGGCGCTCCATGGCATCGCCAGTCAGCCTCGCAACTCCATTCTCCTCTTCAACGCCTCCTGTGACTGGAGCAAAACTGAGACTTCTAGCGATACTAAAAATAAATGCTTCGCGGTCGTTGTCCGAGAGATCATCATCGAAGTGCAGCCAGCCCTGGACATCGACTAGCCTTGAAATCCAAGCGTCGGACTCGAAGTCGACGTCGGCGGGCGTAAAGCTAGCGCACGCTTGAACCCCCTCGGGACAATCACTTACGTCCGATAGTTCGGAGAGAGCTTCAGCAACTCGATCCTGCGCTTGGCCGCGCAAACTTTCGTCGGGCCCATCCTCGAGAGTCTCAGGAGATTCGTGAGTCATTTTGGGTTCCTCCCAGATGCTGTCGTAAGTTGCCTCTATGCAGCATTGCACGTCATCCCGACATCCGACGACACAATCTTCACCCGGCTCTCGCCTGCAACGAGATCCTTGACGAGAGTCTCTGCAATCTTTCGGACGACCATCGCGTTCACGGCGTTGCCCAAAGCCTTGTACGCCTCAGAGTCATTAGCGGGAAGAGTAATTCCTCCAAGGCTTTGCAGCCTTGCGCATTCGCCAGGTGTCATGTAGCGCCGTGCACCCGTACCTGAAATATTAGATCCTAAGATTGGAACCTGTGTCTGCGTCATAGCAATCAACGCAGGCGCCGTTGTTGGCCGCTTCACTCGGATTCCTGATGCTCGAACTTGCATCACATAGTCATCTATATCTCTGACGCCACCTTGAGCATTCCATTCGAACTTCTGGAAGCTAGAAGGGTATGTCCACGGCTTCCACTTAGCCAGCCACGGATCGATCCAGGCATCGTTGTCACGATAGAAATCTCGGTTCTGCCGAATGAAGGCGCGCTTCCACTGAGGGAATACAAGACTGCCTTCACGTCGCGAGTGGCTTGGAATGATTTCTTTTTGCTCAGCGATATCAAGTCCTCGAAGCGGCCAACCGAACGAACCACTAAAGTTATAGAGTTCGTCTGAAGATCCCTCCGACCAAGCTCGAGGTGGCGTCATCTCCTCAAAGGGATAATTCGCCCGGAATTCCATTGACCAAATTGGAAAAGATGGAAGTTTTACGTTCTTCGGTGCACGTTGCAGAAAGTCACTCCACATGTTGATCGCCATCTGAGTCCGAGGAGGTACCTCACGGACAGGACGAGCATCCGGATCTAGTGCAGTAGAAATGGTCGTTATCTCTTGGCCCTCAACTGGCCACTTGAATCCACTCAGTCCTCCCTCTGATGAAAGGGAGCCAACAAAATACGCCCGTTCGCGAACCTGCGGAATACCGAACTGATGCGGCGACAATTTTTTAACATCGACCTCGTAGCCAAGATCGACAAGCATCCTAAGGATGGTCGCTAATGTCGAACCACCATCATGTTTTAAAATATTTGCGACATTTTCCAAGACGAATCGACTAGGACGCTTCACGCGCAAAATATCATGTACTTTGAAAAATAGATGACCTTGGAGCGTGTCCTCAAATCCTTGCTGAGCACCTGACTTAGAGAACGGCTGACACGGAAAGCCGGCTGTGAGAACTTCATGGTGTGGGACTTGTTCGGCAATCACCTCATCCGTGTCAAGTTGGTTTACGTCCGACCATGGGGCGACACCAAAATTCGTTTTATAGAGAGCGTTGAGGCCTGACTCCCACTCCGCCGCGAATACGCCCTGGCCACCGAGTTCCGCGAGCGCGACGTGAAAACCTCCGAGCCCAGCAAACAAGTCAACAAACCTGAACGAGGGAGGTTGGCCTACCATTTTGCGCGTTCTCCTTGAAATCCGAGATATCGTTCAATTTTGCTTCTGCCCCTGAGGTGAGGCACGAAGCAGAATACGGCGGTTCACCGCAGATTCCACGGGCCGTTACCTCAACAGTAGGAGCAGCGTCCGACATAGCTGGTGTCCCGCGCCGGCGAGGCCGCCCCGATGAAGTCAGGCAGTGGACTGTCCCCAGCTCTAGTTGGCGCTCGTATCAGAACGTGCCAGCGGTCCTCTACTGCTACGGGGCACACTTCGCAACTTCGCCAGCTAACCCACAGGCGCGGGAGCCCCGGTTATTTGGACATCGGAGGCACCACAGAAGTGCAGCGTCCGCGCGATCAGTACCCACCATCCCCTGACAGCGGGAGCAGAAATGCGAGTGGCTGTGCCTCGATTGTCACACGGCCTTAGCAAGCATTACTCGCATCATTGGTCGGGCTGACAGGATTTGAACCTGCGACCCCTTGACCCCCAGTCAAGTGCGCTACCAAGCTGCGCCACAGCCCGAGAAAACTGTTGCTGAGCAACCGATTTCTTGGTGTTGCCCCGACCGAGGCAACCTGACCAGCATAGCGGATCGTCGAGGCGGTTCGCGCCACGCGAGACGCGAACGAGTCGCAGCCCCTCGAGCGAGCCCGACACACGCTCCTCGGCACGACGCCATCTACTACAACCCGGCCCACGTCAACACACCGCCACCACCCACCCCACGTTGCGCCGCGTTACGCCAACCAAGCGCCGACTCCCGCACCGCACCTACCGTCAGGTCATGCCCACCACCGCGACCACCGCCTCCCGCGCCCTGCCGATCTCGGTCCGCGGTGTCGGGCGACGGTTCGCGCGCGACGTGCTGCGCGGGGTCGATCTCGAGGTCGCGGCCGGCGAGATCGTCGCCGTGCTCGGGCCGAGCGGCTGCGGCAAGTCGACGCTGCTGCGCCAGATCGGCGGACTCGACGTGCCCGACAGCGGCAGCGTCGTCATCGGCGACTCCCCCAGCCGGCCCGGTGACCAGCGGTGCGCGATCGCGTTCCAGGAGCCGCGCCTCCTGCCCTGGCGCACCCTCCGCGACAACGTCGCCCTCGGCCTCCCCCAGCGCAAGACCGACGGCAGCAAGCCCACCAAAGACGAGAACCGCGCCCGCATCACCGAGCTGCTCGACCTCGTCCAGCTCGGCAGCGTCGGAGGGCACCGCCCCCGCCAGGTCTCCGGAGGCATGGCCCAGCGCACCTCCCTCGCCCGCGCCCTGGCCCGCGAACCGACCATCCTGCTGCTCGACGAGCCGTTCGGAGCCCTCGACGCCCTCACCCGCCTCCGCATGCAGGACCTCCTGCTCGATGTGCACGACGCGCTGCCGACCACCGTCGTGCTCGTCACCCACGACGTCGACGAGGCCCTCTACCTCGCCGACCGCATCGTCCTCCTCGACGACCTCGCCGCGGCCGACGCCACCCCCGACCGGCCCCGAGGAGGCGCGGCGCCAGCCCCCGACACCGCCCACCCCACCAGCCGAGGAGGCGCGGTGCCAGCTCCCGAGGGAGCCCGCCCCACCAGCATCCGCCGCATAGTCGACGTCCCCGGAGCCGGCCTCGGCCGCCGCGATCGCGACGACCCCGCCCTCGCCACCCTCCGCCACGACCTGCTCGCCGAGCTCGGCGTAGTCCGCACCCCCCGCGCCGCCCCCGCCACCCCGCACTAGCTACTACGCATGCACGCGTAACCGCCACTCCCCACGAACTGCACCGCCCCCGACAGCACGGAGACGAAACGATGACGACCCGCACCTCCTTCACCCGCCGCACCCGCACCTCCTGGGCAGGCGCCCTCGCCCTCACCGCCGCGACCGCGCTCGCCCTCACCGGCTGCGTCGCCGGCGAAGACGCCCAGGGCGACGCGGCCGGCGCGGGCACCGACTCCGATGCCGCCGCAGGCAGCAGCACCAGCGGCGAGTGGTCCACCGACACCCTGAACATCGACTTCGCGACCTACAACCCCCTCAGCCTGATCGTCAAAGACCAGGGCTTCATCGAGGAGGCGCTGGGCGACGACGTCGAGGTCACCTGGACCCAGTCGGCCGGCAGCAACAAGGCCAACGAGCTGCTGCGCGCCGGGGCCGTCGACGTCGCCTCCACCGCCGGTTCCGCCGCTCTGCTCGCCCGCTCGAACGGCTCGCCCATCCACACCATCGACATCTACTCGCAGCCCGAATGGTCGGCCCTCGTCGTCCCCGAAGACAGCGACATCACCGACGTCGACGACCTCGAGGGCAAGACGATCGCGGCCACGACCGGCACCGATCCGTACTTCTTCCTGCTGCAGGCGCTCGACGAGGCCGGACTCAGCGCCGACGACGTCACCATCGAGAACCTCCAGCACGCCGACGGACGTGCCGCCCTCGAGAACGGCAGCGTCGACGCCTGGTCGGGCCTCGACCCGATCATGGCCGCCAGCGAGGCCGAGTCGGACACGAAGCTGATCTACCGCAACGTCGACTTCAACACGTACGGGTTCCTCAACGCGACCGAGTCGTTCATCGACGAGTCGCCCGACGTCGCCCAGGTCGTCGTCGACGCCTACGAGAAGGCCCGCGCCTGGGCGGAGGACAACCCCGACGAGACCGCGAGCATCCTCGCCGACGTCGCCGGCATCGACCCCGCCGTCGCCACGAGCGTGCTCGAGCGCACCCACTTCGACGTCGACCCCGTGCCCGGCGACGACCAGCGCGCCGTCCTCGAGGTCGTCGCGCCGATCCTCGTCGAGACCGGCGACGTCGCGTCGCAAGACACCGTCGACGACGCCCTCGACTCGCTCTTCGAGCCCTCCTTCGCCGAGGAGGCCGACCCGTCGTGACCGATCTCGTCTCCGGCAGCACCCGCGAGGCCGACGCCCGTCAGGCCGTCCGCGACGCGACCGTCCCTTCGACCGCAGGAGTCCCCGAGGAGGCGCGGCGCACCTCCTCGGCCCCCTCCCGTCGCCGACGCCTCCCCCTGGCACTGCTCGGGGTGCTGTTGCCCGTCGCCGTGCTCGCCGCCTGGCTCCTCGCCACCAGCGTCGGAGGCGTGCCGAGCTATCGCGTGCCGTCGCCGCTCGACGTCTGGACGGCCGGCGTGCAGCTCGCCGGCACCGGGCAGCTCGGGCAGTACGTCGCGATCTCGGTGCAGCGGGTGCTGATCGGCTTCGCCGTCGGTTCGCTGATCGGACTCGTGCTCGGCGCCGTCGTCGGGCTGTCACGGGTCGGCGAGGCCGTGCTGGCGCCGTCGATCGCCGCGGTGCGCGCGGTGCCGTCGCTCGCGTGGGTGCCGCTGCTGATCCTGTACCTCGGCATCGGCGAGGACTCGAAAGTGACGCTGATCGCGATCGGCGCGGCGTTCCCGGTCTTCACGACCGTCGCCGGGTCGCTGCGGCACGTCGACCCGCACCTCGTCGAGGCGGGGCGCGCCTACGGGCTGCGTCGGGTGTCGCTGTTCACGCGGGTGCAGCTGCCGGCGGTGATCCCGTCGCTGGTGTCAGGGCTGCGGCTCGCGCTCGCGCAGGCGTGGTTGTTCCTGGTCGCGGCGGAGCTGATCGCCTCGTCGATGGGGCTCGGGTTCCTGCTGACGGAGTCGCAGTCGAACGGTCGCGTCGATCGCATCTACCTGGCGATCCTGCTGCTGGCGCTGCTCGGGACGCTGAGCGACACCGTGCTGAACGTGGTGCAGCGAGTGGCGTTGCGCCGCTGGCGCTAGCCGGCCCCCCTCGCGCCAGCCGACCCGCTCGGCCGCCTCATGAACCGCGTTCGCGAAGATGAACCGCGATCTATCGCAGTTCAACTTCGCGAACGCGGTTCATCGGAGCACGAGCGCCCAGCGCGGTCATCGCCTCGACGACACCGCGGGCCGCACCGGCTTGGGGAACGCGGCCCGCATGTGATCGCTGGTGAGCAGATCGCCGATGCCGATCATCAGCAGCGAGAACACGATCTGCTCGACGACCATCCAGCCGGGGTAGAGCCCGGGGATGGTCGCGACGATCAGGGTCACGATCGGGAAGATGCGGCTGAAGAGCCTGAGTCGTGCGTACGCCCAGTAGTAGCCGAGCTGGGCGCGCCAGGCGAAGACGTAGAGCGAGGCGGTGATGAACAGGACGACGGTCGACCGGAACCACACCGCCCACGGGACGTGCTCGCCCCGGCTGGCGAGGACCGCCGCGATGAAGATCGCGGTCAACCCGACGACCGTCTCGCCGAACAGCAGCCACCGGATGCCCCCGAAGCTGCGGACGGTGCGCGGGTGCTCGCGCATGTCCTCGTGGATGACGTACCCCGCGTGCCGCCCGCCCGCGAACCGGTCGAGCTGCAGCCGCTGCCACACCCGGTCGGCGGCCGCCGACAGCCTGGTCACCGAGGAGGCGCGGTGCCACAGCCCAGCGCCCGTCACCTTCGCACCTCGCCCACGCGTCTCACGAGAGACAATGCTGCCCTACCCGAGCCCTCCTCGCGCTCCGACTGCTCGGGATCGGCGGTGGATCACGCTCAGTAGCTCGGCCCTCTGACCTCGCCGGGCTCGATGTCCGCGCTCGGCGACATGGTGGAGAGGTGCGCCGACCGACGGTCCAGGGCAACGGACAGGAGATACACGGATCCTCCCGGTCCGGTGATCACCAGCTGCGGGGAGCCGTCGGGCATCTGATCGCGTTCGGCAGTCCAACCGTCACGGCCTCCCCAGTCGTCGACCGCCGTCTCGAAGTACGGCTCCGCGTCGACAGGCCCGGTGAAGGCGATGTCCAGATGCCCGGCCCAGTGATGGGTCCCGTCGGCGGAGGTGAGGATGCTGCCCTTCGGGTTCTGCACCACTGACGCGACGAGAGGCTGCGGAATGACCTTCGCCACCTCCAGAGCCGTCTCCTGCGTCTGTTCCTTCGCCTCCGCCAGGGCGACTCCTGCGATCGGCTCCGTCATCTCCAGCCGCTCCTCCTTCTGCTCCTCCTTCTCCGTCGAGCATCCGCAGAGGACGAGAGCTGCAGCGAGAACGACCGACGGCACGAGTGCGGACGTCATCCTCACCGCGTCACCAGCCGCTCGATCCGCTCGAGTGCTTGCAGATTCCGGGCATTGTTCTGCGCGATGAGCGAGTGGTTCTCCACCAAGATCTCCATCTTCCGTTCGAGTGACGTCGTCAGAGCGAGTTCCGCATCATCCGGACCCTTGAGGAGTCCCTCGCTGTCGAACGCCCAGTGGTTGCCGGGGTTCCTGCCGCTCCACACCTGACCCGACCACTGCGCGACCTGCAGGAAGTCGAGGTAGCGGTAGTCCGTGTAGGTCGTCCCCTCGCGGGGCTGCCAGGTGCTCGGCATGCCCGCGCCGGCCAGGGACACCACGTGGTCGTAGTGGGCGCCTGCCACCTCCGACGACGTCACGTTCGCCAGGCCCCAGCTGTGCCCGATGCCCGCCTCGCTGACGAGCGAGGGGTCGTAGGACTGCCGGAGTCCGTTCTGCAGGCCGACGAGACGAGCGGCGGCGGGCTCTGCCAGGACCGGCACGTTCGCCTCGGGGATCGTCTGGGGGAATCGACCGTCCTTCGCGACGAACGTGACCGTCCGTCCGTCACGCGCGGCGAACCAGTCCCCCACCTGCTGGACGCCACGTGGGTCGCGGTAGAACGAGTCCAGCGTCGTCCCCGTGCCCGGCACGTAGGTGATGATCGTCGTGGTCTCGGGGCCGAACTCGCCGATCATCTCGATGATCCGATCGGCGGCCGGGTCGAAGAGATACAGCTGCACGACGGGAGGCTCGGCCACGGCCCCCGCGAGATAGGCCTGCTCGCGCGTCATCGCCGCGATCTCGTCGGCGGTGAACCGGGTGCCAGGTGGTCCCCCGGAGGCCATCATCGCCTCGAGCTCGTCGCGACGACGTCCGGCGTTCACCCGGTTCGCGAGCACCCGCGCCGACGGCGGCAGACCGTCGAGCGACCCGACCACCATGGGCGCCCCCACCACCAGCGCCGCCTGATCACGGGTCAGCCCGTCGTCGTCCGGCGGACCGGTGCGACCGAGCTCGTCCCACCATGCTCGCACCCGCTCGGGGTCGGCCCGAAACGCCTTGTCGACCAGCTCGGGGTGGTCGTCGAGCAGCAGAGCCAGGTCCGTCCGCGACAGCCCGCCCAGCAGCGCCAGCAGCTGCTCGGCCGACGGGGTCGCGACCGCCGCCTCGCCTATCGCCGGCAATCGACCGATCGAGACCGGGTCCGTCAGCTCGTCGATGCATCGACGATCGGCCGCCGCCCGCTCGTGCTCCAACTCGACGACGGCACGCTCGACGGCTCGCAGCTCGCGCTGGTCGTCGTCGATACGACGCTGCAGCGTCGACCTCTCGCCCGCCCGGAAGTCGACCGCCGCGGTGACCCCGGTCGGATCGGCCACCGCCAGCTCGGCTGCCTCGCGCGTGATCGCCTCGACCCGGGCCTCCCCCAGCATCAGCGACGTGTGCGCCTTCGTGCGCCGCGCCTCCAACGCCCGCAGCCGGTCTTGGATCGCCTCGACCGCACGTGCGTAGACCCGCAGGGTCGACGCGTGCTGCTCGAGCCCGGCCGCCAGCGCCGTCAACTCGGCGGCGACGTCGGCGGTCGCCGCCGCGAACTCCCGCCCCGAACGCCCCTGCCACGAACCGGCCGCCCACGACGCCGCCTCTCTCAGCTGGAAGGCGGCCAGCTCGTGGTCGTCGGCCTTCTGCGATCGCGATCGTGCGGCCCGCTCGATCGCCTCCACCGATCCCGACCCCGGACCGGCGCCCGACCCCGCACCCGCACCCGTCCCGCCGAGAACCCCTGTCGCGGTCACCGACGGCCCCCAGCCCCGCTGCCAGCCGCAGCCCCCGCCGCAGCCGCGACCTTCGACGAGGCACCACGAACCGCACCCCCGGCCGCCGACGCCCCCGTCGCGAGTGCCTCGTCGGTCCGCCCCACCTCACGCACGAACGCCGCGGGGAACAGACTCAGGCGCTCGAGCACCCCACCCAGGAACTCGACACGACGACGGAGCTGCCGCGTCGTCTCGTCGAGCGCCTCGGCCACCCGGGCGGCCCCCACCGCGTCGGACGACCCTCGGGTCAGAGCCGTGTCGAACCCGATCTCACCCCGTGCCCCCGACACGGCCGATGCCACTCCCGACAACGCCGACTCGTCGACCTGCAGATCCGCCACTCGCGCCCTCTTCCGCCTCGCCCCACGGCTTCGCATACCGTACGTGATTCACATCACACTAGCAAGGTGAACGAGGGGGTCAGCCCATCGTGCAGGCGTCCCGCCCGGCCGACACCTGTGGAGGGAGGGTCCGCCACGGCCCCGGAGGCGCGGTGCGAGATCGACCCGGCATCCTCCGCATCCGCAGATCGCCGCGCTCTCACCGCCACACAGCCCCACAACGCCAGAAGGTGGACACGACGCCAGGCATAAACCCGGCGTCGTGTCCACCTTCTGGCGTCGAGCGACCAGCCCGACTACGCGCGCTTGCGCTTCTCGCGCACCCGCATGTTCACGGTGATCGGCGTCCCCTCGAAGCCGAAGATCTCGCGCAGGCGGCGCGTGATGAAGCGGCGGTACTGCGGGTCGAGGAACCCGGTCGTGAAGAGCACGAAGGTCGGCGGGCGGTTGGCCGCCTGGGTGCCGAACAGGATGCGCGGCTGCTTGCCCGAGCGCAGCGGGTGCGGGTGCTCGGCGACGAGCTCGGCGAGCAGGGCGTTGAACTTGCCGGTGGGGATGCGGGTGTCCCACGACTCGAGGGCGAGCTCGAGCGCGGGCACGAGCTTCTCGAGGTGGCGACCGGTGCGGGCCGAGATGTTGACGCGCGGTGCCCACGACACGTGATCGAGGTCCTGTTCGATCTCGCGCTCGAGGTAGCGGCGACGGTCGTCGTCCAGGAGGTCCCACTTGTTGAACGCGAGCACGAGCGCACGGCCCGACTCGAGCACCAGGTCGATGATCCGCAGGTCTTGAGTCGAGATCGACTCGGTGACGTCGATGACGACGACGGCCACCTCCGCCTTCTCGAGCGCGGCCGAGGTGCGGAGCGACGCGTAGAAGTCGGCACCCTGTTGGAGGTGCACGCGCTTGCGGATGCCGGCGGTGTCGACGAAGGTCCACACGCGCCCGGCGATCTCGACCTGCTCGTCGACGGGGTCGCGGGTCGTGCCCGCGAGCTCGTTGACGACGACGCGCTCTTCGCCGGCCGCCTTGTTCAGCAGCGAGCTCTTGCCGACGTTCGGGCGACCGAGGATCGCGACGCGGCGGGGCCCGCCGATCTCCTCCTTCGCCACGGTCGACACCGCGGGCAGCTTCGTCATGCAGAGGTCGAGCAGGTCGGCGACGTTGCGACCGTGCACCGCCGAGGCGGGGAACGGCTCGCCGAGACCGAGCGACCAGAGCGATGCGGCCTCGAGGTCCTTGCGGGCGTCGTCGCTCTTGTTGGCGACGAGGATGACGGGCTTGTGCGAGGCGCGCAGCATGCGCACGACGGCCTCGTCGGTGGCGGTCGCGCCGACGTTCACGTCGACGACGAACAGCACGGCGTCGGCCAGGTCGACGGCGATCTCGGCCTGCATGGCGACGGACTTGTCGATGCCGATCGCGTCGGGCTCCCACCCGCCGGTGTCGACGAGGGTGAAGCGACGCCCGCCCCACTCGGCCTTGTACGAGACGCGGTCGCGCGTGACGCCGGGCTTGTCTTCGACGACGGCCTCGCGCCTCCCGAGGATCCGGTTGACCATGGCGCTCTTGCCGACGTTCGGGCGACCGACGATGGCGAGCACCGGCAGGGCCGGCGCGTAGGTGAGGGCGTCAGGGTCCCATTCGCCGCCCTCGAGGACGTTGACGTCCTCTTCGTCGAGGTCGTAGTCGGCCAGGCCGGCGCGCAGTGCGCGAGCGCGCTGGTCGGCGTCTTCGTCGGGCATCGCCTGGATGCGGCCGACCATCTGCTCGTCGAGCTCGGGGTACTTGTCGTCGTCTGCCATGGTGATTCCTTATTAAGAGGGGGTGCTCGCTCGCACGAGCCCGACCACGGCGTTCACCGTCTGGTCGAAGTCGAGATGGGTGGAGTCGACGGTCGACACGCCGGGGGCGGCGGTCATGAAGTCGACGACCTTGCTGTCAAGCCGGTCACGGTTCGACAGCTGCCGAGCTGTCTCATCGGCACTCTGCCCGGTGACCTCTGCGGAACGCCTGGCCATTCTAGCCTCTTCGGTCGCCGTGAGCAGGATCCGCACCTGGGCATCGGGTGCGACGACGGTCGTGATGTCGCGTCCCTCGGTCACGATGCCCGGCTTCTCGGTCGACGCGATGATGCGGCGGAACAGGTCGACCATGTACCGACGCACCTCCGGCAGCTTGGCGACGTGGCTCACGGCGGTGGTGACCCGCGGGGTCCGGATCTCGTCCGTCACGTCGCGACCGTCGATCGTCACCGAGGAGGCGCGGGCCGGGTCGATCGTGATGTCGTACCGGAACGAGGGCAGCACCCCGATGATCGCCTCGGCGTCGTCGAGGTCGACGCGGCTGTCGAGGGCGTGCAGGGCGAAGGCCCGGTAGGCGGCGCCCGTGTCCTGATAGTCGAACCCGAGGGCCGACGCGGAGGCGCGGCTCACGCTCGACTTGCCGCTTCCGGCCGGGCCGTCGACGGCCACCACGAGGTGACGGTGCACGGCCTCGGCGGTCTCGTCGCGCAGCTCGGCGGTGTGGGCCTCGCCGGCCGGCCCGCCCACGCCGTGCTCGCCGGGCGAGCGCTCGACGTCGAGGGCCGGGTCGACGGCCGGGTCGACGGCCGGGTCGACGGCCGGGTCGACGGCCGGGTCGACACCGGGGTCGACGGTGGGCTCGGTGCCGCTCATGCGAACGCCCCCGCGATGGTCCAGCCGCGCCGTTCGAGTTCGGCGACGAGTCGTTGTTCTTGGTCGGGCACGATGGCCACCTCCGCGAGTCCTACCGGGGCGCCGGGCGAGTGCTCCAGGCGCAGGTCTTCCAGGTTGACGCCGATCTCACCGATCTCGGTGAGCAGCCGGGCGAGCTGCCCCGGGGTGTCGTCGACGAGCACGATCACCGAACTGAACTGGGTCGTCGAGCCGTGCTTGCCGGGCAGACGCGAGACTCCCCCGTTGCCGGCGCCGATCGCCTCGGCCACGGCCCGGCGGGCGCCGGGCGCCTCGGGTGCGGCGAGCGCGCCGATGACCCCGTCGAGGTCGACGCGCAGGGCGCGCAGCACCTCGACGACGCGCGAGGCGTTCGCCCCGAGGATCTGCACCCAGAGCGCCGGATCGCTGGCGGCGATGCGGGTGACGTCGCGCACGCCCTGGCCGGCGAGGTCGAGAGACGAGTCGGGGGCGTCGGCGAGTCGGCTCGCCATGAGGCTGGCGACGACCTGGGGCACGTGGCTGACGAGCGCGACACCGGCGTCGTGCTCGTCGGGGGTCATCTCGATCGGGGTGGCCCCGAGATCGAGGGCGAGGTCCTCGACGGCGGCGGCGCGTCGGTACGTGATGTCGTCGTGCCCGGCGATGACCCACGGGCGGCCGATGAAGAGGTCGGCGCGGGCCGAGACGGCTCCGCCCCGTTCACGGCCGGCCATGGGGTGCGAGCCGATGTAGCGAGAGACGTCAGCGCCGAGCTCGCGCAGCTCGACCAGCGGTGCGACCTTGACCGAGGCGACGTCGGTGACCAGCGCCTCCGGGAACCTCTCGAGCTCGGTCGCGACGATGGTCGCGGTGACGTCGGGCGGCACGGCGACGACGACCAGCGTCGGCCGGTCGTCGTTCGCGGGTGCGCGACCCGCGCCGTAGTCGATGGCGAGGCTGCGGGCGGCCGGCGAGACGTCGTCGAGGATGACGTCGACGCCGTGCTGCCTGAGCCGCAGCCCGATGCTCGTGCCGAGCAGGCCGGAGCCCACGATCCGCACCTGACCGGCCAACCGTCGGCTGCCGTCGGCGAGGTCGTGGGCGTCTGCCTGCTCGTCGGTCTGTTCGTCGATGCCGACCGCGTCAGCCGAGGAGGCGCGGGTCGGCTCGGTCACGACCGGCCACCCCCGCGAGGACCACGCCCTCCGTCGTCGCCACGGGGCTTGTACGGACGGTCGCCGCCGCGCGACCCGCCGCGACGGTCGTCGCCGCCGCGGTCGTCACGAGCGGGCCCGCCGCGCGAGCCGCCACGGTCGTCGCGTCCCTGGTAGCCGCCGCGGTCGGCGCCACGGTCGTTGCGACCCTGGTAGCCGCCACGGTCTCCACCGCGCTGCTCGCCACCACGGTCGTTGCGACCCTGGTAGCCGCCACGCTCGGCCGAACCGCCGTCGCGTCCCTGGTAGCCACCACGGTCGTTCCGACCCTGGTAACCGCCACGGTCTCCGCCGCGCTGCTCGCCGCCACGGTCGTTGCGACCCTGGTAGCCACCGCGCTCGGCACCACGGTCGTCACGACCCTGGTACCCGCCGCGCTCGGCACCGCGGTCGTCGCGGCCCTGGTAGCCGCCGCGATCGCCGCTGCGGTCCTCACGGCCGCCACGACCGGGGCCGCCGGCGCGGACGCCGGAGGGACGCCCGGTACGGGGGTCGCGGTTCTGGTCGCGGTTCGGGTAGCCCGCCGCACGCTCTTCGCCGGGGCTCAGCGGACGGTCGCCGCCGCGAGCGCCGGGGCCGCCACGGTCGTCACGGGAGACGAAGCCGCCGCGCTCGGGTCGGCCGCCACGGTCATCGCGCGACACGAAGCCACCACGATCCGGACGTCCGCCGCCGTCGGGCCGTCCGCCGCGCTCAGGGCGCGCACCACGGTCGTCGCGGTTGTAGCCACCGCGCTCGGGGCGGGCACCACGGTCGTCGCGGTCGTAGCCGCCACGCTCGGGTCGGCCGCCACGCTCGTCACGGTTGTAGCCGCCACGCTCAGGGCGACCGCCACGCTCGTCACGGCCGTAGCCGCCACGCTCAGGTCGCGCACCGCGGTCGTCACGGGCGGATCCACCCTGCGCCGCGCCTCCTCGGCTGCTGCTGTAACCACCGCGGTCGTCACGCGAGCCGTAGCCGCGGTCGTCACGAGCCGGGCGTGCGCCACGGTCGTCACGAGACCCATATCCACGGTCGTCACGAGCCGGACGGGCGCCACGGTCGTCACGCGACCCGTAGCCGCGGTCGTCACGAGCAGGTCGAGCCCCGGCCGCACCGCGGTCGTCACGCGTCTCGCGGCGGCCGGCCTGCTGGCGGCGCACCTCCGAGCGTCGTGACGTGGCCGCACCGGTGCCGCCCTTGAAGCCCGACGGGCCTCGGCGGCGCTTGGCGTCGCGGGCGTCGGTCGCGGGGTCGAACTCCTCGTCGTCCTCGTCGTAGAACTCCTTCTCGACCTCGTCGTCGTCGAGGGCGACCTCGACCACGTCGGCCTCGACGACCGGCGCATCGGCGCTCTCGGTCACCGGCGCGGCGTCGACCCTGGGCGAAGGCGTCGCGTCGCGCGCGATCGTGAGGATCGCGCCGAGCTCGGCCTTGTTCAGCGTTCGCATGTGGCCGACCTTCAGCGTGCCGAGGTGCAGCGGCCCGAACGAGCGGCGCACGAGGTCGATGACGGGGTGACCCACGGCCTCGAGCATGCGGCGGACGACGCGGTTGCGACCCGAGTGCAGCGTGATCTCGATCAGCGACGAGTCGTTCGAGCGGGACAGCCCCGCGCCGCCGCCGACGAGCGCGGCCTTGTCGGCGGAGATGGGGCCATCGTCGAGCTCGACGCCCGACAGCAGCTGGGCGATGACGTTGGGCGTGATGACGCCGCGCACCTTCGCGATGTAGGTCTTGGTGACGCCGAACGAGGGGTGCGCCAGCACGTGGGCCAGCTCGCCGTCGTTGGTCAGCAGCAGCAGACCCGAGGTCTCGACGTCGAGGCGGCCGACGTTGAAGAGGCGCTCTTCGAACTCGTTGGTGAACTGACGGAGGTCGGGTCGCTCGTTCTCGTCGCTCAGAGTGCTGACCACGCCGACGGGCTTGTTCAGCATCACGTAGCGGCGCGTGGTGTCGAGCTGCACGGCGCTGCCGTCGACGACGACCTTGTCTTTGTCGGGGTCGATGCGTCGACCGGCCTCGGTGACGACCTTGCCGTTGACCGTGACCCGGCCGGCGGCGATGAGGTCTTCGGAGACACGACGCGAGGCGACGCCCGCCGCGGCCATGACCTTCTGCAGGCGCTCGCCCGAGGGCAGCTCGGACTCGTTCTCAGGCGACATCGTCGAACCCTTCTTGACCATCGGAGAGCAGCGGGGAGATGAGCGGCAGCTCATCGAGTGAATTGAGGCCGAGATGGGTCAACAGGAGTTCCGTCGTTTCGTAGGTGATGGCTCCGGTCTCGGAGTCGGTGGCCGACTCGGTGATGAGACCGCGCCCGAGCAGCGTGCGGACGACCGAGTCGACGTTCACCGCGCGGATCTGCGCGATGCTGCTGCGGGTGATGGGTTGCTTGTAGGCGATGACCGCCAGCGTCTCGAGAGCCGCCTGCGACAGTCTGGACGGGTTCTGCGTCAGCACGAAATCGCGGACGACCGGGTCGAACTCGGGGCGGACGTAGAATCGCCAGCCGCCGCCCACCTCGCGCAGCTCGAATCCGCGCCGCGTGCCGCCGTCGGCGCCGTCGAAGTCCGCCACCAGCGTCTCGACGGCCTGACGCACCGCCGCCGTCGGAGCACCGACCGCGGTCGCCAGCGACACGAGCGACTGCGGCTCGTCGGCCACCATGAGGATCGCCTCGAGCGAGCGCGCGATCGCCTGCCCCGACGCGGCGCCCGGCCCCGAGGAGCCGCGGGTCGCCGAGGAGGCGCGGGTCGCCTCGCGAGTGCCGGTCGCCTCAGTCGTCATAGTCGGCCCCCAGGCTGTCGAGCGCCTCATCGTTCCAGTCGAGCGCCGTCCATCGGACGCTGAGCTCGCCGAGCGGTTCGATCTGCTTGAACGAGATGACGGCGTGCCGGTAGAGCTCGAGCAGCGCGAGGAACCTCGCGACGACGACGCCGCGCTCGTCGACGCCCGATACGAGCTCGCGGAAGGTCAGTGCGCCGCGGTCTCGCAGCATCGAGACGACGACGGCCGCCTGCTCGCGGATGCTGACGAGCGGGGCGTGCAGGTGGTCGAGCCCGACCGTCGGCAGCTCGCGCGGGGCGAGCGCGAGGGTCGCGAGAGCGGCGAAGTCGTCGGGGCTGAGAGTCCAGACGAGCTCGGGGGTCGTCACCCGGTACTTCTGCTCGAGCCGCACCGATCGAGCATGCCGAGCCGCTTCGGCCGTGCTGTGCTCCCCGAACCACTCGGCTGCCTGCTTGAACGCCCGGTACTGCAGCAGCCGGGCGAAGAGCAGGTCGCGCGCCTCGAGCAGCGCGACGTCTTCGGCGTCGACGAGCTCGCCCTGCGGCAGCAGGCCGGCGACCTTGAGATCGAGCAGGGTCGCGGCGACGACGATGAACTCGCTCGCCTGATCGAGGTTCTCGCCCGTGTCGACCGTCTTGAGGTACGAGATGAACTCGTCGGTGACGGCGCTCAGCGCGACCTCGGTGACATCCATCTCACGTCTGCCGATCAGCGTCAGCAGCAGATCGAACGGGCCGCTGAAGTTCGACAACGTGACCGCGAACCCGGTGCCGACGGCATCGGGGGCGGAGAGGGCGTCGGTGACGACGCTGGCGTCAGGCCGCGGCACCACGCGCGATCAGCTCTCGGGCCAACTGCCGGTAGGCCTGGGCCGCCGGGTGCTCGGGGGCGAACTGGGTGATGGGGGTGCCGGCCACGGATGCGTCGGGGAACTTCACGGTGCGGCCGATGACGGTCTCGAGCACCTCGTCGCCGAACGCCTCGACCACGCGCTCGAGCACCTCGCGGCTGTGCAGCGTGCGCGAGTCGAACATGGTGGGCAGGATGCCGTCGAGCGTGATGGCGGGGTTGAGACGGTCGCGGACCTTCTCGATCGTCTCGACCAGCAGGGCCACACCGCGCAGGGCGAAGAACTCGCATTCGAGCGGGATGAGCACGCCGTGCGCGGCGGTCAGGGCGTTGACGGTCAGCAGACCGAGCGAGGGCTGGCAGTCGATCAGGATGACGTCGTACTCGTCACTGACCTGACGGATGATGCGGGCGAGGATCTGCTCACGGGCGACCTCGTTGACCAGGTGCACCTCGGCGGCCGAGAGGTCGATGTTCGCCGGCATGACGTCGAGGTTCTCGACCCGGGTGGGGACGATGACCGCGTGCGCGTCGCGCTCGGTGCCGATCATCAGGTCGTAGACCGTGGCCTGGTCGTGCGCCTGCACGCCGAGCCCTGCGGTGAGGGCGCCCTGGGGGTCGAAGTCGATGGCGAGCACGCGACGGCCGTATTCGGCGAACGAGGCGCCGAGGTTGATGGTCGTCGTGGTCTTGCCGACACCGCCCTTCTGGTTGCAGAGGGTGATGATGCGCGCCGGGCCGTGACCGTCGAGACGCTCGGGGACGGCGAACTCGGTGCGAGGGCGACCGGTGGGGCCGTTGACCGGCCCGGTCGACGCCGGGGTCGACGGAGCGGCCTCGAAGAGGGCGGGTGTGCTCGATGTCGGCTTGGTGCTCACACGACGATGGTAACGGCGACCCCCGACACCGGCGGTCTGCCGCGCCCGACCCGAGGGCGAAGAAGGTTCATGCCTTGCCTGAGGGTTTTACCTGGTCAGACACCAGGTGCCGCAGCAGGGCGCGGAGTCCGCCGACGCGCCCGGGGGTGCGCCTGCGAGTACATGTCGCGCAGCGCGTCGGCCGTCACGAGCGTGTAGATCTGCGTGGTCGCGACCGACGAGTGACCCAGCAGCTCCTGCACCACCCGCACGTCCGCGCCGCCCTCGAGCAGGTGCGTCGCGAACGAGTGGCGGAACGTGTGCGGCGAGACGTCGACGTCGAGCTCGGCCCGCTCGGCGGCCGCCTGGATCACCAGCCAGGCGTTCTGACGCGACAGCCGAGCGCCGCGAGCGCCGAGGAAGAGCGCCGGCGTCGCCTCGCCCCGCGCCGAGAACCCGGGGCGTGCACGCACGAGGTAGTCGTCGAGGGCACGGCGGGCGAAGCTGCCGAGCGGCACGATGCGCTGCTTGCCGCCCTTGCCGAACAACCGCACGACGTCGCCCTCGATGACATCGTCGACGTTGAGCGAGACCGCCTCGCTCACCCGTGCCCCGGTCGCGTAGAGCACCTCGAGCAGGGCCTTGTCGCGCACCCGCACGGGGTCGTCGCCGTCGGTCGCGGCCAGCAGAGCCTCGATCTGCGCGACCGAGATCGCCTTCGGCAGGCGACCGGGCAGCTTGGGCGGACGCGTCGTCGCGGCGACGTCGGTCTCGACCAGGCCCTCCTCGAGCAGGAACCGGTGCAGCCCCCTGACGGACGACAGCACGCGGGCGACGCTCGCCGCACCGAGCGGTCTCTCGGCGCGGGTCGAGAGCGCGACCGGGAACGCGGCCACGTCGGCGACCGTGACGTCCCCCGGGGAGGCGCGGTGCGCCTCCTCGAGATGCCCCTGCCACAGTGCGAGGTCGCGTCGATAGGCCGCCACCGTGTTGGCGGAGAGACCCCGCTCGACGGTGACGTGCCTCAGGTACCGGTCGACCGCCTCCTCGATGGTGGTCATGCGAGGCCGGCCCGTCGATGCGCGGTCAGCGCGAGGCGTGGGCCGCGAGCGCGGCGATGGCGAGGATGGAGTTCTGCAGCCGGCCGGCGAGCACACCCGAGACGATGTCGTCGAGGGCGACCCAGCGCACCTCGATGTCGGCCTCCTCCGCCTCGCGGGCGAACGCCGTCTCGGTGGCCGAGACGCCCGTCGCCTGGAAGACCGTCACCGTCTCGTCGCTGCCGCCGGGGGTCGTGCGGAAGGTCACGAGCTCGCGCCAGTCGGTCGCCACGAGGTCGGCTTCCTCTGCGAGCTCGCGCTGGGCGGCGGCCAGCTCGGGCTCGCCGTCGACGTCGAGCAGACCGGCGGGGAGCTCCCACTCGCGCGACCGGATCGGGTGCCGGTACTGCCGGATCACGAGCACGCGCGCCTCGTCGTCGACGGCGAGGATCGCGACGGCGCCGGTGTGGGCGACGTACTCTCGCACGATCGTCGAGCCGTCGTAGTCGAACGCGTCGCGGCGGATGTTCCACACGGCGCCCTCGAAGACGACGTCGGACGACGTGACCTCGGGCTCGAAGGCCTCGTCGGCGAGCAGCTCGCTCATGCGCCGACCGTCTCGGCGTCGATCTGACCGGCCTGCCCGGCGTCGTCCGCGTCGTCGGCGAACAGTCGGCTCGAGTTCTGACGCTCGAGCGACGCCTCGACGAGACCGCTGAACAGCGGGTGCGCGTGGTTCGGGCGCGACCGCAGCTCGGGGTGCGCCTGCGTGCCGATGTAGAACGGGTGCTCATTGCGGTCGAGCTCGACGTACTCGACGAGGGTGCCGTCGGGCGACGTGCCCGAGAAGCGCAGGCCGGCGTCGGCGATCTGCTGGCGGTACTGGTTGTTGACCTCGTAGCGGTGGCGGTGACGCTCGTCGACCAGCTCGGAGCCGTACAGCTCGGCGGCCAGCGATCCGGGCGTCAGCGCGGCCGGGTACAGACCGAGGCGCATGGTGCCGCCGAGGTCTCCGCCGGCGATGATGTCGACCTGCTCGGCCATCGTCGCGATGACGGGGAACTCGGTCTCGGGGTCGAACTCGGACGAGGAGGCGCCGGCCAGGTCGGCCTCGTTGCGCGCGTACTCGATGACCATGCACTGCAGCCCGAGGCACAGGCCGAGCGCGGGGATCTTGTTCTCGCGGGCGAACCGCAGGGCGCCGAGCTTGCCCTCGATGCCGCGGATGCCGAAGCCGCCGGGCACGCAGATCCCGTCGACCTGCGACAACGCGGCGGCCGCGCCCTCGGGGGTCTCGCAGTCGTCGGAGGGGATCCACACGAGCTTCGCCTTGGCCTGGTGCGCGAACGCCCCGGCCCGCAGCGCCTCGGTGACCGAGAGGTAGGCGTCGGGCAGGTCGATGTACTTGCCGACCAGACCGATGGTCACCTCGTGCTTGGGCTGGTGCACGGCGTCGAGCACGGTCTGCCAGCCCGACCAGTCGACCTCGCCGGCCTTCTCGTCGAGACCGAGGTGACGGATGATGTACGAGTCGAGGCCCTGCTCGTTCAGCATGGTGGGGATGTCGTAGATGCTGGCGACGTCCTTCGCATTGACGACGGCGTCTTCGTCGACGTCGCACATCAGGGCGATCTTCCGCTTGTTGCTCTCGCTGACGGGCCGGTCGCTGCGGAGCACGAGGGCGTCGGGCTGGATGCCGATCGAGCGGAGCGCCGCCACCGAGTGCTGCGTCGGCTTGGTCTTCTGCTCACCCGACGCGCCCATGTACGGCACCAGCGAGACGTGCACGAAGAAGACGTTCTTGCGACCGAGCTCGTGACGCACTTGACGGGCCGACTCGATGAACGGCTGGCTCTCGATGTCGCCGACCGTGCCGCCGACCTCGGTGATGATCACGTCGGGCTTGAGGTCGCCTTCGGCCTGCTGACGCATGCGGCGCTTGATCTCGTCGGTGATGTGCGGGATCACCTGCACGGTGTCGCCCAGGTACTCGCCGCGGCGCTCCTTCGCGATGACGGTCGAGTAGATCTGACCGGTCGTGACGTTGGCGGCCTGATCGAGGTTGATGTCGAGGAACCGCTCGTAGTGCCCGATGTCGAGGTCGGTCTCGGCGCCGTCGTCGGTGACGAAGACCTCGCCGTGCTGGAAGGGGTTCATCGTGCCCGGGTCGACGTTGAGGTACGGGTCGAGCTTCTGCATCACGACGCGGAGTCCGCGGGCGGTCAGCAGGTTGCCGAGGCTGGCGGCGGTGAGGCCTTTACCGAGCGACGAGACCACGCCGCCGGTGACGAAGATGTGCTTCGTGACGGAGGGTGTCACCGAGTCGCTCGTGAGGCCGGCGCGGCCCGACGAGGCGGCGTCAGAAGGGCCGCCCCCGTCGATCGAAGAGGAATCAGGGCCCGAGTTCTGTACGTTCACCACGGGATTCCATCCTATGTCACGAGCGGGGCGCAGACCAGCCACGGGGTGTTACGAACGTGTGTCGGCTCGGTCTCGCGCCAGGTCGAGCAGCTCGCGGGCGTGGTCGAGCCCGCTCGTGCTGTCGGGCAGCCCCGAGAGCAGCCGCGCCATCTCGGCGACCCGGTCGTCGCCCTCGAGCTGCTGCACGCTGCTCGCGGTGACCTCGCCGGAGGCGTCCTTCACGACCCGCAGGTGGTTCGTGGCGAACGCGGCGACCTGGGCGAGGTGCGTCACGACGATGACCTGCGCTCGATCGGCCAGGGCGGCGAGCCGCCTCCCGATCTCGATCGCGGCCGAGCCGCCGACGCCCGCATCGACCTCGTCGAACACGAACGTGGGGACGTCGCTCGACCCGGCCATGACGACCTCGAGGGCGAGCATGACGCGCGACAGCTCGCCGCCCGACGCACCCTTGCCGAGAGGGCGGGGCTCGCTGCCGGGGTGCGGCCGCAGCAGCAGCGACACGACGTCGGCGCCGGAGGCTCCGAGCTCGTCGCGGGGCGTCACCTCGACGACGATCTCGGCGCCCGTCATGGCGAGGGCTCCGAGCTCGGCGCTGACGCGCTCGGACAGGTCCGCTCCGGAGGCGCGGCGCAGCTCGGTCAGTCGCGTCGCCCTGGTCTCCGCTTCGGCCCGGAACTCGCGCACCTCGTCGTCGAGCTGGGCCAGGCGGTCGTCGTCGCCGTCGAGCTCGAGCAGACGGCGGCTGCCGTCGTCGAGCAGACGGATGGCGTCGTCGAGGGTCGGGCCGTGACGGCGGACGAGCGCCGACAGGTCGGCGCGTCTGGTCTGCACGGCCTCGAGATCGCCGGCCGCGTCTCCGTCGAGACCACCGAGGTAGCTCGACAGCCGAGACGACGTCTCGGAGACCTGCACGCTCATCTCGGCGAGCAGATCGGCGATCGGCCCGAGGGCGGGGTCGTGGGGTGCGACGCGATCGATCTGCCGACGGGCCTCCTCCACGAGCCCGAGGACGTCGCGGGTGCCGTCGACGGCTTCGGTCGACAGGATCTCGTGGGCGAGCCCCGCGGCGAGACGTAGGTCTTCGGCGTTGCTCAGGCGTTCTGCGGTGGCGTCGAGCTCGTCGAGCTCGCCGGCGACGGGGGCGACGCCCTCGATCTCGGCGATGGCCGCCCGCAGGTCGTCCGCCTCGGCCCGGCGGGCGTCGCGGTCTCGGGTGATCTCGTCCAGCTCGGCACGTGCGGCCAGCCAGGCGTCGTACGCGACCCGGTACGACGCCGCGGCCTCGGCGAGCGGCGCTCCCCCGTGGGCGTCGACGGCGGCGCGCTGGGCGGCTGCCGACTTGAGGCGGATCTGCTCGGACTGCCCGTGCACGACGACGAGGTGGTCGGCGAGGTCTCCGAGCACGCCGATCGGTGCGGCACGACCGCCGACGATGGCGCGGCTGCGCCCCTCGGCCGAGACGACGCGGCTGAGCAGCAGCTCGCCGTCGTCGACGTCGCCGCCGGCTTCGATCACCCGATCGACGACCGGCCCGTCGGGGGCGACCAGCCAGCGCCCGTCGACGACGGCCTGACCGCTGCCCGACCGGACGATGCCGCTCTCGGCGCGCTGGCCGAGCAGCAGCCCCAGAGCGGTGACGACCATGGTCTTGCCTGCGCCCGTCTCGCCCGTGACGGCGGTGAAGCCGGGGCCGAGCGGAAGGGTGGCGCGACCGATCACGCCGAGGTCGCGGATCGAGATCTCCTCGATCACGAGGCGGCCGCCTGATCCGGACCGCGCCAGCCGGTGACCGGCAGATGGAACTTCGCGACGAGCCGGTCGGTGAACGGTCCCTGTCGCAGACGCGCCAGACGGACCGGCTGCGTCGACCGCGTGCACTCGACGCGGGCGCCCGGCGGCAGGTCGTGCTCTCGCCGGCCGTCGCACCAGAGGATGCCCTTCGCCTCGGTGCGGTTCAGCACCTCGACGGCGAGCACGGAGTCGGGGCCCACCACGAGGGGGCGGGCGAAGAGCGCGTGAGCGCTGAGCGGCACCAGCAGCAGCGCCTGGACCTCGGGCCAGACGACAGGGCCGCCGGCCGAGAACGAGTACGCGGTCGAGCCGGTCGGGGTCGACATGACGACCCCGTCGCAGCCGAACGACGACAGAGGACGACCGTCGACCTCGATGACGACCTCGAGCATCCGCTCACGCGACGCCTTCTCGACGGTCGCCTCGTTCATCGCCCAGGTCTGGTAGACGACCTCGCTGCCGTTGGTGACGGTCACGTCGAGGGCGAAGCGCTCTTCGACGTCGTAGTCGTGGGCGAGCACGCGGCGCACCGTGTCGGTCATCTCGTCGCGCTCGCTCTCGGCGAGGAACCCGACATGGCCGAGGTTGACGCCGACGATGGGCGCCGAGGTGCCCCGGGTGAGCTCGGCGGCACGCAGGATGGTGCCGTCGCCGCCCAGCACGATCACGCACTCGAGATCGTCGCAGCTCACATCGTCGCCGAGGATGCCCACGCGCCCGAGACCTGGTTCGGCCGCCTTGATGTCGTCGAACTCGTCGTGGGGCAGCACCGGGACCACGTCGGCCGCAGCGAGGAGCCCGCAGACCACGAGGGCGGCGTCGATCGAGTCGCGTCGCCCCGTGTGCGAGACGACGAGGATGTGCCTAGTCGAAGTGATGTCTCTCACGCTCCCGTCAAGCTGTCGGCCGTGCTGAGCCATTCTGTCGGATTCGTCCCGGCGGAGGCCGAGAAGCGGACGCAGTACTCCTGGTTCCCCGCGCCTCCGACGACCGGTGAGGGGATGAGCCCGGCGGTGCCGAGCCCCAGGTCGTGCGCGGCCCACATCACCGTCGTGACGGCCTCGTTCCGCAACCCGGGGTCGTGCACGACGCCCTCGCGGATGCCTTGACGCCCCACTTCGAACTGCGGCTTGATCAGCAGCACGAACTCGCTGTCCACACCCGCGCTCTCGACGAGCGCGGGCAGCACCATCGTCAGCGAGATGAACGAGACGTCGGCGACGACGAGGTCGATCGACGAGGATTCGGCCGACATCGAGCGCAGCTGCGGTCGGGTCAGGTACCGCGCGTTGACGCCCTCGACGGTCGTCACGCGCGGGTCGGAGCGCACGCCGGGAGACAGCTGGCCGTGCCCGACGTCGAGCGCGATCACGTGCCGAGCCCCGCGTTCGAGCAGAACCTGGGTGAAACCACCGGTCGATGCTCCGACATCGAGGGCCGTGCGACCGGCCGGGTCGACGCCGAACGAGTCGAGCGCGGCGATCAGCTTGTGGGCGGCTCGGCTGACGTAGTGGTCGAGCCCGGCGACCTCGACGCGATCGGACGCGGACACGCGGGTCGAGGCTTTCAGCACACCCGAGCCGTTGATCGACACGAGACCGTCGGCGAGCAGCCGGGCCGCGTGCGTGCGCGATCGGGCGAGTCCGCGCCGGGCGAGCGCGGAGTCCAGGCGCTCCCCCTCCGCGGCGGGGGTCGTCGCGTCGCTCACGAGCCCTCCGGCCCGTCCGCGGCGGCGCCTTCGAGCACGTCTCGCAGCTCGTCGTGGACCTTGCCGAACGCCGCCGCACGGTCGCCCAGCGGCTGCAGTTCGATCTGCTGGAGGCGCGCCTCCAGACCCTCGACCGCCTCCGTCTGGTCCGTGGTCGGCACCGTCGTCTCGTGGTCCTCGCTCATGGTGGCGTCCACCTTAGTCAGCCGCGTGCAGGGCGGGGTCGACGTCGAGGGCGTAGATGGCGCGCTTCGTGCCCCAGACCGCTGCGGTGCCGGCTCGGACGAGATCGGTGGGGTCGGTGCCGGGCGAGAGCACCCGGACGACGTGCCCGCGCACCGCCACGCTCGCGTCCCGGACGCTGACGACGTGGACGTCGTCCTCGTCGTGCTCGACGACCTCGGGGTACGGCTGCTGCAGCTCGCGCAGGTCGCCGACGATGAAGTCGGGTCGTGACGCGGCGTCGGCGGACAGCAGCTCCTTCGCACCGTCGATGCCGGTCAGCACGAGCGCGGAGAGCAGCCCGGCGCGGTTGGCGCCGATGATGTCGGTGTCGAGCCGGTCGCCGATGAACAGCGCCTTCGTCGCGCCGAAGCGATCGACGGCAGCCGTGAAGATCGGCGTCTCGGGTTTGCCCGCGACCTCGGGCAGGCGCCCGACAGCCGTGTGGACGGCCGACACGAGCGTGCCGTTGCCGGGTGCGATGCCGCGCTCCTGCGGGATGGTCCAGTCCGTGTTCGTGGCGATCCACGGGATGCCGCGGTGCAGCGCGAACGACGCCTCGGCCAGCTGCGCCCAGCCCACCTCGGGGCTGAAGCCCTGCAGGACGGCGGCCGGCTCGTCATCCGCCGAGCGAGTGACGACGTAGCCGTTCTCCTCGAGCACGGAGGTCAGCCCCTCGCCGCCCACCACCAGCACCGTCGAGCCTGCGGGCACAGTGTCGCCGAGGAGGCGCACGGCCGCCTGCGGGGACGTCACCACGTCGTCCGCGGTCACCTCCAGACCGTAGCCGCTCAGCTGGTTCGCGACGGTAGCGGCCGTGCGCGACGCGTTGTTCGTGATGTAGCCGACTCGGAGCGTCTCCGCCATGGTGGTCAGGGACTCGACCGCGTGCTCGATGGCCTGACTGCCCCGGTAGACGACGCCGTCGAGATCGGCCAGGACGGTGTCGACACCGTCGAGCGGTGCGGGGCCGTCAGCCACGGTCGCCCTCGTCGTCGGTCGAGGTCTCGTCGGCGGGAGTGGGCTCCTCCACGGGAGCCTCCTCCACGGGAGCCTCCTCCACGGGAGCCTCCTCAACGGATGCCTCCTCCGCAGAAGCCTGCTCGCCGGCAGCCTCCTCACCGGAGTCGTCCTCCCACTCGATGTCCTCTTCGACGATCTCGATCGTCTCGCCGTCGTCACCCTGCAGGTGTCGATCGATGGCGTCGGAGGCCCGCTCGGACAGTGCCCGCCACTCGTCGGCCTCGGTCTCCCGACCGAGGTCGTCGAGCACCGTCGCGTACGCGTCGAACAGATCGGGGCTGTACGAGAAGGCCTTGGAGCGGTCGAGCTGAGGGATCTCGAGTTCACGGAGCGCGGCTTCCGCCTGACCGAGATCGAGGCGAGCACCCGACATGGCGATGGCGAGCTGCACGCGCACCGGCACGTCCAGGGTCGCCGGGTCGACGGAGCGACCGAGCTCGAGCGCGCGCTCCGGACGCTCCAGACCGCGCTCGCTGTCGACCATCAGGGGGAGGTGGTCCTCGCGACCCGAGATGCGCCGGTAGGTTCGCAGCTCACGGAGCGCCATCGCGTAGTCACCCACCGTGTAAGCGGTGATGGCGATCGTCTCGCGGACGACGCCGATCCGACCGGCACGACGACCGGCCGAGAGAGCGTGCTTGTGCGCCTCCTCGGGGTCCTCCTCGATGAGGCGTCCAGCCATGACGAGGTGACGAGCGACCCAGTCCGCGTTGTCCTTGCTGAGGGTCTTCAGCTCACCGCGGGCGACCTTGTCGAGGTCGCGGGGTTCCACGTCGTCGGGCACGTGCGCCACGTCCTGGGGCGGGCGCACCGACTTGATACCGAACGGGTCGCGATCCTCGGGGGTCTCGCGGGGGCGGAACGAGTCACGCCCGGAGCGAGGAGCCCCACCACCGCGCGGGGCACCGCCGCCGCGTCGATCGTCTCCTCCACCGTTGCGCCCCGAGGAGGCGCGATCCGATCGCTGAGGACGGTCACCGTACGAGGGCCGCTCGGCCCGACCCGCGCGGTCGCCGTACGACGGACGATCGCTGCGCTGCGGCCGGTCCCCCGACGACGGACGATCGCTGCGCTGAGGCCGATCCCCGTACGACGGTCGATCGTTTCGCTGGGGCCGGCCTCCCGACGACGGGCGCTCCGACCGCTGCGGTCGGTCACCGGAAGACGGACGGTCACCGCGCGGCGGGCGGGAGTCACGTGGCTGGTCGCGTCGAGGCCCACCTGGCCCACTGGACGGTCGCCGGCCGGCAGCCGATCCGGAGTCGTCGGAGCGTCGGGGACGGTCGTTGCGGTCGTCGTCGTCTCGGTCACTCACGGAGGTACTCCCTAAAAATCTCTGCCAGCTGTTGTGTTGTGAGGGTCGACTCTACCAACCCGGAGCCTCGCCTGCAGACGAGGCGTTAAACGCAGAAAGCCCCTTCCGAAGAAGGGGCTCTCTGATCTTTCAAAAGGAGTCCGGCGGTGTCCTACTCTCCCACAAGGTCCCCCTTGCAGTACCATCGGCGCTGAGAGTCTTAGCTTCCGGGTTCGGAATGTAACCGGGCGTTTCCCTCTCGCTATGGCCGCCGAAACAGTTACCACACACGGGCCCTGAGGCCAGCGGTGAAGTCTGTTTCAGACCATGCACCCACCCCCACCCCGAAGGATGACGGCAGACGACTGTCTGTTCAATTGTTCCCGACCGTATTTCGGGAACCACATAGTGGACGCAAGCAGCTTTCCCCCACCTCTACAGGGAGGGAGTGTTGTCAAGTTATCGGCTTATTAGTACCGGTCAGCTCCATGGGTCGTTAGTCCCCACTTCCACATCCGGCCTATCAACCCAGTAGTCTAGCTGGGAGCCTCTCACCCCGAAGGGTATGGAAATCTCATCTCGAAGCCGGCTTCCCGCTTAGATGCTTTCAGCGGTTATCCGTTCCGAACGTAGCTAATCAGCGGTGCTCTTGGCAGAACAACTGACACACCAGAGGTTCGTCCATCCCGGTCCTCTCGTACTAGGGATAGATCTTCTCAAATTTCCTGCGCGCGCAGCGGATAGGGACCGAACTGTCTCACGACGTTCTAAACCCAGCTCGCGTACCGCTTTAATGGGCGAACAGCCCAACCCTTGGGACCTACTCCAGCCCCAGGATGCGACGAGCCGACATCGAGGTGCCAAACCATGCCGTCGATATGGACTCTTGGGCAAGATCAGCCTGTTATCCCCGAGGTACCTTTTATCCGTTGAGCGACAGCGCTTCCACAAGCCACTGCCGGATCACTAGTCCCGACTTTCGTCCCTGCTCGACTTGTCAGTCTCACAGTCAAGCTCCCTTGTGCACTTACACTCGACACCTGATTGCCAACCAGGTTGAGGGAACCTTTGGGCGCCTCCGTTACTTTTTGGGAGGCAACCGCCCCAGTTAAACTACCCACCAGGCACTGTCCCAGAACCGGATCACGGTTCGTAGTTAGATATCCAAAGTGACCAGAGTGGTATTTCAACAATGACTCCACCTGAACTAGCGTCCAAGCTTCACAGTCTCCCACCTATCCTACACAAGCCACTCCGAACACCAATACCAAGCTGTAGTAAAGGTCACGGGGTCTTTCCGTCCTGCTGCGCGTAACGAGCATCTTTACTCGTAGTGCAATTTCGCCGAGTTCGCGGTTGAGACAGCTGGGAAGTCGTTACGCCATTCGTGCAGGTCGGAACTTACCCGACAAGGAATTTCGCTACCTTAGGATGGTTATAGTTACCACCGCCGTTTACTGGGGCTTAAATTCTGAGCTTCGCTTGCGCTAACCCTTCCTCTTAACCTTCCAGCACCGGGCAGGCGTCAGTCCGTATACATCGTCTTGCGACTTAGCACGGACCTGTGTTTTTAGTAAACAGTCGCTTCCCACTGGTCTCTGCGGCCTTTCCCGCTCCGGGAGTAAATCCCATCACGGTTCCGGCCCCCCTTCTCCCGAAGTTACGGGGGCATTTTGCCGAGTTCCTTAACCACGATTCTCTCGATCTCCTTGGTATTCTCTACCTGACCACCTGAGTCGGTTTGGGGTACGGGCGGCTTGAACCTCACGTCGATGCTTTTCTCGGCAGCATAGGATCACTGATTTCCCCCATACGGGGTACGCATCGGATCTCAGGCGCATTGACGACGGATTTGCCTATCGTCAGCCCTACATCCTTACACCAGGTTCACCTTACGGATACCATCGCCTGGCTCAGCTACCTTCCTGCGTCACACCTGTTAATACGTTAACCGCACCAGCATGGGGTCGAGCGTTAGACCGGCCGGCATCACCCCGAAGGGATCCACTCAGCCGGGTTAGGACTCTTAGCACCACTGGATTAGCTTGGGCGGTTCTTCGCCGGTACGGGAATATCAACCCGTTGTCCATCGACTACGCCTGTCGGCCTCGCCTTAGGTCCCGACTTACCCAGGGCGGATTAACCTGGCCCTGGAACCCTTGGTCTTTCGGAGGACGGGTTTCTCACCCGTCTTTCGCTACTCATGCCTGCATTCTCACTCGTGTGGCCTCCACGGCTGGTTTACACCGCCGCTTCACTGGCCACACGACGCTCTCCTACCACTCCGTACGACTGAACCACGAAGGCTTGTCTATAATACGAAATCTACAACTTCGGTGGTGTGCTTGAGCCCCGTTACATTGTCGGCGCGGAATCACTTGACCAGTGAGCTATTACGCACTCTTTCAAGGGTGGCTGCTTCTAAGCCAACCTCCTGGTTGTCTATGCAACTCCACATCCTTTCCCACTTAGCACACGCTTAGGGACCTTAGTTGGTAGTCTGGGTTGTTTCCCTCTCGACGATGAAGCTTATCCCCCACCGTCTCACTGCTGCGCTCTCACTTACCGGCATTCGGAGTTTGGCTGACGTCAGTAAGCTTTTGGGCCCCATCGGCCATCCAGTAGCTCTACCTCCGGCAAGAAACACGCAACGCTGCACCTAAATGCATTTCGGAGAGAACCAGCTATCACGAAGTTTGATTGGCCTTTCACCCCTATCCACAGCTCATCCCCTCCATTTTCAACTGAAGTGGGTTCGGTCCTCCACGACGTCTTACCGTCGCTTCAACCTGGCCATGGATAGATCACTTCGCTTCGGGTCTAGGACATGCGACTGTATCGCCCTATTAAGACTCGCTTTCGCTACGGCTACCCCACACGGGTTAACCTCGCCACATATCGCTAACTCGCAGGCTCATTCTTCAAAAGGCACGCTGTCACCCCTACAAGGAGGCTCCAACGGTTTGTAAGCAAACGGTTTCAGGTACTATTTCACTCCCCTCCCGGGGTACTTTTCACCTTTCCCTCACGGTACTTGTCCGCTATCGGTCATCTGGGAGTATTTAGGCTTATCAGGTGGTCCTGACAGATTCACACGGGATTTCTCGGGCCCCGTGCTACTTGGGATCCCCATTCAGCCAGCGCCAGCATTTCGGCTACGGGGTTCGCACCCTCTATGACCAGCCATTCAAAGCTGTTCGCCTATACTGCGCTGTAACTGCTCCTGTCCGGCAGAACAGGACAACGGGTCCCACAACCCCGACCATGCAACGACCGCCGTCTATCACACATGACCGGTTTAGCCTCTTCCGATTTCGCTCGCCACTACTGACGGAATCACTGTTGTTTTCTCTTCCTGTGGGTACTGAGATGTTTCACTTCCCCACGTTCCCTCTACCCGCCCTATATATTCAGGCGGGAGTCACCAGGTCAAAATGCCTGGCGGGGTTTCCCCATTCGGAAATCCTCGGATCAGGGCTCGATTATCAGCTCCCCGAGGCTTATCGCAGATTTCTACGTCCTTCTTCGGCTCCAGATGCCAAGGCATCCACCGTTTGCTCTTAGAAACTTGACCACAAAGTTGCTGCCAGCCGAAGCCAGCAGCTCAGTGTTATCTCATTCGCCAACCACACCCCCGAAGGAGCGGGTTGGTCTAAGAAATTGCACTTAGTATCACAAACAACCACCCGACCCGAAGGCCAGATACTGTCTGCGACTAAGATGCTCGCGTCCACTGTGTAGTTCTCAAAATACGGGCGGGTCCCATACTCACCCTGCGAATAATGCAGGACTCATATGGCCCAGAGGAGTTCAACCCCCCACACCGAAGCGCAGGGAAGTTTGGTCCCTCAGGACCCAACAGCGTGCACACTCCCCACCTCAGACACCCTCACGTTCCAAACACCCGAAGATGTCGTACTGATGCTGATGCCCCTAGCGAAGAGCCATTGTCAATGTTCCACCCTTGAGCGCCAGCCGGAGACATTCGCTCCGAAACTGACTTGACCAGAAAATCCCTGTGTAAACAGCAGGGCTGGTACATGCTCCTTAGAAAGGAGGTGATCCAGCCGCACCTTCCGGTACGGCTACCTTGTTACGACTTAGTCCTAATCACCAATCCCACCTTCGACAGCTCCATCCCACAAGGGGTTAGGCCACTGGCTTCGGGTGTTACCGACTTTCATGACTTGACGGGCGGTGTGTACAAGGCCCGGGAACGTATTCACCGCAGCGTTGCTGATCTGCGATTACTAGCGACTCCGACTTCATGAGGTCGAGTTGCAGACCTCAATCCGAACTGAGACCGGCTTTTTGGGATTCGCTCCACCTTACGGTATCGCAGCCCTTTGTACCGGCCATTGTAGCATGCGTGAAGCCCAAGACATAAGGGGCATGATGATTTGACGTCATCCCCACCTTCCTCCGAGTTGACCCCGGCAGTCTCCTATGAGTTCCCACCATTACGTGCTGGCAACATAGAACGAGGGTTGCGCTCGTTGCGGGACTTAACCCAACATCTCACGACACGAGCTGACGACAACCATGCACCACCTGTATACCGACCTTGCGGGGCGACCATCTCTGGACGTTTCCGGTATATGTCAAGCCTTGGTAAGGTTCTTCGCGTTGCATCGAATTAATCCGCATGCTCCGCCGCTTGTGCGGGCCCCCGTCAATTCCTTTGAGTTTTAGCCTTGCGGCCGTACTCCCCAGGCGGGGAACTTAATGCGTTAGCTGCGACACGGAGACCGTGGAATGGCCCCCACATCTAGTTCCCAACGTTTACGGCATGGACTACCAGGGTATCTAATCCTGTTCGCTCCCCATGCTTTCGCTCCTCAGCGTCAGTTACGGCCCAGAGATCTGCCTTCGCCATCGGTGTTCCTCCTGATATCTGCGCATTCCACCGCTACACCAGGAATTCCAATCTCCCCTACCGCACTCTAGTCTGCCCGTACCCACTGCAGGCTGGGGGTTGAGCCCCCAGATTTCACAGCAGACGCGACAAACCGCCTACGAGCTCTTTACGCCCAATAATTCCGGACAACGCTTGCACCCTACGTATTACCGCGGCTGCTGGCACGTAGTTAGCCGGTGCTTTTTCTGCAGGTACCGTCACTTTCGCTTCTTCCCTACTAAAAGAGGTTTACAACCCGAAGGCCGTCATCCCTCACGCGGCGTTGCTGCATCAGGCTTGCGCCCATTGTGCAATATTCCCCACTGCTGCCTCCCGTAGGAGTCTGGGCCGTGTCTCAGTCCCAGTGTGGCCGGTCACCCTCTCAGGCCGGCTACCCGTCGTCGCCTTGGTGAGCCATTACCTCACCAACTAGCTGATAGGCCGCGAGTCCATCCTTGACCGAAATTCTTTCCAACTCCTAGCCATGCGGCTGAAGCTCGTATCCGGTATTAGACGCCGTTTCCAGCGCTTATCCCAGAGTCAAGGGCAGGTTACTCACGTGTTACTCACCCGTTCGCCACTAATCCCTGGAGCAAGCTCCAGTTCATCGTTCGACTTGCATGTGTTAAGCACGCCGCCAGCGTTCGTCCTGAGCCAGGATCAAACTCTCCGTAAAAGAAAAAACAGTCCAACCGGAATAGGCCGGAACTGCTGAATTTGATGCTGACCAAAGAACAAAACAATCTGACGATTGTTGTTGTCCATCAATCTCAAAGAAACCTAAACACCACTCACAACCCCACCGAACGGTGAAGCCACAAGCAATGCCAGGGTATAATTTGGCATTTGACAATGTGCACGCTGTTGAGTTCTCAAGGACCAAACGCACCAGAAACCCGACCTTATGAAGGCCATCGTCCGAGGCAGCTGTGAAACCTTAGCACCAGATTACAATCCGTAAAACCAGTGACAATCACTTCCGAAGAAGCAATCCGTTCCCGTGGGAACGAGGCACTAACCTACATTATGTTTTCCAGTGTTGCAACTTGCTTGGTCCGAGGCCGTAATGGCAACTCGAGGACTTGGAAGCCGGTCACACTTGAGTTCCGGTGAGCTTCGCTCCGCCGAACCTTTGGGGTGACAAGAAAGAACCTTACACGGACAATCCGCCACACGTCCAAACCTCCACGCATCCCGGGCGTGTCGCCGCCAAAAACCCCGGAAACATCACGATCCCGCCCCAGAACGCCGCACACGGC